>NZ_CP059067.1:0-2701150 GCF_017795745.1 Rhizobacter sp. AJA081-3 | reverse complement strand
AGGTCGAGCACGCCCGCGATCTGGCCGCGAATGTCGCGGATCGGCGCGGCGGCGCAATGCATCTCCTTCACGCTGTCGAAGAAGTGCTCTCCACCCTGCACGCATAAAGGCTTGCCGGTTCTGGCGGCCACGCCCGGGGCGGTGGTGCCGACCGCGTCCTCGGAGAGGTTGACGCCGAGTCGTGTGGCCACAGGCATCAAGGCCTCGTGCGAACGGCCCACGCAGGTCGACCCGATCAGGACGCCTGTGGCGTCCGTCAGCATCCACGCACAACTGGTCGAGCTGAGGGCCGACTCCAGCCGGGGCACTTCGTCCATCCAGGCCTGACGCAGCGGGCGGTTCTTCAACAACGCCAACTGAGTCCGGCTCGCGGTGACGGGCTCGAATGCGGCGCGCTCGTGCGGGTTGCCGTGGCGCCGCAAGCATCGCGCCCAGGACTCGAAGACGGCTTCGCTGACCACGCCGGTCGGGACCTGTCCCTCCTCGAAGAAGCGCTGGCGAGCCCACTCGATGCGGGCGGGACGCGACTCGAGGAGAGACAGGCTGGGCAGATGGCTCATGGCGGTGGCGATGGTCCCGTGTTCTCAGCCGTGCGCCAATGGCGCCGCGCGAATATGGCGCATCACGCGCAGTGATGCTGCTTCGCAGCATCGCCCTCGATCGGGGTCCGGCGCGCTACCTGGACGAGGTCGCAGCGGTCGCCCGGTCTTCGCCGAACAGATCGAAGACCACGCCGCGCAACCACTGATGCGCAGGCGAGCGGTGCACCTTGGCGTGCCAGAACAGGTTGATGGCGATCTCCGGCAGGTCGACAGGGTGCGCGCGAAAGGTGAGATCAAAGGGCTCGACCAGGCTGTCGGCCAGGCGCTCGGTCACCGTGGCGACCATGTCCGAGTGCCGCAGGATGTGGCCTACGCTGACGAAGTGCGGAACCGTCAGTCGCACGGCACGCTCGACACCCGCTCGCCGGATCAGGTCATCGACCTTGCCGTGGCCCGTGCCGGCCGACACGATGACCAGGTGCTCTGCCGCCTTGAAGTCCGCCAGCGAGAGTCGTTTGCGGTCCAGCGGGTGGCCCTTCCTGAACAGGCAGACGTATCGCTGGCGGAACAGTCGGCGCTGGAAGAAGCCCGCCTTGAGTTGCGGCAGCGGGCCGATGGCCAGGTCCACCTTGCCGGCTTCCATGTCATCTCGCAGGCTCGTCGCGGTGGTGCGCACGGTGATCAGCGACACGCCCGGAGCCTCCTGGCGCAGGCGCTCGACCAGCCGGGGAAGAAAGACGATCTCCCCGATGTCCGTCATGCCGATCGTCACCGAGCGCTTGACGCTGGCGGGATCGAAGCGGCTGTGCTGGTTCAGCCCGCTGTGGATCATGCCGAGCGCGTAGCCGATCGGCTCGGCCAGTTGCTCGGCGAAGGGCGTCGGCACCATGCCCGCCGGCGTGCGGACGAACAGGTCGTCGCCGAACTGGCGCCGCAGCTTGGCCAGCGTGTTGCTGACCGCGGGCTGCGTCAGACCCAGGTTCTCGGCCACCTTGGAGACACGACGCTCGACCATCAACTGCTGAAAGAGCACCAGCTGGTTGAGATCGATGTCCGCAAGCTCCATGGAACCTCCATCACTGCCAGTGATGCATCACATTCAAGAGATTCTATTTGCTGAATGAGGCAAAGCGGGAATGATCCGCCTGCCATGGAAGTCCTCGTCCAACCTCTGAATCGTGTGATCCGGGTCCAGCCAGGCGCCAATCTGCTGCAGGCCCTGCAGGCCGCGCAGATCCCGATGTCCTATTCCTGCATGGCCGGGCGCTGCGGCACCTGCCGCTGCCGGGTGCTGGACGGCGAGGTGATGGAAGGCGGGAGCGACCAGCAGCGCCTGCTCGAAGGCGACGACAGTTTCGTGCTCGCCTGCCAGACCTACGTCACCGAGCCGTGCACGATCGAGATCCCGGAGCCCGACGAGGTGGTGGTCCACCCGGCCCGCATCGTCAAGGCCACCGTCGCGGCCCTCGAGGACCTGACCCACGACATCAAGCGGCTGGTGCTGCGGCCGGCGAAGCCCATGGAGTTCTCCCCGGGCCAGTACGTGCAGCTCCAATTCACGCCCGAGCATGCGCGGCCGTACTCGATGGCCGGGCTGTCGGGCGACGGCCTGTTCGAGTTCCACGTCCGCCTGGTGCCGGACGGGCGCGTGACCGGCTACATCGCGCACGAGCTCAAGGTCGGCGATGCAGTCAAGGTCAGCGGGCCGCTGGGCTCGGCCTATCTGCGCCGCAGGCACGAGGGCCCGATGCTCTGCGTGGCCGGTGGCACGGGCCTGGCACCGATCCTGTCGATCCTGCGTGGCGCCATCGCGCAGGGCATGGCGAACCCCATTCACCTGTACTTCGGCCTGCGCTCGCCGCGCGACATCTACGGGATGCCGTGGCTCGAACAGCTCGAGCGCGATCACCCGCGGCTGAACGTTCACGTCGTCGTGACATCCGGCGGCAACGCCGCGACGCATCGCATGGGGCTGGTCACCGACGCCATCGAGCAGGACCACGGCGACATGAGCGCGTGGCGTGCCTACCTGTGCGGCTCGCCGCCGATGGTCGAGGCGGCAACGGTGGTGGCGCGCCGCAAGGGCATCGCGGCCGCACACATCTACGCCGATGCGTTCTACACCCAAGGCACCTGAGGAGCACCGATGCAAGTCTCCAAACTCCCGCCCGAGGCCTTGCGCCAACGTGCCGACTACTACGGCCGCATCGGCAAGGACCACATGACGCCGCTGTGGGAGGTGCTGGGCGCGCTGGTGCCGCCGCAGCCCCGGTCGCCCGCCTCGGCGCACCTGTGGCGCTATGCGGAACTGCGCGAGAAGGTGATGGAGGCCGGCCGGCTGATCTCCGCCGAAGAGGCCGAGCGACGCGTGCTGATCCTGGAGAACCCCGCCCTGCGCGGCCAGTCGTGCATCACGCAATCGCTCTACGCCGGGTTGCAGCTGATCATGCCGGGGGAGGTGGCGCCCGCGCACCGGCACACGCAGTCGGCCCTGCGTCTGGTGCTCGACGGCGAGGGCGCCTACACGGCCGTCGATGGCGAGCGCACCACGATGCGCCGCGGCGACTTCATCATCACCCCGGCCTGGACCTGGCACGACCACGGCAACCTCGGCGATCAGCCGGTGGTCTGGCTCGACGGGCTGGACATCCCGATCGTGCGCTTCCTCGATGCCGGGTTCGCCGAACGCAGCGAGCAGTTGTCTCAAGCGCCGCTGCGCCCGGAAGGCGATGCCCTGGCCCGCTACGGCGCCAACATGGCGCCGCTGGACTACGAGCCCAAGCCGGCCGATCCGACGCGGGTCTTCGTGTACCCGTTCGAGCGCACGAAGGCCTCGCTGATGGGCATCTCGCATGGCGCACCCGATGCGCACCACGGCTTCAAGCTGCGCTACGTGAACCCGGCCACCGGCGCCTCGCCCATGCCGACCATCGGGTCCTTCGCGCAGCGCCTGCCGGCCGGCTTCGAGACGAAGCCGGTGCGCTGCACCGATGGCACCGTGCATGTCTGCCTCGAAGGGAGCGGTGAAGCGCGCCTGAGCGGGCTGTCCGGCGACAGGACCTGGCGCTTCCAGGAGAACGACGTGTTCGTCGTGCCCTCCTGGCATGCACTGCAGTTGCGCGCCGACCGCGATGCGGTGCTGTTCAGCTTCTCCGACCGGCCTGTGCAGCAGGCCCTGGGTCTCTGGCGCGAAGAGCGCCTGTGACCTCCACCCGTTCAAGGATCGCCATGAATCTCGCCCTCGAGGCTCCCCCGCTGCACACGCTGGCCATCGCCGGCCGTGACGAGCGCTTCCCGGTGAACCGCGTCTTCTGTGTCGGCCGCAACTACGCGGCCCATGCCCGCGAGATGGGCAAGGACCCGGATCGCGAACCGCCGTTCTTCTTCATGAAGCCCGCGGCGGCCGTGGTCGACGCGGCCACGCCGAGCAGCGTGCCCTATCCGCCCAAGACGAAGAACTACCACCACGAGATCGAACTGGTCGTGGCCATCGGCCGCGGCGGGCGCGACATCCCGATCGCGCAGGCGCTGGAGCATGTCTACGGCTATGCCGTCGGGCTGGACATGACGCGGCGCGACCTGCAGCTCGAAGCGCGCGACAAGGGCCGGCCCTGGGAGTTCGGCAAGTCCTTCGCACAGTCGGCGCCGATCGGCGCGCTGCACCGCGCGCAGGACATCGGCCACCCGGCGGCCGCTGCGATCACGCTGACGGTCAACGGCCAGCCGCGCCAATCGTCCGACATCGCCAAGCTGATCTGGTCGGTGTCCGAGTGCGTGGCTTATCTCTCCGAGTACGAGGCGCTGGAGCCGGGCGACATCATCATGACCGGCACACCGGAGGGCGTGAACGCCGTGGTGGCCACAGACGTGATGCGCGGCGAAGTGCAGGGGCTGGGCGCGATCGAAGTGCGCGTGACGGCTTGAGGGCGGCAACGACCGACCCGATTCGAGATCACAGGAGACAAGCCATGAACGAGACCTCCACCGTCTTTCCCGAGCAGCCGGTGTGGGAGGGCGACGGCACCCACCGCATCCCTTTCCTCACCTACACCAGCGACGAGCTCTATCGCAAGGAGCTCGAGCGCTTCTTCTACAAGGGCCACTGGTGCTACGTCGGCCTGGAGGCGGAAGTGCCGAACCCGGGCGACTACAAGCGCACCGTGGTGGGTGAACGTTCGGTCATCCTGGCGCGCGATGCCGACGGCGTGCTCAACGTGGTCGAGAACGTCTGCGCCCACCGCGGCATGCGCTTCTGCCGCGAGCGGCACGGCAATCGCAAGGACTTCGTCTGCCCTTACCACCAGTGGAGCTACACGCTCAAGGGCGACCTGCAGGGCGTGCCCTTCCGCCGTGGCGTCAAGCAGGACGGCAAGGTCAACGGCGGCATGCCGGCGGACTTCAAGACGGCCGACCATGGGCTCACCAAGCTGAAGGTGGCCACGCGCGGCGGTGTGGTCTTCGCGTCGTTCGACCCGGACGTCGAGCCCTTCGAGGACTACCTCGGCCCCGCCATCCTGGGCTACTTCGACCGCCTCTTCAACGGCCGCCAGCTGAAGATCCTGGGCTACAACCGCCAGCGCATCCCCGGCAACTGGAAGCTGATGCAGGAGAACATCAAGGACCCTTACCACCCGGGGCTGCTGCACACCTGGTTCGTCACCTTCGGCCTATGGCGCGCCGACAACAAGTCGCAGCTGCGCATGGACGACAAGCACCGCCATGCGGCGATGATTTCCACGCGCGGCACCGGCGGCAAGGCCGAGCAGGTGACGCAGGTGTCGAGCTTCAAGGAGGAGATGAAGCTGCATGACCCGAGCTTCATCGACATCGTGCCCGAGCCCTGGTGGGGCGGCCCGACGGCGGTGATGACGACGATCTTCCCGAGCGTGATCCTGCAGCAGCAGGCCAACAGCGTGTCGACGCGGCACATCCAGCCCACCGGCCATGGCAGCTTCGACTTCGTCTGGACGCATTTCGGCTTCGAGGACGACGATGAGGTGATGACGAAGCGGCGCCTGACGCAGGCGAACCTGTTCGGCCCGGCCGGCTTCGTCTCGGCCGACGATGGCGAGGTCATCGAGTTCTCCCAGCAGGCCTTCGAAAGCAAGCCCTTCCACCGCGCCGTGGCCGAACTGGGCGGGCACACGGTGGAGGACACGGAGCACATGGTCACCGAGACCCTGATCCGGGGCATGTACCGCTACTGGCGCGACGTGATGGAAGCGTGATGGAGGCCCGCACCATGGCGACGAACCTGAACTTCGAGGACTGGCTGGCCCTGACGCAGCTCTACGCGGACTACGCCAGCGCCGTCGACTCCGGCCACTGGGACCTCTGGCCCGAGTTCTTCACCGACGACTGCATCTACCGACTGCAGCCGCGCGAGAACCACGAGCGCGGCTTCCCGCTGGCCACGCTCTCGTTCACGAGCAAGGGCATGCTGAAGGACCGCGTCTACGGCATCCGCGAAACCCTGTTCCACGATCCCTACTACCAGCGACACGTGGTCGGCGCGCCGGTGATCCGCGAGGCAGCCGAAGGGCGCTGGCGCTGCGAGGCCAACTATGCGGTGTTCCGCACCAAGCTCTCGGAGGTGTCGAGCGTGTTCAATGTCGGGCGCTACCTGGATGTCGTGGTGCGCACACCGGCCGGCCTGAAGTTCGCATCGCGCGAGTGCATCTACGACTCCGAGATGATCCCCAACTCCATCATCTACCCGATCTGAGGCGCGCATGAGCACGACGAACTGGGTCGACGCACTGTCGGCCGACGAACTTCCCGTCGACGATGTCGCGGGCCTCGTCGTCGCCGGGCGCGACATCGCGATCTACACCGTCGGCGATGCGGTCTACGCGACCGACAACATCTGCACCCATGGCCATGCGCGGCTGTGCGACGGCTTCCTGGACGGCCATGAGATCGAATGCCCCTTGCACCAGGGCAAGTTCGACGTGCGTGACGGCAAGCCGACCTGCGCACCGGTCACCGAGGCGCTGCGCAGCTACCCGGTGAAGCTCGAGGGCGGCAGGGTGTTCCTGCGCTTCGAATGACCGTTCGCAGCGAGTTGCCGGCCCCCGAGCGCGCCCGGCCGCTGATGGTCGCCCTGCAGACCGACATCCTGGCGCCGCCGACAACCGCACGGCGCGCCGCGTTCCGGACCCTGGCACACAAGGCCCTCGGGTTGTGGCCAGGCAGCCTCTACCCCGGATACCAGACCCGACGCGGCTCGTCATCGGCACGCCGGTAGCCCCAGGCCGACTCCACCAGCCGCTCCATGTCGTAGTGCGGGCGCCATCCCAGCAGGAACTTCGCCTTGCTGTTGTCCAGCCACGTGGAGTGATAGCGGTCGCGCAGGGGCACCAGCGTGCTGCTGCGCGTGCGCACCAGGTACTCGCCCAGGCGAACGTAGTCGATCGGTTCGTCCATGCAGACGTTCATGACCTGCTGCCTGGCACGCGGATGGTCGATCGCGGCGAGGATGGCGCTCACCAGGTCGTCGACGTGAACGAAGTTGCGCAGCACGCCTTCGCCCTGCGGGTCGAGCAGCACCGGAATCGCGCCACACGCAGCATAGGCCGCGGCCGCCTCGGCGCCGACCCGGTCGCACCAGCGCGGCGAGCCGAACACGTCCGCGCCAAAACTCAGATGGAACCGCAGGTCGTCCTTCTCCAGGATCCACGGCGCGCGCAGGCAGCAGCCATTGAGGCCGTACTGAATGAAGTACTGCTGCAGCATCACCTCCTCGATGACTTTCGAGAGCGCGTAGCACCCCGGATAGGCGCTGTGCGGCTGAGTCTCGACCACCGGCACCGGGTGCGGGTAGTGGAAGTGGCCGACCGCGGCATCGCCACCGATCAGGATGAACTGGTGGAAGCTCGGGCTCGCCCTGCAGCCTTCGAGCAACCAGAACAGGCCCTTGACCGCCACGTCCATCACATCCTCCGGCGTCTCCTTGCTGGTGGCCAGGTGCAGCACGTGAGTCACGTCCTGCAGCACCTGCTGCACGGCCTGCCTGTCCTGGATGGCGCCGCGGGCCGACTCGATGCGTGGATGCGGCGGCAAGGCGCGCTGGTGGCACAGCGCACGCACGCGCCAATGCGCGAGCGACGGCTCGGCCAACAGCCGCGCGATGAAGCTGCGGCCCACCTTGCCTGTCGCGCCGGTGACGAGGATGAGTGGCTGGGCAGAACGGGTCATGACGAAGCCTCCGCAGGGGGTCAAGTCAAAAAAGGGCCCACGCAACGGTGGGCCCAAGGGATGCCGATCAGACCCAAAGGACTGCGCCTGCGGACCTTCGATGCACGCGCGCGCGGGCATCTGTCACCGCGGGCGGCGGGCATCATGGAGACAACTGATGTGCGCTCATTCGCGTCGTGTCGTTGGGTGGGGCTGGCTTCATTCGTTGGCGCTGCGCGAACGCAGCCGGTCGAACAGCACGGCGATGACGATGAAGGTGCCGACGAAGGTGCCTTGCCAGAAGGTACTGATGCCCAGCAGCGTCAGGCTGTTGCGGATCACCTCGATCAGCGCCGCGCCGACGACGGCGCCGAAGGCCGAGCCGATGCCGCCGGAGAGGTTGGCGCCGCCGATCACCGCCGCGGCGATGACGGTAAGTTCCATGCCCTGCCCGAGCCCGGTCGTGATGGTGCCGAGCCAGCCGACCTCGAGCACCCCGGTCAGCCCGGCGCACAACGCGCAGAACATGTAGACGCCGACCTTGACCCGCTTCACCGGCACGCCGGTCAGCGTGGCGGCGCGTTCGTTGCCGCCGATGGCGAACAGGTAGCGGCCCCAGCGCGACCAGCGGAAGGCCAGGCTGGTGCACACCATCAGCACGAGCATGAAGATCAGCGGGTTGGGAATGCGGATCGGGTCGACGAAGGGCAGCACCAGTTCGAGGAAGCCGCCGCCGAGCGCCAGCAGCGCCGGCTGGTCGGGCCCGAAGGAATAGACCATGCGGTTGTCGGACAGCACCATCGCCAGGCTGCGCGCGATCGAGAGCATGCCCAGCGTCACCACGAAGGGTGGCACGCCGACGTAGGCGATCATCACGCCGTTGAACGCGCCCACCGCCAGTGCCGCCGCGAGGCCCAGCGGCACCGCCAGCCAGATCGACATGCCGGAGTTCATCGCCATGCCGGTGACCATGCCGGAGAGCACCAGCACCGCACCGACCGACAGGTCGATGCCGCCGGTGACGATCACCGCCGTCATGCCGATGGCGATGATCGCCACGAAGGCGAAATTGCGCGCCACGTTGAACAGGTTCTGCTGCGTGGCGAACACGTCGCTGGCCAGCGTGAGCCCGGCGAAGGCGAGCAGCGCGGCCAGCGTCACCCAGAAGGTCTGCTGGCCGGCCAGCCAGGCCAGCCGGCTGCCGTGCGAGCGCTCGGCGATGGCACGGGCCAGCGTGGTGTCGGCGATGCCGGCCTGGCTGCCGGTGGGATTCGGTGTGTTCATGCGATGGCAATCGCACCGGTGATCAGGCCGGTGACCTCTTCCGGTGAACTCTGCGCGATGGGCTTGTCGGCCACTTTCTCGCCGCGGCGCAGCACCACGACACGGTCGGCCACCGAGAACACGTCGGGCATGCGGTGGCTGATCAGCACCACCGCGATGCCGTGTTCGCGCAGCCGGCGGATCAGTGCCAGCACCTCGGCGACCTGGCGCACGCTGATCGCCGCCGTCGGCTCGTCCATCAGCACGATCTTCGGGTCGGACAGCCGCGTGCGGGCGATCGCCACCGCCTGGCGCTGGCCGCCGGACATGCGGCGCACCAGGTCGCGCGGCCGCGTCTCGGACTTCAGCTCGGCGAACAGTTCGCCGGCACGCTCGAACATCGTGCGGTAGTCGAGCCAGCGCACGGGGCCGAAGCCGCGCATCGGCTCGCGCCCGAGGAAGACGTTCTCCGCCGCGCTGAGGTTGTCGCACAGGGCGAGGTCCTGGTAGACGATCTCCACCCCCTGCGCGCGCGCCTCGGCGGGTTTGTGGAAGTGCACCGGCCGCCCCAGCATGGCCATCGTGCCGGCGCTGGGCGGGAAGTTGCCGGCGATGATCTTCACCAGCGTCGACTTGCCGGCGCCGTTGTCGCCCATCAGGCCGACCACTTCGCCGGCGTGCAGCGACAGCGACACGTCATTCAGCGCGTGGATCGCGCCGAAGTGTTTCGACACCTTGTTCAGCTCCAGGATGGCCATGCGCTTCGTTGGTTCGGTCGGACAGGCCGCCGGGGTGCCCGCAGGCGCCCTGGACTGCGGCGTCACTTCGCGGGGCACTTGCCCAGGTTGGAGGCCGTGCACTCGTCCAGGCCGGTGTACAGCGGGTCGGCCACCTGCTTGCCGTTGATCAGGTCGATCAGCACCGCCGGCGCGCGCAGCCCCATCTCGAACGGGCGCTGGCCGATCTGCCCATGGCTGCGGCCGGCCTTCAGTGCGTCGAGCTGCGGCGGCAGCGTGTCGCCGGCGATGATCACCAGCTCCTTGGACTTCAGGCGCGGCATCACCTGGTCGGTCACCTGCGCATAGGCCTGCGGGCCGAACTGTGCCCAGCCGCCGATCAGGATGAAGGCGTCGAGCTTCGGGTTCTTGGTGAACACGTCGGCCATCTGCTGGTTGGCCAGGTCGATCTGGTCGTTGGTGAACACCGGGCAGCCGGCGATCTCGGTCCAGCCGCCTTCGCCCTTGAGCCGGTCGATGCCCTTCTTGCCGCTGATCGTGTCGCGGAAGCCGGCGGCACGCGCGTTGATGTTGTCGGCCGCCACGTTGCCCAGCTGCAGGCAGACGCTGCCGCCCTTGGGCTTGTGCTGCTTCAGGTGCCCGGCCATCAGCACGCCCATGTCGTAGTTGTTGGTGCCCAGGTAGGTCTTGCGCAGCGCGCGGTCGGCGGCGGCGAGATCGGCGTCGATCGTCATGATCGGCATCTTCGGCTTCTTGGCCTTGAGCATGTTGGCCATCGCCGGTGCGTTGGACGGCGAGATGGCGATGCCGGCCACGCCCTTGTTGATCAGGTCCTCGACGATCTGCACCTCGCCGGCCTCGTCGGCACTCGAGGCCGGGCCGGTGTAGAGGCAGGTGTACTCGGAGCTCGGGTTCTGCTTGTTCCACAGTGCGCAGCCGTCGCCCAGCACGGTGAAGAAGGGGTTGTCCAGCCCCTTGACCACCACCGCCAGCGTCTTCTTCTGCGCCCATCCCGGCGTAGCTGCCGCGAGAGCCAGCAGTGCAACGCCCGTCATCTTCCACATCGTCGTCTTCATCTCAGTCTCCTCTTCTCACGTGGTTTGGCATGCGGCGAAGTCCTCATGCCTTGGGAAATCTCAGATGCGCTGGCCGGTGCGCGGATCGAACAGGCTGGTGCGCGCCGCGTCGACCTCCAGGCGCAGGACGTCGCCCGGTCGCACCGAGGTGTGTGCGTCGATGCGGGCCACCATGTCGACGGCGCCCAGCGTGAAGAACACCATCGTGTCGGTGCCGGTCGGCTCGACCACGTCGATGCGGCAGTCCAGCACGGCGCGCTCTGCCGTGGCGGCGGCGCCAGGGCGTGGCGCAGTCAGATGCTCCGGCCGCACGCCGAACACCACGTCGCGCCCCAGCCAGTCGGCATAACGCTGCGGCGCCTGCGGCAGCGGCACGTACAGCGCCGGCTGGCCCAGCCGCGGCAGGTGGACGCCGAGCCCGCCGTCCTGCTGCACCAGCGTGGCGGGCGCGAAGTTCATCGGCGGCGAGCCCATGAAGTCGGCCACGAACATGTTGGCCGGCGACTCGAACACGGTGCGCGGGTCGGCACATTGCTGGAGCACGCCGTCGCGCATCACCGCGATGCGCGTGGCCAGGGTCATCGCCTCGATCTGGTCGTGCGTCACGTAGACGGCCGAGGTTCCCAGGCGCTGGTGCAGTCGCTTGATCTCGGTGCGCATCTCCAGGCGCAGCTTGGCGTCAAGGTTCGACAGCGGTTCGTCGAACAGGAAGATCGACGGGTCGCGCACCATGGCCCGCCCCATCGCGACACGCTGCCGCTGGCCGCCGGAGAGCTGGGCGGGCTTGCGCTCGAGCAGCGGCTCGATCTGCAGGATCGCCGCCACCTTGCGCAGCGCCTGCTCGCGCACCTCGCGCGGCACGCCGCGCGCGCGCAGCCCGAAAGTGATGTTGCGCTCGACCGTCATGTTCGGATAGAGCGCATACGACTGGAACACCATCGCGATGTCGCGGTCCTTCGGGTGCACCTCGTTGACGCGCCGTGCGTCGATGCGGATCTCGCCGCTGCTGGTGTGCTCCAGTCCGGCGATCAGATTCAGCAGCGTGCTCTTGCCGCAGCCCGAGGGGCCGACCAGCACCAGGAACTCGCCGTCGCCGACGCGCAGCGACACCTTGCGCACCGCCTCCGCGCGGCCATAGCTCTTGGACACATCGATGAGCTCGAGCGACGCCACGTGGTCAGCCTTTCACCGCGCCCGCGGTCAGCCCGCGCACGAAGTACTTGCCCGCCAGCAGGAACACCAGCAGGGTGGGCAGCCCGGTGATGATGGCCGCGGCCATCTCGACGTCGTAGCGCTTGGTGGCCTGCGAGGTCTTGACGAGGTTGCCCAGAGCGACGGTGGCCGTCTGGCCGGCGCCGTTGGTCAGCGTCACGGCGAACAGGAAGTCGTTCCAGATCTGCGTGAACTGCCAGATCAGCGTGACCACGATGGTCGGCAGCGACAGCGGCAGCATGATGTGCCAGAAGATGGCGAAGAAGCCGGCGCCGTCGATCGTCGCCGCCCGCACCAGCTCGCGCGGCACGGTGACGTAGAAGTTGCGGAAGAACAGCGTCGTGAAGCCCAGGCCGTAGACGATGTAGGTCAGCGCCAGTCCGGTCCCCGTGCTGGCCAGGCCGAGCGCGCCGAGCAGCTGCGCCAACGGCAGGATGATCGCCTGGAAGGGGATGAAGCAGCTGAACAGCAGCAGGCCGAACAGCAGGTTCGAGCCCGGGAAGCGCCACGCGGCCAGCGCGTAGCCGTTGATCGCGCCGATCAGCGTGGAGATCAGCACCGCCGGCACCACCACCACCAGCGAGTTGACGAAGTAGGGCCGCATGCCGCCGCAGCTGACGCTGATGCAGACCTCGCTCCAGGCATGGCGCCAGGTGTCGAGCTGCGCGGCGTGCGGCAGCGCAAAGATTGAGGCCTCGCGGAGTTCCTCGGCCGACTTCAGCGAGGTGGCGATCATCACGTACAACGGCGCGAGGTAGTACAGCGCGAACAGCGTCAGCACCGCATAGAGCAGCACGCGGCCGATGCGCAGCTTTCGCTGCGCGGCGATGGCCGGTGCCCAGCGGCCGTCGCGCAGTTCGAGTGCGGCCTCAGCCATGGGCGCTCCTGGCCGGGCGCAGCTCGGAGTACAGGTAGGGCACGATGATCGCCATCACCGTGCACAGCATCATCATCGCGGTGGCCGAGCCGACCGCGATGTTGTTGCGCTGGAAGCTCATCGAGTACATGAAGATCGCCGGCAGGTCGGTGGCGTAGCCGGGGCCGCCGTTGGTCATCGCGACGACGAGGTCGAAGCTCTTCACGGCCAGGTGGGTGAGCACGATCACGGCCGAGAAGAACGCCGGCCGGATCGACGGCAGCACGATGCCCCAGTAGATCTGCAGCGTACTGGCGCCGTCCATGAACGCGGCCTTGACCACGTCCTGGTCGACGCCGCGCAGCGCGGCCAGGAAGATCGCCAGCACCAGGCCCGAGCTCTGCCACACGCCGGCGATGACGATGGTGTAGATGGCCAGGTCCGGGTCGACGATCCAGCCGAAGCGGAAGCTCTCCCAGCCGAGCTGGTGCATGCCACGCTCCAGCCCGATGCCGGGGTTGAGCAGCCACTTCCACACCGTGCCGGTGACGATGAAGCTCAGCGCCATCGGGTACAGGTAGACCGTCCGCAGCAGGCCTTCGGCACGGATGCGCTGGTCGAGCAGGATGGCCAGCATCAGCCCGGTGACCAGGCCGAGCCCGACGAACAGGCTGCCGAAGATCAGCAGGTTGACGATGGAGACGTTCCAGCGCTCCATCTCCCACAGCCGCGTGTACGCGTCGAAGCCGATCAGTTCGTACACCGGCATCATTCGCGAGCCGGTGAACGACATGTAGGCCGTCCAGGCGATGAAGCCGTAGACGAACACCAGCGTGGCCGCAGCCGTGGGCGCCAGGATCAGCGCCGACAGGTGCCGGCCGAGGGCCGCTCGGATCACTCGCGCGCCTGCTTGATGGACCTGGCGAGCAGCTGCACCGCCTCGTCCGACGAGATCGACGAGTTGAAGTGCTTGGTCGCCACGTCGGTCATCGCGCCGCGCACCGCGCTGGCCACCGCCATGTCGTGGATCGCCGAGGGATTGAAGCCGCCGCCCTTGATCGACTTGTCCATCTGGTCGCGTGCGGCCAGGGCGCAGGCGTCGAACTTGTCGAGCTTCATGTCGTTGCGCACCGGGATCGAGCCCTTGGCCAGGTTGAAGTTCTCCTGGAACCGCGGCTCCATCATCAGCTTGCCGAACAGCTTCTGGCCGGCCAGCACGTCGGGGTTCTTCGACTTGAACATCGCGAAGCTGTCGACGATGAACAGGAAACTGCCGCCGCCGTGGCCGGGCGGGTTGGCGCAGACGTAGTCGCGGCCGGGCAGCTTGCCGGCGGCGCTCATGTCGCCCTTGACCCAGTCGCCCATCAGCTGGAAGCCGGCCTGGCCGTTGATGATCATGTTGGTCGCGACGTTCCAGTCGCGACCGGAGAAGTTCGCATCGACGTAGCCGCGCAGCTTGCGCATGCGGTCGAACACCTGCTTCATCGTCGGGCCGGTGAGCGCGGCGTTGTCGAGTTCGACCAGCGCCTTGCGGTGGAACGCGGGCCCACCGACGCTGGCCACGACGATCTCGAACAGCGAGGCGTCCTGCCAGGCCTGCCCGCCATGGGCCAGCGGCGTGATGCCGGCGGCCTTGAGCTTGTCGGCCGCGGCGTCGAACTCCTCCCACGTCGCCGGCATCCTGATGCCGACCTTGCTCAGCACCGCCGGGTTGGCGTACATCCAGTCGAGGCGGTGGATGTTCACCGGCGCGGCAACCCACTGGCCCTTGTACTTCATGGTGTCGGAGACCAGCTTCGGCAGCGCCTGCTCCCAGCGGCCGGCGGTGGCGACGTCGTCGATCGGCTGCAGCACGCCGAGCGCACCCCACTCCTGGATAAGCGGCCCCTTGAGCTGCACCGACGAGGGTGCGTCGCCGCCCATCACGCGCGTGCGCAGCTTGGCGAGTGCGTCCTCGCTGTTGCCGCCACCCACTGGCGTATCGACCCACTTGCCCCCCTGGGCCTCGAGGTCGTCCTTGAGCGACTTCATGCCCTTGGCCTGCCCGCCCGAGGTCATGAAGTGGAGCACCTCCACGGTGGGCGGCCCGGCCAGGGCGGGCAGGGCGCTCAACGCCCCGGTGGCCAGCGCCAGGCAGGTGATGCTGAGTCGGATGTGGTGCACGGCGTGTCTCCTCGTCGTTGGTCCGCGGCGCGATGCTGGCAGCGCGCGCGTGCGCCGTGCGGCTGGCGACGTAACGCTGGTCGAGCGCCAGAGCGCATCGCTACGCAGCGATACAAATGTCGCGGCGCAGCATGGCGCATCAGATCGATCCGCGCGTCGAACTTCGAACGCAGTCCCGCGTCAGACTTCGCGCGGCAGCTCCAGCGTGGCGAGCAGGCCGCCCTCGGCGCGGTTGCACAACTCGATGCGTCCTCGGTGCGCGTCGGCCACCGTCTTGACGATCGCCAGCCCCAGGCCCATGCCGCCGGTACTGCGTTGGCGCGACGACTCGATGCGGTAGAAGGGCAGCAGCACCTTGTCGATCTCCGCCAAGGGGATGCCGGGGCCGCGGTCGAGCACGCCGATGCGCACGTGCTTCGCGTCCGCGTCCAGTTGCACATCGGCGCGGAACCCGTACTTCAGCGCGTTGTCGATCAGGTTGTTGACGGCACGGCGCAGCGCGTTCGGCCGGCACTGCAGGCGCACCCGGCGCTCGCTGGCGAAGCTCAGCTCCTGGCCGGCGGCGGCGAACAGCGTGGGCACGCTGCGAAAACGCAGCGGGGGCGGTTCGGCGAAGGCGACCGGCTGCCCGACATCGGCATAGTCGTCGCACACGGCCTGCAGCAGCGCGCTCAGGTCGACCAGCTTGCGCGGCTCCCCGCGCACGTCGTCGGCCAGGAAGGTCATCGCCTCGGTCAGCATCGCATCCATTTCGTCCAGGTCGCGCAGCATCAACCGTTGCAGATCGGCATCCTCGCGCACGAACTCGACGCGCAGACGCAGGCGTGTGGCGGGAGTGCGCAAGTCGTGCGAGATCGCGGCCAGCATGCGCTTCTGATCATCCAGCAGGTCGGCGATGCGCTCGCGCTGGCGGTTGAAGGCCTGCGCCATCGCGCGCGCTTCCAGCGGGCCGCGTTCGGGCAGCGGGCCGCCGGGGTCTTCGACGCCCTGTTGCTCGATCACGCGGGCCATCTCCCGAACCGGCTCGATCAGGCGGGCGACGGCCCAGTCGGCGAGCACGAGAATGGCTGCAGCGCCAAGCAACAGCGACACGCCGGCACCGAAGCTGCGCTGCAGCGGCCCGGCGAGCCAGTCGGTCAGTACCAGCAGCATCACCACGGCGCTGGCGATGCACCACAGCAGCCGCGCCCTCAGGCTGCGGGGCGCCCAGCACGCAAGAGCCTCCGGCCAGCGCCGCATCGCGGGCTCAAAGGGCGAGTGTGTCCGCCGCCGCGTCGGCCGGGCGGCGGGTCACCTCGGCGCAGAACTGGTAGCCCTCGCCGCGGATGGTCTTGATCAGCGTCGGCTCCTTGCGGCTGTCCTCGAGCTTGCGGCGCAGTCGCGACACCAGGATGTCGATGCTGCGATCGAAAGGCGAGCAGTCCTGGCCGCGCACGGTGTCGGCGAGGCGGTCGCGGCTCAGCGCGCAGCGAGGGTGGCTGAGGAAGGCGAGCAGCAGCGAGAACTCGCGCGCCGACAGCGTGACCAGCGTGCCGTCCGGCGACTGAAGGTCGCGCGCCCCCGCATCCAACTGCCATCCCGCGAAGCCATAGACGAAGCGCGTCTCCTGCGGCCGCTCGATCGGCCGCGCCCGGGCGCGGCGCAGGATGGTACGGATGCGCGCCACCAGTTCGCGCGGATTGAAGGGTTTGACCAGGTAGTCGTCTGCGCCCAGTTCCAGCCCGACGATGCGATCCGACTCCTCGCGCAGCGCGGTCAGCAGGATGATCGGCATCTCGCTGCGATGACGCAGTTCGCGGCACAGCGCGAAGCCGTCCTGGCCGGGCATCAGCACGTCGAGCACGATCAGGTCGACGTGCCACTCGTTGAGCGCCGCGGCCATCTCGCGCCCGTTGCCGGCAACCGTGACGAGAAAGCCGTAGTCCTGCAACAGCGTCTTGGTCAGGCGCCGGATCTCGACGTCGTCGTCGACGATCAGGATGCGTGGGATGCGGTCCATGTCGGCCTGCGCATGGTGGGTGTCGGCCCGCGGCTAGGCCACGGCTTCCCAGCGCTCGCTGCGCTCGGAGCGCCACAGCGCATCGATGACGCGCAGCTGCGCGATCGCGTCATCCAGACCCCAGTGGGGCCCGGTCTCGCCGCGCACCAGGCGCGAAAAGGCCTCGGCCTCGAGCTGGTACTGGTCGGCAGCAGGCAGTGTCTCGAGGTGGACGCTGCTGCCGTCGAGGGCACCTGTTTCGTCCACCGCGACGGACATCGAGCCGCCGCGCGGCGCATTGAACGGGATGCGCAGTTCGAGGCGGCCGCGGGTGCCGACCACCTGCACCTGCTGGAAGGGGCAGCTCTGCGTCGAGACGGTGAAGCCCAGCTGTCGGCCATCGCCGAAGTCGAGCAGGGCACTGGTCGTGCGGTCGGTGCCGAGCGCGGGGTCGCGGTCCACCAGCGCCACCACGCGCCGCGGTTCGGCCTCGAACAGGTAGCGCCCGCTGAGGATGGCATAACAGCCGATGTCGTAGAGCGCGCCGCCGCCGATGGACGGCTGGTTGCGGATGTTCGCCGGATCGGCGTTGAAGTAGGAGAAGAACACTTGCACGGCCCGCGGCGTGCCGATGCACCCGCTGCGCACCAGTTCGCGCACGCGCTGCCACTGCGGGTGGTGGCGCACCATGAACGCCTCCTCGATGCGCACGTGCCTCGCCGCTTCGCGCAACGACTCCGCTTCTTCCACGCTCAACGCGATCGGCTTTTCGCACAGGACGTGCTTGCCGGCTGCGGCGGCCCGCAGTGTCAGCGGCACGTGCAGGTGGTTGGGCAGCGGGTTGTAGACCGCTTCGATCTCGGGATCGGCGAGCAACGCCTCGTACGAGCCGTAGGCGAGCGGGATTCCCAGCGCCTGGGCCGCGGCCTGGGCCGCCGGCAGCGAGCGCGAAGCGATCGCGCGAAGCTCGATCAAGGGGCTGGCTTTCATGGCCGGCAGCACCTGATCGATGCCGATCCGGGCCGTGCTCAGGACGCCCCACACCACCTTCTTCATGACCGACTCCTTCGCACGCGCCTGGCGCGGCGTGCTACTTGGATTGGCGACATGGCTCCGATGAGGTACGCACCTCATTTATTATGCTAGCACGGCCACGCACTTTTCGACAGTGAGTGAGGGACGCCCCGCATGCGGCTGCGGGCGACGGACTGGCCGCCGCCTGCCGCGGCTCGAGGCTCAGCCGCCGACCCAGCGTTGTTCCGACGCCTTCAGGTGCGAGCGCATGGCGGCCTCCGCTGCGAGCGGGTCGTGCGCCTCCAACGCGTGCAGGATCGCCTCGTGTTCCTTCAGCGCCGCATTCCAGGTGCGCATGTTCTCGTAGCGGGAACGCAGCTTGGTGGAAATCGGGCTGTGCCTGTCGTCGAAGAGCTCCACGACCAGGCGCTGCATCACCGAGTTGCCGCTCATCTCGGCGATCGTAAGGTGGAACTGGCGGTCGAACTCGAGCGGTGTGCGCCGCCGGGCGATCTCCTGGCGCATGCCATCGACGCAGGCGCGCAGATTGGCCAACGCCGCGGGCGTGCTTCGCGCGCAGGCCAGCACCACCACCGTGCCCTCCATTGCCGCGCGTGCCTGCATCAGCTCTGTCGGGCTCTCGCCCAATGCCGCCGTCGTGCGCGTGCTGCGCTCGGGTGGGCTGTTGACGTAGACGCCGGAGCCGCTGCGGATCTCGACCGATCCCTCCACGTCGAGCGCGATCAGCGCTTCGCGAAGTGAAGGGCGCGAGACGCCCAGCTGCTGCGCGAGCTCGCGTTCCGGGGGCAGGCGGTCGCCGATGTCGAAGCCGCCGCGTTCGATGAGATCGCGAATCTGGTCGGCGATCTGCTGGTAAAGGCGTCGCGTTTCGACCTGTTTGAACTGCACGGACATGACGGGCTGCACCGGAAGAAGTCGTGGCCATGATAGCCCTGGCATCAGGGAATATCCCAGCACGACATGGACAGGTGGTAAGGCCAAATGAACGAATGATGGTCAAGTGGCCTTACCAACAATCCGACATCCGCGAGCCGATGCCGGCGCCGCCGCTGGTGCTGGCATTGACCGGCATCACGAAGCGATTTCTCGGCGTCACTGCACTCGACGACGTGTGCTTCGACCTGCGCCGCGGCGAGGTGCACGCGCTGTGCGGCGAGAACGGTGCAGGCAAGTCCACGCTGATGAAGATCCTCAGCGGCCAGCTGCAGCCCGATGCCGGCGAGATCGTCTACAAGGGCGCGCCGGTGCGCTTCGCATCGACGCCGCAGGCGCAGGCCGCGGGCATCGCGATGATCCACCAGGAGCTGAACCTGGTGCCGCATCTGTCGGTCGCCGAGAACATCTTCCTGGCGCGCGAGCCGCGGCGCGGGCCGTTCATCGATCGCCGGCGGCTGCACGCCGATGCGCGGCACTGCCTGGATCGGCTGGGCGTCGACATCGCCCCGCAGGCGATCGTGCGCACACTCTCGGTCGCGCAGCGGCAGATGGTCGAGATCGCCAAGGCGCTGTCGATCGACGCCGAGGTGCTCATCATGGACGAGCCGACCTCGTCGCTCACCGAATCGGAGACGGAGCTCCTCTTCCAGGTGATCGCCGACCTGCGGCGTGCCGGTGTCGCGCTGGTCTACATCTCGCACCGGCTCGACGAGATGGTGCGCATCGTCGACCGCGTCACCGTGCTGCGCGACGGGCGCCACGTCAGCACGGGCGACTTCGCGGCCACCAGCGTCGACGAGGTGGTCGAGCGCATGGTGGGCCGGGCGCTGGACGATAAATTCCCGCCGCCCACGCGCAGGCCGTCTTCCGAGGTGCTGCTGTCGGTGCGTGGTCTGGCCCGCCAAGGTGTGTTCTCGGACATCGGCTTCGATCTGCGGCGCGGCGAGATCCTCGGTTTCGCCGGGCTGATGGGCGCCGGCCGCACCGAGGTGGCCCGCGCCGTGTTCGGCGCCGACCTGCCCGATGCCGGCACGGTGCGGCTGGGTGAGCAGACGCTGCAGATCCGCTCGCCGCGCGACGCGATCCGCCACGGCATCGCCTACCTGTCGGAAGACCGCAAGGGCCACGGCCTGGCGCTGAACATGACGGTGGCGCACAACGTCAGCCTCGCGAACATGGCCGGCGTGGCCAATGCGCTCGGCTTCATCCGCTTCGAGCGCGAAGCCTCGGTCGCGCAGCGCTACATCGACTCGCTGGCGATCCGCACGCCCTCGACGCGACAGGCGGTGCGACTGCTCTCTGGCGGCAACCAGCAGAAGGTGGTGATCGCCAAGTGGCTGTTCCGCGATTCGCGCGTGCTGTTCTTCGACGAGCCGACCCGCGGCATCGACGTGGGCGCCAAGTACGCGATCTACAAGCTGCTCGACGAACTCGCCGCGCAGGGCATCGGCGTCGTGCTCATCAGCTCCGAACTGCCCGAGATCCTCGGCATGACCGACCGCGTGGCCGTGTTCCACGCCGGCCGCTTGAGCACGGTGCTCGACACCCGCCACACCGACCAGGAAGAAGTCATGCAGCACGCCTCCGGGCTGGCCGCCGCCGAGACAACATGAACGACAAGCAGAAGGACCTGTTCCAGAAGTTCGCGGCGCTGGCCAGCCTGTTCGGGCTGACGATCGTGTTCGCCTTCGTCAGCGACGCCTTCCTGACGGTGGGCAACGGCATGACGGTGGCGCTGCAGGTGACCTCGATCGCCTACCTCGGCATCGGCGCCACCTGCGTGATCATCACCGGCGGCATCGACCTGTCGGTGGGCGCGATCCTCGCGCTGTCGGGCGTCGTTGCGGCACTGGCCGTGAAGGCGGGCGCGCCGGTGCCCGCCGGCATGCTGGCCGGCGTGCTCGTCGGCGCCTTGTGCGGTGCGGTCAACGGCGTCGCGGTCACCTGGCTGCGCCTGCCTCCCTTCATCGCCACGCTGGGCATGATGCTGGTGGCGCGCGGCGTCGCGCTGCAGATCACCGACGCGAAGGCCATCGGCGGCCTGGGCGACAGCTTTGCCGAGATCGGCAACGGATCGCTGTGGCGCGTGGCGACGGTGGGGGCGGACGGCTTCCCCGACGTCAGCTTTCCCGGCATTCCCTACCCCGTGCTGCTGATGGTGCTGCTGGCCGTCGCCGTCGCGGTGATGCTCAACCGCACGACGCTGGGCCGGCACCTCTACGCGATCGGCTCGAACAGCGAGGCGGCGCGACTGTCCGGTGTGAACGTGCGCGGCGTGACACTGTTCGCCTACATCCTTTCGGGCACGCTGGCCGGGCTGACCGGCTGCGTGCTCGCCTCGCGCCTGGTCACCGCCCAGCCCAGCGAGGGCCTGATGTACGAACTCGACGCCATCGCCGCCGCGGTGATCGGCGGCACCTCGCTGTCGGGCGGCGTGGGCACGATCTCGGGCACCGTCATCGGTGCCTTCGTGATCGGCATCCTGCGCAACGGTTTGAACATGGGCGGCGTGTCCGCCTTCACCCAGCAGATCGTCATCGGCCTGGTCATCCTGCTGACCGTGTGGATCGACCAGATGCGCCATCGACGATGAATCCCCGCCGGCGGGACCGGCCGGCAGCCTCGAAGCGAGACAACCCTTTCCAACGAAGGATAGCCATGAAGACTCTGCTCACCACCCTGTGCGCCGCCACGCTGGCGCTGTCCACCCTCCCGGCCTCGGCGGCCGACAAGGAGATCGCGGTCATCGTCAAGACCGTCAACTCCGACTTCTGGCAGAACGTCAAGAAAGGCGCGAACGACGGCGCCGCCAAGCTCAAGGGCTACACCGCCACCTTCCAGGGCGCGGCCTCCGACACCGACCTGGCCGGCCAGGTGGCGCTGGTCGAGAACGCGGTGAACCGCAAGGTGGCCGGCATCGTGCTCGCGCCGTCCGACCCGGATGCGCTGATCCCGGCGATGAAAAAGGCCTGGGAGGCCAAGATCCCGGTCATCCTGATCGACTCGGCCGCGTCCGACGCGGGCAAGAACTACTACCAGTCCTTCCTGGCCACCGACAACAAGAAGGCCGGTGAGCTGTGCGCGCAGGCGCTGATCGACAAGATCGGCAAGGAAGGCAAGATCGCCATCATGTCCTTCACCGCCGGCTCGGGCTCGGAGATCGGCCGCGTTGGCGGCTTCCGGAAGTACATCGAGACCCATTCCAAGCTGAAGATCGTCGGCACCTTCTACTCGAACTCGCAGATGGGCACGGCACTGAACCAGACCACCGACGTGCTTGCCGCCAATGCCGACCTGAAGGGCCTGTTCGGCGCCAACGAGCCCACGGCGATCGGCATGGGCCGCGCGCTGGTGCAGTCGGGCAAGGCCGGCAAGGTGGCTGCGATCGGCTTCGACGGCAACGGTGACCTGCAGGCCTTCGTCAAGGACGGCACCATCGAGGCGATCGCTGTGCAGAGCGCCTACATGATGGGCCACCTTGGCGTGACGACCGTCGCCGACGTGGTTGCGGGCAAGAAGGTGCCGAAGTTCCTCGACACCGGCGTGGTCATGGTGACCAAGAAGAACATCGACAAGCCCGAGGCGAAGAACGTTCTCTACTGAGACCACTGAGACAGCGCTTTCGCCGGCCACGCTGCAACGATGAAGATCACCGACAGGCGGCCGCTGCCGCGCACCGGGCTCGCCCTGCCGGTGTTCGGCCTCGGCTGTGCGCAGGCGGGCGGGCTGTTCCAGCCGATGTCCGACGCGGACGCCGCGGCGCTCTTCAATTCGGCCTGGGCGCTCGGCGTGCGCCTGTTCGACACCGCGCCGTACTACGGCTACACACGTTCGGAGCGGCGCACCGGCGCGGCGCTGTCGTCGCGGCCGCGCGCGGACTTCCTGCTCAGCACCAAGGTCGGCCGGCTGATGCGGCCGGACGAGAGCGTGCGGCCCGGCGACGACGGCTGGGCCGATCCGCTGCCCTTCCGGCCGCAGTTCGACTACAGCCATGACGGCGTGATGCGTTCCTTCGAGGACAGCCTGCGGCGCCTCGCCCTGGCACGCATCGACCTGCTCCTCGTGCACGACATCGGCCGGCGCACGCATGGCGAGCAGCATGCGCGGCATTGGGATCAGCTCACGCACGGCGGCGGCTTTCGCGCCCTCGAGCGCTTGCGCCACGAGGGCACGGTGAAGGCGATTGGCCTGGGCGTCAACGAATGGCAGGTCGCGCACGCGAGCCTGCAGGCCTTCGACCTGGACTGCGTGATGCTGGCCGGCCGCTACACGCTGCTCGAGCAGGGGGCGCTGGCGCCCTTTCTCGACGACTGCCTGCGCCACGGTGTCGCGGTGCTTGCAGCCGGGCCGTTCAACTCGGGCGTGCTGGCCGGAAGCCCGAGCTTCGACTACGCGCCGGCCGCGGACGAGGTGATGCAGCGCGTCGATGCGATCGAAGCCGTCTGTGCCGAGTTCAATGTGCCCTTGCCCGCGGCGGCGCTCCAGTTCCCGCTCGCGCACCCGGCGGTGGTGTCGTGTGTGGCCGGGGCGCACAGCCCGGACCAGTTGGTGCAGAACGTCCGCTGGTTCGAGACACCCATCCCGGCGGCCTTCTGGCAGGCACTGCAGGCGCGCAGCCTGATCGACGCGCGCGCGCCCTTGCCGCAGCACTGAACGCACGGCCATGCGCATCGACGCCCACCAGCAGTTCTGGCACATCGCCAACCGACAGGGGCGCTGGCCGCCGCCGGCGCTGGCCCCCATGCACCGCGACTTCGTCCCGGACGACCTGCTGCCGGCACTGCAGCGTTGTCACATCGCCGGTACGGTGCTCGTGCAGTCCCTGGCCACGATGTCGGACACCGAATTCATGCTCGAACTCGCCAAGCACCACGACTTCATCCTGGGCGTGGTCGGCTGGATCGACCTGAAGAGCGCCGGCGCCCCCGTCTACATCGCCCATCTGGCACAGCATCCGCAGTTCAAGGGACTGCGGGCCATGCTGCAGGATCTGGCCGACGACCGCTGGATCGACGACCCGGCGCTCGACACCGCCGTGCTGTGCATGATCGATCACGGCCTGAGCTTCGATGCGCTGGTGCTGCAGCGCCAGTTGCCGGCGCTGCGCGACTTCGCGCAGCGGCACCCGGAACTGCCCATCGTGATCGACCACGCGGCCCGTCCGCCGATCGCGCGTGGCGCGCGGCGTGGCTGGCAACGCGAGATCGCCGCGCTGGCACGGCTGCCGAACGTGCACTGCAAGCTCTCCGGCCTGCTCACCGAGGCCGGCCCGGCCTGCTGCGAGCGGCGGCTGCAGCCCTATGTCGAGCATGTGTTCGCCTGTTTCGGCGCCCGGCGACTGATGTGGGGCAGCGACTGGCCGGTGCTGCGCCTGGCTGCCGACTACGACGAGTGGTTCACGATGGCGCGCAGCCTCTGCGCGGACCTGCCCGGCATGCACGACGACGATCTCGACGCGGTGTTCGGCGGCAACGCCCATCGTTTCTACCGGCTGCAGCCCCCTCTCCATCGACAAGGAATGCCATGCTGACCGTGGTCTGCCGCTCTCCGGGATTGCTTCACGCCGAGGACCGTCCCGAACCGGTGCGCGGCGATGCCGACGTGCTGGTGCGCGTCAAGCGCGTCGGCGTGTGCGGCACGGACCTGCACATCTTCACGGGCGACCAACCCTACCTCGAGTACCCGCGCGTGATGGGCCACGAACTGTCGGGCGTGGTCGCCGAAGCGCCAGCGGGCAGCCGGCTGCGGGCTGGCGACCCGGTGTTCGTGATGCCCTATCTGTCATGCGGTCGCTGCGTCGCGTGCCGGTGCGGCAAGACCAACTGCTGCGTGAACATCCAGGTGCTCGGCGTGCATCGGGACGGCGCCTTCACCGAACTGCTGGCCGTGCCGCAGGCCTTCGTGCACAAGGCCGAAGGGGTGAGCCTGGACCAGGCGGCGATGGTCGAGTTCCTCGCCATCGGCGCCCACGCGGTGCGGCGCGGCGAGCTCGCCGCCGGCCAGCGCGTGCTGGTGGTCGGCACCGGCCCGATCGGCATGGCCGCGCTGATCTTCGCCCGCCTGCGCGGCGCGAGGGTCACCGCGCTCGACACGCGCCCGGAGCGCATCGGCTTCTGCGTGCAGTCGCTCGGTGCCGAGGCCGGCGTCGTGGTCGGGCCGGACGACGAGGCGACGCTGTCTGAGTCGAGCGGCGGCGAGTTCTTCGATGTCGTCTTCGACGCCACCGGCAACCGGCATGCGATGGAGCGGGGATTCCGCTTCGTCGCCCACGGCGGCAAGTACGTGCTGGTGTCGATCGTGCGCGACGCGATCAGCTTTTCCGACCCCGAGTTCCACAAGCGTGAGACTACGCTGCTGGGCAGCCGCAATGCGACGATGGAGGACTTCGAGACCGTTCTCGCGGCGATGCGCGCCGGCCAGATCCCCGATGGCGCGCTGAACACGCACCGACTGCAGCTTCACAACGTGCCCACCGACTTCCCCATGCTGCTGGACCCGGCGCAGCAGGTCATCAAGGCCATCGTCGAGTGCTAGCCGCCGCGCCGATCCTGCAGTTCGGCACCGGCCGGTTCCTGCAGGCCCATGTCGACCTGTTCGTTTCGCAGGCGCTGCCGCGCGGGCAGGCGCTGGGGGGCATCGCGGTGGTGCAAAGCACCGACAGCGCGCAAAGCAGCACGCGGCTGGCGGCCCTGGCCGCTGCCCAGGGCTATCCCGTGCACATCCGCGGGTTGCGCAACGGCCGCACGGTCGACGAGGTGCTGCGGGTCTCGTCGGTGCAGTCGGCCTGGCATGCCAGGCGCGAGTGGCCGCGCCTGCTCGACGCGGTGGCCTCGCAGGTCCAGGTGATCGTCTCGAACACCGCCGACAGGGGATACGAGCTCGACCCTGCCGACAGCGCCGACGCGTTGACCGCGACGGCAGGCCCTCCGCGGAGCTTTCCCGCCCGGCTCGTCGTCCTGCTGTGGCATCGGTGGCGGCTGCTGCCCGCCGCGCCGATGACGATCCTTCCCTGCGAACTGGTCGGGCGCAACGGCGACACGCTGCGCGAGATCGTTGCCGGCGTGGCGGGCCGATGGGGAGCGCCGCACGACTTCATGGCCTATCTGCGTGATCACTGCGTGTGGGTCAACTCGCTGGTCGACCGCATCGTTTCGGCCCCGCTGCATCCGGCAGGCGCCATCGCCGAACCGTATGCCTTGTGGGCCATCGAGCGCCATCCGCGCATGGTGCTGCCATGCAGTCACCCCGACATCGTTCTGACGGATGCGCTGGCAGGCTTCGAGCGACTCAAGCTGTGGCTGCTCAACCTGGCGCACAGTTTTCTCGCCGAGCGATGGCTCGTCGATGGCCGGCCGCCCGACGAGACGGTCCTCGACGCGATGCGCGACGACTCGCTGCGTGCGCAACTGGAGGATCTCTGGCACGAGGAGGTGCTGCCCGTCTTCGATGCGCTGGGGGAGGGGGCCGCGGCGCTCGCCTACCTCGCCGATCTGCGCGAGCGCCTGCTCAATCCCTTCCTGGCGCACCGGCTGGCCGACATCGCACAGAACCACACCCGGAAGATGCATCGCCGCTTCTCGCCCGTCATCGAGGCCGCTGCCCGCGCGGGCCTTTCCATCCGTCAGCCGCGTCTGCGTCTCGCGTTGACGAACATCGGCGGCGACGCGGCGTGAGCGGCTGATGTCGGGAGAAGCGCCGGCGAAGCCAGCTCGCAACCAATCACCCGTTCCCATCACGGGCTCCCGACGGCGAGCCATCCCAGGCCGAACGGAGAGAAGTGCACGGAGCCGGCTGCAGCGTCGGCGAGTAGCCTTCCAAATGCGTCGTCGCCTGCGCCGCGAGCGTCGGACTCGGCTCGGTCAGTGTCGGCGCGGGCCCTCGTCTCCTGGTCAAGTTCTCCCCACCAGGCGCCCACCTCGTCGTCGACGTACTTCATGTTGCGCTCGAGCGCTGTGAGTCGTGAATCCACCGCGGCCGCGGGAGCACGGCGGCGGTCGTCACGACCAGCGCGAGCGCGGCCCGGAAGAGTCACGGCCGCAGGAGCTGCGCAGCGCGCGGGCGCAGCAGATCAAGTGGTCGACTCGGCCCCTCTCGGCGCGCTGGGCCATTCCCCATGGCTTTCCCAGCCCCGGAAGAGTTAGGGCCGCTCACTGGCGGCCCCTGATGAAACGTGGCATTGCGAACCCCTCAGCTAGGCAATGCATAAGTGAATTGCTAGAAACGCAGAAAAGTCTAACATTGCATCATATGATGAGAGCATGCCTAGGGTAGGATCTGCAAAGAGACACGAGCTTTGATGCCTTGACGTCTACCACCCCTGACACACTAGGAGTGCGAACTCCTCGAGAAGCGGCACTCTTGGCTCGGCAGCGAAGCGGCGCCGACCCAATCATTGTGGCGTGGGAGACGACGTTCTGGGCTGCGATCCAGCCGCTTCGGGTCGACGGCGGATGGCAGTTTCTGCAGGCGTATGTCTTGGCGCCTGGCGACTGGTCGGCGCTGCTGGCGATCAAGCCATCCTGGCCCGCACTGCGGCTTCTGGACCGCTGGTGTCCAACCGACTTCGCGGCAATTCTGTCCACGGTCGAGTCGGTCCCAGGTTCCCCAACGGCCGTCCAAGGCGCTAACCAGTTCTACGGTACCTACTCGGAGTACGCGGTACTGGCGATGCTCAGCCAGGAGCACTTGGCTGGCGGTGGCGACGGTCTGCAGGTCGCCAAGGCGTTGTTGCTGCTGGCCATGCTGCGCGGCTCGCTGCTGACGACCTCCGACACGGTTACGGAGTGCGCTGACGGCATCCGCAAGTGCCTGACAGAGGCGAAGTGGTGGCGCCTGGCACACTGGGATGAAATGGGGTCGGCCAACGACCTGGTGACCACGCTGGATCACGCCCAGGAGCTGGTGAAGGAGGCGCTCGAACCGCTGCTCACCAAGCGCAGCACCGTGTATTCGTCCTTCCTGGTGAAGTTCTCCCAGGTCTTGGAAGGCCTGCGTTCGGGTGTTCAGCGCCTACCGGCCTCCAGTTTGATCATCTTTGCCGGCGACCCCGACGACGAGGGTGGCGCAAGACCTGAGCGCCGAGTTCAGCTGCTTCAGCCTGAACTTGCCGCACCGGCCGAGGGAAGCGTGAACGGCAAGGGGGCCACCGAAGACCCGGCGTTCAGCGCCGGCGAGGCGGGCGAGCAGATCGCGGTTGCTGGTGCCGACGAGCGATCGGCCAGCATGTGCGGCGAGAGCAACGCGCACGAAGAGTTCCGAGCCAGCGCGACGGGCTTCCGCGCCGCCATCACAAACCAGTATCTGGCGGTCGATCACGACCAACTCCTCCCGCACGAGTTGCGCGCGCTGGTCGGTGCGCTGCGGGCGGCGCTCCTCGGGACCAACCAAAAGGAGCGGCGCGCGGCGGCGCTGCTTTCGTTGTCACTGGTGACTGGCGAGATCTTGAGCTCTCTGGTCGAGACCATCGTCGAACCCACGGTTCGACCAGGGCTGAGGAGGGATGGATCCTGGGTCCGAGTGGTCCGGTCGGAGCCGAACGCACGCCAGCCTACGGACGCACAGCGAAAACTCCTGGCGGCCCACGGCGACCGGTTCCAACTGACCATGCCGGCAGCGTTAGAGGCCTACCTTGCCGAGTCCCTCGGGCACGCCACGCCAGGCTACCGGCTCGCGGACGCGCTCGGCGCTGCGCCAGAGGTGCTGGTGTCCGAGGCGCACGAGCTCCTGGCCAAGCTCCGGCAGAAGCACGCTCGCCTGCTCGTTGGCAAGCTCTCTCGGTGGCTGGCCACTGCGCTGTACGCCGCCTGCCACGACGCCGTGAAGGTGCATCTGCTGACCGCGGTGGAGTCCGACCCACCTTTGGCCGGCGCCTACTACTACGCTTGCCAGGCTGCCGAGTTGCAGCAACTGCACCGTCGGGTCGTCCTGGCTGCATGGCGCGAAGGCTCGAGCTCTCAAGCGAAAGCGGAGTTCCGGGTCGGATCCTGGTGGTACCTGCCGCCCCGCGAGCTCCGCCGCATCTACAAGCAAGCCAGGAAGGCGCTGCTCGGTAGAATCCGCGATCGTTCGTTGTCGCTTCAGTCTCGGCATCGGGCGCACCAGACACTCTCGGTCCTGAACCTGCTTCTCACGACAGGTGGCCGGCCGGTCGAGGACTTCGGCGACTCACTCGAGATGTTCGACCTCGATGCGCGCATCGGACTCCTGGACGACAAATCCGGAGGGCCGGCGCGCGGCCACCGGGTCGCCGTGCTGGCGGCTCTGGCGGTGGATCAGATCCGCGCCCAGTGCAGCTACCTGCGCGCGCTCATGACGGAGCTTCGCGGTGCAGCCCCCGCGACCGCGCGGGCCATCAAGTCAATCGTCTACCACCCTGAGCGGCGGATCGCTCCGCTGTTCTTCGATCTCGATGAGGACCTGCACATCTGCTCGTTGACGCCCGCCAAGCTGCGCAAGGAACTCGAGGGCATCTGGCCCCTGCCGCTGAACTTTGCGCGACACTGGCTATCGACCGAACTCCGCGAGCGCGGCGCCACTGCCGAGGTCATCTCGTCGCTTCTCGGACACGTGAGCATCGGAACGCAAAACCTGTCCCCGATCAGCTTGCAGGCCGTCGAGGCGCACTACGCGCCGCTGCGACCGCTCCTCGATGCCGCGGCGGCCGATACCGGCGTGCAGGCTGTCCCGGGTTGGCTGGAAGACTCCGCGGAGTCGGAGGCGCATGAAGATCTCGTCGGCATGGTGCGACCATTGTTTCTCTTCGGGCATGAGCGCCGGAGTGCGGAGCGCGCGCAGGAGCAGGATGCCATCTCGCGCGAGATCGACACACTCCTTGAAGAGTCGCTGAATGGCGCAGCGCTGAAGTCGCTGAACAACGAGAAGGTCGAGCTGTTGTTCAAGCGGCTCAGCGACCGCACGTCCAACACCAATACATACCGCGCGGTGCGCCTGCGTCAGGCGCTTCGCGAACTCCTTGCTCGAGCCGCGAAGCAGTACCAAACCGGCTGGAGCCTTCCTTCGGTCGAAGTGGCGATCTCAGACTTCGCGATCAAGATCGAGCACACGGCGCTGCGTGCAGCAGCTCAGACCGCTCGGCTGCGTCAGTGCCTCGTTGAAGAGTTGGAGGCCCACGCGGCCTCCGCACCCGAGGAGCCGAGAACCGGCGTCCTCGCACTGGCGCTGGCGGCCGAGGCATTGGTCCTTGATGCGCAGGTGTTGCAGGAATGGGCCTTGCAGCCGAAGCACGACCTGATCAACATCCCGGGGCGTGAAGACCCGCAGTCGCGCACGTGGTGGATCCGCCTGGCGTCTGACTCGTCCGGTGTCCGCCAGTTCGCGCTGCCGGAGTGGCTTGCTGCGACGCTCGTGCAGCACGACGGCAAGTGGACGGCCATTGACCGCGAAGTGTTTCTGGCCCAGGTTGCGCGGTTCGCGGACAAGTACAACCTCGGCTGGATGGCTGGCGGCCTGAAGGTCGCGGTGCAGACAGTGCGGGCCGCCGCCGCCGTGCGCCTGAGTGGCCTCGCGCATTCGTTTGCTACAGGGGACCACGGGTCCGTGTCACTGCCGCCGCAAGCTATCGAGCGTCTCGTGTGCGGCAAGCCGCTTCCCGGCACCCTCGAGGCACTCGCCAAGCAGAAGCCCGAGCCAACGCAGTCGGAGACGGACATAGTCGCCGGCGACCATGACGCGGCCCACACCGCCATCAGCACGACGCTCGTTGGTGTGCCGAAGTTTCTCGCGCTGGTCAGCAGGTGCTTTGCTGACGTCAGGAAGCTCTCGGTGACTAACGACGAGGGCATGGCCCATGGCCGCACCAGGATTGACGAACTGGGCAGGCTTGTCGACGTGCGCTTTGCAGCCCTGCAGGACGAAGTTGCCGTCCCGGCCATCTGTGGCCACCTCGCGCAGTGGCTGTGCGCCATGTGCAGGAAAGGCCGCACGCAAGGCGGGATCTACTCGCTGCGTAGCATCACGACCTACTGGTCCGCCATTGCCAAGCGCCTGATCGAGCATGTCGACACGGAGGATCTGGCGGCGATGGACCCCGTGGAGATCGAGGAACTCTACGTCGACCTGGTGGAATTCGCCGACACCGAGCAACTCGAGCATATCGAAACGGCACTGCGTGTCTTCCACGCCTATCTGCGCAAGCGCCATGGTGTGCCACCCATCGACTGGCGGCCCGTCCGCGCTCTTGCGCGTGGTGAGCCCGGGCGGGTGGACGCCAACCTCATTGCCGAGGACGAGTACCTCCAAGCCATTGAGTTGTTGAAGGGCGATTCGGAAGTGGACGCAAGACGCCGCCTGATGAACGCAGCGATTCTGGTGCTCTGCTATCGAGCGGGGCTGCGTATCGGCGAAGCCATGGGCCTGCGCAGAAAGGACATCCAGTTCGTCGGCGGTGTCTGGATCATTCGGGTGTCGGGCAACCTCTACCGTCGTCTCAAGTCGGACACCTCGATGCGCATCGTGCCGATCCTCGAGACGTTGAGCCCGGCCGAGCACAAGGTTCTGCAGGACTGGCTCCGGCACGCAGACCTGTATCACGATGGTCGCGAGACCACCGCGCTCTTTGTGCGCTCGGCCGATGTGCGCAGCATGATGCCGCGAGGCCGCGTAGCCGTGCGCCTGCGAGATGCCCTTCAGGCCGTGACGGGCGACCCTCAGGTTCGTGTTCACCATTGCCGCCATGGCCTGCCCAACCGCCTGCTGGCAGCTGCGCTCGCACTGCATCAGGGCGCCAATGCGCATCTGCAGGTCGCTCTGCGGAAGTGGTGCGAGCCGGAGGCGCTGCTCAATGTCTTGACGCAGGAGGCCGTTGCGACCCGGCGTCTGATCTGGGCGATTGCGAACATCATGGGGCACACGCCGAGGACCCTGCTTCGCTCGTATTGGCACCTGGGCGGAGAGCTTCTGGCCATGGAGTTGAAGACGGCCTGGTGGCCAGACAGCAGACCCGTCGGCAAAACGCTGACTCCTGCCGAACTGCGACGGTTCGCACTGCGCTGGAAGCCCCGGACGGCCGAGATGCACAAGCTCGAGCCTGAGACCTACCGCAACCTGACGCCCGATGCGGTGGATGATGTGCTCGACGTACTGCGGCAGTATGGTCGGGCCGACGGTGTCGCTGCGGCCACCATGGTTTCGGAGGAGCACATCCAGGCGGTGGCCCAGGCTGCCGCCGCAATCGCGGAGCAGGCGCGTGGCAGGCACACGGAGCGTACGGGCTGGTGGCTCATCGAGAAGGACGCGCGGTACGAGCCTGCCCAGATCCGCCAGGTTCGAGAAGCGCTCTCGAAGCTTGGTGAGTCCCTCACCAAGGACGAGAACTCGTTGCTGCGCCTGACCAAGCTCGGATGGCATGTCGACGAGCGACAGAACATGCTCGTGACGAGCAGCGAGTCGGAGATGCTGGGCTACGCGCGCGTGCTCGGCGCTTTGGTCGACGATGCAAAGAACGTTGAAGTCGTTCTTCCGACCTCAACATCGAAGATTGGTGGGGCGTCCAAAGAGTCTGCGGCCGGCTCACCGCCTGTGCGCAAGCGCGGCCGGCCCAAGAAGGGCTCGGTCGCGGGCCCGCTGGCTGTGAGCAATGACGTTTGGGCCGGCTGGTTGGAACTGATTGAGAAGGCCGGCTACAGCCACACGAGGCGAGCGCACCTTGCCGCCTCCCGCGACGGCGGTGCGAACAGGAAGGTTCGTCAGCTTCGCGTCGGCGTGCGCATCCGGCAGAACACGACCGACCGAGTGCGCGACTCGCGCATTGGCATGCGCGTGCTCCTTGCTGCAGCGGTCTGGAGTGCCGTGACCGTCGCGCCCGCCCGCCGGACGGATCCGGCGGGCGGGCGCGACGGGAGAGCCCTCCTCACGCAGCCGGACGCGAGCTAGGCGGCGGGTCCAGTGGACGCTTCCGGTTAGCTCGCTGCGAAGCAGCGCGCTCGAACACTTCGGCCTGTTCGATCAGGCTCGCAGTGGCTGCATGCAGACGCCGCAAGCTTTTCAGCTGCGAGGCGTCGCGGATCTCGACAGCCACCAGATGGTGGACGTGGCGCTCGAGCTCAGGCGCCTTCTCGCAATGCTCAGTGGCGCGCCTGACGTTGAGCCAGCAGCTGCCGCCGCAGAGGGCGTGGGCCCGGGCGGTCAGATCAGACTCCGCATCGTCTTCCGCATCCGTGTCCACCTTGATGGCGGGTGCGCCGTTGAGCGGAGCGGCCGACAACTGTTTGCCGGATCGGCTGGAACGGAGGATCGCTTCGATCCACGTCGTGCTCGGCTCAGGATCCTGGAGCCAGGTGGACTTGGCGCACTTGTGGACCTCGGTGAATCGGAGTGCGCCAAGTTCGGAGACGTAGCCGGCCCGGACGGCGAAGCTGAAAGCCGTTGGCACCCCCCTCTTCTTCACCTGGGCGACTTGGTCGAACAGGCGGTCGCCGTCGTTCTGCGCAGAGCGCGTGAACGGCAGCGGCGAAGCAATGGCCGCCATGGCCCCACCAAGTCGCTCTGCCATCGCAGCAGCGGCCGCGCCGAGCCGCCGGGTCGTTTCGTGGTCGAACTCGGTGTCCGAGACCGCGGTGATCTGGATCAGCGAAGTGTCGGCCTCGATCCGATGCCGCAGGTCGATGCTGGCGATAGAAGCCAATGCTTCAGAAAGCAACTTCCCGGACTCGACGAGCAGGGGCCCGACGACACCGAGTACCCGAACTCTGAAGAGTTGGCTCGCCCCTTGGTCCTCTTCACTGGCGTCGAAGAGGGTTGCTTGGGTCTGGGCGATCGCCATCGAGAGGATGGTGCGTGCGAAACGGGTTGGCTCGCCCTCGGGCGCTGAGCCGGTAGGTTGTTTTGCCACTGGAGTGCTCCTGGTGGCCCGCGGTTGTGGCTCGCCGTGTCGGCGGCGGCGTTGTGCGGGCAGATCGTGAACTCGCGCGATGTCAGGCCGGCCATCCGAGACCTCGAGGTCTGCGGGGGGCAGCTGTCGCGGACCTGGTTAGGCCGGCTACTGGAGCCGGCTCGCAGGAGTTCAGCGAGCAGGAGGGTGGTAAGGCACCTCCTCGGCCGCCGATGTCCACGTGATGGGCGAATGGATGCGGAAGTACAGGTTGCGCCCGTGCGGCTCAGCCGAGCGCGGCGGAATGATGGCCAAGACCAGGCAGACTGCGGACACCGCGAGCCAGAGCGCGAACAAGACTTGTGAGATGCCGGCGTAGTGCGTCTCCAAGGCCGTGGCAAGCGCAACGACAAATGCGATGAGCAGGGTGGATCGAGAAGTCCTCAGGAACTGCAGCACCCCGGGCTTCAGGTAATCTGTAACTCGATCGGCGAGCGCAAGGACAAGCAGCATGACGCAGCAAGCTGCCCAACCTGCGGATTGGCGCGCGGCGGAGGCAAATTCTGCTAGTGGAGCCATGGCGAGAGATCCCGTGCTTGATTGACGCAAGCCTTGGATGGGAGCGTATCACCGGAAAGTGCAACCGTTTCCGCCCAATAATGTGCCCGCAGCCCCACTTTGGTCAGTGATTTGGCGCAACTGCGTTCAACGGATCTGCCTGATGATTGAACCAGGTCGTGTCTTCTGGAGCGCCAAGGGACGGGCGCGATCCCCCACGCTCCGGCCGATTGGAGCGCAAATGGGGGTGCTTCGACGGACTTTCAGCGGGGAATGCGTGTTGACGCTCACCGTAATCTGACCCGGCGTGCTCATTCAATACTGACCCACCCCTGAAGGCTACCTGAGGGAGCCTTTGTCTAAGGATATCTCTGAGTTCTTGGCTTGCGGGTTGAGTCCTTTCTTTCGGTGAGTGGTTGTTCGGGTCCTGGCGGCGGTGGTGGTCGAACTTCTGTGCTTGAAGCGCCAGGAGTCGTTGCCGGTCTCCACGATGTGGCAGTGGTGGGTGAGGCGGTCCAGCAGCGCGGTGGTCATCTTGGCGTCGCCGAAGACGCTGGCCCACTCGCCGAAGCTCAGGTTGGTGGTGATGACCACACTGGCGTGCTCGTACAGCTTGCTCAACAGGTGAATCAGCAAGGCCCCGCCGGCCTGGCTGAACGGCAGGTAGCCCAGCTCGTCGAGCACCAGCATGTCCACGTAGGTCAGCCGGTGCGCGATCTGCCCGGCCTTGTCCATGGCCTTCTCCTGCTCCAGCGCGTTGACCAGCTCGATCGTCGAGTGGAAGCGAACCCGCTTGCCGTGTCGCTGCACCGCCTCAATGCCAAGCGCCGTGGCCAGGTGCGTCTTGCCGGTGCCAGGGCCGCCGATGAGCACCACGTTGTGTGCCGCCTCGGTGAACTGCGTCGCGTGCAGCCGCCGCATCAGTGCTTCGTCGACCGCGCTCGCGTCGAACTCGAAGCCCGCCAGGTCCCGGTGCGCCGGGAAGCGCGCCGCGCTCATCTAGTAGGCGATCAAGCGCACGTTGCGCTCGGCACCTTCGGCATCCAGCAGTTGCTCGACCAGTCGCTCTGGCTCCAGCGCCCCATGCCGGCAGTGCGCCAGCAACTCCGGCCAGTTCGAGTCCATGCCGTGCAGCTTGAGCGCCTTCAGCCGCGCCACGATGTCCGCGCTCATGAGCGCACCTCCCTCAGCGTGTCGTAGCGCTGCAAGTCCGCCCGGGGCTCCTCGCTCAGGGCCATGGCTGACTTGCCCAGATCCTGGATGAACGGCATGCCGTCCTTCAGCCGCGCCAGCACGTTGAGCACATGCTCGGCACTCGGCCGCTGCGCCTCCAGCGCGAGCTCAGCGGCCACCAGCACCGCCTCCAGCCCGTGCACAGGCACGGCCGCCAGCACCTGCGCCATCACCCGGTCGCCTCCGGCGTTGCGCAGCAGGTGCCGCTGCAGCGTCTGCAGCGCCTCGGGCATCACCTTGACCGGCGCCCCGTTGCGCAGCGCCCCGGGTTTGGTCTGCACCAGCGGGATGTAGTACTGCCAGTCGTAGAAGGTCAGGTCGCGTTCGAAGCTCCTGGCATGCCGAGCCACTTCGGCGCCATCGACCACGAGCACCAGCTTGTGTGGGTACACGCGCAGGCTGAGCACCTCGTTGACGTGCCGCGTGGGCACGCTGTAGCGGTTGCGCTGGAAGTGCACCAGGGCCGTGGCCGAGACGCGCACCGGCCGCTCCACGTAGCCGTCGAAAGGCTTGGACGCCGGTATCAGTCGGGTTTGCTCGTCCTGCAGTACCTCGGCCACCGTCAGGCTCGGCCACTCAGGGTGCGCCGTCTCGGCCCAGCAGGCGCGGCAGCGTTCTCCAAGCCATGTGTTAAAGGTAGCCAGATCCGCCCAGCGGCGTTCGGCTGCCTCTCTCCAGACCTGACGCCGCCGGTCCTGCACGTTCTTCTCGACGATGCCCTTCTCCCAGCCCGAGGCCGGGTTGCAGAACTCGGGCTCGAACAGGTAGTGCGAGCACATCGCCTGGAAGCGCGCGTTGACCGAGCGCGCCTTGCCCACGCCGACCTTGTCCACCGCGGTCTTCATGTTGTCGTACACGCCCCGGCGCGGGATGCCGCCGAAGGCCTCGAAGGCCCGCGCGTGCGCGTCGAACAGAGTCTCGTGGCTCTGGGCGGGGTAGGCGCTCAGCCAGAACGCCCGTGAACTGACCAGCTTGGTGTGCGCCACCTCAAGGCGGCGGCGCAGTCCACCGATGAAGACGTACTCGCAGCTCCAGTCGAACTGGAAGGCGTCCCCGAGCTCGAAGCTCATCGGCACGAAGGCCGCACGTCGCGGAGCGGCGTCCTGCTCGGCCTGCCAGCGGCGCACCCACGCCGTCACGCGCGCGTAGCTTCCCGCGTAACCCAGCGCGCGGATCTGCTCGAACAGCATCTTGGCCGTGCGCCGCTCGCGCACCGAGCGGTGCGCGTCGGCCTTCAGCGTCGCCCCAAGGTACTCGGCCCACGCGTCCACGACGCTGCACGCCTCGCGCTTGGGGTACTTCGGTTCGGTCACGCCCTCCTGGCGCAACCACTGTCGCACGAGTGTTCCTCGACAGCCCCGTGCGCCGCCTCACCTCGCGGATGGACAGCCCATCACGCAAGTGCATCCGCCTCATCTTGGCCAACATGCCCACGCTGATCACTCCTGGCTCTTCCTGCTCGTTCTTCAAGCAGGGCAGTGTGTTTGCGTGGGTCAGTTTTCGACGAGCACAGCCCCCGTAGGTGGGTCAGTTTTCAGTGAGCGTCAACAGCTCAGGAACTCGCCTGCTGATTGAATGCTGTGCTGCGTGCCTGGCGAGCGTATGTCGATCTCGAGCCCAGGCTGTGCCTGGCTTCTGCGCTCGAGGACTGTTTCGTGCGGGACTTCTACTACGGCTTCCATCAAGGCTCCTGGTGTGGATTGCAGCTACTGCTCAGGGCCTTCAGAACGTTTCCCAGTCGGGGCTGTTACCGCCGCTCGCAGCCGCCACCGCCTTGCCTTTGCTGGCCACCTTGGCTTTCGGGCTCGACTTGATCGTGGACGGCCGGCTCGCCTGTTGTGCATGCGCAATGACGGCTTGAGACGAGTCCTGGCTCAGCTTGAAGACGCTCACCACTTCGGCAAGGCGGCTCGCCTGTTGCTTGAGGCTGTCCGCGGCGGCAGCGCTCTCTTCGACGAGTGCCGCGTTTTGCTGCGTTACCTGGTCCAGTTGGTTCACGGCATCACTGACTTGCCCGATGCCGCTGGTCTGCTCGATGGTGGCGGAGCTAATTTCTGCAATCAGGTCAGCAACCCGCTTGACCTGGGCAACGATGTCTTCCATGTTGGCGCCGGCGTCGCCGACCAGCTTCGAACCGGCTTCGACCTTCTCAACGCTGGCGCCAATCAGGGACTTGATCTCCTTGGCCGCTTCGGCGCTGCGTTGCGCCAGGCTGCGCACCTCGCTGGCAACTACCGCGAAGCCTCTGCCCTGTTCACCAGCGCGTGCTGCCTCCACGGCGGCATTCAGGGCCAGGATGTTGGTCTGGAAGGCGATTCCGTCGATAACCCCGATGATGTCGGAGATCTTCTTCGAGCTCGTGGTGATGTCGTCCATGGTGGAGACCACCTGGCCGACGACCTGGCCGCCCTTGATCGCCGCGGCACTCGCCGACGTGGCGAGTTGAGTGGCTTGGCGCGCGGTATCAGCGTTGTTCTTGACGGTGGAGTTCATCTGCTCCATTGAGGCTGCGGTCTGTTGCAGATTGGAGGCCTGTTCCTCGGTCCGTTGGGACAGATCCGCGTTGCCGGTGGCGATCTGCGCCGAGCCTGTTGCGATCGAGTCCGAAGCGTTGCGCACCTGGCCGACCACCCGGGCCAGACTGTTCTGCATGTCGCCGAGCGATGCCAGAACGCTGCCCGCAGGAGCACCCTGCGCGCCCGACACGGTACCGAGGTCGCCGCTGGCAACGCGCTGGGCGGCCTCGCTCAGTTGCGTCGGTTCGGCGCCGAGGGCGCGTGTCAGCCCCCGAGTGATCATCAAGGCCAGCCCGATCGCCAGGCCGATGGCCAAGGCGCATGCGCCTAGCATCATGTTGCGACTGGCAGCGTAAGCAGACTCTGCCGTCTTGACTTCCTCAGCGGCAGTCGTCTGGGCAAACGCGATGTACTCGTTGGTTGCCTTGATCAACCCGGCCAGGAGGGGGCGGCAATCGGCATTCATCTTGCCGATGGCCTCGTCGCGCTTGTCGGCCAGCGCCAGGCTGACGATGTTCAGAGCGACAGGCCCGTAGCGGGACTCGACGCTCTCGACTTCAGCGAACAGCTTGCGCTCGCGCTCGGCCACGTCAGCAGTCTTCGCGATCGTTTCCTTGAGCTTGGCGATTGTTCCAGTGACCTTCTCGTGGGCCTTGGTCACGGCTGCCTTTTCGGCCTCGCGATCGGCTGGCGAGGTCACAAGCACCAGGTTGCGCGCGCTGACGGCACGGTCGTTCGTAGCGTTGAGGACGTCGTTGGCGAGCGCCATCCGTGCGCCGGTCTCGTTGACGTAGCTTGCGTAGTCCTCGTGTCCCTGACTCAAGGCCCTTACGGCCAGGGCGGACACGATGAGCACGATTGCAGCTAGGCAGCCAAAGGCGGCGGTCAGCTTGGCTTTGACGGTGAGCTTCCCGAGACTCATAGTTACTCCTTCTGGTACGACTGAGTGCAAGCTTGAGAGGATCAGTGCGCCCAGGTCGTCAGCTGCGCATGCAACTGCAACGGCGACCATGATCCCGCACCGTACTATCGGCGGCGCGCAGTGACGTCTAAAGGTAGAAATGACGGGCAACACGCACATATTGGCGCTGGAGCACCAGATGCGAGCCCGCAGGTGAGCATTCGGTCACGCGGCGTAAGCCACGCCGGGCGTCCCGCGAAGTCGTGATCGGCAGCTAGGCTGGGTACGCCACGGCAAGCCTGAGGCTCGGTCGCGTAGCCAGCGCCCGCCGAGCACCCTCAAAGGCCGCTCTGTGGTGCCGAATTCATGTGACCCCTGTCCTAGCAAATGACCTGCCCTGTCGCAGCAAACAGGACCAATCAGATACAGAGCGACCGGCACGATTGAAGGCCTGCAAGGGCCGGGAGCATGTCATGAAGAGAAGCAAGTTCACCGAGGACCAGATCGCGTTTGCGATGAAGCAAAACGAGCTGGGCGCGAGCGTCGAGGAGGTGTGCCGCAAGATGGGCATCAGCGAAGCGAGGTTCTATGTGTGGAAGAAGAAGTACAACGGCATCGGGCCGTCCGAGAGACGCGACAGTTGCGCCAGCTCGAAGAGGAGAACCGCCGGCTCAAGCTGATCGTCGCGGACCTGAGCCTGGACAAGGCGATGCTGCAGGCTGTCGTCGCAAAAACGGTCCGAGGCCTTCGCATCGACGCGAGTTGGTGCCCGAGTTGATGCAACGATTCGGCTGCAGCAAGCGCAATGCACTGCGCATCGTGGGCATGTCCGCCTCGACGTATCGATATACGTCGACCAAGCGCGACGAGTCAGCGCTGAAGCTGCGCATCAAGGAGATCACCAACACGCGCGTGCACAACGGATATCGCCGGGTGCATGTTCTGTTGCGACGCGAAGGCCATCGAGACAACGTCAAGCGCGTGTACCGCCTATACCGCGAGGAGGGTCTGTCGCTACGGCTGAAGCGGCCACGGCGCAACAAGGCTGCCAAGCTGCGCCAGCCCAAGCAACTGGCCTTTGCGATCAATGAGATCTGGAGCATGGACTTTGATGCCGACGCACTGTTTGACGGTCGCAAGCTGCGCATGCTCACCGTGGTCGATTGCTACACGCGCGAGCGCCTGGCAATCGATGTGGGTCAAAGCCTGAAGGGAGAAGACGTGGTCGACAGCCTGAACCGGATCTCCGCGCAGCGCGGGCTTCCCAAGACGATCAAGACCGACAACGGAAGCGAGTTCATCTCGAAAGCGATGGACAAGTGGGCCTTTGAGCGTAGCGTCGAGATCGACTTCAGCCGACCTGGCAAACCGACCGACAACGCGCGCGTCGAAAGCTTCAACGGACGGCTGCGTCAGGAGTGGCTGAACACGCACTGATTCCTGACGCTAGACGATGCGAAGGCCAAGATCGCAGCTTGGCGCATCGACTACAACGAGGCTCGACCCCACTCCGCGCTAGACTGGGCAACACCTGCCGAATTCGCCCGCCGATGTGACCTGCAGGCCGCATCGGCGACATCCGAGGAGCCGGAAGTTCCTACTTCTGAGCGGTACTGAAACGGGTACAGGGTCAAAGGCCGTCGAAGCCTGGATGCATGTAGGCAGGGCGCTGGACGCGTCCGCGGATGTCGAGGGCCGCAAGTTGGCTGGCGCCATCGTGGCGTTCATTAAGGAGATGCCGATCAGTCAGGCGGCTGCTCCGCAGCGTGCCGCGCCGGAAGTGGCGCCGCATTCCAGACCCATCGACATCAGCCCCCAACGGTGAGGCGGCTCTGGCGCAAGCCTAACTGGTCCCGACTACTCTTCCTTCGACGCAGGCTGCACGCCCGCTTCTGACAGACGCTGATTGACCGCGTCCAGAACGCGATGGAGCTCGTTCAGTAGTTCTTTGCCAACCAAGGCTTCAAGCTTGACGTACTCCGCTTCGATCCGAGGGCGCATCTGCTTGGCAAGTGCGCGACTATGTGTAGTGGCACTTACCAGTACGCGGCGCTGATCGTGCTCCATCCGTTGCTTCTCAATCAGGCCTTGGAGCTCCATGCGGCCCAAGATCACTGCAATACTGGAACTGGAGATGCAACAGGCCTGACCAATCTGCCAAGACTCCAGCGGTCCGCATTCAAGTAGCGCACGGAGGATCCGCCATTGCTGGTCAGTTAGATCGTGCGAATTGAAGATGGGACGAAATCGACTCAGCACGCCCTCCCGAGCATGTAAAAGCAGCAGCGGAAGATTGCGGTGGACAAAGCGCAGATGTGGGGGACCGGAACTTTTCATGCGCAGATGGTAAGGCCCCCGATAGGGTGGCTAATGGAGTAGACCATTTTTTGCAGGGCAGCCGGGCTGCGGGCTTGGCTCTTCGCTCCTGCTCCCGAGCCTTGATGTGCCGCTTGTTGCTGGCCGTGGCGTGTGTGACCTGGTGGCTGCCTTGCCGGGCTGCACGATGCGGCAGTGGTGCGTGAGTCGGTCCAACCGCGCCGAGTCCGTCTTCGCGGCGCTGACGACGCTGGACGACTCTACGAAGTCCAGGTTGGTCGTGATCACGACGCTAGTGTGCTCGTACAGCTTGCTCGGCAGATGGAACGGCAATGCGCTGCCGCCCTGGCTGGGCGGCAGGTTTGTCCTCGTGGAGTGAGCCCCTGAGGCTGGACCACCTGGGCCGCCAGAACCAAGCCGCCCGCTGAGCGAGTTGGCCTCGTAGTTCCCCGCCATAGTCGCCTCGACTTCCTGGCCGGCGAACACGCCGCTGTCGCGCTGTGTCAGCCAGAGTTGGATGAGACTGGCAGATAGGCTGTACTTCTGCTGCGCCTCGCGGCGGCCAAGTCCGCCGGAGCGGATCTCCTGGCACAGCTGCAGCTTGAACTGCGCCGAGTGCCGACGGTAGGAGCCTCGTGAAGGCATGGACCATCTCCTTGTCCAAGCCCAGCCGGCGTATCGGTCCGACGATCCCAGTCAGCCCAACCTCAGAGGTTCACTCCACACCAACAGTCGTGCGAGTCGCACACGGCATAGGCGTGCAGTTGAGGCAACAACCTGCGAACCTGGGCGCCACGTCCCGTGGTCAGTAGTAACCCGCATCGATCGGCGCAGGGGTTGACTGGTGTTCACGTAGATCATAGTATTACATCGCTTAGATCGTAGTGAAACAGAGCGAGCCATCGAAGCTCACCCAGGCTACGCGGCCCATGTGCCGGATTCGGCTGTCCATTCACACTTCAGGAGATTTTGCTTATGCGCTTTGGTCAATTGCTTGTTGCGTCCGTACTTGCTGTGGTGTCGCTGCTGGCCGGTGCTCAAACGGTTGGGGTGCGCGGCGAACAATCCGCCTCAGAGAAGCGAAACGAGCAGGTCGTGCTCGACTTCTATGACAAGGCCATCAACAAGAAGGACTTCGAAGCCGCGTCTGCGCTGCTTGGTGATCGCTACATCCAGCACAACCCCACCGCCGGCGATGGCCACGAGGGGCTGAAGAAGTTCATTGAAGCTTTGCGTACGCGGCTGCCGAACTACAAGAGTCGGATCGTGAGCGTCTTCACCGACGGCGACTTCGTGCTGCTGCACGTCCACAACGTCCGTGAGCCCAGCACCCGTGGTTTCGCAATCGTTGACATCTTCCGCCTAGACAAGAACGGAGAGATTGTTCAGCACTGGGATGTGCGTCAGGAGATTCCTGATCCGGCGACGGCGGCCAACCAGAACGGGATGTTCTGAGAAGACTTCGTGCTGTGCGGATGTGTATGCCTTTGAGGAATGATGATGTTCGAAATCGACGTGGCGCCGTTCGCGCTGTCCGGAGTCGTTTACACCGCGCTGCTCAACGACCCGGATGCAACCGCCTCCCTGGGTGACGCCGTAGTGCAGGCGCCGTACAAGGCGCTGCCTGTGCACCCGGTCTTGGGATTGAAGCCGCGCAATTCCCTGGCTTGGGGTGACGCCGAAGTCGCTGTTCCATCCGATGTCGTTTCGTTGGCCATGGGGCCGACTCTGGCAGTTGTCATCGGTCGCCCTGCCTGCCGTCTTGCGCCAGACGAAGCAATCAGCGTGATTGCCGGCTACGGCGTGGCCAACGACATCAGCATCCCGGTCCAAAGTCACTACAGGCCAGCTTTGCGGCAACGGGTCCGGGACGGGTTCTGCGTGCTCGGCACCCAAGTGGTGCCCGCAGATCGCATTGCATCGCCGGACGGGCTGCGAGTGCGGCTGTCCGTGGATGGGCGGCACATCCACACCGCAACAACCGGCGCAAGAGTACGCAACGTAGCTCGTTTGTTGTCGGACGTCACTGCATTCATGACCTTGCACCCGGGGGACATTGTTCTCCTTGGCGCCGCCCACGGCGCGCCGACCGCACGAGCTGGTCAGCGCGTGGAGATTGAGATCGAAGGCGTGGGCGGCCTGACGCATCGCCTGGTTGCCGGGGAGGGTGAACAATGAAGTCAGCTCGGGTGGCCTACTCCGGAGCGATCCACTGGGCTCGGCCTCACACATCCGGTTTGCAACTCACCGACGGGCGCGTGCTCGCTGAGGAGGACGTCGTCTGGTTGCCGCCATTCGCGCCCGGCACCGTGATCGCCTTGGGCTTGAACTATGCGGATCACCTGAAGGAACTTGCTGCAGAGCTCACCATTGACCAGAAGGATGAGCCGTTGGCATTCCTGAAGGGGCCGAATGCACTGATCGGACACCGGGCCCAAACCCGGCGACCCTCGGATGTCGGCTTTATGCACTACGAGTGTGAACTGGCCGTTGTGATCGGACGTACCGCCACCCGTGTGAAGGCGCGCGAAGCCTTGAGCCACGTGGCTGGATACACCGTGTGCAATGACTACGCCATTCGTGACTATCTGGAGAACTGGTACCGGCCCAACCTGCGTGTCAAGAACCGCGATGGTGCGACTGCGCTAGGACCCTGGTTTGTTGACGCCGCCGACGTCCCCGACCCTCAGGTGCTCGCACTCAGCACTCGGGTCAACGGTCAGCTGGTCCAACAAGGAAGCACGCGGGACATGGTGCACACCGTGCCGCAGCTCATTGAGTATCTCAGTCACTTCATGACTCTGCGAAGTGGCGACGTAATCCTGACAGGCACCCCGCACGGCGTCGTCAATGTCAATGTGGGCGATGAAGTGGTCACCGAAATTGAAGGCATCGGACGCCTTGTGAACTACATCGTCGGCGACGACACCTTCGGCATCCATTCCAACCCTTCGGCCAAAGTAAATGCGAATTGAACATCTGATCGATGGTGCGCCCGTTCAGGGGCGCGACTACTTCGAAACTGTCAACCCCGCCACGCAAGAGGTCCTGGCTGAAGTGGCCAGTGGCACCGAAGACGACGTCAATCGAGCCGTGGCCGCAGCCAAGGCTGCCTTCCCTAAGTGGGCCGGCCTGGAGGCTGGCGACAGGGCCCGACTCGTGCGCAGACTTGGGGATCTGATTGCCGCAAATGTTCCGGAACTCTCGCAGATGGAGACGAAAGACACTGGCCAGGCGATTGGTCAGACGGGGCGCCAGCTCATTCCACGTGCGTCGAACAATTTCTACTACTTCGCCGAAATGTGCACGCGCGTTGACGGACATACCTATCCAACGCCAACGCATCTGAACTACACGCTCTTCCATCCGGTGGGCGTATGTGCACTGATCAGCCCCTGGAACGTGCCCTTCATGACGGCTACGTGGAAGGTCGCTCCTTGTCTGGCCTTTGGAAACACCGCTGTGCTGAAGATGAGCGAACTCAGTCCCCTGACCGCGGCGCGACTGGGTGAGCTGGCTCTGGAGGCCGGTATTCCGAAGGGTGTGCTCAACGTCGTTCACGGGTTCGGTCGTGAGGCTGGTGAGCCGCTTTGCCGGCATCCTGACGTGCGTGCCATTTCCTTCACCGGCTCCACAGTCACCGGCAACCGAATTGTCCAGGCGGCAGGACTGAAGAAGTTCAGTATGGAACTGGGAGGGAAGAGCCCCTTCGTCGTGTTTGACGATGCGGACATGGAGCGCGCACTCGATGCAGCCGTCTTCATGATCTTCTCCAACAACGGCGAACGTTGCACTGCCGGTAGTCGCATCCTCGTGCAGAGGACGATCTATGAGGACTTCGTGGCACGGTTCGCCGAGCGCGCAAGGCGGATCACCGTCGGCGATCCGTTGGATGAGGCAACGATTGTCGGCCCGATGATCAGTTCCGCTCATCTGCAGAAGGTGCGCAGCTACATCGAACTTGGAAGTAAGGAAGGCGCGACGCTCGTTTGCGGCGGTCTTGATCGCCCCGACTACGCTCCGGAGCTGGCGGCCCACCTGAGGCACGGCAACTACGTCTGGCCGACAGTGTTCGCCGACGTAAACAATCGCATGCGCATCGCGCAAGAGGAAATCTTCGGACCGGTGGCTTGCTTGATTCCCTTTGCTGACGAAGCCGAAGCGATCCAGATCGCCAATGACGTCGCATACGGCTTGTCCAGCTACGTGTGGACCGAGAACATCGGTCGTGCGCACCGAGTGGCTGCCGCCATTGAGGCTGGGATGTGCTTCGTCAACAGCCAAAACGTGCGCGACCTTCGTCAACCATTTGGTGGAACCAAGGCCAGTGGTGTCGGACGCGAAGGTGGCACCTGGAGCTACGAGGTATTCCTGGAGCCCAAGAACGTTGCGGTCTCCCTGGGCTCCCATCACATCCCTCGCTGGGGCATCTAAGCCCGCCAAACAAAGCAACTCCGTTGGCGGGTGAGTCCACTCCGATGTACAGCATTTTCCCAGTCCTACGAAACCGGAGACAAGCATGTTCACAAAGCTGATTACCCTAGCGCTTCCGATTGCGCTCGCCATGTCCGCCGTTCCTCGACACGCGGATGCGCAGACTGTGACCCTGAAGTTCGCGCACTTCTTGCCTTCGACTTCAAACTTCCAGAGGACCGTGGCGGAGCCCTGGTGCGCCGACATCGAGAAGGACTCCGGCGGCCGGCTCAAGTGCCAGCTGTACCCGTCGCTACAGCTGGGCGGTACCCCGCCGCAACTCGCCGACCAGGTCAAGAGCGGTGTTGCTGACATTGTCTGGACATCGCCCAGCTACAACACTGGTCGCTTTCCGCGCACTGAGGCGCTGGAGCTGCCGTTCACGTTGCCGCCTGATTCGCTGAGGGGTTCGAAGGCGATGTGGGCCTACACGCAGCAGTTCGGCATGGAGGACTTCAAGGATTACAAGCTGCTGGCCCTCTTCTCTGCTTCCAACGTCATCATCAGCACGGCGAGCAAGCCTGTTCTCGACTTGGCGCAAATCAAGGGTCTGAAGCTTCGCAGCCCTACGCGCTTCTCGGCATCGCTCCTCACGGCGCTCGGCGCGACTCCCGTGAGCATGCCACCCGCCCAGGTGACCGAAGGCATCTCGAAGGGCGTGATCGATGGTGTGCTGGCTCCCTGGGAACTGCTGCCGGCAGTCAAGATCGACGAGGTGACGCGCTACCACATGGAAGGTGCCCCCGGTCAACCTGGCTTCGCTCAATCCCCACTGTCGATCCTGATGAACAAGGCGCGCTACGACAGCCTGCCTACTGACCTCAAGGCGGTGATCGACAAACATAGCGGCGCCGCACTGGTGGAGCGGGCAGCTCGCAGCTGGGACGGCGCGAACGCCGAAGCGCGCAAGAAGGCACTCGCTCAGGGCAACAAAGTCCTCGTGATCAAGGACGACGACTACAACGCCATCAAGGCGGCATCGGCCACTGTGGTGACCGACTGGATCAAGCAGGCTGACGAAAAGGGCCTTGGCGGCGTCAAGTTGGTTGAGGCTGCCAGGGCGCTGGCTGCCAAGAGCACTGCGAAGTAGTCGACCAGAAATCAAAGGATCGCCCGATGGCTGAAATCATGCCCCCGCAGGTCGACGCAGAGCAGTCTTCGCTGGCGGTGCCAAGTCTTCTCCAAAACATCATGGTTGGCTGGGGTCTCTTAGGTGGGGTCATTTTTGTAGTCATCGTGGTCATGTCCATCGTGTCCATCGTCGGTCGCAAACTGTTTGGTGCACCCATTACAGGGGACGTCGAACTCCTCATGATGGGTGCGGCTGTCGGCTCGGCAGCATTCCTGCCCCTGTGCGAGTGGGAGGATCACCACATCAAGGTAGATGCACTCACGGGTTGGATGAGCACGAAAAAGCGGGCTGGCCTCGACGCCATCGCGCATCTTCTGCTCTGTGCCATGGCATCGCTGATCGCTTGGAGATCCACGCTCTATGCGATTGAGGCACGCGAGAACGCGGAGATGTCAACCTTGCTTCTTGTGCCTCAATGGTTGCCCATTTCTTTCCTGGTTCCTAGCTTCGCGCTTCTGGCCGTCGCCGCCTACTGCCGAGCAGGCAACGCGATCCGTATTGCATGGAGTGATCGATGATGAGCGGAATGGCTATCGGCCTTAGCGTATTCGGAGGCCTTCTATTACTGCTGGCTCTTCGAATCCACGTCGGTGTTGCGATGTTCATCGCGGGTGCGGTGGCTTACCTCGTGATGAATGCCGGCGATGTCAACACGCTCCTGTTCACGCTCAATCACCTCGCCTGGTCACGCCTCTCCAACTACGACCTTGCCGTGATCCCGCTGTTCATGCTGATGGGTCAGTTCGCTACTCACGGTGGACTGTCCAAGGCGCTGTTCCGCTTCGCTGGTGCCTTTCTCGGCCACTTCCGTGGTGGATTGGCTATGGCGGCAACAGGAGCCTGCGCTGGTTTTGGCGCCATATGCGGCAGTTCACTGGCCACCGCTGCGACCATGGGGCAGGTGGCGCTACCTGAGCTTCAAAAGCGAGGCTATTCAGGAAGACTGGCCACAGGCACGCTTGCGGCTGCCGGCACCCTGGGGATCCTGATCCCGCCATCGGTGCCACTCGTCATCTACGCCGTACTGACTCAGGAATCCATCGGCAAGTTGTTTGTTGCCGCCGTCATTCCGGGTCTCATTGCAATGACCGGCTACATGTTGGTGATCCGACTCATCGTGGGTCTTGACCCACAGGCTGGCCCCGCGGCAGAGAGACAGGGATGGACAGAGCGAGTGCGCGCCACCACATCCGTGATCCCCGTCGTGGCCGTATTCGCAGTTGTCATCGTGGGCATCTATGGCGGCTGGGCGAATCCGACTGAGGCGGCGTCAATTGGTGCAGCAGCCTGTGGCTTCTTGGCCGTGTTCCGCGGAGGTATGCGGTGGTCGGGTATCCGAACCAGCCTTGTCGGAACGGCTCATGCCTCGGCAATGATCTTCATGGTGCTACTTGGTGCCGACCTCTTGAACTCCGGACTTGCGTTGACCCAGATGCCGACGGAACTCGCGCAATGGGTCAAGGGTAGCGGACTGCCGCCGTTGCTGGTACTCGTCGCCATCCTGCTTGTGTACGTCCTTTTGGGCTGCGTCATGGATTCACTGGCCATGATTCTGCTCACGATCCCGATCTTCTATCCCATGGTGATGGGCTTGGACTTCTGGGGAATGACGGTGGCCGACAAGTCTATTTGGTTCGGCATTCTGGCCCTGATGGTGGTCGAAATCGGCCTGGTTCATCCACCAGTAGGGATGAATCTCTTCATCATTCAGAAACTCTCGAAGAATGTGCCGTACATCGAAACAGCCAAAGGCGTCATGCCCTTCCTTGCATCTGACTTTGCGCGGATCGGATTGCTGATTGCCTTCCCGTCCCTATCGCTTTGGCTTGTGCATCGAATCTGAATCGCGCAGATCGGCTTTTGGCCGTACCACTGGAACCACAATGGGAAAACTAGCACTCGTTGCGAAGATCACGCACGTGCCCTCCATCATCCTCTCGGAGCAGGAGGGACCTCGCAAGGGCACGCGCAAGGCCGCCATCGCGGGCCTACGCGAGATTTCCCGCCGCTGCCGCGAGGCAGGCGTCGATACCTTGGTCGTCTTCGACACGCACTGGCTCGTCAACTCGAGCTATCACGTAAATTGCGCGCCGCATTACAAGGGCATCTACACCAGTAACGAGCTTCCGCACTTCATCAAGAACATGCCATTCGAGTGCGATGGCAATCCGGTTCTTGGCCACCAATTGGCAAGGATGGCAAGCGCAATGGGTGTGGATACGCTGGCGCACGACGACACGTCGCTGGAGCCGGAGTACGGAACCTTGGTTCCATTGCGCTACATGAACGAAGACCTGCACTTCAAGGTCGTTTCAGTCTCGGCGCTGTGCACATCACACTACCTTAGCGACAGCGCACGCTTGGGATGGGCCATGCGAAAGGCGGTCGAAGAGCTATACGAAGGCAACGTCGCCTTCCTGGCCAGCGGGTCATTCAGCCACCGCTTTGCCCAAAATGGCCAGGCCCAGGAGTTCGCCTTCAAGTTCTGGAACCCACTCTTGGAAGAGCTTGACAAGACGGTCTTGCGCATGTGGGAGGAGGCTCGTTGGTCGGAGTTCTGCGCCATGCTGCCCGAGTACGCGACCAAGGGGCATGGAGAGGGCTTCATGCATGACACCGCCATGATGCTGGGGGCCTTGGGCTGGTCCGAGTACACCGGTGCGGCAGAAGTGATCACACCGCTCTTCGGTTCCACAGGAACCGGACAGGCCATTGTGGTGCTTCCGGTCATGCCGCTGAGTGGCCAAGATGTTCCAGCGGCTAGCTCTCAGTCGGCCACGGGTCTCCATCGCTTCCCATCGCGACTCTGACCGAGAGCCCCGCCATGCCACATATGGTTGTGCTGTACAGCCCCAATCTTGATCCAGTGGCTGACATCGGAAAGCTTTGCCGCAGCCTGGCTGATGAAATGCTGACGATTCGCGATGAGCGCGGACAGCAGGTGCTGCCCGCGGGCGGAGTGCGCGTTCTCGCATATGCGGCCGATCATGCGGCCATCGCCGATGGTGAAGGTGACTATGCGTTTGTCTATCTGAACTTGCGCCTCGGCCGAGGCCGTAGCGCAGACGTTAAGCGCCGCATTGGCGAACAACTGGCCGAAGTGGCACGGCGCCACTTTGAGCCGCTGATGGGTCGACAACCGACTGGTGTGACGCTGCAGATCGACGAAGGTCAAGAGGTCTTCGATCACAAGTACAGCACCTTGCACCCCCTCTTTGCAGATAGGAAATGAACATGCTTACGCAACAAGCGGTCGAGGGACATGCCCGAGAACTCTTCGAAGCTCGCAAGACCCGCCAGCAGATCCGCCATCTTTCGCGTCTGCATCCGGAGATGACGGTCGAGGACGGCTATGCCATCCAACGCGCATGGCTGGCTTTGGAGCTGGCGCAAGGGCGGCGCGTCATGGGTCGGAAGATCGGCCTGACGTCCCGCGCCATGCAGCAGGCCAGTCAGATCACCGAGCCCGACTATGCCCCGTTGATGGATGACATGTTCTTCGACAACGGCAGCGACATCCCGTTCGATCGCTTCATCGCCCCGCGCATCGAGGTCGAGCTGGCGTTTGTCCTGAACCGTAACCTGAAGGGGCCGGGCGTCACACTGTTCGATGTGTTGGAGGCGACGGACTACGTGTGCCCGGCCATCGAGATCATCGATGCGCGCATCGAGCAGTTCGATCGCGAGACGCGCGCACCCCGCAAGGTCTTCGACACCATCAGTGACTTCGCGGCCAATGCAGGCATCGTTCTAGGTGGGCGGCCCGTGCGCCCGATGGATCTTGACCTGCGTTGGGTAGGGGCCTTGCTTCACAAGAACGGCGTCATCGAGGAGACCGGCGTGGCCGCCGGTGTCCTCAATCATCCGGCCACGGGCGTGGCCTGGCTGGCCAACAGGATCGCCCCATTCAACGAAGAGCTGCTCGCGGGTCAGGTCATCCTGTCGGGGTCGTTTACTCGGCCGACTACAGCGCAGCGCGGTGACAACTTGCACGCCGACTTCGGTCCGCTGGGTAGTGTGTCGTTCCGAATGGTCTGAAAAGGATGAATTGACAATGACGCACAACATCGCAGGCCTGAAGGATTCCAGCCTGCTGAAGACACAGGCGCTTGTCGGCGGTCATTGGCTGGACGCAAACGATGGCAGATCGACGCCCGTCTTGGACCCGGCCGACGGCAGCGAGATCGCCCGCGTCCCGAACATGGGTGTTGCAGAGACTCGGCGGGCCATCCTCGCAGCTCAGCAGGCCTTGACGGACTGGCGTACTCGTACCGCTGACGAGCGTTCCCGTGTGCTGCGACGCTGGTACGACCTGATGATCGAGAGCGTGGATGACCTTGCGCTTCTGATTACTCGAGAGCAAGGCAAACCTCTCGCAGAGGCGCGTGCCGAAATCGCCTACTCGGCGGCGTACATCGAGTGGTACGCCGAGGAGGCGCGCCGCATCAACGGAGAGGTGTTGGCGTCGCCATGGCGTGATCGGCGAATCGTGGTGACGCGTGAGCCAGTGGGCGTCTGTGCCGCGATCACGCCCTGGAACTTTCCTTCGGCCATGCTGGCACGAAAGGCTGCGCCTGCGCTCGCTGCTGGCTGCACGATGATCGTCAAACCTGCGCCTCAGACGCCGCTGTCGGCCCTCGCTTTGGCCGTGCTGGGCGAGCGAGCAGGGCTACCGCCAGGTGTTCTGAGTGTTGTCACAGGCGATGCTTTGGAAATTGGCGGTGAACTCACTGCAAACCCGGTCGTGCGCAAGCTCAGCTTCACCGGATCTACCCAAGTCGGTCGTGTTCTTTCGGCCCAGTGCGCGCCCACGTTGAAGAAGCTTTCGATGGAGCTGGGCGGCAACGCGCCGGTCATTGTCTTCGACGATGCGGACCTGGACGTCGCTGTAGAGGGCGTGCTGGCCGCCAAGTTCCGCAATGCCGGTCAGGCATGTGTCGCCGCCAACCGCATTCTGGTTCAGGCGGGGGTGTTCGACGTCTTTGCAGAGCGGCTCGCTGAGGCGGTTGGCAAGCTTGTGGTCGGCCGAGGCACGGATCCCGGCGTCGCAGTCGGACCCCTGATTGATCGCAATGCGCTGGCCAAGGTCGAGCACCTGCTGGCCGACGCACGCGCACAAGGCGCGCGTGTGCTGACCGGTGGAAGGCCTCACGAACTGGGGGGCACCTTCTTCCAGCCGACGGTCGTGGCAGGCGCCAATACTTCCATGCGAATGGCGCACGAGGAGATCTTTGGTCCCCTGGCGCCACTCTATCGATTCGAGACCGAAGACGAGGCCGTTGCACTGGCGAACGACACCGAGGCTGGGTTGGCGGCCTATTTCTTCTCGCGCGACTTGCGGCGTTGCTGGCGCGTCGGGGAACGGCTGGCGACCGGCATGGTGGGCGTGAACACCGGTGCCATCAGTACGGCCGTGGCGCCCTTCGGTGGCGTGAAGCAGTCCGGCCAGGGACGCGAAGGCTCCAGTCACGGCATTGCCGACTATCTCGACCTGAAGTACTGGTGCCTTGGCGCCATTGCATGAACAACCGGAGATGGAGCCCAGCATGCAGATGCCTGAGAACAGATTCAAACGTGCGCTTATCGAGAAGCGCGCGCAACTTGGCCTGTGGGTCGGCTTGGCAGACCCCTACGTCGCGGAGCTCCTTGCCTGTGTCGGCTACGACTGGCTGCTGATCGACGGTGAACACGCCCCGAACGACCTACGCTCAATGCTCGGCCAACTGCAGGCAGTCGCGCCCTACGGGTCGAGTCCCGTGGTGCGGCCGCCGCATGACGATCCCGCGCTCATCAAGCAGTGGCTGGACATTGGTGCCCAGTCGCTCTTGATTCCGATGGTCGATACCGCCGAACAAGCTGCCGGATGTGTCGCTTCTACTCGGTATCCGCCCCATGGTATTCGCGGAGTTGGCAGCGCACTGGCGCGCTCATCCCGATGGAATCAAATCGACGACTATCTTCATTGTGCCGACGATCAGATGTGCGTACTGGTGCAGGCCGAGACGACACGCGCCCTGGCCAACGTGGGCGAGATTGCCGCTGTTGACGGTGTGGATGGCGTGTTCTTCGGTCCCGCGGACCTGTCGGCATCCATGGGCCTGATGGGTCAACCTGCGCATCCGAAAGTGCAGCGCGCCATCGTCGATGGCATCGCCTCTGTCGTCAATGCGGGCAAGGCTGCGGGCGTACTCGCCGTGGATCCAGCTGTCGCCCGCACCTACCTGGATGCTGGTGCAACCTTTGTGGCTGTGGGTGTCGATACCAGTCTGTTGGTCCAGGCAGCACGCGCCAAGCTTCAGGGTGTTCGTACGCAACCTGCTTCCCAAGAGGCTTCCCGCGGGACCGGCCCGAGTTCGCAGGCTTATTGACCGTGAAGCGCCCGGCAATGTCAGCGAACGCGGGGGGGGCTCGCAGGGCAGTGGCGGTGGCGGCACTGGCTCTGCCATTCCTGAGGCTGCAGGCCCAGACATCGACGTCGCCCGTCATCGTTGGTCAGGTCGGCCCATTTACCGGCATTCCAGTTCCAGATGCGCGGCAGCTTGGTCTAGGGATCTCGGCGGCCTTGGCGGACGCCAATGCCAGCGGTGGCATCCACGGGCGCCCCTTGAATCTCGTGTCGTTTGACGATGGCTACACGCCGGATGGGTTTGTGGCCGCTCTCAGCGAAGTTCGCAAGCGCAAGATCGCCGCGATCCTTGCGCCGGTGGGCTCGCCAGCGATCAAGCGGACCCTCGATGAGCGCTTGCTGGACGCAGGCGACCTCTTGATTCTCAACGCCATCCCTGGCGCGGAGGCATTGCGCAATCCGGGCCACCGCATGCTGTTTCATGTGCGTGCGGGTGACCGCAAGCAAATCGAGCGAATTCTCGCGCATGCGCACACGCTGGGGGTTACACGCTTGGGCGTGCTGCATCAGGACATCCCGATGGGCGAGTCAGGGTGGGCCATCTGCCGGGAGGCCGCCGCCAAATTGCCGGGGATGCAACTCCAGGGCGCACAGTCCACGACGGGTGCCGCTGCATTGGCCGCCGCGGTCGGCCGACTGTCTGTGGGCACCATCCAGGCCGTCCTCATCGTCGGCAGCCCGCCCTTTTCGGGCCTTGGTGTCGCCGTGCTTCGAGCGGCCGGGTTCTCCGCCTTTGTCTACGCTATGTCCTACGTTACGCCCGAAGGGCTGATCAAAGCGGCTGGCAAAGCAGCGCACGGCGTGATGATTGCCCAGACGTTTCCGAACGCGGCGGGCGAACGCACGCCACTGCAGCGGCAGTTCCAGTCGTCCATGGCCAAGGTCAACAAGTCTGGTGAAGCCCTCTCGCAGTTTCACTTCGAGGGCTATGTAACGGCCCGCCTCTTCATTGAGGCCGCGCTGCGAGCGCGCGACACCAGCGCGAGCGGGCTCGCCGCCGCACTTCAAGCGCTGGGGCGGTTTGACTTGGGCGGCATGCACTTCGACTTCCGATCGTCCAATGCTGGTGGTGCATTCGTGGACTTTTCGGTGCTCGATCATCGCGGCCGCTTGACCTTCTGATCGGGCACCTCGGTCATCGCCTGTCGTTCACCAGTGGTTTGCCCACTCGGTGCCTGCCTTCATGCGCGAGCCGCAAGCCTGAGTTCTTCGGCCGACTTTGCCGCTTGGGTCATCGAGTCGTACGACCAAAGCCGCAGCAATGCCAGGAACTGACCCTGTAACCTTTTCAGTACCGATCAGAAGTGGGAACTTCCGGCTCCTCGGATGTCGCCGATACGGCCTACAGGCCCAAGCGCTCAATGCGCGCCTGCCGTCCGGTGTCACAGCTACGCTGGCTGGCACAGCTGATGAGGCCGCAGGAGAGGCCACGTCGAGCGCCACCCAGCACCGCCAGGATGTCGTCGGACCCGATGTCGTCATCCTGTCTCTTTGGTGCTGCCGGCCAGCGGCGGGGCTGTCGTCGGGCTTAGGGGCTCGCGGCTGCGGGAGCGTCCTTGCGGCGCACCTGGGCGGACAGCCTGGCGTCGTCCTGGTACTGGTAGGCGATCTGTCCGTTGCGCCACACCCCGAGCCAGATCATGTTCAGGCTGAAGGCGTCGTGTTCCTGCACCGAGAACGGCTTCGCATAGGTCGTGACCGCGCCCTGGTACGGACGCTGCAGGTTCTCGAGCGTCGCCTTGAGGGCCGGGCCGCTGGTGTTGCCGTGGTTCTGGAACAGCGCGCGCAGTATCAGGTGCACCGAGTCATAGGCCTGAGCGGCGGCCATCAGCGACCCGATGCGGCCTTCGGTGGTGTGCCGTCGGTAGCTCGCGAGGAAGGAGGCGCGGCGTTCGTTCGCGGTGTCCTGGATGATCGACTGCGTCATCATCTTGCCCTCCAGCGCGGTGGCACCGGCGCGCTCGAGAACGCTGCGGAACGACAGCGGCCAGGTCGCGAAGTACGGTGCGTTCCACTTCATCGCCTGGAGGCTGCGCACGGTCGCAGCGTGCTCCGGCCCGACGGTCCAGACCACGAGGGCCTCCGCGCCCGCCGCGCGCGCGAGGCGCAACTCGTCCGACTGGTCCTGGACGCCGAGCGGGAAGCGACCCACGTGGACCGGCTGCAGCCCGCGCCTGGCCAGTTCGGCGCCGAGGTCCTTGACGCCCCCGTCGCCGTAGCCGGTGCGGTCCGCGAGGATGGCCACCTTGGTGAGCTTGCGCCGGTCGACGACCTCCTTGACGAGGAAGGTCGCGTTCAGGTGGTCGGGCGGCGCGATGCGGAAGATGTAGCTCTCCGCTGGCGCGTACATGCGCGTCACCGCCGTGCCCTGCGCGCAGGGCACGAGCAGCAGGTGTCGGTTCTGCTGGAAGACCTCCAGCGACTTCATCGCCACGCCGGTGTTGCAGAAGCCGATCGTGAAGTCGACCTTCTCCTGCAGCACCAGGTTCTCGGACACCTTGCGGCCTTGATCGGGATCGCCCATGTCGTCGCGGATCACCAGCTCGAGCGGCCGGCCCATGTAGCCGGCCAGTTCGTTGATCTCCTTGACCGCCAGTTCGGTGCCGTTGCGCACGCTGGTGCCGAAGTCGGCCGATCCGCCGGTGAGCGGTGCGATCAGGCCGATGCGGATCGGCTGTGTTGCCGACGCTGCCGGCATCGCGCCCAGACTGATCCAGGCGCCCAACAGGAACACGTGCCATCGACAGGAATTCATGACCTCTTCCGCTGGTCTCGATGGCCGCAAGGTAGGCGCGGTGGCGTTTGACCGGCGTTGCGCCCGGCCGCTGCCGTTGGTGCGACGCCGCTCAAACGCCCGATGCGAACCATGCGGCGCTGTTCGACACCGCCACCGACCGGAGGACCCGACGACCATGCTCCCATCGCATCCACACGCCCCAACCGAGCGCCTTGCGGCGCGGGGCTGACGCCATGGCCCCCGACAAGGCGCCGGCTCGTCGGCGCAGTTCGCCGCTGTGGCGCTGGATCCAGCGCATCCGCAGTCCCTTCCTGCCGGCCCGCCTGCGCAGCCTGAGTTCTCACGAGTGGCGCGAGATCTGCGTCGGGCTCACGCGCTGGCTCGACCGGCATCCGCGGTCGCGCGAGCTGTGGCCGCACCTCGAGTGGCTCGAGCAGTGTGCGCTGCCGAAAGGCCTGCGCGGCCTGACGCGGGCCGAGCCGCATCGGCTCGCGGCGGCCGAGCGGGAGCTGGCCGCGGCGCTGACGCCGACGACGCCGGCGGGCCCCTGGCTGCTGCACGAGGTCATCGAGATGGTGCTGGACTGGATGTCGAGTGGCCTCTTCGGGCGCCTGGCCAGACCGCGAAAGCGCGCCTTGGTCGATCCGCATGGGCGCAAGCGGGACGTGCCGACCCTGCGCGACCCGGTCCGCAGGACCTGACCTTCGCTTACATCCGCAGGGCGCCGACGACAACCATGACACCACGACCCTGCGTCCCGTCGGTAGCCTTCGGCGGTTTCTCGACCACCTCGCGACAACCCGACGAATCGCCATGACCGAACCTTCCGTACCCTTCCACGCCACCCATCGCCCCGGCACCGCGACGCGTCATCCGAGCGACGCGGCGCGACTTGTTTGCCTCGTGGCCGCAGCTGTCGCCGGGGCTCTGGCGGGGTGCGGCGGCGGGTCGCAGAACGGCGGGGCGCTCGTCGCGGCACCGAGCGCTTCGGTTCCGACCGCGGTTGTGCCCACGCCGGCGCCGGTGTCGACACCCACGACTCCACCAACACCAACACCAACACCAACACCAACACCAACACCAACACCAACACCAACACCGGCACCGGCACCGGCACCGGCACCGGCACCGGCACCGGCACCGGCACCGGCACCAGCACCAGCACCAGCACCAGCGCCAGCACCAGCACCAGCACCAGCACCAGCACCAGCACCAGCACCAGCGCCCGCACCGGCACCGGCACCGGCACCGGTGCCGGCACCGGCCACGACGACGGCAACGTACTATCTCAGCGGCGCCGACCTGGTCCAGGACGGACACGGTCGCATCACGCTCAGCCTTCTTGCCGATGGCCGGCTGCGCGTCAGCGCTCGAATCAACAGCACCGACGAGTCGCGCAGCTACCGCCTCACGCTGCGCGCCGATGGCGCGGCGGCCGAGTGGCTGTCCCTCGACATCGGCGGTGCGCTCGGTGTCGGCGAGGCGACACTGGCCAACCCGCCGCAGCGCTTCGAGGACTTGCTGCGCACCCCGCAGACCGCGGTCGTGCTCGAGCAAAGCGGCCGCGAGAAGATGCGAGGCGCGGTCGGCGGCGTTGCCGTGGCGCTGATCGACGACCTGACGATCGACGGTTTTCTGGCGTACATCCAGCGCCATGACGTGCGCGACGTGAAGCGCCTGATGTCCGCGCTGCCGCCGGCGATGCGGTCGAACCACACGCTGGTGGGACGCTCGGGCGGTCTCCAGGCCACCAGCGTGGAGGCGCCGCGCATCGTGTCCTTCGGCGCCGATGGCCGCTTGCTGGCCGCCTTCCAGTCGGACGTCGGTCCGCGGCGCGAGACCGTCGAACTCGCCGAACTGCGGGCCGACGGCACCTGGAAGTTCGCGGAGATCGAGGTGCCCACGCGCCGCGTCGCGAGCGAGGTCTGCACAAGCTGCCATGGGCGCCAGCCGCGGCCGGTCTGGTCGGCCTACAACCAGTGGCCGGGTGTCTTCGGTGCCGACGGCGACAAGCTGACCGACGCCGAGGTGGTGACGCTGACGCGGCTGCGCGCGACGCAGCGCGACTCGGACCGCTTCCACGTGCTGCCGATTCGTCCGGTGCGCAACGGCGACACCTTCCACATCGCGCACCGCGACTACACCTTCGCCAATTTCAATGCGACCGGGGAGATCGTTCGTGCGGTGACCGAGGGGGCCTGGCTGCGCATCCGCCAGGCGCCACGCGCCGCCGACCTCCGCCTCGGCTTCTTCCTGAACCGCTGCGACGACGCCCTGCGGCAAGAGACGAACCCGCGCTGGGCGCGTTTCAAGTCGGCCATGGTGGCGGCGGGGCAGCCGCAGCAGACCGACACCGTGGCCATCCTGCGCGCGATGGGCATCGCCAATCCGGTCGAGGAACTGCAGATCGGCAAGACCGCGCCCAACCTGACCGCGGCCGACGGCCTCGGCTACAACCAGGCAGCGTCCGGCTTGACGACGTTCATCGAGTTCCTGCTGCTCGACGACTGGATCGCCGACGAGCCCGAGCTCGGCCGGCGCCTGGCCGCCCTGGCCGACGTGGGCCGCGGCTACGTCAACGGCGTGTACACCGGCTACGGCCTGGGCATGGCCAACCTCGAAGAGGCGCGGCGCTTCCGCATGCTGCACAACTACGGTCTGCACGGTGAAGACCTGCAGCGCTCGCGCGAGAAGCACACCGCGCCGAACTACTTCGATGGCCTGTGGCGCATGGAACAAGGCCTTCTGACGCCGGCGCGCGACGCGATCTGCAGCCACCTGCAGGGGCGATGAGCATGCTCGCACGCGAACGGATCGCGCGTGCCGCCATCGCGGCGGCCGGGGACAGCGGTGCGTGGCTGCGACGGCTGTCGCTCGTGGCGGCGGTGGGCGTCGCGGCCTGCGGTGGCGGCGGGTCGGATCGCGTGACGGGCAACGCCGCCGCACCGCCGCCGGTGACTGCGGCACCGGTGCCCGCGCCGGCGCCGACGCCCGCACAGAGCCCGGCACCCGCACCGACACCGACGCCGGCGCCGGCCCCTGTGCCCGACGCGGCGCTGCCCGCCGGTGGCTACGCCTTCCTGCGCCAGGTCAACGATGAGCACTGGAACTGGATGTTCCCGCTGCGATCGGGGCGCGTGAATCCGGAAGGCGATGCGCGCAACCGGCCGCCGATCGCCCAGGCCGACGGAAGTACCGACGTGTTCACGCTGGCCGCCTTCAAGCAGGCCGTGCTCGCGTACAACCGGTGGGCACAGTCCACCGGCCGGCCGCAGTTCCTCAACGAGGGTTCGCTCAAGCAGCAGGGCGAGGAGTTCCTGCTGTTCCTCGCCAAGTCGGCGCGCGAGACCTCGGGCTCGTGGAGCGGCGCGCCGGCGCCGTGGATCGTGCCTTACATGAGCGGCCGCGGCGAGACGACGCAGGTCTGGAAGGGCGCGCTGTACTGGGTCGAGGAGGTCGGCTACAGCACGAACCCGGACGGCACCAGCGCAGCGGTGAACTACGTGGTGCCGAACCACCCGACCTGGCCGGCCGCACCGGGCCGCTCCTACTACGGGCGCGGGATGATCCAGCTGTCCTGGAACTACAACTACGGCGCCTTCTCGGCCTGGCTGTTCGACAACGCCATCCTGCCTGACGTGGTCACGCGGCGCGACCTGCTGCTGTGGCGGCCGGACCTGGTGGCCACGAACGGCACGCTGTCGATCCTGTCGGGCATCTGGTTTTGGATGACGGCGCAAGGCAACAAGCCGGCCTCGCACGACGTGGCGCTCGGCCGTGCCCCGGCGCCCGGCGTAGCCGGTGGCGTGCCGGCGCTGCCCGCCCTGCGCAGCGGCTTCACGGTCAACGGCCTGTCCGTGCCGCCCTCCGCATCGGGCGACACCACGGACCTCGAGGTGTTTGCCTACCGGCTCGGCACCATCGTCAACATCGTCAACGGCGGCATCGAGTGCAACGGGGCCGCGGCCTACCACGCCGGGCCGCCGCAGCGGGCCTCGTACTACAACGCCTTCGCGATGTACTTCAACGACCGCATCCCCGACCTGCACGCCAACCGGCTGCCGCTGGCCACCGGCATCTGGGACGCCCAAATTGGCGCCGCATCGGGCTCGCAGGTGCAGAGCGCGACCTGCTTCAACCAGCGCTCGTACGGCTGACCCGCTCGCCCGGCAACGGGAGTCAAACGCCGGCCTTCCTAAGCTGCGTCGATGACGATCGGACCCGTGTCGAGTTCCGCCGCCGCGCTTGCGCCGGCCCGCCGCCGGCCGTGGGTCGTGCGCCGGCCCGAACGGTACTGGCTCGCGGGGCACCTGGTGGTCTGGGCGGCGGTCGCCTGTGCACTGCGCAGCAACCTGGACATGCCCGGCGAGATGCTCGAGGCCTACGTTTGGGGCGAGGCCTGGCAGGCCGGCTACTTCAAGCACCCGCCGCTGATGGCGTGGCTGGCCGGCGCCTGGTTCGCGGTGATGCCGCGCTCGGACGCGAGTTATGCCCTGCTCGCCGCCGCGACAGTCACGGTCGGGCTGGCCGGCCTGCACGCACTGTGGTGCGACCTGTTGACCCCGTGCTGGCGCGCCCACACGGCGGTGGCGACTCTGGTGCTGCCGACCGTGACCGTCATGGCCCTGCGCTTCAACGCAAACGCGGTGCTGCTCGCGGTGTGGCCCTGGGTCGCGCGGTTCTTCCTGCGCTACATGGACCGGGGACGCTGGCGCGACGGCCTCGGGCTGGCCGCCGCCGCGGCGCTGGCGCTGCTGGGCAAGTACTTCTCTGCGGTGCTGTTGTGCGCCCTGCTGGTCGCCGCGTGCGCGCACCCGCCGTGGCGGCGCGTGCTGCTGAGCCCGCGCACGGCGGTCTGCGCAGGCGTCGGGGCGGCGCTGCTGACGCCGCACGTGGCCTGGCTCCTGCGCTCGGGCTTCGGGCCGGTGATCTACGCGGCCCAGGCGACAGCGGGCTGGTCGGGCCATGCGCTCGCCTGCGCGATTCGCTTCATGCTGTCACAGGCGGCGCTGGCGCTGCCGGCGGCGGCCCTTCTGGCTTGGTGTGCCCGCGGCAGCGTCGTGCGACGCGAGGCCTTGCTGGACGTGCTGCGGCCGCGCTCGGACCCACTGTGGTGGGTGCTGGTCGGACCGGTCGCGATCGCCGCTGCGATGACCGCCGTGCTCGGCGCGCGCACCGCCACGGTGTTGGCGCTGGCCATGCCGCCGCTGGTAGCGCTGTTCGTCGCGGTGCGCCTTCAGCAGCACAGCCTGGCGTCGCCGGTCGAGCGGCCCACGGGCCGAGTGCTGGCGGCAGTCTGGGCGTGCGCGCCGGCGCTGGCCGGGGCCGCGTGGCAGGTGATGGCCAGCCACGGCCAGCATGCCGTGGCCGACCCGCGGGCCGAACTCGCCGAAGCAGTCGAACGGGAATGGCAGCGGCGCTACCGGATGCCGCTGCACTGGGTGGGCGGCTCCGAGGCGCATGCCGCGGCGGTGGCCTTCTATGGCGCCTCGCGTGCCACCTACTGGAGCCTGGCCGACACCGCACGACGCTCGCCCTGGGTGGACCCGCGCCGCGTCGACCTGGACGGTGGCGTACTCGTCTGCACTCTCGACGATATGCACTGCCAAGTGCGCGCGCGCGCGTGGTCCGAGCTGTCGATGCCGCTGACAGTCAACAAGCAGGCCCGCGGCCATGTGTTCGCGTCGGTGACCTACCTGACCTACTGGCGGCCCCCGCTGACGATATGCCGATCGCCGCACCGGCCCGGCCCGGGTTCGTGAGGCGCGCGCTACTCGGGGCGGCGACGCTGCGCGTGCTGTTGGGCGTCGCCGTCGCCGGGTTGCTCTGCGCGCAGCCTATGCGCGCCGCAGCGGCGGACGTGCTCGAGGAGCCGGAGCCGGCGCCGCGCGTCGTCGTGGTGCTGGCCGGCGGCGGCGCCAAGGGATTCGCGCACCTCGCGGTCTTGCGCCGGCTCGAACGCAACCGCGTACCGATCCACCGCATCGTCGGGACCAGCATGGGCGCGGTCGTCGGCGGCCTGTACGCGAGCGGCCTGTCGGTCGACGAGATCGAGGGTGTGATCGGCAACCTCGACCCGACGCGCGTGGCGCTCGACCAGATCGATCGCAATGAACTGCCGGCCGCGCAGCGCAGCTACCAGAGCCAGTACCCGATCGGGCTGGAGCTCGGCATCAACGAACATGGCCAGCTCGGCTTCGCGCGCGGGGCGAGTGACGGACAGCGCTTCCTGGACCTACTGCAGCGCCTGACGGCGAACGTGCCGTCGGGCGCTTCTTTCGATGCACTGCGGATCCCGTTCCGCGCCGTGGCCACGCGCTACCGCGACGGCGAGCCGAAAGTCTTCGACCGCGGCGACCTGCACCTTGCGATCCGCGCGAGCATGGCCGCTCCGGGCGTCTTCGCGCCGGCGCTGGTGGAGGGCGAGACCTACGTCGATGGCGGGCTGGTGGCGAACCTGCCTGTCGAAGTTGCCCTTGCCGAAGGCGCCGACGTGGTAGTGGCGTCTTACCTCGCGCAGCCCGAGGCTGTGCAAGCCGACCCCGCGAACGCGCTGACCGCGGTGAGTGGGATGATCGACATCCTGATTCGCCAGAACGAGCGGCGCAGTCTGGCCGCCCTGCGGCCGCAGGACATCCTCGTGCGCAGCCACCTGCCCGGCGTGGACTTCGCCGACTTCGGCAAGGCGGCACAGGTAGTCGCAATGGGCGAGCGGGCCGTGCAGGCGCAGGATGCGCGTTTCGCCGCGCTGGCCGTGCGCGTGGCCGTGTCGGCTCCGCCCGCGCGACGACCAGCGCAGGGCCATACGGCCGCCTACGACCCGCGCAAGCGGGTCGTCGCGCAGGTGCGAGTGCAGGGCCAGCGCCAGGTCCCGGCGGAGGAGGTGCTGCGCCGATTCGCCGACCTGGTGGGCAGACCGTTCGACGCCGGCCAGGTCGGCGCGCGGGTGGACGCGCTGTACGCCGAGGGCCTGTTCGAGCGCGTGCACTACTCGCTGCAGCCACTGCAGGAAGGGCGCCATGCGCTCATCCTGATCGTCGAGGAGAAGCCCTACGGCCCGCACTTCCTGCGGCCCCTCCTATCGCTTTATTCGGACCGCGACGCGAACCACCTGTACTCGCTCGGCCTCGGCTACCGGCGCCGTTTCCTCACCGCTTCGGGGCTCGAAATGCGCGCGCAGCTGCGCGTGGGCACGCCGACCGAGGTGTCGGCCCAGCTGATACACCCGGTGTGGAACGGTTGGCGGCTGGGCGCGGACCTCGGTGCGCGGCACCTGCACGAGCCGGCCTACCGCTCACCGGAGCCGGTGAAGCTCGCCTACAGCGTCGTCTCGACGCGCAGTATCGGGGCTGACATCGAATACGAGTGGGAGCGGCATGCGCTGGTGCGCGCCGCGATCGTCAGGCGCGCGGTCTCCGAGCGGCTGGACACCGCGCTGCTCGTCAGCATCGCGTCCGACGGCGGGGCGCTGCAGTTCGGCGAAATTCCGGCCATCCGCTACCGCTTCAACGCGCTGCGGCTGCAATTCGACAGCGACCTGCTCGACTCGGTGACCTTTCCGACCGAAGGCCATGCCGTCCACGTGGACCTCGAGCAGGGCGTGGGCGGCGCACGCTACGTACGGCGCGAAGTCAATGTTCGCTGGGCGGCACGCAGCGGGCCGCACGTGGTCAACCTGGGCCTGAACGCGGGCCGCATTGACGCACCCGGTTGCGATCTGAGCAACTGCCTGGCGGCGCGTTCACTGAACCTCGGCGGCTTCCAGGCCATGGGCGCGTTCAGCGCGGGCCAGTTGTCGGGCGATCGCCTTGCCCACGTGCAGTTGACCTACATGCGGCGCCTGCAGGAGGGTGGCTTGCTGCGCCAGCCGGTCTACATGGGATGGGTCGCGGAGTTCGGCGATGCCTGGGATTCGGCCGCCGCGTCGCGCCCGACGCTGCGCAGCAGCCTGACCGCCTTCGTGGGCATCGACAGCCGGATCGGCGAGTTCTACATCGGCGCCGCGCGCGGCAGGCAGGGCAACGACAATGTGTTCATGCAGCTGGGGCGTCGATTCGAGATCTGGTGATGCCGCGCTCGGTGGAAGTTGCACGCCCGGGCACGCGGCTCAGCGTGTGTCAGCGAAGGCTTCGTCCGCCGGGGTCCAGCAACCGGCCACGTTGGACTCAATGGCCAGGAAGGCGTCGACGCAGCCCGGATCGAAGTGCCGGCCTCGCTGGTCGAGGATATAGGTAAGCGTGACGTCGTGCGACCAGGCCGGCTTGTACGGCCGGCGCGTGCGCAGCGCGTCGAACACGTCGGCCAGTGCGACGATGCGCGCACACACCGGAATCTCCTTGCCGAGCAGGCCATAAGGATAGCCGGATCCGTCCCAGCGCTCGTGGTGCAGAAGGGCCACTATCGACGCCAAGTTCGAGCTGTCCGCCGGGTTCGCTGGCGCATTGTCCAACAGGACTGCGCCGTAGCGCGTGTGCTGCTGCACGCAGGCCATCTCCATCGGCGTCAGGGAGCGCGGGCTGTCCAGGATGTCGCGGGGCACGAAGTGCTTGCCGACGTCATGCGTAGCCGCCGCTTCGGCGATGGCGCGCGTCGAGGCCATCCCGACGCCGAGCTCCACGCACAACTGCGACACCAGCACGGCGACCCGGCGACCGTGGCTAATGAGTTCGGGGTCGAGCCTGGGCCACGCCACGGCGCCGGGCTCGTCGGCCCACCCTGAACTGATCGGCACCATCCGTGCGGGTCTGTGGAAGCCACCGGATCCAGGACTCGGTTCCATGCGTTTCTCCATTCGGCGTCGTGGCGTCAAGCATCCGTGCATCGGCGTTTGAAAGACGTGGCGGCCGCCGTCATATCCAGTCGGATGGCTGCGTGTCGGCGAACGCGGGTGAGGGCTCCGCACGCGGTGCCGGGTCCGTCGCGAAGGCAGGGCGCGGCGTCGGCGGCAGCGGCACGCAGGGCACATGCAGCGGCTTCGAAACAAGCGATTGCCGTTGCCGCAGAGTCTCGACCTGCAATCGCGCCATCGCCAGGTCGCGGTGCGCCTGCTGTGCGCGCGATTCGGCTTCGATGCGGGCGCGCAGGTGCCGTTCGATCTCTGCCGCCGAACGCGCGCGGCAGCGCCGGTTTGTCAGCAGGTGGGACGCCAAAACGCCGATGCCAAACGCCGCTGCCGCATACCAGCTCGATTCGATCCACATGCTCTAGCCTCCTGTTCCAGCTCTAGTGCGGCTCAGCGACGCGAAGCGACCGCGGCGCGTCGCTCGAGCTCGGCCTGCTCGTACTGTGCGAACGGCACCTCACGCACCTCGATCGCATCACCGTCGGACCGCGGCGAGGCGCCGCGTGCGCGGTTCGCGGCGGGGCGGGCGGGCGTCGCCGCTCGCCTGTGCATGCCGTGGCGGTGCTGCCAGTCGAGGATGGCGTCAATGACGTCGGACAGCATCCACGGCGCGAGAATCGTGCGCGGGGTCAGCACGAGGTCGAGCTCGCGGGCGGCGCGCGCGAGCCGGCGAGGGTCCTCGAACGCCAGGCGGCGCACGCCGCGCGGCAAGGTGCGCTCGAGCCAGGCGAGGTGGCGCCACACCGCGCGCGATTGCGGGTGATGGTTCAGCAGCCGGGTGAGGCCGACGCTGATGACGTCCCATTCGTAGCGGGTGAGGTGCCGCACGCGGGCCGGCAGGAACAGCGCGCGGATGGCCTGCGTCCAGCGCGCCAGCAGGCCGCGGCGGCGGCGGTGTCCACAGGTCTTGCGCGGCACCGGCCCGCATTGCGTTCGCGTGTTCATGTGCTGCGGTCCAACGACGCCGTCGTGTTGAGGGCTGCACCGCATCGTAGGCAGCCGACGTTTGAACAGCGTCGCAGCACCGTGGCGGCCGCGCGGTGCGGACCGCCTTGCCGGGGTCGATCAGACGCTGCCCGTGAGCCCCGGCGCGGCGGCGCGTGGCGTGCGGCGGACGAACTCCTCGATCTCGATAGCCAGGTCGAGCAGCGCCGGCTCGATCGGGCCCGGATCGGGCAAGGCTTCGTGCGTGGTGTCGTGGGCCTGCGACTCGGCGCCCGTCAGGGCGATGCCGTCGGTGTCCGCGAGGGCGCTTCGCCAGTGCTGCAGGAGTTCGTAGAAGGCCACGACGACTTGCTCCGACCATTTCCGGGCGGGGATGCGCAGCAGGTCGAGGATCTGCCGGGCCGCACCGATCGTGTCGTGCCGGTGCAGGCGGATCTGCGCTTCCAGGCACAGCAGCATCGCGCGGTTGGACTGGTCCGCGCAGGTCTGCATCGCGACCTTGGCCTCCTCGAGCAATGCGGCGGCCGGGTCGACGCGACCGCCGAGCAGCTCGAGGCTCGCCATGCGCACTAGCACGTCCTTGCGCCCGCCCATCAGGCGCCAGCGCGCGGCCATCTCGCGCACCGCGGCGAACAGCTCGTAGGCGCGCGCCCAGTCGGACATGCGTTCACGGATCTCGCCCTCGGCGAAATCCACAATCATCTGTGTGCGCGGGCAGACCTCGGGATTCGAGCGCAGGATCAGCCGGGCCTGCGCCAGCTGCCGCAGCGCGTCGGCGTGTCGGTCGAGCTTGCCCAGCGCGGCGGCCGACACCGACAGCGCGATCGACTCCAGCCGAGCCTCGGCATTGCGCTGCGCGCGCCGCGTCGCCATGCCCAGGTAGCGCAGCGCCTCCTCGAGGCGGCCGGCCGCGGTCAGCGCCTGGCCCCAGTTGACGAGGATTGCGATGCGGCAGCGCACCGAGCCCGCGCGAGCACCGGCGCGCCAGCCGTCGTGGGTCAGTCGCTCGAAGTCCTCCCACGAACCGCCGTGTCGCAGCCATTCGAGCTGCGACACGTAGGCGAGCTTCGTGTGCAGGCGGGGCTGCGCGGTTGGCGACGACGCGATGGCCGTGCGAGTTTGCTGCAGCACCTCGGCGAAGTCGCCCAGGCGACCGAGGTCGAACGACAGATTGCGCAAGGGCACGACGATCTTCTCGACCACCTCGATCAGGCCCATGTGCAGGGCCCATTGCCAAGCCACGATACCGTGGATCCAGTCGCGGTCCAGCTGCTTGCACTGGCGTTCCACGCACAGCCGGTCGTGGTCACTGTACGTGGCGAACAGGTTGCCGTAGTACCGCGCATAGCGGGCGTGCACGCTCTGCGGCTGCTGCAGCTTGTCGATCGCGAACAGGCGGATTGCGGCGTGCACGCCGAACCGGCCATGTTCGTCCATGTAGAGCAGCGACTTGTCGGCCAGCGCGCCCAGCACAGCCAGCGGAGCGTCGGCCACGGCCGAGGCGGCGCAGGGGTCGAACGGCGCCTCGAAGACGGACAGGCGTGCGAGGATCTGGCGCTCGCCGTCGGTTAGCAGTCGCCAGGAGCGCTCGAACGAAGCTTGCAGGCCCTGGCCGCGATCGGCGCGGCCGGCACTCAGCGAGGGCAGGTTGCTTTCCACCGCATCGCACATCGCGCCGATCGGCAGCACGTGCGCCCAGCCGGCGAGCATCTGCAAGGCCAGAGGGTGACCTTCGACAAGCCGCACCAGGCGCACGAGTTGCCGGGCTTCGGCGCGCAGGTTGATGTCGCGCCGCGTGCGGATCGCGAAGGCCGAGAACAGCGCGACGGCGTCGCTGGCGAGGATGGCATCCGCGTCGAGTTCGTCCTCGTCGGGCGTCGGCAGCCCGCCCACCGGGTAGACCTGGCCGCAGGTTTCCATGCGGTGCCGCGAGATGAGCATGATCTTCAGCCGCGGGCAGCGGATCAGCAGGCAGCCGATCACTTCGTCCAGCCCGGCGAGGTGCTCCACGCCGTCGAGGAAGAGGAAGGCCGGGTCGCTCCTCAGCCGCAGCGCGACGCGCTCCAGCGGCGGCGTGCTGCCGGCCACGTCGACGCCCACCGACTCGGCGATCGCCGCAGCGGCGTTGTCGATCGAGGCCACGCTGGACAGGTCGGCCCAGTAACGTGGCCGCGCGCCGAGGGCCGCGTCGACAGCATCGAAAACGTGGCGCGCGAGCTTGGACTTGCCCACGCCGCCCGGGCCGGTCAGCGTCAGCAGCCGGCAGTCGTCGGAGCCGAGGTAGGCGAGCACCTCGCGGGTTTCGAGCCGGCGCCCGACGAGCGGCTCGGCCAGCGTGGCCGCGCGCCCGGCGATGCGCGGCCGTGCCGGCGGCGTGTTCGCCGACGCCTCGCCCCGAGGCGGCGCCATGGACTCGTCGACGAGGCGCTGCAGGCGCGTGGAGGGCTCCACGTCGAGGTCGGTGCGCAGGCGCTGCATGTATTCCTCGTGGATCTGGCGCGCCTTCTGGATGTGCCCGCGGTTCAGAAGCGAATCGACGAGCTGGGTGACGACGTCCTCGTTGTAGGGCTCGCGCTCGAGCAGGCGCTGCGCCAGGCGCAGGCCCTCGTCGGCATCCATGCCGACCTCGGCGATGCGCGCGCGGATCGCGGCCGACCATCGCTCGCGATGCCGGCTGCGCTCGAAGACCAGCCACTCCAGGTAGGCGGCCGTGGCGCGAACCTCGACGCCTTCGAGCAGGTCGCCGTCGCCCACGTCAATGGCCTGCTTCCAGTCCCCCGCAGCCTCGGAGCGGGCCAGGTGCGCGATGTCGGACGGGATGCTCCAGCGCACGCACTCGCCGGCGAACTCGAGCCGCGCGAAGGCGCGCTCGCGCAGCGTCCGGTACAGGAGGTTGCGCACGTTGCTGCGCGCCTCGTGCGCCTGGCGCTCCGGCCAGAACAGCGAAGCGAGCCGCTCGCGCGGAACCCAGTCGGCGCTGAAGGCCAGGAACATGAGCAGTTGACCCATCCGGTCGCCGACGATCGGCACGCCGTCGGTGCCGACGAACAAGCAGGGTGTCCCGATCAACCTGATCCGGCTCGAGTTCGCGTCCGCGTCTGTCATTGTTCTGAGGTCATCCGTGTCAGGGAGTCTCGGGATTCGATCCCGCCGCCGCTGCGGATGATCCTTGGGAATCGTTTGAAAAGTGTTTTGCTGCCCCGCGAGCGCCGTCTGGGCAATCAGCCCATAGTCTCGCGGTGCCGAGCCAGGCCGTCAGCCGGTCATTCGGTACAGGCCCGCTTCGTCGCGCAGCAGGCGACCGATGCCGCCTGCCAGGGCCTCGACACAGTCGGGATCGAACGCGGAGCCGCTGCGCCCGCGAAGCGATTCCAGCGCACGCAGCACAGCCTCCGCGTACAGCGCGTCCTCGGCGGCGACCAGGTGGTCGTAGGCATCGGCCACGGCGACGATGCGCACGGCCAACGGGATCTGGTGGCGCCGCAGGCCGAGCGGGCGGCCGGTGCCGTCCCAGCATTCGTGCAGGCCGAGCGCGACTTGCACTGAGACGAGCTGCTGTGTGGGGTCCCGGAACGGCATCTCCATCAGCAGGGCCGCGCCGAGCGAGGCGCTCTGCCAGCCAAGGAGCGCGAGCCTGGTCGCGAACTCGCCGACGTCGTGCGTGAGCGCCGCGAACGCCGTGCGAGCTCGCACCGTGCTGGATGTGCCGAGCCCGATGCAGATCAGACTCGCCACCCAGGCGGCGCGCAGCGCATGGCGTGAGGCGCCATTGGTCAGGTTCGGGCAGGGCCGCAGCAGTTCGCGTTGCTGCGGCGTCAGCCCGAGCACGGCAGAGATCAGAGCCGACATGGTCAAGCGGGGTTTTGGCCGTTCGAACGAAGCGCCGCGTGCGCTTCGCTGCTGGCCCATGCAACCGTTGAGGCGTTGGCGCCAATCTAGCGATCCCTGCGTTTGGCTCGCGTTTGGAACCGCTAACCGGAGGCGACCGGCGTCTGCGCGGCCCCGCCGAACGGCGCTGGCAGGGCGCTGTCGTCCAGGTCCTGGCGGAGCTGCGCTATGAGTGCGAGCCGGTCCTCGTCGTCGGGTTGCGCGGAGCTGGGCAGAGCCAGCGTCCTGAACTGGATCTCGACCGTCCGTGCCATGCGCTCGGCTTGCCGCACCAGGGCCGGCTCGGATGGGGCTCGCGCTGCGGCGCCGGCGAACGCGAGCGCGCGCGACAGCTGGCCGCGTTCGCGATGCCAGAGCGCCCCCAGGAACACGAGCCAAGCGGCGTTCGGGCCCTGGCTCATCGACGCGTCGTCCACCAGGGCTATCAGCCGGGCAGTCGCCGGCGCCATGTCGGCACGCAGAATCGCGAGCTGGGCGTGCAGCAGCTCGAGGCGCTGGGCCACGCCCTCCGACCAGCCCTTGGCCAGCCAGTCCTCCGCCTGGCCCAGGTGCGCCTCGGCGTCGGGCAGCATGCCGGTTTCGAGCTCGACCGAAGCGGCCAGCAGCAGCATCGAGCCGAGCGCGCCCTGGGTCTTCCATTGTTTGGCCAGTCGCAGGCGTTCGACCAAGGTGTGGCGCGCCGCGTCCATGTCGCCGAGCCGGGCCAGCACCTCGGCCTCGGCCGCCAGCAGCATGAGTTCGAGGAAGGGCCGCGGCTGGATCTCGTCGAGCAGCCGGCGTGCCATCCGGCACACCGACCAGGCGGAACCCGAGATCTGCTGCCAGTCAGAGCGGGTCACCTGCAGGGTGAGGAAGTAGATCTGGTCGGGCACGCGCCGGTGCCGCTGCGTGCGCCGCAACGCGAGCGCGACGTACCGGCCGGCCGCAACGCGGTCACCCTCCAGCATCGCACCCAGCGCTGCGAAGCCCAGGGCTTCGAGCGTGCCCGTGATCGAGCGGGCTTTCGTCGCGACTTCGAGCGCAGCCATGGCCACGCGCCGCATCTCGGCCGGCCCGGTGCGGGCCTGCATGATCATCCGGATGCGCTGCACCTGATCCGAGCAGTTCGCCGGCAGGCTGCACCAGGATTCGATGATCTGATGCACTGCATTGCCGAGCGACTGCATCACGTCGCCGCGGCCCTGGCCCTCGGCGAGCTCGAACAGGCCGTACAGGAGCTGGCCCGCCAGCGCCGCGTCGCGGTTCGCGAACGCCCAGTCCCAGGCCGCCAGAGCGTTGGTCCACTCACGGTCGAGTCCGTCGTTGGCGCGTGCCAGCAGAACCAGGTCGATGTGGTCCAGCGTGGCGAAGATCCGCCCGTAGTAGGCGGCGTGGCGGCGCCGGCCGTCGGCCGGGTCGTCCAGGTGCTGCGCCGCGAACGAGCGGACCGAGGAATGCAGCGAGAAGCGCGCGTGCGGCTCGGGCTGCACGAGCGACTTGTCCACGAGTGCTCGCAGCAGCATCAACGGCACGCCCGCCGCCCCCCAGGCCGCAGCGGCGTCGAACGATGTCGGGAAGCAGGTCAGCCGCGGCAGGGCGCCACGCTCGGCATCGCTGAGCAGCGTCCACGAGCGGGCGAAGCTGGCGTTCAGCGCCGCCTGCGCTGCGTCGGCGCCGCCGCCCAGCGCGGCGAACGAGCGTTCGCGGTCGAGGGCTTCGACCTGCTGCTCGGTCAGGTCTGCCGCGCAACTGGCCATCAGCGCGATCGTCAGCGGATGCCCCTGCGCGAAGCGTGCCACGCTGGCGGCCACGCGCACGCCTGTGCCCGGGCCGTTGCGTACGTGGCCGGCGGCACAGCAGTGCAGGTAAAGCCGCACGCTGTCGCAGGCGGTCAGCACGCCGGCATCGGACTCCTGCGCGTCCGGGATCGGCAGGCCGTCGACCTGGAAGCGCCATTCGGCATCAACTTCCAGCGCATGCCGCGAGGTGGCGACGATGCGCAGCCGAGTACAGCCCTCCAGCAGCGTCTGCAGCACATCGCCGAGCCCGCCGATCTGCTCGACGTTGTCGAGGTAGAGCCGCAGCGGCGTCTCGCGCAAGGCGGTGCACAGCACGGCGAGCGGCTCGGCGCCACCCGGGATGCGCAGTCCGAGGGCCTGCGCGATCATCGTGAGCGCATCCGGCACGGCGGCGGCGGGCAACAGGTCGACCCAGACCGCCCTGACACGACCGGCGGCGAGTTCGCCGTTGAACAAGTGCCGGGCCAGCGTGGTCTTGCCCACACCGCCGGGGCCGAGCAGCGTGACGAGGCGGGCCTGGCCATCGTCGAGCAGGCCGTTCAGGTCCATCAGTTCGAGGCGCCGGCCGACGATCGCCGGGCCGTCCGCGGCGTCGACCTGCGCCGCATCGGCATGGCTGCCGTTCAGGCCGGCGACGAACTCGCGCAGCTTCGACGACGGCGGTACGCCGCTGGCCTGGAAGGCACGCTGCGCGAACGCGGCGAAGCGCACGGGAATCTCGCTCGACCGGCCGAGCGCTGCGAGGGCCTTGAAGGCCGCATGCTCGAAGTCCTCGTTGGCCGGCTCGCGCAGCAGGGCCGCGTCGACGAGGGCCAGCCGTTCCGCGGGCTCCAGCGCGTCAGTCTCCGAGGCCATCAGGACGGCGTCGCGCCAGGCCTGCAGCAGCCGGCTGCGCTCGAACGCGAGCCAAGCCCGGAAGGGTTCGCTGGCGCCGGCCTCGAGGCCCGCGAGCAGTTCCAGCGCGGGCTGGTGCACGACGTGGTGCCAATCGCGGCAGCGCACCATCTCGTGGAAGTGGGCGAGGTCGGTCGATGCGGTGCAGCGGATCGACCGGCCGAGCGACTCGACGCCTTCGCACCGCGGCAGCTGCAGCAGCTTGTGGATCAGGTTACGCACGTTCCCGCGCGACACCGGCGCCGGGCTGTCCGGCCAGAATAGAGCGGCGAGTTCGTCGCGGCTGACCCAGTCCTGCCGCACGGCCAGGAAGCCGTACATGCGCGCCAGCTGACCTGTGAATGCCGCGGTGTCCACGCCGAAGTCGGGCACGCCAATGAGCCGCACGCGGAACGGGCGAACGCCCTTCGCGTGCGCGGCGGCATCGCGTGCGGCTGCAGGGGTTCCGGCCCGACTCATACAGTTGATGGCGACGCTTCGGTCACGAGCGTAGCGATAAGCCGCGACCGCGTCCGGCCGCCGAGCCGACGGCGCTGAACCGTCTGTGACGGATTCGACACGGGACTGAGACGCTGCACGACCGATGCTCTCCCCAAGCGACGACCGGAGTGTAGCCAGTTGACTAGCAACGCATTCGAGTGGAGCTGGCGCCAGTTCGACGAACTGGACGACGGCGCGGGCGGCCTGTTCGGCACTTGGCGGCGGCGATGCAAGTTCATGGTCCGCAGCCTGTGGCTCGCGGATTTCCATCGCACGAACCATGCCGTGCTGCACCTGTACGCGCCCAGGCTCGCCGCGCGCGACCCTTGGTCCACGAGCCGGGTGATCCGCCCGTACCTGCGGCGCGGCCTGTCGGTACGCGGCCGGATGCGCGCCGTCGCCGAACACTACGCGTGGATGTGGGCCCAGGTGCGCCGGTCGGTTTGCGAGGCGCTCTACGAAGGTGACGCGATCGAACTCTGGGGCGGCCTCGAGGCGGCTCGGCTCGTGCTCCGCGCCGCCGGGCCTCAAGGGCGCGAAGGCGAACTCGCCATCGATCTGCTCTGGCGCGGCGAGCGTGTGCTCAGCTGCGCGTTCAGCGTCGTCGAGGCCTCCATCGCCGCCGGTGCCGCCGTGCCCCACGACGGGCCGGCCTGCGTGGTCGGCGCGATCCAGGGTGGCCGCAACGCGTTGACTGCTCTTCGCGAACTCGGGCACGCCGGCCATCGACTTCAGCCGACCGCACTCATGGTCGCGGCGGTGCAAGGCCTGGCCGGCGGCTGGGGCATCGGCACCGTGCTGGTCGTCGCGCGCGCCGCTCATGTCTACAGCAGCTACCGCTCGAACCGCCGGCGCGTCGGGCTCGACTACGACCTGCTGTGGCAGCTGGCGCATGCGCGCCCGCACAGCGCGCATTACTGGCGCCTGCCCGTCACGCCAGAGCTGCGCAGCGAGGCCGAGGTCGCGTCGCGGCGCCGCGCCCAGCATCGCCGCCGCTGCGCACTGCGACTGGCCGTGTTCGACGCGGTACGCGATGCCACCGCCGCCCTGATCAAGGTTCCGGCGCCGGTGCGCGCGCGTGGCTGAGCGGCGCTTCACGGCCGATGCCACAGGCTGCGCCCATCCAGCCGCAGTTCGACGGTTTTGCCGACCCAGTCGAGGCGTTCGCCGGGATCGACGCGGATCAGGCCCGGTTTTCCCGATCCGTCGAGCGTGACGTGCACCTGCACCGGCCGCTCGATCCCATCCACCACGAGCGTGGCATCGCGGCGTCCGGCGGCGGGCAGCGCGCCGTCTTCGGCCACCCACAGGGCGGTGCCGGTGCGGTTGAAGTAGATGGCCAGGAGGCGGTTCGAGGCGCCGGCGGTCTGTGCCACGCGCGCGGCGGACTGCGCCGACGCGCGGCCGGCAGAGGCCACGAGCGCGTTGATGTCCCGGATGCGCTCAGCCCAGGCCTTGTACGTGTAGGCGCTCACCCAATAGAGCTGCGTGTAGCTCATTACGTCGAAGAAGTTGTTGTCAGGACCGTTGTCGACACGGCTCTGGTTCTTGTTCTTCGGATCGAAGGCGTCGGACGGCGAGGCCGTGGTCGTCGGCGGGATGATCTTATGGCCGATGTCGTTGCCGCTCCACCACGGGTGCGGCCCGCCGCGCAGCGCGAAGCCGTACTGCGGCCGGCCGCCGTAGTCGCTGGCGGCGATGGGCGTGTAGCCCTGGTCGTCGAAGGTGTGATCGCGTCCCAGGTTGTGGCCGAGCTCGTGCACGACGTTTACGGGCACGCCGCCGGGCCAGTAGCCGAGCCAGTTCAGCCGCGCGCCGGCGTCCGCGCTGGCCGGCACTAGGCCGTAGCCGCCGATGTTCTGCGACAGGTGGCCCTGGTAGAACCATTCCGGGCCGCGCTGCTCGCTGCGCGCGAGTTCGGCGAGCTTGGCCATCACGTCGCCGTCGTCGCAGCCGGCGGGGGCGATGACGTGGTCCGAGAAGACGATCTGGAGATCGTTGACCGGTAGCAGGTTGTACACGTTGTTCGTGATGCGGTCGCGCAAATCCGTGTCGAACACCGGGGCCTCGTGCACCGACTTGTCCTTGCAGTCCACCGTGCGCACCGGGACCATCACGATGCGCACCGTCATCGGGTCCGGCCAGGCCTGCAACGCCCGCATCGCGCTGCCCTCGGGGTAGCGCAGCACGAGCGCGCCCGCGCCCGCCGCCGCCGCGGGTTCGCGCAGTTCCAGCGCGAACGAGGTGTCGGCGGTGACGGCCTCGGCCGGGACGATGAACGAGATCGCGCCGTCCAGGCGCTCGAGTCCGTCGGTCGTCGGTGCGCGTGAGGTCGCGAACACCCGCGGTGCGGCCGTGCCCTGGCTCAGCAGCAGACGCGCTTCCAGCGTGCGCCGGACGAAGGTGCGGCTCATGTCGAACGTGGCCTGCACCAGCATCGACCGGCGGGAGATCAGCGGCACGGCGCGATCCGAGGCCGCCACCCATTGGCCGGCTCGCACGAGCTCGGTGGTGACGCCCTGACTGAACCAGAGGTTGCGGACCGCGATGGCGGCATTGGACGAGGGCGCGGGTGCTGGGGCAGGGCTCGGCAACGGCGAGGGTGCAGGCACAGGTGCAGGTGCAGGTGCAGGTGCAGGTGCAGGTGCTGGTGCTGGTGCTGGTGCTGGTGCTGGTGCTGGTGCTGGTGCTGGTGCGGTCGACACCGGCGCGTCAGCACTGCTTCCCGAGCCGCCGCATGCGGCGAGCGTCGCCGCCAGCAGCAGGCCAACGAAGGCGTCGGGACTCATTGGGACTAGCGCAACTAGGTTGTGTTTCATTGCTTGCAGTTCGCGGATGGATATCAGTGCGTCCTCATCCGCCAGAGACCCTGGTCCAGGCACGAGACATAGAGGAGGTGGTGGTCGCGGTCATAGTCGGTGGTGCATGCGGTGAAGCTCTTGTGCGAGCCGGGCATGTCTATCCAATGCAGGCCGTCGCTGGCGGGCGAGCTTCTGAAGCCGCTCGATGTCGAGAGGTAGCGGTCGGTGTGCCTCCCCGGGACGTACTGGCCCCAGGTGCCGGTGTCCGGCACCAGTTCCCACCTGAAGCCGTCGTCCTTGCCGCGCCACAAGCCGTTCGCGGTCCCGAGGTACCAGTAGCCGTTCTTGGCCTGGTAGGGGTTGCCGGACGAACGCCCGCCCGCCGCGTCGCTGGTGATGGATTTCCAGCTTTGTCCGCCGTGTTGGTGAGCTCGACGCCGTTGTTGGCGATGATCCAAGAGTTTCCGCGCAGCATCCACACCTTCATTCGGCCGAGCCACGGCGGCGTACTGTCACGCTCCGTCCAGTTCTTGCCGCCGTCCTTGCCTTCGTGGAAGCAGCCGTTGTCGTCCGACCAGAACGCGCCGCAGTTCGAGTGCCAATCCATCAGCAGGTGCTGGGAATCGTTTGGGTCAATGTGCACGCTGCTGACGAAACCCGGGCTGCTGGAGGGAGTGATGTCATCCCAATCAACACCGCCATTTGTCGACTTGAACAGGCCCAGCTTGTGGTAGCCGCTGTTGATGGACATCACCTGCGAGTTCGTGGGATCGATGGCAGATGTCCAGTTGCGTCCGCCGTCGATCGCATCGCCGCTTCTGCCCGTGTTGATGTGCGTCCAGCTTGAGCCACAGTCCGCTGTCTTCCACAGGCCTTTGCTGTGGCCGTCGTTAAAGCTGTCTGTGCCCGGATACAGAGTGCCGGCGTGTTGCGGGTCGAGGCCGAAGCCAGCGGGCCGATAGAACGCGCCGTTGGCATTGACCAGCGGCGTTATCGCCGCAGGTGTCGCCTCTTCCCACTTTCCTACGGGGCCGAGGGCATCGCATGCGCCAACCGTGTGAGGTGCTGGTGCCGATGCCGGGGCGGTGGGCTCACCCGCGCTACCGCTCGATCCTCCGCAGGCTACAGGGGCGGCGCTGACGGATGCAGCGAGCAGCGTGGGGAACGGAGGTGGGCGCAGGTGGTGAATCACGATGGGCTCTCAGCCACCAATTTGGCAAAGGCGAGATTCGGGCCGCCGGCAAACCAAATCAGGTTGAACGCGGCATGCAGCAGCGCACACGGCGCGAGGCGGCCCAGTCGGCGATAGACGGCGCCGATCGGCAGCGCCGGCAGCGCCGTCGCCCAGGCCCAGGGCCCAGGGTTCAGGACGGCATGCGCCGCGCCGAAGGCGATGGCGGTGAGGATCACAGGCACGGCTCCCCCCAGCCGCGGCAGGCAGCGCTGCAGCGCGTCTTGCAGCCCGAGCCGGAAGACGATCTCCTCGAGCCACGGGCTGCAGACGATGACGAGCCACGTGTGCATGGTGTTGCCGAGCACCGCCAAGGCCGCGCCGAGCACGACCACGTGCAGTGCCGCGTCGAGCGGCACAACGCGCACTGGCCGCGCCCGTGCCGCGGCGGGCGTGCGGTCCTCGGTCACGGACGGCCGGCGGCGGCGATCCAGATCGGCTGGGTCTTCTGGATCAGAGCCTCGTGGCCGCGCACGGTGGCGGTGACCACCACCTGGTGCATCCCCGACGAGCCGCCCTGCAGCGGCACGCGCAGCACGCGGCCGCCGGCGTCGAGCGCTGCGTTCGCCTGGCCGCGCAGGCGGCCCTGGGCATCGAACACGCTGACCGTGGCATTCAGGTTGCCCACCGCGGTCAGCCCGACCTCGACCTCGCCCCGATGCGCATCGCTGCGCACGCCGCTGACCTGCACGTCGGCGAGCGGATCTGGCACGGCCTTCTGCACGTCGATCTCGACGCGTACCAGGCCGCTGTTCGGTGCCGCCGAGACTTGCATCGATCCGGCCGGGCGATCGTCGCCCGCGGGTGCCGGTGCGAGGCGGAGCAGGCCGTGGCGTTCCGCGTTCACGCGCGCGGCGAGCAACTGCGGCCACTGGCCACGCTGGCCGTGCGCCGGCTCGTGGATCTGCAGCCGCGAGCTCAGCTCCGGGCGTTCGCCCGACGCGTCGAACACGCGTGTGCGGACGGTGTCGCCCGCTTGTAGATCGACGCTCGCGTAGATCGCGCCGCAGGCGTGCCAGCCGTCTGCCGGCGGTGCCGCGTGCGCGGAGATGGATGCTGCCGCACCGAGTGCGGCCAGAAGGGTCAACGAAGGGGTGCGTGTGCACATGGTCAGGTCTCCACGGAGTTGTCGGAACGAGTTGCCTCGGCCTTGCGGCGGCGCCAGACGGCGAAGGCCGCCAGCATCGCCATGCCGCCGAGCGCCGGGTCGACGGGCGCATCGCCCGAGGTGACCAGGGTGCAGCCGCCGGCCTTGGAGTTCGTGTTCACCGCGGGCGCGGGGGCCGGTGCGGCGGTCGGTGGCAGTGCTGGAGCGGGTGCAGGTGCAGGTGCAGGTGCAGGTGCAGGTGCAGGTGCAGGTGCAGGTGCCGGAGCCGGAGCCGGAGCCGGAGCCGGAGCAGGTGCCGGAGCAGGCGCCGGAGCAGGTGCCGGAGCAGGCGCCGGAGCAGGCGCCGGAGCAGGCGCAGGTGCCGGAGCAGGTGCTGAGGTCCCGCCAAAATCGGCGTCGATGACCTGGTAGAAGCTGTTGGCCGTGTCGCCCACCTCCCACACTGCGAGGATCACGTGGTAGCCCGAGCGCGCCGGCGCCGTGCAGTGGTGGGTGGCCGGGTTTGGTGCGGGCTGCATCATCCCGTCGATGGTGCAGAAGGGCGTCGTGTCGAAGGACGCGCGGGCGAGTTGCGAGTTCGGATTCCAGTCCGGCCGGGTGATGTAGTAGCGGTAGTTGCGCGTGATGTGCGGCGCGGTAAAGGTCCACTTGAAGTCGACCGGGCCAGCCGTCAGCGGGCGGCGTTCCCAGCGTGTCGAGGTTTGCGCGTCGAGCTGACTGAATTGCGTCTGGTTCGCGCTGGCGATGTGGCCGTCCGGCGGCCCCCCCTGCGGGAAGCCCGACGGTGCCTCGAGGCTCTGTGGCTCGTACTGGACCGGCCCGCAACCTGTGTTGACGCGGCTGTTGCACAGCGCCGACCGCGAGGCCGGTGCGCTGACCCAGCCGTGGGCGTGTGCCCCCGTCGCTGCCACGAGCAGGCCGCATGCCAGCGCCAGGGGGGCCTGGCGCACACGACGTGGCGCCTTCATCCGAGATCTCTTCATCGCTTGTTCCTCTCGAGTTGTGATGCGAAGGCCGGTGCGGCCTGCGCCGTCACGGGTCTTGCAGGGAGGTTAGGGGGCCGGGCTGTTCGCGTCTGCATGCATCGCCCGTCATGCTGTTGGGGAAGTCCAAGGCACGTAAGCGGATGCAGCGGCGGGCGCCGCTAGAGGCCCATCTGGTCGAGCGCCCGCGCGAACTCCTGGGCGGAGTGCAGGCCTATCATGCGAAGGTCCGCGCGCTCGCGCCCGGCGGCGTCGAAGAACACCACCCCTGGTGGGCCGTAGAGGCCGAAGCGGCGCATCAGCGCACGTTGCGCCGGCGCGTTGGCTGTCACGTCGGCGCCGAGGGTGAGGGCGCGCGGCAGGCGCGCGGCGATCTGCGGATCGGCGTAGACCGTGTGCTCCAGCTCCTTGCATGACACGCACCAGTCGGCATGGAAGGTCAGCACCACGGGCCGGCCCGCCGAGCGCAGCATCGTGTCGAGTTCGTCCGGGCCGGCGACGTTGCGCAACGCCGGGCTTGCGTTCGCCGCAGAAATCGGGGCGTCGCGCAGCGCCGCGAGCGGCCGCAGCGGATCGGTCGCGCCGGCGCCGGCGCCGACGAGCTGCAGCGACCCGAGCACGAGCGCCGCGAACCCGGCCGCGCGGCGGAACGGCTGCGCGGGGTGCTCTGGCCTTGGCGGGTCGAACGGGTTAAGCATGAAGCCGACGACCAGCAGCAGCGCACCCCACGCCGCCACGCCGGCCGACGCGCCCAGGGCCGGCTGGACCGTCCACACCGCAAGCGCGAGCAGCAGCACCGCGAAGAGGCGCTTGACCGACACCATCCACGGGCCGGCGCGTGGCAGCAGCGCGCCGGCCGAGGCGCCGAGCAGCAGAAGCGGCACACTCATTCCGGCGGCCAGCGCGAACAGCGCGCTGCCGCCGAGCGCGACGTCGTGCGTGCGGCCGATGAACACGAGGGCGCCGGCCAGCGGCGCGCTCACGCACGGGCTGACCACCAGCGCCGACAGCGCCCCCATCGCAAAGACGCCCGCGGCGCGGCCGCCCGGCAGGCGGCCGGCGGCGGCGTGTAGACCCGCGGTCCAGCCGGCGGGCAGCTGCAGCTCGAAGGAGCCGAGCAACGCCAGCGCGAACACGGTCAGCAGCAGGCCGAAGGACAGCAGGATCCACGGCTGCTGGAGGTGCGCCGCGAGTCCCTCCCCGGCCAGGCCGGCGGCGACGCCGGCGGCCGTGTAGACCAGCGCCATGCCCAGCGAGTAGCTCGCCGCCAGGGTCAGCCCGCGCGTCCGCGTGGCCGTGCCGCTGCCGACGATGATGGAGGACAGGATCGGCAGCATCGGCAGCACGCAGGGCGTCAGCGACAGCAGCACGCCCATGACGAAGAAGCCCGCGACCACCCAGCCGAAGCGGCCGCTGGCGAGCAGCTGCTCCGCGGAGCCCGGCGCCTTGGCCGGGGCCTCGTCGGCGGCCGAGCCCGGCTGCACCGACCCGTCGCCGCCGAAGCCAGCCAGGCCGACCTGCAGGCTGCGAGTCATCGGCGCGTAACACAGGCCTTCGTCGGCGCAACCCTGCCAGCCGATGTCGAGCGTGAAGCGCGCGGCCGCCCGCTTGACCGGCAGGCGCACGCGCAGTTCGCCGCGGTAGGTCTCGAGCGACTTCTGGAAATTGCTGTCGTACTTGACCTGTCCGCTCGGCAGCTCGGCGCTGCCGAGCGTGGCGCTCTGTGCGGCCCAGCTGATGCGGTCGCGGTAGAGGTAGTGGCCCGGTGCGATGCGAAAGCGCAGCTCAATCGAGCGGTCGTCGGCCGGCTGCGCAGACACCGCGAAGGCATCGTCAGGGTCCAAGGGGACGGCCGCGACAGCGCCGCCCGCATGCAAGGACCCGACGATCACCGCCAAGACGGCGATCGCGCCACGCAGCAGAGCCGAGCCGCACCCGGGCCAGGAGGCGATGTGGAAGTGTTTCATCTTCAGTTGTCGGCGACTGCCGAGCAAAGGGCCGACTTGGCGGGGCTGAGAAAGCCCTGGGCGACACGCTCCCAGCCGCCGATCACGGAGGGATGGTGGCGTTCGGCTTGCAGCACCTCACCCGTAACGCCGACCAACTGCACGAGTCGCTCGCGCAGATCCTCGAGCATGTTGGTCTGGCGCAGTCCGTACTGGTGCTGGTCGGTCAGTCGGCTCAGCGCGTCGCGCACCGCCGGCATCTCGCGTGCCAGATCGTTGATCACCAGCAGCTGCGTCGTGTGGTGGGTGTCGGAGTTCGAGTTGAAGTAGCCGACGCCCTTCGTCGGATCGACCTCGTCGGCGCGGTTCTGCACCTGCAGCTGAGTGACCGGATCGGCGATGCCGAGCGCCTTCAACACAGCGGGCAGGTCGTAGCGGGTCTGGCCCGCCGCCGCCATCGCGGTACGGAAGCGGACCCAGCCCGGGCGTGCGTCGGTTCGGAATGCGGCGTCGCAGTCCGCCAGCACCAGTCCGGCCTTCAGCGTCGGGTAGTTCGAGTGCGAGCGGATGCGCCGATAGACGCCGGTGGCGACAGCCTGCGACAGCTCCAGCGTGATGTTGAAGTTCGTGTAACCGTAGTCGCGGAACGGCAGGTAGAACGAGTCCTTGTCACCAGCGTACGCGTACATCGGCAGCACGCGGAAGCGATCCGACGTGGCCTGCGTGGCATGGATGCGGCGCATGCTTTGGAGCTGGGTCAGCGTCATGCCGTCGCCGTCGTTGCCGAACATGCCCGGCCACTGGTTGTATTCCTTCCAGATCGGCCGGGGCTGTGCACCGTGGCAGGCCGCGCAGGCCGACCCGTCGGCCTGGTTCGTGGTGACGTTGATGGCCTTGAAGTTCCAAGTTCCGTCGGCCAGCAGTTCGCCCACCTCGATGTGCTCGCGGGTCGGGCTGTCCGGGTCGGTGGCGATGCCCATCAGCAGACGGCTACCGCCGCCGAACAGGATGATGCGAGGATTGGTCACGCTCGCGGTCTGCAGCGACCGGCTCTTCTCGACCAGCGTGTAGCTGGCGCGCATGAAGGGCGGCAGTGCCTCCATCAGCGTCTTCACGTCGCGCACGTTGTTCTGCGCCAGGAAGCGCTGGATGCCCGCGATCGACAGGTCGTCGATCAGGCGCTGTGCGCCGTTCCCGACCGCGCCCTGCATCAGCTCTCGGCCGCTGGGGTCCGCCAGGCTGGCGCTGCCTGCGAGTTCGAGCCACTGCGCGTGGCTCAGCGCACGACCGTCGGACTCGCTGGTGCGCAGCGTCTTCTGGCCGAAGCCCGTTCGCGCGTCGATGTCGAGCGTGGCCATCGTGGCGGCGGGCATGGCCCGCGAACGCACGACCAGCTTCAGGCTCGTGGTCCCCCTGGCGTACCCGTCGGTGAGCACACGGGCCGACACCCGGACGTCGCCACCGCCGAGGTCTTCGAAGGAGACCCGTCCCATGCCGTTACGTGGATCGGCAGCGCCGATGTAGAAGCTCGCGATCTGCTCGGGGGCGACCGGTTGCCACTCGGCGATCCCGAACCGGCTGTCGGTCGGTCGGGGTTCCGGCCCGACCGGTCCGAAGCCCGAGGGCATCGATGCGACGGGTGTGGGTGCAGGTGCAGGTGCAGGTGCAGGTGCAGGTGCAGGAGCAGGAGCAGGAGCAGGAGCAGGAGCAGGAGCAGGAGCAGGAGCAGGAGCAGGAGCAGGAGCAGGGGCAGGAGCAGGAGCAGGGGCAGGAGCAGGGGCAGGGGCAGGGCCAGGAGCGGTTGCAGGCGTTGTTGCCGGTGCCTGCGCAGTGGACGTCTCAGGTGCGGTGCTGCTCGTCTCGTGCGATGCGCCGCCGCAGGCCGCGAGCAGCGACAGGAGGACAAGCGCGGGCAGCCGATGCTGGGCGAGGGGCTGGGACATGAAGGGACCTCGTTCGATGAGAAGGGATCGACCGGTTCGGTGCCGGTCGTGCGTGAGTGCTACTGCGGGCGGCCGGACTTGCCGATGGCGCCGTAGAGATCGCCGTATCGGGTGCCGTGGACGGCCGCGTAGCCGTCCAGGTTCAACAGATCCGGGTAGGCCAGAGGCTTGCCGTCGATCTCGCTATTCACGATGGCGACGTCGACCCGGCCGGTGCGCCGCACGACCTCGCCGTGAACGGCGACGTTGCCGCCCTGCGCGTTGTTGTGGATGTGGAAGTCGTACACGCCGGCTTCGTCGACAGTGAAGTCGAGTTCGACCACGGCGTGCGTGCTGCCGTCGCTGCGGCGCTCGAAGCGGACCACGCCGGTCTTCGACGCATCGCTCGAACTGACGATGCGGTAGCTCGTTTTCTCGATGACCGCGCCGCCTGTCGCGGCCGCCGGTGCGGGTGCCGGTGCCGGCGCAGGTGCCGGCGCAGGTGCCGGCGCAGGTGCAGGTGCAGGTGCAGGTGCAGGTGCAGGTGCAGGTGCAGGTGCAGGTGCAGGTGCAGGTGCAGGTGCAGGTGCAGGTGCAGGTGCAGCGCGCGGGGCCCGCGGATCGGCGGCCACGTCCGATCCGCCGCATCCGGGCAGCGCCAGGACAGCGGCCGCGAGCATGCAAACGGCGCGGCCGGCGGGCCGGCGGGGTTTCACACGGGCATCGTTGTTCACATCGCTTCCTCGTCGTTTGAACTCGGCGCGAGCGTCGCAGCCGCCTGCCGGTCGCGGCTGTCATCCTTGTGGCGGCATGCAAGCGCCGCATGCGCGCATGGCCCTTGCTGGATACCGGGCGACGCACCGCTCGCGAAGCGGCAGCGCATCACTTTCCGGTGAAACAACGCGATGCATCCCCTACGGCTGCACGAACGGGCCCGAGGGCAGCATCGGACCGTGTCCATGAACTGCGCGGCGTCGAGCCGCCCAACGACGATGACCTGCCTGTCCGACCTTCGGTCGCACCCGAGCGCCCGCCGCACGGCCGCCGCGACGTTGCGCCGCTTCCTCGCGGCGATGCTGCTGCTGGCCGGTGCGGGCCACGCACTCGCGCAGGATGCCGTGCGCGGCAAGATGCTGTACGAGACGCCCGCCGGCAACGAGTCGCGGGCGTGCTACCAATGCCACGGCTTCGTGCCCGCGGCGGGGCCGGTCACCGGCGTCATCGCCAAGGCGGCCGGTCACCCCGAGGTCATCCAGAGTGCCATCGACCGCAACGTCGGCGGCATGAGCTACTTCAAGACGATCTACAACGCCTCGCAACTGGCCGACATCGCCGCCTACCTCGGAAACCCGGCCGCGGGCCGCGTCACGGCGCCGTCGACACTGCCGACGATGTCAGCCACACCGGCTGTCCTGAACTTCGCCACGACCTTCGGCACCGAGCCGGAACGGCAGGCGTTCGTCCTGAGCAACGACGGCGGCGCCGGCGCGGCCTACGCGACCATCGTCTCGATCGTGCTGAGCGGCGCCAACCCGTCCGACTTCACGCTCTATGCGGTGGCGACTCGCAACGGCTGCGCCCCCAACCTCGTCGTCTTCGCCGGCACCGCCTGCTCGCTGACCTACGGTTTCAACCCGCAGGCCGTCGGCACTCGCAGCGCGACAGTGACGGTGACACACACCGGCCAGAACAGCCCGCTGCGCCTGTCGCTCTCCGGCACCGCCAGCGCAGCGCCGCAGGCCTCGATGACGCTCAACGCGAACAGCCTGAGTTTCCTGCCGCAGACGGTGGGCACGACCAGCGCGGCGCAGACCGTCACGGTCGGCAACAGCGGCTCGGCGCCGTTGCTCGTGTCGCAGGCGCAGCTGACGGGCACGAACACGACGGACTTCGCCCTGGGCGGCAGTTGCATCGGCGCCGGTTCGCCGGCGTCGGTGCCGGCCGGCGGATCCTGCGCGCTGTCGGTCACCTTCGCGCCGCGCGGTGCGGGCACGCGCAGCGCCGGCATCAGGCTGACCACCAACGCGAGCACACCCGACGCGACGGTCGCGCTGTCCGGCTCGGGCACCGACGTGCCGTCGCCGGTGGCCGCGCTCGCGCCCACGACGGTCGACTTCGGCGACGTCGGCGCGGGCGCGACCTCGCCGGTGCACACGGTTGCCCTGAGCAATCGCGGCAGTGCGGCGCTGGTGGTGCAGGGCATCTCGGCGAGCCCCGCCGCGTACCAGGTCACCCACGACTGCCCGGCCAGCATGGCGACCGGCGCCTCATGCACGATCAGCCTGCGCCTGGCTCCGGGCGCGGCGGGCGACGCGGCGGGGACGCTGACCGTATCGACAAATGCGGCCGGTTCGCCGCAGCGCGTCGCACTCACCGGCCGCGGGGTGGCCGCCGGCGCCGCGAACCTCGCGTGGTCCGGCTCGGTCGACGGTGTCTTCGCGGGCGATGTGCGCGTAGGCTCGGTGGCGCCGGCGAAGACCTTCACGCTGGTCAACCAAGGGCCGGGCGCCGCGACGCTCGGCACCTTCCGCGTGCAGGGTGCCGTGGCCGCGTCGGAGTTCCCGCTCGGCGGCACCTGCAGCGCCAACCAGACGCTCGCCGCAGGCGCCAGCTGCACTGTCTCGGTGGCCTTTGCGCCGGCGCATGCCGGGGCGCGCAGCGCTACGCTCAGCGTGGCGACGGTCAGCGGCACCGTGCCGCCCACGATCGCGCTGAGCGGCCAGGGGCAGGGCGCTGCCGGCGCCGCGCTGTCTTGGTCCGCGACGTGGCTGAAGCTGCCCGACGCCCAGGTCAACGCCGCGTCGCCGGAAGCGCAGGTCTCGCTGGCGAACACCGGCACGGCCGCCGTCACGGTCCGCGAACTGAAGCTGTCCGACCCGGCACTGCGTGTGCGGGTCGCCGCTGGCGAAGGTTGTGGCGCACTGCCGCTGACGCTCGCGCCGGGCCACCGCTGCGCGCTGGTCGTGACGGTGGACACGGCGCGCTCCGCGTCGATCAAGGGCGAGCTGAGTCTCGTGGCCAGTGACGGCGTCGTCGCCGCGCCGCTGCCGATCGAGGCGGCCGTCATGGCCGAAGCGGCGTCGTCGGGTGGTGGCTGCACGCTGGTCGACGGGTGGGCCGCGTTCGATCCGGCCCTGCCGGCCCTCGTGATCGCAGCGGTCGCCGTGCTCGCGTGGCGCCGCCGCAAGGCGTGTGGCGCGCTGGCGGCGCTGGCGCTGGCCTGTGCGCAGCCGCCGGCGCAGGCCCTGCAGGTCGGCGAGCAACTGCCGTCGGTGTCGATCGACGGCGCCGCAGGTCCGCGCCCAGTCGTCGACGGCAAGGCGCGCCTGACCTATGTCGACTTCTGGGCCTCGTGGTGCGGCCCGTGCCGGCAGTCGTTTCCGTGGATGAACGAGGTGCTGACGAAGTACGCCGCCCAGGGGCTGCAGGTGGTGGCCGTCAACGTCGACGTGAAGCGGCAGGATGCCGAGGACTTCCTCGCGCGCCATCCCGCTCGCTTCCAGATCGGCTTCGACTCGGCCGGTGTGCTCGCGCGTCAGGCCGGCGTGAAGACCATGCCGACCTCACTGCTGGTGGATGCGACGGGCAAGGTGCTGTTCGTGCACCACGGCTTCCTCGAGCGGGACCGGGCCGCGCTCGAGTCGCGAATCCAGGCCGCGCTGCGCGGAGCCACGCCATGAGGCACGTGGCGAACGGCGCGGCCATCGCCATCCTGGCGGCAGGCCTGCTGTCCGGCTGCGCCGGCCTGGAGGCCCCGCCGGCCTGGGACAAGGGCCTGCTGGCACGGCCCGAGATGTCGATGAGCTGGGACCCGCTCGGCCAGGCGTTCCGGCAGCACATCCACGAGAGCCGGGAGGCCGCCTCCGGCGGCGCACGCGTGGGCGGAGGTGGTTGTGGCTGCAACTGACGCGGAACACGTGCCGGCCCCGGGGCCGGCCGACGGCGGGCGCGGCGCGATGGTCGGCTCGATCGTGCTCGCGGCCATGGCGTTGCCGGGCGTTGCGGAATTGTCGCCAGCGCACGCCGAATCGCGGCCCGATCGCGGAACCGTGAGCGTGCGGCTGCTCGGCTACCAGGACTGGCAGCCCGGGCTGCGCCGCACCCGCGTTCTGGCGCCGGCATTTCGTGTGCAGGCGCCGGTGGCGGACGATTGGGCCTTCGAGGGCGGCGTCACCGCCGACAGCGTCTCCGGCGCGAGCCCGCGCTACCACGCGGCGATCTCGGGCGCGTCGCGCATGAGCGATCAGCGCCGTGCCGGCGACCTGAAGGTGACGCGCTACACCCAGGACGTCACCGTGTCGGCCGGCATCGCCGGCTCGTCGGAACACGACTACCAGTCGCGCGCCGGCTCGCTCGAAGCAAGTTGGAGCAGCGCTGATCGCAACACCACCTTGCAGGCGGGAGTCGGCGCCTCGAACGACCGCATCGATCCGGTCAACGGCGCCGTGGTCGGCGCTCGCCGCCGCACGCGCGAACTGTCGTTCGGCATCACACGCGCCCTCACGCGGGCCGACCTCGTGCAAGCGACGGTGGCGCGCAACGTCGGCGCCGGCTACTACAGTGACCCGTACAAGCTCCTGGACGAGCGGCCGGACGCGCGCCGTCAGACCGCGGTGCTGCTGCGCTGGAACCACCATTTCGAAAGCCGCCAGGCGACCGTGCGGACCAGCTACCGCGCCTACCAGGACTCGTTCGGCATCCGCGCGCACAGCCTCGAAGGCGAATGGCTGGCGCCGATCACACGGGCCGTCGGCCTGCAACTCGGTGCGCGGCTGCACAGCCAGACGGCGGCGAGCTTCTACGTCGGGCCGACCTACGACCCGGCGCTGGGCGCGCCGTACCCGCTCGGCTACGACAGGGACAACCCGCCGCGATACATCACCGTTGATCAGCGACTGTCCGCGTTCGGTGCCGTGACCCTGGCCATGGGCCTGTCCTACGCCGTCGACCCGGACTGGACCGTCGACAGCCGGTTCGAGTTCTACCAGCAGCGCACGCAGTGGGCGAACAGCGACGCGACGGCCGAACCCTTGCCGCGGCTGCGCGCCGTGTCGGTCCAGCTCGGCGTCAGCCACCGCTTCTGAACGCCCATGGCCGCCGTGTCGAACACGGAGCACGCCGACGAGGTATCGGTCAGCTTCGAGGCCATGGCCTGCGACGGCGAGATTCGCCTAGCCGGCCTCGCGCCACAGTCCGCCCGCCGGCTGGCCGAGTCCGCCGTGGCCGAGGTGCGCCGAATCGAGGCCAAGTACTCGCGCTTCCGGGCGGACAGCATCGTCAGTGCGATCAATGCCGCGGCCGGCAGCGGCCGCGCGGTGGCCGTCGATGCAGAGACCGCCGGCCTGCTCGACTTCGCCGACGGGTTGCATGCGATCAGCGGCGGTTGCTTCGACATCACCTCCGGCGTACTGCAAAGCGGTTGGGACTTCCGCCGCGGCCGCATCCCCAGCCGCGACGAACTTGAGTCACTGCTCGGGCGGGTCGGCTGGGAGCACACGCGCCTGCGCAGCGACGCCGAGCCGGTCACCGTCGAGCTGCTGCGGCCCGGCATGTCCATCGACTTTGGCGGCTTCGGCAAGGAATACGCCGCCGACCGCGCCGCCAGCGTGCTGCAGCGCGGCGGTGCCGTGCACGGCTGGGTCAACCTCGGCGGCGACATCCGGCTCATCGGGCCGCGCCCTGACGGATCGCCCTGGCGCATGGCGATCCGCCATCCGCGGCAGGAGGACCGCATGCTTGCGTCCATCGCGATGTCGCGCGGCGCGCTCGCGACGAGCGGCGACTACGAGCGCAGCTTCATCGGCTCCGACGGCCAACGCCATTGCCACGTGCTGGATCCGCGCGACGGCTGCCCGGTCCGCCACTGGCAATCGGTCAGCGTCGTGGCCTCGAACTGCTCGGCGGCCGGTGCGCTCACCACCATCGCGATGCTGCTGCGCGAGCACGCCATCGACTTCCTCGACGCCCAGGGGGTGCGCTGGCTGGCGGTGGATGCCGAGGGTCGCATCCACCGCTCCGCCGCTGCTGCCGAGGACGGCTGGCTGAAGATCGCGCCGGGCGCGTGAGGCGCCGGAGGTGGCGCGAGCCCGCCGGCTTCAGCGCGTTTCGGTGACGGCGACCTCGACCGAACGCTCGAGCAGGTAGCCGCCGCCGCGCACGGTGCGGATGCACGGGACGGCGAGCTTGGCGCGCAGGCGCGCCACGTACACGTCCACGGCATTGCTCACCGGGCTTCCCGACGCGTTCGGCAGGGCCTCCATGATCATCGTGCGCGCGACGACGTTGCCGTGCGACTGCGCGAGCACCAGCAGCACCGCCATCTCGGACGGGGACAGGCGGATCTCGCGCCGCTCGTGCTGCACCACGAGGCGGTCGCGCACGACGCGAAGCCGCACCGGTTCGTCCGCGCCGTGGCGGCGACCCTCCTTCGGGATGGCCAGGCGCAGCACGCGCTGGCGCAGGTCGTCGGCCCGGTACGGCGCGATGAGCACCTCGCTCGCGCCAGCGGACTGCAGGGCCTGCACTTCGTCGCAGAGCACACCGTCGGTCGTCACGAGGATGGGCGCGCCGGGCTTCATGCGGTTCAGCCAGGCAACGCGGTCGACGCAGGGGCCGACCGCACCGCTGTTCTTGACGACGAAGAGTTGCGCGAACTTGAGGTCCGACGCGCTGGGGTTCATACGATCGCCCAGCAGCATCAGGGTCGAGTAGCCCAGCGTCTGTAGCGCCGAGCGCTCGATCTCCACCACCTCCGGGTTGTCTGCGATCAGGACAATCTCCAAGTACCCTCCGGGACGCTGAGTGCTCTCATGCTCGGATGTTGGCGTGCATCCCTGCGCGATGCACAGACTGCCCGCAGGCCCCGAGTTCAGGCGCTGCGAAGGGTAGGGACGCGGCCGTTTCAGGAACGTCTCAGTGACGGGCCGTGCGCGACAGTCGATCGGCCCTAGAACATGCCATTCGGATTCGCCGCGGTTGAGGTATCCGCGACGTCCTGACGGACATCCCAGTGCTCGACGATCTTCCCGTTCTGGAGCCGAAAGATGTCCATGATCGCGACGCCGCGGGTGTCTGGCTCGCGGACGTTGTGGACATGAAGGATCACGAAGTCGCCGTCGACGAACACGCGAACGATGTGGCTGCTGTCGTGCGGGAACTTGCTGCGCAAGAGCGCGAGGAACGCCTTCAGGCCGTTGCGGCCGTCCACGGCGCTCGGGTTGTGCTGGATGTAGCGTTCGCCGAGGAAGTTGGCCGCCGCATCGAAGTCCTTCCTGTTGATCGCCGCATCGTAGAAGTCGAGCACGACCTGTTCGTTGCGCTGCTCCTGCGGCGAGGGTGTTCCGCGCGCCGACGCGGCGCCGGCATCCGAGACGGCGCCGAGGAGCGTGGAGGCAAGCAGCGCGGGCAGAGTCTTGTTTTTCATGGCGAGTCCTGTGGGTTTCTGGTGGCGCGGCGATGGCCGTTTCGCCGCAGTTCAGGCGTCCTGCATCGCGGTCGTCGACCATCCGCGTACGGTGGACACGGTCTGTACGCCGGCTCCGCGCAGCGACGCCAGCGTCGGCGCGCCCAGCAGCGCCATCACGCGGTGGAGCTCGTCTGCCAGCAGCGACAGCAAGGCGGCCGCACCGCGCTCGCCGTCGGCCGCCAGGCAGTACAGCAAGGGCCTGCCGAACAGGACGGTAGAGGCGCGCGGGGCCAGCGCCTTGGCGATGTCGCCACCTCGCCGCACGCCGCCATCCAGCAGCACCGGCACATGTCCGCCGGCAGCTTGCCGTACGGCAGGCAGCGCGCGCAGTGAGGCCATTGCACCGTCGAGCTGCCGGCCGCCGTGGTTGGACACGATGAGCCCGTCGACGCCGAAGCCCGCTCACCGGGGCGCCCACCGTCAGGACCAGCGCGCCGCAGTTCGCAGCCTGTGCACGATCCAGCATCTGGCCGGTCGAGTCGGGCGCCTGCATCACGTACAAGTGCAGCCACAGCTCGGCATCAGGCATGGCCTCGCGAACGGTTTCGAGCCGTTCGTTCGACGCGGTGGACAGGATGAACGGCACTCCCGCGCCGTCGGCGGCACGGGCCAGCGCGATGTCCCCGCCCGGGCGGATCAGTCCATTCAGGCCGGTCGGCGCGGCCGCCATGGGCGCCGTCCAGCGACGGCCGGACAGGGTCACGGCCGCATCGACGGTGGATGCGTCACGCAGCACCCTGAGCACACAGGCCAGTTCGCCGAAGGCGGATCGATTCGCGCGCAGGCTGCATTCGTCCTCGGCGGCGCCGTCGACTTAGTCGAACACGAAACGCGGCAGGGCCTGGGGCGCCGCCCCTCGCCAGTCTTCGACCGTGACCCGGGTCACCATCGCGATGCCCCATCATTGCGTAGGGTCGGCGTCCGAGCTCATCGCGTCTTGGGCGTTGCGCGGAACATCCGTTCGGCGCCGCCAGATCAGCGACGCGGCGGCTCCAGCGATCAAGAGCAGGAGGCTGGGGTCCACGTCGCCGCCAGTCGCCGCCACCGTGCAGCCGCCGCCGGTTGACTGGACAGGCGCGTTCGGGTTCGTGAGGATGCCCGTCGCGGGCGCCGGTGCAGGTGCAGGTGCCGGTGCAGGTGCAGGTGCAGGCGCAGGTGCAGGTGCAGGTGCAGGTGCAGGTGCAGGTGTAGGTGCAGGTGCAGGTGCAGGTGCAGGTGCAGGTGCAGGTGCAGGTGCAGGTGCAGGTGCAGGTGCAGGTGCAGGTGCAGGTGCAGGTGCAGGTGCGGGTGCAGGTGCCGGATTCGTTGTGTAGGGGGGCGGCCCCACGTGCGAGAGTTCCGGCGTGCCCGGCGGTGGTACCGGCGTCACGAGACCTCGCGTGCCGGAGCCGGTCAGCGCGAGTTCCAGGGGCCCTGCCGAGGCCGCGGTTTGCACCACGACTTTCGCGTCGTGGGCGCCGGCGCGTTGCGGCGTGAACGTCACGCGCAACTGGCAGTTGCCGGGGAGCTTCGAGTCGAACCATTCGCGCGCACCGCGCATCACGAACTGACCGCCATTGGCCGTGCACGAACCGGCGAGCTGGAAGGCGCCCGCGTCGCTGCCTTGCAGGCTGATGCCGGTGAAGCTGGCGTCGCCGGCCGTGAAGTTGTTCAGCAGAACCCCCCGTGCTTCGCTGGCCTGTCCGACAGCTTGCTGCCCGAAGTCCAGCGCCGAGTGGCTGAACACGACACCGGGCGATGGCGCCGCGACGCCGACGGCGCTGAGCGGGAAGCGCACCACACCCGCGTAGTCGGACAGCGAAACGATGAAGTCGGCCTGCTGTGCGCCGACCTTGGTTGGCTGGAACGCGACCGTGATCGAGCAGGTCTGCCCCGGGTAGACCACGATGGTCTGATAGCACGTCAGACCATCCGCCTCGGCGTAGGTCACGAAGTTCCGGTCCGGGTTGTTCTCTTGCGTGACGGTTCGCACCGCGAAGTAGGACTGGCCGGTGTTCTTGATGTAGAGCTTCGCGGCACGGCTGACGAAGCCGATCGGGACCGCACCGAAGTCCGCACCATCCATCGACGGCACGGCGACCGGCCCGGTCCCCTGTCCCAACGCGAGCGCGGGCAGGGTGATCACGGTCATGCAGGAAAGGGCACGGACACTTCGGGTCAGGAAACGGGGAGACATCACGATCGGGTCCTTTGGTGGATGCGAGGGGCGTCGAATGACGTTTGGCGCAATCTCGCAGGCATCGAGGCGACTCGTCGTTAGGGTTGTGTCGATGTATTCCGGGTCGCGCGACTCCAAACGACAGCGGCGGAAGGCGCTTCGCGCGTTCGTCCATGGGTGCCGGAGGTGATCGACAAGGATCCTGCGTCGCGCGCATGGCCCGGTGGCGATATGGCCACGCTCGCCGGGCTCTCGAACCGTTGCAACGATGACGGCCGCTGAGATGCCGCCGACGCGACCGGTGAATTCCTGCCTCCCGACCACAATCGTCTTCGCGATCCTGGCTGCGCCCTGGTCAGGCGAGGTCCCGGTGTCGAGGAGCGCTGGACCCTGTGGATCCGAGTCGACGGCATTGGCCAGGACCTGCTTTCAGAGATGCCGAAGCCACAGAACACCATGAACGAGCATGACCACGCGGCGTGAGCATCACCAACGGACGAGATGCTATCGCCCTCGACGAATGGGGATGCGACGGTGGTCCTCCGCAAACGCACCCTCAGACGCCGGGACTGTTCGTCGAAGAGTCTTCGTTCCAGTTGCCGTGCACTTCATATTCCTGCCGGCCGTAAGGACGAGTCGAGTCCGGGCTGGGCGGCACGGTTGTCGCCATCCAGTGGCGATGATGCTGGCGGCGGACAAGTGCGCCTCGTCACTGACCCTGTCGGCTCTCGACGCCGTTCGGGGAAAGGGTTGCGTGGATGTTGACTCCGTCTGCCTACGCAGTTGCCAGTGTGTTGCATCGACCAGTTGAATCCGCCGGCCTGAGGTGCCTCAACGGCAAATGTCTTTTCGATCTTCATGACGGGTTCGGCCGGTGGCCTTCAGTCGAGTTTGCCGAGGGCGCGCAGCACCGTCTCGGGCGTGATTGGCAGCGAGTGGATGCGCACGCCGATGGCGTTGTAGGCGGCGTTGGCGATTGCGCCGGCCGGCGTGATGAGGCAGCACTCCGACAGGCTCTTGGCGCCGAACGGGCCCGAAGGCTCGTTCGACTCGATGAAGATGCACTCGATGCTCTTTGGCATCTCGCAGGCGGTGGGCATCTTGTAGTCGAGGAAGTCCTGCGTCAGGCAGGCCCCGGTCTCGGGGTCGAACTGCGTGTGTTCCATCAGCGCGTAGCCGATGCCCTGCTGCACGCCGCCTTCGACCTGCCCTTCGGCGCCCAGCGGGTTGATGACGCGGCCGATGTCGTGCGCGTAGACCACGCGCTCCACGGTGACCACGCCAGTGTCGGTGTCGACCTCGACCTCGACGAACATCGCGCCGGCGGGAATCGGACTCACCGTCGGGTTCAGGCTGGTGCTGCCGATCAGCGTGCCGCTTCGAGCATGCTGGGCGACCTTCAGCATCTTGACCTTCAGGTCGGCGGCGGCGGCGCGGATGGCGCCGCCGGCCGCGTGCGTGCCGCGGCTGGCATGCATCGGCGCGACGAAGGGCACGTTGCTGGTGTCCACGCTGCCGGCCATGCGCACCTGATGCAAGGGGATGCCCAACTCCTCGGCCACGATCTGGCAGAAGGTGGTGTTCTGGCCGCAGCCGATGTCCATTGCGGCCGACGCGATGTCGGCCGAACCGTCGGGGTTGAGCTTGACGATCGCACCCGAGTGTTCGTAGAGGTCGGGCTGGCCGGTGCAGTTGGAGGTCCAGGTCGGCACCGAGCCCAGGCCGATGCCGCGCTTCTTCACGCCGGCGCCGCTGCCCGCGGGCTTGCGCTGCGCCCAGCCGATGCGCTCGGCACCCTTGCGCAGCGCCTCCTCGTAGCGGTAGGTGGTGAAGTCGGCCGGGAAGATCGGGTGGCGCTCGCCTTCGCGGTGCGCGTTGCGGATGCGCAGCTCCACCGCATCGATGCCAAGCTTCTCGGCGATGGCGTCCATCTGCTGCTCCACCGCAAACGAAGCCTGCGGTGCGCCGTAGCCGCGAAAGCCGCCGCTGATGACGTTGTTGGTATAGACCGAGCGGCCTTCCCAGCGCCGGTTGGGGCAGCGGTAGGTGTACATGAAGCCGAACAGGCCATGCACCGTGATCACCGTGGAGCCATGCGTGGCGTGCGCGCCGGCATCCAGCGTGCTGATGGCGGTGCGCGCGGTGAGCGTGCCGTCTTTCTTCACGCCGGTTTTCAGCTGCACCTGGAAGGGGTTGCGGTTGCTGGTGGCAAATTCCTCGGCGCGTGTTTGTTGGATGCGCACCGCGCGGCCGGTCTTCAAGCTCATCAGCGCGGCCAGCGGCTCCATCGGCCCCATGTCCAGCTTGCCGCCGAAGCCCCCGCCGATATAGGGCGACTTCACCGCACGCACCTTGCTGACGGGAATGTCCAGCACATAAGCCAGCTTCTCGCGGATGCCAAAGAGGTGCTGCAGCGAGCTCCACACCGTGACATGGCCGTTGCGGTCGGTATCCACCACGCACACGCGCGGCTCGAGGTAGCAGGTGTTGACGCGCTGCGTCTCGAACGTATCTTCAAAGACGAAGTCGGCCTCCTTGAAGCCCTGCGCCACGTCGCCCGTTTCGAACAGCGCCTGCTTGGCCAGGTTGCCCGGGCCGCGTTCGTGCAGCTGCGGCGCGCCCGCGGCCAGCGCATCGTCCACCGTGAAGACGGCGGGCAGCTCCTCGTACTCCACCTCGATCAGGCCGAGCGCGCGTTCGGCGATGTCCACCGTGGTGGCTCACACGCCGGCCACCACCTGGCCGCAGAAGCGCACGTCGCGGCTGAGCACGCGCAGGTACTGGATGCAGCCGAGCGCCTCAGTGGGCATGTAGAAGATGGGCGAGTAGACGCGATCGAGCACGTCGTCGGGCGTGATGACGGCCTTCACGCCCGGCAGCGCCAGCGCCGTCTTGATCTTGAGCTCCAGCTGCCTCGCCATGTTGAGCTGCACGGCCGCACCATTTCCCGATCAACTCTGGCAAGCCACGCCAGCGGTTCTCTCTGCGCGCTTTGCGATAGGCAGCCATCTCGGCAGGCCTTGGGCCGAGCGCCGAGCGCGACGTTCCGCCGGGCTGCCCATGACATGCCTTGCCTTCGGCGGCGGGCGTCCTTCAGGGATTCGGCGCTCCCCGCCGACCCGTTGACATAGCGCCCGCGCGGCTGCGTCAATCGCACGCGTGGGCCGCTCCTGCGGCGCCGCCGCACCGGCGCGGCGCATCGAGGCAGTGTCAAGACGGCGGCGAAGCTGCCGCGCGATCAACGGCGCCGCAGCTGAACGCGCGGCCTGAACACCGTGTCCTGCCACGCCCGGCCGCGCCGCCTCCACCCCGGGGCATGCCGCAACAACGTGCGCCACGCGCCGGCGTCCAGCCATCGGCGCACGTGCGCGCGAAAGTTTGTGGCCGCGGGCGCCGTCGCCCACAGATGGCGTGCATCTAGCCAGTGAGCCCGGTCTGGGCCGGCCAGCAGAATCGAGCGCAAGGCGACGATGAAGACGGACGAGATCGCCGCGCCCGCCAGCGACATCTGCAGCAGGTTCAGCTCACCGCCGCGCGTACTGTGCATGATGCTGGCTGCTTGATGCACCGAGAAGCGCCCGTAGATGACCCAGGGCTGGCGGCCGACTTCAGCCACCACCCAGCCGCAGAGAATGGCAATCCAGGGCAACGGCGCAGCCCACACCAGCGCACGCATCAGCCCCGGAAGTCTTCCTTCGCGCAGCCGGCGCCGGCGCAGGAAAGCCAGCGCCGTCAGCGCCAGGCAGATGAGGCCGCTGGCGACCATCGCGCGAAAGGCATAGAAGGTGACGGCCACCGGTGGGGCCGCCGCTTGCGCCACCGCCTGGGCACGTTCGGCGGCGGACAGGGTCGCCCACTTCTCCAGGCCGTACCGCTGCGCCACCACAGGGCGCAGCGCCTGCAGCGCCTGCGGGGTGATGCCCGCAACACCTTCGACCTTGCCGCCGCTTTGCTGCGCGAGCTCGAGCCACGCCAGCTCCTGCGCGAGTTCGTCCAGGCCCGCAGGCGAGCCCTCCTGTCCTTCAATGAGCAGGCCCATCAATCCGGCAATGGCCAATTCGTCGCGATTGATGCGCGCTTCGTCTTCAGGCCGCGCCCACAACACGAGCGGTGCGTCTACTTGCCCGTTGCGCCAGTGCGCCTCGAACGCGGCGAACTTGAGCGGCTGCAGCTTCGCCACACCCGAAGCACTCATGTGCCCGCTCAGGAGCACGGCCAGTGCGGCGCCGAAGCCGATCCACACCGCCACGCCGACGGAGACCCGCGCCACCGAAGCATGCCGGCGCAGCCGCTGCCAAAGCCCAGCCAACGCAAAGATGAAGAACGCGCCGCTCAGCATGGCCGCGGCCAGCGTATGCGTGAGCTTGTGCAGCGCCATCTCGCTGAGCAGCAGCTGCCAAACCGACTGCACTTGCCAGCGGCCCTGAATCTGCGTCAACTGCCCTGGATTCTGCATCCAGGCGTTGACCGACAGGATGGTCCAGGCCTGCACGGACATCACCGCCAGCAGCAGCCAGCCGATCAGCGCCAGCACGGGGCTCGCCAACCAGCCGCGCAACCAGGTGATGGCCAGCATCGCCAGGATCATGGGCCAGAGAATCGCGCCTTCGATGGCAAAGACGCGGGTGAGCACGGGCTCGGCCTCATGCAGGTAATAGGCCCAGTGGTCGCTCAGCTGCCAGCGCAAGGGGTAGCCGGTGATCATGCCCGTGGCCCACACCAGCAACAGGATGCGGCTCCAGAACGCCGCCGCACGGGCCAACGTCAGGCGTCGGCTCATGGCGTGCGCCGTCTGCAGGATATTGATGCCCAGCAAGAGCCCAAGGGACAGGGGCACGAAGAGGAAGTGGAAGCTCAAGCTCATGCCGAACTGCCATCGCGCCAGATACTGTGGTAAGAAATCGGGGGTCATGAGAACGCATCCGGTGGTACTCCGGTGCTGCGTGGCAGTCCGGGGAGCGCGAGGCTCGCGCTCGAGTGCAGCTCGCGATTGCACGCCCGATGCCGCTTCATGGTGTTGTCTGGCCGTCCAACCTGTGGCAGGTTGTGACCGCCCATGCGGCCTGGCGTCGGCCGCCTGCGAGCCCCAGATGGGGCCGACACCTAACGAAGAAGCGACACGTCCGCCGCGGCAGGGCAGGCACAGCGAGGTGCGTCGCCGGGAACAGATCCCAACGTCCATGACGGCGCACGCGCCTGCCGCGCCGTCGGCCGCTACCAGGCGCCGCCTTGCCACCACAGGCGCCAGGTATGGCGCCGACCCGCAGCATCGCTCCACCAGTGGCCGGCCACGCCGATCTGCGAGGCCGCGTCGATGCGCCAACGCAGCACCGCACAGGCGCCGAGAATCCCCCCTGCCGCGAAATACTGCGCCGAAGGCTCGGCGCGGCCGATGCCTGCGGTGACCATCGTTTCCAGCGCGCCCTCCGGGTAGAGGACGCCCAAGGTGCCCAGATTGGCGTCACCGCGCGGCGAACACGGCCGGCGGCACGTACCCGAGGGTGCTGTGCGGCCGGTGGTGGTTGCATTCCTCACGCCAGTTGTCGATGATGCTGCGCATGTGGCTCAGGCTGGCGAACCAGTTCTGCGACAGGCACTCGTCGCGGAAGCGGCTGTTGAAGCTTTCGATGTAGGCGTTCTGCACCGGCTTGCCGGGCTGGATGAAGCGCAGCTCGACGCCGTTTCTGGCCGCCCAGGTCTGCATCGCCCGGCCTGCGAACTCCGGGCCGTTGTCGGTGCGGATCACCTTGGGCAGCCCGCGCTCGGCCTTGAGCTGGTCGAGCACGCGCGTCACGTACAGCGCCGGCATTGAGGTGTCCACGGCAGTCTGCACCGCCTAGTTGCTGCAGTCGTCCACGACCGTCAGCGTTTTCACCCGCCGGCCGTTGGCCAGCTCGTCGAACACGAAGTTCATGCTCCACACCTCGTTGGCTTGCACTGGCCGCACCAGCGGTTGCCGTTCGGGCACCGGCAGCTTCTTGCGCCGGCGCTTGCGCGCCATCAGGCCTTCCTCGCGGTAGACCCGGTACGTGCGCTTGACGTTGATCGCCCAGCCGTCGATCCGAAGGCTGCTGTGCAGCATCCGGTAGCCGTGGCGGCGGTGCTGGCCGGCGAGCTCCGTCAGGCGCTCGCGCAGCCGGCCGTTGCAGTCGTCGCGGGGTTGGTAGCGCAGGGTGCTGGCGCTCATGCCCACCAGCCTCAAGGCCTGGCGTTCGCTCAAGCCTCGTTCCCGCAGCTGCCGCACGACCTCGCGACGCGCCGCCACGGCCACTACTTTCCCTTGAGCACCTCGCGCATCGCATTGATCTCGAACATCGAGTTGGCCAGCAGCTTCTTCAGCTCCGTGTTATCAGCCTCCAGCGCCTTCAGGCGCTGCGCGTCCGATACGTTCATGCAGCCGAACTTGGCCTTCCAGGCGTAGGAGCTCGGCTCGCCGAAGCCGTGCATCCTGCACAGTTCCTTGGCCGGCAGCCCGGCATCGGCCTCACGCAGGAAGCCAATGATCTGTTCCTCGGTGTATCGCTTCTTCATCGGTCCGATCTCCGTCTCGGGTTGATCGGACTCTAGAACTACTTGCTACGGATATCCGGGGGCAGCGCAGTTGACATAAGCTATATCGAGGCAGATCGAGGCTTGCGCCGAGCCGGTGCGGGCCCAGGGACTCCGCCTGTGGCAGCTGGGTGGTCTACGATGTAGATATGCCGTTCACGTCTATCCCTTGGCCAGCAACGAGGAGGCTCTTCAGGCGCCAGTCTCGCAAGTGGCTTGGAATCTCCGTCACCGTCTTCGCCGCGGAGTTTGTCGTGGCGGCTCTGTTGACGCCATGGGCAAAGTAACTTCATCCAAGCGCGGACGCGAGCCCGCCGCGCCCCGACTCATCCGCGGCAAAGGCGGGCGCGACGTCATTCGCGTGGAGACGCCGTCAGGCGTGGTCGGCTACATCGCGGTCTGCATCTCGGACGAAGTTCTCGACGCATTCATCAAGAAGCTTCAGCGCAAGATTGCTAGACGGCGGCAGCGATGCAGCGGCAATGCAGTCGCTGTGTCGCGCTCACGCCGCAAGGCGTGAGCGCGGGCTAAGTGGCCTTGCAGGCACATTAGGACGGATACGCCTCGACGAGCGTCACTACCACCCCGGTCTTCTGAATCCCGTCCACGATCTGTCCAATCGTGCGCGGGATGAACTGCCCAGAGTCTCCGACGAACGGCCGCATAAGCGTGGCGCCCAAGGTCGCCGCGCTCACGCTGCCCGACACCTTGGTGAACGTCGTGTAGATGTTCAGGCTGTAGCCGCCCTGGTAGGGCATGAGGCAGGCGAAGAAGGTCGTGGCCTCGCCGTAGTTGCTCATCGAGGAGTCACGGGCGTTGGCGGTCAGTGTCGCGCCCTCGCAGGTCGGAACCTGCAGCGACTGACCCTGCGCAGCCGCCAGGGCGCCCAGATTGCTGCCCTTGAAGGGCGAGACCAACTGGAAGCGTGGCGCCTTCTCCGGCAGGGGTGACGGCGGGATGCCATTGCTGACCTGCAAGCGGCTGGTATTGCGCTGCAGCGCGGTCCTGATCGCCTCGGCGAGCTTGGCATTGCCCACGTCGCCCGACGCCTTGATGTCGTAGATCGCGTAGCCCACCGACGTCTCCTTCGTCGGGGTCATCGATGCGCAGCCACCGAGCAGCGTCGCGAGTGCGCAGGAAGCAATGATGTGGTTCTTCATGGGAATCTCCCTCTTCAGTGTTGAGCGCGAGACGACCCTCGCGCTGTGAAATACGGCATATATGCCGTGTCCAACAAGATAGCATGCCGGGCACGCTGCGATCGTGGTTACCGCCTCGAATCGCTCCACCCCTGTTGCCAAACGCGCCACCTCGTTCGAACCGAACGTGGCGCGCGCCTTCGGCGAGGTGGTCCGCGCGCTGCGCGAAGAGCGCGGCGTCGCCCAGGACAAGTTCGCGCTGCTCGCCAACGTCGATCGCTCCTACTACGGCAAGCTCGAGCGCGGCGAACGTCAGCCATCGTTGGCCTTGCTGCTGCGCATCGCCGGCGCGCTCGAACTCGACGGCGGAGAACTCGTCGCGCGCGTGGTCGCGCAACTGGCGCGCGGACGACGGCGCAAGTCTGCGGCGTAGCGGCTGTCCGGTCGCTCGCTCGCGGGCGCCGACAGCGCCCGCAGCCGGGACATCAACGCCGTGACCTGCCAGCCGAGGTCGGCGCCCAGAGGCCACCGAGCGATCGTCGCCACGGAGGCCAGAACGATCACCAGGTCGCTGCCCTCGCGGAGCACGGCCTGCGCGAAGCAGCTGCGTTGACCATCGGTGCGCCAGGCGAATGTCGCCGTGTCGGCCGCAACCGCGGCAAGCGAGCGGACCTCGTCGTCCTCGTGCTCGAGGATGCCCGCCAGCGTGATCTGCCAGTGGCGGTCCACCAGTACCGCGTGAACCGGCAGGCGGGCGGCCAATCGGAGAAGGAGATCCTCGATGGCGTACCACCGGTCCTGCGGCGATTGCTCGGGATCGGCCCAGAGCACCTGCGGCTCGCGATCTGCCGTCACGTAGCGCAGACGCGGAACCGGCTGGTGGCGCCGGAACGCCTGGCCTCGCCCGGACCGAGCCCGAGCGACGCCTGCCGGTTGCGGGAGCCCGTTGCGCGGCCAGAGACTGAGTTGCTTCATGGCCGTCTCCTCAATGCAGCGTCACCGGACCCTGGAACCCGCCGAGCATCTCGACGCACTGTTCGGCGGGAAGGTGTCCGACGCGGTACAGCCATACCATCGAGAGCAGCGAGTTGTCGGCCAGGCGTACCGGCAAGGTGGGCACCCGATCGCGACCGGCCGGCAGGCCCATGTGTGTCTGCAGCGGGCCGATCTCGACCGCAACCGCGCGACCGTCGTGCACCATCCAGACCAGCAGGTCGATCTGGTCCACGAGCGTCAGGCTGCGCTCGGTGGCCCACACCAGCATGTGCAGCGGGTTCATGCTGCGCGACAGCCCGTTCTCGTCGAGGTAGCGGTCCAGGCCTTGCCGGTAGAGCCTGACCTCGGCCGCGGATGCGGGGCGGGCGAGATGGACCCAGACGGTGAAGCCGAGGCCGGATTCCGCGGCTTCGAAGTCCTGGGGCAGGGCAGGGGGCGGAGACTTGCGTTGTTTCATGATCGAACTCCTTCGAGAGGGGAACTCCACCAAGTCCCGTGGACGGGCATGCCTGAGGCGCGAGTTCACCCGCGCGAGCCATGGGCCCGCGTTGTCAGTGGTGCGGTGGTTGCGGCTTACGCGGCCGCGGCGTTCTCAGCGTTCCCCGGCGGCGGCTGGGCGGGTGGCGGGGTCGCGCCAGCGTCGGCCTGCACCCCGAAGGTCGCGTTCAGCAGCCGGTCCATGGCCGAGCCGTCGCGCCGGGTCAGGTTGGCGCAGTAGCGTGCATACGTCTTCCAGAGCATGGCCTGCGAAGAATGACCCAGGGCCATCGCCACCCACGCGGGAGACTCGCCGGCCTCAAGCCACAAGGTGGCCGCTGTGTGCCGCGTCTGGTAGGGCCGGCGCAGGGCCAATCCGAGGTGGCGCAGCAGCGGATACCAGATGCGCTTGGTGAAGTTGTTCGTGTCGATCGGCTCACCCGCCCGATTGCAGAAGACGTACTCCTGGTGACCCGTCACCTTGTGTTGGGCGGAAAGTGCCTCCCAGACGACCCTACTGAGGGGGATGTCCCTTTGCGACGAGTCTGTCTTGGTGTACTCGTCTTCACCGCCAACAAACGCTTCGCGCACCAGGATCAACCGCTTTTCGAAGTCAACGTACTTCCACTTCAGGCCGTGCAACTCACCCGATCGCATGCCCGTGAAGAAGCGGACCTTGAGGTAGTTCTGGTAGTCCTTGCGGATCGTGTTGATCAGCAGATGGGTCTGCTCGAGGGTGAAGGGCTGGACGTCCGACTTCGGCACCTTGAGCGGCTTGAGGCGCGCCATCGGCAGAGTGAACTCATAGCGGTCAGCCGCTTCTTGCAGGACCTGGCGCAGGATCAGCATGATGGTGTTGATCCGCGCGGGCGACAGCTTCGTGCCCGGCCGGCGGCCGCGCACGGCGGCCAGGTGGGCGCGAAAATCCAGGATCAGGGCACGCGTGACTGCACCGACCATCAACTGCCCGAAGCGAGGCAGCAGGTGCTGGTCGAGAATGCCGCGCACCGTGGTGATGTAGGTCTTGCGCCAGCCGACCTTGAACTCCCCGAACCATTGCTCCGCAAAGGCGGAGAACGCAGGTGTCGCTGTCGTAGCGGCCGCAGTGGTCGGACGCAGATGCTGCGGCGGCGCGATGAAGACCGGCTCGGGGCCGGCCAGCAGACCTGCCTGCACGAGAATGGTCTCGACGCTGTTGCCTTTGGTGAGCGCAAGCTCGACCTGGGCGGCGACCTGCTCGAGCTGGACCCGGTTGGCGGGGCTGTCGGCGAGCTTGGTGTAGACCCGCTGTCGCGTTCCACCTTCGCGATAGTCGATCAGCAGGCGACCGCGGTGTTGACGTACCGATGCCATGGGCGCCTCACTGACCCATCGCCATCACCGCCGCCGAGCGCGCACCGCCCTCGAGCATCGTGCGCTCGACCGCCTCCCAGAGGTACAGCACCTTGCGCCGACCGAACGGGCGCACGTAGTGGACGCCCTCCAGAAGGACCGAGTCCTTCAGCATGTTGTTGATGACGTTGGGCTTGTACTTGATGCGCTGCGCGAGTTCGCGAGCGGTCAGGTAGGTCGACCCGGCTTGCTGTTCCATGAAGTCCTCCGTCCTTGGACAGGTGTTTGAGAGGTCTTCACTTTGCGAATTCGGATCGACGAACTAAGCCGGTTTTGGCGAGTCGGCAGATCGTTTGACGTCATGCTGCAAGTTCGCCGACGCGATTGCCAGACCGGTCGGGACGTAGAAGTACGAAATGCGTGATCAGCGCTCGGAGATGGGCCCGACGGCGACTGGCGGCCAGCTGATAAGCACCAAAGCAGGCACGGGCAGCGAAATGCCACGAGCGAAGCCGAGTTTCAGTCACCGCCGCAGAGTCGGACGACGTCGAGAACCGGACCTGGCCGGGTAGGAGGACGCCTTGCGCGAGAGTGCAGGGCGATCTCGCACCTACTTCCAAGCCGCCAAGAGGCCGATCAGGCGGAATCGGCGTGTGTGTGACGACAGGTAGCGCGGAATCGTCTGCGGAATTTGGGTCGCCTATGATCGATCGGCATCCACCTCAAAGGCTCAATTTAATGGCCAGGACATCGCTTCAGAACTTCTGGCCCAGCAGGTGCGGATTTCGGAACAGATCGAACTCTGGGCGTGAGGCGGATCAGCGTTGGCGGAGCGCTCGCTCGTCCTGCATGGGGAGGGTTCATGCGCGCGGCGCGGCTGATCGCGAGGAGGGTGATTTGACGGTTTTGCAGAGGCGGCCGCGGGGGAGGACCTCAACACATTCTTCGCGGCGGACTTGGTGGCGCGTCGTCAATGACAGTAGTGGTGCACGCCCGTTGATTGCACAGTGGCCGATCGGCCCCTCATCGGCAGGCGGAGCTGGCCATCGGCAACTGAACTCATTGCCGATTCGATCAGCCGGTCAAGACTGGGGGCGGTCATTCGATCTGCGACCGCGAGTGTCGGCGGCCGCCGGAACCGGCCGTTCGACTTCTGCCGCGGCCTGTGACCGCAGTGCCCAGGAAGCTGCCGTCGAGCCGGTTCTCCAGGTCCACCGGGCCCCGCCGCCCAGGTGCTTGGCTATGTCAGCTCTCTCAGGCCGCGATGTGGCGGTACCGACCCACTGTCGCCACTCCAGATCAGCAAGACCTGCCGTTCGTGATCAGTCCTTGGCAGCCAAAGGCTGAACTAGCCGATGCAACCCGAGTTTCGTGGGCTACCGCAAAGCTGACGGTCGACGCGGAGCGCCAAGCGTTCGCAATCGCCTCGCAGTGAACGTTCCGGTGAAGGACTGGTAAGTAATGTTTCGGTCGGCCATGAACCTCCCCTCGCCCCTATCCGAGGCCGTCCGCACACAGCCATCATTGCATAGCGCCGTGCCCACCATACCTCTGGCCCTTCGGTATGAGGCCGCCGCCATTTTCACCGCGCTGCGCAATCAAGGTAACCGCTTGGCCCACAGCGACCGAGCCCGCCATGCGCGGGTGCAGGCGCGTGGCGCTCCTGGGTTCGTCGATCGATCGTGTGATGCTGTCTGTCGCGATCCGTGCGGTTCAGTCCGCGCACCCTTCAGGACGACAGCGAGAACTGCCCCATGCGCCCGTCCGGGCGCGCCGCATGATTTCTGGCCGGTCACCCCGGCAGGGGTCGCAAGCCAGAATCCACGTCGACGCGCCCGCCCGGCAACAGCGACATTTGCGGGTCGGCTGTGCCCGGCAAGTGTCGGAGGATGGGTTGCCCGTTCATCGTCACTTCGAACGCAGGGAAGGCGGAATGGCTGCCCTGCAGCCGGTACCGTAGTTCACCCTTGGCGGTGCGCGAGAGCACCAGGTCGAGATCGAGCCACAAGTCGGGCAGTGACAGGTCCTCCACCATCAACAGCAAGTCCTTAACGAACTTCGTATTGATTTTGCTGATGCCGATGTCTGGCACCTGCCCGACGACGTCTTTGGCGCTGAAAGGAAAGTAGTACTTGTGAGAAGACTTCAGTCGCAGCTTCACGATGGTCTCGGCATCGCGCAATGCGTCGATCGTGAACACGTCTTGCTTCAGCTCGGCCGGCGGCTCGAATCCGGTCAGCAGCGGCACAGCTCCCGAGCGCGGCTCCCATGCCCAGTTCGGTGGCGTGTTGTACAGCGGCACGGCACCGGCGCTTGTGGTTTGCTGCGTTTGAGGCAGCAGCCACAGCCTGCGCTTGGCAAGCCGGGCGGAGGCCTGCAGCCCCGTCGTGGCCAGGGTGGTTGGGTGCAGCGAGAAGAGTACTTGAGCGCGCACCATGCCGGGCGCCGAGGCATCGGCTCCCCATCCCGCAGCCTCGCCATCGAAGCGCAGTAAGCGCTGCAGTGCGGTGCCAGCCGGGCCAATGGTGAGCACATCGGACAGCAAGTCGTCGAGCAGTAGATTCGGAACTGCATCCCGGAGGGCCCATAGGCGAGAAGGAGTGAATACGCGCAGCCGCACGTCCATTCGCTTCAAGCGCACGGGTGGCACCTTGGGCGTCGGCTTTTCGCCCGTTTCTTTGGTCACCTTCCACTCGTCCCACTCCTCCTGCGGCGTCTTCGGTGGCGTCGGCGTGTCGGGCGCTGGCACCAGCGGTGGCGGTGACAGCGGCATCTCGTTGGGCGGCGTTGGCGGCGGCTTGCCGGCGTCGGGCTGGCCCTTGCCGATTTCCTTGTCGATCTTCTGCTTGGCGTCGATCAGTTCCTTTTTCGGGTCTGCCCCGGCCTCGATGAGCTTGCCGAGCAGATCAGACACCTCTTTCAGCCCCGACATGTCGCGGAAGATTCCCGGCGTTTGCAGCGTCACCAAAGCGGGGCCTAGCCCTGTGGGCGCAGGCGCGGCTGGCGGGTTGACGATTGTCACCACAGGCTGCGGCAACGCAGCCGGTGCGACGTTGGGTGCCTGTCCACGTGGCCCTGGCGTCAATCCTTCGATGTTGGGCAGCAGCGATACGGGAAGCTCCGCAAAGTTCCACAAGCGCGTCACGTCGCGCTGCTCGGCGCCGTTGCAGCGGCCCAGGTGCGCCTCGGCAAACACGCCACGCGTCGGAAGCGTGACGATGTCCTCGGTGGGCGGGGGCGGCTGTGTGCTGCCGAGACTGGGCACCCAGGGCGGCACCGGGCCGTCCCAAGGCAGCACGATGGAGAAGCCTACGATGCCCAGCACCTCGTCGCCCAGCCCTTCAGCGATGATGCCTAGCGCCGCGCCCACGCGGCGGCGTCGCTCGCTTGACGGCATGCCGGCCCAGGCCAGCATGCCGTAGTGAAAGCGGTTGGCGTTGAGGTGAGCCAGCAGCATAGCCACGAGCGCCTTGTCGCTGGCTTCGGTGGGAGGCAGCTGCACGGGCTTGTTGCCGCCGCTGCCCTTGCTTTCACCCGCCTGCGGTGAAGGTGGTTCGTCCTTCGCAGCCCGGGTGACGCGGGCGGTTACCGGCTCGCTCTGCTTGCCGTCAAACCCCTTTGGGAAGGTGGCCGTGCCTTCGGTACGCTTCCAGGCCTTGTTGACCAGCATCAAGCGAGGCTGCGTGCCGGGGAACACGGCTTCCAAGATTAGCCGGTCGAGATCGAAGGCATCGTTCTCGCGGGCGAAGGGTAAGTTGCCGGCGTAGCGCTTGAACTCGACCTCGACTTCTTCGACGCGGTTCACGTCCACTGGCGTGGGCAGAACCAGCGCCTGGTTGCGATAGCGGTAGTAACTGAGAGTCTTGCCATCCTTGTTCTCGGAGGGCTGATCAATCTGTCCACCTTTGAGCTTGGCGTTTCCGCTCGGCTTTTCGTGCCAGAAGGTGCCCACCGATACGTCGAGGTTATCTGCGGGTTTTGGGCCAAGCGCGAGCAACTCGATGCCGTCGTTCTGGCCCGCTACGCGCAGGACGACGCGCACCTCGCCCCAGGTGTCGCGGTTGTTGCCTGGGCCTGACCACAGCTCGATGCGGAAGGTGGCAGTCTGGGTGACCAAAGTCGGCAGTTGCGTACCGTCGCCGGGGCTGCCACTTGTGCTTGCGGCTTGGCCGTTCGCTGCCGCCGCCTCTGCCGCCAGCTTGGCGTAGAGCCCCGCTCCGCCATTCAAACGGTCGAGTGCTTCGAACGCCGGTGACAGGGAGGGATCGAGCAGCGCGTCTTCCAACGCTGGACGAAAGCGCCGCGCAGTGGTGTCGTCGAAGCTGATCAGCGACACCGGCACCAGCAGCGCATGTTGCGTGCGCTTCCACTCAGTGGTGATGAGAAAATGGCGCAGCACCTCGTAGTAGCTGATCGTGAGCGCGTGCATGCGGTTCATGTTGGCCACAATGCGTGTAGCCAGCACGTTTCGCTCGGCCTGCGTGGCCTGGATGACGACGGTGCTGGTTTGCGCGCGGAAAAGCGACGAACGCTGCAGGATCTCCTCTTGCAGGTCTTGCTGCTCGCGTGCGCGCAGGTCGCGCTCGCCCCAGCTGTGACTTACAGCGCCGCCCAGCGCGGTGCGCGCGTCGATCTCCACCGGCACGCCCTTGACAGGCACAGTGGCCTTGGCGCCGCCGGCGAGGCCGGCCTGGAAGCTGCCGCCTCCTTGGTCTTCTCGCAGGCGGCCGTCGATGATGTCGTCGATCTCGCGCTCGCGCGATTGGCGGTGGCGCAGATCTTCCAGGTAGCGCGTGCTGTCGTCGCGCGAGATCTCGTCGGTGCGCGACCAGTCGATCACGGCCATGCGCACCGCCTCGCCGGGCGCGAGGGCCAAGCTGTACTTGATCTCGCCCAGTGAATGGCCCAGGCCGAACCAGCGCTGCTCGAACTCGTGCACTTCCGCGAAGCGCGGTGTCGCGTCGGGGCCAAGCTCATCGTCGTCGCTGACGACACCGCGATCGGTGCCGGGTACTATGGCAGTCAGGAACGCATCGGCCGACTCATACGTGCGTCCTTCTGGCGGCTTGGGCCTTTGCGGGTTGCGCACCACAGTTCGGCGCAGCGTACGCGTCCGCACCGGGTAAGCCGAAGGCATAAGGTGCTCGCATCCCTGCGCATCCCCGGCGCGCGCCACGCTACGTACCACAAAGGAGGCCGGCGAGAGCCGATAGTCGCAGCTATCGGGGCGCTCCACGAGGCCCGCGGTGCCGCTTTCAGGAGTCTCCATTGGGCCGAGTGCCGATACCACGTTCACCGCGCGACAGGTGTCCAAGGCCGCTGCCACAATGAGCTCGGCCTGCCCTTGCAAGCTCACCTGTGAGGCGAGGCCGACCAGCTCATCCAATGCCAGCACCGGCGCGTGCGCGGTGGGGTCTTCAGCGATGGACAGCACGATCTCGCCACTGCCCAACTTCACCAGCGCCTGCAGCGTCGTGATGAGCAGGCCGCGCGTGGTCGGCGGCAGGCGGCCGAGGTCGATCACGGCGTAGCCCTGGTGGTCGCCGCGAGCCTCAGCAATGATCACTTGCACCGGCCGGGTTTGAGGCCTCTGCGGCGGGTCGGCCGGCAGCGAGGAGCGGACGGAAAGCTGCAATGTCGCGCCCGGCCAGGGCGAACCATCGGCGTACCGGGCAAACGCCCGGATCTTGGCTTGCATCTTCAAACTCCTATGCAGCACCGACGACGCAAGAGCCCACGCGCGCAACGGGCGATGCCAATCTGCCCTGGAAGTGGGCCACGGCGGCCTCTTGCCTGCAAGCCCCTAAGCCGAAGCTCCTGAGTGGCTCGTACTCAGTGCGCCGACACTTTTCCATCTCACGCGGCAAGTGCGATCGATCGAATAATCGCATTGTGGGCAAGGGAGCGCTCGCGAGCCTGGGCTCGGCGCTCCCTTATCGCCGACGCACACACATAAGGTGCTCGCGTCGTGCTTCGGCTGTGGGGCGCTTGTGGGCGCTGAAGGGCAGCTTTCCGGCTCAGGGGCGAGTGTCGCTTCGTGGCCGGTTGCCGTCGGTGGATGCTGGCGCGCGAGCTCACGCTGACTCGCACCAAGCAGTCGTTGAGTCTCGCCGCAGGCGCCGGCTCAACCAACGCAGAGACTATCCACACCAACACAGCGGAAGGTGAGCGATTCGTGCAGCAGACCCGACAGCGCGTTGCCGAAGGCAAGTTCCTTGAGTCCTCCGGTCACTCGTCTCCCGACCACCCGATTCTGGAGTTCTCGGCCAGCATTGCGCCAGCGAGCTGCGTGACGACGCTCAGCGTTTGATATGAGGTGCGTGACCCGGTCTGTATGGCACGCGATCGAAGGGTTGGAACTCGCCGGTTGCGCCGGCACGATGAACTCGGCACAGACTGCCTCTGACCTCTCGGGAACCTGCGTTTCCCCCGAGCAGATCTATCGGGAGGATCGGCGCTGTCGTCGCAATTGAAACTCCTCCATCTGGATCCGCCGTTGATGATCCGGAAACGGCCCTCTGCCTGCATCGATGTAGTGCTCCCCGCGTGCGTACTGCCCCTCTGGTGACTCCGTTGTCAGCCGGTGAAACAACCAACGTTCGTAGCGAACCTGCAACTCGGGTTCCTCCGAAAGGAGGCGAATCTCCGGTCTAAAGTTTTCGGCGTAGTGCCGGGGATATGGGAAGAATGTGCAAAAGGGTTCACCCTTGTGAAATGTCACCGGATGGTTGAGCTCGGTGACCTTCCAGTTCATGGTGAAGTTCACCTCCACCCAGTCAGTCTCCACGATGCCACTCAATGGCGAAGCACCACGGCGCGGCTCGTTCAAGGGACCGGTCACGAAGAGGTTGTGACCAGGCGGCGAGCGAAACATGACGGCCACGTAGAAGGTGAATATCCCGCCACCGAACTGGTCGGTGACCAAACGCGTTGCGTCGATTCGTCGGCTCCTGGCCGATATGGCCATTCGCTTGCCGTCGTAGACCACTGTCAGCGTAAACGGCATCAAGAAGCTCCAACCGAGGCTCGAAGCCATGTTGATCGGAATGCAGCGGTAGGCATTGCCATCGGTATCCCGCGTGATCCACTCGCGCCGGACATCGTTCGCCCGAATGATCACATCGGTCTTCCCATCCGTCAGATATGCCTTCAAAATGAGTGGCTCAGCGCCAGCAAGCGGCGAGAACTCGGCACGCGTGAGCATTGTTGGCCGTCCAATAGTCTTCTTTGGCATGATCTTCCCTCGATAAGGGGTCTCAAATTGCCGCCGCACCGGCGGGGGTGTACAGCCGAAGAACGCCCAGCCGTTCGAGTTCGCGCGCAAGCTCGACAGTGTGCGAAACGCATCCTTGCAGTCGCACGCCCCAGCGCACCGATCGGACGAGATCAGCTTCCTGACGATCAAGAAGCAGCGGGGGCCGGTTTCGCTTGAAGCGCACGGTGGAGCCGCCAGGGTGGACAAGCAGATCGTCCACGGCGGCGCTCCACTGAACCAAGGCGCCCTTCCTCCACGCGCGCTGTGCCGCGTCATCGAAAGCGAACACAGTGTGATCATGGACTAACGCCCGCGCACCGCATCGTGCGGCCGAATCGACGACCCCATTGAGCGTGCTTGGAAGGTCGTAGCCGAGATCGGCATCGAGAAGGTACGTCGGCGCGGCCGCTTTCGAGCCTACGAGCCTGACGAGCAGTCCAGACAAGGTACGACGCAAGCGACGGTGCGCAGTCGTGTCGTACGCAGGGGCGATGCGCCTGGTACTTGCAAGCAGCCCGAGGCCCGGCGCCTGAATCGCCGTGAGCGGGTGCGGAACCGCATCGCAGATACGCGGCACGTACGCATAGGTGGGTGCACCGTCGGTGGTCACAGGCCGAACTTCCGCCGCTTCCGCTGCCTGCATCAGTTCCAACTGGAAGACATCACAGATCGCGTCGACATCTGCGGCCTCTACCCTGCGCCTCAGGATTGCCGACGCTGCGCGCCATCCCATGCATTCCGGGTGCGACTGCGCCACCCAGTGCAACGCTGCGCGCATCCAGTGCATGAGGGTGTTCTTCGCATCAGCATCGAAGGCCATGCGCGCGCGAAAGAGATTGCCGTAGAGGAGCTCTGAGGTGGTCGCGTGGCCCTCGATCTCACGTGCCCAAAGTTGAACGGCGTTGGCCGTTCGGGCCTTGTGCTCAAGCTGACGATGGACGCGTGCGATGTTTAGAGCAGTGATCGCGACCAGGTGATGATGAACTGTCCTGGCCTGGCGGCTTTCCGCGAGGACGCTCTGCAAAAGATCGAGCGCACCGGCGACATCGCCGCCGCGCGCGAGCGCCAGCGCGAGCGAGTTGCGCGAGAAAAGGTCTGGCCACTCATGTGGGGCGATGCTCGGGTTCGCGGCGCAGACAAACCAACGTGCAAGCATCGGGTCGCCCGCCATGGCGGCGGCATAACCCGTGCAACCAAGCAATTGCCGGAGAAGCTCGGGACGAATCCCCACGAACGGAAACACCGCTCGAGCAGCTTCTTCGAATCGGGCGGCACGGATGCGGTAGATCTGCAGTGGATAGAGGACTGTGGCGCGACGCTCTTCGCCGCGGGCAAGACGATACGCAGTCTCTGCCCGGTGAATGGCAAAGGCCAAATCTCCCTGTACCGCAGCATCCTCGGCAGACTGCAGGCGCGTGGCCACGGACGCAGGCCTTCGCGTGCTTTCCTGTCGCTGCGGACGATGGCACATCTCGATGAACCGTGCACCCAATGCGGTTCGGAACGTCACAACCCCACCGGACCGAACGACTGCTGCTCCCAGAGGGAGCAGTCCAGGCGAGAACCTATTTCGGTTGGCCACCTGTTCTTCCACAGGCATCTCCAGGGTGCGTCGCAATCGATGTTCCAGCAAGGTCCAGTGTGCGGGAACCGGCGCCATCGCAACCGAAGCAAGTCGCACGATCACCACGCGCGGAACGCTCGCTCGCAACATGTCGGCCAGCAACTCGATAAGCGCGAGGTTCGCGTCGCCCCATGTCGCCTCGGCGAGCGGTGCCAGCACGACGACCCAGAAACGACCGCGTCGCAAGGGCTCGGCCAAGCTCTCGGCGAGAGCGAAGGCGGCACGACGGCCGACATGCCCGTGCAGTTCATCCTCGATGTTCTGCGTTGAATCGTCCGTCGCCTGATGACCTAGGTCCGGCAGCGACACGCCCAGTTGCTCGGCAATCTCCCGCGCAACATGGTGCCCCCGCGCGGGACCGAGCGTCAGGTCAGTGACGGCCACCGGACCGCACTCCTCGAGTTCGCTGACCAGCGGGCCGGCCCTCTCAGCCTCCAGGTATCCGAATCGGCGCCGCTGTGGCCGACGCAGGATCTCTGTATTCACCGCGTCGAATCTTTCAAAGGCCTGCCAGGCCGTGAGCTCCCGATCCCGTAGAGCGCGAGGTCGACCGCCGCGCTGAGCCGCGGCGATGCCCCGACGTGCCAATGCCCGCTTGGAAAGTAGATTGTTTCGCCACTGCGCGCCCGACAGCAAACGGATGCGCGATCCAGCAGGCCCGCATCAACCGCTCGCTGGCGGCTTTCGCCGTGTTGCGCGCACTCTGGTCGATCACCGCGAGCAGCAAGCACTCGAGGAGGCCAGAACAACAGCTGTTTTCGACCCAGGATGACCTCGTGAAGGTTCCCGCATCGTTCGCGGTGCACGCCGATCGCCGTCCAGTCGTAGCGGCCGATATACAGTTCTACCTCCAGATGGCGCCAGTGCAAGCCGGCTTGGCGCAAGGATTGGAGTCGGCTCAGGGCACGTTCACGCAGCGCTGGCGCATGCTCGGCGAATCCTCGAACGTAGAGCAGGAAGGATCTCGTCGAAAGCTCTCGTTCAATGCGCGCGGCGTAGCCACTGAACGTTTGGTCCTGCAGGCGCGGAAACAGCGCCTGGGCGACAACGGCACGACGTTGGCCGCTGGCGAAGTGCACAACGAAATCGCTTGGCGGGCCATCTTGCGGGCAGCGCGCGCCGAGTTCGCAGGCGATGGTGAACAGCGCTCGAGGCGAGACCAGCGTGTCCCGAGCAGGTAGCACCACAGGGCGGCGTTCCCAGTGAAGCTGCAGCGTTCGTTGCCACGTCGGCTCGGGCATTTTGACTTCGCTCATAGTTCCTGGGAAATGAAGCGCTCGCCCGCATTCCGCTCGATTGCGTAGCTTACGATCTCGGCCCATTGCCTTGAATCTGCGCTCGCAGTGAACAAGTAGTAGTCGGCGGCGGCGGCGGCGAATGAGCGCCATTCAGAAGGAAGCTGCAGGTCGACAATCGATTTCAGAATGGGGGCCAGGACGACTGCAATGTCCGTCGGAACCTGCCTTAGAACCTGCGAGGCGGGCTCGCCCTTGCAAGCTCGACGCACGACATCCCTCAGGCTGATTCGCACCGTCGGCCGCATATCCGCCATCGCGCGAATCGTGCGTTGCAAGCCATCTTCAAGCGAGCCTAGAGTGGGCCGCTCGATCGCGTGGACCCAGGCGTTCACCATTAGGTTGAGGCGCTGTCCTTCGACGTGATGCCACCAGTTGGGAGGAATGAACAGCGCGTCGCCGGGACGCAGCACGACGTACATACCCCGGCGCGCGAGACGCCGCAGTCTGGCCATGTCCTTGGTTTGTGGCCGCAGCAGCTTCACTGGACTACCCGTCGCACCACCGATGCCGCGGCGAGGCGGTGTCGGCCGCAGCTCCACAAATGAGTCCGGCGGGAACAAGCAAACTCGCTTGTACCCTGCAATCATGAACAGGAAGTTGGCGAAGCAATCGAAGTGAAGGTTATTCACATGCCCGCCGGATCCAAGCCAAAGGCGGCGGCTTGCCTCCGGCAGATCGCCGAGAACTTCGTCGCACCCGAGCATCCCTGCAAATCGGGGAAAGGATCGAAGGGGTCGCGACTGAGCGTATGCAACGCTGCCATCCGCATGGCGAAGGCAGCTTGCGATGCCTTGCAAGAAGTCGGACAGTGTGGCTTCATGGCTGAGATACGGCACGTTGGGACGTCCGTTGGGCGCGCAGCCAAGGTCTCCGGCCATTGCCGGCGGGAGGTAGGTGAACTGAATGCGCTGACGCCCACTGAGCTCGCTCAGGTACGCGATCTTGGTCAGGTCGAGCCGTCTCGCCGACAGTTCGCGTGTGAGCGGCCAGCCCGCGCAATGGCCGGAAAACAATTGAGGGGTTGGCGAATGGAGTGCCGCGGGCGTCAGGCCGGTCGCGGTCTGGCGTCTGATCGAACGCAAGGTCACCGGCAGCGGTGGCCAGGAGAGACTCACGCCTTCACGCTCCGAAATCCGTACAGAGACAGCTCGGCCACCGGGGACTCCTCGAAGTAGTCCAGGCCCGTGGCCGCGCAGAACGCCGGGCCATCGCCGTTGCCGACCGGGCAAGCTGCGAGGTCCAGCGCCGCTGCTGTCAAGCAAAGTGTCTGCAGTAGTACTCCGGCATTCTTGAGCGCCAGCGCGTAGGCGATGGACTCGTACTTCCACGCCAGTCGCCGGAAGCGTGACGTGATGACCAGCAGTACGTCGGGTACGGCAGTAGCCCCGCAGGCGATCCTGGCGTCTTCAAGAAACTGTGCTCCGTTCGCGGTACCGGTGGGGAAGACGAGGCGATGATTGGCCGGATCGTGCGTGTAGATCCCCGGATCTAGACCTGCGCAACGTCCGACCACAACATGAATCTCGAGTTCGTATGAGGCACCTGCGCTCGGATAGGGTCGGTCGGTGATCTCGCCGCCGTCTGGCCCGACCGAGATGTTGCGCACACGAGCAGCGTGGTACAGGAGGTCACCGAGCGCTTGCAGCGTCATCGGGCCTTCGCCCTCCCGAAGTGAGCGCCGTCGCTCCAGCACCGCCAGGAAGCTTTCGGAGCCTGCAACCAGCGCAGAGGCCGGAAGGGCTACCGCCCTCTCGGAAGACAGTTGCTTTAGCGCTGGAGAAGGGGCCGTCTGTCCGCGGAATCGGTAGGTTGCTCCACATGGCGCGGTGTTCCAACCTTCACGACTCCGCGCGTGAAACAGAAGGTCGTGAAGAACCCAACCTTGATCCGACGCGTTCGCGGCTGGCGAGTTGCCGGTTTGCGCGTCGAGGAGCTCCACGATTCCAGCTCCGACTGCTGAACCCAGGAGAGCCATGACGGCGGCTCTGCCGAGAGCCGTATCGGCCTTGGCGATGACATCGGCAGCGCTGGTCGGAGCAGCGAGTAAGCCGAACAACCAGAGACACTTCGGCTCCACGAGCAGGATGCGCGCCGTACCGGTCGCAGCCTCCAGAACCATTGTCTCGCCGCACCGGGCTGCCAGCGCATAAGGCGAAAGCGCGAGCATCGTGTCGTCGGTCAATGGCGCTTCTGGGAGACGTCGGGCGCCGACCGGCTCCACCATCGCGACGTGAAAGCCACGACGGTCTTCAACCGACTTGCAGAGGAGGCCCCGGCCGTCGAACCATTCGATCATGTAGAACAGGCGCGCCAGTTCGATCGGATCGGCCCGAGCCATCAACGGGCCCAGTTCCTCTGCCCGCACACCGCCGCGTAGCAACGTCGCCAAGGCGCGCAGAAGCAGCTTCGGTCGAGGCTCCTCTTGGTCGATGAGGCTCAGCACCTCCACCAGTTCTGCGCGCCGCCTTGGGTTGGCGCACAGTCTTGTCGGCTCACGCGCAACACGGGCCACGTGGGAGCGCAGAGAGTGACGTGCCTTCAAATCTGCTGTCCGACTAGAAGAACATTCGGCGAGGATTGAGTTCGTCCTCGCTCAAGCGGCGCGCGAGCCATCCCTGCTGGGTGGGAACATCGAACAGCCGCCCTGGCGCGAAGCGCGGCCAGAAGTGCCGAAGTCCCGGCACGACAACCTTCACCGCGGGCATGCCCACGTCGGGACGGGTCTGCTCGAGCAAGAGCATCTCCAGGCCCAGGCGCTCCACACGCGACTGACACAGCCGAATGTCATCCAGTAGATCGGTACTCGACGGGACGGCGAAGCTTCCACCGTCGGCACACGGCACGTCCTTTAGCGGCACCAAGTAGGGCTCCGATTCGAGTGTCGCCGTGCGAAACCACTCGTTCAGCTCCAGGTCAAGCCCTCGCGCAATACCCTGCGGCTCGTTCTCCCCAAAAGACAAGGCGAGCATCTGGTTCATCTCTGTCAGCGCTCGCGAGACGCCAAGCCTGGCGTCGAGGTGGCAGCCGAAGCCGAACACGATGTCCTCGCGGCCCCGGCGCGACCTGGAAAGGGCGGCGAATGCCGGGATCTGCAGGTCATTGCTGATGTCGAGGACCCAGACTTCCCGACCAATGCTCTCGTACATTGCCACGAACTCTTGGAAGTAGCGCTCCCGGAAGCTCGTGAGATCTACCCCTCTTCGGCGCATGCGGTTGTACCACCAGATGGCCACCGCATCGCGCTCGGCTAGCTCCAGGAAACCTTGTAGGACCGCCTCTTCGAGCACGTTGCCGGAAGCATTGCCATTGGAGTCGGCATAGAAGTACGGGGATGATGGCTGCGCTCCCCGCCCGAGCTGCGACGGAAAGTATTGGTAGAGCGTTGGCAAGTAGCGCCATTCGCGACGGGTGAGCGAGAACAGCGGCGACCAGTCGATCTCCGCATGTTCGTCCAGACGCAGCGGAACGCGCTGACTGTATGTGTCCTTGCCCGGTCCGAAGCGCTCACGTTCGTCGTACTGACGGTCGCTGAAGAGCATGCACGCATTGGGATGAATCGCGCGCTCCCCAAGTGCGCGGTAACTCGCGCGCACGCGCTGCTCGTCACCGTGAAAGATCGCAGAGTACCGTTCCAGCGCTTCTGCCAACGCGCCGGCGCGTGCCTGGTCGGCGGTCATTCCCTTTCCCGCGCTTCGGCTGCGCATGTTCTCCGCGAAGGCGCGCAGGTTCTTGAACTGAAAGGCGAAGTTGTGGCCAGCCGTGAAAACGTGGAAGTTCACGGCTGGCATCTCTTCGGGAAGATTGCCAATGGGTTCGATCGCATCGACGATCCCCGTCAGCGGACTCACGTGTCGCATGTATCGATCGAGCGTTGCCTTCGGTGTATCAACGCGAAAGCCTCCGTCGGACGTGAAGCCCTTCGCGCGCGAAACAAGGGCCGGTGGCGGCCGATTGGCGGACACGCTAGGAGATCCACAACTCGTACATTGCGGCCTGCGAGTCACGACGTGGGACTGCATGTCGGTGCGAAGCAGGTCGAAGGTGACGAGGCGATCCAGCAGCGGTGTCCGGCCACCCGCCGCGAAGAACTTCAACACCTCGAGGGCGGCTGCATCGGCAGCGACGGCAAGAGTCGAAGGAAGCATGCCGCCGCGTTGGCTTGGGTGGGCGCCCGGGCGTCCCAGATCCACGAGGAATTGCGCTGAACGGCGTCGAAAGGCGAGGCATTCCCAGCAAGCTCCCTCGTGCGGTAGGAACAGCGGCCCCATCCAGAGCTTGCGCCCAAGAGGACCGAAAAGGAGCCACGGAATCCGTGTGCGCAGTGCTTGCTCATTGATCTCGGCAAGCGCCGGGTTGAGGTAGTCGTCGGTGAAGACGAGCTGGAACGCCGCTTTCGTGTGGATGCGGACTCCTGCTGCCCTCAGTGCGTCCTCCACCGGTTGCGAATCCAGACCTCCCAGGGTCAGGAAGTGCGCTTCCGCGCGTGCCGTACTCGCAACAGCCTCCGCAGGGTCGAGTCCGCCGGCGGACCAGAATGCGGCCAGGTCATCGGAGATCTCCGGCGCGCACTCGGACACATAGCCCTGTTGCTCCAGTTGGAGGAGCGCGAAATAAACCTCCTCCAGTGGCAACTCGTCGGACATCGCCTCGGCGATATCTTCGGGAGAGTGGCGCCCATCCAGCAGCGGCACGATTCGCTCTGACACCGGATCAAGTAGGACCGTACAACTCTCGCCGTCGACCAGAACGACTCCTTCCCCAGGCACGACGCGTGCGCGCAGATCCGGCCGCAGTCGAGGTGCCTTCAACACGTTGCTTGGCGTTTGGCCGCCGGGTCAAGACGCGCTGCAGCTAGGCGGCAAACTCGCCGACCGTGCTGCGCGCACCGAGACACTTCGATCAACAGCAACCATTCCAGCACTTGGCGCAGGGAAACGGAGTGGGCTTTGGTTTTGGCCTCGGCTTAGCTTTGGCCAACTGCGCTTCACCACCGTCCAGCCAGTCGTCCTTGGGTGAAGCCGTCAGCGAGCGAGACTCCAGTTCGATCCACCCACGCGGCTTGGCGGGCAGCACGAAGACAATCTCGCGTCGTCCTTTGGTTGCGGGCGCTTCACTGACCACCTTGACGGTGTGATCCTTGGGCACCGCAATGTCAAATTCACCGAGTACCGCGGCGGGCTCGTCCATGAGTCGCTTCCTGAACTTCTCGTCGGCCCAGGCGCGCGCGATCACCTTCGCGTATCGGTGCCCGCGTTCGCGCTCTTCGTACTCGGTGAACCGTTTCGCCTTAGGCGCCGCAGCTGAAGTCTTCTTGGCTGCGGTCGCCTTTTTGGCGACCGCCTTCTTGGATGCGGCTGTCTTGGAGGGAGGTTGCTTCTTGGAGGTCGACATCGTTTCGTCCCTTCTCCCGAGTCACGGGCTGGGTGGCGAGCGCCACGCGTTGAGAACCAAGCTCCGCCGGACCCCTGTCCTCACGCGACGGACTTGGTGCGAAAGACAACCGTCAAACATCACCAAACGATTCTGTCGGGGCTTGACCAATATTCCTTCAACATCGAGTTGACCCCCAGTGAATACACAGACGTCGGCGTAGTAGACAGCCGTCAGCACCGGCGAAACCACCACTCCACTGCGGCGGTACAACCCCTCGTCCTTGTCGATGTGCGCCGGCAGTTGGTGTCCCACGCCGATCGTGTTGGACCAGTACTCGATCGCGCGGACTCCGCGCGCCACAGCGTCCGCGAAGATGCGCCATGCCAGTGCACGGATTGGCTGCGGCGCAGCGCCGGGCGCCTCGTCCTGCAGGTGCCAGACGGCAGCACCACGACCATCCGCAGGGAGCAAGCTGTCATGCAGCGCAAGCACTTCCGTTCGCAGTTCCTCCATCTCGACGTAGTTGTCGAAAACTTGGACTACCGGGCTGCCTAGCCACACATCTGACGTGTCACCTGCGTGTGCAACGGTGGCGGACAGCTGCATGGCCATCTATGTAAGTATTCATCGAAGCTCAGTGAGGTGTCAACGGTTTCGCGGGGTAAGGCCGTCGGCGGGCGGGCGTCGAGTCGCGTCCCGTTCATCTCGACGATCGACCGAACGGGTCTCCAGCCCCCGACCCAACCGGGTCGGCTCAGAGAGCGGGCCCGAAGCGTGAGGCAGGCCTGCGAATCCCGCCAGCGAGTGCCGACGAGCAAGACGAGCCCCATTGTCTGGGGAGTGGTCGTGGGAATCGATCTGCTGGAGCTGCCATCGCTGCCGTGACGCTCTCGCAATGTGATGAGCACCAGGCTACGCAAGTGACCGGCATCAGGTCTTTGACTCAGCGACGCTGCCATGCCCTCGGGCGCCGTTCAGCTTATCGACTCGCCTTCGCGCACTCCACTCGGCAACGCCTGGCCGTCGATCGACGGCCAGGTGGGACAAGCTAGAGACACTCCTCCTCTAGCGCTTCTTCACGAACCTCGTCCACGGTGCCGCTGCGCCGGATCTGGCCGCCACGCACTACGTAGGCCCGGATCTCCATTCCTCGCACTGCGCGGTCGACGCCGGCATTGATCAACTGATCCATCCTCGCTCTCCTCGATTTCGGAAGGGAACGACCGGCGGTTGCCTTTGAGCATATGCTGGCGCAAAACGCCAAGCGAAGGCGCCCGCTGCTGCACGGGCCGGTGCCGGTGCCCCTCCATTCGCATCGACCTCGTTCGACGCGTTACAGCGTCTTCAGGTACGCGCTGAGGGCCTTGCGCTCCGAATCGGTGAGCACTGAGTTGAAGGTGTGTCCCCCGTTGCCCTGCCCGAACATGTTCGCGTTGTAGATCTTGCGATCCTCGATGTCGCTGTTCGTGATCGTGGGCGGGAAGAGGATGTTCTTGGTCAAGGCAACGTTCGCATACCCGCCATACCAACTAGCGCGCTGGCTTCATCGGCCCTTGGCGCGCGGTTTCGGGTGTTGCCTGATGTGTTGCGCGGGTTTGAGTCCAACCTTCGCACGTGCCCGCTTTGCAGGCGGTGCAGGTACAGATGCTTCGTCGTACTCTGCGAGCAAGGCCATCATGTGCTCAACATCTGCACCATTTGGACGGTCAGCCTTCGGATCCAGATCCCAGGCTTCCCTCATCTTGGCCGCCTGCTCCTTCTCGCGCTCTTCGTCGCCATCTGCATAGGGAGACACGCGCCACATGACCGCCTGTCCAGACACAGTCGTTCTGCGGTCATCTTGATCTGAGGTGAGGTAGGTTCCAGCCAAAACGTTCTGCTTCGAGCCTGGCGTTTGAGAAGCACTCACCACCAGGAAGAAGAAGTCTTTGCGGCCGCCACCGGCCTTCGCGCGCTTCTCGAATACAAAGTACAGGTTGTCTCGTAGTTCCCGCAAGACTCCGTCGTACTCCCAAGGCGCTTTTGAGCCTTGAAGGTTTGGAATATGCAGCTTGCAGCGAAGAACAACACCGCCGTCCAGGTCTAGCGCGTACCGCACTTGAAGCGGCGCCTGGAGCCAACGCGCACCTCGACGCATGCCGAGATAGTGAACGCCGCCCTTTCCAGCTAGGTCATCTTCAAAGAACCGATGGTCTGCACCGTAGTAAGCCAGCGCAATGAGAGGTGCGTTCCGGTTGATAACTGCATCAATGGCCTTTTGGACCGCTCTGATCCCCATGTCAAGAATTGCCCCAGACTGATAGACCGTGTAGTTCCGATCATCCAGCGTGGTGGCAAAACGCGTAATGCGATCGATCCAGATATCGCAGATAGCCGGGTGCTTTTCGCCGCCAGGGCGAAGCACTCGGGCGTCGTTCTGATTCTTGATGGCGTCCCGGAGTAGGACGATTGATCGCTGAACGGCATCGATCGCATCGCCGAACTGTTGCAGCTGCCGTTCAGTGTTGCGAAACGTGCCTTGGCCCTTGCCCCACTCGTTCGCGTAGGCATGGTTCGAGCCGAGGTGCAACTCGCGAGGTCCAGCCTTCGACGGCCCTTGTTTGCTCTTGCCTACTGTGGTCGCAGGATCGAGCAACTGCTCGAGGAAAATGCGATTCCTTGCGAGGTACTGCTCCCACTCCAGCATTGCTTGCCACAGCGGAGCCGAAGGTGCCAGGAACACCAGCATCTTTCGTTCTAGACGGGAGTACACGCCTTCCTCCGCGAGCTTTTTTACATCTTCGCGTAGGTTCCCCTGAATCGCAACAGCTTTTCAGCCTAGCGCAGTAGAAGTTCAGAAGCTATCCAACTGAAAAGTCAAAGCGCCGCCCACCTAGGCAGGACGGCGGCATTGAAAGTTGGCTGCAATTGCTGGGACGCGCGGCTGTCGTCCTACGGGAAATCATTCGGGGCTAGTTGGGTGTATTCACATACCCCCGGACATCGTCGTACATCCGAAAGTACGACCAAATGGACGCACACCCAACCCTCAAGGTGGGCCGCAGCAACCGGTGCCGCGGCCCACCACCCATACCTCACGCGAGCCAGTGAAGGCCCGCGCTTGGTGGCTTCGTCGCGCCTAGTCCGCGCTCCGACGCCCACCCGAGTCCCACGTGACAACCCTGATCGGAGCAGCCATGAGTGAACTCGAATTCCTCGTTCTCTTCCTGAAGGTGCAGTGGCTCACATTCGCCAATGCCGTCCAGCCCTACGCCCACAGCCTCTTTCACGTCATCCACCCCGTCGAGCCGTTGATCGCCACGCTCGTGATCATCCTGGGCCTGATGGGAAGGTGCCTTTCGCTGACGATGTTCAGCGCGGCGCTGTACATGATCTTGGTCAGCTTGCATGAAGCGTGGTTCAAGTCTTAACGGACCGAAGGCGTTTGGCTCTGCGCAAAATAGGCGCCTGCCGGATCCACCAAGAAGACAGTGAGCACAGAGACGCCTCTATCGGGTAGGCGGACTTTACGCCTCGGGTATCGGCATGCCAATGACCCGTTTGAAGGGTCGGTGCGTCCGTACAAACCCTTTCCATGCTTTCGAAGGATCGGTGATTGCCGCCAGAAGCACAAACGCAGCCGCCCCGGGCGGCTCGCAGGCACCAGTCGCCCGCAGCGTCCCTGCCGCGATCTATGTGGTGCTGAATTCACGCAGCGAGCGCCTGGGTGACATCGGTGCCGAGTTGCGGGTCGGCTCGCCCGACGACTTATCGAACCTATGGCGCGTTGGACTGGCTTGATACCGAGGTCCGGTCAAGTTGTCGGGGGCGACGTTGGATTGACAAAGCGACGGGTGGGACAGGCTGTCCACTGAAGAGGTGCTTCGGGCAGTTCGAGTGACTGCATTGCCCATCTTGAGGGGCCAGCTATGGGTCGAGGGCAGGTGTTCACCACCGGCGTCCGGCGGTCCGCTTTGCCGCCTGCACCGGAACTTCGACGCCGGACGACCGGTACGTGCAACTCAACGGTCAGTCGTCGTGGATCGATGGGCGGTGCTTGACGGCCACTTCCGGTCTCTCGTGGCGGTCAGCTTTCGAGCAACGAATCACGAGGCCTCGCGACCTGGCGCCAACCGGCCCACTCGACCTCGGACCCGACTTTGGGGCTCACCATAGAAGGACAGATGGAAAGAGTCATAAGTCGTCCGCCTTCGAGGCCACGTGCTCCCCGTGAGACGCGCAGGCCGCAACCGCGCCGGAACATCAGCGTTGGGCGGCGCGACGGTCATCTACCGACCCGGGACATACGTGAATTCTCGAGCTTCCACGCCAGCACCCTCGGCGCTAGGAATCCGCACTCGGATACCGCGCAGGCCGCCCTCCGTCGCTTCAATCCGCTCCCAGTCGCCACCGAACGGATTGACATACACCTGCCGCAGGTGCCGCCTCACGAACGCATTGCGTCGATCCTCCAAGAGGTCCTGCAGCGTGTTCGGATAGCGCTTCACCGGCCCCGGCGTGCTCTCGTAGTAGCTGCCGATGGCCTGCACAAACTGCTGCCCAACGAACTCCAACTGCTCGAGCTTCTGTCGCCTCGCGACGTTCACCCAGACTTCCGACGCGACTGAGAGCCCCAGGCCAACAAGTGCTATGGCCAGAAGCAGTCCCAGGTACGTGAAGCCGCGTTCCTGCTTCATGGCTACCAGCTCGCGTACGCCGTTCCGTCCCGAGCCGCGCCGGGTGCGCCACTGCGAACGTTGAACACGCCGGGGACGCTCACATCCGCGCTGGGCACGACCACCCAAGTGTCTGTCCGGTCAGTGATCGGGTCGACCGGCACAGCCTGCAGATACCTCGCCTGCACCAAAGCATCGAGACTGGCTGGCAGCTTGCCGGTATCGCCGCGGTGCTTGTCGATGGCCTCCCTGAACATACGCAGGTCGGTGCGAAGGGCCGCCTCCTGGGCTCGCTCCAATGAGTCGAAATACTTCGGTGCGGCCAGGCTGAGCAGCGTGGCCAGGATGGCCATGACCACCAGGATCTCGATCAGCGTGAACCCTCTCGTCCGAGACGACGTCATGAGCCTCACCACTTCCGATACGGCAGGCCATCCAGCCCGCTGCCCTCGGCCTTGGAGTAGACGTCGAATACATCCTTGCCCGGCCTGGGGTCGGTCGGTGGGCTCTCGTAGCTGCGCAGGCCCCAGCTCTCGGCTGCTTGGGTGATCGACTCCGGCGCGAAGGGATCGCGCGGCAGCTTTCGCAGGAAGAAGATCTTGGTCTGCCTGGGAGACTGAGCATCCACAGCTCCGTCCACCAGCACGTCCAGATTCGGCGGATAACCCGAGGCGCCTACATCTCTTGCGATCCGTCCGCTGTCGACCATGCGCTTGTAGCTGTCGATGGCGGTGCGGATCTCCCGAAGCGACCGCCGGAGTTCTTCCTCCTTGCCGCGCCGATTCGACAACTCGGCCAGAGGCATGCCGATGCTGGCCAGCACCGACATGATCGCGACGACGACCAGCAACTCGACCAGCGAGAAGCCTCTGCTTCGCGCTCTGCTGCGTCCACTCACGATCCGCCCCATCCTTATCGCGGCGAGGTCGGCACCAACGGGGGCGCCGTAAACACGGGGGAAGCCGGAGGCTGAATACCAGTCGGCGGTATGGGCTGGACGCCAGGCGGCAAGGCCGACGGTGGGAGCGGCGTTGTCGTCGGAAAAGCGCCCGACTGCGGAATGCCGCCGGGCGGCTGCAACATCGGCACGGGCGGAGGGACAGTTCCCGGAGCGAAGCCTGGCGGCATGCCGGTCGGCACAGGGTTCTGTCGCGCACCCGGTGTCCCCAACTGAATCGGAGCTGCGCCTGTCGACGCATCCGTGCCCGACAGGAACTCCTGCAGTCCTACCCCCGGCAGCTCAATGTTGCGCACGATGCGCGGGGTCACCAGCAGCACGATCTCGGTGCGGCTGTCACTGTCCTGCGCTGCACCGAAGAGTTTGCTGATCAGCGGAGCTTCGTTCAGACCCGGAATCCCGGTGTTCGAGCGCCGCTCGTCGCGCTGGATCAGCCCGGCAAGGATGTTGGTCTCGCCATCTCGCACGCGCAGCGTGGTCGATGTGTTGCGGGTGCCGAGCCGGTAGGCCTGCGTGCCGCTGGCGCGCGTGATCGTCTCGAGGATGTTGGACACCTCCAGCGCCAGCTTCATCGACACCTCGTCGTCAAGCGACACCGTGGGTTCGATCTCCAGCTTCAGGCCCACGTCCAGATAGTTGACCGACTCCGATGTCCCCACGTTGGCGGTGGCGGTCGTGGTGAACACCGGCACCCGCTCGCCGATCAGGATCTTGGCCGGCTGCTTGTTGCGCACTCGAACCCGCGGGTTGGCCAGGAGATTGGCACTGCCCTTCTGGCTGCGCAGCTGGGCTGCGATCAGCGGGTCGTTTGTCTGCAACTTCACCATGTCGGAGGTGCGATTGCGCAACTCGTTCAAGGTGAGTTGGCCTGCGACACCCGCCGCACCGGACACGCTCGCCGACACCGAGGATGGCCAGCTGATCCCCATCTCCAGCAGCCGGTTGACGCTGACCTCGAGCACCTCGAGTTCCAGCATCACCTCCGGCTCGGCCATGTCCTGGGCGGCGATCAGTTTCTCGGCCAGGCGGATGACCTCAGCACTGTCGCGCACGACGATCAGGTTCAGTTTCTCGTCGACGACCACATCCTTCACCTTTGCGATGGTGCGCAGCAAGCCTGCGACCTTGCTGGCCTCGCCGTTGCTCAGATAGAAGGTCCGCACGACCATCTCCCGGTACTCGGCTGCCTTGGCCGGTGTGTTCGGGTAGATGAGCAGCGTGTCCTCGTCGAGGATCCGGCGCTCCAGTTGATTGGTGGCCAGCAGCAGGCGAAGAATGTCCTCCACGGGCTTGTTGTTCACCGACAGCGTGACGCGCAGGTCCTGGCGGACTTCCTTGTCAAACACATAGTTGAGCCCCGAGGCCACCTTGAGGGAATCGAAGACCTGCAGCAACGGAGCGTTGCTGAAGCTCAGGCTCACCGGCGTGCGGTAGGCAGCTTTCAGCTTGGGGTAGATGCCGAGCTCCTTGCCCGTCCGGTCGGCCTGCTGCCGCATCAGCTGCTTGAGCAACTGGTTGGCACGGCTGTGGTTCGGGTTCTCGGAGATCACCTGCCGAACCTTGGTGATGGCGTTGTCGGTGTCGCCATTGCGAGCCAAGGCAACCGCCGCGTCGATCGCGCTCCATTGGCGCTGCGCCACGTCCACCCGATTCGCGCCGCCCAACGCGCGCGCGTTCGCAGCGTCCAGCCGCAAGACTTGCTGATAGGCGGCCCGCGCAGCGTCGAAGCTCCCGGACTCCATGCCGACCTCGGCCTGCTGCAACAGACCGTTGATCGCCTGCTCTCGCTCGGTGAAGTAGGCCCGGCGGAACTCGACGTTCTGCGGATCCTGTTCCACCGCCTGCTTGAGCTTGCTGATCCCAGGTTCGAGCTTGCCCTTGGCGAGCTCCGACTGGCCTTCGCGATAGGACTGCATGCCGGCGCAGCCGGCCAGCGCGAGAGCAAGCCCGGTCAGGAGCAGGCTTCGCTTTGCGGAGCGGCGCCGCGGTGGGTGGCGGCGGTGGGGATGGAGTGAAGTCACAGGCCTGTTGCCCTCGGAGTCGGTGCGGTAGCCGCGGGCACGGCCAGCGAGAGATCGCGGTTCGTGGGCAGGTGCCTGAGCAGGACCTGCTGCGCGGAGATCTGGGTCACGTTGTACTCGGTGAGCAGCGTATCGCCGGCGCGCGCCTGCATCACGCCCCGCGGCCCGGCGATGAAGACGCTGGCGCCGCGCTCATCCTTCCAGGTGCCGATGACCTGCAGCGGCGGCGGGGGCGGCGTGGGATCCACCGGAGGTGGCGGAGGCGGCGCCAGCACCACGGGCGTCACGGCGGCCACACGCGGTTGAGGGGGGGGAGGTGGAGGTGCCGGTGGGGGCGGCGGTACCCGCGCTGCGAAGGCGTTGCGCGGCTCGGTGCTTTCGGCAGACCGGGTGCCTGAAGACAGGTCATCCGGCAGCGGGCGGTTCGAGGTGGCCGATGGAGCCGCATTCAGGTTCACCTGAGAACTCGACTGGCTGGCCGCAGGGCGCTCCACGGCTTGAACCACCTCGCTGGTGCCACCCGGCGGGCTCCACCAGCGCAGCACGAGCAATGCAACGAGCACAAGCAACAAGAACTGAAGGCGGCGCTCCTTCATTTGGGAGCCTCGCCCGAAGTCTCGTCAGCGCCGCCTAGGTACACCACGAAGGACAGCTTGGCTTCGACAATCGGTGTGTCCGCACTCGGACGGCTGAGGTTGAACTCCCGCACCGCCAGAGTGGGCGTGTCCAGCAACGCTGCCGTCAAGAAGCTGCGGATGTTCGGATACGGCCCTTTCAGCGCACAGCGGACTTCCAGACTTGCTGGAGACTCTGCAGTGGCCGGGTTGATCCGGTAGTCCGCCTGCGGCCAGCCCAGACCTTCTTTGACCGCCGCGCGCTCCAGCCGAGACAGCAGCGTGGGCACGTCTTGCGCGAGCGGCCAGCGAGTGCGAGCCACTGGGGTTTCGGCGCGCTTGTCGACGGGTGAAGCCAACGCAGCGGCTGTCGTGGTGCGCGCAGCTTGCTCGGCTTCGGTCAGGAACTGCTCGTGCAGTCGCCAGGCTGTGGCGCCCTTGGCCACCGCCAGTACCAACAGGCCGATGCCGAGCAGCCCGGCCAGGCCGGCCTGCTGCTGCAGGCGTGCCCCAGCCACCCGCAGACGCCAGCTGATCGTGGGCGTCCAGGAGGTCATTTCGCGATCCATTCGGCAGCGATGCTGAAGCGGACCGCCTGCCGGCTCGAGTTCGGGTCGGCGACGACGTCGTGCGAGCGCAGCTGCGCGTGGGCGAGCACATCGTCATTGCGCAAGGCCTGCGAGTAGGCGAGCGCCTCTGCAAAGCCCGGCGCCTCGCCGTCCAGGCGAACCGAGCCCGTGACTGGATCAACCGTCATGGCCAACAGGAAAATCGGCGGCTCGGTCACGTTCTCCACCACACGCAGCAACGGCAGCCAGGGCTGGCGAAGTTGTGGTGCGACCGCGCGCATGCGCAGGTCCTGCGGCGTCAGCGGCACAGGCCTGTCGGCTAGTGCACGTGCGGTCTGGGTCGCCTCTTCACGCTGGCGCTTGGCGGCTTCGAACTCGGCGCGCTGCGCGGTCCATCGCTGGTCCGCCCACAGGCTCAGCACCAGCGCGCCTGTTCCAGCGACGAGCAGGACCCAACCCAGCCACGGCGTTCGGCGCGGATGGAGGAAGTCGATCGTGGCGGCGCTCATGCTGCACTCCGGGTCGGCATCGCAGAGGCAACGGAACCTCGGGCAGCAGCGGCCTGCGCCTCGAGCCCGGACCAGGCCAATCCGCTCTGAGGTGTGAGCTCAAAGTCTTGCTGCCAGCCCGCGACAACGCCACCCACATCATCCTTCTCGATGCCCAACCGCAGTCGCTCGATTCGCAGCATCGCCAGGCACGTGGCGTGGTCCGAGGGCAAAGCCGCGGCGGGATTCATCGCCGTCATGCGGCCCGCTTCGAGGTGGCTCACGATGGCCCGGTCCTGTTCCAACCAGACCCACCAGCCCTCGCGCCGCTGCCTATGGCGTTGCCGCCCCCACTGAACCGCCGGCTGGATGGACGTCATCGTGCATCCGGAAGCGGCGACCGCGCTCACGACGGCCGACTTCACCAGGGGCGAGAGCCCGAACCCAAGCCCTTGTGCATCACCCGCACGATGGTCGATACTCAACTCCCATCCGGCCACGGCATCGCCACGCTCGTCGTAGACGCGAGCCAGCCGATGGCGCAATAGGGCCTCTACTTGCGCCGGCCGCCACAGCTCACGGCCGGTGTCCAGCAAGACCACGGGCAACCAGGCCGATTCGAGCACGACATCGGCCGCGCAGGCCGTGCTCGCGGACTCGGAGGCTGAGCCGGCTTCGGCCAGCAAGCCACCGAGGGCGGTGGCCAACTGCGCGGCGCGAGATCCTTCCGATGCACCAAGTGCTCTACTGCCCTTTAGCGCAAACCCAGCACCCGTCGCAGCCCAATACTCGACCCGATCCCGGCCGGCGCGCACGACATCCCGACGCGACTCAAACGGCCACACGGTCGACCTCCTCGAGCGTGGTCTGGCCGCGCAGGGCGGCGTCGAGCGCGAGCTGTCGCAGCGGCTGCCATCCCGTGCGCTCCGCTTCGGCCTGGATCTGTGCCTGAGGCGCACGCGCTGCCACCAGCGCCTTGAGCGCAGGCGTCAGCTCCAGCAATTCCCCCAATGCGAAGCGCCCCGCGTACCCTGTGCCCCGGCAATGCTCGCACCCGCGCGCCTGCTTGAGCGTCGGCGTGCCAGTGAACCGCCGCAGCGCCAGCCCAAGGTCCGGCACGTCTGCCTCCGCGGCCTTCAGGTCGTGCTCGACTGCGCAATGCGGGCACAGGCGCCGCAACAGCCGCTGCGCCAGCACGCCATTGATTGCCGACGCAAACGTGTACGCGTCGATGCCGAACTGGTCGAACCGCCCCACCACGTCGAACACCGTGTTTGCATGCACCGTGGTGAACACCAGGTGGCCGGTCAGCGCTGACTGCACCGCAATCTGCGCTGTCTCGGCATCGCGGATTTCGCCGACGAGGATCTTGTCCGGGTCATGCCGCAGGATTGAACGAAGCCCCCGCGCAAAGGTCAGCCCCTTGCGCTCGTTGACCGGGATCTGGAGCACGCCGGGTAGTTGGTACTCGACCGGGTCTTCGATGGTGATGATCTTGTCGCGCGACTGGTGCGTCTCGGCAATGGCCGCATAGAGCGTCGTCGTCTTGCCCGAGCCCGTCGGCCCCGTGACGAGCAACATGCCGTGGGGCTTGCGGCACAGGGCGCGCAAGGCAACGGCAGTGGGCTCGTCGAAGCCCAGCTTGGCCAGCGTCAGCCCGGCCAGGCTCTCGGCCAGGTGCTGTCGGTCCAGGATGCGCAACACCGCGTCTTCGCCGTGGATGCTGGGCATGATGGACACGCGCACGTCGATCGCGCGGCCTGCGTAGGCAATCTGCAGCCGGCCGTCCTGTGGCACTCGGCGCTCGGCAATGTCGAGCTGAGACATCACCTTGATGCGGCTGATGGCCTGCATCGCCAACTCCGGGCTGTCGATGCGGCGCATGGCGGTCAGCACGCCGTCGAGCCGGAACTTGACACCCAGGCCCGCAGGGTCGCTCTCCAGGTGGATGTCGGAGGCGCCGGTCTTCAGCGCGTCGTACAGCGTCGAGTTCACGAAGCGCACCGCCGGGCTGTCGTCGCTGCCGATCTGGCGCAGGTCCAGCACTTCGGCACCGCGCGTTGGCTCGCGCTGCGCGTCGCCAGATTCGGCGCCGACGCTCAAGCTGCTCATCGCCGAGAGCGTGGTCTCGCAATGGGCCAGCCAGGCGTCGAAGGTCTCGGGGCTGGCCAGACAAATGTCGACCGCGCCGAAGCGCGTGCGCGCCCAGGCCACCATGTCGGTGTCGAAGGGGTCGGTAACGATCAGGAGAAATGCGCTGTCGCTGCCGTCCAGCTCCGACACCAGCGCACATCGCCGCCGGGCGCACTCGGTGAAGGGCAGCCGGTCGAAGCGCGGCTGCCTGGACATCAGCCACTGCATGCGCACCACAGGCATCTGCAGAGCGGTACCCAGTTCGTCAAAGAGCGCTCGCGCATCTGGTGCCTCGCCCAACAAGGCCGGTAAGGGGTCGCCGTTGCCCTGGCGGCGAAGCTGCGCGACGCGGGAGACCAAGGTCGCGCTCATTGCAGCGCCGACGCCAGTTCGAAGATAGGCATGTACATCAGCACCACCACCGTGCCCACACCCACACCGATGAGCACCATCACGATGGGCTCCAGGGCCCGCATGGCCTGTTCCAGCGAGCGCGAGACTTCAGCCTCGTGAAACTGCGCAATGCGCGTCAGTACGCTGCCGAGTTCGCCCGTGCGTTCGCCGGCGCGCATGAGCTGCTCGGCCACCGGCGTGATCATGCCGCCGTGCACATGGGCCTCAGCGGGACTCAGGCCGTTGCGCACAGCGGCTTCCACCGCCGCGCCGCCCGCCTGCAGGCTGCGCGGCAGCAACCCATTCGACAGCCCCAGCGCCTCGGGCAGCGGGATGCCGCCTTCGACCAGCATGCCCGTGGCCCGGAACCAGCGCGCAAGGAAGTAGGTGCGCATCCGCGTGCGCAGCGGCGCCCACTCCATCACCGCTTGCAGCAGACGCACCCGCAACGCGGGAGAGGCAACCGCCAGCCCCAGCGCAGTGGCCAGCATCGCGCAGCCGGCCAGCACCCACGGGCCGCGCCCGCCCAGCCAGTGAGACCACACCACCATCGCCTGCGCCGACCAGGGCAGTTCGCCGCGCATGCCCTCGAACACCCGTGCGAAACGCGGCATCACGTACAGCAGCAGGAACAGCATCACCATCGATCCCACGGCCGTCAGCAGCACCGGATAGATGGCCACCGAGGCGATGCGGTGGCGCAGCTCGCGCACGCGCATCTCGTGGTCCAGAAAGCGCCCCAGCGCCTTGGGCAGGTCCGAGGTCCACTCGGAGGCACGCACCAGTGCCACCAACAGCCCCGGGAATTGCGATTGCGCTGCCAGCGCCACGGAGAGCGTGTCGCCACTGCGCAGCCGCTTCAGCAAGGCATCAACCGCCGGTTGCTGCCGTGAGGGTGCGGCGGCCTGTAAGGTGCCGAGCGCTTCCACAACGCTCAGGCCCGCACCCAGCAGGTCACGCAGCTGCTCGACGAACACCACCACATCGAGCTTGGGGCCGACGGTGGCCAGCGACTTCAAGCTGAACACATCGGCGCCGGCCGGCCGCGCACCGAGCACTGTGAAGCCCTGGCCGCGGCAGTGCTCACGCGCCGCGTCGAGGCTGGGCGCGTCGACGAGCACGACCTGCGGCATGCCGCGCCCTTGCACCACGTCCAGCTGGATGCGCATGGCGGTGAGCCGGCCTCAGCGGCCGGAATCCCAGACGCTGATGTCGGCGTTCTCGCCCGCACCGCCGCGCTGGCCGTCCTTGCCGAGCGTCAGCAAGTCGAAGTCGCGTCCGCCTTCACCGGGGCGGCGGTAGACGTACGCGTGCTCCCATGGGTCGGGCGGCACTGCCTTGGAGAGATAGGGCCCCGACCACTTGGGTTCGTCACCCGGGCGATCGACCAGTGACTTGAGGCCTTGCTCGGTGGACGGGAAGTGCCCGGTGTCCAGACGGTACGCCGCGAGTGCCTTGTTCAGCGCGTCGAGCTGCGCGCGGGCGGTCTTGGTTTCGGCTTTGCCGATGTGATCGAAGAAGCGCGGCGCCACGTAGCTAGCCAGCAGCCCGATGATGACCATCACCACTAGGAGCTCGAGCAAGGTAAAGCCGCGCGGGCGCCACCAGAGTCCCATCGGTGCTGATAGAGCCGCGTTCACTGGATGGTCCAAGGCGCCGCTAGCAATCGGCCCCCTCGAATTGCATGCATACCTCACTTGTCCGGATCAAGCTCTGGAAACTGCCGAATTATCGGACGCATCAACTCTGTGTACACATCAGCCAACATGCCACTCATACCGCGACGAAGCTCCATTCGTTCTTCTTCTGACTCGAGTTGATCTATCAAACTGCAGACTTGATCCATGGCCTCACTCAGTTCAAGCAGCTTCTTCATCATCGCCTCGGCTGAGTCCTTGTTCACTGCGCACTCCTATGGGAGCCCCAAATTATCTGGGCTAGTAGTTGAAACATCCGCCTGCTTCCATGCAGTCTCTTATGCACCGTCTCATACGGCCGGCGGTGTCACTGCCTGAGAACGGCGGATCACCGCGCTCCCATTTTCCTTGACACACTTGGCGACATTCCGACAGCCGTTGCCTGCAGCGATCGGTTTCGTTCGACTCTCGACAGATTTGGGTGGCGATAGTCGCTGCGCACATCAGCGGGAACGCTTGACACATCGCACTCGGAGATGCTGGGGCAGGAGTGAAGCTGGGAGTCGGAGCCGTTGGGGGAACGAGAGTGTCGCTGCGCGGGTCGTATCGGGGGCCTGACTGAGTAGTCGTAACGACCACTACTTGACGACCATCTGGGTCGGTGTGGAGCGTCGGCTGATTCAGCGCATAGCTGTACGTGTTGATCCCCCCCGCCAGCCCGATGGGATCTGATTGGACGTACCGCCCCGCCGACGCATCGTAATCCCGGAAGTAGTTGTAGAAGAGCCCGCTCTCCTGGTCCGCATACTGCCCCGGGAACCTCAGGTTGAAGGTGAACGCCCCGAGCGCACTCGGGTTGTTGTTCGGCGCCGTCGTCCCGAAGGGCTCAGCCAGCCAGTTCCACCGCTGGTTGCCACTCTTGTCCACCACGATGCGCGGTGTTCCCAGGTGATCCGTGTGGATGTAGTACACCAGCGGCGGATTGGCCGAGTTCGCCGGATCCGGCGTGAACACCGCCACCGGCGTATTGCCCAGCCAGACGTACTCGCGGCTGGCCGTGCCGGCGCTGTTGTACTCGCCCAGCAGCTGTCCCTGCTGGTCGTACACAAACAGCACCGTGCTGGCCGCGCCGCTGCCGTCGAACTTGCGCACTCGCTTGCCCATGCCGTCCACCGCGTAGGTGGTGGTCACGGCGGCCTTGGTCAGCGTGGCCATGCGACCTGCCAGGTTGTAGGTGGCGGTGTAGCTGTCGCTGGTGGTGTTGCCAGCGGCGTCGTAGCCCAGGCTGCGCGCTGGGTTGGTGATGCTGTTCAGCCGGTTGCTGGTGGTGGCCGTGGTGTAGGTGCTGGCCGTGCCGTTGAGCGTGACGCTGGTGCGGTTGCCGTTGGCGTCGTAGCCGATGGTCCAGCTCGCCGTGGGCGTGACCACGCCGGTGATGCGGCCGAGCTCGTCGTAGCTGAAGGTCTGGTTCAGGCTGGTCTGCGCGGCTCCGCTGGTGGCGTCGTAGTGCGCGTAGCCGGTGATGCGGTCGGCCGCGTCGTAGCTCAGGTCACGTAGGTTGTTGCCCAGGTTCTGGCGCACCAGGCGGCCAGAGGTGTCGTACAGCCACGCATGCAGCTTCGTGCCGCTGGCCATCTGCCACAGCCAGCTGCGTGGGCCGCCAAAGGGCTCCCACTGGATCTGGGTGATGAGGTTGACGGCTGCGGTGCTGGTGTTCTTGGCCAGCGCCAGCGAGGTGGGCTGACCGGCTGTGTAGCCGACGGTCAGCTTGCGGCCGCTGGGGTACAGGATGCTCGTGACATTGCCGGCCGTGTCGTAGGTGTAGGTGACGGTCTTGGCGATCTGCGCGCTGTTGGCGCCGGTGGCTGCCTTGATGCGCTGGATGTCGGTGAGCAGCCTGCCTTGCGCGTCATAGGTGTATTGGCTGGAACTCGTGGGCGTGTTGGTGGACGTGAGCCGCCCCACGCCGTTGGCGTAGCCGGTGCCGGTCTGGTCGTAGGTCCAGGTGTAGGTCAGGCTGGTCTGGCCGGTCTGGCTGTAGACGATCTTGGTCAGTCGGTTCAGCGCATCGTAGGTGTAGGTGGCCAGCACGCCGCGGCTATCGGTGCGGGTCTTGAGGTTGCCGGCAGCGTCGTAGGTGTGATTGGCGGTGCCGGTGTCGGGGCTGACCAGGCTGGTGGCGTCACCCAGACCGTTGCGCGGGTACTGCGTGACCAGGTTGCGCGGGTCAGTGACCTGCGTCAGATCCTCGCGGCCGTTGTAGCCGAACTGGGTCTTGCCGGTCTTGGCGTCGGTGCTGTCTTTCAGACGGCTGAGCGAGTCGAAGGTGTTGGTCGTGGCGAAGTTGAAGCCGGCCACACCTGGAGCCTGGATGGTCTTGGTCGGATTGCCGGTGGCGTCGTACTCATAGTTGACGACCGGCGCAGCGGACAGCGCCGGCGCGGCATAGGTCTGTGAAGCCGTGACTGCAGACGCACTGGCCAGATTGTTGGCATCGCCCGTGTAGCTTGCCGAGAGACTGTGGCTGATCTGGTTGAAGGTCGTGGTGATTGCCGCCAGTCCGTTGGCGATAGACGCGGTTCCCAACGTTGTCGCGCCGTCGAAGAACGTGACCGTCCCGCTCGGGCCAAATCCTGCAACGTTTGCCCGGAGCGTTGCCAACTGCCCCTGAAACAAGGGATCGGGCGAAACGTTCAGGGTGGTCGACGTGGCCATCTTGGCCACATTGAAGTTGTTTGTAGCCGAAGTGCTGGCGCCGTTTGCAACATCCCCGCTGTAGCTTGCGATCAATGGATGGCTGCCGGCAGCAGATACGGTCGTAGGAAGACTCGCTGTACCTGCTGTCAGTGGGACAGTGCCCAGGACGACCGAACCGTCGCGAAACGTCACTGTCCCCGTGGCGCTCGCCCCGCCAGCCACTGTGGCAGTCAGCATGACCTGCTGTCCGACCGTGATGGAAGCAGGAGAGGCGCTCAACGCCGTCGAAGTCACGGCCGTGGCCTGGACAGTTTGTGTGACGGGTGCTGATGAACCCGGCAAGTTGTTGGTGTCGCCAGAGAAAGTCGCGGCAACGGAATGGCTGCCCGCCGCTGCGAAGCTGGTCACCAAGGTGGCCTGACCACCGGTCAGCGCAGCTGTGCCCAGCGTCGCTGCGCCATCAGTGAACGTGACGCTTCCCGTGGGGTTCGCGCCAGTCACGGACGCCGTCAAGGTGACGTTCTGATTCTGGTATGCCGTGCTGGGACTGGCCGACACCGTGGTGGTCGTCGCAGCCTGAGTGACCACGAGATTGGCCACGCTCGAGGTGCTGGCAGTCAACGGAATGGCGCCGCCATACACCGCTGTGAATGCACGGGTCCCCACTGTTGGAAGACTGGTGGTGAGACTCGCATTCCGCGACACATAGTCACCAATCGCGGCGACGCCAAGTGCAACTGAACCATCGTAGAAGGTGACGAAGGTCGTACTCCCGTTCCCTGGGTTGGCGCTCGGCTCCACGTGGGCGGTCAGCGTGACGTTCTGTCCAGCGGCTACGGTACTCGCGCTCAGCCCCAGCGTGGTTGTGGTCTGGGTCTGTGCAGTGATCGATACGTTACGCACCCCACCGGGGCTGCCAATCGAAGTTGCAGATCCGTAGTTGGAATCACCACTGTAGTTGGCGTAGATGTCGTACGAGCCTGCGTACTGGATGTATCCGGAGGTCGTGGCAACGCCGTTGACGAGCGGAGCACTGACGATGGCCCCCCCGCCATTTCCCCCCATGAAAGTCACCGTGCCCGTAGGCGTACCGACGGTCCCGCTGACGCTGGCCGTGAAGGTGATGTACTGATACGTGTATGCAGCAAACGGGGCTGGCAGCTGCATAGCGACGTTTGCCACTGATTGCGCGAGCGCGGTATTGCTGGCAAAGAGAGAGGCGCCCGCGATTAGTAGGGCCGCCCAGCGCCGGCATCGCCCTGCCGCCCGCGCGATGGCCGGCACACGCTTGGGCGCTGCGTTGCAGATTGCCGTATCGGCCCCTGCTCGGGGTCTTTCGAAGCAAAGTGGGACCATTGCGCTTACTCCCTGCCGGTGACTTGTTGTACTCGCCCGAGGGCGTCGACGCTTCTGGCGAGCAGGCGCCTGAGCGCACCGCTGGTGTCCTTGACGGTCTCGGCCGTACGATTGCCCGCGCTGTCCAGCGTGTACTCGATTCGGTTCCCGAGGTTGTCGAACACCGCGGTCTGACGGTGCGCCGGGTCGTAGTCGTAGCCGATGTAGCTGGCATCAGGACGCGTGATGCGCTTGAGCTGTCCCGCTGCGTCGTAGGTGTAGCTGGTGATCTGGCCGCCCGTGGTGATGCTCAGCAACCGCTGTCGCAGGTCATAGCTGAAGCTACTGACCACGCCGTTGGGATCGACGCTCTCGAGCAGCTTGCCGTGTTTGTCGTACTTGGTGTACTGGGTGACCTTGCCGGCGGCGTTGGTCACGCTCTGCAGGTCACCGATGGTGTGACCCACCGCGGCCGAGCCGACGCCTGCAAAGCTCGTGTCGTTGTAATACGCGTAGGTGGTGACATCAACCACATCGGTGCGAGGGCCGTCGTGGGTGAGTACCTGACCGTACTGGTTGTATGTCCACTTCTGCTCGCGGTTCGCCACGCCAGCCTGCAGCGCAGCACTGAAGCCCTGGCTGCCGTTCGCATCGGTCGTCGCCTGCTCGACCTGGCGGCACAAGACGGCAATGGGCTTGCCATCGGGCAGCTGGGCCGTTGCGGGAGCACAGCTGGCGGTCGCGTTGGCGTTGAATGGGTCGGGCTGGCCGTTGTAGACGTAGGTCGTGACGCGGTTGGGCTCCGCGATCTTGCTCGCGAGGCGCCAGTCGGGATGCCACTGGGTACTCAGCTTGCGCGAGCCAGCGGGCAATGCTGCCAACGGTGGGGTGTAGGTGTTGCAGGCAGCATAGGTGCCCAGCCCCTCGACGCGCGAACTCTCGATATTGCGTGCGCTGTCGTTTGTGTAGCAGGTCAGGCTGCCTCTGAAATCTGTTGAACTCGTCAGATTGCCATTCGTATCAAATGTGCTGCTGCTATAAGCCGAAGGGCAGCCGCTGCCGGCAGGCTGTGAGGCATAGCTGAAAGCGGCGGCCGCGGTATCGAATTGGTATGTCCTGCGCGTGCCTAGGGGATCCAACACGCCGGACGTGACGTCGAAGGCACTGACTCCCCCTGCAAGCTCCGTCCGAGTGACCTGCCCGTATGTGTCGTAGGTAACGGTCTCGAAAGTCGCGCCAAGTTCATCGACGATTCCAGCGATTCGAGTCGCGGACATCTTCGGTACGGGATTCGGATCATTGAAGACCCAGTTTGGAGTTGTGTACTGCTTGGACTGCAGGTCTTGATAGGTGACACGGGCGAGAGTTGTATAGGCGACGTTGTTGGCGCCTCCTCCTTCAGGGTCCAGTGGCGGTGCTCTATATGCGTAAGTTATCGCCTGGCCCGCGGGGTCTGTGATCGACTCAAGATGCGCTATGGCGTCGTAGTTGAATGCCAGCGTTCTGCCGAACGTGTCCCGAGCAGTGCTCAGCCTGGGCACTACATAGCCAAGCTCCACGCCCTGGCCATTGGGGCGATACGAACCAATGGGGAGCCCCCCCTGGTAGACCACAGCCTCATTGCTTGTCGTGAAATAGACGTAGCGCCCGGGGCTTGGCTCAACGAGACGATTCTTCTGCCCAGGCCGCAAAGGGAGCAACACCCGTGGAAACGTGGATCCACTCGGTGTGTAGAAGTGATCCGGAGAAGACTGCCCCCAGGACACCCAGACGGAGTTTTGTCCGGGCAACGCAAACCCGGCATAGTTGTGCGTCCAAGTGTTGCCCAGACCCGCCCAGAGATTTGCCGAAAAGGTCGCAGGGTAGCTGAAGCCATCACTGCGATAGTCGCGAATGAACTTGAGCCCACCGTCGCCCGGCCCACGATAGTCAACCTCCCGGAACACCTTGCTTTGCGAAGGCAGAGAAATGGGATGGCCGACACACATCTCTGGTTGCGCACGGCGAGGTCTCCGACAATAGCTCTGGCCACTGCCCTCGTCTCGAATCCATTGCGCCCATTCGCACTGAGCACCGCGAGTCCGACCCAGGGTTACTTCGCGATTGGTTGGCGTTCCACATTCGGATGGAGAGATTCGAGGGACGACGACATAGGTCAGAGTTTTGACTGAGTGTCCGACTATGTCCGGCGACCACGCTGGTGCCGATCCTGTGTTGTCATTCCACCCGGTCTCGCCGATCAGAGTGCCTGGGTTGCAGCAGGAAGGGCAAGCCTCTGCAAGGATCGCGGCGTACCGGGCCTTCGGGCCGTCTTCAGTGAGAAGGTAGCCGGTGGATTTGATTGGTCCAGCGATCCAGTAAGACCAATCGTCAACCTTATGTGGCCGGTAGGTGCACTCATACGCACCTGTTGGGTTCTGGTCGCCGCAATACTGACTCATCTGAGCGTAGGCTGTCGGCGCTTGTGGCAGCATCAGTAGCGCCGCCAACAACTTCAAGACATGTCGCGAGCCCGATAGCACCCAGTGCCTCAGTTGCAGCTCTTGTTCCAAAGAACTGGGCATGTCGTCTTGGAACGCGACACAACGACTCTCGTCGGACGATTCACTGTCTTGTGTGCCCATCACTCTCTTCCCCTTGTCTGTTGAACACGCCCGAGCGCGTCGATGCTTCTTGCCAGCTGGCGCCTGAGCGCGCCACTGGTGTCCTTGACGTTCTCCGCTGTGCGGTTGCCCGCGTTGTCCAGCGTGTACTCGATGCGGTTACCGAGGTTGTCAAACACCGCTGTTTGCCGGTGCGCAGAGTCATACTCATAGCCGACGTAGCTGGCGTCGGGCCGCGTGATGCGCTTGAGCTGGCCGGCCGGGTCGTAGGTGTAGGTGGTGGTCTGGCCACCCGTGGTGCTGCTCAGCAACCGCTGTCGCAGGTCATAGCTGAAGCTACTGACCACGCCGTTGGGATCGACGCTCTCGAGCAGCTGGCCGTGTTTGTCGTACTTTGTGTACTGCGTGACCTTGCCGGCGGCGTTGGTCACGCTCTGCAGATCACCGATCGTGTGGCCCACTGCAGCCGACCCTGAGCCGGTGAAGGCGGTGTCCGTGTAGTAGGCGTAGGTGGTGATGTCGACCACATCGGTGCGTGGGCCGTCATGGGTGAGAACCTGGCCGTACTGGTTATAGGTCCACTTCTGCTCGCGATTGGCCACGCCGGCCTGCAGCGCTGCGCTGAAGCCTAGACTGCCGTTGGCGTCCGTTGTGGCCTGCTCGACTTGGCGGCACAGCACGGCGATGGGCTTGCCGTCGGGCAGCAGCGCCGTGACCGGGGCACAGCCTGCAATTGCGTTGGCGTTGAACGGGTCTGGCTGACCGTTGTAGACGTATGTCGTCATTCGGCCAGGTTCGGCAACCTTGCTCTCCATGCGCCAATCCGGATGCCACTGCGTATTGACCTTGCGACTGCCCGCGGGGAGGGTGGATCCGGCCGCGGTCAGACCAGTGCAGCCCACCCCTCCGGTTCCCTCGACTCGCACTGTCTCGATATTGCGAGTCAGGTCATAGGCGTAGCACGTTCTTCGGGAAGAGAAGTCCAGAACATTGGTCACATTGCCGCTAGCGTCGTATGCCAGGGAACTGCTGCTAGCGGTACAGCCAGCTCCCGCAGGCTGCGACCGAGAAAGTACAACCTTGGCCCCGTTGGCATCGCCATAGAAGACGCGGTAGGGATCGCCGACCGGTGGCGTGACCTCGATGTTGGTTCCCCAGTCCTTCAGAACGAACTTGCCTACCCCGTTGGCCCCCTCGCTCGAGAACGCGCGGCCGGAGCTGTCGTACTTGTAGGTACCAATGCGAAGACCGTTCTCATCGACCGTGCCAGTGAGCGGGGCACGGAGCCAAGCGTTCGCCGTATTGGCGGGCTCGGCGTAGATGAACGCCTTCGACGCGCCATCCGCGAAAGTCGCGCGGGTGAGCAAGTCACCGGTGTAGTCATAGGCGATGCTGGTGCCATCCGGCAGCCAGAACCGAGTCAGTCGATTTTCTGGATCAACCGTGGTCGTGATCTGGCGGCCGAAGTTGTCGGTGATGCTCGCCAGATTCGTTCCGTTATAGGCATAGACAAGTGACTTGCCGTCCGGCCAATACATGCGTCGAGGCTTACCATCCGGCCCGTACTCGTCGGTCTCATCGCTCGCGCGTCGCCAGCGCCAAGTCGCACCCTGCACAGTTGGTGGGTCGACCTTCTGCAGGCTGTCCCCATCCGTTCCAACCGGAAACGTGTTGTTCGCGTCAGTCCGATACGGCACGGTCGAACCGTCTGCATTGATGCGCTGGACTTCTCCTGTGGTTGAACTGCTGATCACTGGAAAATCCAGTACCTTCACATAGGTAACCTGAGCGCCTGTTGCAGCATCGATGGTGGTGAACTCGCGCGGCTCCTGAACGCTGAAGGGGGCACTGGAGTTCGGATCGATCAGTTCAGGCTGGCCCGGCAACGCCCAGCCCTGGTATTGACCCCGGAAGCGGCGTTCGAGTCTTAGCAATCCACCGCCACCCACGTAGTCCACGTGGTACTCGGTCTTGCGGCCACCGATCACCGAGATCGGATTGCCGACGCCGCCCCCAGCGCCTGACCCTGCAGCCTTACCCTTCGCACCCGGCGTGCATTGCTGCGGTGGCGTCTCGTACTTGATGCACTCGAGCTTGTATTCCCTGTTGCCAAGACTTGTGACGGCCGGGCCGAACCCGTCTGTCTTGGGGCACTCGAGGCTGCGCGTGAAGCCGATGGGCACGGCAGGAGTCGACCCGGTATAGAGCGTCCACTCCGGGTACATGACCTGGTGATAGTAGCTGTCACCTTGGGCGTACCAATAGGTCTCGACGCCGTTGTACTTCAGGGGCGGAGTCGATGGCCAGCCCACGTCGGGAATCACGCTTGTGATCACCAGCTTGCCGCAGGAGTAGGGCGGGGTCGCCTGCTCATAGGCAATGCAACGGGCGAGCGCAGCTTCCTGTGCCGCATTGATTGCCGCCCTTAGTGCGGTGCTGGTTTCGTAGCCCGTGAAATAGCCGGAGTAGGTCGCAGACCACAGCACTTTGGGCTGAACCTTGATCTGTGCCTGCAATTGGGCGTGGGCTGATGGTCCGAAGCCGCCAAGCTGCGTCGCCAGCGCAACCACAATGGCCCGCTGCCCGTAGTGAAAGTACTTGTGCGCTCGCATCAATGGCCCCCCCCTTGGGAGCAGCCAGGTGCGATGAAGCGCATCGACGCTTCCGGCGAGTTGGCGCACGGTTGCGCGGCCCCGGGCCTTTACGTGCGCAGCGCTTTGGCCTGTCGCTCTCAGTGTCCTTGTCGGGAGTGGATCGGGCGAAACCATCGCGTTGGTGGTCGGCTGGACCGAGGCGTCCGCGACACTGCTCTTGAAGACCGGAGAGGCGGTACCAAGACTGCGGGCGCGCTTTAGCGGCGACAGCCTGACGCCGTCGTGGGACTGAAAACGCAGCAAGCTGGACCTCCCCCGATGTGCTGCGCAGGAACCCATCCGGCTTCGGCGCATCTATTGAGCTGAGCGGCTTGGCCGCCCGCTTGTTCTTCGTGCGCGGATGCTATGAATCACCTCAAGCAGGAGCAATCTGTAAGACCTTACACCCCGCATTCGCGGGCTTGTCAGCTCTCGTGCCCAAGCCGCGACTGCCCCTTCCGTCGCCACGCGCGGTTGCCTCGCAGTCAAGAACAGAACCCATGGGAGATCGAGCTCGCGAGGTACTGACAACTCCCCCAGCTCCAGGCCCCAAAGCGCGGTGGCCTCTGCGATGGCGGCCGCCGCAATCACAGCGAAGTTCTCAGGTCTGGGCCGCTCTAGTTTGAGGACTCGCACGCGCGAGAGAAGCGGCAAGAAGATGCTCGTCAGCCGGTTCGATGGACGCCTGCCTCTAGAGCACACCGAGGAGAGCGCGAGTCTTCTGTGCGCAATCCACCTCTTTCGTAAACCTTGCTGCTTCGGTACTTATTGCCCTGTCGAACGAAGACAAGAGCGGTTTCCATCCCATCGTTGCAGCGGGCCTGAATCAATTGCGCTGGCTGGCCCGCTGTACTTTGAGTTGAGTGACAGTTGTCGGGCAGTTCAACTGGTCTAGGCAGATGTCTGCAATGGGTCGGTTGGGTGAGTTCGGCCAGGTGAACAGCAGTCACCGGCCGGGTGCCGGCGGTGCTGGCCCAGTGCAGGTGCCGGGTACGTCAGCAGTACTTCGTATAGCTGTCACTCGGACCAGCGCAGGCCGCTGAGCCGAACGTCGGCTTGATGGCGCCTACTGTGAGTGCGCTGGCCGCAGGCGACCGGCCGCAACCGCTGCAAAGCACGCAGAGCACTCGCTGAACTAGAGCGCGGCCGGCGCGCGGTGCTTGCCGAAGAACTTCAGTTCACCGGCTCCGTGCACGAGTTGTACGGTTGTACGAGACCTGCTCGACCCCACACCCGTCGCGACGCAGGAAGTGGCCACCCCGCGCCGCCGTGCGGCACTGGGTGATGGTCCACATCACCGTGAGCGGAGCCAAGCTCAGGTGAGCGCGCTGGGCGCCACGCCAGGCGCTTCCGTGGAGACGGAAGATGTCGGCGACCTCCAGAGCAGGCCGCCCGTATCACGATGCCCACCGGCCTACTCGGACTGGGGCTTGTCCGAGGTCTGGTGCAGCGGACTGATCGCGCCGCGCAACAGGTCGGTGGCCACAGAAGCATACAGGCTCGTCGTCTCCGCCCGCTTGTGGCCGAGCAGCACATAGATCACGCGGATGTCGACCTTCTGCTCCAGCAGATGGGCGGCAAAGCTGTGGCGCAGGACGTGGGGCGTCACCCGCTTGCCCAGGCCTGCCGTGGCCGCGGCCAGGTGGACGGCGCGGTTGAGTTGTCGCACCGATCATGTGATCGGCCGGATTCGTGCCGGGGAACAGCCAGCCGTCGGGCAGGATCTTGCCCTGGGCGCGGCCCAGCCGCCGCCAGGCCTGCAACTGCTCCAGCAGCACCGGACTGAGCTTGGCGTAGCGATCCTCGCGGCCCTTGCCTTGTTCGACCCGAAGTGTCATGCGCTGGCCGTCGATGTCGGTGACCTTCAGCGCGAGGACCTCGCCGACGCGCAGGCCTGCGCCGTACGCCACCGACATGGCCGCCTGATGCTTGAGGTTCGGCGCCGCCGCGATCAGGCGGCCCACCTCGTCGGGACTCAGGATCACGGGCAGCGTGCGCGGCACGGGCACGTGCACGTACCGCATCTTGGCCATCACCTCGGGCAGGCCCAGAGTGACGTCGAAGAAGAACTTCAACGCGGTGATGGTCGCGTTGATCGTCACCGGGTCGGTGCCGGCGTCCATCAAGTGCTGTTGGAAGCGTCGAAGATCCTCGGCGGTGGCCGAATCGGGCGAGCGGCCAAGAAATGCAGTCAGCTTACGAGCGGCGCGGATATAGCCAGCCTGAGTGTGCTCGGCAAACTTGCGCCTGCGCATGTCGTCGAGCAAGCGTTGACGCAGCGGCGACGCCGCTCGGGTGGTCGTGTCCATGGTTGCAACTCCGTTCAGGAGCGAGGCGGATTGCCTCGCTCGCCACCTTCGCAAAGAGCCGTGGCACTCTTAGCCCCCACGACCTCATCCGGAGCGCTTACTGCATGAGCGGTTGAGTCTTCCGCTGCATCGATAACGATCAATTGGCCGCGCTGACCGTGCGCGGCAATGCCCTGCCCATGTGTCCCTGGGTACCTGGGCATTGCTGCGCATGAGCCGCTCTTGGCAGCGCCGCCAGGTGCGCTTCGGGAACTCGCCCGCGACAGTCCCGATGTCTTCAGGGGCAGCGTTGGTCGCGAATTCATGCCGCGTTCCACGCGCCGCTTCAGTTGGCACTGGTTGCGAAGGGGATAGGCCCAGCGCGGCCTCTCCAGCGTCGTCCCGGATCGATGCTGACCGCCCAAATCGGGCTGCAAATCATGCGATGGTCATCGCAGTGCGAAGGTCGTCGGGAACTGTTGCGCTGATGCAGATGCGTTGAGGGGCGCGGCCTGCACGTGTAGCCCATGTAGCCCATTTGACCTTCGCAGTGGTGGCCCGACGCAAGGGCGCGTGTGGGCTACATGCATGCGATGGTCAGCAGCTCCGGCGGATGCGGTTCGACCATCGCAAAGGTAGTGCGTGGGTCATCCGAGCCGTGGGCTACAAACATGCGAAGGTCATTCGCTTGCTCTGAGACGGCTGGGCTACACGTGGGCTACATGTAGCCCATCTGTAGCCCATGTAGCCCAAAATGTCAGGGGCCGCTCACTGGCGGCCCCTGGATTCGTGTGGTGGAGAGGAGGAGGATCGAACTCCCGACCTTCGCATTGCGAACGCGACGCTCTCCCAGCTGAGCTACCCCCCCACGAACCCACGTAGTTTATCAAAGTCCGCGGTGGGCTTCCGCCGGCTCGACCGGATGGCGTCCGACGGCGCATCGGGGTAGAAACGGGACCCCGCAGCGACCCCAGGCAGCCCGATGACCCGACCCGACCCCGCGTGGCTGGATGCCCAGTACAACAACCGCGCCCGCATCCCCGACCACGCGCAGATCTTCGAGCGCTGGGCCAACGCCTCGGCGCTGGCGCGCGAGCAGTCCGACTGCACCCTCGACCTGCCCTACGGCGAGGGGCCGAACGAGACGCTGGACGTCTTCCGCACCGAGCGGCCCGACGCGCCGGTGTTCGTCTTCATCCACGGCGGCTACTGGCGCGCGCTGGACAAGCGCGAGCAGTCCTTCGTCGCACCGGCGCTGGTCGACGCCGGGGCGATGGTGGTGCTGCCCAACTACGCGCTGTGCCCGGCGGTGACGATCGAACAGATCACGCTGCAATTGGTGCAGGCCCTGGCCTGGACGTTTCGGCACGCGCGCGAACATGGCGGCGACCCGCGGCGCATCGTCGTCGGCGGGCATTCCGCCGGCGGGCACCTCGCTGCGATGATGCTCGCCTGCCAGTGGCCGCGTGTCGCGGGCGACCTGCCGGCAGACCTGGTGAAGTCCGCGCTGTCGATCTCCGGCCTGTACGAACTGGAGCCGATCCGCCACACGCCCTTCCTGGCGCCCGACCTGCGCCTGACGGCCGCGTCGGCGACGCGCCTGAGCCCGGCGCTGATGCCCGCGCCGCAGGGCCGGCTGGCCGCGCTGGTGGGCGGCGACGAGAGCGAGGAGTTCCTGCGCCAGAACACGCTGATCCGCCGCGCCTGGGGCGAGGCCGCCGTGCCGGTGTGCGAGGCCGTCCCCGGCACCAACCACCTGACCGTGCTGCACGACCTGGCCGACGCCGGCTCGCGCTTGCACCGCGTCGCACGCGGCCTGCTCGGGCTGCCGGGTGGCGACCAAAGCTGAGCCTGATCAATCAATCGTGGCGATCGCCGGCATAGCCTTTGCCAATCCCCTGCATTGACCATTTGTATTTGCCCCGGCTCCGGCAGTGGGTTAGCGTATTCGGGTGCCGCAGTTCGACGCGCCCCGGCGCAGGCGGCCGTTTCGGTTCATCTCAACGACAGGAGAGCGACATGGGCTTGAAAGGATCGAAGACCGAGCAGAACCTGAAGGACGCCTTCGCGGGCGAATCCCAGGCCAACCGCCGGTACCTGTATTTCGCAAACAAGGCCGACGTGGAAGGCCAGAACGACGTGGCATCGCTGTTCCGCTCCACGGCCGAAGGCGAGACCGGCCATGCGCACGGCCACCTCGAGTTCCTCGAGAACGGCTCGGGCGACCCGGCCACCGGCCTGCCGATCGGCAACAGCCGGCAGAACCTGAAGGCCGCCGTCGCCGGCGAAACGCACGAGTACACAGACATGTACCCGGGCATGGCCAAGCAGGCCCGCGAAGAGGGCTTCGACGAGATCGCCGACTGGTTCGAGACGCTGGCCAAGGCCGAGCGCTCGCACGCCAACCGCTATCAGAAGGCGCTCGACGCGCTCGTCGACTGACCACGGCGCGACGTCCGGACGACAAGGGGCTTCGTGCCCCTTGTTCATTGGTGGACCGAGGAGAACACGCATGACCGCTCGCGAAGGCAACCTGGAGGCCCCGACCCGCCACCCCGTCGACTGGAAGAACCCGGACTTCTACAACGAGGATCTCGCGTTCAAGGAGATGGAGCGCATCTTCGACATCTGCCACGGCTGCCGACGCTGCGTGAGCCTGTGCCAGTCGTTCCCCAACCTGTTCGACCTGGTCGACGCGACCGACGACGGCGAGGTGCACGGCGTGAACAAGGCCGACTACTGGAAGGTGGTCGACCAGTGTTACCTGTGCGACCTGTGCTACCTGACCAAGTGCCCCTACGTGCCGCCGCACGAGTGGAACCTCGACTTCCCGCACACCATGCTGCGCGCCAAGGCGATCAAGTTCAGCAAGGGCGAGGTGAAGGCGAGCGAGAAGTTCCTCGCCTCGACCGACGTGCACGGCCAGTTCGCCGGCATCCCGATCGTCGTGCAGACGGTCAACGCGATCAACAGGACGAAGGCCGCGCGCGGGGTGATGGAGAGCGTGCTCGACGTGGACCGCAACGCCTGGATGCCTGGGCTGGCGACCAGCCGCTTCCGCTGGAGCGCGAAGAAGAAGGGCCGCGCCACCGACGTGAAGGACGGCGAGCGAAGCCCCGGCAAGGTGGCGATCTTCTCCACCTGCTACGTCAACTACAACGAGCCGGGCATCGGCCACGACCTGATCAAGTCGCTGGAGCACAACGAGATTCCCTACGTGATCGTCGAGAAGGAATCCTGCTGCGGCATGCCCAAGCTCGAGCTCGGCGACCTGCAGGGCGTGGAGAAGCACAAGAACGCCAACATCCCGGTGCTCGCGAAGTACGCGAAGGAGGGCTGGGCCATCGTCACGGCGGTGCCATCGTGCACACTGATGTTCAAGCAGGAACTCCCTTTGCTGTTCCCCGACGAAGCGGACGTGAAGGCGGTGCAGGCGGCGATGTTCGACCCCTTCGAGTACCTGATGGCGCGCCACAAGGACGGCCTGCTGAAGACTGACTTCAAGCAGCCGCTGGGCAAGGTGAGCTACCACGTCCCCTGCCATGGCCGCGTGCAGAAGATCGGCAAGAAGACAGAGGAGATGCTCAAGCTGATCGGCCAGACCGTGACGGTGCAGCTCAACACCGTGGAGCGCTGCTCCGGCCACGCCGGCACCTACGGCGTGAAGAAGCCGTACCACGAGACGGCGATGAAAATTGGCAAGCCGGTGTTCAAGCTGATGGCCAAGGACGAGCCCGACTACATCGGCTCCGACTGCCCGATGGCCGGCCACCACATCGCGCAGGGCATGGCCAACAACGCGCTTCCCGCCGCGAAGATCGCTCACCCGCTGAGCCTGCTGCGCATCGCCTACGGAATCTGAACCCCTCGATGGAGAATCACATGACCATCACCCGCGAAAGCCTCCTGACGCTGGAGGCGTACTCGAAGATCCGCAAGACCAGCAAGCCCGAGGTGATCGCGCACCGCCGGCTGCGCACCGTGCATCTGGGCGAACACATCAGCGTGCAGTTCGAGGACGAGCAGACGATCCGCCGGCAGATCCAGGAGATGCTGCACATCGAGAAGATCTTCGACGAGGACGGCATCCAGAGCGAGATCGACGCCTACGCGCCGCTGGTGCCCGACGGCACGAACTGGAAGGCGACGATGCTCATCGAGTACCCCGATCCGCACGAGCGCAAGCGCGAGCTGTCGCGGCTGATCGGCGTGGAGGACCGCATGTTCGTCGAGGTCGAGGGCCATGCGCGCATCTACGCCATCGCCGACGAGGACCTGGACCGCGAGAACGAAGAGAAGACCTCGTCGGTGCACTTCCTGCGCTTCGAGTTCCCGGCCGCGGCGCGCGAGGCGGTGCGCGCCGGTGCCAGCGTCAAGCTCGGCTGCGACCACACCAACTACCCGGCGCATGGGGTGATCGCCGCCGAGACGCTGGCCAGCCTGGCGGGCGACCTGCGCTGAGGCGTCGGATCGGCTCAGGCCGCGACCGGTGCCGTCCGGCGAGACATGCGCCAGCCGTCCGCGCTGTATACCAGAAGCGCCGCCCAGATCATCCCGAAGCCGACCAGCCGCTGGCCGCCAAAGGGCTCGTTGAACAGCCACACGCCGAGCGCGAACTGGATCGACGGGCCGATGTACTGCAGCAGGCCCAGCGTCGTCATCGAGATGCGCCGGGCGCCGGCCGCGAACAGCAGCAGCGGCACGGCGGTCAGCGGTCCCACTCCGATCAGCCACAGGTTGGTGGCGAGGTCGGGCGACGGAAAGCTCGCCGGCCCACGCCCCCACCACAGGGCCAGCGCCACCAGCGCGGGCAGGGCGAGCAGCATGGTCTCCAGCGACAGGCCTTCGAGCGCGCCCAGCGGCGCGATCTTGCGCAGCAGGCCGTAGCCGCCGAAGCTGGCCGCGAGCACCAGTGCGATCCACGGCAGCTGGCCGGCGGCCACGGTGAGCCACAGCACTCCCAGCATCGCCAGCGCCAGTGCCGCCCATTGCAGGCGCCTCGGGCGCTCGTGCAGCACCGTGTAGCCCAGCAACACGTTGACCAGCGGCGTGATGAAGTAACCCAGGCTGGCGTCGACCACGTGGCCGTGGTTGACCGACCAGATGTAGGTCAGCCAGTTGCACGACAGCAGCAGTGCACTGGCCACGAAGGCGCCCAGCACCTTCGGCTGGCGAAGCGTCGGTGCGAGCCAGGCCCACTGCCGGCGCCAGGCCAGCACGGCGATCACGAAGACCAGCGACCACACCACGCGATGCACCAGCACCTCGGTGGCGGGCACGGCGGACAAGTGGCTGAAGTAGAGCGGGAACAGGCCCCAGAGCACGTAGGCGGAGGCGGCGTAGAGGATTCCGGGGTGCATGAAGGCGGCGCGGCGCGCGGGGCGGAGCGGCATTGTCGCCGCGCCCGGCACTTGATGCAGGACAAGCCCCTTGTCGCGGGCGGCCCGAAGAATGCGGCCACAGCAGCGCAGGAGGGGGCATGTTCCAGATCCGCATTCACGGCCGTGGCGGCCAGGGGGTCGTCACCGGCGCCGAGATGCTGTCGATCGCCGCGTTCGAGCAGGGCCGCCATGCGCAGGCCTTCCCGAGCTTCGGCTCCGAGCGCACGGGCGCGCCGGTGGTGGCCTTCTGCCGCATCGCCGACCGCGAGATCCGCCTGCGCGAGCCGGTGATGGCGCCCGACGCGCTGATCATCCAGGACCCGACGCTGCTGCACCAGGTCGACGTGTTCCAGGGCCTCAAGCCCGAGGGCTACGTGCTGATCAACTCGACGCGCAGCTTCGACGAACTGGGCGTCGGCGAATTCGCTCAGCGCTTTCGCCGCGAACGCCTGTGCAATGTGCCCGCCAGTGAGATCGCCCTGCGCCATGTCGGCCGGCCGCTGCCGAACGCGGCGCTGCTCGGCGGCTTCGCGGCGATCAGCGGGCTGATCACGCTCGACGCTGTGGCACACGCCATCCGCGACAAGTTCAGCGGCAAGGTGGCCGAGGGCAACGTGGCCGCGGCCACCGAGGCCTTCGAGTACGTCACGCGCGAGATGGAGGAGTTGTCGCATGCTCAAGCAGACTGAAGGCTCGCGCGCCGTCGCCGAGGCGGTGGCGCTGTCGCGCCCGCAGGTGATCTGCGCCTACCCGATCTCGCCGCAGACGCACATCGTCGAGGCGCTGGGCGAGCTGGTGAAGGACGGCTCGCTCAGCCCTTGCGAGTTCATCAACGTCGAGAGCGAGTTCGCCGCGATGAGCGTGGCCATCGGCGCGTCGGCGGCCGGCGCGCGTGCCTACACGGCCACCGCCAGCCAGGGGCTGCTGTTCATGGCCGAGGCGGTCTACAACGCCTCCGGCCTGGGCCTGCCGATCGTGATGACGGTGGCGAATCGCGCGATCGGTGCGCCGATCAACATCTGGAACGACCACAGCGACTCGATGAGCCAGCGCGACTGCGGCTGGATCCAGCTGTTCGCCGAGACCAACCAGGAGGCGCTGGACCTGCACATCCAGGCCTTCAAGATCGCCGAGGAGATGAGCCTGCCGGTGATGGTGTGCATGGACGGCTTCATCCTCACCCACGCCTACGAGCGTGTGGACATGCCCACGCAGGCGCAGGTCGACGCCTTCCTGCCGCCCTACGTGCCGCGCCAGGTGCTGGACCCGGCCGAGCCGGTGAGCATCGGCGCGATGGTCGGGCCGGAAGCCTTCACCGAAGTGCGCTACCTGGCGCATGCGCGGCAGATGCGCGCGCTGGAGCGCATCCCGCAGATCGCCGCGGAATTCCAGGCCCTCTTCGGGCGAGACAGCGGCGGGCTGCTGCACTGCTACCGATGCGAGGACGCGCACACCATCGTCGTGGCACTCGGCTCGGTGCTGGGCACGATCAAGGACACGGTCGACGCCATGCGCGACGAGGGCGAGCGCATCGGCGTGCTGGGCATCACCTCGTTCCGGCCGTTCCCGCTGGCGGCGGTGCGCGAGGCGCTGGTGCATGCCGAACGCGTGGTGGTGCTGGAGAAGAGTTTCTCGGTGGGCCTGGGCGGCATCCTCGCCAACGACGTGCGCATGGCGATGTCGGGTACGCGGCGCAATGGCTACACGGTGATCGCCGGGCTGGGTGGGCGCGCGATCACGCAGGTGTCGCTGCAGCGGATCTTCACCGAGGCGATCGCCGACACGCTGGAGCCGCTGACCTTCCTCGACATGGACTGGAAGGTGGTGGAGCGGCAGCTTGAACGCGAGCGCAGCGGCGAGCGCACCGGGCCGGCGGCCGAGTCCATCCTGCGCGACGTCGGCGCGGTCGCGTCGCGGGTCAGTTGAGGGCCAGGCCATGACCGCACAGACGATCAAGTTCTACCAGACCGGCACCTTCACCGTGGGCAACCGGCTGCTCGCGCCGGAGCAGCGCAGCGTGCAGGCGAGCACCGAGCGCAGCAACGCCATCAACTCCGGCCACCGCGCCTGCCAGGGATGCGGCGAGGCGCTGGGGGCGCGCTACGCGGTCGACGCGGCGATGCGAGCGGCGAATGGCCAGCTCATCGCGGCCAACGCCACCGGCTGCCTCGAGGTGTTCTCGACGCCGTACCCCGAGACCTCGTGGCAGTTGCCGTGGATCCACTCGCTGTTCGGCAACACCGCGGCGGTGGCCACCGGCATTGCCGCGGCGATGCGGGTGAAGGGCCACTCCGACGTGCGCGTGCTCGCGCAGGGCGGCGACGGCGGCACCACCGACATCGGCTTCGGCTGCCTGTCGGGCATGTTCGAGCGCAACGACGACGTGCTCTACATCTGCTACGACAACGAGGCCTACATGAACACCGGTGTGCAGCGCTCCTCGGCCACGCCGGCCGCGGCGCGCACGGCCACCACGCCGGCGGTGGGCGTGCAGCCGGGCAACGTGTTCGGCCAGGGCAAGAACCTGCCGCGCATCGCGATGGCGCACGGCATCCCCTATGTGGCCACGGCGACGGTGGCCGACCTGCACGATCTCGAGGCCAAGGTCGAACACGCGATGACGCTGCGCGGCGCACGCTACCTGCATGTGCTGGTGCCGTGCCCGCTGGGCTGGGGCTCGGCCTCGCACGACACCATCCGGCTGGCGCGTCTGGCGCAGCAGTCGGGCACCTTCCCGGTGTTCGAGGCAGAGCACGGCGAGGTCACGGCGGTGTCGAAGATCCGCCACCGCGTGTCGGTGGAGGACTACCTCAGGCCGCAGAAACGATTCGCCCACCTGTTCGCGCCGCAGCGCCGCGACGACGTCATCGCGCACCTGCAGGCGATGGCCGACCGCAACATCCGCCAGTACGGCCTGCTCGACCCCGTCACGGAGGCCGTGTGACCATGGACAAGCCCTTCGCGATCACGCTCGACGTCGGCTCGTCGCTGGCCAACAAGACCGGCTCGTGGCGCTCGAGCCGGCCGGTCTACGTGGACCGCCTGCCGCCGTGCAACCAGACCTGCCCGGCCGGCGAGGACATCCAGGGCTGGCTGTTCCATGCCGAGGCCGGCCACTACGAGGCCGCCTGGCGGCACCTGGTGCGCGACAACCCGTTCCCGGCCATCATGGGCCGCGTCTGCTACCACTCCTGCGAGGGCGCCTGCAACCGCGGCCAGCTCGACGCGCCGGTGGGCATCAACGCAGTCGAGCGCTTCCTCGGCGACGAGGCGCTGAAGCAAGGCTGGCAGTTCGCGCCACCCTCGGCCGAGACGGGCCGCCATGTCGGCATCGTCGGCGCCGGGCCCTCGGGCCTGAGCGCGGCCTACCACCTGCGCCGCCTCGGCCACCGCGTCACCGTGTTCGAGGCCGGCCCGCGACCCGGCGGCATGATGCGTTTCGGCATCCCCAAGTACCGGCTGCCGCGCGAGGTGCTCGACGCCGAGGTGGCGCGCATTGTCGCAATGGGCGTGCAGATCCGCCTGGACACCAAGGTCGCCGACCTGCAGGCGACGATGCGCGAGGAAGGGCTCGACGCCGCCTTCCTGGCCGTCGGTGCGCACATCGCCAAGCGCGCCTTCATCCCGGCCGGCGACTCGGCGCGCGTGCTCGATGCGGTGTCGGTGCTGCGCAGCATGGAAGGCGAAGACAAGCCCATGCTCGGCCGCCGTGTCGTCGTCTACGGCGGCGGCAACACCGCCATCGACGTGGCCCGTACCGCACGGCGCCTTGGCGCCACCGAGGCGGTGATCGTCTACCGGCGCACACGCGACCGCATGCCTGCGCACGACTTCGAGGTCGAAGAGGCGCTGCAGGAGGGCGTGACGATCAAGTGGCTCTCCACCATCCGCCAGGCCGAGGCCGGCGAACTGACGGTGGAGAAGATGGTGCTCGACGCCGAGGGCAAGGCGCAGCCCACCGGCGAGTTCGAGACGCTGAAGGCCGATTCGCTGGTGCTCGCACTCGGCCAGGACGTCGACCTCTCGCTGCTCGACGGCGTGCCGGGCCTGGCGATCCACGACGGCGTGGTGCAGGTCGACGCGCACATGATGACCGGCCGGCCGGGCGTGTTCGCCGGCGGCGACATGGTGCCGGCCGAGCGCAACGTGACGGTGGCAGTGGGCCACGGCAAGAAGGCGGCGAAGCACATCGACGCCTGGCTGCGCGGTGCCGGCGTGCCGGAAGTGGCCAAGCACGAGACCGCGAGCTTCGACAAGCTCAACCCCTGGTACTACAGCGACGCGCCGGCGACGGTGCGGCCGCTGCTCGACCTGGCGCGGCGCCAGACCAGCTTCGACGAGGTGCAGGGCGGGCTGGACGAGGGCAACGCCCTCTTCGAGGCACGCCGGTGTCTGAGCTGCGGCAACTGCTTCGAGTGTGACAACTGCTACGGCGTCTGCCCCGACAACGCCGTCATCAAGCTCGGCCCCGGCCAGCGCTTCGAGTTCAACCTCGACTACTGCAAGGGCTGCGGCCTGTGCGCCGCCGAATGCCCCTGCGGCGCCATCACGATGGTGCCCGAGACGGTCTGACGATCGAAGCAGGCGCCGGCCGCCCGGCCGCCTGTGGCGGCGAACGCACACACCACCCCGCGCTCACGGGGGATGTGCTCAGGTGTGGGATGTCCTGTCACACAGCGGTTCGCACAATCGCAGGCAACGGTGCAGTGCACCGCGCGCCCGGAGCCACCACCATGCCGCAGACCTTCAACGTCGGATCCCGCTCCCTCTTCGTCACCACGGTGGCCTGGGTGTTCATCGCCCTGGCACTGCTGGCCAGCGCCTCGGCGCTGGTGCAGAACGCCGCAGTGGCCTCTTTGCTGCCGGGCTGGCAGACCAGCGGTGCGCAGCACCCGCTGCCGCTGCTCACCGGGCTGCTGATCGCCTACCTGCCGTGGGTGGTGGGCGCCGGGCTGGTGATCTCGCTGGCCACGCTGGCCTCGGCGATCGGCCTGCTGCTGCGCCTGGACTGGGCGCGCCGCGCCTTCATCGGCCTGCTGGTGCTGGCCATCGTCGCCAACCTGCTGGGCCTGTGGTTCCAGCACGAGGTGGTGCAGTCGGTGGTCGACGCCACGCTGAGCAGCTCGCCGCTGCCGCAGAAGGCACTGGGCGTGTTCGGCGGCTTCGTCACGGCGGCGCGCGCGATGGGCGCGGCGATGACGCTGGTGGCCTGCGCGCTGCTCGGCTGGATCATCCACCGGCTGATGTCGGCCGGCGTGCGGCAGGAATTCGCCTGAGCCCTTGCTTCAGGCCACGTCGCCGTCCACGTAGTACCAGCGACCGAGTTCGCGCACGAAGCGGCTCGTCTCCTGCAGGCGGTGGGCGCGCCCGCCGAGCTTGCTGCGCGCGACGAAGCTCACGGTGGCGTGCTCCTCGTCCTGCTGCGCGTGCTGGCGCACGTCCAGCCCCAGCCATTTCAGCCCCGTCGGATCGGGCTCCAGCGCCGCCGGGCGCGTGCTCGCATGCCAGGTGGCCAGCAGGTAGTCCGTCAGGCCCATCGTGTAGGCGCTGTAGCGTGATCGCATGAGCCGTTCGGCGTCCGGCACCTGCAGGTGCAGGGCACCGGCGTGGTAGCGGCCGCAGCAAGCGGCGTAGGGCTGGCCGGTGCCGCAGGGGCAGGGGGTGTTCGCGGTCGTCATGCCAGGTTCAGTTCCCAGGTCTCGCCGACCAGGTCCTGGCCGAAACTGTGGTGGTGTTCGCTGCCGGTGAGCCGGTAGCCGGCCTTGCGGTAGATGCCGCGTGCGGCCGCCAGGTTGGCGTTGGTCCACAGCACGATGCGGCGGTAGCCGCGTTCGCGCGCGAAGCGCTCGCACTCGGCCGCCAGCCGCTCGCCCAGGCCGAGGCCGCGCGCAGCGGGCTCGACCAGCAGCAGGCGCAACTGCGCCGTCGCCTCGACGACGGCCTGGCTTGATTCATCGCGCGCCTGCACCAGCGCCACGCAGCCGACGTTGACGCCATCGCGCTCGGCGATCCAGCAGGCTTCGCGCGCTGGATCGAAGCGGTCGAGGAAGTCGGCGCCGATGCGTGCCACCAGCGCCTCGAAGCGGCCGTCGAAGCCGTACTCCTGCGCATAGAGGGCGCCGTGGCGGGCGATGATCCAGCCCATGTCGCCCGGGCGGTGGGCGCGCAGCACACAGGCCGGTGCTGCGCGGCCTGCGGTGCCGTCGAGCGCGCGCTCGATCTGCGCCATCGAGCGCAGCACCTGTTGCTGCTGGCCCTCGTCGAGCCGTGCGAGCAGCGCCTGCATCTGCGTGCGCGAGCGCTGCTCCAGCGGCGCGAAGGCGCGCCGGCCGGCGGCGCTGAGGCTCAGCTCGGCGATGCGCGCGTCCTGCGCCGAGCGCGTGCTGCGCACCAGGCCGCGTTCCTTCAGCCCGCGCAGCAGGCGGCTGAGGTAACCCGCATCGAGATCGAGCTCGCGCGCCAGCGTCGCGGCGCTGCAGTGCTCGCGGTGGGCGAGTTCCCACAGCAGCCGCGATTCGGTCAGCGTGAAGGGGCTGTCGAGCAGTCCTTCGTGCAGCGCGCCGATGTGGCGGGTGTAGAAGCGGGCGAAGCGCCGTGCGGCATCGATGCGGGCGTCGTCCGGTGCGGGCGAAGTCATGCGGGTGATTCTGGGCAATTCAGTTGCTTCAGGCAAGCAAGTATGTGTTCAAAGCACGTATTGAACTGAATACTGTATAAAAGTACAGTACTCGAATGGACCGCTTGCCCGCCGCACTCGCTTTGCAGGATCTGCATCCTGCGCTGTGGCTCGGCCACCAGCTCGGCCGCCCGCGCGGCGACGGCGTGGCCAGCGGCTTCGCGGCGCTCGATGCGCAGCTGCCCGGTGGCGGCTGGCCGCGCCGCACGCTCACCGAGCTGCTGCTGCCGCACCCCGGCGTGGGCGAGGTGCGCCTGCTCGCGCCCAGCCTCGCGGCGGCACAGCGCGGCGGCCGGCTGGTGATGCTGTTCGACCCGCCGGCGCAGCTCTCGGCCTGGGCGCTCGCGCAGCTCGGCCTGGACGTCGAGCAGCTGCTGGTGGTGCAGACGCGCACCCGCGTCGTGCCCGGCAGCGACAGCCTGTGGGCCTTCGAGCAGGCGCTGCGAAGCGGCCATGTCGGCGCGCTGGTAGCCTGGCTGCCACCGCGCCTGCGCGCCGAGCGGCTGCGCCGCCTGCAGCTCGCCGCGCAGGCGCACGACGGCGCCGCCTTCGTGCTGCGCGAGATGGCCGCCGCGCAGCGGCCGAGCGCCGCGCCGCTGCGCCTGGCACTGAGAGCGGACGGGCCCGACATGCTGGCGCTGCGCGTGCTCAAGCGCCGCGGCCCGCCGCTGGAGTCGCCGATCAGGCTGGCGCTGCCGCCGGTGCTGTCCGACGCGGCGCGGCAGCGCCGCCGCCCCGAGCGCACGCTGCCGGCCCCGGCGCTGTCGGTGGCCACCTTCGTCGACCTCGGCTGATCGGGCATGGACAAGAACCGTGCTCTGGATCGCCCTGCACCTGCCGCTGCTGTCGCTCGAATCGTTCGCCGCCACGCTGGCGGGCGAGCAGGCGCAATCGCCGCTCGCGCTTGTCGATGCGCACCACATCGCCACGGTCAACGCCGCAGCGCGCGCGCTCGGCGTCGAGCCGGGCCAGAAACGCGCCACCGCGCTGGCGCTCGCGCCCGACCTGCTGGTCGGCCAGGCCGATGCGGCGCGTGACGCGGCCGCGCTGACGGCCATCGCCCACGCCGCGCTGGCCTTCACGCCGAGCGTGTGCGTTCAGCCTGCGCACGACCCCTCGCGCGGTGCCGACACCGTGCTGCTCGAGGTGCACGCCAGCCTGCGCTACTTCGGTGGCCATGCGCGGCTGCTGCAGCGGCTGCGCGCGGCGGTCGCGCCGCTGGGCCACCGCGTGCACGCCGCCAGCGCGCCCACGCCGCTGGGCGCCGCGCTGCTGGCACGCGGGCCGCGCCGTGTGCACGCCGGCGAGGTTGCCGAGATGCAGCGCGCGCTCGACGGTACGCCGGTGTGGCTGCTCGGCCCCGGGCGCGAGCACTGGGAGGCGCTGCAGGGCATGGGCCTGGCGACGCTGGCCGACCTGCGCCGGCTGCCGCGCTCCGGCCTGGCGCGGCGCTTCGGGCAGGCGATGCTGGCCGACCTCGACCGGGCCTACGGCGAGCGGGCCGACCCGCGCGTGCCGATCGTGCTGCCGCCGCAGTTCGAGAGCCGGCTGGAGCTGTTCGCCCGCGCCGACAGCACCGAGCAGGTGCTGCACGCCGCAGGCATGCTGCTGGCGCGCCTGGCCGCCTGGCTGGCCGCGCAGCACGCCTTCGTGCGCGGCTTCGTGCTGGCCATGCAGCACGAGCCGCGCTGGCGCAGCGATGCGCAGGTGCCGGCGCAGACCCTGCTGTCCGTCTCGCTGGCCGAGCCCTCGCGCGACGCGGCGCACCTGCAGGTGCTGCTGCGCGAGCGGCTGGCGCAGTTGCAGCTGCCCGCGCCCACGCTCGAGCTGCGCCTGGCGGCGCGCGAGATCGTGCCCGGCGAGGCGCCCAGCGGCGAACTGTTCCCCAGCGCCGCGAGCGAGCGCGAAGGCCTGGTGCGGCTGGTCGAGCGGCTGCAGGCGCGGCTCGGGGCCGAACATGTGCAGCGCCTGCAGGCCGTGCACGACCACCGGCCCGAGTGCGCCAGCGCCACCCGGCCGGTCGACGCGGCGCGCGTGGGCCAGCGCGGCGCCTCGGTGGTGGTGCCGCCCGCGCCGTTGCGGCCGGTGTGGCTGCTCGCGCCGCCCGAGCCGCTGCCCGAGCGCGCCGCCCAGCCTCTGCTGGCGGGGCGCGCGCTGCAGTTGCTGAGTGGCCCGGAGCGCATCGAGGCCGGCTGGTGGGACCACGCCCTGGCCGAGCGCGACTACTTCATCGCCGAGGACGCCGATGGCGCGCTGGTATGGATCTACCGCGCGCGGCTGCCCGGCCGCGAGGCCGCCGGCTGGTTCCTGCACGGCCGCTTCGCGTGAAGAAGGTCTAGCGTCGCAGCAGCACCGGCAAGGCTGCCGAGAGCAGCGCCACGCCGGAGGCGGTGAGCAGCCACAGCACGATGCGCCGGAAGGCGATCTCGCTGATGCCGATGTACAGGCGCATGCCGATCAGCGCCGGCACCAGCATGGCCGGCAGCACCAGCACGATCATCGGCAGCATGTCGCGCGTGACGATGCCGCCGGCCAGGTAGGCGATGAAGGTCACCGTCAGCATCGCCAGGTTGAAGTTCTGGATGATCGCGCGCTGGGTGTCCTTGTCGAAGCCGCGCAGCGTGCACCACAGCGTCGGGATCGCTCCGGTGAAGCCGCCCAGCCCGCCCATCACGCCGCCGGCCACGCCCGAGGCCGCATCGCCGAGGCGGCCGCCACGCTGGATGCGCGGCAGGTGCGGCGCCATCAGCATCAGCGGGCACCAGACGACCAGCAGGCCGCCGAGCAGGGCGCGGAACAGCGGCACGTCCAGCCGCGGCAGCAGCCACAGGCCCAGCGGCAGCCCGGCCAGCCCGCCGGCCACGAAGGGCCACAGGCGCTGCGCATCGAAACCGCGGCGCACCGTCGCGGCGGCCAGCACCTGTCCGGTCAAGGCGCCGAGCACCGCCAGCACGGCGGCCAGGCGCGGCTCCAGCGCCCAGGCCCAGACGGCCATCGCCGTGAGCCCGAAACCGAAGCCCGACAGGCCCTGCACGAAGCCGGCGAGGGCGGCGCCGAAGGCGATGACGAGCAGTGACGTGTCCAGGCGCGGCCTCCCTACAATGCGCCGATTCTCAACCCAGACCCCTCCATGCACGTCGACCCCAGCATCTTCAAGGCCTATGACATCCGCGGCGTGGTCGGCGCGAGCATCGACGAGGTCTTCGCGGAACACCTGGGGCGGGCCTTCGGCAGCGAGGCCCTCGACGCAGGCGAGCGGGCCGTGGCCGTGGGGCGCGACGGCCGCCTGTCCGGCCCCGGCCTGGCCGCCGCCCTGATCCGTGGCCTGGCCTCGACAGGGCTGGACGTGGTCGACCTCGGCGCGGTGACCACGCCGATGCTGTACTACGTGGCGGCCACGCGCGGTGCGCACGGCTGCAGCAGCGGCATTCAGGTCACGGGCAGCCACAACCCGAAGGACTACAACGGCTTCAAGATGGTGCTGGCCGGCAAGGCCATCTACGGCGAGGCTATCCAGGCGCTGCGCCTGCGCATCGAGACGCAGCACTACACACGCGCGCCAGGCCGCTCGGCGGCGATGGACATCGGTGCCGAATACCTCGCGCGCATCGCCGGCGACTGCAAGCTCTCGCGCAAGATGAAGATCGTGGTCGACTCGGGCAACGGCATCCCGGGCGCCTCGGCGCCGGCGATCCTGCGCGCGTTGGGCTGCGAGGTGATCGAGCTGTTCTCCGAGGTCGACGGCGACTTCCCCAACCACCACCCGGACCCGAGCAAGCCGGAGAACCTGGCCGATCTGATCCGCACCGTGAAGTCCTCCGGCGCCGAACTCGGCCTGGCGTTCGACGGCGACGGCGACCGGCTCGGCGTGGTCACCGTCGACGGCCACATCATCTACCCCGACCGCCAGCTGATGCTCTATGCGACCGACATCCTGAAGCGCCGGCCCGGTGGCACGGTGATCTTCGATGTCAAGTGCAGCCAGCGCCTGGCGCCCGCGATCCGCGCGGCCGGCGGCGTGCCGCTGATGTGGAAGACCGGGCACTCGCTGATCAAGGCGAAGATGCGCGAGCTGGACTCGCCGATCTCCGGCGAGATGAGCGGCCACATCTTCTTCGGTGAACGCTGGTACGGCTTCGACGATGCCACCTACACCGCGGCGCGGCTGCTGGAGATCCTGTCGCGTTCGAAGAACCCGAGCCGGGTGCTCGATGCCTTGCCCACCAGCCACAGCACGCCCGAGCTCAACGTGGCCTGCGCCGAAGGCGAGCCCAAGCGCGTCGTGCAGCAGTTGCTCGAGACGGCCAAGTTCCCCGGCGCGCGCGAGGTGATCACCATCGACGGCCTGCGCGTCGAGTACGACGACGGCTTCGGCCTGATCCGCAGTTCCAACACCACGCCGGTGCTGGTGCTGCGCTTCGAGGGCCACACGCCCGAAGCGCTGAAGCGCATCGAGGCCGAGGTGATGGCCGCGCTGCTGGCGGTCAAGCCCGATGCCCGCGTCGCCGCGGCGGCGCACTGAATGCGGTTGCACGCATGAAGGTCCTCATCGTCAAGCTCTCCTCGCTGGGCGACGTGGTGCACGCCATGCCGGCCGTGCAGGACATCCGCGCGGCCCATCCCGACGCGCTGATCGACTGGGTCGTCGAGCCGGCCTTCGCGCCGCTGGTACGCCGCGTGGCGGGCGTGAACCGCGTCATCGAGTGTTCGCTGCGTCGCTGGCGCCGCGGCTGGTGGATGCCCAGCGTGCGCGCCGAGTGGCGCGCCTTCCGCGCGGCACTGCAGCAGGAAAGCTACGACGCCATCATCGACCTGCAGGGCCTGACCAAGTCGGCCCTGGTGGCGCGGCTGGCGCGCGGCACGCGCTTCGGCCTGGGCAACCAGACCGAGGGCTCGAGCTACGAGGCGCCGGCCGGCTGGCTGGTCGACCACGCGATCCGCATGGAGCCGCACATCCACGCGATGGACCGTTCGCGCGCCTTGGTGGCCGCCGTGCTCGGCAAGCCGCCGGAGGGCGCACCGAAGTACGGCCTGAACCCGAAGCAGCGTGTCTTCCGCACCGCCACGCCGACGGTGGCCTTCGTGCACGGCACCTCGCGCGACGACAAGCTCTGGCCCACCGACCACTGGGTTCAGCTGGGCAAGCGCGTCATCGACGCCGGCTGGCGCATCGCGCTGCCGCAGGGCAACGAGATGGAGCAGACGCGCGCCGAGATGATCGCCGCCGGATTGCAGTTCGAGAAGGCCTTCTTTGTCGACGTGTGGCCCTCGCTCGGCCTGGACGCCGTGCTCGACCGCCTCGCGCTCACGCAGGGCGTGATCGGCGTGGACAGCGGCCTGAGCCACATCGCCGTGGCGCTGGACATGCCGCACGTGCAGCTCTACAACTTTCCGACCGCCTGGCGCACTGGCCCGCAGCCGAGCCACGGCCACCGGCACCAGGTGGCGCTGGAGGGGCGGCCGATTCCCACCGTCCAGGCAACCTGGCTGGCCTGGAGCAACGTGCTGGTCGCAGCCTCGTGACGCTGCCGTGGCGCAGCCGCGCCGCCCGATCGCTGTACTCCGCGCTGCTCGTGCTGGCGCAGCCGCTCTACCTGCTGCGCCTGTGGTGGCGCGGCCGCGCTGAGCCCCTGTACCGCGAAGCGATCGGCGAGCGCCTGGGCCACTACCGCGACGCGCCGAGTTCGGGCTGGCTGTGGCTGCATGCCGTCTCGCTCGGCGAGACGCGCGCCGCCGCGGCGCTGATCGTGGCCTTGCGCGAGCGCCGACCCGGCCTGCGCCTGCTGCTCACGCACAGCACGGCCACCGGCCGTGCCGCTGGCCAGGAACTGCTGCGCGAAGGCGACCGGCAGACCTGGCTACCCTTCGACACACCCGGAGCAGTGAAGCGCTTCCTCGCGCAGTTCAGCCCCGCCATCGGCGTGCTGATGGAGACCGAAGTCTGGCCCAACCTGCTGCCGGCCGCGCAGGCGCGCGGCGTCCCGCTGGTGCTGGCCAATGCTCGGCTGAGCGAAAGGAGCCGACGCCGTGGCGAGCGCTTCGACGCCATCCTGCGACCCGCGGTCGAGGCCTTGTCGCTGGCGCTCGCGCAGAGCGAGGCCGATGCGCAGCGCCTGCGCAGCGCCGGTGCGCCAGAGGTGCGCGTGTGCGGCAACCTCAAGTACGACCTGGCGCCAGACGCCACGCTGCTCGCACGCGGGCAGGCATGGCGCGCGGCGCTCGCGCGGCCGGTGCTGCTGTTCGCCGTCTCGCGCGAAGGCGAAGAGGCGCCGCTGCTGGGCGCCTGGACGCGGGTGCGGCGCACGCTGGCATCGCCGCCGCTGCTGGTGATCGTGCCGCGCCATCCGCAGCGCTTCGACGAGGTGGCGGCGCTGATGCGCGCTTCCGGCCTGACGCTCGCTCGGCGCAGCGATTGGGGCGAGTTGCCGGGTGCTGCGGCGCTGGCCGCCGACGCCTGGCTGGGCGACTCGATGCGCGAGATGCCGCTGTACTACGGCCTCGCCCAGGTGGCGTTGCTTGGCGGCAGCTTCGCGCCGCTGGGCGGGCAGAACCTGATCGAGGCCGCCGCCTGCGGCTGCCCGGTGGTGATGGGGCCGCACACCTTCAATTTTGCCGAGGCGGCCGAGTTGGCCGGTGCCGCCGGTGCCGCGACGCGCGTCGAGGGCATCGAGGCCGGCCTCGCTCAGGCGCTGGCCCTGCTGGCCGATGCGCAGCGTCTGGCCGAGGCCTCGCAACGCAGCCGCGCCTTCGCCGCCGAGCACCGTGGCGCCGCCGCTCGCATGGCCGCTCAGGTGGATGCGCTCTGGACTGAGGTACAAACGCGGGTGCCGTCACCGTCCTGACCGCGAGAGCCCCATGCCCACCATCCTCGTCCTCAACGGCCCGAACCTCAACCTGCTCGGCACGCGCGAGCCGGCCACCTACGGCAGCACGACGCTCGCCGACGTCGAGGCGCTTTGTGCGGCCGCCGGCCAGAAGCTCGGCTTCGCGGTCGAGTGCCGGCAGTCCAACCACGAAGGTGTGCTTATCGACGCGCTCCACGAGGCCGGACACGGCTTCAAGGCCGGCAGCGTGGCGGGCGTGGTGTTCAATGCCGGCGCCTACACGCACAGTTCGGTGGCGCTGCACGATGCGATCCGTGCCATCGAGGTGCCGGTGATCGAGGTCCACATCAGCAACGTGCACGCCCGCGAGAGCTTTCGCCACCACTCCTGGCTCTCGCCGGTGGCGGCCGGCATCATCGTCGGCTTCGGCGTCGACGGTTACGTGATGGCCATCGAGGCGCTGGCGCGCAAGGCAGCCGCCAAGGGCTGATCGGACGCGGCGCAAGCCGTCACGCGAGTACCTGCAGCGCACGCACCGCGTCGCTGCCCGGGAACACCTCGGCCTCGAGCTGGCGCCGCGCCACCTGCAGGTGGTCGGCCAGCACGCCCTTGAGCAGCGCGCGCAGGTCGGTGGTGGTGCGCAAGTCGCGGCCCTCGAAACGATCCTTCCGGCCCAGCCCCGGCCAGTCCGCGACCACGCGGCCGCCCTTCACCGGGCCGCCGAGCACGAAGGCGGCCCCGGCGCTGCCGTGATCGGTGCCTTGCGTGCCGTTGACGGCCACCTCGCGGCCGAACTCGGTGGCCACCACGACCACCGTGTCGCGCCAGACGCCGCTTGCGGCCAGGCCTTCGCGCAGCGCGGCCAGGCCGCTGTCGAGCACGCGCAGCGCGTTGGCCGTCGCACCTTGCGGTGCCGCTTCGTTGGCATGCGAGTCCCAGCCGCCGAGCTCGAGCACCGCGGCCCGCGGGCCGCCGGTGTGCGACAGGAACTCGGCCGCACGCTGCGCCAGCGTCACGAAGCCGCCCGGCCGCACACCGCCGGCCATCGATTCCTTCGGTGCGTTCACTTCGGCCATCATGCCGGGGTCGAAGTGCAGGGCCTTGGCGCGCGCGAGCGCATTGGCCAACGCAGGGTCGCTGCCATACAGGCGCTCCAGCCGCGTGACCAGGTCGGCCGATGGGTCCGGCAATATCGAAGGAGCCCAGGTGTCGGCCGTGCCCGGCCCGCGCAGCACCAGTGGCACCGTGGTGGCCAGCGCGATGCCGCGCGACGGCCCGGCGCCGAGCGCGCGGCCCAGCCAGCCGGTGGTGATCTCGAAGGGCCTGTTGCCGCCGGACTCGAGCAGGTTCTGCGCATCGAAGTGCGAGCGCTCGCGGTAGGGCAGGCCGATGGCGTGCAGCACCTGCATCTCGCCGCGGCCGTACATCGCGTGCAGCTGCACGAGATTCGGGTGCAGCGCGAAGGTCGCGTCCAGCGGCAGCGGGGCCGAAGCGTACTGCGCCAGCGAGCCGCGGGCCGCCGCGAGCTCCGGGTCGCCCACGGCGGGCACGGCGTACAGGCCATCCATGCCGCCGCGCAGGATGACGAGCACGAAGCGGCCCTGGCCCGGGGCGGTGGTGGCGGCCAGGCTCAGCGTCGCCGCCGGGCCGAGGCTGGCGGCCGAGAGCGCCGCGCGCAGCAGGCCGCGGCGGCGGGCGTCGAAGGGGGTGTTCATCGGCAGTCCTTTCGCGCGCTCAGCGGCGCTGGAACTCGGGAGACATGAGCAGCAGGGCGAGCGCTTGCGGCCCATCGGCAGCTCGCTCGATCTGCAGCCGCGTGGCCTCGGTCAACCGTGGCCCGAGGCTGCGAACGGCGAGCGCGCGCGCATCGAGCTGACGGCCGAGGCGGTCGCCCACGCGCGTGGCCCACTCGATGCGCTTCCACACCGCCTCGGGCCCCAGCCACTCTTCGGCGCGGTCGGGCCAGCCGGCGGGCGAGGGCGCGCTGTGCGTTCGCTGGCCCAGCACGGTGCTGCCGGCGGCGAGCATCTGCGGCAGGGGGCCGCTCTCCTGCATGCGCGCTCCGAGCGACAGCAGGCGCACGCTGGAGACAACGAACTCCTCCGGCGTCTTCAGCTTCGCCGGTGTCTCGCCCCAGGCCTCGGCGCTGTCGATCAGCTCGCGGTACAGCTCGGCGAGTTGCCCGCCGCTGCGCCGGTAGCGCGCGGCCAGCCGGTCGACCAGCGCCGGCGGTGGATCGTCGGCGACCATGTGGCGGGCCAGCTTGGTGGCGATGAACCGGGCGGTGGACGGGTGCTGCGCCAGATCGGAGAGCACGGCGCGCAGCGCCTCGGGGCCCTCCGGGTGGGTCCGGCCCAACAGTGTCTTGCGGCCTGGCTCGTGCCAGGCGCGATCGAACGGAGGTGCGTCGCCCGGACCCTGCTGCGCGACACGCCAGCCGGTCAGCACGGCGGCGAAGGCGGTCACGTCGGCCTGCGAGTAGCCGCCGTTCACACCCAGGGTGTGCAGCTCCAGCACCTCGCGCGCGAGATTCTCGTTCAGGCCGGTGACGCGCGGGCCTTCCTGCATCGCCTGGGCACGCCGCGCCGCCACCGAGACCGCGCGTGAATGCGGCCCGGCCGACTGCTGGTTGTCGAGGTAGCGCAGCATCGCCGGGTGCGTGGTCGAGGCCCACAGCAGCTGCTCGAAGCTGCCGGCGATGTGCGGCCGGATCGCGTCGCGCTCGAAGGCGCCCACCAGGCCGCGCGTGCTGCCCTTGGCGAGCGACACGGTGAAGTGATTGGCCCAGAACCACTGCAGCCGCTCGGCGAACGGCCGCGTGGTGGCCGCTGCCGTGAGCAGGCGCGAACGGGCATCGGCGAGGATCACCGCGCGGTAACCCTCGGTCGCCTTCTCGTCGACCGGCTTCTCGCCCGGCGCTGCCCGGCGCGCCTCGCGGCGCGCACGCGTTTCGTCGCGCACATGCTGCACCGCCTGTGCGGTCGACAGCAGGCCCTCGCCGCGTGCCGGGTCGGCCGGACCGATCTGGGCCAGCAGCCAGCCTCGCGGATCGGCGCCCGGCGTGCCCAGATCGGCCTCGCCCAGGCCGAAACGGTGCGCGGCGATCGCGGCGGTCTGCAAGGAGGCGGGTGCAGCCATGGGGGATGTCCGGGTGAGGTGAGCAAGGCTGGCGCCGCAGCGTCAAGGCCGGGTGTGCGGGTGGTCAAGAAACGTTGCTGGAGCGAGGTTCGCCGACCGCGCGGCGGCACGTCGTTCGTGGCACGATGGCGTCCTGGAGATTGACATGACGGGTGACGCGCTCTGGTGGCTGGTGATGGTGCTCGCGGTGGTCTGCACCGTGCTGGCCGTCCTGCTGCTGCGCAAACCGCGTGGCGGGCCCCTCGGGCCGGGTGAGGGGGTGCCGGACGCGGCGGCCGTGCCGGCCCGACAGGGTGCCGCGAAATCGGCTGCAGCATCGGCAGGCACCGCCTCGACGGCCAACGTGCTGGCACCGCAACCGGCCGCCGGCGCGCCGCTGAGCAACCCGGTCGCTGCGCTGGTGGCGCCGCCGGCCGTGAAGCCGCCCACCACGCTGGTGGCGGCACGGGCGCGGCGCTACGAGTTGCGTGATGGTGCGCCGGAGCCGGTGCTGACCCTGGAGCGCACCTGCGCCTCCGCCTGGGAGCACGCGCCGGCGGTCCACTGCACGCCGATGCAACGCGAGACCCTGGCCGCGGCGCTCGCTCATGCGTCCTTGCTGGCGCCGGCCGTGCCGCCGTCCGAGTCCGATCTCTACTGCCTGAGGCTGCGTGCCGGCGCGGCGCTGGCGCTGGCCCGTGGCGAGATCGCCTCGGCGCCAGGAGGCACGCTGCGCGCCCAGCCGGCACAGTCGCTCGACTCCGCGCGCGCCGCGCCGCTGGCGGCGATCGTGCTGGCGCTGCGCTGCACGCCGGTCTACCTGCGCTCGCTGCGCTCTCGGGTGAGTTCGATCCAGGCCGATGCGGCCATGATCCTGAAGCGCCCGGCGCCGGGCGACGACCGCTTCAAGGCCTTGCTGCAGGATCTCACCCGCTACCTGCGCGAGGTGGAGGAAAACCATGCCGGCGTGATCCGCAAGCCGGTGTTCGTGGCCCGCGTGGCCGACTTCTGCGTTCAGGCCGAGGCGTCATGGCGTGCGGCGATCGACGCCGTCGGCGCCCTGCGCGGCCGATTGCAGTCGCAGCTCGCCCTCGAGCCCTTCGACGCGGGCGCCGCGGCCGACTGGGCTGCGTTGTGGCAGGAGTACGAGTCTCGCAGGCGGCTGGCGCGCTGCGCCGCGCGCATGCTGGCCGGCTGGCACGCGCTGCGCCTGTCGCTGGGCGAGGCCGCCCCTTCGGCGTCGGCGGTGCTGCGCGGCGCGATGGACAGCCTGCGCGCCGCCGTCGAGGCCGACGCGGCGCTGGGCCGTGCGCTTCAGGCGAGGGCGCTCGGCCTGGCCGCACCGCTCGACAAGGAGCCGGCACAGCTCGCGCTGGGCGAACTGCTGCACACGGCGCAGGCGATCGATGCCGGTTTCGCCGGTGAGCCCGAACTGCGACTGCTGTTGCGCCTGGACGCGCTCGGCCGAATAGCCGACGTTCGCGGCCCGCTGGCCGCCGACTGACGGCCGGATCGAACGGCGAACCGGGTGGCGCTCAGCGCGCCAGCAACTGGTTCAGCGCCGCCACGTCTTCGGGCTTGAGCTGGCCGGCCGCCTGGCGCAGGCGCAGGCTGCCCAGCAACACGTCGTAGCGCGCCCTGGCGAGATCGCGCTTGGTGCTGAACAGCTGGGTCTGCGCGTTCAGCACGTCCAGGTTGACGCGCACGCCGACCTTGTAGCCGAGCTGCGTGGCTTCCAGCGCGAGCTGGCTCGACGATTCGGCGGCCTCCAGCGCCTTCACCTGTGCGAGGCCGGACTGCACGCCGTAGAAGGCTTGGCGCGTGCCCTGGGCCACGCCGCGGCGCGCAGCGTCGAGATCGTTGCGCGACTTCTCTTCCAGTGCCAGCGTCTCCTTGATGCGGTTCTGGATCGCGTAGCCGGCGAACAGCGGCATGTTCAACGTGACGCCGATGCTCGTGTTGGTGGAGTTGCCCGAGCTGTTGAACGAGAAGGGCGGCGCGGCGAGGTCGCCGCTGGTCGACACGCGGCCCTTGCCGATGCTGCCGTTCAGCGCCACCGTGGGCAGATTGCCGGCGCGGGCCTTCTCGGTCTCCAGGCGGGCCACGTCCAGGCCGAGCGCGGCCCGGCGCACCGTCGGGTGCTCGGCATCGGCTCGCAGCACCCATTCGTCGACCGCCGGCGGCTGCACCGGCGGCAGCACCACCGGCACGGCCAGACCCTTGGGCGCGACGTTGCTGCGTCCGACCAGCGTGTCCAGCGCGATGCCCTTGGTGCGCAGGTCGTTCTCGGCGGCGATCTCCTGCGCGGTGGCGAGGTCGAAGCGGGCCTGCGCCTCGCGCGTGTCGGTGATCGTCGCCGTGCCGACCTCGAAATTCCGCTTGGCCGAGGCGAGCTGCTCGCTGATGAATGTCTTGTTGGAGCGCGTGGTGCCCAGCGTGTCCTGCGCCGCCAGCACGTCGAAATAGGCCTGCGCCACGCGCACGATCAGGTCCTGCTCGGCCGCCTCGAATTCGGCGCGCGAGACCGACAGCGACTTGTCGGCCTGGTCGATGGTGGCGCTGTTGGCGCGGTTGAAGAGGCTCTGCGAGCCGCTGATCCCTGCGCTGACCGAGTTGGTGTCGGCGTTCAGCGTGCTGGAGTAGGGCGTGTCGCTGCTCGATCGCGTGGCCGCGACCTGCAGGCCGACCGAAGGCCGGTTCAGTGCCTTGGCCTGCTCGGCGCGATACTGGGCCGAGTCGAGCAGCGCACGCGAGGCCTGGAAGCTGGCGTCGTAGCCGCGCGCCGCTTCGTACAGCTCCTGCAGGCTCTGCGCGCGCGCACCGCCCGTGAAGACGAGGGCCAGGGCGAGCGCCAGGGCGGCAGGGGCGAAGGGCAGGCGGGAACGCTCGACGGACATGTTGGATCCTCTGGGGAATGGCTCTGGAACGCGTGGACGACGATCAATAGCGCGGCACCGCCGGGTCGACCTTGGTCGACCAGGCATCGATGCCGCCAGCGAGGTTGTAGACCGAGTCGTAGCCCGATCGCTCGAGGAATGCGACGACCTGCGCCGATCGCACCCCGTGATGACAGATACAGAGGATGGGCTGCGCCGGATCGAGTTCCGCCAGTCGCTGCGGCACTTCGTTCATCGGCAGGTTCAGCGTGGCTGCGCCGTCCACGCGAATGGCCGCCAGGCCGAACTCCCACGGCTCGCGCACGTCGAGCAGCAGCGCCGGGGCGGCCTCGCCGATCCAGCGTTTCACCTCGGTGACGGCGATCTGCTTCATGTTCAGAAAGTGAAGCGCGCGGGTTCCTCGAAACCCTGCAGGCGCTGCGCCACGGTGTCGAACAGTTCGACGCTGGCGAATGCATGCTCGCCGCTGCGGGTGACCAGCGTCGCGCGCATCATCGGCTGCTGGCCGACGATGGCGATCAGCCGGCCGCCCACCTTGAGCTGGCCGAGCAGGCCCTGCGGCACCTCGGCCACCGAGCCCGACAGCACGATGGCGTCGAACGGCGCTTCGGCCGCCAGGCCGCGCGAGCCGTCGGCCTGGCGCACGGTGGCGTTGACGATGGACGCGCGCTTCAGGTTGTCGGCTGCCATCTTGGCCAGCTCCGGCAGGAGCTCCAGCGTGGTGACATGCTGCGCGCGGTGGGCCAGCAAGGCGGCCATGTAGCCCGAACCGGCGCCCACCTCGAGCACGCGCTCGTGCTTGTGCACATTCAGCTCCTGCAGCAGGCGCGCCTCGACGCGCGGCGCGAGCATGCATTGGCCGCCGGGCAGCGGCACCTCGGTGTCGACGAAGGCCATGGCGCGGTAGGCGGCGGGCACGAAATCCTCGCGCTTGACCACGGTCAGCAGCGAGAGCACGGCGGGGTCGAGCACCTCCCAGGGGCGGATCTGCTGCTCGATCATGTTGAAGCGGGCTTGTTCGATGTTCATGGTGGAGTCCTCCGGGTAACCCCTGATTTTATTCTGCTGGTGCCATGCCGGCGGCTTGACCTGTCGCAGGCGGGCGCGGCAGCAGCTTGCGTTTGAGCCAGTTCGACAGGTCGTCCAGGTAGCAGTAGATGACCGGCACCACCACCAGCGTGAGCAGCGACGAGGTGATCACGCCGCCGATCACCGCCTGGCCCATCGGTGCGCGCTGCTCGGAGCCTTCGGTCAGCGCGAAGGCCAGCGGCACCATGCCGAAGACCATCGCCAGCGTCGTCATCAGGATCGGCCGCAGCCGCACCTGCGCGGCGTGCAGCAGGGCTTCCTCGCGGCCCATCGGCGCGACGTCGTGGTCGAGCCCGTGCTCGCCGGTGTGCTCGCCGCGCCGCGAGCGGATCGCGAAGTCGATCAGCAGGATGGCGTTCTTCGTCACCAGGCCCATCAGCATGACGATGCCGATGATCGAGAACATGTTCAGCGTCGAGCGGAACATCAGCAGCGCCAGCACCACGCCGATCAGCGTCAGCGGCAGCGAGCTCATCAGCGCCAGCGGCTGCAGGAAGCTGCGGAACTGGCTGGCCAGGATCATGTAGATGAACACCACCGCCAGTCCCAGCGCACCCACGGCGTAGGTGAAGGACTCGTTCATGTTTTTGGTCGAGCCGCCGAACACGTAGCGGTAGCCCGGAGGCCAGGCGACGCCGTCGAGCAGCTTCTTGATGTCGGCCGACACGTCGCCCGAACTGCGGCCCAGCGCATTGGCGTCGATGTTGATCTCGCGGTTCAGGTCGCGGCGGTTGATCTGGTTCGGCCCGGTGGAGGGCGTGATGTCGGCCACCTGCGACAGCCGCACGACGCGCGGCGAGCCGTCGGCGGCGGCGGCGACGGTGATCGGCAGGCGCTGCAGGTCGCCCAGGGCGTCGCGGCCGGCCGGCGTGAGGCGCACGTTGACGTCGTAGTTCTCGCCATCCGGGGCGCGCCAGTTGCCCACCGTGGTGCCGGCCACCAGCGTGCGCAGCGTGCCGGCCAGTGCATTGACGTTCAGGCCGGCGTCGGTGGCGGCGTCGCGCTTGACCTCGATGGCCACCGTCGGCTTGTCGGGCTTGAGCGTGCTGTCCAGGTCCACCAGGCCGGGGATCTCGCGCATCTTCGCGGTGATGGTCTGCGACAGGCGCGCCAGCTCGGCCAGGTCGGTGCCCTGGATGGAGAACTGCAGGCTCTTGCTGCCGCCCAGGTCGGTCTGGCCAATGTTGGTGACGGTGATGCCGGGGATGCGCGCGAGCCGCTCGCGCAGCGGCAGCACCATCTGGTTGACGCTGCGCTGGCGGTCCTTGCGATCGACCAGGCGCACGTAGGTGGAGCCGTAGATCTTGCCGGCGGCGAAGCCGCTGTTGATCGTGGTGACGGTGTAGCGCACTTCGGGCAGTTCGCGCAGCGCCGCATCGACCTGCTTGGCGCGCATCTCGGTGACTTCGAGCGACGAACCCACCGGCGTGTAGAAGTTGACCTGCGTCTCGGAGAAGTCGGCCTTGGGCACGAACTCCGCGCCAAGCAGCGGGATGATGAAGAAGCTGCCCGCGAAGGTGACGAAGGCGAGCAACAGCGTCGTGAGCTTGTGCTTCAGCGACCAGCGCAGGATGTGCTGGTAGGCGTCCGACAGCCATTGCGTGAGGCGGTCGAACTGCAGCGTGACGCGGCCGATCGTGCGGTCGTACAGCGTCACCGGCGGTCCGCGGTGCACGCCGTGCGCCTGCGGGTCGTTCCAGATGCTGGAGAGCATCGGGTCGAGCGTGAAGCTGACGAACATCGAGATCAGCACGGCCGCCACGATGGTCAGGCCGAACTCGTGGAAGAACTTGCCGACGATGCCGCCCATGAAGCCGATGGGCAGGAACACCGCCACGATCGACAACGTGGTGGCCAGCACCGCCAGGCCGATCTCGGCCGTGCCGTCCAGCGCCGCCTGGTGCGCGGACTTGCCCATCTGCACGTGGCGCACGATGTTCTCGCGCACCACGATCGCGTCGTCGATCAGCAGGCCCACGCACAGGCTCAGCGCCATCATCGTGATGCCGTTGATCGTGAAGCCGAACAGGTACATGAACAGGAAGGTGCCGATCAGCGCGATCGGCAGCGTCAGGCCGGTGATGACGGTGGAGCGCCAGCTGTTCAGGAACAGGAAGACGATCAGCACCGTGAGCGCCGCGCCCTCGATCAGCGTGCGCTGCACGTTGGCCACCGAGACGCGGATCGAACGCGAGTTGTCGCGGTTGACCTCGACCTTCACGCCCGGCGGCGTCAGCGCCTTGGCGTCGTCGAGCGCCTTCATCAGCCCGTCGACCACGGCGATGGTGTTCTCGCCCTGCGACTTCAGCACCGACAGCAGCACGGTGCGCTGGCCGTTGTACAGCGCCAGGCTCTCGACTTCCTGCGGCCCGTCGGTCACGTCCGCCACCTGCCACAGCTTGACCGGGTTGCCGTTGCGGCGGGCCACGACGATCTCGCGGAAATCCTCCGGCCGCTTGAGCCGCGCGTTGATCTGCACCACGCGCTCCTGATCGGCCGAGCGGATCGCGCCCATCGGCAGTTCCTGGTTCTCGCTCTTCACCGCGGCGACGATCTGGTCGACGCCGATGCCGAAGGCCTCCAGGGCGGCAGGCTTCACGTACAGGTTGATCTGCCGCTGCAGGCCGCCGACCACGCTGACCGAGCCGACGCCGCGCACGTTCTCCAGCTTCTTCTGCAGCACCTGCTGCGCCCAGGTGGTCAGCTCCTGCGGCGACTTCTTGCCGTCGGCCGACAGGATCGCCACGTTGAACACCGGCTGGCTGGCCGGATCGAAGCGCGAGATGCGCGGCTCCTTGACCTCGTCGCGCAGCAGCGGGCGGATCAGCGCCACCTTCTCGCGCACGTCCTCGGCGGCCTTGCGCCCGTCGATGTCGAGGTTGAATTCGACGATCACCACCGAACTGCCTTCGTAGGAGCGCGAGTACAGCGTGCTGATGCCGGCGACGGTGTTGACCGCCTCCTCGACCTTCTTGGTGACCTCGGACTCGACGATCTCCGGCGAGGCGCCGGGGTAGTCCATCTGCACCACCACGGTGGGGAAGTCGATGTTCGGGAACTGGTCGACCGCCAGGCGCTGGTAGCTGAACAGACCCAGCACCACGAAGGCGAGCATGACCATCACGGCCATCACCGGGTTGCCGATCGAGATGCGGGTGAACCACATGCTGCGTTCGCCCCGGCTTCAGCGGGCGGCCGAGACGGCGGCCGGGCCGACCAGGCGCACCGGCGTGCCGTCGCGCACCGAGCCGGCTGTGCCGGTGAGCACCGTGGCGCCTTCGGACAGTCCGCCGGCGATGGCCACCCAGGGCTGGCCGCCGACATCGCCTCGGGCGCCGAGCGTCACCGTCTTCAGCACCGCCTTGCCGTCCTGTACCTGCAGCACGTAGGGCTGCGACAGGTCGGTGCGCACGGCGGCCAGCGGCACCGCCAGCACCTGGCTCTGCGACACCGCGATGCGCCCGCGCGCGAACAGGCCCTGGCGCAGCGCCGGGTTCGCGTCGATGGCGAGGTAGACCAGGACCGAGCGGCTGCCCGTCTGCGCACTCGGGTTGATGCGGGCGATGCGGGCGTTGACCGGTTCGATCAGGCCGTCGACCTGCAGCGCAGCGGTCTGGCCCAGCGCCAGCGCCACCACGTCTTCAGGCGCCACGGCGGCTTCGAGCTCGAGCCGCGACAGGTCGACGATCTCGACGATGCGGGCATCCACCGCGACACGCTCGCCCGGCTGCGCCAGGCGCTGCGAGACGAGGCCGGAAATCGGCGCGACCAGCGTGCCGTCGGCGCGGGCCTTGCGCGCCAGCTCCACCGCGGCCATCGCGGCCAGATGGTTGGCCTGCGCTGCGGCCTCGTTGGAGACCGAGGTCTCCAGCCCGGTCGGCGAGATGAAGCCCTGCGCGACCAGTGCGCGGTTGTTCTCCAGCGTGCGCCTGGCGATGTCGAGCTGGGCGCGCGCCGACGAAGCGGTCTGCTCGGCCTGGCGCAGCCGCCAGTCGAGCTCGGTGGTGTCGAGCTGGCCCAGCACCTGGCCGGCCTTGACGCGGTCGCCTTCACGGACGGTGAGGGTGCGCAACTCGGCGGCGACCTTGGCCTTGACCAGCGCGCTGTTCACTGCCTTCAGGCCGCCCGACACCTCCAGCGTGCGGCCCAGCGCCACGGTGCGCGCCACCACCACGTCGGACGGAGCCAGGTCGAGCGCCAGCGTCGAGCGGGCCGAGGGGGCAGCCGCGGCCTGCTCGGCCTTGCGCGCCAGCAGCGCGCGGGCGACCAGCGCGCTGATGAGCAGCAGCACCAGCAGCGGGATGATCCATTTCAGGTGCCGCTTCATGCGCGGCTCCGCGTTGCGTCGGCCGCGTCGGAGCGCAGTCCGTGCAGCACCAGCTGCACGTGCTGGCGGATGAAGGCATGCGGCTCGACCATCTCTACCGCCGGCGCGCAGGCGCCAAGCGAATGTTTGTGCAGGCAGAGCATGACCATCGGGAAGACCAGCGACAGCACCGCCGAGGGCACGTCGATCGGGCGGAATTCGCCTCTTGCGACGCCACGCCCGAGGATGCTGCCGACCAGCTGCGTGGCCGGCTCCACCACCTCGTGGCGATAGAAGTCGGCGATTTCCGGAAAGTTGCGCACCTCGGTGATGACCAGCTTGAACACCGCGGAGGTGGGGCTGTCGAACACCCGGCTCCACCACTGCGTGAACACCTCGGTGAGCAACGAGGCGCTGGAGCCTTCGTACTGGGCCGAGTACTCCGCCACCGCCGCGATCTCGCTGGACAGGCGCTGGCTGATGACCGCCTTGAGCAGCTCTTCCTTGCTCGGGTAGTAGAGGTACAGCGTGCCCTTGGCCACGCCGGCACGCGCCGCCACCTCTTCGGAGCGTGTGGCCGCGAAACCCTTCTCGGCGAACAGCTCGAGCGCCGCGTCGATCAGCTCCTGCGGGCGGGCCTCCTTGCGGCGCTGTCGCGGGGCATGGGGCGGGGCGGTGGCGAGACTGGGAATCGACATAATGACTGACCGGTCAGTAATGTACCGGCCCGGGTGAGGTGGGTCAAGCATGCCATGCCGCCGTAAAGAAGCATGAACGCCGCGTATCTGAACCGGCTGCGAGCGGCGCGCTGCCTAGAATTCGCCGCCATGAAACACATGCGCTGGTGGATCGGTGGCGTGGTCTTGGTGGGCGCCGCCGGGGCAGCGTGGTGGTGGACGCAGCGCGACGCCGACGCGGCCACCAGCTACCGCACGGCAAGGATCGAACGCGGCGCGCTGATCGCGGCTGTGTCGTCCTCGGGCACGGTGAACCCGGTGTCGCAGGTCAGCGTCGGCAGCCAGGTGTCGGGCCAGATCAAGGAAATGCGCGCCGACTTCAATACCGAGGTCAAGCAGGGCCAGCTGATCGCGCGCATCGACCCCGAGAGTTTCGAATACAAGGTGCGCCAGGCCAGTGCCGACCTGGAGTCTGCGCGCGCCACGGTGCTCAACGCGCAGGCCAACGTGGCGGCGGTGATGGCCGGCGTGTCCAAGGCCAGGCTGGAAGCCGACAACGCGCAGCGCGACGCACAGCGCAAGCAGGATCTGCTGGCGAAGAACTTCATCTCGCAGGCCGACTACGACAACTCGCGCAACACCGCGTCGTCGCTGGCCGAGTCGCTCAAGGTGGCGCAGGCCCAGGCCGACGTGGCGCGGGCCCAGGCCGTCAGCGCACAGGCGGTGGTCAAGCAGCGCGACGCCGCGCTGGCGCAGGCCAAGGTCGACCTCGAACGCACCGAGATCCGCTCGCCGGTGGACGGCGTGGTCATCAAGCGCAGTGTCGACGTCGGCCAGACGGTCGCCGCGAGCCTGCAGGCACCCGAACTGTTCATCATCGCGCGCAACCTGCAGGACATGCAGGTCGAGGCCTCGATCGACGAGGCCGACATCTCGCGTGTCAAGCCGCAGCAGGCGGTGAGCTTCACCATCGATGCTTTCCCCGGCCGCAGCTTCGAAGGCCGTGTCAGCCAGATCCGCAAGGCGGCGGTGTCGACGCAGAACGTCGTCACCTACACCGTCGTGGTCGGTTTCTCCAATCCGGGCGGCACGGTGCTGCCGGGCATGACGGCCAACGTGCGCATCGTCACCGAGACGCGCGAGAACGTGCTCAAGGTGCCCAATGCGGCGCTGCGCGTGCGCATCGCCGGCGTCGAGCCGGTGTCGGCGCCGGCTTCGTCGGCCGATGCGGGTGGTGGCAGCCGCACGGGCTCCGCCTGGAGTTGGCTGCCGAGTGCCAATGCGCAGGAGTCCGCGCCGCGTGCGCCGGCCTCCGCGGCTGCGGGCGGTGGGCCGCTCGCGGAGTTGCGCAACCGGCTCGCCGGCGAACTGCAGCTCACGCCGGCGCAACTGGAGAAGGTCGACGCGGTGATCGCCCAGGCGCGACCGCGCTTCGCCGAACTGCGCGGCCTGCCCGAAGACGAACGGGCCAAGGCGCGCGAACGCATCGTGGCCGACATCCGTGCGCGTGTGGCCGAACTGCTCGATGCCGGACAGAAGTCGCGCTACCAGCAGATCGTCGCCGAATCGGCCAGCCGCCAGCCTTCGCGCGGCCGGATCTACCTGCTCGACGCCAAGGGCAAGCCGGTGGCTTACAACGTGCGCCTGGGCATCACCGACGGCGTAGCCACCGAGCTGGTCGTCGTGCCCGGCTCGCCGAGCGCCGGCGAGCTGCGCGAGGGCGCCACGGTGATCACCGGTGTCAACGCGCCGGGCAGCGCCGCGCCGCGCAACGCCGCGCCCGGCCCGCGGCCGATGTTCTGAGGCGCGCTGCCATGGCACTCATCGAGGCCGACGGCCTGGTCAAGACCTACACGATGGGCGACCAGACCGTGCACGCGCTGCGCGACGTGTCGCTGCGCATCGACGAAGGCGAGTTCGTCGCCGTGATGGGCGCCTCGGGCTCGGGCAAGAGCACGCTGATGAACATCCTCGGCTGCCTGGACCGGCCGACCGCGGGCATCTACCGGCTGGCCGGCGAGGAGGTCGAGGCGATGGAGGGCGACGCACTCGCCTCGATCCGCAACCGTCGCATCGGTTTCGTGTTCCAGCAGTTCAATCTGCTGCCGCGCACCAGCGCGCTGGAGAACGTCGAGCTGCCGATGGTCTACGCGGGCCTGAAGCCGGCCGAGCGGCGCGCGCGGGCCCAGGAGGCGCTGTCGCGCGTCGGCCTGGGCGAGCGTGGCCTGCACACGCCGTCGGAGCTCTCCGGCGGCCAGCAGCAGCGCGTGGCGATTGCGCGCGCGCTCGTCAACCGGCCGCAGCTGATCCTGGCCGACGAGCCCACCGGCGCGCTGGACTCGCAGACTTCGGAAGACATCATGCGGCTGCTCACCGCGCTCAACGAGCAGGGCATGACCATCGTCATCGTCACCCACGAGCAGGACATCGCCGCCTGGGCGGCGCGGCGCATCGTCTTCCGCGACGGGCGCATCGTCGAGGACGTGCGCCAGCAGCCGGTGCGGCCCGCTGTAGAGGCCGTGGCATGAACCTGCTCACGGCGCTGCGTTCCGCCTGGCGCGCGCTGACCACCAACCTGCTGCGCAGCATCCTCACGATGCTGGGCATCATCATCGGCGTCGGCGCGGTGATCACGATGATCGCGGTCGGCTCGGGCGCGCAGAAGCGCGTCGAGGAGCAGATCAAGGGCCTGGGCTCCAACATCATGCTGGTGCTGCCCGGCGCGGTATCGCAAGGCGGCGTGCGCCTGGGTGCGCAGACCGGCCAGACGCTGACCGAGGAAGACGCGAAGGCCATCGCCCTCGAGGTGCCCGAGGTGCAGGCCGCGGCGCCCTCGCTGCGCACCGGCGCGCAGGTGGTGGCGGGCAACGCCAACTGGAGCACGCAGGTGTTCGGCACCTGGAGCGACTATTTCGAGGTGCGCGACTGGCCGCTCGCCGAAGGCCGCGTCTTCGAGGCCGGCGAGATCGCCGGCTCCGGCAAGGTGGCGATCGTCGGCCAGACGGTCGCCGAGCAGCTGTTCGGAGGGGCCGACCCGATCGACCAGACCATCCGCGTCAGGAAGGTGCCGCTGACCATCATCGGCGTGCTCGCGCGCAAGGGCCAGAACTCGGTCGGGCAGGACCAGGACGACGTCGTCATCGTGCCGCTGTCGACCTTCCGCAACCGCATCCAGGGCATGGGCGGCGGGCGCCTCAAACGCATCGGCTCGGTGACCGTGAAGGTGCGCGAAGGCCTGAGCATGAAGTCCGCCGAGGACGGCATCCGCGAGCTGCTGCGCCAGCGGCATCGCCTGCAGGTCGGCCAGGACGACGACTTCAGCATCCGCAACCTCACCGAGATGCTCGCCGCGCAGGAGGAATCCAGCCGCGTGATGACGCTGCTGCTCGCCGCGGTGGCCGGCGTGAGCCTGGTGGTCGGCGGCATCGGCATCATGAACATCATGCTGGTCAGCGTGACCGAGCGCACGCGCGAGATCGGCCTGCGCATGGCGGTGGGGGCACGTTCGCGCGACATCCTCGGCCAGTTCCTCATCGAGGCGGTGACCCTGAGCCTGATCGGCGGCGCCATCGGCGTGGTGCTCGGCGCCATCGCCACCTGGGCCGTGGGCGCCTTCGCGGGCTGGCAGGTGGCGCTCAGCCCGGCGGCCATCGTGCTGGCGGTGGGCTTTTCGGCCGCGGTGGGCGTGTTCTTCGGCTACTACCCGGCGCGCCGCGCGGCCGCGCTGCTGCCCATCCAGGCCCTGCGCTACGAGTAGTGCCACGCTCGGCCGGTATCATCCGCGCCACCTCGGGTTCCGGAGAGCGGTTTGGACGTTGCGCTGTGGGTGTTGCTGGCCAAGGCGGCCGTGATGGGCGTGGTGGAGGGGCTCACCGAGTTCCTGCCGATCTCGAGCACCGGGCACCTGATCCTGGCCGGTTCGCTGCTCGGTTTCACCGACGACAAGAGCAAGGTCTTCGACATCGCCATCCAGACCGGCGCCATCGTCGCGGTGATCATCGTCTACTGGCAGCGCCTGCGCGACACCGCGGCGGGCCTGGTGCAGGGCAGTGCGCAGGCGCGGCGCTTCACGCTCAACGTGGCCATCGCCTTCGCGCCGGCGGTGGTGCTCGGGCTGCTGTTCGGCAAGGCGATCAAGGCGAACCTGTTCACGCCCACGGTGGTGGCCAGCGCCTTCATCGTCGGCGGCTTCGTCATCCTGTGGGCCGAGCGGCGCACGGTGGCCGCGAGCATCCGCAGCGTCGACGACATGACACCGCTGGACGCGCTCAAGGTCGGCCTGGTGCAGTGCCTGGCGATGATCCCCGGCACCAGCCGCTCCGGCGCCACCATCATCGGCGGCATGCTGCTCGGGCTGGACCGCAAGGTCGCCACCGACTTCAGCTTCTACCTGGCGATCCCGACGCTGGTCGGTGCCGGTGCCTACAGCCTCTACAAGGAGCGCGCGCTGCTGTCGATGGCCGACCTGCCGCTGTTCGGGGTCGGGCTGCTGTTCTCGTTCATCTCGGCCTGGATCTGCGTGCGCTGGCTGCTGCGCTACATCGCCAGCCACACCTTCACGCCGTTCGCCTGGTACCGCATCGCCTTCGGCATCGTCGTGCTGGTCACCGCACAGATGGGCTGGGTGACCTGGGCGGAGTGACCCGGCGCGCCGCTCAGCGGCGTTCGAACACCAGGTCCCACACGCCGTGGCCGAGCTTCAGGCCGCGGTTCTCGAACTTGGTCAGCGGCCGGTAGTCGGGGCGCCGCGCATAGCCGTCGAAGCGGTTGCGCAGCGCCGCCTCGCCCGACAGCACCTCCAGCATCTGCTCGGCATAGGGCTGCCAGTCGGTCGCGCAGTGCAGGTAGCCGCCGGGCGCGATGCGGCTGGCCAGCAGCGCCACGAAGGGCGCCTGGATCAGCCGGCGCTTGTGGTGCCGCTTCTTGTGCCACGGGTCGGGGAAGAACACGTGCACACCGGCCAGCGAGGCGGGCGCCACCATCTTCTCGAACACCTCGACCGCGTCGTGCTGCAGGATGCGCAGGTTGGTGAGCGCGCGTTCCTCGATGCGCTGCAGCAGCGCGCCGACACCGGGCGGGTGCACTTCGATGCCGATGAAGTCGAACTCGGGCCGGGCCTGTGCGATCTGCGCGGTGGCGTCGCCCATGCCGAAACCGATCTCGACGACGAGCGGCGCCTTGCGACCGAAGGCACCGCTGAAATCCGCAGCGCGCGGCTCGAACGGCAGCACGTAGCGCGGCGCCAGTTCGGCCAGGGCGCGCACCTGCCCGCTGCCCATGCGGCCGGCACGCACGACATAGCTGCGGATGGCGGCACGTCGGCCGGACTGATCGGAGGGCGGGGCGGTCATCTGCGAGGCCGGCGAGGAGGCGAGGGCGCGCATTGTGCCCGATGCCCTCGCCCCGCCGGCCGAGCCCGGCGCCTTGCCCGCGCCGATCCCGCTACCAGCCCCAGCGAAGCCCGATCGACAGCAGCTGGACGTTCGCCTTGTCCTGGTCGGTGTACTTCACGCGGGAGAAGTCTGCCTCGGCCGTGAGGGTCAGATTGGGCGTCAGGCTGTACCCGCAGCCGACGCCGTAGTACGGGAACGTGCCAGTGAACGAGTCGGAGGCGCTCAAGCCGTTCAAGGACACCGAGGTCTTGCCCTTGTTCTGCATGATGCCCAGGCGGCCCAGGCACGACCAGGCTGCCAGCGGGACGTGGTACGCCACGCCGAGGCCGATACCGCTGGCCTTGACGTCCAGCGTGGCGGTGCCGAGCTCGGCGTCGGTGGCGCTGGCCTTGGCCTTGCCCCAGTCGACATACACGAGTTCGCCGGCCAGGTTCGAGCCGAACTTCATGCCGCCGTAGAGCTTCCAGCCGGTGTCGGTCTTGTCGCAGGTGTCTGCGCCGGCGCAATCGATGTTGATCTTCGCCGGGCCGGCTCCCAAGCCGACGTAGCCCTGCGAGTAGGCCGCCGAAGACGCGAACAACGCGGCGATGGCGGCGAGTCTGAACAGGCGTGTCTTCATGGCAATCCTCGATGGTTGTTGAGAACGAAGGGCGTCTCGGACCCCTTCACGTTCGGCCCCGGTTCCGGGGTGCGATGAACCCACTTTGGGCCGCGACGCGTCTTTCCGATTGCGCAGACGCAATCGCATGGCGCGATGCGTCGCGAGCCGGCAACGCTGCCGGCAGTCCGTTCGCGGCCGTTATGCTTGCCCGTGGCGCCTCACGCGCCCCGACCTCCATGAGCGCCGAACCGCCTGCCAAAGCCCCTGCCGCCCCCCGCACCGACAAGCTCGCCGAGGCCTTGCCGCCGGGCACGCGTTTCGGCGAGTTCGAGATCCTCGGCGTGCTGGGCATCGGCGGCTTCGGCGTCGTCTACCTGGCGCAGGACCATTCCCTCGAGCGGCAGGTCGCGCTGAAGGAGTACATGCCTTCGTCGCTGGCGGTGCGCGGCGAGGGGCCGCAGATCACGCTGCGCACCAGCGCCTATGCCGACACCTACGCTGCCGGGTTGCGCTCGTTCGTCAACGAGGCGCGGCTGCTGGCGCGCTTCGACCACCCTTCGCTGTTGAAGGTCTACCGCTTCTGGGAGGACAACGGCACCGCCTACATGGTGATGCCCTACCTGCAGGGCGCCACGCTGCGCGACACGCGCCGCGCCATGACGGGCCCGCCCGACGAAGCCTGGCTGCGTGGCGTGCTCGGCGCCGTGCTCGATGCGCTGGAGCACCTGCACCAGGAGGGCGTGTTCCACCGCGACATCGCGCCCGACAACATCCTGCTCACACGCGAGGGCGCGCCGATCCTGCTCGACTTCGGCGCCGCGCGCCGCGTCATCAGCAACCACACGCAGGCCTTCACCGCGATCCTCAAACCGAGCTACGCGCCGATCGAGCAGTACGCCGAGATGTCGAGCATGCGGCAGGGTCCGTGGACCGACCTCTATGCGCTGGGCGCAGTGATGCACTTCCTGCTCACTGGCAAGCCGCCGATGCCTTCGACGGCACGGGCGGTGCAGCCGGGGGCTGACCTGCTCGACCTGCACGAATCGGCCGAGGTGTCACCGCGCTTCGTGCAGATCGTCGGCTGGATGCTCAGCGTGCGGCCGCAGGACCGGCCGCAGAGCGTGGCCGAGTTGCGAGCGGTGCTGGACGGGCAGCGTGCCGTGCCCTCGGCACACCACGATGGCGTTCAGGAGGCCGGTGCTTCACCGGCCGAGGCCACGCAGATCCTCGACCCGACGGTGCCCGACGGCGGGCGCTATGCCGAGCCGACGCGGCTGGACACGGCGCACCAGCCGACCCAGATGACACCCCGCCCGCCGCGGCCCGCGCCGCCCGGCAAGGGGCCGCCGATGAAGGCGACGCCACCGGGCTCGCCACCCCCGCTGTACGTGCCTCAGAAGGTCGCGGCCGCGGCACCCGCTCCCGCGGTTCCGCCGGCGATGGCAGCGCCCGTGGCCGCCGCGCCGGCAGCCGCGCGCCGCCCGGGGCCCTGGGTCGCCGGAGTGATCGGCCTGGGCGTGGCCGCCGCGGCAGCCGCTTGGGTGTGGACTCAGCGCGGCGTCGAGCCGCCGGCCACGCCGCCACCGGTGGTCAAGGCGCCGGCCGCGGCACCGGTTCCGGGCTACGCCGGGCCGGCGCTCGGCCAGGTCGCCAGCGTGCCGACCTGGGGGCAGGGCGCCTCGGCCCCGGTGCGCTGACCCGACTAGGAACCGGCGGGCAAGGGCATCGCCAGTTCGCCGCGCCAGTCGAAGCCGAGCGCTTCGGTGAACGGCCCGCTCAGGCGGCCCTTGAGCGACACGTCCAGCTTGCGGTCCGCCGCGCCGTACAGGCCGATCGCGCGCCGCACCTCGCCGAGTGCGCTGACGGTCACCGGAACGTCGATCAGCACCTCGCCGAGCCGCGGCACGCTGCCGCCGGCCGAAGCGACGCCGGTGCCGATGGTTGCGCCGTTCAGCAGCTTCAGCTCCACCGACGCACCGGTGTAGGACACCGGCGAATCGTTGGGGTTCTGCACGCGCAGGCGGGCGTTGAAACGCAGTTCCATCGCTGCACCTTCGATGCGCCGCACGCTGGCCACGTTGACCTGCAGCGGCGCTTTCGGCGCCGTGACGCAGCCGGCGAGCAGCGTCAAGGGAATCAGCGCGATCAGGAGGCGGCGAGAAGTCATCGGAAAACCTTTCGGAGGGTCGGGGGGCAGGTGGTGGTGGAGGCAGCTCACCACTTGTCGTCCTGCTTCTTGCCGGCCTCGGCCGGCGCGGCAGCCTCGGCGGCAGGGCGTGCCTTGGCGGACGGTTTCGTGGCGGCCTGCGGCGCTGCGGCAGCGGGAGCATCCGCCTGTGCCTGCGCCTTGCCGGCGGCTGCCAGCCCCTCGCGCACCTGCAGCGCGCCGGGTAGCAGCTTGTCGAGCGGGCCGCGCACGTTCTCGAGGTGGCCGTACGACAGGTTGGGCGTCACCCGGTCGATCACCAGCTGGCAGCAGGGCGACTCGAGCCGGCCCAGGCTCTGGCCGGTCTGCGGGTCCTTCATCTCGGTGCCCAGGGTCACCATCGCGTAGCGTGCACCGGCGCGCAGCGCCTGGCCGCCCTGGCTGAGCACGACGTTGTTGCCCTCCAGCGCCACCACGGTGATCGGGAAGGTGCGGCCGATGATCGAGGCCACCACCTGATCGACCAGCTCGCGCGTCATGCCTTCGAAAACCTTGGCCGAGTTGACGCCGGTGCCCAGCGTGGTCGGCGCCGTGGCCGGGGCCTCGCCGCGCAGCGACTCGGAAGCCATCACCTGCCGCGTGGCCACGTTGACCAGCTTGTGCGACATCGACCAGCCGCCCGAGTAGCTGACCAGCTCGCGGTCGGACGTGCGCAGCTGCTTCGCATGGCGGTTGTAGGCGAGGCTGTGCACCTTGCCGATCCACAGCACGTCGGCGCTCGCGGCCTGGCGCAGCTTGGCCGTCTCGGCCGCGGGCGCCTGGCCGCTCTCGATCAGGTCGAGTTCCTGCTGCAGCTCGGGGCTGAACTCGCGGTCGAGTACGGCGAAGCGCCCGGTGTTGACGAGCGCATCGACGATCAGCTGGCGCAGCTGTGCCGAGGCTTCGGCGGCCGACACCTGGCGGTCGCCCATCGGCATCGACGGCTTGTCGAAGCGCAACGGCGCCACCACCAGCTTGATCTTCTTGAGCGACTCCGGCGGCCTGAACTTGGCGATGCCGGCCTCGATGCTGGACTTGTACTTGCCCAGCGGCGTGAGCGGCTCCGACAGTTCGATCATTCGGAAGTTCTGCACCACGCCGCCGGACTTCTGGAACACCGCCTCGGCGAAGGCCGACGCGCGCAGCGACACCGGTGTCTGGTTGAAGGTGGCATCGATGCCCAGGCGGGCATTGACGGTGTCCACGTCGACCGTGGCGCCGTTGACCTGCAGGATGGCCAGGCGCAGTGCCTCGGCCACGGCCTCCGACGCACTGGCGCCGAAGCCGTCGGCCGTGACCTTGACGGTCTCGAGCTTGCCGACGTCGGGCGGCGGGATGGTCGCGGTTTCCGGCGTGAGCGGCGCCGGCGCAGCCGCGGGCGCTGCAGCAGGTGCCTGCGCGACGGCCTCGCCGGAGGCAACCGGCGTGGCGACTGCCTGCGGCGCCTTGCGGTCGCAGCCGGCCACGGCCAGGCACATGGCCAGCAGCAGTAACCCGCAGAATCGAGTCGACACCATGGCGCGGATCACGCTCAGAGCGCGGCCAGCGCCTGGGTGGCGTCCGGCGGCACGGGGATGTCGTTGCTCTTGGCGAAGGCGCTGGCGTTCTTCACCGACGTGGCGACATTGGAGATGCCGTTGGGCAACTGGCCGACGATGTAGGCGCCGGACTGCAGCTTGGGCAGCACCATCGGCGAGGCGTCCTTCAGGCCGGTGGCGAAGGATTGCGCGGGCTGACGCAGGTTGACGTACTTCAGCAGGCCCTGCGCGAGCTTGGCCAGGCCCGACTGGTAGGTGGCCTTGGACTGCGCGTCGAGCTTCGGGCTCTTGGCGATCTCGGCGGCCACGGCCTCGGTCGAGGCGCTCACCGCCTTGTTCGAGTCCTCCAGGTTGCCCTTGGTGGCGCCGTCGGTCAGCGCCTCGGCGGTGGCGCGGGCGGTGGCCGCCTGGTCCTTCAGGCCGAGCGACTCTGCCATCAGCGCGTTGGCCAGCAGCACGTCCTTGTTGGCCGCGACGTAGCCGCGCACCAGCGCGTCGTTCTGGCCGGTCACGTTGCCCGAATCGGACTTCGAGCTGCCCAAAGCGCCCAGGCCCGGCAGGTTCTTCAGCGAGGGCAGCTGGGCCTGTGCCGCGAACGGCAGGGCGACGAGGGCGGCGAGCAGCAGCGAGAGGGTCTTGTTGTTCATGGAAGTGGTCTTCATTTCACGCCGAGGTTGGTGAGCTGGGAGGTGAGTTCGCGGGCCGCGTTGTTGGCGGCGAGCTTCAGCGCATTGGTGCGCGCCTCGTCTTCGGTCGGGCCGACGCCGGCGTACTGCACCGGGCCGACGGACGCGATGGTGTCCGGGATCGGCTGGGTCACGTCGAGCACGCGGGCGTTGACGGTCACGGCCACGCGCGCCATGCCGGTGGCCGGGTCCTTGTCGGCCAGGCCGAGGTCCAGCGTGCCGAGCGCCACGTAGGGCACCTGCGCGTTGCGCATGCCCAGCGCGATCGACTGCATCGTGGCGGCCTTCAGGTCGTTGCCGGCCTTGTAGTCGTCTTCCACCTGGGCGACCTTGAACTTGCCGCCGGTGTAGGGCTCGACGAGCGTCGCCTCGTTGACGCGGAAGCCAGCGCGCGAGAAGGTCTGCGTGAACACCTGGTTCAGGTTCGCGCTCGGGAACAGCCGGTAGGTGGACTCCGCGGCGCGTCGCGTCTGCGTGCCGCCGGTTTCGGTGGTGACCGAGACGTTGCGGCTGGCCGAGACGCTCTCGTTGACCGAGGCGTTGGTCGACACCTGGCCACGCTTGATCGACTCGCCCTCGGTGCCCTTCTGCGATGCCGAGAGCGTGCCGTCGGCCTTGACCGACGCGTCGGCGCGCTTGGTCACCCGGGTGTCGAAGGACTTGATCGAATCGACCTCTCGCGACACGAACAGGAAGGCGAGCGCCGAGCGCTCGGCCCGCGTGGCCTTGCCCACGGCCGAGCCGGCCTTGATGTCGTTGCGCAGGTTCGCCACGTTGAGCGACACCTTCACCGCCACCGTGTACTGCTTGCTGCCGGCGTTGTCGTCTTCCGACAGCACCGTGGTCTCGAGAATGTAGCGGTCCGGGTTCTCGATGATCTTCGTGCGCATGGCGTCGAAGTTGGCCGCCTCCGACTCGCCGGCTTCGGCGTAGTAGAACTCCACGGCCTTGAGCTGCGCGTTCTGCAATGCCTTGGCCTTGACGTCGGCGGGAGCGGACTTGCCGGTGTAGGGCAGGCTGGCCTTGCCGCGCGCCTGCTGAACCTGGGCTGCCGCCGGCAGCGCGAACGCCACCGCCAGCAGGGCGGAGATGAACCATCGAATCACTTGCATAGCTTGAAGAGCTCCCGGGTGTCGTTGATCTGCTTGTCGATGTCGGGTGCGGCCGCGGCGGCCTTCACCCACTTGTTGTCGCGTCCGTCGATGGCCTCGGCCAGCTTGACGAACAGCCCGTTGACCGAGTCGTAGAAGGCCGGGAAGTCGTCGACGTAGGTCTGCGTCGAGGGCACGAGCTTGACTTCGCCGTTCTTCAGCGCGGTGTTCATGTAGACCTTGCCGGACAGCGGCTCCTCGATGCGCAGCGAAGCGTAGCTGCCGTAGATGAAGCTCTCGCCGGCGGCGGCCCCGCCGTACTTGACCTTGCGCAGGGCCGAGAGCTCGATGCCGATCTCGTAGTCGGGCTTGGGCAGCTTGAGGTTGTAGACCTCGCCATCGGAGATGCGCATCGACATCACGTTGCCCACGGCATAGCCCTTCGCGTAGGGCACGATCGGCACGCCCGCGCGCGTGCTCAGCGCCTCGCCGACCAGATCGGCGGCCCAGGTCTCGGTGACGGTGCTCGCGCTGCGCAGGTACTCGGGGATGCTGCCGGTCGCCTCGGGCTTGAGCGTCACGCGGGTGATCTGCAGCGTGCGCGAGGTGGCCGCCGGCAGGCTGGCGCCGGCCAGCGTGGTCGCGAACCGCGTGAAGATGCCCGGCTTGCCCGCCGCGCCCTCGTAGACGCCGCGCACGCGCAGGGCCACCTCGGCGTCGGTCGGCCGGCGATCGAAGATGTCGATGTGGCCGAAGCTGATCGGGTAGGCTCGGATCACCGCCATCGACTTGAAGTCAAAGAACAGCGCCTGCGCGCGGATCAGAACGAACAGCTTGTGCAGCCCGGCGAGCTGCTCCACCGAGACGGTTTCGGCGCCGATCACCAGCGCGACGGCCACGGCCTGGTCGCGACCCTTGAGCTCGTCGATCTGCGTGACGAGCTTGAGCTTGCCCGCCGGCGCCTGCGCGATGGCGTCGCGCAGCATCGCATGGGCGGGCTTGCCGGCGGTCTTCAGCGCCTTCTCGTAGGCGGTGGAGAAAGGGAAGCGCTGGGCCAGCGAGGCTGCGTCGCCGGAGTAGGCCAGACCGGCCAACGCCACTTCGGTGCCCTGGGCGCGGGCCAGCCCCGGCACGACCGCTGCAGCGGCCACCGCGCAGGGCAGCCGGCAGAAGTCTCGCCGCGAGACGAAGTCGAACGACGCACAGAAGGGGGAACGTGGGTGCACGCGATGCCGCGACGAAGCGCTCGAAAGGGGATCGGACGATGCTAGCCGCTGGCTTGCGTGTTTCGGGCCGCAGACCACGATCTAGGGGTCACCCTGGTTGCGGGGTCGGGCGGGTCCTGTCGACGGTGCGCAAGGCGCCTTGCTGCACGGGCTAGAATTCCGCCCCATGCGGGTGTAGTTCAATGGTAGAACGGCAGCTTCCCAAGCTTCATACGAGGGTTCGATTCCCTTCACCCGCTCCAACACTGTCCCGAAGGGCCCCGATGGGCCCTTTGTCGCATCGGAGGCCGGCCTGCCTTGAGCTTCGATCCCCTGCGCATCCTGGTGCCTGAGTCGCTCGCCGAACCCGTGCAGGCGGCGCTGGCGGTCTCGACAGCGGCGCCTTTCGAGGTGGTGGCGCGGCGCGGGGAGGCACCGTTCGACGCCGCCGGTTTCGACGCCGTGCTGCTCGAGTTCCCGGCCAACGAGGCGGATCTGCCGGCCCACTCGGCCGCCACCGCGCTGGTGATGGTCTGCGAAGGCGACGTGGCCGCGCCCTCGCTGCTCGACTGGTTGCGCCAGGGGGCTGCCGACGTGGTCACGCCGCATGACCTGCGCACGCCGAGCTTCGGCGCGCGACTGCGCGTCGCCGTGGAGCGTCGGCGCATCGATCGGCAGGCCCGCCAGGCCTACGCCACCGACCTCGCCACCGGCTTGCCGCACCGTCAGCAGCTCGTCGAGCACATGAGCCACCTGATCGCGCTGCGCGAGCGGCAGCCCGCCCCGATGGCGGTGCTGGTGCTGCGCATCGAAGGGGTCGAACTCGCCGGTGCGCGCCTCGGCCGCGAGGCAGCCAACGTGCTGCGCCGCAAGATCGCCGTGCGGCTGCGCGCGGGGGTGCGCGCCAGCGACGTCGTCGCGGCGCTCGGTGACGACTGCTACGCCGTGCTGCTGGCGGCGCTGCTCGCGCCGGGTGACGCCGCGCACGTGGGCGCCAAGCTGCTCACCGCGCTGCGTGCGCCGTTCCAGATCGCCGGGCAGGAGGTGGTGGTGGCCACGGCGCTGGGCATCGCTTTGCACCTGCAGGACGGCGCCCAGCCCGAAGCGCTGCTGGCGCGCGCCGGCGCGCTGGCCGCCTCGGCACACGCCGAAGGCCGCCACAGCGCGGCGGCGGCCAACGACGGCTGAAACGCGCCCCTTCCTACTTGAGGATGTCGCCCAGGCAGAGGTACTTGATCTCGACGTAGTCGTCGATGCCGTGGTGTGAACCCTCGCGGCCCAGGCCCGACTGCTTGACGCCGCCGAAGGGCACCTCGGCCGTCGAGATCAGCCCCGTGTTGACGCCCACCATGCCGTACTCCAGCGCCTCGCCGACGCGGAAGATGCGGCCGATGTCGCGGCTGTAGAAGTAGCTGGCCAGGCCGAACTCGGTGTTGTTGGCCGCCGCGATCGCTTCCGCCTCGGTCTTGAAGCGGAACACCGGTGCCACCGGGCCGAAGGTCTCTTCCTTCGCGCACAGCATCTCGCCGGTCACGTTGGCCAGCACGGTGGGCGTGTAGAAGCGCTCGCCGATCTTCGTGCCGCCGACGACGACCTTGGCGCCCTTGCTCACCGCATCGGCGACGTGGCGCTCGACCTTGCCGATGGCCTGGTCGTCGATCAGCGGGCCCTGGTTGACGCCGCTCTCGAAGCCGTTGCCGACCTTGATGCCACGGGCCTTCTCGGCCAGCTTGGCGACGAAGGCGTCGTAGACGGTGTCCTGCACGTACAGGCGGTTCGCGCAGACGCAGGTCTGGCCGGCGTTGCGGTACTTGCTGACCATCGCGCCCTCGACGGCGCTGTCGATGTCGGCGTCGTCGAAGACGATGAACGGCGCGTTGCCGCCGAGCTCGAGGCTGAGCTTCTTGATCGTCGGCGCGCATTGCGCGGCGAGGATGCGGCCGACCTCGGTGGAACCGGTGAAGGACAAGTGGCGCACGATGTCGCTGGCACACAGCACCTTGCCCACGGCGATGGAGTTGTTGCCGTCGGCCGTGATCACGTTGAGCACGCCGGCCGGCATGCCGGCACGCTGCGCGAGTTCGGCCACCGCCAGTGCCGACAGTGGCGTCTGTTCGGCCGGCTTGATCACCACCGGGCAGCCGGCGGCCAACGCCGGGGCCACCTTGCGCGTGATCATCGCGATCGGGAAGTTCCACGGCGTGATCGCCGCGCACACGCCCATCGCCTGCTTGATGACGAGGAAGCGCTTGTTGTTGTCGGTGGTCGGCACCGTCTCGCCGTAGACGCGGCGTGCCTCTTCGGCGAACCACTCGATGAAGCTGGCGCCGTAGCCCACCTCGCCCTTGGCCTCGGCCAGCGGCTTGCCCTGCTCGGCGGTCATGATGAGGGCCAGATCGTCGGCATGCTGGTGCAGCAGGTGGAACCACTTCATCAGGATCGCGCCGCGTTCCTTGGCGGTCTTGCCGCGCCAGGCCGGCCAGGCGGCGTTGGCGGCCTGCAGCGCGGCCTCGGTCTCGGCGGCGCCGAGGTTGGCCACGTCGGCGAGCTTGCCGCCGGTGGCCGGGTCGTTCACCGCGAAGCGGGCGCTGCCGGCGACCCATTCGCCGTTGATCAGCGCGTTCGTCTTCAGCAGGGTGGGGTCGGCCAGCGTGGCCAGCGGCGAAGTCTTCATGTCCATGGTCGCGTCTCCGGGGTGCAGCCCGCCACTTTACTGCGGCGGCGAAGCCCCCCGGGGAGCGGCCGGTAAAATGCGCCGCATGAAAGCCTCCGAAATTCGCTCCCGGTTCCTCAAGTACTTCGAGTCCAAGGGCCACGCCATCGTCGCCTCGAGCCCGGTGGTGCCGGGTGACGACCCGACGCTGCTGTTCACCAACGCCGGGATGAACCAGTTCAAGGACGTGTTCCTGGGCTTCGACAAGCGCCCCTACAACCGGGCGACGACCTCCCAGAAGTGCATCCGCGCCGGCGGCAAGCACAACGACCTCGAGAACGTGGGCTACACCGCGCGGCACCACACCTTCTTCGAGATGCTGGGCAACTTCAGCTTCGGCGACTACTTCAAGCACGACGCCATCCAGTTCGCCTGGCAACTGCTGACCGAAGAATTCAAGCTGCCCAAGGAGAAGCTCTGGGTCACCGTCTATGCCGAAGACGACGAGGCCTACGAAATCTGGAACAAGACGGTGGGCGTGCCCGCCGAGCGCATCGTGCGCATTGGCGACAACAAGGGCGCGCGCTACGCCTCCGACAATTTCTGGATGATGGGCGACACCGGCCCCTGCGGCCCGTGCACCGAGATCTTCTACGACCACGGCCCCGAGATCCCCGGCGGCCCGCCGGGCTCGCCCGAGGAAGACGGCGACCGCTACATCGAGATCTGGAACAACGTGTTCATGCAGTTCAACCGCGACGAAGCGGGCGTGATGCACAAGCTGCCCAAGCCGAGCGTGGACACCGGCATGGGCCTGGAGCGCATCACCGCGGTGCTGCAGCACGTGCACTCGAACTATGAGATCGACCTGTTCGTCGCGCTGCTGGCGGCGGCCAAGTCGGCTGTCGATGCGGCGGGTGCCGGCGACTGCGACAAGGACTCGCCCTCGCTGAAGGTCATCGCCGACCACATCCGCGCGTGCACCTTCACCGTCACCGACGGCGTGATCCCGGGCAACGAGGGCCGCGGCTACGTGCTGCGCCGCATCGCCCGCCGCGCCATCCGCCACGGCTACAAGCTGGGTGCGCGCAAGCCCTTCTTCCACGCGCTGGTCGGCCCGCTGGTCGACGAGATGGGCGAGGCCTATCCCGAGCTCAAGCGCGAGAAGCTGCGCGTCACCGAGGTGCTGAAGCAGGAGGAGGAGCGCTTCTTCCAGACCATCGCCAACGGAATGGAGATCCTGGAATCGGCGCTGGCCGGCGGTGCGAAGACCATCGACGGCGAAACCGCCTTCAAGCTGCACGACACCTACGGCTTCCCGCTCGACCTGACGGCCGATGTCTGCCGCGAGCGCGGCGTGACGGTGGACTCCGCCGGCTTCGAGACGGCGATGAACCGCCAGCGCGAGCAGGCCCGGGCCGCCGGCAAGTTCAAGATGGCCGCCGGCCTGGAGTACGACGGCGCGGCGACCACCTTCCACGGCTACGAGCACCTGGTGTGCGAACACAGCCGGGTGACGGCGATGTACGTCGACGGCACGCCGGTGACCAAGGCGCGCGCCGGCGACGACGTGGTGATCGTGCTCGACCACACGCCGTTCTATGCCGAGAGCGGCGGCCAGGTCGGCGACACCGGCGAGCTGCGCAACGCCCGCTCGCGCGTGCTCGTCGAGGACACCGTCAAGGTGCAGGCCAGCGTGCACGGCCACACCGGCCGCATCGTCGAGGGCGAGGTGGAAGTCGGCGATGTGTTCGTCGCCCGCGTCGATGCGGAGCAGCGCGCCAAGACCATGCGCAACCACAGCGTGACGCACCTGATGCACAAGGCGTTGCGCGAGGTGCTGGGCGGCCACGTGCAGCAGAAGGGCTCGCTGGTCAACGCCGAGCGCACGCGCTTCGACTTCGCTCACAACGCGCCGGTGACGCCGGAACAGATCTTCCGCATCGAGGCCATCGTCAACGCCGAGATCCTCGCCAACGCGGCCACGCAGGCGCGCGTGATGGGCATCGACGACGCGCAGAAGACCGGCGCGATGATGCTGTTCGGCGAGAAGTACGGCGACGAGGTGCGCGTGCTCGACATCGGCAGCAGCCGTGAGCTGTGCGGCGGCACGCACGTGCAGCGCACCGGCGACATCGGCCTGTTCAAGATCGTCGCCGAGAGCGGCGTGGCCGCCGGCGTGCGGCGTGTCGAGGCAGTGACCGGAGGCAATGCGCTGGCCTACCTGCAGACGCTCGAAGGCACGGTCAGCCGCATCGCCGGCACGCTGAAGGCGGCGCCGGCGGAAGTGCCGGCACGTCTGGCGCAGGTGCTCGAGCAGGTGCGCGCGCTCGAGAAGGAACTCGCCGCGATGAAGGGCAAGCTCGCTTCGGCGCAGGGCGACGAGCTGCTCGCCCAGGCGGTCGACGTGAAGGGCCTGAAGGTGCTGGCCGCGCTGCTCGACGGCGCCGACGCGAAGACGCTGCGCGACACGCTCGACAAGCTCAAGGACAAGCTGAAGAGCGCCGCCATCGTGCTGGCCACGGTGGAGGGTGGCAAGGTGCAGATCGCCGCCGGCGTGACCTCCGACCGCATCGGCAAGCTGAAGGCCGGCGAGCTGGTCAACTTCGTCGCGCAGCAGGTCGGCGGCAAGGGCGGCGGCAAGCCCGACATGGCCATGGCCGGCGGCACCGACCCGAGCCGAATCGGCGAAGCGCTGGCCTCGGTGCCGGCCTGGGTGGCCGAGCGCGCCTGACGGCCGAATTCAGGACTTCACGGGTGGCTTGGCGAGCCGCTCGCGCAGCCCTTCGCAGGGGTCCGGCCGCGGCGTGAACTTCGCGCTGCGCAGCTCGTCGGCCGCCAGGCCGATCGAGGGGTCGCCGAAGATCACCACGTGAACGCTCGGTGCGCCATGGCGCAGCGCCAGGTGCAGCGGCACGCCGCGATCGCGCGACGCATGCTGCGCGCCGGTGAGCAGCAGCACGCGCTGGCCGGGCTTCAGCGCAGCGGCCACGGTGTCGGCCATGGCCTGGTCGCGGCCGATCTGGATGCGCACCATGCCCGGCTCCTGCGTCGCCGGCAGCATGCCGCAGTGTCCGTCGCGCACGGCGACCGCCAGGCGCTCGCGCACCGCAGCGTCGACCAGGCCGTCGCGGGCCGCGTCCCCCATGACCTCGCGCATCTTCGAACGCGGCAGGTTGCCACCGAGCACCGGCGCACCGGCGCGCACTGCGGCCATCACCACTCCCTCGTAGACCGGCCACTCCCAGCCCGACCAGGCGAGCGCGCCGCGCACGCTGGCGGCGTCGGCATCACGCGGCAGGCCGGCGGTGCTGCGGCCCTGTTCGGCCATCTCGATGACCAGCGCGGCGAGCTGGCCATCGGCCACCAAGCGGCGCAGTGCCTGCTCGGTCTGGCGCTGGTGATCGGGCTGGTCGTGCTGCTCGCCGAACACGATGATCTGCGCATCGGGCAGCGGCGGTATCGGCGGCATCGGTGTCGCGCAGGCGGACAGCAGGAGCGCGAGAACGGCGGCGCGGCCGAATCGGTGGGATGTCATGAGCCCAGCATACGATAGCGGCCCGAGGAGCACGCCCGATGACCATCACCGTCCGCCGCGCCACCCCCAGAGATGCCGCCGCCTACGCGCGGCTGATGTCGCACCCGTCGGTGTTCGGCAACCTGATGCAACTGCCGATGCCCAACGAGGAGCTGTGGCACGCGCGCCTGAGCGAGTCCACCGCGCCGGGCAAGCCCGACCTGCTGCTCAGCGCCGAGCTCGACGGCGAGGTGGTGGGCTCCAGCGGCCTGCACCCGGCCGGCCCGCAGCTGCGCCGGCGGCATGTGATGTTTCTCGGCATCTCGGTGGCGCCTTCGGCGCAGCGGCGCGGCGTGGGCAGCGCGCTGATGGCGGCGATGTGCGACTACGCCGACAACTGGGCCGGCGTGCTTCGCCTGGAGCTCAACGTCTATGTCGACAACGAGCCGGCGATCGCGCTGTACCGCAAGTTCGGTTTCGAGATCGAGGGCACGAACCGGGCCTTCGCGATGCGCGACGGCGCCTATGTCGACAGCCACGCGATGGCGCGCCTGCACCCGAATCCGCCGAGCCTGCCCGGCCAACGCCCCTAGGGCTCAGCCCGCACCCATCCAGCGCTGCGTCGCGGCCTCGACCACCGCCGAAAGCGGCTTGCCCGCGCTGCGCTGGGCGCGCAGCCACTGGGCATCGTTGCCGGCGAACAGGCTCTCTCGAATCAGGTTGCTGGCGTCCAGCGCCTGCAGGTCGAGCGCGTGTTCGTCGACCCGCGCCAGCGTGCGCAGGATGTCGTCGCGAAGCCGGGTGCGCTCTTTCGTCTTGGGGTCGACGATCTCGCCGTCCAGGCCGAAGCGGCAGGCCTGGAAGCGGTTGAAGGTGTAGACGAGGTAGTCGTCCTCGGCCGGTTCGAAGGGCTTCTGCTCGCGCAGGTAGCGGCAGATGCATTGCAGGTAGCAGGCCAGCGCGGCGGCCTTCTCGACCGTCAGCGGCGTGTCGCACACGCGCAGCTCGATGGTGCCGTACTCCGGCTTGGGCCGGATGTCCCAGTAGAAGTCCTTCATCGAGTTGACGACGCCGGTGCTGGTCATCTTGTCGAAGTACCTGCCGAACTCGTCCCACCCGAGGCAGAAGGGCGCGCGGCCGGACAGCGGGAAGGCGAACACCGAGTTCAGCCGCGCCGAGTCGAAGCCGGTGTCCACGCCCTGCACGAAGGGCGAGGAGGCCGACAGCGCGATGAAATGGGGAACGTAGCGGCTGAGCGCGTGCAGCAGCCACAGCGCGCGGTCGCCGTCCTCGCAGCCTACGTGCACGTGCTGGCCGAACACGGTGAACTGCTTGGCCAGGTAGCCGTACAGCTCGCTGATGTAGTGGAAGCGCTCGCCCGGGTAGATCTTCTGCTGGCTCCATTGCTGGTAGGCGTGCGTGCCGCCGCCGGCAATGCCGATGTTGAGCTTGCGCGCACCGCGGGAGAGCTGGTCGCGCAGGTCCTGCAGTTCGGCCAGCAGCACCGCATGCTGGCGCTGGATCGAGGTGCCGATCTCGATCATGCTGCGTGTGATCTCCGGCTTCACGTCCCAGGTGCCGGTGTGGTTCTTCAACACGCGCAGCAGGTCCTCGGCCTGCGGCGCGAGATCGAAGTCGTGCGTGCTGACGAGCTGCAGCTCGAGCTCGACGCCCAGCGTCAGCGCCTGCGAGGGGGTGAAGGACTGCAGGGACATGGCGTCAGCCGGCGCCGGGCCGCCCCAAGGCGGCTGAGCGCCCCCGCGGGGGGCAGGAGCGAAGCGAGGTGGGGGCGGTCATATCAGCCTTCGTTGGTCTCGTGCGCCAGATGGCGCAGCGCGAGCTGGGTCCAGATCGGGCCGGTCACCTGCATGAGCGTGGTGGCCAGCAGCAGGGCCTGAATGGTGGGCGTGTGCGCGCCGGGCAGGTGGGTGGTCCAGCCGAAGGTGTCGGCCGCGAGCAGCACGGCCAGGCTGCTCATCGGCTGCAGCGCCAGCGAGAGGCCGGCCGCCTGGTGCCAGCCCAGCCCGCTGCGGCGCGCCAGCACGCCGACCGCCAGCGCCGTGCCGAGCAGCCGCGCCAGCACGATCACCAGCACCCAAGGCCACAGCCGGCCGATGCCCTCGAGCGAGAACAGCAGGCCCAGGCAGATGAACAGTAGCACGTTGAGCACCGCCCCGGCCGAGCCCAGGTGAGGCTCCACCGTCAGGCCGTGCTTCATGCGCGCGCGTGCCGTCATGCCGGCCACCAGCAGGGCGAGCAGCGGCGACAGCGTCCACTGCGCGGCCAGCATGCTGGCGATGATGACCAGGGCGATCTGCAGCACCGGCATGGCCGGCGTACCGCGCACCAGCGGGCTCAGCCGGTCGAGCGCGAAGCCGCAGGCCACGCCGAGCAGGAAGGAGCCGCTGATGACGCGCAGTGCGCTGATCGAGGCGCGGGTGAACTCCTCGGTCGGCGAGTCGGCGTCGGAGGCGAGCATGATACGCAGCACCTTCAGGCCGATCACCGCTATCACCGCGTTGACGGCCGCCATCAAGAGCAGCCGCTCGGTGACCTGGCCGCGGGAGCGCGACTCATGAGTGACGGCCAGCACGATCACCGGCGAGGTCGACAGCGCCACGGTGCCTGCCACCGCCGCCGTGAGCCAGGGCGCGCCGAGCCACACCAGCGCGCCCATCACCAGCGCGCCGCACAGTGCCGACTGCAGCAGGCAGCTGGCGGCGAGCCAGCGGTTGTCGAGCAGCCAGCGCGGGCGGATGCGCGTGCCCAGCTCGAACAGCATGGCGCCGATGGCCAGGTCGATCAGCGGCTTCCAGGGGTCGAGCTCCAGGCCCTCGAACAAGCGCAGCATCACCGGCCCGGCGATCGCACCGGTGAGCATGTGGCCGCAGATGCGCGGGATGCGCCAGGTGCGGTGCAGCATCTCCGCGAGCAGCAGCGCCACCAGCATCAGCAGCGCCAGGCCGAGCACCGGGTCGGCGGCGCGCAGACCATCGAGTGTCCACAGCGGAGCCGACGCGGCGTGGGCGACGGCAGTGGCGGCGTTGGCTTGCGTCGGCATCAGGGTGCGCAATGTAGCCCAGCTTGGTGCATCCATGGTGACCATCGGTTCCCGCGGAAGGGTCGATGCCGCAGCGCGGCACGTGGGCATGCGGGCTGGTCCAGAATGCGCCGCATGACGTTTGCCAAGCCCATCGATCGGCGCGTGGCGCTGTGCGCGATGGCCGGTGCCATGCTGCTGCCTTCAGGTGCGGCGCGGGCCTCGTTCGAGCTGTTGCCGTGGCCGTCGTCTCGCGCGGTGCCACCGCTGTTGCTCACCGACCTGGACGGGCGGCCCTGGTCGCTGCAGGGCTTGCGTGGCCGGCCCGTGATGCTGAACTTCTGGGCCTCGTGGTGCGAGCCCTGCCGCGCCGAGATGCCCTCGCTGGACCTGATGGCGCTGAAGTACGAGCGAGACGGCCTGGCGGTGCTGACGGTCAACTTCAAGGACGGCGTGCAGACCGTGCGGCGCTTCCTCGACGCGGTGCCGCTGTCGCTGCCGGTGCTGATGGACCGCGATGGCGCGGTCGCCAAGGCCTGGGGCGTGAACGTGTTCCCGACCACGCTGCTGGTTTCGCGCCGGGGCGCCCCGGTGGGCATCGTGCGCGGCGAGGTCGAGTGGAACGGCGCCGACGGCAGGCGCCTGATCGAATCCCTCCTGGCGGTGTGATGAATAATGCGCAGCCGCCGCATGTCGTGAGCGTTGTAAGGACGAAAAGCATGAACCATCCCACTCGACGTGACTTTCTCGGTGCCGCTGCGGCCACAGCCGCGGCCGGTCTTTTGCCGTCGGCCGCCCAGGCCCAGGAGCGCCGTTTCGCGCCCGAGCCCGGCGCCTGGCGCAGCTTCGAATTCACCACGCGCATCGAGCTGATCAAGCCGGCCGGCGCGGCGCGGGCCTGGTTGCCGATCCCCTCGATCGACACCGAGTACCAGCGATCGCTGGACAACGACTGGACGGGCAATGCCGCCGTCACCCGCGTCGTGGCCGACAGTCACTACGGTGCGAAGATGCTCTACGCCGAGTTCCCCGCAGGCAGCGCCGCGCCGGTGCTTCAGCTCACCAGCCGCGTGCAGACGCGCAGCCGCGCCACCGACTGGTCGCGCAAGGTGGCGGTGCAGGAAGACCCGGCCACGCTGAAAGCCTGGACCGCGGCCACCGACCTGATGCCCACCGACGGCATCGTGCGCCAGACCGCGATGGACGCCACCAAGGGCGCGAAGACCGACCTCGACAAGGTGCAGCGCCTGTACGACTGGGTGGTGGCCAACACGCACCGCGAGCCGAAGGTGCGCGGCTGCGGCGTGGGCGACATCAAGGCCATGCTCGAGACCGGCAACATGGGCGGCAAGTGCGGTGACATCAACGCGCTGTTCGTCGGCCTGTGCCGCTCTGTCGGCGTGCCCGCGCGCGACGTGTACGGCATCCGCCTGGTGCCCTCGGCCTTCGGCTACCGCGAACTCGGCGGCAACCCGGCCAAGCTGCAAGGGGCGCAACATTGCCGCGCCGAGGTGTTCCTGGCCTCTCACGGCTGGGTGGCGATGGACCCGGCCGACGTCGGCAAGGTCATGCGCCTGGAGACCACGGAGTGGATCAAGGACGTCAACCACCCGGTGGTGGCGCCGGTGAAGAAAGCCCTGTTCGGCGGCTGGGAAGGCAACTGGATGGCCTTCAACACCGCGCACGACGTGGCGCTGCCGGGCTCGACCGTCGGCGACAAGCTCGGCTTCCTGATGTACCCGCAGGCCGAGAGCGCGCAGGGTCGCTACGACGCACTCGACCCTGACAACTTCAAGTACACCATCACGGCACGCGAGATCGCCTGAGCGGCAGCGCATGCTGATCGGTTTCTCGATCAACGAGGGCCTGTTCCTGGCCACGCTGGCCACGGGCGCCTGCTGGGTGGCCTGGCGGCTGCGCCTGCGCCGGCTCGGCAGCGTGCCGGTGAAGAAGCCCTGGTGGGTGCACTTCGGCGCTGAGCTGTTCGTCGTGGTCGCGCTGATGTTCACCTGCCGCGTGGCGGTGGCCGATTGGCCGAAGGTGCCGACGGGCTCAATGGAGCCGACGCTGCGGGTGGGCGACTACCTGCTCGTCAACCACTTCGCCTACGGCCCGCGGCTGCCGTTCACGAACACGGCGATCGAGCTCGGGCAGCCGCAGCGCGGCGACGTGGTGGTGTTCCGCTTTCCGCCGGACGTCTCGCAGTTCTACGTGAAGCGGCTGGTCGGCCTGCCCGGCGATGTGGTGCGCTTCGAGAACGGCGTGGTCAGCCTCGGCGAGGCACCGGCGCAGGTGCAGCTGCTCGGCGAGGGTGTCGAGCCCGGCACCGCTGAAGAAGACCGCGGCCAGTGGCTGCTGCGCGAGACGCTCGAAGGCCGCAGCCACGCGATCAAGGTGAACCCGTTCGTGCAGGGTCGCATGCCGCTGGAGGCGCTGGCCTCGCACTGCAGCGTTCAGCGCGCCGGTGCCTGGCGCTGCGTGGTGCCGGCCGGCCACTACCTGATGCTGGGCGACAACCGCGACAACTCGATGGACTCGCGGATCTGGGGCTTCCTTCCGCACGAGCAGGTCTACGGCAAGGCGGTGCGTGTGCTCTTCAACTTCTCCGACCGATCGCGCGCATGGACACCCCTGTGACCCCGAACGGCGCGCTCGCCGGCCGGCACATCGTGCTTGGCCTGTCGGGCGGCATCGCCTGCTACAAGGCGGCCGAGCTGACGCGCGCACTGGTCAAGGCGGGTGCCACGGTGCAGGTGGTGATGACGGCCGCGGCCGAGCAGTTCATCACCGCGGTGACGCTGCAGGCCTTGTCGAACCGGCCCGTGTACGCGAGCCAGTGGGACCCGCGCGCGCCGAACAACATGGCGCACATCAACCTGACGCGGGAGGCCGATGCGGTGCTGGTCGCCCCTGCCAGCGCCGACTTCGTCGCCAAGCTGCTGCACGGCCGCGCCGACGACCTGCTCAGCCTGCTGTGCCTGGCCCGGCCGATCGAACGCTGCCCGCTGCTGGTGGCGCCGGCGATGAACCGCGAGATGTGGGCGCACCCGGCCACGCAGCGCAACTTCGCGCAGCTGCGCGCCGACGGCGCCAGCGTGCTCGGCCCAGCCGCCGGCGACCAGGCCTGCGGCGAGATCGGCGACGGCCGCATGCTCGAGCCGGACGAATTGCTCGACGAGCTGATCGCCTTCTTCCAGCCCAAGGCCCTGCTCGGCAAGAAGTTGCTGATCACCGCCGGCCCGACCTTCGAGCCGATCGACCCGGTGCGCGGCATCACCAACCTGTCCAGCGGCAAGATGGGCTTCGCGATCGCGCGCGCCGCAGCCGACGCGGGAGCCGAGGTCACGCTGGTGGCCGGCCCGGTGCACCTGGCCACGCCGCGCCGCGTGAAGCGCATCGACGTGCGCACCGCGCAGCAGATGTACGACGCGGTGCTGCCGGCCGCGCCGCGCCACGATGTCTTCATCGCCACCGCCGCGGTGGCCGACTGGCGCCCGGCGACGCTGGCCGAGCAGAAGATCAAGAAGAACGGCAGCAAGGTGGTGCCGAGCTTCGAACTCACCGAGAACGCGGACATCCTGGCCGCTGTGGCCAAGCTGCCCGATCGCCCCTACTGCGTCGGCTTTGCGGCCGAGAGCCACGACCTGCTCAAGCACGCGCGCGAGAAGCTGACGCGCAAGAACGTGCCGCTGATCGTCGGCAACCTCGGCCCGGCCACTTTCGGCCAGGACGACAACGCGCTGACCCTCGTCGACGCGAACGGCCACCGCGAGCTGCCGCGTGCCGACAAGCTCACCCTGGCGCGTGCGCTCGTCGCCGAGATCGCCGCGCGCCTCAGCCCCGAATCCACATGACCACGATCGACCTGAAGGTGCTCGACCCGCGCATGGCCGAGCAGATCCCCTCGTATGCCACGCCGGGCAGTGCCGGCCTGGACCTGCGTGCCTGCCTCGATGCGCCGCTGGTGCTGGCGCCCGGACAGACGCAGCTGATTCCCACCGGGCTGTCCATCCACATCGGCGACCCTGGCCTGGCGGCGATGATCCTGCCGCGCTCGGGCCTGGGCCACAAGCACGGCATCGTGCTGGGCAACCTGGTCGGCCTGATCGACTCCGATTACCAGGGCCCGCTGATGGTCAGCTGCTGGAACCGCGGCAGCACCGAGTTCACCGTGCAGCCGATGGAGCGCATCGCGCAGCTCGTCATCGTGCCGGTGGTGCAGGCGGCGTTCCGCCGTGTCGACGAGTTCGGCGCTTCGCAGCGCGGCGAGGGCGGCTTCGGCTCGACCGGCAAGCACTGACGCGCAGCTTCGCCGCCGCTGCAGCGCTCAGTGCAGCGGCGTGTCCGGCGGCGCGGTGTTGAGCACCGTGAACGCCGAAGAGCCGACGCTGCCGGCCTCGATCTCGTCTTCGGTGGCTTCACGCACGTCGCGCACCACCAGGTTCAGCCGCAGCGCGATGCCGGCCAGCGGGTGGTTGCCGTCGAGCACCACATGCTCGGGGTAGACCTCGGTGACGGTGTAGATCGCTTCCTGCGGCATGTCCGGCGTCGCGGCGCCGGGCGGCGGGCCGTCGAACTGCATGCCGATCTCGATGCCCTCAGGCATGACCGCGCGCGACTCGAAGAACACCAGCGAAGAGTCGTAGTCGCCGAACGCATGTTCGGGTTCGAGGTGCAGTTCGGCAGCGAAGCCGGTGGTCTGGTCGAGCAGGGCTTCCTCGACCTTCTCCAGCAGGTCGTTGCCGCCGAAGAAGAACTCCAGCGGATCGGCCAGTTCGTCGATCAGGTTGCCTAGGGTGTCTTGCAGGCGCCAGGTCAGGGTGACGACGCAGGGGGACGTGATGAGCATGCGCAAGATGATCGCACAATCGCTCCCATGAACCCGATCGACATCGACGCCGCGACACCCCTCCTGGGCGGCCTGACGCCCGCCACCTTCATGCGCCGCCACTGGCAGAAGAAGCCGCTGCTGGTGCGGCAGGCCGTGCCGATGGCGCAGCCCTTCGTCGGCCGCGCCGAGCTGTTCGCGCTGGCCGCGGGCGAGGGCGTGGAATCTCGCCTCATCGTGCGACACGGCAAGGACTGGTCGCTGCGCCACGGGCCTTTCGCGCGACGCGCTTTGCCGCCGCTGGCGCAGCCGCAGTGGAGCCTGCTCGTGCAGGGCATGGACCTGCACCTGGACCGCGCCCGGGACATGATCGAGCGCTTTCGCTTCGTGCCCGATGCGCGGCTGGACGACGTGATGGTCTCGTATGCCACCGACGGCGGCGGCGTCGGCCCGCACTTCGATTCCTACGACGTGTTCCTGCTGCAGATCCACGGCAGGCGCCGCTGGCGCATCGGGCGGCTGCCCCGGCCCGAACTGCAGCCCGACGTGCCGCTGAAGATCCTCACCAACTTCGTCGCCGAGCAGGAGTGGCTGCTGGAGCCCGGAGACATGCTCTACCTGCCGCCGCGCTGGGCTCACGACGGCATCGCCGAAGGCGAGTGCATGACCTGCTCGATCGGCTTCCGCTCGGCCGGCGCGCGCGAACTCGGCCGCGAACTGCTGCAGCGCGCGCTCGACAGCGATGAAGATGAAGCCGGTGATGCGATCTACCGCGATCCGGCGCAGGCGGCGACCACCGCGCCCGGGCGCATCCCGGAGGCATTGCATGCCTTCGGCCTGGACGCCATGCGCGCCTGGCTGGAGCAGCAGGGTGGTTTCGATCTCGCACTCGGTGAAGTGCTCAGCGAGCCCAAACCGGGCGTGTGGTTCGACGCGGGCGCGCCGCTACCGAGCGGCTGCGCGGTGCGGCTCGATCGCCGCACCCGCATGATCTACGACAGGCGGCATGTCTTCATCAACGGCGAGGCATTCCGGGCCGGCGGGCGCGATGCGACACTGATGCGGCGCCTGGCCGACCGCCGTACGCTCGATGCCGGTCGCCTGGACTCGCTGAGCGACGATGCCCGTGAGCTTCTCGACCAGTGGGCCCGGGCCGGCTGGTTGCACGCCGACGACGAAGGAGGATCGCGATGAACCAGGACGAACCGACCCGCGCGCCGATCGAGTCGCGCGGCAACTTCCATGATGCCGTGCGCGGCGCCTTCGCCGAGGCGGCGCTGGTGGGTTGCCGCGAGATCCTGCTGATCGACGATGACTTCGCCGATTGGCCGATCAGCGAGCGCGAAGTGATCGATGACCTGACGCATTGGGTCCAGGCCCATCGCAGCTTTACCGTGGTCGCACGGAACTTCGACGAGATCGCGCGGCGCCACGCGCGCTGGGTGGTCTGGCGACGCCAGTTCGCCCATGTGGTGCATTGCCGCACCAACAACGACCTCGAAGCGGGGCAGATGCCCACCATCCTGCTGGCGCCAGGCCTTCTTTCGGTGCGCTTGTTCGACCGGGTGCACTACCGTGGCATCGCATCTCGCGAGATCGCCGACGCGGTGCAGTGGCGCGAAGCGATTGATGCGGTTTTGCAACGTTCGGAGGAGGCGTTTCCAGCGACTACCTTGGGCCTCTAGGGACTTCCCTAATGCTGGCTATAATGATGGGCTTGGTCATAAGGGGAGGCTCGAGTCTCCCGGGCCATGCTGGATGGGCCTCTGTCGATCGGAGGGATCCCACAATTACTGGTAATTGTTCGACTCTTTGATTTGAGGATACAAGTATGAAGAAGACCGTTCTGCTGGCTTCCCTGGTTGCCGCTTTCGCCCTCGCCGCTTGCGGCAAGAAGGAAGAAGCCGCTGCTCCCGCCGCCGCCCCCGCTGCCGCAGTGACCGCTCCGGTCGCCGCTGCCGCTTCGGCCGTGGTTGACGCTGCCGCTTCGGGCGCCGCCGGTGCCAACGCCGCCGTCGCTGGTGCCGCTTCGCAAGCCGCTGCTGCGGTGACCGACGCTGCCTCCGCCGCTGCCGGCAAGGCTGCCGACGCCGTCAAGGACGCCGCCAACAAGGCTGCCGACGCTGTCAAGAAGTAATCGGTTTCGTACCGAGTTGCTTCCGGAAGGCCGCCGCAAGGCGGCCTTCTGCATTGGTGGGTGGGATTCGCGCTCAGCGAATGCTCAGCCACCCGAAGCCCGCCGCCGGATCCGCCACGACGATCTCGTCGGGCGCGGCGCCACAGGCCGGGGCGAGCGCCGCGCGGGCCTGCTCGGGGCTGTTGTTCTGCTCGCTCAGGTGCGCGGCCACGAGATGCTGGAGCCCGCCGTGGGCCGATTGCGCGAGGATCTGCGCCGCGGTGTCGTTGGACAAGTGGCCCAACCGGCCGCCGATGCGTGCCTTGAGCGAGGCCGGGTAGCGTGACTGCGCGAGCATCTGCGTGTCATGGTTGCACTCCAGCAGCAGCGCCTGGCAACCCTGCAGGTGCGCAAGCAGGTGCGGCGTGATCGAGCCGGCATCGGTGAGCACGCCCAGGTGCGCGGCACCGTCACCACAGCGCAACTGCAGCGGTTCCATCGCGTCGTGCGGCACGGTGTACGGCGTGAGCTCCAGCCGGCCCACCGCAATGGCCTCGCCATCGCGTGCGAAGTGCAGCAAGCCGTCTGCTTCGGGGGCGCCGATGGCTCGCCATGTGCCGCGGCTCATCCACAGCGCAATGCCATGGCGCCGTGCCAGCGTGACGGCGCAGCCGATGTGGTCGCCGTGTTCGTGGGTGATGAAGATCGCGTCGAGCTCGTCGCAGCGCAGGCCGGCGCGCGCCAGCCTCAACTCGAACTCGCGCAGCGAGAAACCGCAATCGATGGCGACGCGGCTGACGCCGCTGCCGTCGCGCGCTTCGACGACGGTGGCGTTGCCGCCGCTGCCGCTGCCGAGGCTGCAGAAGCGCATCGGCAGCGCCGTGCCTACTTCAGCTCGTCGAGCAGCAGCTTGACGATGCGCTGGCCGGCCTCGCCCGGTTCCGGCGCGCCCTGCGCGTTCTGTACCGCGACGTTGGCTCGCTCGCCCTCGGCCTTGACCTGGATGCGATAGCGCACCGGGCCGACCGCGTCGTCCTTGCCGCCGAACAGCTTGGCGAAGAAGCCCGGTTCGGCCTTGCCCACTTCCTTCGGATCGACGTAGCGCACGAAGTACAGGCCCTGCGTGCGATCGCGGTCCTCCACGGTGAAGCCGCTGCGGTCCAGCGCCAGGCCGACACGGCGCCAGGCGCGGTCGAAGCTGTCGTCGACCTGCAGCGTGGCGCCCGGCTGGTTGGCGAGCACGCGGGCGCGCGCGTTCGGGACCGGCGCCGAGGCGACAGTCGCCTTGGCGGCCTCTTCGGCGACGCCCAGGCGGGCCATCAGGCGCGCGAGGAAGGTGGCCTCGAGCTGCGGATCGGCCGGCCGCGGCTGCCAGACGGTGGAGTCCTTCTGCGTGTTGACGTAGACCTCTTCCACGCCGCGATGGCTGATGTAGACCTCGGTGCCGTTGGTCGTGCGCTCGACACGGGTGCGGAACTTGTCGCGCTCGCCGGTCGAGTAGAAGGAATCGATCACCTTGCCCAGCGTGTTGCGAACGATGTCCTGCGGCAGCTTGGCGCGGTTCTCGTTCCACTCGGTCTCCATCACGCCGGTGGCCGCCTGGTCGATCACGAGCGTGAAGCCGCTGTCCTTCCAGAAGGCCTGCAGGCGCGGCCAGAGTTGCTCGGGCGTCAGCGGTGTCACCAGCCAGCGCTGGTTGCCCTGGCGCTCGATGCGTACCTCGCCGATCTGTGTCGGAGCCACTGTGGCGGCGGTCTGCACGGCGGCGGGCGACGAGGCGCCGGACTGGAAGGTCGCCGCGCTGATGGCGCCTCCGGTGGGCAGGTAGCGCGAGTCGCGCGCGAGCTGGGTCAGGTCGGGCGGCACTTCGAGCCCCGGCGTCTTGGTGCCGGAACTGCGGTAGTCGATCTTGTCGCCGGCGACCAGGTTCTCGATCGACGAGCAGCCGCCGAGCGCGAGGGCCAGGGACAGGGCGAGGCCGCGCAGCGGAAGGTGGACAGAAGGCAGGGTCACGGGGACGTCTCCGAGGGTGGCCGTGGCAGGGCAGGATGCCTGCGCGGCGCCGGTGTTCAAGGGAAGCAAGAGGCAGCCGGTGTCACAGCAGGCCGGCGTCGCGCAGGGCCTGTTCGACCTGCGTCTGGCCCGCCGCGGTCAGCGGCGTGATCGGCAGGCGCAGACCGCCGCCGATCAGGCCCAGGCGCTGCATGGCCCATTTGGTGGGCGCCGGGCTGGACTCGCAGAACAGGCTCTTGTGCAGCGGCAGCAAGCGCATCTGGATCGCGGCGGCATCGCGCGTCTGGCCGGCCATGGCGGCCATGCACAGCTCGTGCATCGCCTTGGGCGCCACGTTGGCGGTGACGCTCACGTTGCCGTGGCCGCCGAGCAGCATCAGCGCCACGGCGGTACCGTCATCACCGGAGTAGATCGAGAAGCCCTTGGGCGCCTGCCTGATCAGCCACTGCGCGCGCTCGATGTTGCCGGTGGCTTCCTTGATGCCGATCACGCCGGGCACCTGCGCCAGGCGCAGCACGGTGTCGTGCTGCATGTCTGCGACGGTGCGGCCCGGTACGTTGTAAAGCACCATCGGGATGTCGGCCGCTTCGGCGATCGCCTTGAAGTGCTGGTAGATGCCTTCCTGCGAAGGCTTGTTGTAGTAGGGCACGACCGACAGCGTGCAGTCGGCGCCGACCTTCTTGGCGAAGCGCGACAGCTCGATCGCCTCGCGCGTGGAATTGCCGCCGGTGCCGGCCATGATCGGCACGCGGCCCTTGGCGTGCTCGACCGACACGCGGATGATCTCGCAGTGCTCGTCGACCGAGACCGTGGGCGACTCGCCGGTCGTGCCGACCACGCCGACGCAATCGGTGCCTTCGGCGATGTGCCAGTCGATCAGCCGGCGCAGCGCGGGGTAGTCGACGCTGCCGTCATCGTGCATCGGCGTCACGAGCGCGACGATGCTGCCAACAATGGGTTTCATGGGACGATCCTTCGAATCGCGCGATTTTAGCCGGGCGGGGCGGGCGGCCCCTGCTTACAGCGGGTAGCGGGCCGCAACGGCGGATGTCGGCGCCTCGTTGATGGCGCACAGTCGCTGCACGAAACGCTCGGGCGCGGCGAGGAAACCATCCTCGTAGCCGAGCACGCGCAGCCCCTGCGCCGCCTGCAGCAGCTCGCCGGGGCGCAGCAGGAAAGCCGGGTTCGAGGGCTTGCCCACGGTCTCGTTGCCCAGCGCGAAGGTTTCGTAGATCAGCACGCCGCCGGGCGCGACGCTGGCCACCAGGGTGGGCAGCAGCGCACGCCACAGGTAGTTCGTCACCACCACCGCATCGAACTGCCGGCCCGGCCAGGGCCAGGGGCCGTTCTCGATGTCGGCGACGAGCAGTTCGCCCAAACCCTGCAGCGATGCGATCGCGACGGCGTCGCGATCCACGCCGGTGACGCGGTTGCCGCGCTGCGCGAACCAGCGCAGGTGCCGGCCCGAGCCGCAGGCCACGTCGAGCACGCTGGCGCCGGCCGGGACCAGCGCCGACCAGCGCTGCACCCAGGGCGAGACGGCCGTGCCGGCATGGGCGGGGTGCGGCGTCATCAGAAGCAGGCCCACAGCTGGTTGGCCAGCGTCATCACCAGGTCCGGCCGCAGGTAGGCGGCGAACACCAGCAGCAGCGCCGCGCCCGCAGCGGCATAGGCCAGGGCCGGCCGCAGCTTCATGCGGCGGCCGGCACGAGCGGCCGCTCGATGGCGCGCTCCTTCACCGGCAGATTGATCAGCGCGGCGAACACGCCCAGCGCCACCGCGATCCACCAGACCACGTCGTAGCTGCCGGTGCTGTCGTAGAGCTTGCCGCCCAGCCACACGCCGAGGAAGCTGCCGATCTGGTGGCTCAGGAACACGAAGCCGCCGAGCATCGACAGGTACTGAACGCCGAAGATCTGCGCCACCACCGCGTTGGTGGGCGGCACGGTGGACAGCCACAGCACGCCCATCACCGACGCGAAGACGTAGACGCTCCAGGGCGTCAGCGGCACGCTGAGGAAGACCACGATGGCCACCGAGCGCAGCGCGTAGATGGCCGACAGGATGTACTTCTTGGGCATGCGCTGGCCCAGCGAGCCCGCGGCATAGGTGCCCACGACGTTGAACAGGCCGATCAGCGCCAGCGCGGTGGTGGCCACGTCGGGCGTGAGTCCCTTGTCTTTCAGGTAGCTCGGCATGTGCACGCCGATGAACACGACCTGGAAGCCGCACACGAAATAGCCCGCCATCAGCAGCCGGAAACTCGGGTAGCCGAAGGCTTCGCGCAGCGCCGCGCCGACGCTCTGCTGGTGGCCAGTGGCCGCCGCACGCTCGGGCTCGCGAAGGCCGAAGGCCAGCGGCATGATCGCCAGCGCCAGGCAGCCGAGCATGAACAGCGCCGATTGCCAGCCGAAGCTGCCGATCAGCCAGTTCTCCACCGGCACCATCAGGAACTGGCCGAAGGAGCCGGCGGCGGCGGCCACGCCCATCGCCCAGCTGCGCTTCGAGGCGTCGACATTGCGGCCGATCACGCCGTAGACGATCGCGTAGGTGGTGCCTGATTGCGCCATGCCCAGCAGCAGGCCGGCGCTGCCGGTGAAGGCCAGACCCGAGGTCGACACTGCCATCAACACGAGGCCCAGCGCATAGAGCAGGCTGCCGACGATCAACACGCGGAAGGCGCCGAATCGATCCGCCAGGCCGCCGGCGAGTGGCCCAGCCAGACCCCAGGCGAGGTTCTGCACCGCCAGCGCAAAGGCGAAGGTCTCGCGAGTCCAGCCGCGTTCCATCGTGATCGGCTGCAGCCACAGACCGAAGCCGTGGCGGATGCCCATCGACAGCGTGACGATGGCGGCGCCGCACAGCAGCACCTGGGTCATGGAAAGGCGGGCAGGTGCGGCAGGCGAGGACATCCGGGCACTCTAGCGGAAGCGCCGGGGGCCTGCAGGCGGCGCCTAGAATCCGCCGCCATGGCAACCAAAGGCAAGACTCCGGGCGAGTACGGCGAAGCGTCGATCCGCGTGCTCAAGGGCCTCGAGCCCGTCAAGCAGCGGCCGGGCATGTACACGCGCACCGACAACCCGCTGCACATCGTCCAGGAAGTGATCGACAACGCGGCCGACGAGGCGCTCGCCGGCCACGGCAAGCGCATCGACGTGATCCTGCACGCCGACGGCTCGGTGAGCGTCGAGGACGACGGCCGCGGCATCCCCATCGGATTGCATCCGGAAGAGCAGGTGCCGGTGGTCGAGATCGTCTACACGCGTCTGCACGCCGGCGGCAAGTTCGACAAGGGCAGCGGCGGCGCCTACAGCTTCTCGGGCGGCCTGCACGGCGTGGGCGTGAGCGTGACCAACGCGCTGTCGAAGCGGCTCGAGGTCACGGTCTACCGCGAGGGCCAGGTCGCCACGATCGTGTTCTCCGGCGGCGACGTGATCGAGCCGCTGAAGACGCGCAGGGCGGCCGCGGGTGACCGCAAGTCCGGCACCAGCGTGCGCGCCTGGCCCGATGCGAAGTACTTCGAGAGTGCCGAGCTGCCGAAGAACGAGCTGATGCACCTGCTGCGCAGCAAGGCGGTGCTGATGCCCGGCGTGACGGTGTCGCTCTCTATCGAGAAGTCCGGCCGAAGTGAACAAGAGCGGCTGCAGTGGCTCTACAAGGGCGGCCTGCGCGACTACCTGATGCAGACGCTGACCGCCGACCCGGTGATCCCGCTGTTCGAGGGCGAGCACTATGCCGACGGAGGCGAGACCGAGAACTTCGCCGAGGGCGAGGGCGCAGCCTGGTGCGTGGCCTTCACCGAAGACGGCAACGTCATGCGCGAGAGCTACGTCAACCTGATCCCGACCTCGGCCGGCGGCACGCACGAGTCGGGCCTGAAGGACGGCCTGTTCGGCGCGATCAAGGGCTTCATCGACCTGCACTCGCTGCTGCCCAAGGGCGTGAAGCTGATGCCCGAGGACGTGTTTTCGCGCGCCAGCTTCGTGCTCTCGGCCAAGGTGCTGGATCCGCAGTTCCAGGGCCAGATCAAGGAGCGGCTGAACTCGCGCGACGCGCTGCGGCTGGTCTCGACCTACGTGAAGCCGGCGCTGGAGCTGTGGCTGAACCAGCATGTGGATCTCGGCAAGAAGCTCGCCGAGCTGGTGATCCGCCAGGCGCAGACGCGCCAACGCGCCAGCCAGAAAGTCGAGAAGCGCAAGGGCTCCGGCGTGGCCGTGCTGCCCGGCAAGCTCACCGATTGCGAGAGCCGCGACCTGAACCTCAACGAACTCTTCCTCGTCGAGGGCGACTCGGCCGGCGGCAGCGCGAAGATGGGCCGCAACAAGGAGACGCAGGCGATCCTGCCGCTGCGCGGCAAGGTGCTCAACGCCTGGGAGGTCGAGCGCGACCGCCTGTTCGCCAACAACGAGATCCACGACATCGCCGTGGCCATCGGCGTCGACCCGCACGGCCCCGAAGACACGCCCGACCTCAGCGGGCTGCGCTACGGCAAGATCTGCATCCTCAGCGACGCCGACGTCGACGGCTCGCACATCCAGGTGTTGTTGCTCACGCTGTTCTTCCGCCACTTCCCGAAGCTGATCGAGCACGGCCACATCCATGTGGCGAAGCCGCCGCTGTTCCGCGTCGACGCGCTGGCGCGCGGCAAGAAGCCGGCGGCGAAGATCTACGCGCTCGACGAGGGCGAGCTCACCGCGGCGCTCGACAAGCTGCGCAAGGAAGGCGCGCGCGAGAATTCCTGGAGCATCAGCCGCTTCAAGGGCCTGGGCGAGATGAACGCCGAGCAGCTGTGGGACACCACGCTGAACCCCGACACGCGCCGCCTGCTGCAGGTGAGCTTTGGCGCGCATGGCTTCGCCGCCACCGTCGAAGCGCTGACCAAGCTGATGGGCAAGGGCGAGGCGCAGGCGCGCCGCGAGCTGATGGAACTGCGCGGCGACGACGTCGAGGTCGACGTGTGAAGGCGCCCGAGTGAACCTCAGGCTTCGACCGACGATGCTGTCGGACCTGGACTTCGTCATCTCGGTCGAGCAGGACACGTCGAACCGGCCGTTCATCACGCCCTGGGAGCGCACGCAGCACGAAGGCGCGGTGCGCTTCCCCGACTTCCGCCACTTCATCGTCGAGACCGACCCCGACTACGAGCGCGCCGGCTTCATCATCCTGCAGGGCTGCCGCAACCCGCACCACTCGGTGGAGCTCAAGCGCATCGTGCTGCTGCCGGAGGACCAGGGCCACGGCCTCGGCCGCGCCTGCGTCCGCCTGCTGGCGCAGATGGCCTTCCGCGACCTCGGCGCCCACCGCTTCTGGCTCGACGTGAAATCGAAGAACGAGCGCGCGCTGGCGCTGTACCGCAGCGAGGGCTTCGTCGAGGAAGGCCGGCTGCGCGACAGTGTGCGCAGCGGCGAGGGCTACGACTCGCTGATCGTCATGTCGCTGCTCGAGCCCGAGCATGCGGCGCTCGTGCGAGCGCGGGGGCAGGGGGGCGCGTGAAGGCGATGCTGGCGGGCCTGGTACTGGCCGCCAGCCTCGGCGGCGCGGCGCGTGCGGAGCTCTGGGCCTTCGTCGATGGCGCGGGCGTGGCGCACGTGGCGCCGACGCAGCTCGACTCGCGCTACCGCCGCGTGCTCGGCGATGCGCCGGGCGGCAACGGCGCCGAGCAGGTACCGGGCAAGACCGACCGCACCGACAGCCTGCTGCTGTGGCTGGAGATCGCGCCGGAGGTGAAGGCGCTGCGACCCGTGCTGCGCGAAGCCGCCGAGGCCCACGGCGTGGACGAGGAACTGCTCAAGGCGGTGATCGCCGTCGAATCCGGGTTCAACGCGAAGGCCGTGTCACCGCGCGGCGCCGTCGGGCTGATGCAGATCACACCCGTCACGGCCGACCGCTATGCCACGCCCGCCGAGCTGAAACAGCCGGCGGCAACGCGGCTGCTCGACCCGCGCATCAACGTGCACACGGGCACGCGCATGCTCGCCGATCTGACGCGCCGCTACGGCGACATCGAGGTGGCCCTGGCCGCCTGGAATGCCGGCGAGACGGCGGTGCGCCGCCATGGCGGCAAGCTGCCTCCGATCGACGAGACGCGTGCCCATGTGCAGCTGGTACTGGAGCTGTACTGGGCGCTGTTGCAGGACCGCCAGTCGCGCCGCGCCACCGGCATGCAGATGCAGCCGGCGCGCTGAGATCGCCTCAGGACGAAGACCACAACGACGACAGGAGACAGACCATGCGCTCGACGATGATGGACGTGCCGCTCTCGCTGAATCACCTGCTCGACCGGGCCGGGCACATCTTCGGCGGCGGCACGATCGTCTCGCGCCTGCCGGACAAATCGCTGCGGCAACACAGTTATGCGCAGTACCACCGCCGCACGCGGGCGCTCGCCGCCGCGCTCACCGCCCTCGGCCTTCGGCCCGGCGAGCGCGTGGCCACGCTGTGCTGGAACCACCATGCCCATCTGGAGGCCTACTTCGGCATCCCGGCGGCGGGCGGCGTGATGCACACGCTGAATCTGCGCCTGGCGCCGGCTGAGATCGGCTGGATCGCCGCCGACGCGAAGGACCGCTTCCTCATCGTCGACGACATCCTGCTGCCGCTGTACCGGCAGTTCGCCGAACTGCACAAGTTCGAGCGCGTCATCGTCTTTCCGTTCTCCGGTGCGCCGGTGCCCGAGGGCTTCGACGACTACGAGCGCCTGCTCTCGCAGGCCGATGCTGACGGCTTCCAGTACGCGCCGCACGACGAGAACGACCCGGTGGCCATGTGCTACACCTCCGGCACGACCGGCCGCCCCAAGGGCGTGGCCTATTCGCACCGCTCGACGATCCTGCACACGCTGGTCGGTTGCCTGGCCGACTTCTGGGGCCTGAAGGGCACCGACGTGCTGATGCCGGTGACGCCGATGTTCCACGCCAACAGCTGGGGAATCCCGTATGCCGCCGTGATGATGGGCGTGAAGCTGGTCTTCCCGGGGCCGCACCTGCACCCCGACGACCTGCTCGACCTGATGCAGCTCGAACCGCCGACAATCTCGCTGGGCGTGCCGACGATCTGGCTCGGCCTCATCCAGGCCTTCGAGCGCGGCCTCGCCGAGCAGCCCGGCCGCTGGAAGCTGCCGCAGGGCATGCGCTCGCTGGTGGGCGGCGCGGCGGTGCCGGAATCGCTGATCCGCGCCTTCGACAAGCACGGCGTGTGGCTGCTGCAGGGCTGGGGCATGACCGAGACCTCGCCGCTGGCCACCGTGTCCTACCCGCGCGCCGAACTCGGTGCGGTCGGGGCCGACGAACGTTATCGCCGTGCCGCGATGGCCGGCGTGCCGGTGCCGCTGGTCGACGTGCGCATCCGCGCCGAGGATGGCAGCGATGCGCCGCACGACGGCAAGACCATGGGCGAGATCCAGGTGCGCGGCCCCTTCATCACCGGCTCGTACCACGAGGTGCCCGTCGCTGAAGACAAGTTCACGAAGGACGGCTGGCTGCGCACCGGCGACGTGGCGACGATGGACGAACTGGCCTTCGTGCGCATCACCGATCGCACCAAGGACCTGATCAAGTCCGGCGGCGAATGGATCAGCTCGGTGGATCTGGAGAACGCACTGATGGCGCACCCGGCGGTGGCCGAGGCGGCAGTGATCGCGATCCCTGACGAGAAGTGGAGCGAGCGGCCGCTGGCCTGCGTCGCCTTCAAGCCGGGGCAGGCGGCCGACGCGGCCGCGCTGTCGGCGCACCTGCTCAAGCACGGCTTCGCCAAGTGGCAACTGCCCGAGCGCTACGAGACCATCGACGCCGTGCCGCGCACCTCGACCGGCAAGTTCTGGAAACTCAAGCTGCGCGAGCGCTTCCCGCGTTGATCACGACAAGCCGCTGATCTGCCCCTGGGCATCGATGTCGATCAGCTCCGCCGCCGGCACCTTCGGCAGGCCCGGCATGGTCATGATGTCGCCGCAGACCATCACCACGAACTCCGCGCCGGCCGCCAGGCGCACCTCGCGGATGTCGAGCACGTGGCCGCTGGGCGCGCCGCGCAGGGCGGCGTTGGTCGAGAAGCTCATCTGCGTCTTGGCGATGCACACCGGGAAGTGTCCGTAGCCGTCGGCCTGCAGCTTTTCGATGCGCTCCTTCACCGCGGCCGAAGCGCTGATGCCGGCGGCGCCGTAGACCTTGGTGGCGATGGCCTCGACCTTCTGCCACAGCGGCAGCGACTCCTCGTAGACGAACTTGAACTGGCTCGGCTTCTCGCAGGCCTGCACGACGCGCCGGGCGAGCTCCTCGGCGCCGGCGCCGCCCTCGGCCCAGTGCTTGGCCACCACGGCGGTGCCGCCCAGCGCCTCGACGCGGCGCGTCAGCAACTCGATCTCGGCAGGCGTGTCGTGCGAGCGGTGGTTGATCGCCACCACGCAGGGCAGGCCATAGACCTCCTGCACGTTGCGCAGGTGGCGCTCCAGGTTGGGCAGGCCGCGTTCGAGCGCAGCCACGTCCTCCTTGGACACGTCGGCCACCGCCATGCCGCCGTGGTACTTGAGCGCACGCGCCGTCGCCACCAGCACTGCCGCCGAGGGGCGCAGCCCGGTCTTGCGGCACTTGATGTCGATGAACTTCTCGGCGCCCAGGTCAGCGCCGAAGCCGGCCTCGGTGACCACGTAGTCGCCCAGCTTCAGCGCGGCGCGCGTGGCAATGGCGGTGTTGCAGCCATGCGCGATGTTGGCGAAGGGCCCGCCGTGCACGAAGGCCGGGTTGTTCTCCAGTGTCTGCACCAGGTTCGGCGAGATCGCGTCCTTCAGCAGCGCGGCCATCGAGCCGTGCGCCTTGAGTTGTGCGGCGGTGATCGGACGGCGCTGGGAATCCTCGCCGACGACGATGCGCGCCAGCCGCTCCTTCAGGTCGGCCAGGCTGGTGGCCAGGCAGAGGATGGCCATGATCTCGGAGGCGACGACGATGTCGAAGCCGCTCTCGCGCGGCATGCCGTTGCCCGGGCCGCCCAGGCCGATGACGTTGTCGCGCAGTGCGCGGTCGTTCATGTCCATCACCCGCTTCCAGGTGATGCGGCGCAGGTCGAAGCCCAGCGCATTGCCGTGGTGGATGTGGTTGTCGATCAGCGCCGACAGCAGGTTGTGGGCGAGCGCGATGGCCGCGAAGTCGCCGGTGAAGTGCAGGTTGATCTGCTCCATCGGCACCACCTGCGCGAAGCCGCCGCCGGCCGCGCCGCCCTTCATGCCGAACACCGGGCCGAGCGAGGGCTCGCGCAGGCAGATGATGGCCCGCTTGCCGATGCGGTTGAGCGCGTCGCCCAGGCCCACGGTGGTGGTGGTCTTGCCTTCGCCGGCCGGCGTGGGCGAGATCGCCGTCACCAGCACCAGCTTGCCGTCGGGGCGGCCGGCCAGCGTGTCCAGCCAGGGCTGCGCCACCTTGCCGATGTGGCGCCCGCGCGGGTCCAGCGATTCCTCGGGGATGCCCAGCGCCTCGCTGATGGCGTGGATGGGCTTCAGGCGCGCACTCTGCGCGATCTCGATGTCCGACTGCATGGGGCTCCCTGGGTACGGCGAGGTTTGGCGCGCATGGTAACGAATGCCCAGGCGGTTCCCGACTGGGGCGACCCCGCGTTTGGGCGAGAATGCCGCCCTTCGGTCCTGCCCGGCGCCCGCCGCGCCCTGGAGCGGCCGGACTTTTCCTCCCGAGCATGAACGACCTCTTCGATCCTCCCCCTCCCGCCGAAGGCGATGCCATCGCGCTGTCGCTCTACGCCGAACAGGCGTACCTGGAATACGCCCTGAGCGTGGTCAAGGGCCGCGCGCTGCCCGACGTGTGCGACGGCCAGAAGCCGGTGCAGCGCCGCATCCTCTACGCGATGGAGCGCATGGGCCTGGCCTTCACCACGGCCAGCGGGCCGAAGGCGGTGAAGAGTGCGCGCGTGGTCGGCGACGTGCTCGGCCGCTTCCACCCGCACGGCGACCAGGCTGCCTACGACGCGCTGGTGCGCATGGCGCAGGATTTCAGCCAGCGTTACCCGCTGATCGACGGCCAGGGCAACTTCGGCTCGCGCGACGGCGACGGCGCCGCAGCGATGCGCTACACGGAAGCGCGCCTGGCGCCGATCTCGCGCCTGCTGCTCGACGAGATCGACGAGGGCACGGTCGATTTCATCCCCAACTACGACGGCTCGACGCAGGAGCCGCGGCTGCTGCCGGCGCGGCTGCCCTTCGTGCTGCTCAACGGCGCCAGTGGCATCGCCGTGGGCCTGGCCACCGAGGTGCCCAGCCACAACCTGCGCGAGGTGGCGGCTGCCGCGGTGGCGCTGCTGAAGAACGAGAAGCTTTCCGACGACGAACTCGCCGCGCTGATCCCCGGCCCGGACTTCCCCGGCGGCGGCCAGATCATCAGCAGCGCCGACGACATCCGCGCCGCCTACGCCGGCGGCCGCGGCAGCCTGAAGGTGCGCGCGCGCTGGAAGATCGAGGACCTGGCGCGCGGCCAGTGGCAGCTGGTCGTCAACGAACTGCCGCCGGGGGCCAGCTCGCAGAAGGTGCTCGAGGAGATCGAGGAGCTCACCAATCCGAAGGTCAAGGCCGGCAAGAAGACGCTGTCGACCGAACAGACGCAGCTCAAGACCACGATGCTGTCGGTGCTCGACGCCGTTCGCGACGAGTCGAGCAAGGACGCAGCGGTGCGCCTGGTGTTCGAGCCGAAGACACGCACGGTCGACCAGCAGGAACTGATCAACGTGCTGCTGGCGCACACCAGCCTGGAGAGCTCGTCGTCGATCAACCTGACGATGATCGGCGCCGACGGCCGGCCGACGCAGAAGAGCCTGCGCCAGATGCTGGTCGAGTGGCTCGCCTTCCGCCAGGCCACGGTGCAGCGGCGCACCCAGCACCGCCTGGCCAAGGTGCTCGACCGCGTGCACATCCTCGAAGGCCGGCAGCAGGTGCTGCTGAACATCGACGAGGTGATCCGCATCATCCGCAACGCCGACGAGCCCAAGCCGGCGCTGATCGAGCGCTTCCGGCTCAGCGACCGGCAGGCCGAGGACATTCTCGAGATCCGCCTGCGCCAGCTGGCGCGGCTCGAGGCCATCAAGATCGAGCAGGAGCTCAAGGAACTGCGCACCGAGCAGGGCAAGCTGGAAGACATCCTGGGCAGCCCGGCGAGCCTGAAGCGCACGGTGGTCAAGGAGATCGAGGCCGACGCCAAGCAGTTCGGCGATGCGCGCCGCACGCTGATCCAGGAAGAGCGCAAGGCGGTCGCCGAGGTGAAGGTGATCGACGAGCCGGTGACGGTGGTGGTCAGCCTGAAGGGCTGGGTGCGCGCGCTCAAGGGCCACGAGATCGACGCGGCCACGCTGGCCTTCAAGGCAGGCGACGGCCTGTACGGCTGCTTCCCCTGCCGCTCGGTGGACAGCCTGATCGTGTTCGGCAGCAACGGCCGCGTCTATTCGACGGCGGTGGCCGGCCTGCCCGGCGGGCGCGGCGATGGCCAGCCGATCACCACGCTGATCGAGCTGGAGACCGGCACGCAGCCGTCGCACTACTTCGCCGGGCCTGCGACGCAGACGCTGCTGCTCGCCGGGACCGGCGGCTTCGGCCTGCTGGCCCGCCTGGGCGACCTGGTGGCGCGCCAGAAGGGCGGCAAGAGCTTCCTCAGCTTCGAAGCCGACGAGAAGCCGCTGCCGCCCACGCCGGCCGACGGTGCCACGCAGGTGGCCTGCCTGTCGCTGGCCGGCCGGCTGCTGACCTTCGGCATCGACGAGCTGAAGCTGCAGCCCAACGGCGGCCGCGGCCTCACGCTGATGGACCTCGACGCGAAGGACGCGCTGGTCAGCGTCGCCGCCTTCACGCAATCGCTGCAGGTGCTGGGCATCGCGCTGCGCGGCGGCAAGCCGCGCGACGAGACGCTCAAGGGTGCCGGGCTGAACGCCTATGCCGGCAAGCGGGCGCGCAAGGGCAAGGCGGTCGAGGGGATGAAGGCGCAGCGGGTGGTGCCCGCCGCCTGAGCAGGCTGCAAGCGGCGGGTCAGCGGCGGCTCAAGGCGTAGGTGGCCGCCACCGCCACGATGACGAAGAAGCCGAGGCTCCAGAACTCGTAGGGAACGTGCAGCATGTCCACGGCCGCGTCGACGCAACTGGCCTTCACCTCGAACATCGCGGGCAGCGCCTTGTCCAGGCCGAGCCCGCTGATGATCTTGTCGGCCATCGTGAGGTTGCAGGACGAGGACTTGGCCGCAACGAAGTGCTGGTACAGCGCAGTCACGATGCCCGCCAGCGCGAAGGCGACCGCGCCGACGACGAACACCGCGCGCCCAGGCACGAAGGCCCCGGCCAGCAGCAGCAGCGCGATCACCAGAAAGATGATGCGCTGCAGGATGCACCAGGGGCAGGGCTGCATGTCGAACACATGCTGCGACACCAGCGCCACGCCGACCAGCGCGAAGCACAGCAGCGACAGCGCCAGCAGGGCGCCTCGTTGGGTGAGTCTCATCGGTCCGAGCCTCAGGCCACCTGGGCGATCAGCTCGATCTCGACGCAGGCCCCCAGCGGGATCTGCGCCACGCCAAAGGCGCTGCGCGCATGCGCGCCCTTGTCGCCGAACACCGCGCCGAGCAGCTCGGAGCAGCCATTGGTGACCAGGTGCTGCTCGGTGAAGCTGCCGGTGCTGTTCACCAGGCTCATCACCTTGACGATGCGCTCGACCTGGTTCAGGTCGCCCACCGCGGCGTGCAGCGTGCCGAGCAGGTCGATGGCGATCGCGCGTGCGGCCTGCGCGCCGGTGGCGGTGTCCATGTCGCGGCCGAGCTGGCCGACCCAGGGCTTGCCGTCGCGCTTGGCGATGTGGCCGGAGATGAAGACCAGGTTGCCGGTGCGTACGAAGGGCACGTAGGCGGCGGCCGGCACGGCCACTGGCGGCAGCGTGATGCCCATCGAAGCGAGACGGTCGTAGACGGAAGTGGTGGACATGGCGGTCGGTGCTCGGAAGACAGGGCGCAAATCCTACACTGCGCCCATGGGAGGACCGACGAGCGCCATGCGCTGGCTGGCGGCGATGGCGGCGGCGCTGGCGGGCGTGCTGTGGCAGCTGCAGCAACGCAGCCTGCCGGGCGAGGGCGTTCACCTCGCGCTGGTCGGCGGCGGTGTGCTGTGCATCGCAGTCGGCTGGCGTTGGCGGCGCGCGTTCGTGCTGTGTCTCGTCGGCCTGGCGTTGCTGGGCTTTGGCAGCACCGGTTGGCGCGCCGCGCAGCGGCTGGCCGTCGAACTGCCGTCATCGTTCGAAGGCCGCGACATCCGGCTCACCGGCATCGTCGCCAGCCTGCCGCAGGCCGGGGTGAACGGGTTGCGCTTTCGCTTCGAGGTCGAGAGCGCCCTGCTGGCCGGCGAGCCGGTAGCCGTGCCGCGGCTGCTCTCGCTGGGCTGGTACAGCGGCTTCCACGAGGACGCCGTGCTGTCGCAGCCGCAGCGCGAGATGCGCGCCGGCCAGCGCTGGACGCTCAACGTGCGCCTGCGCCGCCCGCACGGCAACCTGAACCCGCACGGCTTCGACTACGAACTGCAGCTGTTCGAGCAGGGCGTGCGCGCCACCGGCTACGTGCGCGATGCGCCGGTGCAGCGGCTGGACGATGCCGCCGCCTACCCGGTCGAGCGGCTGCGCCAGCGGGTGCGCGACGCGATCTTCGAGCGAGTGACCGACCGCCGCGCGGCCGGCGTGCTGGCGGCGCTGGCAGTGGGCGAGCAGGGCGCGATCGAACGCGAGGACTGGGAGCTGTTCCGCAGCACCGGGCTGTCGCACCTGATGGCCATCAGCGGCCTGCACATCACCATGTTCGCCTGGCTGGCCTCGCTGCTGATCGATCGGCTGTGGCGAGGCTCGCCGCGCGCGATGCTGCGCCTGCCCGCGCCGCAGGCCGCGCGCTGGGGCGGCCTGGCGGTGGCCTTGCTCTACGCGGTGTTCTCCGGCTGGGCGGTGCCGGCTCAGCGCACGGTGTGGATGCTGGCCACCGTGGTGCTGCTGCGCAGCGCCGGAGCGCGCTGGCCCTGGCCGCTGGTGCTGCTGCTCGCCGCCGTGGTAGTGGCGGCCATCGACCCCTGGGCGCTGCTGCAGCCGGGCTTCTGGCTGTCGTTCGCGGCGGTGGGCCTGCTCATGGCTTCCGAACCGGTGCACGACGACCGGCGCGACGATCCAGCGGTCCGCGCGTCGGTGTGGCAGCGCCTGATCCGGGCCGTGCGCGGCGGCGTGCGCACGCAACTCGTCGCCACCTTCGGCCTGGCGCCGCTGACCTTGCTCTTCTTCCAGCAGATCTCGCTGGTCGGCTTCGTGGCCAACCTCGTCGCGATCCCGCTGATCACGCTGGTCGTCACACCGCTGGCGCTCCTGGGCACGCTGCTGCCGCCGCTGTGGACGCTGGCGGCGTGGCTGCTGCAGCCGTTTGCAGCCTGGCTGGCCTGGCTGGCCGCGCTGCCCTTGGCCGTGGTGTGGCACGTGCCGGTGGCGCCGGCCTGGGCGCAGGCCGCCGCATTGCTCGCCGGCGCACTGCTCGTCATGCCGCTGCCGTGGCGGCTGCGCGCCCTTTCGCTGCCGCTGGTGCTGCCATTCCTGGCCACACCGGTCGAACGCCCGCCGCCTGGTCGCTACGAGCTGATGGCGGTGGACGTGGGGCAGGGCACGGCGGTGATGGTGCGCACGCAGGCCCACCTGCTGGTCTACGACGCCGGGCCGCAGTACTCGCGCGACAGCGATGCCGGGCAGCGCGTGCTGCTGCCGCTGCTGCGTGCCACCGGCGAGTCGCGCATCGACCGGCTGGTGCTCAGCCACCGCGACATCGACCATGTCGGCGGCGCCAACGCGCTGCTCTCGGCGCTCCCGGTGGCCGAACTGTCGACTTCGCTCGAGCCCGACCACCCGCTGCTGGCGAGGGCGGTGCGGCACACGCCCTGCGCAGCCGGCCAGTCCTGGGAGTGGGACGGCGTGCGTTTCGAGATGCTGCACCCAGCTGCGGGTGCTGCAGGCACGGCGGTGCGTCCGAACACGCTGTCGTGCGTGCTGCGCGTCAGCGCGGCGGGGCAGGCGAGCGCGCTGCTGACGGGAGACATCGAGCGCGAGCAGGAGTGGGCCCTGGTCGGCCGCCTGGGCGAAGCGCTGCGCAGCGAGGTGCTGCTGGTGCCGCACCACGGCAGCCGCACGTCGTCGACGCCGGTCTTCCTCGAGGCTGTGCGGCCGCGGGTGGCCGTGGTCCAATCAGGCTACCGCAATCGATTCGGCCATCCGGCCGAGGACGTGGTGGAGCGTTACCGCGAACGAGGCCTGACTTTGGTCAATAGCCCGGGCTGCGGCGCCTGGCGCTGGCGTTCCGACGAGGCCGGAGCGGGCCGCTGCCAGCGGCATCTGGCCCGACGCTACTGGCACCATGGGCCCGCCGAACCGCCCGCCGGCGGGTGAGTGGCCTGCTTTTTGCTACCCCTGCCTGCGAGGAGACGTTGCCGATGAGACCGAGTTTCGACGAGATGCAGGCCACCAGCACCACGGTGCGCGAGCACTACCGCGGCTATGACCGCTGGCTCGCCCAGCAGCCGCGCGACGTGATGAAGTCGCGCCGCGAAGAGGCGGAGATGATCTTCCGCCGGGTCGGCATCACTTTCGCCGTTTACGGCGCGAAGGATGAAGACGGCTCCGGCACCGAGCGCCTGATTCCGTTCGACCTGATCCCGCGCGTGATCCCGGCCCACGAATGGGCCGAGATGGAGAGGGGCCTGGCCCAGCGCGTGACGGCATTGAACCGCTTCATCCACGACGTCTACCACGACCAGGAGATCATCCGCGCCGGGCTGGTGCCGGCCGACCAGATCTTCAAGAACGCGCAGTTCCGCCCCGAGATGATGGGCGTCGACGTCCCTGGCGGCGTGTACTCGCACATCTCCGGCATCGACATCGTGCGCGCCGCCAACCCCGACGGCAGCGGCAGCTACTACGTGCTCGAAGACAACCTGCGCGTGCCCAGCGGCGTGAGCTACATGCTCGAGAACCGCAAGATGATGATGCGGCTGTTCCCTGAGCTGTTCAGCCAGCATCGCGTCGAGCCGGTGGCGCACTACCCCGACATGCTGCTCGAGACGCTGCGCGCCGTGGCGCCCGCGGCCGTCAACGAGCCTACGGTGGTGGTGCTCACGCCGGGCATGTACAACAGCGCCTACTTCGAGCATGCCTTCCTCGCGCAGCAGATGGGCGTCGAGCTGGTCGAGGGCCAGGACCTGTTCGTCAAGGACAACTTCGTCTACATGCGCACCACGCAGGGCCCGAAGCGCGTGGACGTGATCTACCGCCGCGTCGACGACGACTTCCTCGACCCGCTGGTCTTCCGCGCCGACTCCACGCTGGGCTGTGCCGGGCTGCTCGGTGTGTACCGCGCCGGCAACGTGGCGTTGTGCAACGCCATCGGCACCGGCGTGGCCGACGACAAGTCGATCTACCCCTACGTGCCGAAGATGATCGAGTTCTACCTCGGCGAGAAACCCATCCTGAACAACGTGCCGACCTACCTGTGCCGCGAGGCCGACGACCTCAAGTACGTGCTCGATCATCTGGGCGAGCTGGTGGTCAAGGAAGTCCATGGCGCCGGCGGCTACGGCATGCTGGTCGGCCCGGCGGCCACCAAGGCCGAGATCGCCGAGTTCCGCAAGGCCGTGGAGGCGCATCCCGAGGGCTACATCGCGCAGCCCACGCTGAGCCTGTCGACCTGCCCGACCTTCGTCGAGAGCGGCATCGCGCCGCGCCACATCGACCTGCGGCCCTTCGTGCTCTCGGGCAAGACCGTGCAGATGGTGCCCGGCGGCCTGACGCGCGTCGCGCTGAAGGAAGGCTCGCTGGTGGTCAACTCGTCGCAAGGCGGCGGGACCAAGGACACCTGGGTGCTGGAGGCCTGAGGGAGAACCACATGCTGTCACGCACTGCAGACCATCTTTTCTGGATGTCCCGCTACATGGAGCGGGCCGAGAACACCGCGCGCATGCTCGACGTCAACTACCAGACCTCGCTGCTGCCGCAATCCGCCGACGATGCCGAGAAGGGCTGGAAGGGCCTGCTGGGCATCTCCGAGCTCACCAGCGACTACGCCAAGCGCCACAGCGAGGTCACGCCGCGCCAGGTGATGGAGTACATGGTCGTCGACGCGCAGAACCCGTCGAGCATCCGCTCCTGCCTGATGGCCGCGCGCGAGAACGCGCGCGCCGTGCGCGGCACGCTGACCACCGAGGTGTGGGAGACGCAGAACCAGACCTGGCTCGAGTTCCAGCGCATGGTGGGCGACAACAACCTGCACCGCGATCCGAGCGCGCTGTTCGAGTGGGTCAAGTTCCGCTCGCACCTGTCGCGCGGCGTGACGGTGGGCACGATGCTGCAGGACGAGGCCTTCCACTTCCTGCGCATCGGCAGCTTCCTGGAGCGAGCCGACAACACGGCGCGGCTGCTCGACGTGAAGTTCCACGCGGTGGAGAGCGAATTCTTCGGTTCAGCGCAGAGCCAGAGCCAAAGCCAAAGCCAGGGCATCGCCAAGGACGTCGAGTTCGACTTCTATCACTGGTCGGCGATCCTGCGCTCGGTCTCGGGCTTCGAGGTCTATCGCAAGGCCTACCGCAACGTGATCCTGCCCGAGAAGGTCGCCGAACTGCTGATCCTGCGCCCGGACATGCCGCGTTCCCTGGCGGCCTGCATGCACGAGGTGGTGAGCAACCTGCGCATGGTGGCCAACGAGCAGTCCGGCGAGACACTGCGCCAGGCCGGCCGGCTGCGCTCCGACCTGCAGTACGGCCGCATCGACGAGATCCTGGCCACCGGGCTGCATGCCTTCCTCACGCAGTTCCTCGACCGCGTGAACACCATCGGCGCGGGCATCAGCCGCGACTTCCTGGTGCCCGTTCAGTGACGATTCGCTGAGCCATGAAACTCAGCATCCGCCACGAGACGCACTACGAGTACAGCGCGCCGTTGAAGTACGCGCTGCAGCACCTGTGCCTCACGCCGCAGGCCAACGACCACCAGGCGGTGATCGACTGGGAGGTCAGCGCGCCGGCGCAGCTGTATGCGCAGCGCGACGGCTACGGCAACCTCTCGCACAGCTGGAGCATGGCGCGCGCCACGGGCGGCCGGCATGTCTACCGCGGCAGCGTGCAAGCGCATGGCACGGTGATGACGCAGCCCTCGGCCTGGCTGGTCGACGACCTGGCCGCGCCGCATCCGGCGCTGTACCTGCGGCCCACGCCGCTGACCACCGCCGATGCCGCCATCGCCGCGCTGGGCCGCGCCAGCCTGTCCGGGGGCGCCGATGAAGCCTCGCTGCTCGACCTGGCCGCCGCGGTGTTCGAGCGCATCGCCTACCGTGCCGGCGCGACCGACGTCTCGACCACCGCGCAGCAGGCGCTTGCGCTCGGTGCCGGCGTGTGCCAGGACCAGGCGCATGTGTTCATCGCCGCATGCCGCGCCAGCGGCTTGCCGGCGCGCTACGTGAGCGGCTATTTCCATTCGCCTTCGGCGCCCGACCTGGCCAGCCATGCCTGGGCCGACGTCTGCCTCGATGTCGCTGCGCGCCGCTGGCTGAGCATCGACATCACCCACCTCAGCACGATGGACGAGCGCCACGTGCGCCTGGCCGTCGGCCCGGACTACGCGGCCTGCGCGCCGGTGCGCGGTGTGCGCGAAGGCGGCGGCGACGAACTGATGAGCGTGCGCGTGCTGGTCAACGAGACCAGCGACAAGATCACCCTGGAGCCCTGAATGTCCATCCACGTCGCGCTGAACCACGTGACCCACTACCGGTACGACCGGCCCATCAACCTCGGGCCGCAGATCGTCCGTCTGCGCCCGGCGCCGCACTCGCGCACGCGCATCCTGAGCTATTCGATGCGCGTCGAGCCGGCCACGCACTTCATCAACTGGCAACAGGATCCGCAGTCGAACTACCTCGCGCGGCTGGTGTTCCCGGACAAGACGACGAGCTTCCGCATCGAGGTCGACCTGGTCGCCGAGATGTCGGTGCTCAACCCCTTCGACTTCTTCCTCGAGCCCTCGGCCGAGCACTTCCCGTTCGAGTACGACCCCTCGCTGGCGCACGAGCTCGCGCCGTATCGCCTGAAGAGCGAGCTGACGCCAGCCTTCGCCAAGTACCTCGCGGCCATCCCGCGCGAGAAGAAGCAGACGACGAACTTCCTCGTCGAGCTGAACCAGAAGCTGCAGAAGGACATCGCCTACCTGATCCGCATGGAGCCGGGCGTGCAGACGCCCGAGGTGACGCTGACCAACGCCAGCGGCTCCTGCCGCGACTCAGGCTGGCTGCTGGTGCAGATCCTGCGGCACCTGGGTTTCGCGGCGCGCTTCGTGTCGGGCTACCTCATCCAGCTCAAGAGCGACGTCAAGTCGCTCGACGGCCCGAGCGGCACCGAGGTCGACTTCACCGACCTGCACGCCTGGTGCGAGGTCTACCTGCCCGGTGCTGGCTGGATCGGCTTCGACCCGACCTCCGGCCTGCTCGCCGGCGAAGGCCACATCCCGCTGGCCTGCTCGCCCGACCCCGGTTCGGCCGCGCCGGTGACCGGTGCGCTCGACGAGTGCGAGACCGAGTTCGAGCACCACATGAAGGTCTCGCGCGTCTGGGAGGCGCCGCGCGTGACGCTTCCCTACACCGACGACCAGTGGAGCGCGATCGAGTCGCTCGGCCACCGCGTCGACGAGGACCTGCGCAAGAACGACGTGCGCCTCACGCAGGGCGGCGAGCCGACTTTCGTCTCGGTGGACGACCGCGACGGCGCCGAGTGGAACACCGAGGCCATGGGCCCGACCAAGCGGCTTCTGTCGGCCGACCTGATGGACCGTCTGCGCGCCAAGTACGGCGACGGCGGCCTGCTGCACTACGGCCAGGGCAAGTGGTACCCGGGCGAGCAGCTGCCGCGCTGGTCACTGAACCTGTTCTGGCGCAAGGACCGCGAGCCGATCTGGACGCACCCCGAACTGTTCGCCAGCGAGCACCAGGACTACGGCGTCACCGATGTGCAGGCGCGCCAGTTCCTCAAGGGCGTGGCCAAGCGGCTGGCGCTCGACCCGAAGTACGTGTTCCCGGCCTACGAAGACGTCTGGTACTACTTGTGGCGCGAGCGCAAGCTGCCCACCAACGTCGACCCCTTCGACGCGAAGCTCGCCGATCCGCTGGAGCGCGAGCGCGTGCGCAAGGTGTTCAGCCAGGGCCTGGACAAGGTCGTCGGCCACGTCCTGCCGGTGGCGCGCCATCCGGCGCAGAACGCGGCCGGGCCGCGCTGGCACAGCGGCCCGTGGTTCCTCCGCTCCGAGCGCTGCTATCTCGTGCCGGGCGATTCAGCGCTGGGCTACCGCCTGCCGCTGGACTCGCAGCCCTGGGCCTCCGCCACCGACATGCCCTGGGTGCATGCGCCTGACCAGACCCAGCCCTTCGCGCCGCTGCCCGCGTACCAGCGGCTGCGCTTCCCGAACCTGCACCCGGAGGCCTTGCCTGCCGAGAGCAACTCGCAATTCGGCAGCTTCGGCGAGCGTTCGCGCGCCGCGCTGCGCGGTGAGGGCGAGGCCCGCACGGCCGCGCCGGCACCCGAGCTGCGTGTGCCGCAGCGCCTCGAGTCTGCTGGCTGGGTGACGCGCACGGCGATCAGCGCCGAGCCGAGGCACGGTCGTCTCTATGTGTTCATGCCGCCGATGTCGGCGCTGGAGGACTACCTCGAGCTCGTCGCCGCGGTCGAGGACACCGCGCTGGAGCTGAAGCTGCCGGTCATCCTCGAAGGCTACGAGCCACCGAAGGACCCGCGCCTGTCGACGCTGCGCGTCACGCCCGACCCCGGCGTCATCGAGGTCAACATCCACCCGGCGCACAGCTGGGGCGAGCTGGTCGAGCAGACCACGCACCTGTACCAGGCTGCGCACGAGACGCGCCTGTCGACCGAGAAGTTCATGCTCGACGGCCGCCACACCGGCACCGGCGGCGGCAACCACTTCGTGCTCGGCGGCGCCACCGTGGCCGACTCGCCCTTCCTTCGCCGGCCCGACCTGCTGGCCAGCATGGTGGCCTACTGGCACAACCACCCGGCGCTCAGCTATCTGTTCTCAGGGCTGTTCATCGGGCCGACCAGCCAGGCGCCGCGCATCGACGAGGCGCGCAACGACTCGGTCTACGAGATCGAGATCGCCTTCGCCGAACTGCAGCGTCAGGCGGCACTCGGCCCGCAGGCCTGCCCGCCGTGGATGATCGACCGGCTGTTGCGCAACCTGCTCATCGACGTGTCGGGCAACACCCACCGCGCCGAGTTCTGCATCGACAAGATGTACTCGCCCGACGGGCCGACCGGCCGCCTGGGCCTGCTCGAGATGCGCGCCTTCGAAATGCCGCCGCATGCGCGCATGAGCCTCACGCAGCAGCTGCTGATGCGCTCGCTGGTGTCGCGCTTCTGGCAGCACCCGTACCGGCCCGCACGCCTGAAGCGCTGGGGCACCGAGCTGCACGACCGCTTCATGCTGCCGCACTTCGTGTGGGAAGACCTGTGCGACGTGGTCGAGGAGCTCAACGACTTCGGCTATGCGATGAAGGCCGAGTGGTTCGCTCCGCACCTGAACTTCCGCTTCCCGCTGATGGGCGACTTCAGCGCCCGCGGCGTCGACGTGGAAGTGCGCCTGGCGCTGGAGCCCTGGCACGTGATGGGCGAGGAGGGCGCTCCCGGCGGCACGGTGCGTTTCGTCGACTCGTCGGTCGAGCGCCTGCAGCTCAAGGTCACCGGGTTGGTGGGTGACCGCCACGTGCTCAGCTGCAACGGCCGCGTGGTGCCGCTGCAGCCGACCGGCAAGGTCGGCGAGTTCGTCGGCGCGGTGCGCTACCGTGCGTGGAACGCGGCCTCGTCGCTGCACCCGACCATCGGCGTGCACGCGCCGCTGACCTTCGACCTGCTCGACACCTGGATGGGCCGGTCGATGGGCGGCTGCCAGTACCACGTGTCGCACCCGGGCGGACGCAACTACAGCACCTTCCCGGTCAATGCCTACGAGGCCGAGGCGCGCCGGCTGGCGCGCTTCTTCCGCGTCGGCCACACGCCGGGGCCGATGCACACGCCACGCGACGAGCGCAACCCGGACTTCCCGTTCACGCTCGACCTGCGGCGCGCCACGGTGTAAACGATGCCCCGCGTTCCCGGCGTCGCCGCGATCCCCAGCAGCGCCCAGCGATGACAATCGCGGGGCCGATGTCCACCCACCGACCCCGATGCTGAAGTCCCTGCTCGCCGGCTACGCCGCCCAGCCCGGCCGCTACGACGAGCTGCTGGCGTCGCCGCACGCCCCGCGGCCGCATTGGGACGCCTTCCTGCGCGCGCTCGCTGCGCGCGGCGCCAGCGGCGTGGGTGACACGCTGTCGCTGATGGAACGCGAGGTTCGCGAGAACGGCATCACCTACAACGTCTATGCCGACCCGCAGGGCATGGACCGGCCCTGGGAAGTCGACCCATTGCCGCTGCTGCTGTCGGCGCAGGAGTGGCAGGCCATCGAGGAAGGCGTGACGCAGCGCGCCGAACTGCTCAACCGCGTGCTGGCCGACATCTACGGCCCGCAGGAACTGCTCAGGAGCGGAGCGGTTCCTCCGGCGGTGGTGTTCGGCCACAGCGGCTACCTGTCGCCGGCGCAGGGCATCCGGCCGCCCGGCGGCAGGCACCTGTTCCACTACGCGGCCGACCTGGCGCGCTCGCCCGACGGCCGCTGGTGGGTGGTCAGCGACCGCACGCAGGCGCCCTCGGGTGCGGGGTATGCGCTGGAGAACCGGCTGGTCGTCTCGCGCGTGTTCCCGCAGATGTTCCGCGAGCTGCGCGTGCAGCACCTGGCCTCCTTCTTCGCCGCGCTGCGCGAGTCGCTGCTGCGCTGGGCACCGCGCGGCGGCCCGGGTGGAGCGGACGGCGGCCCGCCGCTGATCGCGCTGCTCACGCCAGGCCCGTTCAACGAGACCTACTTCGAGCATGCGCTGCTGGCGCGCTACCTCGGCGTGGCGCTGGTCGAAGGCTCCGACCTGACGGTGCGCGACGGCTGCGTGTGGATGAAGACGGTCGAGGGCCTCAAGCGCGTGCATGCGCTGCTGCGCCGCCAGGACGACGACTACTGCGACCCGCTGGAGCTCCGCTCCGATTCCGCCCTCGGCGTGGCGGGCCTGACCGAGTGCGCGCGCCGCGGCACCATCCTGATCGCCAACTCGCTGGGCTCGGGCGTGCTCGAATCCGGCGCCTTGCTGGGCTACCTGCCGAGCCTGTCCGAGCAACTGCTCGGCGAGCCGCTCAAGCTGCCTTCGGTGGCCACCTGGTGGCTGGGCGAGCCCGCCGCCTTCGACGATGCCTGGAAGCGGCTCGACAAGGTGCTGATCAAGCCGCTGGAGCGCTCGTCGCGCGAACCAGCGGTGTTCGGCGCCGATCTCGATGCCGATGCGCGCGCGCTGCTCAAGGCGCGCGTGGCGGCACGGCCGCAGCGCTACGTCGCGCAGGAGTGGGTGCATGTGTCGCAGGCGCCGGTGCTCGAGCGCGGCGGGGTGGGCGGCCGCGAGGCGCTCGGCGCGCGGACGGTGGGCCTGCGCGTGTTCGCGGTGGCCACGCCCGACGGCTACCGCCTGATGCCCGGCGGCCTCACGCGCGTGGCCGGCGACGAAGAGCCGCGCGTCGTCGCGATGCAGCGCGGCGGCCGCTCGAAGGACACCTGGGTGCTGTCGGACGCGCCGGTCAATGCCGCCTTCTCGCTGCTGTCGAGCACGGTGACCTCGGTCGACCTGGTCAGCTCGCGCGCCAACCTGCCTTCGCGCACGGCAGAGAACCTGTTCTGGTTCGGCCGCTACGGCGAGCGTGCCGACGCAGCGATGCGCCTGCTGCGCGTGGCCATCGAGGCCCAGCTCGACGAGGGCGAAGGCGAGGGCGGCGCGGCCGCGCTGGCCCTGTGCGCCAAGCTCGGCCTGATCGACGAGGACGACGACCCGGCGCTGGCCCTGCTGCGCGCCGCCACCCATCCCGAAGGCGCACTGGCCGAGCGGCTGCGCCAGCTCTCGCGCGTGGCCTTCAACCTGCGCGACCGCATGTCGGCCGACCACTGGCGCACCATCAACCAGCTGATCGGCGACCCGGTGTTCCAGCGCAATGCCTCGTCGGCGGCGATGCGCCTGCCGCTGGCGCTGTCCTGGCTCGACCGCGCGGTGACTTCGATGGTGACGCTGTCGGGCTTCGTGCTCGACGGCATGACGCGCGGCACCGGCTGGCGCTTCCTGTCGATGGGGCGGCGCATCGAGCGGCTGTGGAACCTCGCCGCCGCGCTGCAGACCGCCACGAGGGAAGGGCGCGACCAGGGTCTGGACTGGCTGCTGCAATGGGCCGACTCGTCGGTGACCTACCGCTCGCGCTACCTGGTCGCGCCCGAGTGGCTGCCGGTGCTGGACCTGCTGGTGCGCGACGAGCTCGTGCCGCGCTCGCTGGCCTTCCAGGTCAAGGGACTGGCCGAGTACGTCGCCAAGCTTGAAGTCACACATGGCCGCTTCGCCAGCGACGTGGTGGCGCCCGGCCAGGCCGCGCTGGCGGCCCTGACGCCGGCCGACCTGCGGCCGGAGAGCGAGGCGCTCGCCGCGCTGCTCGACCAGCTGCAGCGCGTGGCCAGCGGTGTCTCCGACGAGCTGACGCTGAAGTTCTTCTCGCACGCGGCCTCGCGCAGCGTGCTGTCTCTGGTGGCCTGACGCCGATGCCAGGCCCCGTGCGCTACCGCGTCGAGCACGAGACGCGCTACGCTTACGACGCACCGGTGTCGCAGTCGTGGCAGCGCGCCCGCCTCACGCCGCGCAGCCTGCCGTGGCAGAAGCTGCTGGTGCATGCCATCGACATCGATCCGCGCCCGGACGAGCGGCACGACGGACCCGATGCCTTCGGCAACACCGTCACCCACTTCGGCCTGCACGGCGCGCACCGCCGGCTGCGCGTGCGCATGCATGGCGAGGTGGAGGTGGGCGCGCGGCCCTTGATCGTCGAGGCGCCGCACTCCTGGGAAGCGGCGCGGCCGGCGCTGCGCCAGGCCAGCGCGGCGTTCGACCTGGACGCGGCGCGCATGTGCGAGCCCACCGCGCTGCTGCCGCTGTCGGACGCAGCCCGCCACTACGCCGCGCCTTCGTTCGCGCGCGGGCGCGACTGGCTGGCGGCCGTGAGCGAGCTGATGCACCGCATCCACGCTGACTTCGAGTTCGAGCCGGGCGCCACCACCGTCAGCACCTCGGTCGACGAGGTGCTGCACCAGAAGAGCGGCGTCTGCCAGGACTTCGCCCACCTGATGCTGGCCTGCCTGCGCGGCTTCGGCCTGGCGGCGCGCTATGTGTCGGGCTACCTGCTCACCGAGCCGCCGCCCGGCCAGCCCCGCCTGATGGGGGTGGATGCCTCCCACGCCTGGGTGGCGGCCTGGTCGCCGCAGCACGGCTGGGTGGAGTTCGACCCCACCAACGACCAGCTCGCCGACCAGCGCTACATCACGCTGGCCTGGGGCGCCGACTTCGCCGACGTGGTGCCGCTGCGCGGCGTGATCCTCGGCGGCGGCACGCAGGTGATGGACGTGGCCGTGAGCGTGATGCCGGTCGAAGGCTGATCCCCCGGGAGGGGGCGAAGGCGGGGGGCTTCGGTCGGGGGACGACTCACGGGCGATTTCCGGTGCGGGCATGACTCGGAACACTGGCTTCCAGCGAAACCCATCACGCCGGAGGACACGATGGCCCGATTCATCACCCGCATTGCCGACCTGTGCCGCCACCGCGCGGCCGAGGAACTGTTCCTGCGCCGCTTCCGCATGATGCAGCCGGGCGAGGACCGCGAGGACTGCGGCCCCGGCTGGTACGAATCGAGCCGCGAGCTCGAGCTCGGCCTGCAGGTGCAGGAGGGGCAGCCCGGCGATGCGCTGCTGGCCGAATGGACCGAAGCCTGGCGGCGGCCGCTGCCGGCGCGTCCGCCGGTGCATGCCGAATGAGGCTCAATGCGGCAGTGGCGGCAGGCCGTGGCGAGCCCGCGCACGGGCGCAGGCCTCGTCGCCCAGGCCCATCGGCGCGCGCAACCCGAACTCGCGGCAGGGCGACGGCCGCCACTCGTGGATGCCGCAAGCCGCCCGCACGCCCACCGTGCCGATCAGGGCCGCGCAGCGCGGCGAGGCGTGGTCGGTGCCGCGCATGCGGCAGGTGAAATCGTTCAGATCGACCGTCAGGCCCTCGGGCACCGTGCCGCCGTTGGCATCGAGCTCCTCGCGCGCGAAGTCGACGCGGAAGCTCGCGCAGCAGGCGCCGCAGCGCGTGCAGGCGTTGTCTTCCACGCGGACGCCTCAGTCTTCGGCGGCGGCGCGCACCACGGTGACGGTGCAATCGCACTGCGCCGCCACTTGCGCCGACACGCTGCCCAGGTAGCGCCGCAGGCCGCCGCTGCTGCGCGCGCCCATCACGACGTGGTCGACCTGGTTCTTGCGCGCGTACTCGACGATCGCGTCGGCCGCATCCGGCGCTTCGAGCACGTGGTAGGTGATGCGCCCGGCCTGCAGTTCGCGATTCGGGTCGAGCGCGCGCTGCAGCGGGTGCGCCCAGTGCTTGAGCTGCACGAGCAGGTTGACGTGCTTGCTGCTGCCGTCGGCTTCCATCAGTTCGTCGGTGGCGATGCGGTTGGTCTTCATCACCGCCAGGCAGGCCAGGCGCGCGCCGGGCTCGGTCTGCAGCAGGCGCTGCGCGGTGTGGCGCACGGCCTCCAGCAGGGCCGGCGTGGCGTGGGCCACGTCGACGGCCGCCAGCAGGATCGGGCTGCGTTCGGCCTGCTCGGCGGCGCTGGCATGGGCCACCGGCTCGCCGCCGACCGCCGAGAACCAGCGCTTGAGCGTGGTCAGCCCGCCGCTGCGCTGCAGGCGGTTGGCGCGCTCGGTGAGCGTGACCTGGTCCGGGTGCTGCAGTTCGAAGGCCAGCTGCGCTGCACTCTGGTGGCGCTTCTCCGGCTTGACCTCGAGGCAGCGCAGGATCAGTTCCTGCTGCCACGCCGGCATGTCGGCGCGCAGCACGCGCGGCGGCACCGGCTCGCGGTAAAGCCGTTGGCGCAGCCCGCGCACCGTGCTGGGCGAACCGAAGGGTCGCTCGCCGGTGGCCAGGTGGTAGAGCAGCACGCCGAGCGCGAACAGGTCGCTGCGCGGGTCGTTGCGCACGAACTGCACCTGCTCGGGCGACATGTACGGGCCGGTGCCCATGGGCAGCTCGAACTCCTCGTCGAGCAGGTCGGGCAGCAGGTCGTGGCGCGACAGGCCGAAGTCGACGAGCACGGCTTCGCCGGACGGGCGGAACATGATGTTGCTCGGCTTCACGTCGAGGTGCACGACATGCTGGCGATGCAGGTCGTGCAGCGCGGTGGCGACCTTGATGCCCACCTGCACCACCTCGTCCAGCGGCAGCGGCGCGGCGTCGAAGCGCGCGCGCAGCGACTGGCCGGGCACGTGCTCCATCACGATGTAGGGCTGGCGCGTGAAGTCGCCCTTGGCGACGAACTTCGGCACGTGCTGGCCCGCGAGCGTCGGCATGATCATCTGCTCGACCTCGAAGCCGACGATGGTGGCCGGGTCGTCGCCGCCCTTGATGCGCGGCACCTTCATCATCAGCGGCGTGCCGTCGTCGCCCTCGACGCGCGTGACGCGCCACAGGTTGGCCATGCCGCCCTGGTGGGTGCGCTCCTCGAGCCGGAAGCCGTCGATCACCTGGCCGGCTTCGAGCCGGCGCGCGGTGGTGTTCTCTTCGTCATTCGCCATGTTCGAGACGGCTGGCCAGGCGCTGCGGCAGGCCGGCGGCGCGGATCTTCGCGCCGGCCGACTCGGTGTCGTAGGGCACGCGGAAGTAGGTGAGCGTGGAACTGCTCGTGTCGAAAGTGGCGTAGCAGGCGGCCGGATTGCCGTCGCGCGGCTGACCGGCCGAGCCGGGGATGATCAGCCAGCGGCGCTGTTCCGACAGCGGGATCGGCATGCCGGCGCTGGGCACGAAGTCGCCGATCTTGCCGGTGGCTGTCAGGTGGAACAGCTTCGGGTCGTGCACGTGGCCGCAGAAGGTGAAGCGTGCCGAGGTGGCCTGCAGGCTGCGTACCGCTTCCATGCGGCCGAGCACGTAGCACCATTCAGCCGGCGCGAAGGCGTTGGCGTGCACGTAGAGGCGGTCGCCGTCGCTGGCCGACATCGGCAGCGTGGCGAGAAAGCCGAGCTGTTCGGCGTCGAGCCGCTCGCGCGTCCAGGCGACCACCTGGCGCGCCTCGGGGATCATCGTGGGCAGCGGGCCCTGCACGACGGCGGCGTCGTGGTTGCCCATCACCGCGATCGCGCCGCGCGCCACGTGCTCGCGGATCAGGTCGACCACGAAGCCCGGGTCGGCGCCGTAGCCGACGAAGTCGCCGAGGAAGGCGAAGCGCTCGGCCCCTTGCTCCTTCGCATGCGCCATCACCGCCTCCACCGACTCGCGGTTGGCGTGCAGGTCGGTGACGAGGGCGAGTCTCATGGCTCAGCCGATGCGACCGAGCAGCAGGTATTCCATCAGCGCTTTCTGCGCGTGCATGCGGTTCTCGGCCTCGTCCCAGACCACCGACTGCGGCCCGTCGATGACCTCGGCCTCGACTTCCTCGCCGCGGTGCGCCGGCAGGCAATGCATGAACAGGGCGTCGGGCTGCGCCGTGGCCATCATCTGGCGGTCCACGCACCAGTCGGCGAAGGCCTTCTGGCGCGCTTCGTTCTCGGCCTCGTAGCCCATGCTGGTCCAGACATCGGTCGTCACGAGGTGGGCACCTTCGCAGGCGCTGAACGGGTTGCGAAAGGTCTTCACGCAGTCCGGATTGTTCACCCCGGCCATCTTCGGGTCGATCTCGTAGCCGCCGGGCGTGCTGACGTGCAGCGTGAAGCCGAGGATGTCGGCCGCCTGCAGCCAGGTGTTGGCCATGTTGTTGCCGTCGCCGACCCAGGCCACCGTCTTGCCCTGGATCGAGCCGCGCTGCTCGATGAAAGTGAAGATGTCGGCCAGGATCTGGCAGGGGTGGTACTCGTTGGTCAGGCCGTTGATCACCGGCACGCGCGAATGCGCCGCGAAGGCCTCGAGCTTGCTCTGCTCGTAGGTGCGGATCATCACGATGTCGACCATGCGGCTGATCACGCGCGCGCTGTCTTCCACCGGCTCGGCGCGGCCGAGCTGGCTGTCGCCGGTGGTCAGGTGCACCACCGAGCCGCCCATCTGGTACATGCCGGCCTCGAAGCTGACGCGCGTGCGCGTGCTGGCCTTCTCGAAGATCATCGCCAGCGTGCGGTCGACCAGCGGCTGGTACTTCTCGTAGTTCTTGAAGCGGCGCTTGATGATCGCGGTGCGCTCGAACAGGTAGGCGTACTCCTCGGCACGCAGGTCCTTGAACTGCAGGTAGTGCTTCATCAGGCTCATGCCGGGTTTCATGGCGCGGGTGCGGGACTACTTCGCCGGCTCGGCCAGGAAGCGCTTGATCAGCGGCGCGAGGATGGCCACCATCTGCGCGGCCTCGTCGGCCGTGAGGATGAGCGAGGGCACGAGGCGGATCACCTTGTCGGCGGTGACCGACAGAAGCAGGCCGGCCTCGGCCGCGCGGCCGAGCAGTTCGCCGCAGGGGCGGGCCAGTTCGATGCCCAGCATCAGGCCCTGGCCGCGGATCTCGACCACACCGGCCACGCCGGCGAGCTCGCGCTGCAGCCCGGCCTTCAGCGCGGCGCCGACGGTGGCCGCGTTGGCCAGCAGGCCTTCTTCCTCCATGATGCGCAGCGTCTCGACGCCGGCCCTCATCGACAGCGGGTTGCCGCCGAAGGTGGTGCCGTGGTTGCCGGGGCCGAACACGTCGGCCGCACGCGGGCCGCACACCACGGCACCCACCGGCACGCCCGAGCCCAGGCCCTTGGCCAGCGGCATCACGTCGGGCTGGATGCCGGCCCATTGGTGCGCGAACCACTTGCCGGTGCGGCCGATGCCGCACTGCACCTCGTCGAGCATCAGCAGCCAGCCCTTGTCGTCGCACAGCTTGCGCACGGCGCGCAGGTAGTCGGTGGTGGCCGGATTGATGCCGCCTTCGCCCTGGATCACCTCCAGGAACACGGCAACGATGTTCGGGTTCGTCTTCGCGAGTGCCTCGATCGCGCCAACGTCGTTCAGCGGCACGCGCGGGAAGCCCTCGACCAGCGGGCCGAAGCCGGCCTGCACCTTGGGGTTGCCGGTGGCCGACAGCGTGGCGATCGAGCGGCCGTGAAACGCCTTCTCGTAGACGACGATCTCAGGGCGGTCGATGCCCTTGTCGTGTCCGAACTTGCGCGCGATCTTCAGCGCCGCTTCGTTGGCTTCGAGTCCCGTGCTGCAGAAGAACACATTGGTCAGGCCCGACAACTCGCACAGCTTGGCGGCAAGCTGCTCCTGCAGCGGCACCAGGTAGTAGTTGGAGCTGTGGATCAGCTTGGCGATCTGCTCCTGCAGCGCAGGCACCAGCTTGGGGTGCGCATGCCCCAGGGTGTTCACCGCGATGCCGCCCAGGCCGTCGAGGTACTTCTTGCCTTCGGTGTCCCAGACCCAGCAGCCTCGGCCGTGCGACAGCGCGATCGGCAGACGGCCGTAGGTCTTCATCACGTGCGGTTCACGGCTCGTGGGCAGCTTTTCCGGGGCATTCATCGCAATCTCCAGCGCCGAGGGCGAGCCGGGATTCTAAGGGTCGCCCCGAAGGGGCCGATAACGCTCCATGGGCGCGATCGAACCGGGCATCAGGCTTGCTGCACTGCAGCACAGTGAAGGCACAATACCGGCGGCCGACACACGGCTGCTGTGGGCGGAACTGCCTTGGTGGCTGCAGGCCCGGCACGACGCTCCCCCCATGACCGAGAACAAACCCCGCGAGTTCTATATCCAGGGCCTGACGCTGGAAGGCAAGACCTTCCGCCCGAGTGACTGGGCCGAGCGGCTCGCGGGTGCGATGGCGTGCTTCCGGCCCGACGGCGTGCAGGGCGGCATCGGTGCCTACATCGGCTACTCGCCGTACTGCGTGCCGCGGGTTGTCGACGGGGTGAAGTGCGTGCTCGTCAACGAGGCCCTGCGCGGCGTGGAGCCGATGGCCTGGGACTTCGTGATGCACTTCGCCCGTGACAACCACCTGCAGGTCGTCGAGGCGGGCCCGAAGCGCGACCCGAAATGACAAGGAGCCCGCAGTGCGGGTGCCAATGACGAAGGGCCCGCAGTGCGGGCCCTTGGCTGTCCATCCCAGGAATCTGATCAGGCCGCGGCGAGCGCCTTGACCTTGGCTGACAGGCGGCTCTTGTGGCGAGCAGCCTTGTTCTTGTGGAACAAGCCCTTGTCGGCCACGGAATCGATCACGCTCTGGGCGGCCTGGAAGATCTCGGTCGCCTTGGCCTTGTCACCGGCGGTGACGGCCTTCTGCACGTTCTTGACCACGGTGCGGAACTTCGAGCGCAGCGCGGTGTTGGCGGCGTTGAGCTTGACGTCCTGGCGGGCGCGCTTGCGGCCCGACGCGATGCGAACGGTCTTCTTCTTGGCTTTGGATGACGTTGCCATGCTGTAGCTTCTGTCCTGGGTGGGGCAAAGACCGCGAGTATAGCAGTTTCTGCGGCTCCCTATAATCGGCCCGACCCATGAATCTGCTGCGGGCTGCCTCCACCGTTTCCCTGTTCACGCTCGCCTCCCGCATCACCGGCCTGGCCCGCGAGGCGGTGGTCGCCGCCACCTTCGGCGCCAGCGGCTGGATGGATGCCTTCCAGGTCGCCTTCCGTATCCCGAACCTGCTGCGCCGGCTGTTCGCCGAGGGCGCTTTCTCGCAGGCCTTCGTGCCCATCCTCGCCGAGACCCGCGCCCGCGAAGGCGACGAGACCACCCACCGACTCGTCGATGCCGTGGCGACAGTGCTGTTCTGGGCGTTGCTGGTGACTTGCGGCATCGGCATCGTGGCCGCGCCGGTGGTTGTCTGGCTGATGGCCTCAGGCCTGGAACGCTTCGACGGCGCGGTGGTCATGACGCGCTGGATGTTCCCCTACATCGGCTTCATGTCGATGGTGGCATTTTCCTCCGGCATCCTGAACACCTGGAAGCGCTTCGCCCTGCCGGCGGCCACGCCGGTGCTGCTGAACCTCAGCGTGATCGTCGCCGCCTGGGCGCTCAGTCCGGTGCTGCGGCGGCACGGCATCGAGCCGATCTACGCGCTGGCGATCGGCGTGATGCTCGGCGGCGTGCTTCAGCTCGCAGTACAGATCCCTGCGCTGCTGCGCATCGGCTGCCTGCCGCACCTGGGCATGACGCCGGGCGCGTTGCGCTCGGCCTTCCACCACCCCGGCGTGCTGCGCGTGCTCAGGCAGATGGCGCCGGCGTTGCTGGGCGTGTCGGTGGCGCAACTGTCGCTGCTCATCAACACGCAGATCGCCTCGCACCAGGGCGTGGGTGCCGTGTCCTGGCTGACCTATGCGGACCGGCTGATGGAATTCCCGACGGCGCTGCTCGGGGTGGCGCTCGGCGTCGTGCTGCTTCCTCAGCTCTCGGCAGCGCAAGCCCAGGGCGAGTCGGCGCGTTACTCCGGGCTGCTCGACTGGGGCCTGCGCCTGGTTCTGTTGCTCGCGCTGCCCTGCGCGGTGGCGCTGCTGGTGTTCCCGCAGGCGCTGGTGGCGGTGCTGTACCACTACGGTGCGATCACCGCGCGCGATGTCGAGCGCACGGCCACGGCGCTGATGGGCTACGGCGTCGGACTGATGGGGCTGATCGGCGTGAAGATCCTGGCGCCGGGCTTCTACGCGCGGCAGGACATCCGCACGCCGGTGCGCATCGCCATCGTTGTGCTGGTGCTCACGCAGCTGATGAACCTCGCCTTCGTGCCGTGGCTGGGCCATGCCGGGCTGGCACTGTCGATCGGCGTGGCGGCACTCATCAATTCGGCCTGGCTGTTCATCGGCCTGCGACGCGCCGGCCTGTACACGCCCGAGCCCGGCTGGCTGGCTTTCGCGCTGCGTGTGCTGCTGGCCTGCATCCTGCTCGGTGCCTTCCTGGCCTGGGCCGCGCAGGCGGTCGACTGGATCGGCCTGCGCGATCGGCCATGGCAGCGTGTGGGCTTGCTCGCCGCCTGCCTGATCGCGGCCATCGCGCTGTACTTCGCCTGCCTGCTGGCCACCGGGATGAAGCTTCGACAATTCATCCGCCGCGGCTAAACTGAAACCATGTCCGGCCCCCTCCGCTTCGAGGCTCCGAGCGCACTCGACTATTTCACGTCGCTGGTCGCGGACGATGCCAGCCTGCCCCTCGTGGAGGCGGCCGCTGCGATCGCCCAGGACGAGTACCCGGGCCTGGACACGCAGGCCGTGCTCGCCGACATCGATTCGCTGGCCGACCGGCTCAAGCGCCGCATCCCTGCCGACGCCGTTCCCGTGCAGCGCCTGCGCTGGTTGAACCGCTTCTTCTTCCAGGAACTCGGCTTTGGCGGCAACGTCAACAACTACTACGACCCGGGCAACAGCTACCTGCACCTCGTTCTGAGCACGCGGCGCGGCATTCCCATCACGCTGGCGGTGCTCTACATCGAGCTGGCCACGCAGGTCGGGCTGACGGCGCGCGGCGTGTCGTTCCCGGGCCACTTCCTCGTCAAGCTGAAGATGCCGCAGGGCGAGGTGGTGATCGATCCGTTCACCGGGCAGTCGCTGTCGCGCGAGGAACTCGACGACCTGCTGCTGCCCTACAAACGCAACCGCGGCCTGCTGGGCGAGTTCGACGCGCCGCTGGGCCTGTTCCTGCAAGCGGCGCAGCCGCGCGACGTGCTGGCGCGCATGCTGCGCAACCTCAAGGAGATCCACCGCAGCGCCGAGGACTGGCCACGCCTGATGGCGGTGCTGCAGCGGCTGGTGGTGCTGCTGCCGCAGGCCTGGGAAGAGCGGCGCGACCGCGGCCTGACCTATGCCGAGCTGGGCCAGGAGGCGGCCGCCGTCGGCGACCTGGCCGACTACCTCGAACACGCCGGCGACGCACAGGACCGCCAGGCCATCACCGCGCGCCTGTCCGAGCTTCGCCGTCGCGGCGCGCCGCGGCTGCACTGACGCCCGCCGCAGGGCCGCCACGTAGAATCCGCGGCCGCATGAACCTCACTCCCCCTCAACGCCGCAGCCTCACCTGGGCCGGCCTCGCGCTGGCCGCCTCCGTGCTGCTGTGGCTGCTGGCGCCGGTGCTCACGCCCTTCATCGTCGGTGCGGTGCTGGCCTATGCGCTGCACCCCGCGGTGGAGCGATTGGCGGCTCGCCGCGTCCCGCGCCTGCTGGCGGTGCTGGGAGTCGAGGTGCTGTTCATCGTCGCCGTGCTCGCGGTGCTGCTGCTGATCGTGCCGATCATCTCGAAGGAACTGCCGCTGCTGCGCGAACAGATCCCGATCCTGGCCGACAAGCTCAATCGCAGCGTCTCGCCCTGGCTGGCGCAGTTCGGCATCAACGTGGCGCTGGACATCCCCGGCATCAAGGCTTTCGTGCTGAAGTACCTCGATGCCAACTTCGAGGACGGCCTGGCCACGGCGCTGAGCTCGGCGCGCATCGGCGGCAGCATCGTGCTGGCGGTGATTGGCAATCTCGTGCTGGTGCCGGTGGTGCTGTTCTACCTGCTCAGCGACTGGCCGCAGCTGGTGGCGCGCACGCAGGGGCTCATTCCGCCGCGCATGCGCGCGCAGGCCACGGGGTTCCTGGACGAGTGCGACGCCGTGCTCGGCCAGTACCTGCGCGGGCAGTTGCTGGTCATGCTGATCCTCGCGGCCTTCTACAGCATCGGGCTGGCGCTGTTCCGCTTCGACCTCGCCTTGCCGGTGGGTGTGTTCACCGGGCTGGCGATCTTCATTCCCTACCTCGGTTTCGGCCTGGGTCTGGTGCTCGCGCTGCTGGCCGGGCTGCTGCAGTTCGCCAGCTGGTACGGCGTGATCGCCGTCGCGGTGGTGTTCGGCATCGGCCAGGTGGTGGAGAGCCTGTTCCTCACGCCGCGCCTGGTGGGCGAGCGCATCGGCATGGACCCGCTGATGGTGATCTTCGCGCTGCTCGCCTTTGGCCACCTGTTCGGTTTCGTCGGCGTGCTGATCGCGCTGCCGGTCAGCGCGCTGATCGTGGTGGCGGTGCGCCGGCTGCGCGCCGCCTACCTCGCGAGCCCCCTTTACCGCGGATGAAGCAGCTCCCACTGGCCATCGGTGCGATCGGGGCGGGCCCCGAGCAGAGCTTCGAGAGCTATGTGCCGGGCGCGAACGGCGCCGCGCTGGCCCACCTGCGCCAGGGTGGCGTCGCCGGTGCCCCGGTGTCGTACCTGTGGGGTGCCAGCGGCACCGGCAAGACGCACCTGCTTCGCGCACTGGTGCGCCGCACGCACGAGCAGGGCCAGCGCAGCGGCTGGTTCGCGGCCTCCGACCGCCTGCCCTGGGAGCTGGACGAAGCCTGGTCGCTGGTCGTCATCGACGACTGCGACGAACTCGACGAGGCCCGTCAGCACGCCGCCTTCGCGCTCTTCGTGGACGCGGCGACGCTGGGCATTCCACTGGCGGCAGCCGGCCGCGTGCCGCCGGTGGACCTGCCGCTGCGCGAGGACCTGCGCACCCGGCTCGGCTGGGGCCACGTGTTTGCGCTGCAGCCGCTGGCCGAAGCCGAGATGCGCGCGGCGCTGCGCCGCGAGGCCGACCGCCGCGGCGTGTTTCTCTCCGACGAGGTGATGGACTACCTGCTGACGCGCTTCGAGCGCAATCTGCAGCCCTTGATGGCGCAGCTCGAGCGGCTCGACCGGTTCTCGCTGGCCAACAAGCGCGCCATCACCGTGCCGATGCTCAAGCTGATGCTCGCCGAGGAGGGTGCTGAATGAACCTGTGCCTGTTCGACCTCGACGACACGCTGATCCCGCTCGACTCCGACCACGCGTGGGGCGAGTTCGTCATCAGCCTCGGTTGGGTGGAGGAGGGCTCGTTCCGCCGTCGCAACGACGCGTTCTACGCCCAGTACAAGGCGGGCCGGCTCGACATCCATGCCTACATCGCCTTCGCCACCGAGCCGCTGCGCGAGCGTGGCCCGGCCGCCGCGGCCGCTGCGCACGCCCAGTTCATGCGAGAGGTGATCGAACCTCAGCTGCGGCCGCAGGCGCTGGCGCTGGTGCGCGAGCACCAGTCACGCGGCGACCTCGTCGCCCTGGTCACCGCCACCAACGACTTCGTCACCGCGCCGATCGCGCGCGCCTTCGGCATCGACGCGCTGATCGCCGTGCGGCTCGAACAAGGACCAGGCGGTACCATCACGGGCTGCATCGCCGGCACGCCGAGCTACCGCGAAGGCAAGGTCGTGCGCGTGGGCGAGTGGCTGGCGGAGGGCGGGCACGACTGGGGCGACTTCGAGCGCATCAGCGTGTACAGCGATTCGCCCAACGACCTGCCGCTGCTGGAGCGAGCCACCGACCCCGTCGCGACCAATCCGACACCTGCGCTCGAAACCGTGGCGCGCGAGCGCGGCTGGCGCATCCTGAGACTCTTCGAATGATCAAGAAATTCATCGACAAGCTGCTGGGCAAGACCCCCAAGACAGCCGCCGGCACGCCGCTGGGCAAGCGGATGGAAGTGCCCCAGGCCGAGCACGGCATCGATCTCGGCCTGGTCGACGAGCGCGCCATCAAGGTGGTGAAGACGCTCACCGACGCGGGGCACGAGGCCTACATCGTCGGCGGCGCGGTGCGCGACCTGCTGCTGGGCCTGCGACCGAAGGACTTCGACGTGGCCACCAACGCCACGCCCGAGCAGGTCAAGGCGCTGTTCCGCCGCGCCTTCATCATCGGCCGGCGCTTTCGCATCGTGCATGTGGTCTATGGGCGTGGGCGCGACCACGAGGTGATCGAGGTCTCGACCTTCCGTGCGCTGATCGACGCCAGCGCCGACCAGGTGGCCGGCAACGAGAAGACATCCAAAGGCGAGCTCGCCGGCAAGACCAGCGTGGTCGACGCCAGCGGCCGCGTGCTGCGCGACAACGTCTGGGGCCCGCAGATCGAGGACGCCGCGCGGCGCGACTTCACCGTCAACGCGATGTACTACGACCCGCAGCGTCAGGTGGTGATCGACTACCACGGCGGCATCAAGGATTCGAAGAAGAAGCTGCTGCGCATGATCGGCGACCCGGTCACGCGCTACCGCGAGGACCCGGTGCGCATCATCCGCGTGGTGCGCTTCGCCGCCAAGCTGGGCTTCGAGATCGAGCCCAAGACGCGTGCGCCGATCAAGGAGATGGCGGCGCTGCTCGACAACGTGCCGGCCTCGCGCACCTTCGACGAGATGATCAAGCTGCTGCAGACCGGCCACGCGCTGGCCAGCATCGAGGAGCTGCGCAAGCAGGGACTGCATCGCGGCGTGTTCCCGGTACTCGACGTGGCGCTCGACGAGGCGCATCGCCACGACGGCCGCGAGAAGTTCGTGCAGCTCGCGCTGGCCGACACCGACCGGCGCGTCGGCGAGGGCAAGCCGGTGGCGCCGAGCTTCATGCTCGCGTGCATGCTGTGGCACGACGTGCTCGACCGCTGGAACAAGCTCAAGGCCACAGGCGAACCGGCCTTCCCGGCGCTGCAGCAGGCCATCGATGCGGCCTTCGATGCGCGCATCGGCGACATCTCCGGCCGCGGCAAGCTGGCCGCCGACATGCGCGAGATCTGGATGATGCAGCCGCGCTTCGACCGGCGCTTCGGCAATACCGTGGCCGCACTGGTCGAGCAGGCGCGCTTCCGCGCGGGCTTCGACTTCCTGCGTCTGCGTGCCGATGCGGGTGAGATCGATGCCGAACTGGCCGAGTGGTGGGAAGACTATTCGCTGGGCAGCGACGAAGAGCGCGTCGCCTTGATGGAGGTCGCTCGCGAGCGCGACCATGCGCGACGCGGATCCGGCACCTCGGCCCGTGGCGGGCCAGTCTCGAGCGAAAGTGGCGGCGAGCGCGCATCCGAAGGTGCCGACCCGGCACGCAAGAAGCGCCGGCGGCGCCGCAAGCCCGCGGGCAGCGGCGGTGCGGGCGAAGCCGGGCCGGCGGCACCCGCTGCCGAGTGAGCCCACCGGCGCTGCCATGCACGTCGCCTACATCGGCCTGGGCGCCAACCTCGGCGATGCGCGGGCGGCCCTGGAGGCGGCACTGCTGGCACTCGCAGCGTTGCCGGACACGCGAGTGTTGCGGCATTCGGCGCTCTACCGCAGCGCACCCATCGAATCGAGCGGACCCGACTACCTGAACGCCGTGGCCGAGCTGGGTACCGGGCTCGGGCCGCACGCGTTGTTGCACGCCTTGCAGGCCATCGAGCGGGACCATGGCCGAGAGCGGCCCTACCGCAACGCGCCGCGCACGCTGGACCTCGATCTGCTACTGCACGACGGCCTCACGATGGAGACGCCCGAGCTGACGTTGCCGCATCCGCGTGCGCACCAGCGGGCGTTCGTGCTGCTGCCACTGGCCGAACTGGCGCCGCAGCTGCAGCTTCCGGGCCGCGGCCGGGTGGCCGAGCTGCTGGCGCAGGTGCGTGACCAGCCCATCGAGAAGGTCGCCACATGAGCAGCATTCCGATCCCTCTGCAGACCGTTGCGTTGCTGGTGGCCTCGAATGTCTTCATGACTTTCGCCTGGTACGGCCACCTGAAGAACCTGGCTGACAAACCCTGGTACACGGCCGCCTTGGTCAGCTGGGGCATCGCGCTGTTCGAGTACCTGCTTCAGGTGCCGGCCAACCGCATCGGGTACGCCGGCGGCATCACGCTGGCGCAGCTGAAGATCATGCAGGAGGTGATCACGCTGGCGGTATTCGTGCCCTTCGCGATGGTCTTCATGCACCAGCCTTTCAAGCTCGACTACGTCTGGGCGGGGCTGTGCCTGGTCGGCGCCGTCTACTTCATCTTCCGAGCTTGAGGTCGCGCGCGCGAGCGGGCGCTACACTCCCGCCCGTGACAGTGTGATGACATGCGCGTGACAACAACACGAGGGGACGAGGATGCTTTTCGGCAAGCTGCTGCCGCGTGAGGGCAATTTCTTCGAGCTGTTCAACCAGCACGGCAATCACATCGTCGAAGGGGCCCGGGCGTTCATCCTTCTGATCCAGAACTATGCCGACCCGGCCCTGCGCGAGAAGTACGGCAACGAGGTCGGCAACGCGGAGCGCAGCGCCGACCGCGTCACCGCCGAGGTGAACCGCCTGCTGCACAAGACCTTCATCACGCCGATCGACCGCGAGCAGATCCATGGCCTGATCAACGCGATGGACGACATCCTCGACCTGCTGCAAGACGCCACCGAGACCATGTCGCTCTACGATGTGCGCGCGATGACCGACGAGGTGCTGCGTCTGGGCGACCTGTCTGCCAAGTGCTGCGAGCGTGTGCAGCATGCGGTGTCGCTGCTGCCCAAGATCAGCCAGCCGGCCACCGCCGAAGCGGCGATCAAGACCTGCGAAGAAATCGACAGGCTCGAGTCGGATGCCGACCGCGTGATGCGCAGCGCGATGTCCAAGCTGTTCCGCGAAGAGACCGACGTGCGCGAGCTGATCAAGCTGAAGACGATCTACGAGCAGCTCGAATCCATCTCCGACCGCTGCGAGGACGTGGCCAATCTCATCGAGGGCGTGGTCCTCGAGAATTCCTGAGTCCGGGCCGCTCGGAGCCTTCATGGAGAACCTCCAGGCCGCCTTCTGGGTCGTCGCGATGCTGGTCGTGCTGGCGGTCGCCTTCGACTTCATGAACGGGTTCCACGACGCGGCGAACTCGATCGCCACCGTCGTCTCCACCGGCGTGCTCAAGCCGCAGCAGGCGGTTCTGTTCGCCGCCTTCTTCAATGTCGTGGCGATCTTCCTTTTCCAGCTCAAGGTCGCTGCCACGGTGGGCAAGGGCATCGTGCTGCCCGGCGTGGTCGATCACCACGTGGTGTTCGGTGCGCTGATCGGTGCGATCTTCTGGAACATCGTGACCTGGTGGTACGGCATCCCGTCGAGTTCGTCGCATGCGCTGATCGGCGGCATCGTCGGCGCCGTGATCGCCAAGGCCGGTGCCGGCGCGCTGATCGCCAGTGGCGTGCTCAAGACGGTCCTGTTCATCTTCGTCTCGCCGCTGCTGGGCTTCCTGCTCGGCTCGCTGCTGATGGTGGTGGTGGCACATCTGTTCCGGCGCGCCTCGCCATTGCGGGTGGACAACCTGTTCAGGCGGCTGCAGCTCGTCTCCGCAGGCTTGTACAGCCTCGGCCACGGCGGCAACGACGCCCAGAAGACCATCGGCATCATCTGGATGCTGTTGATCGCCACCGGCTACACCGCAGCCAGCGACAAGATGCCGCCAACCTGGGTGATCTGGACCTGCTACATCGCCATCGGCCTGGGCACCATGTTCGGCGGTTGGCGCATCGTCAAGACCATGGGCCAGAAGATCACCAAGCTGCGCCCGGTGGGTGGTTTCTGTGCCGAAACCGGCGGGGCGATGACCCTGTTCCTGGCCACGGCGCTGGGCATCCCGGTGTCGACCACGCACACCATCACCGGCGCCATCGTGGGCGTCGGCTCCGTGCGACGTGCTTCGGCGGTGCGCTGGGGCATCGCGGGCAACATCGTCTGGGCCTGGATCTTCACGATTCCGGCCTCGGCCTTCGTTGCCGGCATCTTCTACTGGATCGGCGTGGTGCTCTTCAAGTAGAGCGCCGCGTCACTGGCTGATCTTGCGAGCCTGCTCGACCTGGTACTCGAAGTAGCGCTGCCCGCTGAAGGCCACCGTCGCCATCAGCGCCGTGGCGCCCAGCAAGAGCGCGAGGATCACGCCAAGCACCGCGCCCCAGCCGGTGGCCTGCACCGCCGTGCCCGGGTTGTGCCGCTGGTCCCACTTCTCGTCGGGCGTCAGGCCGTAGACGATCGCCGCCAGCATCGCTGCGGCCAGCGCGAAACCGAGCAGCGGGATCAGGGCCCAGGCGAGCATGTCATCCTGCCCGAAGTCGTCCATGCGTTGCACGCCGTACAGGCCGATCAGCGTGGGCACGCCGTGCAGCCAGCCCCACACATCGCGAAAGCCGTTGAGATAGAAGCGGTGCAGCCCGACGCCGCCGCCGATGACGGCAATCCAGGTGGCCAGGGTCTTGGATTTGTAGTGGCTGGCGCTCATGCCGCATCTGCCGGCGCGTTGCTGTCGCCCAGGCCGAGCGACTTCTGCATCAGCACCACGTCGAGCCAGCGGCCGAACTTCCAGCCTGCCGAGCGCAGGAGGCCGGTGTGCTCGAAGCCGAGCGCGCGGTGCACGCCGATCGAACCGGCATTGGCCGAGTCGCCGATCACCGCGAGCATCTGGCGTGCCCCGGCGGCTTCGCAGCGCGCCACCAGTTCGGCCAGCAGCAGCGTGCCCACGCCCTGGCCGCGGGCGGCGTCGGCGAGGTAGATCGAGTCCTCCAGGCAGAAGCGGTAGGCGCGGCGCGGCCGGAAGTGGTTGGCGTAGGCGTAGCCCAGCACCACGCCGTCGCGTTCAGCCACCAGCCAGGGCAGCGCCTTGACAAGCACGTCGTCGCGCCGGCGGGACATTTCGGCCTCGTCGGGCACATCGAGCTCGAAGGTGCCGGTGCCGTTGAGCACGTTCCAGCCGTAGATGGCGGTGATGGCGGGCAGGTCGGCGGCCTCGCTGGGGCGGATCACGAGAGGGGAGGGGGTCATCGAAGCGGCAGGTCGTTCGCGAGGGCGTCTATAATGCCGGGTTTTGCTGCTGGCCGGTCGGGTGATCGGCGTATCTACGGCAGCAAGTCGACGAACACCCGATCTGTCCGAGTCAGCGTGTCTCCTGGCGTGGCGGATCACCCCAGATTCAAGGAAACAGTCATGGTCGTGATCCGACTCTCCCGCGGTGGCGCCAAGAAGCGTCCGTTCTACAACATCGTCGTCGCCGACTCGCGCGAGCGCCGTGATGGCCGCTTCATCGAGCGCGTGGGCTTCTACAACCCCGTCGCCTCCGGTGCCGAGCAGCCGCTGCGCGTGGCTTTCGACCGCGTCGAGTTCTGGTCCGGCAACGGCGCCCAGCTGTCGCCGACGGTGGCTCGCCTCGTCGCGCAGGCCAAGGCGGCTGCCTGAGGCTGAGCCCTGACGTGGGCGCGGCAGCGGCCGTGACGCAACCGACGTCCGCTGCCGAGCCCGCCTGGCCCGACGATGCCGTCGAGGTCGGGCGCATCATCGGCGCCTGGGGTGTGAAGGGCTGGTTCAAGGTCCAGGCCTTCGCCACCGACCCGCAGGCGCTGTTTTCCTCTCGCCGCTGGTTCCTGCGGCCGCCCGAAGAGCCGCGCATCTCCCGGCCGAACGGTGCCGAAGCGTTTCCCCCGTACCTGAAGATCGCCGAATCGCGCGAGCACGGCGAATGGGTGGTGGCGCGCACGCTCGACGTGATCGATCGCAGCGGCGCCGAGGCCTTGCGCGGCGCCCGGGTCTTCGTGTCGCGCGCCAGTTTCCCGACCGCCGGTGCCGACGAGTTCTACTGGGTCGACCTGATGGGGCTGGCCGTGATCAACCGGCAGGACGAGCCCTTGGGCCAGGTCGTCGGACTGATCGACACCGGCGCGCACAGCGTGCTGCGCGTGTTGCCCGAAGGTGCCCAGGGCGAAGCTGCCGAACGGCTGATCCCGTTCGTCGCGCAGTACATCGACGAGGTCAGCCTCGAGCAGCGGCGCGTCCGCGTCGATTGGGGCCTGGACTTCTGAGCCGGGCGCGGCCATGCGCTTCGACGTCGTCACGTTGTTCCCCGAGCTCTTTGCGCCGCACTTCACGGTCGGCGTGACGCGGCGCGCGTTCGAGACCTGCCAGGTCGAGGTCAAGCTCTGGCCGTTGCGCGACTTTGCCGACGACAACTACCGCCGCGTCGACGACCGCCCTTACGGCGGCGGGCCGGGCATGGTGATGCTGGCCGAACCGCTGGAGCGTGCCTTGACGGCCTTGCGCGCCGATCGGGCTGCCCCGGCGCCGGTGGTGCATTTCACGCCCACTGGCCGCCGCATCGACCAGGCGCTGATCCAGGAATTCGCCGCCGGCGCCGGGGCGATCCTGCTGTGCGGCCGCTACGAAGGCATCGACCAGCGTGTGCTGGACCGCCATGTCGACGTCGAACTGAGCCTGGGCGACTTCGTGCTCTCCGGTGGCGAACTGCCGGCCCTGGCGCTGCTCGACGGCGTGGCGCGGCTGCAGGAGGGCGTGCTGGGCGATGCGCGCTCGCACGAGCAGGACAGCTTCTCGGACGGCCTGCTCGACTGCCCGCACTACAGCCGCCCGGAAATGCTGGGGCAGGGCGCCGAGGCCCGGCCGGTGCCGCCGGTGCTGCTCTCGGGTCACCACGCTGAAATCGCCCGCTGGCGGCGCGAGCGTTCGCTTGAGCTGACGGCACGGCGCCGGCCCGACCTGATCGCCGCGGCGCGGGCTGCCGGGCGGCTGACTCCCGCCGACGAGAAGTATCTCGCCAGCCTCGGGCTATAATCACAGGCTTTTCGATCCTCTGCCGGGCATGGCAGCGGGCTTCATGCCCAGCTGCCGCCACATTCCAACACCCCCGGGCACGATCATTGGAGAACCCATGGACCTGATCCAGACCCTCGAGCGGGAAGAAATCACCCGTCTCAACAAGACCATCCCCGAATTCGCCCCCGGCGACACCGTGATCGTCAGCGTGAACGTCGTCGAAGGCACCCGCAAGCGCGTGCAGGCCTACGAAGGTGTCGTGATCGCCAAGCGCAACCGCGGCCTGAACAGCAGCTTCATCGTGCGCAAGATCTCCAGCGGCGAAGGCGTGGAGCGTACGTTCCAGCTGTACAGCCCGCTGATCGCCACGATCGAGGTGAAGCGCCGCGGCGACGTGCGCCGCGCCAAGCTGTACTACCTGCGCCAGCGCTCGGGCAAGTCGGCGCGAATCAAGGAGAAGCTGGCCTGACCCTTCGGGTCAGCCCGCCGCTCAGCGGCGGGTCGCGCGCAGCGCGAAGCCAGCTTCCGACGTGACCCGGCGCAGCCGGACGCGTCACAAGCTGGCCCCTAGGTCACCGAGCCGCCCCCTGGGGCGGCTTCGTCATTCAAGCCCATGACACGCCCGCCCATCCTCGATCCGCAGTCGGTGCCCGTGCTCGGCACGGACGCGCACCTGAGCGCGGTGCCGGCCGATCGGCTGCGCGCCGATTCGCTGCGTCGGCGTTTCGGCGGTGCGGCCGGCTGGGAGCCGGAGATTCCCGGCGACGGGCGCCTGTTCGCCGACCGCACGCCGGCCCATGCCTCGGTGCTGGTGCCGTTGGTGGCCCGCGCGGCCGGGCCGACGGTGCTGCTCACGCGCCGCACCGACCACCTGCGCGACCACGCCGGCCAGATCAGCTTCCCTGGGGGGCGCGCCGAAGACAGCGACGACGACGTGGTGCACACCGCGCTGCGCGAGGCGCAGGAGGAGGTCGGCCTGGCCGCCGAGCATGTCGACGTGATCGGCGCGCTGCCTGTCTACACCACCGTGACCGGCTTCATCGTCACGCCGGTGGTGGCCCTGGTGCAGCCCGGCTTCACGCTGGCACTCGATGAGTTCGAGGTGGCCGAGGCCTTCGAGGTGCCGCTGGCCTTCCTGATGGATCCGGCGCACCACCAGCGCCACGAATTCGAGTTCGCCGGCGTTCAGCGGCGCTTCCTGTCCATGCCCTGGGAGGGTCCGGGGGCCGATGGGCAGGTGCGCCGCTACTTCATCTGGGGCGCCACGGCCGCCATGCTGCGCAACCTCTACGCCTTCCTGGCCGCCTGAGGCGCGCGCAGGGGCCGGTATCATCGATCGGGATGAGTTTCTTCGCCGTCCTGTTCGCGCTGCTGATCGAACAACTCAAGCCCCTGCCGCGCGGCAATGTCATCCATGACACGCTGACCGGCTGGATGCGCTGGGCGGGCCGCAACTTCGACGCCGGCCGCGAGCACCACGCCTGGGTGGTGTGGGGCATCACGGTGCTGGTGCCGGCGCTGGCCACCGTGGCGATCTACAAGCTGTTCGGCCATTTCAGCCTGCTGCTCGCGCTGGGCTGGAACGTGGCGGTGCTCTACCTCACGCTGGGCTTCCGCCAGTTCAGCCACTACTACACCGACATCCGCGACGCACTGGATCGCGGCGACGAGAACGAGGCGCGCCGCCTGCTCGCGCAGTGGCGCCACCTCGATGCCAGCGAGCTGCCGCGCACCGAGCTGCTGCGCCACGTCATCGAACATTCGCTGCTGGCCGCGCACCGCCATGTGTTCGGCGTGTTCTTCTGGTTCGTGCTGCTGTCGGCGCTGGGCCTCGGGCCGGCTGGGGCGGTGCTGTACCGCATGGCCGAGCTGGCCAGCCGCTACTGGGCCTTCAAGAGCCGCACCGTCGGCGTACCGGTGAACGAGCGGCTGATGAAGCTCTCGCAGTGGCTGTTCGGACTGATCGACCATGTGCCGGCGCGCCTGACGGCCTTCGGCTTCGCGGTGGTCGGCAATTTCGAGGAGGCCATCACCTGCTGGCGCCGCGACGCCTGGCTGTGGAAGCACGAGAATGAAGGCATCATCCTCGCCGCCGCTGCAGGTGCCGTGGGCGTGCAGCTCGGCGGCAGCGCGGCACCGGGCATCACGCCCGATCGCTCCAAGACCTTCGAAGCAGGCGCCTTGCCCGAGAGTGCCGGTGCCGAAGGCTCGACGCCGGGCCTGCCGCCGGTGGCCGGCCACCTGCGCAGCGTCGTCGGCCTGGTGTGGCGCTCGGTGGTGCTGTGGATGCTGCTGCTGGCCTTGCTGTCACTGGCCAACCTCATCGGTTGAAGCCAGCTCAGTAGCGTGAGCGCTGAAGCTCCGCGAGGATTTCCGTGTAGATGCGGTGCCGCTGCTCGGTGATCTCGCCGCGCGCCACCGCCGCCAGCACGCCGCAGCCCGGCTCCTTCACATGGGTGCAGTTGTAGAAGCGGCATAACGTCGACGGCTCGCGGAAGTCGGCCATCAGCGCCGGCAGTTGCTGCGCGTCGACCTGCCTGAGACCGAACTCCTGGAAGCCCGGCGAGTCGATCAGCGCACTGGTGCGGGCTTCGTCGATCCAGTACCAGGCCGTGGTCGTGGTCGTGTGCCGCCCCGAGTTCAGCACGCGCGAGATCTCGCCGACCTGCGCGCTCGCGTGCGGAACGAGCAGGTTTATCAGCGTGCTCTTGCCCGTGCCGCTGGGGCCCAGCACCAGGGTCGCCTTGCCTTGCAGCAGCGGCGACAGCATGTCGCGACTCGGCCCGGGCTGGGCCTTGAGCGCCATCTCGTGCACCGCGATGCCCATGGCCGCGTACGGCGCGAGCCGCTTGCGGGCGGTGTCGATGGCGGGCAGGTCGGCCTTGTTCAGCACGATGGCGGCCGGGATGCCGGCGGCCTCGGCGGCAATCAGCGCACGCGCCAGCTGCGACTCGCTGAACACCGGTTCGGCGGCGACCAGTACAAGAAGTTGATCGAGATTGGCGGCGAAGGACTTGGTCTTCCAGTCGTCCTGGCGGAACAGCAGGTTGCGCCGCGGCTCCACCGCCTCGATCACGCCTTCGCCGCCGCCGGCGGGCATCCAGCGCACGCGGTCGCCGACCACGCAGTCGCTCTTCTTGCCCCGCGGCGAGCAGGTCAGCCGGGTGCCTTCAGGCGTTTCGACGGTGTAGTGGCGGCCATGGCCGGCGACCACCAGCCCGATGTCGAGTTCGACGGCGCGGTTCAATGGGTGCCGGGCTCAGGCGACGAAGGCCACCAGCGCATCGGCCTTGGCCGCGCAGATGAAATCGTTGATCGAGATGCCGCCCACCGAGTGGGTGTCGAAGCGCACCACGCAGCGGTCGTAGAAGACGCGCAGCTCGGGGTGGTGGTCTTCGGTGTTGGCGATCCAGCCCAGTGCGTTCACGAAACCCAGGGTCTCGTGGTAGTTCCTGAAGTTGAAGGTCTTCTCGATCGCGCCGCTGGAAAGGTGCCAGCCGCTGACCTGCGCCAGATGGTCGCGGATCGCCTCAGGATTCATCGCCGTGCCGCCCTCGAGCGCCTTGCAGCGTTGGTTCAGCAGATTGCTCATGGGGGGCCTCAGGCCGGTTGATGTCGCATTGCCGCGAGCCGCTCGGAGGCCGGCGGGTGCGAGTAGTAGAACTTCACGTAGACCGGGTCGGGCGTCAGCGTGGCAGCGTTGTCCTCGTGCAGCTTCAGCAGCGCGGAGGAGAGATCGACACCGCTGGCCTGCGCGCACGCATAGGCGTCAGCCTGGAACTCGTGACGGCGTGACAGCTGCGCGAGCAGCGGCGAGACGAAGAAGCCGAACACCGGCGTGACGAGCAGGAACAGCAACAGCGCCAGCGCATCGTTCGGCGCGCCGATGCCGGGCTGCACGCCCAACCCCTGGTAGAACCAGGCCTGCCCCGACAGCCAGCCCAGCAGCGCGAAGCCCGCCAGGCTGAGCCCGAACATCGCCGCGATGCGCTTGATCACGTGCCGGTGCTTGAAGTGGCCGAGCTCGTGGGCCAGCACGGCCTCCACCTCGCCGGGAGAGAGCTTGTTCAGCAGCGTATCGAAGAAGACCACGCGCTTGGCCGCGCCGAAGCCGGTGAAGTAGGCATTGGCGTGGGCCGAGCGCTTGCTGCCGTCCATCACGAACAGCCCCTTGGCGGTGAATCCGCAGCGCGCCATCAGCGCCTGCACGCGCGCCCTGAGCGACTCGTCGGCCAGCGGCTCGAACTTGTTGAACAGCGGCGCGATCACGGTCGGGTAGAGCACCAGGATCAGCAGGTTGAAGCCCATCCAGGCGCCCCAGGCCCACAGCCACCACAGCGGCCCGGTGGCGCCCATGATCCACAGGATCAGCGCGGCGATCGGCAAGCCGATGATCACGCCGACCAGCAGGTTCTTCATCGCGTCTGCCAGATAGAGCTTCCATGTCATTCGGTTGAAGCCGAAACGCTGCTCGATGCGGAAGGTGCTGTACAGGTCGAAGGGCAAGTCGAGCAGGCCGCCGATCGCCGCGAAGGCGGCCAGAAGCGCGAGCTGGTAGCCCATGTCGCCCAGGCGCGGATGCACGACCTCGCGCACGGCGCCGTTGACCGCGTCGAGCCCGCCCAGCAGCGTCCAGCCGAGCAGCACCGCGGCGCCGAAGGCCGTGCTCAGCAGACCGAAGCGGCCCTTGGCGAGCGTGTAGTCGGCGGCTTTCTGGTGTGCGGCGAGCGGGATGGTCGCCGCGAAGGTGGCTGGCACGGCGTTGCGGTGCAGGGCCACGTGGCGCATCTGCCGGGTGGCGAGCCAGTACTTCAGCGCCATGGCACCGAGCAGCGCGGCGATGAAGACCAGGGTCAGGATGGAAGCTTGCATGGCCGCAAGTGTAGAACTGAGAGAATGCCCCCGCCCCGCCACTGAGAGAGACGGTTTCGATGAGCGAAAGCCTGCTGACACCGAGCAACGAGAACCTGATCTGGATCGACCTCGAGATGACCGGCCTGGTGCCCGAGCGCGACCGGGTCATCGAAGTCGCCGTGGTCGTGACCGACGCGAACCTGAACCACCGCACCGAAGGCCCGGTGTTCGCCATCCACCAGAGCGATGCCACGCTCGACGCGATGGACGCCTGGAACAAGGGAACGCACGGCCGCAGCGGCCTGACCGAGCGCGTGAAGGCCTCCACCGTCGACGAGGCGTCGGCATCGGCACAGCTGATCGAGTTCCTCAAGCGCTACGTGCCGGCGGGCAAGTCGCCGATGTGCGGCAACAGCATCTGCCAGGACCGGCGCTTCCTGGCCATCCACATGCCGGCGCTGGAGGCGTTCTTCCATTACCGCAACCTCGACGTCAGCACGCTCAAGGAGCTGGCGCGGCGCTGGAAGCCGGACATCCTGGCCGGCTTCAAGAAGGCCCAGGCGCACACCGCGCTGGCCGACATCCACGAGTCGATCGAAGAGCTCGCGTACTACCGCGAGCATTTCCTCGCCAAGTGACCCGGCTCAGCCCGGCGAGCCCCGAGCGCGCAGCGCCCGCATCAGCGCCATCGCTTCGGCATCGGGCCGGCGCGGCAGCTTGCGGTACTCGGCGCCGCCGTCAGTGCGCGCGAGCATCTTCATCTCGACGAGCTCGCGGCGCAGCGTGCAGTGGTCGCCGAACAGGTGCCAGGCGTTCAGCACCTCGTTGACCTCGCGTTCGCTGTAGCGGCGCCGTGCGTCGAAGCGCATCCACAGCCCCCACAGCATCAGCCGCTGCACGCTGTACTTGATCGGCCAGCGGATGACGCGGCCGTGCGCGTCGAACTGGCGCAGCGCCTTGGCCGCTGTATCGCTCAGCGCAGCTGGCGGTGGGGGTGGGACCGGCACGGCGGCTGCCGGCACCGGCCGCGCCTTCAGGCTCTGGAAGTTGCGGTAGCCCGCGGCACGCGCGAGCATGTTCAACAGCTCCACGTGGCCGGGCGGGCGCTGCGCCTGCTCGTGGGTCTGCTTCAATTCGCGGCCGAGGGACTTCGCGAAACTGGAGATGTCTGCCGCATGCAGCGGCACGTCGATACGGGGCATGATGGTCTCTCGTTGCTCATGCGCCAAGCTCGCGAAGCGAGCCGCCGGGGGTTGCCGACTTCCGGCCCGGCGCACGAAGAACGTGACCAAGCATCGGGGGTGATGGCAGGTTGAGCTCGCACGGAGTGCGCGGCAACGCCTGGGTGAACTGCCGACCGGAGCCAGGATTCTAGGCCAGCGCGGACACCTGTCGCGCGGCGGCGTCCAGCGAGGCCGCGCTGCCGTCCCAATCGAGGGCCAGCAGCGGCTGCGCGAAGCCGGCGAAGTTGCGCTTCATCGACTGCAGGTAGACCGGGTCATAGTGGCTGACCAGCAGGTCGCGCACCACCGCGCGCGTCCGGCCGGCACGCGCGGCCTCCTGCCAGCCGTTGACCACTTCGTTGCCGCGCAGCACGCGCAGCGCGTCCAGGCGGGCGCAGAAGGTGTCGGTGTCGCGCACGAAGAAGTCGTAGTCCTCGATCAGCAACTGCACGCGGCCTTCCAGCGACAGGTCGAGCCGGATGCACGGCGAGGCCCTCATGCGCTCGATCAGCTTCTCGGGCACGCGCAGGTCGCCGACCTTCTTGCTCTCGCTCTCGACGATCACCGGCCGCGCCGGGTCGAAGCGGCGCAGCGCGTCCCACACGTGCGACTCGAACTGCTTCTGCCCCGGCTGCGGGCTGCCGGGCACCAGGCCGAGCACCGAGCCGCGGTGGTTGGCCAGCAATTCCAGGTCGAGCACCTGCACGCTTCCGGTCTCGGCCAGGCGCTGCAGCAGCCGGCTCTTGCCCGAACCGGTGGTGCCGCAGACGACGCGGAAGTCGAAACGCTGCGGCAGTTCCTCGAGCGCGGCGATCACGGCACGCCGGAACTCCCGGTAGCCGCCCTCGAGCAGGTGCACCCGAAAGCCGATCGCCGACAGCACCGTGGCCAGCGAGCCGCTGCGCTGGCCGCCGCGCCAGCAGTAGACCAGCGGCGTCCAGTCCTTGGGCTTGTCCAGGCACTCGCGCTCGATGTGCGCGGCGATGTTGCGCGCGGCCAGCACCGCGCCGCGCTTGCGCGCCGTGAAGGGCGAGACCTGCTTGTACTCGGTGCCGACCAGCGCGCGCTCGGCGTCGTTGAGCGTCGGCCAGTTGATCGCGCCGGGCAGACGGTCCTCGGCGTATTCGCTCTCGGATCGCGCGTCGATCACCGCGTCGAACTCGGCCAGCCGCAGCAGCGCGTCGGGCGCCGGAATGGAGACGATGGGCATCAGGGACTGATCGCGTCGAGCAGCTCGCTCTCGATCTCGATCTGCTTGCGGTTCTGCTGCAGCGCCGAGCCGTCGATGAGGAAGGTGTCTTCCACCCGCTCGCCCAGCGTGGTGATCTTGGCCAGCTGCAGGTTGACATGGTGGCGAGCCAGCACGCGGGCGATGGCGTAGAGCAGGCCCGAGCGGTCGCTGGTCGACACGCCGAGCAGCCAGCGTTGCGCACGCTCGTCGGGCCGCAGCGTGATGCGCGGCGTGATCGGGAAGGACTTGACTCGCCGCGAGATGCGCCCGCGGCTCGGCTCGGGCAGCGGCCCGGTGGCGTCAAGCGCATGCGCGAGCTGCGTCTCGACCAGCGAGATCAGGTCGCGGTAGTGCGCTGTGTCCTGGCCCTCGAGCTGCGGGCTGGTGACCTGGAAGGTGTCGAGCGCATATCCGGTGCGCGTGGTGTGGACCTTGGCGTCCAGGATGTTGAAGCCGGCGCCGTCGAAGTAGCCGCAGATGCGCGCAAAGAGGTCCGGGCGGTCGGGCGAGTAGACGAGCACCTGCAGGCCTTCGCCCAGCGACGAGGGCCGTGCCTTGACGATCGGCTCGGGTGCCTGGACGTGGCGGAACAGCGAGCGCGCATGCCATGCGATGTCGCCGGCGTCGTGGCGCGCGAAGTAGCTCACCTCCAGCGTCTTCCACAGCGGCCCTTCGGTGTCGGGCAACATCGAGTGCAGGTTCAGCAGGTGGCGCGCCTCTTCCTTGCGCGCCTCGATCTCGGCGTCGAGGTTGGGCTTGGCGCCACCCAGCGCGCGCAACGTCTGGCGGTACAGGTCTTCGAGCAGCTTGCCCTTCCAGGCGTTCCAGACCTTCGGGCTGGTGCCGCGGATGTCGGCCACGGTCAGCAGGTACAGGCCAGTCAGGTAGCGCGGCGTGTCCACGCGGCGGGCGAAGTCCTCGATGACGTCGGGGTCCGACAGGTCTTCCTTCTGCGCGATGCGCGACATGCGCAGGTGCTCACGCACCAGGAACTCGATCAGCGCGGCGTCTTCGCGGTCGATGCCGTGGTCGCGGCAGAAGCGCCGCACCTCGGTGGCGCCGAGCTCCGAATGGTCGCCGCCGCGGCCCTTGGCCACGTCGTGGAAGAGGGCGGCCACGTACAGCACCCAGGGCTTGTCCCAGGTGAGCGCGAGCTGGGTGCAGAACGGGTACTCGTGGGCGTGCTCGGGGATGAAGAAGCGCCGCACGTTGCGAAGCACCATCAGGATGTGCTGGTCCACGGTGTAGACGTGGAACAGGTCGTGCTGCATCTGCCCGACGATGCGGCGGAACACCCACAGGTAGCGGCCCAGCACCGAAGTCTGGTTCAGCAGCCGGAAGGCGTGCGTCTGGCCTTCGGGCTCCTGCAGGATCTGCATGAAGGTCGCACGGTTGACCGGGTCGCTGCGGAACGCCGCCCCCATCTGGTCGCGCGAGTTGTACAGGGCACGCAGCGTGCGCGCCGACAGGCCGTTGATGCCGGCCGCACGCTGGTGCGTGAGGAAGGTCTCCAGGATCGCATGCGGCTTGCGCAGGTACAGGTCGTCGCTGACCACTTCGAGCACGCCCGCGCGTTCGAGGAAGTCTTCGCTGATCGGCCGCATCGGCGCGTGCTGCGAACCCTCGACATGCTCCTCGATGTTGAGCATGAGGATCTGGTTGAGCTGCGCCACCGCCTTGGCCGCCCAGTAGTAGCGGCGCATCAGCACTTCCGAGGCCCGCTGCCCCGGCGCCGACTGGTAGCCGAAGCTCTCGGCCACCGCGGTCTGCAGGTCGAACACGAGCCGGTCCTCGCGGCGGCCGGCGATCATGTGCAGCCGCGCGCGGATCAGCTTGAGCAGGCCCTCGCTGCGCTGCAACTGCTTGACCTCGAAGGGCGTGATCAGCCCCTTGGCGGCCAGCTCGTTCCAGCTCTTGCCCAGGCCCGCGGCGCGCGCCACCCAGATCACCACCTGCAGGTCGCGCAGGCCGCCCGGGCTTTCCTTGCAGTTGGGCTCCAGCGCGTAGGGCGTGTCCTCGTACTTCTGGTGGCGCTGGCGCATCTCCAGCGTCTTGGCGCGCAGGAAGGCCTTGGGGTCCATGGCCCGCGTGTTGGCATGGCGGAAGGTGGTGAAGACGCGCCGCGATCCGCACAGGTAGCGCGACTCGAGCAGCGCCGTCTGCACGGTCACGTCACGCTCGGCCTCGGCGATGCACTCGTCGACCGTGCGCACGCTCGAGCCGATCTCCAGGCCGACGTCCCAGCAGGCGGTGATGAAGCCTTCGATCGCGGCCTGCGTTTGGCCAGCTTCGTGATCGGGCTGGCGCACCGCGGCCGGCGGCAGCAGCACCAGCACGTCGACGTCGGAATGCGGGAACAGCTCGCCGCGGCCGTAGCCGCCCACCGCGAGCAGCGCGGCGCCGGCGGGCATGCCGGCGCGATCCCACAGTGCCACCAGCGTGGCGTCGACATGGCGCGCCAGCGCCTTCAGCAGCCGCGTGGCCGCCGGCGCCGTGGGGCGCGACTCGCCGAAGTGCCGCAGCAGCTCGGCCTTGCCCTGGCGGAATCGGCCGCGCAGTTCCGCCACGCTGGCGGCGGCAGCCGCAGCCGGCGGCTCGAGGCGATCGGGAACGGCCGCAGCCACGAACGCAGCTCGCCGCTCAGGCGGTGACGAAATCCGGCGTCGGCGGGCTGCCGGCCGACAGCGTCAGCACCTCGAAGCCGGTGTCGGTGACGAGCACGGTGTGCTCCCACTGTGCCGACAGCGAGCGGTCTTTCGTGACGATGGTCCAGCCGTCGCCCATCTCGCGGATGTCGCGCTTGCCGGCGTTGATCATCGGCTCGATCGTGAAGATCATGCCGGGCACCAGCTCTTCCAGCGTGCCGGGGCGGCCGTAGTGCAGCACCTGCGGCTCCTCGTGGAACTTGCGGCCGATGCCGTGGCCGCAGAACTCGCGCACGATGGAGAAGCCGTTGGCCTCGGCGAAGGTCTGGATGGTGTGGCCGATGTCGCCCAGGCGCGCACCGGGGCGCACCTTGGCGATGCCCTTCCACATGGCGTCATAGGTCATCTGGCACAGGCGCCTGGCGGCGATCGAGCCTTCGCCGACCACGAACATGCGGCTGGTGTCGCCGTGCCAGCCGTCCTTGATGACGGTGACGTCGATGTTGACGATGTCGCCGTTCTTCAGCGGCCGATCGTTCGGGATGCCGTGGCAGACCTGGTGGTTGATCGAGGTGCAGATCGACTTGGGGTAGGGCGTGTAGCCCGGCGGAGCGTAGTTCAGCGGCGCCGGCACGGCACCTGCACCTGCAACGATGTGGTCGTGGGCGAGCTTGTCCAGCGCTTCGGTGGAGACGCCGGGCTTCACGTGCGGCGTGAGCATGTCCAGCACTTCGGAGGCGAGGCGCCCCGCGACCCGCATGCCCTCGACATCGGCTGCGGTCTTGATCGTGATCGTCATGGGGCGGGATTATCTCATCGGCCACGTAAAATCTCGGGTTTCCACCGGGGCGCCCCTGCCCCGAGGCCGGCCTTCCCCTCCCGAGACCGACGCGTGAGCACCAGCCCCAAGCACCTGACCCACTTCGAGGGCGGCAATGCGCTGTCCGCCTTCCGCGCACAGGCGCTGCTGCCGCGCCTGCAGGCCGTGCAACCGCGCATCAGCGCCGTGCATGCCCGCCACGTGCACTGGGTGTGGAGCGACCACGCGCTGGCCGGCGGCGAGCGCGACAAGCTCGAGGCGCTGCTGCGCTACGGCGACCCGTACGCCGGAGCGGCCGACGGCGCGCTGCTCGTCGTGGCGCCGCGCCTGGGCACGGTGTCCCCCTGGGCCTCCAAGGCCACCGACATCGCGCACAACTGCGGCATGGCCGTGCGCCGCGTCGAGCGTGTCACCGAGTTCCGACTCACCCTCAAGGGCGGCCTGCTCGGTGGCGCCAAGGCGCTGACGGCCGACGAACTGCAGGCCTGCGCCGCGCTGCTGCACGACCGCATGACCGAGAGCGTGCTGCTCGCCCGCGCCGACACCGCCCACCTGTTCGACGAACAGCCCGGCAAGCCGATGGAACATGTCGACGTGCTCGGTCGCGGCAAGAGCGCGCTGGAGGCGGCCAACAAGGACTTCGGCCTGGCGCTGTCCGGCGACGAGATCGACTACCTGGTCGCGGCCTTCACCGGCCTGAAGCGCAACCCGACCGACGTCGAGCTGATGATGTTCGCGCAGGCCAACAGCGAGCACTGCCGGCACAAGATCTTCAACGCGCAGTTCACCATCGACGGCGTGGCGCAGGACAAGTCGATGTTCGGCATGATCCGCCACACGCACCAGCTGGCGCCGCAGTACACGGTGATCGCCTACAGCGACAACGCCAGCGTGATGCAGGGCCACGAGATCGAGCGCTGGATGCCGCAGGGCTACACCAACGCGCCGGTGTACGCAGCGCGGCGCGAGACGGCGCATGTGCTGATGAAGGTGGAGACGCACAACCATCCGACCGCCATCTCGCCCTTCCCCGGTGCCTCCACCGGTGCCGGTGGCGAGATCCGCGACGAAGGTGCGACCGGCCGGGGTTCGAAACCCAAGGCCGGCCTGACCGGCTTCACGGTGTCCAACCTGCATCTGCCCGGCACCAGCGAGCCCTGGGAGCGGCAGCCCTACGGCAAGCCCGCGCACATCGCCAGCGCGCTGCAGATCATGATCGACGGGCCGCTGGGCGGCGCAGCCTTCAACAACGAGTTCGGCCGGCCCAACCTGCTGGGCTACTTCCGCGTCTACGAGCAGACGGTGGGCGCGGGTGTCGAGGCGATGCGCCGCGGCTACCACAAGCCGATCATGATCGCCGGCGGCCTGGGCACGATCTCGTCCACGCAGACGAGCAAGATCGCCTTCCCTGCCGGCACGCTGCTCGTGCAGCTCGGCGGCCCGGGCATGCGCATCGGCATGGGCGGCGGCGCGGCGAGTTCGATGGCCGCCGGTGCCAATGCCGCCGCACTCGACTTCGACTCGGTGCAGCGTGGCAACCCGGAGATCCAGCGCCGCGCGCAGGAGGTCATCAATCACTGCTGGGCGCTGGGTGAGAGCAACCCGATCCTGGCCATCCACGACGTCGGCGCGGGCGGCATCAGCAATGCCTTCCCCGAGCTGGTCGATGGCGCGGGCAAGGGCGCGCGCTTCGACCTGTCCAAGGTGCCACTGGAAGAGACCGGCCTGGCACCCAAGGAGATCTGGTGCAACGAGAGCCAGGAGCGCTACGTGATGGCGGTGCGCGCCGACGCGCTGCCGCTGTTCCAGGCGATGTGCGATCGCGAGCGCTGCCCGTTCGCGATCGTCGGCACGGCCACCGACGCCAAGCAGCTGGTGCTCGAGGAGCCGGGCAATGACGACAAGCCGATCGACATGCCCATGGAAGTGCTGCTCGGCAAGCCGCCTCGCATGCACCGCGATGTGAAGCGCGTCCCGCGCACGCTGCCTGCGCTGCAGCTCGACGACGTGGCGCTCGACCAGGTGGCCTTCGATGTGCTGCGCCACCCGACGGTGGCCAGCAAGCGCTTCCTCATCACCATCGGCGACCGCACTGTCGGCGGCCTGAACCACCGCGACCAGATGATCGGCCCCTGGCAGGTACCGGTCGCCGACTGCGCGGTCACGCTGGCCGACTACGCCGGTTTCGCGGGCGAGGCAATGAGCATGGGCGAGCGCACGCCACTGGCCGCGCTGGACGCGCCGGCTTCCGGCCGCATGGCGGTGAGCGAGGCCATCACCAACCTGCTCGCGGCTCCTTTCGAACTGGAGCGCGTCAAGCTCAGCTGCAACTGGATGGCCGCCTGCGGCGAGTCCGGCGAAGACGCGGCGCTGTACGAGACCGTCAAGGCGGTGGGCATGGAACTGTGCCCGGCCTTGGGCATCAGCGTGCCGGTGGGCAAGGATTCGCTGTCGATGCGCACCCGCTGGAGCGACGCGGGCGCGGCGAAGCAGGTCACCGCGCCGGTGAGCCTGATCGTCACCGCCTTCGCGTCCATCGCCGACGTGCGGCCGACGCTCACGCCGCAATTGCAGCCGGGCGATACCACGCTGGTGCTGGTCGACCTTGGTCAGGGACGCAATCGCCTGGGCGGCTCGATGCTCGCCCAGGTGCTGAACCAGTTCGGCAACGAGGTGCCCGACCTCGACGACCCGGCGCAGCTCAAGGCGCTCGTCGCCGCGGTGAACCAGCTGCGCGGTGAGGGCCGCCTGCTCGCGTACCACGACCGCAGCGACGGCGGCCTGTGGGCCACGGTGTGCGAAATGGCCTTCGCGGGCCACGTCGGCGTGAGCCTGAACGTCGACCTGCTCGTCACCGAAGGCGACGGCATCGCCGACAGCCGCGCCGAATACGGAGACTCGAAGAACTGGGCCACGCAGGTCAGCGTGCGCCGCCACGAGCTGACGCTCAAGGCGCTGTTCAACGAGGAGCTCGGCGTCGTGCTGCAAGTACCCACCGCCGTGCGCAACGAGGTGATGCAGACGCTGCGTGCGCACGGTCTGAGCAAGCACAGCCACTTCGTCGGCAAGACCCACGATCGCGGCGTGGTCGAGGTCTGGCGAGACACCAAGCTGGTGTTCGGCGCGTCGCTGCGCGAGCTGCACCAGGCCTGGGACGAAGTCAGCGGGCGCATCGCCGCGTTGCGCGACAACCCGGCCTGCGCCGAAGCCGAACACACCGAGGCCGGCCGTACCGACGACCCCGGCCTGCACCTGCACCTGACGTTCGACCCGGCCGAAGACGTCGCCGCCCCGTTCATCACCAAGACGAAGCCGAAGCTCGCCATCCTGCGCGAGCAGGGCGTCAACTCGCATGTCGAGATGAGCTACGCGATGGCGAAGGCCGGCTTCGAGACTTTCGACGTGCACATGAGCGACCTGCAGTCCGGCCGGGCGCGGCTGGACATGTTCCAGGGCTTCGTCGCCTGCGGTGGCTTCAGCTACGGCGACACGCTGGGCGCCGGCGAGGGCTGGGCCCGCTCGGTGATGTTCAACCCGGTGCTGGCCGAGCAGTTCGCCGCCTTCTTCAACCGCAGCGACACCTTCGCGCTGGGCGTGTGCAACGGCTGCCAGATGATGGCCGCGCTCGCACCCATCATCCCCGGCGCGCAGGCCTGGCCGAAGTTCACGCGCAATCGCAGCGAGCAGTTCGAGGCGCGGCTGTCGCTGGTCGAGGTGCTGCCGAGCCCGTCGATCTTCTTCCCCGGTATGGAAGGCAGCCGCATCCCGATCGCGGTGGCGCACGGCGAAGGCTTCGCCGATTTCTCCCAGCGCGGCGATCCGAAGGCGGTACAGCGCGCGATGCGCTTCGTCGACCACACCGGCGCGGCCACGGAGGACTATCCGGCCAACCCGAACGGCAGCCCGGGCGGCCTGACCTCGGTGACCACGCCCGACGGCCGCTTCACCGTGCTGATGCCGCACCCGGAGCGCGTCTTCCGCAACGTGCAGATGAGCTGGACCGCGGGCGACAAGAGCGCGGACAGCCCCTGGATGCGCATGTTCCGCAACGCGCGGCGCTGGGTGGGCTGATCTGGAAGCGCGGCGCCAGCAGGAGCAGCTCGCCTTCCTGGCCGCCGGCGCAGAACTGGAAGTCGGTTCGCCCAGCGACTGCCCGCTGCCGGTCGAGCAGCTCGGAGCCATGCGCGGCGACGAGCCCTGGGTGCGCGAAGCCTTCGAGGGCGGGCTCACGGCGCGCGTCTTCCGCATCCACGCCGCAGGTCGCGACTGGACGCTGAAGCAGGCCCGTGCGCAGGCCGGCGTTCACAACGTCGACGGGCAGACCTCCTTCCTCAACGAGATCCAGCGTCGCGCCGATCTCTCCCGGCTGAAGGCGGAACAGGGCGGGGCGCAACGCTTCGCCGCCATCGTCGACACGCAGTACGCCTCGCTGCGGCGCGGCATCCTGCTGTCACCCTGGATCGAGGGCACGATCGCGACGGTCTGGGACGAACGTTCGCTCGGGCAGCTGTTCGAGCAGCTCGTCGAGCTCTACCTCGCCGGCCTGTTCGAGTGGGATCTGTGCCCCGGCAACATCCTCGACGACGGTCGTCGTGTGATGCTGTTCGACTTCGGCTACATGTACCGCTTCGACCCGCTGGCGCAGTTCAACAGCGCCGGCGATGGCACGAGCGAGCCGATGTTCCACCCGGTCGAGCGTTTCGAGTCGCGCAACTTCTGCGCGTGGCTGCTCGCGAAGGAGCAGAGCGAGGGCCCTGCCGCCGCGGCTTTTGTCTCGAGAAGTCGGTGGCGCTGCCAGCCTACGAACGGCTGCGCGCCGCCCTGGCCGCGCGCAGGGCGCTGCCGGCGACGCTGCTGCGTTTGGACGACATCACGTGGCGCTGGCGCGAAGCCCTGAACGGCGACGCCGCGGCGCTGTACCTGGCCGAGAACTGGCGCTCGCACGTGCTCGACCTCGAGGACGATCTGCATGGCCAGTCGTGCACGCCGATGACGCTGCGCCGCGCCGACTGGCTCCTGGCCGCGCTGAAGGATCATTTCGACGCGTTGGCCGCGGGCGATGCGTTCTTCTGGGCCGACCGCGGCCGCACGCGGAGCGAGCTGGAATCCAGCTACCGCGGCAAACGCACACAGGCCGAGTGCTTTCAGTCAATCCGTCCCGGCACGGGCAGTGCTAGTCTGCCGGCCTGACGACGAGGCATCCGCCATGCACAGCACCCCGGCCCGCTACTTGATTCTCATCGACGCCTCGGGCGCGATGACGGCGCGCCTTTTCGACGCAGAGCGACGGCCGCTGGGCGAGTTCGACGCCTCGTCGGAGGAGGTCGCGGTCATGACCCAGGGCCTCGTGGCTGCCGGCGGCGCCGATACGTCACTGTGGGACCAGGCCTTGGCCGGCCACAATGCCACCGAGCGCCGTGAGGCCGAGATCTTCACCCTCGATATCTGAGAAGGGAATCGACCATGGCCGAGACCACCACCCCCACCTGGGACCCGACCAGCTGGCTCAAGCAGTGGAGTGCTGCCATGCAGCTGGCGCCGAACACCTTGGTGCAACCCATCCTGCCCGGCTGGACGCTGAACGTGAACGCCTTCAACAGCAGCGCGCCGCAGACCGAGGCCGAGGTGGTCGGCAAGCACAGCTACGGCCGCCAGCTCGGCCGCATCAGCGAGGCGCTGGCGATCCTGGTCGACGCGCGCGACCCGAAGAGCACCGACGAACGTTTCGACGACTTCCGCACCATGAACGCCGAGATTGCGGAGATCAAGGCCGGCAACGCCACCGCGCGCATCAACCGCCTGCTTGCCGATCTCGACCTGCTCAAGGTGCTGCGCCCCGAAGAGCATGCGCGCCTGAAGGACGAACTGAAGAAGCGCCTGCCGCGTTGACCCGACCCGAACCATGACCGACCTGACCATCCGCCGCCTGCTGATTGACCTCGACGCGCCGATCGCGCGCCACTGGAACGGCGGCGACGCCTTCCGCACGGCCTGGTTCAACGCGCTGTCGATGAGTTTCCCGGTCGGCGAGCAGTTCTTCATCGACGCGGTGAAGCTGGGCATGAAGTCGCTGCCCGAGGCGCAGCGCGAAGCGATGGCCGCCGAGGTGCAGGGCTTCATCGGCCAGGAGGCGACGCACCGCCGGCTGCACGCGCTCTTCAACGCGCATCTCGAGAAGCAGGGCCACCAGAACCGCTGGGCCGAGCGGGCCGCACGGCGGCTCAAGCGCCTGGAAGGCGTGGACCCTCGCGCCTGGGTGGCGGCCACTGCGGCCACCGAGCACATCACGGCGATCTTCGCCGAGTGGACGCTGCGCCACCCCGACTGCCTGGCTGGCGCCGAGCCGCGGCTGCAGACGCTGTGGATGTGGCACGCCTCCGAGGAATCCGAGCACCGCAGCACCGCTTTCGACCTGTATTGCACGCTCGGCGGCAGCGAGCTGTGGCGCGGCCGCTTCATGCGCATCGTCACCGCGCATTTCCTGCTCGACGTGTTCCGCCAGACGCTGCGCAACCTGTGGCACGACGGCGAGCTGTTCAAGGCACGCACCTGGCGCAGCGGCTGGCAGCTGCTGTTCGCGCCCGAAGGGCTGCTGCGCGAGATCTACCGGCCGTGGAAGGCCTACTTCAAGCCCGACTTCCACCCGCGCCAGCAGGACGCCGCGCTGTCGCAGCGCTGGCTCAGCGAGCACACGCAGGACTACGCCATCGTCGGCCGCTGATCGGTCTCGCGCAGGCCGGCGGTCAACGCCTTGAGTGCGGATTCGTCGAGTGTCTCGCGCTCCAGCAGCGCCTGCGCGCCGCGCTCGAGCACGGCACGGTGCATCGTCAGCAGGCGGGTCGCGCTCTCGAACCCCGCCGCCACGAGCGCGGCCACCGCGGCATCGACGCGGCGCAACGTGTCTTCTGACAGCGTGCGCGCATTGCCGTTCCAGCCCAGGGGGAACTCCGGCGCGGGGCTGCGTGGTGCGTCGTAGGCCACGTGGCCCAGCCCGGCGTCCATGCCGTAGCGCGTGACCATCTCGCGGGCGATGTCGGTGGCCTTGGCGATGTCGTCGGCGGCGCCGGTGGAGAGCTCTCCGAGCACCAGCATCTCGGCCGCGCGGCCGCCCAGCAGCACGGCGATCTTGCGTTCCAGCTCGGCGCGCGTCATCAGGTAGCGGTCTTCGGTGGGCCGCTGGATCGTGTAGCCGAGCGCGCCGATGCCGCGCGGGATGATCGACACCTTGTGCACCGGGTCGCTGCCCGGCTGCGACAGCGCCACCAGCGCATGGCCCATCTCGTGGAAGGCGACGGCGCGCCGCTCGCTCGCATTGAGCACGCGGCTTCGCCGCTCCAGGCCGGCGACGATGCGCTCCACCGCCGTGGTGAAATCTGCGAGCGTCACCTCGTCGGCATGGCGCCGCGTGGCCGCGAGGGCCGCCTCGTTGACCAGGTTGGCGAGGTCGGCGCCGCTGAAGCCGGCGGTGATGCCGGCCACCTCGTCGAGCTTCACGCCAAGGGCGAGCTTCACCTTGCGCACGTGCACTTGCAGGATGTCGGCGCGGCCCTTCTTGTCGGGCCGGTCGACCAGCACCTGGCGGTCGAAGCGGCCGGCGCGCAGCAGCGCGGTGTCGAGGATCTCCGGCCGGTTGGTGGCGGCCAGGATGATCAGCCCCGACGAGGTGTCGAAGCCGTCCATCTCGACGAGCAGCTGGTTCAGCGTCTGCTCTTTCTCGTCGTGCCCGCCGAGGCCAGGGAAGGCGCCGCGCGCGCGGCCGAGCGCGTCGAGTTCGTCGATGAAGATGATCGCCGGCGCCTGCAGCCGCGCCTGCTCGAACAGGTCGCGCACGCGCGCTGCGCCGACGCCGACGAACATCTCGACGAACTCGCTGCCGGAAATCGAGAAGAAGGGCACGCCGGCCTCGCCGGCCACGGCCTTGGCCAGCAGCGTCTTGCCGGTGCCCGGCGGGCCGACCAGCAGCACGCCCTTGGGGATGTGTGCGCCCAGGCGACCGTACTCCTTCGGGTGCTTCAGGAAGTCGACCACCTCCTTGAGTTCGTCCTTGGCCTCGTCGACGCCGGCCACGTCAGCGAAGTCCACGCCGGTGTCGGTCTCCACATAGACCTTCGCGCGGCTCTTGCCGATGGCCATGAAGCCGCCCATGCCTTGCTTGTCGGCCAGGCGGCGGATGACGAAGTACCACAGCGCGAAGAAGACCAGCGCCGGCACGATCCACGACAGCAGGTCGCGCAGCAGCGGGCTCTCGACGACCCGCGTGTAGGGCACGCCGTATTTCTCGAGCCGCGCGGCGAGGTCGGGCTCCACCCGCGTGGCCACCATCAGCGACTTGCCGGCCTCGGGCGACTTGAGCCGGCCGCTGAGGCTGCGGTCGGTCACCGTCACTTCGGCGATGCGGCCCTCGGCGAGCGCCTGCTCGAACACGCTGTAGGGCACCACCTCGATCACCGACGCGCCCTGCCAGTAGCTCTGCGCGAGCATCAGCAGCGACAGCGCGATGATCCAGTAGCCGACGTGCCAACCCTGCCGCTTGTCCATTCACTCCCTCGGTCCGGTCGGTCCGTGCCCGCCGTGCGCCGATGGTGACACCGGGCCGCGGTGGCCGCTTGACGTGGCTCAGGCCGTGGCGTGCTGCGCGTACAGGCTGCGCAGGGCGGTCGCGGTGGCTTCGTCGGCGGGGAAGAAGGTCTCCAGCGCCAGCTCCGACAAGGTCACATCGACCGGCGTGCCGAACACGGTGGTGGTGCCGATCAGCGAGAGCACGCCGGCCGGGCTCTCGATCTGCAGGGGTACGACCATCGCCGCGTCGGCCAGCGCCGAAACCCGGGTCGGCGCCGGATACCGCTGCAAGGACTCGAGCAAGGCCTCGAGCTGTGGATCGGCGCAGGCGGCGATCTGCTGGCGCAGCCGTGCGAAGGCATGCTCGCGCCACTGCGCGAGGTTCAGGATGCGCGGCGCCAGGCCCTCGGGGTGCAGGCTGAGGTGCATCACGTTGACCGGCGGCACCAGCAGTTCGGCGCTCACGCCGGCCAGCAGCGGCGGCACGGCGCGGTTGTACGACACGAGGTTCCAGTGCCGGTCGACCGCCAGCGCCGGGTAGGGCTCGTGGCCGCGCAGCACCAGGTCGACCGCCTCTCGCGCGGCGTTCAGGGCCGGGTCGTCCAGGCGCCGCTCGCCGTACATCGGCGCGAAGCCCGCGGCGGTGAGCAGCCGGTTGCGCTCGCGCAGGGGCACCTCCAGGCGTGCGGCCAGGCGCATCACCATCTCGCGGCTGGGCTGCGCACGCCCGGTTTCGACGCAGCTGAGATGGCGTGTGGACACCTCGGCGTCGAGGGCCAGTTCGAGCTGGCTGAGGCGGCGCCGCTGGCGCCACTCGCGCAGCAGCGATCCGATCGTCGGGGAAAGGCTGGCGCTCATGGCGCCACGATAGCGCGCTACGCAGCCGTGCGCCCGAGCCGTGCCATCGTCGCCAGCCACTTGGCCCGGCCGGCTTCGTCCAGCGTGTCGACCTGCCCGATCAGGGTCTCGTGCACGGGCGAGATGCCCACGAAGCCGAGGATGTTTCGTTCGAGGCTCTTCACGCTGTGGGCCCGGAAGTAGAAGCGGTACACCAGCGCCGGCATGCCCATCGTGACGACCACGCGTGCCGAGCGGCCCGCCAGCCCCTTCTGGCCGAAGGGGCTGCCCGCCTCGCGGCGAAACGCGAATCCCGGCCTCGCCACCTGCTCGAGAAACCCTTTCAGCAAGGCCGGCATGTCGCCCATCCAGAGCGGGAAGAACAGCAGCAGGTGCTGCGCCCAGGCGATGTCGTCCTGCGCCTTCTGCAGGGCCAGGGGCAGGGCGCCGTGTTCCCATTCCTTCTGGCTGCGCAGCAGGGGGAAATCCAGCTGGGCCGGCGTGGCGGTGCGCACCTGGTGGCCCGCCGCGGTGGCCGCTCCGGCGTAGGCATGCGCCAAGGCATGACCCAGATGATCTTCGGTGACGTCCGGATGCCCCTGGATGATGAGGATTCGACGGTTCTCGGCCATGTTGTAGCTCCTGGGCAGCGCCCTTGCTCACATGGTCACGCCAAGCCCCGATTGGCCGTTTGCGATTCTTCAAGCGCCGCACACACTGACACCTTCCAACCCATCGCCCCGGCTCGCGCACCTGTCAACCTTGACATTGGTGCCGCAACGAAAGCGCCGCCACAATCCGGCCAAAGCGTTGCAGGGTGATGGGTCGCGCAGCGGTTCGCGCGATCACGGGCCGCCTTGCGACAGCCAAAAACTGTCGTTGGAGAAAATCGATGTCGATGTTTTTTGCGGACCTGGTGGTCCGCACCGATGAGGCACGCCGTGCCTTCGAGACACATCCGGTGTTGCTGGATGCGGTGGCCCAGGGCCTGCCGCTGGAGCGCTACCGCACGTTGCTGCTCGAGCTCTACCACGTGGTGTGGCACTTCAACCCGGTGAGCGCGGCGGCGGCCAGCCGCCTGGATGACAGCCACAAGCAGGTGCGCTACTTCCTCTACGAGCACATGCACGAGGAATCGGGCCACGAGGAGTGGGTACGCAACGACCTCGATGCGGTGGGCGTGCCGGCGGCCACCACGCAGGCCTACGCGCCCTCGGCCTTCACGCGTGCGCTGGTGGGCTACAACTACTGGGCCGCCGATCGCCTCAACCCCTGCTCGGTGCTGGGCATGCTCTATACGCTGGAGGTGATCGCCTCGGTGTACGGCGGCCCGTTCGCCTCGGCGATCAAGGAGTCGCTGCTGCTCGAGGGCGAGCGGGGTGTGTCGTTCATCAACTCGCACGCCACGATGGATGCCGAGCACATGGCCGACCTGCGCAAGATCCTCAACACCCTCGAGGATGAACCGGCATGCGACGCGGTCGTCGACGCTGCGCTGCTGAACTTCCACCACTTCACGCGCATCATTGAACAGGTATGACGACGACTCCGGTTCTCGCTCCCGCCGGCCTGCCCCGGCTGCTCTCCCGCCCCTACAAGTACCTGCGTCTCGAATGGACTTCTGAACTCGGCATGCTGCGCGTGCGCACCTGCGTCAAGCCGATCCAGTGCTACAGCCTCGCCGGCCTGACCGAGATGCAACGCGTGCTCGACGACATCGCCGAAAGTCCGGGCGTGGTACGCCACCTCGTGCTGAGTTCCGACGTGACCGGCGTGTTCAACTTCGGTGGCGACCTCGCGTTGTTCGTGCTGCTGGTGCGCGCGCAAGACGTCGACTCGCTGAAGATGTACGGCCGCCGCTGCGTCGACCTGGTCTGGTGGCTCGAGCATGCGGCGCAGCGCGGTGTGCACACCACCGTGCTGGTGCAGGGCGACACGCTCGGCGGCGGGCTGGAGTCGGTGCTGCCCTTCCACAAGGTGATCTTCGAGCGCAGCGCGCAGGCCGGCTTCCCCGAAGTGCTGTTCAACCTGTTCCCTGGCATGGGCGCCTGGCCGCTGACGATCCGCAAGGCCGGCTTCTCGGTGGCCAAGGACATGATCCTCAGCGGCCGGCTCTACACCGCCGAACAGCTCGCGCGGCGCAGCCTGGTCGACGCGGTGATCGACGACGGCATGGGCGAGGCGGCCATCCTCGAGGTGGTGCGTACCGTCGACCCGCGGCTGCGCGGCACGCTGGCGGCACTGAACGCGCAGCGCGTGGCTGCACCGATCACCTACGAGTCGCTGCTCGAGGTGGTGGAGCTGTGGGCCGAGACGGCCCTGACGCTGACCACGCGCGACCTGCGCTTGATGGAGCGGCTGGCGCGCGCCCAGGTGCGCAAGGCCGGCGGCGCGGACGACGGCGCGGTCGAAGAGCTCAAGCGAATCGAGCTCGACACGGCCTGGGGCGAGCTGCGCAGCGGCAACACCGGCTGGGACGAGGAGCGCGGCACGGGCCTGACGGCCTGGGGCGCGCTGTGAGCCTGCGGCTCACAGCCAGGTGGAGATGATCTCGCGCAGTTGATCGCGCGTGTAAGGCTTGGCCAGGTGGGCGTCCATGCCCACCTCGAGTGCGTGGGCCGCGTCTTCCTCGTAGGCATTGGCCGTCAGCGCGACGATCGGCGTGCGCGGCAGGCGTTGCGTCAGCTCGCGGGCGCGGATGTGCTGGGTGGCGGTGTAGCCGTCCATCACCGGCATCTGGCAGTCCATCAGCACCAGGTCGACGGAGCGGCGCGAGAGCACGTCCAGGGCCTCGACGCCGTCTTGCGCCTCGATGCAATCGAGCCCCAGCGATTCGAGCATCTCCTCGGCGATGATGCGATTCACCGGGTTGTCCTCGACCACCAGCACGGTGCCCGCCAGCCGGGAGGGCAAGGGGTCCAGCGGTGTCATCGACGAGTCGAGGACGTCGCCGGAGGGTGGGTTGGGATCGAGGTCGAAACCCAGCGTGAAGTGGAACGACGAACCGCGCCCGGGCTGGCTCTCGATCTCGATGTGCCCGCCCATCGCCTCGACGATCTTCTGGCTGATCGCCAGGCCCAGGCCGGTGCCGCCTGCGCGGCGGCTGCGCGATCCGTCGACCTGGTGGAAGGGCTGGAACAATTCGTTCTGTGCGTCGCGCGGCACGCCGATGCCGCTGTCGATCACTTCGAAGCGCACTTGCGCGCGGTCCGTCGAGACACGGCCGGAGCTCAGGCGCAGCGACACGCCGCCGCGCTCGGTGAACTTGATCGCGTTGCCCACCAGGTTGAGCAGCACCTGCTTGAGCCGCTGCGCGTCGCCCAGCACGTGGTTGGACACCATCGGCTCGAGATCGAGCACCAGCGCCAGGCCCTTGGCCTCGGCATTGGCGCGGAACAGCGCGATCACCGACGCGGCGGTGGAATGGAGCGACAGCGGCGAGCGGCCGAGGTTGAGCTTGCCGGCCTCGATCTTGGAATGGTCGAGCACGTCGTTGAGGATCGTCATCAGCGACTCGCCCGAAGACGCCGCCGTCTTGACGAGCCGGCGCTGCTGCGGGTCGAGCTTGGAGCCGCGCAGCAACTCGAGCGCACCGAGCACGCCGTTCATCGGCGTGCGGATTTCGTGGCTCATGGTGGCGAGGAACTGCGACTTCGCCATGTTGGCGGCGTCGGCCGCCTCCTTGGCGCGCTGCAGCGAGGCATTGGCGGCCTCGGTCAGCGCCTTGGCCCGCTGCAGCGAAGCGTTGGCAGCGTCGACTTCGAGTCCATGGCGCACCGCGCGGGTGGTGGCCAGCGTGAACTCGCGCGCGGCCCGGTACATCGTCAGGCCATAGATCACCGACAGCACGGCCAGCGGCACCGAGCGCACCTGCTCGACCAGCAGGCACACCGCGATCACCGCGCCGATCTGCGGCACCGCGAGCAGCAGGAACGAATGGCCGACGAGGGACATGAAGTACGCGGCGACGGCGGTGGAGCCGCAGGCCATCACCATGAACGCCGTGGCCTCGCTGCCGGACTGGTGGGCATAGATGCCGATCACCGCGGCCATCCAGAACGCTCCCGCCATCGCGGCATTGCCCTGCAGCGACTGGCTCGCGTGGCGAAGGCCGTGTTCGTCGAGCCGGGAGGTGTCGGCATACCGACGCGCCAGCCACCACCGCCACGCCGTGCCGAGGTAGCCGATCGCGCCGGCGATGATGGCTTCGTCGACCTTCTGTGCGCGCCAGCCCAGCCAGACGATGAAGCCGACCACGATCGCCTGCGCCCACACGCTGCGGCCGGCGTTGTGCAAGGCGAGTTCGAGCAACTCGCGCCGGACTTCTTCCTCGGTGGTCCTGGTCAGGGTCATGGAGCGGCGAGCATAACCGGCGGTACGTGCGGGTGAGCATGCGCTATCGTTGGAAAGTCAACACTCCCCAGGTCACAGTGCCCCAAGGCGAACGTTTCGATCGGCTCGACGCCCTGCGCGGCGTGGCCATCGTCTGGATGGCGTGCTTCCATGCCGCCTATGACCTGAATCATTTCGGCTTCATCCGGACCAACTTCTACAGCGACCCGGTGTGGACGGTGCAGCGCATCTGCATCGTCAGCCTGTTCCTCTTCTGCGCCGGCCTCGGCCAATCGGTGGCGCTCGAGCAGGGCCAGTCGTGGCAGCGGTTCTGGCGGCGCTGGGCGCAAGTCGCGGGCTGCGCTGTGCTGGTGAGCATCGGTTCGTGGATCATGTTCCCGCGCAGCTGGATCTACTTCGGCGTGCTGCACGGCATCGCGCTGATGCTGATCCTCGCGCGGCTCGCGGCGCCCCTGGGTCGCTGGCTGTGGCCGCTGGGTCTTGCAGCTGTGCTGTTGCCCCATTTCGTGCAGCACCCGTTCTTCGATGCGCGCGCCACCAACTGGGTCGGGCTGATCACGCGCAAGCCGGTGACAGAGGACTATGCGCCCCTTCTGCCGTGGCTCGGGGTGATGCTGTGGGGGCTGGCGGCCGGGCAGTGGCTGCTCGCGCATCGGCGCGGCTGGCTGGCGGGTGCAGCGCTGCGGCCGATGCAGCCGCTGGCCGGGCTGGGCCGCTGGAGCCTGAGCTTCTACATGATTCACCAGCCGGTGCTGATCGGCGCGATGATGGCAGTGGTGGCCTTGAAGCGCTGACGGGCCTTGTCAAGGCGCTGTCACGGGGGCTGCCTAGAGTCCGGGATTCACCGGGCCACACCCCACAGGAGACGAACCATGAAGATCACCCACCGGCTGCGTGCCGGCATGCTGGCTTGTGCGCTGGCGGCTTCGGCCGGTCTGGCGTTCGGCCACGACGACCGCAACGACGGCGCGCAGCGTGGCCCGCTGGTCATCGGCCACCGCGGCGGCGGCAGCGGCTACCTGCCCGAGCACACACTCGAGGCCTACGCGCTGGGCATCGAGCTCGGTGCCGACTACGTGGAGCCCGACCTCGTGGCCACCAAGGACGGCCACCTGATCGCGCGCCACGAGCCCAACCTGATCAACACCACCAACGTGAAGGACCTGCCGCAGTTCGCCGCGCGCAAGCGCACGGTCATGCTCGACGGCGTGCCCGAAACCGGCTTCTTCGCCTCCGACTTCACGCTCGCCGAGATCAAGCAGCTGCGTGCGGTGCAACCGCTGCCCGAACGCGGCACGGCCTTCGACGGGCAGTTCCAGATCCCGACGCTCGCCGAGGTGATCGAGTTCGTGAAGCGCAAGTCGGCCGAGAAGGACCGGCGCATCGGCATCTATCCCGAAACCAAGCACCCGACCTACCACCAGTCGATCGGTTTGCCGCTGGAAGACCGGCTGCTGCGCGTGCTCACGCGCGCCGGCTGGAACCACCGCGGCGCACCGGTGTTCATCCAGTCGTTCGAGACGGCGAACCTGCGCTACCTGCGCACGCGCACCGAACTGCCGCTGATCCAGCTGGTCGATGCCGACGACATCAACCCGGATGGCTCGATCTCGCTCGTCAAGCCTTTCGACAAGCCCTACGACTGGGTGGTCAGCGGCCGCTCCGGCCTGTTCAGCGACCTGCTCACCCCCGCCGGCCTGGCCGAGGTGAAGAGCTACGCCGACGGCATCGGCCCGTGGAAGCCCTACATCCGCAGCTCGGCCTGCACCATCGTCGCCGGCGCCTGCAGCGACATCAACGGCGACGGCAAGGTCAACGACGCCGACCGCCACCTGCTGCCACCCACCGACCTGGTGCAGCGAGCGCATGCGCAGGGCTTGCTCGTTCACCCGTACACCTTCCGCAGCGAACAGCGCCGCCTCACGGCCGACTACGCCGGCAGCCCGGCGGCCGAGTACCTGATGTTCTACGAGCTGGGCGTGGACGGCCTGTTCAGCGACTTCGCCGACGATGCGGTGGCCGCGCGCGTGCAGTTCCTGCTCAAGACCGACCCGGACTACGGCCGCTGCCTCGTCAAGGGCCAGTGCGGTCCGCGCGGCCGCCGCTGACGGTTCTTCAGCCGCCGCGCAGCCGCGCGGCGGCGCCGTCGATCGCCGCCTTGAGCTCGGTGTAGTTGCGCGTCACCGGGAACTGCGGGAACTGCGCGACGATCGATTCCGGCGGGTGGATGAAGAAGCCGGCGTGCGCCGACATCAGCATGCCGGTGTCGTTGTACGAATCGCCCGCCGCGATGACCTGGAAGTTCAGCAGGCGCAGCGCGTTCACCGCATGGCGCTTCTGGTCCGCCATGCGCAGGACGTGGCGCGTCACGAAGCCCTGCGCATCGACCTCGAGCTTGTGGCACAGCAGCGTGGGCCAGCCGAGCTGGCGCATCAGCGGCTGCGCGAACTCGTAGAAGGTGTCCGACAGGATCAGCACCTGGTAGCGGCTGCGCAGGTCGTCGAGGAAGTCCTTCGCGCCGGCCATCGGGCCCATGCCGGCGATCACGTCCTGGATGTCGGCGAGCTTGAGCTTGTGCTTCGCCAGCAGGTCGATTCGAAAGCGCATCAGCTTGTCGTAGTCCGGCTCGTCGCGGGTGGTGCGCGCCAGCTCGGGAATGCCGCTGCGCTTGGAGAACTCGATCCAGATCTCGGGGACGAGCACGCCTTCGAGGTCGAGGCAGATCATTTGCATGGCGAAGGCGCGGCGCAGGCGGGCAGTGAAGGCGGCGGGCATCGTACCCGATGACCTCGGCGCTACCATCCGCGCATGAGCAAACAAGTCCTGTTCGGCTTCCATGCCGTGACCGTGCGGCTGAAGACGGCGCCGAAATCGGTGATCGAAGTGCATGTGGACACCACGCGGCGCGACCAGCGCATGCGCGCCTTCGTCGAGCGCGCCCGCGAGGCCGGTGCGAAGATCGTCGACAGCGACGACGACCGGCTGCACAAGCTCTGCGGCACGCACCGGCACCAGGGCGTGGTGGCGCGCGTCGAGGCGGTGGCGATGAGCCACTCGCTGGACGACACGCTGGATGCGGTCGAAGGCGACCCGCTGATCCTGGTGCTCGACGGCATCACCGACCCGCACAACCTGGGCGCCTGCCTGCGCGTGGCCGATGGCGCCGGCGCGCACGCGGTGGTGGCGCCGAAGGATCACGCGGTGGGCGTCAACGCCACCGTGGCCAAGGTGGCCAGCGGCGCGGCCGAGACAGTGCCTTACTTCATGGTCACCAACCTGGCGCGCACGCTGAACGAACTGAAGGAACGCAACATCCTCGTCGTCGGCACTTCCGACACGGCGGAGAAGTCGCTCTACGACATCGACCTGTCCGGCCCCGTGGCGCTGGTGCTCGGTGCCGAAGGCAGCGGCATACGACAGCTCACCGGCAAGACCTGCGACGTGCTGGTGCACCTGCCGATGAAGGGCGCGGTGGAGAGCCTGAACGTGTCGGTGGCCTCGGGCATCTGCCTGTACGAAGCGCTGCGCCAGCGGGAGCGCCGTGGCTGAGCTGGAGGAGCCGGTTCGCGCGCTGCGCGAGCGCATCGAGCGCGCCGGCCGCGTCTGCGTGCTCAGCGGCGCGGGCATGTCGGCCGAGAGCGGCATTGCCACATTCCGCGATGCGCTGACGGGGCTGTGGTCGCGCTTCGATCCGGCCCAGCTGGCCAGCGTCGAAGGCTTCCGTGCCGACCCGCCGATGGTGTGGGACTGGTATGCCGAACGGCGCGAGGGGGTGCGGGCGGCGCAGCCGAACGCCGGGCACCTGGCACTGGGCGAGTTCGCGCGGCGCCGGCCCGGCGTGCTGACAGTGGTGACGCAGAACGTCGACGACCTGCACCAGCGCGCCGGCAACCGCGACACGATCCGCCTGCACGGCGACATCCTGCGCGACCAGTGGCTGGACGGCTGTGGGCGCGGCCGCGTCTGCGACGTCGCTCAGGCCGAAGACGGCCGGCCGCCGCGCTGTGCCGAATGCGGCAATCAGGTGCGCCCCGGCGTGGTGTGGTTCGGCGAGATGCTGCCGCCCGGTGCGATGGAAGCCGCCGAGCACGCCGCCCGCACGAGCGAGGTGATGCTGGTGGTGGGGACCTCGGGCGCCGTCTGGCCGGCCGCCGGCCTGGCCACCAAGGCCCGGCGCAGCGGCGCCTTCGTCGCCATCGTCAACCCGCACACCAGCGAAATCGACGATGCGGCGCACGTCTTGCTGCAGGGCACAGCGGCGCAGCTGCTGCCGCGCCTGTTCTGAGCCGACGCGCTGGCTACACTGGCGCCACCCCCATCCGAACCGAGTCGCCATGCCCGTCATCGACGTCCGCCACCCGCTGGTCAAGCACAAGGTCGGCCTGCTGCGCGAGAACGACATCTCGACCAAGAAGTTCCGCGAGTTGACCAACGAGCTGGCACGGCTGCTGGCCTACGAGGCCACGGTGGACTTCCCGCTCGAGAAGGCGATGATCGACTGCTGGAGCGGCCCCACCGAGGTGGACCGCATCGCGGGCCGCAAGGTCACGGTGGTACCGATACTGCGCGCGGGCCTGGGCATGCTCGATGGCGTGCTCGACATGATCCCCAACGCGAAGGTCAGCGTGGTCGGCCTGTCGCGCAACCACGAGACGCTGCAGCCGGAGCACTACTTCGAGCGCTTCGTCGGCCACCTCGACGAGCGCACCGCGCTGATCGTCGACCCGATGCTCGCCACCGCCGGATCGATGATCGCCACCGTCGACCTGCTCAAGAGCCGCGGCTGCAAGGACGTGCGCGCGCTGGTGCTGGTGGCCGCGCCCGAAGGCGTGGCCGCTTTGGAGAAGGCACACCCCGACGTTCGCTGCTGGACGGCGGCGATCGACAGCCACCTCAACGAGCTCGGCTACATCATTCCGGGCCTCGGTGATGCCGGTGACAAGATCTTCGGCACCAAGTGACGTGTTGACTTTGGGCAACAGGTTCGGCTTGCGATTCTTTACATGATGGGCCGGATCGCGTATTGCGATTGACACAAGCGGCGGTTAGGGTTGAGGCATGCAAAACGAACGCATCCAACCCCAGGCTGCATCGCGCGGCGTGGTGGCCCGAATCCCCTTTCGGCTCTGGATGACCGGCAGTCTCGCGGTTGTGATGGCCTCGCTGTGCACCGGCCGCGGCGTGCTCGACGTCGAGCGCCTGGCCAGTTCGATGCGCGTGCTGCGCCACAGCCCCTTTGGCGTGAAGGAGACGGTGCAGCGCATCGAGGAGGCCGCGCGAGAGCGCGGCCACGAGGTCATCGCGCGAATCGGCCAGCAGGGGCAGGTGATCGTGCTGGCCTCGGCGATCGGCGGCACGCCGGTGCTGATGGCCTCGGCCGATTCACCGCCCGATGTGCCGCTGAGCGTGCAGGTGCGTCGAAGCGCCGACGGCGGAGCCGATGTGCTCGTCACGCAGTCGCTCGACTCCGGCTGGGACGGCATGCCCGAATCGGTGGCCGACGAACTGGCCCACCTGCCCGACCTGCTGGACCACGCACTCAGCTGATCGCCTCGCTCAGATCCCGCCGGCCGCGCCGACCACGGCACCCAGCGCCACCAGCCACATCGGGCTGAGCTTGAACCGCATCATCGCTACGATCGTCGCCGCGATCAGCGCCAGCGCGCCGACACGCTGATCAGTCACGCGCACGAAGGGCTCGGCGAGCACCCAGCCGGTGGCCAGCAGCAGCCCGAGCGTCAGTGGCGCCATGCCGGTGGTGAAGGCGCGCACGCCGCGGTGCTCGCGCCGCTGCGCCGCCCAGCGCGAGACCGCCAGCACGAGCAATGTCGACGGGGCCAGCGTGCCGGCCAGCGTGGCCAGCGCGCCGGCGGCACCGGCGACGTTCCAGCCGATCACCGCGACGAACAGCACGTTCGGCCCCGGCGCCGCCTGCGCGATCGCGATCGAGCTGGTGAACTGCGCGTCGCTGATCCATCCGTGCTCGACGACGACGTAGCGGTGCATGTCCGAGGCCGTCGTCATCGCACCGCCCACGGCCAGCAGGCTCAGCAGCATGAAGTGGCCGAGCAACGACAGCAGGTCAGCTGCCGACAAAGCGTTCATGCGCGCAGCCTCCGCCACGCGAATGCGCAGGCAAGCGGCCCGAGCCCCAGGATCACCCAGACCAGCGGCACGCGTGCGAGGGCGATTGCCGCAAAGGTGGCGGCCGCCACGAGCGCGCAGGCCGCAGGACCCATCCGGTTGCCGCGCAGCGTGCCGATGAGCTTGAGGGCGGTGACCAGCACCAGCCCGGCCGCCACGGCGCCCATGCCACGCAGCGCGCCGGCGACGGCCGGTACGCCGGCGAAGCGGTCGTAGACCAGGGTCAGCGCCATCACGATGGCCAGCGGCACCAGCAGCAGGCCGGCCAGTGCCGCCACCGCGCCGCGCGTGCCGAACCAGCGGTCGCCCAGCATCAGCGCGAGGTTGACCACGTTCGGCCCGGGCAGCACCTGGCTGGCCGAAAGCAGCTCGACGAACTGCTCGCGCGTCAGCCAGCGCTTGTTCTCGACGAGCTCGACCTGCGCCACCGCGAGCACGCCGCCGAAGCCCTGCAGCGCCAGCCGGTTGAAGCTGAAGAAGAGGTCGGCCGGCGATCGCGGGCCGGGCGAGGTGTCGTTCATTGCGGCCTGCGTGCGTGGGCACCGGCCCACAGGCTCAGCGCGATGGCGGCGAACATCCAGACCGAGCCCACCCAGTGCAGCTGGGTGTAGCCCGAGTGGCTCAGCAGCACGCCGCCGCTGGCCGCGCCGATCGCCTGGCCGAGGTAGATCGCCGAGGTGTTCAATGCCATCAGCGCCGGCGCCAGGGCCTGGGCGGCCAGGCCCAGGCGGGCCTGCTGAGCCGAGTTGGTCGCGAAGCAGCCCAGCGCCCACGGCACCAGCACCAGCGCCATGGTCGCGAAGCCGGTGGCCAGCGGCCAGGCTAGCAGCGACAGCGTGATCAGGCACAGCGTGAGGGCCACGCAGCGCGCGGCGCCGAAGCGGTCGATGTGGCGCGAGAGCAGCACATTGCCGAGCAGGCCGAAGGCACCGAACCAGGCGAACAGCAGGCTGATCTGCGCCGGCGTGGCGTTCAGCGTCTGGCGGTAGTAGGGCGCGAAGTAGGAAAACAGCGTGAACTGACCGGCGCTCTGCAGCGCGGTGACGGCGACGATGGCCATCAGCACCGGGTGCGTGAAGGCCTCGCGCCAGGCGGCCAGCGACAGCGCAGCCGGTTTCACTCCGTCGGGCATGGCCCGGTACACCCAGACCGCGGAGGCGGCGGCGAGCAGCGAGACCGCGCCGAAGGCGACGCGCCAGCCGAAGGTCTCGCCCAGCCACGACGCGATCGGCATGCCGGCCACCGAGGCGAGCGACCAACCGAGGAAGACGAAGGTGATGGCGCGGCCGCGGTGCTCCGGCGCGGTCATGTGGCCGATCGCCGCCGCCGCTTGCGGCGTGAACACGGCCGCGCCGAGCATGCACAGGGCGCGCACCGGCCACAGCGCCGCGTAGTCGGGCATCAGCGCCGACAGCGCGTGGCCGGCGGCGTACCAGGCCAGCGAGGCGGCGAGCAGCCGGCGCCGGTCGAAGCCGGCCACCCAGCCGGCGAGCAGCGGCGCGCACACGCCCATCACCACCGCGCCGATGGCGATCAGCTGCCCGGCCAGCGCCACCGAGACCTGCAGCGAGCGCGACAGGTCGTTCAGCGTGCCGGCCACGACCATCACGCCGCAGCCGATGACGAAGTTGCCGCTGAGCAGCGCCCAACGAGCCCCCCGCTCGTCGGGTACGCCGAGCGGCCCCCCGAGGGGGCGCGGGCCCGCTTGGGGCGGCCCGGCGCCGGGCCCGCCGCGGCCGGCCCCCACGCTCATCGGATCACGCGCAGCGCGTCCGGATTGACGATGTTCGTCGGCTTCTGGTGGATGAAATTGATGACGTTCTCGAACGCCGCCCGGAAGTAGAGCTCGTAGCTGTCGAGCTCGACATAGCCGATGTGCGGTGTGCACACCGCATTCTCGAGCCGCAGCAGCGGGTGGCCCTGGAGAATGGGCTCGCTCTCGAACACGTCGACGGCCGCCATGCCGGGGCGTCCACGGTTCAGCGCGCCCACCAGTGCGCCTTCCTCGATCAGTTCGGCGCGCGAGGTGTTGACCAGCAGCGCGGTGGGCTTCATCCGCGTCAGGGCTTCGTGCTTGACGATGCCGCGGGTGGCCTCGTGCAGGCGCAGGTGCAGCGTCAGCACGTCGCTGCTCTCGAAGAATTGCTCGCAGCTCTGCGCGGCGGCATGGCCGTCCGTCACGGCGCGCTCGCGCGAGCCTTCGCTGCCCCACACCTGCACCTTCATGCCGAAGGCGCGGCCGTAGCCGGCCACCAGCTGGCCGATCTTGCCGTAGCCCCAGATGCCCAGCGTGCGGCCCTTGAGCACCGTGCCGATGCCGAAGTTGGCCGGCATCGACGCGGCCTTCAGCCCCGACTGCTGCCAGGCACCGTGCTTGAGGTTGCCGATGTACTGCGGCAACCGACGCATCGCCGCCATGATCAGCGCCCAGGTGAGCTCGGCGGGTGCCGTCGGCGAGCCGGCGCCCTCGGCCACGGCGATGCCCAGTCGCGTGCAGGTGTCGATGTCGACGTGCGAGCCGACCCGCCCGGTCTGCGCGATCAGCTTGAGCTTGGGCAGCTTTTCGAGCAGCTGCCGCGGGAACTGCGTGCGCTCGCGGATCAGCACCAGCACCTCGGCGTCGCGCAGGCGGATCGACAACTGCCCGATGCCCTTGACGGTGTTGGTGAAGACCTTGGCGTTCAGCGGTTCCAGCATCGCCGCGCACTGTAGCTTGCGCACGGCATCCTGGTAGTCGTCGAGGATGATGATGTTCACGGGCGAGGGCAGGCAGCGGCGGGGTTCTCCCGTCGATTGTGCACGCCCGGCGCCGTCTCGCTAGGATCGGCGACTTCGTACAGACCCTTCCAGGAGACATCCATGACGATCTCGATGCATTCGGCCAGCGTGCCGGTGTTCACCCGCATGCTCGGCCACCTCGTGCAGTGGATGGACAAGGCCGAGGCACACGCCCAGGCGAAGAAATTCGACCCGTCCGTGTACATGGCGGCGCGGCTGGCGCCCGACATGCTGCCCTTCCTCAAGCAGATCCAGATCGCCTGCGACGCCGCCAAGTTCGGCGTGGCACGCCTGGGCGGCGTCGAGGCCCCCAAGTTCGACGACAACGAAGCCAGCCTGGCCGACCTGCGCGAGCGCATCCGCAAGACGCTGGAGTTCGTCCGCTCGGTGCCGGCTGACGCCATCGACGGCAGCGAGGCGAAGGACATCACCGTGCCGCGACGCGACGGCAACCTCACGATGAAGGGCGAGGCGTACCTGAAGAACTACGTGCTCCCCAACTTCTTCTTCCACCTGACCACCGCCTACGCGCTGCTGCGCCACAACGGCGTCGAGCTGGGCAAGGGCGACTATCTGGGCAGCCTGACTTGAGCCTGCCGGTCCACGACCTCGCGCTGTTCGTCGGCGCCGCGCTGCTGCTGAACCTGACGCCCGGCCCGGACATGCTGTTCGTCGCAGGCACCGCGGCCTCGCGCGGGCGGCGTGCCGGGCTGCTGGCGGCGCTCGGTGTGGGCGCGGGCTGCCTGTTCCACACGCTGCTCGCCGCCGTCGGCCTGTCGGCGCTGCTGGCCGCCTCGGATCTGGCCTTCGCCGCGGTCAAGTGGGCTGGCGCCGCCTACCTGGTGTGGACCGGGCTGACGATGCTGCGCGTGCGCCGCGAGACAGCCGGGCAGGCGCCCGAGCGCCTGTCGCGAAGCGGCAACCCGTTCTGGCAAGGCGCGTTGACGAATGCGCTGAACCCCAAGGTGGCGCTCTTCTTCCTGGCTTTCCTGCCGCAGTTCATCGATGCAGGCGCCCCAGGCCAGGCGGGGGCCCTGGTGGTGCTGGGCACGCTGTTCAACCTGGGCGGTACGGGGGTGAACCTGGTCGTTGCGCTGCTGGCCAGCCGAGCGGCAGCGAGCCTCGCGAAGCGCGACGACGCGGGACGCTTCGGCCCTTGGCTGCAGCGGGCCGCCGGGGCGATGTTCGTCGGTCTCGGGCTGAAGCTGGCGCTGAGTTCGCGCTAGCCGGCGTGGCTCAGGGCCACATGTCCTTGGCTGCCAGGCCGCCAAAACCGGAACGCGGCGCGCGCGTCGGGAAGTGGCGATTCAGCAGCGCCAGGCGCCGGTCGGCCTCCTGCTGGCTGCGCTCGAGCGCAACGAGCGCGAACACCTCGGCACGCAGGTGCCACAGGTCGCGCATCGTGCGGGCGAACTCGATGCGGTCGAGCAGCTTGGCCGCGGCGGGCAGGGTGAGGTCGACCACCGACTGGAAGAAGTCCTGACGGGCGGCCGCCAGCACCAGCGATCGGTCGACGCCGACATCCTCCTGAAGCGGCGTGCCGTTCCAGCCGGCCGACAGCCACGACCTGACACGCGACAACCAGGCCTGCGAGGAGAGGTTTCGTTGCGGTGGGCAGATCTCCAGCCGCGCGGGGCGCGTGCGGCTGGCGGGAGGGCGGCGTTCGTGCAGGCTGGTGATCATGGTGCCAAGCCGTGCGCAAGGGGGCGACGGCGTGGACTCCAGTGTGAACCTGCACACGGCCTCGTGGCTCAACGAGAAGCAGGCAAGAGCGCCTCTATTTCACGCTCTGGCGTAAGCTGCGCGGCTGTTTCTTTGGACGCTGGGGAATAAAGCGATGCAATGGATGCGGCGTGGGTTGATGCTGGTGGTGCTGCTGGCGATCGCAGCGGTGGCCTTGTACCTGGTCTATCGCCAGCGGGTGCTGCCGCAGACGGACGGTACCGTGCAGCTCAGCGGCCCGACCGGCGAGGTGCGCATCGAGCGTGACGGCGTCGGCATCCCGACCGTCCGCGCCGGCAGTGCGGAAGATGCCGCGTTCGGTCTGGGCTTCGTGCATGCGCAGGACCGCCTGTGGCAACTCGAGACCCACCGCCGCATCGCCTCCGGTCGCCTCGCCGAGGCCTTCGGTGCGCCGGCCCTGGAGACCGATCGCTTCCTGCGCGCGCTGGGCGTCAAGCGCGCTGCCGCGGCCCAGTGGGCGCGCATCGAGCCGCAGGCTCGCAGCGTGCTCGTCGCCTACAGCCAGGGCGTCAACGCCTACGTGCAGCAGGCCATGCAGGCGCGTCCGCCCGAGTTCCTCATTCTCGGACTGCAGCCCGAACCCTGGACCCCGCAGGACAGTCTGGCCTGGGCCATCATGATGGCCTGGGACCTGGGCGGGAACTGGGGCACCGAACTGCAGCGCATGCGCCTGTCGCTGCGCCTGCCGGTCGAGCGCATCAACGAGCTGATCCCGCCGTACCCCGGCGACAAGCCGCTGGCGACGGCGGACTACGCCGCGATGTACCGCACGCTCAAGGTCGACGGCAAACTCGGCGCACAGGCGCTGCGTGCCGCGCCGGAGTCGGGCATCGAGGGCGTCGGCTCGAACAACTGGGTGCTGGCCGGTTCGCACACCAGCACCGGCAAGGCGCTGCTGGCCAACGACCCGCACCTCAAGCTGAGCGCCCCGGCGCTGTGGTACTTCGCGCGCATCGAAACGCCCGCGTTCAAGGTGGCGGGGGCCACCATGCCCGGCCAGGCGACGGTGGTGCTCGGCCAGAACGAGCACATCGCCTGGGGCTTCACCAACACCGGGCCGGACGTGCAGGACCTCTACCTGGAACGGATCCAGCCCGGCGACCCGACCCGATACCAGACCCCGCAGGGCTGGGAGAAGTTCGAGACCTTCGAGGAGGTGATCAAGGTCAAGGGCCAGCCCGACGTGCAGATGACGGTGCGCGCGACGCGCCACGGGCCGGTCATCTCCGACGCCGGCGTGGCCAGCGGCCTCACCGGGCCGGCGAGCAGCCCCGGTTACGTCCTGACGATGCGCTGGACGGCGCTGGACCCCGACCCCGGCACGCTGGAGGCGAGCCTGGACATGGTGCAGGCCCGCTCGGTGCCCGAATTCGTCAAGGCGACCTCACGCTACGTCGCGCCGATGCAGAACATGGTGGTTGCCGACCGCGAGGGCCGCATCGGCGTGGTCTCGGCCGGGCGCGTGCCGCTGCGCAAGCCCGACAACGAACTGAAAGGGCAGGTGCCGTCGCCTGGTTGGGAGGCGCGCTACGACTGGGCCGGATTCCTCGACCCGACGGTGACGCCACGCGAGCTCGACCCGCCGCGTGGCTGGATCGCCACGGCGAACCAGCGCATCCACCCGGTCGACTACCCGCACTACATCACCAACGAATGGGCAGCGCCCTATCGCATGCAGCGCATCGAGCAGATGCTGCAGGCCAAGCCGAAGCACTCGATCGACGATCTGCGCGACATGCATGCCGACGTGCTGTCGCTGGCCACGGTGCGGCTGCTGCCGGTGCTGCGCCTGGCCCGATCCGAGCATCCGCTGGCCGCCGTGGCGCAGCGCGAACTGGCCGAATTCGATGGCCGCATGGTCGGCGACAAGGCGGCGCCGCTGATCTTCTGGGCCTGGGCCCGGCAGCTGTCGCAGGGCGTGTTCGCCGACGAGATGGGTGCAGAGTCCTGGGCGGCCGGCGGTCGCGCCTATCGCGATGCGCTGGAAGCCGTGATGGAAGGCAATGGCGCCTGGTGGTGCGACGACAAGGCCACGCCGGCGGAGGAGACCTGCGCGCAGCAGAACGCGGCGGCGCTGAGCCGCGCGCTCGACGAACTGCAACAGCTGCAGGGGCCGGACCCGGCTGCCTGGCGCTGGGACCGCGCGCATCAGGCGCGCTCCGAGCACCGGCCGTTCAGCCGCGTGAAGGCACTGGCACCCTGGTTCGAGATGCGCGCGCCGATGGGCGGCGACACCTACACCGTCAACGTGTCGCGCGTGGGGCTGAAGCCCGACGCGACCACCGGCGAGTTCTACCTCGACGAACACGGCCCGTCGCTGCGGGCGCTGTACGACCTGGGCGACCCGGCGCAGTCGCGCTTCATGCATTCCACCGGGCAGTCGGGCATCCCGTTGTCGCCGCTGTACCGCAGCTTCGTGGAGCGCTGGGCGAAGGTGGACTACGTGCCGGTGTGGGGCGGGGCGGCCGAGCACACGCTGGTGCTGCAGCCGCGCAAGTGAACGCCGGGCGGCACGCGCCGCTCAGACCTGGCCGAACAGCGCCTTGCGCTGCGGCGTGTACTTCCACCAGGGCGCGGCGGGTGCACCACGCATGAAGTCGGTGGCGGCCATGAAGGTGTCGAGCACGCAAGGGTCCTGCCGCTGGCCGGTGGCGGCGCACAGCTTCTGGTAGAGCACGAACGGGTCCTTGCCGCGCAACTCGGCCGGCGTTCGGATGCCGATCAGGCGCAGATCGGCCGCCAGGGCCGGGCCGATGTTGGGCAGTTGCTCGAGCGTCTCGCACTCGGCAGCGCTCGCCGCCTTGGGTGCCTTGATGGTCTGCGCAGCGCCCATCTCACATCATCATGTTGTTGCGGATCAGGCCGACCGCCAGGCCCTCGAGCTCGAAATCACCTTCCGCCGAGCTTCTGTCGGCGGAGACCACGATGGTCTGGAAGTCGGGGTTCTCGGGGATCAGTTCGATGCCGTTGCGGGTGCGCTTGAAGCGTTTGACGGTGACCTCGTCGCCCAGCCGCGCCACCACGATCTGGCCGTTCTTGGCATCGCTCGCCTTCTGCACGGCGAGCAGGTCGCCGTCCATGATGCCGGCGTCGCGCATGCTCATGCCGCGCACCTTCAGCAGGTAGTCGGGCCGGCGCGGGAACATGCTGGCCTCGAGCAGGTAGGTCTGGTCGATGTGCTCCTGCGCGAGGATCGGGCTGCCGGCTGCCACGCGGCCCACCAGCGGCAGGGAGAGCTGCGACAGGCTGGGCAGCGGCAGGCTGAACTGCTTGCCGCGCGACTCGTTGAGCGCACGCAATGTGTCAGACTTCAAGCGGATGCCGCGCGAGGTGCCGCCCACCAGTTCGATGACGCCCTTGCGCGCCAGCGCCTGCAAGTGCTCCTCGGCTGCATTGGCCGACTTGAAACCGAGCTCGGCGGCGATCTCGGCGCGCGTGGGCGGGGCGCCGGTGCGCTCGATGGCGCTTTGCACCAGGTCGAGGATCTGCTGCTGCCGGTCGGTGAGTTTGGGCTTTTCCTGCACGGGGTCTCCTGGGCGGGAATGACGACGTCGCTGGATGAATGTCCAGTGGCTGTATTTTCATCCAGTTCGCACAAAAATGCAAAACGACGCACGCAAGGTGGCCGTGCTGGCCACCGGGGGCACGATCGCCGGCACCGCCGCGCGGGCCGGCGACAACATCGGCTACACCGCCGCGCAACTCGGCGTGCAGGCGCTCGTCGAAGCCGTGCCGGCGCTGCGCGAGGTGGCGCTGATCACCGAACAGGTCGCGCAGCTCGACAGCAAAGACATGGAGTTTTCGATCTGGGCCGCGCTGGCTGCCCGGGTGGCGCATCACCTCGCTGACGACGGCGTCGCGGGCATCGTGATCACCCATGGCACCGACACGCTCGAGGAGACGGCCTACCTGCTGCAGCGTCTGCTCGCGCCGGCCAAGCCGGTGGTGCTGGCGGCAGCGATGCGGCCGGCCACCGCCTTGCTGCGCGACGGCCCGCAGAACCTGCTCGATGCAGTGACGCTGGCGCGCGAACCGGGCGCGCGCGGGGTGATGGCCGTGCTGGCCGGCACGGTGCATTCCGCCTGGGACGTGCGCAAGGTGCACAGCTACCGCGTCGATGCCTTCGGCTCGGGCGAGGCCGGTCCGGTGGCGCGGTTCGAGGAGGGCTGGGTGCGTCGACTTCGCGGCTGGCCGGCGGGCGAGGCGATCGGGCTGGCAGTGCTGGATCAGCCCTGGCCCTGGGTCGAGATCGTCACCAGTCACGCCGCAGCGCGCGGCGAGGTCGTGCGGGCGATGGTGGCCGCCGGAGTGAAGGGGATCGTGCTGGCCGGTACCGGCAACGGGAGCGTGCATCACGCGCTCGAGGCGGCCCTGATCGAGGCGCAGCACGCCGGCGTGGCGGTGCTGCGCAGCACGCGATGCCTCGATGGCCCGGTGCAGATGAAGCGCGGCGACGAGTTGCCGTCGGCCGGCACGCTGACGCCGGTGCAGGCGCGCATCGAACTGATGCTCCAGCTGATGCGCGCCTGAGTCGCAGGGGCGTTCAGACCACCGTGAGCGTCACGTCGATGTTGCCGCGGGTGGCGTTCGAGTACGGGCACACCTTGTGCGCCGCATCGACCAGCGCCTGCGTGTCGGCCTTCGGCCAGCCCGGCACGCTGATCTGCATCGCGACCTGGATGCCGAAACCGGCCGGGATCGGGCCGATGCCGACCTCTGCAGTGATGGTCGCGTCCGCCGGGACCACCTTCTTCTGCGTGCCGGCGACGAACTTCATCGCGCCCATGAAGCAGGCCGAGTAGCCGGCGGCGAACATCTGCTCGGGGTTCGTGCCGTTGCCGTTGCCGCCCATTTCCTTCGGCGGCGCCAGCGTGACGCTGAGCTTGCCATCGTCGGACTTGGAGGTGCCTTCGCGGCCGCCGGTGGTGGTGGCGCGGGCGGTGTAGATGACTTTGTCGAGGGCCATGGTGCTTCCTTCAGTGCGTTCAGTGGGTGGGGGACACAGGGTGGGCATCGAGCAGCTGCGTGCGCAGCTGCTGAAGTTGGCGGGTCAGCGCGACGAGTTCGTCGGCGCTGCAGCCGGTGGCGGCGGCCAGCGCGCGCGGCACGGCCTGGGCCTGGCGCTTGAGCGCACGGCCTGCGGCGGTGAGGCTGACGATCACGCGGCGCTCGTCATCGCTGGCACGCTGGCGCTGCAGCCAACCGGCGGCCTCCATGCGCTTGAGCAGCGGTGTCAGCGTGCCGGAGTCGAGAAAGAGGCGTTCGCCGAGCTCGTTCACAGCCAGGCCGTCGCGCTCCCACAGCACCAGGAGCGCCAGGTACTGCGGGTAGGTCAGGCCGAGCGGTTCGAGCAGCGGCTTGTACAGCTTCGTCATCGCCAGCGAAGCGGAGTACAGCGCGAAACAGAGCTGGTTGTCGAGCTGCAGCCAGTCGGTCGGGCGGGCGGTATCGGCGGGAGTGGTTGCGCGAGCCATGGATAGACTGTATTGGAAAGTTGGCAATTGAATTGTGTGCAATCTAATGACCCTGCCCGATGCAGGGAAAGGCGGCGGGCTGTTCAGCCCGCCGCCGTCATCTCGTCGATGCGGGTGCTCAGCTCGAGCCAGCGCGCTTCGAGCCGGTCGATCTCGTCGTTGACCGCCTTCAGCCGCTTGCCGGCCTCGGCCAGCTTCTCCGGCGTCGCTGCGGCGTCGGCCATGGAGGCCTCGAGCTTGTCGCGTTCACCGAACAGCACGTGCATGCGATGGTCGGTCAGCGTCAGCTCCTTCTTCAGCGGCTTGGCCTCGTCGGCGCGGGCCTGCCTTGCGGCGGCGGCGGCCTTGCGGTCTTCCTTGCGCTTGGGTGTCGCGTCCTCGCGCAGCTTGCGCGACTGCGCCGACGCAGCCTTGGAGGCCTCGCGAGACTGCTCCAGCAGCCACTTCTGGTAGTCGTCGAGATCGCCGTCGAAGGGCTTGAGCGCGCCTCCGGCGACCAGCCAGAACTCGTCGCAGACCTCGCGCAGCAGCGCACGGTCGTGGCTGACCAGCATCACGGTGCCCTCGAATTCGTTGAGCGCCATCGACAGCGCTTCGCGGGTGGTCAGGTCGAGGTGGTTGGTCGGCTCGTCCATCAGCAGCAGGTTGGGGCGCTGCCACACCAGCATGGCCAGCACCAGGCGCGCCTTCTCGCCGCCGGACAGCGTGCCCACCGGCTGCGTGACCATCTCGCCGACGAATCGGAAGGAGCCGAGGAAGTCGCGCAGCTCCTGCTCGCGCGCGGACGGGCCAATGTCGCGCGCCAGCCGCACCATGTGCATCAGCGGGCCGTCGGCGGGCGAGAGCACGTCGAGCTCCTGCTGCGCGAAGTAGCCGATCACCAGGCCCTTGCCCTCGGTCATCGTGCCGGCGAGCGCCGCCAGTTCGTGCGAGATCGTCTTCACAAAGGTCGACTTGCCCTGGCCGTTGGCGCCGAGGATGCCGATGCGCTGGCCGGCGAGCACCGAGCGGTCGATGCCGGAGACGATGCGCGTCTCCTTGCCGTCTTCCGAGCGGTAACCGCAGGCCAGGTCGCTGAACGCCAGCATCGGATTCGGCAGCGAGAGCGGCTCGCGGAACTCGAACTGGAAATCGCTCGCCGTGAGCACCGGCGCGAGCTTCTCCATGCGCGCCAGCGCCTTGACGCGGCTTTGCGCCTGCTTGGCCTTGCTGGCCTTGGCCTTGAAGCGGTCGATGAACTTCTGCAGGTGCGCCATGCGCTCCTGCTGCTTGGCGTAGCTCGCCTGCTGCAGCGCCATGCGCTCGGCGCGCATCTCCTCGAAGGTGGTGTAGTTGCCGCCGTAGCGCGTCAGCTTGTTCTCGTCGAGGTGCAGCGTGACGCGGGTGATCGCGTCGAGGAACTCGCGGTCATGGCTGATGACGATCAGCATGCCGGTGTAGCGCTGCAGCCAGGCTTCGAGCCAGACGAGCGCGTCGAGGTCCAGGTGGTTCGTCGGCTCGTCGAGCAGCATCAGCTCGGCCGGGCACATCAGCGCGCGGGCGAGCTGCAACCGCATGCGCCAGCCGCCGGAGAAGCTGTTCACCGGCGCATCGAGCTGCTCGCTGCGGAAGCCCAGGCCCATCAGCATCGATTGCGCGCGGGCGCGGGCGTCGAAGCCGCCGGCGTCCTGGATGGCGTGGTGCGCCTCGGCGATCTCGTGGCCGTCGTCGGCTGCCTCGGCGGCGGCCAGGCGCTGCTGCGCCAGCATCAGCGGCGTGTCGCCCTGCAGCACGAAGTCGGTGGCGCCTTCCTCGGTCTCGGGCATGTCCTGCGCGACTTCGGCCATGCCACCGGGCTGTTGCCAGCGTGGCGGCATTTGCACGTCGCCGCCGTCGGAATGCAGCTTGCCGGTGAGCAGCGCAAACAGCGAGGACTTGCCGGCGCCGTTGCGCCCGACCAGGCCGATCTTCTCGCCGGGTTGCAGCGTGACGCTGGTGTGGTCCAGCACCAGCTTGACGCCGCGTCGCAGCGAGATGTCGTTCAGTACCAGCATGGAATCAGGTCTCGGTAGTTCGGGCGAGCTTGACGAGCGCCTCGCGCGTCATCAGCAGCACCTCGTCGTCGCCGGCGCTGGTGGGCAGCCAGGCGACCTCGGCGCGCGGGAAGGCGCGCTCGAAGTTCCAGCGTTCATTGCCGATCTCGAGCACGAGCACGCCGTCGGCGTTCAGATGGGCCGGCGCGTCGCGCAGGATGCGCCGCACCAGGTCCATTCCGTCGTCGCCGCCCGCCAGCGCCAACGTCGGCTCGGCGCGGTACTCGGCCGGCAGTTTCGCCATGCTCTCGCTGTTGACGTAGGGCGGGTTGCACAGGATCAGGGCATAGGGGCCGCGCACGGCGTTCAGCAGGTCCGACTGCATCAGCCGGATGCGCGCGCCGAGCTTGTGCCTGTCGACGTTGATACGTGCCACGTCGAGCGCGTCCTGCGAGAGGTCGGCGGCGTCCACCTGCACCTCGGGGAAGGCCATCGCGGCGATCACCGCGAGGCTGCCATTGCCGGTGCACAGGTCGAGCACCTGGTGCGTGTGGTCGGTCAGCCAGGCGTCCAGGATGCCTTCGCCTTCGGCATCCGCGAGCAATTCGGCGATGAAGGAGCGCGGCACGATCGTCCGCTCGTCGACGTAGAAGGGCACGTTCTGCAGCCAGGCTTCCTTCGTCAGGTAGGCAGCGGGCTGGCGCGTCTCGATGCGCCGGGTGACCAGCGCTTCGGCCTTCGCCTGGTCCTCGGCGGGCAGCTCGCGCTGGGCACGTTCTTCGAGCGCGTCGAGCGGCAGGCCGAGCGAGAACAGCACCAGCCAGGCGGCCTCGTCGAAGGCGTTGGTGGTGCCATGGCCAAACGAAACGCCCGCCTGTTTGAGGCGGGCGCTTTGCGCGGTGATGAGGTCGATGAGCTTCATGCAAGCAGAGTCTGGAGGGTTCGTCGGTAGATGTTCTTCAGTGGCTCGAGGCTGGCCACTTCGACCCACTCGTCGATCTTGTGGATGCTCGCGTTCAGCGGCCCGAACTCGATCACCTGCGGGCAGATCTTCGCGATGAAGCGTCCGTCGGAGGTGCCTCCGGTGGTCGACAGCTCGGTGTCGATGCCCGTCTCTTCGCGAATCGCGCCGACCAGCGCTTCGCTGAGTGAGCCCACCGGCGTCAGGAAGGGCTCGCCGCCGAGCACCCAGTCGATCGTGTAGTCCAGGCCATGGCGATCGAGCAGCGCGTGCACGCGCTGCTTCAGCTGCTCGGGCGTGGACTCGGTCGAGAAGCGGAAGTTGAAGTCCACCACCATCTCGCCGGGAATCACATTGCTCGCGCCGGTGCCGGCATGCACGTTCGACATCTGCCAGCTGGTCGGCGGGAAGTAGCGGTTGCCGCGATCCCATTCGATGGCCACCAGCTCGGCCAGGGCCGGCGCAGCGGCGTGGATGGGATTCTTCGCCAGATGCGGGTAGGCGATGTGGCCCTGCACGCCCTTGACCTTGAGCTTGCCCGACAGCGAGCCGCGGCGGCCGTTCTTGACCATGTCGCCCAGGCGCTCCACCGAGGTCGGCTCGCCGACGATGCAGGCATCGAGCTTGATGCGTTGCGCCTGCAGCCATTCGCAGACCTTCACCGTGCCGTCGTTGGCCGGGCCTTCTTCATCGCTGGTGAGCAGGAAGGCGACCGAGCCGCGATGCGCAGGGTGCGCGGCGACGAACTCTTCGGTGGCCACGACCATCGCCGCCAGCGAGCTTTTCATGTCGGCGGCGCCGCGGCCGTACAGCCTGCCGCCTCGGTGCGTGGGCACGAAGGGATCGCTCGCCCACTGCTCCAGCGGTCCGGTGGGCACCACGTCGGTGTGGCCGGCGAAGGCGAGCATCGGCGCCTGCGCATCGGCACCGCGGCGCACAGCCCACAGGTTGGTGACACGGAAGTCGTCCGGGCCCGAGACGATCGTCTGGAAGCCGAAGCCCAGCGGCACCAGTCGCTCGCGGATGAACTGCTGGCAGCCGCCGTCGTCCGGCGTCACGGAGCGGCAGGCAATCAGCTGTTCGGCGAGATGCAGCGTCCGGCTCATCGATTTCAGTTCGGGCGCAACATGCCCGACATCGTGCTCGACTCGTCGCGCACGTCGAGCTGGATCTCGGTGAAGGTCGGCTGGTCGTCGTTCTCTTCCTTCTTCGGCTGGATGCGCGACACCGGCGACATGTCGTTCTGCAGGCGCCACATCAGGTTCGTCGGCGAATCGGCGTAGGCCAGGCCCTCGTCGCGGGTGATCATGTCGGTGGTGATCAGGCGCGCCAGGTCCTGCTCGAAGGTCTGCGAGCCTTCGGCAAGCGACTTCTCCATCGCTTCCTTGACGCCGCTGAAATCGCCCTGTTCGATGAGTTCGGAAACCAGCTTGGTGTTGAGCATCACCTCCACCGCCGGCACGCGGCCGCCGGCGACGGCGCGCACCAGGCGCTGCGAAATCACCGCCTTCAGGCCGGCGGCGAGGTCGGCCAGCAGGGCGGGGCGGGATTCCGGCGAATAGAACGACAGGATCCGGCCGAGCGCGTGGTAGCTGTTGTTGGCGTGCAGCGTCGACAGCACCAGGTGGCCCGACAGCGCGTAGGAGATCGCCGAGGTCATGGTCTCGCGGTCGCGGATCTCGCCGATCATGATGCAGTCGGGTGCCTGTCGCAGCGCGTTCTTCAGGCCGACCTGCAGCGATTGCGTGTCGCGGCCCACCTCGCGCTGGTTGACCACCGACTTCTTGTTGGTGAACAGGAACTCGATCGGGTCCTCGATGGTGAGGATGTGCCCGGCCAGCTGCTGGTTGCGCTGCTCCAGCATCGAGGCCAGCGTGGTGCTCTTGCCGGTGCCGGTGGCGCCCACCATCAGGATCAGGCCGCGCTTCTCGAGGATCAGGTTGTTGAGGATGGTCGGGACGTTCAGGCTCTCCAGCGACGGGATCACCACCGGGATGCAGCGGAACACCGCCGCGATCGAGCCGCGCTGGCGGAACGCCGAGAGCCGGAAGCTGCCGACTCCGGCGATGCCCACGCTCATGTTCAGCTCGCCGCTGTCTTCGAGCTCCTCGAGCTGCGTCGGCGTCAGCAGCTCGGCGAGCAATTGACGCGGCTGCGCATGCGTCAGCGGCTGGTCCGACAGCTGCAGCAGCTGGCCGTTGATCTTGATGAGGATCGGCGAGTTGGCCGACAGGTACACGTCGGACGCGTTCTTCTCGGCCATCAGCCGCAGCACGCGTTCCATGTTTCCGCCAGCAGAGCTCATGCGAATCCCCCTCGAGTTGGTTTGTCGTGGCCGTCGATCAGGCGCGCAGCAGGTCGTTGATGCTGGTCTTGGAGCGCGTCTGCGCGTCGACCCGCTTGACGATCACGGCGCAGTTCAGGCTGTACTTGCCGTCGGCGCTGGGCAGGCTGCCGCTGACCACCACCGAGCCCGACGGCACGCGGCCGTACGTGACCTCGCCGGTGGCGCGGTCGTAGATCTTGGTGCTCTGGCCGATGAACACGCCCATCGAGATCACCGAGTTCTCCTCGACGATCACGCCTTCCACCACCTCGGACCGCGCGCCGATGAAGCAGTTGTCCTCGATGATGGTCGGGCTGGCCTGCAGCGGCTCGAGCACGCCGCCGATGCCGACGCCGCCCGACAGATGCACGTTCTTGCCGATCTGCGCGCAGGAGCCGACCGTGGCCCAGGTGTCCACCATCGTGCCTTCGTCGACATAGGCGCCGATGTTCACGAAGCTGGGCATCAGGATGACGTTCTTCGCCAGGAAGGAGCCGCGGCGCGCCACGGCCGGCGGCACGACGCGGATGCCGGTCTCGCGCATCGCGTCGTCGCTCACATGGGTGAACTTGGTATCGACCTTGTCGAAGAAGCTCAGGTCGCCGGCGCGCATCACGTGGTTGTCATTGAGTCGGAAGCTCAGCAGCACCGCTTTCTTCACCCACTGGTTGACGTTCCACTGGCCCACGCCCTGGCGCTCGGCGACGCGCAGCCGGCCGGCGTTGAGATCGGCGATCACCTGCTCGACCGCTTCTCGCACTTGCGGGCTGTTGGCGGCGGTCAGGCTGGCGCGGCCTTCCCAGGCGAGGTCGATGATGTTCTGCAGGTCTTGGCTCATGGGTCAGCGGGATTGGATGAAGGAAACGATGCGCTGGGCGGCTTCGACACATTCGTCGACACCGGCGACCAGCGCCAGGCGCACGCGGCCGGCGCCTGGATTGATGCCGCCGGACTCGCGTGCCAGCAGGCTGCCGGGCAGCACCGCCACATTGTATTGAGCCAGCAGGTCCAGCGCGAAGGCTACGTCGTCGCCGCCGGCCACGCCGGCCCAGAGGTAGAAACCGGCGTCGGGCAGCGCGACATCCATCACGCTGGACAGCAGCGGCGTGACCTGGGCGAACTTGGCGCGGTAGAGGTTGCGGTTGTCGACCACGTGTACCTCGTCGTTCCAGGCGGCGATGCTGGCCGACTGCACCACCGGGCTCATGGCACTGCCGTGGTAGGTACGGTAGAGCAGGAACTGCTTGAGGATCACCGCGTCGCCCGCCACGAAGCCCGAGCGCATGCCCGGCACGTTGGAGCGCTTCGAGAGGCTCGTCAGCGCGACCAGGTTGCGGAAGTCCTTGCGGCCGAGCTGCTGCGCCGCTTCGAGCGAACCCAGCGGCGGCTCGTCGCGGAAGTAGATCTCGGAGTAGCACTCGTCGGAGGTGATCACGAAGCCGTGGCGGTCGCTCAGCTCGAACAGCATCTTCCATTCCGCCAGCGGCATCACCGCGCCGGTCGGATTGCCCGGCGAGCACACGTAGAGCAATTGCGTGCGCGCCCACACAGCCGCTGGCACGCTGGCCCAGTCGGCGGCGAAGTTGCGCGCCGGGTCGCTGTTGACGAAGGCGGTCTGCGCCCCGGCGAGCAGGGCTGCGCCTTCGTAGATCTGATAGAACGGATTCGGGCAGACCACCGTGGCGCCGGGCTTCGTCGGGTCGATCACTGTCTGCGCCAGCGCGAACAGGGCCTCGCGCGATCCGTTGACGGGCAGCACCTGCGAGGCGGCGTCGAGCGTGACGCCGTAGCGGCGCTGTACCCAGGCGGCGCAGGCCTCGCGCAGCGCCGGCTCGCCGGCGGTGGCGGGGTAGCTGGCCAGGCCTTGCAGGTTCTCGCTCAGCGCGCGCTTGATGAGTTCCGGCGTCGCATGCTTGGGCTCGCCGATGCCCAGGCCAATCGGCTTGAAGGCCGGGTTGGGTGTGATCTCGCGCGTCAGCGCCCTCAGGCGCTCGAACGGGTAGGGGTGCAGGCGCGCCAGCAGCGGATTCATCGGCGGATTATCCGTTGCACGCTCAGAGCATCCCCGTCTGCGCAGCGTGTGCCGGCAACTCGACGAGGGGCTGCGGCTTCCAGCCCTTCTTGCGGTGCTCGGCCACCACGTTGGTGTAGATGCCGCCGCGCACGTACCACTTGGCAGTGATGCGGATGAAGCGCGGCTGCGTGGCCTTCACGATGTCGTCGAGGATGGCGTTGGTCACCTTCTCGTGGAAAGCGCCTTCGTTCCGGTAGCTCCAGAAGTACATCTTCAGGCTCTTCAGCTCGACGCAGAGTTCGTCGGCGATCATGTCGATCGTGAAGTGCGCGAAGTCGGGCTGGCCCGTCAGCGGGCAGTGGCAGGTGAATTCCGGCACCTGGAACTGGATGACGTAGTCACGCCCGGGCGCCGGGTTGGGGAACACATGCAGTTCCTTGCTCGGCGCGGTGGGCGGGTTGGGCGGCATCGGGCGCTGCTTGGGCGCGCTCGGGCTGGCAGCTTTCTTGGCCATGGCGGTCACGTCTGGAGAGGGTTTCGGCGGGGGCGCGATGGTATCATCCCGGCCCGAAGAGAGCCCGCGTCATCGCGGGTTTTCTCATATGAATCAAGGACTTGGCAAAGGCCCGCGGGCCCTCGAGCCAGGCCACCGGCACCGCTCTCCCATGCGCCTGAACTCCATCAAGCTCTCCGGCTTCAAGTCGTTTGCCGAGCCCACCAACTTCCAGTTGCCCGGGCAACTGGTCGGTGTGGTCGGCCCCAACGGCTGCGGAAAGTCCAACATCATGGACGCCGTGCGCTGGGTGCTGGGCGAGAGCAAGGCCAGCGAACTGCGCGGTGAGTCCATGCAGGACGTCATCTTCAACGGCTCGGGCAACCGCAAGCCGGCCAGCCGCGCCAGCGTCGAGCTGGTGTTCGACAACGCCGACGCGCGCGCCGGCGGCCAGTGGAACCAGTTCACCGAGATCGCCGTCAAGCGCGTGCTGACACGCGACGGCACCAGCAGCTACTACATCAACAACCAGCCGGTGCGCCGCCGCGACGTGCAGGACGTGTTCCTCGGCACCGGCCTCGGCCCGCGCGCCTACGCCATCATCGGCCAGGGCACGATCAGCCGCATCATCGAATCCAAGCCCGAGGAGCTGCGCCTCTTCCTCGAAGAGGCCGCCGGTGTCTCCAAGTACAAGGAGCGCCGCCGCGAGACCGAGAACCGGCTGAAGGACACGCGCGAGAACCTGGTGCGGGTGGAAGACATCCTGCGCGAGCTCAACGCCAACCTCGAGAAGCTCGAGAAGCAGGCCGAGGTGGCCCAGCAGTACCGTGGCCTGCAGCAAAGCGGCGAGCTCAAGCTGCACCAGCTGTGGTTCCTCAAGCACCGCGACGCGGCCAGCGAGGAAGAGCGCGTCAAGAAGGCCGTGCTCGAGGCCACCAACGCGCTCGAGGCGCGCACGGCCGAGCTGCGCCACGGCGAGGCCGAGCTGGAGACGATCCGCCAGGCGCACTACGCCGCCAGCGACGAGCTGCACGGCGCGCAGGGGCTGCTGGCCGAGGCTGCGCTCGAGGTGAGCCGGCTGGAGGAGCGCATTCGCTACGTGGTCGAGGGCCGTGCGCGCGTCGAGCAGCGCCTGGTCGAGCTGAAGGTGCAGAGCGAGCAGTGGGCCGAGCGCCGCCAGCAGGCCGACGACGAGCTCGGCCAGATCGCCGAACAGATCGCCGCCGCCGAGGAGGAGGGCGAGGTGCTGGCCGCTCAGGCCGAAGAGCAGTCCGGCAACCTGCCCTCGCTCGAAGACGCCGTGCGCGCCGCGCAGGGCAAGAGCAACGAGCAGCGCAACGTGGTGGCGCAGGTGCAGCAGCAGATCCAGCTGCTCGCCGCCGAGAGCCGCAACGTCGACGAGCAGCGCCGCCAGTTCAATGCGCGCCGCGACCGCCTGGCGGCCGAGAAGCAGCAGCTCGCCTCGCCCGACATGCAGCGCCTGGGCGAGCTCAAGCTGCAGTTCGCCGCCGCCGAAGAAGCGCAGGGCGTGGCCGATGCGCGTCTGCACGAGCTGGGCGAGCAGGTGCCCGCGCTCGACGAGGAGCGCCGCGCGAAGCAGGAGCAGGTCAATGCCGAGAGCGGCAAGCACGCCGACCTGAGCGCCCGCCTGGACGCGCTGCGTGCGCTGCAGGAGAAGGTGCAGACCGAGGGCAAGCTCAAGCCCTGGCTGGCGCGGCACGGCCTGGACGGCCTGCAGGGCCTGTGGACCAAGGTGCACATCGAGGCCGGCTGGGAAACCGCGCTCGAATCGGCGCTGCGCGAGCGACTCAACGCGCTGGAAGTCGGCCGCATCGAGACCGTGCGCGCCTTCGCCGACGACGCGCCGCCGGCCAAGCTGGCCTTCTACACGCCGCCGCAGGCCGCCATCGCCAACACGCACCAGACGCTGCCGCGCCTGAGCGACCTGCTGCGCCTGGGCGACGCCGGCCTGAAGGCGCTGCTCAACGACTGGCTGGAAGGCGTCTACACCGCCGCCAGCATCGACGAGGCGCTGGCCGCGCGGGGCAAGCTGACGCACGGCGAGATCATCATGACCCGCGAGGGACATCAGGTCAGCCAGTTCGCCGTGGCCTTCTACGCGCCCGACTCCGAGCAGGCCGGCATGCTGGCCCGCGCGCAGGAGATCGAGAACCTGGAGCGCCAGCTGCGCGCGCAGACGCTGATCGCCGACGAATCGCGCGGCGCGCTGGTGCGCGCCGAGGCGGCCTACACCGAGGCCTCTCAGCGCCTGCTGGCGGTGCGCCGTGACGCCACCGAGGCGCAGACGCGCGCCCACCAATTGCAGGTCGAACTGCTGCGCCTGAGCCAGCTGGCCGAGCAGACGAGCAGCCGCCGCGCCCAGCTCGACGAGGAACTCGCCGAGCTCGACGGCCAGCTCGAAGAACTCGACGAGCGCCGCACGACCGGCGAGGCGAAGTTCGAGGAGCTGGACATGCAGCTCGCCACCACGCAAGAGCGCCACGCCGAACTCGACGAGGGCGTGATCGGCGCCGAGCGCAAGCTGGCCGAGGCGCGCGAGCAGCTGCGCGCGCTGGAGCGGCAGTCGCAGGAGGCGCAGTTCCACGCGCGTTCGCTGGCGGCGCGGCGCGGCGAACTGCAGCGCAGCATCGAGACGGCAGTGCAGCAGGTGGCCACCAACGAGGCCTCGGCCCAGCAGCTGAACGACGAGCTGGAGCGGCTCACCGATGCCGCTGCGCAGGCCGGCCTGCAGACCGCACTGGCGCTCAAGCTGGAGCGCGAAGCGGCGCTGGGCGCCAAGCGCAGCGAGTACGACGACCTGACGCTGCGCATGCGCCGCTCCGAAGAGCAGCGCCTCACGCACGAGCAAAGCCTGCAGCCGCTGCGCGATCGCATCACCAAGTTGCAGCTCGAGGAGCAGGCCGCGCAGCTCGGCGGCGCGCAGTACCTCGAGCAGCTGGTCGCCGCCAGCGTCGATTTCGAGGCGCTGTCGGCCGGCATCGAGGCGGGCGGAGTCAAGCTCTACGGCCTGCAGGGCGAGATCGACCGCATCAACCGCGAGATCACTGCGCTGGGGGCGGTGAACCTCGCCGCGCTCGACGAGTTGACCGCAGCGCGCGAGCGCAAGACCTTCCTCGATGCGCAGAACGCCGACCTGTCTGAGGCGATCAACACGCTCGAAGACGCCATCCACAAGATCGACCTGGAAACGCGCGACCTGCTGGGCAACACCTTCAACCAGGTCAACGAGCACTTCGGCCGCATGTTCCCGACGCTGTTCGGTGGCGGTCAGGCCAGGCTGGTGATGACCGGCGACGAGATCCTCGACGCCGGCGTTCAGGTGATGGCGCAGCCGCCGGGCAAGAAGAACAGCACCATCCATCTGCTCTCGGGCGGCGAGAAGGCGCTCACCGCCATCGCGCTGGTGTTCGCGATCTTCCAGCTCAACCCGGCACCGTTCTGCCTGCTCGACGAGGTCGATGCGCCGCTGGACGACGCCAACACCGATCGCTACGCCAAGCTGGTCAAGGAGATGGCGCAGGGCACGCAGTTCCTGTTCATCAGCCACAACAAGATCGCCATGGAGATGGCCGAGCAGCTGATCGGCGTGACCATGCAGGAGCAGGGCGTCTCGCGCATCGTCGCGGTGGACATGGAAGCCGCGGTCACCCTGGCCGAGGCGGCCTGAGCCAGGCCCGATGAGCATGAGCCTGACCGTCGCGCTCGCACTCTTCGGCGCGGTGGTGCTGGTGGCGATGGCCGCGCACACCGTGTGGCAGTCGCGCCGCGCGCAGCCGCGCCGCGTGGCGCAGGCCAGGCCGGGCGAGGCGCGCGATCCGGGCCTGGCCGAAGGCGCCGTCGAGCCCAGCTTCGACGCGGCGCCGAGCGCCGAACTGGCCGCAGCCGACCCAGCGGAAGTGCGTGCACCGCGCCGCATGGTGCCGCGCATCGATTCGCTGATCGATGCGATCGCGATGCTGGCCATCGAGGTGCAGGTCAGCGGCGAGATGGCGATTTCGCACCTGCCGTCCACGCGACGGGCCGGCAACAAGCCCTTCTTCATCGAGGGCCTGAACGTCTTCACCCGCGAATGGGAGCCGCCCGCGGCCGGCCAGCGCTACAGCGAGTTCCAGGCCGGCGTCCAGCTGGCCAACCGCGGCGGTGCCCTCAACGAGATCGAGTACTCGGAGTTCGTGCAGAAGGTGCAGGCCTTCGCCGACGCGATCGGCGCCATGCCTGACTTTCCCGACATGCTGGAAGTGGTGGCGCGCGCGCGCGAGCTCGACGCCTTCGCCGGCGACCACGATGCGCAACTCGCCGTGCACCTGAGTTCGCGTTCGGTGGCCTGGAGCGTGGGCTACATCCAGCAGCATGCTGGCCGCCATGGCTTCGTGCCGGGCATGGTGCCGGGGCGGCTGGTGCTGCCCGGCACCGAGGAAGGCGCGCCGCCGGTGCTGACGCTCTCCTTCGACTCCCAGGCGGCGCTGGCCGACGATCCCAACCAGGCTGCGCTGCGCGACGTGACGCTGAGCTTCGACGTGCCGCAGACCGACCCGGCCAGCGAGCCCTTCGTCGCCTGGCAGGCCAGCGCGCAGGCGCTGTCGCTGGGCATGGACGCCGCCATCGTCGACGACAACGGCCACCCGCTGGGCGCCGAGAGTTTTGCGGTGATCGGCAGCGAGTTGACTCGCCTGTATGACGAACTGGCCGCGCGCGACCTCGCTGCCGGCTCCGCGGCGGCACGGCGGCTGTTCAGCTGAACCGGCGGCGGGCACGCGCCGCCGCAGCTGGCCGACAATCGCTGCATGAGCTCCCACGACCCCGCTGCACGCGCCGGCGAATTGCACCGGCTGCTGCACCACCACGCGCACCGCTACTACGTGCTCGACGCGCCGGAGATCCCGGACGCCGAGTACGACCGCCTGTTCCAGGAACTGCAGGCCCTCGAGGCCGCTCATCCTGAACTGCAGACGCCGGACTCCCCCACCCAGCGTGTGCTCGGCAAGGTGCTCGATGGCTTCGCCCCGGTGCGGCATGCGGTGCCGATGCTGTCGATCCGCACCGAAACCGACACCGAAGCCACCGGCGCGCTGGCGTTCGACGCGCGTGTGCGCCGCGAGCTCGAGCTGGCCGACACCGACCCGCCCATCGAGTACGCCGCCGAGCTGAAGTTCGACGGCCTGGCCATCAACCTGCGCTACGAGCGTGGCGTGCTGGTTCAGGCCGCCACGCGCGGCGACGGCGAAACCGGCGAGGACGTGACGCAGAACATCCGCACCATCGGCCAGATCCCCTTGCGCCTGAACGGCACCGAAGCTGCCGTCATCGAGGTGCGCGGCGAGGTCTACATGCGCCGCGACGACTTCGAGGCGCTCAACGAGGCCCAGCGCCAGAAAGGCGAGAAGACGTACGTGAACCCGCGCAACACCGCGGCCGGCGCAGTGCGCCAGCTCGACCCGGCGGTGACGATGTCGCGGCCCTTGAGCTTCTTCGCCTACGGCCTGGGTGACGTGCAGGGCTGGGAAGTGCCGGCGACGCACTCGTCGCTGCTCGACGCGCTGCAGGCCATGGGCATGCCGGTGTGCGCCGATCGCGCGGTGCTGCAGGGTGCCGAGGGCCTGGTCGAGTTCCACCGCGCGATGGGCGCGAAGCGCGACGCGCTGCCCTTCGACATCGACGGCGTGGTCTACAAGGTCAATTCGCGCGCGCTGCAGCAGCGGCTGGGTTTCGTCTCGCGCGAGCCGCGCTGGGCGGTGGCGCACAAATACCCGGCGCAGGAGCAGATGACGGTGTTGCGCGACATCGACATCCAGGTCGGCCGCACCGGCAAGCTCACGCCGGTGGCCAAGCTGGAGCCGGTGTTCGTCGGCGGCACGACGGTGAGCAACGCCACGCTGCACAACGAGGACGAGACGCGCCGCAAGGACGTTCGCATCGGCGACACGGTGATCGTGCGCCGTGCCGGCGACGTGATCCCGGAGGTGGTGGGCGTGGTGCTGGAGAAGCGGACGGCCGACGTGGGCGAGCCCTTCGACCTGTACAAGCGCCTGGACGGAAAGTGCCCGGTGTGCGGCAGCGCCATCGCGCGCGAGGAAGGCGAGGTCGACTGGCGTTGCAGCGGCGGCCTGTACTGCCCGGCGCAGCGCAAGCAGGCCATCCTGCATTTTGCGCAGCGCCGCGCGCTCGACGTCGAGGGTCTGGGCGACAAGCTGGTCGAGCAGCTCGTCGACGCCGGCATCGTGCGCACGCTGCCCGAGCTGTACACGCTCGGCCTGGCCAAGCTCAGCGCGCTGGAACGCATGGGAGAGAAGAGCGCCGCCAACCTGCTGGCCGGGCTGGAGAAGAGCAAATCGACGACGCTGGCGCGCTTCCTCTATGGCCTGGGCATCCGCCATGTCGGCGAGACGACGGCGAAGGACCTGGCGAAACACTTCGGCGGCATCGATCGCGTGATGGATGCGAGCGTGGAGCAGCTGCTGGAGGTCAACGACGTCGGCCCGGTGGTGGCGCAGAGCATCCGCACCTTCTTCGAGCAGCCGCACAACCGCGAGGTGGTCGAGCAGTTGCGCGCAGTCGGCCTGCACTGGACGGAAGGCGAGGGCACGCAGGCCGATGCCGGCCCCAAGCCGCTGGCCGGCAAGACGCTGGTGCTCACGGGCACGATGCCCACGCTGGGCCGCGACGAGGCCAAGGATCTGATCGAGGCGGCGGGCGGCAAGGTCAGCGGCTCAGTGTCGAAGAAGACGCACTTCGTGATCGCCGGTGCCGAGGCTGGCAGCAAGCTCGACAAGGCGCGCGAGCTGGGCGTGTCTGTGCTCGACGAGGAGGGCCTGCGAGCCTTGCTGGCCGGCGGCGGCAGCGACGGAGCAGCCTCATGAGCGAGACCGGCTGGCTCGATGCCCTGCGGTTGCGCGCCGCCCAGCCGCCGCTGCGCCCGCGCGAGCCGCTGCGCCTGGGCCATGCCGAGATCGGCTCGATCGAGCCGGGCATGGGCCTGCGCATGGCGGAGGCCGGCCTGCCGCTGCGCGCCGTGGCGAACGCCTGGCAGATCGGCTCGCACGACGACGAAACGCTGGCCGATCTGGCGCACTGGCTGCGCGATCAAGGGCTGGCCAGCCGCTGGCGCGACGAGCTGCTGCCGGTCACCGACGCGGCCGGCCAGCGGCACGGCGCCATCGAGCGCGCCGCGGTGCGGCCACTGGGCATCACCACGCACGCCGTGCACCTGGTCGGCCGCCATCCGGACGGCCGCTTCTGGGTGCAGCAGCGCGCCTTCGACAAGGCCACCGACCCCGGCCTGTGGGACACGCTGGTCGGCGGCCTGATGAGCGCCGACGAGGACGTGCCGAAAACGCTGGAGCGCGAGACCTGGGAAGAGGCCGGCCTGCACCTGACCGAGCTCGACCGGCTGCGGCCCCTGGGGCACTTGCAGATCCGTCGGCCGGTGGACGAGGGCTACATGGTCGAGAAGGCGACGCTCTTCCAGGCCACCCTGCCGCTGCGCGCGCTGCCGGCCAACCAGGACGGCGAAGTGGCGGGCTTCGCCTGCCTGGGAGCCGACGAGTTGCGATCGCAACTGGCGCACGGCCGCTTCACGCTGGAAGCCGCGCTGATCCTGGCGCACGCGCTGGAACAGGACGGCTCGCGCTGATCGACCTCAGGCCGGCGGCGCCGCCGGGCGAACCCAGCGCTCCAGCGTCGCGAACACCTCTTCGAAGTCGATCGGCTTGGCGATGTGGTCGTTCATGCCGCACGCCAGGGCGGCCTCGCGGTCACCGACCATCGCGTTGGCCGTCATCGCGATGACCGGCAGCGATTGCCGCTGCGGCGAGCGGCGCAGGGCCCGCGTGGCGGCGTATCCGTCCATCACCGGCATCTGGCAGTCCATCAGCACGGCATCGAAATCCTTGCGCTCCAGCCAGTCCAGCGCCTCCTGGCCGTTGCCGGCCACGCTGACCTCGATGCCGGCGGTGCCGAGCAGGGCGACCGCCACTTCCTGATTGGTCTCGTTGTCCTCGACAAGCAGGATGCGTGCGCCGCGCAGGCTGGCGTGCGGCTTGGCTGGTGCGGGTGCGGAGGGAAGCTCGTGCGCGGCGCCGCCGAACGGATCGACGAGCAGCCGGTTGACCGCTTCGACCAGCCTCGCCGGTGTGACGGGCTTGAGCAGCAGCGCACCGACCTTCATCTGTCGCTCGGCCAGCCGCGCCTGCACGCCGTCGCGCGACAGCGGCGTGACCATCAGCAAGATCGGGATGGCCGCGGCGGGCGGCGCTTGCCGGGCCAGGGTGGCGACGCAATCGAGTCCGTCCGCGCCCGGCATGTTCGCATCGACCAGCAAAAGCTTGTACGGCGCGCCGTTCGCATCGGCCAGCGCCCTGCGCTGCAAGGCGTCGTCGGTGTCGGCAACCGAATCGGGCCGCAGACCCAGGGCCGTGCAGGCCCGCATGAGCACCTCGCGTGCACCGGCGCCGTCGTCGACGATCAGCACGCGGGCGGCGCACAGGGCCTGGCTGCCGATCCCCGGCGGCGCCGCTTCGGCCACGCCGGCCTGCAACCCGAATCGCAGGCTGAAAGCGAAGCGGCTGCCACGCCCCGGCGTGCTGACAACCTGCAGCTCGCCGCCCATCAGCCGCACCAGGTGCCGGCTGATCGCCAGCCCCAGCCCGGTGCCGCCGTAGCGGCGGCTGGTGGAGGCATCTGCCTGCGAGAACGACTCGAACAGGTGCTGCTGCACCTCGGTGCTCATGCCGATGCCGGTGTCGCGCACCTCGAACTGCAGCAGGGCCGAGCTGGCGTCGCACGACAGCGCGGCGACGGCGATGGTGACCTCGCCGTGCTCGGTGAACTTGACGGCGTTGTTGCCCAGGTTGAGCAGCACCTGCCCGAGCCGCGACGGATCGCCCAGCAACGCCGTCGGCAGATTCGCGGGCAGGTCCAGCAACAGTTCCAGCCCCGCCTCCTCGGCGCGCAGGCCGAGCACGTCGACCAACTGCGCCAGCACCTCGTCGAGCGAGAACGCGATCGACTCCAGCTGCAGCTTGCCGGCCTCGATCTTCGAGAAGTCGAGGATGTCGTTGATGATCCCGAGCAGGGATTTCGCCGCGGCATGCGCCTTGCCGACGTAGTTGCGCTGCTGCGGCGCGAGCTCGCCCTTCAAGGCCAGGGCCGACATGCCCAGGATCGCGTTCATCGGCGTACGGATCTCGTGGCTCATGTTGGCCAGGAACGCGCTCTTGGCCTGGTTGGCCGCCTGGGCAGCATCGCGCGCGAGCCGCAGTTCGGCGGTGCGCTGCTGCACGGTCTGCTCGAGTTCGACCTGGTAGCGGTGTTGCGCTGCCTCGGCCTGCTTGCGCTCCGTGAGGTCCAGCACGAGGCCGACGAAGCCGAGCGGCTCGCCGGCTTCGCCCCGTTTGGCCGTCAAGGTCAGCTGCACCGGCACGCGGGTGCCGTCCTTGCGGATGAAGTTCCATTCCGACTCGTCGGGCAGGTTGCGGCGCGCGCGGGCGAAGAACACCTCCATGCCGGGCTCGACGGGCTCGCCCAGCTGATCGGTGAGCTCGCGCGCGCGGTGGGCCACTTCCTGCGGGTCATGCCAGGTGGCCGGCGTCAGCTTGCCCACCACCTCGTCGGCGCTGTAGCCGAGCAGCCGCTCGCTCGCTCGGTTGAACGTCGTCACCACGCCGTCGCGGCCGACCGAGACGATGCCGGTGCCCACGTTGTCGAGCACCGCGCGATGCACGACCGACAGCCGGCGCAGTTCGCCCTCGCGCTCCGAGATCGCTTGCAGCATCGCGTTGAAGCCCTGGCCCAGCCGGGCGATCTCGTCGGCCCCGGCCACCGGCACGCGGGGGCCGTAGTCGGCCCCCGTGCGCACCCGATCGACGGCCTCGGCGAGCGCGGCGATCGGGCTGACGATGCTGCGCTGAAGCGCGGCCCGCAGGCCGAAGGCGAGCACGGTCAGCAGCACGATCGTCCCGGCGGCGATCATGAGCAGGGCATCGCGTGTCTGGCGCTCGAGTTCGCCCAGGTGCATCACCAGGTGCAGCCGCGCGCCGTCGCGCAGGCCTTGCCACGAGTCCACCGTGTGCCGGTCCTGGGACACCAGCAGGCCGTCGGCGCGTGGTGGCAGGTCCTCGGGCGCCGTCTGGCCACGGGCGCGGTAGCGTGCCAGCTCGCTACCGTCGGCCAGCACGATCTGCGCATCGAGGATCTGTGCGTTGGCGCGCAGGGTGTCGAGGATTTCCTGCGCCCGCGTCGTGTCGCGGAAGGCCACGGCGGCCTCCGCGCCCACGGAAACCAGCTGCACATAGGGCTCGACGACGGTGCGGGCGCGCATCTCGAGCGTGAAGCGTTCGAGCAGGAGCACCGCCCCGCTGGCCGCCATGAATGCCAGCAGTGCCGCGACGAAGAGCGCCAGCGCGAGCTTGCCGCGAATGTCCTGCGAGCGCAGCGGCATCATCGCCACCTCCGCAGCGTGCCGTTCTCCAGGACTCCGCGCGAGACTTCGAGCATCGTCGAGGGGATCGTCAGCGAGGCGGCGCGGGCCTGATCGAGGTTGATGCTCATCTCGATGCGGTCGCCGGCCAGCAGCCGGACGATCCCCCCCTCGTCGAGGAACTCCGGCGCTCTGCCCACGGTCAGCACCGGCTGCTTCTGGAGCCTGGCCAGCACGGCCCGGCGATCGGTGGCCTGCGCGAGGTCGACGAAGATGATCTGGCACGGCGGCAACTGCTCCAGCCGGGTGGCCCGCAGCACCTCGAACGCGCGGCCTTGCTCGGTGCGGTTCCGGAAGGTCTCCTCCAGCGTGCCGTCGAAGTGGCCGTTGCCGAGCACGCAGATGTTCCAGGCCGAGCGCTCGCTGGCGAACGCGCGCGATGGCCAGCCGACGTAACGCGCGAAGTTGCGCAGGAATGCGGCTTCCACCCTCGCCGCGGACTCGGCGGGCCGGTCCTGCGCGCCGGCGCCGCCGTGGGGCGGCAGCATGGCGAGCATGCAGCCGAGCAGGGCCCCGCAGACTCGGCGGGTCAGCGAGCGCTGCTTCATGTCGTGATCCGCAGCGTGAGCAGCACTTCGCGCGGACGCGCACGTGTGCTCTGCGACGGCCGGTAGGTGGCGCCGCCGAGGTTCTTGCCGGTCAGCTCCAGGCTCATGGGCCGGCCGTTCGCCCGCCAGGCATAGCCTGCCAGCGCATTCACCAGCGCGTAGCTCTGGCGCGACGACGCAGGCCCGTCCGGCAGCAGCGTCTGGTCGCGCACGATGTTGAGTCCCCCGCCCAGGTAGGCGCCTTCCAGCGGGCCCGCACCGAAGTCGTGGCGTGCCCACAGGTTGGCCAGGTGCGGTGCGCTCATCTGCAGCCTGGCGCCGTGCAGCAGCTTCACGTTCTTGTAGTTGATCTGGCCCGCGGCATCCAGCGTGGCGGGGTCCTGCGCCAGCACCGCGGCGTCGTGGCCCGTGACTTCGACGATGCGCGCGTCCATGTAGCTGTAGGAGAGGTAGACCTGCCAGCGTGGCGCGGGTTTCAGGGTGAGGTCCAGTTCGACGCCGCGCGAGCGTTGCTCGCCGCTTTGCAGGTTGAAGATCTCCACCGAGCCGGCGGCGTTCGTCCGCGCCACGTCGTTGACGATTCGCCGATTGCGCAGGTCGAAGAAGCTCAGCGTGCCGCTGACGCGGCCGTCCAGCAGCACGCTTTTCAAGCCCAGGTCGAAGCCCTTGCCTTCGCTGGGTTCGGCGGAGGCCGTCGTCCCGTCGAGGCGGTTCAGGACGCTCGCGCCGGGGACGAAGGATTCGGCGTACGAGGCGAACACGGCGAGGCCCGGATCGATCTTGTAGAGCACGCCCAACTGCGGCGTGGTCTTGCGGGCGTCGATCCGGTCGACCCGCTGCGTCAGCCGGTTCTCGACCGTGTTGGCCGTGCGGGTCAGGCGCCAGCCGGCCAGCAGCAGCAGCCGATCGTCGAGCAGGCCCAGCGTGCTGCCGGCATAGACGGACCGGTCTTCGGCATCGGAGCGGCGGTCCGTCGGATTCGCGGTTAGCGCCGAGCGCGGGATGGTGACGTGGCGATTCCAGGTGGACGGGTCGCGCAGATCCCACAGCGGCAAGGGCGAGGCGATCGGGTCACTGCCCAGCGCCGGGTCGTTCGGCGCCTGGGCCGCCCAGTTCTCGAACTGCCGCCGGACCTGCTGCGCGCCCAGCAGCACGCGCAGGCTCGCGGCCCCGAACCGGTACTGGCCGACCGCATCGACCGAGAGGGTTTCGTCCCTGTTGGTGTAGACCTGCGCACGCAGACGCCGGCCCTGCAGGAAGGTCGTGTTGTCGGGCATGCCGAAGTTGCCCGAGAACAGCATGTCCGTGCTGTAGTGCTGCTTCGCATAGGCGCCGCGCAGGTGCCAGTGATCGTCGAGCGTGAAGTCGATCCATGCACTCAGGCCTTCGCTTTCGCTGCGCCGGTAGTCGACGTCGGACATGCTGTTCCAGGTGTCCGGCAGGCCCGGCACGTCGACGCCGGCCAGGTTGGGATCGGATGGCGTCGGCACGATGCCGCGCTGGCGCCCGTAGCCCGGCTTCTGCAGCAGCAGCGGGGTCTCGAGCTTGCGGAAGTTCTCGTACTTGAGCGACACGCTGACCCGCTCGCTGGCTTGCCACCACAGGGCGGGGGAAAAGTTGCGCGACTGTGCGTCGTAAGGCTCCCAGTAGTGGATGTCCTGGTCGTGCGACGCGGCGAGGCGGTAGCGCAGCGTGCTCGACACGGGCCCGGTCACGTCGGCCTCGACGCGGTACTGTCCGTACGAGCCGAACCCGGCCCGGCCGGAAGCCTCGAAACGCGGTTGCGGGCTCTTGGTGATGATGTTGACGATGCCGCCGGGTGCCACCTGCCCGTACAGGAAGGAAGATGGGCCCTTGACCACCTCCACGCGGGCGATGTTGGTGAAGTCGAAGATCGAGGGGCCGGCGAAGCCGTCGCGCAGTATCTGCGTGCCGCCCGGCACCGAACTCACCGCGAAGCCGCGGATGGCCAGGTTGGCGTTGCCTTCGCTGAAGTCGTTGCTTCGGTAGGTCACGCCCGGCGAGTAGCGAGCGATGTCATGGATGTCGCGCGGCGCCTGGTCCCGTATGAAGGCCTCCGTGAACGCCTGGATGGCGAATGGCAACTCGCTCACCGGGGCATCGAACCGCGAGGCGGACACAGCGTTCGAGGCGCGGTAGCCGCGATCGAGATGGCTCGAGACGTCGAAGGGCGAGACGGGCACGTTCACCAGCTCGGTGATGTCCATGTCGGCCACGTCCCGCGTGACTGGAACGGGCGTGCGGGCATCGCCGTCGGCAGCGGTCGCGGGCGGCAGCGCCAGCCCTGCCAGCAACGGCCAGGCGAGCATGGTCCACCGCTGCTGCGCCGTCTCGAAGCGCCAAGTCTCCATGTGTGCCCCCAACCGAGCCCATCTTGTGAGCGCAGTCTAGGAGCTTCCGGCCCGCCCGGGGCCGACATGCGTCAAGCCAGACGCAATGACAGCACGCCGGCCAGCACCAGCACGGTCCCGGCGGCACGCAGGGCGCCGAAATCCTCCTTCAGCCACAGCGTGCCCAGCGCGGCGGCGAACAGCACCGAGGTTTCGCGCAGCGCCGCCACGGTCGCCACTGGGGCCTGCGTCATGGCCCACAGTGCGATCGCATAGGAGCCGAACGAGGCGGCGGTGCCGGCCAGCCCGAGCTTCCAGCGACGGGCCATGTAGCGCCAGGCCTGCGGCCGCTGCTCGCCGCGCCGCCACATGACGAGCAGGAAGTAGGGCAGACCTTCGAAGAGGAAAAGGGTGGCCACGTAGCTCAGCGCATGGCCCGCGGCGCGCACGCCCAGGCCGTCGATCACGGTGTACAGCGCGATGATCGCGGCGTTGGCCAGCGCGTAGCGCAGCGCCTTGCCGGGGTGGCCGCCGAGGGCACTGCGCGACAGGCCCACGCCGACCACGCCCACACTGATGGCCATCAGGCCGAACCATGCGGCCAGGGGCAGCACCTCGCCGATCAGCGCCGCACTGGCGCAGGCCACCAGCAGCGGTGCCAGACCGCGCATCACCGGGTAGGTCAGCCCGAGGTCGCCATGCCGGTAGGCGCTGACCAGCGCGATGTAGTAGCCCAGGTGCACCACGATCGAGGCGGCGAGGTAGGGCCAGGCTTCGCGCGCCGGCAGGCCGACGACGGCCACCACCGGCAGCGCCACGACCATGCCCAGCCCGAGGATCAGCGCCGTGTCCAGCGACTTGTCGGTGCCGCCCTTGATGAGCGCATTCCACGAGGCGTGCAGCAGCGCGCCGAACAGCACCGCGGCCACCACCGGCCAGCTCAGCGCCATGCTCGCCTCAGGGCTTGTGTTCTTCGCCCGACAGTTCGGCGAGCTTGGAATGGCGGATGCGCGTCTGCGACAGCACGCCGGCCGAGTCGAGGATGGGGTAGGCGATCGAGCACAGGTGCGAGTTGATGCGCTTGAGGTCGCTGATGAGGTCCAGGTGGAGCGAGCTCGTCTCGATGCTCTGCGCGGTGTTGTCCTGCAGCCGCCCGATGTGGCTGGCGGCGTACTCGCGCTCGAGGTCGCGGAATCGCGCCTTCTCTTCCAGCAGCTTCTTGGCGTCGCGCACGTGGCCGTCGAGGAACACGCTCATGCCCAGGCGCAGGTTGGCCATCAGGCGCTCGTGCAGGTGGCTGATCTCGGCCAGGCCGGCCTCCGAGAAGCTGCGGTTCTTGCGGATCTTCTTGTCCTCCACGTCCTGCAGCACGCGCTCGATGACATCGCCGATCTGCTCCATGTTGATCGTGAACGACAGGATGTCGGTCCAGCGGCGGCTCTCTCGTTCGGACAGCGCCTCGCGAGAGATCTGCGTCAGGTAGAACTTGATCGCCGAGTACAGCTCGTCGACGCTGTCGTCCATCTTGCGCAGCTGCTCGGCCAGCTGGAGGTCGTTGTGTCGGATCACCGGCATGATGCCGCGCAGCATGGTCTCCACCACGTCGGCCTGGTGCAGCGCCTCGCGCGCCGCGCAGCTGATGGCCAGCGAGGGCGTGGCCAGCGCCGTCGGGTCGAGGTGGCGTGGACGCGAGGCATCGGCGCCCAGCGCCGGCTCGGGCAGCAGGCGCTCGACGAGCCGGCCCACCACGCCGGTGAAGCTGATGAACAGCGTGGCCAGCAGAAGGTTGAAGCCGAGATGGAACCAGACCACCTGCTCGTGCACCGCGGCGCCGGTGAGTTGCAGCCACACGTGGGCCTGCGGCAGCAGCGGGATGGCAATGGCTGCGCCGGCGAGCTTGAAGATCAGGTTGCCCAGCGGCAGGCGGCGCACCTGCGGCGAGGCGCCGCCGGTGGCGATCATCGCCAGCAGGCCGCTGCCCAGGTTGGCGCCGATCACCAGACCCAGCGCCACGTTGACCGGCAGGATGCTGGAGCTGGCCAGCGTCGCGGTGAGCAGCACGATCGCCAGGCTCGAGTAGGAGAGCACGGTGAGCACCGCGCCGACCACGATGTCGAGCAGCACCTCGTTGGGCAGCGAGGCGAGCAGCGTGCGCACGGCGGGCGACTGCGTCAGCGGCGTGGTCGCCTCGACGATGAGCTGCAGCGCCAGCGTGATCAGCCCCAGGCCGATCAGCACGCGGCCGACGCGGCCGATGCCGGTGTCCTGCCGCGAGGTGAACATCACCACGCCGACGAAGATCAGCAGCGGCGACAGCCACGACAGGTCGAACGAGAAGACCACCGCCATCATCGCGGAGCCGACATCGGCGCCCAGCATCACCGCCAGCGCCGCGCCGGTGGCTACCAGTCCCTTGCCGACGAAGCTGGCGACGATCAGGCAGGTGGCGGTGGCGGACTGCACCAGGCTCGTCACGCCCAGGCCGGCAAGCATCGCGCTGAGCCGGTTGCTGAAGCTCTTGGCCAGTACGCCGCGCAGGTTCTCGCCGGCCACGCGAAGCATGCCGGTGCGCACGAGGTGCGTGCTCCACACCAGCAGGGCGATGGCGGCGAGCAGGTTGAGCAGATGGATCAAACGGGTCTCCGGGCGCGGGTGCTCAAGGCTTCATCTGCAGCATCTGCGAGATCTGTGCCGACGCGGCCTGCAGCCGCGGCAGGAACTGCTCGACCATGTGACGCGCCGAGGTGCGCGCCACCTGGCCGCTGATGTTCATCGCGGCGATGGCGCGGCCGGAGCGGTCGCGGATCGGCACCGACAGAGACACCAGGCCTTCTTCGAGCTCCTGGTCGACCAGGCACCAGCCCTGCTGGCGCACGCGCGCCAGTTCCGCCTTCCAGCGCGCCGGGTCGGTCAGTGTGTGGGCCGTGTGCGCCACCAGCGGGTGGCGGGCGAGCCTGGCGTCGAGCGAAGCGGCATCGAGTTCGGCGAGCAGCGTGCGGCCCATCGAGGTACAGGCGGCCGGCAGCCGGCTGCCGATGCCCAGGTTGATGCTCATGATCTTGTGTGTGGGAATGCGCAGCACGTAGACGATGTCGGCGCCGTCGAGCACGGCGGCCGAGCAGGACTCCTTGACCTCTTCGACCAGCTTTTCCATGACCGGTTCGGCCAGGTTCCACAGCGGCAGCGAAGACAGGTAGGCGAAGCCGAGGTCGAGGATCTTCGGCGTGAGGCTGAACTGGCGGCCCTGGCTGCTGACGTAGCCCAGGCCCTCGAGCGTGAGCAGAATGCGGCGCGCGCCGGCGCGCGTGAGGCCGGTGCGCTGGGCGACTTCGGTCAGCGTCTGCTGCGGTGCGCGGGCGTCGAAAGAGCGGATCACCGCCAGCCCGCGGGCGAACGACTGGACGTAGCTGTCGCCGGGGCGCGGGCGTTCTTCGCTGGCGTTTGCGGCGGGCAAGGTCGCGATGTCGGGCATGCCCCAGTCTATCGCCCTGGCCGCGGCGGTCTCAAAGGCTGGTCAGGCCGAGCGAGCGGCTCTCGCCGAACACCGGCCGCGCCTCGAGGCCGAAAGCAGCCACGGCCCGGCTGCGGCCCTGGCGCTTGGCTTCGTACAGCGCCTGGTCGGCACGGCGCAGTGCGTCGTCGAGCGATTCGCCGTCGTGCATCTGCACGATGCCGAAGCTCAGGCTCAGCGGCGCGTGCGTGGGCGCGACCTGGCGGTCGGCCAGGCGGGCGACGATGCGCGTGGCTACCGTCATCGCATGGTCGATGCCGGTGCCGGGCAGCAGCACGGCGAACTCGTCGCCGCCCAGGCGGCCGGCCACGTCGGGCGTGCGCAGCGAGTCGCGCACGCAGCGCGCCACCTGGCGCAGCGCCTCGTCGCCGGCGGCATGGCCGAGCAGGTCGTTGATGCGCTTGAAGTGGTCGACGTCGAACATCATCAGCGTGCACGGCGGCGCAGCGCCGGCGTCGAGCACGCGTGCGGCCAGTTCGTGGAAGTGCCGGCGGTTGGGCACGCGCGTCAGCACGTCGATGTCGGCCAGGTAGCGCAGCTTGCGATGCATCGCGCGCAGGTTCGCTTCGGACCGTTCATTGGTCAGCATCAGCGCGAGGTAGACCATCACCAGCGAAGACACCACGATCACCAGGCCGCTGGCCAGCAGCATGCGGTCGCCGGCAGCGCCGTCGATGCCGTCGGACAGCGCCAGTCCCAGGCGGACGGCCTGCACCGCGGCGGACGCGAGTTCCACCGAGACCAGCAGCTTCATCGTGCTGCCCTCGCGCAGCTCGGCCATGCGCGAGAGCATCAGCGCGCCGTACAGGTGGAGCGCGCAGGCGCCCGCCGCAAAGGCGGCCACGCGGGCGGCCAGCGAGCCGTGGGCCGCCCAGGTGGCCAGCCACACCAGATAGACCAGCGCTAGCAGCAGCCAGTCGAGCGACTGCGGCACGCGCGAGGCGTGGCGAAGGCAGAAGCGGCGCATGCCCGCCAGCACGACGATCGGCCACTGCAGCAGCAGCAGGTTGCCCAGCGGCAGCAGTTCCGGCGAGCTGTCGCGGAACAGGTGCAGCAGGCAGCCCAGCGCCAGCAGCCACTGCGCGGCCACCCACCAGCCATAGCCGCGGTAGGTGCGCTGCGTGAGACCGTGCAGCGTCATCACCGCGGCCGAGGTGGCCAGCGCGGCGATGCAGACGGTCATCAGGGTGGGCAGGTGCAGGCTCATGGTGCGTCGCGGGGATGCGGAATTCTGGACTTGACCTCGCTGTTGCGCGTTACCTCTTTGGGGGGATGCAACTAGGGGGTAGGCGAGAATGGGCGCCATTGCGCTGCGCAGTGCAGTGCGTTGTGCACATTCATTCAAGAAGGAGTCGGGCACATGGCCATGGATGTGGTGGACTACGAGATCAAGGGTTCGGAGATGCAGTTCGTCGAGGTCGAGCTCGACCCCGGCGAAGCGGCCGTCGGCGAGGCGGGCAGCCTGATGTTCATGGATGCCGGCATCGGCATGGACACGGTGTTCGGCGACGGCGGCGCGCAGCAGGGCGGCTTCTTCGGAAAGCTGCTCGGCGCGGGCAAGCGCCTGGTGACCGGCGAGTCGCTGTTCACGACCGTCTACAGCAATCAGGTGAACGCCAAGCAGCGCGTGGCCTTCGCTGCACCCTACCCGGGCAAGATCCTGCCGATGGATCTGCGCCAGCTCGGCGGCACGCTGATCTGCCAGAAGGACGCCTTCCTGTGCGCGGCCCGCGGCGTGTCGCTGGGCATCCACTTCCAGCAGAAGCTGTCGGTCGGCTTCTTCGGTGGCGAGGGCTTCATCATGCAGAAGCTCGAGGGCGATGGTCTGGCCTTCGTGCACGCCGGTGGCACCGTCGTGCGGCGCGAACTGCAGCCGGGCCAGACCCTGCTGGTCGACACCGGTTGCCTGGTGGCGATGACGCCGAACGTGAGCTTCGAGATCCAGTACGTGGGCAAGATCAAGACGGCGCTGTTCGGCGGCGAGGGCCTGTTCTTTGCCAAGGTCAGCGGCCCCGGCACGGTGTGGCTGCAGAGCCTGCCGTTCTCGCGCCTGGCCTCGCGGGTGTTCGCGGCAGCGCCGCAGCGCGGCGGCAGCCGCGAAGAGGGCTCGGTGCTCGGCGGCCTGGCCGCGGGCGGGCTGCTCGGAGGGGTGCTCGGCGGAGACGATGAGTAACGCCTGTTTCTCGTCGGTGTTGCGCGGCCTGCTGGCCGCGCTGTGGCTGGTGCCCGTGCTGGCATGGGGATCGCCGGCGGCCGATGCCGTGCAACTCGAGGCCTTGACCTCCACCGAGCTGCGCGAGCGCATCGCGGCGGGCGCCACCACCATCCTCGTGCCGCTGGGCGGCACCGAGCAGAACGGGCCGCACATGGTGCTGGGCAAGCACAACGTGCGCGCCCGGGTGTTCGCCGAGCTGATCGCACGCGAACTGGGCAATGCGCTGGTCGCACCGGTGATGGCCTATGTGCCCGAAGGCAGCGTGGAGCCGCCGGTGGCGCACATGCGTTACGCCGGAACCATCTCGATCCCCGAGCCGGCTTTCGAGGCGGTGCTGGAAGGCGCGGCGCGCAGCTTTCGACGCCACGGCTTTCGCGAGGTGGTGTTCCTCGGTGACCACGGCGGCTACCAGAAGAGCGAGGAGCGCGTGGCCGCGAGGTTGAACCGCGAATGGGCCGGCGGCGGCACACCGTGCCGCGTGCACGCGCTCGGCGAGTACTACCGCGCGTCGCGGCAGGGCCATGCCGAATTGCTTGCCGCGCGGGGCTTCAAGGCCGACGAGATCGGCACCCACGCGGGACTGGCCGACACCGCGCTGGCGTTGGCCGCCGACGAAGCGCTGGTGCGGCCGCAGTGGCTGGGCCGCGCCTCGACGCCCGCCGAGCGGCCTGGCGTCTCGGGCGACCCGCGGCGCGCCACGGTGGCGCTGGGCCGAATCGGCGTCGAGCGCATCGTCGAAGCATCCGTGTCGGCCATCCGTGAGCGCACCCGGTCTCGTTGACAATCACGGGTGACGTCCTTCATCACTTCGATTCTTCCCATGGCAAACAAGAAATTGCATCTTCGCCGTCTTCAGGCGCTGGCCCTGGCGGTCACGGGGCTCGCGAGCGCGGGCGCCTGGCTCGGCGTGCAGGCGCAGGGCGCAGCGTCGGCGGCCAGCGCGCCCGCCGCGGTGCCCGCGGTGAACACGGTGCCAGGCATGCCGCCGGTGCCCAACCCGAAGAACGTCTACAGTGAGACGGGTGCCGAGAGGATCAGCCCGGCGCTCAAGGATGACCTGGAGCGCATCTACGTGCCCAACCTGCGCTCGGGCGACGTCTATGTCGTCGATCCGACCGCGATGAAGGTGATCGACCGGTTCAAGGTCGGCATCGGGCCGCAGCACATCGTGCCCTCGTGGGATCTGCGCACGCTGTGGGTGACCAACAACGCCGAAGGCCGCACCGACGGCAGCCTCACGCCCATCGACCCGAAGACCGGCAAGCCGGGCAAGGCGGTGATGGTGGACGACCCCTACAACATGTACGCCACGCCCGACGGCAAGTCGGCGATCGTGGTCGCCGAAGCGCGCAAGCGCCTGGACTTCCGCGACCCCAAGACGATGGCGATGCAGTACTCGATCGACGTGCCCGGTTGCCCCGGCATCAACCACGCGGACTTCTCGATCGACGGCCGTTTCGCGATCTTCACCTGCGAGTTCTCCGGCACCATCGCGAAGATCGACCTCGCCGAGCGCAAGGTGCTGGGCTACCTGAAGCTGCAGATGCCCAGCACGCGTTTCAAGGAAAGGCCCGGCGCGCCGCGCACCCAGCCCGGCCAGGTGTGGGAGCCCGGCGAAACCGAGGTCTGCACCGTCGAGAAAGGCATGCCTCAGGACATCCGCATCTCGCCCGACGGCAAGCGCTTCTACATCGCCGACATGCATGCCGACGGTGTGCATGTCGTCGACGGCGAGTCCTTCAAACAGGTCGGCTTCATCCAGACCGGCCTCGGCGCGCACGGCCTGTACCCGAGCCGCGACGGCAAGAGCCTGTACGTGGCCAACCGCGGCTCGCACAAGATCCACGGCGCACGGCTGGGCAACGGCGGCGTGTCGGTGATCGACTTCGCCACCGAGAAGGTCGTCGTGCGCTGGGCCGTGCCCGGCGGCGGCAGCCCCGACATGGGCAATGTCAGCGCCGACGGCAAGTACCTGTGGCTCGCCGCGCGCTACGACGACGTGATCTACCGCTTCGACACCGCCAGCGGCGACGTCAAGCAGGTCAAGGTCGGTGCCGAGCCGCACGGGCTGACCGTCTGGCCGCAACCGGGCCGCTACTCGCTCGGCCACACCGGCAACCTGCGTTGAGGGCGCGGGCGGCGGCTGCATGAAGCTCCTGCTCGACTCCTTCTGGCGCGCGGCGGCCTACTGCCTGCACCCGCGCGTCATCGCCCTGTCGGTGCTGCCGTTGGTGCTGATGGTGGTGGCCGCGCTCGGCCTGGGCTACCTGTTCTGGGACGCGGCCATCGATGCCGTCAACGGCACGCTGGCGGACTGGTCGCTCGTCACCATGCTGTTCGAGTGGCTCGATCGCTTCGGCATGAGCGGCCTGAAGTCCGCGCTGGCGCCGCTGATCGTGGTGTTCCTGGCCACGCCGGTGATCGTCATCGTCGCGCTGCTGTGCGTGGCCCTCCTGATGACGCCGTCGATGCTGCACCTGGTGGCCGAGCGCCGCTTCGCCTCGCTCGAACGCAAGCGCGGCGGCTCGATGTGGATGGGCGCCCTCGTCTCGCTGCTGGCCACGCTGGTGGCGCTGCTGGCGCTGGTGATCTCGGTGCCGCTGTGGCTGGTGCCGCCGCTGGTGCTCGTCATCCCGCCGCTGATCTGGGGCTGGCTCACCTACCGCGTGCTGGTCTACGACGTGCTGTCCGAACACGCCAGTCGCGACGAGCGGCTGGAGATCGTGCGGCGCCATCGCCCCACGCTGCTCGCGATGGGCGTGCTGACCGGCTACCTTGGCGCCGCGCCGGGGCTGGTGTGGGCCTCTGGCGTGATGTTCGTGGCGCTCGCGCCGGTGCTCGTGCCGGTGGCGATCTGGATCTACACGCTGGTGTTCGCGTTCGCGGCACTGTGGTTCGCGCACTTCACGCTCTCGGCGCTGGAAGCGCTGCGCACCGAAGCCGCCGCCGCACCGCCGCCCGCGCCGCCGCCGGCGCCGTTGCCCACCCACCCCGACCTGGAACTGCTGCCTCCGCCATGAACTTCGGCCTCATCATCATTGGCGACGAGATCCTCTCGGGCAAGCGCGAGGACAAGCACCTGCCCAAGGTCATCGACCTGCTCGCCGCGCGCGGGCTCTCGCTCTCGTGGGCCCGCTACGTCGGCGACGAGCCCGAGCGCATCACTGCCGACCTGCGCGACGCTTTCGCGGCGGCGCAGCGCGGCGACGTGGTGTTCTCCTGCGGCGGCATCGGCGCCACGCCGGACGATCACACCCGGCAATGCGCCGGCCGTGCGCTCGGGGTTCCGCTGGCGTTGCACCCGCAGGCGCGCGAACTGATCCTGGAGCGCATGCGCGATGTCGCAGCCGAGCAGGGCCTGCCCTATGAGCCCGACCGCGACGACAACGTGCACCGCCTGAACATGGGTGTGTTTCCCGAGGGCGCGCGCATCATCCCGAATCCCTACAACAAGATCGCCGGCTTCAGCCTGCATGCGCCGTCGGGCGAGGGCGGCGTGTTCTTCGTGCCGGGCTTTCCGGTGATGGCCTGGCCGATGATCGAATGGGTGCTCGACCATCACTGCGCGCATCTGCGCCGCCAGGTCGGCATGCGCGAGAAGTCGGTGATCGTGTTCGGTGCCATGGAGGCCACGCTGACGCCGCTGATGGAAGACATCGAGACGCGCTTCCCCGGCATCAAGGTGTTCAGCCTGCCCAGCGTCGACCACCCGCAGTGGGGCAAGCACATCGAGCTGGGCGTGAAGGGCGAGCCGAACTCGATGGAGGCGGCCTTCGCCGAAATGCTCCGCGGCCTGGCCGGCCATGGCGCCAAGTTGGGCCCCGAGTTGGTGCGTTGAATCACCAAATGAGCGCACCAATAGTGTGCACTCTGGTGCACCAGGACGAAGCGATGGCCTCAGGCCATCCGCGGGAGCTGCCTCAGGTACACAGGCCGAAGTCTGCCGGTCGCAGGCATGGTTTCTGCTACATTCCTGTGCGCTTTTTGGGCCCCCCGGGGCCCTACCCGCAGGGCTGAGGCCCTGACTACCGACCAATCCCACAAGCAGCCTGCCAGGAGATCTTTGATGGCCAAGACCGTCGCCGACGTGATGAAGATGGTGAAGGAGAACGAGGTCAAGTTCGTCGACTTCCGCTTCACCGACACCCGCGGCAAGGAACAGCACGTGTCCGTGCCTGTCTCCGCTTTCGATGAAGACAAGTTCACTTCGGGTCACGCCTTCGACGGTTCCTCGATCGCCGGCTGGAAGGGCATCGAGGCCTCGGACATGACGCTCATGCCCGACCCGAACACCGCCAACATCGACCCGTTCTTCGAAGAGCCGACGCTGCTGCTGACCTGCGACGTCATCGACCCGACCGACGGCAAGCCCTACGAGCGCGATCCGCGTTCGCTGGCCCGCCGCGCCGAGGCCTACATGAAGGCCAGCGGCCTGGGCGACGCCGCCTACTTCGGCCCCGAGCCCGAGTTCTTCATCTTCGACAGCGTGCGCTGGCAGGTCGACATGTCCGGCTGCTTCGTCAAGATCGAGGCCGAGGAAGCCGCCTGGAACACCGGCAAGGACTACGAGCACGGCAACAACGGCTACCGTCCGTCGGTCAAGGGCGGCTACTTCCCCGTGCCCCCGATCGACGCCGGCCAGGACCTGCGCTCGGAGATGTGCCTGATCCTCGAATCGCTGGGCATCCCGGTCGAAGTGCACCACCACGAGGTGGCCAACGCAGGCCAGATGGAGATCGGCACCAAGTTCAGCACGCTGGTGCAACGCGCCGACTGGCTGCAGCTGCAGAAATACGTGATCGCGAACGTCGCTGCCGCCTACGGCAAGACCGCGACCTTCATGCCCAAGCCCATCGTCGGCGACAACGGCTCGGGCATGCACGTGCACCAGTCGGTCTGGAAGGACGGCAAGAACCTGTTCGCCGGTGACGGCTATGCCGGCCTGTCCGAGTTCGCGCTGTACTACATCGGCGGCATCATCAAGCACGCCCGTGCGCTGAACGCGATCACCAACCCGGGCACCAACAGCTACAAGCGCCTGGTGCCGGGATTCGAGGCGCCGGTCAAGCTGGCCTATTCGGCGAAGAACCGCTCGGCCTCGATCCGCATCCCGTATGTGCCGAACCCGAAGGGCCGCCGCATCGAGGCGCGCTTCCCGGATCCTTCCGCCAACCCGTACCTGGCCTTCAGCGCACTGCTGATGGCCGGCCTGGACGGCGTGGAGAACAAGATCCACCCGGGCGAAGCCGCGACGAAGGACCTGTATCACCTGCCGCCCGAAGAAGACGCGAAGATCCCGACCGTCTGCCACAGCCTGGACCAGGCGCTCGACTATCTCGACAAGGACCGTGCCTTCCTGACCAAGGGTGGCGTGTTCACCGACTCGTACATCGACGCCTACATCGAACTGAAGATGCAGGAAGTGACTCGCTTCCGCATGACCACTCACCCGGTCGAGTTCGACATGTACTACGCCCTGTGATCTTTTCCCGCTCGAACGAAGGGACGGCCATGGCCGTCCCTTTTTTCTGCAGGTTCATCCATGCATTCGTGCACCGGTGCTGGGCGACAATCGGGTTGAGCCTGTCGGCTGCACGCCCTGCTGCGGCGTTGGACAGGCAAGGAGTCCGACGCATGCACCGTATCCGATCGAGCCTGGTGGTCCTGACGACTGCGGCCGCGCTGTGGCCGCTGCAGGCCGCGGCGCAGGCCAATACGGTGGTCTATCGCTGCCCGGGGCCGCCGGTGCTCTACACCGACACGATCAGTGCGGCCGAGGCCAAGGAGAAGGGCTGCCGCACCATCGAGGGCGCGCCGGTCACCGTGATCCAGGGCCAGCGGCCGCGCACCGGCTCGCCGGTGCCGGCCAGCAGCGGCCCGCGGCCGGCCGACTCGAAGGTCGAACCCGCGCAGCAGCGCGCCCGCGACGGCGACGCCCGGCGCATCCTCGAGGGCGAGCTCAGGAAGGAAGAAGAGCAGCTCGAGCAGATGCTCAAGGACTACAACAAGGGCGAGCCCGAACGCCGCGGCGACGAACGCAACTACCAGAAGTACCTGGACCGCGTCGCCGAGATGAAGGCTGCCATCGCGCGCAAGGAAAGCGACATCGCCGCGATCAAGCGCGAGATCTCCAAGTTGCCGGCGTCGTGAAGGCTCCCGCGCAGCCGTCCGCCAGCGAGGGGGCACGCGCCGACGCTGCGGTGGCCTATGCGGCCTTCGATCACCTGGCCACGATGGTGGCGGTGGTCTCGCCCGACGGGCGCTGCGTTTTCGCCAACGCCTCCTTCGAGAACGTGCTCGGCCTGTCGCGGCGCAGCGTGCAGCGCGGCTCGGTGTTCGACTGGTTCGTCGAGGCGCACACGCTGCGCGACACCGTGGCCGCCGTGGCGCGCAACGAATTCGCCACCAGCCGCATGGAGGCGCTGCTGCGCCGCCCCGGCCCGACCGGCGGCGACGCCTTGCCGGTGCATGCCATCGTCAACCAGATGGACGGCACGCCGCACGTGCTGCTCGAATTGGTGGAGATCGAGCAGCAGACCCGCCAGGATCGCGAGGAACGCGCGCTCGGCCAGGCCAAGGCGAACAAGGAACTGATCCGCAACCTCGCCCACGAGATCAAGAACCCCCTGGGCGGCATCCGCGGCGCGGCGCAGTTGCTCGAGATGGAGGTCGAGAGCCGGGCGCTGACCGAGTACACCCAGGTCATCATCAACGAGGCCGACCGCCTGCAGGCGCTGGTCGACCGGCTGCTGGCGCCGCACCGCAAGCCCCACGTGGTGAGCGACGTGAACATCCACGAGGTCTGCGAGCGGGTGCGCTCGCTGATCCTGGCGGAGTTTCCGCGCGGGCTGCAGGTCGAGCGCGACTACGACGTCTCCATCCCCGACTTTCGCGGCGACCGCGAGCAATTGATCCAGGCGGTGCTCAACATCGCCCACAACGCCGCCCAGGCACTCGCCGAGCGCATCGTCTCGGGCGACGCCTGCATCACGCTGCGCACGCGCATCGCCCGTCAGGTGACGCTCGGCAAGCAGCGCTATCGTCTGGCACTGGAATTGCATATCGAGGACAACGGCCCGGGCGTGCCCGAGTCCATCCGAGAGCACATCTTCTACCCGCTGGTGTCGGGCAGGGACGGAGGCTCCGGGCTCGGACTCACGCTCGCGCAGACCTTCGTGCAGCAACATCAGGGCACGATCGAATGCGAAAGCGAACCGGGCAGGACGCAGTTCAAGATCGTGATCCCGCTGCCCTGAGCTTCCATCTTCCGTGGGGGCAGGGTGGGCGGCAACCACAGGCAGGGCATGAAACCCATCTGGATCGTTGACGACGACCAATCCATCCGCTTCGTGCTGGAGAAGGCGCTCGCCCGCGAAGACCTCGCGGTGCGCAGCTTCACCAACCCGCGCGACGTGCTCGCGGCGATGGACGAGAACGACGAGCCGCAGGTGCTGGTGTCCGACATCCGCATGCCCGGCGGCTCGGGCATCGAACTGCTCTCCAAGGTCAAGGAGCGCCACCCCGGGCTGCCGGTGATCATCATGACGGCGTACTCCGACCTGGACAGCGCCGTCAGTGCCTTCCAGGGCGGCGCCTTCGAGTACCTGCCCAAGCCCTTCGACGTGCCCAAGGCGGTGGAACTGATCCGCCGCGCCGTCGAAGAGAGCCTGCGCGAGGAAGTGCGCGACGGTGCGCAGGCGCAGATGCCCGAGATGCTCGGTCAGGCGCCGGCCATGCAGGACGTGTTTCGCGCCATCGGCCGGCTCAGCCAGAGCGTGGTCACGGTGCTGATCACCGGCGAGTCGGGCACCGGCAAGGAACTCGTGGCCGGCGCGCTGCACAAGCACAGCCCGCGGGCGAACGGGCCGTTTGTCGCGATCAACACCGCGGCGATCCCGAAAGACCTGCTCGAATCCGAACTGTTCGGCCACGAGCGCGGCGCCTTCACCGGCGCGCAGACCACGCGGCGCGGCCGCTTCGAGCAGGCCGACGGCGGCACCTTGTTCCTCGACGAGATCGGCGACATGCCCTTCGACCTGCAAACGCGCCTTCTGCGCGTGCTGTCGGATGGCCAGTTCTACCGTGTCGGTGGGCACAACCCGATGCGCGCCAACGTGCGCGTGATCGCCGCCACCCATCAGAACCTCGAAGACCGTGTCAAGCAGGGTGTGTTCCGCGAAGACCTGTTCCACCGCCTCAACGTGATCCGGCTGCGCCTGCCGGCGTTGCGCGAACGTCGCGAAGACGTGCCCTCGCTCGCCAAGTTCTTCCTGCAGAAGAGCGCGCGCGAGCTCGGCGTCGAGACCAAGCGCATCACCGATGCGGCAGTGGCTCGGCTGATGAAGTTCGATTTCCCCGGCAACGTGCGCCAGCTCGAGAACATCTGCCACTGGCTCACTGTGATGGCACCGGCACAGGTGATCGAACCCAAGGACCTGCCGCCTGAGCTGATGGGCGAAGGCACGCCGCGCGCCGCGGCCCCGGCCGCCGAGGCCGCAGAGGCGCCGCCCGTGGCGCATGCCGTGCCGCAGGCGGCAGCGGTGGCCGAAGTCGCCGCACCTGCGGCCAGCGCGCCCGGCGGCGACTGGCTCAGCGGACTGGAGCAGGACGCACGGCAGATGCTGCTGTCCGGCGCACCTGAGGTGTGGGATGCGCTGACGCGCAAGTTCGAGGCTCAGCTCATCCACACCGCGCTGGAGATCACCCGAGGCCGCCGCATTGAGGCCGCGCAGAAACTGGGCATCGGCCGCAACACCATCACACGCAAGATCCAGGAACTCGGCCTGGACGATTGAGATCGATCAGGCCGTGAGTTCGACGACCACGGGCGCGTGGTCGCTCGGGCGTTCGTTCTTTCGCGGCAGCTTGTCGATGGTGCAGGCCGCCACGCGCGGCTTCAGCGCCTCGCTGACCAGGATGTGGTCGATGCGCAGGCCCTGGTTCTTGCGGAATGCCAGGTTGCGGTAGTCCCACCAGCTCCAGCTCTTCGGCGGCTGTTCGAAGAGCCGGAAGGCGTCGTGCAGGCCGAGCGCCACCAGTTGCCGGAAATGTTCGCGCTCCTGCGGCGTGCAATGGATCTGGCCGGCCCAGGCCACCGGGTCGTAGACGTCGCGGTCTTCCGGTGCGATGTTGAAGTCGCCCATCAGCACGAGCTGCGGGTGGGCCGCGAGTTCGCCGGCCACCCAGGCGCGCAGCGCATCGAGCCAGCGCATCTTGTAGACGAACTTGTCGCTGTCGGGCGCCTGGCCGTTCGGGAAATAGGCACCGATCACGCGCAAGCCGCCCACCGTGCCGGCGATGACGCGGGCCTGCTCGTCGTCGAAGCCGGGGATGTTGCGCACCGGCTCGAGCGCCTCGTCGCGGCTGAGCAGCGCCACGCCGTTGTAGGTCTTCTGGCCGAACCAGCTCGACCGGTAGCCGGCGGCGGCGATCTCCGCGTGCGGGAACTTGTCGTCGGTGAGCTTGGTTTCCTGCAGCACGATGGCATCGACCGGATGGACGGCGAGCCAATCGAGCAGCTGCGGCAGCCGCACCGACAGCGAATTGACGTTCCAGGTGGCGAGCTTCAATGTGATCCTCAGTAGCTGCGACGCCATCCTACAAGAGGCCGTTGGCTCGCGCACCCGGAGCACGGTAGTCGGTTAGATCCTCCTAGAGCAGTCACGCTATCCAGAGTCCGCCGCAGTCGGAGTCAGAACGCGCCTTCAGTCGATCGAAGGCGTGTTCCCGTTGCGCGGTCTGCCCCAGCGCAGCCGAGGAGCCTCTACTTTTGCTTCATCGTGTAGCTTCCGTCGGCCAGGAACTTGGCCTCGGCGTCGATGAAAAAGGCCTGCACCTCGGCCCGATACAGCTTGACCATGTCGTAGGCCTCTCCCGAGCGTGCGCCGGTGCCGCAGATGAACACCACCGGCTTGTCGGTGGGCAAGGTTCCCAGCTTCTTTTCGAGGTCGTTGATGGGCAGGCTGACGGCACCCTTGATCGAGCCGTTGGCGAACTCTTTCGCGTCGCGCACATCGACCAGCAGCACCGAGCCGGGGTTCGTGCTCCACACCTGCTGGAACGAGGCCACCGTGACCGATCCCTTCTCCTTGCCCGGCACCAGCGCTGCGGCGGGCGCAGCGGCAGGGCTTGCGCCCACCGCCGCCGTGGCAGCGGCAATCGGCGCCTGGCCATGCGCAGCCAGCCACTCGGGGTGGCCCTCCGGATAGGTCGTCACGTTCGTGTAGCCCAGCTTGCGCGCTCTCTCGGCGGACTTGTCGCTCAGCACGCATTCCAGACCGCCGCAGTAGAAGATCAGCGGCGTCGCCTTGTCCTTGGGAAGCTGGTCGACCAGCTTGTCGAATTCGGTGTCCGGAATGTTGATGGCGCCGGGAATCATTCCCTTCTCGGCCGTGCGGCGGGGCCGCGAGTCGATCAGCGCGTGCGGCTCCTTGTCGGCAGCCAGCTTCTTGATGTGCGCCATCGAGACCGAAACGGCGCCCCCTGCAGACTTCCACTCGGGCATGCCGGCGGCATAGACCTTGATGTTGCTATAGCCCAGCTTTTCCGCCTTGAAGGCGGAGTTGTGACTCAGCATGCAGTCGACGCCGCCGCAGTAGAAGATCAGCAGCGTGGACTTGTCGGCCGGCAGCTTGCTCGACTGTTTGTCGAACTGCGTGTCCGGGATGTTGACGGCGCTGGGGATGTGACCGGGGTCGAACTGTCGCGCGGCCGGGCGCGAGTCGATCAGCATGACGCCCTTCTTGGGCGGGATGTCGACGTTGGCGCGCACGAAGGCGGTGTCGACCAGCGCGTGGTACCAACCCTCCCTGGCTTGTACGGCGGTGGCCGCGGTGGCCGGTGCTGCCTGTTGTGCCAGCACGGGCGGCGCCGCCAAGAAGGCGGCCAGCGCGACCGCAAGCGACAGTCTCTCGAGCTTCATGGTGTTCTCCTGTTGCATTCGTTTTCGGAACTCAGATGAGCGTGAATTTTTCGGTCGAGTCGTTGTCGCGAACCCATGCGGACCAGGCCAGCAGCAACGCGCCACCGCACAGCAGGCTCAGGCCCCAGCCGCCCAGCATCTCGGGCCAGAAGGCCTGGTAGCCGATGCCGGTCTTCTCGAACGACTCGAGATGGGTTTGGTCGATGGCCGTCAGCCCCGCCTTCCTGAACAAGGCACTGGCCACGGGGCCGCTCCAGGCAAAGAACAGCAGCGTGACCCACAACTTCACGAAGACCTTCTCGTGGTCGGTGCGGAAGCCCCTGCGGACAGGCCCGGTCGGCGCGACGCTCATGCCATTGGCTCCCATGACCATCGAGCCGTTCAGCTGCAGCTGGCCGGTGCGTCGCCGTCCTTGGCACCCTTGATCAGGAAGGCCTTGACGTCTTCGGCAAGCTCGGCATCCGGCACGTCGATGAACTTCTCGGCCGCCTTGTTGGTGGCCTTGATGCTGTTGCGGTAGGCCTTGCTGTAGTACGTGCCGAGCTTCTCCTTGCCCTTGGCATGCTTGTCGGCGCTCAGGTAGGCCGTCCACTCGAGCTTCAGGCGCGTGCTCGGATTGATGCTGCCCACCGGGCTGGCCACGTGGCAGGCCGTGCAGACGCTGCGGTAGTAGACCCGGCCGCGCTTCCAGTCCGCGTCGTAGGCCTGGGCCGGGAACGAAGCGGCGAGCAAGGCCGCCAAGGCGGCAGCGGGGATGAGGCGGGTCGACTTCATGATGAGACTCCAGTGGTTCGCGATCGTGTGTTTGAGGTTCAATGGGCGTCTTCCCAGCCGGTGACCATGGCCTTCAGCTGGGCGCCGATCGTGTGGCCTGTGGTGATCAGGTAGACATGGCTGATCAGGAAGGCCAGCATCAGGAATGCCCCGATCGTGTGGCCCCAGGCCACCCACTCCAGCTTCAGGCCGCCGAGCCCCCACGCGGCCCATTCGGCATGGAAGAGATAGAGCCAGCCAGTGATCCAGATCAGCGGGCTCACCAGCACCAGGATGGCCAGGTAGGTCAGTCGTTGCAGCGGGTTGTGCTTGCGTTGCGCCGTGGTCTCGTAGGGGTGAGCTTCGCCCTTGAAGATGCCTGACGAATAGAAGCGGGCCACCGCCAGGACCTTCTCGGTCGTGGGGATGTACTGGCGCCATTCGCCGGTGGTCAGGTGCCAGAAGATCGCGAAGATCCACAGGCCGATCAGCGCCCAGGCCGCGTTGGAATGGAGTTGCGCTGCCCGACGGTAGCCCAGCAACTCGTAGCTGCCATGCACTTCGAAGCCGCTGATCAGCATGAAGATGATCAGTGCGGCCTGTGCCCAGTGCCAGAAGCGCTCGAAGCCCTTGAAGAGGTAGATGCGTTCGGTGGTCATTCGTGTTCCCTCGTGCGTCTTCAGCGTGTGCGGCGCCGGCTGGCGAAGCGCAGCAGTCCGTGGCCGGCCACCCCGAAAAATGTCAGCAGGGCCAGGCCCCAGCCCGCGGTATCGATCAGCACGTTGCGGTCACGCGCCGGCAGGTAGACGCCTTCGATGCCGGCCAGGCGGCCTCCCGCGGCGGTGTGGCAGTCGGTGCAGCCCAGTGCCTTTTCCTTCGGCGCGACCATGTGCGTGATGGGCCACGACATCTCGGTCTTGACGAAGCCGAGCTTCCCGCTGAACGGCGCGCCGCTGACCTGCATGCCGCTGGCGACGGCCTTCTCCCAGCCGAAGTTCTTCCAGTAGGCGGTGTCGTCGTTGCCCGCGGTGTGCGGCGTGACCAGCGTGCGGTTCTCGGTGTCGTAGGGTTGCGAACCGCGGAACACCTTCATCGGCCAGATCAGCGACTTGCCGTCGTTCGGGCTGCCACCCAGCGCATTGATCTTCACCACGCCGGCGCCAGCATCGATCTTGTCGCCCAGCAGCGTGTAGCGCACGTCGCCGTTGAACCAGGCGTACTCGGGCACCACGTTCTCGCCGAGCGTGAAGTCGCCCTTCTTCGAGTCGTAGACGACCTGGCCCTTGGCGTTCTTCTTGATGATCGGCTGGCCCTTGTCATCCAGCTGGCCGGCTGTGGACCAGTCCCACGTCAGCTTGGTTGCGACGCCGCCACGGGCGATGGTCGGGATGTGGCAGGTCTGGCAGGCCAGTGTGGCGGCGTGGTTGTCCAGGCGCGCCTTGCCCTTGTGCGGCTTCAGGTCGTGGCACGCGGTGCAGGTGGCGGGGTTGCGCTTGTCGTCGCCTTCGCGGCCGCGCATCAATGCGCCCTTGGCATCCTTGGCGGTGGGCGTGTAGCGGCTGCCGGCCACGTCGTGGCTCGACGCCTTGTGGCAGGCCGCGCAGGTGAAGTCCAGGCCCGAGGCGTCCATGTGCACGTCCAGAGCCTTGTCGGGCGCGGCCAGCGAACTGTCCATGTCGCCGTGCTTGACGCCGTCGCCGCCACCTCCGAAAAAGTGGCAGGCACCGCAGTTGTCGCGGCTGCTCTTGCCGACCTTCTGCGCCACCTTGGCGAGGTCGATGCCCTTGACGATCTTGCCCGACCCGGGCGGCATCTCGGTGTCCTGCGCCAGCACGTTGCCAGCCAGGCCAGGCAGCTTCTTGTAGTTGCCCGTGGTGTCATGGCACACGAGGCAATCGACGTTCTGCTCCGACTTGAAGTCGAAGTTCGCGTCCTTCCAGCCGTAGCCGACGTGGCAGCTGGTGCAGAACGCATAGTTCGACGGCACCGAGATGCAGAAGTTGTTGATGACGTTCTTCTTGCCCAGGCGCTGCTGGCTGTCCGGGTTGAGGAACTCCCAGGACCAGTGCTTGGTGCGGTGGATCTGCCCGGCAGCCTCGGTGTGGCAGGTCAGGCAGGCCTGGGTGACTTCGGGACCGGACTTGAACTCTCGCTGCAGTTCCTTGAACTTGGTGTGATCCGCCGTCGTTCCGAGCTTGACGGACTTGGCTTCCTGCGCCGGGGAAGCGTGGGAGACCAGAAGGGCCAGCGCAGCCGCAAGAGCCAGGAGGGGCCTGATTCGAACTCTTCTCATCGTGATTCCAGTCTGTCCGAGCCCAGTGGGCCGATATACAGGTAGGAGTATTCGGTTCGGCTCGTCGCCGACACTGATCAGCATCAAGCGCTGCGCCCTGAACCGAACGGTTGTTGCCCCTGATCAAGGGCCATGCGCGCGCTGTGCGCGCGCGCAACGCTCAGCTATGCGCTTGAGCGACAGGAGGCGCCAGGCGGCGCCACGCCGCGCGGCGCTCAGCGCGGCAGGACGAACGTCGACTTCTCGCGCACGCTGCGCGCGCTGTCGCCCGCCGAGGCCATGCGCTCGATGCCGAAGTGCACTTCGTGCGCGCCGGGGGCCGTGCGCGCAGCGGTGTCGGGCGGCACGCGCAGCGCCAGCGTCACCCAGCCTGCTTCGGTGGGGCCGAGCCGGTGCAGCACCGGCGTGGCCAGCACGAGGCCTGGAAGGCCATCGGCCGTGACGCGGTAGCTCTGCGTCGACTCCGTGGCGTTCATGATCTGCAGCCGGTAGACGTTCTCGACGTAGCCGTCGTCGACGATGCGTGCCAGCGAAGCACGATCGCGCACCACGTCGACCTTGAAGGGAGAGCGCAGCGCCAGGCTGGTGGCCACGCCGGCGGCGATGAGCAGCAGCACCGAGCTGTACACCAGCACGCGTGGCCGCATCACTCGCCGCAGCAACTGGCCTCGCGTGAGGTGCTGCGACAGGCCGTTCTGCGTGTCGTAGCGCACCAGTCCGCGGGCATAGCCCATCTTGTCCATCACGCCGTCGCACACGTCGATGCAGGCGGCGCAGCCGATGCATTCGTACTGCAGACCCTTGCGGATGTCGATGCCGGTCGGGCAGACCTGCACGCACAGGTTGCAGTCGACGCAGGCTCCCAGGCCCTGCGCGGTGGCATCCGCCTTCTTCGAGCGCGAGCCGCGCGGCTCGCCACGCGCGTTGTCGTAGGTGATGATCAGCGTGTCCTTGTCGAACATCGCGCTCTGGAAGCGCGCGTAGGGGCACATGTACTTGCACACCTGCTCGCGCATGTAGCCGGCGTTGCCGTAGGTGGCGAAGCCGTAGAACAGCACCCAGAAGCTCTCCCAGCCGCTCAGGCTCAGGGCCATCGCCTCGCCGGCCAGCGTGACGATGGGCGTGAAGTAGCCGACGAAGCTGAAGCCCGTCCACAGCCCGATGGCCACCCAGGCGGCCTGCTTGCCCGACTTGCGCATCAACTTGGCCGCCGACCATGGCGCGGCATCGAGCTTCATGCGTGCCGCGCGGTCGCCCTCGAAACGGCGCTCCACCCACATGAAGATCTCGCTGTACACCGTCTGCGGGCAGGCGTAGCCGCACCAAAGCCGCCCCGACACGGCGGTGAACAGGAACAGCGAGTAGGCGGCCAGCAGCAGCATCGCCGTCAGGTAGATGAAATCCTGCGGGTAGAGCACCAGGCCGAAGATGTAGAAGCGGCGGCTGGCCAGGTCGAACAGCACGGCTTGCCGCTCGTTCCAGTTCAGCCAGGGCAGCCCGTAGAAGACGATCTGCGTCAGCCACACCAGCGCCCAGCGCCAGTTGACGAAGCGTCCGGTCACGGCGCGCGGGTAGATCTTGTTGTGCGCCTGGTAGAGGGAGACGGTCTGCACCGCCGCGCTGCTGTCGGTGTTCATGCCACGCCGTCCTCGCCGATGACGATGCGCGTGTCGCTCAGGTAGCGATGCGGCGGCACCTCGAGGTTGGTGGGGGCGGGCTTGTTCTTGAACACGCGGCCGGCGCCGTCGAAGGTGGAGCCGTGGCAGGGGCAGAAGAAGCCGCCTTGCCAGTCGGCGCCGACGCTGGGATTGGCCGATCCGGCCGGCACCGTGCTCGGCGAGCAGCCGAGGTGCGTGCAGATGCCCACGGCGACGAACACCTCGGGCCGCACCGAGCGCGCGGCATTGCGCGCGTACTCGGGCTGCTGGTCCTTGGCCGACTGCGGGTCGGCCAGGTGTGCGTCCTGGCCCTGCAAGGCAGCGAGCATCTCCGCCGTGCGGCGCACCACCCACACCGGCTTCCCGCGCCACTCCACCGTCTTCATCGCACCCGGGGTGAGATCGGAAATGTCCACCTCCACGGCCGCACCGAGCGCCTTGGCGCGTTCGCTCGGTGCGAAGCTGGCCACGAACGGCACCGCCGTGGCGATGGCGGCCGCGCCGCCGGCGGCGCCGGTGGCGATGAGCCAGGTGCGTCGCTGCGTGTCGATGCCGGCGGCTTCGACGAGGGGCAGGGTGTGGTCGGACATCAGGGGCCTTTCAGGGGGTTCGGTGGGCGCGGTGCGCCGATACCATGATGGGTATCAAGATGCGTGCCTGATCCGGCGCTCGGCCATTCATGATTGCTGACAAGGACTTGGCTCGGATGACCTCGGTCCTGACGCTGCCAAGCACTGCCGTTTGTGGCATCCATGGCACATCTGGCAGCGATGTCCCTGGGGCGCCCGGGCGCTTTGGCTCCCCGGGATAAATATCATCGTAGACTGATGTATCGCGCCTCAGTGGCGCAGACGGAGCAGCCCACGATGCTGGCGAAAGCCTGGCCCCTGTATGCCTTGCACGACCCGCATCCGCAGGCCAGGGTGTGTCAGCAGTGCGAGGTGCGCCGCACCGCGCTGTTCGGTGTGCTCGACGCCGCTTCGCTCGACCGCATTCATGCGCATATCGACGCGCCGCAACTGGCCGCCGATCAGCCGGTTTACCGGCGTGGCGAGTCTGCGGCGGCGGTCTACACCGTGCGCAGCGGCATCGTCCGTTTCGAGCGCGTGACCGAAGGCGGGGTGCGCCGCATCGTGCGCCTGGCCGGGCAGGGCGAGCTGATCGGCCAGGAGGCGCTCCTGAACCGGCCCTATGCCGACGAGGCCGTGGCCTGCACGCCCGTGCAGCTGTGCCGCATTCCGCGCACGCTGGTCGACGAACTCGGGCAAGCCGAGAGCGGGTTGCTGCGTGAGCTGATGAGCCGCTGGCAGCAGGCGCTCGAGCGTGCCGAAGCCTGGGTCGCGGATCTCGCCACCGGAGCCGCACGGCGCCGCATGCTCAAGCTGATCGAGCAGCTTTGCCGTTACCCGGACGCCGCCGGCCTGATCTGGCTGCCGCGGCGCGAGGAGATGGGGGCCATGCTCGACATCACGGTCGAGACCGGCAGCCGCATCGTCAGCCAGTTGCGCCGCGACGGCGTGCTCGAGTTGCTGCCGCCGCGCCAGGCGCGCGTCGACCCTGTTCGCCTGGCCGAAGCGCTGCGTGCGCAGGAGTCGGCCTGATCGTGTCTGGCACGCAGAACCCCACGCCATCGCCGGAGTTGGTGGCCTTTCTCGAAGGCCTGCCCGAGCCGCACATCCTGTTCGATGCGCACTACCGTATCGTCGCGGCCAACGCCGCCTATCGCCGCCAGTTCAGCCCGAAAGCCTCGGTGGTCGGCCGCACCTGCTACGCGGTGTCGCACCAGTTCAGCGTGCCCTGCGACCAGGCCGGCGAGAGCTGCCCGCTGGCGCGCGCCCGGCTCAGCGGGCAGCGCGAACGCGTGATGCACCTGCACCACACGCCGCAGGGCGAGGCCTACGTCAACATCGAACTCGTGCCGCTGCGCGACGCGAAGGGCCGGCAGGCCTGGTTCATCGAGAAGATGGAGCCGCTGCGCGTGGCACGCGGCGAGCCGGCCGCGCAGGGCTTGATCGGGCGATCACGCGCCTTCCGCGAGATGCTCGAGCTGGTCGCGCGCGTCGGACCGTCCGAGGCCAGCGTGCTGCTGCTGGGCGAGTCGGGCACCGGCAAGGAGCTGGTGGCGCGGGCCGTGCACGAGGCGAGCCCGCGCGCCTCGCGTCCGCTGGTCGTGGTCGACTGCGCGAGCCTGCCCGAGACGCTGTTCGAGAGCGAGGTCTTCGGCCACGAGAAGGGTGCGTTCACGGGGGCCTACGCTGCCAAGGCCGGCCTGGTGGAGGCGGCCGCCGGCGGCACGCTGTTCCTCGATGAGGTGGGCGACATCCCGCTGGCCGTGCAGGTCAAGCTGCTGCGCCTGCTGGAGAGCGGCACCTACCGGCGCGTGGGCAGCACCGAACTGCGCCGAACCGACGTGCGGCTGGTGTCGGCCACGCACCGCGACCTGCAGGCGCTGATCGCGCAGGGGCGCTTCCGGCAGGATCTGTTCTACCGGCTGAGCACCTTCCCGATCGCGCTGCCGCCCTTGCGCGATCGCAGCGAGGACGTGCCGTTGCTGGTGGAGTCGCTGCTCTCGCGACTGGGCGGCGAACGCCATCTGTCGCTGGCGCCCGCCGCGCTGCGCCGGCTGATGCGGCACGCCTTCCCTGGCAACGTGCGCGAGCTGCGCAACGTGCTGGAGCGTGCCATGCTGCTGAGCGATGGCGAGCTGATCACCGCAGCGTGCGTCGATCGTGCCCTGGCGCTGGGTGCGGCGCCGGGCAGTGCCCTTGCCGCGAGGGAAGGCGCCTGGCCATCGCAGCCGAAGGCGCCGCTGCACGATGCCGAGCAACAGGCCTTGCGCGCGGCGCTGGCGGCGCACCATGGCAGCCGGCGCGAGCTGGCAACGCGCCTGGGCATCAGCCCGCGCACGCTGTACCGGAAGCTGCGCGAGCTGGATATCGAGCGCTGATCCGCCGCTGCATGCCGGCTCAGCAGCGGCGCAACAGCCGCACGTGCATCGGCCGCGTGAAGCACGCGCCCTGCGGGCCGCAGTGCGGCGCGAAGGCGGCGCCCACCTGGGCCAACTTGGCATCGTCGATGCGGTGGTCGGCGAAGGTCGGCCGCATCATGCGCTGCTCGAAATCGGCGAAGTCCTTGAAGGCCACCGGCGTCTCGAAGCGGCGTTCGGCCACCTGCTCCCAGGTGCGGCCCTGCAAGGCCTCGTCGAGCGCGGACTGCGCCGCGGCGCGCACCACGCCTTCGTCGTTGAACAGGCGCACCAGCTCGTTGAGCGGCCCGGCGTAGACCGGCTCCGACACGTACAGGTGGCCGCCCGGGCGCAGCACGCGGGCGGTCTCGCGCAGGGCCTGGCTGAGCAGCGGCAACGGCACGTGGTGCAGCGACTTGAGCATCAGCGCCAGGTCGAAGCTGGCATCGGGGAAGGGTATGGCCTGCGCGGCACCGGCAACGAATCGCAGCCCCTGCTGAGGCGCAGCCATGTTCTTGGCATGCTGGCGTTCGTCCACCTCCAATCCAGTGACGCGGCTGCCGGGCCAGCGCACCAGCAGCTCGCGCGCGAGCCGCGCGGCACCGCAGCCGAGCTCGACGATGTCCTGATCGGACAGCGGCAACAATGCGGCGAGGACCTCGAGTTCGTCGTCGATCAGCGGCGGAGCGTCAGTGGTCGGCATCATGCGTCGGGTCCTGGATCAGGGGTTGCCGCGCAGCTCGCGCAGGCGGCCTTCGAGTGCAGCGGCGTTGAGCACGCCCATGTGCGCGCCGACGAGGCGGCCCTGCGCGTCGTAGAAGAGCGTGGTGGGCAGCCCGCGCGATCCGACGGCCGGGCCGAGCGCGGAGCGTGCGTCGAGCAGCACCTCGCGCAGTGGCAAGCCTTGCGAGGCCAGGTAGGCATTCACGGTGGCCGCCGATTCGCCCTGGTTGACGAACAGGAAGCCGATGGAAGCCTCGCGCTGCTGCGCTGCCGCGAGTACCGGCATCTCCTGCCGGCAAGGCCCGCACCAGCTGGCCCACAGGTTGACCACCACGGGCCGCTGGCGCGCCGCCTGGGGCAGCGTGGTGGCACCTGCGCTGTCGAGCGCGACCAGTTCGATCGCGGGCAGCGTGTCGTGGCCCGGCGCCTGCAGCGCCAGCGTCCCGCCGGTCCACAACAGCACGCCGGCCAGCAGGCCCCCGCCGAGTGGCCGGCGCAATGGAGGAGACCGCCAGCCCCGCCATGCCAGCCAGGCCACACCGGCCAGCATGCCGGCCGAGCCATGCCAGCCGCCATCGCGGATGTCGAGGGCAGACAGCGGCGAAGCCGCGTACAGGTCGAAATGCAGGGCGAGGTGAACGAGTCGCGCTGTCAGCAAGCCGGCCAAGCCGGCGCCGAAAACGGCGTTGCCGGCCGCGAGCGACTGCGCCGGCCCGGCCAGGCGGCCCGAGAACCAGGACGCCGAACCGATGGCCAGCAACAGCAGCAGCGGCGCAAGCGGCAGAGAAATGGGGCCCAACGAGATCGACAGCACGGCTCAGTATGCCGCCTGCGCCACGTCGCCCAACCGCTGCGACGACAGCTTCAGCGCTTCAGGCTCGCGCAAGGGTCGCGCCGAGGTGCGGCCAGAGGCTTGGCACCGCGCTCCTTGGCGCGCGCGATCATCTGCTCGTGGTGCTGCGCCTGATAGGTCTTGCACTCGTCGTAGTTGGTCATCGAGCGCATGCGGGTCTGGTGCTCGGTGCGTTCCTGCGGGGTCATCATCGTCCAGCCCGGAGTGTTGTCCCCACTCCAACGATTCATCGGGCCGCGCCCGCCACCCGGGCCCATGCCCATCCCCATGCCCATGCCGGGGGCACTCGCTGCCGGGCCGGGACCGGGGCCCGACGCCGCGCCGGTCTGCGCGAAGACGCCGCCGGCCGACAGGCAGGCAGCCAGGACAATCAATTGAGCGAGCTTCATAAAGGCCTCCAGGGCGAAACCATTGATGAGACGTTTATACCCGGCGACGTATAGTTCTCCGATGACCTGCCGCAAGCGAGCGCAGGGAACTTTCTGGAGTTCGCCGTGACATCGCAAACATCTGCCTTTGCAGACGCCGCCGCCACCTGGGACCAGCGCTTCGCCACCGACGAATTCATCTTCGGCCAGCAGCCCAATGAGTACCTGCGCGCGCAGGCGGCGCTGCTGCGGCCGGGAAGCCGGGCGTTGTGCGTGGCCGATGGCGAGGGCCGCAACAGTGTGTGGCTGGCGCGCCAGGGCCTGAAGGTCGATGCCTTCGACATCTCCGCGGTGGGCGTCGCCAAGGCGCGCCGGCTGGCTGCGCAGGCGGGCGTGACGGTCGACTACGCCGTCGCCGATGGCGACGCGCTGGCCTGGCCGCGCGAAGCCTACGACCTGGTCGCGGCGATCTTCATCCAGTTCGCCGATCCGCCGATGCGCGCGCGCCTGTTCGCGCACATGGTCGACACCTTGCGCCCGGGCGGGCTGCTGGTGCTGCAGGGCTACCGGCCCGAACAACTGGCGAACAAGACCGGCGGCCCGCCGCGAGAGTCGCACATGTACACCGAGGCGATGCTGCGCGAGTCGTTCGCCGGGATGGAGATCCTCGAACTTCGCAGCTACGAGGCCGAACTCACCGAGGGCACGCAGCACCGCGGCCGCTCGGCGCTGATCGGCATCGTCGCGCGCAAGCGCTGAGCCGCTCGCCGACTCAGCGGCCGGCGTCGTTGAGCTTCCAGTCGTAGTCGAGGAAGCCGATGCCGGCCTGGCCGGCGCGGATGCGCTCGCGATCTGCCGGCGCATCGGCCAGCACGTCGGCGTAACGCGCCAGGAAGGCGGGCAGCGAGGCAATGCCGCGGTGGCCGAGGCGGAAGTCCTCGCCGAACCAGTCGAAGATCTTCGACACCTGCAGCCGGCCGCCGGCGGCGTCGAAACGGTTGCGCGTGCGGTCGCTCATGAAGCGCAGCGCCTGCTCATCGAGCTGGGCGTCCAGCCGCGCCGCGTCGAAGGCCTCCTCGCGCAGCGCCGGGCAGCCGATGCTCGCGCAGTTGACGGCGAAGTGCACGCGCGGGTCGTCGTAGCGGCCGCGCTGGCGCAGCATCGCGTGCTCGATGTCGTCGAGCGAGACCTTGCCGCCCAGCAGCGGCACCCATTTCGGCTTCCACGGGCTCTGCAGCAGCGAGCCGAGGTCCTTGATCGACTCGAGCTTGGGCCAGCGCGTGAGGATCAGCTCGACGGTGAAGCCGTTGTAGGCGTTGATCAGGAAGGCCATCTGCTGGGCCTTGCTGAAGGCGGCGAAGCTGCTTTCGCCGACCGCCGACAGGCTGTCGAGATAGGCCTTCAGCGCGCCGCGATCGGCCGCCATGCCGGCGTAGCGGACCTGCGAGGCCTGCCCGCCGCGCAGCGGCACCACATGCTTGCGCAGCAGCGCCGTCCAGGCGGCGTGGCCGTGGTCGAAAGCCTGCGCTCGCGCGGCAGGCAGCAGCAAGGCAGCGGCCGAGGCCAGCAGCAAGCGGCGGCGGTGGGTCGACGGTGTCATGGGGGCCGGGCTCCTGAAGCGGTGCACGGCGTCAGCCCTTCTTCGCTTTCGCCGCGGCCACGTCCTTGGCCAGTTGCTCGCCGTTCTTGTAGTGCGGCACGCGGAACACCAGCCGCTTGCTGCGCTGCCAGATGCTGTTGCTGCCTGCGACTTCCTCGGCCCAGTACTGGTTGGCGAGCTTCAGGTTGGCGGCGACGTCGAGCTCGAAGGCGTCCTTGCTGCCCTGGCCGCCGAAGACGTAGAGCTTGCCGTCGATCATGCGCCAGGTGTCGGCGTCTCCGCCCCAGGGGATGCCGTAGACGATGCCGTTGGCGCAGTAGCCGCCATATTGCGGCAGGTACTTCTGCGGCGCGGCGTCGAACAGCGCCTTGTGCTCGGCGTTGGCGAAGCGGAAGGTCACTGCCTCGTGCACGCTCTTGAACTGCGGGTTGCCCTGCACGTAACGGTTCTGGGTGAAATAGGCCACCACGTCGGCGCCCTTGAGCATGACGCGATCGTCGCCGCCTTCGGCGACGGCATTGACCGGCTTCAGCGCGCTGGACGGGTTCTGTGCCGTCATCGCCGAACAGCCGCCCAGCGAGGCCAGGGCCAGCGGGGCCAGGCAGGCCAGCAGCGCCCAGCGGCGCAGCAGTCGGGTGAAGGTGGAAGTCATGTCAGGAGGCTCCGAGAGGGGGGGTGAATCGGTTGCGCCAGTCGGCGGCCGGGGCGGCTGCCGGTGCGTGTTCGCCGGGGTGGTCGAAGTAGGGGGCGGGCCAGCCGAACAGCGCGCTGGCGCGCTCGGCCTGGTGGTGCAGCTCGTCGCGGTCGGCCGCGCCCAGGTGCACGATGGCGTAGCGGTGGCTGCCGGTCCACTTGAAGTCGCGTGCCAGCGAATGGCCCTGCTTGGGGAAGCCGAACAGCAGGCCCTGCGGATGCTGCGCGGCGAAGCGCGAGCGGGCCGCCGCGTCGGGCTGCGGCGGCGATGCAAGCAGCGGGTCGAAGGTCCGGTACACCAGGCTTGCCGCCACGCCGGCCGTCGGCTCGCAGCGCGGTACGAGCTCGGGCGCTTCGCCCCTCGCCAGCGCCACCGCCATGGCGTGCGCATCCACGCCCTGCACGCGCCGGTACAGGTCGGCGAACTGCGAGGCCAGCCGCGGGTTGCACTCGATCACGGTGAGCCGGTCGCTGGCCGCGTCGTGGAAGAACTCGAGGTTGAAGAAGCCATGCCGGTAGCCGATGGCGCCGAGGAAGCGGCGCGCCACGTCCAGCGCGCGCTTCTGCACGGCATCGCTCGCGCGGCTCGGGTGTTCCCAGCGCATGAAGGCCTGGGTGCCTGGGTACATGATGGCGTCGACCACGCCCAGCGCATGCACCTGGCCGTCCTGCACCCAGCCGTCGAGGTTGTACTGCGAGGCGTGTGCCGGCGCCGGCTCCTCCAGCAACATGCGATGTGCGCTGCCGGCCTGCGGCAGCCGCGCCCTGCACACGCGTTCGAAGGGCTCCACGAGGCGCCGGATCACCCACAGCTCGCGTCGGCCGAAGCGGGTGTGCGCCTGCAGTTCGGCGCGGCTGTCGACGCGGCGCGCGAGCACCGAGAACGCTGCCTTCACCGGCTTGACGAAGCTGGGGTACGGCAGGCCCTCGGGAATCGGCTCGCCGTACTGCGTGGGCAGTTCCCGGCTGGCCACGTTGGCCTCGGGGGCCACCTTCTGCAACACCTGTCGTGCGTGCAGCTTGTGCTGCGCCGCCATCACCGACTCGGGTGTGGCGCCAGGCAGCCCCAGCCGCTCGGCGACCAGCGCGGCGGCCAATGCGCCGAACTGCTCGTGGTGAGAGAGCACGCCCTGCCAGCCCATTCGCCGGCCACGGGCGGCCTGCCTTTCTGCAAAGCGTTCGAGGTCGAAGCCGACCAGCGCGGCATTGCTCGGGAACGAAAACAGGTCGAAGCCGGCATGGTCGAATCGCGCCAGGCCAGCGTCGCGCTCGATCGCCTCCAGCGCGAGGCGATCCCAGTCGTAGGCGAACAGCCAGCCGACACGCGGCACCGGCGTCATCCGCCTGCCCCCGCGCCGCGGCGCTGCATCCAGTGCCGGCCGGTCAGCGTGATGGCGAGCATCAGCGTGGCCGCGCCGGCCAGCGTGGCCCAGTCGGGCGAACCGGTCTGCAGTGTGCCCACCAGGCTGAGGCCGGCCCACACATAGGGCACGCTGCCGATCGTCAGCCCGGCGAAGCTGGGCCACAGGAAACCGCGCATCGACAGCCGGCTCAGGCCGAGCAGAGGGTTGAGCAGCGGGTAGGGCACGACAGGAACCAGGCGCAGCCAGAACACCCACGGCCAGCCGTGGCGGGAGACTGCCAGGTCGAGCACGCGCAGCCGATGGCCGAAGCGTCGCTCCACACGATCGCGTGCCAGGTGCCTCGCCGTGAGAAAGGACAGCAGCGCTCCCAGCGTGGACGCGGCGCCGACGATCAGCGTGCCGCCCACGGCGCCGTAGCAGCTGCCGGCGAACAGGCACAGCGGTGCGCAGCCGGGCAAGGTGAAGGCCGCCAGCACGGTGAACAGTGCCACGAAGCCGATCGCGAACAGCCACGGCGACTCGCCCTGCCAGGCCAGCCCCTGCGCATGCTGGTCAAGCCACCATTCGCGCTGCGTGAGATCAGGCACGCTGCCGGTGAGCAAGCCGGCCACGGCAAGCCCCAGCGCGAGCACGACCACGGCAAACAACGAGTGGGTGGTGGACCAGCGCATCAAGGCGTGATTGTCGATGGGTCAGTTGAAGGAGGGGTCGGGGTTCGGCCCCGGCACTGTATCCGCGTTGCGCTGCTAGAGTCGGACCGAGGGCCGCAGGGGCCCGGCACCCCCCGTCTACGATGCAGACCCCGACTTTCATCCAGCTTCACCGGATCGACGACCGTGCGATGGCCGACGAGGCGGCTGCCGGCCTGCTCGCGGCGCAGGCCCACGTGTCGCCGAAGTTCTTCTACGACCCGCTGGGCTCGCGGCTGTTCGACGCCATCACCGAGCTGCAGGAGTACTACCCGACCCGCACCGAGGCCGAGATCTTCGCGGTGCACGGCGCGGCGATGGCCGAGGCCGCGCGCGACGCCACAGGCGCCGGCCCGGTGATGGTCGACCTGGGTGCAGGCAACTGCGCCAAGGCGGCACGCCTGTTCGGCCGCCTGGAGCCGCGGCGTTACGTGGCGGTCGACATCTCGGTGGATTTCCTGCGCGACTCGCTTCAGCACCTGCAGCGCGAGCACCCGGCGATGCAGATGGTCGGCGTGGGCCTGGACTTCTCGGCGCAACTGCAACTGCCCGAACGGCTGGTCGACGGCCGCGGCCTCGTGTTCTATCCCGGCTCCTCGATCGGCAATTTCTCGCCTGCGCAAGCACTGCGCTTGCTGCGCGACGCGCGGGCCACGGCGGCTGGCGGCGCCTTGCTGATCGGCGTCGATCTGGTCAAGCCGGTGGCCACGCTGGAGGCCGCCTACGATGACGAACTCGGCGTGACCGCAGCCTTCAACCTCAACCTGCTGAATCACCTCAACCGCCTCCTCGGTGCCGATTTCCGCGTGCGTGACTGGCAACACGTCGCCCACTTCGATACGGTGCATTCGCGCATCCAGATGCATCTGCAGGCGCGGCACGCCGTGACAGTGCACTGGAACGGCGGACGCCGAGAGTTCGCCGCCGGCGAGCGCATCCACACCGAGAACTCGGCCAAGTGGGCGGTGGCGGATTTCGAGGACTTGCTGCGCGAGGCCGGCTTCGGCGCCGTGCGCCACTGGACCGATCCGCAGGGCTGGTTCGCGGTGTTCCTCGCCGCGGGCTGACTCGCGCATCACGGCGCACAGGTCCGGAACCCGGCCGGCACGTCGTTGCGGAACGCGGGGAAGTAGTTGCGATAGCGCGGATGGCGCAAGCGCGGCTGCGTCATGAACGAGGCACCGCGCAGCACCGGCCTGCCGTCGAACCAGGGCGCAGAGTAGTCGCGGTAGGGGTGTGCGGCAAAGCCGGGGAAGGGCTGGAACGGGCTGGCCGTCCATTCCCACACGTCGCCCCAGCGGAACGCCTCGGGCCGGGTCAAGGCTGCGCGCTCCCATTCGGCCTCGCCGGGCAGGCGGCGCCCGGCCCAGCGGCACCAGGCCAGCGCTTCGTGCTGCGTGAGATGGCAGGCTGCTTCGGCGAGGTCGAGCGCCAACCAGCGGCCGTGTCGCCAGTGCTGCCAGGTGCCATCGATCTGGCGCAGGTATCGCGGCGCGGCGACGTGGTGCTCTGCAAGCCAGCGCTGGCCGGCATCGTTCCACCAGCGCGCGTCACCGTAGCCGCCGGCCTCGACGAAGGGCAGGTACTCGGCCCAGCGCACGGCTTGCGCATCGATGGCGCTGGCCGACACCTCGACCTCGTGCGCGGCGAGCTCGTTGTCGAAGGCGAAGCCGCGCCGCGCTTCGCTGCCGAGCTTCCAGCGCCCGGCGGGCAGGCGGATCGGCGGCGGCGGGGCGGGCAGGGCGGTGGCCTGCCAGCGCGGATCGTCGATCGCGATGCCCAGCGACTGCGCCATGTAGAGCGCCGCCTCGTGGTGCATGTCTTCGTGCAGCAGGGCGAGGCGGTAGAAATACAGCGAATCGTCGTCGCCAGCGTCGACGCCGCCCAGCAGCGCCAGCGTCGAATCCAGTTGACGCACCAGCTCGTCGCGGGTGCGCTGCGCATCGGGCAGCGGCAGCGACCAGCGTGAGTCGTGCGGCACGCGGCTGGAGTTGTAGAGCGCATCGGCGTCGGGGCGCAGCGGCCGGCCGCGCGGTGCGTCGGGGTCGGCGGCCGCACCGTGGCCGCGGAGCGGATTGCGCACCAGCCAGTACTCCTGGAACCAGCCGATGTGGCCCAGTTCCCACAGCGGCGGGTTCAGCTCGCCCCGTCTTGGCACGTCCAGGCCCGGCAGCGCCTGCTCGTACAACGCGAAGGTCGCCAGCGTATCGCGCCGGCTGGCTTGCAGCGCCTGGGCGACGACATCGGCATTTCCCTCTCGGGCCAGACGTGCCACTGGCGTTAGGCTTGCGACGTGCATCGTGAATCCATCGTGATCGTGACCCCGGCGCTGGCGGACGCCAACAACGGCAACTGGCAGACCGCGCAGCGTTGGTCGCGTTTGCTGCGTCCAGCTTACAACGTTGCCTTGACGGGCCAGTGGCGCGGCGGCGACGAAGCGTTGATGATCGCGTTGCACGCCCGCCGCTCGGCGGCTTCGGTGAGAGCCTGGCGCGCCGCGCACCCGCAGCGGCCGCTGGTGCTGGTGCTCACCGGCACCGACCTGTACCGCGACATCGACAGCGATGCCGACGCGCAAGGCTCGCTTCAGCGCGCCGACCGCCTCGTGGTGCTCAATGAACTGGGTTGCGAACGGCTGCCGCTGGACTTGCGCGAGCGCTGCCGCGTGGTGCTGCAGTCCTGCCCGGCGCGTCGCGTGCTGCCGCGAACGATGCGCCATCTGCGCGCCCTGATGGTGGGCCACCTGCGCGAGGAGAAGGATCCGCGCTCCTACCTGCGTGCCGCCGAGCGGCTGGCCTCGCGCAGCGACATCCTGCTCGACCATGTCGGCGCGGCGCTCGACCCGGCGCTGGGCGCGCTGGCGCAGGCGCGCGCCGCAGCGCAGTCCAACTACCGCTGGCTCGGCGCGCTGCCGCACGCGGCCACCCGGCGGCGCATCCAGGCGGCCCATGTGCTGGTACACCCGAGCCGGATGGAAGGCGGGGCGCACGTGGTCATCGAGGCCGTGCGCAGCGGCACGCCGGTGCTGGCCTCGCGCATCGACGGCAACCTGGGCCTGCTCGGAGAAGACTACGACGGCTACTTTTCGCCCGGCGACGACGCAGCACTGGCGACCCTGCTGGAGCGCGCCCGCGACGATGCCGATATGCTGCCGGCTTTGACGCGCCAGGTGGCGCAACGCGCGCCGCTGTTCTCGCCGCAGGCCGAACGCGACACGCTGCACCGCCTGCTGGCCGAACTGACAGAACGCACCGACCCCGGAGACCGACGATGAACGCACCCGAAAAACCCGCCGAACCCCGCCTGACCTCGCTGTCGCACGGCGGCGGCTGCGGCTGCAAGATCGCCCCGGGCCTGCTCTCCGAGATCCTCAAGGGCACGGCCGCGATGCCGATCCCGAAAGAGCTGCTGGTGGGCATCGAGACCGCCGACGACGCGGCCGTCTACCAGCTCAACGACGAGCAGGCGCTGATCGCGACGACGGACTTCTTCATGCCCATCGTCGACGACCCGCACGATTTCGGCCGCATCGCCGCCACCAATGCCATCAGCGATGTCTACGCCATGGGCGGCCGCCCGATCATGGCGCTGGCGCTGGTGGGCATGCCGATCAACGTGCTGTCCACGCAGACCATCGGCCGCATCCTCGAAGGCGGCGCCTCGGTGTGCCGCGCCGCGGGCATCCCGATCGCCGGCGGCCACACCATCGATTCCGTCGAGGCGATCTACGGCCTCGTGGCGCTGGGGCTGGTGCATCCGAAGCACGTCAAGCGAAATGCCGATGCGCAGCCGGGCGACCTGCTCGTGCTCGGCAAGCCGCTGGGCGTGGGCGTGATGTCGGCGGCGCTGAAGAAGGGTGAATTGGGCGACGCTGGCTACGCCCGCATGATCGAGACCACCACCAAGCTCAACACGCCCGGCCCCGAGCTCGCCGCGCTGCCCGGCGTGCACGCGCTGACCGACGTCACCGGCTTCGGCCTGGCCGGCCACGCGCTGGAGATGGCCCGCGGGGCGCGCTGCGAAGTGCACCTGGACTGGGCCGCCGTGCCGCTGATGAGTGGCGTGCGCGAACTCGCTGCGCAGGGCTTTGTCACAGGCGCTTCGGGGCGCAACTGGGCGGGTTATGGCAGCGATGTGAGTCTGCCGGCGAACTTCGCCGCCGAAGACCGCGCGCTGCTTACCGACCCGCAGACCAGCGGCGGCCTGCTGGTGGCCTGCACGCCCGCATCGCTCGATGCGGTGCTCGCCACCTTCCAGCGCCACGGCTTCGCACAGGCCGCTGTGGTGGGCGGCGTGACTGCCGCCAGCGGAGCGCCGAGGCTGGTCGTCGCCTGACAGCGAGCCTGCGCGGCGGCCGCGATGACACCGCCATGAGCCGCCTGGGCGACCTCGGCGACCTCACCGCGCTCGACGCCGATGCGCTGTCGACGGCGATCCATGCGCGCCGCGTGTCGTGCCGCGAGGTGATGGGCGCGTACCTTGAGCGCATCCACCGGCTCAACCCGCGGCTGAACGCCATCGTCAACCTGGCACCCGATGAGGTGCTGCTGCGCCAGGCCGACGAGCGCGATGCCGAGCTCGAGCAGGGCCGTTCACGCGGCTGGCTGCACGGCATCCCGCAGGCGATCAAGGACGCCTCGCCGGTGACCGGCTTCCCGAACACGCTGGGCAGTCCGCTGCTCGCCGATGCGCTGCCGGCGCGCGACAGCGTGATGGCCGCGCGAATGAAAGCCGCCGGCTGCATCGTCGTGGGCAAGACCAACCTGCCCGAGTTCGGCCTGGGCTCGCACACCTTCAACGAACTGTTCGGCGCCACGCCGAACGCCTGGGACCCGGCGGTCAGCGCCGGCGGCAGCAGCGGCGGCGCTGCGGTGTCGCTCGCACAGCGGCTGCTGCCGGTGGCCGATGGCTCGGACTTCATGGGCTCGCTGCGCAACCCGGCGGCCTGGGCCAACATCTTCGGCCTGCGCCCGAGCCAGGGCCGCGTGCCGTACTGGCCAGCGGCCGACACCTGGGTCAGCCAGCTCGGCACCGAGGGGCCGATGGCGCGCACGGTGAAGGACCTCGCGAAACTGCTGTCCATCCAGGCCGGCCATGACCCGCGGGCGCCGCTGTCGATCGCCGAGGGGCCGCAGGACTTCCAGGCCGCGGCCGACCCGGCCACGCTGCGCGGCCTGCGCATTGCCTGGCTCGGCGATCTCGGCGGCCACCTGGCGATGGAGCCGGGGCTGCTCGACGTGGCCGAAGCCGCGCTGGCGCGCTTCGCCGCGGCCGGCGCGCAGGTCGAGCCCACGGCCTTGGGCTTCGACGCAGAGCGGCTCTGGGATGCCTGGCTGGTGTGGCGCCGGGCACTCGTCGGTGCGCGGATCAGGGCGTTGCTGGGGCGGCCCGGTGCGCGCGAACGCATCAAGCCCGAGGCGCTGTGGGAATACGACCAGGGCGCGACGCTGAGCTTCACCGAGTTCATGCGCGCCAGCGAAGTCCGCACGGCATTCCATGCGCGCATGCTCGAACTCTTCGAGCGCTTCGACGTGCTCGCCCTGCCGGTCACGCAGGTGTGGCCATTCCCGATCGGGCAGCGCTGGCCGACGCACGTCGCCGGCCGCGAGATGGACACCTACCACCGCTGGATGGAGTCGACGATCTACGCCACTTTCGCCGGCGCGCCGGGCATCAGCGTTCCGGCCGGCTTTCATGCCAACGGGCGCTGGCCCGCCGGCCTGCAGCTGATCGCGAAGCCGCAGGCCGACGCGGCCCTGCTGCGCGTGGCCGCGGCCTACGAATCGCTGATCGGCGGGCTGCTGTCGCTGCGGCCGCCGGAGCCGGCGGGCTGAACCGTGCCCGAGGACGAAGCGGTCGCCTGCCGGACGTAGTGGTTGAAGCGGTAGCCGACGCCACCGGCGGTGACATGCGGCTCGGAGGAAGTCTGCCTGAACTGGGCGCGCGGCCAGTCCGGGAAGAAGACATCGCCGTCGAGTTCGGCGTCGATCTCGGTGAGCACCAGTTCGTCGGCTTGCGGCAGCGCCAGCGCATAGAGCTCGGCGCCACCGATCACGAAGACGCGGGCGGCATCGGCTGCGATCTGCAGGGCCTCGTCGATCGAGCCAGCGCGCAGCGCACCTTCCGCCGACCACTGCGCGTTGCGTGTGACGACGATGTTGCGCCGCCCCGGCAGCGGGCGAAAACGCGGCGGCAGCGAGTCCCATGTCTTGCGGCCCATGATCACCGGGCAGCCCAGCGTCACGCGGCGGAAGTGCTTCTGGTCTTCGCTCTCGTGGAAGACCAGATCGCTGCCGCGGCCGATGACGCGATTGCGGGGCACGGCGGCGATCAGGGCGAGGATGGGGCGGCTCATGCCGCCGATTGTCGCAGCGGCGTGCGCCGGCTCAGGCCAGCGCTGCGGCTTCGCGGCCGGCTTCGAGGTGCTTGTGCATCAGTGCGCGCGCCCGCTCGGCATTGCGGGCTTTCAGCGCCGCCATGATCAGCCGGTGCTCCCTCAGCGAGGCCTCGAGGCGGCCTTGCTTGAACAGCGACTGGCGGCGGTTGAGCTTCATCACCTTGCGCAGGTCGGCCACCACCTGGATGCGCCAGCGGTTGTCGGCGATCTCGAGCAGGCGCAAGTGGAAGCGCTCGTTGGCGGCGAAGAAGCGGTCGCGGTCGTCGATGGCCGATTCGAGCTCGTCGTGGATCGCCAGCAACTCGGTGATCTCGGCCGGCGTGGCCTTCTGCGCGGCGATGCGCGCCGCGTCGCTTTCCAGCAGCGCGAGAAGGTGGAAGACCTCGGCCAGATCACGCTCGGACACCTCGGTGACGTAGGCGCCGCGGCGCAGCTTCATCGTCACGAGGCCTTCGGCGGCCAGCACCTTGAGCGCCTCGCGCAGCGGCGTGCGACTGATGCCGTACTCGGCGGCCAGCGCCTGCTCGTCGATCCAGCTGCCCGGCGCCAGCGTGTGGGCGAGGATGCGCGTGCGCAGCTGCTCGGCCACCTGTTCGTACAGCGCGCGCGTACCCAGGCGGCCGCTCGCGCGCGGCTGGCCCGCGGCGAGAACGGGGAGGTCGGGGTGCAGCGCGGGCATGGTGGCGGGTGGCGAAAGCTGGCTGAAAGCCAAGGCACTGAAGATATAATTCAATTTTGAATTATGGCCAAGCGCGGCGTTTCCGTCCACCCCTGCAAAGCGCAGAGTGTGAGCAGCGGTGAGCCAAGCCCGAGGAGATGAACATGTCCAACGACCCCGTCCGCGCGTCCGAAGCCCTGGCCCAGTGGCACAAGGCGGCCGCCAAATCGGCCCCCGCGGGCCAGGTCGAGGCGCTGAACTGGGTCACGCCCGAGGGCATCGTCGTCAAGCCGGTCTACACGGCGGCGGACCTGAAGTCGCTGCACTACACCGACACCTTGCCCGGCTTCGCGCCTTATGTGCGCGGCCCGCAGGCCACGATGTACGCGGTGCGACCGTGGACGATCCGCCAGTACGCCGGCTTCTCCACCGCCGAAGCCTCGAACGACTTCTATCGCAAGGCATTGGCTGCCGGCGGGCAAGGCGTGAGCGTCGCCTTCGACCTGGCGACGCATCGCGGCTACGACAGCGACCACCCGCGCGTCACCGGCGACGTCGGCAAGGCCGGCGTGGCGATCGACTCGGTGGAGGACATGAAGATCCTGTTCGACGGCATCCCGCTCGACAAGGTCAGCGTGTCGATGACGATGAACGGCGCCGTGCTGCCGGTGCTGGCCGGCTACGTGGTGGCGGCGGAGGAGCAGGGCGTCGCGCAGGACCAGCTGAGCGGGACCATCCAGAACGACATCCTCAAGGAGTTCATGGTCCGCAACACCTACATCTATCCGCCCGAGCCGAGCATGCGGATCATCGGCGACATCATCGAGTACACGGCCAAGAAGATGCCGAAGTTCAACTCGATCTCGATCTCCGGGTACCACATGCAGGAGGCGGGCGCGAACCAGGCGCTGGAGCTCGCCTTCACGCTGGCCGACGGCAAGGAGTACGTGAAGACGGCGCTGGCCAAGGGGCTGGACGTCGACGAGTTCGCCGGGCGCCTCTCCTTCTTCTGGGCCATCGGCATGAACTTCTATCTCGAAGTGGCCAAGATGCGCGCGGCGCGGCTGCTGTGGTGGAAGATCATGAAGGAGTTCGCGCCCAAGAACCCGAAGAGCCTGATGCTTCGCACGCACTGCCAGACCTCGGGCTGGAGCCTCACCGAGCAGGACCCGTACAACAACGTCGTGCGCACCACCATCGAGGCGATGGCGGCGGTGTTCGGCGGCACGCAGAGCCTGCACACCAACGCGCTCGACGAAGCCATCGCGCTTCCCACCGAGTTCAGCGCGCGCATCGCGCGCAACACGCAGCTGATCATCCAGGAAGAGACCCACATCACGAACGTCATCGACCCCTGGGCCGGCAGCTACATGATGGAGAAGCTCACGCAGGACATGGCCGATGCCGCCTGGGCGATCATCGAGGAAGTCGATGCGATGGGCGGCATGGTCAAGGCGGTCGACTCCGGCTGGGCGAAGCTGAAGATCGAGGCCAGCGCGGCCGAGAAGCAGGCGCGCATCGACTCGGGCCGCGACGTCATCGTCGGCGTCAACAAGTACAAGCTCGCCAAGGAAGACGCCATCGAGACGCTCGAGGTCGACAACCACGCGGTGCGCGAGAATCAGGTCAAGCGCCTGCAGTCGGTGCGCGCCAAGCGCGATGCCGCCAAGGTGAAGGCCGCGCTTGACGCGCTGAGCGCCTGTGCCGAGACTGGTCATGGAAACCTGCTCGACCTGAGCATCCAGGCGGTGCGCCTGCGTGCCACGGTGGGCGAGGTGTCGGATGCCTTGGAAAAGGCCTGGGGGCGCCACCGCGCCGATACGCAGAAGGTGACCGGTGTGTACGCAGCCGCCTACGACAGTGCCGAGGGCTGGGACAAGCTGAAGGCCGAGATCGCCGATTTCGCCGAGAGCCAGGGCCGCCGGCCGCGCGTGATGATCGCCAAGCTCGGCCAGGACGGCCACGACCGCGGCGCGAAGGTCGTCGCCACGGCCTTCGCCGACCTGGGTTTCGACGTCGACATGGGGCCACTGTTCCAGACCGCCGAGGAATGCGCGCGCCAGGCGATCGAGAACGACGTGCATGCGGTGGGTGTGTCCACGCTGGCCGCTGGCCACAAGACGCTGGTGCCGGCGATCATCCAGAGCCTGAAGGCGCAGGGCGCCGACGACATCATCGTCTTCGTCGGCGGCGTGATCCCGCGCCAGGACTACGACTTCCTGTACGAATCCGGCGTGAAGGGCATCTACGGCCCGGGCACGCCGATCCCGGCGAGCGCGAAGGACGTGCTCGAGCAGATCAAGAAGAACCTCCCCAAGAAGGCCTGAGCCCGTGAGCCTGCCGGCCCCCGATCAGGCCTTGATGGAGGGCGTGCGCCGCCGCGAGCGGCGTGCGCTGGCCAAGGCCATCACACTGCTCGAATCGACGCGCGCCGACCACCGCGCGCGCGCCGATGCGCTGCTCAATGCGCTGCTGCCGCACACGGGCCGGGCGATCCGCCTGGGCATCTCCGGCGTGCCGGGCGTGGGCAAGTCGACCTTCATCGAGGCACTGGGCCTGTTCCTCATCGCCCAGGGCCACCGCGTGGCGGTGCTGGCGATCGACCCGTCGTCGAGCGTGTCCGGCGGCTCCATCCTCGGCGACAAGACGCGCATGGAGCTCCTCTCGGTCAACGAGGCCGCCTACATCCGCCCGAGCCCCGCCAGTGGCACGCTCGGCGGCGTGGCCGAGAAGACGCGCGAGGCCATGCTGGTGTGCGAGGCCGCGGGGTACGACGTGGTGATCGTCGAGACGGTGGGCGTCGGCCAGAGCGAGACCGCGGTGGCCAGCATGACCGACATGTTCGTGCTGCTGCAGCTTCCCAACGCCGGCGACGACCTGCAGGCCATCAAGAAAGGCGTGATGGAGCTGGCCGACCTGGTCGTCATCAACAAGGCCGACCTCGACGCCGCCGCCGCCACGCGAGCGCAGGCGCAGATCACCAGCGCGCTGCGCGTCTTCAACTTTCACGGCCACCCGGCGCAATCCGGCGACCGCTGGCAGCCGCAGGTGATGCAGATCAGCGCGCTGAAGGCGCAGGGCGTCGATGCTTTCTGGACCATGGTGCAGAACTTCCATGCCAAGCGGCGCGCCGGCGGCGAATTCGATGCCCGGCGCCAGCAGCAGTCGCTGGCCTGGATGTGGGACAGCGTGCATGCCGGCCTGCGTGCCGACTTCGACCACCACCCCGCGGTGCGCCAGGCGCTGCCGCAGATCCTGCGCGACGTCGTCGACGCGCGCATCGCCCCTTCCGCGGCCGCGCGCGCGCTGCTGAACCTGTTCGAACATCCCAAGCACTGAGGAGACACGAGACCATGCACGACATCATCCAGCAGCTCGAGGAACGGCGCGCCAAGGCGCGTCTGGGCGGCGGCGAGAAGCGCATCGCCGCGCAGCACGGCAAGGGCAAGCTCACCGCGCGCGAGCGGCTCGAACTGCTGCTCGACGAGGGCACCTTCGAGGAATGGGACATGTTCGTCGAGCACCGCTGCGTCGACTTCGGCATGGCCGACAACAAGATCCCGGGCGACGGCGTCGTCACCGGCTACGGGATGATCAACGGCCGCCTGGTGTTCGTCTTCAGCCAGGACTTCACCGTCTTCGGCGGCGCGCTGAGTGAAGCGCATGCCGAAAAGATCTGCAAGGTGATGGACCAGGCGATGAAGGTCGGCGCGCCGGTGATCGGCCTGAACGACTCGGGCGGTGCGCGCATCCAGGAAGGCGTGGCCTCGCTCGGCGGTTATGCCGAGGTGTTCCAGCGCAACGTGATGGCCAGCGGCGTGGTGCCGCAGATCAGCATGATCATGGGGCCGTGTGCCGGCGGCGCGGTGTACTCGCCGGCGATGACCGACTTCATCTTCATGGTGAAGGACAGCTCCTACATGTTCGTCACCGGCCCGGAAGTCGTGAAGACGGTGACGCACGAAGAGGTGACGGCCGAGGAACTCGGCGGCGCCGGCACCCACACCACGCGCAGCGGCGTGGCCGACCTGGCCTTCGAGAACGACGTCGACGCGCTGCTCATGCTGCGGCGCCTGTACAACTACCTGCCGCTGAACAACCGCGAGAAGCCGCCGGTGCGCCGCAGCGACGATCCCGCCGAGCGGCTGGACATGTCGCTCGACACGCTCGTGCCCGACAACCCGAACAAGCCCTACGACATGAAGGAGCTGATCGCCAAGACGGTGGACGACGGCGACTTCTTCGAACTGCAGCCCGACTACGCCAAGAACATCGTCATCGGCCTGGCGCGCATGGAAGGCCAGACGGTGGGCATCGTCGCCAACCAGCCGCTGGTGCTGGCCGGCTGCCTGGACATCAAGAGCTCGATCAAGGCGGCGCGCTTCGTGCGCTTCTGCGATGCCTTCAACATCCCGGTGCTGACCTTCGTCGACGTGCCCGGCTTCATGCCCGGCACCAGCCAGGAGTACGGCGGCATCATCAAGCACGGCGCCAAGCTGCTCTACGCGTATGCGGAATGCACGGTGCCGAAGATCACCGTCATCACGCGCAAGGCCTACGGCGGCGCCTACGACGTGATGAGCTCCAAGCACCTGCGCGGCGACGTCAACTTCGCCTGGCCGAACGCCGAGATCGCGGTGATGGGCGCCAAGGGCGCGGTGGAGATCATCTTCCGCGAGGACAAGGGCGACCCGGCCAAGCTGGCCTCGAAAGAGGCCGAGTACAAGGCGCGCTTCGCGAACCCCTTCGTGGCCGGCGCGCGCGGCTACATCGACGACGTGATCCAGCCGCACGAGACGCGCAAGCGCATCTGTCGCAGCCTCGTGATGCTGGCCAACAAGAAAACCGAGAACCCGTGGCGCAAGCACGGGAACATCCCGCTGTGAGGACGGAGGAGACACCCACCATGTTCAAGAAGATCCTCATTGCGAATCGCGGCGAGATCGCCTGCCGCGTCATCAAGACGGCCAGGAAGATGGGCATTGCCACCGTCGCCGTCTACTCCGAGGCCGATCGCGATGCGCGCCACGTCGAACTGGCCGACGAGTCGGTGTTCATCGGCGCGGCGCCCAGCCGCGAGAGTTATCTGGTGATGGACAAGATCATCGCCGCCTGCAAGCAGACCGGTGCGCAGGCCGTGCATCCGGGCTACGGCTTCCTCTCGGAGAACGAGGAGTTCGCGCGCCGCGTCGAGGAGGAGGGCATCACCTTCATCGGCCCGAAGCACGCCTCGATCGCCGCGATGGGCGACAAGATCGCGTCCAAGAAGCTGGCGATGGCCGCCAAGGTCAACACCATCCCCGGCTACAACGACGTGATCGAGACGCCCGAGTCGGCGGTGAAGATCGCCAAGGACATCGGCTACCCGGTGATGATCAAGGCCAGCGCCGGCGGTGGTGGCAAGGGCCTGCGCGTGGCCTTCAACGACAAGGAGGCCTTCGAGGGCTTCAGCTCCTGCCGCAACGAGGCAAAGAACAGCTTCGGCGACGACCGCGTGTTCATCGAGAAGTTCGTCGAGGAGCCGCGCCACATCGAGATCCAGGTGCTCGGCGACGCGCACGGCAACTGCGTCTACCTGCACGAGCGCGAGTGCTCGATCCAGCGCCGGCACCAGAAGGTGATCGAGGAGGCGCCGTCGCCTTTCATCAGCGAGGCCACGCGCAAGGCGATGGGCGAGCAGGCCGTGGCGTTGGCGAAGGCGGTGAACTACCAGAGCGCGGGCACGGTGGAGTTCGTGGTCGGCAAGGATCAGAGCTTCTACTTCCTCGAGATGAACACCCGGCTGCAGGTGGAGCACCCGGTCACCGAGTCGATCACCGGGCTGGACCTGGTGGAGCAGATGATCCGCGTCGCCGCCGGCGAGAAGCTGCGCTTCACGCAGGCGCAGATCCCGCGCCGCGGTTGGGCGATGGAGTGCCGCATCAATGCGGAGGACCCGTTCCGCAACTTCCTGCCCTCCACCGGCCGCCTGGTGAAGTACCAGCCGCCGGTGCAGACCATGGAATCGGCGATGCCGGTGCCCGAAGGCGGCGGCGTGCGCGTGGACACCGGCGTGTACGAGGGCGGCGAGATCCCGATGTACTACGACTCGATGATCGCCAAGCTGATCGTGCACGGCCTGGACCGCGACGACGCGATCCGCAAGATGCGCGAGGCGCTCAACGCCTTCGTGATCCGCGGCGTGTCGAGCAACATCCCCTTCCAGTCGGCGCTGCTGGCGCACCCGAAGTTCGTCGCGGGCGACTTCAACACCGGCTTCATCGCCGAGAACTACCCGAAGGGCTTCTCGGCCGCGCTGGTGCCGCACGACGACCCGGGTTTCCTGATCCTGCTCGCCGCGGCGGCGCACCGGCGCATGCGCGAGCGTGCTTCGCGCATCACCGGGCAGTTGCCTGGCCATGAACTGCAGGTGGGCGAGGACTTCGTCGTCGTGCTGGCCGATGAGCAAGGCCAGCGCCGCCAGACGCCGGTGCGCGTGACCGACGGCGACGGCAGCTACCGCGTCACCCTCGGCGGCAAGACCTCGAAGCTGCGCTTCGCCGGCCCGCTGCGCGACATCGCCGTCAGCGGCGAGATCGACGGCCGACCGTTCTTCGCGCAGATCGAGCGCATCGGGCTGCACTACCGCATCGTCCACAACGGCCTGCAGGTCAACGCGCGCGTGCTGTCGGCGCGCGCCGCCGAACTGGAGGCGCTGATGCCCTTCAAGGCGCCGCCCGACCTGTCGCGCTTCCTGCTCTCGCCGATGCCTGGGCTGCTGGTCGACGTGACCGTGCAGCCCGGCCAGGCGGTGCGCGCCGGCGAGAAGCTGGCCGTGATCGAGGCGATGAAGATGGAGAACATCCTCGTCGCGCAGCAGGACGGCGTGGTCGCCAAGGTGTCGGCGAGCAAGGGCGAGAGCCTCGCGGTCGACCAGATCATCCTGGAGTTCCAATGAGCGGGCGTCCGTTCAAGGTGCTGGGCATCCAGCAGGTGGCCATCGGCGGCCTGAGCAAGGAGCGGTTGAAGACGCTGTGGGTCGACAAGCTCGGCCTCAAGGTCACCGGCACCTTCCGCTCCGAGCGCGAGAACGTCGACGAGGACATCTGTGCGATGGGTGCGGGGCCGTTCAAGGTCGAGGTCGACCTGATGCAGCCGCTGGACCCGGACAAGAAGCCCGCCGTGCACGCCACGCCGCTGAACCACATCGGCCTGTGGATCGACGATCTGCCCAAGGCCGTCGAGTGGCTGGGTGCCAATGGCGTGCGCTTCGCGCCTGGCGGTATCCGCAAGGGTGCGGCCGGCTTCGACATCTGCTTCATGCACCCGAAGGGCAGCGAAGAGTTCCCGATCGGCGGCGAGGGCGTCCTGATCGAACTGGTGCAGGCGCCGCCGGAGGTCATTGCGGCCTTCGCTACCATCGCCGGATGACCATTCGAGAAATCCTCAAGATGGGCGACCCGCGGCTGCTGCGCGTCGCCAAGCCGGTACAGGCCTTCGACACGCCGGAGCTGCACGCGCTGATCCGCGACATGTTCGAGACCATGCGCGCCGCCGAAGGCGCCGGCCTGGCGGCGCCGCAGATCGGCGTGGATCTGGCGCTGGTGATCTTTGGCTTCACCACCAACCGCCGCTACCCGGACCGCGAGCCGGTGCCCGAGACGGTGCTGCTCAACCCGAGCATCGAGCCGCTGTCCGACGAAGAGGACGAAGGCTGGGAGGGCTGCCTCTCGGTGCCGGGCCTGCGCGCGGTGGTGCCGCGCTTCGCACGCATTCGCTACACCGGCTTCGACCCGAAAGGCCAGCGCATCGAGCGCGAGGCCGAGGGCTTCCATGCCCGCGTCGTGCAGCACGAATGCGACCACCTCATCGGCAAGCTCTATCCGATGCGGGTGCGCGATTTCAGCCGTTTCGGCTATACCAGCGTGCTGTTCCCCGGCCTGGACGCGGCGGAAGACGACTGAACGCTGCGGGTGTGTAAAGCTGTGTGTCGCCCGCAGTGGCGTGGTCGGCTGCTGCAGCCCTCGGCGCGTTGCTGGGGTACAGCCTGGCTGCCGTGTCGGCGCCCGGGCCGGATCTGACAAGAACGAGGCACCCCATGCGAAGCCAAACTCCCCGTCTGTTGCACAGCCTGGCCCTGGCGGCCCTGTGTGCCTTCCCGCTGCTGCAGGCCGGCACTGCGCTGGCCGCGCCCGTGCCCTCGCAGGCCCAGGGCGAGGCGATCGACCCGCCCGGCCGGGTCGGCCGCATCTCCGAGGTGCAGGGACAGGTGTGGCTCTATCACCCGGAAGAAGGCGAATGGATCGCCGCCGAGCGCAACCGGCCCTTGACCGCCGGTGACCGCGTGGCCACCGATGGCGACGGCCGTGCGGAGATCCGCATCGGCTCGACCACCCTGAGAGTGGACCGCGGCAGCGAGTTCGAGTTGCTGCGGCTCGATGACGAGCACCTGTCGGTGCAGTTGCACGGCGGCAGCCTGGCCGTGCGGCTGCGCAGCCGCGAGGCCGTGCCCGAGTTCGAGCTGCGCACCAGCGAAGGCCGATTCACCGCGCAGCGCACCGGCCGCTACCGCTTCGACCGCGAAGACGACACCAGCCGCGTCACGGTGCAATCCGGCCAGGCCCTCTACGAAGGGCCCGGCAGCGCGCTGACGGTGTTCACCGGCCAGCGGGCCGAGTTCTGGCTCGACAACGCCAACGCCGCGCAGTACAGCATTGTCGAGCCGGTGCGCGACGCCTTCGCCGGCTGGGTCGCCGAGCGCGACCGCGCCGACGACCGCAGCGTGTCCACACGCTACGTCTCGCCCGAGATGACCGGCGTCGAGGACCTCGACCGCTACGGCGCCTGGCAGCAGAACCCCGAGTACGGCGCGCTGTGGGTGCCGCGCGGCGTGTCGGCCGGCTGGGCGCCTTACACCACCGGCCGCTGGGCCTGGGTCGCCCCCTGGGGCTGGACCTGGGTCGACGACGCGCCCTGGGGCTTCGCGCCGTTCCACTACGGCCGCTGGGTCTATGTCGGCGCCAGCTGGTGCTGGTCGCCGGGCACCTACGTGCGCCGTCCGGTCTACGCGCCCGCGCTGGTGGCCTGGATCGGCGGGCCGCGCCTTCAGATCGGCATCACCGTGGGTGGCGGGCCGGCCGTCGGCTGGGTGCCGCTGGCACCGCGCGAGGTCTACGTGCCGACCTACCGCGTCAGCCCGGGCTACGTGCGCAACGTCAACGTCACGCATGTCACCAACATCACCAACATCACCACCATCATCAACAACCCGCAGCAGGCGGTGGGCGAACGCGACTACCGCAATCGCAAGTTCCCGCATGCGGTGACGGTGGTCCCCGCGAACACGCTGACGACGCGCCAGCCGGTGGCGGCAGCCGCGGCCCAGTGGCGCAGTTCGCCGGCTGTGCGAGAGCTTGGCACCGAGGCGCCGCGCGGCAACATCGTCGCGGCGCCGCAGGTGGCGGCGCCACCGCCCATCCAGCGCCGCCCGGACGCGCCCGCGGTGCGGCCGACTCCTGCGCCCGCCGGCGGCCTCTCGCCGGCCGTGCGCGAACGAATCCCGAACTTCAAGCGGGGTGACCAGCCGGACGTGGTGCGCCAGGCCCCGGATGGCCGGCCTGCGCAACCGCAGCCGCAACTCCAGCCGGTGCAACCGACGCAGCCGCAGGTCCGGCCGCAACCGCAGGACCAGCCTCAGGTTCGCACGGCCCCGGTCACCCCACCGGCCGTCGTGGCGCCGCCGGCGGTGCGCCCGCTGCCGATGCCGCAAACGTCGCCGGCGATCCGCCCCGTGCAGCCAGCGCAACCCGCGCAGCCGGCTCAGCCCGCGCAGCCGCCCCAGGCTCAGCCCCTGCCGAGGCCCGCGACGGCGCAACCGGCCCAGCCGGTGGTACCCGTTCAGCGCCCGGCGGCCACGCCGGTGCCCGCGGTGAACCCAGGGGCGGTGATGCGCGGCGCCGGCCAGCAGAACGGGCAAGCCAATCGGCCCGATGCGGGCGCGCGAGCGCCGCAGGCCGAGCCGCAACGTGCGCCCGAACAACGCCGCGAGCGCGACGACCGCCCGGGGGCAGTGCGCGAGCGCTGAGCCGACCGAGCTCGCGAAGCGCTACCTGAGCAGGGGCGCCAGCACCGGCCAGACGTTGCCCAGCATCACCGGGTGCGCCGCGGCCACCGGATGGATGCGGTCGGGCTGGAACATCGCTTCGGCGTTGGGCGCGTTCGCCACGCCCTCGAGCAGGAAGGGCACCAGCGCGGCGCCACCCGCCCGGGCCACCGCCGGGAACAGGGCGAAGAAGTCGTCACCGTACTTGCGGCCATAGTTGGGCGGCACCTGCATGCCCAGCACCAGCACCTTGGCGCCAGCCGCGCGCGAGGCCTTCACCATCTGCGCCAGGTTGTCGCGCGTCATCGCCAGCGGCAGGCCACGCAAGGCGTCGTTGCCGCCGAGCTCGATCACCACCAGCGTGGGCCGGTGCTGCTTGAGCAGCGCCGGCAGGCGCGAACGCCCGCCCGAACTGGTGTCGCCGCTGATGCTGGCATTGACGACGCTGGCGGCGAAGCCTTCCTTGGCCAGGCGCTGCTCGAGCAGCGCGACCCAGCCGGCGCCGCGCGGCAGGCCGTACTCGGCCGACAGGCTGTCGCCGACCACGAGGATGGTCGCCGCCTTCGGCGAGGCCGTGGCGGTTGGCGTCGCGGCATTCGCCCCCGCGGCCCACAGGCCCAGCGCGAGCAGGCTACAGTGCGCCAGCCAGTCGCGGCGTGTGGCCGCGTGTCGAACCCGACTCTCATTCATGTCCGAACCCATCATTGCAGTCGAGCGCGTCACCAAGCAGGTGCACGACTCCACCGGTACCTTGACGATTCTCCACGAGATCGACTTCTCCCTGGCGGCGCGTCAGTCGGCCGCCATCGTCGGCGCGTCGGGCTCGGGCAAGAGCACGCTGCTGTCGATCATCGCCGGGCTGGACACGCCAACCACGGGCACCGTCAAGCTTGCCGGCGTCGACATCTTCGCGATCGACGAGGATGCCCGCGCCGCGTTGCGGGCGCAGAAGGTGGGCTTCGTGTTCCAGAGCTTCCAGCTGCTGGCCAACTTGACGGCACTGGAGAACGTGATGCTGCCGCTGGAGTTGCAGGGCCGCCGCGATGCGCGGGTGCTGGCCACCGAGATGCTCGGCCGGGTCGGCCTGGGCGAGCGCCTGCGGCACTATCCGAAGGTGCTGTCCGGCGGCGAGCAGCAGCGCGTGGCGCTGGCGCGGGCCTTCGTCGTGCAGCCGGCGGTGCTGCTGGCCGACGAACCCACCGGCAGCCTGGACTTCGCCACCGGCGAGAAGGTCATGGAGCTGATGTTCGAACTGAACCGCGAGACCGGCACGACTCTGGTGCTGGTGACCCACGACCGCGGCATCGCCGCGCGCTGCGACCGCCAGCTGCGCATCGAGGCCGGGCGGGTCGACCTCGGCGCGCTGGCGATGTAGGGCGGGGGACGCATTCCGGGGCGCAATGCCCCGGGGAGCGATCAGTTCGCGTTGGAGAACTTGTAGTCCGTCTTCGCCTTGGAGCGGATGCCGTCGCGGAATTCGGCGAGCTTCTGCTGGCCGATGCGCTGCTGGATCTGGCCCTTGACTTCCTCGAGCGGCGGGAACTTGGCTTCGCGCGTGTCCTCGAGCTTGATGATGTGCCAGCCGAACTGCGACTTCACCGGCGTCTCGGTGAGTTCGCCCTTCTTGAGCTTCACCATCGCCTGCGAGAACTCGGGCACGTAGGCGCCGGGCGCGGCGAAATCGAGGTCGCCGCCGTTCTCGCCGGAGCCCGGGTCCTTCGAGCTCTTCTTTGCCAGGTCCTCGAACTTGGCGCCGCCCTTGATCTGCGCGATCAGCGCCTTGGCCTCGTCTTCCTTCTCGACCAGGATGTGGCGGGCGCGGTACTCGGTTCCGCCGGACTGGCTCTTGAACTTGTCGTACTCGGCCTGGACTTCGGCATCGGTGACCGGGTTCTTCTTCTGGTAGTCGGCGAACAGCTCGCGGATCAGGATGGTCTGGCGCGCGAACTCCATCTGCGCCTTGTAGTCGGCCGAAGCGGCCAGGCCGCGCTTCTCGGCTTCCTGCATGAACATCTCGCGCAGGACGACCTCGTCGCGCACTTGCTGCTCGAGCTCGGGCGTGCGCTGCTGGTTGCCCTGGCGCAGGGCCTGGCTCATCAGCGCCTCGACGCGTGCCTTGGGCACGGCCTTGCCGTTCACGATGGCGATGTTCTGGGCCTGGGCGGCCAGCGGCGTGGCGAGCACGGTGGCCAGCACGAGCGAGGAAAGGCGGAACGACAGGGGGAGGGTCTTCATGGCGGGGAGAGGGTCAGTTGTCGCCCGAGTCCCGGGCGTCGATGGCCAGGGCGTGGATGCCCTGGGGGATGAGGCTGCGCAGGGCATCATAAACGAGGCGATGCCGTGCCACCCGTGACAAACCGTTGAAGCGCGGGCTGGCGACGCTCACGCTGAAATGGCGGCCTTCGCGGGCGCCGGCGTGGCCGGCATGCAGGTGGCTGTCGTCGCGCACCTCGACGGCCGTGGGCGCCAGTTCCGCGCGCAGTGCCGCTTCGATGTCTTGCGCCGAAACACTCACGTGCGCGGCGCCTCGCCCGCTTCGGGCTCGACGTGCTTGCTGATGTAGAAGCCCTGCGCGATGGTGAAGACGAGCATCAACCCGATGCCGCCGAACAGCTTGAAGTTCACCCAGGTGTCGGTGCTGAAGCTGTAGGCCACGTACAGGTTGAGCAGCCCCATGAACGCGAAGAACGCGATCCAGGCGAAGTTCAGCCGCTGCCACACGCCCGCCGGCAGCGTCAGCTGCTCGCCGATCAGCGCCCGCAGCAGGTTCTTGCGGAACATCACCTGGCTCAGCCAGAAGGCCAGGCCCATCACCCAGTACAGCACGCTGGGCTTCCACTTGATGAAGGTCTCGTTGTGGAACCAGATCGTCGCGCCGCCCATCACGGTGACCAGCGCCAGGCTCACCCATAGCATGGTGTCGACCTTCTTGCCGCGCACCAGGATGATGGCCACCTGCGCCAGCGTGGCCACGATCACCACCAGCGTGGCCAGCAGCACCGGCGCCTCGCCCGGGCCGACCACGCCGCCGGAAACCAGGAAGCCGAGGTTGTCGGACGCGAAGCGCGCCGCCCATTCCTTGCGGCCTTCGGCGAACTTGAAGGTGCCGAAGAACAGGAAGATGGGCAGGAAGTCGAAAAGGATCTTCATTTGGCCGCGAAGTCTATCGCGGCGGAGTTGATGCAGAAGCGCTCCCCCGTCGGCGCCGGCCCGTCCTCGAACACATGGCCGAGGTGGGAGCCGCAGTTGTTGCAGCGCACCTCGACGCGCACCATGCCGTGGCTCTTGTCGACCACGCGCTCGATCACCTCGGCGTTGACGGGTTGCCAGTAGCTCGGCCAGCCGCAGCCGGCGTCGAACTTGGTGTCCGACTCGAACAGCGGTGTGCCGCAGCCCACGCAGTTGTAGTGCCCGGCTTGCCAGTGATCCCAGTACTTGCCGGTGAAGGGCCGCTCGGTGGACGCCTGGCGCGCCACCTGGTACTGCATCGGGTCGAGCTCGGCTCGCCACTGGGCATCGGTTTTCTTGACCTTGTAGTCGCTCATGCTGGAAGGGCCTTCTCGATCGTCGGCGCGGGCAGTGTAGCCAGCGGCCCCCACCCGCAGGGCGCTAGGGGTAAACCGCAAGCCGAGGGCCCCCGCCGCGCTTCCTATCATCGCTGCATCGCAGCAAGCGTACGCTGCGTCACTTTCCACCTTTGCACACGGAGTTCGACCATGGCACGCCTGATGGGCCAGATGATGCAGATGCCGCTGATGATTTCCTCGCTGCTCGTGCATGCCGCACGGCATGCCGGCGACATCGAGATCGTGTCAAAGCGCGTCGAAGGCGACATCCACCGCTACACCTACAAGGACGCCGAACTGCGCGCCCGCAAACTGGCCCAAGCCTTCGCGCGGCTGGGCTGCGAGGCCGGCGACCGCGTCGCCACGCTGGCCTGGAACGGCTACCGGCACTTCGAGATCTACTACGGCGCCTCGGGCTCGGAGCTGGTGTGCCACACCATCAACCCGCGGCTGTTCCCCGAGCAGATCGCCTGGATCGCCAACGACGCAGCCGACAAGGTGCTGTGCTTCGACCTGAACTTCCTGCCGCTGGTCGAGAAGCTCGCGCCTCAACTGACGACGGTCAAGCACTTCGTCGCCATGGTCGGGCGCAGCCACATGCCGGCGCAAAGCGCGATCCCCGGCCTGCTGTGCTACGAGGACCTGGTCGACGCCGAGGACGGCGTCTACCGCTGGCCCGAGTTCGACGAGAACACCGCCTCCAGCATCTGCTACACCTCGGGCACCACCGGCAACCCGAAGGGCGCGGTGTACAGCCACCGCTCCACGATGCTGCACACCTACGGCCTGGCGCTGCCCGACGGCATGGGCGTGGGCGGCCGCGACGTCATCCTGCCCGTGGTGCCGATGTTCCACGTCAACGCCTGGGGCACGCCCTACGCCGCGCCGATGATCGGCGCCAAGCTGGTGTTCCCGGGGCCGCACCTGGACGGCAAGTCGCTCTACGAACTGCTCGAGTCCGAGAAGGTGACCTTCAGCGCCGGCGTGCCGACGGTGTGGCTGGGCCTGATCAATTTCGCGCAGGCCGGAAAGCTCAAGTTCAGCACGCTCAAGCGCACGGTGATCGGCGGCTCGGCCTGCCCGCCGGCCATGATGCGCACGCTGGAAGACGAATTCGGCATCGAGGTGATCCATGCCTGGGGCATGACGGAGATGTCGCCGCTGGGCACCCTGTCGCGCCTGAAGGCCAAGCACGTGGCGCTGGACGTCGAATCGCAGCGGCGCATCCTCGAGAAGCAGGGCAAGGTGATCTACGGCGTCGACATGGCGATCGTCGATGACGACGGCGCCGCGCTGCCCTGGGACGGCAAGACCTCGGGCAACCTGGTGGTGCGCGGGCCCTGGGTGATCCAGAGCTACTTCCAGCGCGCCGAGTCGCCGCTGATCAAGCTCGAGGGCCGCGACTGGTTCCCGACCGGCGACGTGGCGGCGATCGACGAAGACGCCTTCATGCAGATCACCGACCGCAGCAAGGACGTCATCAAGTCCGGCGGCGAGTGGATCAGCTCGATCGACCTGGAGAACATCGCCATGGGCCACCCCGCGGTGCTGGAGGCTGCGGCGATCGCCTGCCGCCACCCGAAGTGGGACGAGCGCCCGCTGCTGGTGGTGGTGAAGAAGGCCGGCGCGGAGCTCACGCGCGAGCAGATGCTGCAGTACTTCGACGGCAAGATCGCCAAGTGGCAGATCCCCGACGACGTCGCCTTCGTGCCCGAGATCCCGCACACGGCCACCGGCAAGATTCAGAAGCTCAAGCTGCGCGAGCTGTTCAAGGACCACAAGTTGCCCAGTGCCTGAGCGCGACGGCACGAGACCCTTGTCCCGACGGTGACAAGCGTTCGGGGTAGTCCCTAAAGGCCAATGCGGGTGCGTTCCGCTACCGTGCGGGGGCTTTGTCCCGCAGAGGACTTCACGACTTCCGGAGATCGACATGAACTTCACGAAACATGCCCTGGGCACCCTCTGCGGTGCGATGCTGCTCACCGGCGCCGCCTGGGCGCAGAAGGGCGAGACGGTCAAGATCGCCTGGATCGACCCGCTGTCGGGCCCGTTCGCCAACATCGGCCAGAACAGCCTGAAGACCTTCCAGTTCGTCGCCGAGAAGGTCAGTGCCAACAACCCGGCGGGCGTGAAGTTCGAGGTCGTCTCGTTCGACAACAAGGCCTCGCCGCAAGAAAGCCTGACGGTGCTCAAGGCCGCGATCGACCAGGGCATCCGCTACGTCACCCAGGGCAACGGCTCGGGCGCGGCCGGCGCGATCATCGATGCGATCAACAAGCACAACGAGCGCAACCCCGGCAAGGAAGTGGTGTTCTTCAACAACGCCGCTGTCGACCCTGACCTGACCAACAGCAAGTGCAGCTTCTGGCACTTCCGCTTCGACGCCGACACGTCCATGAAGATGGAGGCGCTGACGACGTACATGAAGGACGAGAAGAACGTCAAGAAGGTCTACATCATCGGCCAGAACTATGCGCACGGCCATCAGGTCGCCAAGTTCTTCAAGGAGGCTCTGGCCCGCAAGCGGCCCGACGTGCAGATCGTTGGCGAAGACCTGCACCCGATCGGCTCGGTGCGCGACTTCGCGCCCTACATCGCCAAGATCAAGGCCTCGGGCGCCGACAGCGTGGTGACCGGCAACTGGGGCACCGACATGTCGCTGCTCATCAAGGCCGCCAAGGACGCCGGCCTCGACGCGAACTTCTACACCTACTACGCCGGCGCCAACGGCTCGCCCTCGGCGATCGGCCCGATGATGGACGGCAAGATCAAGTTCGTCTACATCGGCCACCAGAACATCCCCGAACTGGCCAAGTGGACCCAGGAATTCAGCGCCAAGTTCAAGGACGACCTGTCGCTGCTGTCCACGCTGCATGTGCTGCCCACGCTGGCCGCCGGCATCGCCAAGGCCAAGTCCACCGACCCTGTGAAGGTGGCCATGGCGATGGAAGGCCTGACGGTGAAGAGCTTCTCGGGCGACGTGACCGTGCGCGCGGCCGACCACCAGCTGCAGCAGCCGCTGTACATCGCCACCTGGAAGAAGATCAGCGATCCGAAGAAGCAGTGGAACGCCGAAGGCACCGGCTACACCTGGGTGCAGGACAAGGTGTTCGAGCCCTACGTCTCGAGCACGCCGACCTCGTGCCAGATGAAGCGGCCGGGCGCCTGATCGCCTGACTCCCGACGGGCCCGCCGGAGCCGCCTCCCGCGGGCCTTCTCTTTACTGGCTAGCGTTTCCGGGTCGGCCTTGGACCAGTTCCTCATCAACCTGCTCAACGGCATCAGCTCCGGGCTGCTGCTGTTCATGCTCAGCTCGGGCCTGACGCTGATCTTCAGCATGATGGGCGTGCTGAACTTCGCGCACGCGAGCTTCTACATGCTCGGCGCCTACTTTGCCTACACGCTGTCCGGCCTGGTCGGCTTCTGGGCCGCGCTGGTGCTGGCGCCGCTGCTGGTGGGCGTCGCCGGAGCGCTGTTCGAGCGCCTGGTGCTGCGCAAGGTGCACAAGTTCGGCCATGTCGCCGAGCTGCTCGTCACCTTCGGCCTGTCGTACGTGCTCTACGAACTGGTGCAGCTGATCTGGGGCCGGACCTCGGTGCCGTTCTCGCCGCCGCCGGCCTTGCAGGGCACCGCCTTCACGCTGGTGCAGTCGTCGGCCGAGTCGATGCGCTTCGTGCTCGGCGTGGCGCCCGAGGCGATGTGCAAGGGCGCGGCCGACGTGGTGGTGCAGTGCTCGCGCTTCCCGCTGAACCGCGCCTTCCTGGCCGGCGTGGCGATGTTCATGCTGCTCGGCCTGTGGCTGCTGCTCACGCGCACCCGCATCGGCCTGGTGATCCAGGCGGCGCTCACGCATCCGGAGATGGCCGAGTCGCTCGGCCACAACGTGCCGCGGGTGTTCATGCTGGTGTTCGGCGCGGGCTGCGCGATGGCCGGCCTGGCCGGCGTGACCGGCGGCATCACCTTCGTCACCGAGCCCAACATGTCGAACATCGGGCCGATCATCTTCGCCGTCATCGTGGTCGGCGGCATGGGCTCGCTGCCCGGGGCCTTCGTCGGCTCGCTGCTCATCGGGCTGTTGCAGACGCTGCCGCTGACGGTGGACAAATCCTTCATCGACATCGGCCGCGGCATCGGCTGGAGCATCGGGCCCGACAGCCCGATCTACCCGCTGGCCAAGATCACCCTGGCGCAGACGGCGCCGATCCTGCCCTACCTGCTGCTGGTGCTGATCCTGATCCTGCGACCCCGCGGCCTGCTCGGTTCGCGAGAGGACTGAGCCGATGGCCTCGAACGTCTACCGTTTCAAGCCCTGGAATGTCGGCCGCTGGCTGATCTGGAGCGTGTTCGCGCTGGTGCTGATGCTCGCGCCGATGGTCTGGACGAGCAGCCTGGGCCTCACGATGCTTTCGCAGATCGGCATTGCCATCATCGCCTGCCTGTCCTACAACGTGCTGCTGGGGCAGGGCGGCATGCTCAGCTTCGGCCATGCGGTGTACACGGGCCTGGGCTCCTTCCTGGCCATCCACACGCTGAACTTCGCCGCCGCCGGCAAGTTCGGCATCCCGGTCAGTCTGATCCCGCTGGTCGGCGGGCTGGCCGGCTTCGCCTTCGCCGCGCTGCTGGGCTATGTGACGACCAAGAAGTCGGGCACCACCTTCGCGATGATCACGCTGGGTGTGGGTGAGCTCGTGTGGTCGATGTCGCTGATGCTGCCGGAGTTCTTCGGCGGTGAAGGCGGCATCTCGAGCAACCGCGTGATCGGCAAGCCGGTGCTGGGCATCAGCTTCGGCCCGCAGGTGCAGGTCTACTACCTGATCGCGCTGTACTGCTTCGTGGCCACGGCGGCGATGTTCGCGCTGACGCGCACGCCGATGGGCCGCATGCTCAACGCCGTGCGCGACAACCCGGAGCGCGTCGAGTTCATCGGCTACGACACCCAGCAGGTGCGCTGGCGCGCGTTCATGATCTCCGGCTTCTTCGCCGGCATCGCCGGCGGCCTGGCGGCGCTGAACTTCGAGATCGTCACCGCCGAGGTGGTCGGGGCCTCGCGCTCGGGCGCCTACCTGTTGTTCGTCTTCCTCGGCGGCGCGACCTTCTTCTTCGGCCCGATCATCGGCGCGGTGCTGATGGTCATCGGCATCGTGCTGCTGTCGGAGTGGACCAAGGCCTGGCTGTTCTACCTCGGCCTGATCTTCCTGTTCATGGTGATGTACGCGCCCGGCGGCGTGGCCAGCCTGATCATGATGAACCTGCGCGTGGCCGCCTTCGGCAAGCTGCGGCGGCTGTGGACGGCCTACCTGGCGCTGGGCGGCGCCGGGGCCACGCTGCTGCTCGGTGCCGCGGCGATGATCGAGATGGTCTACCACGTGCAGCTGAACCCGGCGCTGGGCCCGGTGATGAACTTCCTCGGTGCGCCGCTGAACACCGCCAGCGCGAACACCTGGTTCGGCGCGGTGTTCGTGCTGGCCACCGGCGCCGGCATGTTCGAGCTCGCGCGGCGCAGCTTCGCCCACGAATGGGGCGAAGTGCAGGGCGAGATCGAGAAGGAAATCAAGCGGAGGGAAGCACTGTGAGCTTCGCCGTCGAATTGAAGGACGTGCGCAAGAGCTTCGGCAAGACCGAGATCATCCGCGGCGCCAGCCTGTCGGTGAAGCAGGGCGAGCGCGTGGCCATCATCGGGCCGAACGGCGCTGGCAAGTCGACGCTGTTCAACCTGATCAGCGGGCGCTTCCATGCCAGCACCGGCGACATCCTCGTCAACGGAAAGTCCATCCTCGGCCGCAAGCCCTTCGAGATCAACCGCATGGGCCTGGCGCGCAGCTTCCAGGTCAGCAACCTGTTCACGCGGCTGTCGGTGTTCGAGAACATCCGCTGCGCGGTGCTGTGGTCGCGCGGCTATCGCTATTCGTTCTGGCGTTTCCTGGCCGACGCGAAAGATGCCAACGACCGCGCCGACGAGGTGCTGAAGATGATCAAGCTCGACAAGCGGCGCGACGTGCTGGCGATGAACCTCACCTACGCCGAGCAGCGCGCGCTGGAGATCGGCATCACCATCGCCGGCGGCGCCGACGTGATCCTGCTCGACGAGCCCACCGCCGGCATGAGCCGCAGCGAGACCACGCGCTTCGTGCAGCTGATCCGCGAGGTCACGGTGGGCAAGACGCTGCTGACGGTGGAGCACGACATGGGCGTGGTGTTCGGCCTGGCCGACCGCATCGCGGTGCTGGTCTACGGCGAGGTGATCGCCTTCGACACGCCCGAAGCCGTGCGCGCCAACCCGCGCGTGCAGGAGGCCTACCTCGGCTCGGTGCTGGCCGAGGCGCAGGCGTCGGGGGCGCACGTATGAGCCTCTTGAAGGTCGACAACCTGCACGCCTACTACGGCAAGAGCCACGTGCTGCATGGCGTGCAGATGAACGTGCAGCCGGGCGAGATCGTCGCGCTGCTCGGCCGCAACGGCGCGGGCCGCTCGACCACGGTGAAGGCCATCATGGGCCTGGTCGACGGCACCGGCTCGGTGAAGTTCCGCGACCAGGAGGTGCTCGGCCGCAAGCCCTTCGAGATCGCCCACCTGGGCCTGGGCTATGTGCCGGAGAACCGCGACATCTTCCCCAAGCTCACCGTGCACCAGAACCTGATGCTCGGCGAGAAGCGCGGACAGGCCAAGCCGCGCTGGAGCTTCGACGACATGTACCGGCTGTTCCCGCGACTGAAGGAGCGGCAGCACACCCAGGCCGGCGTGATGTCCGGCGGCGAGCAGCAGATGCTCACGCTGTGCCGCACGCTGATGGGCGACCCCGACCTGATCATGATCGACGAGCCCACGGAGGGCCTGGCGCCGATGATCGTGGAACTGGTCGCCAAGTACCTGCAGGAACTGAAGAACCGCGGCATCTCGGTGCTGCTGGTCGAGCAGAAGCTCACCATCGCGCTGGAGATCTCGCAGCGCTGCTACGTCATGGGCCATGGCAGCATCGTCTTCGAGGGTACGCCGGCCGAGCTGCGCGGCAACGCCTATATTCGGAAGGAGTGGCTGGAGGTCTGAACCACCATCGCCTGTCACTGCAGCGACAGAACGACATTCCGCCGGCATCCTAGAATCGAACGACCGTTCTTTTCTGCTCCCATTTCCGTTCTGTCCCCACCGTCCCGATCGAGAGGACCCCGCATGACCGCCACCTACCAGACCCGCGGCGACGTCGCCGTCATCACGCTCGACAACCCGCCGGTCAACGGCCTCGGCTACGACACCCGCCTGGGCATCGTCAACGGCCTGGAAAAGGCGCTGGCCGATGCAGCCGTCAAGGCCATCGTGATCACCGGCGCCGGCAAGGCCTTCTCGGGCGGCGCCGACATCCGCGAGTTCGGCTCGCCCAAGGCGATCGCCGAGCCCAACCTGCTCAGCGTGATCCTGGCGCTCGAAGCCTCGAGCAAGCCCATCGTCGCCGCGGTGCACAGCGTGGCCATGGGAGGCGGGCTGGAGCTGGCGCTGGGCTGCCACTACCGGGTGGCTTCGCCGGGCGCGCAGATCGCGCTGCCGGAAGTGAAGATCGGCCTGATCCCGGGCGCCGGCGGCACGCAGCGCCTGCCGCGCGTGCTCGGCCTGGAGAACGCGCTGAACATGATCGTCAGCGGCGAGCCGGTGGCCAGCGAGCTGCTCGCCAAGGCGCCGGGGCAGAAGCTGTTCGACCGCATCGTCGAGGGGGACCTGATGGACGGCGCGATCGCCTTCGCGCACGAGATCGTCGACAAGCGCCCGCTGCCGCTGGTGCGCAACCTGAAGGTCACGCACCCGAGCGCGCCGGCCTACCTGCAGTTCGCGCGCAACACCGTGGGCGCGATGGCGCGCAACTTCCCGGCGCCGCTGAAGTGCGTGGACGCCGTGGCCGCGTCGACGACGATGAAGTTCGACGAGGGCATGAAGTACGAGCGCGAGCTCTTCATGAACCTCATGCTCACGCCGGAGTGCAAGGCACTGCGTCATGCCTTCATGGCCGAACGCGCGACGACGAAGATTCCCGACGTGCCGGCCGACACGCCGGTGCGCGCCGTCAAGAAGCTCGCCGTCATCGGCGCCGGCACCATGGGTGGCGGCATCGCGATGAACTTCCTGAACGCCGGTGTCCCGGTCGTCATGCTCGAGATGAAGCAGGAGGCGCTGGACCGTGGCGTCGCCACCATCCGCAAGAACTACGAGGCCCAGGTCAAGAAGGGCAAGCTCAAGCAGGACAAGTACGACCAGCGCATGAGCCTGCTGAGCACGACGCTGAAGTACGACGACCTGAAGGACGCCGACATGGTCATCGAGGCCGTGTTCGAGGACATGGGCGTGAAGGAGCAGGTGTTCAAGACGCTCGACGAGGTGATGAAGCCCGGCGCGATCCTCGCCTCCAATACCTCGACGCTGGACGTGAACAAGATCGCCAGCTTCACGAAGCGCCCGCAGGACGTGATCGGCACGCACTTCTTCAGCCCCGCCAACGTGATGAAGCTGCTGGAAGTCGTGCGCGGCGAGAACACCGCCAAGGACGTGCTCGCCACGGTGATGCAGCTGGGCAAGAAGATCAAGAAGACCTGCGTGGTCTCGGGTGTGTGCGACGGCTTCATCGGCAACCGCATGATCGAGCAGTACTCGCGCCAGGCCGGCTTCCTGCTCGAAGAAGGCTGCACGCCGGCGCAGGTGGACAAGGCGGCCGAGAAGTTCGGCTTCGCGATGGGCCCGTTCCGCATGGGCGACCTGGCCGGCAACGACGTGGGCTGGTACATCCGCAAGCGCCGCTACCTGGAAAAGCCGAACCTGCGCTACAGCAAGACGGCCGACCTGCTGTGCGAGCTCGGCCGCTTCGGCCAGAAGACCAATGCCGGCTGGTACGACTACGTGCCCGGCAAGCGCGACGCCATCCCGTCCAAGCTGGTCGAGGACATGATCGCCGAGCACCGCAAGACCATGGGCCTCACGCCGCGCAAGATCGGCGACGAAGAGATCGTGCAGCGCCTGGTCTTCGCGCTGGTCAACGAGGGCGCGCGCATCGTCGAGGAAGGCATCGCGCTGCGTGCTTCCGACATCGACATGGTCTACCTGACCGGCTACGGCTTCCCGCTGCACCGCGGCGGCCCGATGTGCTACGCCGACACGGTGGGCCTGTTCAATGTCGTGCAGTCGATGAAGCGCTTCGCGAAGAACCCGAACGACGACGCCAAGTTCTGGGAGCCGGCGCCGCTGCTCGCCAGGCTGGCGGCCGAAGGCAAGACCTTCAGCTGAGAACGACGGAACCCACGCCATGAACGACCGCGCCACCTTCACCCGCATGGAGGAAAGCACCGCGGACGACTGGCGCAAGATCGTCGGCGAGTACGCGCCGTTCGTGAAGGCGCTGCCCGACCGGCTGATCGCGCACCTGAAGCTGCTCGAGGGCGACTACGGCGGCTTTCCGGTCGACCGCTACACGCACTCGCTGCAGACCGCCACGCGCGCGCTGCGCGACGGCCGCGACGAGGAGTACGTGGTCTGCGCGCTGCTGCACGACATCGGCGACACGCTGGCGCCGTTCAGCCACTTCGACGTGGCCGCGGCGATCCTCAAGCCGGTGGTCAGCGAAGCGAACCTCTGGATGGTGCAGCACCACGGCATCTTCCAGGGCTACTACTTCTTCCACCACCTGGGGCTGGACCGCAACCTGCGCGACCAGTTCGCCGGCCACCCACACTACGAGCGCACCGCCGAGTTCTGCGCGCTCTACGACAACCCGGCCTTCGACCCGAAAGCCGAGACGCTGCCGATCGGCGAGTTCGTGCCGATGCTCCGGCGCGTCTTCGCGCAACCCCGCAACAGCATCTACAAGGCGGCGATGCCGGCCGCCTGATTCACAGGAGAACCCGATGACCCAAGCCGTGATCGTCTCGACCGCCCGCACCCCGCTCGCCAAGAGCTGGAAGGGTGCCTTCAACATGACCCACGGCGCCACGCTCGGCGGCCACGCCCTCAAGGCCGCCGTCGAACGCGCCGGGATCGCGCCGGCCGAGGTCGACGACGTCATCATGGGCTGCGCCAACCCCGAGGGCGCCACCGGCGCCAACATCGCGCGCCAGATCGCGCTGCGCGCCGGCCTGCCGATCACCACCAGCGGCATGACGGTGAACCGCTTCTGCTCCAGCGGCCTGCAGACCATCGCGATGGCGGCGCAGCGCGTCATCGCCGGCGAAGGCGAGATCTTCGCCGCCGGCGGCGTGGAGAGCATCTCGTGCGTGCAGAACGAGATGAACAAGCACATGCTGGCCGACCCCTGGCTGGCCGAGCACAAGCCCGAGATCTACTGGAGCATGCTGCAGACCGCCGAGCAGGTGGCCAAGCGCTACAACATCGCCCGCGAGCGCATGGACCAGTACGGCGCAGCCAGCCAGCAGAAGGCCTGCGCCGCGCAGGAGGCCGGCAAGTTCAAGGACGAGATCGCCCCGATCACGGTGATGGCCGGTGTGGCCGATGCGCAGCTCGGCCTGCGGACCAAGGAAATGACCTGCAGCGCCGACGAAGGCTTGCGCGCCGGCACCACCTACGAAGCCGTGGCCGGCATCAAGCCGGCGCTGCCGGGTGGCGTGATCGCCGCGGGCAATGCCAGCCAGTTCAGCGACGGCGCTGGCGCCTGCATCGTGATGGACGAGCGCGTGGCCGAGCGCAAGGGCCTCAAGCCGCTGGGCCGCTTCCTCGGTTTCGCGGTGGCCGGCTGCGAGCCCGACGAAATGGGCATCGGCCCGGTGTTCGCCGTGCCCAAGGTGCTCAAGCGCCTGGGCCTGACGGTGGCCGACATCGACCTGTGGGAGCTCAACGAGGCCTTCGCCGTGCAGGTGCTGTACTGCGCCGACACGCTGGGCATCCCGATGGATCGCCTCAACGTCAACGGCGGCGCCATCGCCGTGGGCCACCCCTACGGCGTGAGCGGCCAGCGCCTGACCGGCCATGCGCTGATCGAAGGCAAGCGCCGCGGCGCCAAGCGTGTCGTCGTGACGATGTGCATCGGCGGCGGCATGGGGGCGGCGGGCGTGTTCGAGGTGCTGTGAGTGAGCGGCGGTCTGCGTCCGGTCGTGGCGGCAGCGGTCTGCGCCGCTGTGGCCTCGCCGGTGTCGGCCGCAGGCCTCGACCCTTCCGAGGAAGCTGTCCGCGACCTGAAGCAGGGCCGCTGCGAGGCCGTGATCGAGAGCCTCAATCGCGGCCTCAAGGAGGGCGAGCGGCGCTCCTACTTCCTCATGGGCTACATCTTCTACCGCGGGGACTGCGTCAAGCGAGACCCCGCTCGGGCCCGGCCCTACCTCGAGACGGCTGCGAAGCATGGTGAGAGCGCCGCCGCCAAGCTGCTGGTGCAGATGCACGGGCTCGGTCAGGGCGTGGCGCAGAGCTACGTGGAAGCCGGCCGCTGGACGCTCGCGCAAACGGACATCTCGCGACTCGAAGCCGGCAAGCCCGCAGCGACACCGGAGCAGGCGAAGCGGGAGAGCGACGTGCGCTATCTGCAGGCGCTGGGCATCCTGAGTACCGTCTGGGCGAGCATGCAGGACAAGATCGTTCACCCGAGTCGGGAACTCGAGGCCCGCACCCATGCGAACAATGCGCAACTGCCCGTGTCCATGAGGGTCGGCCCGATGGGCATCACCTACAGCTTCTCGTCGGCGCCGGCGGAGATCGAAACTGACCTGCAGACCGCGGTCCTGCGTCGCTCGACCGCGCCGTACCAGGAAAGGGTGCAGGACGCCATCGCTGCCGCGATCGTGGAACTGCCGCCCTTCCCGACGCCCGAGGCGACGGCCGAGATCCGTTCGGTGATCGCGTTCAAGTCCTATTGAGGAGCCTGATCCAAATGGACGCCGTGTCACACGATGACTTCCTCGCCATGGGCCGCGAGGTGCTCTCCCGGCAGCCCTTCAGCGTGCTGATGGGCGCGCAGCTCAACGCCCTCGAGCCCGGCCGCTGCGAACTGCAGCTGACCGTCGCCGAGCACCTGAAGCAGCAGAACGGCTTCCTGCACGGCGGCGTGGTCAGCTACCTGGCCGACAACGCGCTCACCTACGCCGGCGGCACCGCACTGAGCGTGCCGGTGGTGACCAGCGAGTACAAGATCAACTACGTGCGCCCGGCGGTCGGCGACCGGCTCGTCGCGCGGGCCCGCGCCGAGTACGTCGGCAAGTCGCAGGCCGTGTGCCGCTGCGAGGTCTACGCCGTCACGATCCATGGCGAGAAACTCTGCGCGATGGCGCAGGGCACCATCGTCCCGCTGCCCGAGGCCGCGAAGCCCGACACCCCATGAGCTACCGCCGCACCGCCGACTTCCTGCTCCACGACTGGCTCGACGTGGCCTCGCTGCAATCGCGCGAGCGTTTCGCCGACCACAACCGCGAGACCTTCGACGCCGTGCTCGACATGTGCGAGAAGCTCGCCGCCGAGAAGTTCGCGCCCTTCAATCGCCTGGCCGACACCGAGGAGCCCTGGTTCGACGGCGAGAAGGTGCACTTGCCCGCGGCCAGCCACGCCGCGGCGAAGGCCTACGCCGAGTCGGGCATGCTCGCCGCGGCGCAGGACTACGAACTCGGCGGCATGCAGCTGCCCTGCGTGGTCGAGATGGCGGCCAACAGCTTCTTCTCCAAGGCCGGCATCGGCATCGGCGGCGGCGGCATGCTGACCAGCGGCAACGCCAACCTGCTGATGGCGCACGGCACGCCGATGCAGCAGCAGGTGTTCGCGGCCAACGAGTTCGGCGGGCGCTTCAGCGGCACCATGTGCCTGTCGGAGCCACAGGCCGGCTCCAGCCTGTCGGACGTGGTCACGCGCGCCGTACCGGATGGCCTCGACTTCGAGGCCGAGCCGCTGGGCCCGCGCTACCGCCTGCGCGGCAACAAGATGTGGATCAGCAACGGCGAGCACGAGCTGACCGAGAACATCGTCCACCTGGTGCTGGCGAAGATCCCCGGGCCCGACGGCAAGCTGGTGCCGGGCACGCGCGGCATCTCGCTGTTCATCGTGCCGAAGAAGCTGGTCGGCACCGATGGGCAGCTCACCGGCGAGCGCAACGACGTGGCGCTGGCCGGCCTGAACCACAAGCTCGGCTACCGCGGCATCCCGAACACGCTGCTGAACTTCGGCGAGGGCAAGTTCCCGGTGCGTGGTGCCCCCGGCGCCATCGGCTACCTGGTCGGCAAGCCGGGCGAAGGCCTGCGCTGCATGTTCCACATGATGAACGAGGCACGCATCGCCGTCGGTCTGGGCGCGACCATGCTCGGCTACGCGGGCTACGAGGCGAGCCTGGCCTATGCGAAGGACCGGCCCCAGGGCCGGCCGATGGGCCCTGGCGGCAAGGATGCGACCTTGCCGCAGATCCCCATCATTCGACATGCCGACGTGAAACGCATGCTGCTCGCGCAGAAGAGCTACTGCGAAGGCGCGCTGGCGCTGGAGCTGTACTGCGCTCGCCTGGTGGACGAGGCGCACACCGGAGCGCCCGAGAACGCAGCGCAGGCCGCGCTGCTGCTGGAGATGCTCACGCCGATCGCGAAGAGCTGGCCGAGCGAATGGTGCCTCGAAGCCAACAGCCTGGCCATCCAGGTGCACGGCGGCTACGGCTACACGCGCGACTTCCCGGTCGAGCAGTACTGGCGCGACAACCGCCTGAATATGATCCACGAGGGCACGCACGGCATCCAGGCACTCGACCTGCTCGGCCGCAAGGTGGTGATGGACGGCGGCAAGGGCCTGCAGCTGCTGGCCTCGCGCATCAACGCGACCATCGAACGCGCGATCGCCTTGCCCGGTTTCGCTGAACAGGCCAACACGCTCGCGGCCACGCTGGCGCAGGTCGGAGCCGCCACCAAGGCCGCCTGGGCGACTGGCAACCCGGAAGAGGCGCTGGCAAACGCCACGCCCTACCTGCAGGCCTTCGGGCATCTGGTGCTCGGCTGGATCTGGCTCGACGTGGCGCTGTGCGCCCAGGCCCGAGCCGCGACGCTCGACGACGCGCTGCTGCAGGGCAAGCTGGCCGCCTGCCGCTTCTTCTTCCGCCACGAACTGCCGCGCGTGGGCGCCTGGTTGCAGGTGGTGACCAGCCGCGACGACACCTGCCGCACCATGGACGAAGCCTGGTTCTGACCGTGCGCGCCTCCACGGTCGACAAGCTGATCTGGGCCTTCATCTTCGGCGGTCTGCTGCTGGTGGGGCTGGGCCTGGCGGTCGAGGGCGAGGGTCGGGGTCTTGGCCGCGTGCTGGCGGGACTCGGGTCGTTGTTGGCATTGATCGGCGGCGCGCTCGTCTGGGTGCGCTCCCGCATGGATCCGGAGAAGGACGAATGACATCTGGCTGGAAGTTTCTGGTCGCGGCGCTGATGGTCGCTGCGGTGCAGGTCGCGGCGGCGCAGGTCTACGAGTTCCCGCGCTACGACGGCGCGGCGCAGGTGCGCGCCGAGTGCGATCGTCTGCTGGCCGACCTGAAGCAGCAGGCCCGCGCCATCGAGACCCTGCCGGAAGGCGGCGACGTCTTCGACGCGCTCGATGCCCTGATGCGCCGCACCGAAGACTCGCTCGGCCCGCTGTGGCTGCTGCCCGGCGTGCACCCGGCCAAGGACGTGCGCGACGCGGCCGATGCCTGCGATCTGGCCTTCCAGGGATTCAGCACTGGCTTCCTGCAGAACGCCAAGGTCTACGCCCGACTCAAACAGGCCCGGCCGGCCGACGACATCGAGCGCCGCCTGCAACGCGACCAGCTCGACGCCTTCGAGGATTCCGGCGTCGGCCTGCCGCGCAAGGCGCAGCAGCGCGCGCGCAAGATCAACAGCGAGCTGACGCGGCTGTCGCAGCTGTTCGACCGCCGCATCCGCGAAAGCCGAGAGCGCGTGGCCTACACCGAGGCCGAGCTCGAGGGCGTGCCCGCCGACGTGTGGAAGAACGCCCCGCGCGACGCGCGCGGCCGATACCTGCTCGGCCTGGACTACCCGAGTGCCGAGCCGGTGCTCGACAAGGCGATGCGCGCCGAGACCCGCGAGCGCATGTGGCGGGCCACGATGGCGCAAGGCGGCGCCGCCAACCTGAAGACGCTGGCGCAACTCGCGCAACTGCGCCGCGAGTACGCGAAGCTGTTCGGCTTCGCGTCGTATGCCGATTTCGTGCTGCGCCGGCGCATGGCGCGCAGCGAGGCCGAGGCGTCGCGCTTCCTGGCCGAGGTGCAGGACGCCGTCGCGCAGCGCGAACGGGTCGACCTGGGTCTGCTGCGTGAGGCCAAGGCCCGCGAAACGAACACGGCGCTGCAGGCCACGACGATCAAGCGCTGGGACCTGCGCTACTTCACCGAGAAGGCACGCGAGCAGACCTATGCGGTGGACCAGGAGGCCTTCCGGGCCTACTTCCCGCCGCAGCGCAGCCTGGACTTCGTGTTCACGCTGGCACAGCGGCTGTTCGGCGTGCGCTTCGAGCCGGTGCAGCAGACCCTGTGGCACCCGAAGGCGCAGGCCTACGCGGCACGCGACGAAGCCGGCACCTTGCTCGGCACGCTGTTCGTCGACCTCTATCCGCGCGCCGACAAGTACAACCACGCGGCGGTCTGGTCGTTCCGAAACGTCTCCACGCGCGCCGGCCGGCTGCCGGCCGCGGCGCTGGTGGTCAACTTCAACGACAAGGGACTGACGCTGTCGGAGCTGGAGACGCTGCTGCACGAGTTCGGCCATGCGCTGCACGCGCTGCTGTCGAAGACGCGCTACACGCTGCAGGGCGGCACCAACACCAAGCTCGATTTCGTCGAGGCCCCGTCGCAGATGCTGGAAGACTGGGTCTACGACCCGAAGGTGCTGGCGCTGTTTCAGCAAGTCTGCGCGGACTGCCCGCCGATGCCCCCCGAGATGATCGAGCGTGCCGGCCGCGCGCGGCATTTCGCCAAGGGCATCGCCACCTCGCGGCAACTGATCTTCGCGCGCTACGACCTCGCGCTGTACGGCGCCCGCCCCGAGGACCCGATGCGCCTGTGGGCGCGCATGGAGTCGGCGACGCCGGTCGGCCACGTCAAGGGCAGCATGTTCCCGGCCAACTTCAGCCACGTGGCCGGCGGCTACTCGGCCGGCTACTACGCCTACATGTGGAGCCTGGTGGTGGCCGAAGACCTGCGCACCGCGTTCGCCGCCGACCGGCTCGACCCGGTGGTGGGCCGCCGTTACCGCGACATCGTGCTGGCCAACGGCGGCCAGGTGCTGCCCGAAGAGCTGGTGCAGCGATTCCTCGGGCGCGCGGGCAATCGCGAGGCCTTCTACAAGAGCCTGAACCTGCAGTGACCCGATTCGATCAAGGAGACCGACCATGAGCACCCCCATCCAGAAGCTGTTCGACCTGTCCGGCCAGAATGCCCTCGTCACCGGCGGCTCGCGCGGCCTGGGCCTGCAGATCGCCGAGGCGCTGGGCGAGGCGGGCGCGAAGGTCTTCCTCACCGCGCGCAAGGCCGGCGACCTGGAGGAGGCGATGGCGCACCTGCAGGCCAAGGGCATCGATGCGCGCTGGGTGGCCGCCGACATGAGCCAGCCCTCTGAAGTGGAGCGCGTGGCCAGCGAGGCGCTGCAGCGCCTGGGCGACATCGACATCCTCGTCAACAACGCCGGTGCCACCTGGGGCGCGCCGGCCGAGGACTACCCGCTGGAAGCCTGGGACAAGGTGATGAACCTGAACATCCGCAGCATCTTCCTGATGAGCCAGCAGATCGGCAAGCGCAGCATGATCCCGCGCAAGCACGGCCGCATCATCAACGTGGCCTCGATCGCCGGCCTGTCGGGATCGGGCGACGTGGAGTTCATCGCCTACGGCACGAGCAAGGGCGCGGTCGTCAACTTCACGCGCACGCTGGCCGGCGAGTGGGGCGAGCATGGCATCACCGTCAACGCGCTGGCGCCGGGCTTCTTCCCGAGCAAGATGACCAAGGGCACGCTGGAGCGCATCGGCGTGGACACGCTGTCGCGCGCCGCGCCGCTGCGCCGCATCGGCGACGACGACGACCTGAAGGGCGCGGCGCTGCTGTTCGCCTCGGCCGCCGGCAAGCACATCACCGGGCAGATCCTCGCGGTCGACGGCGGCGTGAGCGCAGTGCACCACGGCGCATGAAATTCCTCGCGCAGATCCCCTTCGTTGACCTGGTCGGCATGGAACTGCTCGTCTGCGAGGCGGGCCAGGCCGAACTCGCGCTGACCTTGCGCGAGGAGCTCACCAACTCGTGGAGCGTGGCCCACGGCGGCGTCACCATGACGCTGCTCGACGTGGCCATGGCTCATGCCGCGCGCAGCCCCAACCAGCCCGGCCATCCCGAGTCGCCCGGCGTGGTGACGATCGAGATGAAGACGAGCTTCCTGCGCGCCGGGCTCGGGCGGCTGACGGCGCGCGGCTCGCTGCTGCACCGCACCGCGTCACTGGCCTTCACCGAAGGCACGGTGTTCGACGAGAAGGGCGAGCGCATCGCGCACGCCACCGGCACGTTCAAGTACATGAAGGGGCTGCCGGCCGGCGGCCGCCGCATCCAGAGGCTGAACGCCTCAGACTGAAGGAGTACCCCATGGCAACGACGAACAAACAATGGCTGCTGGCCTCGCGTCCGGCAGGCGAAGCCACCGCCGCCAACTTCCGCCTCGTGGAGACGGCGCTGCCGGCGCTGCAGGACGGGCAGGTGCTGGTGCGCCACCATTTCCTCTCGCTCGACCCCTACATGCGCGGGCGCATGAGCGACGCCAAGAGCTACGCGCAGCCGCAACCGCTGGACGCGGTGATGGGCGGCGGCACGGCCGGTGAGGTGGTCGAGTCGCGCCACCCGAAATACGCCGCCGGCGACAAGGTGGTCGGCATGGGCGGCTGGCAGCAGTACAGCGTCGTCGACGGCAACCAGATGGGCATGATGCGCAAGGTCGACACCACGCACGTGCCGCTGTCCGCCTACCTCGGTGCGGTGGGCATGCCGGGCGTGACGGCCTGGTACGGGCTGGTGAAGCTGTGCATGCCGAAGGCCGGCGAGACGATCGTGGTGAGTGCGGCCAGCGGCGCGGTGGGCAGCGCGGTGGGCCAGCTCGCCAAGCTGCGCGGCTGCCGTGTCGTGGGCATCGCCGGCGGCGCCGACAAGTGCCGCTACGTGGTCGACGAACTCGGCTTCGATGCCTGCGTCGACTACAAGGCGCACCGCGATGCCAAGTCGCTCGACGCGGCGCTGGCCGAGGCGGCGCCGAAGGGCATCGACGGCAACTTCGAGAACGTCGGCGGGGTGATCCTCGATGCGATCCTGCGGCGCATGAACCCCTTCGGCCGCATCGCGCTGTGCGGGATGATCAGTGGCTACGACGGCGCTCCGATCCCGTTGTCGGATCCGTCGCTGATCCTGAAGATGCGGCTGCGGGTCGAGGGCTTCATCGTCAGCGAGCACATGGAGGTGTGGCCTGAGGCCTTGACTGAGCTTGGGACGCTGGTGGCGACCGGAAAGCTGAAGTACCGGGAGTCGATCGCGCCTCGGATCGAGGATGCGCCGGAAGCCTTCATCGGTCTGCTCAAGGGGAAGAACTTCGGGAAGCAGCTCGTCAAGCTGAATTGAGGGGCGGGTCATGACTGCGACCCACGAGGTCTACAACCAGCCTGCGCCGCTGGTCGACTACAACCTCTACGCGACGAACCGCCCGCTGCGCGATGCCTTGGCCTTCCACCTGCCGGGCAGCGACGAAGCACCGCGCCTCGCGCAAGGCGTGCGATGGGGCAGCAGCACCTGGCAGACGCATGCGCGGCTGGCCAACACGCATCCGCCACGCCTGCTCAGCCACGACCGCTTCGGCCGACGCATCGACCAGGTCGAGTTCCACCCGAGCTACCACGCGCTGATGGGCGAGGCCGTGGCCGCCGGGCTGCACGGCCGTCCCTGGTCGCTGGGTCCCGGCGCGCACGTCGAACGCGCCGCGGCCTTCATGCAGTTCACCGAACTCGAGCCGTCGATCCTCTGCCCGATCTCGATGACCTACGCCGTCACGCCGGCACTGCGCGCCAACCGCGCCGTGTTCGACGCCTGGTTCGCGCGCCTGGCCAGCACCGCCTACGACCCGCGGCTCATGCCCTTCACCGACAAACCCGGCGTGACCATGGGCATGGGCATGACCGAGAAGCAGGGCGGCTCGGACGTGCGTGCCAACACCACGCGCGCCGCCTTCGCCGAAGACACGCCCTGGGGCGCGCGCTTCACGCTGGTCGGCCACAAGTGGTTCTTCTCGGCGCCGATGTGCGATGCCTTCCTCGTGCTCGCGCAGGAGGAGGGCGGCCTGAGCTGCTTCTTTCTGCCGCGCGTGCTGCCCGACGGCACGCTCAACGCCATTCACGTGCAGCGCCTGAAGGACAAGCTGGGCAACCATGCCAACGCCAGCTCCGAGGTGGAGTTCCTCGGCGCGAGCGCCTGGCGCGTCGGCGAGGTCGGCCGAGGCGTCGCGCAGATCCTCGAGATGGGCACGCTGACGCGGCTGGACTGCGCGCTCGGCACCGCGGGCTTGATGCGCCAGGCGCTCAGCCTCGCGCTCAACCACACCGCGCAGCGCGAGGCTTTCGGCAAGCGCCTCGTCGACCAGCCGCTGATGAAGAACGTGCTCGCCGACATGGCGCTCGAGTCCGAGGCGGCCACCGCGCTGGCGCTGCGCCTGGCGCGCGCCATCGACCGGCAGGACGACCCCTTCGAATCGCTGATGCGGCGGGTGCTCACGCCGGTGTCGAAGTTCTGGATCTGCAAGCGCGGCAGCGCGCTGGCCCAGGAGGCGATGGAGTGCCTGGGCGGCAACGGCTACGTCGAGGAAGCGGGCGAGGGCGTGATGGCGCGCGTCTACCGCGAGATGCCGCTGAACTCGATCTGGGAAGGCGCCGGCAACATCATGGCGCTGGACCTGCTTCGCGCGCTTCGCCAGGGTGGCAAGGGCGGCTCGGTGGCCGAGGCGCTGGCCACCGAACTCGCGCCGGCGCGCGGTACACACGCCGCCTTCGACCGATTCACCGACGCGCTGCCTTCGCGTTTCGACGGCGCCACCGACGAGGTCGAGGCGCGCCGCCTCGCGCAGGACGTGGCGCTCGCGGTGCAGGCCGCGCTGCTGCGCCAGCACGCGCCGGACTTCGTCTTCGAGGCCTTCTGCCGCTCGAGACTGGGCGGCGACTGGGGCCAGGCCTTCGGCACGCTGAGTGCGTCGACTGCCTTCGACGCGATCATTGCGCGCGGCATGCCCTCCTGAACTGAAAGGCCCCATGCATCCGTTCATCCTTCACCACTACGCGAACTCGCCGTTCTCCGAGAAGATCCGCCTCGTGTTCGGCTTCAAGGGCATGGCCTGGCAATCGGTGCACGTGCCCAGCATGTTGCCCAAGCCCGATGTAGTGGCGCTCACCGGCGGATACCGGCGCACGCCCTTCCTGCAGCACGGCGCCGACATCTGGTGCGACACCGCGCTGATGGCCCGCGTGATCGATCGCGCGCAGCCCACGCCGCCGCTGTACCCGCCCGGCGTCGCCGGTGCCGCACAGACGCTGGCGCAATGGGCCGACGCCACGCTGTTCTGGGCCGTCATCCCGTACACGCTGCAGCCGCAGGGCATCGCCCATGTGATGGCCGGCGTGCCGCCCGAGGGCCTGAAGGCCTTCGCAGCCGACCGCGCACCCTTCACCGCCGGCATGACGCGGCAGACGCCGGCCGATGCCACCGTGGCCCTGAAGGCCTACCTGGTGCGGCTGGAGGAGCAACTCGCCGACGGCCGGGCCTTCCTGTTCGGCGGCCAGGCGAGCATCGCCGACTTCTCGGTGGCACATTGCCTGTGGTTCATCCACCTGGCGCCGCCGATGGTGGTCATCCTCGAGCCGTTCGCACGCCTGCGCGCCTGGTATGCCCGCGTCGCCAGTTTCGGCCACGGTGAGCCCACGGTCATGAAGAGCGCGCAAGCCATCGAACTGGCCGCGGCCGCAACCTCGCACGAGCCGGTGCAGGTCGAGCCGGGGCTCGGCTTCGAGGCCGGCGAGGGGGTCACCGTCACGCCCACTGACTACGGCCGCGACCCGGTCGCCGGCGCGCTGGTCGGGCTGACGAGCGAAGAAGTGGTCATCGAGCGGCACGACGAGCGCGCGGGCAGGCTGCACGTTCATTTCCCGCGCATCGGGTTCCAGATCAGGAAGGAAGCGAAAGCATGAAGACGTTCAAGGGACGCACCGCGGTCATCACCGGTGCGGGTTCGGGCTTCGGCCTGGAGGTGTCGCGCATCGCCGCGCGCGAGGGCATGAACCTCGTCATGGCCGACGTGCAGCAGGATGCGCTGGACCGCGCGGTGGAAGAGATCCGCGGCCTCGGTGCGCAGGTGATGGGCTTCCGGCTCGACGTGTCCAAGGCCGCCGAGGTCGAGTCGATGGGCGAGGCGACACGCGCGCGTTTCGGCGCGCCGCACCTGGTGTTCAACAACGCCGGCGTGGGGGCAGGCGGGCTGATCTGGGAGCATTCGCTGAAGGACTGGGAGTGGGTGGTCGGCGTCAACCTGATGGGTGTGGCGCATGGCGTGCGCGTGTTCACGCCGATGATGGTCGAGGCCGCGCGCACCGACCCGTCCTACGAGGGCCACATCGTCAACACGGCCTCGATGGCCGGGCTGCTGAACGCGCCGAACATGGGCGTCTACAACGTCACCAAGCACGCCGTGGTGGCGATGAGCGAGACGCTCTACCAGGACCTGCGCCTGGTTACCGACCAGATCGGCGCCTCGGTGCTGTGCCCCTTCTTCGTGCCCACCGGCATTCACCAGAGCCAGCGCAACCGGCCGGCCGAGATGCAGGAGTCGGACGTGCGGCCGACGAAGAGCCAGCTGATCGCGCAGGCGATGAGCGACAAGGCGGTGACCAGCGGCAAGGTCACCGCGGCGCAGGTGGGGCAGTTCGTGATGGACGCGGTGCGCGAGGGGCGCTTCTACATCTACAGCCACCCGAAGTCGCTGGCCAGCGTGCAGACGCGGCTGGAGGACATCATGCTCGGCCGCAACCCGACCGACCCCTTCGCGCTCAAGCCCGAGATCGGCCAAGGCCTGCGCCAGGCGCTGCGCGCGACCGACTGATGGCGCGGCCCGACGATCCGCCGGCGCCCGGCCGCAGGGAGGAGATCGAGCCCTTCTGGCTGGATTACCAACGAACCTGCGGCGTGCAGGTGGAAGGCTTCGCCGCGGCCTCGTTCGGCAGCACGCGGGCCCTGGCCGACGAGCTCGCGCTGCTGGTGTGCAACGGCGTCAAGCGCGCGCACGCCACGCTCAGGCGCGAGTTCGAGAAGGATCTCGATCCGTTGCCGGCCCCGGGCGAGCACCTCGTCGTGCTCGACGGCGCCGGCCACCCGCGCGCCATCGTGCGCAACTCGCACGTGGAACTGCGCCACTTCAACGAGATCGACGACGAGTTCGCCTTCACCGCGGGCGAGGGCGATCTCACGCTGCAGTGGTGGCTGGTCGCACACCGGCAGGATTGGTCGGAGCAGGCCGACCGTGAAGGCTTCGAGATCGGCGAGACCACCGAGCTGGTGCTCGAGTACTTCGAGCTCGTCTGGCCGCAGCCGGCATCCTCAGCAGGGCAGCCGTAGCGCCTGCAGCGGCCGGCCGGTCGCCGCATCGATCACCACCAGGCTGAGCGCGCGCGGGTGCGACGCATCCGGCGCGGCAGCGGGGCTGAAGCTGAGGCGAATGCTCGCGCCCGTCCAGGGCGGCACGCGATGCAGCTCGCGCACCACGTGGTCGTGGGCCAACTTCTCGCCGGCGTTCTCGCCCGCCGTCACCGCACTGCGGTGGCCGTTCTCGGTGACCGCCCAGAAGGCCGCCAGGCGCGATGGGGCGCCGGGGCGCATCTGCACCTGCGCGTCGAAGCTGCGGCCGTCGCCGCTGATCGCCACGTCCACCAGCGGCGAGGCCGACGGGGCCATCGGCAGCACGATGCCCGGCCAGTCGGGCCGGTCGCGCCCCTGCACCACCACCTGCGGCGTGTAGCTGACGCGCGCTCCGTTCACGGCCTGCTGTTCGGCTTGGCGCCGCGTGAACTCGCTGGAGGCGAAGCGGTCGGGCCAGCCCAGGCGATCCCAGTAGTTGACGTGGAAGGCGAGCGCGACGGCCGGCGTGTCGGGCCTGATGCGCGACAGCCAGCGGTCGGCGGGCGGGCAGGAGCTGCAGCCCTCGGAGGTGTAGAGCTCGATCACCGGCGTGACGGTGTCGCCGCTGCGCGCGCTGCAACTCGCACCGCCTTGCGCGAGCGCGACGGGCGCGCTGGCGACGAAGGCCGTGGCGGCCAGCCAGGTAATGGGTCGGATGGGCATGGGGGCTCCTGGGATGGATCTGCCACTTCGTCGCGTCTGCCGCCTCGGTCTGACAGTGCGGGCTGTGTCACACTGCGCCGCCCTCACGCTTGACGACCCTTCCCATGCCCGCCGACACACCGATCTTGCTGCAGGCCGTGGTCGTCGGCGGCGGGCCGGCCGGGCTGATGGCTGCGCAGGCGCTGGCCGATGCGGGCGTGACGGTCGAGCTGTTCGACGCCATGCCCTCGGTGGGCCGCAAGTTCCTGCTCGCCGGCAAGGGCGGGCTCAACCTGACGCACAGCGAGGAGATCGAGCCCTTCCTTGGCCGCTACGGCGCGGCGCGCGACCGGGTCGCGCCCTGGCTGCGCGTGTTCGGCCCCGACGCATTGCGGGCCTGGGCCCGGGGCCTCGGTGTCGACACTTTCGTCGGCAGCTCGGGGCGGGTCTTTCCCACCGACCTGAAGGCCGCGCCACTGCTGCGCGCCTGGCTGCACCGCCTGCGCGAAGCGGGCGTGAAGTTCCACATGCGCCACCGCTGGCTGGGCTGGGCGCCGGCCAGCGAGGGCGCGCATGCGCTGCGCTTCGCCGCGCCGCAGGGCGAGATCGTCGTGCAGGCACACGCGGTCGTGCTGGCGCTTGGCGGGGCGAGCTGGGCCCGGCTGGGCTCCGACGGTGCCTGGGTGCCGTTGCTGGCCGAACGCGGCGTGGACCTGGCGCCGCTGCAGCCCTCGAACAGCGGCTTCGACGTCGCAGCGTGGAGCGATCACCTGAAGAGCCGCTTCGCCGGTGCGCCGATGAAGAACGTGGCGCTGCGCTGCACGGCGCCCGACGGCCGGCGCTTCGAGCAGCGCGGCGAGTTCGTCGTCACGCAATCGGGCATCGAGGGCAGCCTGGTCTATGCGGCCTCGGCGCTGCTGCGCGACACCATCGCTGCGAATGGCCAGGCCGTCGCCGAGATCGATCTGCTGCCCGAGCGCAGCGCCGAGTTCGTGCGCGACGAGGTGGCGCGCCCGCGCGGTTCGCGTTCCTTGTCGACGCACCTGAAGAGCCGGCTCGGCCTGGACGGCGTGAAGGCGGCGCTGCTGCACGAGCTGCTGCCGCGTGGGGTGTTCACCGACCCGGCAGCGCTGGCCGCGGCGATCAAGTCGCTGCCGATCACACTGGTCGCCGCGCGGCCGATCGACGAGGCCATCAGCAGTGCCGGCGGCGTGCGCTTCGAGGCGCTCGACGAGGCGCTGATGCTGCGCTCGCTGCCGGGCGTGTTCTGCGCCGGCGAGATGCTCGACTGGGAGGCGCCGACAGGCGGCTACCTGCTCACCGCCAGCCTGGCCAGCGGCCGGGTGGCGGGGCAGGGCGTGGCGCAGCGCCTTGCGGGCGCCGAGCCGCCCGCTTAGCTGCGCTTGCTGCCGAAGAGCAGCAAGGCGCCGCCGATCACGATGGCGCCCACGCCGGCCCACATCGGCACGTTCACCGTCTCCTTCTCCTTCACGGAGAGTTCGATCGGCCCGAGCTTGGCCTGGTGGGTTTCCTTGGTGAAGCTGAAGCCGCCGTACATCAACCCGAGTACGCCGGCGACGATCAATACGACGGCAACGATCCTGATTCCGTTCATGACATGTGCTCCTCAGAGGCGCCGGCCCTGGATCACCCGGATCAGGATCACCACGATGGCAATGACAAGCAGCCCGTGGATCAGGCCGCCCATGGTGTAGGAAGTGACGAGGCCGAGAAGCCACAGCACGACCAGGATGACCGCAATCGTTTCGAGCATGATTTGTCTCCTCGTGTCATGTCTTGCCGCGATCGGCTCAGGGCCGGATGGCGATTTCGTTCTTGACCATCTTCACGCCGTTGACCTTGCGCGCAATGGCCTCGGCCGTGCCCTTCTCGGTGGCGTTCTTGGCGAAGCCCGAGAGCATCACCGTGCCGTTCAGCGTCTCGACGCGGATCGACGCGGCGTCGACATCCTTGTTCTCGATGAAGCGGCTCTTCACCTGCGTGGTGATGGTCGCGTCGTCCACATAGGCGCCGACGGTTTCCTGGCCGCGCGTGACGGCGCAGCCAGTCCCCGCGAGAAGGACGAAAGCGGTCAGCGAAGCAGCGGCGAAATGGCGTGAGGTCATGGTGACTCTCCTGGGTGGGGGTGGGACATCGGGGAGGTTCGGCAGGGCCCGCAGGGCTACTTGTTGCGCCCCTGGTTCGGGTGATCGTCGCGGCCGCGATCCTTGTTCTGGCCGGGCGGCTGGAATCGCTCGCGTACCACCGGATCGCGCGGCTGGTAGCGATAGTTCTTGTCGCGCAGCTGCGGCTGCTGTTCCGCCTGCGGATAACGTTCGTGCGGGTACTTGCGCTGGTAGCTCGGTAGCGGTGCGGGCGGCGGCGGCCGCGAGCGGTCGCGGCGGTCCCAGCCGTCACGGCGCTGCTGCCAGTCGTTGCCCCAGTGGTCGCCCCAGCGCGGCGGTGCATCGGCGCGCCAGCCGCGGAAGTACACCGGCGGGCTGCGGTAGTAGCGCACCGGAACGCGCAGCACGTAGACCGGCACGTACATGGGCTCCACCATCGACCACGGCCCGTTGTACCAGGTGCTCGAGTACCAGTTGTCGCCCTCGAAGACCCAATACAGGCCGTCGTAGAAGAAGAAGTTCGCCTGCAGCCCCGGTGCGTAGTAGACGGGGTAGTCGGGCACGCGCACGAGCCGCGGATAGACCGGCAGATTGATGCCGATGCTCACACCAGGCATGCCGATGCCGATGCTGACCTGGGCCCAGGCTGGCAGGGCCGAGGCCATCCACAACGACAACACGATCAAAAGATGACGCAAGTTGATCTCCTCGGTTCGGCCTTCTTGATCGGCGCTCCATCGATGCAGGCGCCGCCGACCGGCCATCATGCAAGGTACTCCCTTGTGCGCGCCCGGTCAGTTCGATAGCGCACGGAAGGTGAGCAGGCTCAAGATCCGGTCGATCGGACCGAAACACAGGGCATGAGGTGCCTGCGACCGTGTGTCCGGATGTGCCGCGGCCTGGCAGTGATGTGGGCCGCCTCGGGGGTTTGCGCCGCCGATCTGAGTGCCACCGAGACCCGCTGGCTGCAGGGGATGCGGCCGGTGATCAGCTACGCGCGAGCGTCGGGTCTCGCCCTCGACATCGTTGTGCAGCCGCAGCCCAGCGCCGGCACCGCGCCGCTGGCGATGGCCTTCGTCGACGGGCGCTGCAAGCTGGTGTTGTCGATGCGCGGCAATCCCGAGGCCCAGGCGACGCTCGATCGCATCGAGCCGGAGCTGCTCGATCCGACGCTCGAGCTGATGGCCGCGCACGAACTCGGCCACTGCCGCCGCTATCTCGATGGCAACTGGTACGCGCTGCCCGCGGGCTTCGTCGCCGGCGTGCCGGAGGCGGTGGGGCCGGAACTGCAGGACGCCTGGCGGGACATGCAGGCAACGCGGCGCGAAGAGGGCTACGGAGACCTGGTCGGCCTGGCCTGGACGCAGCAGCATCACCCGCAGCTGTATGCGCGGCTGCATGCCTGGCTGATGGCGGAACGCTCGCGCGAACTTGTACCGCGCAGCCACCATGACACGCTGGCCTGGGTGCGCCGGGCCGCCGCTGGCGTCGCTGCGGGCGAGGCGTCGATGTTCTCGGCTGCCGCGTCGGTGTGGCGGGCGGGGCTCGCTGCCGACGACTGAGCCGGGCCGCAACGCGGCCGATGCAACGAAGCGTGTCGGCCCCTGTGGCACACTGCGCCGCTTTGCGATGCTGCCCCCCGCGGGCCCCAGGGACTTGAACAAGATTCTTCTGCAGATTGCGGCCGAGCTGAAGGTTCGGCCGGCCCAGGTGAATGCTGCCATCGAGCTGCTCGACGGCGGAGCCACGGTGCCCTTCATCGCCCGCTACCGCAAGGAGGCCACCGAGGGCCTCGACGACATCCAGCTGCGCGAACTCGAGGCGCGCCTGTCGTACCTGCGCGAGCTCGAGGACCGCCGCGCCGCGGTGCTCAAGAGCATCGAGGAGCAGGGCAAGCTCACACCGGAGCTGCGCGCCGCGGTGGAAGCCGCGCCGACCAAGCAGGAGCTGGAAGACATCTACCTGCCCTACAAGCCGCGCCGCCGCACCAAGGGCATGATCGCCCGCGAGGCGGGCCTGGAGCCGCTGGCCGACAAGCTGTTCGCCGACCCCTCGCTCGACCCGTTGGCCGAAGCGCCGGCCTTCGTCAACGCCGAAGGCGGCTTCGCCGATGCGCATGCGGTGCTCGACGGCGTGCGTGACCTGCTCTCCGAGCGCTGGGCCGAAGATGCCGCGCTGATCGGCAAGCTGCGCGAGTGGCTGTGGGCCGAGGGCCTGTTCCGCAGCAAGCTGCTCGATGGCAAGGACGGCACGCATCCCGACGCCGCCAAGTTCCGCGACTACTTCGACTACGCCGAGCCGATCCGCACCGTGCCGTCGCACCGCGCGCTGGCGGTGCTGCGCGGGCGCACGCAGGAGTTCCTCGATGCCAAGCTGGTGCTCGACGAGGAGGTCGTGCCGGGCCAGCCCACGCTGGCCGAAGGCCGCATCGCCGTGCACCTGGGCTGGCGCCATTCGAAGCGCCCGGGTGATGAACTCATCCGCAAAACCATCGCATGGACCTGGAAGGTCAAGCTCAGCCTGAGCCTGGAGCGCGACCTGTTCTCGCGCCTTCGCGAGGAGGCCGAAAGGATCGCCATCAAGGTCTTCGCCGAGAACCTGCGCGACTTGCTGCTGGCCGCGCCGGCGGGCCCGCGCGTGGTGATGGGGCTGGACCCGGGCATCCGCACCGGCTGCAAGGTGGCGATCGTCGACGCCACCGGCAAGGTGCTCGACACCTCGACCGTCTACCCCCACGAGCCGCGCTGCGACTGGGAAGGCTCGCTGCACACGCTGGGCCGGCTGGTGGCTACGCACGGCGTGAACCTGATCGCCATCGGCAACGGCACGGCGAGCCGCGAGACCGACAAGCTGGCCGCCGACCTGATCAAGCGCATCCAGCAACTCGCGCCCGACGCGAAGATCGAGAAAGTGGTCGTCAGCGAGGCCGGCGCCTCGGTGTATTCGGCCAGCGAGTACGCGAGCAAGGAGCTTCCCGAGCTCGACGTCAGCCTGCGCGGCGCGGTGAGCATCGCGCGGCGCCTGCAGGACCCGCTGGCGGAGCTGGTGAAGATCGAGCCCAAGAGCATCGGCGTGGGCCAGTACCAGCACGACGTCAACCAGAGCGAGCTGGCGAAGAGCCTGGACGCGGTGATCGAGGACTGCGTGAACTCGGTGGGCGTGGACCTGAACACCGCCTCGGCGCCGCTGCTGTCGCGCGTGTCGGGCCTGTCCGGCGCGGTGGCCTCGAGCATCGTGCGCTGGCGCGACGCGAACGGCGCCTTCCGCAACCGACAGCAGCTGCTCGACGTGAGCGGCCTGGGCGCCAAGACCTTCGAGCAGTGCGCCGGCTTCCTGCGCATCCGCGATGGCGACAACCCGCTGGACCAGTCGGGCGTGCACCCCGAGACTTACCCGGTGGTCGAGCGCCTGCTCGCTGCGGTGAAGCGGCCCGCGGCCGAGGTGATGGGCCGCAGCGACGTGATCCGCGCGCTGAAGCCGGAGGCCTTCGCCGACGATCAATTCGGCATCATCACGGTGAAGGACATCCTCGCCGAACTCGAGAAGCCCGGCCGCGACCCGCGCCCCGACTTCAAGGTGGCACGCTTCAACGACGGCGTGGAAGACATCAAGGACCTGGAGCCCGGCATGACGCTGGAAGGCACGGTCAGCAACGTCGCGCAGTTCGGCGCCTTCATCGACCTGGGTGTGCACCAGGACGGCCTGGTGCATGTGAGCCAGCTGTCGAACAAGTTCGTCAACGACGCGCGCGAGGTCGTGAAGACCGGCGACATCGTCAAGGTGAAGGTGCTCGAGGTCGACCTGGCGCGCAAGCGCATCTCGCTGACGATGAAGCTCGACGCCAAGCCAGTGGCCAAGGGCGAGCGCAGCGACAACAGCTTCCGGCCGGCGGCGCGGGGCGAACGGCCCGGAGCACCGCGCGGTGCCGGGGCCCAGGCGCAAGGCGGGTCGGCGATGGCGGCGGCGTTCGCGAAGCTGCAGCCGCGCAAGTAGACGGCGCTGGGGCCGGGTTCAGGCTGGGCCGAAGTCGCGCGGCAGCAGCTCGATCGGTTGGCCGTGCGGCGTGCGGTCGGCGGCGCGGTCCCAGGCGTCGCGGTAGCGACCGAGCTCCTGCGCGGAACTCGCGCCCTTGTCGGCGACCAGCGACTCGAGCGCGGCGAGCCAATGCCGGTAGTAGGTGTCCCCGAGGTCGGCATCGCCCTGCGCCTGCGCGCGGGAGATCTGCGCGGCCAGCGCGGCAGCCCATTCCGTCCAGCTGAACAGGCCTTTCTGGTGCAGGCTCACGGCCAGCGCGAAGGCATGCGCCTCCCAGGGTTCGCGGAACACCGGCTCGTCGCCGGCCATCGGCTGGTGGGGCAGGGCGGCCAGGCTCATGCGGCCTCCAGGTAGGGTTCCCAGGCGTCGACCGAGACGCGCAGCCCGGCGGCGGAATCGGCGCCCCAGAGTTCCTGGCCATCGAACACCACCGTGTACAGCCACTGCGGCTGTTCGCCCAGGCCCTGCGCATGCGTGTCGGCGAACACATGCGCGCCGTGCACGCGCTCGATGGTGCCGAGTCGGCCGTGGGCGTAGCCGGGCAGCCGGGTGTGGTGGTCGACGCGCTCGCTGCGCGTGCGCACGCGCTGGCCAAGCGCAAAGCGCGCCGCCGCGGTGGCGGGCCGTTCTGTCGGCGAGCCCTTGGCCAGCACGGCCGGCACGTTCTCGGCTGCCAGCACTCGGGCCACCGGAGCCGGGGGATGCATGCTCTGCGCCGCGGCCAGCTCGTCGTCGAACAGCATGGCGCGCTGCTGAATCAGGCGCTGCAGCGCCGCCAGCCAGATCTGGTAGTAGCTGAGCTGTGCGTAGTCGGGCAGCGTCTCGCGCACGCTGCGGCTGGCGTCGATGTTCCATGAGCCTGTGGCGCCCATGGCCAGCGTCAAGGCGAGGGCGCGCGGCTCCCAGTCGGCATGGAACAGATCGCCTTCGGCCTCGGGCAACGCGGCGCCGTAGCCTTCACGGCCGCCGAGGTCGGCGTGCGTCACGTAGCTCATGCGGCCCCTCCGGGCGAACGGGCCAGGCCGGTGCCGATCATCGAGTCGCGCGTCACCAGCGCGGCGAGCTGCTCCTCGCTGAGGCCCTCGGTGCCGGCAGGGCGTTGCGGGATGACGAGATAGCGCACCTCCGCGGTGGAGTCCCACACGCGGATCCCGGTCGATTCGGGCAGCGTGACGCCGAAGTCCGCGAGGACGCCGCGCGGGTCCTTCACGGCGCGCGAGCGGTAGGGCGCGCTCTTGTACCAGGTGGGCGGCAGGCCGAGCACCGGCCAGGGGTAGCAGCTGCACAACGTGCACACGACCATGTGGTGCTCTGCGGGTGTGTTCACCACCGCCACCATGTGCTCGCCCTGGCGGCCGGTGTAGCCGAGCGAGGCGATGGCGGCGGTGGCGTCGCGGCGCAGCCAGTCGGCGAAGGCCGGGTCCGACCAGGCCCTGGCGACGACGCGTGCGCCGTTGCGCGGGCCGATCTTGGTCTGGTAGGTGTCGATCAGCACGTCGAGCGCGGCCGGATCGATGTAGCCCTTCTGCCCGAGCACCGTCTCGAGTGCGCGAACGCGCAGGTCCATCTCGCCGAGTTCGCTGTGATCGTGGTCGTGGTCGTCCGAGTGATCGTGGTCATGTCCCATGGCGCAGATCCTAACGCGGGCTTCGCTACAGTGGCGGCCCATGCAAGCCCTGCAGATCCATGCCGGACCCCGCGCCCTGCGCCATCTGCGCGAGCACGGGCTGCCGCCAGTCGACGTGCATGTCATTCCCGCCGCGGCCGGCGGGCCGAAGGGTCTGGTGCTCAACCCGCTCGATCGTTTCATCTTCGGCCAATGGCTGGCGGGCAGCACGCACCCGGTGCACTTGCTCGGCGCCTCGATCGGATCGTGGCGCATGGCCTCGGCCTGCCTGGACGACCCGGCCGCGGCCTTCGCGCAGATGGCCGACGACTACATCCACCAGCACTACGAGCACGCGCCGGGCAAGGCACCGAAGGCTGCGCACGTCAGCAAGGTGTTCGGCGCCAAGCTGGCCGAGCGCTTCGGCGGCCGCGAGGCGCAGGTGCTGGCGCATCCGCGCTACCGGTTGCACGTGTTCACCAGCCGCGGGCGCCACCTGCTCGGGCGCGAAGGCCGGTTCCGCACGCCGCTGGGTTACCTCGGTGCCTTCGCCACCAATGCGCTCAGCCGCAAGGCGATGGGCGGCTGGCTGGAGCGCGTGATCTTCTCCGACGCGCGCGAGCCCCTGCCGCTGCACCTGCACGACTTCCGCACCCATGTCGTGCCGCTGCGCGCCGACAACCTGCAGCCCAGCCTGCTGGCCAGTTGCTCGATTCCGTTCTGGCTGCAGGCGGTGCACGACGTTCCCGGCGGCCCGCGCGGTGCTTACTGGGACGGCGGCATCACCGACTACCACCTGCATCTGGACTACGCATCGATGAACGCCGGCCTGGTCCTGTACCCGCATTTCCAGAAGACCGTGATTCCCGGCTGGCTGGACAAGGCGTTGCGCCACCGCCACCGCGCGACCCAGCACCTGGACAACGTCGTCGTGCTGTCGCCCAGCCCGGCCTGGATCGCCAGCCTGCCGAACGCGAAGCTGCCCGACCGCAGCGACTTCCAGCGCTACGGCGACGACCTCGTTGCGCGCGTCGCGGCCTGGTCGACGGCGGTGCGAGAGAGCGAGCGGCTGGCCGACGAGTTCGCGCACTGGCTCGATTCGCCCGGCTCGATCGAGCCGCAGCCGCTCGTCTGAACGGGCCTGCATCCATTCCTTCGGGGGCTGCGTAAGGCAGCCGGACACCGCGACGCATCTCGATGCGGTGTTGCGAAGAACGGCCCCGCGTCCCTGGGCCGCTGTCCTGACCACCGAAGGAAGAGACCATGACCCCTGAGAAGCATTTCCGTCCTCGCTGGCTGCCGCTGGCTGCCGCGATCCTTGCCGCTGCCGGATCGGCCGCGGCGCTGGCCTCCAGCCACCGGGAGGCGCCGTTCATCACCACCGCACCCAAGGTGGACGGCACCGACCTCTACATGTTCATGAGCTACGAGACCGGACGCGAAGGCTACGTCACGTTGATCGCCAACTACCAGCCGCTGCAGGCCCCGTATGGCGGCCCCAACTACTTCAAGATGGATCCGAATGCGCTGTACGAGATCCACGTCGACAACAACGGCGACGCGAAGGAAGACATCAGCTTCCAGTTCCGCTTCCAGAACAAGCTGAACTCGATCGCGCTGCCGGTCGGTGGCAAGAACGTGGCCATCCCGCTGACTCAGGCTGGGCAGGTGACCGACCTGCGCTCGCCCGCGCTCAATGTCACCGAGACCTACAGCGTCGAGGTGGTGCGCGGCGATCGGCGCAGCGGCGCCCGCGCGTCGGTGACGAACTCCAGCGGCGGCAGCAAGGTGTTCGACAAGCCGGTCGACAACATCGGCACCAAGACGATTCCCGACTACGCCGGCTACGCGGCCAAGCACGTCTACAGCGTCAATGTGCCGGGCTGCAACATGCCCGCGAAGATGTTCGTCGGCCAGCGCAAGGAGGCTTTCGCCGTCAACCTCGGCACGATCTTCGACCTGGTGAACGCGCCGGTGGCGGTGATCACAGATCCGGCGCTGATCAACGCGGCGCCGAACACCATCGGCGATGCGAATGTGACCTCGCTTGCGCTCGAGGTGCACAAGAGCTGCCTCGTGCAGGGCAACGAGCCGGTGATCGGCGCCTGGACGACGGCCAGCCTGCGCCAGGGCTCGCTGCTCGACCCGACGCCGAAAAAGGGCCACCAGACCACGGCGGTGAGCGGCGGCGCCTGGACGCAGGTCTCGCGCCTGGGCATGCCGCTGGTCAACGAGGTGGTGATCGGCCTGCCCGACAAGGACCGCTTCAACGGCTCCAAGCCGAAGGACGACGGCCAGTTCGCCGACTACGTGACCAACCCGACGCTGCCAGCGCTGCTGGAGATCGCGCTAGGCCTGCCGAACACGGCGCCGACCAACTTCCCGCGCACCGACCTCGTCACGACCTTCCTCACCGGCATCCCCGGCGTGAACCAGCCGGCGAACGTGGTGGCCTCGGAAGAACTTCGGCTGAACACCGGCATCGCGGCAGTGCCCTTCGCGCAGCAGAACCGGCTGGGCATCGTCGGCAGCGTGCTGTCCGGTGGCAGCGACTTCGCCGGCTTCCCGAACGGCCGCCGCCCGAAGGACGACGTGGTCGACATCTCGCTGGTGGCGGTCATGGGCGGGCTGTGCATGGCCAACGGCGACACCAACGCCTTCGGCTTCGGTGTGGCTTGCAAGCCCTCCGCCGTGCCGCTGAAGGAGACCGCGTTCAGGCTGCACGACGCTGTGGACCAGGCGGTGGTGCCGCTGCTGCCGGGCTTCCCCTACCTGAGCACGCCGATCGCCGGTGCGGGCGCGCAGTGAAGGACACCATCATGAAGACCAAGGCCTATGTCTCGACCTGCTTGATGGTCCTGCTGCTTGCCGCTTGCGGCGGTGGAGGTGATGCTCCGCCGTCCGTCACCGACTCGGTGCCGGCCGATGCCAGCGACAGTGCCGCCGGCATGGCGAACTGGCTCGCTTTGGTGGCCGCCACGGCACCTGATGACCGGGAGCCGCTGGACGTGGCGGCCTTCGCGCCGCCCCAGCCCGACGACGCCGAACCGGAAATCCTGAAGTGATGGCGTAGTGATCGGCGAGCATCAGCAACACTTCTTTGCTCGCAATCTGTGCTTCCACGCGCACGATGGCGCGTTGAATGGGAACCGGTCCGCACGCCACAGGGTGTGCGGACCCCCAACTCGAGGAGAAGCACATGCAACGAACCATCCGCCTGACGGCCGCCCTGCTCGCCACCGTGATCGCTGCCGGCTGCGCCACGCATCCGGCCACGCAACCGAGCGCACCGACTCCGTCGGCCTATCAGGTCGAGTACGGACAGGTGCAGAGCATCGATCTGGTCCGTGCCGAGAGCCAGACCACCGGCGGCGGGGCCCTGCTCGGCGCCGCGGTCGGCGCCGTCGTCGGCCGCCAGATCGGCAGTGGCTCCGGGCGTACGGCAGGCACCATCGTCGGCGCCGTCGGCGGCGCCGTGGTCGGCAACCAGATCGAGAAGAACAAGCGTGGCGCGCAGGACTTCTACCGTGTGGCCATCGTGACGCAACAAGGCCAGGTGCGCACGTTCGACTACCAGCAACTCTCGGAACTGCGCGTCGGCGACAGGGTGCGCATCGAGAACAATCAGGTCTACCGCTACTGAAATACAATACGGGCTCAACCAGCAAGGGCGAGAAAGGCATGACGGTTATGACACCGCGGACTACGAGCTGGACCGGCAAGGTCTAGCACTGCTGCGCGCGACGACCTTCTGACAGCATCCCCTTGTTCATTGAGGCGCGGCATGGTCCGCGCCTTTTTGTTTTTCGGAGTTCGTGATGGTTTCGATCCAATTGCCCGACGGTTCCCGGCGTGAATATCCCGGCCCGGTGACGGTGGCCGAAGTGGCCGCCTCCATCGGCCCGGGCCTGGCCAAGGCGGCGATCGCCGGCCGCGTGGGGCAGGGCGATGCCGCCCGCGTGGTGGACACCAGCCACCGCATCGAGGCCGATGCATCGCTGGCCATCCTGACCGACAAGGACGCCGACGGGCTGGAGGTGATCCGCCACTCGACGGCGCACCTGCTCGCCTACGCGGTGAAGGAGCTGTTCCCCGAGGCGCAGGTGACGATCGGCCCGGTGATCGAGAACGGCTTCTTCTACGACTTCTCGTACAAGCGCCCCTTCACGCCGGAAGACCTGGCGGCCATCGAGGCGAAGATGAGCGAACTGGCCCGCAAGGACGAGAAGGTCGAGCGCCGCGTGCTGCCGCGCGACGAGGCCGTGGCCTACTTCAAAGGCCTCGGCGAGCACTACAAGGCGGAGATCATCTCCAGCATCCCGGCCGGCGAGGATGTCTCGCTGTATCGAGAAGGCGCCTTCGAGGACCTGTGCCGCGGCCCACACGTTCCCTCCACGGGGCGACTCAAGCATTTCAAGCTGATGAAGGTGGCCGGCGCCTACTGGCGCGGCGACCATCGCAACGAGATGCTGCAGCGCATCTACGGCACGGCCTGGGCGAGCAAGGACGACCTGCAGAAGTACCTGCACATGCTCGAGGAAGCCGAGAAGCGCGACCACCGCAAGCTGGGCCGCGAGCTCGACCTGTTCCACATCGACGAACATGCGCCGGGCTTGGTGTTCTGGCACCCCAAGGGCTGGGCGCTGTGGCAGAACGTCGAGCAGTACATGCGGCAGATCTACCGCGACAACGGCTACCTCGAAGTCAAGGGCCCGCAGCTCCTCGACAAGGGCCTGTGGGAAAAGACCGGCCACTGGGACAACTACCGCGAGAACATGTTCACGACGGAGTCGGAGAAGCGTGAATACGCGCTCAAGCCGATGAACTGCCCCGGCCACGTGCTGATCTTCAGCTCGCACATGCGCAGCTACCGGGATCTGCCGATCCGCTATGGCGAATTCGGGCAGTGCCACCGCAACGAGCCCAGCGGCTCGATGCACGGCATCATGCGGGTGCGCGGCTTCACGCAGGACGATGGCCACATCTTCTGCACCGAGGACCACATCCTCGACGAGTGCGTCGCCTACACGACGCTGCTGCAGAAGGTCTACGCCGACTTCGGCTTCACCGACATCATCTACAAGGTCGCGACGCGCCCGCAGAACCGGGTCGGTTCCGACGAACTGTGGGACAAGGCGGAGCATGCCGTGATGGAATCTCTGCGGCGCTCGGGTGTCGAGTTCATCGTGTCGCCCGGCGACGGTGCCTTCTACGGCCCGAAGATCGAGTACACGCTCAAGGATGCGATCGGCCGCCAGTGGCAGTGCGGGACGATGCAGGTCGACTTCAACACGGCCGAGCGCCTGGGCGGCGAATACGTGACCGAGAGCAGCGGTCGCGCCCACCCCGTGATGCTGCACCGGGCGATCATCGGCAGCTTCGAGCGTTTCATCGGGATCCTGATCGAACAGCATGCCGGCGCGCTGCCGGCCTGGCTGGCGCCGCAGCAGGTCAGCGTGCTCAACATCACCGACTCCCAGGCCGACTACGCCTTGGATGTGGCCAAATCGCTGCAAAAACAAGGACTTAGAGTTGCGACCGATTTGCGCAACGAGAAGATTACCTATAAAATCCGCGAGCATTCGATGCAGAAGGTCCCGTACATCCTCGTCGTAGGCGACAAGGAGAAGGCAAACGGGGCTGTTGCCGTGCGCGCCCGGGGCAACCAGGATCTCGGGGTGATGCCGCTGGCCGACTTCCTAGCGAAGATCGCCGACGACATTGCCCGGAAAGTGTGACCACGACGGTGGTCATGCCCTGGGAGGCCGGCGCGCAAATCGTTTTTTTGGGCTTCTCTTGCCTTGGAGTCCGCTGAAAGGTACCAACCATCGCTACTTTTGCTGACCGCCGTACTCCGAACGCCGAGCGCAAGCACCGGCTCAACCGCGAGATCATGGCCCCCGAAGTCCGCCTGAACGGCCCCGAGAACGAACCTCTGGGCATCGTATCGACCCAGGAAGCCCTGCGCATGGCGGGCGAGATGGACGTTGATCTGGTGGAGATCGTGGCCCAGGCAGACCCTCCGGTGTGCCGACTGATGGACTACGGCAAGTTCAAGTACCAAGAGCAAAAGCGCGCAGCGGAAGCCAAGTCCAAGCAGAAGATCGTCGAAGTCAAGGAAGTGAAGTTCCGTCCGGGCACGGACGAAGGCGACTACCAGATCAAGATGCGCAACCTGCGCCGCTTTATCGAGGAAGACGGCGACAAGGGCAAGGTCACGCTGCGTTACCGCGGCCGCGAGATCACCCACCAGGACATCGGCATGCGACTGCTCGAACGCATCCGAGACGAACTGGCGGATGTCTCGGTCGTGGAGCACATGCCCAAGCTCGAAGGCCGCCAGATGATCATGGTGCTGGCGCCCAAGCGCAAGTAGGAGTTCGAAGAGTTCAATGCCTCGGTCTGGTCGCCGGGGCGTTGTCAGAAGCGACTGCAGGCCAACAAGACGGTGGAACATTCACCGGCGCCTGCAGCAGCAACAAAGAAGGAGCAGTCATGCCCAAGATGAAGACCAAGAAGAGCGCGGCCAAACGGTTCCGCGTGCGTCCGGGGGGCACCGTCAAGCGGGGCCAGGCGTTCAAGCGCCACATCCTCACCAAGAAGTCCACGAAGAACAAGCGCCACCTGCGTGGTGCTGTCACCGTGCACGAGACCAACATGGGCCACATGGCGCAGATGCTGCCATTTGCCGGCCTGTGATTCTCTGACCCATTGTTGAAGGAGTAAGAAATGCCTCGCGTCAAACGTGGTGTCACCGCCCGCGCACGTCACAAGAAGATTCTGGTCCTGGCCAAGGGCTTCCGCGGCCGCCGCAAGAACGTGTTCCGCATCGCCAAGGAAGCGGTGATGCGGGCCGGGCAATATGCCTACCGTGATCGTCGTACCAAGAAGCGTGTCTTCCGCCAACTCTGGATCGCCCGCATCAACGCGGCGAGCCGGGGTCTCGGGCTCACCTACAGCAAGTTCATGGCTGGCCTGAAGAAGGCCCAGATCGACATCGACCGCAAGGTCCTTGCCGACATGGCCGTGAACGATCCTGCCGGCTTCGGCAGCATCGTCGACAAGGTGAAGGCCCAACTCGCTTGACCCCCTGCGCGACCGGGCGCTAACGCGCCTCGGCCGCCGCAGCGCTGGCCCGTGAAAGCGGTGCCGGCTCAGCTTTCCAAGGCCGACCTCGTGTGCGGCCTTTTTTCTTGTGGTGAAGGTCTCTCAGGCTCCGATGCGATGAACGATCTCGCTCCCCTCGTCGACGACGCGAAGGCCGACTTCGCGAAGGCAGCGACGCCCGCCGAACTCGAGAACGCCAAGGCGCGATACCTCGGGAAGTCAGGCCGTGTCACCGAGCAGCTGAAGGCGCTGGGTGCCTTGCCGGTCGACGAAAAGAAGGCCCGCGGCGCGCTGATCAATGCAGCCAAGCAGCAGGTCGAGGCCTTGCTGCAGGCGCGCCGCGACGCGCTTGGCCAGGCCGAACTGGAGGCCCAACTGAAGTCGGAGTCGCTGGACATCACGCTGCCGGGCCGACAGCGCGGCATCGGCGGCCTGCACCCGGTGACCCGCACCATCGAACGCATCGAGGCCATCTTCGGCTCGATGGGTTTCGACGTGGCCGATGGCCCGGAGATCGAGACCGACTGGTACAACTTCACCGCGCTGAACAGCCCCGAGAACCACCCCGCGCGTTCGATGCAGGACACCTTCTACGTCGACCTGAAGGACGCCGAGGGCCGATGGCTGAACCTGCGCACTCACACCTCGCCGATGCAGGTGCGCTATGCGCGCTCGCATGCGAAGAAGCATGCCGGCAAGGAGCACATGCCCGAGATCCGCGTCATCGCGCCGGGCCGCACCTACCGCGTCGACAGTGACGCCACGCACTCGCCGATGTTCCATCAATGCGAAGGCCTGTGGATCGGCGAGAACGTGAGCTTCAAGGACTTGAAGGTCGTGTTCACCGACTTCTGCCGGCGATTCTTCGAGACCGATGAGCTGACGCTGCGCTTCCGGCCCTCGTTCTTCCCCTTCACCGAGCCCTCCGCCGAGATCGACATCGCCTTCTCCAGCGGGCCGCTCAAGGGCCAGTGGCTCGAGGTGGCGGGCTCCGGCCAGGTGCATCCGAACGTGGTGCGCAACTTCGGCCTCGATCCGGAGCGCCACATCGGCTTCGCGTTCGGCATGGGCCCGGACCGTCTGACGATGCTTCGCTACGGCGTGAACGACCTGCGGCTGTTCTTCGAGAACGACCTGCGCTTCCTGTCGCAATTCAACTGATTCCCGAGCCATGCAGTTTCCTGAATCCTGGCTGCGCGAGTACTGCGATCCTCCGATCTCCACGGCTGAGTTGTCAGAACTGCTGACGATGGCCGGCATGGAAGTCGAAGAGACCCATCCGGCCGCACCGCCGTTCAGCGGCGTGGTCGTCGCCAAGGTGCTCGCGGTGACGCAGCATCCGAATGCGGACCGCCTGAACGTCTGCGAAGTCGACGCCGGCACCGGCACGACGCTGCAGATCGTCTGCGGTGCGCCGAACGTGCGCGCGGGCATGCACGTGCCCTGCGCGCTCGTCGGGGCGCAACTGCCGCCGGGCGAGGACGGCAAGACCTTCGTGATCAAGCTCGGCAAGCTGCGCGGCGTCGAGAGCCAGGGCATGCTGTGCTCAGCGCGCGAGCTCAAGCTGTCGGAAGACCATGGCGGCTTGCTGGTGCTGGACGAGTCGGCGAAAGTCGGCGTCGACATTCGCAGCCAGCTGGCGCTCGACGACACCATCTTCACGCTCAAGCTCACGCCCAATCTGGCGCACTGCCTGAGCGTCTACGGCATCGCGCGCGAGCTGGCGGCCTTGACCGGTGCGCCACTGAAGGTGCCGAGCTTCCCGCAGGTGCCTGTGTCGCACGATGCGGTGCTGAAGGTGAAGGTCGAGGCCAGCGATCTGTGTGGCCGATTCTCCGGCCGCGTCGTGCGCGGCGTGAACCCGCAGGCGCGCACGCCGGCCTGGATGGTGGACCGTTTGGCGCGCTGTGGCCAGCGCTCGGTGACGGCGCTGGTGGACATCTCGAATTACGTGATGTTCGAGTTCGGACGCCCGTCGCACATCTTCGATCTGGACAAGATCCACGGTGGCCTGACGGTTCGCTGGGGGCGACCGGGCGAGAAGCTGGAGCTGCTGAACGGCAACACCATCGAGGTCGATGCACAGGTCGGAGTGATCGCCGACGACGAGGCTGTCGAATCGCTGGCCGGCATCATGGGCGGCGAAGCCACTGCGGTGTCCGGTGCGACACGCAACGTGTATGTGGAGGCCGCCTTCTGGTGGCCGGATGCGGTGGCTGGGCGCTCGCGGCGCTTCAACTTTGCCACCGACGCCGGGCACCGATTTGAGCGCGGCGTGGATCCGGCGCTGACGGTCGAGCACATCGAACGCATCACCCGGCTGATCATCGACATCTGCGGTGGCGAGGCCGGCCCGATGGACGACCAGGTGCTTCGCCTGCCCGCGGCCGAACCTGTGCGTCTGCGCGTGGCCCGCGCCGCCAAGGTGATCGGCATGCCGGTCACGCAGGCGCAGTGCGAAGGCGTCATGCAGCGGCTGGGCTTGAAGTTCAGTGCCGACGCGGGAGTGCTCACCGTGACGCCACCGTCGTGGCGCTTCGATCTGAAGATCGAGGAGGACCTGATCGAGGAAGTGATTCGCGTGCTGGGCTACCAGTCGCTGCCGGACACACCGCCGCTGGCGCCGGTGACGGCTCGCGTGCGGACCGAGTCGCAACGAAGCACGGGCGCGTTGCGGCAAGTTCTCGCGGGCCTGGGCTACCAGGAGACGATCAGCTTCAGCTTCGTCGAAGAGCGCTGGGAGCATGAACTGGCCGGCAATGCTGACCCGATCCGCGTGCTCAACCCCATCGCCAGCCCCTTGTCGGTGATGCGCTCCAGCCTGCTGGGCAGCCTGGTGGCGGTGTTGCAGTCGAACCTGGCCCGCAAGGCGAGCCGCGTGCGCGTGTTCGAGGCGGGGCGCGTGTTCCGCCGCGACGCGTCTGCGGTGGACGCGGAGACGGCAGTTGCCGGTCTGGTGCAGCCGCGGCGACTGGCCGGGCTGGCCTGGGGCCGCAGCGACGTGCTGCAATGGGGCAGCAAGGAACGCGCGGTCGACTTCTTCGACGTCAAGGGTGACATCGAGGCGTTGCTTGCGCCACGCAGCGCGGTCTTCGTGACGGCCGAGCACCCAGCGATGCATCCGGGGCGCTGTGCGCGGATTGAACTGGCCGGTCGCTCGATCGGACATGTGGGCGAACTGCATCCGCGTTGGCGCCAGGCCTACGAGTTGCCGTCGGCGCCGCTGCTGTTCGAACTCGACCTGGACGCGCTGCAGGAGCGCGATCTGCCCGCGTTCATGCCGATTCCGCGCCAGCAAGTGGCGGTTCGCGACATCGCTCTGGTTGCGGCCGAGCGGGTCACCCATGGCGCGCTCATGGATGCCATTGGCGCAGGCCGTGGCGGGCTCGTGCGCTCGGCGCGTCTGTTCGACATCTACAGACCGGCGTCGGACACGGCCGACATGAAGCCCGGCGAGCGCAGTCTCGCTGTCCGACTGGAGTTGCTGGACAACGAAAACACACTGACCGATGAACGCATCGAGGCCACCGTGGCCGAGGTGCTGGCCACGCTCCAGGCTCGCCTGGGTGTGCGCCTGCGGGGCTGAGGGCAAAAACCATGAGCGACAACGACACGCCGCGGAACCGGGTCGTCCTGCCGACCATCGAGACGCCCACGCTCACCAAGGCGGAACTGGCCGACTTGTTGTTCGAACGGCTCGGGCTGAACAAGCGCGAATCCAAGGACATGGTCGAGGCCTTCTTCGAGATCATCCACGGCACGCTGGTGACTGGCGAGGATGTCAAGCTGTCCAGCTTCGGCAACTTCAACATCCGCCGCAAGGCCCCGCGACCAGGGCGAAATCCGCGCACGGGGGAGGCCATTCCGATCAAGGCGCGCAACGTTGTCACCTTCCACGCCAGCCACAAACTCAAGGGAGTCGTGCAAGGTGACATACCGGCAGGGGAAGAGTTCGAGTAAAGTCTAGCTTTCTCTTGGGATCTTATTGATTTTGATGGAGAAAGCGCTCCCAGCCATCCCCGCCAAGCGATACTTCACGATCGGTGAGGTGAGCGACTTGTGCGGGGTGAAGCCGTACGTGCTTCGGTATTGGGAGCAGGAGTTCACCCAACTCAAGCCGATGAAGCGCCGGGGCAACCGGCGCTACTACCAGCACCATGAGGTGCTGTTGATCCGGCGCATCCGTGAGCTCCTGTACGAACAGGGCTTCACGATCAGCGGGGCGCGCAACCGGCTATCGGATGCGGCCATTCCGCGAGATGCCGAAGCGGGGCCTGCGATCGATGAGCCCGACGAGGTGATCGACATGGCCGCGGCGCTGGAGGATCCGGCGTCTTCGGCAGAAGGCCAGGCCGCATCGGAGCCGATGTCCATGCTCGACCCCGGCGAGATCAGAGGCGAACTGCTTGCGATCCGAGCGCTGCTCGTCCTGTGAGTCCCGAGAGAGCGGCAGATTTCACTCTATAATGCAAGGCTTCGTCGGGGTGTAGCGCAGCCTGGTAGCGCACTTGCATGGGGTGCAAGGGGTCGCGAGTTCGAATCCCGCCACCCCGACCAAAGACAGTGAGAGCCCGGTGCCTTCTTGGTACCGGGCTTTTTGCTTTTGCGGAGCCGATCAGGGATGCGTGACCCGCACGAGGCGGATGATCTGTGCTTGCATACAGTACTGATGTTGCATACAGTTAAGTCCTCAGGAGGACATGATCATGCAATCCACGTTCCGCGAACTCTATCGACCCAAGCCGAACCGCGCACCGACTTGGTTGCGCCGCATCTGGACCTGGCTCTGACCCCAGACGGCCGAAAGCCCGGGACCGCAAGGACCCGGGCTTTCGGGTTTTTGGGTCGCCTCAGGCGGCGGTGGTTGCCGCCGTGGCCAAGCAGGCGTTGCACTTGCCCAGGCCGGGCAGGCGCGGATCGGGCTTGCCATCACCGGTCTTGAAGTTCGCCTGGCAACGACGGCAGACGTACATCTTCGAGCTCGACATCAACGGGCGGATACCGGGCTCGGAACTGGGTCGGGCTGCCGTGTACTCTGCCTGGGTCTGTCGAAGCTTCATCGACGAATCCGGAGTGGCGGGGGGCGAGGGGCGGCGTGTGGTCATGGCGCGGTCAATCCGAAGTGCAAGACGCAGAGATGGGGGCGCTGGATGCCCCTGTCAACCCGCTATTGTCCCAGCATTCCGCAACACCCGCGTAAACGGTTGCACAGGCCGACCATCAAGGCCGATGCGGCAGCGGGGCAAAACGCTAGAGTGGCTGCATGCGCCGACCCGTGATTGCCCTGGATGCCGATGGTGTGCTGCTGGATTTCCATCTCGCATATGCGGCTGCATGGCAGCGCGCTTTCGGCCACTATCCGGACGAGCGCGATCCCCAGGCCTATTGGCCGATGGACCGGTGGAAGGTGCCGCGGCTGGGCATGTTCCGGCGGCAGCGATTCAAGTCGGAGTTCGGCGAGTTGTTTTGGTCAAGCGTGCCGCCCATGGAGGGCGCCGTGCAGGCTTGCCATCGATTGAGGGAGGCGGGTTTCGATCTGGTGTGCGTTTCAGCGCTCGATGCCCGTTTCGAAGGGGCCCGGTTGCACAACCTGCGCAGCCATGGCTTCCCCATCGAGCGGGTGATCGCCACAGGCAACCGGGAGACCGAGCGAAGCCCGAAGGCGGACGTGGTCGAAGAACTGCGCCCCGAGGCCTTCGTCGACGACTATCTGCCGTACTTCCGCGGCATTCCGGACAGCGTGCACAAGGCCTTGGTCCTGCGGGCGCCCAATGGCAGCCCGAACACAGGCCCGGAACTGGCCATCGTCGCCAGTGTCCACCAGGACCTGGCGGAATTCACCCGGACCTGGCTGTCACGCTGAACGGACGGGCGAGCCGTCCGCCCCGGTGCGTCACTGCACGGTCACTTCGACGCGCCGGGCTTCTGCGGCATCGCCGGCGTTGATCTGCTCGGGCTTCTTCAGTTCGATCTTGTCCTCCGGTACGCCAGCGGCCTTGAGCGCATCGCGCACGGCGATCGCGCGCTGCTTGGCCAGTTCGGCGTTCTGGGCCGGATCACCGGTGGCGTCATGGTATCCGCTGATCACCGCCTTGCCGCCGGACTTTCCGGCCGCTGCCAGCTTGGCGATGCTCTCGGCACCGTTGGCCGGGAGGTCGGCCTTGCCGCTGTCGAAGTAGAACTTCGCCGTGGTGGCCGCCGCTGCGGGGGCCGTCGCGGCGGGAGGCGCGGCGTGCGCGGCGGCAGCCGCCTTGGGCGGCATCGGCAGCAACGGCACGATCAGCAGCGCGACGATGTTGATGATCTTGATCAGCGGGTTCACGGCCGGGCCGGCGGTGTCCTTGTAGGGATCGCCCACCGTGTCGCCGGTCACAGCTGCCTTGTGGGCCTCGCTGCCCTTGCCGCCGTGGTGTCCATCTTCGATGTACTTCTTGGCGTTGTCCCAGGCGCCGCCGCCGGTACACATCGAGATCGCCACGAAGAGGCCGGTCACGATCGTGCCCATCAGCAGGCCGCCCAGGGCCGCGGCGCCGAGCGTCATGCCCACGATCACGGGGACGACCACCGGCAGCAGCGACGGGACGATCATTTCCTTGATTGCCGCCGTGGTCAGCATGTCGACGGCCTTGCCGTACTCGGGCTTGGCCGTGCCTTCCATGATGCCCTTGATCTCCTTGAACTGGCGACGAACTTCGACCACCACCGAGCCCGCAGCGCGGCCAACGGCTTCCATCGCCATCGCGCCGAAGAGGTAGGGGATCAGGCCGCCGATGAACAGGCCGACGATCACCTTCGGGTCGCTCAGGTCGAAGCTCACGCTCATGCCGCGGCCTTCGAGCGAGTGTGTGTAGTCGGCGAACAGCACCAGCGCGGCCAGGCCGGCCGAGCCGATCGCGTAGCCCTTGGTCACCGCCTTGGTGGTGTTGCCCACCGCGTCCAGCGGGTCGGTGACATCGCGCACGCTAGCCGGCAGTTCCGACATCTCGGCGATGCCGCCGGCGTTGTCGGTGATCGGGCCGTAGGCGTCGAGGGCGACCACGATGCCGGCCATGCTGAGCATGGCAGTCGCCGCGATGGCGATGCCGTACAAGCCGGCCAGGCCGTAGGCGGCCATGATGGCAGCGCAGACGAACAGCACCGGCCAGGCCGTCGAGCGCATCGACACGCCCAGGCCGGCGATGATGTTGGTGCCATGGCCTGTCGTCGAGGCTTGCGCGATGTGCTGGACCGGCGAGTACTGCGTACCGGTATAGAACTCCGTGATCCAGACCAGCGCGGCGGTCAGCACCAGGCCGACGGCGCAGGAGCCGATCAGCTTCCACTGCGTGCCGGCACCGAGCGCGGTGTCGGGCATCACCAGCATCGTCACGCCGATGAAGGCGATGAACGACAGCACACCGGCGACGGCCAGGCCCTTGTACAGCGCGGGCATGACGTTCTTCATGCCCGGCGAGGCCTTGACGAACGAGCAGCCGATGATCGACGCGATGATCGACACGCCGCCGAGCAGCAGCGGGTAGACCACGGCCTGCATCGGCGCCGAGGCGACCATCAGCGCACCCAGCGCCATCGTCGCGATCAGCGTCACGGCGTAGGTCTCGAACAGGTCGGCGGCCATGCCGGCGCAGTCGCCGACGTTGTCGCCCACGTTGTCGGCGATCACTGCGGGGTTGCGCGGGTCGTCTTCGGGGATGCCGGCTTCGACCTTGCCCACCAGGTCGGCGCCCACATCGGCGCCCTTGGTGAAGATGCCGCCGCCCAGTCGCGCGAAGATCGAGATCAGCGACGAGCCGAAGGCCAGCCCGAGCAGCGGCTTGAGCACGCTCGACAGGCTCTTGTCCGGCGTGAGGTTGCCGTTGCCGGTGATGAACATGAAGAAGATCGTCACGCCCAGCAGGCCCAAGCCGACCACCAGCATGCCGGTGATCGCGCCGCCCTTGAAGGCGACGTCGAGTGCCGGGCCGATGCCCTTGGTCGCGGCCTGCGCGGTGCGCACGTTGGCGCGCACCGAGACGTTCATGCCGATGAAGCCGCAAGCGCCCGAAAGCACCGCGCCGACGACGAAGCCGATCGCGGTGGTGCCGTCGAGGAAGATGCCGATCAGGATGGCCAGCACCACGCCGACGACCGCGATGGTCTTGTACTGCCGGGCCAAATAGGCGGCCGCTCCCTGCTGGATCGCTCCGGCGATTTCCTGCATGCGGGCATTGCCGGGACTCTGGCTGAGAATCCAGCTTCGCTGAACGAAGCCGTAGACGACGGCGGCCAGACCGCAGGCCAGCGCGATGTAAAGCGCCACGTTGGTGGACATCAGGGGATCTCCTTCCTCATTGCTCGGATCTGATTGGAATACTTCTTTTGAACGTCTCGCGGAACGTTCGCGCACGCGCAGGCGGCGGCCCGTTCCGGGGCTCGCGGGATGCTACGGGATGACTTCGGGCAAGGCAACGACGCCGTCACGGTGTTTTCCAGCCTTTTGTGCTGCGGATCAATGTGTCAGTTCGCCGACAGTGCTCTGCGTAGAATTCGGGTTTGTCCGAATAATGTCCGCGAGAAACGCATGAGCCTGCACAACGTCACCCCCGGCCCGAAGGCACCCGACAACTTCAACGTGATCATCGAGATCCCGATGAACGCTGATCCGATCAAGTACGAGGTGGACAAGGAAACCGGTGCGATGTTCGTCGACCGATTCATGACGACGGCGATGCACTATCCGTGCAACTACGGCTACATCCCGATGACGCTGGCCGACGACGGCGACCCGGTCGACGTGCTCGTGATCACGCCGTACGCGCTGACGCCGGGCGTGGTGGTGACCTGCCGGCCGCTGGGCGTGCTGAAGATGGACGACGAGGCCGGCGGCGACGCCAAGCTGCTGGCGGTGCCGATCGACAAGGTCTGCCCGATCTACAGCCACTGGAACAAGCCGGAAGACATCAACCAGATGCGCCTGAAGGCGATCCAGCACTTCTTCGAGCACTACAAGGACCTGGAGGCCGGCAAGTGGGTCAAGGTCCAGGGCTGGGAAGGCCCGGAGGCCGCCAAGGCTGAAGTCGTGAACGGCGTTGCGGCCTACCAGAACGCCAAGAAGAAGGCCTGATTCAGCAGGCCTGATTCACGGCGGCCGGCACGGTCGCGGATCTTTTTCGGTGCGGCAGGCTCCTACACTGCCGTTTCCTCGAAGTCACCGTGCCGACCATGCTCCGATTCCTCCGCGGGTTCGTCTTCTTCTTTCTCGCGCTGCTGGTAGGCGCCGCGCAGGCGCAGCGCTTGCCCGCCGGCGTGCGCGCCGTGACCTCGGTCGAGGGCATCGACGAGTACCGGCTCGCCAACGGTCTGCAGCTGCTTCTGGTGCCTGACGACTCCAAGCCGACGACGACGGTCAATCTCACCTACCACGTCGGTTCGCGCCACGAGAACTACGGCGAGACGGGCATGGCGCATTTGCTCGAGCACCTGATCTTCAAGGGGTCGCCGAAGCATCCCAAGGTCTGGGCCGAGTTCCAGAAGCGCGGGCTGGCAGCCAACGGCTCGACGAACTTCGATCGAACCAACTACACCGCCAGCTTCTCCGCCGACGAAGGAAATCTCAACTGGTACATCGGCTGGCTGGCCGATTCGATGGTCAACAGCTTCATCGCGCGCAAGGACCTGGACACCGAGATGACGGTGGTGCGTAACGAGATGGAGATGGGCGAGAACAGCCCGCAGCGCATCCTCTATCAGCGCACGATGGCCCTGATGTACGACTGGCACAACTACGGCAAGGACGTGATCGGTGCGCGCAGCGACGTGGAGAACGTCGACATCGGCCGACTTCAGGCCTTCTATCGCACCTACTACCAGCCCGACAACGCCACGCTGATCGTCTCCGGCCGCATCGATGCGGCCCAGGTGCTGCGCCAGGTGGCGGCGACCTTCGGCAAGCTGCCGCGCCCGAAACGCAGCCTGCCTGCGCAGTACACGCTCGACGCGGCGCAGGACGGCGAACGCACCGTCACCCTGCGCCGCGTGGGCGGAGCGCCGCTGATCTTCGTCGGCTACCACATGCCGCCCGCAGGGCACCCGGATTCGGCGGCCTCCGACCTGCTGGCACTGGTGCTCGGCGACTCGCCGTCGGGGCGTCTGCACAAGCGCCTGACCGAGAAGAAGCTGGCCGCGGGAACCTTCGGGGAATCCTTCGGGCTGGCCGAGCCGTCGGTGCTGCTTCTGGGCGCGCAACTGTCGCCGGGCCAGAATGCCGATGCGGCGAAGACGGCCATGCTGTCCACTGCGGAGTCCTTCGCCAGCGAGCCGATCGGCGAGGAGGAACTGGAGCGGGCCCGTGCCAAGTGGCTCAAGGGCTGGGAGCAGACCTTCAACAACCCCGAGGCCATCGGGATGACGCTGTCGGAGTCGGTCGCGCAGGGAGACTGGCGCATGTTCTTTCTTGCGCGAGACCGCGTTCGCGAGGTCAAGCTGGCCGAGGTGCAACGCGTTGCGTCCCAGCGCCTGATCGCAGACAACCGCACGCTGGCCACCTACCTCCCCACCGAGAAGCCGTTGCGCGCGCCGGTGCCGCAGCGCATGGACATGGCGCAGGCAATGCGCGAGTTCAAGCCCGCGCAAGCGGCCGGCCGGGTCGAGGCGTTCGAGGCGACGCCGGCCAACATCGATGCGCGCACCCAGCGTTTCGAGGTGGGCGGCATCCGCGCCGCGCTGGTGCCCAAAGGCACGCGCGGCCAAGCGGTGCGTGCCGTGCTGACGCTGCGCTTCGGCAATGTGGAGAGCCTGGCCGGCCTGGGCGACGTGCCGGACTTCACTGCGGCGCTCCTCGACAAGGGCACGGCGACGATGACGCGCGAACAGGTGCAGGACCGGCTGGACCAGCTGAAAACCGAGCTGTCGTTCCGCGCATCACCGGGGCAACTGAGCGTGTCGATCTCGTCGCGTCGCGAGCACCTGCCGGCGGCCATTGCGTTGGTCGGCGAACTGCTGCGCAAACCGGCGTTGCCGGCCGACGCCTTCGACGAGATCCGCCGGCAGGCACTCACCGGCATCGAGCAGCAGCGCAAGGAACCGGGCTCCGTCGCAGACAACGCTCTCGGCCGGCTCGGCAATCCGTACCCGCGCGGCGACGTGCGCTACGAGCGGACCTTCGATGAGATGGTGGCCGACGTGAACGCAGTCACGCTGGACAAGGTGCGCGACTTCCACGCGCGCTTCTACGGCGCATCTCGCGGGGAGTTCGCTGCGGCAGGCGACATGGATGCAGCCCAGGTGCGCACGGCGCTGCAGTCGGCCCTGGGCGACTGGCGCGGCGCGGCCTCCTACACGCGCGTACCGCAGCCTTTTGTGGCGCAGGTGCCGCAGCGTCTGGTACTGAGCACACCGGACAAGCAGAACGCGACGATGCTGGTGCAACTGCCGGTGCCACTGTCGGATCGCGACGCCGACTACCCGGCGCTGACGATGGCGAACTACCTGCTCGGCCTGGGCGGCAATTCGCGCCTGTGGAAGCGCATCCGCGAGACCGAGGGCCTGTCTTACGACGTGAACAGCCGGGTGTCGTGGAGCTCGCACGAAGCCCATTCGATCTGGACGGCCAGCGCGATCTTCGCGCCGCAGAATGGGCCGAAGGTCGAGAAGGCGTTTCGTGAGGAGCTCGAGCGTGCAGTGCGCGAGGGTTTCAGCGCGCAGGAGCTGGCGGAGGGCCAGCGCGGGCTGCTGAACTTCCGCCGGCTATCGCGCGCGCAGGATGGAGCTATCGCCGCTTCGCTGGCGAACAACCTCAACCTCGACCGCACCTTCGCCTACTCCGCGCGCATCGATTCCGAACTGGGCCGGTTGACGCTCGCCCAGGTCAACGCCGCGTTGCGCAAGTACCTGAAGCCGGACGGCTTGGTGTTTGTCCTTGCCGGCGACTTCAAGCCTTGAACGGCCGGCGCTCGTTCAGCTCGTCGAGGTAGTCCTCGACGCCGGCGCCTTCGCGCGCCAGGAAGTCGGCCACCGCCTGCGCGAACTGCGGGTGGGCGAGCCAGTGCGCGGAATGCGTCTGCACCGGCAGCAGGCCGCGCGCCATCTTGTGCTCGCCTTGCGCGCCGCCTTCGAAGCGGCTGTAGTTCCGGGCGATGCACCACTGCAGCGGTTGGTAGTAGCAGGCCTCGAAGTGCAGGCAGGGGACCTGCTCGATGCAGCCCCAGTAGCGGCCGAACGCGACGCCGCGATCGGGATCGACGGCGATCAACGAGGCGGCGATCGCTTCGTCGCCGCGCCGGGCCACGAACATGACCCAGTGGCGCGCCATCGTCGCCGCCATGCAGCCGAAGAAGTCGCGGGTCAGGTAGGGCGTCGAGTGGTGCGCGCGGTAGGTGAGGGTGTAGCAGCGGTAGAAGAAGTCCCAGTCGGCGTGCGTGATCGCGTCGCCTTCGAGCGTGTCGAAGCGGATGCCGGCCTCGGCGACGCGGCGCCTCTCCTGCTGGATCTTCTTGCGCTTCTCGCGCTGAAGACACGCCAGGAACGCAGCGAAGTCGGGGTAGGGCGCGTCGGGCGGGTTGGTCCAGTGGAATTGCACGTTGCTGCGCAGCATCCAGCCCTCGGCCAGCGCGGCCTCGCGGTCGGCTTCGTCGATGAAGAGCAGGTGCGCCGACGACAGGCCGTCCTGAACGGCGAGTTGGCGCATCGCGCGCAACAGCAGGCGACGGTCGGACAAGCTGCGCGCCAGCAGCCGACAGCCCGGCACCGGCGTGAAGGGCACGGCGTCGAGCAGCTTCGGGTAGTACGCGAGGCCGTGGCGCTGATAGGCATCGGCCCAGGCCCAGTCGAACACGTACTCGCCGTAGGAATGTTCCTTCAGGTACAGCGGGCAGGCGGCAACGAGCTCTTCGCCGCGCCACACTGAGATGAAGCGTGGCCGCCATCCGGTGGCCGCGTTCGCACTGCCGGAGACGTGCAGCGCCGAGAGGTACTCGTGGCGCATGAAGGGCGTGGCGCTGCCCTGGCCTTCGAGCAAGGCGTTCCAGGCGGCCGCGTCGATCTGCGCCGGGTTGTCTTGCACCCGGATGACATAATCTTTCGAGCCCTCGTCGAGGCCTGAATCCACCTGCGAAACCTTGCTCATATGTCAGCCCAGCCCACGGTGAAGGTGGCCCTCGCGCAGATCAACGTGACGGTGGGCGACATCGCCGGCAACGCCCAGCGCATCGTCGAATCCGCTCAGCGCGCCCACGCGCAGGGCGCTCGGCTGGTGCTGTTCCCTGAACTGAGCCTGTGCGGCTACCCACCCGAAGACCTGCTGCTGCGCCCGGCCTTCATGCAGGCCTGTGCCGATGCGCTGGCCGGCTGCGCGCGGGCGCTGGGCGATCTCGAAGGCTTGCACGTGGTGGTGGGGCATCCGCATCAGTTCGGTGAGCGGGGGGATGTTAGGTCCAAGTCGGTGGCGGTGCAGCAGCGCTACAACGCAGCCTCGGTGCTCGCAGGGGGACGCGTCCTCGCCACCTACTGCAAGCGCGAACTGCCGAACTACCAGGTGTTCGACGAGCGGCGCTATTTCGCCTCGGGCCGCGACGCAGCGCAGTCGCCCGTGCTCTTCGAGGTCGGCAGCACGCGTTTCGCCGTGCTGATCTGCGAGGACGCCTGGTTCGACGAACCGGCGGCCAGCGCGAAGGCCGCTGGCGCACAGGTTCTGTGCGTGCTGAATGCGTCGCCCTTCCACCTGGGCAAGCTGGCCGAACGCGAGGCGCGCATGGCCGAACGCGCGCGCAATGTCGGGATGCCGCTGCTCTACTCGCACCTGACCGGTGCGCAGGATGAAGTCGTGTTCGATGGTGCTTCCTTCGCGCTCGATGCGCAGGGCCGCGTGGCCGCCCGCGCGCCGATGTTCGAGGAGGCGCTGACGATCGTCGAGATCCAGGGCGAGCGCGTGACGGGCCCGATTGCAGACGTGCCGTGTGTCGAGGCCCAGGCCTGGGCGGCGCTGGTCACCGGCGTGCGCGACTACCTCGGCAAGAACGGCTTCCCCGGCGCGATCATCGGCCTGTCGGGTGGTGTCGACTCGGCCTTGGTGCTGGCCATCGCAGTCGATGCGCTGGGTGCCGACAAGGTGCGCGCCGTGATGATGCCGTCGCCTTACACCGCCGACATCTCCTGGATCGACGCGCGCGACATGGCGCGACGCCTGGGCGTCCGCTACGACGAGATCTCCATCGTCCCGATGTTCGACGCCTTCCGCACCAGCCTGGCGCAGGAGTTCGCCGGCCTGCCGGAAGATGCCACCGAAGAGAACATCCAGGCACGCATCCGGGGCACGCTTCTGATGGCCCTGTCGAACAAGTTCGGCGCGATCGTGCTGACCACCGGCAACAAGAGCGAGATGGCGACGGGCTACTGCACGCTGTACGGCGACATGGCCGGCGGCTTCGCGGTCATCAAGGACGTGGCCAAGACGCTGGTCTACCGCCTGGCGGTGTGGAAGAACGCTCAGGGACGCGAGGTGATCCCCGAGCGCATCATCACCCGGCCACCCTCGGCTGAACTGCGGCCGGACCAGAAGGACCAGGATAGCCTGCCGCCCTACGAGGTGCTGGACGCCATCCTCGAGCGCTACATGGAAGACGATCAATCGATCGAGCAGATCGTGGCGGCCGGCTTCGACCCGGCCGACGTGGAGCGGGTCACGCGGCTCATCAAGATCAACGAGTACAAGCGCCGGCAGGCGCCGGTGGGCATCCGCATCACGCACCGTGCGTTCGGGCGCGACTGGAGATACCCGATCACGTCGAAGTTCCGCGCTTAAACTACGCCGAGTGCAACGTTTTCGGAGCTGGCCATGAAGCAGATCACCGCCGTCGTCAAACCGTTCAAGCTCGAAGAGGTGCGCGAGGCGCTGGCCGAGGTCGGAGTGACCGGCCTCACCGTGACCGAGGTGAAGGGTTTCGGGCGCCAGAAGGGGCACACCGAGCTGTACCGCGGTGCCGAGTACGTGGTCGACTTCCTGCCCAAGGTGAAGGTCGAGGTCGTCGTCAAGGATGTCGACGTCGACCGCTGCATCGAGGCGATCGTGAAGGCGGCCAAGACCGGCAAGATCGGTGACGGCAAGATCTTCGTCACCGCCGTCGAGCAGGTGGTGCGCATCCGCACCGGCGAGACGAACGAAGACGCCGTCTGAGGCCGTTGCCGGCGCTCAGATGCGCCGGTAGTCGTCGGGCTCGGTGGCCAGCGGCGTGAGCCGCGCGATCGCATCGAGCAATGCCTCCGGCTGTGTCTGCACCTGCAGCAGCGCGTGCTGCAGATCCGACACGAAGCCGTGCTCGACTGTCTGGCGCATGAAGTCGAGGAGGGCGTCGTAGTAGCCGTCGACGTTGAGCAGGCCGACTGGCTTGTCGTGGTAGCCGAGCTGGCGCCAGGTCCAGACCTCGAACAGTTCTTCAAAAGTGCCGATGCCGCCGGGCAAGGCGATGAAGGCATCGCTGTGTTCCGCCATCATCAGCTTGCGCTCGTGCATCGTTTCGACCACGTGCAGTTCGGTCAGGCCCCGATGACCGACTTCGCGCTCCATGAGCGAGCGGGGGATCACACCAAGCACCTGCGCGCCGGCGGCCAGCGCGGCGTCGGCCACGCGGCCCATCAGCCCGGCTCGGCCGCCGCCGTAGACCAGCCGCCAGCCGCGGCAGCCGATGGCCGTGCCGACGGTTGTCGCCGCGGCCTCGTAGGCCGCGTTGTCACCCGTGCGCGAGCCGCAATAGATGCACAGCGAGACGCGGCCGCTCATGTCGCGGCCCCGAAACGCTGCCACAACGCGGCCAGCCAGATGCCCGCACACAACAGCAGCGACAGGAACACGGCCGCGCTGGCCAGGTCCTTGGCGCGCTTGGAAAGGTCGTGCATCTCGAAGGAGACTCGGTCGATCGCTGACTCGATGCCCGAGTTGAGCAGTTCGACGACGAGCACCAGCATGACCGAGCCGGCCAGCAGGGCCACCTCGACCCAGTTGCGGCCAAGCCAGAACGACAGCGGAATCAGCAGCACGGCCAGCCAGGTTTCCTGGCGAAAGGCGCTTTCGCCGCGGTAGGCCGTCGCCAGGCCCTCGATCGAGTAGCCGGTGGCTCGAACGATGCGCTCGACGCCGGTGCGGCCCTTGTGCGGATTGGTCATGGAGGCGGATTCTGCCTCGTGATCAGCGTCGGTCCGCCGCCTTCCAGTGCATCAGGCGGGTTCCACAGGCGGCGTCGTGCCAGAACTGCCGCTGCGGATGCAGCAACGCGAGCATCGCGTAGACGATCACGCCGGTGATCAGCACACTGCCGATCGCAGCGCCGCCGTGGAGTCCGCCCAGCCACAGCGCCAACAGCGCAGGCACGAACCACAGCCAACTGAGCAGGTAGCGGCCCAGAGCGCGCAATTGCGTGACGGGTTGGCCGTGTTGGTCGACCAGCCGGATGTGCCAGGCCTTCATGGCCACGGTCTGCCCGCCGCGCGACCAGAACCACACGAAGTAGATGCCCAGCACGACGAAGAGGAAGGCTTGCAGCGCATGTCGCCCGACAAGGGCATGCCGCTGCTGGGTGAGGCTCGAGAAGAGGTAGCCCGAGATCATCAGCACCCCGAAAAGCAGCACGCCTTCGTAGAGGAAGCAGGCCATCCGCCGCCACAGACCGGGCGCCTGCAGGGGCGTCAAGCCGTCCGTCACCGGTAAGGAACTCACCGCTTCGGTGTCGGTGTCGTCGCTGGCGCGAGTGTCGCGGCTGCCGCGGCACCTTGCGGGCCGCGCTGTGGCAGCAGGGTTGCCTTGTCGACGAATCCCGGAGTCGCCGCGATCTTCGGCAGGCCAGGCTGCTGATGCGGCGGCGGCGCAGGCCGCTTGGAGATCAAAGATGTCGTTGCTCCGGGCTGGGCCTGAACCACGGTCGGGCCGACCGCCCTGGGCGGCGCCGCGTAGGATGTGTTGGGCACCAGATTGGACTTGGCTTGCACACCGTCGCGCTGGGCCAAGGCTGACTTGCGGGCAGCATCGCCGTTGCGCGCGGCGTTCGCCGACGTTGGCGGAGCGGCGCGCGCGGCCAGCTTGCCGCGCTGCTCCGGCGTGAGTGCCTGATAGGCCTGCCAGCGTGCCTGGCGTTCTTCCTTGGTGACCTGGCGGGCTTCCTGGTAGTTCATGCGCGCCTGGCCACGTTGCGCCGGCGACAACTTGACCCACTCGGACATGCGGGCCGCCACGCGCTGCTGTTCCGCGGGGGGCATGGCCGGGTACCGCGCAGCGATCTCCAGCCACTTCTGCTTGCTCTGGGCGTCAATGGTCGACCAGTCGCGTTCCAGGGGCCTGAGCGACGTGCGCTGCGCTGCTGACAAGTCTTGCCAGCGCGGCCCGCTTTCCGACGCGCCGCCGACCAGCACGGGCTTGCCCGCCGGGTTCGCCTGGGCACGAACGGCGGGCGCTAGTGCCAGGCAGCACAAGGCGACAGCGGCGATGCGGCACAGCGCACTCGAGGGGATGCCAAAGCTCATGGCACGCCCTCAGTCGCGCGGGGTCTTGAGGAATTCGACGAATCCCTCGTCGCTGTAGGCAGCCGGGGGCAGGTCGTCGGCCAGCAGTTCGGCATCGATCTCGGCGGCCACGGAGATCTGTGCCTGCGTGTGCAGGTGCTGGATCACCATCAGGCCAGCGGCCAGCGCCACCAACGGCAATGCCGAGCCGAGTTTCACCCACCACCCGTTGCCGCCGCCCAGCACCGCCGCAGCGACAGTCCCGCCCGAAACCACATGGGCCGCTTCAGCTTTGCGCGCGGCCTGAGCCTTCTCGAGCGCCTTCTCGCGCGCGAAGCGCAGGCGCTCGGAGATGTCGGTGTCGACGGTTTCGGCGTGTTCGTTCAGCCGGGCGGCGATCCGGTAGGCGATGCGAGCTTCGAGAGCGTCCTGACCTGACTGATAAATGGTGGCGTTCGAGTTCTTCACGGTGCTATTCCCTTTGCCTTCAGGGCTTTGGCCAAGGCATGCACTGCTCTGGAGCAGTGTGTCTTGACGCTTCCCTCCGAACAACCCATCACCTGAGCGGTTTCGGCGACATCGAGTTCCTCCCAGTAACGCAGTGTGAACGCTTCCCGTTGACGGCCTGGCAACTGCGAAACCTCTGACTCGATCACGAGCAGGATCTGGGCCCGTGACACCGAATCTGCCGCGCTCTCGGTTCCGGCGGAACTGTCCAGGGCCTCCAGCGTCTCCAGGATATTGAAGTCGCCGTCCTCGTCGGAGGATTCGAAATCCGAGAAATTCCGCACATGGGCATTGCGCACCTTCTGGCGGCGAAACCAGTCCATCGTCGCGTTGGACAGGATGCGCTGGAACAGCAGGGGCAGTTCGGCCGGGGGGCGGTCGACGTACTTCTCTGCCAGGCGGATCATCGAGTCCTGGACGATGTCGAGGGCCGCATCGTCGTCTCGAACGGCATAGGCCACGCGCTTGAAGGCGCGCTTCTCGACGCTCTTGAGGAAGTCGGAGAGTTCTTTGTCGGATGCCAAGGCAGGGGCGCCTCGGAAAGAGGCCCGGGGAGACGGCGCGGATTATGTCATCGCACCGCATTGGGACGGCCTCGTGAAAGATCAATGTGCAAACAGGTGTCATAATGCTGCTTTGCACAACAGCTGGGTCAGAGGCTGGACGTCCGACCCGGACGCCTCGTTTTTTGATCGCGCAGGCACCACACCCGTCTCATGAGGACGCGGAGAGGTGCACCGATGGTTTTTCGTTAGAGAAAATCACAAAGGTTCAACATGGATATGTCTGCCGCGGAAGTCAAGCGTGCCGCTTCGGCACAACCGCAAACTCCCCCCCACGCCGACCCGAACGGTTCGGAAATCCTGGTCCGCTGCCTGCAGGCCGAGAACGTCAAGTTCCTCTGGGGCTACCCCGGCGGAGCCGTGCTGTACATCTACGACGCGTTGTACAAGCAGAACACCATCGAGCACGTGCTGGTGCGCCACGAGCAGGCCGCCATCCACGCCGCCGACGGCTATGCCCGCGCCACCGGCGACGTCGGCGTGGCGCTCGTCACCTCGGGCCCGGGCGTCACCAATGCCGTGACCGGCATTGCGACGGCCTACATGGACTCGATCCCGATGGTCATCATCACCGGGCAGGTGCCGACGCCGGCGATCGGCCTCGATGCCTTCCAGGAATGTGACACCGTCGGCATCACGCGGCCGATCGTCAAGCACAACTTCCTGGTCAAGGACGTGCGCGACCTGGCGATGACGCTCAAGAAGGCCTTCCACATCGCCCGCACCGGCCGCCCCGGCCCGGTGGTGGTGGACATCCCGAAGGACGTGTCGCTGAAGACCACGCCCTTCCACTACCCGGCCACGGTCGAGATGCGCTCCTACAACCCGGTGCGCAAGGGCCACGGCGGGCAGATCCGCAAGGCGGTTCAGTTGCTTCTGGCGGCCAAGCGTCCTTACATCTACACCGGCGGCGGCGTGATCCTGGGCAACGCCTCGGCTGAACTGCGCGAGCTGGTCAACATGCTCGGCTATCCGTGCACGAACACGCTGATGGGTCTGGGCGCGTTCCCTTCCAGCGACCCCAAGTTCCTCGGCATGCTCGGCATGCACGGCACCTACGAAGCCAACATGACGATGCAGAACTGCGACGTCCTGTTGGCTGTCGGTGCGCGCTTCGACGACCGAGTGATCGGCAACCCGGCGCACTTCGCCTCGGTGCAGCGCAAGATCGTGCACATCGACATCGACCCGTCGTCGATCTCCAAGCGCGTGAAGGTCGACATCCCGATCGTCGGCGACGTGAAGGACGTGCTGCAGGAACTGATCGCACAGATCAAGGAAGCGCAGGCCAAACCCGACGTGCAGTCGCTGTCGGCGTGGTGGGGCCAGATCAACGAGTGGCGCAAGCGCGAGTGCCTGAAGTACAAGAACAGCACCGAGGTCATCAAGCCGCAGTACGTGGTCGACAAGCTCTGGGAGCTGACGAAGGACAGCGACTGCTACATCACTTCGGACGTCGGCCAGCACCAGATGTGGGCGGCTCAGTACTACCGCTTCGACGAGCCGCGCCGCTGGATCAACTCCGGCGGCCTGGGTACGATGGGCGTGGGCCTGCCCTACGCGATGGGCATCAAGCTCGCCAAGCCGGATTCGGACGTCTTCTGCATCACCGGCGAAGGCTCGATCCAGATGTGCATCCAGGAGCTCTCGACCTGCCTGCAGTACAAGACGCCGGTCAAGATCATCTCGCTGAACAACCGCTACCTCGGCATGGTGCGGCAGTGGCAGGAACTGGACTACCAGGGCCGCTACTCGCACAGCTACATGGATGCGCTGCCCGACTTCGTGAAGCTGGCCGAGGCCTATGGTCACGTCGGACTGAAGATCGAGAAGCCGGGTGACGTCGAGCCGGCGCTGCGCGAGGCCATCAAGCTGAAGGACCGCACGGTGTTCCTTGACGTGCGCACCGATCCGACCGAGAACGTCTGGCCGATGGTCAAGGCGGGCAAGGGCATCTCGGAGATGCTGCTGGGCTCCGAGGACCTGTGACGCGCTGAACGCCGGCGAGGGTGCGCGCCTGACCGGGCGCGCGCCAGGAGCCGGCGGGACGCGCCGAACGACTCGGAAACGATTCCCTTTCAACTTCAGCGTGGCCAAGGGCCGTCGGTTACCGCCGCCGGCCTGAAGAGCGCGCCAAACCTTCATGAAACACATCATTGCCTTGCTGCTCGAGAACGAGCCCGGCGCGCTGTCCCGTGTCGTCGCGCTGTTCTCTGCCCGCGGCTACAACATCGAGAGCCTGACCGTCGCGCCCACCGAGGACGCGTCGCTGTCGCGCATGACGATCGTCACCACCGGTTCCGACGAGGTGATCGAGCAGATCACCAAGCACCTGAACCGGCTGATCGAGGTCGTCAAGGTCGTCGATCTCACCGAAGGTGCCTACACCGAGCGCGAACTCATGCTCATCAAGGTGCGCGCGGTCGGCAAGGAGCGCGAGGAGATGAAGCGCATGGCCGACATCTTCCGCGGCCGCATCATCGACGTCACCGAGAAGAGCTACACCATCGAACTGACCGGCGACGCGAGCAAGCTCGATGCCTTCATCGAGGCCATCGACCGCGCCGCCATTCTCGAAACCGTGCGCACCGGCACCAGCGGGATCGGTCGCGGCGAGCGCATCCTGCGCGTCTGAATCCCGCCCCCATTGAACAGCGATTGACTGAAGGAGAACAAGCATGAAGGTCTACTACGACAAGGACGCCGATCTGAGCCTGGTGAAGGGCAAGAACGTCACCATCATCGGTTACGGCTCGCAGGGCCATGCGCACGCGCAGAACCTGAACGACAGTGGCGTGAAGGTCACCGTCGGCCTGCGCAAGGGCGGCGCGTCCTGGGCGAAGGTCGAGAAGGCCGGGCTGAAGGTCGCCGAGGTCGCGGACGCCGTGAAGGCGGCTGACATCGTCATGATCCTGCTGCCCGACGAGCAGATCGCCGCCGTCTACAAGAACGACGTCGAACCGAACATCAAGCAGGGCGCGTCGCTGGCCTTCGCGCACGGCTTCAACGTGCACTACGGTCAGGTCGTGCCGCGCGCTGACCTCGACGTCTGGATGGTCGCGCCGAAGGCCCCGGGCCACACCGTGCGCTCCACCTACACGCAAGGCGGCGGCGTGCCGCACCTGATCGCCGTCTACGCCGACAAGTCCGGCAAGGCGCGTGACCTGGCACTGAGCTACGCCGTGGCCAATGGCGGCGGCAAGGCCGGCATCATCGAGACCAACTTCCGCGAAGAGACCGAGACCGACCTGTTCGGCGAGCAGGCCGTGCTCTGCGGCGGCACCGTCGAGTTGATCAAGGCCGGCTACGAGACCCTGGTCGAAGCCGGCTATGCGCCGGAGATGGCCTACTTCGAGTGCCTGCACGAGCTCAAGCTGATCGTCGACCTGATCTATGAAGGCGGCATCGCGAACATGAACTACTCGATCTCGAACAATGCCGAGTACGGCGAGTACGTGACGGGCCCGCGCATCGTCACCGAAGAGACGAAGAAGGTCATGAAGCAGGTGCTCAAGGACATCCAGACCGGCGAGTACGCGAAGAGCTTCATCCTCGAGAACCGGGCCGGTGCGCCGACGCTGCAGTCGCGTCGTCGCCTGAACTCGGAGCACTCGATCGAGATCGTCGGCGAGAAGCTGCGCGCGATGATGCCGTGGATCAAGAAGAACCGGCTGGTCGACCAGTCGCGCAACTGATCTTCAGCCAGCCATCCGAGGGCCGCACGGGCAACCGCGCGGCCCTTTTGCTTGGCGCTGCGGTATCCTCGGGCCCATGAACGACGCACCCGACCTGGGCTCCGACGACGCGGACCCGCCGCCTCGTCCGCGCCGCAAGGGCATCTACATCCTGCCGAACCTGTTCACGCTGGCGGCGCTGTTCGGCGGCTTCTACGCCATCGTGATGGCGATGAACCAGCGCTTCGAGAACGCCGCGATCGGCATCTTCTGCGCGATGGTGCTCGACAGCCTCGACGGCCGCGTGGCGCGCATGACGAACACGCAGAGTGCCTTCGGAGAGCAGATGGACAGCCTGTCGGACATGGTGTCCTTCGGTGCGGCGCCGGCGCTCATCGTGTACGAATGGGCGCTCAAGGGCATGGGCAAGCTCGGCTGGATCGCCGCCTTCGTCTACTGCGCGGCGGCGGCCCTGCGGCTGGCACGCTTCAATGTCAACACCGGCGTGGTCGACAAACGCTTCTTCCAGGGACTGCCGAGCCCGGCGGCCGCGGCGGTGGTGATCGGCTTCATCTGGCTGATGGACGACAACGGCTACAAGGGCTTCCGCGAGGGGCCGTGGCTCGGCTGGGTGGCGCTGGGCTTCACGCTGTTCGCCGGGCTGACGATGGTCACCAATGTGCCGTTCTACAGCTTCAAGGATGTGAGCTTGAAGCGATCCGTTCCCTTCGTCGTGATCGTGGCCATCGCGCTCGCGTTTGCGTTGATCGCCTACCACCCGCCCACCGTGCTGTTCGCGTTGTTCGTCGTCTACGGACTGTCCGGCTACGCCATGTACGTTTACCGCAAGGTCAAGGGCAAGCCGGTCAGCGTCATCGCCACCTCGACGGACGAGCCCGACGAGCAGGGCCTTCACCGCTGATGCGGCCGTGCTAGACTGCGGCCACAATGTTTGCGACCACGATCACGCTAGCGCTTCTTCTAGGAGTTTCACGGGCTCGCTGATCGCTCACGTCTGTTCGTCTTTCGATCTCACGGCCCGTATGCAACCCGCAGCGGGCCGTTTGCTTTTCCGGATACGCGGGTTGCCCCTTCCAACACCCCACGAGGCATCTACCTCTTCCGCCCAGGAGCATCACCATGGCCGACAAGCTCATCATCTTCGACACCACCTTGCGCGATGGCGAGCAATCGCCGGGTGCCTCCATGACCAAGGACGAGAAGCTGCGCATCGCGCGGCAACTCGAGCGTCTGCGCGTGGACGTGATCGAAGCGGGCTTCGCGGCGTCGTCCAACGGAGACTTCGAGGCGGTCAAGGCGATCGCCGATCAGGTTCGCGAATCGACCATCTGCTCCCTCGCTCGGGCCAATGATCGGGACATCTCGCGCGCCGCCGAGGCGCTCAAGGGTGCCGCTTCGTCGCGCATCCACACCTTCATCGCCACGAGTGCGCTGCACATGGAGAAGAAGCTGCGCATGACGCCCGATCAGGTGCACGAACAGGCCAGGCTCGCGGTGCGCTTCGCGCGCAACCTGGCGGCCGATGTCGAGTTCTCACCGGAAGACGGCTATCGCTCCGACCCCGACTTCCTGTGCCGCGTGCTGGAGGCTGTGATCGCCGAAGGTGCGACCACGATCAACATCCCCGACACCGTCGGCTACGCGGTGCCCGAGTTGTACGGCAGCTTCATCCGCATGCTGCGAGAGCGTGTGCCGAACTCCGACAAGGCCATCTGGTCGGTGCATTGCCACAACGACCTGGGCATGGCGGTGGCCAACTCGCTGGCTGGCGTGAAGCTCGGCGGCGCCCGCCAGGTGGAGTGCACGATCAATGGCCTGGGCGAGCGCGCGGGCAACTGCTCTCTCGAAGAAGTCGTGATGGCGGTGAAGACCCGCCGCGACTACTTCGGCCTCGAACTCGGCATCGACGCCACGCAGATCGTGCCGGCCTCGCGCCTGGTCGCGCAGACCACCGGCTTCGTCGTGCAGCCCAACAAGGCCGTGGTGGGCGCGAATGCCTTCGCCCACGCCTCGGGCATCCATCAGGACGGCGTGCTGAAGGCGCGCGACACCTACGAGATCATGCGCGCCGAAGACGTGGGCTGGGCGGCCAACAAGATCGTGCTGGGCAAGCTCTCGGGGCGCAACGCCTTCAAGCAGCGCCTGCAGGACCTGGGCATCTCGATGGAATCGGAGTCGGAGGTCAATGCGGCCTTCGCGAGATTCAAGGAACTGGCAGACCGCAAGAGCGACATCTTCGACGAGGACATCCTCGCGCTCGTGATGGACGAGTCGGTCACGGCCGAGAACGAACACTACCGGCTGCTCGCGCTGTCGCAGCGCTCCGAGACCGGCGAGCGTCCGCACGCCAGCGTCGCCTTCGCGGCCGGCAGCGTCGAGATGCACGCCGAGAGCGATGGCAACGGGCCGGTCGATGCGAGCCTAAAGGCCATCGAGTCGAAGCTCAAGACTGGCGCGGAGATGCTCCTCTATTCGGTCAATGCCATCACCTCGGGCAGCACAGAATCACAAGGCGAGGTGACGGTTCGGCTGCAGCACGGGGGCCGCGTCGTCAACGGCGTCGGTGCCGATCCGGACATCGTCGTCGCGTCGGCGAAGGCCTACCTCGCGGCCTTGAACAAGTTGCACAGCAAGACGGAGCGCGTGGCCGCGCAGGGCTGAGATGCCAAGTTGGTCACATTCCTGACAGTCCGAGGACTGACTTTAGGAAAAACGCGTAAGGTCATGATCTTGCGCGCTTTTTTCTGTTCGCATAGACTCGTGCACAACGAGCGTCAAAAGGACTGTCGTGGGAATGATCAGCAAGTTCGTGACAACGGCGATCGCGGCCCTGGTGGCGGCGGTCGCGCTCACGCTGTCGACGCCGGTCGAAGCCGCCCAGAAGCAGGCCAAGAAGAAGGCCACGGCCGCGGCCAAGAGCCCGGCGCACAAGGCAAAGCGCGTCAAGCGAGTAGCTCGCGTGGTGCCTGCTCGCCCCTCGTTCGGTCAACTGGCCGGCCTTCGCGCGACGGACGACGCCCTCGATCTGAAATCCAGCGTGGCGCTGGTGATGGACCAGGACACCAACGAGGTACTGCTCAGCAAGAACTCGAACGCGGTGCTGCCGATCGCTTCCATCACGAAGCTGATGACTGCCTTGGTCGTGACCGAGGCGAACCTGCCGCTCGACGAGACCTTGACCATTTCGCAGGAAGATGTCGATACGGAGAAGGGCAGCCGCTCGCGCCTGCGCGTGGGCACTCAGCTCACGCGCGAGGAGATGCTGCATCTTGCGCTCATGTCTTCCGAGAACCGTGCTGCCCATGCGCTGGGTCGCGCCTATCCGGGCGGACTGTCGGCCTTCGTGAAGGCCATGAACGCGAGGGCTGCGTTGCTGGGCATGAGCGACACCCACTACGTCGAGCCGACAGGGTTGTCGAGCCAGAACCAGTCGAGCGCGAAGGACCTCGCCACGCTGGTGAAGGCCGCGCATGAACACCAGCTGATCCGCGAACTGTCGACGTCGCCCGAGTTCCGGGTCGCGGTCGGCCGGCGCGAGATGCAGTTCCGCACCACCAACTCGCTGGTGCGCAGCCCGATCTGGGAGATCGGACTGCAGAAGACCGGCTACATCACCGAGGCGGGGCGTTGTCTCGTCATGCAGGCCACGATGGCCGGTCGGCAACTGATCATGGTGTTCCTCGACTCGACCGGGAAATACTCGCGACTGGGTGACGCCGAGCGCGTGCGCCGCTGGGTCACGGAATTCGCTCCGGCCCCTGCGCCTGTTGCGGCGCCGGCGCCGGCTGTGCTTGCGCCTTCCGCCTCGGCAGGCGTCAAGCTCGCGATCTGAACGCGCTTCAGGAGCGGTGGCCCAGCGAGGCAGAAATCTGCCCCGCAGTGGCCTTGAGACGCTCCAGCCAGGACTCCTCCAGCCGATCGGCCGGGGCAGAGATCGACAAACCCGCAATCAGGTTGCCCTGGTCGTCGCGAATGCCGGCGGCCATGCAGCGAACGCCGAGTTCCAGTTCTTCGTCGTCGCGCGCCGTGCCCAGTTGCGTCACGCGGGCGAGTTCACGCTCGAGCGCTGCCAGGTCGGTGATGCTGTTGCGGGTGTGCCCCGCCAGGCCCGTGCGCATGGCGTAAGCGCGAACGCGCTGAGGGTCGTCGTTGGCCAGGAACAGCTTGCCGACGGAGGTCAGGTGCAGTGGCGCTCGCCCGCCGATGGCACGCACGACCTGCATGCCCGAGCGTTCGCTGTAGGCCCGCTCGATGTAGACGATCTCGTCGCCCTGGCGCATCGACAGGTTCACCGGCTGGTGCGTGAGCTTGTGCAGTTCGCGCATCGGGCCAAGGGCCGCGTCGCGTACGTCCAGGCGCGCCTTGACCAGGTTGCCGAGCTCCAGCAGGCGCATGCCCAGGCGATAGCTGCCGGCCTCGGGGCGATCGACGAAGCGGCCGATCGTCAGGTCGTTGAGGATGCGGTGGGCGGTTGAGGGGTGCAGTCCCGAACGCTCGGCGATCACTTTCAACGAGACGGGGTCGGGGAACGAGGCCAATACTTCCAGCAGGTCGAAAGCCCGCTCGAGCACCTGGATCGTCGGCTTCTTCTCTTCGGTCTTGGACATGCGGGGGATTCTCGCTCAAACGCCCGGAGTTTTATATGGCGAAAGCGACTCGGGCCATCTGGAACCTCGAGTCCTCAAGCCAAGGCATCGACAGCATTGATGGCGCTGCGCACGGCACCTTCGAGCGTCGCCGGGTAGGGGCCTGCGACGTGATCACCCGCGGCCAGCAGCCCGGGTGCGATCACCATCGGCGGGCGTTGCAGCCCGGGCACGCAGCGGAACGTGGCGCGCTTCTCGGTGATCAGGAGGCACGCTTCGGGCGCGCCGCCCCAGAGCGGGCCGAGGGACTGACGGGCCTGCCGCTGCGTCGCCGCGAGCGTCGCGTCGCGCCCGGCTTCGACCCAGAGCCGCGCGCCGCTGATCACGAAGGCGAGCAGCCCCTTCGGGCCGCCGAGCTGGCCCCGGTCGAGGACGAACTGAGCCGGCGCATCGTCGCCCGCCCTCAGCGCCAGCATGGGCTCGGGCAGGGTGATGCTGCCGCACTGCAGGTAGACCGTGACGATGGGCTCATAGCCGAAAGCGGCGGCGCTTGCCGACCAAGTCGCGTTGATCGGCTCCACCAGCCGCGCCGCTTCGGCAGGTGGCGTAGCGAGGATCACCCGGTCGAACGCCGCGCCGTCGACGCGCCAGCCGGCTCCATCGCGGGCCAGCTCTCGGACTCGCGTGGCGGTCTGCACCACGGCGCCATGCCGGTGCAGCCAGGACGTGGCGGGCACGGGAAACAGGTCGCCGAGACTGACCCGCGGCAGCAGCAGATCGGCCGAACCCGGCCCGCTGAACAACGCATCGCGCAGCACGCGAAGGAACACGGCGGCGCTTGCTTCGTTGGCTGGCGTGTTCAACGCCGCGACGCACAGCGGGTCGATCAGGTCGCGCACGATCGTCGCACCCAGGCCGAGGCTCAAGGATTCGACCGTGGCGGCGGGATCGCAGCGAAAGCCCCGTGCGGCCCAGCCCGTGGCTGCGGCCAGCAGCGACAGGCGCTCACGCAGCGACCAGCCGGCACGGCCCCAGACCCCGCGGGCAAAAGCGAGCATCGGCGGGCCCGGGGGCAGATGCAGGCCGCGGCCGTCGGGTTCGGTGAGGCGCAGTGGGGTGCGCAGCAGGGCTGCTTCGGTGTCGACCCCGACTTCGCGCATCAGGCGCAGCGTCTGCGTGTAGGCGCCGATCAGGATGTGCTGTCCGTTGTCGAGCACGAGCCCGTCGTGTCGCACTTCGCGCGCTCTGCCGCCGGCGTGCGGCGCCATCTCGAACAAGGCGACCCGGTGGCCGGCGCGTGCGGCCTCGACCGCTGCGGCCAGCCCGGCCCAGCCGGCGCCGATCACCGCGACGCTGTGCGGCACTAGCGGCCTCGCCAATGGGTCTGCATCGCAATCCAGAGCTTGCGCATCGGTGTCAGCGAAATGCGCTGGTGCAGGACCTGGAAGTTGTCGGCCTCGATTTCGCGAAGCAGTGAGCGGTAGATGTTGGCCATCATCAGTCCCGGCTTCTGCGCGTTGCGGTCGGTCTCGGGCAACAGGGCGAGAGCTTCGTCATAGCAGCGGTGCGCACGCTCGGCCTGAAATCTCATCAGCGCCGTGAAGCGCTCGCTGTAGCCGCGGTTGAGGATCTCCTGCGCCTTCACGTCGAACTGCTTCAGATCGGAAGCCGGCAGGTAGATGCGGCCGCGGCGTGCGTCGTCGCCGACGTCGCGAATGATGTTGGTCAGTTGCATTGCCAGCCCCAGGCGGTGGGCGTAAGCCACTGTCTGCTCCTGCGTGCGGCCGAAGATGCCGGCCGCGACCTCGCCGACCACGCCGGCCACGAGATGGCAATAGCGTGTCAGGCCGGCGAAGTCCAGGTAGCGTGACTGGTCCAGGTCCATCTGGCAGCCATCGATCACGCTGAGCAGGTGGTCGGCGCGGATGCCGAACTCGGCGGCGATCGGCTGCAGCGCCTGCATCACCGGATGGCTGGGGCGACCTTCGAAGGACGTGGCCACCTCGCGGCGCCACCATGCCAGTTTCGTGGCAGCGATGGCGGGGTCGCTGACCTCGTCGACCACGTCGTCCACCTCGCGGCAGAAGGCGTAGAAGGCGGTGATCGCGGCCCGCCGCGGCGGCGGCAGGAAGAGAAAGGCGTAGTAGAAGCTCGAGCCGCTGCGCGCGGCCTTGTCCTGCACGTACTGCTGCGGCGTCATGCGGTTTCGCCGGCCAAGGCCGCAGGCAACGATCGCATCTGCAGCGCGCGCCAGACCAGCACGGCGGCGTCCGTCCTGCGCAAGCGAGGCCGCGTCAGCAGCGTGCCGAAGTCGAGCGCTGCGATCTTGTCGAGGATGCGCAGTCCGCCTTGCACCACCAGACGCAACTCCCATCCGGCGCGGCCGGGCACGCGGTGCACCAGCGGGGCGCCCGACTGCATCAAGGCGCGCGCCCAGTCGCACTCAGCGCGGATCAGGCGGCGAGTGGCGGGCGAATCGTTGTGCGCCAGCACGTCGGCCGGGTCCACGGCGTGCTGCGCACAGTCGACCAGCGGCAGGTACAGGCGCCCCTTGCGCGCGTCGACCGCCACGTCCTGCCAGAAGTTGATCAACTGCAGCGCGCTGCAGATGGCATCCGAACGTCGCTTCGAGTCCTCGTCGTGCACGCCGTACAGATGCAGCAACAACCTGCCGACCGGGTTGGCCGAGCGGCGGCAGTAGTCGAGCAGTTCGGCCCGGTCGGCGTAGCGGGTCTTCACGACATCCTGCGCGAAAGCATCGAGCAGATCGTTCAGCAGTTCGGTGGGGAGGGCGTGACGTCGCATGGCGTTCGCCAGCGGCCCGAAAACCTGTGGCCATCGAGCTGATGCGGCCTTGCCGCCTGCGACAGCCAACAGGTCTGCCCGGTAGACGTCGAGATCGGCCAGCCGCGTGCCGGCCGGCGCATCGCCTTCGTCGGCCAGATCGTCCGCTGTGCGTGCGAACCAGTAGATGGCCGCCACCGCCGGCCGCAGTGAAGGAGGGCACAGCCAGGAGGCCACGGGAAAGTTCTCGTAGTGGTCGACGCTCACGGCCGTGATTGTCCACGCGTGCGTGCCGGTCTGGCTCGGCACCTGCTTGCTTGAGCGTGTTTGACATCGGACAGTTGCCCCAATACATTACTGACCGGTCAGTCATTTACTCTGCAGACATCCCACCGCAAGGATCCGCATGAAGCCGCCGATCGTCATCGTGCTTGCCAGCCTCGTCGCGCTGGCAGCCTGCTCCAGGCAGGAGCCCGCTCCAGACCCCATCCGCGCGGTGCGCACCCTGACCATCGCGCCGCAGACGGCCGGCGGCACGCACGAATACGCGGGCGAGGTGCGCGCACGAACCGAATCGAGGCTGGGTTTCCGCGTCGGAGGGAAGATCGTTCGACGTGCGGCAGACCTGGGCGACGTGGTGAAGGCCGGGCAGGTGCTGGCGCAACTCGACCCGCAGGACCTCCAGCTCGGCCAGGAGTCGGCGCGCGCAGCGCTCTCGGCGGCGCAGGTGAACCTCGACCAGGCCGCGGCGGACTTCCGGCGCTTCAAGGACCTGCGCGACCAGGGCTTCATCAGCTCGGCGGAACTGGAGCGGCGCGAGACAACGCTGAAGTCCGCGCAGGCCCAGCTGGCCCAGGCTCGCGCCCAGAACAGCGTTCAGGGCAACCAGGCGGCCTATGCGTCGCTGGTGGCCGATGCGAAGGGCGTGATCACCGGGGTCGACGCCGAGCCTGGCATGGTCGTGGCCGCGGGGGCGCCGGTGGTGCGCCTGGCCCACGACGGACCGCGTGACGTGATCTTCTCGGTGCCGGAAGACAAGGTCGGCCTGATCAAGCAACTGGCCGGCGTGCCGGGCCGCTTCAAGGTGCGCCTGTGGGGCGCCGACGCGACGCCAATGACGGCCACCATCCGCGAGATCTCGGCGGCGGCCGAACCGGTGACGCGCACCTTCCTCGTCAAGGCCGACATCGGCAACGCCGCGGTGCGGCTGGGGCAGACGGCCACCGTGCTGGTCGAGATGCCGCAGACGGCGGGCATCGTGAAACTGCCGCTGTCCGCACTGAAGGAAGAGCAGGGCAAGAGCATCGTCTGGCTGGTCGATCGATCGAGCATGACGGTGCGCGCGCAGCCGGTGCAAGTGGCCGGTGCCGATGGCAACGAGGCCGTGATCGCGGCTGGCCTGCAGGCCGGCCAGGTGGTCGTCACCGCTGGCGTGCACGTGCTCAACCCGGGCCAGAAGGTGAAGTTCTACGTCGACCCCGGCGTGCCCTCGGCCTCGTCCGCCAGCGCCGTGCCCGCCACCGCGGTGACGGTGAAGTGAGCGGGGCGCACGTGGACAGCCTGCCGACCGCCCCCGCGACGACGTCGCGCTTCAACATCTCTCGCTGGGCGCTCGACCACCCGGCGTTGACTCGCTACCTGCTGCTCGTGCTGCTGGTGCTCGGCTTCGCGGCCTATTTCCAGCTCGGGCAGGACGAGGACCCGCCGTTCACCTTCCGCGCCATGGCGATGCGCGTGTTCTGGCCCGGCGCCACGGCGCAGCAAGTGGCCGATCAGGTGACCGACAAGCTCGAGAAGACGCTGCAGGAAGTGCCTTACGCCGACAAGATCCGCAGCTACTCCAAGCCCGGCGAGGCGCTGATCATCTTCCAGGTGAAGGACAATTCGCCGCCGCGCGAGATGCAGCAGATCTGGTACACGGTGCGCAAGAAGGTCGGCGACATGCGCGCCACGCTGCCGGCCGGCGTGATCGGCCCCTTCTTCAACGACGAGTTCGGTGACGTCTACGGCTCGATCTACGCGCTGTCGGCCGACGGCTTCACGTACCAGGAGCTCAAGGAGCAAGCCGACCGCGTGCGTCAACGGCTGCTCAAGGTGAAGGACGTCAACAAGGTCCAGGTGTTCGGCGCACAGGACGAGAAGGTCTTCATCGAGATCTCGCAGAAGCGCCTGGCGCAGCTGGGCCTGGACTTCAACCTGGTGCTCGCGCAGATCGGCCAGCAGAACGCGGTCGAGTCGGCCGGCACGATCAACTCACCCACCGATTACCTGCAGGTGCGCGTCGGCGGGCAGTTCAACACGCTCGATGAGCTGAAGGTGTTCCCGATCCGCGCCAACGGTGCGAGCTTCAAGCTCGGCGACATCGCGCAGATCCGCCGCGCCTACGTCGACCCGCCGCAGGTGAAGGTGCGCCACCAAGGCCGCGAAGTCATCGCGCTGGGCATCTCGATGGCCAAGGGCGGCGACATCATCGAGCTCGGCCAGGCCCTTCACACTGCGGCGCAGACGATCCGCGCCGAGCTGCCGGCGGGCATCGAGCTGCACCAGTTCCAGGACCAGTCGACCGTCGTATCGCGCTCGGTCGGCGAGTTCGTGCGCGTGCTGATCGAGGCGGTGGTGATCGTGCTCGCGGTGAGCTTCATCAGCCTGGGCCTGCACTTCAAGCCCTTCCGCATCGACTGGCGGCCGGGCCTGGTGGTGGGCATCACCATTCCGCTGGTGCTGGCCATCACCTTCGTGGTCATGTACTACTGGGGCGTGGGCCTGCACAAGATCTCGCTGGGCTCGCTGATCATCGCGCTGGGCCTGCTGGTGGACGACGCCATCATTGCCGTCGAGATGATGGTGCGCAAGCTCGAGGAGGGCTACGACAAGGTGCGCGCTGCCACCTTCGCCTACGAGGCCACGGCGATGCCCATGCTCACCGGCACGCTGATTACCGCGGTGGGCTTCCTGCCCATCGGCATGGCGAAATCGACGGTGGGCGAGTACACCTTCGCGATCTTCGCGGTCACGGCGGCGGCGCTGCTGATCTCATGGCTGGTGTCCGTGTACTTCGTGCCCTACCTCGGCACGCTGATCCTCAAGCACAAGGACAACGGCAACGTGGCCGGCGAGCCGCACGAGCTGTTCGACACGCCGTTCTACACGCGCTTTCGCGCGCTGGTGAACTGGTGCGTGAAGCACCGCTGGATCACCATCGGTCTGACCATCGGCACGCTGGTGCTCGGGCTCATGGGCATGGGCAAGGTGCAGAACCAGTTCTTCCCGGACTCGAGCCGGCTGGAACTGCTCGTCGATCTCTGGTACCCGGAAGGCACCTCCTACGCTGCCAACGAGGCGATCACCAAGCGCGTCGAGTCGCGCATCATCAAGCTGGAAGGCGTGGACCATGTCACCACCTGGGTGGGCAGCGGCGCCGAGCGTTTCGCCCTGGTGCTTGACCAGATCTTCCCGCAGACCAACGTGGCGCAGATGATCGTGCTGCCCAAGGACCTGGCGGCGCGCGAACGCCTGCGCAAGCAACTGCCCGAACTGCTGGCCACCGAGTTCCCTGAGGCGCGCGGCCGCGCCAAGCTGCTGCCCAACGGGCCGCCGGTGCCGTACCCGGTGCAGTTCCGCGTCGTCGGGCCCGACCCGGCCAAAGTGCGAACCTACGCCGACGAGGTGAAGGCGATCATGCGCGGCAATCCGAACCTGCGCGGCATTAACGACAACTGGAACGAGTCGGTCAAGGTGCTTCGCCTGGACGTCGACCAGGAGAAGGCGCGCGCGCTGGGCGTGACCAGCCAGGCCATCGCCCAGGCCTCGCGCACCATCAACAGCGGCAGCAACATCGGCCAGTACCGCGACGGCGACAAGCTGATCGACATCGTGCTGCGCCAGCCGCTCGAGGAGCGCGACGCCATCACCGACCTGGCCAGTGCCTACGTGCCGACCACGACGGGGCGCAGCATTCCCCTGGCGCAGATCGCCAAGGCCTCGTTCACCTGGGAGCCGGGCGTGCTGTGGCGCGAGGGCCGCGACTACGCCGCCACGGTGCAGGGCGACATCGTCGAGGGCCTGCAGGGCGCCACCGTCACGGCGCAGCTCGACCCCTTGTTCAGGCCCATCCGCGAGAAGATGCTGCCGGGCTACCGCATCGAGGTGGCCGGCGCGGTGGAGGAGAGCAGCAAGGGCCAGGGCTCGATCGCCGCCGGTGCGCCGCTGATGCTGTTCATCATGTTCACGCTGCTCATGCTGCAGCTGCACAGCTTCAGCCGCTCGGTGCTGGTGTTCCTGACCGGGCCGATGGGCATCGCCGGCGTGGCCGCGGCGCTGCTGCTGCTGAACCGGCCGTTCGGTTTCGTCGCGCTGCTCGGCGTGATCGCGCTGATGGGCATGATCATGCGCAACTCGGTGATCCTGATTGACCAGATCGAGCACGATCGTGAACGCGGCGTCGCGACCTGGGACGCGATCGTCGAGGCAGCGGTGCGACGGTTCCGGCCGATCATCCTGACGGCGGCGGCGGCGGTGCTGGCGATGATCCCGTTGTCGCGCAGCGTCTTCTGGGGGCCGATGGCCGTGGCCATCATGGGCGGATTGATCGTGGCGACCGCGCTGACCCTGCTGGCCTTGCCGGCCATGTACGCGGCGTGGTTCCGCGTCAAACCGGCCCGCGAGGAGCGGCTCGCGGCATCCCGCTAAAATGCCGGGTTTGCCGTCGAGGCCGTCCCCCACGCGCGGGTGGCGAAATTGGTAGACGCACCAGGTTTAGGTCCTGACGCCAGCGATGGTGTGGGGGTTCGAGTCCCCCCCCGCGCACCAGCCATTCAACCCTCAAGTTCGAGATCAACATGTCCGTTCAAGTCGAAACCCTCGAAAAGCTCGAGCGCCGCATCACGCTGACGCTGGCTGCCACCACCATCCAGTCGGAGGTGGAGTCTCGACTGAAGCGCCTGGCCCGCACCGTCAAGGCCGACGGCTTCCGCCCCGGCAAGGTGCCGATGAGCGTGGTCGCCCAGCGATATGGCTACTCGGTGCACTACGAGGTCATGAACGACAAGGTCGGCCAGGTCTTCAACGAAGCCGTCAACGAGGCCAAGCTGCGCGTGGCCGGCTCGCCGAAGATCACGGAGAAGGAAGGCGCACCCGAGGGCCAGGTCGCCTTCGACGCCACCTTCGAGGTCTATCCGGAGGTCAAGCTCGGCGACATCGGTACTGCCGAGGTCGAGCGCGTGTCCACCGAGGTGACCGAAGCTGCGATCGACAAGACCCTGGACATCCTGCGCAAGCAGCGCCGCACCTTCCAGCAGCGCGCCGCCGCCGAAGGCGCGGCCGAGGGTGATCGCGTGACGATCGACTTCGAAGGCAAGATCGACGGCGTGCCCTTCGAAGGCGGCAAGGCCGAGGCCTTCCAGTTCATCATCGGCGAAGGCCAGATGCTCGAGCAGTTCGACGCCGCCGTGCGCGGCATGAAGGCCGGCGAGAGCAAGACCTTCCCGCTGCAGTTCCCGGCTGACTACCACGGCAAGGACGTGGCCGGCAAGGAAGCCGACTTCCTCGTCACGCTGAAGAAGATCGAGGCGCAGCACTTGCCCGAAGTCAATGAAGCGCTGGCCAAGTCGCTGGGCATCAAGGACGGCACCGTCGAGGCGCTGCGTGCCGACATCAAGCGCAACCTGGAGCGCGAAGTGAAGTTTCGCGTGCTCGCGCGCAACAAGGCCAGCGTGATGGACGCGCTGATCAAGGTGGCCGAGCTCGACGTGCCCAAGGCGCTGGTCACCGGCGAGGTGGAGCGCATGACCGAATCGGCCCGCGCCGACCTCAAGAAGCGCGGCATCAAGGACGCCGACAGCGCGCCGATCCCGGCCGAGATCTTCCAGCCGCAGGCCGAGCGCCGCGTGCGCCTGGGCCTGGTGGTGGGCGAACTGGTGCGCGCCAACAACCTGCAGGCCAAGCCCGATCAGCTGCAGGCCCACATCGAGGAGATGGCGCAGAGCTACGAGCGCCCGGCCGAGGTGGTGCGCTGGTACCTGGGCGACCGCCAGCGCATGGCCGAGGTCGAGGCGGTGGTGATCGAGAACAACGTGGCCGAGTTCGTGCTGGCCAAGGCCAAGGTCACCGACAAGGTGGTGCCGTTCGACGAGCTGATGGTCGGCTGACACCTCGGGCGGACGACCGAGCAACCCGTCACGCGGGGCGCCGAGCTGCGAAGCCGGCGCCCCGCGCCGCTTCTGCAGCGCCGCTCTTGTGGCCACATAATCAACCCCGATATCCCCGAAGACCCCATTTCCCCAAGGAATGCCATGAGCGCGCTCGACACCACCAGCCTGGGCATGGTGCCCATCGTCATCGAAACCTCGGGCCGCGGCGAGCGCGCCTACGACATCTACAGCCGGCTGCTGCGCGAGCGCATCATCTTCCTGGTCGGCCCGGTGACCGACCAGTCGGCCAACCTCGTGGTGGCGCAGATGCTGTTCCTGGAGAGCGAGAACCCGGACAAGGACATCTACCTCTACATCAACTCGCCGGGCGGCTCGGTGACGGCGGGCATGTCGATCTACGACACCATGCAGTTCGTCAAGCCGGACGTGTCGACGATGTGCCTGGGCATGGCCGCCAGCATGGGCTCCTTCCTGCTGATGGCCGGCGCCAAGGGCAAGCGCGTGGCGCTGCCGAACTCGCGAGTGATGATCCACCAGCCATCGGGCGGCGCGCAGGGCCAGGCCACCGACATCGAGATCCATGCCCGCGAAATCCTCAAGACCCGTGAGCAACTGAACAGGATCTACGCCGAGCGCACCGGCCAGCCGCTGGAGAAGATCCAGGCCGACATGGAGCGTGACTTCTTCCTCGATGCGGAAGAGGCCAAGGCCTATGGTCTGATCGACCAGGTGATCGCCAAGCGGCCCTGAACGCACGCCGGGCGTCCAGGCGCGGATAAGGGCCGTTTCCCGGCCTTATCCACAGGGAAGGGCAGGTTGCCTTTTCAACTATCATTCGACCAGCGCCACCCTCCCAGGCACCCAACCCATGGCCGACAAAAAGGGCTCCCCGACCGAGAAGGTTCTGTACTGCTCCTTCTGCGGCAAGAGCCAGCACGAGGTCAAGAAGCTGATCGCCGGCCCGTCGGTGTTCATCTGCGACGAGTGCATCGAGCTTTGCAACGACATCATCCGCGATGAAGTGCCGGCCGAAGGCGCGGAAGCGCGCGCCGCCAAGTCCGACCTGCCGATCCCGACCGAGATCAAGTCCATCCTCGACCAGTACGTGATCGGGCAGGATGCCGCCAAGCGCACGCTGGCGGTGGCGGTCTACAACCACTACAAGCGGCTCAAGCACATGAGCCGGACGAAGGACGAAGTCGAGCTGTCCAAGAGCAACATCCTGCTCATCGGGCCGACCGGCTCGGGCAAGACGCTGCTGGCGCAGACGCTGGCCCGCCTGCTCAACGTGCCCTTCGTCATCGCCGACGCGACCACGCTGACCGAAGCGGGGTATGTGGGCGAGGACGTCGAGAACATCATCCAGAAGCTGCTGCAGAACTGCGGCTACGACGTCGAGAAGGCACAGCGCGGCATCGTCTACATCGACGAGATCGACAAGATCTCGCGCAAGGCCGACAACCCCTCGATCACTCGCGACGTGTCGGGCGAAGGCGTGCAGCAGGCGCTGCTCAAGCTCGTCGAAGGCACGATGGCTTCGGTGCCGCCGCAGGGCGGGCGCAAGCATCCGAACCAGGACTTCCTGCAGATCGACACGACGAACATCCTGTTCATCTGCGGCGGCGCCTTCGATGGGCTGGAGAAGGTCATCCAGAACCGCTCCGAACGTTCGGGCATCGGCTTCGGAGCCACGGTGCACGGCAAGTCGGAGCGACGTGTCTCGGAAGTCTTCCGCGAGGTCGAGCCCGAAGACTTGATCAAGTTCGGACTGATCCCCGAACTGGTCGGCCGCCTGCCGGTCGTGGCGACGCTGGGCGAGCTCACCGAGGACGCGCTGGTGCAGATCCTCACCGAGCCGAAGAACGCGCTGCTCAAGCAGTACCAGAAGCTCTTCTCCATGGACGGTGTCGAGCTGGAAATCCGCCCCTCGGCGCTGGCGGCCATCTCCCGCAAGGCGCTGGCGCGCAAGACCGGCGCGCGCGGCCTGCGGTCCATCATGGAGCATGCCCTGATCGACACCATGTTCGACCTGCCCAACCTCGACGGCGTGGCCAAGGTGGTGCTCGACGAACACACGATCGAAGAAGAAGCGAAACCCTTGCTCGTCTACCGAGAGCAGGCCAAAGCCAGCGCTTGACGTTTCCGGACTTTCCGGTGCCCCGCACCGAGTGACGCAGGTGCGGCTCCTTGCAATTGACGCCTCGGGCCTCAGATCGGCCTGAGAAAGAGAGGTTTCCAATGTCCGGACATCCCGTGCTCCCCGCCGAGAAGATCAACCTGCCGCTGCTGCCCTTGCGCGACGTGGTGGTCTTCCCGCACATGGTGATCCCGCTGTTCGTGGGTCGCCCGAAATCGATCAAGGCGCTCGAAGTGGCCATGGAGGCCGGCCGCCAGATCATGCTCGTCGCGCAAAAGGCCGCCGGCAAGGACGAGCCCAAGCCGGACGACATGTTCGAGGTCGGCTGCGTCTCCAGCATCCTGCAGATGCTCAAGCTGCCCGACGGCACGGTGAAGGTGCTGGTCGAAGGCATCCAGCGCGCCAACACCCATCAGATCAGCGACAACGGCGAGTACTTCGTCGCTGACGTCACTCCGGTGCCGCCCGAGGCCGACAGCAAGCCCGAGGTCGAGGCCCTGCGCCGGGCCGTGACGCAGCAGTTCGACCAGTACGTCAAGCTCAACAAGAAGATCCCGCCGGAGATCCTGACCTCCATCGCCGGCATCGACGATGCCGGCCGCCTGGCCGACACCATCGCCGCGCACCTTCCGCTCAAGCTCGAGAACAAGCAGTCGGTGCTCGACCTGTTTGAGGTCGACAAGCGCCTGGAGAAATTGCTCGAGCAGCTCGAGCATGAGGTCGACATCCTGCAAGTCGAAAAGCGCATCCGTGGCCGCGTCAAGCGCCAGATGGAGAAGAGCCAGCGCGAGTACTACCTGAACGAGCAGGTCAAGGCGATCCAGAAGGAACTGGGCGACGGTGAAGAGGGCGCGGATCTCGAGGATCTCGAGAAGAAGATCATCGCTGCCAAGATGCCCAAGGAAGCGCGCAAGAAGGCCGACGCCGAGCTGAAGAAGCTCAAGCTGATGTCGCCGATGTCCGCCGAAGCGACGGTGGTGCGCAACTACATCGACACGCTGATCAACCTGCCCTGGGCCAAGAAGACCAAGATCAAGCACGACCTGAACTTCGCCGAGCAGGTGCTCAACGAAGATCACTACGGCCTCGAGAAGGTCAAGGACCGCATCCTCGAGTACCTCGCGGTGCAGCAGCGCGTCGACAAGGTGAAGGCTCCGATCCTGTGTCTCGTGGGCCCCCCGGGCGTGGGCAAGACCTCGCTGGGCCAGTCCGTCGCACGGGCGACCGGGCGAAAGTTCGTTCGCATGGCGCTGGGCGGCGTGCGCGACGAGGCCGAGATCCGCGGCCACCGCCGCACCTACATCGGCTCCATGCCGGGCAAGGTGCTGCAGAGCCTGACCAAGGTCGGCACGCGCAACCCGCTGTTCCTGCTCGACGAGATCGACAAGCTGGGCATGGACTTCCGTGGCGACCCGTCATCGGCGCTGCTGGAGGTGCTCGACCCCGAGCAGAACCACACCTTCAGCGATCACTACGTCGAGGTCGATTTCGACCTGAGCGACACGATGTTCATCGCGACTTCGAACTCGATGAACATTCCGCCGGCGCTGCTGGACCGGATGGAAGTGATCCGCCTGTCGGGCTACACGGAGGACGAGAAGGTCAACATCGCCTTGCGCTACCTGTGCCCGAAGCAGGCGAAGAACAACGGCGTCAAGGACGAGGAGATGGAAGTCACCGAGTCTGCGGTGCGAGGGATCATTCGCTACTACACGCGGGAAGCTGGCGTGCGCTCGCTCGAACGCGAGATCAGCAAGATCTGCCGCAAGGTGGTCAAGTCGATCCAGCTCAAGCAGGTGACCGAGAAGGTGATCGTCACCGACGAGAACCTGAACGACTACCTGGGTGTGCGCAAGTTCAACTATGGCCAGGCCGAGAAGCAGAACCAGGTCGGCCAAGTGGTCGGCCTCGCTTGGACCGAAGTCGGCGGCGACCTGCTGACCATCGAGGCGGCAGTGATGCCCGGGAAGGGGCAGATCATCCGCACCGGCCAGCTCGGCGATGTGATGAAGGAATCGGTCGAGGCCGCACGCTCCGTCGTGCGCAGCCGCGCCCGGCGCCTGGGCATCAAGGATGAGATGTTCGAGAAGCGCGACGTGCACATCCACGTGCCCGACGGCGCGACGCCCAAGGATGGCCCGAGTGCGGGCATCGCGATGACGACGGCCTTCGTGTCGGCACTGACTGGGATCCCGGTGCGGGCCGACGTGGCGATGACCGGCGAGATCACGCTGCGCGGCGAGGTCACGGCGATCGGCGGCCTGAAGGAGAAGCTTCTCGCGGCGCACCGCGGCGGCATCAAGACGGTGCTGATCCCGGAAGAGAACGCCAAGGACCTGCAGGATATTCCGGAGAACGTGAAGAACCACCTCGAGATCGTGCCGGTCAAGTGGATCGATCGCGTGCTCGAGGTGGCGCTTCAGTCCGCGCCGCAGCCTCTGCCCGACGACGAGCCGGCGAAGACCGAAGATGCGGCCAAGCCCGCGGGCACGGCCGGCGAAGTCATCACGCATTGAGCCGGGAAACACAGCCGGTTTGCGAACCGGCTGATTTCTCGCCTATAATGCGAGGCTCACGCGGGAGTAGCTCAGTTGGTAGAGCGCAACCTTGCCAAGGTTGAGGTCGCGAGTTCGAGACTCGTCTCCCGCTCCAGATTCTGAAGCGGTCAGCGAAAGGGAAGCCCAGGCTTCCCTTTTTTGTCAGAATGCGGTTCAGACCCGTCGATCAGGGGCGCGGTAGCAAAGCGGTTATGCACCGGATTGCAAATCCGTGTAGGTCGGTTCGACTCCGGCCCGCGCCTCCAAACCTTCCCGCCACTGCCTGAGCCCGCGTCGCGCACAATCGCTGCGGCGCGCCCGGGTGGTGAAGTTGGTAGACACAGCGGACTTAAAATCCGCCGCCTCTCGCAAGAGGGCATACGGGTTCGATCCCCGTCCCGGGCACCACGCGATGCACCGGAGGCCGCATGGCACTGTTTCCCCAGGAAGCGCTGAACGACGGCGTTCGCAAGCGCGAGGTGTTCGGCTGGGCGATGTACGACTTCGCCAACTCGGGCTACACGACCGTCGTGCTCACGGCAGTTTTCAACACCTACTTCGTCGGTGTTGCTGCGCAAGGGGCCGACTGGGCCACGCTGGCGTGGACGCTGGTCATCGCCGCCTCCAGCCTGATCGTGATGCTGACGATTCCCGCACTGGGCGCCTACGCGGACATGCACGCGCGCAAGAAGGCGCTGTTGGCGATGACCACGGCGGCCTGTGTGGCCGCCACCGTGGCGCTGGCCTCTGTCGGCCGAGGCGACCTGTGGATCGCGGTCATCGCAATGGTGATCTCCAACGTCTGCTACTCGTACGGTGAATCGCTCACGGCGGCCTTCCTGCCCGAACTGGCGCGCCCCCACTCCATGGGACGCGTGTCGGGTTGGGGTTGGAGCTTCGGCTACTTCGGCGGCATGTTGTCGCTCGGCCTGAGCCTGGGCTACGTGCTGTGGGCGCAGGCACGCGGCCTGCCGGCCACCGAGTTTGTGCCGGTGACGATGCTGATCACAGCGTCGGTCTACGGCGGTGCGTCCCTGGCGACCTTCGCGCTACTGCGCGAAAGAGCGGCTCCCAGCCCTGCGCGCGATTCGGCCGACCCCGTCGGCACCGCCATGCAGCGGTTGTTCGCCACCGCGCGCCGCGCCCGCGAGTTGCGCGACTTCAGCTGGCTGCTCGCCTGCGGCGCCTGCTACCAGGCCGGCATCTCGGTGGTCATCGCACTGGCCGCCGTGTACGCCGAGCAAGTGCTCGGCTTCAAGCAGGCGCAGACGATGATGCTGGTCTTCCTCGTCAACATCGCCGCCGCGGTCGGTGCCTTCGCCTTCGGCTACTGGCAGGACGCGATCGGGCACAAGCGCGCGTTGGCCATCACGCTGGCCGGATGGATCGTCATGACGGTGCTTGCCGTGCTCGCGCAGGGGCCGGCCCTGTTCTGGCTGGCTGCCGTGATTGCCGGCCTGTGCATGGGCTCGAGTCAATCTGCAGGGCGTGCGATGGCGGGCCTGTTCGCACCGGCAGCTCAACGCGCCGAGTTCTACGGCTTGTGGACGTTCGCGACGCGTCTTTCGGCCATCGTGGGGCCGGTGACCTACGGTCTTGTCACCTGGTGGACCAGCGGCAACCATCGCCTGGCGATCTTGTCCACGGCGATCTTCTTTGTACTGGGGCTTGCCCTGCTGATGCCGGTCAACATGCAACGCGGCATCGACACGGCGAAGGCGAGTGGCTAGAGCGACACGGGCGCGGCCGCGATCTCGAGGTCGAAGTCCAGCCAGCGCGCGGCGAACTGCGCCAGTCGCAGAGGATCGCCGGTCGTCTCGAGCCTGCAGCCTGGTTCGGCGCCGGCACCTTCTTTCGCCTGGCATACGCGTGCCACCTGAGCCGCCACGGCACTGGCCGTGTCGATGATGCGGATGCCCGCGCCGAGCGACTGTTCGATGGCTGCGCTCACGAAGGTGTAGTGGGTGCAGCCGAGCGCGACGGCGTCCACGCCCGCCTCGCGCAGCGCGCTCGCATAACGCCGCACGAGATCGGCCAGCACCGGATCCTTCAAGTCCCGCTGCTCGATGGCGGCGGCCAGGCCGCTGCAGGCCTGCAGATGCATCGTGCAACCATCGGATTCGCGCGCGACCAGCGCGCGGAACCGTTCGCTGCGCAAGGTGGCGTCGGTCGCCATCACCCCGACGTGTCGGTTGCGCGAAGCGGCGACGGCAGGCCGCACCCCGGGCTCGACGCCGACGATGCTGCACGCGGGCCAACGGCGCCTCAGTTCGTCGATGGCCACCGCGGTGGCCGTATTGCAGGCCACGACGATGACCGTGGCGCCTTGGCCGACCAGGTGCGCAGCGATCCGCTCGGCCCGATCGCGGATGAAGTCCACCGACTTCTCGCCATACGGCGCGTGCGCGGAGTCCGCCACGTAGCGCAGAGATGCCGACGGCAACTGCCGGCGGATCGCTCGCAAGACCGACAGTCCTCCGACGCCGGAGTCGAACACACCGATGCAGGCGTCGGGTGGAGGGGTGACCATCGGAACCAGGGTGAAGGATTGGGGCGCGCAGTCTAGCCCGCGACGGTCGGGACATTGCCCGAGCGGTGCGCCCCGGTCTAAAATAGAACGATCGTTCGATTTTGACCCCGCCGCGAGCGACGGGCCGTCCGGAGCTTCCGGCCGCGCTACTAGAATCCAATTAACGTAAACGTCAATTCAGCAGGAGCCCGCCGGATGAAGATCCTGGTCCCGGTCAAGCGTGTCGTCGACTACAACGTCAAGGTGCGCGTCAAGAGCGATGGCAGCGGCGTCGACATCGCCAACGTCAAGATGAGCATGAACCCCTTCGACGAGATCGCTGTCGAAGAGGCCGTGCGCCTGAAGGAGAAGGGTGCGGCCACCGAGGTGATTGCCGTCTCCTGCGGCGTCACCCAGTGCCAGGAAACCCTGCGCACCGCGATGGCCATTGGCGCCGATCGCGCCATCCTCGTCGAATGTGCCGACGAACTGCAGCCGCTGGCCGTCGCCAAGCTGCTCAAGGCGCTGGTCGACAAGGAGCAGCCCGGCCTGATCATCCTGGGCAAGCAAGCCATCGACGACGACTGCAACCAGACCGGGCAGATGCTCGCCGCGCTGGCCGACCTGCCGCAGGCGACCTTCGCCTCCAAGGTGGAAGTCGCCGACGGCAAGGCCAAGGTGACGCGTGAAGTCGACGGCGGCCTCGAGACCCTGTCCATCAGCCTGCCCGCGGTGATCACCACCGACCTGCGCCTGAACGAGCCGCGCTACGTCACGCTGCCCAACATCATGAAGGCGAAGAAGAAGACGCTGGAGATCGTCAAGCCCGCCGACCTCGGCGTCGACGTCGCCCCCCGCATCAAGACCCTGAAGGTCAGCGAGCCGCCCAAGCGCAGCGCCGGCATCAAGGTGCCCGATGTCGCCACGCTCGTGGCCAAGCTCAAGAACGACGCCAAGGTGATCTGACCATGCCCGCACTCGTCATTGCCGAACACGACAACGCCAGCATCCGCGGCGCGACCCTGAACACCGTCACTGCCGCCGTGCAGGCCGGGGGTGAAGTCCACGTGCTGGTGGCCGGCCACAACGCCGGCGAAGCCGCGAAGCAGGCCGCCGCCATCGCCGGCGTCACCAAGGTGCTGCACGCCGAAGACGCGAGCCTGGCCCATGGCCTGGCCGAGAACGTCGCGGCCGTGGTGTTGTTCGTCGCCAAGAACTACAGCCACCTGCTGTTCCCGGCTACCGCCAGCGGCAAGAACATCGCGCCGCGCGTGGCTGCCAGGCTCGACGTCGGGCAGGTGAGCGACATCATCAAGGTCATCTCGGCCGACACCTTCGAGCGCCCGATCTACGCCGGCAACGCCATCGCCACCGTGCAGAGCCTGGACGCGATCAAGGTGATCACCGTGCGCACCACCGGCTTCGATGCCGCGGGGCAGGGCGGCAGTGCCGCGATCGAAAGCCTGGCCGCGGCGGCCGGCAGCAGCAAGAGCACCTTCCTGGGCAACGAAATCGCCAAGAGCGAACGCCCCGAGCTCACCGCGGCCAAGATCATCGTCAGCGGCGGCCGGGCGATGGGCAGCAGCGACAAGTTCAACGAGGTGCTCACGCCGCTGGCCGACAAGCTCGGCGCCGCGCTCGGCGCCAGCCGCGCAGCGGTGGATGCGGGCTACGCGCCCAACGACTGGCAGGTCGGTCAGACCGGCAAGATCGTCGCGCCGCAGTTGTACATCGCCTGCGGCATCAGCGGCGCGATCCAGCACCTGGCCGGCATGAAGGACAGCAAGGTCATCGTGGCCATCAACAAGGACCCGGAAGCACCGATCTTCAGCGTCGCCGACTTCGGCCTCGAAGCTGATCTGTTCACTGCCGTGCCCGAACTGGTGGCCGCGCTCTGACCGGCTGACCGAACCCGACCCGAAGCCCGTTCGCCGCCGTATCTGGCCGACGGGCTTTTTCTTGCCCGAATCACACCGAGGATGACACCGTGAGCTACGTCGCGCCGATCAAGGACATGCTGTTCTGCATGAAGGAACTCGCCGGCCTCGAGGAGGTGGCTCGGCTACCCGGATTCGAGGACGCCGGGCTCGACACGGCCCAGGCCGTGCTCGAGGAATGCGCCAAGCTCAACGAGGGCGTCATCGCGCCCCTGAACTGGGAAGGCGACAAGTACCCCTCGTCGTGGCATGACGGCAAGGTGACCACCACGCCCGGCTTCAAGGAAGCCTTCCGCGAGTACGCCGAGGGCGGCTGGCAGGGGCTGCAGCACCCGGCGGACTTCGGCGGCCAGGGCCTGCCCAAGACCATCGGCGCGGCCTGCGGCGAGATGCTCAACAGCGCCAACCTCAGCTTCGCGCTGTGCCCGCTGCTGACCGACGGCGCCATTGAGGCGCTGCTGACGGCCGGCACGCCGGAGCAGCAAACCACCTTCATCCCGAAGATGATCAGTGGCGAGTGGACCGGCACCATGAACCTCACCGAGCCGCAGGCCGGCTCCGACCTGGCCCTGGTGCGCACGCGCGCCGAGCCGCAGCCCGACGGCACGTTCAAGATCTTCGGCACGAAGATCTTCATCACCTACGGCGAGCACGACATGGCGCAGAACATCGTGCACCTCGTGCTCGCGCGCGTGGTCGGCGCGCCCGAGGGCGTGAAGGGCATCAGCCTGTTCATCGTGCCCAAGTTCCTCGTCAATGCCGACGGTTCGCTCGGGGCTCGCAACGATGCGCATTGCGTGAGCATCGAGCACAAGCTGGGCATCAAGGCGAGCCCGACCGCGGTGCTGCAGTTCGGCGACCACGGCGGTGCGGTCGGCCAACTCATCGGCCAGGAGAACCGCGGCCTCGAGTACATGTTCATCATGATGAACGCCGCGCGCTACGCGGTGGGCGTGCAGGGCATCGCCATCGCCGAGCGGGCCTACCAGAAGGCCGTGGCCTACGCGAAGGACCGTGTGCAGTCACGACCGGTCGACGGCTCGCTGCCCGGCAGCGCGGCGATCATCCACCATCCCGACGTGAAGCGCATGCTGATGACGATGCGCGCCTACACCGAGGGCTGCCGCGCGATGGCGCTGACGGCCGCGTCGGCCTTCGATGCCGCGCACCACCATCCCGACAAGGAAGTGCGCCAGCAGAACCAGGCCTTCTACGAGTTCATGGTCCCGCTGGTGAAGGGCTACTCCACCGAGATGAGCCTGGAAGTGACCAGCCTGGGCGTGCAGGTGCACGGCGGCATGGGCTTCATCGAGGAGACCGGCGCGGCGCAGTACTACCGCGACGCGAAAATCCTCACCATCTACGAAGGCACCACGGCGATCCAGGCCAACGACCTCGTGGGGCGCAAGACGGCGCGCGACGGCGGCCGCACGGCCAAGGCGATTGCCGGGCAGATCGAGCACACCGAGGCCGCGCTGGCGAAGAGCGGCAGCGCTGCCGCGCAATCGACGCTGAAGCGGCTGCGCGCAGCGCGCGAGGCCTTTCTGCAGGTAGTCGACTTCGTCGCCGGCAACACCAAGGCCAGCCCGAACGCGGTGTTCGCGGGTTCGGTGCCCTACCTGATGCTCGCCGGCAACCTGATGGCAGGCTGGCAACTGGCGCGCGCGCTGGTCGTCGCCGAGCAGCAGCTCGCACAAGGCGGTGGCGATACGGGCTTCCTGCAGGCCAAGGTGGCCACGGCGCGCTTCTATGCGGAGCATCTGCTGAGCAAGGCGCCGGGCGTGCGCGATGCGATCGTCGACGGCGGCGAGAGCGTCACGGCGCTGCCGATCGACGCGTATTGACTCCTTAGAGACCTGAACCTGGAGTACCCCGCGTGTCCATGCCGCCCATCCTCGCCAAGTTGCCGCTGCCCATCATCGGCTCGCCGCTGTTCATCATCAGCAACCCCAAGCTCGTGATCGAGCAGTGCAAGGCCGGCGTCGTCGGTTCGATGCCGGCGCTCAACGCGCGGCCGGCCGAGCAGCTCGATGAATGGCTGGCCGAGATCACCGAAACGCTGGCGGCCTACAACCGCGCCAACCCCGACAAGCGGGCGGCGCCCTTCGCGATCAACCAGATCGTGCACAAGACCAACGACCGCCTCGAGCACGACATGCAGGTCTGCGCCAAGTACAAGGTGCCGATCGTCATCACGTCACTGGGTGCGCGCACCGACATCAACGAGGCGGTGCACGGCTGGGGCGGCATCGTGCTGCACGACATCATCAACAACATGTTCGCGAAGAAAGCGATCGAGAAGGGCGCCGACGGCCTGATCGCGGTGGCGGCCGGCGCCGGCGGCCACGCGGGCGTGAAGAGCCCGTTCGCGTTGATCCAGGAGATCCGCAGCTGGTTCGACGGGCCCATTGCGCTGTCGGGCTCCATCGCCACCGGCGGGGCGGTGCTGGCCGCGCAGGCCATGGGTGCCGACCTGGCCTACATCGGCTCGGCCTTCATCGCCACCGAAGAGGCGCGCGCCAGCGAGGCCTACAAGCAGGCGATCGTCGAGGGCACGTCGGACGACATCGTCTACTCGAACCTGTTCACCGGCGTGCACGGCAACTACCTGAAGCCGTCGATCCGCGCGGCCGGCCTCGACCCCGACAACCTGCCCGAGAGCGACCCGAGCAAGATGAGCTTCGGCGGCGGCGAGGGCTCGAAGTCCAAGGCCTGGAAGGACATCTGGGGCTGCGGGCAGGGCATCGGCGCGGTCGACAAGGTGATGCCCACGCGCGAACTCGTGGCGCGGCTGGCGCGCGAATACCAGGCGGCTCGCCAGCGGCTGCTGGCGGCCTGAGGCTGGCTGCGTCAGCCGACCTCGGCGTCGGAATCGCAGCCCTGGCCCGCGGCGATGAGCCGGCGGGCGAACCACGACCAGGGCGAGCGCGACGTCGCGGTCCGGCTCATCAGGCCGCAGCGGTAGCGCCGTTGATCGTCGTCCCAGCGCAACGCACGACATGCGCCGCGCAGGCGCAGCGAGACCAGCACACCCACCGGGCAGGGCTCGGCGAGGCAACACACGCCGCAACCATTGCACACCTCTCCCGGCCGCGGTTTCAGCGGCGCGTCAGCATGGATGCGGATGATCTGCATGTGGTCGTTCAAGTCCGGCTGCATTCTGTTTCTGCGCCCCGACCCTCAGTCCTTCGATTTGGTGGTCGATAACGGCGGTGTTACAGTCGCGCCCGAGACTTGACAGGTCCTTCCCGTCCCCTTGCTGGTAACAGTCAAGGCGGGTCGCTAGTCCGCCAGCCGGTGCAGCCGTGTCGCGGAAGGTTTTTCAACCCACTACAGTGCCGGAAACCGGCGCGAGAGGTGAGCGAAGATGATGCAGCAATACAGGTCGAACTCGTACCTGTTCGGAGGCAATGCGCCGTACGTCGAAGAGATGTACGAGGCGTACCTGGACAACCCGGGCTCCGTTCCCGACAACTGGCGTGCGTACTTCGATGCGCTCCAGCACGTTCCCGCTACCGATGGCAGCAATGCCAAGGACGTGGCCCACGCCCCGGTCGTCGAATCCTTCGCGCAGCGCGCGAAGGCCAACGCCTTCAGCGTCAAGGCCAGCGCCACCGAACTCGCGGTCGCGCGCAAGCAGGTCCACGTCCAGTCGCTGATCGCCGCGTATCGCTCGCTCGGCGCGCGCTGGGCCGACCTCGACCCGCTCAAGCGCCAGGAGCGCCCGAAGATCCCCGAGCTGGAGCCGGCGTTCTACGACCTGAGCGAGTCCGACATGGACATCACGTTCAGCGCCACGAACACCTACTTCACCACCGCCGAGCAGCAGACGCTGCGCGAGATCCTGCAGGCCCTGCGTGAAACCTACTGCGGCTCCATCGGCGCCGAGTTCATGCACATCACCGAGCCGGTCGAGAAGCGCTGGTGGCAGCAGAAGCTCGAATCGATCCGCAGCAAGCCCAGCTTCAGCGCCGACGAGAAGAAGCACATCCTCGACCGCCTGACCGCGTCCGAAGGCCTGGAACGCTACCTGCACACCAAGTACGTCGGCCAGAAGCGCTTCTCGCTCGAAGGCGGCGAGAGCTTCATTGCGGCGATGGACGAGGTCGTGCAGCGCGCCGGCGAGCGCGGCGTGCAGGAGATCGTCATCGGCATGGCCCACCGCGGCCGCCTGAACGTGCTCGTCAACACCCTGGGCAAGATGCCCAAGGACCTGTTCGCCGAGTTCGACCACACCGCCAAGGAAGACCTGCCCTCGGGCGACGTGAAGTACCACCAGGGCTTCTCCAGCGACGTGACCACGCCCGGCGGCCCGGTCCACCTGAGCCTGGCGTTCAACCCCTCGCACCTGGAGATCGTCAACCCGGTCGTCGAAGGCTCGGTCAAGGCCCGCCTGGACCGCCGCGGCGACAAGCGTGGCGACTCCGTGCTGCCCGTCATCGTGCACGGCGACGCGGCCTTTGCCGGCCAGGGCGTCGTGATGGAGACGCTGGCACTGGCGCAGACGCGCGGCTACTTCACCGGCGGCACGGTGCACCTGGTGATCAACAACCAGATCGGCTTCACCACCAGCGACCCGCGCGACTCGCGCTCGACGCTGTACTGCACCGACGTCGTCAAGATGATCGAGGCACCGGTGCTGCACGTGAACGGCGACGACCCCGAGGCCGTGGTGCTGTGCACCCAGCTCGCGCTGGACTACCGCCAGGAGTTCAACAAGGACGTGGTGCTCGACATCGTCTGCTTCCGCAAGCTCGGCCACAACGAGCAGGACACGCCGGCGCTGACCCAGCCGCTGATGTACAAGAAGATCGCCGTGCACCCCGGTACGCGCAAGCTGTACGGCGAGAAGCTGGTCGCGCAGGGCGTGCTTCCGCCTGAAGGACCGGACGAGATGGTCAAGGGCTTCCGCGCCGCGATGGACGCCGGCAAGCACACCGTCGACCCGGTGCTGACCAACTACAAGAGCAAGTACGCGGTCGACTGGGCACCGTTCCTGAACCGCAAGTGGACCGACGCGGCCGACACCGCGCTGCCGCTCACCGAGATCAAGCGCCTGGCCGAACGCATCACCACGCTGCCGGAGAAGTTCAAGGCGCATCCGCTGGTCGAGAAGGTGCTGGCCGACCGCGCCGCGATGGGCCGCGGCGAGATCAACGTCGACTGGGGCATGGGCGAGCACCTCGCCTTCGCCTCGCTGGTGGCCAGCGGCTACGCCGTGCGCCTGTCGGGCGAAGACTGCGGCCGCGGCACCTTCACGCACCGCCACTCGGTGCTGCATGACCAGAACCGCGAGAAGTGGGACGAAGGCACCTACACGCCTCTGCAGCACGTGGCCGACGGCCAGGCGCCGTATGTGGTGATCGACTCGCTGCTGTCGGAAGAGGCGGTGCTCGGTTTCGAATACGGCTACGCGAGCGCCGAGCCGAACACGCTGGTGATCTGGGAAGCGCAGTTCGGCGACTTCGCCAACGGCGCGCAGGTCGTCATCGACCAGTTCATCGCCTCCGGCGAGGTGAAGTGGGGCCGCGCCAACGGCATCACCCTGATGCTGCCGCACGGCTACGAGGGCCAGGGCCCGGAGCACAGCTCGGCGCGCCTGGAGCGCTTCATGCAGCTGGCCGCCGACAACAACATGCAGATCGTGCAGCCGACCTCGGCCAGCCAGATCTTCCATGTGCTGCGCCGGCAGATGGTGCGCATGTTCCGCAAGCCGCTGGTGCTGATGACGCCCAAGAGCCTGTTGCGCAACAAGGACGCGACGTCGCCGCTGACCGACTTCACGCGCGGCGAGTTCAAGACGGTGATCGGCGAGGTGAACGCCGAGATCAACGCCGACAAGGTCAAGCGCATCATCGCCTGCTCTGGCAAGGTCTACTACGACCTCGTCAAGGCGCGTGTGGAGAAGAAGCAGAACGACGTGGCGATCATCCGCGTCGAGCAGCTCTATCCGTTCCCGCACAAGGCCTTCGCGGCGGAGATGAAGAAGTACCCGAACCTGACCGACGTCGTGTGGTGCCAGGACGAGCCGCAGAACCAGGGTGCCTGGTTCTTCGTGCAGCACTACATCCACGAGAACATGGTCGAGGGCCAGAAGCTCGGCTACGCCGGTCGCCCGGCCTCGGCTTCGCCGGCGGTGGGCTACGCCCACCTGCACCAGGAGCAGCAGAAGGCGCTGCTCGACCAGGCCTTCGGCAAGCTCAAGGGCTTCGTTCTCACCAAGTGAACCCGCGGCCAGGGGCGGCGCGCGCTGCGCGGCGCCGCCCCGGCGTGCCTTCGCACGCATCCGCGCGGCGTGTACCGGATACCAGAAAGAACTGACATGGCAATCGTAGAAGTCAAGGTCCCGCAGCTGTCCGAATCGGTGGCCGAAGCCACCCTGCTGCAGTGGAAGAAGAAGCCCGGCGAAGCCGTGGCCCTGGACGAGATCCTCGTCGAGATCGAGACCGACAAGGTCGTGCTCGAAGTGCCGGCGCCAGCTGCCGGCGTGATGGCGCAGATTGTCAAGAACGACGGCGAGAGCTGCGTCAGCGACGAGGTCATCGCACGCATCGACACCGACGCCAAGGCCGCGGTGAGCCCGCTGGAAGTCAAGCCCGTGGTCGCCGCCGCACCGGCTGCGGCCGCCGCGCCGGCCGCCAGCACCAGCAAGGCCGGCGTGGCGATGCCCGCCGCCGCCAAGCTGATGGCCGACAACAGCCTGGCCGCCGGGTCCGTGCCTGGTACGGGCAAGGATGGCCGCGTCACCAAGGGCGATGTGCTGGGTGCGCTGTCCGCTCCGGCGCCCGCTGCGGCCGTGAAGCCCGTGGCTGCGGCCCCGGCCGTGGCCAAGCCGCTGCCCGCCGTGGCGGCGCCCGCCGGCATGAGCCTGGGCGATCGCCCCGAGCAGCGCGTGCCGATGAGCCGCCTGCGTGCGCGTGTCGCCGAGCGGCTGCTGCAGTCGCAGGCCACCAACGCCATCCTGACCACCTTCAACGAGGTCAACATGGCCCCGGTGATGGAAATGCGCAAGCGCTTCCAGGACAAGTTCGAGAAGGAGCACGGCGTCAAGATCGGCTTCATGAGCTTCTTCGTGAAGGCGGCCGTGGCGGCGCTGAAGAAGTACCCGGTGCTCAACGCCTCGGTGGACGGCAACGACATCGTCTACCACGGCTTCTTCGACATCGGCATCGCGGTGGGTTCGCCGCGCGGCCTGGTGGTGCCGATCCTGCGCAATGCCGACCAGATGAGCTTCGCCGACATCGAGAAGAAGATCGCCGAGTTCGGCCAGAAGGCCAAGGACGGCAAGCTCTCGCTCGACGACCTGTCGGGCGGCACCTTCTCGATCAGCAACGGCGGCGTGTTCGGCTCGATGCTGTCGACGCCGATCATCAACCCGCCGCAGTCGGCCATCCTGGGCGTGCACGCGACCAAGGACCGCGCGGTGGTGGAGAACGGCCAGGTGGTGGTGCGACCGATCAACTACCTGGCGATGAGCTACGACCACCGCATCATCGACGGCCGCGAAGCGGTGCTCGGCCTGGTGGCCATGAAGGAAGCGCTGGAAGATCCGGCGCGCCTGCTGTTCGACATCTGAGGACGGCAGCACCATGAGCAACCAATTCGACGTCGTCGTCATCGGCGGCGGCCCCGGCGGCTACATCGCGGCGATCCGCGCGGCGCAGCTCGGCTTCAACACCGCCTGCATCGACGAGTGGAAGAACGGCAAGGGCGGCCCGGCCCCAGGCGGCACCTGCACCAACGTGGGCTGCATCCCGAGCAAGGCGCTGCTTCAGTCCAGCGAGCACTTCGAGCATGCCGGTCATTCCTTCGCCGACCACGGCATCGGCCTGAAGGACCTGAGCATCGACGTGGCCAAGATGCTCGGCCGCAAGGACACCGTCGTGAAGCAGAACAACGACGGCATCCTGTACCTGTTCAAGAAGAACAAGGTCACTTTCTTCCACGGCCGCGGTTCGTTCGTGAAGGCCGAAGGTGGCGCCTACGAGATCGCGGTGGCCGGTGACAAGCCGGCCAGCGTGAGCGCCAAGCACGTCATCGTGGCCACCGGATCGAGCGCGCGCGCCTTGCCCGGCGCACCATTCGACGAGGTGAACATCCTCAGCAACGACGGCGCACTGCGCATCCCGGCCGTGCCCAAGACGCTGGGCGTGATCGGATCGGGCGTGATCGGCCTGGAGATGGGCTCGGTGTGGCGCCGCCTGGGTGCGCAGGTCACCGTGCTCGAGGCGCTGCCGACCTTCCTCGGCGCCGTCGACGAGCAGGTGGCCAAGGAGGCGCACAAGGCCTTCACCAAGCAGGGCTTGAAGATCGAGCTCGGCGTGAAGATCGAGTCGGTCAAGGCCGACAAGAAGGGCGTGACCGTCGCCTATGCCGATGCCAACGGCGCGGCGCAGACGCTGGCTGTCGACAAGCTGATCGTCTCGATCGGCCGCTCGCCGAACACCACCGGCCTGAACGCCGAAGCCGTCGGCCTGAAGCTGAACGAGCGCGGCGCCATCGAGGTCGACGACGACTGCCGCACCAACCTGCCGAACGTCTGGGCGGTGGGTGACGTGGTGCGCGGCCCCATGCTCGCGCACAAGGCCGAAGAAGAGGGCGTCGCGGTGGCCGAGCGCATCGCCGGCCAGCACGGTCACGTCAACTTCAACACCATCCCCTGGGTGATCTACACCAGCCCGGAGATCGCCTGGGTCGGCCAGACCGAGCAGCAGCTCAAGGCTGCCGGGCGGGCGTACAAGGCGGGCAGCTTCCCGTTCATGGCCAACGGCCGGGCGCGGGCGCTGGGCGACACCACGGGCTTCGTGAAATTCCTCGCCGACGCGGCGACCGACGAGATCCTCGGCGTGCACATCGTCGGGCCCTTCGCGTCGGAGCTGATCTCCGAGGCGGTGGTGGCGATGGAGTTCAAGGCCAGCGCCGAGGACATCGCGCGCATCTGCCATGCGCACCCGTCGCTCAGCGAAGCGACCAAGGAAGCGGCACTCGCGGTCGACAAGCGCACGCTGAATTTCTGAGTCCGGCCATCGCATGGGCGTCCGTCAGCTGTATCAGGCGACGCTCGCCGAGCGCGGCTATGCGGCCGACCCCGCGCAACTGCGTGCCATCGCGGCGCTCGAGCGCTGCGAGAACGAGTGGGCCGACTACAAGGCCCGGCGCGGCAATGCGCTGACGAAGCTGATCGCGCGGCCGCCGATCCCGCGCGGCGTGTACATGCACGGTGGCGTGGGCCGGGGGAAGAGCTTCCTGATGGACTGCTTTTTCAACTCGGTGCCGCTGACGCGCAAGACGCGGTTGCACTTCCACGAGTTCATGCGCGAGGTGCACCGCGAGCTCGCCGAGCTCAAGGGCGTGGTCAATCCGCTGCACGAGCTGGGCGCCCGCATTGCAAGGCGCCACCGGCTGATCTGCTTCGACGAATTCCACGTCGCCGACGTCACCGACGCGATGATCCTGCACCGGCTGCTCGACTCGCTGTTCGAGCACCGCGTGAGCATCGTCACGACCTCGAATTTCCACCCCGACGAGCTCTACCCGAACGGCCTGCACCGCGACCGCATCCTGCCGGCCATCGATCTGCTGAAGAAGAAGCTCGAGGTCATCAGCGTCGACAACGGTACCGACTACCGCCAGCGCACGCTCGAGCAGGTGGAGATGTACCACGCACCGCTCGGTGCCGATGCCGACGCGGCGATGATGCTTGCGTTCGAGCGGCTCGCCGAAGCGCGTGACGAGGATCCGGTGCTGCGCATCGAGCACCGCGAGCTGCGCGCGCGACGGCGCGCCGGCGGCGTGGTGTGGTTCGATTTCAAGACCTTGTGCGGCGGGCCTCGATCGCAGAACGACTACCTCGAGCTGGCGTCGCAGTTCCACACCGTGATGTTGTCCGACGTGCCGCAGATGGCGCCGCGCATGGCCTCGGAGGCGCGGCGCTTCACCTGGCTGGTCGACGTGCTCTACGACCGGCGCGTCAAGCTGATCATGTCGGCCGAAGTGGCACCCGAGCAGCTCTACACCGAAGGCCCGCTGGCGCACGAGTTCCCGCGCACGGTGTCCCGCCTGGCAGAGATGCGATCAGCGGAGTTCCTGGCGCTCTCGCGCCGGACGGTGGACACTTCGTTGACATGAACCAGTTCTTGCTGCGCTGCGGGGTGCTCTCGGTCTGCGGGCTCCTGGCTTGCATGCCGGCGCAGGCCGACGACCGACAGGAGCGCGCGCGAATCGCCCGCGAACGCGACGAGGCCACGCTGCGCTTCCAGCAGCGCCAGCGCGAATGCGAGCAGCGTTTTGCCGTCACTGCGTGCGTCGACGAGGCCCGCGCGGAGCACCGCCAGGCGCTGTTGCGTCTGCGCGGCCAGGAGAGTGTGCTCGACGAGGCGGAGCGCAAGCGTCGTGCCGCACAGCGCATGGCGGCGATCCGCGAGAAGGTGAGTGCCGAGGCGGCCCGCGATGCAGCGCCGCGGCCGGTGCGGCCCGCACCTGCGATCACTGTCAGCGCGCCGCGCCAGAAGCCGTCTGCGGCGCCGGCAGCCTCACGCCCTACAGCGTCGGCCAGTTCGCCGGAGCGTTCGGCCCAGGAAGCACGCAGCCGCGAGCGCTTCGAGAAGCGCCAGCGCGAAGCCAAGGCGCATCGCGACGAGGCCGCCCGGCGGCAGGCCGAACGTGCGAAAGATGGAAAGGCCGCGGTGCGACCGCTGCCCGACCCGGCAGCGCGCTGACGCCTCAGCCCAGCGGATCGACGCGCACCAGCGCCAGCGACAGGTTGTCGCCGCCGCCCCGGGCGCGCTGGCGCGCCTTGCTGACCAGCATCTCGCTGGCCTCGCGCGGCGGCAGGGCATGCACGATGGCGCCCAGTTCGCGCGGGGTGAAGTAGTGCCACAAGCCGTCGCTGCAGGCGAGCACGCAGTCGCCGATCTCCATCCGCTCGACCAGGCCCACCGACAGAGGGGGATCCTGGTGGGTGCCCAGGCAGCCCGTCAGCAGGTTGGACTGCGGGTGGTTGTTGGCCTCTTCCTCGGAGATCGAGCCTTCGGCGACGAGGCGCTGCACGTAGGAGTGGTCGACCGTGCGCGCCATCATGTCGGAGCCGCGGAAGTGGTACACGCGGGAGTCGCCGGCATGCACGAAGTGGCACTCGCGCGTGGGGCTGATGATGTAGGCGGCGACCGTGCTGTGCGGCTCCTCTTCGGAGGTGATCGCGGTCAGCTTGATCATCAGGTGCGCTTCGAGCACCAACTGCTTGAGCGCCTCGGCCGTGTCGTCACGCGAAGGCGAGAAGCGCTCGAAGATCTGCTGCGCGGTCAGGATGACCTGGTCGGCGGCCTTGCGGCCGCCGCTCTTGCCGCCCATGCCGTCGGCCAGCACGGCCATCACGCTGCCCGGCACGCGGTGGTGCGGGATGATCTGCACCTGGTCTTGCTGGTAGGCCCGGTCGCCACGGTGGATGCCGGTGGCGGCAGACAGGCGGTAACCGACGCTCGTGGTGCTCATGGCCGAAAACTATAATCCCTCCCGCCTCCGGCGTCGGAGCAAATTACGCGATTAAGTCGCGCGCCGATGGACGACAACCTGCACTCCCTGCCTCGACGGCTGATCGAACTGCGCATCGAGCATGCCGATCTGGACAGCCTGATCGATCAGGCCGTGATCGAACATCCGACCGACGATCTCGCCGTGCGGCGCCTGAAAAAGCGCCGTCTGGCGCTGCGGGACATGATCGCCCGGCTGGAAGCCGAGCTCGATCCGCCCGAGCCGGCATGACGCCGGAACATCCCGCGCCCGCCGGTTCCCTGGTCTCCGCCGCACGCGATGCGCTGTGCGCGACCGGCGCGCTGGCGCGCCGCGACGACCGGCACGTCGAACGCGAAGTGCAGATGACCATGGCACAGGCCGTGGCCGAAGCCATCGAGAGCCGCACGGCACTCGTCGCCGAGGCCGGCACCGGCGTCGGCAAGACCTTCGCCTACCTCGTGCCGACCTTGCTCAGCGGGGCGAGGGCGCTGGTCAGCACCGCCACCAAGAGCCTGCAGGACCAGCTCTTCCTGCGCGACCTGCCGCGGCTGCGCGACGCGCTGCAGCTGCCGGTGAGCATCGCGCTGCTCAAGGGCCGCAGCAGCTACCTTTGCCTGCATCGCATGAAGCAGGCGCGCCAGTCGGCGACGCTGCCCGACCGCTGGGCGGTGCGCACGCTGGCCAAGGTGGAGCAATGGTCGCAGACCACGGCCAGCGGCGACCTGGCCGAGCTCGACGGGCTGGACGAGCGCAGCAGCGTGATCCCGCTGGTCACCTCGTCGCGCGAGAACTGCCTGGGCAGCGAATGCCCGGACTTCCGCGCCTGCCACGTGGTGAAGGCGCGGCGCGAGGCCATGGCGGCCGACCTGGTGGTGGTCAACCACCACCTGTTCTTCGCCGACATGGCGCTGCGCGACACCGGCGTGGCCGAACTCTTGCCCAGCGTCGAGGTGGCGGTGTTCGACGAGGCACACCAGCTCGCCGAGGCCGGCGTGCAGTTCCTCGGCACCACGCTGTCGACCGCGCAGGCACTGGATTTCGCGCGTGACCTGCTCGCCGTCGGCCTGCAGCAGGCGCGCGGCCTGGCGCCCTGGCAGGAGCTGGCGGCCGGCTGCGAGAAGGCCGCACGCGAGCTGCGCATCGCCGCCGCCGGGCCGCTGCGCGAGCCGCGCGGCACGCTCAAGCTGCGCTGGGAAGAACGCGCCGGGCGCGACGATTTCATCGCCGCACTGCAGGGCCTCGGCCAGGCCTGCGATTCGGCGGGCGAGGCGCTCGATACGGTCGGCGAACTCTCGCCGGACTTCTCCAAGCTGGCCGAGCGTGCCGGTCAGCTCGCCGTGCTCGCCGATCGTTTCGGCGCCGCGGCCGCCGAGGGCCGCGTGCGCTGGATCGATCTGTCGCCGCACCAGGCGCGGCTGGTCGAGTCGCCGCTGGACATCCGCGAAGCGTTGTCGGAGCAGATGGCGGCCGGTGGCAAGGCGTGGATCTTCACCTCGGCCACGCTGGGCGACGACGAGGCGCTGAGCTGGTTCACCGAACAGGCGGGCCTGGAGCAGGCGCGCACACTGCGCGTCGGCAGCCCGTTCGACTACGCCGCCCATGCGCGCCTGTACGTGCCGGCGGGCTTCCCGAAGCCGAACGAGCCAGGGCATCCGGTCGCCGTGGCCACGCTGGCTGCCCGGCTGGCGCGCACGCTGGGTGGGCGCACCTTCGTGCTGACCACCACCTTGCGTGCGCTGCACGCCATCGGCGAGGCGCTGCGCGCGCAGTTCGAGGAGAACGGCGATGCGTTGCGTGTGCTGCGGCAGGGCGAAGCGCCGAAACGCCAGCTGATGCAGCAGTTCCTCGCCGAGCCGCGCTCGGTGCTGGTGGGCTCTCAGAGCTTCTGGGAGGGCATCGATGTTCCGGGCGACGCGCTGCAGTGCGTCATCATCGACAAGCTGCCGTTCCCGCCGCCCAACGACCCGCTGGTCGAGGCGCGTGTGAAGCGGCTCGAGGCGCAGGGGCGCAACGCGTTCGCGGACTACTTCGTCGCCGAGGCCGCGGTGTCGCTCAAGCAGGGGGCCGGGCGGCTGATCCGCAGCGAGACCGATCGCGGCCTGCTGGTGGTGTGCGACCCGCGCATGGCGGGCATGAACTACGGCCGGCGCCTGCGCGAGGCCTTGCCGCCGATGACCCGCGTGGCCAACGAGGCCGAAGCGCTGGCTTGGCTGGCGACGCTGGCAGGCCAGTCGCTGCCGTTCTGAGCCTGGCTTACCAGATCTGCCACCACGGCCGCTCGCGGGTGGTCAGTCCCTGGCTGGCAAAGCGGCTGTTCGGGAAGTTCTTCGCCAGCACGCGTTGCGCGTCGTCGCGCAGGTCGTTCAGGCCGAGCCGGTCGTAGCTCTGCACCATGATCACCAGGGCTTCTTCGGCCGAAGGCGAGTACTGGAACTCCTGCACCGTCTGCTGCGCACGGTTCGCGGCGGCGATGTACGCGCCGCGGCGAAAGTAGTAGCGCGCCACGTGCACCTCATAGGCCGCCAGCGAGTTGACGATGTAGTTCATGCGGATCTGCGCGTCTTCGGCGTAGATCGATCGCGGGTACTGGTCGACGAGCTGCTTGAACGACTGGTACGAGTCGCGCGAGGCCTGCTGGTCGCGCTCGGACAGGTCCTGCGCGGCCAGGTTGCCGAGGATGCCCAGGTTGTCGTTGAAGTTGACCACGCCCTGCAGGTAGAGCGCGTAGTCGACGCCCGGGCTGGAGGGGTTGAGCTTGATGAAGCGCTCGAGCACGGTCAGCGCCTGGGCCTTCTCGCCACTGCGCCACAGCACATAGGCCCGCTCGATCTGCGCCTGCTGCGCCAGCGGTGTGCCGGCGGCGCGGCCTTCCAGGCGCTCGAGCAGCTTGGCTGCCTTGTCGTAAGCGCCCGCGGCCATCTCGTCCTTGGCCTCTGCATACAATTTCTCGGGCGACCACGACACACTCTCGTCCTGCGGCGCCGAGCCGCAGCCCGCCAGGGCCAGGGCAAGGGTGATCAGGGCAGCGCGCGCACCCAGCGGGCCGGTCCAACGCAACAGATCCATGGGCAGGGGCAGATCGCGGACGAGCGCGCTGCCTGTCATCAACAGAGAGCGGGATTATATGGACGAGCCCCTGGACGACGGCGGCGAGAGCGAACGCCGAACGGCCGATGCGCCGGCCGAGTGGCACGGCCAGCGCCTGGACAAGGTGCTGGTGGCCATGGCCGGCGAGTTCTCGCGCAGCCACCTGCAGGGACTGATCGACCAGGGCCACGTGCGCGTGGGCGGGGTGGTGGCGAGTTCTGCCTCGCAGCGTGTGCAGGCCGGCCAGCGCATCGAGGTCGAACTGGTCGGCACCGAGGAGAGCCGGGCCTTCAAGGCCGAAGCGATGGCGCTGGACATCGTCCACGAAGACGCCGACGTGATCGTGGTGAACAAGCCTGCCGGGTTGGTGGTGCATCCGGCGGCAGGTAACTGGTCGGGCACGCTGCTCAACGGCCTGCTGGCCCACCATGCAGGTGCCAGCCTTCTGCCGCGCGCGGGCATCGTGCACCGCCTGGACAAGGACACCTCGGGCCTGATGGTCGTGGCCAAGACGCTGGTGGCCATGACGGCGCTGGTGCGCGCCATCGGCGAACGATCCGTGCACCGGCGCTACATGGCGCTGTGCCACGGCGAGCTGGCTGAACGCGCGTTCAGCGTCGATGCGCCGATCGGCCGAGACCCGCAATCGCGTGTGCGCATGGCCGTGCTCGCCTCGGGCAAACCGGCGCGCACGGACGTCGAGCGCGTGGCGGCGCGCGACGGGTACAGCGCCGTGCACTGCACGCTGCACACCGGGCGCACGCACCAGATCCGCGTGCACCTGGCCTCGCGCGGGCACCCGCTGGTGGCCGACGCGCTGTATGGCGGAACGCCGGCCTTGGGCATGACGCGCCAGGCCCTGCATGCGGTCCGGCTCGGCTTCAACCATCCCATCGGGGGCCAGGCGCTGCAGTTCGAGTGCCCACCTCCGCCGGACCTGGACTTCGCGTGGCGGCAGGTGACGCGCAAACGCTGAACACCCCGACGGCGCGCTTGGGTACAATGCGCGCCAGACCCCGAATCCGACTGCCTGCGCCAGCGCCATCACCGTGGCCGCGTCGAGAGTCCGGTTGCCGGGCAGTCTGGCGGGCCTGGAGGTTCGCCAGCCCACGCCGCAGCACGATGCGCGGCCAACAGCCAGTTGCAGTGTGTCATCCCGCGGGGTGACGCTCGACACGAGCCCGTAGACCAGCCGGATACCCCCGGCCGAGGATTTGACAGGATCCATGAACACACAGGATGCGAAGCGCGTCCTCGAGACCGCGCTCATCTGCGCCAGCCAGCCGATGCCCCTGCGCGACATGCGCACCTTGTTCAACGATGAACTGGGCCCCGACACGCTGCGCGCCTTGCTCGACGAACTGACACGCGACTGGGACAGTCGCGGCGTCGAACTCGTGGCATTGGCCCAGGGCTGGAGATTCCAGAGCCGGCCCGAGATGCGCGAGTTTCTCGATCGACTCAACCCGGAGAAGCCGCCGAAGTACTCGCGCGCCGTGATGGAGACGCTGGCGATCATTGCCTACCGTCAACCCGTGACGCGCGGCGACATCGAGGACATCCGCGGCGTCACCGTGGCCAGCCAGATCATCAAGCAGCTCGAGGACCGTGGCTGGGTCGAGGCGATCGGCTACCGCGAAGCCCCCGGCCGCCCGGCGCTGCTGGCGACGACGCGCCATTTCCTCGATGACCTGGGCCTGGCGAGCCTCGAGCAGCTGCCGCTGCTCGACGGCGCCCCTGCGGCCGGCGCGATGCTGGCCGACGCCCTGCCCGAGCAGGCCTCGCTGATCGACGCACAGGCGGCGCTGGCGCTCGATGCACCTGCAGACGCGACCGATGTGGCCATCGGAGCCACCGGTGTCGCGGCCGCCCCGATGACTGCTGACGTGGCAGCGACCGAGCCAGCCTTCGACCACTCGGCCGATGCGCCTGTTGCGAGCGAGCCAGAGCTCGCCCCCGCCCCCCCGAACGACCCCGATCCCGAGCCTGCGGCCGACGCCGCCCCGATGGAACCCCAAGCATGAACCTGCCGCCCGAGTCTCAGCCCGACGCCCCCGACGAGGCGGTCACGCCCGTGACCGACACCGCGGCGCCCAAGCCGGCGCGAAAGCGCCGGGCCGTGGCCAAGCCCGCCGAGGCAGAAGCCGGCGCGGCGACGGAGCCTGCGGCCGAAGCGGCACCCAAGCCGCGCCGCCGCAAGGCGCCCGCGGCTGCAGCGGCCGATGCCGGCATGCAAGAGCCTGCGGCTGCATCACCGGCACAGCCGGCGGCTGAGCCACGACCCGAGACACCGGAGGCGCAAGCCCGCGACGCCGCGCCGCACGCCGTGCGCGTTGCCGATGGCGGCTCCGTCGAAAACACCGACGGGGGTGATGAAGGCGGCGAGGGCGGCGAAGGCGGTGAGCCGGGCGAGGGCGGCGAAGAAGGCGCACGCCGCGGCCGGCGTCGCGGCCGGCGCGACCGCCGGCGCGGTGAAGGGGTCGAACCGGTGACGCCGGAGGCCGCGCAGGCGGCCGCCGCACAGCGCACCGGAGAGGTGTTCGCCGAGGTGCTGTCCGGCGCCTTCGACGAGGCTGGAGAGGCGATCGCCGAAGCGGCGTCGGAGGTGCCTGCCGATGTGTCGCAGCAGGCCGCCGAGAGCGTCGAGAACGCCGAAACAGGCGAGGCTGGTGAGTCCGGCGAAGCCGGCGAGGCCGAGCCGCACAAGCGCGTGCTGGCCGCCGAGCCCGATGCACCGAAGCTGCAGAAGGTGCTGGCCCAGTCCGGCGTCGGCTCGCGGCGCGACATGGAAGCGATGATCACCGACGGGCGCATCACCGTGAACGGCGAGCCGGCGCACATCGGCCAGCGCATCTCCTTCGGCGACCGCATCGCACTCGACGGCAAGCCGGTGAAGGTGCGCATCCAGCAGCCGCCGCCGCGCGTGATCGCGTATCACAAGCCGGTGGGCGAGGTGGTCACCAACGACGATCCGCAGCAGCGGCCGACGGTGTTCCGCCGCCTGCCCCGCCTGCAGCACGGCAAGTGGCAGGCGGTGGGCCGGCTCGACATCAACACCGAAGGCCTGCTGTTGTTCACCACGTCCGGTGAGCTGGCCAACCAGCTGATGCATCCGCGCTTCGGCGTCGAGCGCGAGTACGCGGTGCGCGTGCTCGGCACGCTGGACAGCGAAGACAAGGCGCAGCTCCTCGAGGGTGTGGAGATCGACGGCCAGACAGCCGCCTTCCGCTCCATCGAAGACGGTGGCGGCGAAGGTGCCAACCACTGGTACCGCGTCGTCATCACCGAAGGCCGCAACCGCGAGGTGCGCAAGCTGTTCGACGCTGTCGACCTGACGGTCAGCCGGCTGATCCGCATTCGCTACGGCTGTGTGGTGCTGCCGCGTGGCCTCAAGCGGGGTGTGTGGGTCGATATGGGCCCGGAGGACGTGCGTGCGATCCGGCGCCTGGCCAGCGGGCCGGCCCAGCCGCGCCCCGAGGAGCGGCGCGATGGCCGCAATGAACCGCGCAACAAGCCGCGCAACGAGGCTCGTGGTGACGGGCGTCCGCCCGCGGGCCGGCCGAACGACCGCGGTGGCCGCGGCGCGCCGCCGCCGCAGCGCAGCCGGACGCCTGCGCCGGACGCTCCGCCGGTGGAGAACCGCGAGCGCGGCGAGTTCGAGGGCGACGAGGACTTCGACATCGACCCGATGAACATCCCGAACCCGCTCGAGCAGACCTTCGACAAGCGCTTCGTGCAGAACCCGCGCAGCCGGGTCGGCGGGCGAGGCTTCGGCCAGGGCGGCGGAGGTTTCGGCCCAGGGGGCAGCAGCCAGCCTACAGGCGGCGGCGCGAAAAAGGGCGGCCCGAAGCAGCCCGATCCGATGCAGACCTCGGTGGGCTACATCGGCGGTGATGCGTTCCATCGCAAGAACCGCGGTGGCCGCGGCGGCAGCGGGGGCGGCGGCGGCGGCGGCGGCGGATTCGGTGGCAGCCGCAGCGGTGGTGGCGGGGGGGGCGGCGGTGGCTTCGGCGGCGGGGGTGGGGGCGGCGGGCGGCGTGGTCGCTGAAGCCCTGCGACATCGGCCTGACGCACTGCGCAAGCTACAATCCGAAACTTTGCCAAGTTATTGATTCAGGAGAAGAATTCATGGCGCTCGAACGCACCCTTTCGATCATCAAACCCGACGCCGTCGCGAAGAACGTGATCGGCCAGATCTACGCTCGCTTCGAGGGCGCGGGCCTGAAGATCGTCGCGGCCCGCATGGCCCACCTTTCGCGCGGCGAAGCAGAGCAGTTCTATGCCGTGCACAAGGCACGCCCGTTCTTCAAGGACCTGGTGGACTTCATGATCTCGGGCCCGGTCATGATCCAGGCGCTCGAAGGCGAGAACGCCATCGCGAAGAACCGCGAGCTGATGGGCGCCACCGACCCGAAGAAGGCCGAGAAGGGCACCATCCGCGCCGATTTCGCCGACAGCATCGATGCCAACGCGGTGCACGGCTCCGACGCGCCGGAAACGGCCGCCGTGGAAGTGTCGTTCTTCTTCCCCGGCATGAACGTCTACTCGCGCTGACAGCGATGAGCGTGGTCAACCTGCTCGATTTCGACCGGGACGGTTTGACCGCGTTCGTCGAACAGCTCGGCGAGAAGCGCTTCCGCGCCACGCAGCTGTTCCGCTGGATCCACCAGAAGGGCGCGTCGGACTTCGACGCCATGTCCGACCTGGCCAAGTCCTTGCGTGACAAGCTGCGCGAACGTGCCGCGGTGCAATCACTTCCCGTGATCAGCGAGCATGTGTCGACCGACGGCACCGTCAAGTGGTTGTTCGACGTCGGCGCCGGCAACGCGATCGAGACGGTTTTCATTCCCGAATCCGACCGCGGCACGCTGTGCGTGTCGTCGCAGGCCGGCTGTGCTGTCGGGTGCCGCTTCTGTTCGACCGGGCACCAGGGCTTCAGCCGCAATCTCTGCACCGGCGAGATCCTCGCGCAGCTCTGGCATGCCGAGCACCAGCTTCGCCGCCGCCTGGGTCTGAAGGAAGGCGAACGCGCCGTCACCAACGTGGTGATGATGGGCATGGGCGAGCCGCTGCAGAACTACGCGGCCCTCGTGCCGGCATTGCGCGCCATGCTCGACGACCACGGCTACGGCTTGTCGCGCCGGCGCGTGACGGTGTCGACCTCCGGCATGGTGGCGATGATCGACCGCCTGCGCGAGGACTGCCCCGTGGCGCTGGCGGTGTCGCTGCATGCGCCGAACGACGCACTGCGCAACGACCTGGTTCCGCTGAACCGCAAGGACGGGATCGAGGCGCTTCTCGACGCCTGCGTGCGCTACCTGCCGGCCGCTCCGCGCGACTTCGTCACCTTCGAATACTGCATGCTCGACGGCGTCAACGACACGCCCGAACTGGCACGGGAGCTGGTGCGCCTGGTCAAGGGCCGCGTGCCATGCAAGGTGAACCTGATTCCATTCAACCCGTTTCCGCAGTCGGGCCTGGTGCGCTCGTCGCCCGAGCGTGTGCAGGCCTTCGCGGCCGTGCTGCTGCGCGCGGGCATCGTGACGACGGTACGAAAGACGCGCGGCGATGACATCGACGCGGCCTGCGGCCAGCTCGCCGGCGAAGTGCAGGATCGCACGCGTGTGCACCAACGGCTGGTGCATGCGCCCGTGAAGGTGGTGCGGCGCATGGCGCCGATGCAGGAGACCAAGGCATGAAGGGCAACGCCCGATTCCTCGCGCGGGTGATCGTCGGCCTGTTCGCCGCGTGGCTGGTCGGCTGCTCGACCACGGTGTCCACGAGCTCCGGGCCGGTCAGCGACGTGCGTGGCAAGCCGGGTGCCCCCGAGGAGGGCGATGCTGCGCGTCGCGCGCAAGTGCGGCTCGAGCTGGCCAGCGCGTACTTCAGCCGCAACCAGATGGATGTGGCGCTCGAAGAGGTCAACCGCTCCATCGCCGCCGACCCGACTGTCGGCGCGGCGCACAACCTGCGCGGCCTCATCCTTGGCAACCTGGGACAGGACAGCCAGGCCGAAGAGAGTTTTCGCCGCGCGCTGGCTCTGAATGCGCGCGACGTCGACGCGATGCAGAACTACGGCTGGTTCCTGTGCCAGCACAAGCGGTATGGTGAGGCCGACGCGCAGTTCACTCAGGCGCTGACCATCCCTCAGCGCCGGGACACGGGGCGCCTCCTGCTCACCCAGGGTGTGTGCCATGCCTTCTCCGGCCAGCTCGAAGAGGCCGAGAAAGCGCTGATGCGCTCGTTCCAGGTCGACCCGGGCAACCCGTCGACCTCGGTCAACCTCGCCGAGGTGCTGCTGCGCCGCGGTGAGCCGGAGCGTGCGCGCTTCCACATCCGTCGCGTCAACAGCAACCCGAACTACATCAGCGCGCAGACGCTGTGGCTGGCCGTGCGCATCGAGCACAAGCTGGGCAACCAGAACGGCGTCACCGAGCTGGGCGCGCAGCTGCGTGCGCGCTATCGTGAATCGCGCGAAGCAGTGGCCTTCGAACGAGGGCAGTTCAATGAGTGAGACGCCCGACAGCGCGCCGCCGACGCCGCCCTCGGTCACCGCCGGCAGCCTGCTGCGCCAGGCCCGGCAGGCCCAGGGCATGCACATCGCCGTGCTGGCCACCGCGATCAAGGTGACGCCGCGCAAGCTCGAGGCGCTCGAGAACGACCGCCTCGACGAGCTGCCCGACGCGACGTTCACCCGAGCGCTCGCGCAGACCGTCTGCCGCACGCTGAAGATCGATCCTGCGCCGGTGCTCGCGCTGCTGCCGCCGCCGCCCGGCCATCGGCTCGAGCAGGTCGGCGAGGGCATCAATGCGCCGTTCCGTGAACGCCCCGGGATGAGCCAGGGTGGCGACTGGTCGCTGCTCGGCTCGCCGGCAGTGTGGGCGCCGCTGTTGTTTCTGGTGCTCGCCGGCATCGTCTACTTCCTGCCGCCCGGCACGCTGACCGTTCCCATCGCGCAGCCTGCGTCTGCACCGGCAGTCTCGGCCGGCCGGGGCGCGAGTGCGCCCGCCGCGGCGCCCACGCCGGCCACGGCTCCGCTGGCAGCGGCGCCCGCGCCGGCGGCGTCCGTCGTCGTCGAGACGGTGCACTCGGTGCCGCCCGCGGCCGTGGACGACGCGGCCAGCGCCGCCACCTCGCCGGGCGCCAGCATGGCCGGCGTGCTGCAACTCCGTGTGGCCGGCGAGTCCTGGGTCGAGGTGCTCGACGCGCGCGGCCAGACCCTGCTGTCGCGGCTCTTGCAGCCTGGCGAGGCGGTCGGCGTCGACGGCGCCATGCCGATGAAGGTCACCATCGGCAATTCGGCCGTGACGCAACTGTCTTTCCGCGGCAAGCCGATCGAGCTGGCCGGCTTCACCCGCGACAACGTCGCCCGGCTGGACCTGAAGTAGCGAGGCCCGAGATGAGCGATCAGCGGATTTCCCTCGACGAGTTCATCGAGCCGGCGCGCCCCGCACAGCGCCATTCGCACCAGGCGCAGGTGCGCTGGGGCTCGCGCATCGTCACCATCGGCGGCGGCGCGCCGGTTCGCGTGCAGTCGATGACCAACACCGACACCGTTGACGCGATCGGCACCGCCATCCAGGTTCAGGAGCTGGCCATCGCCGGCTCGGAGATGGTGCGCATCACCGTCAACACGCCCGAGGCGGCCGAAGCGGTGCCGCACATCCGCGAGCAGCTCGACCGCATGGGCATCGACGTGCCGCTGATCGGCGACTTCCACTACAACGGCCATCGCCTGCTGACCGACTTTCCGGCCTGTGCCGAAGCGCTGTCGAAGTACCGCATCAACCCGGGCAACGTCGGCAAGGGCGACAAGCGAGACCGCCAGTTCGCGCAGATGGTCGAAGCGGCAGCGAAGTTCGACAAGCCGGTGCGCATCGGCGTCAACTGGGGCAGCCTCGACCAGGAACTGCTCGCGCAGCTGATGGATGAGAACGCCAAGCTGCCCGAGCCGCACGAGCCGCAGCAGATCATGTACCGCGCGATCATCATGTCGGCGGTCGAGTCGGCGCGCCGCGCCGAGGAGATCGGCCTGCGGCCCGACCAGATCATCCTGTCGTGCAAGATGTCGGGCGTGCAGGACCTGGTCAGCGTCTACCGCGCGCTCGCCAGGCGCTGCGACTACCCGCTGCACCTGGGCCTGACCGAAGCCGGCATGGGCACCAAGGGCACGGTGGCCTCCACCGCCGCGCTGGCGCTGCTGCTGCAGGACGGCATCGGCGACACCATCCGCGTCAGCCTCACGCCGCAGCCCGGCGAGGCGCGTACGCAGGAGGTGGTGGTGGCGCTGGAGATCCTGCAGTCGTTGGGCCTGCGTTCGTTCAATCCGAGCGTGACCGCCTGCCCGGGCTGCGGCCGCACGACGAGCACCACCTTCCAGGAGCTGGCCAAGCAGATCGACGACTACCTGCGCGCGCAGATGCCGGTGTGGAAGGGCAAGTACCCGGGTGTCGAGACGATGAAGGTCGCGGTGATGGGCTGCATCGTCAATGGCCCGGGCGAGAGCAAGCATGCCGACATCGGCATCAGCCTGCCCGGCACCGGCGAAGCGCCGGCCGCACCGGTGTTCATCGACGGCGAGAAGGCCCTGACCCTGCGCGGCGACGGCATCGTTCAGGAGTTCCACCGCATCGTCGAGGACTACGTCGAGAAGCGCTTCGGCGCCGCGTCAGCGGCCTGAGGCGATACCCCACCGAAGGGTCGGCCGCACGAGCGGCGCTGATCCGCTGCACCACGATTCCATGGCTGAACCGATCCGCGCCGTCAAGGGCATGAACGACATCCTCCCGCCGGATTCCGCCCGGTGGGAGTGGCTCGAGGACAAGATCCGCGCGCTGATGCACCGTTACGGCTACGCCAACGTGCGCACGCCGATCGTCGAGCCGACGGCGCTGTTCGTGCGCGGCCTCGGCGAGGTGACCGACATCGTCGAGAAGGAGATGTATTCCTTCGTCGACTCGATGAATGGCGACCGCCTGTCGCTGCGCCCGGAAAACACCGCCGGCGTGGTGCGCGCCATGACCGAGCACTCGTTCCTGCGCGACGGCGGGCGGCGCCTCTTCTACATCGGCCCGCAGTTCCGCCACGAGCGTCCGCAGAAGGGCCGCTCGCGGCAGTTCCACCAGTTCGGCGCCGAGGCGCTGGGCTACGCCGGCCCGGACGTCGACGCCGAGCTGATCCTGATGCTGCGCGCGCTGTGGCGCGACCTGGGCATCGTCGAAGAACGCGACGTGCGCCTGGAGCTCAACAGCCTGGGCCAGCCGGCCGAGCGCCTGGCGCACCGCGCGGCGCTGATCAAGCACCTCGAGGCGCATGCCGATCAGCTCGATGAAGACGCCAAGCGCCGCCTGCACACCAACCCGCTGCGCATCCTCGACAGCAAGAATCCGGCGATGCAGCCTCTCATCGAGGCGGCGCCGCAGCTGCCGGCATTCCTCGGCGCCGAATCGCTGGCGCACTTCGGTGCCGTGCGTGCCGTGCTCGATGCCGCGGGTCTCGTCTACCGCATCAACCCGCGCCTGGTGCGCGGCATGGACTACTACAACCTCACCGTGTTCGAGTGGGTCACCGACAAGCTCGGTGCCCAGGGCACGGTGTGCGGCGGTGGCCGCTACGACGGCCTGATCGAGCAGCTCGGCGGCAAGCCGGCACCGGCGGTCGGCTTCGGCCTGGGGCTGGAGCGCGTGCTGCTGCTTCTCGAAGAGCTCGGTGTCGCGCCGCCCCCGACGCCGCCGCGTGTCTACGCCGTCGTGCCCTCGGCCACTGCGCTGGTGCCGGCGATGGTGGCCATCGAGGCGCTGCGCGCGGCCGGCATCGCCGTGCAGATGAATGCCGGCTTCACCGGCATGAAGTCGCAGTTCAAGCGCGCCGATGCCAGTGGCGCGCGCTACGCGCTGATCTTCGGTGACGACGAGGTCGCCCGCGGCGAGGTCGCGCTGAAGGACCTTCGCGACGCCGCCGCCCCGCAACGAAGCCTGCCGCTGGCCGGCGCCGCCAACTGGGCGGCCGACCTCGCCACCGCATAATCCCGCCTTTCCGACGTCACCCACCCGCCATGGCCACGCATCTCGATCTCGAAGAACAAGAACAGCTCGACCAGCTGAAGGCTTTCTGGAAGCAGTACGGCAATGCCCTGACCTGGCTGGTGACGCTGGCCCTGGCCGGCTTCGCCGCCTGGAACGGCTGGAACTGGTGGCAGCGCGACCAGGCCGTGAAGGCTGCCGCGATGTTCGACGAGCTCGAGCGCGCCGCCATCGCCGGCGAGGTCAGCAAGGCCGGCGGCATCTTCAACGACATGAAGGAGCGCTTCCCGCGCACCGCCTACGCACAGCAGGGCGGCCTGGTGGCAGCCAAGCTGCAGTTCGAGAAGGGCCAGGCCGATGCCGCCGTGGCCACGCTGGGCTGGGTGGCCGGCAACGCCACCGAGGCCGAGTACCAGACGGTGGCGCGCCTGCGCCTGGCCGGCGTGCTGGCCGACCAGAAGAAGTACGACGAGGCGCTCAAGCAGCTCGACGGCGCAAGCGGCAAGGAGTTCGAGGCGCTGGTGGCCGATCGGCGTGGCGACGTCCTGCTCGCACAAGGCAAGACCGAGGAGGCGAAGGCCGCCTACAAGAAGGCCTGGGACACGATGGACCCGAAGGTCGAGTACCGCCGGCTGATCGACGCCAAGCTCACCTCGCTGGGCGCCGCGCCGCCGGCCGAAGCGCCCAAGACCGCTGGAGCGACGAAGTGAACTGCCGCGCCGCCACGACCGGCCGGCTGCTGGCCGGCGCGCTGGTGCTGCTGCTCGCGGCCTGCTCCAGCGGCCCGGAACGCCCGAAGCCCAAGCCGCTCGAGCCGATCACCGCGCCGATCGCCGGGCGGCAGGTCTGGACCGAGCGCATCGGCGACGTCGGCTTCCCGCTCTCGGTGGCCGTCAACGCGGGTGTGTTCACCGTCGCCGGCAGCGATGGCACCGTGGCCGCCGTGCAGGCGGACACCGGCAAGACGCTCTGGCGCACCAGCGTCGACGGCCGCATCGTCGCCGGTGTGGGCAGCGACGGCCGCTTCGCCGCGGTGGTGACGCGCGAGGGCGACCTGGTCGTGCTCGACGGCGGCAAGCCGGCCTGGCGCAAGCCGATCGGCACCAAGGTGGTGACGGCGCCGCTGGTGGCCGGCGAACGTGTCTTCGTGCTCGGCGTCGACCGCCGCGTGCTCGCCTACGACGTGCTCGACGGCCGCCAGCTCTGGTCGCTGCAGCGTCCGGGTGAGGCCCTGACGCTCGCCCAGGGCGGCGTGGTCGCGGCCTTCAAGGACACGCTGCTGGTCGGGCAGGGCCCGCGCCTGGCCGGCATCGACCCGTTGCGCGGCTCGGTGCGCTGGGAAGTGCCGGTGGCTTCGCCGCGCGGCGCCAACGAGGTGGAGCGCCTGGCCGACCTGGTGGCGCCTGTGCTGCGCCTGGGCGACACCGTCTGCATGCGGGCCTTCCAGTCCGCCGTCGGTTGCGTGAACGCCGAACGCGGCAACCTTCTGTGGTCGCGCGTCATCGGCGGCACCGAGGGCGTGGCCGGCAACGAGCAGGTCATCGTCGGCGCGGATGCGTCGGATCGCCTCACCGCCTGGCGCACGGCGTCCGGCGAGGTGGCCTGGACGTCGGAGCGGCTGATGTACCGCAGCGTGAGTTCTCCGCTGGCGGTCGGCCCGACGGTGGTGTTCGTCGATGGCGAGGGCACGGTGCACTGGATGTCGCTCGACAAGGGCGAGCCGGTGCTGCGACTGTCCACCGACAGCTCGGGAGCGGCAGCGGCGCCGGTCGCTTCCGGCAACACGCTGCTGGTCGTCACGCGCAACGGCGGGCTGCACGCCTTCCGTCCCGAGTGACGCATCGCCACGCGGCGGGAGCCTCGCGTCCATGAAGCCCGTTCTCGCCCTCGTGGGCCGGCCCAACGTGGGCAAGTCCACTTTGTTCAACCGCATGACGAAGAGCCGCGACGCCATCGTCGCCGACTTCGCCGGCCTGACGCGCGACCGCCACTACGGCGACGGCCGCCTGGGCGACCGCGAGTTCATCGTCGTCGATACCGGCGGCTTCGAGCCGACCGCGGAGTCCGGCATCTTCAAGGAGATGGCCAAGCAGACGCGCCAGGCGGTGGCCGAGGCGGATGCGGTGGTTTTCGTGGTCGACGTGCGCGGCGGCCTGTCCGCGCAGGACCATGACATCGCCCGCTTCCTGCGCACCACCGGCAAGAAGGTGGTGCTCGCGGCCAACAAGGCCGAAGGCATGGCGGAGTCGCCGCTGCTCGGCGAGTTCTACGAACTCGGCCTGGGCGAGCCGCACCCGGTGTCGGCCGCGCACGGGCAGGGCGTGCGCAGCCTGATCGAGGCGGCGCTGGCGGACTTTCCCTTCGACGACGAAGACGAGGCACCCGATCAGACCGACGGTCCGATCCGCCTGGCGGTGGCCGGCCGGCCCAACGTCGGCAAGTCCACGCTGATCAACACCTGGCTGGGCGAAGAGCGCCTCGTCGCCTTCGACCTGCCGGGCACGACACGGGACGCGATCCACGTGCCCTTCGAGCGCAACGGCCAGAAGTTCGAACTGATCGACACCGCGGGCCTGCGCCGCAAGGGCAAGGTGTTCGAAGCGATCGAGAAGTTCTCGGTGGTCAAGACGCTGCAGGCCATCGCCGACGCCAACGTGGTGCTGCTGCTGCTCGACGCCACCCAGGGCGTGACCGACCAGGACGCGCACATCGCCGGCTACATCCTCGACAGCGGCCGCGCAGTGGTGATGGCGGTGAACAAGTGGGACGCGGTCGATGACTACCAGAAGCAGACGCTGCAGCGTTCCATCGAGCAGCGCCTGGCCTTCCTGAAGTTCGCGCCGCTGCTGCACATCTCGGCGAAGAAGCGCCAGGGACTGGCGCCGGTGTGGAAGGCGATCGCCGATTCGCACGCCTCGGCCACGCGCAAGATGCCCACGCCGGTGCTGACCCGATTGCTGCTCGAGGCGGTGGAGCACCAGACGCCCAAGCGCGCCGGCATGTTCCGCCCCAAGCTGCGCTACGCGCACCAGGGTGGGATGAACCCGCCGATCATCGTCATCCACGGCAATTCGCTGGAGCACGTGACCGAGTCGTACAAGCGCTACCTGGAAGGGCGCTTCCGCGAGCACTTCAAGCTCGTCGGCACGCCGCTGCGCATCGAAATGCGCTCCTCGCGGAACCCCTTCGACGAGAAGTGATCTGATCGGCTGATCACAAGGTCAATGCGGAGAATCCAGCAGGGCGCGATGGCGCTGTGTTAACGTCTCCGTCCTACGAACTTTCATCACGGAGCATATCGTGAGCAATAAAGGGCAACTCCTACAAGACCCGTTTCTGAACCTGCTGCGCAAGGAGCATGTGCCGGTGTCGATCTATCTCGTCAACGGCATCAAGCTGCAGGGCCACATCGAGTCCTTCGATCAGTATGTGGTGCTGCTCCGGAACACCGTCACGCAGATGGTCTACAAGCACGCGATCTCCACCGTGGTGCCGGGCCGGGCGGTGAACTTCCACGCCAACGAAACGCCCGAGCAGGCTTGAGTTCCGCGGAACCCATCGGCCCGGCGGGCGGCCCTGCACGGGCGATCCTCGTCGGCGTCGACTTCGGCGGGCGTGGCCCGTTCGATGCTTCGCTCGACGAACTCGCGCTGCTGGCCGAATCCGCCGGCGACGTGGCGGTGGCGCGTGTCATCGCGCGGCGCAAGGCGCCCGACGCGGCGCTGTTCGTCGGGTCGGGCAAGGCCGACGAGATCAAGGCGCTGGTGCAAGGCCACCAGGCCGAAGCGGTGCTGTTCGACCAGGCGCTCTCGCCGGCCCAGCAGCGCAACCTCGAGCAGCACCTGGGCGTGGCCGTCGCCGATCGCACCATGCTGATCCTCGAGATCTTCGCCGCCCGGGCGCAGAGCCACGAGGGCAAGCTGCAGGTCGAACTGGCGCGCTTGCAGTACCTGGCCACCCGGCTGGTGCGCCGCTGGAGCCACCTGGAGCGCCAGCAGGGTGGCATCGGCACGCGCGGCGGTCCGGGCGAAGCGCAGATCGAACTCGACCGGCGCATGATCGACGAGCGCATCAAGACGGTGAAGCGCAGGCTCGAGAGCGTCAAGAAGCAGCGCAAGACGCAGCGTCGGGCGCGCGAGCGCAACCAGACCTTCCGTGTCTCGCTGGTGGGCTACACGAACGCCGGCAAGTCCACGCTGTTCAACGCGCTGGTCAAGGCGCGCAGCTACGCGGCCGACCAGCTGTTCGCCACGCTCGACACGACCACGCGGCAGCTCTATCTCGAGGAGGTCGGGCGCGCCGTTTCCCTGTCGGACACCGTCGGCTTCATCCGCGACCTGCCGCACAAGCTGGTCGAGGCCTTCGAGGCCACGCTGCAGGAGGCGGCCGATGCCGACCTGCTGCTGCACGTGGTCGACTGCTCCAGCCCGGTGCTCGACGAGCAGATGGCCGAGGTCGAGCGGGTGCTCGAGGAGATCGGCGCCGGGCAGGTCACCCAGGTGCTGGTGTTCAACAAGCTCGACCGCCTCGAGCCCAGCCAGCGGCCGCGTGTGCTGCGCGACATGATCGAACGTGCCGGCGGGCAGCGTGTGCCGCGCGTTTTCGTCAGTGCCATCGACGGCACCGGCCTGGCCGAGTTGCGCCAGGTGCTGACCGAGGCGGTCGGCGGAACGCTCGATCCCGACTTGAATGCCCCGCACCGGCCCCCAATTGAAGTCGATTCGGCCGGCGAGTCCGCCGCTTCGACGCTTGATCTCCCTTCCACCGGAACCCACGATTCGTTCGCCTCATGATCATGAACCACGCGAATCCCACCTCCACCGGCCCCGTCGAGCGACTGCGCGAGGTCGCCCGAGCGGCTCGCGCGCTGTTTGCCGGTGCCTTCACGGCATCGCGGCGCGCATTGCGCCCTGCCGGCGCCGACCTGAGTCTGGCCAGCGGCGGGCGCAACGACGGACCGCCCGACCTCGACGAACTCTGGCGTGACTTCAACCGCAAGCTCGGCGGCCTGTTCGGCGGCAAGGGCGGCGGCCCGCGCGGTGGCGGCCCATCGGACGACGGCGGCGGCCCGAGCAACTTCCAGCCCGACATGAAGAGCGCCGGCATCGGCGCCGGCCTGATCGCCGGCGTGGTCGCGCTGATCTGGCTGGGCAGCGGCTTCTTCATCGTCCAGGAAGGGCAGCAGGCGGTCGTCACCTCGTTCGGCAAGTTCAGCCACACCGCGGACGCCGGCTTCCAGTGGCGCATGCCGTACCCGTTCCAGGCGCACGAGACGGTCAGCGTGACGCAGTTGCGCTCGCGCGAGGTCGGCCGCAACGTGGTGGTGCAGGCCACTGGCCTGCGCGACTCGTCGATGCTGACGCAGGACGAGAACATCATCGACATCCGCTTCACGGTGCAGTACCGGCTCAAGGATGCGCGCGCCTTCATCTTCGAGAATCGCGACCCCGAAGAAGCGGTGACGCTGGCGGCCGAATCGGCCGTGCGCGAGATCGTCGGCCGCACCAACATCGACGCGGTGCTTTACGAGCAGCGCGACGCCATCGCGGCCGAACTGGTGAAGTCCATCCAGGCCCAGCTCGACAGGCTCAAGGCGGGCATCGTCGTGGCCAACGTCAACATGCAGAGCGTGCAGCCCCCCGAGCAGGTGCAGGCCGCTTTCGAGGACACCCTGAAGGCCGGCCAGGACGGTGATCGCCTGAAGAAGGAAGGCCTGGCCTACGCCAGCGACGTGATCCCGAAGGCGCAGGGCACCGCCGCGCGCTTGCGCGAGGAGGCCGAGGGCTACAAGTCGAGCATCGTGGCGCAGGCGGAAGGTGACGCGCAGCGCTTCAGCCGCGTGCTGACCGAGTACCAGAAGGCGCCGAGCGTGACCCGCGATCGCCTGTACATCGACACGATGCAGCAGGTCTACTCCAACGTCAGCAAGGTGCTGGTGGACAGCCGCGGCAACTCGAACCTGCTGTACCTGCCGCTGGACAAGCTGATGCAACAGGCCGGCGCCGCGCCCGGCACCGCGGCAACGCCCGCAGCCGCGCCAGCCGCCGCCGAGACGACCGTGCCCGCCGCCGCCGCGGCCGATGCGCGTTCGCGCGACGGACAGCGCACGCGTGACCGCGACGGCCGCTGAGCAGCAGGGAGCACAAACACATGAATCGCATTGGACTCATCGTCGGCCTCGTCCTGCTGGCCCTGATGGCGGCAGCCTCCACGCTGTTCGTCGTCGACCAGCGCCAGGTGGCCGTCATCTACGCGCTCGGCGAAATCAAGGAAGTGATCACAGAACCGGGCCTGAAGGTCAAGCTGCCTCCGCCGTTCCAGAACGTCGTGTTCCTCGACCGTCGCATCCAGACGCTGGACAGCCCCGATACGCGGCCGATCTTCACCGCCGAAAAGAAGAGCCTGGTCATCGACTGGCTGGTCAAGTGGCGGGTGTCCGAGCCGCGCCAGTTCATCCGCAACAACGGCACCGACATGCGCAACCTCGAGACGCGCCTGTCGCCGGTCGTGCATGCCGCGTTCAACGAAGAGGTGACCAAGCGAACCGTCGGCGGCGTGCTGTCGATCGAGCGAGACAAGGTCATGCAGGATGTGCGCGCCCGGCTGGAAGACGACGCCAAATCTTTCGGCATCGAGATCCTCGACGTGCGCATCAAGCGCGTGGACTTCGTCGCCAACATCACCGACTCGATCTACAGCCGCATGCGCTCGGAGCGGCAGCAGGTGGCCAACCAGCTGCGTTCCACCGGCGGTGCCGAGGGCGAAAAGATCCGTGCCGATGCCGACCGCCAGCGCCAGGTCATCGTGGCCGAGGCCTACCGGGAAGCGCAGAAGGTCAAGGGCGAGGGCGATGCGAAGGCGTCGGCCATCTTCGCCGAGGCCTTCGGCCGCGACCCGCAGTTCGCGCAGTTCTATCGCAGCCTCGAGGCCTACCGGGCTGCCTTCCGGACCAAGGGCGACGTGATGGTGCTCGACCCGGCCAGCGATTTCTTCAAGGCCATGCGCGGCTCCGCTTCCGCCGCGCCCGCCGCAGCGGCAGCACCGAAGAAGTAGTCGGCCGTGCCCGCAGGCTTCTGGGACGTGCTGCTGGCGGCCTGCGCGCTGATGCTGGTGGTGGAGGGGCTGCTGCCGTTCTTCAGCCCGGGAGGATGGCGGCGGCTCTTCGAGCAGGCCACCCGGATGAGCGACGGGCAGATCCGCTTCCTGGGGCTGTCGAGCATGATGCTGGGCCTCGGGCTGCTGCTGTTGTTCTGGCCGTGAAGCCCGCCTGGGCGGGGCTGATGCGGCCGGTACAATCTGCTTTTTAATCCCCCGCGGTTTTCCCATGTCATCTGCTTGGCTGCTGCCCGAGCACATTGCCGACGTCCTGCCTGCGCAGGCCAGACACATCGAGGAACTGCGGCGCGGTCTGCTCGACGTGGCGCGATCCTTCGGTTGCGAACTGGTCATGCCGCCGCTGATGGAGCACATCGAGTCGCTGCTGTCGGGCACCGGCCGGGACCTCGACCTGAAGACGTTCAAGCTCGTCGATCAGCTCAGCGGACGCACGCTCGGCGTGCGAGCCGATGCGACGCCGCAGGTGGCCCGCATCGACGCCCACCTGCTCAATCGCGCCGGTGTGACCCGTCTGTGCTATTGCGGGCCGGTGCTGCACACCCGACCGTCGGGCATCCAATCGACCCGCGAGCCGCTGCAGTTCGGCGCCGAGATCTATGGCCACGCGGGATTGGAAGCCGATATCGAGGTGCAGGACCTGGCCCTCGATTGCCTGAGCGGCGCCGGCCTGCCGGATCCGGCCCTGGACCTGGCGGATGCGCGCATCGTGCGGGCGCTGCTGGCGGGAGTCGAGCCTGCACGGCGCGCCGACATCCATGCGGCATTGGCCGGCAAGGATGGCAGCCTGCTCACCGACCTGTGCGCCGGCCTGCCCGAGGGCCTGCGCGCGGCATTGCAGGCGCTGCCCTCGCTCTACGGAAGCGAGGACATGCTGGCCGAGGCCCATCGCAAGCTGCCTGACCTGCCGCCGGTGCGCGCCGCACTCGACGATCTGGGCACGCTGGCCCGCCATGCACGCCAGGCGCATCCGCAAGTGCGGGTCGGCTTCGACCTCGCCGACGTGGGTGGTTCGTCGTACTACAGCGGAGCACGCTTCGCCATCTACGCCAAGGGCTCGAGCGACGCCATTGCGCGTGGCGGCCGCTACGACGAGGTCGGCGCGATCTTCGGGCGCAACCGTCCGGCGGTGGGCTTCAGCCTCGACATCAAGGAGCTCGCCCAGCTGGTGCCCGGGCGCGGCGGTCGCCCTGCCGTGCGGGCGCCCTGGTCGGAAGATGCCGGCCTGCGCGTCGCGGTACGTCGCCTGAGGGAGCAGGGCGAGACGGTCGTGTGCGTCCTGCCCGGCCACGAGCACGAAGGCCAGGAGTTCGAGTGCGACCGCGAACTGGTCGCGGTCGCCGGCCAATGGGCGGTGCGCGCGCTGTGAGCGCACGAGCCGCTTCGCGAATCAGCAGTTTCGAGTGAATCCAGACATGCAGCACAACACATCGACAGCCGCCGGCCACAACGTGGTCGTGGTCGGCACCCAGTGGGGCGACGAAGGCAAGGGCAAGGTGGTCGACTGGCTGACCGACCATGCCGAGGTCGTCGTGCGCTTCCAGGGCGGGCACAACGCCGGCCACACGCTGGTCATCAAGGGCGTGAAGACGGCTCTGCAGCTGATCCCCTCGGGCATCATGCGCGACGGCGTGGTCTGCTGCATCGGCAACGGCGTGGTGGTCGACCCGACCCACCTGCTGGCGGAGATCGAGCGGCTGGAAGGCATCGGACTGGAGGTGCGCTCGCGGCTGTTCGTGAGCGAGTCCTGCCCGTTGATCCTGCCGTTTCACGTCGAGGTCGACCGCGCCCGCGAGGCACTGCGCGAGACCAGCGGTGCCGGCAAGATCGGCACGACCGGCAAGGGCATCGGCCCGGCCTACGAGGACAAGGTGGCCCGTCGCGCGCTGCGCGTGCAGGACCTGAAGCACCCGCAGCGCTTTGCCGACAAGCTGCGCGAACTGCTCGCGCTTCACAACGTCGCGCTCGGCGGATACCTGAAGTCGAAGCCGCTGGAGTTCCAGCCCATCTACGACCTGGCGATGAAGGTGGCCGAGCAGCTCAAGCCGATGATGGCCGACGTGGGCTACATGCTGCACACCATCAACAAGCGCGGTGGCAACATCCTCTTCGAAGGCGCGCAGGGCACGCTGCTCGACATCGATCACGGCACCTACCCGTACGTCACGTCGAGCAATTGTGTCGCCGGCAACGCGGCGGCCGGTTCGGGTGTCGGCCCGGACATGCTGCACTACATCCTGGGCATCACCAAGGCCTACACCACGCGTGTGGGCAGCGGGCCGTTCCCGACCGAGCTGCCGATGGACGAACCCGGTACCGTGGGCCACCACCTCTCGACGGTGGGCCAGGAGCGCGGCACCGTGACCGGCCGGCCGCGCCGCTGCGGCTGGCTGGACGCGGCGGCGCTCAAGCGCGCGATCATCATCAACGGCGTGTCGGGTCTGTGCATCACCAAGCTCGACGTGCTCGACGGCCTGCCGGAGATCAAGGTCTGCGTGGGCTACGAGTTGCGTGGTCAGCGCATCGACATCCTGCCGCTGGACGCCGACGACGTGGCCGCCTGCGTGCCGATCTACGACACCTTCCCCGGCTGGAGCGGTACGACCTTCGGCGTGACCGACTGGGACGCGCTTCCGCTGAACGCGCGGCGCTACCTCGAGCGCGTGAAGGAGTTCATCGGCGCGCCGATCGACATGGTGTCCACCGGCCCGGACCGCGAGCACACCATCCTGCTCCGCCATCCTTACCGCGCCTGATTGAGTTTCGAGTGCGAGCCCCCATTTCATCTGGAGCCCTTTCATGCTGACCGACGACGGCAAACACCTGTACGTCTCCTGGGACGAGTACCACATGCTGATCGAGCGCCTGGCGCTCAAGGTGCATGCGTCGGGTTGGGAGTTCGACCAGATCCTCTGCCTGGCGCGCGGCGGCATGCGGCCCGGCGACGTGCTGTCGCGCGTATTCGACAAGCCGCTGGCGATCATGTCGACCAGCTCCTACCGCGCCGATGCGGGGACGATCCAGGGCCGCCTGGACATGGCCAAGTACATCACCCTGCCCAAGGGCGAACTTGCCGGCCGGGTGTTGCTGGTCGACGATCTGGCCGACTCGGGCGTGACGCTGCGCGCGGTGGTGGATCGTTTGCGTGGCATGCCGTCGATCAGCGAACTCCGATCGGCGGTCATCTGGACCAAGGGCGTGTCGAGCTACACGCCCGACTACTACGTCGAACTGCTGCCCACGAGCCCGTGGATCCACCAGCCGTTCGAGGAATACGACGATCTGCGCCCGGAAGGCCTGGCGAAGAAGTTCGTCATCTGACGCACGATCTGCATAACCATCGCGCAAACAAAAAGGCCAGCGCGTGCAGCGCTGGCCTTCTCTTGACTCTGTCTATCATCTGGTGCCCAGGAAGGGACTCGAACCCCCACGGTGTTACCCGCTAGTACCTGAAACTAGTGCGTCTACCAATTCCGCCACCTGGGCATTTCAGGAAGTCTTGGATCATATCATCAAAACAAACCAAATCTCAACAACCCCCGCGGTCGGCGCCGAGCTGATGAGCGAAGTCGAAGGCACGGTGCAGGGCCACCGCGACGGTCACGGTTTCATCGTGCGCGACGATCGACAGCCCGACATCTACCTGTCTCAACAGGAGATGCGCGCGGTGCTGCATCGCGACCGCGTCAAGGCGCGCATCATCCGCTACGACCGCAAGGGCCGGCCCGAAGGGCGCATCCTCGAGATCCTCGAGCGGCGCAAGGCTCCGATCATCGGCCGGCTGCTGCATGAAAGCGGCATCTGGTTGGTCGCGCCGGAAGACAAGCGCTACGGTCAGGACATCATGGTGCCCAAGAATGCGATCGCCAATGCGACCGCGGGCCAGGTGGTGGCCATCGAGCTGACCGAACCGCCGTCGATGTACTCACAGCCTGTCGGTCGCGTGACCGAGGTGCTCGGCGAGATCGACGATCCGGGCATGGAGATCGAGATCGCGGTGCGCAAGTACGAGGTGCCGCACCGCTTCTCGCCGGAGACACTCGCCCAGGCGGCCGCGCTGCCGGAGAAGATCCGCCCTGCTGACCGCAAGCACCGCATCGACCTGACCGACGTGCCGCTGGTCACCATCGACGGCGAGGACGCGCGCGACTTCGACGACGCGGTGTACTGCGAGCCTGCGAAGATCGGCCGCACCAAGGCGCCCAATGGATGGCGGCTGATCGTCGCCATCGCCGACGTCAGCCACTACGTGAAGCCGGGCGAGCCGCTCGACGACGACGCCTACGAACGCGCCACCTCGGTGTACTTTCCGCGCCGCGTCATCCCGATGCTGCCGGAGAAGATCTCCAACGGCCTGTGCTCGCTGAATCCGAACGAAGACCGGCTGGCGATGGTGTGCGACATGATCGTCGACGCCACAGGCGAGGTGCATGCGTACCAGTTCTACCCTGCGGTGATCTGCTCGCACGCGCGCTTCACCTACACCGAGGTGGCCACGATCCTCGGCAACACGCGCGGCCCGGAGGCGGCGCGGCGCGCCGAGCTCGTGCCGCACCTGCTGCACCTGCACGAGGTCTACCGCGCGCTGCTCAAGGAGCGCGGCCGCCGCGGCGCGATGGACTTCGAGACCACCGAGACGCAGATCGTCTGCGACGAGAACGGCCGCATCGAGAAGATCGTGCCGCGCACGCGCAACGATGCGCACCGGCTCATCGAGGAGGCGATGCTCGCCGCCAACGTCTGCTCGGCTGACTTCATCGCGCGCGCCAAGCACCCGGCGTTGTACCGGGTGCACGAAGGCCCGACGCCCGAGAAGCGCACGCTGCTGCAGAACTACCTGAAGGCGCTGGGCCTGGGCCTGGCGGTCAGCGAGGATCCTCAGCCCAAGGAGTTCCAGGCCATCGCCGCTGCGACCAAGGACCGACCCGACGCGCTGCAGATCCACACCATGCTGCTGCGTTCGATGCAGCAGGCCATCTACACCGGCACCAATGCCGGTCACTTCGGCCTGGCCTACGACGCCTACACCCACTTCACCAGCCCGATCCGGCGCTACCCCGATCTGCTGGTGCACCGCGTCATCAAGGCGCTGCTGCACGGCAAGCGTTATCACCTGCTCAGCGGCGCCGTCGAAGAAGCGCCCAAGGTGCGCCAGGGCGGCAAGACGGTGAAGGGGCCGAACGTCGAGCTCGAGCACTGGGAAGCCGCCGGCGTGCATTGCAGCACCAACGAGCGCCGGGCCGACGAGGCCTCGCGCGACGTCGAGGCCTGGCTCAAGTGCCGCTACATGCGCGAGCACCTCGGCGAGGAGTTCGCCGGCACCGTGACCGCGGTCACGAGCTTCGGCCTGTTCGTGACGCTGGATCCACTCTATGTCGAGGGCCTGGTGCACATCACCGAGCTCGGCGGCGAGTACTACCGCTTCGACGAGGCACGCCAGGAACTGCGCGGCGAGCGCAGCGGCGTGCGCTACATCGTCGGCGCGCGGGTGCGGGTGCAGGTCAGCCGCGTCGACCTGGACGGCCGCAAGATCGACTTCCGCATGGTGCGCGAGGGCGAAGACGATGCGGCCCGCCTGCGCACGCGGCGCGAACGCGTGCCGCAGGCCCAGGCCGGCGACGAACTCGCCAGGATCAAGGCTGCCGACCGCGCCACCAAGGCCGCCACGAAGGCCAAGTCGCGCCCGGCCAAGGGGGGCTCGGCGCACCCGGTGCGTGCCGCCAAGGCGACGGCGCGCAAGGCCTCCACCGCACCGCGCAGCAGCAAGCGGCGCTGAGTCGCTTCAGCGCGCCGCGATGGCGGCCATGCGCTCGATGAGGTCGCCAGCTCGCAACACGGGCTGGGCGGCTTCGTCGGCCGCGAAGCCATGCAGCCAGACGGCGTGGAGCGCGCTCTGCCAGGCCCGCTCGATGGGGTCGGGCTCGGTGCGCTGGGCCCAATGGCCGCCGATCCAGCCGGCCAGCACGTCGCCAGTGCCGGCGGTGGCCAGCGAAGCGTTGCCGCTGGCGTTGATGCGTGTCGAGCGCCCCGGCGCCGCGAGCACCGACCCCGATCCCTTGAGCACCACCACGCAGTCAAGAGCCGCAGCGAGCGCCTCCGCGGCACCCAGCCGGTCGGACTGGACTTCGACGCTGCCGCGGCCGAGCAAGCGTGCCGCCTCGAGAGGATGGGGCGTGACCACCGTGGGCAGGCCCCTGGAGCCGCGCAGGCGCACTTGCTGCCGCAGCATCTCGTCGCTGGCCACCAGGTTCAGCGCATCGGCGTCGAGCACGAGTCGGGCACTGTGCGCCAGCAGTCGCGGCAGTGCGGCGCGAACGGCATCTCCGCCGCCGCAGCCGCAGACCACGGTGGCGAGCTTCAAGGCTTCGGTAGCGACCCCAGCCGTCCAATCGCGTCGCAGCATCAACTCGGGGCGCACGACGTCGAAGCCCGCGGCGCTCGCATCCAGCAACTCGACGAAGACGCGGCCCGCGCCCGCGGCGTGCGCTGCGCGGGCTGCCAGCAGCGCCGCGCCGGCCATGCCGGCTGCGCCACCGACCACGGCCACATCGCCGAAGCTGCCCTTGTGCTGGTCGTGGCGGCGGGGAGGAGCGCCGCTCGCCTGAGCGCCGCCGATCCAGGCCCGCGGCGACTCGGCGAAGGTGTCGATGCCCAACGCATCCAGCCATACCGTCACCGCCCGGTCGCGCCCATGCGCCGTGAACAGCCCTGGCTTGAGCGTCAGCAGGCTCAGCACGTGATCGGCCCGGACGCAGGCGCCTGGCATGTGGCCGGTATCCGCATCGAGACCCGAGGGCAGGTCGACGGCCAGCACCGGGCACGTCAGTGCGGCCAGATCCTCGATCGCGGCGAGCAGGGGGCCGGCCTGCACAGGTCGGGCGCCGATGCCCAGCAGGGCGTCGATCGCGAGGTCCCGCGGACGCAGCGCCGTTGGGCGAGCCGGGTCGATGGCCACGCCGGCGGCCCGGGCGCGTTGCAGGGCATCGATCGCGTCAGACGCGGCCGGCTCGGCCGCCAGCAGCACCTCGACACGCTTCCCGGCGTGATGCAGGTGGATTGCCGCGTCGAGCCCATCACCACCGTTGTTGCCGGGCCCCACGACGATGCGGATGCACTGCGCGTGCGGAGCCAGCGCCAGCGCAAGCCGCGCCACCGCGGCGCCGGCGCGCTGCATCAGCATGTGCGGTGGCAGCCCAGCCAGCGCTGCGGCCTCGATGCGCCGAGTGCGAGCGACATCGAACAGCGGCAAGTCGGGGATGAGGGCGTCGATTCGTTGCATGGTCCGTCTCGTCACCCAGGGAGCGTATCAGCGCAGTCGCTCGATCCCCAGCCCCTCGAGGCTGATCGGTGCCTCGCGGCCCGCCATCGTTTGCGCCAGGGCAAAGGCCGATCCGCAGGCCAGCGCCCAGCCGCTGGAGCCATGGCCGAGGTTCAGCCAGATGCCCTCCAGCCCGCTGGCGCCGAGCACCGGCGGACCGTCGGGCAGCATGGGGCGCGCACCTTTCCAGCGCTGTGCCTGGCTCATGCGCGGTGCGCCGGGGAACCAGTCGTTGAGCACCTTGTAGAGCGTCTCCAGTGCACGCGGGTCGTGCTTGTCCAGCGACCCGCCCAGCTCGGCGCTGCCGGCCACCCGCACGCGCGAGCCGATGCGGCTGATGGCGACCTTGTAGCGTTCGTCCATCAGCGCGGCGCGTGGGGCGCGTTCGGCCATGCTGTCCTCCGCGCGCAGCGGCGCCGTCACCGAGTAGCCATGCACGGCGCGCAGCGGCAGCTTCAGGCCGTGCGGCCGCAGCAACTCGGGCGAGCCCATCGCCGCACACACCACCACGGCATCGAACTCTTCGGTGATCGGCTCCAGCGGGGCCGGTTCGGTCTGCGGATCGCTGCCGCCCGAAGGTGCCGGGTCGATCACCAACTGCGTCGATTCGGCCGGCGGCATGTAGCGATGCACCACCTGCGGCGTCTTGCCGGGCACGATGCCCTGCACCACGGTGTGGAAGCACCAGCGCGCGCCGAGGTCCTGAGCCTCGGTGCGCAGCAGGTGGGCGAACTGCCGACAGTTGCCGACCTCGTCGTCGGGCAGGTGGATGCCGGCGTGCAGCGCGGTGTCGGGGTTGAGCGCCGGCTCCAGCGTGCGGCACTGCGCAGCGTCGACGAGGTGGAAGCGGCCGCCGAGTTCGGTCAGCAGCTTCAGCCCGGCACGCGCGGAGGCCAGTTCCTTCGGGCTGCGCAGCAGCACCAGGTAGCCCGATTCGCGCTCGTACTCGAGCTGCAGTCGCGTGGTCAGCTCGTGCAGGCGGTGGCGGCTGAACACGGCCAGGCGCTGCATGCGTGTGCGGTTCGCCAGCCAGGTGTCGTGCCGGCAGGCCCGCCACCAGCGCCACAGCCAACCGGGCAGCGACGGGTCGAGGCCGGGCCGCACGCGGATGGCGGCGTGGCGTCTGAACATCATGCCCAGCACCTTCATCGGCATGCCCGGAGACGCCCAGGGCGTGACGTAGCCCGGCGCGACCACGCCCGCGTTGGCGAAGCTGGCCTCGGCCGCCACACTGCCGCGGCGCTCGAACACGGTGACCTCGTGGCCGTCGGCGGCGAGTTCGTACGCGGTGGTGACGCCGACGATGCCGGCACCGATGACAGCGACGCGCATGCTCAGCGCTTCTGCGGCGCGAGCGCCGCTTCGATGGCCAGCGAGGCGCCGAGCACGTCGTCGTCGCGCATCGCCGAGCTCCAGACCATCAGCCCGACCGGCATCTCGCCCGGTGCCTGGCAAGGCAGCGACAGGGCGCAGCCATCGAGGAAGTTCACCGCGCTCGGGTTGCGCAGCAGCATGCCGTTGGTGGCGAAGAAGGCGTCGTCGCTGGCCAGCAGCGGCGCCAGCGGGGGGGCGACGATCGGCACGGTGGGGCTGAGCAGGGCGTCGAAACCGGCCATCGCCGTTTCGGTGCGGGCGATCCAGTCGCGTCGTGCCCACATCAGCTCGACGTAGTCCGCCGCGCTCAGGCGTTCGCCGCGACGGATGCGCATGGCCACGCGTGGGTCGTAGCGCTGGCCGTCTCGGGCCAGCCGCTGGCGGTGCCAGGCCCAGCTTTCCGCCGCCGAGAACCCGCCGGCGGCATTCAGCCCGGCCAGTTCGGCCAGCGAGGCCAGGGGGATCTCCTCCACGTGGGCGCCGGCCTGGCGAAGCGTCGCCAGCGCACGCTCGAAGGCGCGCGACACGGCAGGCTCCAGGGCGTCGAGCATCACGGTCGTGGGCACGGCCAGCCGCAGCGCGCTGACGGGGCGGTTGGTCGGGGCGAGGCGGCGCTGCGCCAGCACCTCGTGCAGCACGACAGCGTCGCGCACCGAACGCGTGATCGCGCAGACGGTGTCGAGCGTGGTCGACAGCGGAATCGCGCCGTCGGTGGGCACCAGGCGGGCGGTGTTCTTGAAACCCACCAGCCCCTGCAGCGCGGCCGGGATGCGGATCGAGCCGCCGGTGTCCGATCCCAGTGCCGCCCAGGCGGCGCCGGCCGCCACGCTCACCGCGCCGCCGGAGGTCGATCCGCCGGGCACACGCGGCGTCGGGTCGAGCTTCGCCGTGGCGGCATTGGCGGGCGTGCCGTGGTGCGGGTTGATGCCGACACCCGAGAACGCAAACTCGCTCATGTTGGTGCGGCCGATGAATGCCGCGCCGGCGGCGCGCAACCTCGCCACTGCGGGGCAGTCGAGCGTGGCGGGCGCGTCCGAGGCCATGACGACACTGCCGGCGGCCGTCACTTCGCCGGCCACGTCGAACAAGTCCTTCACGCTGACGGCCAGCCCGGCCAACGGTGCGCCCGGTGCACCGCGCGAGGCCTGCTCGCGGGCGCTGGCGAACGAGGTGCTGATGAAGGCGTGCCGGCAGGCGTCGCCGCGGGCGGCTTCAATGCTGCGCTCCAGCAGTTCGAGGCGGTCCAGCGAGGCGGCGGCAATGCCCGCGCGGGTGGAGCAAAGGTCTTCGGCCATGTGGCGTGGTATAGTCTTCGGGTTTGTCTGGGGGCTCTTCCCCGGATGAATCACTCGCGAAGCCGGCCACTGAAGGTGTCGCGGTGTCGCTCTCGACGCAAATGTGTCGTGCAGTGTCGCCGCGATTCGGGCCGGATTCTAGAACCAACCTTTGGAGTCTTCATGACCATCAGCATGCGTGAAATGCTGGAAGCCGGTGTCCACTTTGGCCACCAGACGCGCTTCTGGAACCCCAAGATGGCCCCGTACATCTACGGCCATCGCAACAAGATCCACATCATCAACCTCGAGAAGACGCAGCCGCTCTTCAACGAGGCGATGAAGTTCATCCGCCAGCTCAGCGCCAAGCGCGGCACCATCCTGATGATCGGCACCAAGCGCCAGGCGCGCGAGGTCATCAACCTCGAAGCGCACCGCTGCGGCATGCCTTTCGTCGACCAGCGCTGGCTCGGCGGCATGCTGACCAACTTCAAGACCGTCAAGGGGTCGCTGAAGAAGCTCAAGGACATGCAGGCGCAGATCGAGTCCGGCACCGAGATCCGCATCAAGAAGGAAGCGCTGATGTTCCAGCGCGAGCTGGCCAAGCTCGAGAAGGACATCGGTGGCATCCAGGACATGAACGCGCTGCCCGACGCGCTGTTCGTCATCGACGTCGGCTACCACAAGATCGCGGTTGCCGAAGCCAAGAAGCTGGGCATTCCCATCATCGGCGTGGTCGATTCGAACCACTCGCCCGAAGGCATCGACTACGTGATCCCTGGCAACGACGACTCGTCCAAGGCCGTGGCGCTGTATGCCCGTGCCGTGGCCGACGCGGTGCTCGAAGGCAAGGCCAACGCGACCAACGAGGTCGTGCAGGCTGCCGGCGCCGAAGGCGACGAGTTCGTGGAAGTCGAGAACGCGGCCTGACGCGTCTTGCCCCGACTCGCCTCGCAGCGAGCCAAGAAAGGGGCTGCTACAGCCCCTTTTTTTCGATGTCCGACTAGCGAAACGAATGCCGCGGCCCACCCGGCGCGGTTTCAAGATTCACGGAGAACTGATATGCCCGCAATCACCGCCAGCATGGTCGCCGCTCTGCGCGCCAAGACCGACGCGCCGATGATGGAATGCAAGAAGGCCCTCACCGAGGCCGACGGCGACATGGATCGCGCCGAAGAGATCCTGCGTGTCAAGCTCGGCAACAAGGCCGGCAAGGCCGCTGCCCGCATCACCGCCGAGGGCGTCGTCGCCGCCGCGGTGGACGGCACGACCGGCGCGCTGGTCGAGGTCAACTGCGAGACCGACTTCGTCTCGAAGAACGAATCCTTCCTCGCCTTTGTCAAGGCCGCGGCCGAACTGGTCGCCAAGAGCAACCCGGCCGACGTGGCGGCGCTGTCGGCGCTGCCCTACGCGCAGGACGGCTTCGGACCGACGCTGGAAGACGTGCGCAAGGGCCTGATCGGCAAGATCGGCGAGAACATGGCGATCCGCCGCTTCAAGCGCTACGCCGGCGGCGGCAGCCTGGCCCACTACCTGCACGGCACGCGCATCGGCGTGATGGTCGAGTACGCCGGCGACGGCGTGGCGGCCAAGGACGTGGCCATGCACGTGGCAGCGATGAAGCCCGCGGCGCTGTCGCTGGCCGAGGTGCCCAGCGAGCTGGTCGACAAGGAGCGCAAGATCGCCGCCGAGAAGGCCGCCGAGAGCGGCAAGCCGGCCGACATCGTCGCCAAGATGGTCGAAGGCTCGGTGCAGAAGTTCCTCAAGGAAGTCAGCCTGCTGAACCAGGTGTTCGTCAAGGCCGCCGACGGCAAGCAGACTGTCGAGCAGATGCTCAAGGGCGCCAAGACCGAGGTCAAGGGCTTCACGCTGTACGTGGTGGGGGAGGGCATCGAGAAGAAGGTCGACGACTTCGCGGCCGAAGTGGCGGCGCAGGTCGCGGCAGCCAAGGGCGCTTGAGGCGGCAGGCCGGGGAGCAGGGTGCCCCCGGCCGATTAGACTTGCGAGCCACAAGAACAGCACAGCGCCAGGAGCCCACCGCATGCCCGCTTACAAACGAATCCTGCTGAAACTCTCCGGCGAAGCCCTGATGGGCGACGATGCCTACGGCATCAACCGGGCGACCATCGTGCGCATGGTGCGCGAGGTGCAGGAAGTCACGCAGCTCGGCTGCGAGGTGGCGGTGGTGATCGGCGGCGGCAACATCTTCCGCGGCGTGGCCGGCGGATCGGTGGGCATGGACCGCGCCACCGCCGACTACATGGGCATGCTGGCCACGGTGATGAACTCGCTGGCCCTGGCCGACACCATGCGCCAGGAGGGCATGACGGCGCGCGTGATGTCGGCCATCGCCATCGAGCAGGTGGTCGAGCCATACGTTCGCCCCAAGGCGCTGCAGTACCTGGAGGAGGGCAAGGTCGTCGTGTTCGCCGCCGGCACCGGCAACCCCTTCTTCACCACCGACACCGCTGCCGCCCTGCGCGGGGCGGAGATCGGCGCGCAGATCGTGCTGAAGGCGACCAAGGTCGACGGCGTCTACAGCGCCGACCCCAAGAAAGACCCTAACGCGACCCGCTACACGCAGATCAGCTTCGACGAGGCGATCTCCAAGAACCTGCAGGTGATGGACGCCACCGCCTTTGCGCTGTGCCGCGACCAGAAACTGCCGATCAAGGTGTTTTCCATCTTCAAGCCCGGCGCGTTGAAGCGTGTGGTGCAGGGCGAGGACGAAGGCACGCTGGTGCACGTCTGACGCGCAAGCCGAAAGAGGCCAGACATGAGCATTGCCGACATCAAGAAGACTGCCGAGACCAAGATGGCCAAGACCATCGAGGCCTTCAAGGGCGAACTGCAGAAGATCCGCACCGGCCGAGCCCACCCGGGCATCCTCGACCAGGTGCACGTCGACTACTACGGCTCGATGGTGCCGATCAGCCAGGTGGCCAACGTCACCTTGCTCGATGCGCGCACGATCAGCGTGCAGCCGTGGGAAAAGGGCATGGGCCCGAAGATCGAAAAGGCCATCCGCGAATCCGACCTGGGCCTGAACCCGTCGTCGCAGGGCGATCTGCTGCGCGTGCCGATGCCCGCGCTCACCGAAGAGCGCCGCAAGGACCTGACCAAGGTCGTGCGCCACGCTGGCGAGGACGCCCGCATCGCCACGCGCAACCTGCGCCGCGACGCCAACGAGCACCTGAAGAAGCTGCTGAAGGACAAGGAGATCTCCGAGGACGACGAGCGCCGTGCCCTCGAGCAGCTGCAGCGCTTGACCGACGGCACGATCGCCGAGATCGACCGTCTCGTCTCGGGCAAGGAAGCCGAGATCCTGGCCGTCTGAGGTCCCGCGCCTGCTGAACATCGATCGCCGCATGCACCTTCGCGACGCCTCCTCCGTGACCCCGGATCCCGTGGTGCCCCGGCATGTCGCGATCGTGATGGACGGCAACGGCCGCTGGGCCAAGCGCCGCTTCCTGCCGCGCGTGTTCGGCCACAAGGCCGGCGTCGACACGCTCGTCAAGACGGTGCTGGCCTGCGCCGACCGCGGCATCGAACACCTCACCGTGTTCGCCTTCTCGTCGGAGAACTGGAAGCGGCCCACCGAGGAGGTGTCCTTTCTGATGGGGCTGGTGCTGGTGGCCGTCGAGAAGTACCTCGCCAAGCTGGCGTCCAATGGCGTGCGCATCCGCATGATCGGCGACCGCGGGCAACTGACCGACCGGCTGCGCCAGGCCTGCGACCGGGCCGAGTCGGCTACCCGCGACAACACGCGCATCACGCTCTGGGTGGCGTTCGCCTACGGTGGCCGCTGGGATGTCGTTCAGGCCTGCCAGCAGGCCATGCGCGACGGCATCGATCCTGCCCAGCTCGACGAGGCCACGCTCGGCCGCTACATGGCCTTCGGCGATGCGCCCGACCCCGACCTGCTCATCCGCACCGGCGGCGAACTGCGCATCAGCAACTTCCTGCTCTGGCAGCTCGCCTATTCCGAGCTGGTGTTCACCGATTGCCTCTGGCCCGATTTCGGCGAGACCGATCTCGATGCGGCGATCAGCGCCTTCGCGGCGCGCGATCGCCGCTTCGGCCTGGTGAAGACCGCGCCGGTGCAGGCGACCGGGACCTGAGCATGCTCAAGCAGCGGGTCATCACGGCCATCGTGCTGCTGGCGCTGTTGCTGCCCGCCCTGTTCGCTGCCTCGCCCTGGCCTTTCGCCGTGCTCACGCTGGTGCTGATCGGCGCGGCCGGCTGGGAATGGGGACGCCTCAACCAGGCCGGTGGCGCCTCGATCGCCATGGGCGTGCTGCTGGCGCTGGCCTGTGCCGATGCGCTGTGGTTCGGCTGGGCCACGCGTGCACCCGCCTGGGCCTGGTGGCCGGTGGCGGCCCTTTGGATCGTCGGCGGCGCGTTCGCGCTGCGCGGCGGCCCGGCCGGCTGGCCGCACATCCCCGTCGTGTTGCGCTGGGTGCTGGGGCTGCTGCTGCTGTGGGCGGCCTGGCTGGCCATCGCCAACGCGCGCAGCATCGGCATCAACTTCATCCTCTCGGTCTTCTGCCTGGTTTGGGTGGCTGACATCGCGGCCTACTTCGGCGGCCGCGCCTTCGGCCGCCGCAAGCTCGCACCAACCATCAGCCCGGGCAAGAGCTGGGAAGGCGTCTGGACCGGCATGGCCGGCGTGATTGTGCTGGCCTTCGTGTGGCGATGGATCGACAGCTCGCAGCCGGTCGATTCGCCCAGCCTGTTCAGTCGCATCGATGCCCGCTTCGGCTGGCCCGGCCTGCTCGCCGGCGCGGTACTGCTCGCGGCGATGAGCGTCGTCGGAGACCTGTTCGAGTCGCTGGTCAAGCGCAGCGCCGGCGCCAAGGACAGCAGTGGCCTGCTGCCTGGCCACGGCGGCGTGCTCGACCGTGTCGACGCCTTGCTGCCGGTGTTCCCGATCGCGATGGCCCTGGCCTCGACCTGAGTTCCGCATGAGCCGTCCCCACCTCCCGCTTCGCGTCTGCGTGCTCGGTTCCACGGGCTCGGTGGGCGCGAACACGCTCGACGTGATCGCGCGCCACCCCGGCCGATTCGAGGTCTTCGCGCTCACCGGCGCGAGCCGCGTCGACGAACTCGCGGCGCAGTGCGTGCAATGGAAGCCGCGCTTCGCAGCGATGCCCGACGAGGCGCGTGCCCGCGTGCTGCGAGATCGCCTCGCGCAGGCCGGCCTGCGCACCGAAGTACTGGCTGGCGCCGACGCGTTGGAGCAACTGGCGGCGCACCCGGAGGTCGACGCGGTGATGGCGGCGATCGTCGGCGCCGCGGGCCTGGCCGCCTGCCTGGCCGCCGCGAAGGCGGGAAAGCGTCTGCTGCTGGCCAACAAGGAAGCGCTGGTGGTCGGCGGCGAGCTCTTCATGAACGCCGTGAAGCAGGGCGGCGCCACGCTGTTGCCGATCGACAGCGAGCATTCGGCGATCTTCCAGTGCCTGCCCGAAGACCGCAGCACCTGGGCCTCGCGCATCGACCACATCCTGCTCACCGCCTCGGGCGGGCCGTTCCGCGGTCGCGACCCGAGTACGTTACGCGATGTGACGCCGGACCAGGCCTGCGCGCACCCGAACTGGGTGATGGGGCGCAAGATCTCGGTCGACTCGGCGACCATGATGAACAAGGCGCTCGAGGTCATCGAGGCGCGCTGGCTTTTCGCGCTGCAGCCCGAGCAGATCCGTGTCGTCATCCATCCGCAGAGCATCATCCACTCGATGGTGGTGTGCCGGGACAACTCGGTGCTCGCCCAGTTGGGCACGCCCGACATGCGCGTGCCGATCGCCTACGGCCTGTCGTTTCCGCAGCGCATCGAGTCCGGTGCGTCGCAGCTCGATTTCACCAGCCTGTCCGCGCTGAGTTTCCATCCGCCCGACCACGCGCTCTACCCCGGTCTTGCACTGGCTTGGGAGGCACTGCGTGCGGCGCCCGGCAGCACGGCGGTACTCAACGCGGCCAACGAGGAGGCGGTCGCCGCGTTCCTCGCGGGAACCATCCGCTTCGACCAGATTCACACGGTCAATGCCGGCACGATCGAAGCCGTGGTGCCGGCGAGCGACTCGGCCGCCTCGTTGCCGGGGCTGCTCGAGCTCGATGACCGCGCCCGCAGGCAGGCGCAGCAACTGGTAAGAGGCCTGCCGAGATGATCACCGTTGCTGCGTTCATCCTCACGCTGGCCGTGCTCATCGTGATCCACGAGTACGGCCACTACCGCGTGGCGATCGCCTGCGGCGTCAAGGTGCTGCGTTTCTCGGTCGGATTCGGCCGTGTCATCTGGCGCCGCCAGGCCAGCCCGCAGTCCACCGAGTTCGTGCTCTCGGCTTTGCCCCTGGGTGGCTACGTGCGCATGCTCGACGAGCGCGAAGGCCCCGTGGCACCCGGCGAGCTCGATCGCGCCTTCAATCGCAAGCCGCTGTGGCAGCGCAGCGCCATCGTTGCCGCCGGGCCGGTGGCCAACTTGCTGCTCGCCGTGCTGCTCTACGCCAGCGCCCACTGGATCGGCATGGACGAGCCCAAGGCCGTGATGGGCGCGCCCGTGGCCGCCAGCGTCGCCGAGCGCGCCGGGTTGCGCAGCGGCGACTGGGCACAGGCCTGGTCGGCGGACGGCACGCAATGGGACGACCTGCGCTCGATGAACGACCTGCGCTGGCAGCTCACGCAGGCCGTGCTCGCCGGCCAATCGCTGCATCTGATGGTGACCGACGCCCAGGGCCGCGGCCAGCGTCGGGTGGTTCTCGATCTCGACGGGCTCGGTGCACGCGAGGTGGATGCGCAACTGATGAAGCGCATCGGTCTGGGACCGGCCTTCAGCGAGCCGGTGCTCGGCGAAGCCAAGGCCGGCGGCCCCGCAGCGCGAGCCGGGCTGCGCGCCGGCGACCGTGTGCTGAGCATCGACGGCCAGCCGATCGACGACGCATCGCGCATCCGCGACCTCATCCGTGCCAGCGGCGCCAGCGGTGTCGCCCAGGCCATGGTCTGGCGTGTCGAACGTGCCGGCCAGACGCTCGAAGTGACGGTGACGCCGAACATTGCCAGCGACGGCAAGGCCAGCGTCGGCCGCGTCGAGGTCTACCCGGGCCAGCCGCCCCAACTGGTGCAAGTGCGCTACGGCGCCTTCGAGGGCCTGTCGCGCGCCGCCGGCAAGACCTGGGAGATGTCGACGCTGACGCTGCAGATGCTCGGCAAGATGCTGATCGGCGAAGCCTCTCTGAAGAACCTCAGCGGACCGCTGACGATCGCCGACTACGCCGGCCAGTCGGTGCAACTCGGCCTGGCCTACTACCTGGGCTTCCTCGCCGTCGTCAGCGTGAGCCTGGGCGTGCTCAACCTGCTGCCGCTGCCGATGCTCGATGGCGGGCACCTGATGTATTATCTTTTCGAGGGTGTGACGGGGCGGCCGGTCTCCGAGTTGTGGCTGGACCGGCTGCAGCGTGGCGGGGTGGCCATCATGCTCATGATGATGTCCCTGGCTCTCTACAACGACGTGGCCCGCCTCCTGGGCCTGCACTGATCCCCCGACGCATGCCTTCTCCACGCCGCGCGCACGCCATTCGCCCGACCCTTCTCTGCATCGCCCTTGCCGCTGCGCTCCAGTCCGGCTCGGCCTGGGCGGTCGAGCCCTTCGTCCTGAAGGACATCCGCGTCGAGGGCCTGCAGCGCACCGACGCCGGCACGGTGTTCGCCTCGCTGCCGTTCCGCATCGGCGACACCTACAACGACGACAAGGGCGCCGCCGCGCTGCGCGCGCTGTTCGCCACCGGCCTGTTCAAGGACGTGCGCATCGACATCGACGAAGGTGTCGTCGTCGTGATCGTCGAGGAGCGTGCCGTCATCGCCGGCATCGACTTCGCCGGCCTGAAGGAGTTCGACAAGGAGACGCTGGTCAAGTCGCTGAAGGACTTCGGCATCGGCGAGGGCCTGCCCTTCGACAAGGCGCTGGCGGACCGCGCCGAGCAGGAACTCAAGCGCCAGTACCTGACGCGCAGCCTGTACGGCGCCGAAGTGGTGACCACCGTCACGCCGCTCGAGCGCAACCGCGTCAACGTGATCTTCACGATCACCGAAGGCACGGCCGCCAAGATCCGCGAACTGCGCATCGTCGGCAACAAGGTCTTCTCCGAAGGCACGCTGAAGAGCCTGTTCGACCTGAACGACGGCGGCTGGCTGAACTGGTACACCAAGGCCGACCGCTACTCGCGCTCCAAGCTCAACGCCGACCTCGAGACGCTGCGCGCCTACTACCTGAACCGCGGCTACCTCGAGTTCAACGTCGACTCGACGCAGGTTGCGATCTCGCCGGACAAGCAGGACATCACGGTCACCATCAACGTGACCGAGGGCCAGCCCTACACCGTGACAGCGGTCAAGCTGGAAGGCGACTACCTCGGCAAGGAAGAAGACTTCAAGACCCTGGTGAAGATCAAGCCCGGCGAGCCCTACCGGGCCGAGGCCGTGACCGAGACCACCAAGGAGTTCTCCGAGCGCTTCGGCACCTTCGGTTTCGCCTTTGCGCGCATCGAGGCGCGGCCGGATATCGACCGCGCCAATGGTCGCGTGGTGCTCACCCTGGTGGCCGACCCGTCGCGGCGCGTCTACGTGCGGCGCATCAACGTGGCCGGCAACAGCCGCACGCGCGACGAGGTCATCCGGCGCGAGTTCCGCCAGTTCGAATCGTCCTGGTACGACGGGCAGAAGATCAAGCTGTCGCGCGACCGTGTCGACCGCCTGGGCTACTTCAGCGACGTCAACGTCGACACCGCCGAGGTCGCCGGCTCTCAGGATCAGGTCGACCTGACCATCAACATCAAGGAAAAGCCCACCGGCAACCTGCTGGTCGGCGCCGGCTTCTCCTCGGCCGACAAACTCTCGCTGACGGCCTCGATCAAGCAGGAGAACGTGTTCGGCTCGGGCAACTACCTGGGCCTGGAGGTCAACACCAGCAAGTCCAGCCGCACGCTGGTGCTCAGCACGCTCGATCCGTATTTCACGATCGACGGCATCTCGCGCGCCTTCGATCTCTTCTACCGCACCACCAAGCCGATCAACAGCCAGGGCGAGCAGTACCAGCTCGTCACGCCGGGCGTCTCGGTGCGTTTCGGCGTGCCGTTCAGCGAGTACGACACGGTGTTCTTCGGCATCGGCGCCGAGCGCACCGAGATCCGCGGCACCAATGCGATGCCGAACAACCTGTACCTTTACCGGCTGCAGTTCGGCGCGATCAGCAACTCGTTCCCCATCACGGTGGGCTGGACGCGCGACGAGCGTGACAGCGCGCTGGTGCCCAATGCGGGCAGCTACAAGCGTGTGAACTTCGACTGGACCTTCGCCGGCGACACGCGCTACCTGCGCACCAACCTGCAGTACCAGCACTACTGGCCGATCACGCGGCAGTTCACCTTCGCGGTCAACGGCGAGATCGGTTACGGCAAGGGCCTGGCCGGCCGGCCCTACCCGGTGTTCAAGAACTTCTATGGCGGTGGCCTGGGCACGGTGCGCGCGTTCGACCAGGGTTCGCTCGGCCCGCCGGACGTCACCGGCGCTTACATCGGCGGCAACCGCCGGCTGAACCTGAATAGCGAGCTGTACGTGCCGGTGCCCGGCGCCGGCAATGACCGCACGCTGCGCGTGTTCGGCTACTTCGACATCGGCAACGTCTGGGGCGAGAGCGAGAAGATCACCGCCGACAGCCTGCGTGCATCCACCGGCATCGGCCTGAGCTGGATCTCCCCGGTGGGGCCGCTCAAGCTCAGTTACGGGACGCCGATCCGCAAGCGTCCGAACGATAGAATCGAGAGACTCCAATTCCAGATCGGGACCGCGTTCTAATGAATACTTCCATCCTGAAGTCGACGGCTTGCGCAGCCTTGCTGGCGCTCGCGACGCTGGGTGCGCAGGCCCAGGAACTGAAGATCGGCTACGTGAATGCCGACAAGGTGCTGCGCGAGGCCGCTCCGGCCAAGGCCGCCCAGGCCAAGCTCGAGACCGAGTTCAGCAAGCGCGAAAAGGACATCGCCGACCTGGCCGGCAAGCTCAAGGCCGCCGGCGACAAGCTCGACAAGGACGCGCCCACGCTGTCCGAAGCCGAACGCAGCCGCCGCCAGCGCGACCTGGTCGAGCAGGACCGCGAGTTCCAGCGCAAGCGCCGCGAGTTCCAGGAAGACCTGACCCAGCGCAAGAACGAGGAACTTGCGTCCGTCGTCGAGCGCGCCAACAAGGTCATGAAGCAGATCTTCGACAGCGAGAAGTACGACCTGATCATCCAGGAAGCCGTCTTCGCCGGCCCGCGGATCGACATCACCGACAAGGTGATCAAGGCCCTGAACGGCCAGGCCGGCGCCAAGTAAGCCGGAGGCAGCGCAGATGGAAGTTGCTCTGCGTGACATCGCCGGGCAACTCGGCGGCGAGCTGATCGGCGACGCCAGCCTGCTCATCTCGCGCATCGGGCCGCTCGAAGGGGCGGATGCGCGCACCATCTCCTTCCTGGCCCACCCGAAGTACCGCTCGCAGCTGGCCGTCTCGCTGGCCGCATGTGTGATCGTCTCGCCGGCCCTGCGCGAGGCGGTGGCAGGCCGCAGCGCGGCCATCGTCACGCCCGATCCCTACCTCTACTTCGCCCGCCTGACGCAGTGGTGGGCGCGGCACATCCGCCCGGCGCCGCCGGCCGGCATCCATGCCAGCGCCGTCGTGCACGCCGATGCGCAGGTGGGTGAGGGCGCGTCGATCGGCCCGCTGTCGGTGATCGAGGCCGGCGCGGTGGTCGGTGCGCGAGCGCAGATCGGCGCTCACTGCGTGATCGGCGCAAACGCATCGATCGGCGAAGGCACTCGGCTGGCGCCGCGGGTGACGGTCGGCGAAGGCTGCCGCATCGGCGCGCGCGGCATCGTGCACAGCGGCGTGGTGATCGGCGCCGACGGCTTCGGCTTCGCGCCCACCGAAGGGCGCTGGGAGAAGATCGAGCAGCTCGGCGCTGTGCGCATCGGCGACGATGTCGAGATCGGCGCCAACACCTGCATCGACCGCGGTGCGCTCGACGACACCGTGATCGAGGACGGCGTCAAGCTCGACAACCTGATCCAGGTCGGCCACAACGTGCACATCGGCGCGCATTCGGCGATGGCCGGGTGCGTGGGCATCGCCGGCAGCGCAGTCATCGGCAGGCATTGCACGGTGGGCGGCGGCGCCATCGTGCTCGGGCATCTGACGCTGGCCGACCATGTGCATATCTCGGCGGCCTCGGTGGTGATGCGCTCGATCCGCCAGCCGGGACAGTACAGCGGCGTGTTTCCCATCGACGACAATGCGTCGTGGGAGAAGAACGCGGCCACGCTGCGCCAGCTTCACACCCTGCGAGACCGCATCCGAGCCCTCGAGAAGAACGAGACCACGCCGAGACAACCATGATGATGGACATCCACCAGATCCTGAAGAAGCTGCCGCACCGCTACCCCATCCTGCTGGTGGACCGCGTGCTCGAACTGGAGAAGGGGCTGCGCATCAAGGCGATCAAGAACGTCACCATCAACGAGGACTTCTTCAACGGCCACTTTCCCAAGCGCCCGGTGATGCCCGGCGTGCTGATGATCGAGGCGCTGGCGCAGGCCTCGGCGCTGCTGGCCTTCGAGACGCTCGGCCAGGAGCCCGACTCCAACACCGTCTATTACTTCGCCGGCATCGACAACGCGCGCTTCAAGCGGCCCGTCGAGCCCGGCGATCAGCTCGTGCTCGAGGCCACGCTCGAGCGCATGAAGTCGTCGGTGTTCAAGTTCAAGGGCCGCGCCCTGGTGGACGGCGAGGTGGCCGTGGAGGCCGACCTCACCTGCACGATGCGCAGCTTCACCTGAGGCCGAGACAGGGAGTCCGGGCACATGGCCAGCATCCACCCCACCGCCATCGTCGAGAGCGGCGCGCAGCTCGGCGAGAACGTCACGATCGGTGCCTATACCGTGGTGCGCTCGCAGGTGCGCATCGGCGAAGGCACGACGATCGGCCCTCATTGCGTGATCGAGGGCCGTACGACCATCGGCCGCGACAACCGCATCTTCCAGTTCAACTCCATCGGCGCGGTGCCGCAGGACAAGAAGTACGCCGGCGAGCCCACCGAGCTGCACATCGGCGACCGCAACATGGTGCGCGAGTTCTGCACCTTCAACCTGGGCACGGCGCAGGACGCGGGCGTCACGCGCATCGGCAACGACAACTGGATCATGGCCTACGTGCACATCGCGCACGACTGCCAGGTCGCCGACCGCACCACGCTGGCCAACAACACCACGCTGGGCGGTCATGTGCACCTGGGCGACTGGGTCACGGTGGGCGGGCTGACCGGCATCCACCAGTTCGTCAAGATCGGCGCGCACGTGATGGTCGGCTTCGGCAGCGCGGTGTCGCAGGACGTACCGCCCTACATGCTGGTCGACGGCAACCCGCTGGCCGTGCGCGGCTTCAACATCGAGGGCCTGCGCCGGCGTGGTTTCGATGCGCCGCGCATCGCCGCGGTCAAGCAGATGCACAAGCTGCTGTACCGCGAGGGCAAGACTTTCGAGCAGGCCCGCGAGGCGATCGAGGCGCTGGGCCGCGAAGAGCCGCATGCCGCAGGCGACGTGGCGCTGATGAGCGCCTTCCTCGCGGGCGCGACGCGCGGCATCGCGCGCTGATCCGCATGGACGCGGCCGCTCCGCGCTTCGCGATGGTCGCGGGCGAGGCCTCGGGCGACCTGCTCGCCGGCCTGCTGCTCGGCGGCCTGCGTGCGCGCTGGCCCGGACTGGTGGCCCAGGGCATCGGCGGGCCAAAGATGGCCGCGCAGGGCTTCGAGGCCTGGTGGCCGCACGACAAGCTGGCGGTACGCGGCTATGTCGAGGTGCTCAGCCACTACCGCGAGCTGGTCGGCATCCGCAACCAGCTCGCCGAACGCATCCTGGCGGCGAAGCCGGATCTGTTCATCGGTGTCGACGCGCCCGACTTCAACCTCGACCTCGAAACCCGCCTGAAGGCCGCCGGCATCCGCACCGTGCACTTCGTCAGCCCGTCGATCTGGGCCTGGCGCGGCAAGCGCATCGAGAAGATCCGCAACGCGGTCGACGCCGTGTTGTGCATCTTTCCGTTCGAGCCGGAGATCTACGCGAAGCAGGGCATCGAGGCGGTCTACGTGGGCCACCCGCTGGCCGACGCGATCCCGCTGGAGGTGCCGCGCGCGGCCAGCCGTGCGGCGCTGGGTATCGGCGACGAGACCGTGGTGGCGCTGCTGCCCGGCAGCCGCCGTTCGGAGATCCAGTACATTGCGCCGCGCCTGTTCGGTGCCGCGGCCGAGATGGCGGCCTTGCGCCCCGGTCTGCGCTTCATCCTGCCGGTGGTGCCGGGCTTGCGCCATCTGGTCGAGCCGCTGCGCAAGCTGCACGCCGACCGCGTGAGGGTGGAACTGCTCGACGGCCACTCGCACGAGGCCCTGGCTGCCTGCGACGTGACGCTTGTCGCCAGTGGCACGGCCACGCTGGAGGCGGCGCTCTTCAAGCGCCCGATGGTGATCGCCTACGCCATGCATGCGCTGAGCTGGCAGATGATGAAGCGCATGAAGTACCAGCCCTGGGTGGGCCTGCCCAACATCCTGCTGCGCGACTTCGCCGTGCCCGAGCTGATCCAGGGCGATGCCACGCCCGAACGGCTGGCGCATGCGGCCATCGCCTGGCTCGACGACCCGCAGCGTTGCGCCGCGCTGGAGAAGCGCTTCCAGGCGCTGCACCTGGAGCTCCGCCGCGACACCGCGCGCGCCGCCACCGATGCGATCGAGAAGATTCTTGCGCGCTGAGCAGCTCGGCCTGAGCTTCGACGTGCCCGGCCTGGTGGCCGGCGTGGACGAAGCCGGCCGCGGACCGCTGGCCGGGCCGGTGGTGGCCGCAGCGGTGATCCTCGATGACCTGAAGCCCATCAAGGGACTGGCCGATTCGAAGGCGATCAGCGCGCTCAGGCGCGAGCGCCTCTTCGACGAGATCCGCGCCAAGGCGCTGTGCTGCTGCATCGCCGAGGCCAGCGCGGCCGAGATCGACGAGCTGAATATCCTGCAGGCCACCATGCTGGCGATGCGCCGCGCGGTCGAGGGCCTGCGCCTGAAGCCCGCCAAGGTGCTGGTGGACGGCAACCGCATCCCGGTGCTGAAGATCCCGGCCGAGGCCATCGTGAAGGGCGATGCGAAGGTGAAGGCGATCTCCGCCGCCTCCATCCTCGCCAAGGTGCACCGCGACCGGCTGTGCCTCGAACTGCATGCGCAGCATCCGGAGTACGGCTTCGACGGCCACAAGGGCTACCCGACGCCCGAACACCTGGCGGCGCTGCGCGCGCACGGCGCCTGCCCGCAGCACCGGCGCACGTTCGGACCGGTGCGCGACCTGCTCGAGGGCTGAGGCCATGGCCGACGCCCGCCACCTCAGTTCGCGCGACAACCCGCTGCTGGTGCGGGTGCGCAAGCTCGGCGCCGACCCCGGTGCCTACCGCAAGCTTGGCGAGGTGTGGCTGGAGGGCGATCACCTGTGTTCGGCGTTCGCGCAGCGCGGCGGCCGGGCGGTGCAGGCCATCGTCAGCACGACCGGTTGGGAGCAGCCGGCACTGCGTGCCCTGGCAGGCCAGGCGGCGGCGGTGGCGATCGTGCCGCCGGAACTGATGGCGGGGCTGAGCGCCCTGGAGTCGCCGCCGGAGATCGGCTTCGTCGTCACCACGCCGACGGCGCCGGCGCTCGCCCCCGACCAGCCTTCGGTGGTGCTCGACCGGCTGCAGGACGCCGGCAACGTCGGTGCCATCCTGCGCAGCGCCTCGGCCTTCGGCTTCACGCAGGTGCTGGCGCTCAAGGGCACGGCGGCGCTGTGGTCGCCCAAGGTGCTGCGTGCCGGCATGGGCGCGCATTTCGCGCTGCGCCTGGTCGAGGGGCTCGAAGCCGCGGCCATGGCCACCCTGCGCGTGCCGCTGCTGGGCACCAGTTCGCACGCCGCGCAGGCGCTTCACGAGGTCGATCTGCCGTGGCCTTGCGGATGGGTTCTCGGCCACGAAGGGCAGGGCGTTTCGGCGGCACTGCAGCGGCAATGCGCAATGGCGCTGCGGATCCCGCAACCGGGCGGCGAGGAGTCGCTGAACGTCGCCGCGGCGGCGGCGGTGTGCCTGTACGAATCGGCGCGCCAGCGCGCTCGCTGAGCGCTGGCGCGGTGCGGTCCGTTCGAAGCGAGGAGGCGGGAATGGACGCAGGCTGGAGAAGGATCGTCGTGGGCAGCCCGGTGGCGCTCACGGTGGCGGTCGTGGCGGCCTGCAGCGTGGGCCTGTCGGTCGCTGCCCTGTTCGGCCTGACAGCGGCGCTGCGGCTGCCCCAAACCGCCGCCTTCCCGCACTACGTGGCCATCGCGGTGGTGATCCCGCTGGTCGTCTCCGTGCCGGTGAGCTGGGTGATCGTGCGCCTTCTGCGCGAGGTCGAGGCTGCCCGGCGCCAGGCGGAGCGGCTGGCCTGGTTCGACGACCTCACCGGCTTGTCCAACCGCCGCCGGCTGTGCGAGCTGGCCCAGCGCGAGCTCGACATGGCACAGCGCACGGGCGAGCCGCTGGTGGCGGCCTTGCTCGACCTCGACGACTTCAAGCGGGTCAATGACCGCCACGGCCATGCGGCGGGCGACCGGCTGCTGCGCGCGACCGCACAGCGCATCCAGGCGGCGCTGCGCAGCACCGACCTGGCCGCGCGCTGGGGCGGCGAGGAGTTCGCGGTGGTGCTGCCGCGCACCCGCCGCGAAGACGGCGTGAAGGTCGTCGAGCGGATCCTGGGGGAGCTTCGCGGGCTGCAGCTCGGCGAGTCCGAGGATCCCTTCGGTTGCACGGCTTCGATCGGCGTGGCCATGTCGGCGGGCGGGTCCGAGCGTTTCGAGCGACTGATCGACCGGGCCGACCAGGCGATGTACCGGGCCAAGCTGGCCGGCAAGGATCGCTGGGAGGCGGCGCCGCCGCCGTCCTAGTACATCAGCCGGTCAGGCCGCAGGTCGCGCAGGATGGTGGTGGCGATCTCCTCGATCGACTTGTGCGTCGACGACAGCCAAGCGATGCCTTCGCGGCGCATCATCGCCTCGGCCTCGTGCACTTCCATGCGGCAGTTCTCGATCGAGGCGTAGCGGCTGTTCGGCCGGCGCTCGTTGCGGATCTGGCTCAGGCGCTCCGGGTCGATGGTCAGGCCGAAGCACTTCTTCTTGAACGGTGCCAGCGTCGAGGGGATCTGGCCGCGGTCGAAGTCTTCCGGGATCAGCGGGTAGTTCGCCGCCTTGATGCCGTGCTGCATCGCCAGGTACAACGAGGTCGGCGTCTTGCCGCTTCGGCTCACGCCGACCAGGATCACGTCGGCCTCGGCGAGGTTCTTCGCGGATTGCCCGTCGTCGTGCGCCAGCGAGAAGTTGATCGCCTCGATGCGGTCGGTGTACTCCTGGCTCTTGGAGACGTCCGAGAAGCGGCCGATGCGGTGGTTCGACTTGACGCCGAACTCCGCCTCCAGCGGCTCGATGAAGGTGTTGAACATGTCCAGCACCAGGCCCTTGGAGTGCTCCTTCAGGATCGCCAGGATCTCGGCGTTGACCAGCGTGATGAAGACCACCGGCCGGCGGCCCTCCGCGTCGGCGGTGTGGTTGATCTCGCGCACCACCTGGTGCGCCTTGTCCGGTGTGTCGATGAAGGGCCGGCGCACGTGGCGCGGCTTGCCGGAGAACTGCGCCAGGATCGAGTTGCCGAAGGTTTCGGCGGTGATGCCGGTGCCGTCGGAGACGAAGAAGACGGTGCGGTTGGGCATGGCAGAGCGGGCCTTCGGATTGGGGGGACGCCCTCGATGATAGGGAACAAACCCGTAGAATCCCGAGCAGACTTCCACCTCCGACGCCCTTGAACGCCGCCCGCCGCCACACAACACTCGAAGAGTGCGGCCGGCCTGCGTGGGAATGCACCGCCCTGGAGCTTCGCTCGGGCCGCAGGTCGGGAGGTCGGGAAATGCCGGTTTTTCAACATCACGGAGTTTTCCCATGTCCAACCCTGCACTGGCGACCGCCCTGGTCGTCCCGTTCGAACAACTGAGGATGACCGACGTCGAGTCGGTGGGCGGCAAGAACGCCTCGCTCGGCGAAATGATCAGCCAACTGGCTGCCTCGGGGGTCCGGGTGCCCGGCGGTTTTGCGACGACGGCGCATGCCTTCCGCGAATTCCTGAAGCACGAAGGCCTGGTGACGCGCATCAGCGATCGCCTGGCCACGCTGAACACCGACGACGTGCGGGCGCTGGCCGAGGCCGGCGCACAGATCCGCCACTGGATCGAGGCCACGCCGTTCCCGCCGGCACTCGAATCCGCCATCCGCGCCGAGTTCACGCGCCTGACCGCGGGCAACCCCGGCGCCTCGTTCGCCGTGCGTTCCTCGGCGACGGCCGAAGACCTGCCCGACGCCTCCTTCGCGGGCCAGCAGGAGACCTTCCTCAACGTGGTCGGCATCGACGAGGTGCTTGCCAAGATGAAGGAGGTCTTCGCCAGCCTCTACAACGACCGGGCCATCAGCTACCGCGTGCACAAGGGCTTCGCGCACGGTGACGTGGCGCTGTCGGCCGGCGTGCAGCGCATGGTGCGCTCCGACCTCGGCGCGGCCGGCGTGATGTTCACCATCGACACCGAGAGCGGCTTCCAGGACGTCGTCTTCATCACCTCCAGCTACGGCCTGGGCGAGACGGTGGTGCAGGGCGCCGTGAACCCCGACGAGTTCTACGTGCACAAGCCGGCGCTGAAGGCCGGCAAGCTGCCGATCATCCGCCGCAACCTGGGCTCCAAGCTGATCAAGATGGAGTTCTCCTCGCCCGAGGAGAAGGCGAAGACCGGCAAGCTGGTGCGCACCGTCGACACCGCTCCCGAACATCGCAACCGCTATTCGCTGACCGACGCCGACGTGGCCGAGCTGGCGCGCTACGCGCTGATCATCGAGCAGCACTACGGCCGGCCGATGGACATCGAGTGGGGCAAGGACGGTGGCGACAACCAGCTCTACATCCTGCAGGCGCGCCCCGAGACGGTGAAGAGCCAGATGCAGGGCAAGGTCGAGCAGCGCTACAAGCTCAAGAGCACCGGCACCGTGCTCGCCGAGGGCCGCGCCATCGGCCAGAAGATCGGCACGGGCCCGGTGCGCATCGTGCATAGCCTGGCCGACATGGACCAGGTGCAGGCCGGCGACGTGCTCGTCACCGACATGACCGACCCGAACTGGGAGCCGGTGATGAAGCGCGCCAGCGCCATCGTCACCAACCGCGGCGGGCGCACCTGCCACGCGGCGATCATCGCGCGCGAGCTCGGCATCCCGGCGGTGGTGGGCTGCGGCGACGCGACCGAGACGCTGAAGGACGGCGCGCTGGTGACCGTGGTCTGCTCCGAAGGCGACACCGGTTTCATCTACGACGGCCTGCTCGAGACCGAGATCAGCGACGTGCAGCGCGGCGAGCTGCCGTACTGCCCGGTGAAGATCATGATGAACGTGGGCAACCCGCAGCTCGCCTTCGACTTCGCGCAGATGCCCAACTCCGGCGTCGGCCTCGCGCGGCTCGAGTTCATCATCAACAACAACATCGGCGTGCACCCGAAGGCGATCCTCGACTACCCCAACGTCGACGCCGACCTGAAGAAGGCCGTCGAGTCGGTGGCACGCGGCCACGCCTCGCCGCGCGCCTTCTACGTCGACAAGCTGGTCGAGGGCATCGCCACGATCGCCGCGGCCTTCTGGCCCAAGCCGGTGATCGTGCGGCTGTCGGACTTCAAGAGCAACGAGTACAAGAAGCTGATCGGCGGTTCGCGCTACGAGCCCGAGGAAGAGAACCCGATGCTGGGCTTTCGCGGCGCCTCCCGCTACGTCAGCGAGAGCTTCGGCGAGGCCTTCGCGATGGAGTGCGAGGCGCTCAAGCGGGTTCGCACCGACATGGGCCTGTCCAACGTCGAGATCATGGTGCCCTTCGTGCGCACGCTCGGCCAGGCGCAGAAGGTGGTGGGCATGCTCGCCGACCGTGGCCTCAAGCGCGCGGCCGCGGGCGGCACGGACGGCCTGCGCGTGATCATGATGTGCGAGGTGCCGAGCAACGCCATCCTGGCCGAGCAGTTCCTCGAGCATTTCGACGGCATGTCGATCGGCTCGAACGACCTGACGCAGCTCACGCTGGGGCTGGATCGCGACTCCGGGCTCGAACTGCTGGCGCGCGACTTCGACGAGCGTGACCCTGCTGTGAAGGCGCTGATCTCACGCGCCATCAGCGCCTGTCGCGCGGTCGGCAAGTACATCGGCATCTGCGGACAGGGCCCCAGCGATCACCCGGACTTCGCCGACTGGCTGGCGCGCGAGGGCATCGTGTCGATCTCGCTGAACCCCGACACGGTGGTCGAGACCTGGCAGCGCCTCGCGAAACGCTGAGGCGGACTCAGGGGGCCGGCAGTTCGAGGTTGTCGATCAGCCTCGTGCTGCCGAGCTTGGCCGCCGCCAGCACCACGAGCGGCTCGCCGGGCGCCGGCTCGCCGAGATCGTGCTGGCGCCGGATCGCCACGTAGTCGGGCTTCCAGTCGCGCGCCGCGAGTCCGGCCATCGCGTCCGATTCGAGCTTCGCCCAATCCCGCCCGCCCGCAGCCACCGCTTCGGCGATGCGCCGCAGCGCGGCGCTGAGTTGCACGGCCTCGGCGCGCTGTTCAGCGTCGAGGTAGCCGTTGCGCGACGACAGCGCCAGGCCATCGGCGGCCCGGCTCGTCTCGCCGGCGACGATGCCGATGGGCAGCGCGAACTGCTTCACCATGCGCCGGATCACCATCAGCTGCTGGTAGTCCTTCTTGCCGAACATCGCGTAGCGCGGCTGCACGCAGTTGAAGAGCTTGAGCACCACGGTGCACACACCGGTGAAGAAGCCGGGCCGGAAGTGGCCTTCGAGGATGTCGGCCAGCTCGGCCGGCGGCTGCACGGTGTAGCGCTGCGGCTCCGGGTAGAGCTCGCGCTCCGACGGTGCGAAGACGATGTCGCAGCCGGCACCACGCAGCAGCTCGCAGTCGCGCTCCAGCGTTCGCGGGTAGGTGTCGAAATCCTCGTGCGGCGCGAACTGCAGCCGGTTCACGAAGATGCTGGCGACCACGGGTGCACCGTGCGAACGCGCCATCTGCACCAGCGACAAGTGGCCTTCGTGCAGGTTCCCCATGGTGGGCACGAAGGCGGTCTTCGCCTGGCCGGCGAGGATGCTGCGCAGGTCGGCAATGGTGTGGACGATCTGCATCGGCGCGCTCCTGTCAGTAGCCATGCACGGCCGGGTCGGGGAAGCTGCCGTCCTTGACCGCCGCCACGTAGGCGCGCACCGCGGCCTCGATGCTGTCGGCACCCGCCATGAAGTTGCGCACGAAGCGCGGCAGCTTGCTGCGCGTGACGCCGAGCATGTCGTGCAGCACCAGCACCTGCCCGCTGCAGCCGGGCCCGGCGCCGATGCCGATCACCGGGATGGGCAGGCTCGCGGTGAGCTGCTTGCCGAGCGTGCTGGGGATGAGCTCGACGACCAGCATCGAGGCACCGGCGTCGGCCAGCTCGCGCGCCTCGCGCAGCAGACGCGCCGCGCCGTCGTCGTCGCGACCCTGAATGCGGTAGCCGCCCAGCGCATGCACCGACTGCGGCGTCAGCCCGAGGTGGGCGCACACCGGGATGCCGCGCTCGACGAGGTGGCGCACCACGGGCACGGTCCAGCCGCCGCCTTCGAGCTTGACCATGTGCGCGCCCGACTGCATCAGCCTGGCGGCGCTGAGCAGCGCCTGCTCGGTGCCGGTGTGGTAGCTGCCGAAGGGCAGATCGCCGACGATCCAGGCATGGCGGTTGCCGCGAGCGACGCATTGCACGTGGTAGGCCATGTCGTCCAGCGTCACCGGCAGCGTGCTGTCGCGGCCCTGCACGGTCATGCCCAGCGAGTCGCCGATCAGCAGCACGTCGACACCGGCGTCGTCGAGCAGGCGCGCGAAGCTGGCGTCGTAGCAGGTGAGCATGCTGATCTTCTCGCCGGCGGCGCGCATGGCGGCCAGGCGATGCAGCGTCATGGCCTTACGCGGTGCGGCGGCGCCGTCACCGGCGCTGGAGGGAGTGGGGTACATCGATCAGACCAGTCCGTCGAAGGGCAGCACGTCGACGAGCTCGCCGGCAGCCACGTTGCCTTGTTCATGGTGCAGCACGACCAGGCCGTTGGCCTCGCTCATGCTGCGCAGGATGCCCGAACCCTGCGAGCCGGTGATCTCCACCTGCCAGCCGGTGGCGCTACGAGAGACGATGCCGCGCTGGTACTCGGTGCGGCCGGCCTTCTTGCGGATCGGCTGCGTGCTGGCGGCGCTCAACATCGGCAATGGCTGGACGAACGCGCCGCTCATCGCCAGCAGCGCGTCGCGCACGAAGGCGTAGAAGGTGACCATTACCGCCACCGGGTTGCCCGGCAGGCCGAACAGGATGGCGTCGTGGCCGCGGCTGGTGATGCGCCCGATGGCCATCGGCCGGCCTGGTCGCATCGCGATGCGCCAGAACAGCACGTCGCCCAGCGTCTTCATGACCTGCTTGGTGTGGTCGGCCTCGCCAACGCTGACGCCGCCGGAGGTGATCACCGCATCGGCGTTCTCGGCGGCGTGGCGGAAGGCGGACTCCAGCGCGGCCGGGTCGTCGCGCACCACGCCCATGTCGATCAGGTCGACACCGAGGCGCTGCAGCATGCCCCACAGTGTGTAGCGGTTGCTGTCGTAGACGCAGCCGGCGTCCAGCGGCTCGCCGATCGAGCGAAGTTCGTCTCCGGTCGAGAAGAAGGCGACGCGCAGGCGACGCAGCACCGGCACCTCGGCCTGGCCGAGCGAGGCGAGCAGGCCCAGGTCGGCTGGGCGCAGCACGCGGCCTGCCTTCAGCGCGGCTTCGCCCATCGCGAGGTCCTCGCCGGCGAGGCGCCGGTTGTCGCCGGTGCGCACGACGCCAGCAGGCACCGTCACGCGCGTGCCGTCGGCCTTGGTGAATTCCTGCGGCACCACCGTGTCCAGGCCGGCCGGCATCACCGCGCCGGTCATGATGCGCAGGCACTGACCCGCGGCGACGCTGCCATCGAACTGCGCGCCGGCAAAGCCCGTGCCCACCGCCTGCAGCACGGTGTCGCCGCTGGCCGCGAGATCGCTGCCGCGCAGCGCGTAGCCGTCCATCGCCGAGTTGTCGTGTGCCGGCACGTCGATGGCCGAGACGATGTCGCGCGCCAGCACGCGGCCGAGAGCCGAACGGATCGCCAGCATCTCCACCGCTTGCACGCGCGGAACGAGGCGCGCGATGAACTCCTGCGCCTGGGCCACCGGCAGGGCGTTCGGGTCGTAACCGCTCACGCAGGAGGCGATCTCGGCCAGGGTCGGGGGTGTCGCGGTCGTCATCGTGCTCACAGGCTCAGGATCATCTGGTGCTTGTCATGGTAGCGGCCGTCGAGCTTGACGGCGCGCGGTTGGGTGCCGTAGCGCACGAAGCCGGCGCGATGGTACAGATGCTCGGCGGCGGCGTTGCCGGCGGTGACGCTCAGCGTGAGCAGTTCGAGGCCGTCCGCGGCGCGGGCCAGGGCGATGCACTCCTGCAGCAAGCGCTTGCCGATGCCGCGCCCGGCGGCGTGATCGGCCACCATCATGCCGATCAGATGGCCGATGTGGCGCACCTTCAGGCGCATGTCGCGCTCGCAACTCACCGCACCGACGAGCGCGCGGCCGTCCCAGGCACCCAGCGTGAAATGCCCGCCCTGCGGCCGGTCCAGACCCAGTCGCGGCAGGTAGGCCTGGGCCGGCTTGGCGGCCTCGGCCTCGGCGTCGCTGGTGAAGGCATCGGGATGAGCAGCGAGCATCGCATCGCGCAGGGCCTTGTACTCGGCCAGTTCCAGCGCGCGCAGGCGGCGCACGTCGACAGGTTCAGGCATTCGTCTGCAGCTGCTGCAGATCCGGCAGCGTGTTGGCGTTGAAGAAGGCCCGCGCATCGTCGAACGGCACCTCGACGCAGCGGTGCTGTGCCGTCCAGCGGTCGATCTTGCGCTGCCCCGTCTGAGTGAACCGAACCAGGCTTTCCATCAGCGAGGCCTTCATCAGGCAGAACACCGGCTGCACCTGCTGCGCGCCGTTCTCGGTCGTGGCGGCCATGGCGATGTCGGCGCCGTCGGCCTCCAGGGCCGCGGCCAGCTTCTCGACCAGGTCGATCGGGAAGCCCGGCGTGTCGCAGGGCACGGTGACGAGGTAGGGCGTCTCGCAATGCTCCAGCCCGGCCAGGAAGCCGGCCAGCGGGCCGGGGTAGTCGGGCAGGGCGTCGGGCCACACCGGCACGCCCAGGGACTCGTAGGCACCCAGATTGCGGTTGGCATTGATCATCACGTGGCCGACCTGCATGCTCAGCCGCATCAGCGCGTGCATGGCCAGCGGCATGCCCAGGTGGTTCTGCAGGCCCTTGTCGACGCCGCCCATGCGGCTGCCGCGGCCGCCGGCGAGGATCAGGCCGGTGATGTCGTCGGTGGAAATGGTCACGGGGTCATCCGCCGATGTAGTGCATCTCGACGCGCCGCTGGCCACTGCCGGTGTCGGCATGCAGGGCGCTGCGCAGTTCGGAGTAGCGATCGTCGCGGCCGGTCCAGATCTCGCCGATGGCCGCGCTGATCTGCGCATCGTCGAAGTTGCCGCGCAGCAGTGCACGCAGATCGTGACCCTGGTGGGCGAACAGGCACAGGAACAGTTTGCCTTCGGTGGACAGCCGCGCGCGGTTGCAGTCGCGGCAGAACGCCTGCGTGACGCTGGAGATCACGCCCACCTCGCCGCCGCCGTCGCGGTAGCGCCAGCGCTGCGCGGTCTCGCCGGGCAACTGAGCTTCGAGAGGCTCCAGCGGGAACTCGGCCGAAATGCGCTCGACCACCTGCGCCGAGGGCAGCACCTCGTCCATGCGCCAGCCGTTGGTGGCGCCGACGTCCATGTACTCGATGAAGCGCAGCACGATGCCGCCACCGAAGTTCTCGCGGAAGTAGCGCGCCATCGGCACGATCTCGTGGTCGTTGGTGCCGCGCTTGACGACCATGTTGACCTTGATCGGCCCGAGACCCACGCGCTGTGCCTGGGCGATGCCGTCGAGCACTTCGGCCACCGGGAAGTCGACGTCGTTCATGCGGCGGAAGATGCCGTCGTCCAGCGCATCCAGGCTCACCGTGACGCGCTGCAGCCCGGCGTCCTTTAGCGCCTGCGCCTTGCGCTGGAGCAGGGAGCCGTTGGTGGTCAGCGTCAGGTCCAGCGGCGCGCCGTCCGGTGTGCGCAGCTCGGCGAGCATGGCGATCAGCGCTTCGATGTTCTTCCGCAGCAAGGGCTCGCCACCCGTCAGGCGCAGCTTGCGCACGCCATGGGCGACGAACAACCGCGCCGTGCGGGTGATCTCCTCGAAGCTCAGCAGCGAGGAGTGGGGCAGGAAGTTGTACTGCTTGTCGAACACTTCCTTGGGCATGCAGTAGCTGCAGCGGAAGTTGCACCGGTCGGTGACGGAGATGCGCAGGTCGGTCAGCGGCCGACCGAGCCGGTCGCCGAGCAGTCCCGTCGGCGCTGCCGGCTGGATCGGAATGCGCGGGATGCTGGCGGCGTAGCGGTGGTCGGCCAGTGGAATGACTTTTTCGCCCATGCGCGGATTGTGCCTTCCGGTGCGTCGCCGGCCACACGGCACGACCCCGGGCTTGACCGGGGTACCGAGCGTGGTCCGGCGGACGGCTCAGTGCAGCGTTCGGTAGGTCTCGGCGTCGATGGCGGGGGCGGGGGCGACCACCGGTGCGGCCAGCGGCGCCGCCTTGGCCGGTGCCACGGCGGCATCGAGCCGGGCCGGTTCCGCCGAAGACTCCAGCGGCTGCGCGCGCCGGGCCCCGGTGAAACGTTTGCTCCAGTAGGCGTAGCGCATGTCTTCCACGCGCACCTCGCCTCCCGTTCGCGGCGCGTGGATGAACTTGCCTTCGCCGATGTAGATGCCCACATGGGAGAAGGTGCGCTTGAGCGTGTTGAAGAACACCAGGTCGCCGGGTTTGAGCTCCTCGCGCCTGATCTTCTTCAGCCCAGGCGCGCTGGCCTGCTCGTCGGCGCGGCGCGGCAGCACCAGGCCCAGGCTCATCTCGAACACGTGGCGCGTGAAGCCGCTGCAATCGAAGCCACTGTCGGCCGAGTTGCCGCCGCGGCGATAGGGCACGCCGAGGAAGTTCATGGCGCCCAGCACCATGTCGGAAGCCTTGTCGCGCACCTTGTTGACGAACTCGTACTCGCTGGGCGGCACGGCGGCCGGCATCTTGTCCGGATCGCCCAGGCCACGGTCGGCGAGCAGCTTGCCAAGCGGATCGGTGGCGCTGTCCGGCGCGGCCTGCGCCAGCGCGCCGGCCATGGCGAGCGCCGCGGCCACGGCGAAGCGGCGGACGGCGAAGGTGCGACGGGAGCGGGGCATCGGGGCGCAGCTTAGGCGCTGCCGGTGCCAGCGTCAACCCAAAAAACTCAGTCGCGACGGGCACTTGCAGCAACTTTTCGATCCTCGCGGCGGCTGCGCTATCGTCTGTGCGAATCGATGAGGAGACTCCATGTTCAAGGCACTCTTGCTGGAAAAGACCGAAGCCGGCTTCCAGGCCGGCATCCGCGACGTCGACGAGGCCTCGTTGCCCGAGGGTGATGTGATGCTGCAGGTCGAGCATTCGACGCTCAACTACAAGGACGGCCTGGCCATCACCAATCGCGGGCCGGTGGTGCGCAGCTGGCCGATGGTGGCCGGCATCGATGGCGCCGGCACGGTGCTGGAAAGCAGCCATGCCCAGTGGAAGGCAGGCGACAAGGTCATCCACAATGGCTGGGGCGTGGGCGAGACGCGCTGGGGTTGCCTGGCGCAGCGCGCCCGCCTGAAGGGCGACTGGCTGGTGCCGCTGCCGGCAGCCTTCAGCACCCGCCAGGCGATGGCCATCGGTACCGCCGGCTACACGGCGATGTTGTGCGTGCTGGCATTGGAGCGTCACGGCGTGAAGCCCGGCGACGGCGAAGTGCTGGTGACCGGCGCCACCGGTGGCGTGGGCAGCGTGGCGACTGCGCTGCTGTCCAAGCTCGGCCACCGCGTCGTGGCGGCGACGGGCAAGGCCGCCGAGTCCGGCTACCTCCAGCAGCTCGGGGCCGCCTCGGTCATCGACCGCGCCGAGCTGAGCGCCCCCGGCAAGCCGCTGCAGAAGGAACGCTGGGCAGCGGTGGTCGACGCGGTGGGCAGCCACACGCTGGTCAATGCCTGCGCGCAGACGCGCTACGGCGGCGTGGTCGCCGCCTGCGGCTTGGCAAGCGGCGGCGACCTGCCGGGCACGGTCATGCCCTTCATCCTGCGCGGCGTGACGCTGGCCGGGGTGGACAGCGTGATGGCACCGCTGGCGCTGCGTCGGCAGGCCTGGGAGCGCCTGGCGCGCGACCTCGACCCGGCGATGATCGACGCGATCGCGGTGGAGGTGCCGCTGGCGCAGGCCATCCCTCGTGCGCACGAGTTGATGGAGGGCAAGCTGCGCGGCCGCGTGGTGGTCACCATCGGGTGACCGTCAGACCCTCGTAAGAGCATGCGCATGAAATGCGCCGCCAGCGAGAGAACAATCATCAGGAGACACGCATGACGAGCTACGCCGAGTTTCACCAGCGCTCGATCACCGACCGCGACGGCTTCTGGGCCGAGCAGGCGAAGCTGATCGACTGGAAGACGCCCTTCCAGCAGGTCTGCGACTACTCCAACCCGCCTTTCGCCCGCTGGTACGTCGGCGGCAAGACCAACCTGTGCCACAACGCCGTCGACCGGCACCTGGCCACGCGCGCCGACCAGAACGCCCTGATCTTCGTCTCCACCGAGACCGAGCAGGAGAAGGTCTACAGCTTCCGCGAACTGCATGCCGAAGTGCAGCGCATGGCCGCGGTGCTGCAGGACCTCGGCGTCAAGCAGGGCGACCGCGTGCTGATCTACATGCCGATGATCGCCGAGGCGGCCTTCGCGATGCTGGCCTGTGTGCGCATCGGCGCGATCCACTCGGTGGTGTTCGGCGGATTCGCCAGCCACAGCCTGGCCAGCCGCATCGACGACGCCGAGCCCACCGTGGTCGTCAGCGCCGATGCCGGCATGCGCTCGGGCAAGGTGGTGGCCTACAAGCCGCTGCTCGACGAGGCCATCAAACTCGCGGCGCACAAGCCGGCCAGGGTGCTGCTGGTCAACCGCGGCCTCAGCGCGATGGCGACGACCGAAGGGCGCGACGTCGACTACACCTCGATGCGTGCCAAGCACCTGAACACCGTGGTGCCGTGCGTGTGGGTCGATGCGACGCACCCGAGCTACACGCTGTACACCAGCGGAACCACCGGCAAGCCCAAGGGCGTGCAGCGCGACACCGGCGGCTACGCGGTGGCGCTGGCCGCCTCGATGAAGCACATCTACGGCGGCAACGCCGGCGAGACCTATTTCTCGACCAGCGACATCGGCTGGGTGGTGGGCCACAGCTACATCATCTATGGCCCGCTGATCGCCGGCATGGCGACGATCATGTACGAAGGCCTGCCGACACGGCCCGACGCCGGCATCTGGTGGAGCCTGGTCGAGAAGTACAAGGTCACGGTGATGTTCAGCGCGCCGACCGCCGTGCGCGTGCTGAAGAAGCAGGATCCGGCCTTCCTCACCAAGTACGACCTCTCGTCGCTGCGCGCGCTGTTCCTGGCCGGCGAGCCGCTGGACGAACCTACCGCCAAGTGGATCTCCGAGAGCCTGGGCAAGCCGATCATCGACAACTATTGGCAGACCGAGACCGGCTGGCCGATTCTGGCGATCTGCAACGGCGTGGAGCAGGCGCCGACCAAGTTCGGCTCGCCGGGCAAGGCGGTGTACGGCTACGACGTGCAGCTGATCGACGAAGCCACCGGCGAGCCGGTCACCTCGCCCGACCAGAAGGGCGTGGTCGCCATTGCCGGCCCGCTTCCGCCGGGCTGCATGCAGACCGTGTGGCGCGACGACGCGCGCTTCGTCAACACCTACTGGAAGAGTATCCCGGGCAAGCTGCTGTACAGCACCTTCGACTGGGGCATCCGCGACAAGGACGGCTACTTCTTCATCCTCGGACGCACCGATGACGTCATCAACGTCGCCGGTCACCGCCTGGGCACGCGCGAGATCGAGGAGAGCATCTCCAGCCACCCGGCCGTGGCCGAGGTGGCGGTGGTGGGCGTCGCCGACCAGCTCAAGGGCCAGGTGGCGATGGCCTTCGCGGTGCTCAAGGATGCCAACCTGGTCAATGACCCGGCGGCGCGCCTGAAGCTCGAAGGCGAGGTGATGAAGACGGTGGACAGCCAGCTAGGCGCCGTGGCGCGGCCGTCGCGCATCCACTTCGTCACGCTGCTGCCGAAGACGCGCTCCGGCAAGATGCTGCGCCGTGCGATCCAGGCGGTGTGCGAGCAGCGCGACCCCGGCGACCTGACCACGATGGACGACCCGACGGCGCTGCAGCAGATCCGCGACCTCGTCACGCCGCGCTGAGCGGCGGGCCCCCGGATGGGGGCCATCGCCTTCGGCCCGCCGGGGGGATGGCCTGCCCGCGCGGCGCCGGCCACCATGAGCCCATGTTTCACGGCCAGGAGCCGACATGGGATCCGATCGGACTTCAATGGGCAGGCGCGATGCCCTGGCGCTTCTGGGCGGCGCGATCGCGCTCCCGTTTTCGACGGGCGCGGGCGCCGCATCGCTGCCCTTGCTGCTGGCCCACGAGGCCGAGCACGACATCGACCCAGCTGGCTGGCTGGTCAGCGAGAAGCTCGACGGCGTGCGTGCGCTGTGGGACGGCACGCGGCTGCGCTTTCGCGGCGGCGGTGAAGTCGCCGCGCCGGCCTGGTTCCTGCGGACATTGCCCTCGCAATCGCTCGACGGCGAGCTCTGGGTCGGTCGGTGCCGCTTCGACGAGCTGTCCGGTCTGGTGCGGCGCGCGTCGCCGGACAACGCAGCCTGGCAGCAGGTGCGCTACATGGCGTTCGAGTTGCCCGCTGGGCCGCTGCGCTTCCACGAGCGTGCGGCCGCGCTATCGGAGCTGGCCCGGCGAGCCGGCTCGCCGCAGTGGCAGGCCGTGCCGCAATCCACCGTGACGGACCGCGACGCATTGCGCCGGCGCCTGGACGAAGTGGTCCGCGGCGGCGGCGAGGGTCTGATGCTGCATCGCTCGGATGCTGCGTACGTGACGGGCCGCAGCCGCGTGCTGCTCAAGCTGAAGCCGGTGCAGGACGCCGATGCCGTGGTGATCGGTCACGCTCCGGGGCGCGGCAGACGCGCCGGCCGGCTCGGTGCTTTGCAGGTGCGCACCGAGGCAGGCGTTTTGTTCCAGATCGGCACCGGCTTCAGCGATGCCCAGCGCGAAGCTCCGCCGCCGCTGGGCAGCACTGTGACGTTCACGCACCGCGGCCTTACGCCGCAGGGCGTGCCACGCTTCGCGAGCTTCCTGCGCGTGCGGCCCGGCGCCTGAGCGCCGCGTCCTCAGGCCCTCACAGCACCTCGGAGGCGAAGTCCGCCAGCCGGGAACGTTCGCCGCGCGCCAGCGTGACATGCCCGCTGTGCGGCCACCCCTTGAAGCGGTCGACCGCGTAGGTCAGGCCCGAGCTGCCTTCGGTGAGGTAAGGCGTGTCGATCTGCGCCAGGTTGCCCAGGCAGATGATCTTGGTGCCCGGGCCAGCGCGGGTGATCAGCGTCTTCATCTGCTTGGGCGTGAGGTTCTGCGCCTCGTCGATGATGACGAACTTGTTCAGGAAGGTGCGCCCGCGCATGAAGTTCAGGCTCTTGATCTTGATCTTGCTGCGCACCAGGTCGTTGGTGGCGGCGCGGCCCCACTCGCCGGCGCCGCCGTCGGTGCGCGAGAGCACTTCTAGGTTGTCGTCGAGGGCGCCCATCCACGGGCCCATCTTCTCTTCCTCGGTGCCGGGCAGGAAGCCGATGTCCTCACCGACGGGCACGGTCACGCGGGTGACGATGATCTCGGTGTAGCGGCGGTCGTCCATCACCTGGCTCAGGCCGGCGGCCAGCGTCATCAGCGTCTTGCCGGTGCCAGCGGTGCCGGTCAGGGTGATGAAGTCGCACTCCGGGTCCATCAGCAGGTTCAGCGCGAAGTTCTGTTCGCGGTTGCGGGCGGTGACGCCCCAGACCGCGTTCTTCGCGTGGGTGTACTCGCGCAGCGTGCGCAGCACGGCGGTCTTGCCGGTGATCTCGGTGACCTTGGCGTACAGCGGCGCGGCACCCGGGGCCTCGAGGTAGACGAACTGGTTGACCAGCAGCACTGGCACCATCGGGCCGCTGATGCGGTAATACGTCAGGCCGCCTTGCTGCCAGCTCTCCATGGTCTTGCCATGGCGCTCCCAGAAGTCGGCCGGCAGCGGCAGCACGCCGGTGTAGAGCAGGTCGCCGTCGTCCAGCGTCTTGTCGTTGAAATAGTCTTCCGCGGGCAGGCCCAGGGCACGCGCCTTGATGCGCATGTTGATGTCCTTGGACACCAGCACCACGTCGCGCTGCGGCTGCTGCTCGCGCAGGGCCTGCACGACGCCCAGGATCTGGTTGTCGGCCTTGCCCTGCGGCAGGCCGGCGGGCAGGCTGACGTTGACCAGGTTGGTCTGGAAGAACAGCTTGCCGGCCGCCTCCCGGTGACCGGTGGCGTTCAGCGGCAAGCCGCTGGACATGCCCGAGGCATCGCGCGTGGGCATGCTGGCCGCCAGCGCGTCCAGGTCGCGGCTGACCTGGCGGGCGTTGCGCGCCACTTCGGTCATGCCCTTCTTGTGGCCGTCGAGCTCCTCGAGCGTGATCATCGGCAGGTAGATGTCGTGCTCGTCGAAGCGGAACAGCGAGGTCGGGTCGTGCATCAGCACGTTGGTGTCGAGCACGAACAGGCTGGCCGGGCCTTCGCCGCGCGGCTTGCGTGGGCGCACCTGGGCAGCGGCGCGCACCGGCTTCTGCGCGACAGGCGCCGGGGGCGTCACGCGGGCGATCACCGGCGGTGCGGCGGCGGAGGCGTCGAACAGGTCCATCACGGCCGGCGAGGCCGGCTCGGCGGTGGTGCGGCTCTGGGCCGTACGTTTGCCCGGTTTGGTGGCGGCCTGCGATTCGAAATCGGTCGGAGTGAGGAGAGAGGCTCGTTTGGCAGGCGGCTTCGGCAGTGGCATGGAGGGGTGTCAGTGCGGCTGGGAAACAAAAAAGCCGCACAGTCGACTGTGCGGCTTGGTGGGCAGACCGGTGTTGCGACTCGCGTCACGACTCTCGTGCATGAAAATATTATGCACAAGAACGACGACGCTTCAACGTTGCCCCTGCGCCGCCCGGCAACAAGATGGAACAAGGCCGCCAACCCCACGGGGGCGGCGGCCTCGATGCGGTGTGCCGGAAGGCCTACTTGAGGGACTTGACCGTCTTCAGCACTTCTTCCACGTGGCCGGCCACCTTCAGGCCTCGCCATTCGGCGCGCAGCATGCCGGTGCCGTCGATCAGGAAGGTGCTGCGCTCGATGCCCTTGACCTTCTTGCCGTACATGATCTTGTTCTTGACCACGCCGAACATGTGGCAGAGCTTCTCTTCGGTGTCGGCGATCAGCTCGAAGGGCAGCTCGAGCGCCTGCTTGAACTTCTCGTGCGAGGCCATGTTGTCGCGCGAGACGCCGAACACCACGGCGCCTGCCTTGAGGAAGTCCTTGTGGTGGTCGCGGAACTGCATCGCTTCGGTGGTGCAGCCGGGGGTGTTGTCCTTGGGGTAGAAATACAGCACGACCATCTTGCCGGTGAAGGCCTGCGGCGTGAACTTCACGCCTCCCGTGGCGAGCGCTTCAAAGTCCGGAAGAGGTTTATTGAGGGCTGGCGTCATGGAGTATGCTGCTCGATTGCGCCCTTCGGGGCGTAGCCGCAAATTATAAGGCTTGCGACAACCTGACCCGCTCAGGCTACCTTGCGCAAGCGCTCAACCCCCACGTTCGAAGAGCAGGGCAGCCACTACCGCGCGGCCTTCGCCGAGCAGCACGTTGTAGGTGCGGCAGGCGGCCGGGGTGTCCATCGCCTCGAAGCCGATGCGGCGCGCCAGGAGTGCCTTGAGCAACGCGGGCCGGGGAAAACGGATGCGGCTGCCGCTGCCGAAGATCACCAGCTCCGGCCCGAGAGCGATGAGCGCCTCGAAGCTGGCTTCGTCGAGGGCGTCGAAGCTGCTCACGGCCCAGGGCAACACCTCGCCGCGCCATGGCACGAGCACGTTGTGGCGATGCTCCCGCCCGTTGACGACTATGCCCTCGGCACCGTGGCGCGTGATCGCGTTGCTTCCCTCCGGGCGGTCGGCCTGCATCTTCATGGTTAAATTCTATGTTTTGCAGCGCAACACTGCCTCAGGAGGCCCTTTGAAACCCATCGCCAAGTCGAGCAAGCTGGCCAATGTCTGCTACGACATCCGCGGGCCCGTGCTCGACAAGGCCCGGCAGATGCAGGAAGAGGGCCACAAGATCATCCAGCTGAACATCGGCAACCTTGCCGTGTTCGGGCTGGAGCCGCCGGACGAGATCGTGCAGGACATGATCCGCAACATGCCGCACTCGGCCGGCTACACCGACAGCAAGGGCCTGTTCGCGCCGCGCAAGGCGGTGGTGCACTACACGCAGGAAAAGCACATCCGCGGCGTGACGGTGGACGACGTCTACCTCGGCAACGGCGCCTCCGAGCTCATCACGATGAGCCTGAACGCGCTGCTGAACACCGGCGACGAGGTGCTGATCCCGGCGCCCGACTATCCGCTGTACACCGCCTCGGTGGCACTGTCCGGCGGCACGCCGGTGCATTACCTGTGCGACGAGCAGTCCGACTGGATGCCCGACATAGAGGACATCAAGCGCAAGGTGACCAGCAACACCAAGGCGATCGTCGTCATCAACCCGAACAACCCGACCGGCGCGCTCTATCCCGAGAGCGTGCTCAAGCAGATCATCGAGGTGGCGCGCCAGCACCAGTTGATCATCCTGGCCGACGAGATCTACGACAAGACGCTCTACGACGGCAACGTGCACACCAGCATTGCCTCGCTGGCCGACGACGTGCTGTGCCTGACCTTCAATGGCCTGTCAAAGAACTACCGCTCCTGCGGCTACCGCGCCGGCTGGATGGTGGTGTCGGGCGAGAAGAAGCACGCCAAGGACTACATCGAGGGCCTGAACATGCTGGCCTCGATGCGCCTGTGTTCGAACACACCGGGCCAGCTTGCGATCCAGACCGCATTGGGCGGCTACCAGAGCATCAAGGACCTGGTGGCGCCGGGCGGGCGGCTGTGCCGCCAGCGAGACCTGGCCTACGAGCTGCTCTCGCAGATCCCCGGCGTCAGCGTCGTCAAGCCGAAGGCGGCGCTGTACATGTTCCCGCGCCTGGACCCGAAGATCTACCCGATCGCCGACGACCAGCAGTTCGCCTACGAACTGCTTGCCGAGGAGAAGGTGCTGATCGTGCAGGGCACCGGCTTCAACTGGCCGACTCCCGACCACTTCCGCCTGGTCTTCCTGCCCAACTCCGACGACCTCACCGAAGCGATCGGGCGCATCGCCCGCTTCCTCGAGCACTACCGCAAACGTCACACGGTTTGATGAACATGAAGCCTATCCAAGTCGGCCTGCTCGGCATCGGCACCGTCGGCAGCGGTACGTTCAACGTGCTGCAGCGCAACCAGGAAGAGATCCAGCGTCGCGCCGGCCGCGGCATCCGCATCACCATGGTGGCCGACCTGGACACCGCGCGCGCCAAGGCCATCGTCGGCGACGCGGCGCAGGTGGTCAGCGACGCGCGCCAGGTCATCGCCAACCCCGAGATCGACATCGTCGTCGAGCTGATCGGCGGCTACGGCATCGCGCGCACGCTGGTGATGGAAGCCATCGCCGCGGGCAAGCATGTGGTCACGGCCAACAAGGCGCTGCTGGCGGTGCACGGCAGCGAGATCTTCGCGGCGGCGCGCGAGAAGGGCGTCGTCGTCGCCTTCGAGGCGGCCGTGGCCGGCGGCATCCCGATCATCAAGGCGCTGCGCGAGGGCCTGACGGCCAACCGCATCGAATGGATCGCCGGCATCATCAACGGCACGACCAACTTCATCCTGTCGGAGATGCGTGCCAAGGGCCTGGATTTCGGCGTGGTGCTGAAGGAGGCGCAGCGCCTGGGCTACGCCGAGTCCGACCCGACCTTCGACATCGAGGGCGTGGATGCGGCGCACAAGGCGACCATCATGAGCGCCATCGCCTTCGGCATCCCGGTGCAGTTCGACAAGGCGCACGTCGAAGGCATCACCAAGCTGCAGGCGGCCGACATCCGCTATGCCGAGCAGCTCGGCTACCGCATCAAGCTGCTGGGCATCACCAAGCGGCGCGAGAAGGGCATCGAGCTGCGCGTGCACCCGACGCTGATCCCGTCGACGCGCCTCATCGCCAATGTCGAGGGTGCGATGAACGCGGTCGTCGTGCACGGCGACGCCGTCGGCACCACGCTGTACTACGGCAAGGGCGCCGGCGCCGAGCCGACCGCCTCGGCCGTGATCGCCGACCTGGTGGATATCACCCGGCTGCACACCGCCGACCCGAACCACCGTGTGCCCTACCTGGCCTTCCAGCCCGGCGCGATGCAGGACACGCCGATCCTGCCGATGGCCGAGGTGGTGACCTCGTTCTACCTGCGCCTGCAGGTGGCCGACCAGGCCGGCGTGCTGGCGCGCATCACCGGCATCCTGGCCGAGCACGGCATCTCGATCGACGCGCTGCTGCAGCGCGAGTCCGCCGAGGGCGAGGCGCAGACCGACGTGATCATCCTCACCCACGACACCCTCGAGGGCGAGATGAACAAGGCCATCGCGCAGATGCAGGCGCTGCCGACCGTGCTCGCGCCCATTGTGCGCATCCGCAAGGAAGAACTGAAGTGAAATACATCAGCACGCGCGGCGACCAGACGCTGCGCGGCTTCTCCGAGATCCTGCTCGAGGGCCTGGCGCCGGATGGCGGCCTGTACCTGCCCACGCACTACCCCAAGGTCGATGCTGCGACTCTGGCGCGTTGGCGCGGCCTGTCGTATGCCGACCTGGCCTTCGAGATGCTGTCGCTGTACATCGACGACATTCCGGCCGCCGACCTGAAACGCCTGGTTTCGCAGACCTATACCGAGCGGGTATTCGGCACACGCGAGATCACGCCGCTGAAGAAGCTCGAAGACGGCCTGTACCTCGAGGCGCTGTCCAACGGCCCGACGCTGGCCTTCAAGGACATGGCGATGCAACTGCTCGGCGCGCTGTTCGAGTACGAGCTCGCGCGCCGTGGCCAGACGCTGAACATCCTCGGCGCCACTTCCGGCGACACCGGCAGCGCCGCCGAGTACGCGATGCGCGGCAAGCAGGGCGTCAAGGTCTTCATGCTCAGCCCGAATGGCCGCATGAGCCCGTTCCAGCAGGCGCAGATGTTCAGCCTGCAGGACGCGAACATCCACAACATCGCCGTCGAAGGCGTGTTCGACGACTGCCAGGACATCGTCAAGGCCGTCTCCAACGACCTCGAGTTCAAGCGCCGCTGGAAGATCGGCACCGTCAACTCGATCAACTGGGCGCGGCTGCTGGCGCAGGTCGTCTATTACTTCGCCGGCTACTTCCAGGCCACGCGCTCGAACGATCAGCAGGTCAGCTTCGCCGTGCCTTCTGGCAACTTCGGCAACATCTGCGCCGGCCACGTGGCGCGCATGATGGGTCTGCCGATCAAGCGCCTGGTGCTGGCCACCAACGAGAACAACGTGCTCGACGAGTTCTTCCGCACCGGCACCTACCGCGTGCGCGGCAGCGCCGAGACGCACGAGACCTCGAGCCCGTCGATGGACATCAGCAAGGCCTCGAACTTCGAGCGTTTCGTTTTCGACCTGCTCGGCAGCGATGCGCAGCGCACGAAGCAGCTGTTCCACGACGAGATCGCCAAGAAGGGCGCCTTCAGCGTCACACCGGCGGAATTCGCCCGCATCGCCGAGTACGGCTTCGTCTCCGGCAGCAGCTCGCATGCCGACCGGCTGGCCACGATCCGCGACACCGCGCAGCGTTGCGGCACGGTCATCGACACGCACACGGCCGACGGGTTGAAGGTGGCGCGCGAGCACCGCGACCCGGGCGTGCCGATGATCGTGCTCGAAACCGCCTTGCCGGCCAAGTTCTCGGCCACCATCGTCGAGGCGCTGGGCCGCGAGCCCGACCGTCCGACCGCGCTGCGCGGCATCGAGCAACTCCCCAAGCGGTTCAAGGTCATGCCGGTGGACGTGGCGGCGGTGAAGCAGTACATCGCCCAGAATGGCTGAATGAAGGTCATCGGCTTCTGCGGCTTCTCCGGCTCGGGCAAGACCACCCTGGTCGAGCAGGTGATCGCGCGGCTGCGCCTGGCCGGCCAGCGGGTCTCGGTGGTCAAGCATGCCCACCACGACTTCGACATCGATCATCCGGGCAAGGATTCGCACCGCCACCGCGAGGCCGGCGCTTTCGAGGTGGTGATCGCCTCCGACCGCCGGCTCGCCAAGATCCGAGAGTTCGAAGTGCGCCAGGATCCGACCGTGCACCAGCTCATCGCCGAGCTCTACGAATGCGACTGGGTGCTGGTCGAGGGCTTCAAGAGCGCCGACGTGCTGAAGATCGAGATCTGGCGCGCCGACACCGCCAAGCCGGCGCAGTACCCGAACGATCCCTTCGTCGTCGCCATTGCCACCGACAGTCCCGAGCGGCTGCCGCATCCCACCGGCCTGCCGTTGCTGGACCTCAACGATGCCGACGCGGTGACCCAATTCCTGCTCGCCGACCCCGCACGCTATGAGTACCGCTCCCCCTTCGACGACGCCTACGGCGCGTCCGCCGATGCTGACGCTGGACGAAGCACTCGGCCGGCTGCTGAGCTCGATCCGCCCGCTGGCTGAGACCGAGGAGGTCTCGACCTTCGACGCGCTCGGCCGCGTGCTGGCGACGGCAGTCAGCTCGGCGCTCGACGTGCCGCCGGCCGACAACACTTCGATGGACGGCTATGCGCTGCGCTGTGCCGACGTTCCGGCCGAGGGCGTGCTGCTGCCCGTGAGCCAGCGCATCCCGGCCGGTGTGGTCGGTCGTCCGCTGGAACCCGGCACCGCTGCACGCATCTTCACTGGCGCGCACGTGCCGGCCGGCGCTGATGCCGTGGTCATGCAGGAGCAGTGCGAAGCGGTGGGCGATGCGGTGCGCGTCAACGTCGTGCCGCAGCCCGGCCAGTGGATCCGCCGCCGCGGCGAAGATGTGAAACACGGCGCCGTCGTGCTGCCGGCCGGCACGCGGCTCACGCCGCAGGCGCTGGGCCTGGCGGCCTCGGTGGGCGCAGGGCGCCTGACGGTGTCGCGCCGCCCGCGGGTGGCGCTGTTCTCGACCGGCGACGAACTGGTGATGCCGGGCCAGCCGCTCAAGCCCGGCGCGATCTACAACTCCAACCGCTTCACGCTGCGTGGACTCGTCCAGGCGCTGGGCTGCGATTGCAACGACCTGGGCATCGTGCCCGACCGGCTCGATGCGACGCGTGCGGCGCTGCGCGAGGCCGCGCAGGGCAACGACCTGATCGTCACCTCGGGCGGGGTGTCGGTGGGCGAGGAAGACCATCTGCGCCCGGCGGTCCAGGCCGAGGGGCGCATCGACCTCTGGCAGATCGCCATGAAGCCCGGCAAGCCGCTGGCCTTCGGCGAGGTGCGCCGTGCGGACGGCTCGAATGCCTGGTTCATGGGCTTGCCGGGCAATCCGGTGTCCAGTTTCCTAACGTTCGCGCTGGCGGTCCGCCCGGTGCTGATGGCCTTGCAGGGCGCCCCGGCAGCCGCGCCACTCGCGACGCCGATGCGGGCCGACTTCGACTGGTCCAGGCCCGACAAGCGCCGCGAGTTCCTGCGTGCGCGCCGCAACGAAGTTGGCGGGCTCGAGCTGTTCGCCAACCAGAGCTCCGGCGTGCTCACCTCGGCCGTGTGGGCCGACGGCGTGGTGGACAATCCTTCCGGGCAGGCCATCCGCAAGGGTGACACGGTCGCCTTCCTGTCCTTCGCGGAACTGCTGTCATGAAGATCCAGGTGCGCTACTTCGCCTCCATCCGCGAGGCGCTTGGCTCGGGCGAGACGATCGAGCTGCCCGACGGCGCCACCGTGGCCGCGGCGCGCGATGCGCTGATCTCCCGTGGGGCGGCCCATGCCGGCGCTCTGGCCCGTGGCCGTGCGCTGCGCAGCGCGCTGAACCAGGCCTTGTGCGAAGAGACGGCGCCGCTGGCCGAGGGCGCCGAACTGGCCTTCTTCCCGCCGGTCACCGGGGGCTGAGCATGGCGGCGCCGCGTGTCAGCATCCAGACGGCCGATTTCGACCTCGGCGCCGAAGTGGCGTCGCTGCGCGCGGCCGATCCGGGCGTCGGCGCGGTGGCCAGCTTCGTCGGCACGGTCCGCGACCGCAACGACGGCCTGGGCGTCAGCTCGATGGAACTGGAGCACTACCCCGGCATGACCGAGAAGGCCATCGAGGCGATGATCGACGAGGCGTTCAAGCGCTTCGACATCCGCGCCGCGCGGGTCATCCACCGTGTCGGCCCGCTGGCGCCGCTCGACCAGATCGTGATGGTCGCCGTGACATCGGCGCACCGCGGCTCGGCCTTCCAGGCCTGCGAGTTCCTGATGGATTACCTGAAGACGCAGGCGCCCTTCTGGAAGAAGGAGCACACGCCGGAGGGCGCGCGCTGGGTCGATGCCCGTGTCAGCGACGACGCGGCGCTGGCACGCTGGGGCATCGACGCAGGCAACGCCGGGCCGGTGGCGTGAGCGGGGTCGCGATGTGGCTGCAGGTGCTGGCGGTCGCCGCCGGCGCCGCCATCGGGGCGCTGGCGCGCTGGGGCGCCGGGCTGTGGCTGAACGCGCGCTGGGCCGGTTTTCCGCTGGGCACGCTGTTCGTCAACGCCGTCGGCGGGCTGCTCATCGGCATGGCGTTGGCCTGGTTCGAGCGCAGCCCCAACGAGATGCTGCGCCTGCTGCTGGTCACCGGCTTCCTCGGCGGCTTGACGACCTTCTCGTCGTTCTCGGCCGAGTCTCTCCTGCTGCTGCAGCGCGGGCAATGGGGGCTGGCCGCTGGCCACTCGCTGGCCCACCTGCTGGGCGCGCTGGCCTGCGCGGCGCTGGGATTCAAGCTGCTCGATACGCTGCTGGGTTGATCTTCCGCACACCCGCAGCGTCTGCGGGTGCGAGCCAAGACTTGAAATGGCGGCCCGGCCGCCTCAAATCCCTCGCAATCGGAGGTTATCCATGCGACAGGACAAGTTGACCAGCCAGTTCCAGCAGGCCCTCGCCGAGGCCCAGAGCCTTGCCGTGACCCGCGACAACCCGTACATCGAGCCGGTGCACGTGCTTGCCGCGATGCTCGCGCAGGACGAGGGTCCGCGCGCGCTGCTCGAGCGCGCCGGCGTGCGCCTTCCGGCCTTGCAGACGGCGGTGGACACCGCGCTCAACGGCCTGCCGCAGGTTCAGGGCGGCGAGCCGGTGGGGGCCGGGCGCGACCTCGTGTCGCTCTTGCAGGGCGCCGAGAAGGAAGCCAGCAAGCGAGGCGACCAGTTCATTGCCAGCGAGATGTTCCTGCTCGCGCTGTCGGAGGCCAAGACCGACCTGGCCGGCATCGTGCGCGGCCACGGCCTGACCCGCAAGGGCCTGGAGACGGCCATCGACGCGGTGCGCGGCGGCCAGAAGGTCGACAGCGCCGAAGCCGAAGGGCAGCGCGAGGCGCTGAAGAAGTACACGATCGACCTGACCGAGCGCGCCCGCAAGGGCAAGCTCGACCCGGTGATCGGCCGCGACGACGAGATCCGCCGCGCCATCCAGGTGCTGCAGCGCCGCACCAAGAACAACCCGGTGCTGATCGGCGAGCCGGGCGTGGGCAAGACGGCGATCGTCGAAGGTCTGGCGCAGCGCATCGTCGCCGGCGAGGTGCCCGATTCGCTCAAGGGCAAGCGGGTGCTGTCGCTGGACATGGCCATGCTGCTGGCCGGCGCCAAGTACCGCGGCGAGTTCGAGGAGCGCCTGAAGAACGTGCTCAAGGAGCTGTCGCAGGACGAAGGGCAGACCATCGTCTTCATCGACGAACTGCACACGATGGTCGGCGCCGGCAAGGCCGAGGGCGCGATGGACGCGGGCAACATGCTCAAGCCGGCGCTCGCGCGCGGCGAACTGCACTGCGTCGGCGCAACCACGCTCGACGAGTACCGCAAGTACATCGAGAAGGACGCCGCGCTGGAGCGCCGCTTCCAGAAAATCCTGGTGGGCGAGCCGACGGTGGAGGCGACCATCGCCATCCTGCGCGGCCTGCAGGAGAAGTACGAAGTCCACCACGGCGTGGAAATCACCGACCCGGCGATCGTCGCCGCGGCGGAGCTCAGCCACCGCTACATCACCGACCGATTCCTGCCCGACAAGGCGATCGACCTGATCGACGAGGCCGCCTCGAAGATCAAGATCGAGATCGACTCCAAGCCGGAGGTGATGGACAAGCTCGACCGCCGCATGATCCAGCTGAAGATCGAGCGCGAGGCGGTGCGCAGGGAGAAGGACGAAGGTTCGCAGAAGCGCTTCGACCTGATCGAAGAGGAACTGCTCAAGCTCCAGCGACAGTACAACGACCTCGAGGAGATCTGGAAGGCGGAGAAGGCGGCGGCTCAGGGGACCGAGCACGTTCGCAAGGAGATCGAGCAGATGAAGTTCCAGATCGAGGAACTCAAGCGCAAGGGCGACTTCAACAAGGTTGCCGAGTTGCAGTACGGCAAGCTGCCGGAACTCGAAAAGCAGCTCAAGGACGCGCAGACGAAGGAGCTGAAGAAGGGCACCGACAAGAGCCGGCCGCAACTGCTGCGCACGCATGTCGGCGCCGAGGAGATCGCCGAGGTGGTGGCGCGCGCCACCGGTATTCCGGTGTCCAAGCTGATGCAGGGCGAACGCGACAAGCTGCTGCAGATGGAGACCAAGCTGCACGAGCGCGTGATCGGCCAGGACGAGGCCATCACCGCGGTGGCCAACGCCATCCGCCGCTCGCGCTCGGGCCTGTCGGATCCGAACCGGCCCACCGGCTCGTTCCTGTTCCTCGGGCCCACCGGCGTGGGCAAGACCGAGCTGTGCAAGGCGCTGGCGAACTTCCTGTTCGACAGCGAGGAGCACCTCATCCGCCTGGACATGAGCGAGTTCATGGAGAAGCACTCGGTGGCCCGCATGATCGGTGCGCCCCCGGGCTACGTGGGCTACGACGAAGGCGGCTACCTGACCGAGGCGGTGCGCCGCAAGCCCTACAGCGTGCTGCTGCTCGACGAGGTCGAGAAGGCGCACCCGGACGTCTTCAACGTGCTGTTGCAGGTGCTCGACGATGGCCGGCTCACTGACGGGCAAGGCCGCACGGTCGACTTCAAGAACACCGTCATCGTGATGACCAGCAACCTCGGCTCGCACCAGATCATGCAGATGGCCGGGCAGCCGAGCGAAGACATCCGCGAGGCGGTGTGGATCGAGGTGAAGCAGCACTTCCGCCCGGAGTTCCTGAACCGGATCGACGAGACAGTGGTGTTCCACGCGCTCGACGAGCAGAACATCGCGGCGATCGCGAAGATCCAGCTCAAGGTGCTGGAGTCGCGGCTCGAGAAGATGGACATGAAGCTCGAGGTCTCACCTCAGGCGCTGGCCGAACTGGCGAAAGCCGGCTTCGACCCGGTGTTCGGTGCGCGTCCGCTCAAGCGGGCGATCCAGCAGCGCATCGAGAACCCGGTGGCCAAGCTCATCCTCGAGGGCCGGTTTGGCCCGAAGGACGTGATCCCGGTCGATGTGGAAAGCGGCGAGTTCCGCTTCGGGCGTGTCGTGCACTGACGGCGCTCGCGGCCGCCGGGTGGCTCAGGCCCCCGGCTGCTCGTCGAACAGCGCGTCCATGCGCTGAACCTGCAGGCGTGCCAGCGTCAGGTTGGCGTGTGTCTTGTCGAGCACGGCATGCAGCGCCATGCCGGGGTGCTTGGGCACCGCGCGCAGCAGCAGGTGATGCGCGCCGAGCGTGATGGCGGCATCGGGGATCGCGTGGCCGAGTCCCAGCGCACGGCAGGTGCCGGCGATGGAGCTGAGCAGTTCGGTGCCGTGCATGGCGAGATCGTCCGCACCCGGGCTGGCGCCGGCATGGGCGACCGAGCGGCCGCTGGAGAGTTCGAATACGCAACAGCTCACCATGCCGGTGAGTTCGCTGAGCTGGTGCACGTAGCGATCGAGCAGCCCCGACGACATGGCGTTGTCGGGGGCGCGGGCCCGCGAAGTCGGCACGGCCGGCATCGGGCGCATGGCCAACGGGGCCTGCGCCGGGCTCGCCGGCTCGGCAGGCGCCGCCGCCACGCGGGGAAAGTTTCCGCCGCGCGGTGCGGGTGGCGGCGTGCCGCGCGAAGGCGGCAGATGCTCGCGGATGCGCGCCCAGGTGCCGTTGATGAAACCCCAGGCGTCGGCGGGGCGCGTCACCTGAGGTGTCGTGCGCACATCGACGCCCGTGCCGCGGCCCATCTCGGCCGCGAGCGTGGCCACGGTGCTGCCGCCGGACAGCGGCAAGACCAGCAGGTGCCGGTTGGACCAGGTGCCGGCCAGGATCTCGTCGCGCAGCGGCTTGAAGGCCGCTTCCAGCGCGTGGCTGGGCAGTTCCCCGACCATCACGACGCCGAGCCGGCTGTTCGCGAGCAGGGTGCGCGCCAGGCCCTGGCGAGACGACGTGTCCGCATCGGCCTCGGTAGAGAACATCATCAGCTTCGAACCGTCGGACGTGGGCAGTTCGACGAATTCCAGCGTGGCCAGTGCGGTGCCGTAGCCCTGCCGCCGGATGAAGAGCTTCTGCACCGCACGGTTGCTGGCCGCGGCGATGCCGGTGAGCAAGCGCCGCGACGAGGTCGTGCCGACGTCGTGCACGGCAATGAATTCCGGGTTGACGTGGTCGAACTGCTGCTGGAGCGCTTCGGGAGGAGCGCAGGAGACGAACAACTCGCGTTCGTTGGCGCCGACCTGGCGACCGATCTCCTTCTTCTCGTCGGACAGGTAGGCGTCCGGGTCCCGCATGAACTGAGTGGCCAGCGCCGTCTGGGCTCGCGTGGCCTGCCAGGCCTCGGGCGTGTCGGGCGCGGCGCCGGCGGGCGGATGTTGGTTGCTCATGGTCGCGTCCCTTGGTGACTACCGCGGGACACAGTGTAAGTGTCCTCATGTCGCCATGACATCGGGCAGGCGTGGATGTTCTCACGCGGCTGTGCAGTCGGCACATTCCGGGTGTGCTCGAGGGGCACCGATAGAATGCCGCGTACTTCACGAACGATGCCATGAGCCCAGCACCGAGTGCTTCCGACGCTTTGCCTGTCGTCATCGTCGGTGCCGGGCTGGCGGGGCTCACGGTCGCGCTGCACCTGGCGCAGGATCAGCCCGTGGTGGTGATCGCCAAGCGCGAGCTCACCGAAGGCGCGACCGCCTGGGCACAGGGCGGCATCGTGGGCGTGCTCGGCAGCGACGACAGCATCGAATCGCACGTGCGCGACACGCAGGAAGCAGGCGCCGGCCTGGTCGAGGAGCACACGGCCCGCTACATCGCGCAGAACAGTGCCGAGGCCGTCGAGTGGCTGGTCGAGCGTGGCGTGCCGTTCTCGCCCGACCCGGCAGGCCCACTGGGCTTGCACCTCACGCGCGAAGGAGGCCATGCCGTGCGGCGTATCGCGCATGCGGCCGACGCCACCGGCAAGGCGATCCACGACGTGCTTCTCGACGAAGTGCGCCGGCATCCGAACATCACCTTGCGCGAGCGCTGGATGGCGCTGGACCTGATCACCACGCGCCACCTGAAACGCGAAGAACAGCCGCACTGCTACGGCATCTACGTGCTCGACATCGACAGCCAGCGCGTCGAGACGCTGCCCGCGCGGGCCGTGGTGCTGGCCACCGGTGGCGCCGGCAAGGTCTACCGCTACACGACCAACCCCGACACCTCCACCGGCGACGGCATCGCGATGGCCTGGCGCGCCGGCTGTCGCGTCGGCAACATGGAGTTCGTGCAGTTCCACCCGACCTGCCTTTACCACCCACAGGAGCGCAGCTTCCTCATCACCGAGGCGCTGCGGGGCGAGGGCGGGCAGCTCAAGCTGCCCGACGGGACGCGCTTCATGCCCGCGCACGACGAGCGTGGCGAATTGGCACCGCGCGACATCGTCGCTCGTGCGATCGACTTCGAGATGAAGAAGCATGGCCTGGACAACGTGCTGCTCGATGCGACCCACCTGGGCGAAGCGTTCCTGAAGGAGCACTTCCCGACGGTGTATACACGTTGCCTGTCGCTGGGCATCGACATCGCGCGGCAGCCGATTCCCGTCGTGCCGGCAGCGCACTACACCTGCGGCGGGGTGGTGACCGACCTGCACGGCCGCACCGATCTGCCTGGGCTGTACGCGGTGGGCGAGACCACCTACACCGGCCTGCATGGCGCCAACCGGCTTGCCAGCAATTCGCTGCTCGAATGCGTCGTGCTCGGCCGCAGCTGCGCCGAGGACATCCTGCGCCGGCCCGAACCCGCCCATCCGCCATTGCCGGCCTGGGACGAGAGCCAGGTCGAGAACGCCGACGAGCAGGTGGTCATCGCCCACAACTGGGACGAGCTGCGCCTGCTGATGTGGAACTACGTGGGCATCGTGCGCACCACCAAGCGCCTGGAGCGGGCGCTGCACCGCATCAAGCTGCTGAAGAGCGAGATCGACGACTATTACGCCAACTTCCGCGTCAACCGCGACCTTCTGGAACTGCGCAACCTGGTCGACTGCGCCGAGCTGATCGTGCGCTCGGCGCTGATGCGCCATGAGAGCCGCGGCCTGCACTACAGCCGCGATTTCCCGAACACGCTGCCGGTGAGCTTCCCCACCGTGCTGGTGCGCCGGGCTCGCAGCGGCGCCAAGCCCAAGGTCTACGGACTCAGCGGCTGAGCCTCTGCCCGCACATTGCGGGTATACTCATGGGCTTTCCCCTTGCCACACCCGGGTTCGACGCTTCGGGGTGGCTTCCACGGTGTGACTGCCATTCGGGCGGTCGCAACGGAAACCAGAAGGAGTATCAATGCGTCACTATGAAATCGTGTTGCTGATCCATCCGGATCAAAGCGAACAGGTTCCGGCCATGCTGGAGCGCTACAAGGGACTCGTCACCGCAGGTGGCGGCAAGGTCCATCGCGTGGAGGATTGGGGCCGCCGTCAGATGGCCTACCTGATCCAGAAGCTCGCCAAGGCGCACTACCTGTGCATCAACATCGAGTGCAGCAAGGAAACCCTGGCCGAGATCGAGACGGGCTTCCGCTTCAACGACGCCGTGCTGCGCCACCTGACGGTGGTGAAGGCCCAGGCCGAGACCACGCCGTCGGTCATGATGAAGATGGTCGAGAAGGAAGAGTCGCGCAAGGCGCCGCAGGAGTCGGCTGCCTGAACAGGCTGATGCTGTCGGCCACGCTGGTCGAACGCGGCGCGCTGCGCTACACCCCCGCCGGGCTGCCGGCCCTCGATCTGAGCCTCAGGCACGAATCGCAGGTCACGCAGGACGGTCAGGCCCGCAAGGTCTCGGTGGAAATCCGGGCCCGGGCGATCGGGGAGATCACGCAGCGGGTCTCGGCCCTCGAACTCGGAAGCGAACACGGCTTTGCCGGCTTCCTCGGTTCCCAGCGCAACGGCCGCGGCGTCGTGTTCCATGTGACCGAGCTCGACTGAACATTGTTCGTATCCGGATAGATTTGAAAGAGGTGAAATATGCCCCCGCCACGTGGTAAAGGTCGGTTCTCGAAGGACCGCAAGCCCAAGCGCAACCAACAATCGCTGCTGTTCCGCCGCAAGCGCTTCTGCCGCTTCACGGTCACCGGCGTCAAGGAAATCGACTACAAGGATGTCGATACCCTGCGCGACTTCATCAGCGAAAACGGCAAGATCACGCCCGCCCGCCTGACCGGCACGCGCGCCTTCTTCCAGCGTCAGCTGACCACCTGCATCAAGCGCGCTCGCTTCCTGGCCCTGCTGCCGTACAGCGACCAGCACAAGGTCTAAAGGAGCCAAGCCATGCAAGTGATCCTGCTCGAAAAGGTGATCAACCTCGGCAACCTCGGCGACGTCGTCAAGGTCAAGGACGGCTACGCCCGCAACTTCCTGATCCCGACCCGTGCCGCCCGCCGCGCCACGGACGCCGCGATCAAGGAGTTCGAGGCCAAGCGTGCCGAGCTCGAGAAAGCCGCCGCCGACAAGCTCGCCACCGCGCAAGCGCTGGGCGAGAAGATGAACGGCCGCACCGTGCACATCACCCAGAAGGCGGGTGTGGACGGTCGTCTGTTCGGTTCGGTGACCAACGCCGACATCGCCGACGCGCTGACCCGCATCGACTTCAAGATCGCCAAGGCGCAGGTGCGCATGCCCAACGGTCCGCTGAAGACCGTCGGCGAGCACACCGTCTCGGTGGTCCCGCACACCGATGTGCTGGTGGAAGTCAAGGTTGTGGTGATCGGCGAAACCGATTAAGGTTCTCGACGCGACCACGACGGGGCCGGCATTGCCGGCCCTTTCTCATTGGCCGCCGGGTTTTCAAGCTGTTTCCCCCGCTTGGTCACCGGCTGTCCACAGCCTTGCCCACAAGATTGCCCACAGAAGCGAACCATGTCCAAGGTCTACGAGTCTTCCGAGCAGAGTGCGGCGCCGCCGCGCGACGACGAGGTGGCGCGTCTGCGCATCCCGCCGCATTCGATCGAGGCGGAGCAAAGCGTCCTGGGCGGCCTGCTGCTGGACAACAGCGCCTGGGACCGCGCTGGTGACCTGCTGACCGACAGCGACTTCTACCGCTTCGAGCACCGGCACATCTATGCCGCCATCGGTGCGCTGGTCAACGCGACCAAGCCGGCCGACGTGATCACCGTGTTCGAGCAGTTGCAGAGCCACGGCAAGGCCGAGGAATGCGGCGGCCTGGTCTACCTGAACGCATTGGCGCAGAGCGTGCCCAGCGCCGCCAACCTGCGCCGTTACGCCGAGATCGTTCGCGAGCGCGCGGTGCTGCGCAAGCTGGTCGCCACGTCGGACGAGATCGCCACCGCGGCCTTCAACCCTCAGGGCCGGCAGGTCTCGGAGATCCTCGACGAAGCCGAGGGCAAGATCTTCCGCATTGGCGAGGAAGGCTCGCGCTCGAAGCAGGGCTTCCAGAGCATGGACCAGCTGGTCGTGCAGCTGATCGACCGCGTCAACGAACTGCACGAGAACGGCGCCGAGGACGTGACCGGCGTGCGCACCGGCTTCTTCGACCTCGACAAGATGACCGCCGGCCTGCAGCCGGGCGACCTGATCATCCTGGCGGCGCGGCCCTCGATGGGCAAGACGGCCTTCGCGCTGAACATCGGTGAGTACGTGGCCGTCAACGAAGGCCTGCCGGTGGTGGTCTTCTCGATGGAAATGGGCGCCGCCCAGCTCGCACTGCGCATGGTCGGCTCGCTCGGCCGCATCGACCAGAGCAACCTGCGCACCGGCCGGCTGCGCGACGACGAATGGGGCCGCCTGTCCGAGGCCGTCGAGAAGCTCGGCAAGGTCAGCATGTACATCGACGAGAGCCCGGCCCTCACGCCCAGCGAAGTGCGCGCGCGTGCCAGGCGCCAGGCGCGGCAGTGCGGGCAGCTCGGCCTGATCGTCGTCGACTACCTGCAGCTGATGAGCGGCAGCGGCGGCAGCAGCGACGAGAACCGCGCCACCGTGATCGGCGAGATCTCGCGCGGCCTGAAGTCGCTCGCCAAGGAGCTGAAGTGCCCGGTGATCGCGCTGTCGCAGCTCAACCGCAGCGTCGAGACGCGCACCGACAAGCGGCCGATGATGAGCGACCTGCGCGAGTCAGGCGCCATCGAGCAGGACGCGGACGTGATCATGTTCATCTACCGCGACGAGTACTACACCAAGGAAGCCTGCAAGGAGCCGGGCATCGCCGAGATCATCATCGGCAAGCAGCGCAATGGCCCGACGGGCACGGTGAAGCTGACCTTCCTGAAGCCGCTGACCAAGTTCGACAACCTGGCGCCGGGCATGGGCAACGGGGGCGACGACTACTGATTGGCACGTGAGGCGCATACTGTATATATTCACAGTATGCGACATGCCCGCCGAATCGCCATCGTTCCCGCCGAATCCCAGGCCGTGAAGGGCCGCGGCACCACCTGGGCGCTGGAGCACCGCTTCAGTTCGCAGCACGCCGAACCGTGGGACGACGGCTGGGGCACGCTGGATCAGCAAGCCACCGAGCAAGTACTGGCGCCGCAGACGCGGATCATCGAAGAGCGCGTCAAGTCGATCCTCACCAGCAACGATTCGCCCGACATCTCCTTCGATCTGTCGATCAACCCGTATCGGGGTTGCGAACACGGCTGCGTCTACTGCTTCGCACGGCCCACGCACAGCTACCTCAACCTGTCGCCGGGCATCGACTTCGAGTCGCGCATCATCGCCAAGGTGAACGCTGCTCAGCGCCTGCGCGAGGCGCTCGCCCACCGCGGCTACGAACCGCTGATGCTCAACATCGGCTCGGCCACCGACGCCTACCAGCCCGCTGAACGCAGGCTGGGCATCACGCGCTCGGTGATCGAGGTGCTCAGCGAATGGCGCCACCCCTTTTCGCTGGTCACCAAATCGGCCGGCGTCGAACGTGATCTTGACCTGATCGCACCGATGGCCGCGCAGCGGCTGGCCGCCGTGTACGTGTCGGTCACGACGCTCGATGCGTCGCTCGCGCGCATCCTCGAGCCGCGCGCGGCGTCGCCACAGCGGCGGCTGAAGACCATCGCGGCGCTGGCGAGCGCCGGTGTGCCGGTCGGGGTGAGCGTGTCGCCGGTCATCCCCTTCATCAACGAGCCCGAACTCGAGCGCATCCTCGAAGCCGCTGCCCAGGCGGGAGCCCGTTCGGCGTTCTCGATCGTGCTGCGCCTGCCCTGGGAGGTGAACCCGATCTTCCAGGACTGGCTGGGCACGCACTTCCCCCAGCGAGCCGAGCGCGTCATGGCGCGCGTGCGCGAGATGCGCGGCGGCCGCGACTACGACGCGCGCTTCGGCACGCGCATGACGGGCGAGGGCGTGTGGGCGAAGCTGCTGCGCCAGCGTTTCGAGAAGGCGTGCGCGCGGCTGGGCCTGAACCGCGAACGTGAGCCGCTGGACCTGACGCTGTTCCGCGCGCCGCACGACGCGACGCCGCCCGCGCAGGCCGCGCTTTTCTGAGCTGCGAGCTCAGGGCTGGCGGCACGCCGCGAAGGCGTCGAGTTCGGCGCGGTACTCGCCGGCGCGGATGCCCAGAGCGCCGCTCACCGTGTGGAACAGGTGGTCGTGGCTGATCGGCCGGTCGCGCTGCTCGGCCAGGCAGGCCTTGCGCAGCCCGGCCGCCTGCTCGGTCTGAGCGGGCAGCCACACGACCATCGGCACATGGACCTGCTCGCGCGGCGCCACCGCGTAGGGCAGGCCGTGCAGGTACAGGCCGTTCTCGCCCAGCGATTCGCCGTGGTCCGAGACGTACAGCAGCAGCGGGTCGAACGCCCCCTGCTGGCGGCCCAGCCAGGCGATCGACTGCGCCAGCACGTGATCGGTGTAGGCGATCGAGTTGTCGTAGGCGTTGACCAGCGCCTGCCGGTCGCACTGCTGCAGCACGTTGGTCAGGCACTCGGGCTGGAAGGGCTTGCGATCGGCCGGAGCGCGGCGCCAGTAGGCCGGCCCGTGGCTGCCCATCTGGTGCAGCACGAGGAGCACGCCGTTTGCGCGGCGTGCCGGATCGAGCGCGGCCAGTCGCGCATCCAGCCCGTGCAGCAGGGCTTCATCGAGGCACTCGCCATCGCTGCACAGGGTGGCGGGGGCACCCTCCGAAGCCATGCCATTGGGCACGCGCTCGCACAGCCCCTTGCAGCCGGACTGGTTGTCCAGCCAGAGCACGGCCAGGCCGGCACGCTGCGCCAGGTCGAGCAGGTTCTCGTGCTCGCGCTCGCGCGACTCGTAGCCGGCGCGGCCGAGGTGCGAGAACATGCAGGGCAGCGAGGCCGCCGTGTTGGTACCGCAGGACGTGACGTCGCGGTAGCTCACCACACCCAGCGTCGCGAGCTGCGGATTCGTCGGCCGCTCGTAGCCGTTGAGCGAGAAGTGGTCGGAGCGCGCCGTCTCGCCGACCACCAGCAGCATCAGCGGCGGACGCGCACCGGCAGCACGCGGCGCCAGCGTCGCACCGACACCGATCGCCTCCGGCGGCCCCTTGGGCCGCGCGTTCGCCTGGTGCGCCAGCGAGCCGAGCGCATAGAACGAGTTCAGCGGGTTGATCAGGTAGCGCATCGACTTGTGGTTGCGCATGGTCGCGGACAGGTCGGCGAACAGCGCGAACAGCAGCACCGCCAGCAGCGCGATGCCGGCGAGCATCGCACCCAGGTTGCGCGAGAGCTGGGCGACGAAGCTCAGGCGACGCACCGGCAGACGCCACATCAAGGCGATCGGCAGGGCCGCGATGAACAGCAGGCTCATCACCAGGCGCAGGCTGATCAGGTCGCGCGTCTCGGTCGCGTTGGTCTGCAGCACGTTGACCATCATGGTCGGGTCGATGACGACGCCGTAGGTGCCCATGAAGTGCGCACCGGCGGCCGCCGGCACGAGGAAGAGCGCGGCCGCCGGCTTGATGGCGCGGCGCCAGGCGGCCACGCACAGCAGCACGAAGGTCAGCGACGCGATCATCGCGCCGAAGCCAGCGATGAACAGCGCGCCGCGCAGACTCGCGTTCTCAGGCAACGCGAGCAAGGCCCGCCACAGCGGCCAGTTGGCGAAGGCGGCGACCCACAGGCTGGTGATCAAGGCCAGCGTCAGCGGATTCCACTCGCGCGACGCAAAGGACATCGGTCTGGACATGCCCGGCATTGTCGGTCCCCCGCCTTGCCCCGGCGTTAAGGACGGGTTACGGCTGGCCGCGGTCGGCGATGGAACCTCAGTGGCGCAGCGTCAGCCCGCCCGAGGAACGCCCGGCGCTGGTGCCCAGGGCGACCTGGGTGCCTCGCGTGCAGAAGCGGCGGCGCAGCCCGGCGATCTGATCGCCGAGTTGCTCGCAGTCGGCGATCTTGGCGCCGTGGCGGTTCAGCACCAGGCCGGCCATGTCGAGCAGCTTGGCGTTCAGCGTCGAGCCGCCGAGCTCGAGCAGCGAGCGCACGGTGGCTTCGTGCGCGCCGTTCAGGCTGTTCGTCATGGCCTTCTCGGCCGCGGTGGTGATCGTCTGGTGCGCGGCGCGCACGAGGGCCTCGAAAGGCGGGTGCGGCGCACAGGCCATGCACAGCATGTCGGTGGAGGCCTTGGAGGCACAGAAGCGTCGTGCCAGGTCCATCACCCAGCTGTCGGCTTCGGGCAGCTGGATCTCGGTCCCGCTCATGCGCGAGAGTGCGGCCAGCAGGTTGGCGGCCGCCTCGAAGTCGAAGTCCTCATCGCGGATCTGTGCGGCCAGCGTGGTGGCTGCGCGCATCGCATTGCCGACCTGGCGCTCGACCAGCGCCTGCAGGATGCGCGCAGTCTCGAGGAAGCGTCGCAAGCGGGCGCTTTCCGGCCGCTTCTCGACAGCGCGCTCGATGTGGCTGCAGGCGCGCACGAAGGCCTTCGTGTCACGCGTGTCGTGGTGCAGCAGCACCAGCAGCACGAGCGATTGGCAGTCGAACATCTTCGAGCTGATGCCGATGCGCACCGTGCGCTCCAGCGCGTCGGTCGCCTCGGCAGCCTCGCCCATGTAGAAGGCCAGCATGCCCTGCTTCTGCAGGCGGCTGATGCTCGCCGGCGTGAGCTCGGTGGCGGTGCGGTAGGTCTCCAGCGCCGCCGTCATGTCGCCTTGTTCGACCTGCACCCGGCCCATCACGTCGTAGGCGTCGGCGTAGGTCGGCTGTTCGCCGATCAGGCTCTCCAGCGTGCGCGTGGCCTGCTGGAGCTGGCCCGATTCGAGTTCGACGCGGGCGATGCCCAGCTTGGCCCAGGGCGCGGCGCGGGCTTCGCGCACCGCTTCGTAGAGGTAGCGCGCCTTGTCGAGCTGGTTGAGCCGCACCCACAGTTCCGCGCCGACGCGCGCGGCGTACAGCCAGTATTCGCCCCGCTGCTCGAAACGCTCCTGGCAGAGCCTGGCGGCGGTCTCGAAGTCCTCTTCGGCGATCGCCTCGAAGATCGGGCCGAGCACCTTTTTGCGGTGGCGCGCCTGCAGCACCCGCTGCTCGAGCGCACTGGCGGTGTGGGGCTTGAGCAGGTAGCTGTCGAGGGCCGCCTCGGCGGCCTCGGCGACGTGCGTGTAGCCGGCCTCGCCGGTGACCATCACGAACACGGTGGAGTAGGGCAGCAGCTGCGAGCGGCGCAGGTCGTCCAGCAGGTCCTGCCCGGACATCGGCGAGTGGTCGAAGTGGTAGTCGCACAGCACCACGTCGAAGGTGCGGCCTTCGAGCATGCGTCGCGCGTCGGCGGCACGGCTGGCGTGCGCCACGTGGCCCACGCCCATGTCGCGCAGCATCCCGCTGAGGATGCTCCGCGAGGTCATGTTGCCATCGATCACGAGGGCGCGGCAGTCGCCGATATCGGGGTACAGCAGACGTGCCATGAAGGCTTCAGACGAGGTCGGAAAGCCTTCTTATCGGCACGCCCCCCGGCTTACTTGAACAGGTCGCGCACCCGGTCCGTCCAGCTCTTGGCGTTGGGCGAATGTTTGTCGCCGCCCTTGCGGAACGACTCCTCGAGCTCTTTGAGCAACTTGCGCTGGTGTTCGGTGAGCTTGATCGGCGTTTCCACCGCCACGTGGCAATACAGGTCGCCCGGGTAGCTGGAGCGCACGCCCTTGATGCCCTTGCCGCGCAGCCGGAAGGTCTTGCCGTGCTGGGTGCCCTCGGGCAGCTCGATCTCGGCCTTGCCGCTGAGCGTGGGCACCTCGATGCCGCCGCCCAGCGCCGCCGTGGTCAGGCCCACCGGCACGGTGCAGTGCAGGTCGTCGCCGTCGCGCTCGAAGATGTCGTGCTGTTTGACACGGATCTCGATGTACAGGTCGCCTGGCGGGCCGCCGTTGGTGCCCGGCTCGCCGTTGCCGCTGGAGCGGATGCGCATGCCCTCGCCGATGCCGGCGGGGATCTTCACTTCCAGCGTCTTGTTCTTCTTGATCTTGCCCTGGCCGCTGCAGGTCATGCAGGGGTCGGGGATGATCTTGCCGGTGCCGTGGCAGTGCGGGCAGGACTGCTGAATGCTGAAGAATCCCTGGCGCATGTGCACCGTGCCCGCGCCGTTGCAGGTGCTGCAGGTCTTCGGGCTGGTGCCGGGCTTGGCGCCGGTGCCGTGACAGGTTTCGCAGCTTTCCCAGCTCGGGATGCGGATCTGGGTTTCCTTGCCGTGGGCGGCTTCCTCGAGCGTGATCTCCATCGCGTAGCTCAGGTCACTGCCGCGGAACACCTGCTGCCCGCCGCCGCCGCGGCGCGGGCCGCCCTGGCCGCCGAAGATGTCGCCGAAGATGTCGCCGAAGGCCTCGGCGAAGCCGCCAAAGCCGTCGGCGCCCGGGCCGCCCGGACGAAAGCCCGCGCCGCCCATATTCGGGTCGACGCCGGCATGGCCGTACTGGTCGTAGGCGGCGCGCTTTTGCGCGTCCGACAGCATCTCGTAGGCCTCCTTGGCCTCCTTGAACTTCTCTTCGGCCTTCTTCGCGTCGTCGCCGTCACCCTGGTTGCGGTCAGGGTGGTGCTTCATGGCCAGCTTGCGGTAGGCCTTCTTGATATCGTCCTCGGAGGCGTTCTTCGCCACGCCGAGAGTCTCGTAGTAGTCGCGCTTTGCCATGCAATTTCTCAGTGCTTCACAACGCAGAACGCCGCGTTGACGTGCAGGCGAGGCCTGTCACATCGAACGCGGCGAGACAGGACGGCAGCCCGCGAGCGGGCTGTCCGTCTGGTCACTTCTTGACTTCCTTGAAGTCGGCGTCGACCACGTTGTCGTCGGCCGGCTTGGCCGAAGCCTGAGCGCCCTGCGGCGCTTCCGCGCCACCAGCCGCGGCCTGTGCTGCCTGCGCGTCCGCGTAGACCTTCTCGCCCAGCTTCTGGCTGGCTGCCATCAGCGCTTCGGTCTTGGCCTCGATGTCGGCCTTGTCCTCGCCCTTGAGCGATTCCTCGGCGTCCTTCAGCGCGGCCTCGATCTTCTCCTTCTCGCCAGCGTCGAGCTTGTCGCCATGCTCGCCCAGGCTCTTGCGCACCGAGTGCACCATCGCATCGGCCTGGTTGCGCGCCTGCACCAGCTCGAGCTTCTTCTTGTCCTCGGCCGCGTTCAGCTCGGCGTCCTTCACCATCTTCTGGATCTCGTCCTCGTTGAGGCCCGAGTTCGCCTTGATGGTGATCTTGTTCTCCTTGCCGGTGGCCTTGTCCTTCGCGCCGACGTGCAGGATGCCGTTGGCGTCGATGTCGAAGGTCACCTCGACCGGCGTGCGCGCGCGGCGCCGGCGGGATACCGGAGGTCGAACTGGCCCAGGCATCTTGTTGCTGAGGCGGCGATCTCGCGCTCGCACTGCGGATGGTAACCGCGGTCTGGTTGTCGTCGGCCGTCGAGAACACCTGGCTCTTCTTGGTCGGGATCGTCGTGTTGCGCTCGATGAGGCGCGGCGAACACGCCGCCCAGCGTCTCGATGCCCAGGCTCAGCGGGGTCACGTCGAGCAGCAGCACGTCCTTGCGGTCGCCGGCCAGCACCTGGCCCTGGATGGCCGCGCCCACGGCCACGGCTTCATCCGGGTTGACATCCTTGCGCGGCTCCTTGCCGAAGAACTCCTTGACCTTGTCCTGCACCTTGGGCATGCGCGTCATGCCGCCGACCAGGATCACGTCGTCGATGGCGCTCACGGCCACGCCAGCATCCTTGATGGCGGTGCGGCACGGCGCGATGGTGCGCTCGATCAGCTCCTCGACCAGCGACTCCAGCTTGGCGCGCGTGAGCTTGATGTTCAGGTGCTTCGGGCCCGAGGCATCGGCGGTCACGTAGGGCAGGTTGATGTCGGTCTGCGTGCCGTTCGAGAGTTCGATCTTCGCCTTCTCGGCGGCTTCCTTCAGGCGCTGCAGCGCGAGCACGTCCTTCGACAGGTCGACACCTTGCTCCTTCTTGAACTCGGAAACGATGTAATCGATGATGCGCTGGTCGAAGTCCTCGCCGCCGAGGAAGGTGTCGCCGTTGGTCGACAGCACCTCGAACTGCTTCTCGCCGTCGACATCGGCGATCTCGATGATCGAGATGTCGAAGGTGCCGCCGCCCAGGTCATAGACGGCGATCTTGCGGTCGCCCTTGCCGTGCTTGTCCAGGCCGAAGGCCAGCGCGGCCGCGGTCGGCTCGTTGATGATTCGCTTCACGTCCAGCCCGGCGATGCGGCCGGCGTCCTTGGTGGCCTGGCGCTGGCTGTCGTTGAAGTACGCCGGCACCGTGATCACCGCCTCGGTGACCTCTTCGCCGAGGTAGTCCTCGGCGGTCTTCTTCATCTTGCGCAGCACCTCGGCGCTGATCTGCGGCGGCGCGAGCTTCTTGCCGCGCACCTCGATCCACGCATCGCCGTTGTCGGCCGCGGTGATCTTGTAGGGCATCAGGTCGATGTCCTTCTGCACTTCCTTCTCGGTGAACTTGCGGCCGATGAGTCGCTTGGACGCATACACCGTGTTCTTCGGGTTGGTGACGGCCTGGCGCTTGGCCGAGGCACCCACCAGCACTTCGCCGTCTTCCTGGTAGGCGATGATCGACGGCGTGGTGCGTGCACCCTCGCTGTTCTCGATCACCTTGGTGGTGTTGCCTTCCATGATGGCCACGCACGAGTTCGTGGTGCCGAGGTCGATGCCGATGATCTTTGCCATGTGTGTGCTCCTGAGAACGGGTTTCCGGTTGTCTTCGAGTTGTGGATAACTGCGGCTATTTCAAGGGTGAACAGCCTGTGGAGTTCGTCACTTCGGCGCGGCCACGGTGACCAGCGCGGGGCGCAGCACGCGCTCGGCGATCAGGTAGCCCTTCTGCAGCACGGCCACCACGGTGTTGGCCTCCTGCTCCGCCGGCACCACGCTGATCGCCTGGTGCTGGTGCGGGTCGAATTTGCTGCCGGCTGCGGGGTTCAGCTCGATCACCTTGTTGCGCTCCAGCGCGGCGCTCAGCTGGCGCAGCGTGGCGTGGACGCCCTCGAGCAATTGCTCGTTGGTGGCCGCGGGGATGGCGATGGCCGCCTCCAGGCTGTCCTTCACCGGCACCAGGCTCTCGGCGAAGCTCTCGATGGCGTACTTGCGCGCCTTCGACATCTCTTCCTCGGCGCGGCGGCGGGTGTTCTCGGCCTCGGCCTTGGCGCGCAGGTAGGCATCCGACATGTCGGCGTGCTTGGCCTGCAGTTCCGTGAACTGTGCCTGCAGGTCGAGCGCCTGCGATGCCGGCTCGGCGGCTTCGGGGGTCTGGGGAGCTTGTTCGTGGTTCGACATGACGGGTCAAAAGGGGTGCAGGCCTCGACCTTGGGGCGGAGGCCGTGCTTTCAAGAGGGACTTTCGCGGAAAACGCGCCAGAATCCGCTGCCATGAATCGCCGAGACCTGCTTGCCGCCGGCCTGGCGTCCGCCTGGGCGTCCGGCCGCGCCTGGGGGGCGCCGCCTGCGGCCTTCGAGGACCAGACCTGGCAGGATCCGGCGCGTCAGCGCGAACTGCCGGTGCGCGTTCGCTGGCCAGCCGGCGACGGCCCTTGCGGCCTGGTCATCCACTCCCACGGCCTGGGCGGCAGCCGGGCCGGGGGTGCCGTCTGGGGCGAGGCCTGGCAGGCCGCGGGGCTGGCCGCGCTGCACCTGCAGCACCCGGGCAGCGACAGCAGCATCTGGCAGTCGGGATTGCGCGGCGCACGCCAGGCGGCTGGGGCGGAGCAGTACCTCGCGCGCATCGCCGACGCGCATTTCGCCATCGACGAAGTGCTGCGCCGCCAGGCCGCCGGCGGCGCCTGGGCGCGGCTGCGTGGCGATGCGATCGGCTTCTCGGGTCATTCCTTCGGCGCCCGTCTCACCCAGGCGGTCGCCGGCGAACGGCCGGCGCGTACAGGGCGCTCGGCCAGCGTGGCGCGCATCGCCGACCCGCGCCCGCGGGCCTTCATCGCCTTCAGCCCGGGCTTCAACGAGCGCGACGGGCTCGACGACGCCGCCATGGCGGCGCGATTCGGCGCGATCGCGCGTCCCTTCCTCGCCATCACCGGCACCGACGACGACGCGATGATCGTCGGCGATGCCAGCAATGCGGCGCGCCGCGCCGTCTATCGCGGCCTGCCGGCGGGGCAGAAGGCGCAGCTGGTGCTGGCCGGGGCGGACCACATGACTTTCGGCGGTGGCACCGGCATGGCCGAGGCGCGCGAGGGCGGTCGCCGGTTGCGTCGCGGGCCCCAGGCCGCCGCGCTGCAGTCGCTGCACCAGCGCGTGGTGGCGGGAGTCTCCGCCGACTGGTGGCGCTGGCACCTGCTCGGCGACGCGTCCGCCAAGGAGCGCCTGCGGGCGCCCGCCGGGCTGGCTGCAGGCGACCTCTGGGAGCTGGGCTGAGGCGGGTCGTTCAGGAGCGTCCGCGCGGCGGCGGCTCGACTGCGGCGCTCCAGCGATCCCAGTCGGCCAGCTTGCGGCGATCGCGCTTGGTCGGCCGCCCTTGTTCGATGGTCTGCGCCGGCTCGGTTCCGAAACGCCGCTGCTCGGCCTGCTTCGCACGCAGGGCGATGCTCTCTTCGGTCTCGGCATACAGCGCCTGCGCCACCGGCGCCGGCCCGCGCACATGGCTCAGCCCATGGACCTGCACGGTGCGCGCGCTCTGCTGCTGGCGCAGCTCGATCGTGTCGCCCTCGCGCACCTCCCGCGAGGGCTTGGCCGCCTGGCCGTTGACCTGCACGCGTCCCTTGGCGATCTCGTCGGCGGCCAGGCTGCGCGTCTTGTAGAAGCGTGCGGCCCACAGCCACTTGTCCAGGCGCACTCGGGTCTTGTCGCTGTCGTCGTCGCTCATCGATCGGGATTGTCCGCCAAGGGCACGCGCACCGTCGCGTCCAGCCCGACGACGCGGCCGCTGGCGAGCCGGTTGTCCAGCGACAGGCTGCCGCCGAGCGAGCCGACGATCTCGTGGCAGATCGCCAGGCCGAGGCCCGAGCCACCGCCGCGTTCGCCGGCGGCGAAGGACTGGAACAGACGCTCGCGCAGTTCGGGCGCGAGACCCGGGCCGCTGTCGGCGATGGTCAGGGCTGCGGTGCGGCCGTCGCTGACGACTCGCATGGCCAGCGTGCCGCCTTCGCGGCACAGCTTGATGGCGTTGTGCAGCAGGTTGCGCGTGAGTTCGCGCAGCGCCCACTCGTGGCCGCGCACCGGCGCGGGCACGGTGGCGATCTCGAAGTCGAGCTGGCGCTGCGCGATCAGCGCGCCCAGGTCGAGCGCCACGGCGCGGGCGATCTCTGCCCAGTCGAGCACCGGTGCATCACCCTGTTGGCGCAACTGCTCGACCTTGGCCAGCGCCAGCATCTGGTTGGCCAGCTGCGTGGCGCGGTCCACCGTGTGGTTGATCTCGTGCAGCGCCTGCACCGGTTCGACGTCACCGCGCAGCGCCGATTGCAGCTGTGTCTTCAGCACCGCCAGCGGCGTGCGCAGCTGGTGCGCGGTGTCGCGCACGAAGCGCTTCTGGTGGTCCAGCAGGTGGGCGAGCCGGCCCATCACCTGGTTGGTGGCGTCGACCAGCGGTTGCAGCTCGCGCGGCGCATCGGCGGCGGCGATCGGCGAGAGGTCGTTCTCGGCGCGGCCGCGCAGCTGCGCGCTGAGCTCGCGCACCGGTCGGGTCGCACGCTGCACCACCCACAGCACCACGCCGATCAGCACGGCCAGCAGCGCGGCCTGCCGCCACAGCGTGTCGACGAGGATCTGCCGCGCCAGCGTCTGGCGCAGCTCGAGTGTCTCGGCCACCTGGACGGTGGCCACGCCGCGCCCCTCGACGCTGGCCACCGGCTGCAGCAGCACGGCCACGCGCACCGGCTGCTCGCGGTAGACGTCGTCGTAGAAGTCGACCAGCGCCGCATACGGGCCCTTGTCGGGCAGCTTGCCGCGCCAGGCCGGCAGGTCCTCGAAGCCCGACACCATCTCGCCCTGGAAGCCGCTGACCTTGAAGAACATGCGGCTGCGGTTGTCGGCTTCGAAGGCCTCGAGCGCGGAGTAGGGCACGGTGGCGCGCACTCGCGCCGCGTCGCCGGCGCCACTGACCTCGAGCTGCTCGCCGATCGACTTGGCGCTGGCCAGCAGCGTGCGGTCGTAGGCCGTGTCGGCCGCGCGCAGCGCCTGGCGGTACAGGCTGACCGTGTTGACCAGCACCCCCAGCAGCACTGGCAGCAGGATGCCCAGCAGCAGCTGGCTGCGCAGCGAAAGCTGCCCCAGCCTCACGCCGCGGCCTTCAGCAGGTAACCCAGGCCGCGCAGCGTCACCAGTTGCACGCCGGTGGCGGCGAGGCGCTTGCGCAGCCGGTAGGCCACCACCTCGATGGCATCGGCCTGCACCGCTTCGCCGGGGAACACGGTCTCGACCAGACGCTCCTTGGCCAGCGCCTGGCCGGGGCGGGCGAGCAGGGCGCGCAGCATCGCGGCTTCGCGGGGCGTCAGCTCCATCGGCGTGCCGTTCAGGCAGACGGCGCCGCTGGGGCCGTCGACGCTCAGGCCGGCGAAGGCCGGCGCTGCGGTGTCGCTCGTACCGGGCAACTCGCGCCGGCGTGCCAGCGCACGGATGCGCGCCTCGAGTTCGTCGAGGTCGAAGGGTTTGGGCAGGTAGTCGTCCGCGCCGCTGTTCAGGCCGAGGATGCGATCGCCCACGGTACCGCGCGCGGTGAGGATGAGCACGGGCGTGCGCAGTCCCTCGGCACGCGCCTGCGTGAGCACCTGCAGGCCGTCCAGGCCGGGCAGGCTGAGGTCGAGCAGCACCACGTCGGGAACGCTGGCACGCCAGCGGTCGAGGGCGCGGGCGCCGTCGGTGCACGGCACCACCTGGATGCCGCGACGCTGGAACGAGCGCTGCAGCGTGGTCTGCATCGCGGCGTTGTCTTCGATCAGCAGCAGCTTCATCGGGGGCGCCAGTCTCGGCGATCGGGCGCGGGTCCAGACGCCAGTGATCCTAGAGCTTTCCCTAGGTGAACGGACAGCCGACTGACAGCTTTTGCGCCGAACATCGGCCCACTCGCAATCCAGCAAGGAGACACCCGCATGCGTCGCGACACCTTCCTCCGCTCCCTGGCCGCCCTGGCCGCCGCCGGCGCGCTGCCGCTGTCGGCCCGCGCCAGCGCCAACCTGAAGATGATGATTCCCGCCAACCCCGGCGGCGGCTGGGACAGCACGGGCCGCGCGCTCGGCAAGGCGCTGCAGGAAGCCGGCGCCGCATCGGTGAGCTTCGACAACAAGGGCGGCGCCGCCGGGGCCATCGGCCTGGCGCAGTTCGTCAACGCCAACAAGGGCGACGCCAACGCGATGATGGTGATGGGCGCCGTCATGCTCGGCGGCATCATCACCGGCAAGCCGCCGGTGAGCCTGTCGCAGGCCACGCCGATCGCGCGCCTGACCAGCGAGTACAACGTCTTCGTGCTGCCGGCCAATTCGCCGCTGAAGACCATGAAGGACGTCATCGAGCAGCTCAAGAAGGACCCGGGCAGCGTCAAGTGGGGCGGCGGCTCGCGCGGATCCACCGAGCACATCGCCGCGGCGATGATCGCCCGCGAGGTCGGCGTCGACCCGGCGAAGATCAACTACGTGGCCTTCCGTGGGGGTGGCGAGGCCACCGCGGCCATCCTGGGTGGCAACGTCACCATCGGCGGCAGCGGCTACAGCGAGTTCGCCGAGTACATCACCACCGGCAAGATGCGCGCGATCGGTGTCACGTCCGAGAAGCGCCTCAAGGGCATCGACGTGCCCACGCTGAAGGAGCAGGGCGTCAATGTCGTGATCGGCAACTGGCGCGGCGTGTACGGCGCCAACGGCATCACCGCCGAGCAGCGCAAGGCCTTGACCGACATGGTGGTGAAGGCCACCAAGACCAAGGCCTGGGGCGAAGCGCTCGAGAAGAACGGCTGGACGCCGGCACTGCTGGCCGGTGCCGATTTCGAGAAGTTCGTCGACGACGAGTTCGCCAGCCTGCGTGCGGTGATGGCCAAGTCCGGGATGATCTGATGAGCGCGCCGGGCCGTCCCAAGCGCGAAGGGTCCCGCTTGGCGGGACCGGCCGCAGGCCGTAGGGTGCTCACATGAACATGCGGCAGGCGCTGGTCGGCGGCGGTACGCTGGTGATCGGCGCCGTGCTGGTGGCCGGCGCGACGCAGATCAGCAGCGAGGCCGGCTACGGCGGGGTCGGCCCCAATTTCCTGCCCTGGGTGGTCGGCTTCGCCTTGCTCGCCTGCGGCGCCTTCCTGGTCTGGGAGGCGGCCAGCGGCGGCTACCGCGCGATGGAAACGCCGTCGGGCGACGAACGCGGCCACTGGCCGGGCTTCGTGTGGGTGTCGGTGGCGATCCTCGTCAACGCGGCGCTGATCACCACCATCGGCTTCATCCTGAGCTGCGCGCTGTGCTTCGTGCTGGCGGTGCGCGGCTTCAAGTCGGCCGAAGGTCGGCTCGACCTGTCGCCAAAGGCCTGGCTGATCGACCTGGCCATCGGCGCGGCCATCGCTGCGCCCGTCTACTGGATGTTCACCAAGTTGCTGGCCATCAACCTGCCTGGCCTCACATCGACCGGCTGGCTTTGATGACAGCCCCCTTCGTCGCTGCGCTCCGGCCCCCCGAGGGGGCGCAGTCCTTCCTTGGGGCGGCCCGGCGGAAGGCCTGACCAATGGACATCTGGAACAACCTGCTGCAGGGCTTCATCACGGCTGGCACGCCGATCAACCTTCTGTGGGCGCTGCTGGGCTGCACCATCGGCACGGCGGTGGGCGTGCTGCCTGGCATCGGGCCGGCCACGGCGGTGGCCATGCTGCTGCCGATCACGCTGAAGGTCGACCCGACCGCATCGATGATCTTCTTCGCCGGCATCTACTACGGCGCGATGTACGGCGGCTCCACCACCTCGATCCTGCTCAACACGCCGGGCGAGGCGGGCTCCATGGTCACGGCCATGGAGGGCAACAAGATGGCCAAGAACGGCCGCGCCGGTGCGGCGCTGGCCACCGCGGCCATCGGCTCCTTCGTTGCCGGCACCATCGCGACCGTGCTCGTGACCCTGTTCGCGCCGCTGGTGGCCGAGTACGCCGTGCGGCTCGGGCCGCCGGAGTACTTCCTGCTGATGGTGCTGGCCTTCTGCACCGTGTCGGCCGTGCTGGGCAAGAGCACGCTGCGCGGCCTGACGGCGCTGTTCGTCGGCCTGGCGCTGGGCCTGGTGGGCATCGACCAGATCTCCGGCCAGGCCCGCTACACCGGCGGCGTGCCCGAGCTGATGGACGGGCTCGAGGTGGTGCTCATCGCGGTGGGCCTGTTCGCAGTGGCCGAAGCGCTTTACGCGGTGCTCTACGAGGGCCGCACGGTCGAGTCGCAGAACCGCATGAGCAAGGTCCACATGACGGCGTCGGAGTGGCGCCGTTCCTGGCCGGCCTGGCTGCGCGCCACCTTCATCGGCTTTCCCTTCGGCACCATCCCGGCCGGTGGCAGCGAGATCCCGACCTTCCTGAGCTACGCGACCGAGAAGAAGCTGTCCAAGCACAAGGAGGAGTTCGGCACCACCGGCGCCATCGAGGGCGTGGCCGGCCCCGAGGCCGCCAACAACGCAGCCATCACCGCCACGCTGATCCCGCTGCTGACGCTGGGCATCCCGACCTCGAACACCACGGCGATCCTGCTGGGCGCGTTCCAGAACTATGGCATCAACCCGGGGCCGCAGCTGTTCGACAAGAACGCCGCCCTGGTGTGGGCGCTGATCGCCTCGCTGTACATCGGCAACGTGATGCTGCTGATCCTCAACCTGCCGCTGGTAGGCCTGTGGGTCAAGCTGCTGAAGATCCCCAAGCCGCCGCTGTATGCCGGCATCCTGATCTTCGCCACGGTGGGCGTGTACGGCATGCGCCAGTCGGCTTTCGACCTGGTGCTGCTCTACGCGATCGGCCTGCTCGGCGTGGTGATGCGCCGCTACGACTTCCCGACTGCGCCGGTCGTGGTGGGCATGATCCTCGGGCCGCTGGCGGAGGCGCAGATGCGCAATGCGCTGTCGATCGGCGAGGGCCACTGGGGCGTGTTCGTGCAGCGCCCGATGTCGGTGGTGTTGCTCGTCGTGATCGTCACCGTGCTCGGCCTGCCGCGGCTGCTGCGGCTGCGCCGCAAGCTGCGCCGCGCGCCCTGAACGGCCCGCGCTGCGGGGTGTGACCTATTGGGTCGCGCCGGCCGCCAGCGCCCGCTGGCGCTGCGCATCGAGCACGGCCGGATCGGCCGGGTGCGTCGGCCAGCCTTGGAGGTGACGGATGGCGATGTCGGCCAGCGCCGCGATCCACGGGTGGCTGTCGTTCAGGCAGGGGATGTAGTGGAACTCCTTGCCGCCGGCCGCGAGGAAGGCCTCGCGCGCCTCCTGGTCGATCTCTTCCAGCGTCTCCAGGCAGTCGGAGGTGAAGCCCGGGCACATCAGGTCCACCCGCGCGATGCCCTGACGGGCCAGCTCGATCAGCGTCGGCTCGGTGTAGGGCTGCAGCCATTCGGCCTTGCCGAAGCGGCTCTGGAAGGTGACGACCAGTTCGTCCTTCTTCAACGCGAGCCGCTCGCCCAGCAGGCGTGCCGTCTTCAGGCATTCGCAGTGGTAGGGGTCGCCCAGCAGCAGCGTGCGCCTGGGCACGCCGTGGAAGCTCAGCACCAGCCGGTCACCGCGGCCATGCGTCTGCCACTGCGCCAGCACACGTTGCGCCAGGGCCTCGATGTAGCCGGCGTCGTCGTGGTAGCGGTTGACGAAACGAAGCTCGGGCACGTGACGCACCTGCGCCGCCCAGGCGCCCACTGCGTCCCAGGCGCTGGCCGTGGTGGGGCCGGAGTACTGCGGGTACATCGGCAGCAGCAGCACGCGCGTGGCGCCAGCGGCCTTGAGCTCGTCCATCACGCTGGCCACCGAGGGGTTGCCGTAGCGCATGGCGTGGCGCACCACGACGCCATGGCCGCGCTCGCCGAGGTAGCCGCGCAACAGGGTGGCCTGGCGGGCGCTCCAGACCTGCAGCGGCGAGCCTTCGGGCATCCAGATGCTCTCGTACTTCTTCGCCGACTTGGCCGGCCGCACGCGCAGGATGACCCCATGCAGGATCAACCACCACAGCGCGCGGGGAATCTCCACCACCCGCGGGTCGCTGAGGAATTGCGCCAGGTAGCGGCGCAGCGCGGCCGGGGTGGGTGCGTCAGGGGTACCGAGGTTGACGAGCACCACCGCAGTGGTCTCGGGCGTGCCGTGGCGAAAGGGTGGTTCGGGCGCGAAGGTCATGCGGGGGCGTCGGGTGGCCGGCGATTATCGGCGACGCAGCGCATCCGGCTTCAGGCCGGGGCTGCAGGCCGCTGCGCGTCGAGCGCGGCGCTGACCATGTTCAGCTCGATGGGTTTGGTCCAATAGCCCTGGAAGCCGCTGTCGCGTGCGCGCTGCAGGTCTTCGGGCATCGCATCGGCCGAACACATGTAGGCCGGTACCCCGGCCAGTTCAGGCCGCCGGCGCAGGCGCACGAGCAACTCGTTGCCGTTCATGTCGGGCAGGTTGGCATCGAGCACCAGCACCTGCGGCGTCCAGGCCTCCACGGTGCGCAGCGCATCGGCGCCGTTTTCGGCAACCAGCAGTTCGATGCCGCCGAGCACACGCATGGCCTCCTCGAACAGCAGGGCGTTGATGCGGTTGTCCTCCACGTAGAGGACGCGAAGCGCAGGTTGGTCCATGGGGCGCTGTTCCTCGATGACGGGCGGCACGTTGGCCGGCGATGGCGGAGCGGATGCGGGCGGGTCGGCTGCCGGCAGGTCGATGCGCGCCAGCGTGCCGGCGCCGGGCACGCTCGACAGGGTGACCGTGCCGCCCATCAACTCGATCAGGCTGCGCGTGATGACCAGGCCGAGGCCGGAGCCTTCGATGGCCGAGGTCTCGTGGCCCAGGCGCTCGAAGGGCTGGAACAGCCGGGAGAGCTGCTCGTCGGACAGCCCGGAGCCGGTGTCCTCGATGGCGATCACGCAGCGGCCCGGCGGCGCGGGCAGCAGCGAGATCACCACCCAGCCGCCGTTGCGGTTGTACTTGACGGCGTTGGAGACCATGTTCATCAGCACCTGGCGCAGCGAGCGCGCATCGGCGTGCACCCAGCGACCGGCAGGAACCTGGTTGGTCAGCGCGATGCCTTCGCGCAGCGCGGCGGGTCGCATCAGGTCGAGCGTGCTGTCGAGGAAGGGCGCCAGTTCCAGCGCCTGTGGCTGCATCTCGGTGCGGCCTTCCTCGACGCGCTGCAGGTCCAGCACCTCGTTGACCAGCCCGAGCAGGTGCTCGCTGGCCCGCAGCACATGGTCGGCGTACTCGGCCACCTTCGCCGGCCCGCCGTCGGGCTGCAGCTTGAGCAGCTGCGTGAAGCCGATCACCGCGTTCAACGGCGTGCGCATCTCGTGGCTCATGCGCGAGAGGAACTCGCTCTTCGCACGGCTGGCCAGTTCGGCCGCCTGCTTGTCCATCAGGGCCTGCTCGGCCTGCTTGAGTCGCGTGATGTCGGTGTGGATGCCGACCACGCGGCGCGGCCGGCCGTCGGCATGACGCTCGACGATCTTGCCGCGATCGAGCACCCAGATCCAATGGCCGTCGCGGTGGCGCAGGCGGTGCTCGGTCTGGTAGCTCGAGCGCCTGCCGCTGCGGTACTCCGCGATCGCCGCAAGCACCGCCGCGCGGTCGTCGGGATGGATGCGATCGGACCACTCCGACAGCGACGGGCCGATCTCCGATTCGGCGTGGCCGAGCATCTCCTTCCAGCTCTTCGAATAGAAGATCCGGCGCGTGTCCTCGTCGTAGTCCCAGACGCCATCGCCGGCACCTTCGAGGGCGAACTTCCATCGTTCCTCCGCGACAGCCAGCGCCCGCGCGGCGACACGCTGGTCGGTGACGTCGCGGAAAGAGACCAGGCACGAGGCCGCGGGCGAGCCTGCGCCACTCAAGGCCCGAGCGGTGAGCATCATGGTGCGCGTGCTGCCATCGGGCCGATGCAGTTGCAGCGCGCGGTCGCGCACGGGCGGCCCGCCCAGCAGCACCTGGCGCACCGGGTGTTCTGCCTCGGTGAACGGCAGGTCGGCCTCGGTGTGGATGCGATAGCCGAGCTCGCTGAGCCGCCTTCCGCTCAGGCGCTCGGGCGAGCAGGCCAGCATCTCGCAAGCCGACGGGTTGCACGCGACGATGCGCCCGTCAGGGCCGACGACGAGCAGGCCATCGCTGATCGTCGCGGCCACCGAGCGGTAGAGGTCCTCGCTGACGCGCAGGCGCTCCGCGGCGCGCACGCGTTCGGTGACGTCCTTGAGCACGCCCAGGTGCTGCATCACACGACCCTGCGCATCACGGATCGGCACCACGCTCAGCTCGTTGAGGAACTCGCTGCCGTCGCGCCGTCGGTTGCTGAGCACGACCGTGCAAGGCTGTTCGCCAGCGAGCGCCTCGCGCAGCGCGGCGAGGGCAGGCTGGTTGCGATCCGCTCCCTGCAGAAAGCGGCAGTTGCGGCCGAGGGCCTCCTCGCGCGGGTAACCGGTCAGGCGCTCGAAGGCGGGGTTGACGTAGGCGATCGGCTCGTCATCACGGGTGGCATCCGTCACGATGATGGGCACGGAACTGTCGGTCTCGATGGCCCGCTGCAGCACCATCAACTCGCGCTCGAGCTGGCGCAGGTCCGTCAGGTCCCGAGTCAGGTAAAGCACCTGGTTGTCGGGCATCGGCGCCAGTCGGGCCTCGAAGTGGTGCCGCCGGCCGTCGAGCGTGACGCTCTCGTATTCGAATCGCTGGGTTTCGCCCGTGCCGCGGGCCATGGTGAGCGCCGCCTGCGCCATGGTGTCGTAGGGCGGCGTCAGCACCGCGCCCAATCGCTGGCCGCGCTGCTGTTCGAACGGCGCGATCAAGAGCGGATGGTGTTCGTCGCTGCACATCAGCAGGCGGTCGTCCCGATCGACCACGAACCACAGGTCGGGAACCGCCCGCAGCACAGCCGACAGCCGTGCCTCGGTCTCGCGTCGACCTTGTTCGGCGCGGCGCTGCTCCGTCACATCGATCGACAGGTGCACCGTGCTGCCGTCCGGAAGCCGCTTGTCGGACACGAGCACCGTCCGGTCACCGAAGCTCAGTTCCTGGGTTGGCGCATCGGGCGAGGCGAGCGAGAGCCGCCAGCGAACGAATTCTTCTTCGCGGCCAGCCGCATCGGGATAGAGGCCACTGGCCACCATGGTGTTCAGCAGCGACTTCCAGGCGGCGTTCGATGCCTGAACGCGGCCATCGGGCCCGCTGATCATGAGCGCGGCGTGCACCGCATCCATCGCCTGCATCAGCTGCTGGTGGGCCTGCCGGGCCGCGTGTCGTTGTGCCACCTCGGCCGTCACGTCACGCGCCGCGCCGCGATAGCCCTGAAACCGGCCGGATTGATCGAAACGGGGCTGCCCGCTCATCGCGGCCAGCATGGTCCCGTGGGCCGTGTCGCGCTCGCAGATCGCTTCGCGAAACGGTCGATGCGCTTCTCGATCGGCTCGATAGCGGTTCCAGCTCGCCAACTCTTCAGGCCCGGGCGGCGGGCGAACGAAGCGCGACGCATGCGCGCCGATCTCGCGGCTGACCGGCCATCCGGTGTGGCGCTCGGCACTGTCCGACACCCAGGTCACGAAGCCTTCGGCATCGGTCTCCCAGAGCCAGTCGCTGCCCGCGGCGGAGGCCATCCGTTCGCGCTCCAGGATGCTGGTCAACACCCTTTCGTGCAGGCGCGCGTCGAGAAGGGCCGAGGCGACCCGTGCGGCATCGGCGAGGGCCATGTCGCAGGGGCCGCTCGGGCTCCAGAGCTGTACGCAACCGATGCCGAGTTCGCCGATCTGGACGGGCGACGATGCATCCGGCGCCGCGGGCCAGGCACCCTCCGTCGCGCTGGCGACCCAGCGCCTGGAGCCGTTGTCGAGAACCAGCGCCGCACCTTGCGCGCCAGTCTGTCGGCAGACGCTGCGCAGCAACGCGTCCAGCGCGGCGACCAAGTGCGGTGCCTCATCGAGCCGAAGCTCGGCCAGCCAGGCTGCGCGGTCGGCCGAAGCGGACGCGGGCATGGTCAGCGCAACAGGTCGTGCGGCTGCGTATCCGCGAACTTCATGACCTCGAATCTCACGCTGGGGCCATCGGCCTCGATGGGTGGCGTGCCCAGGCCGATCAGGCCGCTGCCGTGCAGTGTGCAGGTGCCGCGGCGCAGGCTGATCACTTCCGGGTCGTGGTCGAAGCGCACGTAGGTGCCGTTGTAGCTGAGGTCGGTGAGCTGGAAGGTGCCGCCGTGCCAGTCGATGCGGGCATGCGAGCGCGACACCCGCGTGTCGTCGATGCAGTAGGTGACCTGCGGGCTGCGCCCGAGCACCACCGGCAGGCTGGCCCCGCTGTAGATGCGGTTCAGGGTGGTCCAGACGAGCCGGATGCCTTCGGGTTCGGGGGCCGGGGCGAGGTCGCCGAAGGCGGTGGCCGCGGTGTCGCCAGCGTTGCGCTGGGCCTCCAGCAGGTGCACGTGCACCGGCTCCACGCGCCCGCGCAGCTGCATGCGGTCGAGGCTGCGAAAGCGCAGCCGCTCGATGGGCGCCAGGCCGGCCAGCACGTTGGCGGTGACCAGGGTTTCGTTGTCGCCAGCATGGTCGAGCAGCCGCGCGGCCACGTTGACGGCGTCACCGAAGACGTCGCCCGACATCTCCACGACTTCGCCGCAGGCCAGCGCCACCTGCACCTTCAGCGGCTGCGGCAGCGCACTGCCCGGGCCGCCGATGCGCTCCATCGACTCGTGCATCTCGTCGGCGGCCTGCACCCCTTCAGTGGGCGCCTCGAACATCGCCATCAGGCCGTCGCCGAGCGTCTTCACCACCTGGCCGCCGAGGGTCTCGACGATGCGCGCGAGCAGGGACACGCTCTGCGTCACCACGGCGGTGGCCTCGGCATTGCCCATGGTCTCGTACAGCGAGGTACTGCCGCGCAGGTCGGCAAACAGGATGGTGCGCTGGACGATCTGGGTCATCGGAGAGACGGGCTCTGCATGCTCGAAAGTTTATCCGCTGGACGCCCGGTTCCGGAACGGAAAAGGGCCCCTTGGAGGGCCCTTCGTCCGTGGCGCGCCACCGTCGGTCGGATTACAGGTTGTCGAGGTAGGTGCGCAGCTTGTCCGAGCGGCTCGGGTGCTTGAGCTTGCGGATCGCCTTGGCCTCGATCTGTCGGATGCGCTCGCGCGTCACGTCGAACTGCTTGCCCACCTCTTCGAGCGTGTGGTCCGTCGACATCTCGATGCCGAAGCGCATGCGCAGCACCTTGGCCTCGCGCGGGGTCAGCGAGTCGAGGATGTCCTTGACCACGTCGCGCAGGCCGGCCTGCATGGCGGCCTCGATCGGCGCGGTGTTGTTGGTGTCCTCGATGAAATCGCCCAGGTGCGAGTCGTCGTCGTCGCCGATCGGCGTCTCCATGGAGATCGGCTCCTTGGCGATCTTCATGATCTTGCGGATCTTGTCCTCGGGGATCTCCATCTTCTCGGCCAGCGTCGGGGCATCCGGCTCGAAGCCGAATTCCTGCAAGTGCTGGCGCGACAGGCGGTTCATCTTGTTGATCGTCTCGATCATGTGCACCGGGATGCGGATGGTGCGCGCCTGGTCGGCGATCGAGCGCGTGATGGCCTGGCGGATCCACCAGGTCGCGTAGGTCGAGAACTTGTAGCCGCGGCGGTATTCGAACTTGTCGACCGCCTTCATCAGGCCGATGTTGCCTTCCTGGATCAGGTCGAGGAACTGCAGGCCGCGGTTGGTGTACTTCTTGGCGATCGAGATCACCAGGCGCAGGTTGGCCTCGATCATCTCCTTCTTCGCATCGCGCGAGGCTTTCTCGCCCTCGTTCATGCGCTTGTTGATGAGCTTGAGGTCTTCCAGCGGCACCACCGCGCGTGCCTGCACGTCAGTGAGCTTCTTCTGCAGTTCCTGTACCGGCGGCAGGTTGCGCTGCAGCACCACGCTGTACGCCTTGCCCGAGGCGGCTTCCTTCTCGGCCCACTTCAGGTTCAGCGAGTTGGGCGGGAAGTGTTTGATGAAGTATTCCTGCGGCATGCCGCACTTGTCGACCAGGATCTTGCGCAGCTCGCGCTCGTAGCGGCGCACGTCGTCGACCTGCGAACGCAGGATGCCGCACAGCTTCTCGATCGTCTTGACGGTGAAGCGGATCGTCATCAGCTCGGTGCTGATGGCCTGCTGGGCCTTGCTGTAGGGCCCCGACTGGTAGCCTTCCTTCTCGAACGCACGGCGCATCTTCTCGAAGTTGATGCGCAGCGAGTCGAACTTGACCATCGCGGCGGTTTTCAGCTCCTCGAGCTTCTTGGTCAGCGCCTTGCTGCCGCCCTGGCCGTCGTCATCGTCATCCTCGTCGAAGAAGTCGACGTCTTCCTCGGCCACGTAGTCGTCGGCCTCGTCTTCCGAGACGAAGCCGTCGACCACCTCGGAAATCTGCATCTCGCCCGCACCGATCTTGTCGGCATAGCTGAGCAGTTCGGCGATCGTCGTCGGCGAAGCCGAGATGGCCAGCATCATCGCCTGCAGGCCGCCTTCGATGCGCTTGGCGATCTCGATCTCGCCTTCACGCGTAAGCAGCTCGACGGTGCCCATCTCGCGCATGTACATGCGCACCGGGTCGGTCGTGCGGCCGAACTCGGAATCGACCGTGGACAGCGCCGCTTCGGCGGCTTCTTCGGCTTCCTCTTCCGTCGCGGTGGTGGTGCCGCCGCCGGCGATCAGCAGCGTGGCGGCGTCGGGTGCCTGCTCGTAGACCGCGATGCCCATGTCGTTGAGCATGGACACGATGGCTTCGAGGATCTCGTTGTCGACGAGCTTCTCGGGCAGGTGGTCGTTGATTTCCTGGTGCGTCAGGAAACCCCGCGTCTTGCCCATCTTGATGAGCGTCTTCAGCTCCTGGCGGCGCTTGGCGACTTCTTCCTCGGTCAGCGCGGTCTCGTCCAGGCCGAACTCGCGCATCAGCGCGCGCTCCTTGGCGCGCGAGACCTTCATGCGAAGCGGCTTGGCCTTGACCTTGGTCTCGCCTTCGTCGGCCGCCTCGACCTCGGGCTCGGCCTCGAGTTCGGCTTCCAGGTCGGAAAAGTCCTCGTCCGCCGGCTCTTCCTTCTTGACCTTGTCGTCCTTGCCCTTGCGGCCCGGCTTGCCCTTGGCCGCAGGCACTTCCGCCTTGGCGGCCTTGCCGGGCTTGGCTGCCTTCTCGGCCACGGCCGAGGTCTTGGCCACCGCGGCCTTCTTCTTGTCTTCGACTTCGGCCTTGGCGGGCTTGGTGGCCTTTGCGGCCTTGGCGGGAGCGGCGCTCTTCTTCGCGGTCATGCGGATCCTCGGATGGTAGGTGGCCTGGACGCCGTCACTGGCCCGAAGGCAGCGAAGGCGCCGAACCCATGCGCAAGCGGAACTGTCCCGCTGCGGCCCATGGGCAGCTCGAAGACAGTTCGGCATCGGGCGGGCAAGCTGGCGTGAACATCCTGGAGGGTGCAGCTCTTGCGGGTGAAAGGTGGCCTTGGAGGGGACCCTGGGTCAGAGGGTGGCCGGGGCCCGGAGGTGCTGCTGTCACTCTTGCCGCGCGTACTAAGCCTTTAATTATACAACTCGAAGCAACTTCCGTCTCTTCAGGCGGTGCCAACCTGCACTTGGGTGAGCGATGCCTTCAGCCGGGCGCGGTCCAGGCTCAGTTCCTTGCCCCGCTGCTGCGCGTCCGGGGAAAGATCTCCCGACTCGAACAACTGTTTCAGCTCGTCCTCGATGGCCTGAAGGCGCAGCCGGTCCATCACGATGGCCAGTTGGCCCGCCAGGTCCGCCGATGCTTCGGGTTCGTGCAGTTCGGAGATCCGCGACAACACGACTTCACCGCCGATCGCCTGGGCCTGAGCACGAAGGTCGTCGAGCACGGCCGCTGGCGTTTGCGGGCCATGTTCTAGGAGCGCGCGTTCGAGATGAGCGAACAGCGCGCCGTAGGGCAGTGCCTGGCCCGCCAGAAGATCGTGTGCCTCGCCGTCGAGGGCGGACCACAGTTCGACGCGCTGTATCAACAGCCACAGTGCGCGGTCGAGCAGGTTGGCCGCCGCGCGGCTGACTCGTTCCGGCCGGCGGAACTCGCGTCGGGCCGGCCGCCGCTCGAAGCCGCCGGCGTTGGCGGGGCCTTGCGCGGAGAGCCCCCAAAGGGTTTCAAGCTCCGACAGCGGCAGCCTCGCCTGGGTGGCCAGGTCGCCGAGCAACTGCCGTCTGAGCGCGCCCTCGGGAAGCGCACCCCACAAGGGGCGTGCGTTGGCCAGCATGCGCGCGCGGCCCTCGGCGCTGTCCAGGGCGACACCTTCAGCCGCGGCCTCGACGAGTTGTCGCGACAGCGGCACCGCCTGCGCGATGCAGGCCTCGAAGGCCTCGGCGCCGAGTTCGCGGACGTAGGAATCCGGGTCGTGTTCGGTGGGCAGGAACAGGAAGCGCACCGTGCGCATGTCGGTGGCGTGTGGCAGGCTCGCCTCCAGAGCGCGGCCTGCGGCGCGGCGGCCGGCGGCGTCGCCGTCGAAGCTGAACACCACCGACTCGGTGAAGCGGAACAGCTTCTGCACGTGCTCCGCGGTGCAGGCCGTTCCCAGCGTTGCCACGGCATTGCCGAAGCCCGATTGGGCCAGCGCCACCACGTCCATGTAGCCTTCGACGACCAGCACGAAGCCGCGCTGGCGGATTGCCGTGCGGCTTTCGAACAGGCCGTAGAGCTCGCGCCCCTTGCTGAACACCGGCGTTTCCGGCGAGTTCAGGTACTTGGGTTCGCCCTGGTCGATGACGCGGCCGCCGAAGCCGATGACTTCGCCCTGCACCGAGCGGATCGGGAACATCACGCGGTCGCGGAAGCGGTCGTAGCGCTTGGTGTCGGCCTCGTTGCCGTCGTCGGACGGCTTGGCGATCACCAGGCCGCTTTCCTCCAGCAGCGGGTCGTCGTACTTCGGGAAGGCGCTGGCCAGGCTGCGCCAGCCTTCGGGCGCATAGCCCAGCCCGAAGCGTGCGGCGATCTCGCCCGACAGGCCGCGGCGCTTGAGGTAGTCGATGGCGCGCGGGCTGCCGCGCAGCTCGCGCCGGTAGTGCTCGGCCGCCTTGGCGAGCACGTCGCTCAAGGTCGCCTGGCGCTGCTTCCGCGCGGCAGCACGTTCGCGCTCGGCGGGCGAGGTGTCGTCTTCTGGCACCGTCATGCCGTATTGCTGCGCCAGCTCGCGCACCGCGTCGGGAAAGCTCAGGCCGGCATGCTCCATCAGGAAACCGACCGCGTTGCCGTGCACGCCGCAGCCGAAGCAGTGGTAGGTCTGGCGTGTCGGGCTGACGATGAAGCTGGGCGACTTCTCGCCATGGAAGGGACACAGGCCCTTGTGGTTGATGCCGGCCTTCTTGAGCTGCACGTGGCGGCCCACGACATCGACGATGTCGGCGCGCGAAAGCAGGTCCTGGATGAAGCCGTTCGGGATCACCAGCCTAGTCTACGCGTTGGCCTACGCGCCGGCCGTCATCTGCCCCTTGTAGGCGCGCACCCAGCCGGGCAGCTGCTCGGAGGGCATCGCGGCGGCGATGCCGTTGCCCTGGCCGATGCCGCAACCCAGCTCGATGAGCCGTTGCGCCTGCGCCGGCGTCTCCACACCCTCGGCGACCACTTCGCAGCTGAAGGTGCGCGACAGCGCGATGACGCCCTCGACGATGGCCAGGTCCTGGTGGTCCTCGAGCATCTGGTTCACGAAGGAACGGTCGATCTTCAGCATGTCCAGCGGCAGGCGCTTCAGGTAGGTGAATGTCGAGTAGCCGGTGCCGAAGTCGTCGAGCGCGAAGCGCACGCCCAGCGCCCGGCAGCGCTGCATCAGCTCGCAGGTGTAGTCGATGTCGGCCAGCGCGGCAGTCTCCAGCACCTCCAGCACCAGGTGCCGGGCCACGTCGGGGCCGTGCGGGGCGAGCAGCTCGGCCAGCTCGTCGGCGAAGGCCGGCTCTTGCAGGTGGCGTGCCGAGACGTTGATGCTGACGGTGATGTCCAGGCCGTCGCGCTGCCAGGCCGCCAGCTGCGAGACACCTTGCGCGAGCACCCAGCGGCCCAGTGCGATGCCCAGCCCGGTGTGTTCGACCAGCGGCAGGAACTGCCCCGGAGGAACGAGTCCGTGCTCCGGGTGGTTCCAGCGCAGCAGCGCTTCGGCGCCGAGCACGCGGCCTTGCCGCATGTCGACCTTGGGCTGGTAGTGCAGGCTGAACTCCGATGCGTCCAGCGCCTCCTGCACGCGGCCCAGGGCCACGAAACGGTCCTTGGTGCGGCGGTCCTGTTCGGCGTCGAAGAAGAGGTAGCCGTTGCGCCCCGCCTGCTTGGCACCGTACATCGCCTGGTCGGCGTGGCGAAGCAGGGCCTCGCCGTCGGCGCGGTCGTAAGGGAACACGGTGGCGCCGATACTGGCGGTCACGGCGAGCGGCCCGCCGGCCAGGCCCACGTCGCAGGGCATCGCGATCTGTTGCAGGACCCGCTCGACAGCGTGGTGGCTCTCGCGCAGCGTGGCGGTGCGCAACAGCAGGGCGAACTCGTCGCCGCCCACGCGCGCGGCCACGTCGTCCCCGCCAGCCCAGGAGCGCAGCGACGCCTGGATGCGCTCCGACAGCTTGACCAGGAGCGCGTTGCCGGCGTCGTGGCCGTGCAGCTCGTTGATGGCCTTGAAATGATCGATGTCGAGGTGGCACACGGTGAGCAGCGAACCCTCTCGCTGGCTCGTCTCGAGCGCTGCCTGCAGCAGGCTGGCCAGCTTGACGCGGTTGGGCAGGCCGGTCAGCTCGTCGAAATGGGCCTGGCGCTCCAGGCGCTCCTGCTGCTGGCGCGACTGGGTGATGTCCGATACGGCCACCACGTGGCTGCGCACCGAGCCGTCGTGCCCGCGCACGGCCGAGACGGTGAGCTCGAGCTCGCGGAACGCGCCGTCCGGCCTCTGGTGCACGACCTCGCCGCGCCACATGCCTTCGTCGGCCAGGCCCTGTCGCATGGCTTCGGACGGCCCGGGTTCGCCGTCCGCCGAGGTGCCGCCCAGCAGCAGGACGGGCACCCGCCCGAGCAGTTCTTCGCGATTGAAGCCGGTGATGCGGCAGAAGGTCGGGTTGGTCTCGATCACGCGGTGCTGCGCATCCGTGACCAGCAGCCCCTCATGCAGTTGACGGAACAGGCTGTCGGCGACCTGCTGGCGCTCCGAGGCGTCGCGTTCGTTGCTGATATCTCGCGCGGTGCAGACCACGCGCATCGGCTCGCCGGCCGCGCTGCGGTCGGCCACCAGCGCGTTGAGTTCGAACCAGTGCCAGCTGCCATCGCCCCGCCTCATGCGGCACTCGGTGCGGAACTGCTCCGAACCTGGGTTGCGAAGCGATTCGAGCATCTGCTGCACGGACGCGAGCTCGTCGGGATGGATGCGCGACCAGAACACGTCGGCCGGGTGGCCGCGCGGGCGCGCCGGGAGGTCCAGCAAGTCGAGCCAGCGCGGCGAGAAGTCGAGCATGCCTCGGCGCAGGTCCCAGTCGCCGACGCCGAGGTTGGAGGCGGCCAGCGCGAGCTGCCAGCGATCCTCGGTGGCGGAAAGTTCGCCGACCAGCGCCGTGACGAGCATCGGCAGCGCCGACAGCGTGGCGATGTAGCCGGCAAGCATCGCCAGCGCGGCCGGCGCGTCGGCTCCGGCGAACGGCCCGTGGGAGGTCAAGGTCGCGACGACCGACATCACCGCCAGCAGCAGCACGGTGGCGGAAGCGGCGAACACGCCGCTGCGCAAGGCGAGCCAGCCGAGCAGCAGATAGGGCAGGAACAGCAGGGGCGAGACGACCCCCGGCTGGCCGCGGAACGAGAACCAGGCTCCGGCCACCGATCCACCGGCCAGCAGCAAGCCCGGCACCCAGCGCCAATCGCCGAAAGCGCGGCGAAGCGTCGCGCGCGATGCGGTGAGCAGCGGCACACCGACGACGATGACACCCATCAGATCGCCCAGCCACCAGGAAGCCCAGGCGGCGGGTGCCAGCGTCCAGGGCAGGGCGCCGCTGAGAACCAGCCAGCAGGTGCCGTTGGTCGCGCTGACCAACGTCGCCGCGCCGGCGCCCAGGCCAAAGCGCCACAGGTCCTGGCGGCGGTCGAGGTTGGTGTGCAGGCCGTGCCGGCGCAGCGATTCGGCAGCCAGCGCAGGCCCGGCAGCGTTGCCCAGCGCGGTCAGGACGGCCGCCCACAGCGGCAAGCCGGTCGACAAGGCCACCGGCAGCGCGCCCAGCGCGACCGCCGGCCACATGCCCGGCCCCAATCGCACCAGCGCAGCGAAGGCCAGCCCGGCCGCCGGCCATATCAGGCTGACATGGGCGCCGATCTGCGGCGTGGCCAACCCGAACATGCCGCTGGCGTAGTACGCCGCGGCCAGCACCAGGCCCCAGACGAGCCACAACCCGTCCCAGCGCGCCGGAAGCGGCGTGACTCGAGGAAGGCGGATGCTGGGCATGCCGGATCCGATGGCCGGGCAGCGCTGCCGGTCAGACCTTGAAGTCGTCCATCTTGCGGCCCGCAGCCAACGCTGCTTTGAGCCACTTGGGCTGCAGCCCGCGGCCGCTCCAGCTGTCGCCGGTGGACGCGTCACGGTATTTGGCGGGTACCTTGGTGCGTGCGCCCTGGCGCGCCGCAGGTGCCGCCTTGGTGCCGAGGTCTGACAAGGTCAGGCCGTATTCCGCCATCAGCGCCCGCACCTTGGCGATGGCCTCGGCGCGGTCGCGCTTCTTGGTTTGCTCGATTTCGCGCTCGAGGACTTCTTTCTGCGTCAGCAGCTCTTGCAGCGTGGCCATGTGCGACTCCCCGGGTCGAATATGCCCGGCTGCCGCATTCTAGGGACAGGGCGTCAATCCCGCTGAAATGAATCCTCAGGAGATTCCCGGTGGATTACTTGTAGCCCACCCGGTCGAGCATTTGCTGCACCTTGGTCTGGTTCATGCCCGTGACGGACACCGGAATCGTCTCGGCCTTGAAAGGCCCCAGCGCATCCAGCGCCGGGTTGGTGGTTTTCGCCCCGGCGACCACCGGCCATTCGTTGTTGCCGTCCGCGAAATAGGCCTGAGCCTGCTCGCTGGCGAGGTATTCGAGAAACTGCTGCGCGGCGGCGCGGTTCGGGGAATTCTTCGCAACGCCGGCGCCGGCGATATTCACATGCGTGCCCCAGCTCGACTGATTGGGGAAAACCACGCCGACCTTTTCGACCACGGCCCGGTCGTCCGGGTTGGAAGACCGCATCATGCGGGCGAGGTAATAGGTATTGGTCAGCGCGATCTGGCATTCGCCGCTGGCCACGGCCTTGATCTGGTCGGTATCGCCGCCCTTGGGCGCGCGCGCCATGTTGGCGACCATGCCCTTGAGCCAGGCCTCGGTGGCCGGCTCGCCCAGGTGCTGCATGACGGCGCCGAACAGCGACAGGTTGTACGGGTGCGAGCCCGAGCGCGTGCAGACCTTGCCCTTGTTCTTCGGGTCGCCGAGTTCCTCGTAGGTGTCGGCGTCGGCCTTGGCCACGCTGGCCTTGTTGTAGACGATCACCCGGCCGCGGGTCGAGAAGCCGAACCACTGCGAGCCCTGGCCGGTGTCCGCGCCGCGCAGCGTGGCGGGAATGCGCGACTCGAGCAGGGCCGACTTCACCGGCTGAAACAGGCCATCGGTCTCGGCGCGCCACAGGCGCGCGGCGTCGACCAGCAGGATCACGTCGGCCGGGCTGGCGGTGCCCTCGCTCTTCAGGCGCGCCAGGATGCCGGCATCGTCGGCGTCGACGCGGTTGATGCGCACGCCGGTGGCCTTGCTGAAGTTCGCGTAGAGCGCCTCGTCCGTCTGGTAATGGCGGGCCGAGTAGAGGTTCAGCACCTTCTCCTGGGCCGAGGCGGCCAGCGGCAGGGCGGTGGCGAGAGTCGCCAGGGCGGCGACGAGTGTGCGGTGGTAGGTCATGCGGGCTCCAGAGGTCGGATGCCCGCATTCTAGTTCTAAACGCGAATGGTTCTCACTAGTGTTTGTTTGACCGGCATCAAAGCCGGAGCAGCCTCAGGGCGCCGGCGGAACGTAGCCGGCCGGCTGCTCGGCGCCTTGCCCGAAGAAGAAGCTCTCCATCTGCCGCGCGAGGTACTGGCGGGCGCGCTGGTCGGCGAGGTTCAGTCGGTTCTCGTTGACCAGCATCGTCTGGTGCTTCATCCAGAGCGCCCAGGCTTCCTTGCTGACCTCGTTGTAGATGCGCTTGCCCAGTTCGCCGGGGTAGGGCGCGAAGTCCAGGCCTTCGCCTTCCTTCTTGAGGTAGGTGCACTGCACGGTACGGGCCATGGTCGAACTCCTTTTCAAAGTTTCTTGACGAGGACCTGCGAGCGCCGGTCCCAGTTGTACTTGCGCTTGCGCGCCTCGGGCAGCCAGTCCGGGTCGACCTGGACGAAGCCTCGCTTGATGAACCAGTGCATCGTGCGGGTGGTGAGCACGAAGATGCTCTCCAGACCCATCGCCTTGGCGCGCTGCTCGACGCGCTTGAGGATGCGCTCGCCGTCGCCCTGGCCCTGCACGTTGGGCGACACCGTCAGCGCTGCCAGTTCGGCCGTGCGCGACTCCGGGTAGGCGTACAGCGCGGCGCAGCCGAAGATCACGCCGTCGTGCTCGATCACGGTGTAGTGGCCGATGTCGCGCTCGATTTCGGTGCGGCTGCGCTTGACCAGGGTGCCGTCGCTCTCGAACGGCTCGATGAGCTGAAGGATGCCGCCGATGTCGTCCGCCGTCGCCTCGCGCAGGCTTTCCAGCTTCTCGTCGACGACCATGGTGCCGATGCCGTCGTGCGTGAAGACCTCCAGCAGCAGCGCGCCGTCCACCGCGAAGGGCAGGATGTGCGAGCGCTCCACGCCGCCCTGGCAGGCCTTCACGCAGTGGCGCAGGTAGAAGGCGGTGTCGGTGGGTTGCGTGGGCGCGGGCAGGGCCGAGAGCAGCCGCTCGGCATCGGCCAGCGCGAGCTCGGTGTCGATGCCGCTTTCCGGGTCGTCCAGGCGCTCGCGGATGCCGGGCACCTCGGTGATGAAGAGCAGCTTGTCGGCCTGCAGCGCGACCGCCGCGCTGGTGGCCACGTCTTCCATCGTCAGATTGAAGGCCTCGCCGGTGGGCGAGAAGCCGAAGGGCGACAGCAGCACCATCGAGCCGATGTCGATGACACGACGGATCGCCGCGGCGTCGACCTTGCGCACCACGCCGCTGTGCATGAAGTCCACGCCGTCGACGATGCCGACTGGCCGCGCGGTGAGGAAGTTGCCCGACACGACGCGCACGATGGCATTGGCCATCGGCGTGTTCGGCAGGCCCTGCGAGAAGGCGGCTTCGATCTCGAAGCGCAGCTGGCCGGCGGCCTCCTGGGCGCAGTCGAGCGCGATCGCGTCGGTGATGCGCAGCCCGTGGCTGTAGCGCGATTCGTGGCCCTTCACGCGCAGCTGTTCGTTGACCTGCGGCCGGAAGCCGTGCACCAGCACCAGCTTGATGCCCATGGCCTGCAGGATGGCCAGGTCCTGCGCGAAGCTGCCGAGCTTGCCGGCGGCGATCAGCTCGCCGGCGATGGCGACGACGAAGGTCTTGCCCCGGTAGGCGTGGATGTGCGGCGCGACATGGCGGAACCAGGGCACGAAGGTATGGGGGAAGACAAGGCTCATGGGCGCGGGGCAGAGGGCAGGAGGCCCGGGCGCGATTGTGCCGCAGCGGGCCCGCGGGCCGTTGACGTCGCCCCACGCGCGGCGCAGCATGGCTGCCCCCGCAACTTCAGGGAGCCGCGCATGGACGTCTACACCACCCCTGGGGCCTTCAGCTGGTCGGAACTGATGACCACCGACGCGAAGGCCGCCACCGAGTTCTACGGCACGCTCTTCGGCTGGACGATCGAGACGATGCCCATGGCCGAGGGCACTTACCAGGTCGTCAAGGTCGGCGGCGAGGCGGTCGGCGGCATCATGGCGATGCCGGCGAATGCCGGGCCGATGCCGCCCAGCTGGGGCTGCTATGTCACGGTCGCCGATGTCGACGCCACGGCGAAGCGCTGCACCGAGCTCGGCGGCAAGGTCGCCGTGCCGCCACAGGACATCCCGGGCGTCGGCCGCTTCGCCGTCATCCTCGACAAGCAGGGCGCGGCGCTGAACATCATCACTTACGAACCGCGCCAAGGGTGATCGGCCGGGCCGCGGATAATCCGCGGCCCGTGAAGACCTCCACCCCGGCGGCCACCGCCGTCCCGCACATCACCTTTCCCGAATCGCTGCCGGTCTCGGCCCGGCGCGAGGAGATCGCGCGCGCCATCGAGGCGAATCAGGTGGTCATCGTCTGCGGCGAGACGGGTTCGGGCAAGACCACGCAGCTGCCGAAGATCGCGCTGGAACTCGGCCGCGGCCTGGGCGCCGGGGGCAAGGGCCTGATCGGCCACACGCAGCCGCGGCGCATCGCTGCGTCCAGCGTGGCCAAGCGCATCGCGCAGGAGCTGAACTCGCCGCTGGGCGAGGTGGTCGGCTACAAGGTGCGCTTCCAGGACCGGCTGCAACGCGGCGCCTCGGTGAAGCTGATGACCGACGGCATCCTGCTCGCCGAAACGCAGAGCGACCCGCTGCTGCGCAACTACGACACGCTGATCATCGACGAGGCGCACGAGCGCAGCCTGAACATCGACTTCCTGCTCGGCTACCTGCGGCAGATCCTGCCGCGCCGGCCCGACCTGAAGATCATCGTCACCTCGGCGACCATCGACGCCGACCGCTTCGCGCAGCATTTCGCCAGCCGGCATGGCCCGGCGCCGGTGATCCAGGTGTCGGGGCGGCTGTTCCCGGTCGAGCAGCGCTGGCGGCCTTTCGAGGAGTCGCGCGAGTTCGACCTCAACGACGCCATCGGCGAGGCCGTCGACGAACTCTGGCGCGAAGGTTCTGGCGATGTGCTCGTCTTCCTGCCCGGCGAGCGCGAGATCCGCGAGGCCGCCGAGCACCTGCGCAAGCACCACCCGCCGGGCGTGGAGATCCTTCCGCTGTTCGCCCGCCTGAGCCAGCAGGAGCAGGACCGCATCTTCGAGCCGCACAGCGCGCGCCGTGTCGTGCTGGCCACCAACGTGGCCGAGACCTCGCTGACGGTGCCGGGCATCCAGTTCGTCGTCGATGCGGGCACGGCGCGCGTCAAGCGCTACAGCTACCGCAACAAGGTCGAGCAGCTGATGATCGAGCCGATCAGCCAGGCCGCCGCCAACCAGCGCGCCGGCCGCTGCGGGCGGGTCAGCGACGGCATCTGCATCCGCCTGTACGACGAGAAGGACTTCGCTGGCCGGCCGCGCTTCACCGACCCGGAGATCCTGCGCTCCTCGCTGGCCGGCGTGATCCTGCGCATGAAGTCGCTCGGGCTGGGCACGGTGGAGGACTTCCCCTTCCTCGAGCCGCCGCCACGTCGCGCCATCGCCGACGGCTACCAGCTGCTCTCGGAGCTCGGCGCCGTCGACGACCTGAACGAGCTCACGCCGATCGGCCGCGAGCTGTCGAAGCTGCCGCTGGACCCACGCGTGGGCCGCATGATCCTCGAGGCGCGCGACCGCCAGGCGCTCACCGAGGTGCTGATCATCGCCGCCGCCTTCAGCCTGCAGGACGTGCGCGACCGGCCGCTCGAGCAGCAGCAGGCCGCCGACGCCGCGCACAAGAAGTTCGACGACGAGCGCTCCGAATTCACCGGCGACCTGAAGCTGTGGAAGTGGCTGGAAGACAGCAAGGGCGGCCACGGCGAGCACAAGCTCAGCCTGCGCAAGCAGGAGCAGTTGCTGCGCGAGAACTTCGTCTCGCCGCGCCGCGTGCGCGAATGGCGCGACCTGCATTCGCAGCTGCACACCGTGGTGGCCGAGCATGGCTGGCGGCTGAACACCTCGCCGGCCACCTACGAGCAGCTGCACCTGTCGCTGCTTGCCGGGCTGCTGGGCAACATCGGCTGCAAGAGCGAGGACGAGGACTGGTACCTCGGCGCGCGCGGCATCCGCTTCCATCGCCACCCGGGCACGCACCTGTCGAAGAAGCCGGGGCGCTGGATCGTCGCGGCTGAGCTGGTCGAGACGACGCGGCTGTTCGGCCGCGGCATCGCCGCCATCGACCCGGCCTGGCTGCCGGGCATCGCCGCGCACGTCATCAAGAAGCAGCTCCTCGAGCCGCACTGGGAGAAGAAGGCAGGCGAGGTGGTGGCGCTGGAGCGGGCGACTCTCTATGGCATCGTCGTCTACAACAACAGAAGAGTGAACTTCGGCCAGGTCGACCCCGCCGCAGCGCGCGAGATCTTCATCCGCGAGGCGCTGGTCCATGGCGAGTGGGAGACGAAGCTGCCGTTCCTGGCCGCCAACCGCAAGCTGATCGCGCAGGTGGAGGAGCTGGAGCACAAGTCGCGCCGCCAGGACGTGCTGGTCGACGACGAGCTGATCCACGCCTTCTACGACCAGCAGATCCCGGCCGAGGTGCACAGCGGGGCTTCGCTGGAACACTGGTACCGCCTCGAGGTGAAGCGCCAGCCCAAGCTGTTGCTGCTCACCCGCGACGAGCTGATGCGCCACGAAGCGGCGGGCATCACCACGGCCTCGTTCCCGAAGACCATCCGCCTGGGCGGCATCGACTGCGCGGCGAGCTACCTGCACGAGCCCGGCGATGCGAAGGACGGCCTGACCGTCACCGTGCCGATCTACGTGCTCAACCAGGTGAACGAAGAGCGCTGCGACTGGCTGGTGCCCGGCATGCTCAAGGACAAGGTGCTGGCGCTCGTGAAGACACTGCACCAGCGGCCGCGTTCGCGCCTGGTGCCCTTGCCGGCCTATGCCGATGAGTTCGTCGCCGAGGCGGCGTTCGCCCAGGGTGGCCTGCTCGATGCGCTGCTGCGCCATGTGCGCGAACGCACCCAGCTCGCCGTGCAGCGCAACGACTTCAAGCAGGAGCAGCTGAGCCCGCACCTGCTGATGAACTTCCGCATCGTCGACGAGCACGGCCGCCAGCTCGCCACCGGCCGCAACCTCGCCGCGTTGAAGGCCGAGCTGGGCGGCCAGGCGCGCTCCGCCTTCCAGGCCCTGGCGGCACTGAAGGTGGCAGCTGCGCCTGTGGCGGAGGCGGCGGCTCCGACAGGCCTGCGGCCCGCCGAAACGAAGGCACGCGAACCCGAACCCGCCGTCGCCGCGCGCCCAGCAGAGAAGTACACCGCCTGGAGCTTCGGCGAGTTGCCCGAACTGCTCGAGCTGCGCAAGGGTGGGCAATCGCTGGTGGGATTTCCCGCGCTGATCGACCACCGCGATCATGTCGAGATCGAGGTCTTCGACGAGCCCGAGGTGGCCGCCGCCAAGCACCGTGGCGGCCTGCGGCGCCTGGTCGCGCTGCAGATCCGCGACGCGCTCAAGTACCTCGAGAAGAACATCCCCGATCTGCAGAAGATGGCTGTCGCCTACATGCCGATGGGCAGCGCCGACGACCTGCGCGATCAGATCGTCGAGCTGGCGCTGGATCGCGCCTTCCTCGCCGACCCGCTGCCGACGGACGCTGCCTCGTTCGCGAGGCGCATCGACGAAGGCCGCGGCCGGTTGACGCTGATCGCCAACGAGATTGCCCGCGCCGCCGGTGTCGTGCTGTTCGACTGGGCCGCGGCCCAGCGCAAGCTCAAGGACACCCGGCCGGCCAAGGAGAGCGCCGACGACATCGCCGCGCAGCTGGCACGGCTGGTCGGCAAACGCTTCGTGGTGGCCACGCCGTGGTCGGCGCTGGCGCACCTGCCGCGCTACCTGAAGGGCGTGCAGATGCGCCTGGAGAAGTACCGTGCCGACCCGGCCCGCGATGCCCAGCGCCTGGCCGAGCTGCGCCCGCTGGAGCAGCGATTCAGCCGCGCGCTGGCCGATCGCAAGGGTGTGGCCGATGCGCGGCTGGAGGAGTTCCGCTGGCTGATCGAGGAACTGCGCATCAGCCTGTTCGCCCAGGAACTTCGCACCCCGCAGCCGGTCAGTGTGAAGCGGCTCGAAAAGGCGTGGGAGCAGATGCAGCGCTGATGTCGCGTGTCACGCCCCTGGGGTACATTGCGCCGCATCGCCACTCACAAGGAATCGCCATGAGCTACGTTTGGATGGCCCTGGTGGGCTTCGTCGTCGGGCTGATCGCTCGCGCCATCATGCCGGGTTCGCAAAGCATGGGCATCGTGCTGACCACGGTGCTGGGCATTGCCGGCTCGTTCGCGGCAGGTTTCGTCGGCCAGGCGCTCGGCTGGTACCAGGCCGGGGAGGGCACGGGCTTCATCGGCTCGCTGCTCGGCGCTATCGTGCTGCTGTTCATCGTCGGCAAGCTCAAGGGGCCGGGGGCCTCGGAAGGCTCTTGAGGCCGCCTCATGGCAAAGATCACCCACTGGGAGCTGGTGCCCGAGACGCCGCAGCAGATCGACGCGGTGGCGAAGCACTGCCGCCGGCTCGTGACGCGGCGCGCGCTCGTGGGTGCCGGCGTGGCCCTGGTGCCGATTCCCGGCATCGATTGGGTCACCGACGTGGCGATCCTGGTCAAGCTCATCCCCGAGATCAACCGCGCCTTCGGCCTCACGCCGGAGCAGGTCGAGCGGCTCTCGCCCGACCGCCGGGTGGTGGTCTACAAGGCGATCTCGGCCGGTGGCAGCCTGCTGGTCGGGCGACTGGTCACGCGCGAAGTCGTGATGCACACGCTGCGCCTGGTCGGCGTGCGCCTGACCACGCAGCAGGCGGCCAAGTTCGTGCCGGTGGCCGGGCAGGCCGTGTCGGCGCTGCTCACCTTCTCGGCATTGAAGTACGTCTGCGAACAGCACATCCGCCAGTGCATGGACGTCTCGCGCCAGCTCGCGCTGCCCACACCCGCCGCCGCGTGACGCTGGGTACAATGCGCCCACTCGGGGTGTAGCGCAGCCTGGTAGCGCAACTGCTTTGGGAGCAGTGGGTCGGATGTTCGAATCATCTCACCCCGACCAATCCTTCCGGCCACCCACGGCCCGTGCTGCCCGTAGCTCAACTGGATAGAGCACCAGCCTTCTAAGCTGGGGGTCGGGGGTTCGAGTCCCTCCGGGCAGGCCACCTGGTGGGTTCAGAAGGTCCCACGCGAACCCACGAAATACCGGAACCGATGCCGTCACCACGGCTGCGCCGGATGGAACTGGCGGATCTCACGCGGCGATGGATCCGGTTCAACCAGGCTGCGCCGGCCTGTCGCTGACGAGCTTCGACAGCGCGGCCAGACCGACCGGCGGCGATGTCAGCCAGGGCACGATGAACAGGCGCCGGGCGAGCCCGGCGGACAGGCGTTCCATCTGCCTGCGCTCGCCGGCCAGTCGCGCCGCGAGCAGCGGGTCGCGCGTGCCGGCGGCCAGCACGCTCTTGTTGAGCACCCAGGCGCAGGGTTCGATCTTCGCCCGGCGCAGGTCGTCCTGCAGTGCGGCGGCTTGCGACACGGGTGTGGCTTCCGGCAGCGCCACCAGGACGATCTTCGTGTAGGCGGCGTCCTGCAGTCGCATCAGGGGCGTGACCACCCGCGGCGCCCCGTGCCCCTCGAACTCCCGGGTCATCTGCCGGTGGTAGGCGCCGGTCGCGTCCATCAGCAGCATCGAGTGGCCGGTGGGGGCCGTGTCGAGTACGACGAAGGAGCCGCGTGCCTCGCTGACGATGCGAGAGAACGCATGGAAGACGGCCACCTCTTCGGTGCAGGGCGACTGCAGGTCTTCGAGCAGCAGCGCCTGCTCCGCCGCGTCGAGCTTCGGCGACCGGGACGCCATGATCTTGTCGATGTAGCGCTGCGTCTCGACCTTCGGGTCGATGCGGCTCACGTTCAGGCCGGGCACGTTGCCGTTCAGCGTCGCCGCCAGGTGGGCGGCCGGGTCGGTGGTGCTCAGGTGCACGGTCTTGCCGCGCTCGATCAAGCCGAGGGCCAGGGCGGCGGCGATCGTCGTCTTGCCGACACCACCCTTGCCCATCACCATGATCAGCCCGTGCCCGGCTGAGGCCAGCTCGTCGGCCAGCGCGCCCAGGCCCTGGAGGTCATCGACGCTGGCCGTCGCGCTCGTCGCGAGAGGCATGGCGGCTTCGGCGCCCGGCTTCAGCAGCGCCCGCAAGGCGGGCAGGCCCACGGTGTCGAAGGGCCGCAGCGGCACCTGGTCCTGGGGCAACGCACGCAGCGACGCCGGCATGCCTTCGAGCGCCAGCTGCCCCAGACTCTCGATCGAGCGCGCCACGGCGTCCTCGCGGTCACTGGCATGGAAGACCGCATTGATCGCCAGGCGCTGGTTGTTCAGCCCCAGCTCGCGCAGGTCGTCCGAGGTGCGTGCCGCTTCGGCGATCGCGCCTTGGTCGGGGCGCGTCACCAGGATCACGGTCGTGCGGACCGGATCGCTCAAGGCGTCGAGCGCGGCCTTGAAGCGGACCTCCTGCATCTTCAGGCCCGAATGCGGGCCGAGGCACGATGCGCCGCGGTCGTTGCCGTCCAGGAAGCCTGTCCAGGCCTTGGGCAGGCTGAGCAGGCGCAGGGTGTGGCCCGTCGGCGCCGTGTCGAAGACGATGTGGTCCCAGGATTGCGCGCCATCGGCCAGCAAGGAAGAGAACTCGTCGAAAGATGCGATCTCGGTCGTGCAGGCACCGGAGAGCTGCTCACGCACGGTCGAAAGCTCTTCCGTGCTCGCACTCGCGCCCATCTGAGCCAGCACGCGCTGGCGATAGGACTCGGCCGCGGTGTCGGGGTCGATGTTGAGCACCGACAGCCCGGGCGCACCCGGGACGGGCACGGGCGTGTTGCGCAACTCGATGCCCAGCATTTCGTCGAGGTTCGACGCGGCGTCGGTGCTGACGAGCAGCACCTTCTTGCCGGCATCGGCCAGCGTCAGCGCGGCGGCCGTCGACAGCGAGGTCTTGCCCACGCCGCCCTTGCCAGTGAAGAAGAGATGTCGCGTCGGATGGTTCAGGAACCCGATGCCGACCGGCTTGAACCAGGCCTGCACGGCTTCATGCGATGGGATGCCGCCACTGTGCACCACCTGCTCGGCGATGACGACGGCCGGGGTGGCGTGCACACCGTAGCGCCGGATCTCGTCGGGGCGCTCGACCTTGACGATCTCGATCTCGATGCCTGAATCTCGAGCGGTACGTTCGATGAGGCCGATCGTGCTGCGGCACTTGCTACAACCCGATCCCAGAACCTTGATCTTCAGGTGAGTGTCCATGAAGCCGACTGTGCGCCACGTGGCGCCTGCGGGCTTGACGGCGATCAGGGTGCGGCGCCGGCCTCGTACCAGCCCTTGCTCCGGTTGACGACGCGCACCACCAGCAGCATCACCGGCACCTCGATCAGCACCCCCACCACGGTGGCCAGTGCCGCGCCGGACTCGAAGCCGAACAGGCTGATCGCCGCGGCCACCGCCAGTTCGAAGAAGTTGCTCGCGCCGATCAGCGCCGACGGGCAGGCGACGCTGTGCGACTCGCCCAGGCGCCGGTTGAGCCAATAGGCCAGACCCGAGTTGAACAGCACCTGGATGAGGATGGGCACGGCGAGCATCGCGATGACCAGCGGCTGCTTCAGGATCGCCTCGCCCTGGAAGCCGAACAGCAACACCAGCGTGGCCAGCAGCGCGGCGATCGACCAGGGGCCGATTCTCGCGAGCACGGCGTCGAAGGCGGCCTGGCCGCGAGCCAGCAGCGCCTTGCGCCAGAGCTGCGCGATGACGACCGGGATGACGATGTAGAGCACCACCGAAGTGATCAGCGTGTCCCAGGGCACCGTGATCGACGACAGGCCGAGCAGCAACGCAACGATCGGCGCGAAGGCGAACACCATGATGGTGTCGTTCAAGGCCACCTGGCTGAGCGTGAAGAGCGGGTGGCCATTGGTGAGCCGGCTCCACACGAAGACCATCGCGGTGCAGGGTGCCGCGGCGAGCAGGATCAGGCCGGCGATATAGCTATCGGCCTGGCCTGCCGGCAGGTAGGGCGCGAACACGTGGCGGATGAAGATCCAGCCCAGCAGCGCCATCGAGAACGGCTTCACCGCCCAGTTGACGAACAGCGTGACGCCGATGCCGCGCCAGTGCTGCTTCACCTGGCTCAATGCGCCGAAGTCGACCTTCAGCAGCATCGGGATGATCATCACCCAGATCAGCGCTCCGACGGGCAGGTTGACCTGGGCGACTTCCATCCCGCCGATGGCCTGGACCGGGCCCGGCAGCCACTGGCCCAGGGCGATGCCGACGACGATGCACAGGAAGACCCAGACGCTCAGGTAGCGCTCGAAGATGCTCATCGGCTGCCGATGTCGCGGATCTCGCGCTGGATCGCCATCTTGTCCAGCGACGCCAGAGGCAGGGCCAGCATCAGTTCGATGCGGCGCTTGAGGACGACCGCCGTGTCCCAGAACACCTTGGCCTTCTGCTCGTCGGTGCCTTCGAAGGCGGCCGGATCCGCCACGCCCCAGTGGGCCGTCATCGGCTGGCCGGGCCAGACCGGGCACACCTCGCCGGCCGCCTTGTCGCAGACCGTGAAGACGAAGTCGAGTTCCGGCGCCCCCGGGCGAGCGAACTCGTCCCAGTCCTTGCTGCGATAGCCGTCGGTCGGGATGTGAAGGGCCGACAAGGTCTTCAGCGCGAACGGGTTGACCGACGTGCCGGGGTGGCTGCCCGCGGAAAACGCCTTGAACTGGCCGCGGCCGAGGCTGTTCAGGATGCCCTCGGCCATGATCGACCGCGCCGAGTTGTGGGTGCACACGAAGAGCACGTTGTAGACCTTGTCGTTCATCGGGATTCTCCGAAGGTGGGTTCGATTCTGTTCAGCAGGTGGTGCACGCCAGGCCGGGCGCAGACGATGCCGGCTCGCAGGTGACGGCCTGGCAGCAGTGCGCCGACAGGTAGGCGAGCAACTCGTTCATCGTGCCGATGCTCGGCCGGTAGATCAGGAACCGGCCGTCGCGCTCCTGCGTCAGCAGGCCGGCGTGCAGCAATTCCTTGACGTGGAAGGACACCGTCGAAGGCGGTACGGCCAGCTCGGCCGCCAGGGCTCCCGGCGTCATGCCGCCGGGGCCGACGCCGACGACAGCTCGAAAGATGCGCAGGCGCACCTCCTGTGCGAGCGCCCCGAGCGCCCGCACGGCCGCCTTCTCGTCCATCGCGTTCATGTGGCCGGCTGGACGGATGCCTGCGCGCGGGTCGGCAGCGCCAGGGTGACCAGCCAGCAGGCGACCAACATGGCCGCCGAGCCGATCAGCGAGTACAGCAGGCCGCCCCACTGGTACAGCAGGCCGGAGAGCAGGGTGCCGAAGAATCGACCCAGTGCGTTGGCGGCGTAGTAGAAGCCCACGTCCTCGGCGGCCTTCTCCGAGCCGGCATAAGCCAGCACCAGGTACGAGTGCACCGACGAGTTGACCGCGAAGGCGAAGCCGAACAGGCCGAGCCCGGCGACGACCACCCATTCGAGGTTCGGCACCTTCATCGCCACGAGCACGGCCAGGCCGATGGGCACGACGGCCAGCAGCGCCGACCACAGGCGCGCTGCGGGCACTTCGGCGCTCAGGCCATCGTCGCTGCGCCGCACGATCGCCGGTGCGGCTGCCTGCACCACGCCGTAACCGATGGTCCACAGCGCGACGAAGCCGCTGACCATCGTGAAGGTCCAGCCCGAGGCGTACAGGAACACCGGCACGCCGACCACGAACCACACGTCGCGGGCGCCGAACAGCGCCACACGCGCAGCTGCCAGCAGGTTGATGCCGCGGTTCTTGGCGAACAGTTCCTTGGCCGACTTCGACGCCTTGCTCTTGCCCATCAGCGGCGGCACGAAACTGACGACGCCGACGAAGACGATCGCCAGTCCGGCCGCCATGATCCACAGCGCCGCCTGAAAGCCGACCGCCTGCAGCAGCACGCCGCCGAGGAAGAAGCCCACGCCCTTCATCGCGTTCTTGCTGCCGGTGAAGAAGGCCACCCACTTGAACAGCTGGCCCGACGCGTCGCCCGCGGTGGCCTTGATGGCCGACTTGCTGGCGGTCTTGGTCAGGTCCTTGGCCACGCCGCAGATGCCTTGCGCACCGACGACCCAGGCGACCGACAAGGCCACCGACCACGCCGGCGAGAGTGCCGACATCAGCAGGAAGCCGGTGATCTCGGTGAACAGCCCGACGGTCAGCATGCGCTTGATGCCGTAGCGCGTGGCCAGCCACCCGCCGATCAGGTTGGCCACCACGCCCATCGCTTCGTAGAGCAGGAACAGGAAGGCCAGCGTGAACGGCGAATAGCCCAGCCGGTAGAAGTGCAGCAGCACCAGCATGCGCAGCGCGCCGTCGCTGAGCGTGAAGCCCCAGTAGCCCGCCGTGACGATCGCGTAGTTGCGCGTGCCTGTGTTCATCGCGACGGCGGTCCGGTCAAACGCCTTGCTGCTGCATGTGGCACGCCAGGTCGACCATGCGGCAGGCGTAGCCCATCTCGTTGTCGTACCAGGCATAGACCTTCAGCAGCGTGCCGTCGGTGACCATCGTGGACAGCGCATCGACGATGCTGCTGCGGGTGTCGCGGGCGTAGTCCGCGCTGACGAGCGGCCGCTCCTCGTAACCGAGGATGCCGGCCAGCGATCCCTGCGCGGCTTCGGCGAACAGGCGGTTCACCTCCTCGGCCGTGGTCTCGCGCTTCAGTTCGAACACGCAGTCGGTCAGCGATGCGTTCAGCACGGGCGCGCGCACGGCGTGGCCGTTGAGCTTGCCCTTGAGCTCGGGATAGATCAGCGCGATGGCGGTGGCGCTGCCCGTGGTGGTCGGCGCCAGGCTGAGCATCGCGCTGCGGGCGCGGCGCAGGTCCTTGTGCGGCGCGTCGACCATCAGGTTGGTGTTGGTCGGGTCGTGGATCGTGGTGATCTGGCCGTGGCGGATGCCGATGCCTTCATGGACCACCTTCACCACCGGGGCCAGGCAGTTCGTCGTGCAGGACGCGGCCGTGACGATGCGGTTCTTCGCCGGGTCGTACAGGTGGTGATTGATGCCGACCACGATGTTCAGCACGTCGCCGACCTTCACGGGCGCGGCGACGATGACACGCTTGGCGCCGCGGTCGAGGTGTCCCTGCAGCGTCTCGGGGGTGAGGAACTTGCCGGTGCACTCGAGCACCAGATCCACGCCCAGGTCCCCCCAGGGAATCGCTGCTGCGCTCGCGTGCAACGAGAAGCCGAGCTGGCGGTCGTCGATGCGAATGGTGGCATCGCCTTCGGTTGCGATGCGGCTGCGCCAACGGCCTTGCACGCTGTCGAACTCCAGCAGGTGCGCCGTGGCGGCGGCACCACCTTTCAGTTCGTTGAGGTGCACCACCTCCAGCCGGTTGCCGGCGCGGGGATCGTCCCCAGGGCGCTCGGCCGCACCCAGGGCCGCACGCAGGGCCAGCCGTCCGATGCGACCCATGCCGTTGATGCCGACTCTCACGATGGGATTCCTTCCGGAAAAGAAACGGTACTTCCATCAGTGTAGAAATGATGGATGACGAAACCGTGACAGCCCGCGGCCCGCGGGCCGGCCGCGGCCCCCGTCAGCAGCAGGAGGATTGCGACTTCACCGGGATGCCGATCGGCTTGCCGCGGGTTGTCGGCGTGCAGCAGGCTGTTGCAGCGTCGGTCTTGCTGCCTTCGCTGAAGACCGGGATGTTGCCCAGCGTGTGGAAGTGCTCCCAGGCGATGCCCTGCGGGTCGGTGACCCAGTGCTTCTCGCTGCGCGCGTAGCAGCAGGTCGTATTGCCTTCGTCGAGCAGCGCCATGTCGGCGGCCTCGGCGCGCGCCTTCAAGGCGGCCAGTTCCTCGGCATCGTCGGTCTGGAAGCCGAGGTGGTCGATGCCGGGCTTGCTGCCTCGCGTCGAGATCGCGAAGTTGATGCGCGGATCGTCGAGCATCCACTTGGCATAGTCGCCTTCGACACGGCTCGGTTCCGCGGCGAACAGCTTCGAATAGAAGCCGATGCTCTTGTCGAGATCCTCGACGTGGACGTGAACGTGGAATCGCTTCATGGGTTCTCCGGGTCAGCAGGTGGTGCGGCGCTTGGAGCCGCTGGACGGTGCACAGGACTGGCCCATGCAGCAGTGGGCGGTGAGATAGGCGAGAAGTTCGTTCATCTGCCCGAGGGCGGGCCGGTAGTGCAGGTTGCGTCCTTCCCGCTCGGCATGGACGAGGTCGGCATGGACCAGTTCCTTGAGGTGGAAAGAGAGCGTCGAGGCCGGGATGTCGAGCATCGAGGAAAGCGCGCCGGGGGTCATGCCCTGCGGGCCTGCGCCCACCAGTGCACGGAAGACGCGAAGCCGGGCTTCCTGGGCGAGTGCGGCGAGCGCAGCGACGGCGGATTGCTCATTCATAATTCTAAGTATATCGAAGCATTGCACGCGGTCAAGCAGGCAGAGATCGAAAAACGGCCGCCCGACCGGCCGGTTCAGCGGCGGTAGCCCGGGTCTTTCGCGTCGACCAGCCGCTGCAGCGCGGTGAAGCCGTCTTCGCCCGCACCGTACTTCGGGTTGAAGTTCAGCGCATCGCGCACGCAGGCCTCGAGCACCGGCACCGGGATCGGCCGCAGCGCCCCCTTGCCCTGTGACGCCAGCTGCACCTCGCAGGCGCGCTGCAGCACCCACATGTAGGCGAAGGCCTGCGGCAGCGTCTGCCCGATCACCACCGGGCCGTGGTTGCGAAGCAGCAGCACCGGCTTGCCATCCGCGCTGGCGAGGATGCGCTGGCCCTCCTCGAGGTGCACCGTGATGCCCTCGAACGCGTGGTACGCCACCTTGCCCCACAGCTGCGCGGCGTAGAAGTTGGTGAAGGACAGGCCCTCCTCGAGGCAGCACACCGCCATCGTCGGCGTGGTGTGAACGTGCATCACGCAGTGCGCATCCGGCAGCGTGGCGTGGATGGCACCATGGAAGGTGAAGCCGGCCGGGTTGATCGGCCAGTCGCTGTGGCCGAGGATCTTGCCGTTGACGTCGACCTTGACGAGATTGGAGGCCGTCACCTCGCTGTAGTGCAGCCCGAAGGGGTTGACGAGGAACTGGCCGTCCTCGCCGGGCACACGCAGCGACAGGTGGTTGTAGATCAGCTCGGTCCAGCCCAGGTGGTCGAAGATGCGGTATGCGGCGGCGAGCTGCACGCGGGCATCCCATTCGGCGGCGCTGAAGCGCTCCGGGCGGGCGAAGGCGGGGGCAGGCGAAGTCATGGCGGCTCCTCAGGCGAATCGGAAGGACACGGTGCCCAACGGGCCGTAGTCGGCGTGGATGCAGTCGCCCGCCACGGCGGGAGTGGGGCGCGTGAAGGAGCCGGCCAGCACCACGTCGCCGGCGTTCAGGCGCTCGTCGTGACGCGCGATCTTGTTGGCCAGCCAGGCCACGCCGGTGGCGGGATGGTTCAGCACGCCGGCGGCCAGGCCCGTCTCCTCGATCACGCCGTTCTTGAACAACATCGCGCCGACCCAGCGCAGGTCCAGCGCGTCGGGCTTCACCGGCCGCCCGCCGAGCACGATGCCGGCGTTGGCGGCGAAGTCGCTGATGGTGTCGAACACCTTGCGCGGCGCCTTCGTCTCGCGATCGAACTGCTCGATGCGCGCGTCGATGATCTCCAGCGCCGGGCAGACGTAGTCGGTGGCGGCGAGCACGTCGAACAGCGTCGTGCCCGGGCCCTGCAGCGGCCGGCCGAGCACGAAGGCGAGCTCGACCTCGACACGCGGTGCGATGAATCGCTCGATGGGGATGTCGCCACCCTGCGCGAAGAACATGTCGTCCATCAGCGGCGCGTAGTCCGGCTCGTCGATCTGGCTGGACAGCTGCATCGCGCGCGAGGTCAGGCCGATCTTGCGGCCCTGGATGCAGCGGCCGTCGGCCAGCTCCAGCGCCACCCAGGCGCGCTGGATCGCGTAGCCGTCGTCGATGCTCATCTGCGGGTGCTGCCGCGAGAAGTGGCGCAGCGGCGTGCGCGCCTTGCGCGCGTCGTAGAGCTGGCGCGCCAGCGCGCTGATGGTGGCGGTGTCGAGCATGGCTCAGCCCTTGGCGAACAGCGGATGGAGGTTGCCGAACTTGGCGTCGAACACTTCGTCGCCGACGTCCACCTGCAGCGTCAGCCCGACCGGGCGGCGTGCCAGCACGGGTGCGAAATGCCGCTTCGCCGCGTCGGCGAGCGCCTGCCCGGCGGCGCGCTGCGTGGCCTCGCTGCGGCCGCGGCCCATGCGCAGGTTGAACCAGCAGAAGGCGTGGTCGCCCGAGCCGTCGGCCACTGCGAAATGCGTTGCAGGGTAGGCCAGCACGCGCGTGCCGCCGGTCGGGAAGACCTGTGCGCCGGCCTCGTCGCGCACCGACAGCATCGCATCGGCGAGCGTGCGGCACAGTGCCGTCATGTCGGTCTCGGGCTCGAGGTTGGGCGTGTAGAGGATGACGAGGTGCGGCATGGCGGCTTCTCGTTCACAGCCGCGTGGCGATCGAGGTGTAGCCCTCGGCGCTGGACGCGACGGGCGCCGGGATCGCCGCGCCCGACTGCGGCGTGACGGGGAACACGGCGTTGATCTGCCCGGTGCCGGAGGCGCCGAAGTAGGGCGTGACGATCTCCACCGGCGCGTCGTAGTCGCTCCAGCCGAGCGCGCCCATCAACATCGCGGTGTCGTGCATGAAACCTTCGCCGTGGCCCTTGGCGGCGTACTCGGGCAGCATGCCGCAGAAGGTCTTCCAGTCGCCGCGCTTCCAGATCTCGACCACCTCGTGGTCCAGCGCCTGCAGGAAGGGGCTCCAGATCTTGAAGGCGAACTCCGGCGCGAGGCCGTTCTGCGCGAAGCGGTGGCTAAGCGACCCGCTCGCGAGAAAGGCCACCGTGCCGTCGTAGTGCTTCTCCACCGCGCGTCGCATCGCCCAGCCCAGCCGCGAGCTGTCGTTCAGGTAGTGCGCCTGGCACAGCGCCGACACCGACACCACCTTGAAGTGTTGGTCCTCGTTCATGTAGCGCATCGGCACTAGCGTGCCGTACTCCGGCGCGAGCGTGGTGCGCTCATGCGCCAGCGTCTCCACGCCCATCTCATTGGCCACCTTGGCGAGCAATTGGCCGAGTGCCGGGTTGCCCGGGAACTCGTAGCCCAGGTTGGAGATGAAGTGTGGCAGCTCGTTGCTCGTGTACAGGCCCCTGAAGTGCGGCGCGCAATTGACGTGGTAGTTGGCGTTGACCAGCCAGTGCGTGTCGAACACGACGATGGTGTCGACGCCGAGCGCGCGGCAGCGGCGGCCGATCTCCTTGTGCCCGTCGATCGCGTCCTGCCGCGTGCCCTTGCGCGGGCCGTCGAGCTCGCTGAGGTACATCGACGGGACGTGGGTGATCTTGGCGGCGAGTGCCAGCGTGCCCATGCTCAGGCCCCCCAGTGCGGAATGTGGTGCGAGCCCAGCGACACCGCAACGTTCTTCGGCTCGAGGAACACCTCGTAGCTCCAGGTGCCGCCCTCGCGTCCGGTGCCGCTGGCCTTGGTGCCGCCGAAAGGCTGGCGCAGGTCGCGCACGTTCTGGCTGTTGACGAAGCACATGCCGGCCTCGATGGCCGCCGCCACGCGGTGCGCGCGGCCGAGGTTCTCGGTCCACACATAGCTCGACAGGCCATAGGCGATGTCGTTGGCGATGCGGATCGCGTCGGCCTCGTCGTCGAAGGGGATCAGGCAGGCCACCGGGCCGAAGATCTCGTCCTGGGCGATCTTCATGCGGTTGTCGACGTCGGCGAATACGGTCGGCCGCACGAAGTTGCCGCGCTTCAGGTGCGCCGGCAGATCGGGTGCCTCCAGCCCGCCGCACAGCAGCGTGGCGCCTTCCTTCGGGCCCAGCTCGATGTAGTGGCGCACCTTGGCAAGATGCGCCTGGCTGATCAACGGGCCGATGATCGTCTTCTCGTCCAGCGGGTCGCCCACCGTGATGCGCTTCGCGCGCTCGGCGAACTTCGCCGCGAAGTCGGCATAGATCGACTTCTGCACGAGGATGCGGCTGCCCGCCGTGCAACGCTCGCCGTTGTTGCTGAAGATCATGAACACGGCGGCGTCGAGAGCGCGGGCCCGATCGGCGTCGTCGAAGACCACGAAGGGGCTCTTGCCGCCAAGCTCCATGCTGAACTTCTTCAGCCCCGCGGCCTGCACGATGCGGTTGCCGGTGACGGTGCTGCCGGTGAAGGAGATGGCGCGCACGTCGGGGTGGGCGACCAGCGGCTCGCCGGCTTCGCGGCCGTAGCCGTGCACGATGTTGAGCACGCCGGCCGGGATGCCGGCCTCCAGCGCCAGCTCGCCCAGGCGCGCCGCGCTCATCGGCGAGAGTTCGCTCATCTTCAGCACGGCGGTGTTGCCGAAGGCCAGCGCCGGCGCGACCTTCCAGGTCGCCGTCATGAAGGGCACGTTCCACGGGCTGATCAACGCGCACACGCCCACCGGGTGGTACAGCGTGTAGTTCAGGTGCGTGGGCGTCGGGTAGGTGTGGCCGTCCACGCGCACGCACATCTCGGCAAAGTAGTGGAAGTTGTCGGCGGCGCGCGGCACCAGCTGCTTGCCGGTCTGCGCGATCACCTGGCCCGTATCCTGCGTCTCGGTGCGCGCAATCTCCGGCACGTGCGCGGCAATCAGTTCGCCGAGCTTGCGCATCAGCTTCGCGCGCTCGGTGGCGGGCAGTCCGGCCCACTTCGGGAAGGCGGCCTTCGCCGCGGCCACTGCGGCATCGACCTCGGCGGCACCGCCTTGCGCCACCTCGCCCAGCACCTCCTGCGTGGCCGGGTTGAGGGACTCGAAGCGGCCGCGGCTGCCCACCGGCTTGCCGTCGATCAGGTGCTGGATGTGCATGGAAGGGGGCTCCTGGCGGCCGCGCTCAGCGGCCGAAGATCTCGTCGCCGACGATGGTGTTGACGAGCCGGCCGATGCCGTCGATCTCGGTCACCACCTCGTCGCCCTCGTTGACGTTGACCACGCCGTCGGGCGTGCCGGTGAGGATCACGTCGCCGGGCTGCAGCGTCATGAAGCCGCTGAGGTACTCGATCAGCGCCGGGATGTCGTCGATCATGTCGCAGGTGTTTCCTTGCTGCGTCACCACGCCGTTGACCCGCGTGCGCAAGGCCAGCGCGTGAGGGTCGGGCACGTCGGCAGCGTCGACGAACCAGGGCCCGAGCACGGTGCCGCCATCGCGATTCTTCACGCGCAGGTTGGGGCGGTACCAGTTCTCGAGGAAGTCGCGCACGGCGTAGTCGTTGCACACGGTGTAACCGGCCACGTGCCGCATCGCCTCGCCGCGCGACACCTGCCGTGCAGTCTTGCCGATGACGACGGCGAGCTCGCACTCGTAGTGCATGAAGGCCACGCCGCGCGGGCGGCGCGTCACGCCGCGGTGGCCGATCAGCGATCCGGGGCCCTTGAGGAACACCAGCGGCTCGTCCTTGGACGTGACGGTCAGCTCCTTGGCGAGTTCCTTCACATGATCGGCATAGTTCAGGCCCAGCGCGATGATCGTGCCGACCTCGAAGGGCGGCAGCCACACCACCTCGTGCTCGGCGAGCACGCGGCCGTCGGCGAGTTGCAGGCCACGCTCGTGCGGGTGCGCCTCGTGAAGGGCGCCGGCGTAGGCGACGCGGGCGGTCTTCATGCACTGGACTCTTCGGTCTCGGCGACCAGCCGGCCGTGCAGGCGGCCCAGCCCGTCGCAGTCGATGGCGAAGGATTCGTCGGCACCACCCTGCGGCGCGCCGGCCGCCACGCCCAGCATGAGCACGTCGCCGGCGTGCAGCGTCATGAACTCGGTGACGTCCTGCAGCAGTTGCGCCACCGGGCGGGTCATGCCGGCCGTGCGGGCGACATGGGCCGGGCGGTCGCCCACCGAGATGCGGATCTGCAGCGCATCGGCGTCGGCCAGCGTGTCGCGCGGCACCGGCACGCCGAGCAGGCACGAGCTGTCGCGTGCGCGCAGCCTGACGTTGGGCCGGTAGAGGCTGCCGTGCGGCACGCACAGGTCGGCCACCAGCACCCAGCCAGCGACGAAGCACAGCGCCTCGTCTGCCCTCACGCGGCAGGCACTGCGGCCGATGACGATGCCCAGCGACGCACCGATCTCCATGCGGCCGGCGTCGCCAGGCACCGCCACGGCAGCCCCGTCGGCGGCCAGTGTGTTGCGCGGCTTGACATAGAGCACCGGGGCCCGCGGCGGCGCCTTGTAGGGCGGGGCGTTCACGGCATCGCCGATCGCGGCGAGCGAGGCCGGATCGTTCAGCAGCGTGCCGATCACCACCCCGGAGAGCCGCCAGGGCGCGAAATCCAGATCGAGCGAGCAGGGCGATGACATGGACCGCGGCCGGACTTGATTGCTAAGATGTTAGCAATGTAGTCGCTCAGATGTGAACGAGTCAAGTACGATCCGCCCATGGCCTCGCCTGTCCGCCGCGCCCGCGCCGCCCCCGGGTTCAAGCACCGCAACCTGCCTCTGCTGCTGCTGCAGGCGCGCGAGCGCGTGATCGGCCGCTTTCGCCCGCTGCTCAACGCGAACGGCATCACCGAGCAGCAGTGGCGCATCGTGCGGGCGCTGCTCGAGACGGGGCCGCTGGAGCCGCGCGAGATCGTCGCGGTGTGCGGCATCTCCAGCCCGAGTCTGGCCGGCGTGCTGGCGCGCATGGAGGAACTGGGTTTCGTGACGCGCGAGCGCCTGGACCACGACCAGCGCCGCCTGCGGGTCTCGCTGACGGCGAAGAGCCGAACGCTGGCGGTGCGCATGGCGCCGCAGGTCGAAGCAGCCTATGCCGAGCTGGAGGGGCAGGTCGGTGCGCCGCTGCTGCAGCGGCTCTATGCCGTGCTCGACGAACTGGTCGAGACGCTCGAACCTGCCGCGGACGGCGACGGCGGCGCCTGAGCGCACGGTTCACGTCACAGCGCTTCGAGGTTCGGCCCGCGCAGGCCCACCAGCAAGGCCTTGCCGTTCGCATCGACGCGGAACTCCCCGTACTTCGCCGGCTGCCAGCGCTGCGCTTCGCCCTCGCGGAAGAACCAGGCGTCGCTGACCAGGATCCAGCGGCCGTCCTTGGGCGTGAGTTCGAAACGGAACTCCTCGGTGGCCAGCGCGGTGCCGTCGTCCAGGCGCACGAGGGTGGCCACGCCGCGCTCGTCGCGGCGGCCAATCATGCGCGGCCGCTGGCTGCTCGTCAGGCCGTCCAGCCGCGACTGCACCTCGCCAGGCATGCGGAAGTTCAGGCGCATGAAGTCGCCCTGCATCAGCGAACGCGGGTCCACCGGTGCGAGCTCGACGTACACCGGCCGGCCATGCGCGATCAGGTCCTCCTTCTGCCAGATGCCCACGTTGGCGACGGCCAGCACGGCGACGACGCTGGCGGCGATGCCCCAGCGCGCCGAAGCGCCGCCCCGGTTCTCGGGCGCTGCCGGTGTGGCCTGGCCAGCCCGGTGGGCCGTGCCCGCCCACCATCCCAGCGCACCGAGCACCGCGCCGGCGCCCACCAGCACGGCGGCCTTGGTCGCCAGCGGCCAGTCGAGCTGGTAGTAGAAGGCGCCGACGATCCAGGCCGCGGCCACGCCGGCCGCCGTAGCCAGCCGCCAGCGCGCACTGGTGGCACAGACCGCCAACGCGAGCAGCACGGCTCCGAGCGCCGGCATGAACCAGGCCAGAGCGACCAGCACCGCACCGACACCGGCGTAGGCGGGCCGGCCCAGGCCCGGCCAGCCTCGCACGGCCCACCCCATGCCGGCCAGCGCCAGCACCGCGGACAGCGCCTGCCGAATCCCCATCGACCACGCGGCGGGCGCCCGGCGGCCGAGTTCGCGCGCCACCTCGCCGACGAAACCCCCGCCCAGGCTGCCACCCACCAGGAAGGTCATGCCGGACCACCAGGCCAGGCCGGCCAGCGTGGCGAGCAGCCAGCCCGCGGCGATCGACTCCAGCGCCGCCGCTGCTCGCGCTCGTGCCGCGTCGCCCTGCAGCTGGCGCTGCAGCCACAGAGCAAGAAGCCAGACGGCGGCAGCCAGGTGCCAGCTGAGCCAGAAGCGGTCCAGGGCAAAGTCGCCGTCGAAGCGCCAGCGCGAGGGCGAGCCAGCGACGACGAACAGGATCGCCGCGGCCGCGCCGAGCAGCACGCGCAGCCAGGGGCCGCGCACCAGCAGAGCCACGCCCAGCGAGACGAGGCAGAGCACGGCGGCGCCGGTTGTATGGTGCAGGTCGCGGAACAAGCCGAAGCCCAGCGATCCGCCGCCCACCAGCAGGGCCGGCACGGCCAGTTGTTCGATGAACAGGGGCACCGAGCGCGAGCGCAGCACCACCACTGCGCCGGCCAGCATCAGCGTGCCGATGAAGTAGGGCCCGGCACTGCGGCTGATCAGGTCGCCCAGCAACATGCCGACGACGCCCAGCAGCGGCAGCGTGGCGAGCCAGGCGCCCAGCGCGGTGAGCAGCACCACCGGCCAGGGGCGGTCGTTGTCGGTGGGGGCGGTGGCCCCGGCCGGCAGCAGGCCTTCTGAGATGCCGGCATGCAGCACCGCATCGAGGGGATGGCGGCTCATGACAAGGCTCCCGTGGCTGCGTGGTGGCGAGACAATCGCAGCACGCCGTTCACGCTGGCGGCCAGCAGGCCGGCGGCCACGATGCCGAGCAGGAACAGGCTGCCGATCCCGTCACCTCCGCGCGAGTTCTCGAAGAGCAGGCGGCCCAGGCCGGCCACCAGCAGCGTGTTCAGCCCCAGGGCCACGGCGCTGAGCGCGAAGACGTCGAAGCTGCGGCGCGCCGCAAAGGCCGCTGCCGCCACCGCCAGCACGATCAGGCCGAAAGCGTAGTGCGTGCCGACCGAGCGCGAGAACAGGCCGCCCAGCGCCGTCAGCGTGATGATCACCACGGCCAGCGTCGCGGCCGTTCGCAAGGCCCAGGGCCCCGCGCCGGTGATTCGCTGCAGCGGCGCGCTCAGGAAGCCGAGCACCAGCAAGGCCGCGGACCAGCCGGCCAGGTGGGCGGCCAGGTCACCGGGCTCGACGCGCCAGCGGTGACCCGTGTGCGCATGCACCCACAGCGAGATCGCCGTCATCGTCACCAGCGCCCAGGGCGACCACAGCAGTTCGGAGCGCAACCCCAGGCACAACGGCAGCGTGAGCGCGGCCCACAGGGCAAACAGCTGCCAGGGGTCGGCGCCGGTCTGGTAGGTCTGCCCGAAGTAGGCGAACAGGCCACCCGTGGCGAGCAGCGCGACCAGCCCCAGCGCCGCGCGTGCGCCGGCGCGCCAGAAGGCGCCCAGACCCATCGCGACGATGGCGCCTTCGAGGACGGCGAAGCGGCCGAAGCGGCCGAGCGTCTCCCAGTTGGCCGCGATCCAGAAAATCAGCCCGAGCCCGCCGAGCGCCGCGGCCAGCCCCGCGATGCCGATCGGCAGCCAGCGCGACAGTGATTCGGGCTGGCGGTCGAAGCCTGCCAGTTCTTCGAGCCGCCGCGAAGCGCGCGCCTCCAGCCGGTGTTCGGCGGCGAGTTCGTACAGCGCCAGTCTCAAGTCCATCGATTCTCCCCAGGTGCCGTGATGCGGCGCAGGCATCGTAGCCGCGCGCACTCCGGGTCATCGGGGCAAGATCGGGCTTGGCGCCGGGCGACACCGGTGGTGCCGCGGCGCGATACCGCGCCAGGCGCCGTCAGCGCTTCTGGTACTGGGTGGCGCCGAACAGCGTCTCGCGCGCCTTGTCGTCGATCAATGGCTTGCGCTGGTTCGCCAGCACCTCGACGCCGCGCTGCACCGCGGGGCGGTGACCGATCTCGTCGAACCAGCCCTTGAGGTGCGGATGGTCGTTCCAGTCGATGCCCTGGTTCTTCCAGGAGCGCAGCCAGGGAAAGATGGCGATGTCGGCGATCGAGTATTCCGGCCCGCCGATGTACTTGCTCTTGGCCAGACGCCGGTCCATCACGCCGTACAGGCGCTTCGCCTCGTTGGTGTAGCGGTCCACCGCGTAGGCGATCTTCTCGGGCGCATAGATGCGGAAGTGGTGCGCCTGGCCGAGCATCGGCCCGACACCGCCCATCTGGAACATCAGCCACTCCAGCACCTCGTACCTGCCGCGTGTGTCGGCAGGCAGGAATCGGCCGGTCTTGCCGGCGAGGTAGAGCAGGATGGCGCCGGACTCGAACAGAGAGATCGGCGCGCCGTCCGGGCCGTCGGGGTCGACGATGGCGGGGATCTTGTTGTTCGGGCTGATGCGCAGGAACTCAGGCTTGAACTGGTCGCCGGCGCCGATGTCCACCGGGATCACGCGGTACGGCAGGCCGCACTCCTCGAGCATGATGTGAACCTTGTGGCCATTCGGCGTCGCCCACGAATACACTTCGATCATGTTCTCGTTCTCCTGGTCAGGGCAGCTCGCCGCTGCTGACACTCTAGTGGATTGATCGCCGGCATGCTGGAGTCGTTCAAGCGCTTCTTCGCGGGCCAGGCGCCCGCTCCCGAATGGGCCGACGTGGCCGATTGGGCGGGCAAGCGCGGCCTGCACTTCAAGCGGGTGCACGAGGGCGAGGGCTTCGTCGTCGACGGGCGATTGGACGACAAGCCCTGGCGCATGGAATGGGGCCCGCCGCAGCGCGCCTACATCGCCGGCCGCGAGTTGCGCATCCGCATGGAGCTCAAGCTGCCCGGCGACCTGCAGATGCTGCTGCTGTCCAAGCCGCTGATGGACCAGCTCGAGCGGCAGACCTACGAGAATTTCACCGAAGGCTTGCAGACGCAGATCGACACCTCGTCACCCGAGGAGATGCGCTGGCTGGTGATGTTCCCCAAGCTCAACCTGAACGGCTACCGCGTGCTGCGCAGCCACTTCGGCATGGTGGCCAGCGCGCCGCCGACGGGCCTGGCCTGGATCGAGGGGCCGCTGGGCCTGCACCTCGAGCGCGCGCTGGGCACGCTGCTGCAGAACGACCCGCCCTTCGTGCTGATGACCTTGCGCGGGCGCGCCTACCTGCGTACGCAATTGGTCGATCCCGACCCGGCCTCGCTGGCGATCGCACTCGACCTCTTCGAGACCGCGGTGGCCCAGGCACTGCGCGTCGCCGCGCACCTGGGCGACAGCGCCCAGGAATGGCCGAGCACCGGCTCGACCGCCTGGCAGAACTTCGACGACAGCAAACCGCGCTGAGCGGTCTGCGCCGCGCAGGCCGGGGCCGGCACGCAGCCCCGGTGTTTCAGGCGTGCTTGCCGATCTCGATCTTGGCGATCGCGTTGTGGTGCACCTCGTCCGGGCCGTCCGCGTAGCGCAGCGTGCGCGCAGCGGTGTAGAAGTAGGCCAGCGGCGTGTCCTGGCTCATGCCGGCGCCGCCATAGACCTGCATCGCCCAGTCGATCACCTTGCAGGCCATCGTCGGTGCGACGACCTTGATCATGGCGATCTCGGCCTGTGCGCTCTTGTTGCCGGCCATGTCCATCATCCACGCGGCCTTGAGCGTCAGCAGGCGGGCCTGGTCGATCATGCAACGCGCCTCGGCAATGCGCTCGCGCGTCACGCCCTGTTCGGCCACCGGGCGGCCGAAGGCCACGCGCTTCGTGGCGCGCTTGCACATCAGCTCGAGCGAACGCTCGGCCAGGCCGATCAGGCGCATGCAGTGGTGGATGCGCCCGGGGCCGAGGCGGCCTTGCGCGATCTCGAAGCCGCGGCCCTCGCCGAGCAGGATGTTGCTGGCCGGCACGCGCACGTTCTCGAACAGCACTTCCATGTGGCCGTGCGGCGCGTCGTCGTAACCGAACACCTGCAGGGCGCGTAGCACCTTCACCCCCGGGGTGTCGGCGGGCACCAGGATCATCGACTGCTGCGAATGGCGCGCCGCCGTCGGGTCGGTCTTGCCCATGAAGATGTAGATCTTGCAGCGCGGGTCGCCGGCGCCGGAGGTCCACCACTTGCGGCCGTTGATGACGTAGTCGTTGCCGTCGCGCACGATGCGCGCCTCGATGTTGGTGGCGTCCGATGAAGCCACTGCCGGCTCGGTCATCGCGAAGGCGCTGCGCATCTTGCCGTCGAGCAAGGGCTCGAGCCAGAGCTTCTTGTGCTCCTCGCTGCCGTAGCGGACGATGGTCTCCATGTTGCCGGTGTCAGGCGCCGAGCAATTGAAGACCTCGCTGGCCCAGGGCACGCGCCCCATGATCTCGGCCAGCGGCGCGTACTCCTGGTTCGACAGGCCCACGCCGTAGTTGCCGGAGGTGTTCTTGTGGCCGTCGGCGCTGGGCGGCAGGAACAGGTTCCACAGGCCCGCGGCGCGCGCCTTCGGCTTGAGCTTCTCGATCACCTCCAGCGGCGTCCAGCGCTTGCCGGCTGCCGTGTTGGCCTCGATCTCGGCCCACCAGGCCGGCTCGGCCGGGTAGATGTGCTCGTCCATGAAGCGCTGCAGTTGAGCCTGCAGTTCGCGGGTGCGTGGCGAGTAGCTGAAGTCCATGTGTCTCTCCGGGGTTGTCAGGCGGACTGCGCGATGCGCCAGCCCATTTCGGCCAGGGGCCGCGCGCCGGCGCCGGCGGAGGTCGCCTGCGCGCTCGAGGCGGTGCCCTCAACGACGCGCTTGGCGATGCCCTGCAGGATGCCGGCCATGCGGAACAGGTTGTAGGCCATGTAGAAATTCCAGTCGGCCATCACCGCATCGGCGTCGGGCCGGCCGGTGCGCTCGCAGTAGCGGCGCACGTAGGTCTTCTCGTCGGGGATGCCCAGCGCCGCGAGGTCGACGCCACCGATGCCGCGGAACGATCCCGGCGGGATGTGCCACGACATGCAGTGGTAGCTGAAGTCGGCCAGCGGGTGGCCCAGCGTCGACAGTTCCCAGTCGAGCACCGCGAGGATGCGCGGCTCGGTGGGGTGGAAGACGAGGTTGTCGAGCCGGTAGTCGCCGTGCACCACCGACACCTGGCTCTCGTCGCGCGCGCTGGCCGGCATGTGCGCGGGCAACCATTCCATCAGCCGGTCCATGGCCTCGATGGGCTCGGTGATCGAGGCGATGTACTGCTTGCTCCAGCGGCCGATCTGGCGGTCGAAGTAGTTGCCAGGCTTGCCGTATGTGGCCAGGCCGGCGGCGCTCACGTCGACCTTGTGCAGTGCCGCGATGACGCGGTTCATCTCGTCGTAGATCGCGCTGCGTTCGGTGTGGGGCAGGCCCGGCAAGGTCTGGTCCCATAGCACGCGGCCCTGCACGAACTCCATCACGTAGAAGGCGCGGCCGATGACGGATTCGTCTTCGCACAGCAGATGCATCGTCGGCACCGGCACGCCGCTGCCGCGCAGCGCGCGCATCACGGTGAACTCGCGTTCGATGGCGTGTGCGGACGGCAGCAACTTGGCCACCGGCCCGGGCTTGCAGCGCATCACGTAGGTGGTGGCCGGAGTGATCAGCTTGAAGGTCGGGTTGGACTGCCCACCCTTGAACTGCTCGACCGTCAGCGGGCCGCGAAAGCCGTCGAGGCGCTCCTCGAGATGGGCCTGCAGCACGGCGATGTCGAAGGCGTGCTGCTCGGCGATGGGCTTGGTTCCGGAGTAGGCGTCCATGGGCTGGTCAGAAACGGTGAATGACAAGCCGGCCGCAGCCGCGACCGGCGCGGCGTGAGATCACTTCTCGGCGATGGCGAGCAGCTTCTCTTTCGAGAGCACGACCAGGCGCGTCGGCTCGATGCGCACCGCGCCTTCGCGTTCGAAACCCTTGAGCTCCTGGTTGACCCGTTGCCGCGAGGCACCGAGCAGCTGGGCCAGATCTTCCTGTGCAAGCTGCAGCCCGATGCGGATTTCTTCGCCTTGATCGATGCCATAGGCACGCGCCAGCAGCAGCACCTGCTTGGCCAGGCGCGCTGCCAGCGGCCGGGTGTTCAGGTCTTCGATGGTGTCGAACATCAGGCGCAATCGCCGGCAGTTCAGGCGCAGCAGCGCGTCGTACAACTCGACGTGCTGCGCGAGCAGCTCCTTGAAGTCGGCCTTGCGCACCACCAGAAGCGTGGTCTCGCCATGCGCGCTGGCATCGTGCGTGCGCGGCAGGCCGTCGAACAGGGCGATGTCGCCGAACCAGGTGCCGGGCTCGACGTAGGTCAGCGTGACCTGCTTGCCCGACAACGACACCGAGCTGACCCGCACGGCGCCCTTGGCCACGCCGACCCACTCCTGTGCCGGCGTGCCGCGTGCCGACAGCGTGGCGCCGTCGGCCAGGCGCCGTACCGTCGAGCGGGCGAGGATGGCCTGGCGCAGGGGCAGCGAGAGCTTCGAGAACCAAGAGCCCGACTCGATGTTGGAACGTTCGTCGATGGTAAGCGCGGGGGTGTTCATGTTCAGTCGCTGACGTGACAGCATGATGCGTCTGTGCCAACCTATTGTCCACGAGCAAAACCCGCCACGAGGAGACGACATTGAGCACCGACGCACTGCAGATTCCCAGCCGCCAGGGACAGGTCAGCCCCGAGGAGTGGCAGACCCGGGTGGACCTCGCCGCGGCCTACCGGCTGGTGGCGCTCTTCAAGTGGGACGACCTCGTCTTCACGCACATCAGCGCGCGCGTGCCGGGCCGCGACAACGAGTTCCTGATCAACCCCTACGGGCTGATGTTCGAGGAGATCACCGCGTCGAGCTTGGTGCGCATCGACACCGCCGGCAACAAGCTCGACGACTCGCCGTTCCCGGTCAACCCGGCTGGCTTCACGATCCACAGCGCCATCCACGCGGTGCGCCACGACGCGCAATGCGTGCTGCACACGCACACGCTCAACGGCATCGCGGTATCGGCGCAGAAGGAGGGCGTGCTGCCGCTGTCGCAGCAGTCGATCTTCGTGCTGTCCAGCCTGGGTTACCACGGCTACGAGGGCGTGGCGCTCAACGAGGACGAGAAGCCTCGGCTGGTGGCCGATCTGGGAGACAAGTCGTTCCTGATGCTGCGCAATCACGGGCTGCTCACGGTCGGGCCGACGATCGCCGACGCCTTCCTGAACATGTACCTGTTCGAGACCGTCTGCACCATCCAGGTCCGGGCGCTGGCCGGCAGCCGCGAGTTGACGCATGTCGATCCACGCATCATCGCGGGTGCCCAGCAGCAGGCCAAGGTCGTCACGCGCGGTGTCGGTGGCGGGGCGTTGACCTGGCCTGGGCTGCTGCGCAGGCTCGACCGCCAGAACCCCGGCTACCGCAGCTGAGACTGCGGCACGGCGTCGATCACTCGAAACGCGGCGCGCGCTTGCCGACGAAGGCCTGGATGCCTTCGCCGCCGTTGGCGTGGAACAGGTTGACGATGAAGTGGTCGCGCTCGGCGCCCAGTTGGGCGTTCAGTGGCTGATCGGCCGCCGCATTCAGCAGCTCCTTGCCGCTGGCCACGGCGTTGGGCGCCATGGCGGACAGCCGGTCGGCCAGCCGCAGCGCCACGGCCAGCGCATTGCCCGGCTCGGTGACGGCGTTGACGATGCCCCAGCCTTGCAGTTGCCGCGCCGAGACCGGCTCGGCCAGCCACACCATCTGCTGCACGGCCTGGCGGGGCAGGGCGCGCAGCAGCTGCCAGCTGGCGCCGCCGTCGGGCGACAGGCCCAGCTTGGCGTACGAAAGGATGAACTTCGCGTCCTCGGCCGCGACGATCATGTCGCAGGCCAGCGTGAGAGAGAAACCGGCGCCCGCCGCGGCACCTTCGACGGCCGCCAGCACCGGCTTCGGGCAGGCGCGCAGCGCCTCGACCCACTGGTTCAGCCGCTCCAGCATGCGCGCCTGGGCGGGCGGGCCGGCCTGCCTTCGGGCCATCAGGCCCTGCAGGTTGCCGCCGGCGCAGAAGTGCTGGCCCGCGCCGCGCAGAACCACGCAGCGAACGTCGTCGTCTGACTCGGCCGTGCTCAGCGCCTCGATTCCGGCCGTGATGACCGCCTCGGACAGCGTGTTGCGGGTATCCGGGTCGCTGATCGTGAGAATCAGCACGGCGCCTTGGCGCTCTGTCAGCAGTTCGGAAGGCATGGGCTCGCGAGGCGCCGGTGATCGGTCGATTGTGTCACGGCCCTGCCTCGGCGACCCCTGTGTTCGAAGGATCGGCGCAGGTGGCTTCATGCTAGAGTCTTCGAGCATAAAAACACATCGCAGAATGCGCCGAGCCTCGCTCTCTCTTCCTCTCGCCCTCGTCGGCACTGCCTTGCTGTGTACGGCCGGTCCGGCGCAGGCGCTGGGCTTCGGCCGATCGATCAATGCGTCCTACCTGGGCCAGCCGCTGAACTTCGCGGCGACCGTCCGGCTGGAGACCGACGAAACGCTGCCGCGCGAGTGCGTTGCTGCCGAGGTGCAGTCGGGCGACAACAAGCTGCCGTCGGCCGCCTTGCGCATCACGGTGGAACCCGGCGCGAACGCCAACGAACGGCTGATCCGGGTCAGCACGCAGACACAGATCGACGAGCCGGTGGTCACCGTCACGGTGACGGCGGGCTGCCTGCCGCGGCTCACCCGCAGTTTCGTGACCTTGATGGACCCGCCGGGGCTCAATCTCGCGCAGGGTGGCGCGGCAGTTCCGGAAGTCTCGCTACCTGCGCAGCGTGTGGATGCCGACGTGGCGCCGGTCGTCTCGGTGGTGCAGGCGGCACAGGCCGCTTCGGCGCCTGCGCGTGCGCGTGCGCCGGTTGCCTCCGATGCTCGCCCGGCGCGGCCGCGTGCAGTCACTGCCCCGACGCCCGCGGCGCGCCAGCGAAGCGCAGCGGCGCCTGCCGCCGCGGTTCAGCCGCGCGAACGCAAGGCCGCTGCGCCGGTGGCGGTCGCCAAGGCGCCGGGCTCACGCTTGCAGCTGGAAGCCGGAACGGCCGCCACGCTGACGGCGGCGGCGGCGTCCGCTGCCGCGGCGAGGGCAGCCGCCGCACCGGCGATGACGGCTTCGGCGGCAGCCGCCGCTGAAATGGCCGCTGCGTCGGCCGTCCAGGCCGTGGCGGCTGCGGCCAGTGCAGCTTCGGCGGCGGAGCAGCGAGTTGCCTTGCTGGAGGAGCAGCTGCGCGCACTTCGCGAGGACTCGAAGAAGACGCAGCAGGCTCTGGCCACGCTGCAGTCCAGCCTGAACGAGGCGCAGGCCTCCCGCTATTCGAATCCGCTCGTCTATGGCCTGGCGTGGCTGTCGGCGCTGCTCGCACTGGCCGTCGCCGCGCTGTGGTGGCGCCAGTCGCAGTCTCGCCAATCGTCGCAGTGGTGGCTCGCGCCCTCGGCCGGTTCGGTGGCGCAGACGCAGTCGGTCAAGCCGGTGGCCACGCGAGCCCCGACCAGCGAGGCCGCTGCCGCACGCCAGGAGACCCAGCCTGCGGTGATGGACGAACGCAACGTCGTGCGCACGATCGAAGAGGAATCCTCGGGGTTCCGCACCGAGGTTCTCGATGCGCCGGCGACGCTGTCGCCGATGGTGGCCGAAGCGGCCAGCCCGCGCCGGGAGCTGTCGGTCGAGGAACTGATCGACCTGGAACAGCAGGCCGACTTCTTCGTCGTGCTGGGCCAGGACGATGCCGCCATCGACCTGCTGATGGGCCATGTGCGCAGCAGCGGCGGCGTGAGCCCGCTGCCCTACCTCAAGCTGCTCGAGATCTACCGCCGCCGGGGCGAGCACGACTCGTACGAGCGAGTGCGCGAACGTTTCAACCGCCGCTTCAGCGCCTATGCGCCGGACTGGGACAGCGATCTCCAGCATGGCCGCACGCTCGACGACTATCCGCAGGTCCTGCGGCAGCTTCAGCGGCTGTGGGACGAGCCGCAACGTGTCACGCAGATGCTCGATGCGACGCTGATGCGCCAGGACGCCGAAGGCGAGACCTACGACCTGCCGGCCTACCGCGAACTGCTTTTCCTCTATTCGATAGCCCGCGACCTGGCGGAGCATCCATCGAACGCGCGTGCGGTCGATCTGTTGCTGCCGATGGATGGCGAAGCGGCCGAGAAGCCGATCGAGCAGTTGACGGCCAGCCGCCTGATGGGATTCGCGGCCACCGACCAGCTGACGGTGCAGGTGGATCTCGATGTCACCCGTCCGATGACCGGCAAGGAGCCGCCGGCCTCGGACTTCCTCGGCCTGGTCGACCCGAAGCTCAAGCGCGGCGACGCCGATCGCGGCTGAGCCTGCGCCGGCCCTCCCGCGGCCGTCGTCAGAGCACCGCCAGGCGCTCCAGCGCGAGGTTCAGCGTCTCGTCCTTCTTCGCAAAACAGAAGCGCACGATGCGCTGCTCGAAACCACCCTGGTAGAAAGCCGACAGCGGAATCGCGGCCACGCCCACCTGCGTGGTCAGGCGCCGGCAGAAGGACTCCTCCGTTTCGTCGCTGATGGCCGAGTAGTCGACGCACTGGAAGTAGCTGCCTTCGCTGGGCAACAGCGTGAAGCGGCTGCCGGCGAGACCGGCGCGGAACAGATCGCGCTTGCGCTGGTAGAAGGCCGGCAAGGACAGGTGGTGCGAGGCGTCGGCCATGAAGGCTGCCAGACCGTGCTGCATCGGCGTGTTGACGGTGAACACGTTGAACTGGTGCACCTTGCGGAACTCGGCCGTCAGCGCCGCCGGCGCCGCCACGTAGCCGACCTTCCAGCCGGTCACGTGATAGGTCTTGCCGAAGCTCGAGACGATGAAGGCGCGCTGTGCCAGTTCCTCGTGCCGAGCCACGCTCTCGTGCCGCACGCCGTCGTAGACCATGTGCTCGTAGACCTCGTCGGCGATCAGCAGCACGTCGGTCGGGCGCAGCAGTTCGGCCAGGCGTTGCATGTCCTGCGTCGTCCACACCGTGGCGCTGGGGTTGTGCGGCGTGTTGACGATGATGGCGCGCGTCTTCCGCGACAGCGCCGCGGCGATGCGTGCGAAATCGGGGCGGAAGGTGCCGGGCACCAGCGGCACGTGCACCGCACGGCCACCGGCGAGCTCGATGTTCGGTTCGTAGCTGTCGTAGCAGGGGTCGAGCACGATCACCTCGTCGCCCGGGTGAACGATGGCCAGGATGGCGGTGATGATCGCCTGCGTTGCGCCAGCGGTGATGGTGATCTCGCTGCCGGCGTCGTAGCGGCGGCCGTAGAGCGATTCGATCTTCGCGGCCACCGCCTCGCGCAGCACCGGCACGCCGGCCATCGGTGGGTACTGGTTGAGCCCGCCACGCATGGCCTCGCTCACCGCGTCGAGCAGGCGCGGGTCGCAGTCGAAGTCCGGGAAACCTTGGCCGAGGTTCACGGCACCGTGCTGCTGGGCCAGCGCCGACATCACGGTGAAGATGGTGGTGCCGACGTTGGGCAGGCGGCTGGTGATCGCGGGCGTGCGGGCGGCGGCTGTGGTCATGGTCGGAAAGCTCAGAGCTGATAGTCCTGCGCGTCGGGCTTCTGGCCCGACAGCGCCTGGGTGATGAGGTTGCGGCCGAGCCGGTCAGACAGCATCTCGGCGAACGCGAAGACGAAGTTTCTCAGGTACGCGCCGCGCTTGAAGGCGATGCGCGTGACGTTGCGGCCGAACAGGTGGCCCACCGGCCGGGAGACGAGTTCGCCGTTCGGCGGATCGTCGCGCACCGCGATTTCGGCCACGATGCCCACGCCCAGGCCGAGGCGCACATAGGTCTTGATGACGTCGGCGTCGATCGCCTCGAGCACGATGTTCGGCTTGAGGCGCCGCGCGGCGAAGGCCTGGTCGACGCGGGTGCGTCCGCTGAACGATGGGTGGTACGAGACCAGCGGCTGCAGCGCCAGGTCCTCGAGCTCGATGCGCTCGAGCTGCGCGAGCGGGTGGCCGGCCGGCATCACCAGCGCGTGCTGCCATTCGTAGCAGGGCAGGGTGACCAGTTCGTCGTGAGCGTCCAGTGCCTCGGTGGCCAGGCCGATGTCGGCAATCTCCTCGATCACCATGCGTGCCACCTGGTCGGGCGCGCCCTGGTGCAGGCTGACGTTGACCTTGGGAAAGCGCTTGCGCAACTGCGCGATGGGCTCGGGAAGGAAGTAGCGCGCCTGGCTGTGGGTGGTGGCGATCGACAGCGTGCCGGCATCCTGCTTGGAGAACTCCTCGCCGATGCGCTTGAGGTTGCCCACCTCGCGCATGATCACCTCGATCGACTTGAGCACCTGCTGGCCCGGCTCGGTGACGCGGCGCAGCCGTTTGCCGTGGCGCGCGAAGATGTCCACGCCGAGCTCGTCTTCCAGTTCGAGGATGGCCTTGGAGATGCCCGGCTGCGAAGTGAACAGCACCTTGGCCGTCTCGGTCAGGTTCAGGTTCTGGCGCACTGCTTCCTGGACGAAGCGGAACTGGTGCAGGTTCATTATTTCCGCGCGATCTGTTGATCGGGCGGATTATTCCATCGAGCGCAGTTCAGCGCGTGTCGGCAGGTCGCAGCGAGGCAGCCGCCATCGCTGCCACGACACCGTCGTCCTCGCCGACGGCCGGGCGAAGCAGCCACTGGACTTGCGGATGCGCACCCTTGAGCGTCTCGAGCAGTGCCGGCAGGTCCTTGCGCACATGGCCGCCGGCCCCCAGGAACAGCGGCACCACCTCGACACGTGTGCAGCCCTGCGCCGCCAGCGCGTGGCCGGCGTCGATCAGTCCGGGCGTCATGAACTCCAGGAAGCTCAGCTCGACCGCGACCGAGGCATCGGCGCGCCGAACGCGTGCCGCCACGTCTTCGAAGGGCAGGGCCCAGCGCGGGTCGCGCGCGCCGTGGGCGAACAAGAGCAGTCCGCGCTTCATCGGTAGCGCACCAGCCAGCTGAACGCGGCCAGCGAGACGAGCAGGAAAAGCGCACTGGGCGCCGCGGCGACGATCCACGGCGTCCAGTTGCGCAACAGGCCGAGGTGGCTGGACATGTTGTTGAGCAGGACGAAGCTGATGCCCAGCATGATGCCTGCAAACACCTTCAGGCTGATGCCGCCGGCGCGGGCACTCAGGTAGGCGAAGGGCAGGGCCAGGGCCATCATCACGAGGCAGGCGAAGGGGTAGAGCGCACGTTTCCAGAACTGGATCTCGTATTGCTGCGCGGCCTGTTCGTTGTCGGCCAGGTGGCCGATGTAGCGGAACAGCTCGACCGTCGACATGGTGGACAGCGGCAACACCGCGGCCGCCACCACGCCGGCCGAGAGCGTGCTCGGCCAGGAAAGCGCGGCGAGCTTCTCCTCGCTGGCCACCGGCTGCGCACTGGCGCTGGCCACGCTCCAGTGCGTCACCACCGCGTCGGCGAGCTGCCAGGCGTCGTCGTCTCCGATGCGCGCGCTGGCGGCCCCGATGCGGCGCACCAGGCGGCCATCGGTGTCGAACTCGAAGATGCGGATGTCCTGCAGCGTGGCGTCGGCGCCGGTCGAGCCCACGTTGACCGAGTAGCTGCGCTCGCCATCGGGCGTGCTCGCGCGATCCTTCAACCAGGCGCCGGTGCGGCCCAGTCGCAGCTTTCCCATCGCACGGGCCTGAAGCTCGGTCGCCTGCCGCTCGCTCAACGGCGCGATGTAGTCGCCGATCACGTAGGTGGCCATGGCGAACATCAGCCCCAGGCCGGCGAGCAGCGACAGTGCCCGCCCCGGGCCGAGTCCACCGGTACGCAGGATGGTGTATTCCGACGATTGCGCGAGCCGCGCCAACGCATAGATCGTGCCGATCAGCACGGCGATCGGCGCGAGTTCGTAGAGATGACCCGGCACCTGCAGCGCCGAATAGGCGGCCGCATGCAGCAGCGTATAGCCCTTGCCGACATCGCCGAGCTCCTCGACGAAGTCGATGAAGAAGAAAAGCGACAGGAAGGCCAAGGCCACGAACAGCACCGACGAGACGATGTCGCGGTAGAAGAGGCGCCGGACGGTCTTCATGCCGCGGCGGCCGCCGGCGTGCGGGGGCGGCGCCAGGCGAAGCGGCGGTTGCCCTGCTCGCGCCACCACAGCAGCAGCAGCGCCAGCACGAAGGCGCCACCATGGAACAGCGTGAGCGCGGCGCCCATGCCCAGCTTGCCCGATGCGACCCAGGCCTGCGACAGGTTGATCACGTTGTAGTACACGACGAAGGTGAGCAGCGCGAACAGCAGGTTCCAGTTGCTGGCGCGGCGCGGGTTCGAGGCCGATAGCGGAATCGCCAGCAACAGCAGGTTGGCCGCACCGAACAGCAGGCCGAGCCGCCAGACCAGCTCGCCCTGGTTGCGCGGCGTCGGCTGGGCGAGCAGTTGCAGGCTGGCCAGCGCCTTGGGCGGCAGTTCCTCGACGCCGGCGAGCACGCGTTCGCCGGCAAGCACGCGGTAGGTCTCGAAGCGCGACAGCGTCTTCTCGGCAGTCTCGAAATCCTGCTCGTTGCGCTGGCCGCGATCGAGCACGAGAAAGCGGTCGTCGCCTTGCAGCTCGATGCGGCCGGTACGCGCCGAAGTGACCGATTCCGCCTGCGGCGAGCTCGACAGAATGAACACGTTGCGGCCGGTGCGCCCGTCCTGCGAGTCTCGCTCGATGAAGAACACGCGCCGCCCGTCGCTCGAGGTCTGGAACTGCCCCGGCGCCACGCGCGACAGATCGGAGCGGCGCTCGAAGCGCTCCTTCATCTGGGCGGCGCGCTCGTTCTGCCACGGCCAGACAAACAGCGCCAGCGCGGCGATCACCACCAGCACCGGCCAGCTGGTGCGCAGCACCGGACGCACGAAGCGGCTGAGGCCCACGCCGCTGGCGAACCAGATCGTCATTTCGCTGTCGCGGTACATGCGCCCGAGCGTGGCCACCACCGAGATGAACAGCGACAGCGCCAGCATGGTTGGCAGGTGGCCGAGGGCTGCATACCCCAGCAGCAGCACCACGTCCTGCGGCGACACGCGGCCTCCCGCCGCGAGACCCAGCGTGCGGATCAGCATCATGGTCAGCACGATGGTCAGGATGACGACCAGCGTGGCACCGAAGCTGCGAGCCAGGTCGGCGCGCAGAGTGGAATCGAATAACATCGTGCGATTGTCTTCTGTGGCTTTGATTATGGACTTTCGTCAACACACCGCGTCGCTCGACGCCCTCGCGTCCGTCGCCTGCGATGCCCTGCTGGTCGTCGTGGCCGGCGAGAAGGCGGAGCGAACCCTCGACACCACGCTGGCCAGGCTGCTGGCCGATGCCGTGGCCCACGGCGACTTCGAGTTCAAGCGCGGCAAGACCGTGCTGCTGCACCGGCCCGCCGGCGTGAAGGCGGCGCGCGTGGTGTTCGCTGCCTGCGGCGCGGCCACACCCAAGTCGCTGAAGGCGGCCTTCGCGGCCGGTTTCGGCCAGCTCAAGGGCGGCGGAAGCAAGCATGTCGCGCTGGCCATCGGTGGAGCCGGCGACATCGGTGCGGAGCAGGCCGAGGCACTGGTCGCCGCGGTTGGCGAGACCACCTACGTCTACCGCCACACCAAGCCGAGCGCACCTGCTGCCGGCGCGCTGGAGCGGGTCACGCTGCTGTGCGGCAAGGCGGCGGCCAAGGCCGTCTCGCAGGGTCTGGCGCGTGGCCACGCCGTTGCGGCCGGCGTGACGCTGGCCCGTGAGCTCGCCAACCGGCCGGGCAATCACTGCACACCGACCTACCTCGGCGAGCAGGCGAAGAAGCTCGGCAAGGAGTACGGCCTGAAGGTCGAAGTGCTCGACCGCAAGGCGATCGAGAAGCTCGGCATGGGCTCCTTCCTCGCCGTGGCCCAGGGCTCGGCCGAGCCGCCGCGCTTCATCGTCGCGCAGTACCACGGGGCCGCGAAGACTCAGGCGCCGATCGTCCTGGTCGGCAAGGGCATCACCTTCGACACCGGCGGCATCTCGATCAAGCCGGCCGCCGAGATGGACGAGATGAAGTTCGACATGGGTGGCGCGGCCAGCGTGCTGGGCACGCTGCGCGCGGTGGCCGAACTCAAGCCGAAGCTGAACCTCGTCGTGATCGTGCCGACTTGCGAGAACATGCCGGGGGGCCGGGCCATCAAGCCCGGCGACGTGGTCAAGAGCATGTCGGGCCAGACCATCGAGATCCTGAACACCGATGCCGAGGGCCGGCTGATCCTGTGCGACGCGCTCACCTACGCCGAGCGCTTCAAGCCGGCCTGCGTGATCGACGTGGCCACGCTCACGGGTGCCTGCGTGATCGCGCTCGGCCACCACCACACCGGCCTGTTCACCGCCGACGACGCCCTGGCCGCGCAGCTGCTGGCCGCCAGCACTGCGTCGCTCGATCCGGCCTGGCGCATGCCGCTGGACGAGGAGTACGAGGAGGCGCTGAAGAGCAACTTCGCCGACATGGGCAATGTCGGCGGGCGCGCCGGCGGCGCGATCACGGCCGCCATGTTCCTGCGCAAGTTCACCGGCAAGTACCGTTGGGCCCACCTGGACATCGCCGGCACGGCCTGGAAGTCCGGCGCTGCCAAGGGCGCCACCGGGCGCCCCGTGCCCTTGTTGACCCACTTCGTGCTGTCACAGGCCTCCTGAGGCACGCCGCGCCTGCGATGACCCGGGTCAGCTTCCATTTCAACGTGCCGCACCGGCTGGGTTATGCCTGTCGGCTGCTGCGCAAGGCGACCCGGCAGAACGCACGCGTGACCATCACCGGCCCGGCGTCGGCGCTGGCCGAACTCGACCGCGCCTTGTGGACCTTCGAGGCCACCGAGTTCTTGCCGCACGTGCTGGTGCACAGTAGCGATGCCTTGCCCGAGCGCCAGCGCGGCACGCCGGTGTGTCTGGTCGAGTCTCTTGCTGGTGCGCTGCACCACGACGTGCTGCTCAACCTCGGTGCCGAACCGCCGGCAGGTTTCGAGAGCTTCGAGCGGCTGGTCGAGATCGTCTCCACCGACGATGGCGATCGGGCCGCGGCGCGCGCGCGCTGGAAGCACTACGCCTCGCGGGGTTATCAGATCGAGAAGCACGAGGTGGAGGGATGAGCCTGCGCCCCGCGCCTCCGGGCCGTGTGCCGACCTTGACCGAGGTCGTGCGCATGCCCGAGGCGCCGGCGCCCGCGCCGGCCGCTGCGGTGCCCGCGCCGGCCGCCGAACCTCAGGCCTTCGCGCCCACCGTGCCCGCGTCACTCGAACAGCTTCGTGGTGGTGGCGGCGTCGTCACCGGGCCGATGGCGATCGACGAGGACGAGCTCGTGCAGCGCGTGCTGGCCGACCTGCAACGGCAGATCGACCTGATGCTGGAGGTGAAGCTGCGCGAGGTGCTTGCGCCGGCCCTGACGCGCGCCACCGACGCGTTGATGCGTGAAGCCCGCACCGAGCTGGCATCGACCTTGCGTGACATCGTGTCGCGAGCCGTCGCTCAGGAACTCTCCCGTCATCGCCAACGTTAGCGAGCGCGTTGAGCCCTGAGCCTGCACCGGGAGCGTCTCGGCGTTTTCCCGGGCACAGGCCGACTGCCGAACCATCTGGATGCTTCATTCGAAGCTGAGCGATTCCCCCGAGGATTCGCAGGTTTCCCCTGAGCAATCCCGGTGGAGATGCGGTTTTTTTTGGGGTATCGTGTCGGCCGTTGAGATAAACCCTCTCTTCCGATCGCTCTCAACATTCCAACCGGAGGTTATTGCATGCAAGTCAAATTCAATGCCGTGGTGGCTGCAGCCGCTCTGCTCATCGCAGGTACTGCGTCGGCCCAGGACATGGTCGTCAAGATCGGCCACGTCGGCCCCACCAGCGGTGGCATCGCCCACCTTGGCAAGGACAACGAGATGGGCGCGCGCATGGCCATCGACGAGCTCAACGCCAAGGGCGTCTCCATCGGCGGCAAGAAGGTCAAGTTCGAACTGCTGGCCGAAGACGACGCTGGCGATCCGAAGCAGGGCACCGCAGTGGCCCAGAAGCTGGTTGACTCCAAGGTCATGGGCGTCATCGGCCACCTGAACTCGGGCACCTCGATTCCGGCCTCCAAGATCTACAGCGACGCGGGCATCCCCCAGATCTCCCCGTCGGCCACCAACCCCAAGTTCACCCGCAACGGCTACAAGACCACGTTCCGCGTGGTGGCCGATGACGTGCACCTGGGCGGCACCCTGGGCCGCTACGCCGTCAAGGAACTCAAGGGCAAGTCGATCGCCGTGATCGACGACCGCACGGCCTACGGCCAGGGCGTGGCCGAAGAGTTCGCCAAGGCCGTCAAGGCGTCGGGCGGTGCGATCGCCGAGCAGCAGTTCACCACCGACAAGGCCACGGACTTCACCGCCATCCTGACCGCCATCAAGGCCAAGAAGCCCGACGTCGTTTTCTACGGCGGCATGGACGCTGTGGCCGGCCCGATGATCCGCCAGATGAAGCAACTCGGCATCAACGCCAAGTTCATGGGCGGCGACGGCATCTGCTCGGGCGAACTGCCCAAGCTGGCTGCCGGGGCCATGGCTGATGGCCAGGTGGTCTGTGCCGAGGCCGGCGGCGTCGAAGGCGAGCAGAAGGCCGGCATGGAGAAGTTCCGCGCCGACTTCAAGAAGAAGTTCAACGCCGACGTGCAGATCTACGCCCCGTACGTCTATGACGCCACGATGGTGATGGTCGACGCGATGGTCAAGGCCGGCTCCGCCGAGCCGGCCAAGTACCTGCCGGTGCTGGCCAAGACCAGCGGCTACAAGGGCGTGACCGGCACGATCGCCTTCGACGACAAGGGCGACGTCAAGAACGGCGCGCTGACCCTGTTCACGTACAAGGGCGACAAGCGCGAGCAGATCGCCGTGGTGCGCTGATCCAGCCTCCGCGTTGATCTGAACGGGGCGCTTCGGCGCCCCGTTCTCTTTTCCGGCTCAGGCTCAGCCCTGCAAGGGCGTGCCGTCGCGGCGGAACAGCCGCGTCAGGTGCGCCAAGCGCTGCGCGTGCTCCGGCCTCACCTGGCTCCAGTCGAAGCGCCACTCCCAGTAGCCTTCGCCCTTGCCGGGCAGGTTCATCCGGTGTTCGCCGCCGAGGCCCAGCACATCCTGCATCGGATGCACCACGGTGTCGGCCACGCTGGCGCTGGCCGCGCGGATCAGGTCCCAGTGGATCTCGCTGCCGTCGGTGCCGAGGTAGTCGCGTACCCGCGCGCGCTGGGCGTCGGTCAGCGATGCCCACCAGCCGATCGTGGTGTCGTTGTCGTGCGTGCCGGTGTAGACCACCGAATCGACGTCGTGGTTGTGTGGCAGGTAGGCGTTGCCGCTGCCGCCGTCGAAGGCGAACTGCAGGATGCGCATGCCCGGAAAGGCGAACTTCTTGCGCAGCGCGACCACGTCGGGCGTGATCACGCCCAGGTCCTCGGCAATGATGGGCAGCGGCCCGAGCGCCTTGGCGATCGCCTTGAACAAGGCATCGCCCGGGCCGGGCAGCCAGCGGCCTTTCACGGCCGTGGCCTCGGTGGCGGGGATCTCCCAGTAGCCGGCGAAACCACGGAAGTGGTCGATGCGAACCAGGTCCACCAGCTCGAAGGTGCGGCGGATGCGCTGCACCCACCAGGCGTAGCCCTCCTTGGCATGTGCTTTCCACCGGTACAGCGGGTTGCCCCAGCGCTGGCCGGTGTTACTGAAGGCATCGGGCGGCACGCCGGCCACGGCTGCGGGCTTGCCACGCGCGTCGAGTTCGAACAGCTCGCGGCGCGCCCACACCTCGGCGCTCTGGTAGGCGATGAAGATCGGCGCGTCGCCGATGACCTCGATGCCGCGGCCGTTCGCATACGCCTTCAGCGCCAGCCACTGGCGATAGAAGCACCACTGGCAGAAGGTCCAGAAGGCGATGCGCTGCGCGTGCTTCAGCCGCGCTGCGGACAGTGCCTCGGGTTCACGCGCAGCCAGCGGCGCAGCCCAGTCGCACCAGTCGCGCCAGTCGTGCGCTTCGGCCAGCGACATGAAGAGCGCGTAGTCGTCCAGCCAGTCGGCGTGGCCGGTGCGAAAGGCATCGAAGTCGGCGCGCTCCGCCGGCGTCGCCCGCGCGTCGAAGCGCTGGGCCGCCCGCGCCAGTCGGTCCATGCGGAACGGCACGACGCTGGCGAAGTTCAGCCGCTGCGGCGTCGCACCGGTCGGCGGCGCCAGTTCCTCTGGCAGCAGCCAGCCACGCTGCTGCAGTTCGCCCAGGTCGATCAGCAGCACGTTGCCTGCGAAGGCCGAACTGCTCATGTAGGGCGAGTTGCCGGGCCCGATGCCGCCCAGCGGCAGGATCTGCCAGAGCTTCTGCCCGGCGGCCACCAGCCAGTCGATGAAGTGGTAGGCGGCGGGGCCGAAGTCGCCGGAGCCGTGCGGGCCGGGCAGGGAGGTGGGATGCAGCAACACGCCGCTGGCACGGGGAAAACGCATGCGGAAGTGTCCTGAGTCTAGAGATCGAGCCCGTGGCCCGGCGCCGCGAACACCAGCACGCAACGGCCCGGCAGCGGGTAGAGCCGCTCGCCCGGGCCTTGCCAGGAGCTTTCGCCGCGCGGATGCGTGCTGTCGAACACGAGCTGCCACTGGCCGCCCGGCAGCATGAAGTCGATGTCGCCGGCATCGCCGTTGACGAGCAGCAGCAGCGGCGACTGCGCGCGCCCGGGGTGGCCGATCAGGCAGCCGAACACGCGGCCGTCGGGTCGGCGCCATTCGTCGCCGTGCAGCTCGCTGCCATCCACGCGCAGCCAGGTCACGTCCTGCAGGCCGTGGCGATCGGGCAGGCCGTCGTACCAGCGGTTGGCGAAGGGCAAAGCCTGCCGGCGCAGCGCGAGCAGGCGCGTGGTGCAGGCCAGGCGATCCTCGTCGATGGCCGACCAGTCGATCCAGGTGGTCTCGTTGTCCTGGCAGTAGGGGTTGTTGTTGCCGCCCTGCGTGTGGCCGATCTCGTCGCCGGCGGCCAGCATCGGCGTGCCTTGCGACAGCAGCGTACTGGCCAGCAGCGCACGCACGACGCGCGAACGAAGCGCGTTGATCGCGGCATCGTCGGTCGGCCCCTCGACGCCGAAGTTGGCGCTGTGGTTGTGGCCGTGGCCGTCGCGGTTGTGTTCGCCGTTGGCGTGGTTGTGCTTGTGCGCGTGGCTGACGAGGTCGGCGAGCGTGAAGCCGTCGTGCGAGACGATGTAGTTGATCGATTCGGCCGGCGCACGGTGGCGCGGCTGGAAGATGTCCGACGAGGCGCACAGCCGCTGCGCGAAGTCGCCGCGCGTGTAGGCGCCTTCGATCCAGAAGGCACGCATGGTGTCGCGGTAGCGGTCGTTCCACTCGAGCCAGCCGCCCGGGAAGCCGCCGAGCTGGTAGCCGCCGGGGCCGATGTCCCAGGGTTCAGCGATCATCTTCAGGCGCGAGAGCAGCGGGTCCTGCGCCAGCGCGGTGAAGAAGGGCGCATGCCGGTCGAAGCCGTGGTCGCCGCGGCCGAGCACCGGGGCGAGGTCGAAACGGAAGCCGTCCACATGCATCTCGCCGGCCCAGTAGCGCAGGCTGTCGAGCACCATCTGCAGCACGCGCGGCTGGCGCAGGTCCAGCGTGTTGCCGCAGCCGCTGTGGTTCTCGTAGTGCGACTTCGATTCCGCCGGCAGCCGGTAGTAGCTGGCGTTGTCCAGGCCTCGGAAGCTGATCGTCGGTCCGAGCTCGTCGGCCTCGGCGGTGTGGTTGTAGACGACGTCGAGAATCACCTCGAGCCCGTGCTCGTGCAGTCGGGCCACCATGGCGCGGAACTCGTCGCGCGCCGACACGCCACCCACGCCGCTGGCCAGGCGCGGCTCGGGCGCGAAGAAGCCGATCGTGTTGTAGCCCCAGTAGTTGGCCAGGCCCATCTCCACGAGGCGGCGCTCGTCCAGGTGCTGCTGCACCGGCAGCAGGCATACCGCGGTCACGCCCAGGCGCTTGAAGTGATCGATGGCCGCATCCGAGGCGAGCCCCGCATAACTTCCGCGCAGTGCCTCGGGCACGCCGGGGTGGCGCATGGTGAAGCCCTTGACGTGCACCTCGTACAGCACGCTGCGCTCCAGCGGCGTGTGCTGGTGGCGATCGCCGTTCCAGTCGTGCCGCGCATCGACGACGCGCGCCTTCAGCGCGAAGGCCGCGTTGTCGCGCATGTCCATGTGGCCGGCGTGCTCGGGGTCGGCGCCGAAATGTTCGGCGCGCCATTCGAAGTTGCCCACGATCTCGCGCGCGTAGGGGTCGAGCAGCAGCTTGTTCGGGTTGAAGCGGTGGCCGCGCTCGGGCCGCCACGCGCCGTGGGCGCGCAAGCCATAGACCAGCCCCGGCTTCACGCCGCTCAGGTAACCGTGCCGGACGTCCTGCGTGTGGCCGGGCAGGTCGACGCGGCGCAGTTCGGTCGTACCTGTCTCGTCGTAGAGGCACAGCTCGATGCGCTGCGCGTGCGCCGAGAACACCGCGAAGTTGACGCCGTGGCCGTCCCAGTGGGCGCCGAGCGGCCAGGGGTGACCCGGTGTCATCTCAGCGATCGCGCTCGTAGAAGACCGTCGCCAGCGGCGGCAGGTCAAGCAGCAGCGACTGCGGGCGGCCATGGCTGGCGACGGACACGCTGTCGGCCGCCCCGAACGCGCTGCCGACGTTGCTGCCGCCGTAGTGCTCGGAGTCGGTGTTCAGCCGCTCGCGCCAGGTGCCGGCGGCGGGCACGCCCAGGCGGTAGCCGCGCTGCACCGAGGGCGTGAAGTTGCACACCACCACCACCTCGGAGCGGCCGTCGCGGCTGCGCCGAACGAAGCTCAGTACCGAGCGCTGCGCGTCCTCATGGTCGATCCACTCGAATCCGGCGCCGTCGAAATCGTTGTCGTACAGCGCCGGCGTGGCACGGTACAGCCGGTTCAGATCGTGCATCAGGCGGTGCACACCGGCGTGAGGGCGGTCGCCGAGCAGGTGCCAGTCCAGGCTCTGGTCGTGGTTCCACTCCCGCTCCTGGCCGAACTCGCAACCCATGAAGAGCAGCTTCTTGCCCGGGTGGCCGAACATGAAGCCGAAGTAGGCGCGCAGGTTGGCGAACTTCTGCCAGCGGTCGCCGGGCATCTTGTTCAGCAGCGAGCCCTTGCCGTGCACCACCTCGTCGTGCGAGATCGGCAGCACGAAGTTCTCGTTGAAGGCGTAGACCAGCCCGAAGGTCATTTCGCCGTGGTGGAACTGTCGGTGCACCGGATCGCGCGCCATGTACTTCAGCGTGTCGTGCATCCAGCCCATGTTCCACTTGTAGTGGAAGCCCAGGCCGCCCAGGTAGGTCGGTCGGGACACGGCCGGAAAGGCGGTCGACTCCTCCGCCAGCGTCACGGCCTGCGGGCGTTCGGTGCCCACCACCTCGTTGACGCGCTTGAGGAAGGAGATCGCCTCCAGGTTCTCGCGCCCGCCGTGCACGTTGGGCAGCCATTCGCCGGCCTTGCGGCTGTAGTCGCGGTAGAGCATGGAAGCCACGGCGTCGACGCGCAGGCCGTCGACGTCGAAGCGCTCCAGCCAGTACAACGCATTGCCGACCAGGAAGTTGCGCACCTCGGTGCGGCCGAGGTTGTAGATCAGCGTGTTCCAGTCCTGGTGGAAACCTTCGCGCGGATCGGCGTACTCGTACAGGTGCGTGCCGTCGAAGTTGGCCAGTCCGTGCGCGTCGGTCGGAAAGTGCGCCGGCACCCAGTCGAGGATCAGCCCCAGGCCTTCGGCGTGGCAGCGCTCGACGAAGCGGCGGAAGCCGGCTGCATCGCCGAAGCGCGAGGTCGGCGCATACAGGCCGATCGGCTGGTAGCCCCAGGAGCCGTCGAAGGGATGCTCCGAGATCGGCAGCAGTTCGAGGTGGGTGAAGCCCATCTCGCGCGCGTAGGGCACCAGCGTCGCGGCGAGCTCGTCCCAGTTCAGCCAGCGGTTGCCCTCCTCGGGCTTGCGCCGCCAGGAGCCGAGGTGCACCTCGTAGATGCTCACGGGCGCATCGAGCGCATTGGCGCGCTGCCGCGCGGGCGAGGCCGGCGCCACCGGCGGCATCTGCGCCACCACGCTGGCGGTGGCCGGGCGCAGCTCGGACTGCAGCGCATAGGGGTCGGCCTTCAGCGGCAGCAATTCACCCTCGCGGCTGACCACCTCGTACTTGTAGCGCGCACCGCCACCCACGCCGGGCAGGAAGATCTCCCACACGCCGCATTCGCGGCGCAGGCGCATCGGGTGGCGGCGGCCGTCCCAGAGGTTGAAGTCGCCGACCACGCTGACGCGCGAGGCGTTGGGCGCCCAGACGGCGAACGAAGTCCCTGGCACGCCGTCCAGCGTGCGCTGCGCCGCGCCGAGCACCTCGTAGGGACGCAGGTGCGTGCCTTCGCCCATCAGCCAGACGTCGAGCTCGCCGAGCACCGGCGGGAATCGGTAAGGGTCGTCGATCACCGACTGGTTGCCGTCGGCCCAGCGCACCTGCAGCCGGTAGCCGGAGGCGGGCAGGGCGAGCAGCGCGCCTTCGAACAGGCCGTCGACGTGCACCAGCAGCAGCGGCACCAGCGTCGCGCCGTCGGCCGCGTCGACCGCCACCACGTGCGTGGCGCCGGGCAGGAAGGCGCGCAGCCACAGCCGGCCGTCGAGGTCGGTGTGCGGCCCCAGCACGGAGAACGGATCCCCGTGGCGGGCGTGGCGGATCAGGTCGATCTCGGTGTCGTTGAGCATGGTGGCAGTCGAAGGGACTGCGCCGATGGTATCAACCACCCTGGCGCGGCGACGCGGTGGCCGCTCAAGGTGCCGGCGTCATGCCCCAGATCTGCTGCGCGTACTCGCGGATCGTGCGGTCCGACGAGAAGGCCCCCATGCCGGCGACGTTGGCGATGGCCCGCGAGGCCCATTCGCCGCTCTGGCGGTACAGCGCGTCCACGCGCAGCTGCGTCTCGACATAGGTGCCGTAGTCCGCCAGCAGCAGGTAGTGGTCGCCGCCCCACAGCAGCGAGTCGACCAGGCCGCGGTAGCGCCCGGGCTCCTCCGGCGAGAAGGCCCCGCCGGCGATGGCGTCGAGCACCTGCTTGAGCTGCGGATTGCTCTCGTAGTAGCGCATCGGCTGGTAGCCCGCAGCGCGCAGCGACACGACCTCGGGCGTCTTCAGGCCGAAGATGAAGATGTTGTCGTCGCCGACGTTCTGGCGGATCTCGATGTTCGCGCCGTCGTCGGTACCGATGGTCAGCGCACCGTTGAGCGCCAGCTTCATGTTGCCGGTGCCCGAGGCCTCGGTGCCGGCGGTGGAGATCTGCTCGGACAGGTCGGCGCCGGGCATGATCACCTCGGCCACCGAGACGCCGTAGTTGGGGATGAACACCACCTTCAGCAGCCCGGCCACACGCGGGTCGCGGTTGACCACCTGGCCGACGTCGTGGATCAGGCGGATGATGTTCTTCGCCATCGCGTACGACGAGGCCGCCTTGCCGGCGAAGATCACCGTGCGCGGCACCCAGCCCGCGTTCGGGTGCGCCAGGATGGCCTGGTAGCGCGACACCACGTGCAGCAGGTTGAGCAACTGCCGCTTGTACTCGTGGATGCGCTTGACCTGCACGTCGAACAGGCTGGCCGGGTCCACCGCGATGCCGGTGGTGCGTGCGATGTGCTCGGCCAGGCGCGCCTTGTTGGCGCGCTTGATGGCCATGAACTCCTCGCGGAAGGCGGCATTGCCGCGCTGGTCGCGCAGCGCCTGCAGCTGGTCGAGGTCGAGCCGCCACTTGGCGCCCAGCGTGCGGTCGAGCAGGCCCGCCAGGCCCGGGTTGGCCTGTGCCAGCCAGCGCCGCGGCGTCACGCCGTTGGTCATGTTCGTGAAGCGGTCCGGCCACAGCGCGGCGAAGTCCGCGAAGATCGTCTTCACCAGCAGATCGGAGTGCAGCGCCGACACGCCGTTGACCTTGTGGCTGCCGACGATGGACAGGTTGGCCATGCGCACGCGGCGCTCGCCGCTCTCGTCGATCAGCGACAGCCGCGCCAGGAAACCCATGTCGCCCGGGCGGAACTTCGCCGCGAAGTCGAGAAAGTCCTGGTTGATGCGGAAGATGATCTCCAGGTGGCGCGGCAGCACGTGCTGCATCAGCGCCACCGGCCAGGTCTCCAGTGCCTCGGGCATCAGCGTGTGGTTGGTGTACGAGAACACCCGCTGCGTGATGCCCCAGGCGGTGGCCCAGGCCATGCCGTGCTCGTCGCACAGCACGCGCATCAGCTCGGCCACGGCGATGGCCGGGTGCGTGTCGTTCAGGTGCATCGCCACCTTGTCGGCCAGGTTGGCCAGCGTGCCGTGCTCCTCGAGGTGGCGGCCCAGGATGTCCTGCACCGACGCCGCGACGAAGAAGTACTCCTGGCGCAGGCGCAGTTCGCGGCCGGCCGGCGTGCTGTCGTTCGGGTAGAGCACCCAGGAGATGTTCTCGTACTCGTTCTTCACACCGGCGGCGCGGGCGTAGTCGCCGGTGTTGAAGGCGTGCAGGTCGATGTGCGCCGGCGCCACGGCCTTCCACAGGCGCAGCGTGCTGACCTTGTTCGTGCCGTGGCCGGGGATCACCATGTCGTGGGCCTTGGCCGCCACCTCGGCGGCGTTGCGCCACAGCGCCTTGTCGCCGTGGTGCTCGACCCAGCCACCGAAACGCACCGGGTAGCTGACGCCGGAGCGCGGGAATTCCCAGGGCGTGCCATTGGCCAGCCAGGGATCGGGGTATTCGACCTGGCAGCCGTTCTGGATGTCCTGCGCGAACATGCCGTACTCGTAGCGGATGCCATAGCCGAAAGAGGGCAGGCCGAGCGTGGCCATCGAGTCGAGGAAGCAGGCCGCCAGCCGGCCCAGGCCGCCATTGCCGAGCGCGGCATCGGGCTCGCGGTCGGCCACGTCTTCGAGTTTCTGGGCGTGCTGCTGCGCAGCGGCAGTGGCGCCTTCGCCGAGATCGAGGGCCGCCAGCGCATTGCCCAGCGTGCGGCCGATGAGGAATTCCATCGACAGGTAGTACACGCGGCGGGCCTGCTCATTGCGCTCGCGGGCCTGCGTTGCCACCCAGCGCCGCGACAGCTGCTCGCGCGCCACCTGGGCCACCGCCTGCATCAGCTCGGTGGGGGTGGCCTGCGCCGGCGCCACGCCCACGGTCTTCAGCAGGTGATCGTCGACGCCGCCGGCGATGTCGGTGGGGGAAAGCGCGTTCTTGTCCACGGGAATCCTTTGTCGTGCGCCGGCGCTGTGGGCGCCGGCGGCCTTCTGGCGGGTGCGCAGTGTCTCTGCTGAGCCTGGGAGCGTCAACCGCGCAACCATCGCAATATTCGCGCCGGCCCAACACGGTGCTCGTGCCCGGGTTACGGCCGATTTCAGCCAGCCCTGGCGCGGTGCCCACGGCTTGACCGAGGACAGAGCTGTGGCCACGGTCACGGAGTTACCGTCGAGTACGGTGAAACAACATCGACTCCACGCTGCCGCGGGCTGAAAGTGCACCGCGGGCGGGCAGACGCCTGTTGCGCCGACGCCGAAAATGCTGATGATCGAACCGCGCCGCCACCTGTGCGTGCGCCCACGCCAATACAGGAGACCCATCCATGACCCCGAACGATCTCGCGCTCAGCCTGGATCTGCCCAAGCGCACCGTGGCGCTGGTGCTGGCCGGCGGGCGCGGCAGCCGGCTGAAGAACCTGACCGACCGGCGCGCCAAGCCCGCGGTCTACTTCGGCGGCAAGTTCCGGATCATCGACTTCGCGCTGTCCAACTGCCTGAACTCCGGCATCCGCCGCATCGGCGTGATCACGCAGTACAAGAGCCACAGCCTGATGCGCCACCTGCAGCGTGGCTGGGCCTTCCTGAAGAGCGAGATGAACGAGTTCGTCGACCTGATGCCTGCGCAGCAGCGCGTCGACGAGGAAAGCTGGTACCGCGGCACGGCCGACGCGGTGTACCAGAACCAGGACATCCTGGCCAGTTACGGCGCCGACTACATCGTCATCCTGGCCGGCGACCACATCTACAAGATGAACTACGCGCTGATGCTGGCCGACCACGTGGCCAAGGGGCGTGACTGCACGGTGGGCTGCATCGAAGTGCCGCGCAGCGAAGCCTCGGCCTTCGGCGTGATGGCGGTGAACGAGAAGAGCCTGATCACCGAATTCGTCGAAAAGCCGGCCGATCCGCCACCCATGCCCGGCAAGCCCGACAAATCGCTGGCCAGCATGGGCATCTACATCTTCAACGCGCGCTACCTCTACAAGGAACTCGAGCGCGACATCAATGACCCGAACTCCAGCCACGATTTCGGCAAGGACATCATCCCGCGCGCGGTGCGCAACGGGCAGGCTGCGGCGCACCCCTTCGACCTGAGCGCGGTGGGCACGCGCATGAACGAGGAGCCGTACTGGCGCGACGTCGGCACCATCGACGCCTACTGGGACGCCAACATCGACCTGACGGCCACCGACCCGCTGCTCAACCTGTACGACACACGCTGGCCGATCTGGACCTACCAGCCGCAGCTGCCGCCGGCCAAGTTCGTGCACAATCAGGACGACCGCCGCGGCATGGCCATCGAATCGCTGGTCTCCGGCGGCTGCATCGTCTCGGGCCAGGTGTTCCGCTCCGTGCTGTTCTCCAGCGTGCGCGTGCATTCGCACTCCAGCGTCTCCTGGGCGGTGCTGCTGCCCGGCGTGCAGGTGGGCCGCGGCGCCAGGCTCACTCGGGTGGTGGTCGATCGTGGCTGCCACATCCCGGACGGCATGGTCATCGGCGAGGACCCGGCCACCGATGCGGAGCGTTTCTTCCGCACCGACAACGGCATCACCCTGGTCACGCGCGAGATGCTCTCGCAATTCGACCCGATCTGACCGATGAAGGTCCTGCATGCCGCCGCGGAAGTCTTTCCGCTGGTGAAGACGGGCGGGCTGGCCGACGTCGTCGGCGCGTTGCCGCAAGCGCTGGTGCGCGCGGGAGCGGACGTTCGGCTCGTGTTGCCGGGCCTGCCGGCGATCGTCGACGCCGTGCTGCACCAGAAGACGATCGTCGAACTCGGGCCCCTGTTCGGCGCCGGCCGTATCGCCGTGCGTCTGGGCACCATGCCCTACAGTCACGTGCCTGCCTACGTGATCGATGCACCGTACCTGTACCGGCGCGGCGGCGGGCCCTACCAGGCCAGCGACGGCAGCGAGTGGCCCGACAACCTGCAACGTTTCGCCCTGCTGGGCTGGATGGCGGCGCACCTGGCCTCCGGTGAAATCGACCCGGACTGGACACCGCAACTGCTGCATGCCCACGACTGGCATGCGGCGCTGGCCTGCGCCTACATGGCGGCTCACCCGGGCAACACGGCCAGCTCGGTGTTCACGGTCCACAACCTGGCCTTCCAGGGCCTGTTCCCGCAGCAGGATTTCGCGCAGCTCGGATTGCCGCTGCGCTACATGCAGTCCCATGGGCTGGAGTTCCACGGCCAGCTCTCGTTCATGAAGCGGGCCTGGAAGTACGCGCAGCGCGTCACGACGGTGAGCCCAACCTACGCCGGCGAGATCGCGACGCACGAGTTCGGCTGCGGGCTCGACGGCGTGATCCGCGGCCGCGGCGCCGAGGTCAGCGGCATCCTCAACGGCGTGGACGGCGCCGTCTGGGACCCGGCCAAGGACAGCAGCCTGACCGCACGCTACTCCGCCAAGGACCTGGCCGGCAAGTCCCGCAACAAGGCTGCGCTGCAGAAGGAGATGGGTCTCGAGGTGAAGGCCGGCGCGCCGCTGTTCGGCGTCGTCAGCCGCCTGTCGGCCCAGAAGGGGCTGGACCTGGTGCTCGCCGCCTTGCCGGCGCTGCTGCGCCAGGGTGCCCAGCTGGTGCTGCAGGGCTCCGGCGACCCGGTGCTCGAGGCCGCGTTCACGGCTGCCGCATTCGCACACCCTGCGCAAGTGGCGGTTCGCATCGGCTACGACGAAACCTTCGCCCACCGCTTGATCGCCGGCTCGGACGTGATCATGGTGCCGTCGCGCTTCGAGCCCTGCGGCCTGACCCAGCTCTACGGCCTGCGCTACGGCACGCTGCCGCTCGTCAGGCGTGTCGGTGGGCTGGCCGACACGGTGGTCGATGCGAGCGAAGCCGCCGTGCGCGACGGGCTGGCTACCGGCTTCAGCTTCGACGCGGCCACCCCGGCCGCGCTGGAGGCGGCCCTGCTGCGCGCCGTGCAGGCCCATGCCCAACCCGAGTTGTGGCGCCGCTTGATGGTGACGGCCATGGCCCAGGACTTTTCCTGGGAGGGCGCAGCACAGCACTACATGTCGCTCTATCGCAGCCTGCCCGGGCTCCGGCAATAGTTCACAACAGGTATCAGAATGTAAGCCAAGCCCCCGTGCCCACGGGCTGCACCGCGCCGCATGCACCACCAACAATGGCGCCATGAGCAGAAACCAACCCGCTTACAAGGACACGCAGGTCTTCGACTGGGAAGTCGAGCCGCACGACGAGCGCCCCAGCGCGTTCTCGCAGACCACCGGCTACTCGCTGCTGTCGGGCTACCACGTGGAGCCGGTGCGCGAATCACACCGACGGCAGCGCAGCATCGCGCCGGCCCTGGTGGCAGCAGGACTGGTGGTCGCGCTGGGCAGTGCCGCGATGGTGGGTTTCGTGCGCTTCCTGCACTCCTGAGGCGAAGCGCCTCAGGCCCACAGGGCGGAAAGGGCCGACTCGCTGCGGCGCACGAAAGATCGGGCCGGCGTGGCCGCCTTGAAGTAACCGCGATCGAGATCGCTGCAGATCGCCGCATACCAGGTCGAGCCCGGCCCGGCTGCGTAGACGCGGATCTCGCCGGTGGAGCGCCGCCGCATCGACACGATGCCGCCGCTCAGGCCGAGCAACTGGCTGATGCCGGAGTGCGAGTCTTCCTCGATCTCGAAGTCGCGCTCGTCTAGCCCGCGCGAGGCGAGCATGCGGCGCAGCGCCTGGATCTTCTCGCCGCCGACGCTGTGGATCATCTGTGCCATGTCGCCTGCTCCGTCTCGTTGCACGGCCGAAGGGCCGATGCAGCGAATTCTTCGTGCCCCGGCCGGCAGCGCACATCCCCAAGGGGTGGGTGTGAAGCTAGGGGGAGTCAGGCGAGCAGCCCGTGGCAAGGCGTGCCAGAGCGTGCTCAGGGCGTGCTCTTGGCGCCTTCCTTGGCGCTTTGCCTGGCGGCATCGCGGGCATACTGCGCTTCGAAGGCACGACGCGCGCGGATGTAGTGGTTCGCGCACTCCATCGAGGCCGAGTCGGCGCAGCCGGCCGGCTTGCGGTAGGAGGCCGCCCAGGCGCGTTCCTTGCGCTCGGCTTCGGAGAGCGTGCTGCGCTGGGCCTCCTCGGCCAGCCGCTGCTGCTCGCGGATCTTCTCGGCGCGTGCGCGCTCTTCGTCTTCGGCGGCACGCTGGCGTTGCGCAGCCGCTTGCTGGGCGGCTTCGATCTGCTGCTGGTTCTCGCGCGAGATGCGTTCGATCTCTGCCGCCGTGGCCCGTGCATTGGACTCGGCGGTCGAGCGTGCGCTCCAGCGCACGTAGGCCGCTGCGATGGCCGTGGCGACGAGGATGCCGATCAGCACCGCGATGGCGAACTGCAGAGGCAGCGGCACCGAGAACGAATCCCAGCCGCGGCGCCGCTTGGGTATGCGCGGCATGCGCTTGAACGGCGTGGCGGCGGCCACGCTCACCGGCTTGGCGGGTTCGGTGCGCGGGCCGCCTTCGGCCGGCTCCGGCTGCGTGGGGGTCGCGTCCTGCTCGTTGGCGCTCATGCGGCGGAGTCTACGTCCGCCGGACCGGCATCGAACAGCTCCGTTTCCGACAGTCGCAACAAGCGGCGTGCTTCGGCCTGCGTTCCGTGCAGCCACAGGTCGACATCCTCGAACTCGACCGGCACCACCGAGCGCTTGTCCTGCTGGTCGGGGCCGAGCTTCGGGTCGGGCTTGTGCATGCGCCGCATCAAGGGGTGGGCATCGGCGTTCAGGGTGAGCATGGTGTAGCTCTCCACCAGCTCGCCGGTGGCCTTGTCGGTCCAGGTGTTCCACAGTCCGGCCAGGCCCCAGGGCGCGCCGTCGACACGGCGAAAGCGCCACCACACGTTCTTGCCGCTCTCCCAGTTCGGCTCGTCGAACGACCAGGCCGGGATGATGCAGCGCTTGCCGTGTTTCCACGGGTCCTTGAATGTGGCCTTGTCGGCCAGCTCCTCGCTGCGCGCATTGCAGGTCGAGTAGGTGAGCTTGGGCGTCTTCGCGAACCAGGGCACCAGGCCCCATTGTCCGATCACCAGTTCACGCTCGGGCTCGGTCGAGTCGCGTGCGGCGCGGATGAAGGCGCCGGGGCGCTGCGGAAAGATCTCGCCGCCGCGCCACGGCGTGTGCCGGCCAATGTGCCAGGCCCGCTCGATGGCCGCGGCTTCGGGGGAGACGTAGCGGGTGCACATGCGTGGAAGTGCGGGGATGGCGGAGAGAGCGGGATTCGAACCCGCGGAGGGCTGTTAACCCTCACACGCTTTCCAGGCGTGCGACTTAAACCGCTCATCCATCTCTCCGGAGCCGCGGAGTTTATCGCAAGAGTTCAGGGCGCCCCGGGGGCCTTGCCCTTGAGCAGCGCCATCGCCGTGCCGATCAGCGCCGACACCTCGCCCATGTGGCCAGGCACGATCATGGTGTTGTTCTTCTGCGCCAGCTGGCCATAGGCCTCGACGGCCTTCTCCGCGACCTTCAACTGCACCGCCTGCTCGCCGCCGGGCGACTGGATCGCTGCGGCGATCTTGCGGATCGCGTCGGCGGTGGCGTCGGCCACCGCGGTGATGGCAGCGGCCTCGCCCTGCGCCTTGTTGATCTCAGCCTGTCGCTCGCCCTCGGAGCGGGCGATCGAGGCCTCGCGCTCGCCGGTGGCGATGTTGATCTGCTCCTGCTTGCGGCCTTCCGACGCGGCGATCAGCGCGCGCTTCTCGCGCTCGGCGGTGATCTGCGCCTGCATCGAATGCAGGATGGCTGCCGGCGGTGTCAGGTCCTTGATCTCGTAGCGCAGCACCTTCACGCCCCAGTTGGACGCCGCGTCGTCGAGCGCGCTGACCACCGAGGCGTTGATCGCGTCGCGCTCCTCGAAGGTCTTGTCGAGTTCCATCTTGCCGATCACCGAGCGCAGCAGGGTCTGCGCGAGCTGCGTGATGGCCAGGATGTAGTTGCTCGAGCCGTAGCTCGCGCGCATCGGGTCGGTGACCTGGAAGTAGATGATGCCGTCGACCTGCAGCTGCGTGTTGTCCTTGGTGATGCAGACTTGGCTGGGCACGTCCAGCGGCACCTCCTTGAGCGAGTGCTTGTAGGCCACCCGTTCAATGAAGGGCACGACGAACTTGAGGCCCGGCGTGAGCGTGCGGTCGAACTTGCCCAGCCGCTCGACAACCCAGGCGTGCTGCTGCGGCACGATCTTGAAGGTGCGGTAGATGAAGATGCCGGCGATGACGGCCAGGATGAGAGCGATTTCCATGGGGCGCTTTCCGAGTGAATCAGTTCGATGCGGCCGGTGCCAGCACCAGCCAATTGCCTTCGACGGCGGCGACGCGGTGCTCGCCGGGCGCGGCGGCAGCGCCCGGCTGCAGGCGTGCCGTCCATTGCGTGCCGCGGTAGGTGACGCGCGCGGTGCCATCGCTGCCCCAGGCCGCCACCTGTACCCGCTCGCCGATGTCGAGGTTGACGTCGCGATTGCTGGCTGCCGGCGCCGACTGCGGATGGCTGGCGCGCTTCCAGTGCCACAGCGCCGTGGCGGCCGAGCCCACGACCGCCGCGGCGACGATCTGCAGCGTGGTCGACAGGCCGAGATGGGCAGCCAGCGCTCCGGCACCCAGCCCGAGCGCGAACATCAGAAGGTAGAAGGTGCCGGTGGCCAGTTCGGCGGCCACGGCCACTCCGGCGGCGACCCACCAGAAGGTGGCGGCAGACAGGTCCATGCGGGCTCCTCGAAGCGTGATCGGGCGCAGTGTACGGTCAGGCGCAGGCCCTACACTTCGCGCTCCCGCTTTTTGCCACCCCGAGGCTTGCCATGCTGCGCTTCCGCTTTCCGATCGTCATCATCGACGAGGACTACCGCTCGGAGAACACCTCCGGCCTGGGCATCCGCGCGCTGGCCGAGGCGATCGAGAAGGAAGGCTTCGAGGTGCTGGGCGCCACCAGCTACGGTGACCTGAGCCAGTTCGCGCAGCAGCAAAGCCGCGCCAGCGCCTTCATCCTGTCGATCGACGACGAGGAGTTCACCGCCGGCCCGGAGATCGACCCCGCCGTGGTGAACCTGCGCAAGTTCATCCAGGAGATCCGCTTCAAGAACGCGGAGATCCCGATCTACCTGTATGGCGAGACGCGCACCTCGCAGCACCTGCCCAACGACGTGCTGCGCGAACTGCACGGCTTCATCCACATGTTCGAGGACACGCCGGAGTTCGTGGCGCGCCACATCATCCGCGAGGCCAAGGCCTACATGGATGGGCTGGCGCCGCCGTTCTTCCGCGCGCTGGTCGACTATGCGCAGGACGGTTCCTACTCGTGGCACTGCCCGGGCCACTCCGGCGGCGTGGCCTTCCTGAAGAGCCCGGTGGGCCGCATGTTCCACCAGTTCTTCGGCGAGAACATGCTGCGCGCCGACGTCTGCAACGCCGTCGACGAACTCGGCCAGCTGCTCGACCACACCGGCCCGGTGGCGGCCTCGGAGCGCAACGCGGCGCGCATCTTCAACGCCGACCACTGCTTCTTCGTCACCAACGGCACGAGCACGAGCAACAAGATGGTCTGGCACCACGCGGTGGCGCCGGGCGATGTGGTGGTGGTCGACCGCAATTGCCACGTCTCGATCCTGCACTCGATCATCATGACCGGCGCGGTGCCGGTGTTCCTGCCGCCCACGCGCAACCACTACGGCATCATCGGCCCGATCCCGCAGGCCGAGTTCTCGCCCGAGGCCATCAAGCGCAAGATCGCCAAGAACCCGCTGCTGGCCGGCGTCGACCCTGATCAGGTGAAGCCGCGCATCCTGACGCTGACGCAGAGCACCTATGACGGTGTGCTCTACAACACCGAGACGATCAAGCAGTCGCTGGACGGCTACATCGACACGCTGCACTTCGACGAGGCCTGGCTGCCGCACGCCGCCTTTCACAAGTTCTACGGCACCTATCACGCGATGGGCCGCAAGCGTGCCCGGCCGAAGGACCAGCTGGTCTTCGCCACCCAGTCGACCCACAAGCTGCTGGCCGGCCTGAGCCAGGCCTCGCAGGTGCTCGTGCAGGACTCGCCGGGGCGCAAGCTCGACCGGCACCTCTTCAACGAGGCCTACCTGATGCACACCTCGACCAGCCCGCAGTACGCGATCATCGCCAGCTGCGACGTGGCCGCGGCGATGATGGAAGCGCCGGGCGGCACCGCGCTGGTGGAAGAAAGCATCCTCGAGGCGCTCGACTTCCGCCGTGCCATGCGCAAGGTCGACAAGGAATACGGCAAGGACTGGTGGTTCAAGGTCTGGGGGCCGGACAAGCTCACCAACGACGGCATCGGCACCAGCGCCGACTGGGTGCTCAAGGCCGGCGACAAGTGGCACGGCTTCGGCGACCTGGCCGAGGGCTTCAACCTGCTCGACCCGATCAAGAGCACCATCATCACGCCGGGGCTCGATGTCTCCGGCAAGTTCGCCAAGACCGGCATCCCGGCGTCGATCGTCACCAAGTTCCTCGCCGAACACGGCGTGGTGGTCGAGAAGACGGGCCTGTACTCCTTCTTCATCATGTTCACCATCGGCATCACCAAGGGCCGATGGAACACGCTGCTGACCGCGCTGCAGCAGTTCAAGGACGACTACGACAAGAACCAGCCGCTGTGGCGCATCCTGCCGGAGTTCATCGCCAAGCATCCGCGCTACGAGCGCATGGGCCTGCGCGACCTGTGCCAGAGCATCCACGAGATGTACGCCCGCGGCGACGTGGCCCGGCTGACCACCGAGATGTACCTGTCGGACCTGCATCCGGCGATGAAGCCGAGTGACGCCTATGCGCACATCGCGCATCGCAAGACCGAGCGGGTGGAGATCGACCAGCTCGAAGGTCGCATCACCACCGCGCTGCTCACGCCCTATCCGCCGGGCATTCCGCTGCTCATCCCGGGCGAGCGCTTCAACCGCAAGATCGTCGACTTCCTGCGCTTCACGCGCGAGTTCAACGCGGCCTTCCCCGGCTTCGACACCGACGTGCACGGTCTCGTGGAAGAAGAAGGCGAGGCCGGCGCACCGCGCCGCTACTTCGTCGACTGCGTTCGCCCCTGAGGCCGGCGCGCTGCGGCGCGGCGCTCAGGCGATGTGCGAGATCAGCACGCCGGGCGCAGGCTGCAGCTGGCCTTCGGCGTGCGCCTGCCCGGGGGCCGGCGCGGGCGCACCCGGCCCGCTGGCGCCGGCACGGCGCACCGCCAGGCCGACCGACATCATGTCGACCACCAGCAGGTGCAGGATGCGCGAGATCATCGAGACGAAGGTGGTCACGTCTTCGTTGTGCTCGACCGGGATGCACACCGTCGAGCGGCGTGCCAGCAGCGACTGACCGGCCGTCACGGCGATCACCGCCGCACCGCGCTCCACGGCCAGCCCGGCGGCGCGCGCCAGCTCGGGCGGCTGGCCCGAACTGGAGATGAATACCGCCACGTCGTTGGGGCCGAGCAGCTCGGCGGCCATGGTGTGCATGGCGGCGTCGGTGTGCGCCACCGACGGGATGCGGAAGCGGAACAGCTTGTGCTGCGCATCCAGCGCCACCACCGCCGAGTTGCCCATCGCATAGAACTCGACGCGCTTGGCCTGGCGCAGGTACTCGATGGCACGGTCCACCGCCTCGACATTGAGCGATTCGCGGAACTGCATGATCGCGGAGATCGTGTTGTCGAGCACCTTGGCGCACAGGTCGCCGGTGCTGTCCTGCCGGCGCACCTGCGATCGCTGCACCGGCAACGTGCCGGTCAGGCCCGAGCCCAGCTTGAGCTTGAAGTCGGCCAGCCCCTGGAAACCCAGCGAGCGGCAGAAGCGGATCACCGTGGGCTGGCTCACCTCGGCCCCCTGGGCGATCAGCGCGATCGGATCGTTCAGCGCGGTGCGCGGGTTGTCCAGCACGAAGTTGGCCACGCGCTTTTCGGCCGGTGACAGCGCGTCGCGCGAGGCACGCACGCGCTCGAGCAGCGGGTTGCCGCCTTCCTGGTCGGGCACATGGTCGGCGAGCAGCGACGAGACGCCGTGGAAGGCCGGGTTCTCGGCCGTCAGCACGTAGGTCGGGATGCGCGCCACGTAGTTGCTGAAGCGGCCCTTCTCCTCGAAGCGCTGCCGGAAGGGCGAGCGGTCGAACAGTTCGCCCATACGCGGCACGATGCCGCCGCCGACGAAGATGCCGCCGGTGGCGCCCAGCGTGAGCGCCAGGTCGGAGGCCATCGTGCCGAGCATGGCGCAGAAGCTCTCCACCGTCTCGCTGCAGGCCGAGTCGGCGTTCTGCAGCGCGCGGCGCACGATCTCCGCCGCGCTCAGGTGCAGCTCGGCGCCGGGCTTGTCGTGGGTCAGCGCCTGGTAGATCAGCTCGAGGCCGGGGCCGGAGAGCAAGCGCTCGGCCGACACCCGCGGCATGGTCTTCCAGGCGAACTGCAGGATGCGCAGCTCGCGCTCGTCGGTCGGCGCGAAGCCGACGTGTCCACCTTCGGTGGCCAGCGTCACCCAACGGTCGCCGCTGGGGATGAGGCCCGAGACGCCCAGGCCCGTGCCGGGGCCGATCAGGCCGATCACGCCATTGGCCTGGGCTTCGCCGCCGCCGACCTGGTGGCGTCCGTCGGCACCCACGCGCGGCAGCGACATCGCCAGCGCAGTGAAGTTGTTGACGACCAGCAGCGTGGTCAGGTCGAGCTGGCGCTGCGCCTCCTGGATCGAGAAGGCCCAGTCGCGGTTGGTCATGCGCACCCAGTCGCCTTCGATCGGGTTGGCGATCGCCACGGCCCCATGGCGAGGCTTGATGCCGGGCAGCGTGTCGAGGTAGGCCTGCACCACCGCGGTGAAACCGGGGTAGTCGGCGCAGGGCAGCACCGCCACGTGCTCGAAGCGGCCCGGCACCTGCTCGATGCAGAAGCGCGCGTAGGTCGCGCCGATGTCCGCCAGCAGGCGCGGATCGGCGTGCGGTTGCACGGAAGCGGAGCGTTCGAAAGGCATGGAGGCGTGGGGCTCCGGGCGGGGAAGAAGGGCTAGCGGGCCCTCAGGATCAGGACCTGCTGCGCCGCGAGCTTGACCTGAGCAGCTTCGGTGCCAGGCTTGGCCGAGCCGGCCTTCTTCGCGGCGGCAAAGGGCAGGGCGGCACCTGCCGGGAAGGCGACCGTCCAGCCGTCGGCCTGGAAGCCGGCCGGCAGGGTGAACGTCGACTCGCGGTAGGCGAAGTTGATCAGCACCAGCAGGCGGCTGCCCTCGTGTTCGCGCGTGAAGGCGAAGATCGGCGAATCGCGCTCCGACAGCGGGGTCATCGAGCCCACCGACAGCGCCGGCTCGGCACTGCGCAGCGCGATCAGGCCGCGGTACCAGCTCAGCAACGAGTTCGGGTCGGACTGCTGCACGGCCACGTTGTGCGTCTTCCAGTTGCTCACGCTGGGCCGGAAGGGCTTGGCGGCGGTCGTGAAACCGGCGTGCGCTTCGGCGCTCCAGCTCATCGGGCCGCGGATGGTCTGGTCCTCGTTGCCGGCGCCCTCCGACATGCCCAGGCCGATCTCCTCGCCGTAGTAGACGAAGGGCGTGCCGGGAAGGGTGAGCAGCGTGGCCGCAGCCACCTTGTAGCTCTTCTCGTCGCCGGCGAACTGCTTCATCAGCCGCGGCCCCGCGAAGTAGTCGTGGTTGGCCAGCAGCGTGGCCAGCCGCGGCACCGGCAGCTTGCGCAGGTTGTAGAGCAGGTCGTCGCGCAGGCGGCCGATCTTCACGCTGCCCATGATGTGCTTGTGCAGGCCGAAGGCGAAGGCGCTGCCGCAGGAGTCGGCCGTGGCGAAAGGCGCCGGATCGCTGGGCGATTCGCACACCAGGTACTTGTTGCCGTAGCTCGCCAACAACTGCTGCACGCGCTTGAGCAACTGGTGGTTCTCGGGCTGGTTCTCCCAGGCGATGGCGCTGTTCTCGAACAACACGCCGACCGCGTCGAAGCGGAAGCCGTCGACACCGCGGTTCAGCCAGAAGCGCAGGTTGTCGAGGTGGAAGTCGACCACCTTCGGGTTGCGCAGGTTGAAGTCGGGCATGCCCGGGTCGAACACCGCGTAGTACCAGCGCTGGTTGCCCTCGCGCCAGGGGTCGCCGGCGAAGGTGTTCCAACCCTTGGGCTTGTCTTCGGCAAAGATGAACCAGTCGGCATAGGGCGACTTGCGGCTGTCGTAGGCGCTCTCGAACAGCGGGTGGGCCGACGACACGTGGTTCATCACGTAGTCGAGAATGACCGCGATGCCGCGTTGGTGTGCCTCGGCGAGGAAGCGGTCGAAGTCGGCCAGCGTGCCGTAGTCGGGCTCGATGTCGCGGAAGTCGACCACCGCGTAGCCGTGGTCGTGGTCTTCGCTCTTGAAGATCGGCATCAGCCAGATGCCTTTGATGCCGAGTTGCTGCAGGTAGTCCAGGCGCTGGGTCAGGCCGGCCAAGTCGCCGATGCCGTCGCCGTTGCTGTCCTGGTACGAGCGCACCAGGATCTCCATGAACACGCCGCGCTGGGCCCAGCCGGCCGGCAGCTTGCTCGGCACGGGCGCGGCGGCCACCGGAGCGAGGCCAGGGATGTCGGCGGCCTGCACCAGGGAGCCGCCGCACAGGGCGGCCCCGCAGCACAGCGCCGCCAGGGTGCGGCGCAGCCAGCGCGTGGCGTGACTCACTTGCAGGGCGTCTCTTCGCGGCCCTTCTTGGCCTCGTCCAGAGAGGTGTAGATCTTGCGGTCGCCGCTGTTGACCCAGATCTCCTTGGTCGTGTTGCCGTCGAACTGCATGTCCTTGCCGCCCTGGTCCTTGGTCTCGCCCTTGTGGATGATGTAGTTGACCTTGCCGCCCGGGAAGTCCTCGAGCTTGACGTGCCAGTAGACGCCGAAGTCGTTCTTGCCGCTCGGCTCCACCGGGCTGGCCCAGCTCACGCCCGGCACGGCGGGGCCGCCGGGGCCGCGCTGGAAGATGTGCAGGCCCCAGTTGTTGTAGTTGCCGTCGCAGCGGTTGTAGTTGATGGCGACCGAGCCCGCGGGCGGGTTGGAGGTGGCCAGCGCCGGCGACAGCGCGGCGATCGAGAGGGCGGCAGCAACCGCCGTGCGCAGGAGAGAGCGGGACATCGTCATGTTGACCTCTTGAGGAGTGAATGGGGCCCGCGAAGGCCCGGGAGAAGAATCAGCCCTTGATGCCGCCTGCCGTGAGGCCGGAGATCATCCACTTCTGCGCGAGGATGAACACCACGGTGATCGGCAGGCCCGACAGGATGGCGGCGGCGGCGAAGTCGCCCCACAGGTACTTCTGCTGGTAGAGGAACTGCTGCGAGCCCACCGCCATGGTCAGCATGTCCTGCTGCTTGAGCAGGATCGACGCCACCGGATATTCGATGATCGCGCCGATGAAGGCCAGCAGGAACACCACCATCAGGATGGGCACTGCCATGGGCAGCAGCACCAGCCGGAAGGCCTGCCAGGGCGTGGCACCGTCGACCTTGGCGGCTTCCTCGATCTCGATGGGGATGGTGTCGTAGTAGCCCTTGATCGTCCACACGTGCAGCGCGATGCCGCCCGAGTAGGCCAGCAGCAGGGCCCAGTGGGTGTCGATGCCCAGCGCCGGGAAGGCATTACCGATGCGGTCGAAGATGGCGTAGATGGCCACCAGCGCTAGCACGGCCGGGAACATCTGCATCAGCATCAGGCCGAGCAGCGCCTGTCGCTTGCCGACGAACTTCATGCGCGCGAACGCATAGGCGGCGGTGGTCGACAGCAGCAGCCCGATCAGTGCCGACAGCGTGGCCACCTTCACCGAGTTCCACAGCCAGCGCAGCACCGGCAGGTCGGGCTCGATGAGGCGGCCGGTGGCATCCTGGAAGGGCAGGCCGAGCGCGAAGCGCCAGTGCTCCAGGCTGATGCTCTGCGGGATGATGCTGCCGGTGGCGAAATTGCCCGGCCGCAGCGAGATCGACAGGATCATCAGGAACGGGAAGATGACGACCGCGCACAGGCACAGCAGGAAAACATGCGCGGCAATCACGCGCCAGCGGTGCGACTTGTCGAGGACGATGGCCATGACCGAGGCTCCTGTGGATGGATGCTGCCCGTATTCGCTCAGCGCTTTTCTTCGTCGACGACGCGCGTGAAACGCATCTGCACCAGCGTGATCGCCGCCACCAGCAGGAAGATCACGGTGGAGATCGCCGCAGCCAGGCCGAACTGCTGGCCCGAATCCTGGAACGCGATGCGGTAGGTGTAGGACACCAGGATGTCGGTGGTGCCCGCCGGCACCGAGGTGTCGAGGAAGTCGGGCCGGCCGCCCGTGAGCAGGCTGATCAGCACGAAGTTGTTGAAGTTGAATGCGAAGGAACTGATCAGCAGCGGCGTCAGCGGCTTGAGGATCAGCGGCAGCGTGATGCTCACGAAGTTGGTGATCGGGCCGGCGCCGGCCACGGCCGACGCCTCGTACAGGTCGGCCGGGATCGCCTTGATCAGGCCCATGCACACGACCATCATGTACGGGAAGCCCAGCCAGGTGTTGACGAGCAGCAGCATCGCCTTGGCCAGGAAGGGGTCGGAGAACCAGGCCGGCTTGACGCCGAACAGGCCGCCGAGGATCAGGTTGATCTCGCCGGTGTTCTGGTTGAACAGGCCGCGGAACACCAGGATCGAGATGAAGCCCGGCACCGCGTACGGCAGGAACAGCAGGATGCGGTAGAAGCCCTTGAACTGCAGGTTCTCCCAGTTCAGCAGAACCGCGAGGAACATGCCCAGCGCGGTGGCGAAGAGCACCGTCAGGCCGGAGAACACCACCGTCCAGATGAAGATGCGCAGGAAGGGCTCGCGAAAGCGCTGCTCGGTGAAGATGCGCGTGTAGTTGTCCCAGCCGATGCCGACCTGGAAGCCCGGCTGCAGCGGCTCGCCGGTGGCCGTCTCGAAGAAACCGGTCTTGAAGTTGGGCTTCACGACGGCCTGCGTCTGCTGGTTGACCAGGCTGCCGTCGGCATTTCGCTTGTACAGCGGGCTGGACTGCGCGAACTCGCGCAGGCTCGACATGCGCAGCTTCGCGCCGTCCGGCGTGCTGACGCTGATCGCCTTCAGCGGCTTTTGCCGCTCGATCAGCGTCTTCAGCGGCACCGCCTCGCCCAGCGCCACGGCTGCGGTTTCTTCGGGCACCGCCTGCAGTTCGAGCGGGCGCTCGGCGCTCAGCGCGAGCGGGCCGAACAGGAAGCTCTTGCCGGTGTCGGCATGCTCGAGCCGGCCACGGAACTCGCTGCCGTCGGCGTGCAGCGAGAAGTTGTAGAGCACGCCCTCGACGCGGAAGCTCTCGTCGAGCAGGTAGGCCTCGGCGCGCGGGTACTCGAGCAGGTTCTTCGAGCTGTAGTTGCTGAAGCCGATGGCGATCGTGTAGACCATCGGGAAGACGACGAAGATCAGCGCCGCCGCGATGCCCGGGAAGAGGTAGCGGAAGGCATACACCTTCTGCGAGGTGTAGATCCACAGCGCCAGGCCGACGATCACCAGGATCGTGCCGGCCAGCAGCGTCTCGCCGACCGCATAGACCAGGGTCACCAGGTACAGCGCGGCCAGCACGATCAGTGCGAGCAGGGCCGGGCCGGCATACCGGCGGTAGGGCGACTCAGAGCTCATGGTTCGCGGCGGGGGGCTTCATTGCGGTGGCACGATCGCAAAGGCGGGCGGTCCGCCGCGGCAAAGGCATGCCGCGGCGACCCGTCTCATCACTTCGCGACGATGCGCTTGGCGGCGGCGTCGAGCGCTTCCTTGGGCGCCTGACGGCCCTCGGTCATGTTTTGCAGCGCCGAGGCCATCGACGACCAGAAACGGCCCATCTCCGGGTTGTTGGGCATCGGCGCGCCGTCCTGTGCCGAGGCCATGGTGGCCTGGATGTTGGGGTTGCTCTTGAGCTCGGCATACAGCGCCTTGCTCGCGGGCGTGCCCAGCGGCACGTCGTCGTTGATCATCTTCAGCCCCTTGACGCTGAGCATGTAGTTCTCGATGAACTCCACGGCCACGTCGCGGTTCTGCGAGGACTTGTTGATCATCGCGCCGAGCACGCCGACGAAGGGCGCCGCCTTCTTGCCGCCGACCGCCGGAATGCGGGCCACGCCGAAGTCGATGTTCGACTTCTTCAGGTTGTCCCACGACCAGGGGCCGTTGATCATCATCGCGACCTTGCCCTGCGACATGCCGGCTTCCATGTCGGCGTAGCTGGCGCCCTTGGGCATCACGCCGGACTTGATCATCTTGTCGAGCATCTCGGCGCCCTTGACCGCGCCAGCGTTCGCCACGCCGCTGTCGGCGGCGTCGTAGGTGCCGTCGGCCTTCAGCTTGAACGGGTAGCCGCCATTGGCGGCCAGCAGGGGCCAGGTGAAGTAGGTGTTGTTGTAGTCCCAGAGGATCGCCTTCTTGCCCTGGGCCGAGAGCTTCTTGTCCAGCGCGATCACTTCGTCGAAGGTCTTCGGCGGGGTGGGCACCAGGGCCTTGTTGTAGACCAGTGCCACCGCCTCGATCGAGATCGGGTAGCCCCAGGTCTTGCCGCCGACCGTGAAGGCCTTCAGCGCCAGCGTGTCGATGTCGGCCACCACCTTCTTGCTCGGCGTCACCGGCTGCAGCAGGCCACCGGCGATCCACTCGCCGATGCGGTCGTGCGGCCAGATCCAGATGTCCGGGCCCTTGCCCGCGGCCGCGGCCTGCTGGAACTTGCCCGGGGCGTCTTCCGGATGCTCCACGGTCACCTGCACGCCTGTCTTCTTGGCGAACTCATCGCCGATCTTCTGCAGGCCGTTGTAGCCCTTGTCGCCGTTGATCCAGATCAGCAGCTTGCCCGGCTCGGACGCAAAGGCCGAGCCGCCCAGGGTCGCGCCCAGGGCGAGTGCCGCGGCGGCGGCGACGAGATGGATGCGTTGACGTTGAAGCTTCATGACTTTCTCCTTCAGTGGTGCCCGTGTCGGGTGGTGGGATCGTAGGGCGAGCGTTTCGCCACGACGTTGCCGTTTGTCGGGGGTGGCCCTCAACCGGCTTGTGGCAGGGTCTTGCCCTGCTGATTGAACAGGAAGCACCGCTTGAGCGGCAGGCCCAGCCAGGCCGTGTCGCCGGTGTCCAGGGGGTTCTCGGGATCGGTGCGCACCGTCAGGCTCTCGGTTCCACCCGTGACCATGACGTGCAGGTAGGTGGTGTCGCCCAGGTGCTCGGCCAGTTGCACGTGGCTCTTCACCGCGTTCTCGCCCGGCTGCGCGGTGGCATGCACGTGCTCCGGCCGGATGCCCAGCGTGACGGGATCGCCGGCGGCAACGCTGGTGGCGTCGACCGCCACCTGCACCACGCTGCCGTCGTGCAGCTTGACGGTGGCCAGCATCGGCGTGGCCGACACCAGCGTGCCGGTGATGAAGTTCATCTTCGGACTGCCGATGAAGCCGGCCACGAACTTGTTGACCGGCTGGTGGTACAGCTCCAGCGGCGTGCCGACCTGCTCGATGCGGCCGGCGTTGAGCACGACGATGCGGTGTGCCAGCGTCATCGCCTCCACCTGGTCGTGCGTGACGTAGATCATCGTCGTCGCCAGTTCCTTGTGCAGGCGCGACAGCTCGACGCGCATCTGCACCCGCAGCGCCGCGTCGAGATTGGAAAGGGGTTCGTCGAACAGGAACACGCCGGGCTTGCGCACGATGGCCCGGCCGATGGCCACGCGCTGGCGCTGGCCGCCCGACAGCGCCTTGGGGCGGCGCTCGAGCAGGTGCTCGATCTGCAGGATCTGCGCGGCACGGTCGACCGCGGCCTTGATCTCGGCCTTGCTCATGCCGGCCAGCTTCAGGCCGAAGGCCATGTTCTCGGCCACCGTCATGTGCGGATAGAGCGCGTAGCTCTGGAACACCATCGCGATGCCGCGCTTGGCCGGAGGCACCTCGTTGACGAGTTCGCCGCCGATGTACAGCTCGCCGGCGGTGATCTCTTCGAGTCCGGCGATGCAGCGCAGCACGGTCGACTTGCCGCAGCCCGAGGGCCCGACGAAGACCATGAACTCGCCGTCGCGGATCTCCAGGTCGATGCCCGGGATGATGGTCAGGTCGCCGAACGACTTCTTCAGCGCTTTCAACAGGACATTGGCCATCGGGGTTGCCGGCTGGAGAACAGATGTCTTGCGGGAAGAGGGCCGGCCCCGGGTCGGGGCCGGCCACTCGGTCAGGCGTCGATCAGAACCAGGTCTCGACCTGGAAGCCCACTGCCGTGGCGCTCGACTTCGTCAGCCCGCGCGTCGCCTTGTAGGCGTCGTTGAAGCTGAAGCTCGACACGTAGAAGCGGAACTCCGGACGGTCGTAGAAGTTCGGGCCGACCGACAGCGTCGGAGCGATGGTGAACTTGGTCAGACGATCCGTCTGGCCACCCTGCGGCTTGTGGCTGGAGATGCCCAGTTCGCCCTGCAGCTTGAAGTTCTTCGTGAACGCGTAGGCGGCGCGGCCGCCGATCGTGTTGAAGGTCTCCTTGTTGTTCGACGTACCTTGCTTGCCGAACACCAGGATGGCCTGCCCGGTCAGCGGGCCCTTGGTCCACTGCATGCTGTCCACGAAGCGCCAGCGCTTCTGGTCCGAGTCGTCCGTGCCGCCGCCGAAGGCCATGTTCAGGTAGGCCGAGCCCTGGGCATATTGCAGCCACGCGGTGTTCTCGCCGCCGAACACGCCGGACTGGTTGTGCTGCAGGCTCAGGCCGAAGCCGCCCTTGCCGCCGGTGCCGCTGAAGTCGCTGAACACCGAGGTCACGCGCAGCGTGCCGCCCGGGTTGGTCTTGATGCCGTTGAGGTCGAGGTTGAGGCGCGTGCCGGGGTTGGTGGAGTCGTCGCCGTCACGGAACACCGCGACGTTCAGCGAACCCAGGCCGAGGTCGATGCCATCCACGCCAGCGCCCGTGCCGGACATGTTGACGAAGAAGGTGTCGACGATGTGCACGTCGGCGCGGCCATAGAAGCGCTTGCCGATCCAGAAAGTCTGGTTCGGGGCGATGTCGAAGCCCTTGCCTTCGGCATAGATCTGGTTGACGCCGACCTTCGTGTCGCCGATGTCCGAACCTTCCTTGAACATGTTCGTCATCAGGTAGGCCTTGTAGTCGACGCCACCGGCCTGGCCACCCTGGCTGAGCATGAACTCGCCGTAGGTGTTGCACTCGTTGCCCAGGCGGTAGGTGCCGCCTTCCATGTTTCCGCCGAAGCACTTGGCGCCGTCGCCGGTGGTCTGCTTCTGGCCCGGGCCGACGCGGAAGTAGCCGCCCCAGTCCACCGCGCTGGCGGTGGTGGAGAGCAGGCTCAGCGCTGCAGCGGCGAGCAGGGTGTGTTTCATTTTCATCGTTGGCTCCTCAGAGGTTCTGCTGGCAGTGAAACCGGCGACGTTCGAGACGCTCAACGCCCTTCGGGACGCCGGGGTTGGGGGAACTGGGACGGGGGGCAAAAAAGGGGGCGGCGCCGCGGACGGCGCCGCCACCAACTCGCTCTTCCGGGAAAACTGCTCGCCTGAACGTCGATCGGCGCCCGGGATGGCCGGTCCGCCACGCCACCCATCGCTTGTTTGCGCAGGTAGTTGACCTACATTCGCCGTTCCTGGCGTTGGATCGAGACGGACTCTAGTAGTCAGACTACAGCCGTGATAGCCGGGTTTTCCTGAGGATTTGCGGGAATGCAACACGCTGTAGCCGCTCAAGGCAGGGTTTTCTTGACGAGCGGGGACATCACCAAGTTTAGTAGTTGAGCTACATTTCTCGGTCGGCAGGGTGGTCGGTGTCGCGAGGCCATCGTCGCCGCATGGGCATGCCGATTGCACGCCCGCAAGCGCAGACCGACTCACTCAGGCATGGCCTGGCAGACATGGATTCCTCGACCTTTCCCCGCCTCGTTGGCGACGTCGGCGGCACGAACGCCCGCTTCGCCTGGCAGGCTGATGCGGCGACGCCTCTGTCGGACGTCACGACCCTCCCGTGCGCCGACCACCCGACGCTGCAGGCCGCCATGCAGCACTACCTGGCCCGGCTCGGCCGAGGCGCGCCACGCTGGTGCGCGATCGGCATCGCTAACCCGGTGGTGGGCGACCATGTGCGCATGACCAACCACCATTGGTCGTTCTCGGTCGAAGCGGTGCGGCAGCTTCTCGGCCTGGAACGATTCCTTGTCATCAACGACTTCACGGCGCTGGCGCTGTCTCTGCCCGCGCTGGCGTCGGACGAGGTGCGCCAGGTCGGGGCCGGCCAGGCCGTGACAGGCGCGCCCGTCGGTCTGCTGGGGCCCGGCACGGGGCTCGGCGTGTCGGGCCTGCTGCCGGCGCGCGGAATCCAGCGGGCGATCCCGATCAACGGCGAAGGAGGCCACGTGACGCTGGCTGCCACCGATGCCCTCGAGGAGTCGGTGATCCGGCGCCTGCGCGAGCGCTTCGGCCACGCGTCGGCCGAGCGGGCGCTGTCGGGCCCGGGCCTGGTCAACCTCTACGTGGCCTTGTGTGAAGTGCATGGCGAGGCCGCACGGCCGCTGGAGGCCGCCGACGTTTCCGCGCGCGCCGCCACCGGCGAAGACGCGCACTGCGTGCAGGCGATCGAACTGTTCTTCAGCTTCCTGGGCAACGTGGCCGGCAACCTGGCCTTGTCACTGGGTGCGCGCGGGGGCGTCTACATAGGCGGGGGCATCGTCCCGAGGCTGGGCCGCGCGATCGACAATTCGCGCTTTCGCGAGCGCTTCGAGGCCAAAGGGCGCTTCGCCGGCTACCTTCAGGACATTCCCACGCTCGTCGTGCAGGCTCGCGTGTCGCCGGCCTTGCTGGGCGCGGCGCGGGCCCTCGACGATCTCTGAACCCAGGCCGCCAGCGGCGGCACAGAAAGGCATCCAGCCATGCGGCAACCCGTTCGCCCGACCTCTTCAGCGTGGATCGTCTTGCTGACGGCGGCCTGCCTGAGCGCCGCGGCCGTCCCGGCACGAGCCGGTGTCATGGACTTCCTGTTCGGCGCCTCTGAGAAGTCAACCGACGCCGCGAAGCCGGACGCGCGCCGACGCAGCTGGCAAGTGCACGACTTCACCGCCATCCGGCTCGTTGCACGCGAGCCGGGATCGGTGCCCAACCAGCATCCCGTCCAGGTGGACGCCGAGGCCCTGAGGCAGCAACTCGCGCAGGTGCGCTTTGTGGTCGGATCGGGCACGCAAGCGCTGTTCGCGGCCGACGAACTCGGCGAGCTGGTCGAGCCGCTGATCGAGGCCTTCGGCAACGCCGCGCCCGACGACGATCTGCTGCTGCTGAGCACCTCGCGGCGCGGCGGCGGGCTGCTGTCGCAGCCGCTGGGCATCACGGCGCGGCTGTTCGTGCAGGGCGGGCAGCTGCAGTTGCTGGTCAACGACGCACGCTACGAGTTCTTCAACGAGTACAAGGGCACCGGCAAGGCGCCGCAGTTCACGTTCGGCTCACGCACGAAGGCAGGGCAGGTGGCGCTGCGCAGCGCCGCGGGGAGCAACACGCGGGCGGACTGGCTGGCACTGCCGACGACCTTGCCCGCTGCGGCCGCCGTGGCTGCGCCTGCGGCGCCGCTGGCCGTCACCCCCAAGACCGTCGCGCCGGCACCGGCGGCGCCCGCGGCCGCTGCGCAACCGGCTCTGCGGCCGCGCGACCCGGGCTTTGCCGAGGAGGTGGAGCAGCGCCTGCTGACGCTGAAGCGGCTGCGCGAGCGCGGCCTGATCAGCGACGAGGAATACCAGCAGAAGCGCCGCGAGATCCTGCAGGCGCTGTGAGGCGGCGGCTCAGGCGTTGCCCGAGCCGGCCATCACCTGGCTGAAGCCGCCGTCCACGTAGGTGATCTCGGCGCTCACACCCGCAGCCAGGTCAGACAGCAGGAAAGCGGCCACATTGCCGACGTCCTCGATCGTCACCGCGCGCCGGATCGGCGCCATCGCGGCGAAGTCGGTCAGCAGCTTGCCGAAGTCCTTGATGCCCGAGGCCGCCAGTGTCTTGATCGGGCCAGCCGACAGGCCGTTCACCCGGATGCCTTTGGCGCCCAGGCTGTGCGCCAGGTAGCGCACGCTGGATTCGAGCGAAGCCTTGGCCAGGCCCATGGTGTTGTAGTTGGGCACGTAGCGCACGGCACCGAGATAGCTCAAGGTGAGAAGTGACGAGCCCGTGCGCAGCCGGGGCAGCGCCGCTTTGGCCATCGCCGGGAAGCTGTAGGCGGAGATGTCGTGCGCGATGCGGAAGTTCTCGCGCGTCAGGCCGTCGAGGAAGTCGCCGCCGATGGCTTCGCGCGGGGCATAGCCGATCGAGTGCACGAAGCCGTCGAACTCCGGCCAGGCCTGGCCGAGGCCGGTGAACAGGGCTTCGATCTGCGCGTCGTCGCCGACGTCGCAGTCGAAGGTCAGCGTCGAGCCGAACTCGGCGGCGAACTCGGCGATGCGCTCCTTGAAGCGTTCACCCTGGTAGCTGAAGGCCAGTTCGGCCCCCTCGCGATGGCAGGCGCGGGCGATGCCGTAGGCGATCGAGCGGTTGTTGAGCAAGCCGGTGATCAGAAGGCGCTTGCCGGCAAGAAAGCCCATGGGGTCTCCGCACTGTGGTTCGAGGGGCCGGATTTTGGCATGGGGAAGGCCTCCTCCCGGGCCCCTTGACAGCGCAACGGCTTGCCTGTACCTCGGGGCCGCGCTACAATCTGCCGTTTCCTAGAAAGCTGCGTGGGCGGATTCTTCCAGCCCATTTTTTTTGCTTGAACGTTTTTCAACGACGATTGATCTGCGGAATCTTTGGCAAAGGTTGATGACCCTGTGACGAGTTGGCAAGGCGCTGTCGAACGCACCGTGACCGGTCTGGGCTACGAGCTCGTGGATACCGAACGCACCGGCGGCGGCTTGCTGCGCGTCTACATCGACCGTGTCGCCGGCGATCCGAACGGCGAATTCATCGTCGTCGAGGATTGCGAGAAGGTCACGCGGCAGCTTCAGCATGTGCTCGAGGTCGAGAACTGCTCGTACACGCGGCTCGAAGTTTCGTCGCCGGGCCTGGACCGGCCGCTGAAGAAGCCCGCCGACTTCGCCCGCTTCGCCGGCGAGCAGATCGATCTCACGCTGAAGCTCGCCTTCCAGGGCCGCAAGAAGTACAGCGGCACGCTGCAGGCGCGGCCCGAAGGCGAGGGCGAGGGCTGGCGCATCGTCTTCAACGACGGCAAGACGGATCAGGCATTGGATTTTTCACTCGACGAAGTGCGCGAGGCCCGGCTTGTGCCGGTGGTCGACTTCAAGGGGCGCCGTTTCGCGCCCGTGCAGTCGCCCGCCGACACGCCGGTCCCCGGACAAGAGGTTGACGGAGGTCGTGAGCGATGAACCGCGAATTGTTGATGCTGGTGGATGCCATCTCGCGCGAGAAGAGCGTGGATCGCGAGGTCGTTTTCGGTGCAGTCGAGGCTGCACTCGCCTCGGCGTCGAAGAAGCTGCACGGCGGCGAGGTCGACATGCGCGTGTCGGTCGACCGCGAGAGCGGCGAGTACGAGACCTTCCGCCGCTGGCACGTGGTGCCGGATGAAGCCGGTCTTCAGCTGCCCGACTCCGAGATCCTGCTGTTCGAGGCGCTGGAGCAGATCCCCGACATCGAGGTCGACGACTACATCGAGGAACCGGTGGAGTCGGTCTCGATCGGCCGCATCGGTGCGCAGGCCGCCAAGCAGGTGATCCTGCAGAAGATCCGCGACGCCGAGCGCGAGCAGCTGCTCAACGACTTCCTGTCGCGCGGCGACAAGATCTTCGTGGGCACGGTCAAGCGGCTGGACAAGGGCGACATCGTCGTCGAGTCGGGCCGAGTCGAGGGCCGGCTGCGCCGCAACGAGATGATTCCGAAGGAGAACCTGCGCAGCGGCGACCGCGTGCGGGCGTTCATCCTCGAGGTCGACCCGACGCTGCGCGGTCCGCAGATCGTCCTGTCTCGTTCTGCGCCGGGCTTCATGATCGAGCTGTTCGCCCAGGAAGTGCCCGAGATCGAGCAGGGCCTGCTGGAGATCAAGAGCTGCGCCCGCGACCCCGGTTCGCGCGCCAAGATCGCCGTGGTCTCGCACGACAAGCGCGTCGACCCGATCGGCACCTGCGTGGGCGTGCGCGGTTCGCGCGTCACGGCGGTGACCAACGAACTGGCCGGCGAGCGCGTCGACATCGTGCTGTGGTCGGAAGACCCGGCGCAGTTCGTCATCGGCGCGCTGGCGCCGGCGAACGTGCAGTCGATCGTGGTGGACGAGGAGCGCCACGCCATGGACGTGGTGGTCGACGAGGAAAACCTCGCCATCGCCATCGGCCGCGGCGGCCAGAACGTGCGGCTGGCGTCGGAGCTGACCGGCTGGCGCATCAACATCATGACGGCCGAGGAGTCCGCTTCCAAGCAGGCGCTCGAGTCCGACTCGGTGCGCAAGCTGTTCGTCGACAAGCTCGACGTCGACGAGGAAGTCGCCGACATCCTGATCGCCGAGGGCTTCACCAGCCTCGAGGAAGTGGCCTACGTCCCGATGCAGGAAATGCTCGAGATCGAGAGCTTCGACGAGGACACCGTCAACGAGCTGCGCACCCGTGCCAAGGACGCGCTGCTGACGATGGAAATCGCCCGCGAGGAAAAGGTCGAGGAGGTCTCGCAGGACCTGCGCGATCTCGAGGGCCTGAGCCCCGAACTCATCGCCAAGCTTGCCGATGGCGGCATCCACACGCGAGACGATCTGGCCGACCTGGCCGTCGACGAGCTGACCGAGATGACCGCGATCGACGAAGCGCAGGCCAAGGCGCTGATCATGAAGGCCCGTGAACACTGGTTCACGGCCTGAACGACAACAGCGCCGACAGACAGAGCTAGACCAAGCAAGGATTCAACCCATGGCTTCGACTACCGTCGCCCAACTCGCCGCCGAGCTCAATCGCCCGGCCGCGGCGCTGCTCGAGCAGCTGCAGTCGGCCGGCGTCAAGAAGGCGTCGACGGACGACACGCTCAGCGAGTCGGACAAGGAACGCCTGCTCGACTTCCTGCGCACCTCGCACGGCACCGCCGGCGCGGAGCGCAAGAAGATCACGCTGACCCGCAAGTCGACCAGCGAGATCAAGCAGGCCGATTCGAGCGGCAAGGCACGCACGATCCAGGTCGAAGTGCGCAAGAAGCGCACCTTCGTCAAGCGAGACGACGCGCCGGCCACCGAAGAATCCGCAGTGCCGGTGATCGACGAAGCCGAACTGCAGCGCCGCGAGGAAGAAGCGCGCGCCCAGGCCGAGTTGCTGCGTCGCCAGGAAGAAGACCTGGCCGAGAAGCGCCGCCTGCGCGAAGAGCAGGAACAGCGTGACCGCGAAGCCGCAGAAGCGCGCGCCGCCGAGGCCGCCCGCAAGGCCGCCGAGGAGGCCGCCGCCGCGCTGGCCGCCGCTGCCGCCAAGCCCGAGCCCAAGTCTGCGGGCAAGGCTGCCGCCGCTGCGGCCGAAGCCGCTCCGGCCGCCGCCGCCCCCGCAGCGCCGGCCGAGCCGCCCAAGCCCGTGCTGCGCGTCATCAAGGCCGCCGACGTCGCCAACGAGGAGGTGCAGCGCGCCGCCGATCTGGCCAAGCGCCGCAAGGCCGCCGAAGACGAAGCGAAGGCGATTCGCGAGATGATGAACGCGCCGAAGAAGGTGCTCGTCGCGAAGAAGCCCGAGGAGCCGCCGAAGCCGGTCGCCGAGATCAAGGGCACGATCCACAAGAAGGTCGGCGCGCCCGGCGCACCGACCACGACCACGGCCGGCGCCGCCAAGCCGGGCGACAAGAAGTCCGTCAAGTCCGAGAAGCTGTCGTCCAGCTGGGCCGACGATGCCGCCAAGAAGCGCTCGGCGCTGAAGGGCCGCACCGATGGCGCGGCCGGTGGCGCACGCGCCGGCTGGCGCGCGCCTCGCGGCGGCCGCCGCGGCGAGCGCAGCGACGGTTCGCAGTCGAACTTCGTGGCCCCGGCCGAGCAGCAGACGCAGGAAGTGCACATTCCCGAAACCATCAGCGTGGCCGACCTGGCGCACAAGATGTCGGTGAAGGCGTCCGAGGTCATCAAGCAGCTGATGAAGCTGGGCCAGATGGTCACCATCAACCAGCAGCTCGACCAGGAGACGGCGATGATCGTCGTCGAGGAAATGGGCCACAAGGCGCTGGCGGCCAAGCTGGACGACCCGGAGGCCTTCCTCGAGGAAGAGCAAGCCGAGCAGGAACACGAAGAGACGACCCGCGCACCGGTGGTCACGGTGATGGGCCACGTCGACCACGGCAAGACCTCGCTGCTGGACTACATCCGCACCAGCCGCGTCGCGGCCGGCGAGGCGGGCGGCATCACGCAGCACATCGGCGCCTACCACGTGCAGACGCCGCGCGGCATGATCACCTTCCTCGACACCCCGGGCCACGCCGCGTTCACCGCGATGCGTGCGCGCGGCGCCAAGGCCACCGACATCGTCATCCTGGTGGTGGCGGCGGACGACGGCGTGATGCCGCAGACCAAGGAAGCCATCCACCACGCGAAGGCCGCCAAGGTGCCGATCGTCGTGGCGATGAACAAGATCGACAAGCCCGAGGCGAATGCCGAGCGCGTGAAGAGCGAGCTCGTCGCCGAGCAGGTCGTGCCCGAGGATTTCGGCGGCGATTCGCCGTTCGTCCCGGTGTCGGCCAAGACCGGCCAGGGCATCGACGCGCTGCTCGAGCAGGTGCTGCTGCAGGCCGAGGTGCTGGAGCTCAAGGCGGCCAAGGATGCGCCGGCCAAGGGCCTGGTCATCGAAGCGCAGCTCGACAAGGGCCGCGGCCCGGTCGCCACGGTGCTGGTGCAAAGCGGGACGCTGAAGAAGGGTGACGTGGTGCTGGCGGGATCGAGCTACGGCCGCGTGCGCGCCATGCTCGACGAGGACGGCAAGCCGACCGACACGGCCGGCCCGTCGATCCCGGTCGAGATCCAGGGCCTGACCGAGGTGCCGCAAGCCGGCGACGAGTTCATGGTGCTGGCGGACGAGCGCCGTGCGCGCGAGATCGCCACTTTCCGCCAGGGCAAGTACCGCGACGTGAAGCTGGCCAAGCGCCAGGCCGCCAACCTCGAGAACATGATGGAGCAGATGGGTCAGGGCAGCGCCCAGACCCTGGCGCTGATCATCAAGGCCGACGTGCAGGGTTCGCAGGAAGCGCTGGCGCAGTCGCTGCTCAAGCTCTCGACCGACGAGGTCAAGGTGCAGGTGGTGCATGCAGCCGTCGGCGGCATCAGCGAATCCGACGTCAACCTGGCGATCGCCTCCAAGGCCATCATCATCGGCTTCAACACGCGGGCCGATGCCGGCGCGCGCAAGCTGGCCGAGAACAACGGCGTCGACATCCGCTACTACAACATCATCTACGACGCGGTCGACGAGGTGAAGGCGGCGATGACCGGCATGCTGGCGCCGGAGCAGCGCGAGGAGCTGATCGGCACGGCCGAGATCCGCACGGTGTTCGTGGCCTCGAAGATCGGCACGGTGGCCGGCTCGATGATCACCGCCGGCGTGGTTCGCCGCGGCGCGCGCTTCCGCCTGCTGCGAGAGAACGTCGTGGTCTACACCGGCGAGATCGAATCGGTGCGCCGCCTGAAGGACGACGTCCGCGAGGTCGCCACCGGCTTCGAGTGCGGCATCAAGCTGAAGAACTACAACGAGATCAAGGAAGGCGATCAGCTCGAGTTCTTCGAGGTCAAGGAAGTGGCTCGAACGCTGTAAGGCGGTATCGGTCTCGTCCCGAACCCCGCCTTCCCAAAGAAGGCGGGGTTTGCGTTTCAGGAGTCGACCATGCGACACAAACGATCCATCCCCAACCGCGGCTTCCGCATCGCCGACCAGATCCAGCGCGATCTGGCCGAGCTGATCCGCGAGCTGAAGGACCCGCGCATCGGCATGGTCACGCTGCACGCGGTCGAGGTGACGGCCGACTACGCGCACGCCAAGGTGTTCTTCTCGGTGCTGGTGGGCGACGCGCAGGAGTGCGAGACCGCGCTGAACGAGGCTGCCGGATTCCTGCGCAACGGCCTGTTCAAGCGGCTGCAGATCCATACCGTGCCGACGCTGCATTTCCACTTCGACCGCACCACCGAGCGTGCCGCCGAGCTCAGCCTGCTGATCCAGCAGGCCAATGCCACGCGCGCCAAGGAAGACTGAACGAATGAACGCGCCGCGCGCCCGCATCCAGCGCCGTGCCGTGCACGGTGTGCTGCTGCTCGACAAGCCGCTGGGCCTGTCGAGCAACGATGCGCTGCAGAAGGCCAAGCGACTATTCCGCGCCGAGAAGGCCGGCCACACCGGAACGCTCGATCCGCTGGCCAGCGGGCTGCTGCCGCTGTGCTTCGGCGCCGCCACCAAGTTCTCGCAGGTCAGCCTCGACGCCGACAAGCGCTACGTGGCCACGCTCCAGCTGGGCGAGACGCGCGTCGGCGGCGACCTGGAAGGCGAGGTCATCGAGCGCCGGCCCGTGTCTGTCACCGCGGCGGACCTCCGCTCCGCGTGCGACCGCTTCACTGGCGCGATCGAGCAGGTGCCGCCGATGCACTCGGCACTCAAGCACGAAGGCAAGGCGCTCTATGAATACGCCCGCGCCGGTGTCGAGATCGAGCGCGAAGCGCGCCGCGTGACGATCCACGCCATTGACATCGTCGAGGGCGAGCACGACCGCTGGACGCTCGACGTGCGTTGCAGCAAGGGCACCTACATCCGCACGCTGGCCGAGGACATCGGCCGCGCGCTGGGCTGCGGCGCACACCTCGCGGCGCTGCGTCGCACCGGCTCCGGCGCCTTGAAGCTCGATCAGGCCGTGACGCTCGAAGCACTCGAGGGCATGAGCGAAGCCGAACGCGACGCGCAATTGCTCGACGCCGACGCACTGATCGCCGACTGCCCCGCGGTGCGCCTGGATGCCGAGAACGCCGCGCGATTCCTCAGCGGCTTGCGCCGCCGCCTCGAACTCGCCGACGCTGACTGCGTGCGCGTGTTCGGCCCCGAACCCAAGGCTTTCCTCGGTGCGGGCCACATCGCCGCCGGCGAACTCATTTCCACCAGGCTGCTCAGCCCGATCGAGGTGCAAGGCCTCCTGACTGAAAGAACCGCATGACCACCCGCCAGATCCGCAACATCGCCATCATCGCGCACGTCGACCATGGCAAGACCACGCTCGTCGACCAGCTGCTGCGCCAGAGCGGCACCTTCCGCGAGAACGAGAAGGTCGCCGAACGCGTGATGGACAGCAACGACCTCGAACGCGAGCGTGGCATCACCATCCTGGCCAAGAACTGCGCCGTCGAGTGGAAGGGCACGCACGTCAACATCGTCGACACCCCGGGCCACGCCGACTTCGGCGGCGAGGTCGAGCGTGTGCTGTCGATGGTCGACTCGGTGCTGCTGCTGGTCGACGCCGTCGAGGGCCCGATGCCGCAGACGCGCTTCGTCACCAAGAAGGCGCTGGCGCTGGGCCTCAAGCCCATCGTCGTGGTCAACAAGGTCGATCGCCCCGGCGCGCGCCCCGACTACGTGATCAACGCCACGTTCGAGCTGTTCGACAAGCTGCACGCCACCGAGGCGCAGCTCGACTTCCCGGTCATCTTCGCCTCCGGCCTGAACGGCTGGGCGACGCTCAAGCAGGGCGAGGTCGGCACCGACCTGGCGCCGCTGTTCGACGCCATCCTCGAGCACGTGCCGGCGCACGAAGGCTCGGCCGACGCGCCGCTGCAGCTGCAGATCTGCTCGCTCGACTACTCCACCTACGTGGGCCGCATCGGCATCGGGCGCGTCAACCAGGGCACGCTCAAGCCCATGCAGAACGTGGCCGTCTACGCTGGCCCGGACAGCACGCCCTTCACCGCGCGCGTCAACCAGGTGCTCAAGTTCGAGGGCCTGGAGCGCAAGCAGGCCACCGAGGCCGGCCCGGGCGACATCGTGCTGATCAACGGCATCGAGGGCATCGGCATCGGCGTGACGCTGACCGACATCGACAACCCGGTGCCGCTGCCCATGCTGCTGGTCGACGAGCCGACGCTGACGATGAACTTCTGCGTCAACAACTCGCCGCTGGCCGGCCGCGAGGGCAAGTTCGTCACCAGCCGGCAGATCTGGGACCGGCTGCAGCGCGAGCTGCAGAGCAACGTGGCGCTGAAGGTCAAGGAGACCGACGAGGACGGCATCTTCGAGGTGTCGGGCCGAGGCGAACTGCACCTGACCATCCTGCTGGAGACGATGCGCCGCGAAGGCTACGAGCTGGCGGTCAGCAAGCCGCGCGTGGTGTTCCATGAGGTGAACGGCGAGCGTCACGAGCCGATCGAGATGGTCACCGCCGACGTGGAAGACCAGCACCAGGGCGCCGTCATGCAGGCGCTGGGCGAGCGCAGGGCCGAGCTCGTCAACATGGAACCCGACGGCATGGGCCGCGTCCGCCTGGAATATCGCATTCCGGCGCGCGGCCTGATCGGCTTCCAGAACGAGTTTCTGAACCTGACGCGCGGCACCGGCCTGATCAGCAACATCTTCGACGGCTACGAGGCCTACAAGGGCGAGATCGAAGGGCGCAAGAACGGCGTGCTGATCAGCCAGGACGACGGCGAGGCGGTGACCTACTCGCTGGGCAAGCTCGACGACCGCGGCCGCATGTTCGTGAAGGCCGGCGACCCGCTGTACGAAGGCATGGTGATCGGCATCCACAGCCGCGACAACGACCTGGTCGTCAACGCGGTGCGCGGCAAGCAGCTGACCAACTTCCGTGTCTCCGGCAAGGAAGACGCGATCAAGATCACGCCGCCGATCATCCTCACGCTCGAATACGCGGTGGAGTTCATCGCAGACGACGAGCTGGTGGAGATCACGCCGAAGTCGATCCGCATCCGCAAGCGCCACCTCAAGGAACACGACCGCAAGCGCGCCTCGCGCGAAGCCGCCTGACGCGATGCCCGTGCCGATGACGCACCGCAAGGCGGTGCTGCTCATGGTCGCGGTGACGCTGATGTGGAGCATCGCCGGCGTGGTCTCACGCCACTTCGAGGCGGCACGCGGCTTCGAGGTGACCTTCTGGCGCAGCGCCTTCAACGCGCTGGCGCTGGTCGTGATGCTCGGCTGGCTGCGCGGGCCGGCGACGCTGGTGGCGGCCATCCGCGGTGGCGGCCGCACGTTGTGGCTGTCGGGCCTGTGCTGGGCGGTCATGTACACCGCCTTCATGATGGCGCTCTCGCTCACCACGGTGGCCAACGTGCTGGTCACCATGGCGCTGGGCCCGCTGTTCACCGCGCTGATGGCGCGTTTTGCGCTGGGGCACCGGCTCGCCGCACGCACCTGGGCGGCGATCGTGCTGGCCGGCGTCGGCATCGGCTGGATGTACGCCCGCGAGGTCAGCGGCAGCGACCCGCGCCACCTGGTGGGCACGCTGGTCGCGCTGGGCGTGCCGATCGCCGCGGCGATCAACTGGACGCTGATCCAGCACAACCGCGGCGGCGAGAAGCAGGACATGCTGCCCGCCGTGCTGATCGGCGCCGTGCTCTCCGCGGCCGTCATGCTGCTGCCCTCGCAGCCCTTCGCCGCCACCGGGCGCGATCTGGCGCTGCTTGCCATGCTCGGCGTCGTGCAGCTCGCCATCCCGTGCCTGCTGGCCGTGACCATCGCACGCTCGCTGAGCGCGCCGGAGATGTCGCTGCTCGGCTTGCTGGAAGTCGTGTTCGGCGTGCTGTGGGCCTGGCTGGGCGCCAACGAGGCGCCGGCCGTGTCGGTGATCGGCGGGGGCCTGCTCGTGCTCCTCGCGCTGGCGGGCAACGAACTGCTGGCATTGCGCGAGCGCTCGGCCTGAGCCGGCACCCTCGCGATTCGCACGGACAGGGCTTCCCCTCAAGTCGAGGCCGCGTGCGCGGCTTAGCATCGGCCCACACCGCGTGGGAGACGCCGATGAAACAGCTGTCCGGCCTGGACGCCAGCTTCCTCTACCTCGAGACCGCCGAGATGCCCATGCACGTGGGCGCCTTGCACCAGTTCGAGCTGCCCGCCAGCTACCGTGGCAACTTCCTCGACGACATGCGGGCCCACATGGCCACGCGAATTCCGCTCGCGCCGGCATTGCGTCGCAAGCTGGCCTGGATGCCGCTGAACCTGGCCGCGCCGGTGTGGATCGACGCCGAGCCGGACCTCGACGAGCACATCGTCGGCATCACGCTGCCAGCGGGCAGCGGCCTGGCCGAGCTGGAAGAGCAGGTCGGCGAGTTGCACCCGGTGCTGCTCGATCGCAGCCGGCCATTGTGGAAGTTCCACGTCTTCGACGGTCTCGAACCCGGGCCGAACGGCGAGAAGCGCTACGCCCTCTACACCCAGCTGCACCACGCCGCCGTCGACGGCCAGGCCGCCGTGGCACTGGCCCAGGCCATCCTAGACCTCGGCCCCGAGCCGCGCGAGATCCCCACGCGTCCGGCGCGCGAGCGCAAGGGCCAGCTCGCGATGACGGAGATGCTGCGCGGCGCGCTGTCCAACCAGCTCGACCAGCTGGGCAACCTCGTCAAGGCGCTGCCCGCCGCGGTGGGCGCGCTCTCGCAAGTGGCTGCGCAGACCGCGGGCGGGGCGGTGAGCGAGACGGCGGCTTCGGTGTGGTCGCGCATCAAGGGCAACGGGCCGATGGGCGGCAAGAGCGTCAGCAACCTGGGTCTCGCGCCACGCACGCGCTTGAACGCCACGGTGTCCGACACGCGCGCCTTCGCCGCCGTGAGCCTGCCGCTGGCCGAGCTGAACGCCGTGCGCCGGCGGCACCATGCCAGCCTGAACGACGCGGTGCTGATGATCTGCAGCAGCGCCTTGCGGCGCCACTTCGCCAAGCACGGGCCGCTGCCGCGCAAGTCGCTGGTGGCGGCGGTGCCGATCTCGCTGCGCTCCAAGGGCGACACGGCATCGAACAACCAGGCTTCGATGAGCGTGATCAGCCTGGGCACGCACATCGCCGATCCGGCCAGGCGCCTGGCGCACGTGATGGCCGCCAGCGCCTCGATGAAGGCCACCCTGGGCAGCGTGAAGAGCCTGCTGCCCACGGACTTCCCATCCATGGGCGTGCCCTGGCTGATGGAGGGCCTGACGGCGATCTACGGCCGTGCCGGCGTGGCCGATCGCATCCCGCCGGTGGCCAACCTCGTCATCTCCAACGTGCCCGGGCCCACCGTGCCGCTGTACATGGCCGGCGCGAAGATGCTGACCAACTACCCGACCTCGATCGTCGTGCACGGCGTGGCGCTGAACATCACCGTGCAGACCTACAACGAGTCGCTCGACGTGGGCATCATCGCCTGCGCGCAAGCCATGCCCGAGGTCGACGAGTTCGCTGCGCACGTCGAGACCTCCTTCCTCGAGTTCAAGGGCCTGCCGGTCGCGCCGGAGCCCGTGCCGGCACGTCCGGCGCGCAAGGTGCCGGCCAAGAAGGCCGCCGTGAAGAAGCCTGCCGCCAAGCAGGCACCGGCGAAGAAAGCCCCGGCCAGCAAGGCCGTGGTCAAGAAGACGCCGGCCAAGAAGGCCACCGCGAAGAAGCCCGCGAAACCTGTCCCGAAGGTGACACCGAAGGCTAGGGCAAGTGCTCCAACCGCGAAGCGATCCAGCCGCTAACATGACCTGAACGCCGCTCCTTCACGCCGCATGCCCCGCACGCCGCCCGATCCGCGCCATCACCATTTCCACTTCGAAGACCTGCGCGCACCCAATGCGCTGCTATTGGCCATGGAAGGCCGGGCGCCCTGGGAGTACGCGGCGCTGCTGGCCGCCACGCCCTGGCTGCGCAAGCTGCCGCGCGGCGATGGCCACCCGGTGCTGGTGTTCCCCGGCCTGGGCGCGAACGACTTCACCACCGGGCCGCTGCGCCGCTTCCTCGACGAGCTGGGCTACGTCACCCACCCCTGGGGCCAGGGCTTCAACTTCGGCCCGCGCCAGGGCGTGCTCAAGCGCTGCAACGACGACGTGCGGCGCCTGTTCAGTTCGCATGCGCGCAAGGTCAGCCTGATCGGCTGGAGCCTGGGCGGCATCTATGCCCGCGAGATGGCCAAGGAACTGCCCGACCACGTGCGCTGCGTCATCACGCTGGGCACACCGTTCACCGGCCACCCACGCGCCACCAACGCCTGGCGCTTCTTCGAGCTGGTCAGCGGCCAGTCGGTGCATGACCCGGCGCTGATCGCGCAGATCCGCAAGGAGCCGCCGGTGCCGACCACCTCGATCTGGTCGCGCAGCGACGGCATCGTGGCGTGGCGCTGCAGCGTGGTGGCACCGAGCCCGATGGCCGAGAACATCGAGGTGCATGCCAGCCACGTGGGCATGGGCATGAACCCGATGGCGCTGTACGCCGTCGCCGACCGGCTGTCGCAGCCCGCCGGACACTGGAAGCCCTTCGAGCCTCACGGCGCTCGACGCTGGTTCTTCCGCACGCCGAACGAGGCACGCGCGGCCTGATGCAGATCAGCGCGAACGGCATCTCGCTGGAAGTCGACGACCGCGGTCCGGCCAGTGGCCCGCCGCTGGTGATGATCATGGGCCTGGGCATGCAGCTCGTCGCATGGCCCGACGGTCTGGTCGACCAGCTCGTCGCGAAGGGCTTTCGCGTCATCCGCTTCGACAACCGCGACGTCGGCCTGTCGCAGCGCTTCGATCACCTGGGTGTGCCCAACATCGCCGCCGGGGGCATCAAGCACCTGCTGGGCATGTCGGTGACGAGCCCCTACCGCCTGGCCGACCTGGCCGATGACACGGCCGCGCTGATCGACGCGCTGGGGCTGCAGAGTGCGCATGTCTGCGGCGCCTCGATGGGCGGAATGGTCGCGCAACACCTGGCTGCCAGGCACCCGCAACGCGTGCGCAGCCTGACGCTGATGATGACCACCAGCGGCGCGCGCCGCCTGCCGCAGCCGGGCTGGAAGGTGCGCATGGCGTTGATGTCGCGGCCGGAGAACGCGCGCGATCCCGACAGCGTCATCGAGCATTTCGTGCACCTGTACGGCGTGATCGGCAGCCCGGGCTACCCGCCCGAACCCGCCACGCTGCGCGAGCGCCTGGCGATGTCTGTCAAGCGCTCCTACAGGCCGGCGGCCACGGCGCGGCAGTTGATGGCCATCGTGGCCGACGGCGACCGCACGCCGATGCTCGCGCAGATCCGCCAGCCCACGCAGATCATCCACGGCCTGGCCGATCCGCTGGTGCCGGTGGAGGCAGGGCGCGAACTGGCACGCCACATCGCCGGCGCGCAGATCGACCTGATCGAGGGCATGGGCCACGACCTGCCGCAGCCGCTGTGGCCGCGCTTCGCGGCCGACATCGCGGCGGCGGCGGGGCGGGCCTGAAGCGTCTCGTGCGACGGACTGTGTCAGCGGCGTAAAGCCGCATGAAGGCCGTCGGCGGCCTGAGTCACGAACGCGTTGCTCCGGAAGTCCCCACCGAAGGAGCACGCCATGGCCACCCGTTCCGTTCGCAGGTTCGTCACGCTCGCCGTCGCTTCCAGCGCGATCCTCCTGGCCGGTTGCGTGGTTGCGCCCGTCGGGCCGTACTACGGCTACGACGGCGAGGTCGTGCAGGTGCCGCCGCCGGCGCCCCAGGCCGAGTACTACGGTGCACCACCGGTCGTTGGCCAGGTCTGGATCGGCGGGTTCTGGGGCTGGCGGGGCGGTCGCCACGTGTGGATCGGCGGCCATTGGGACTCGCCGCGTCCCGGTCATCACTGGGTGCCGCACGCCTGGGTCCGCCAGGGCCCGGGATGGCGCCAGCGCCCCGGCTACTGGGAACGCCGCTGAGACGAATTCTCGGGATCGCAGGCGCCCGATAATCCGGGCCGTGAATCCGAACCCCTGGCGCCTGTCGGTCGCGCCCATGATGGACTGGACCGACCGGCACTGCCGCTACTTCCATCGCCTGCTGACGCACCGCACCCGGCTGTACACCGAAATGGTGACCACCGGGGCGCTGCTGCATGGCGACGTGCCGCGGCACCTCGACTACAACGACGAGGAGCACCCGCTGGCCCTGCAGCTCGGCGGCAGCGAGCCCGCCGACCTGTCTCAATGCGCGAAGCTGGCCCAGCAATGGGGCTACGACGAGGTCAATCTCAACTGCGGCTGCCCGAGCGACCGCGTGCAGCGCGGTGCGTTCGGCGCCTGCCTGATGGCCGAGCCGGCACTGGTGGCCGATGGCGTGAAGGCAATGCGCGACGCGGTGACGATCCCCGTGACCGTGAAGCACCGCATCGGCATCGACCGCATCGAGAACTACGAGTTCGTGCGCGACTTCGTCGGCACCGTGGCCGCGGCCGGCTGCGAGGTCTTCATCGTGCATGCGCGCAACGCCTGGCTGCAGGGCCTGAGCCCGAAGGAGAACCGCGAGGTGCCGCCGCTGCGCTACGAGTTCGTGCAACGGCTCAAGCACGACTTCCCGTCGCTGACCATCGCGATCAACGGCGGCATCACCACCGGCGCGCAGATCGAAGCGCTGCTGGCCGAGGGCCTGGACGGCGTGATGGTCGGCCGCGAGGCCTATCACCATCCCTGGCTGATGGCGGACTGGGATGCTCGTTTCTTCGGCGCCGAGCCGGTGGATCGCACGCGAGAGCAGGTCGAGGCGGCGATGGTCGACTACATGGAGCGACAGCAGCGCGAAGGCGAGCCCTGGTCGCGCGTCGCGCGGCACATGCTCGGGCTGTGGAACGGCCAGCCGGGCGCACGGCGCTGGCGGCAGGTGTGGTCGGACCACAAGCTCAAGGGCCTGCCGCCGGCGGCAGTGGCCGGCCTGGCCACGCAAGCCCGGCGGCATCCGCTGACGGCGGCGGCCGACGCTGCAGCCTGAGTCCGTTCAGCGGCGTGCCGGCCAGGTGGCCAGCACCACGCCGGCCAGCGCGAGCGCGAAGGCGCCGGCCTGCGCAGGGCTGAAACGCTCGCCGAGGAAGATCACCCCCACGGCCGCCGCGCTCACCGGCAGCAGCACGGTGAACACGCCGGCCGACGAAGCCGGCACATGCTTGAGCCCGGTCATCCACAGCCACACCGTGACCATGCTGGCGGCCAGCGAATAGAACAGCAGCAGCCACCAGTGGCCGGCGCTGACACTGCCGAAGTCGAAGCTCAGCGCCTGCCACAGGCCCAGCGGCGTGACCAGCAGCAGCCCCCACAGGTTGATCAGCGCGCTGATGCGCTTGGGCGAGACGTTGCCGGTGAGCTTCTTGCCGATCACGACATAGATCGCCTCGCAGGTCACCGCGCCGAGCAGCAGCAGGTTGCCCACCAGGCTGCCCGCATCGGCGCCCGCGTTCTTGCCCAGCGAGACCAGCGCGATGCCGGCCACCGCGCAGGCGATGCCGGCGGCCACGCGCGGCAGGATGCGCTCCTTCAGGATCACGCGCGACAGGATCGCCACCACCGCCGGGATGGCGGCCATGATCACGCCGGCCGCCAGCGCCGAGGTGCGTGCCACGCCGAACAGCATGCACACCGAGAACAGGAAGTTGCCGAAGAAGGATTCGAGGAAGAGCAGCCAGCGGTCGTGCGGGCTCAGCCTCGCTTCATCGGGCTGGCGCTTCACCCAGCCGGCCATGGCCACCGCCGCGATGCCGAAACGCAGCCAGGCGAGCAGGAAGATCGGCAGCACGAGCACCAGGATCTTCGACAACCCGACATAGCTGCCCACCAGCGCCATGCCGGAGCCCAGGCACAGGTAGGAGAGCCAAGGCACGTGGTGCGCGGGAGCCGCGCTCGGAGACGTCATCGGCGCGCGGTCAGAACAGGTCGGCGTAGCGCTGCATTTCCCAGTCGCTCACGTGGCGCGCATAGGCGATCCACTCGCCGCGCTTGGCGGCGATGAACTCCGGCGCCAGCGAGGGGCCGAGCGCCTCGCACAACACGGCGTCGCGCTCGAGCGCATCGACTGCCTCGCCCAGGCTCTGCGGCAGCACGCCGATGCCGCGTTCGCGCAGCGCGGCCAGCGGCTGCTCGAACAGGTCGTCGGTGCAGGCGGGGCCGGGCTCGGTGCGTTTCGCGATGCCATCCAGCCCGGCGGCGATCAGGCCAGCGGTGGCGAGGTAGGGGTTGGCCGCGGCATCGGGCAGCCGCCACTCGAAACGGCCGTCGAGCGTGCGCACGAGCGCGGTGCGGTTGTTCGGGCCGTGCGCCACGTAGGCCGGCGCCCAGCTGGTGCCCGACAGCGATTCGCCGACGACCAGCCGCTTGTACGAGTTCACCGTCGGCGCTGCCAGCGCCGCGAGACCCGCCGAGTGCGCGAGCACGCCGCCGATGAAGTGGCGCTTCGTCGCCTCGTCGTCGAACAGGCAGCGCTCGCCATCCCACAGCGACACATGGAAGTGCATGCCGCTGCCCGGCTGGTTGGCGAAGGGCTTGGGCATCATCGAGAAGACCATGCCGTGCCGCTCGGCCAGCGTGTGCGCGGCGAGCTTGAAGAGCATCAGGTGGTCGGCGCTCGTCAGCGCGTCGGCGTGCAGGAAGTTCAGCTCGTACTGGCCATGCGCGTCTTCGTGGTCGATCTGGAACACGTGCAGCCCGCAGGCCTGCAGGCCGATGGCGAGCTCGTGCAGGAACTCGCGCTGGCGCGGCAGGCTCTTCAGGTCGTAGGAGGGCTTGTCGAGGTGGTCATTCGCGTCGGCCGGCGCGAAGCCGGACGCCGTGCGCTGCAGCAGGAAGAACTCCGGCTCGATGCCCGTCTGCAGCGTCCAGCCGCGTTCGGCCAGGCGAGTGATCTGCCGCCGCAGCACCTGGCGCGGGCAGCCATCGAAGGGCGCGCCGGCGACGAAGCCGTCGCAGGCCAGGCGCGCATAGCCGGGCATCCAGGGCAGGGCGCGCGCCGTGCTCGCATCGCCGCGACCGTAGTACTCGGAGCGCGGCCCCATGCGCGGCAGGCCGGTGCCCGCAATCGACGGGCCGGAGAAGCCCGCGCCGGTGGCGAGCAGGATGCCGAGCTGGTCGAGCGGGACGTACTTGCCCTTGGCGACGCCGTGCAGGTCCGTGAACTGCGCGATCAGCGTGTGCACGCCCTGCGCGGCCAGGCTCTCGCGCAAGGTGTCGAGGTGGTGGTGGTGCCCGCTCACGCCACCGCCGCCCGCAATGCGGCGCGCAGCACGTCCATGGCCTCGTCGAACACCGGCTGCTGGATGGTCAGCGGGAACAGGAAGCGCACCACGTTCGCATTCACGCCGCAAGTCAGCAGGATGAGCTTGCGCTTGAGTGCCTCGGCCTGCACCTTCTTCGTGAAGTCGGCGTCGGGTTCGTCGCTGCCGGGGCGGTTGAACTCCACCGCCACCATGGCGCCGAGTCCGCGGATGTCGGCGATCTGCGGCACCGCGGCGCGCATCTCCTGCAGGACAGCCTTCAGCTGGTCGCCGAGCTTCTGACCGCGCTCGGGCAGCTTCTCGTCACGCATCACGTCGATCACCGCGTGCGCCGCGGCGATGGCCAGCGGGTTGCCGGCGTAGGTGCCGCCCAGGCCGCCGGGCGCGGGCGCGTCCATGATCTCGGCCTTGCCGGTCACGGCCGACAGCGGCACACCGCCCGCCAGGGACTTGGCGATGGTCATCAGGTCGGGGATGACGCCGAAATGCTCCATCGCGAACATCTTGCCGGTGCGGCCGAATCCGGTCTGGATCTCGTCGGCGATCAGCACGATGCCGTGCTCGTCGCACAGCGCACGCAGCCACTGCACCGCCTCGGCCTGGATGACATTGAAGCCGCCTTCGCCCTGTACCGGCTCGAAGACGATGGCCGCCACGCGGCTGGGCTCGATGTCGGCCTTGAAGATGTGCTGCACCGCCTTCTTCACCTCGGCCAGGCTGGCGCAATGGCAGGGGAAGGGCGCGTGGTAGATCTCCGGCGGGAAAGGCCCGAAACCGGCCTTGTAGGGCTGCACCTTGCCGGTCAGCGACACCGCGAACAGGCTGCGGCCGTGGAAGGCGCCGCTGAAGGCGATCACTCCGGAACGCTTGGTGTACGAGCGCGCGATCTTGATCGCGTTCTCGATCGCCTCCGCTCCGGTGGAGAACAGCGCCGTCTTCTTGGCGTGCGTGCCCGGCGTCATCGCATTGAGCTTCTCGGCCAGCGCGATGTAGCTCTCGTAGGGCACCACCTGGTAGCAGGTGTGTGTGAAGCGCTTGAGCTGCGCCTCGATGGCCGCCACCACCTTCGGATTGCCGTGGCCGGTGTTCATCACCGCGATGCCGCCGGCGAAGTCGATGAAGCGCTGGCCTTCCACATCCCACAGCTCGGCGTTGTCGGCGCGGTCGGCGAAGAAGGTGCCCATCACGCCCACGCCGCGCGGCGTGGCCGCGGCCTTGCGGGCCATCAGCTGTTCATTGAGGGAATGGTTCATGTCGATCTCCTTGCAGGCTGGCGGTCAGGCGGCGTCGATGCGCACCCAGGTCGTCTTCAGCTCGGTGTACTTGTCGAAGGCGTGCAGCGACTTGTCGCGGCCGTTGCCGCTCTGCTTGTAGCCGCCGAAGGGCACGGTGATGTCGTCTTCATCGTACTGGTTGACGTGCACGGTGCCGGCGCGCAGGGCCCGCGCGACGCGGTGCGCTCGGTTGATGTTGTGGCTCCACACGCTGGCCTGCAGTCCGTAGCTGGAGTCGTTGGCCATCGCGATGGCTTCGGCCTCTGTCTTGAAGCGGATCACGCTCATCACCGGGCCGAAGATCTCCTCGCGGGCGATCTTCATCTGGTTGTTCACCCCGGCGAACACGGTCGGCTCGACATAGAAGCCGCCGGTCTCGCTGCGCGAACGTTTGCCGCCGGTGACGAGCTGGGCGCCATCACCGTGGCCGGCGTCGATGTAGCCAAGCACGGTGCGCATCTGCGTCTCGTCGACCAGCGCGCCCATCTCGGCGTGGCCCGAGAGGGGGTCGCCAGGTGCGTACTTCGGCGCCTCGGCTGACACCACGGCGAGGAACTCCTCCGCCACCTTCTCGTGCACGAACACGCGCGAGGGCGCGTTGCAGCTTTCGCCCTGGTTGAAGAACATGCTGCCGGCCACCGTCTTGGCGGCGCGGGCGATGTCCTCGAAGTCGTCGAACACCACGAAGGCCGACTTGCCGCCCAGCTCGTTGTAGACCCGCTTGAGGTTGCTGCGCCCGGCGTACTCCAGCATCTTGCGGCCCACCCGCGTGCTGCCGGTGAAGCCGATCGCGTCGACGTCCATGTGCAGCGCCAGCGCCTCGCCCGCCTCGTGGCCGAAACCGGGCACCACATTGAACACGCCTTCGGGCAGGCCGGCCTCGACGGCCAGCTCGGCCAGGCGCAGCGCCGTCAACGGGCTTTTCTCGCTCGGCTTGAGCACCACGCTGTTGCCCGCGGCCAGGGCCGGCCCGAGCTTCCAGGCGGCCATGATCATCGGGTAGTTCCAGGGCACCACCGCGCCGATCACGCCCATCGGCTCGCGGGTGATCAGCGCCAGGGCGCTGGCCGGCGTCGGCGCGATCTCGTCGTAGATCTTGTCGACGGCCTCGGCGTACCAGGCGATGGTGCGCGCGGTCGAGGCCACGTCGACGGCCAGGCTGTATTGCACCGGCTTGCCCATGTCGAGTGATTCGAGCAGCGCGAGTTCGTCCTTCGCGCCGAGGATCTTCTCGGCGAAACGCTGCAGGATCTTCTTGCGCGCCGCGGGTGCCTTGCCGGCCCAGCGCGCATCGGTGAAGGCAGCGCGCCCCGAGGCGACGGCGGCGTCGATGTCGGCCGTCTGGCCGCGCGCGATGTCGGCCAGGCGACGGCCGTCGATGGGCGAGCTCTTGGCGAAGGTCTCGCCGCTCACGGCGGCGACACGCTGGCCGCCCACGAAGGCGCGGCCATCGATGCGCAGCGTCGACGCGGCGGCATGCCAGTCGGGGGCAGGCTTGTTCATGGTGAGTCCTTGTCAGTTGAAGACGGGCAACGAAACGCCCGCGGCCGTTACCGGGCCGCGGGCGTGATGCCGTGCGGGGCGTCCGATAGCGGACGCCCGATGGATCAGAACGACACCAGCACCGAGGCGCCGATCATCTGGTTGGTCTTGCTGTAGGTGCTGTCCTTGACATTGATGAACACCGGCTGGCTGGCGCGGTCGAGCCGGTACTCGGCTTTGAAGGTGGTGTTCAGGTTGAACAGCCAGCTGGCACCCAGCGTGAGCGCGGTGCGGTTCGCTCCGACTTCCGGATCGCCGGCACCGTCCGGGCCGATGCCGTTGCGGTCGTCGGCGCCCGTGAAGCCGAGCAGCCCGCCGCCGTTCTTCTTGTTGTTCAGGTAATCCACGCGCGCAGTGGTCTCGAAGCGCGGCGTCCACTTGTAGGCGGCCAGCGTCGACAGGCCCCACCAGCTGGCGTCGCGAAGCTCGCCCGTCGTCGGGTCGGCGGTGACCGCGGCCTGCTTCTGCTTGCCGAAGCTGACCTGGCCCTGCACCGTCCAGTCGCCGCGGATGAAGTAGCCGTCGAACTCGAACAGGTCGAGGCGGGTGTTCTTGGTCGAGTAGGGCTCGAGCGACACCGGGTTGATGCCGATGCCGTCGGGCTGCGTGTCGTCGAAGCCGCGGAAGTTGGCGGCCTTGCCATGCACGCCGGCGAAGCCGAAGCCCTGGAACTCGCCGCGCGAGTAGTCGACACGGTAGGCGAACACCGGCGCCTTCTCGCCCGGCTGGTTGCGCGATGCGTTCATGTTCGCGATCACGCCCTTGTAGATCCACTTGCCGTCGGTGATCTCCATGCCGGCGCCGGTGTAGGCGGTGGGCAGCGTGAAGTCGAACAGCAGGTTGTGCGTGATCAGCTTGTTCAGCGTGGGCTGCAGGTACTCGTAGCCCGACCAGTCGGGGAGCTGGCCGGCGATGAAGCGTGTCTGCAGGTCGCCCAGCGGCACCGACACGCTGGCCTCGTGCACCGGCGACTGCCCGTCGAACACGGCGCCCACGCCGCGGTTGGGCGCCAGCGTCAGGCGCCAGCGGGTGCCGGAGTCGGTCTCCTTCTGGAAGTCGATGACGGCCGCGCCGAAGTACGAGTTGTCGTAGTTGTAGCCGTCGTCGCCCACGGCGTTGAGGAACTGGAAGCCGGCGCGATCCTGGCGCTTGTTGTAGATGAAGGTCGGATCCATGTAGCCGGAGATCTTCAGCAGCTTCAGCCCGGAAGCGTCACGCGCATCTTCCATCGCCTCGGTCTTCACCGAGATGCGATTGAACTCGGCGGCCTGCTCGGGCGTCATGCCCCACTGGCCCGCGGCCGGCTTGGCCTCGGGCGCCTTCTGCTTGGCTTCGAGCTCCGCCACACGCTTCTTCAGCTCCTGCAGCTCCTTGAGCAGGTCGGCCGTCGACTGCGCGGCGGCGCCGCCGGCGAAGCTGGCGCCCAGGGCGAGCAGGGCCGCCTGGGCGAGGGCGGTGGGTTGCCAGAATTTCATCGGGTTCTCCTCGTTTGATCAATCGTTGCGCTGAATCGGGAATCGTTCGTCTCAACCGCCGCGGGCGGCCGCGGCCATGTCCTGTGCACGCTTGCGTTCGGCCCTGGCGATGGCCAGGCTGGCGAGCACGACGCCCACCGAGACCGCCAGCACGATGAGCGCGGCCACCGCGTTCACGCTCGGGTTCAGGCCCAGCCGTGCGCGGGAAAAGATCACCAGCGGCATCGTCGTCGCACCGGGGCCGGACAGGAAGGCCGACAGCACCACGTCGTCGAGCGACAGGGTGAAGGTGAGCAGCCAAGCCGACATCAGCGCCTGCGCGATCATCGGCAGCGTGACGAGCGTGAAGACCTGCCAGGGGCGCGCACCGAGGTCCATCGCGGCTTCCTCGAGCTGCGGGTTCAGGTCTTGCAGCCGGGCCTGCACGACCACCGTGGCGTAGGCCATGCCCAGCAGCAGGTGGCCCATCCAGATGGTCAACATGCCGCGCTCGGGGAAGCCGAGCACGCGTTGCACCGACACCAGCATCAGCAGCAGCGACAGTCCGATGATCACCTCGGGCATCACCAGCGGCGCGCTGACCATGCCGCTGAACAGCGTGCGGCCGGTGAATCGGCGGTACTTGACCAGCGCGAAGGCCGCCAGCGTGCCCAGCACCACCGAGCCGCAGGCGGTGAAGAACGCGATCTGCAGGCTCAGCCACAGGCCGCCGATCATTTCGCGGTCGCCCGGCAGCGCGGCATACCACTTCAGCGTGAAGCCCGACCAGACGTTGGGGATCGGCGAGTCGTTGAACGAGAAGATCACCAGAGCCACGATGGGCAGGTACAGGAACACGTAGCCGGCCGCCAGCCAGGCCTTCGAGAAGCCGCGGGCAAAACCCGCGCCGAAGAAGGTGCGGCCGCTCATTTGCGTTGCTCCTGGGCCTGCGCCTGGTAGCGGTTGAAGATCGCCAGCGGCACCAGGATCAGCAGCACCATCACCACCGCCACGGTCGAGGCCATCGGCCAGTCGTTGTTGCTGAAGAACTCGTCCCACAGCACGCGGCCGATCATCAGCGTCTGCGGCCCGCCGAGCAGTTCGGGGATGACGAACTCGCCGATGCAGGGAATGAACACCAGCATCGAGCCGGCGATGATGCCCGCCTTCGACAGCGGCACCGTGACCTTCCAGAAGGCCACCCAGGGCGTGGCGCCGAGGTCGGAAGCTGCCTCGAGCAGGCGAAGGTCCATCTTGGCCAGGTTGCCGTAGAGCGGCAGGATCATGAAGGGCAGGTAGGTGTAGACCATGCCCAGCACCAGCGAGAAGGGCGAATTCATGAACTTGCCCAGCGCCGGGATCACGCCGGCGGCCAGCAGCAGGTGATCGACGCGCAGCGCGATGAGCAGATCGGACACCCAGCCATGCTCGGTGAGCAGCCCTTTCCAGGCATAGACGCGCAGCAGGAAGGACGTCCAGAACGGCAGCATCACCAGCATCAGCAGGGCCGGCTGCAGCGACGCCTTGGCGCGCGCCATGAAGTAGGCGAAGGGGTAGCCGATGGCCAGGCACAGCACCGTCGTGACGGCGGCGTACTTGATGCTCGACAGGTAGGTCTTGAAGTAGAGGTCGTCTTCCGTGATGAACACGTAATTCGACAGCTTGACCGACAGCGCGAGCACGCCGTCCTTGAAGCTCAGCACTTCCTTGAAGACGACGCCGTCCACTTCGGAGACGCTGATCTTCAGCACGATCAGGAACGGCAGCAGGAAGAAGGCGAGCAGCCAAAGGTAGGGCAGGCCGATCACCGCGGTGCGGCCGCGGACGATCCAGGCGAGCAGGGCGCGCAGTCGATTCATGACCGGCTCACTGCGTCAGCACCACTTGCGACTGGCGCGACCAGTGCGCCCAGGCTTCGCTGCCCCAGGTGAGCTCGTGCTCCCGGTGGCGCTGGGTGTTGTTCTGGCTGATCTTCAGCATGCGGCCGCTGGGCAGCTCAAGGTGATAGACGGTGAAGCTGCCGAAGTACGACAGGTTCTTCACCACCCCCTTGGCGCGGTTGAAGCCGGCGGCGAGGTCTTCGTCGGACGGTGCGTGCGGCGACAGGTGGATCTTCTCCGGCCGCACCGCCACCGTCACCGGCATGCCGGCCGTGCCGGTGATGCCGTGGCCGACGTAGTGCTTGATGTCCTGGCAGTCGATCACGCAGTGGTCGGCCTCGTCCTCGGCGAGCGTGCCGTCCATCAGGTTGACGTTGCCGATGAAGTCGGCCACGAAGCGGGTGGCGGGCGTCTCGTAGATGTCGGCCGGCGCGCCGACCTGCAGCACCTTGCCCTCGCTCATGATCGCGATGCGCGAGGCCATGGTCATGGCCTCTTCCTGGTCGTGCGTCACCATCACGCAGGTCACGCCGACCTCCTCGATGATGTTGACCAGCTCGATCTGCGTTTCTTCGCGCAGCTTCTTGTCGAGCGCGCCCAGCGGCTCGTCGAGCAGCAGCAGTTGAGGCCGCTTGGCCAGGCTGCGCGCCAGCGCCACGCGTTGCTGCTGTCCGCCCGAGAGCTGGTGCGGCTTGCGCTTGGCCAGCTTGCCCAGCTGCACGAGCTTGAGCATGGCCTCGACGCGCTCGGTGATCTTGTCCTGCGCCATTCCCTCGCGACGCAGGCCGAAGGCGATGTTCTCCCACACCGTGAGGTGCGGGAAGAGCGCGTAGCTCTGGAACATCATGTTGATCGGCTTGTCGTAGGTCGGAATGTTGGCCAGATCCTGGCCGTTGAGCAGGATGCGCCCCGCGGTGGGCGTCTCGAAGCCCGCCAGCATGCGCAGCAGCGTCGTCTTGCCGCAGCCCGAAGAGCCGAGCAACGCGAAGATTTCGCCCTTGGTGATCTCCAGGCTGACGTGGTTGACCGCGACGGCACCGCCGCCGAAGTCCTTCACCACGTCCTGGATCTGCAGAAAGGCGGGCGGTGTGGCGCTCATGTTGCCTCCTGGTGGGCGCCGCTCACAGCCCGGTCTTGAAGCTGGTGTAAAGCCGCGTCATGGTGCGGCGGATGTCGTTGGACAGCGCGTCCGGGGCCTGCATCTTCTTCATGTCGTCTGCGCCCGGGAACACCGACGGGTTGCTCGCCACCTCGGGCTTGATGAACTTCTTCGAGGCTGCGTTCGGGTTCGCGTAGAAGACCTTATTGGTCAGGCTGGCGTGCACTTCCGGGCGCAGGATGAAGTCGATGAACTTGTGCGCATTGCCGGGGTGCGGCGCGTCCGCGGGGATCACCATCACGTCGAAGAACAGCACGCCGCCGGTCTTCGGGATCAGCGCCTCGATCTTCTGCCCGGTCTTGCCGTCGATGGCGCGCTGGCGGGCGATGTTGATGTCGCCGGACCAGCCCAGCGCCAGGCAGATCGAGCCGTTGGCCATGTCGTTGATGTAGCCCGAGGAGCTGAACAGCGTCACGTGGGGGCGAATCGACTTGAGCAACGGGCCCACGCCGGCGTAGTCGGCCTGGCTCTTCGAGTAGGCTGGTTTGCCCAGGTAGTGCAGGGCGGCCGGGATCACTTCGGTGGCCGAGTCGAGGAAGCTCACGCCGCAGCCCTTGAGCTTGGAGATGTACTCGGGCTTGAAGACGAGATCCCAGACGTTGTCGGGCATGGGCGTGCTGCCCAGCGCGGCCTTGACCTTGTCGACGTTGATGCCCACCGTGGTGTAGCCCCACAGCCAGTTGACCTGGAACTGGTTGCCCGGGTCGAGCTTGGCGAGTTGCTCCTGCAGCGACGGGTCGAGGTGCTTCAGGTTGGGAATCTTCGATTTGTCGAGCTTCATCAGCAGGCCGCCGTCGGCCTGGATCTTGGCCCAGTACGACGAGGGCACGACCACGTCGTAGCCCGTCTTTCCGGCCACCAGCTTGGCGTGGACGATCTCGTTGTTGTCGAAGTTGTCGTAGCGGACCTTGATGCCCGTTTCCTTCTCGAAGGTCTTCAGCGTGTCTTCGGCGATGTAGTCGGACCAGTTGTAGACGTTCAGCACCTTCTCTTCTTCCTGGGCCGCGGCCGGCGGCCCCCACAGCAAGGCCGTGGCGGCCAGCGCGGCCGCGGTCAGTGAGCTGAGGGTGCCGATCATCCGTTTCATGGTGGACTTCCTTCGTGTCGAGGTTTGTGCGAGGACTAAAGACGGTAGCGGGATCAAGTTCTCGGGCAGTCTAGCGAGCAGGCCGCGCACGGTGCTAGAGGCAAACCCCGTGCCACGTTGCAGGCGGCCGACGTCACATCCAGCCCCTGGCCTTCACGTCGGCCAGCGTCAGGTCGAGGCAGCGGCGGATGAGGCCCGCCATCTCGTCGATCTGCGCGCGCGTGATGACCAGCGGCGGCGCGATGATCATGCGGTCGCCCACTGCACGCATGATCAGACCGTTGCCGAAGCAGTGGCCACGGCAGACCATGCCGACCTCGAGCGCGCCGTCGAAGGTGGCGCCGGAGGCCTTGTCCTTGACGAGTTGCAGCGCGCCCATCAGGCCGCAGGTCTGTACCTCGCCGACCAGCGGGTGCTCGGCGAACTCGGCGAAACGCTGGGCGAGGTAGGGCCCGACGTCCTCGCGCACGCGTTCCACAAGTCCCTCGCGCTGGATCAGGCGGATGTTGGCGATGGCGACGGCGCATGCCACCGGGTGGCCCGAGTAGGTGTAGCCGTGGTTGAACTCGCCGCCCTGGTCGATCAGCACGCGCGCGATGCGCTCGCCGACCATCACGCCGCCCAGCGGGATGTAGCCCGAGGTCACGCCCTTGGCGAAGGTCATCAGGTCGGGCTTGCTGCCCATGCGTTCGCAGCCGAACCACTGCCCGGTGCGGCCGAAGCCGGTGATGACCTCGTCGGAGACGAGCAGGATGCCGTACTTGTCGCAGATGCGCTGGATCTCGGGCCAGTAGGTGTCGGGCGGCACGATCACGCCGCCGGCGCCCTGGATCGGCTCGCCGATGAAGGCGGCCACACGTTCCGCGCCGAGTTCGAGGATCTTCGCCTCCAGCAAGCCGGCCGCCTTCAGGCCGAAGGCATCGCGCGACATGTCACGCCCCAGTTCGAACCAGAACGGCTGCTCGATGTGCACGATATCGGGGATCGGCAGCCCCCCTTGTTCGTGCATGCCGCTCATGCCGCCGAGCGAGGCGCCGGCCATCGTCGAGCCGTGGTACGCGTTCTTGCGGCTGATGATGACCTTGCGCTGCGGCTGGCCGAGCACGTCCCAGTAGCGGCGCACCATGCGCACCACCGTGTCGTTGCCCTCGGAGCCCGAGCCCGAATAGAAGACGTGCTGGAACTGCGGCGGCGTGACCTCGGCCAGCAACTCGGCGAGTTCGATGGCCGGTGGCGTCGCGGTCTGGAAGAAGCTGTTGTAGAAGGGCAGTTCCTTGAGCTGGCGGGTCGCCGCGTCGATCAGCTCCTGGCGGCCATAGCCCACGTTCACGCACCACAGGCCGGACATCGCGTCGAGGATCTTCTTGCCCTCGCTGTCCCAGAGGTAGATGTTGTCGGCGCGGGTGATGACGCGAGAGCCCTTGCTCGCGAGGCCCTTGAAGTCGGTGAAAGGGTGCAGGTAATGCGCCGAGTCGGCAGCCTGCCATTCGGCGGTCGTGCGGGGATGCGGCGTGTTCAGGACGGCATTCATGTCGTTCTCCAGTCTCGTGCGTGCTTCAGACGTGCAGCAGCAGGTGCTCGCGCTCCCACGGCGAGATCACCTTCATGAACTCGTCGAACTCGATCTCCTTGATCTCCGAATACACGGTGATGAACTCCTTGCCCAGCACATCGTGCAGGTCCTTCTCGTCGGCGAGCCAGCCCAGCGCCTCGGACAGCGAGCGCGGCAGCTGGTACTCCGACAGGTAGGCGTCGCCCTTGCATTCGGGCGTGGGCTCGATGCGGTTCTTCATGCCGAGGTAGCCGCAGGCCAGCGTGGCGGCCAGCGCCACGTAGGGGTTGGCATCGGCGCCGATGACGCGGTTCTCGATGCGCCGTGCCGCCGGCGAGGCCACCGGCGATCGGATGCCCACGGTTCGGTTGTCGGTGCCCCACTGGATGTTGATCGGCGCCGACATCGAGCGCGACAGACGCCGGTACGAGTTCACGTAGGGCGCGAAGAGGGCCATCGCCGCCGGCGTGTACTTCTGCAGGCCGCCGATGTACCAGAAGAACTCCTTGCTGGGCGAGCCGTCGGCGTTGCTGAAGATGTTCTTGCCGGTGACCTTGTCGATGATGCTCTGGTGCACGTGCATCGCGCTGCCCGGCTCGCCGGCCATCGGCTTGGCCATGAAGGTGGCAAACATCTCGTGGCGCAGCGCCGTCTCGCGGATGGTGCGCTTGAAGAAGAACACCTCGTCGGCCAGGCCCAGCGGGTGGTCGTGGAAGAAGTTGATCTCCATCTGGCCGGCGCCGACCTCGTGGATCAGCGTGTCGACGTTCAGCTCCATCTGCTCGCAGTAGGCGTAGATGTCCTCGAACAGCGGGTCGAACTCGTTCACCGCATCGATCGAGTAGGCCTGTCGCGAGGTCTCGGCGCGGCCACTGCGGCCGCGCGGCGGGCGCAGCGGCGTGTTCGGGTCGGTGTTGCGCTCGACCAGGTAGAACTCGAGCTCGGGCGCGACCACCGGGCTCCAGCCCTCGGCGTCGTAGAGGTCGCAGATGCGGCGCAGCACCGAGCGCGGTGCGTACGGGATCATCTTGCCGTCGCGGTCGAAGCAGTCGTGGATCACCTGCGCCGTCGGGTCGGTGGCCCAGGGCACGATGCGCACCGTGCTCGGGTCGGGGCGCAGGTGCATGTCGCGGTCGGTCGCGTGGATCACGTCGTAGTACGGCCCCTCCTCGGGGAATTCGCCGGTCACGCCGATGGCGACGATCGCTTCCGGCAGCCGCATGCCGCGGTCCTCGGTGAACTTCTCGCGCGGCAGGATCTTGCCGCGCGCCACGCCGGTGAGGTCGGGCACGAGGCACTCGATCTCCGTCACGCGTCGTTCATTGAGCCACTGTTCGAGTTCGGCAAAGCCGAAATTGCTTTTGTCAACCATGAGTCACCTGAGAGTTGGAGCACACCGGGCCGCCATGGCGGCGCTGACGGTGCGCGGAATCGGTCCCGCCGATGCGGGGAGGCGCCAAGGCGCCGTGCGCGCGTCAGCGCGGTGGCTCAGGCGCGCGCGCTCGGTCGCGGTAGGCAATGCAGGCATCCCCGAAGGCACGCAACAAACGTACCGAGATCGGGTTGGTGGCGGCCTGCCATTCGGGATGCCACTGCACGCACAGGTTGAAGCCCTTCGCGTGCTCGACGGAGAAGGCCTCGACGAGGCCGTCCGGCGCGCGGGCTTCGATGCGCAGACCCGGCGCGAGCCGGTTCACGCCCTGGCCGTGCACCGAGTTCACCTGGATGCGCGGCTCGGGCAGGATCTTCGCGAGCGCGCCGCCGGGTTGCACGTCGACCGGATGGGCGAGGCCATAGACCAGCTCCGCCGGTGCATCGGCCGCGCCGCCAGCCCCGCGGTGGTCATTCTGGCCTTCGACCTCGTGCACGGCCTGATGCAGCGTGCCGCCCAGCGCGACGTTGGCTTCCTGGAAACCGCGGCAGATCGCGAACAGCGGGATGCCGCGCTCGATCACGCGCGGGATCATCGGCAGCGTCCAGTCGTCGCGCTCGGTGTCCAGCGGCAGGCTGGTGTCGTGCACGTCCTCGCCGAAGTGGCGTGGATGTACGTTCGAGGGCGAGCCGGTGAGCAGCACGCCGTCGGCCAGATCGAGAAGTTCGTCGATCTCGTCCGCATGCGCCACCGGCACGATCAGCGGCAGCGCTCCGGCCAGGCGCACCGCCTCGATGTACTTGCGCCCGGCGATGTGGAACGGGTGCTGGCCGAGCACCCGGTTGCACGACGGCACCAGCACGACGGGTTTGGAGGAACGGCGCGCGTTCACAGCAGATCCTTCAGGCGGTAGTAGGCCATGCCGGCCACCAGCGCCGGCGTGCGCAACAGCTTGCCGCCGGGGAAGGAACGATGACGGATGCGTGCGAAGGTATCGAAGCGTTCGGCATCGCCCGCGATGGCCTCGGCCACCAGCTTGCCCGCCAGGCCGGTGAGCGCCAGGCCGTGGCCGGAGAAGCCCTGCAGGTAGTAGACGTTCGACCAGTCCGGCCCGCCCTTGTCGTGCAGGCGATCGGCCAGGCGGCCGAAGTCCGGCGCGCGGTTCATCGAGATGTCGACGAAGCCGCCCCAGGCGAACTCGACCTTGGTGTCGCGCAGCTGCGGGAAGGTGCGCGCCATGCGGCGCTGCATGCTTTCGGCCAGGTTGGACGGCGTCGTCGTGCTGTAGCTGACGCGCCCGCCGTAGAGCATGCGGTGATCGAGCGTCGGGCGGAAGTAGTCGAGCACGAAGTTGGTGTCGCAAGCCGCGGCGCCCGACGGGATCAGCGAAGCGGCCAGCGCCGGCTCGATGGCTTCCGAGGTGACGATGTAGGTGCCGACCGGCATCACGCGGCTCTCGAGCACCGGCGCGACGCCCTGCAGGTAGACGTTGCCGGCCAGCAGCACATGCGACGCATTGACGCTGCCCTGGGCGGTACGCACCTTGGCGACGCGGCCCGGAACGATCTCGGTGACGCCGGATTCCTCGAACACCTGCACGCCGAGGCTGGCCGCGGCGGCGGCCATGCCCATGCTGTATTTCAGCGGATGCAGGTGACCGCCCAGCGGATCGTGGATGCCGCCGTGGAAGCGCGAGCTGGCGATCCAGCGCTGCATGTCCTGCGGCGGGATCCAGGTCGACTCGTAGCCGTAGTCGGCGTGCATCTGCTCCTGCCAGGTGCGCAGTTCGCGCGCCTTGCGCTCGTTGACGGCCAGGCCGAGGTAGCCGTCGCGCCAGTCGCAGTCGATGCCGAAGCGCTGGCGGCGCTCGCCGATCAGGCGGATCGACTCGAGCGTCATGTCCCAGACGCGGCGCGAGGCTTCGCGGCCGAGTTGCGACTCGATGACCGATTGCTCGCAGGCCAGTCCCGCGATCGCCTGGCCGCCGTTGCGCCCCGAAGCGCCCCAGCCGACCTGGCGCGCTTCGAGCAGCGCGACGCTGTAGCCGCGGTCGGCCAGCTCGATGGCGGCCGACAGGCCGGCGAGGCCACCGCCGACGATGGCCACGTCGGCGTCGACATGGCTTTGCAGCACGGGAAAGCGCTGCCGCCGCGGCGCCGTCGCCGCGTAGTAGGAGTTACGCGTCAGTTCCAGGTCGGTCTGCAGCAGCGTCATAAGGAAGGGATCAGGCCGCCGTCTTCAGAACGTCGGCCAGCGTGCCGACCATCTGGTCGATATGGCTCTTCTCGATGATCAGCGGCGGCGACATCGCGATCGTGTCGCCGGTGGTGCGGATCAGCACGCCACGTTCCCAGCACTCGAGGAAGATGTCGAAGGCTCGCTTGCCCGGCTGGCCCGGAATCGGCTCGAGCTCGACACCGCCGACCAGGCCGATGTTGCGCACGTCGATCACGTGGCGCGAACCCTTCATCGAGTGCAGCGCCTCCTGGAAGTAGGGCGCCATCTGCGCGCCGCGAGTCAGCAGGCCCTCTTCGGCGTAGGTGTCCAGCGTGCCCAGCGCGGCAGCACAGGCCAACGGATGCGCCGAGTAGGTGTAGCCGTGGGTGAACTCGATCACGTGCTCGGGGCCGGTCATGAACACGTCGTGGATCTGCTGCTTGCAGAACACCGCGCCCATTGGAACGCAGCCGTTGGTGATGCCCTTGGCAGCGGTCATCAGGTCGGGCGTGACGCCGAAGTGCTGCGCCGCGAAGGGCGAGCCCAGTCGGCCGAAGCCGGTGATGACCTCGTCGAAGATCAGCAGGATGCCGTGCTTGTCGCAGATGGCGCGCAGCCGTTCCAGGTAACCCTGGGGCGGCAGCAGCACGCCGGTGGAGCCTGCCACCGGCTCGACGATCACCGCGGCGATGGTCGAGGCGTCGTGCAGCGCGACCAGGCGCTCGAGGTCATCGGCCAGTTCCGCGCCGTGCGCCGGCACGCCGCGCGAGTAGGCGTTGCGCGCCAGGTCGTGCGTATGTCGCATGTGGTCGACGCCGCCGAGCATGGGCCCGAACAGCTTGCGGTTGCCGACGATGCCGCCCACCGAGATGCCGCCGAAGTTGACGCCGTGATAGCCGCGCTCGCGGCCGATCAGCCGGGTGCGGGTGCCTTCGCCGCGGGCCCGGTGGTAGGCGATGGCCATCTTCAGTGCGGTGTCGACCGCCTCGGAGCCCGAGTTGGTGAAGAACACCTTGTTCAGGCCCCGCGGCGTGAGTTGCACCAGGCGCTCGGCCAGTTCGAAAGCCTTGGGGTGCGCCATGTTGAAGGGCGGCGCGAAGTCGAGTTCGGCAGCCTGCTCGGCGATCGCCTTGACGATGCGCGGCCGGGCGTGGCCGGCATTCACGCACCACAGGCCGGCGATGCCGTCGAGCACCTCGCGCCCCTCGGGCGTCCAGAAGTGCATGCCCGAGGCCTTGGCCAGGAGGCGCGGCGCCTTCTTGAACTGGCGGTTCGCGGTGAACGGCATCCAGTAGGCGTCCATCGCATGCGGGTGGGCGGCGCCTTCGTCGCGCAGCGAGAGCACGGCAGGGTCGATGGATTGGTTCATGGCAGCAGGCTCCTGGAGATGTCGATGCACCCCCGGCAAAGTGTGCGATCAGACACGCTGCGAGTCTAGAGAAACCGTCGCGCAATGTGCTTGCGCAATCGAGCGGGGTTCACCCTCCATCCTGCAATATCATGCGAACTATCTGCAGAAACACCGCATCCAATGCGACACAAAGCCTCGGAAGTGCAACTGGATTCGATTGACCGGGCAATCCTGACCGAGTTGCAGGATGCCGGCCGCATCTCCAATCAGGAACTCGCGCAGCGGGTGCACCTGTCGCCCTCGGCCTGCCTGCGCCGCGTCAAGGCGCTCGAGGACGGCGGCGTCATCGCGCAGTACGTGGCCCTGGTCAACCCGCGGGCCGTGGGCAAGCACGGCATCAGCTTCACCATCATCAATCTCGACAGCATGAACACGCCGCAGCTCGAAGCCTTCGAGCAGGCCGTGCGCGACACGCCCGAGATCCTGGATTGCTACTACGTGGCCGGCGCGAACGACTACCTGATCCGCTTCGCCTACCGCGATGCCGAGGACCTCGAGCGCTTTCATTCGGAGGTGCTGATGCACCTGCCGGGTGTGTCGCGCTCGAACTCGATGCTGGTGCTGCGCACCGTCAAGAAGACGACGGCGCTCCCGCTTTGAACATGAGCGGCGGAAGCGACGCGCGCCGCCGTGCCAGCTTCGCGGCGACCACCTTGGCCTGCGGGTAGATGATCGATTCCTCGAGCTGGATGTGCTCGCGGCACAGCTCCAGGAACACACCGATGCCGTGGCGCAGTTCGTCGGGGTCGTACCAGCTGTAGCCGGCCGCGATGGCGCGCAACTGCGGCGCGATGGCGAGCCAGTCTTCCTCGATCCAGCCGTGGTCCTGTTGCAGCATGCGCACGGTGGCGACGAGCGCTTCGTCCGATGAGGCGAGCAACGGCGGGAACACCTTGGACTCTTCGTCCAGGTGATGACGTTGCGAGGTCTCGGTGAAGAAGGACTCGATGCTGCGTGCCTCGCCCTGTGCATGCGCATCGACGCCCTGGCTCACGAGATGCTCCACCAGCGCATCCAGTCGAACGAGGTGCTCGGCAATCTGCTGGTGGCAGGCATCGAGTGCCTTGAAGTCCGCGCCTGCGTGGTTCGTTTTCGCCGAGTTCATGGGACCTCCGGTTGCGTTCGGTCCCATTCTTGATTCTGCTGCGGCGCAGCAGTTGCGACAGGTCAAGCGCCGCGCAGTCTTCCGCAGAGGTAGGTCCAGACGAAATGGGCCGCGGCCTGGCTCGTCAGCTCGGAGTGGTCGTAGGGCGGCGCCACCTCGACGCAGTCCATGCCGATCAGCGGCAGATCCGCCAGTTCCTCGAGCACGCTGAGCACCTGATTGGTGCTCATGCCGCCGGGCTCGGGCGTGCCGGTCCCCGGCGCGAAGGCCGGGTCCAGGCAGTCGATGTCCAGGCTCAGGTAGACCGGCGGATGGCCGTGCGCCGCCAGCCGAGCGCGGATGGCGCCGAGCACCGGCGCGAGCTGCGCCGGGTTCTCCAGGCCACGCAGCTCGCGTGCCGTGAAGATCAGGCCGCCCTGGTCGCGCACGTACTCGCGAGCCTCGCGCGCGCCCGCCGAGCGGATGCCCAGCTGCGTGAAGCACTCGCGGATCACCAAGCCTTCCTGCATGGCCTCGTAGACCCAGGTGCCGTGGCCGCTGGGCTCGCCGAAATGATCTTCCCAGGTGTCGCAGTGCGCGTCGAAGTGGATCACCGCGAGCGGCCGTCCATGCACTTCACGGTAGGCGCGCAGCAGCGGCAGCGTGATGCTGTGGTCGCCGCCGAGCCAGACCATGTGGTGTGCGCGAATGAGGCGTTCCACGTGCGGGCGCATCGCCTCGCGCATCGCCGCGAGGCTGGTGTTGGGCAAGGGCAGGTCGCCGGCGTCGCCAAGCCGCCCCTCGGGGCTCGTGTCGAACAGAGGATGGATCGCGTCGCACAGCATGTGGCTGGCCTCGCGGATGGCGCGCGGGCCGAATCGGGCGCCGGGGCGATTGGTCACCGAGCCGTCCCAGGCGATGCCCGCCACGGCATACGGCGTGGCGGCCGATGCGTGAGGCGACTTCAGGAAAGTGTTGTTCGAGAGGAAGGCGAAACTGCTCATCGGCGGACCCGCTGAAACCGGCCGGCGATCATAGGGTCGCGAAGCGTTCGAGCTCATTTCACGATCAGGGATGAACGTTTTGCATTGCGGAAGACGCTCGTGCTGCACTGCCACAATCTTTCTCATTGTGAAGGATGGCGTTTCGCATCCCGGCAAGATGAGCATAACCTGTTGATTTTACGAAAGAACATTTTTAGTCTTCTATAAGACATAAGTCTTCCCAGCTGTCGCGCACCGGACTAACCTTGAGGCCAGAGATTTCGCTTTCTGTCCTTGTCTTCACACCCACGGAGGTCCTCATGACGAATCTGACCCGCGACCAACAAATTGCCGCCCTCGAGAAGGATTGGGCCGAGAACCCGCGCTGGAAGGGCATCAAGCGCGGCTACACCGCCGCCGACGTGGTGCGCCTGCGCGGTTCGCTGCCCATCGAGCACACGCTCGCCAAGCGCGGCGCCGAGAAGCTGTGGAAGCTGATCAACACCGAGCCCTTCGTCAACTCGCTGGGAGCGCTGACTGGCAACCAGGCCATGCAGCAGGTCAAGGCCGGCCTGAAGGCCATCTACCTGTCGGGCTGGCAGGTTGCGGGCGACGCCAACAGCAACGGCGAGATGTACCCCGACCAGTCGCTGTACGCGGTGGACTCGGTGCCGAAGGTCGTCAAGCGCATCAACGCCACCTTCAAGCGCGCCGACGAGATCCAGTGGAGCGAAGGCAAGAACGACATCGACTACTTCGCGCCCATCGTGGCCGATGCGGAAGCCGGCTTCGGCGGCGTGCTGAACGCCTTTGAACTGATGAAGTCGATGATCGACGCGGGCGCGGCCGGCGTGCACTTCGAAGACCAGCTCGCTTCGGTGAAGAAGTGCGGCCACATGGGTGGCAAGGTGCTGGTGCCCACGCGTGAAGCCGTCGCCAAGCTCGTCGCCGCGCGCCTGGCTGCCGACGTGATGGGCACGCCGACCATCCTGCTGGCCCGCACCGACGCGGAAGCTGCCGACCTCGTCACCAGCGACGTCGACGCCAATGACAAGCCCTTCCTGACCGGCGAGCGCACCGTCGAAGGCTTCTTCAAGACGCGCAATGGCCTGGAGCAATCGATCAGCCGCGGCCTGGCCTATGCCGAGTATGCCGACCTGATCTGGTGCGAGACCGGCAAGCCCGACCTGGCCTTCGCCAAGGCCTTCGCCGACGCGATCCATGCCAAGTTCCCGGGCAAGCTGCTGGCCTACAACTGCTCGCCCTCGTTCAACTGGAAGAAGAACCTCGACGACGCGACGATCGCCAAGTTCCAGCGCGAGCTGGGCGCGATGGGCTACAAGTTCCAGTTCATCACGCTGGCCGGCTTCCACAGCCTGAACTACGGCATGTTCGACCTGGCCTACGGCTATGCGCGCAACAACATGAGCGCCTTCGTCGAGCTGCAGGAGAAGGAATTCGCTGCCGCCGAGCGTGGTTTCACCGCGGTGAAGCACCAGCGCGAGGTCGGCACCGGCTACTTCGACGCCGTGACGACGACCATCGAGCGCGAGGCCTCGACCGCCGCGCTGAAGGGCTCGACGGAAGACGAGCAGTTCTTCGACAAGAAGCACGCCTGACGCGCTTCGCGCACGACAGGACAGCGGGCCCGGCGATGCCGGGCCCTTTTCTTTGGCACGCGACGCTCGCCTGCTATCGTCGCGAGCATGGCCGACACCATCGCCGAACTGCGCCGCATCCTGAAGACCTGCCGCACCGTCGCGGTGGTGGGCCTGTCGGCCGAATGGCACCGGCCGAGCTACTTCGCCGCCAAGTACATGCAGGAGCACGGCTACCGCATCGTGCCGGTCAATCCGCGCTACGAGCAGGTGCTGGGCGAGGCCTGCTACCCGAGCCTGGAGGCGATCCCGTTCCCTGTGGACATGGTCGACGTGTTCCGCAAGGCGGCCGATGTGCCGCCGATCGCGCGCTCGGCCGTGGCCATCGGCGCGAAGTGCCTGTGGCAGCAGCTCGGCATGGTGAACCTCGAGGCCGATGCCATCGCGCGTGAGGCCGGGCTCGATTCGGTGATGGACCGCTGCGTGAAGATCGAACATGCGCGTCTGTTCGGCGGCCTGCACTGGGCCGGCGTCAACACCCGCGTGATCTCGGCCCGCCGCCCTGTCTGAGGATCGCCATGGCCGACCACGTCTTCCAGCCCGAAACGCTCGCCATCCACGCCGGCCAGATCCCCGACGCCGCCACGGGCGCGCGCGCCTTGCCGATCTACCAGACCACCAGCTTCGTGTTCGACAGCGCCGACCACGCCGCGTCGCTGTTCAACCTGCAGACCTTCGGCAACGTCTACTCGCGCCTGTCCAATCCCACGGTGGCGGCGCTGGAGGAACGTGTGGCCGCGCTCGAAGGCGGCCGCGCCGCGGTGGCCTCGGCCAGCGGCATGGCCGCCGAGGCGATGGCGCTGATGACCATCCTGCAGCAGGGCGACCACGTGGTCGCCGCCGGTGCGCTGTACGGCGGCACGGTGACCATGCTGGCCGTGAACCTGAAGAAGTTCGGCATCGAGACCACGTTCGTCGATGCCACGAAGCCCGACGCCTTTGCCACCGCGATGCGCCCGAACACCCGCGCCGTGTTCGCCGAGAGCCTGGGCAACCCGAGCCTGACGGTGCTCGACATCCAGGCCGTGGCCGACGTGGCCCATGCCCACGGCGTGCCGCTGGTGATCGACAACACGGTGCCGTCGCCCTTCCTGTGCAACCCGATCCGCTTCGGCGCCGACATCGTCGTGCACTCGGCCACCAAGTACCTCGGCGGCCATGGCACGACGCTGGCTGGCGTCATCGTGGAAAGCGGCAAGTTTCCCTGGGACAACGGCAAGTTCCCGGGCATGACCGAGCGGTCGCCCGGCTACCACGGCGTGAAGTTCTACGAGACCTTCGGCGACTTCGGATTCACCATGCGCGCCCGCATGGAGACGCTGCGCGTGTACGGCGCGGCGCTGTCGCCGATGGCTGCCTGGCAGATCCTGCAAGGCACCGAGACGCTGCACCTGCGCATGGAGCGGCACTGCAGCAACGCGCTGCGCGTGGCCGAATACTTGAGGTCGCACCCTCAGGTGAGCTGGGTCAGCTATCCCGGATTGCCCGAGCACCCGCAGCACGCGCTCGTGCAGCGCCAGATGCGCGGCGCCTCGGGGCTGCTCGCCTTCGGCGTCAAGGGGGGCATCGCCGCCGGCGTGAAGTTCATCGAGTCGGCGCAGTTCATGAGCCACCTGGCCAACATCGGCGACACGCGCACGCTGATCATCCATCCGGCCTCGACGACGCACCGCCAGCTCGACGAAGCGCAGCAGATCGCTGCCGGCGTACTGCCCGACATGGTGCGCATGTCGGTGGGCATCGAGCATGTCGACGACATCCTCTGGGACATCGACCAGGCACTCGCTGCCGCGAGTGCTTAGCGACCAGGCGCGCCCCGCTCAGGCGGCCAGGTGACGCCGTAGCACGCCGCCGAGCTCGTCGTCGTGGAAGGGCTTGGCCAGGTGATCGTTCATGCCGGCGCCCAGGCTGCGCTCGCGGTCGCCCGCCATCGCATTGGCGGTCAGCGCCACGATCGGCACCGGCCGGCGGCTGGCGGTGCGTTCGAACTCGCGGATTCGCGCGGTGGCCTCGAAGCCGTCGATCCCCGGCATCTGGCAATCCATCAGGATCAGGTCGAACGGATCCCGGGTGGCCAGCGCCACGGCGCCTTCGCCGTCGGCGACGCTTTCCACCTCCAGCCCGAGGCGGCGCAGAGAGGCTTCGGCAACCAGCGCATTGACCGGGTTGTCCTCCACCAGCAGAACGCGGCCGCGCAGCAACGTGGGCACAGCGGGGCCCGGCGCTTCGGCCGGGCCGATGGGCAGGGTCATCAGCGCGTCGGGCAGACTCACGTTCAGCCGGAACAGCGCACCACCGCCCGGCGCATCCAGGCATTCGAGCGAGCCACCCATCGCGATCATCAGGTCGCGCGAGATCGTCAAGCCCAGGCCGGTGCCGCCATGGCGCCGCGAGAACGATCCGTCGAGCTGCCGGAAGGCATCGAAGATGCGTTCGCGTTCACCCAACGGCACGCCCGGGCCGGTGTCGCTGACGTCGATCACCACCGTGCCGCCGGCATCGCGGCGCGCGGCGATCGTGACGCCGCCGTGGTCGGTGAACTTGACGGCATTGCCGGCCAGGTTGAGAAGCACCTGGCGCAGCCGGTTCGCATCGCCCTCGACGTGGCATCGCGCCGGCAGCAGGTCGACGAGGTTCAGGCCGAGGCCCTTCTCGAGCGCGGCTGGCTTGAGCAGGCCGACCACCGAGACGAGCAGGGCACGCAGGTCGAAACCCTGGCGCAGCAGGCGCAGGTGGCCGCTCTCGATGCGCGAATGGTCGAGCACGTCGTTGATGATGCCCAGCAGGTGTTCGCCGGTGCGCTCGACGATCTGCAGGCTTTCGGCCTGCTTGTCGGGGCTGAGTTGCGGCGCCTCGCGCTGCAGCAGGCGGGCCATGCCCAGCAGGCCGTGCAGCGGCGTGCGCATTTCGTGGCTCATGGTGGCCAGGAACTGGCTCTTCACCGCGTTGCTGCGCTCGGCCTGGTCCAGCGCCTGCTGGCGCTGCGTGGCCAGTTCGTCCATCTGGAATCTCAGGCGCAGCATGGCGCGGGTGTGCTCGCTGGCGCGACGCCCCTCGACGAACACCAGCCCGAGGAAGACCAGCATGCCCACGCCGGTGTAGACCGCCACCGCGTCGGCGAGCCAGAACTGCAACACGGCCGCCGGCAGGACGGCAGGCACCGTCAGCGCCAGCGAGGCCGGCAGGCTCATCGACAGCACCACCAGGCCGATCGCGGCAATGCCCAGCAGCGTGGCGATCATGGTGGCCGCCAGCGCCGGGTCGTTCAGCGGCAGCAGCACGGTGCCGAGCAGCCCGAACACGGTTCCTTCGGCCGTCAGGGCCCACAGGAAATGCCGGCCCCAGCGCGGTGTCTGCTGCGGCCCGCCCCGGTCGTAGGCCCGAGTGACGGCCAGCCGCCAGAGCGTGACGCTGGCCTTCAGGCCCAGCCAGCCCAGCAGCAGCCGGTGATCGATGGCACCCCACAGGACCCAGCACACCAGCACCGCGAACGGGGTGCCGATCAGGTTCGACGCGCGGGAGCGGTCGAAGATCATCGCGTACTGGGCGTCGCGGACCTGGGCGTCCAGTGCATCCGCCGACGCGGGGAGGGCGCGCTCGTGGGCGTTCTCTCGTACTGCTTCGGAACCCATGCGACCTCTTGAGGGGGGCCGCGCCATTTTCGCCGCGGCGCGCCTCGGCGCATCGGCATGTTCCCGGGGCGCGACACGCCGGCGCGTAAGATTCCTCGCCAAGCCCGGCAGCACAAGGCCCTTCGCATGAGCAGCATCTACGACCAGCACCTCGACCGCAACGCAGCGAACTTCGCGGCCTTGACGCCTGTCAATTTCGTCGAGCGCAGTGCCGAGGTTTTCGGCGACCTGCCTGCGGTGATCCACGGCCAGCGCCGCTACGACTGGAAGTCCGTGCGCGAGCGTTCGGCACGGCTGGCTGCGGCCCTTCGCAGCCTTGGCGTCGCGCGCGGCACGACCGTGACGGTGATGCTGCCCAACACGCCGGAGATGGTCGAGGCGCACTACGCGATCCCGGCGCTCAACGCGGTGATCAACACGCTGAACACGCGGCTGGATGCACCCTTGCTGGCCTGGCAGATGAACCACTGTGAAGCCGCGGTGGTGATCACCGACCGCGAGTTCGCGCCGACCATGCGCGAGGCGCTGCGCCTGCTGAAGGAAGATCATGGCCGCACGCCGGTGGTGATCGATGTCGACGACAGCGAATACACCGGCGCCGGCGAGCGTCTCGGCACGCACGAGTACGAGGCGCTGCTCGCGGCTCACGATCCGCTGGCGACCCTCGATGCGCCTGCCGACGAGTGGGACGCCATCGCCGTCAGCTACACCTCGGGCACCACCGGCGACCCCAAGGGCGTGGTGACGCACCACCGCGGCGCCTACCTCAACGCGGTGTGCAATGCGGCCACCTGGACCATGCCGCATTTCCCGAAGTACCTCTGGACGCTGCCGATGTTCCACTGCAACGGCTGGTGCTTCCCCTGGACGGTGGCCATGCTCGGCGGCACGCATGTGTGCCTGCGCCGCGTGGAAGCTCCGGCCATCCTGGCAGCGATGCGCGAGCACGGCGTCGACCACTACTGCGCAGCGCCGATCGTTCACAACCTGATCATCGCCGCGCCCGATGAGATGCGCGCCGGCATCCGCCAGAAGGTGCGCGGCATGGTCGCCGGCGCGGCGCCGCCCGCCGCGATGATCGAGGGCATGGCGAAGCTGGGCTTCGACATCACGCACGTGTACGGTCTCACCGAGGTCTACGGTCCCGCCTCGGTCGCCGTCAAGCGCGACAGCTGGGCGGGCGAGAGCCTGTCGGAGCAGGCGCGCCTGAACGGCCGCCAGGGCGTGCGCTACATGCTGCAGGAAGGCATGACGGTGATGGACCCGGAAACGATGCGCGAAACGCCCGCCGACGGGCAGACCATGGGCGAGATCATGTTCCGCGGCAACATCGTCATGAAGGGCTATCTGAAGAACCCGAAGTCCACCGGCAAAGCTTTCGAGGGCGGCTGGTTCCACACAGGCGACCTGGCGGTGATGGAGCCCGACCGCTACGTGAAGATCAAGGACCGCAGCAAGGACATCATCATCTCCGGCGGCGAGAACATCAGCTCCATCGAGGTCGAAGACGCGCTGTACCGCCACCCGGCGGTGATGGCCTGCGCGGTGGTGGCGCGGCCGCACCCGAAGTGGGGCGAGACGCCGCTGGCCTTCGTCGAGCTCAAGCCGGGCTCGAATCCGAGCGCGGAAGAGCTGATCGCCCACTGCAAGACGCTGCTCGCCGGCTACAAGGTGCCGCGCGAGATCCGCTTCGAGCCGATTCCCAAGACATCGACCGGCAAGATCCAGAAGTTCCAGCTGCGCGAGCGCGCCAAGAGCGCCTCGGCGATCGAGTGAGGAGACCGAGATGACATCCACCGAAGCCCTGGTGCAACGTTCCACCGATGCGCGCGGCGTCGTCAGCCTGACGCTGAACCGGCCGAACGCCTTCAATTCGCTGTCCGAAGGCATGCTCGCCGCACTGCAGGCCGAGTTCGACGCCGTCGCACGGGACGAATCGGCGCGTGTCGTCGTGCTCGGCGCCGCGGGAAAGGCCTTCTGCGCCGGCCACGACCTGAAGGAGATGCGCGCCGACCCCTCGCTCGACTACTACCAGCGCCTGTTCGCGCAATGCACGCAGGTGATGCTCGCAGTGCAGAAGTTGCCGGTGCCGGTGATCGCGCGAGTGCACGGCATCGCCACCGCGGCAGGCTGCCAGCTCGTGGCGATGTGCGATCTCGCCGTGGCCAGCCGCGATGCGCGCTTCGCCGTCTCCGGCGTCAACCTCGGCCTGTTCTGCTCGACCCCCAGCGTCGCCCTGTCGCGCAACCTGTCGCGCAAGGCAGCGTTCGAGATGCTCGTCACCGGCGGCTTCATCTCGGCCGAAGAGGCGCTGGCGAAGGGCCTGATCAACCGCGTCGCCGCACCCGAGGCGCTGGACGAGGCGGTGGAATCGCTGGTCGCGGCCATCGTGGCCAAGCCGCGCGTCGCGCTGGCCATGGGCAAGAGCCTGTTCTACCGGCAGCTCGAGAAGGGCATCGCCGCCGCCTACGACGACGCCGGCCAGACCATGGCCTGCAACATGATGGATGAAAGCGCGCTCGAAGGCGTGCAGGCCTTCATCGACAAGCGGCCGCCGAACTGGGGCACGCCGCGCGGATGAGCGTCGCGCGCAGGGTGCGCCGCGCGCTGGCGGCGCTGGGCCTGGTGCTGGGCTGCGGCGTGGCAGGCGCCGCGCTGCCCTGGGCGGGCGAAGCACAGGCCATGCTGGCCCGCGCCGGCGAGCAGGGCCTGGACGCATCGGACTACCGCCTCGATCCGGCCGCGGCGGACACCGATGCCGCGCTTCAGGCGGCCGTTCTGCGCTACCTTCGCCACCTGCATCAGGGCCGGGTGACGCCGAAGGACCTGGGCTTTCGCGTCGTCGCCGAACCCCTGCCGGAAGGCGAGACCGCGCAGCGCCTGTCGGCACTCGCCGATGGCGCACAACTGCGCGCGCTGGCCGACGAGCTCACGCCGCCCTTGGCGCAGTACCGACAGTTGCGCCAGGCCTTGGCGCGCTACCGAGAACTCGCGTCGGGGCCGACCTTCGCAGCACTGCCAGCGCTCGGCAAGGCCGGCAAGCTCCAGCCCGGGCAGACCTACGAAGGCAGTGTCGCTCTGCGTGAGCGGCTCGTCGCCTTCGGCGACCTGCCGGCGGATTCGGCGCCGGCTTCGGCGCTCTACGACGAGGCACTCGCGGCCGGCGTGCGGCGCTTCCAGTCCCGCCACGGTCTCGATGCCGATGGCGTGATCGGACGCGGCACGCTCGCCGCCTTGAACACGACGCCCACGCAGCGCGTGCGCCAGATCGAGCTCGCGATGGAGCGGCTGCGCTGGTTGCCGCATCGCAGCGGCCGGCCCTTCATCGCCATCAACATCCCCATGTTCCGCCTGTGGGCCTGGGACGCCGGCGCGCCCGAGGCTGCGCCAGCCGTGCGCATGGGCGTCATCGTCGGCCGCGCGCTGCGCACGCAGACGCCGGTGTTTGCCGACGAGATGACGCACCTGATCTTCCGCCCCTACTGGAACGTGCCCAGATCGATCCTGCGCAACGAGGTGCTGCCCGCGGCCGAGGCCGATCCGCTGTACCTGCAACGCCACGACATGGAACTGGTGGCCGGGCAAGGCGACGATGCGCAGCCGATGCAGGCCTCGCCCGACAACCTGGCGGCGGCGCGCGCCGGCACGCTGCGCATCCGCCAGCGGCCGGGGCCGAAGAACTCTCTGGGCCTGGTCAAGTTCATCTTCCCGAACGACGACAACGTGTACCTGCACGGCACGCCGGCGCAGCAGCTGTTCGGCCGCAGTCGACGCGACTTCAGCCACGGCTGCGTGCGCGTCGAGGACCCGCCGGCACTGGCCTCATGGCTCCTGCGCGACCAGCCGGACTGGACGCGAGAACGCATCGAGGCCGCGATGGCGGGCGGGAAGACGCGGCAGGTCAACCTGAGCCAGCCGGTGCCGGTGATCCTGTACTACGTGACCGCGGCGGTCACGCCCGACGACGCTCTGCTGCACTTCGCCGACGACCTGTACGGCCACGACATCTCGCTCGAACGCGCGCTGGAACGCGCAGCCGCGCGCAGCACGCGCTGAAGCGCGCAGCGCGCTACCAGGCGCGAACGCGCCCGGTGTCGACGTGGACGAAATCCGATCCGGGGTAGAAGCCCACGCCGCCACCGCGCAGCGCCAAGGCCGCATCGCGCAGCCGCGCCAGCGGCACGTCGGCCAGGCGGATGTCGATGGCCTGGCCGCTCATGTGCAGGCTCTTCGTCGCCACGCCGCTGCTGCGCTCGTGCAGCATTTGGTTGGTGGCCGGCGAGCGATAGCCCGAGATGATCTGGAACGGCCTGTGCGTGCCGGTGCGCTCGCGCAGCGCGTGCAGCAGGTCGAGCAGGGCAGGATCGATGGTGCCGACATCGCCGCTGCGGAAGTCGCGCAGCAGGTGGTTCACGGCGCCCAGCGCATCCGGCAGGTAGGCGCCGGCGCTGAAGTACTCCAGCTCGAGCCGCTCGCCGGTGTGCAGGTGGTTGAAGGCCAGCACGCGCGGCTCGCTGCTGCGCGCCCGCGCAGCCAAGGGCAGCGCCACGAGGGCGGCGATGAATCGGCGGCGGGGCAGGGTGCTCATGGGCGTTCGCATTCTATCGACTCGAATCGGCGGCACCGGCCGATTGCGTGAACAACTTGGCACCTCGCCTGAGGCCTCGTAGCCGGCCACAGAACGCTCGCCGCGCTCTCGGCAAGACTGCTGCCAGGGAGAAGAACAGCATGGACGATCAGGCGTTCCGCCGCCTCGTGGCGGACTACGAACACGAAAGCCGCCACGCGCCGCAGCGCTTCGCGCGCTTCACGGCAGCGATGGCGGCGTTCGGCTACGCGGCGATCCTCGTCACGCTCGTCGCCTCCGCGCTCGGTCTTTGGTGGGGTGCCGGCCAGTTGCTGCACGGCCGCGTCCAGGGCTGGAAGATCATGCTGGTGCTGGGCTGCCTGTCTCTCCTGATCTCGCTGCTGCGCGCACTGTGGATGCGCCCGGCGGCGCCACAGGGCCTGCCGATCACGGCCAAGGATGCGCCGCGGCTGTTCGAGCTAATCGAGAAGGTCCGCAAGCGCCTGGGCGCGCCGCGGCCCGACCGCGTGCTGATCGACGGCGACCTGAATGCCGCCGTGGTCCAGCGGCCGCGCCTGGGCCTTCTCGGCTGGCACCGCAACGAGCTGATCCTCGGCCTGCCGCTGATGATGGGCCTGAGCCCACGCCAGCTCGGCGCGGTGATCGCCCACGAGTTCGGCCATCTTCGCGGCGCTCACGGCAAGCTCGGCATGTGGGTCTACCGCACGCGGCGCAGCTGGTTCATGCTGGCCCAGGCGCGCGAGCGTGCCCACATCGGAGGCAACGTCGCCGACCTGGCGCTGGCCTTCTTCTTCCGCCATTTCTTCCCGCGATTCAACGCGCGCGCCTTCGTGCTGTCGCGCCAGCAGGAGTACGAGGCCGATCGCGCGGCGCACGAAATCGTCGGCCAGAGGCATGCGGCCGAAGGCCTGCAGGCGATCGAGGTGCAGGCGCGCTTTCTGCAGGAGGAGTTCTGGCCGCAGGTCTACCGCAGCGCGGCCACCGAGCCATCACCAGCCGGGCAGCAGCCCTATGCCAAGCTGTGCAAAGCCATGGCGGCCAGCCTTCGCCACCCCCGGGCGAAGGCCTGGCTGGCCGAGGGCCTCAAGCGCCTGCCGGACCTGAGCGACACGCATCCGTCGCTGCGCGACCGGCTCGACTTTGCCCAGATCAAGCCGGGCCTGCCGGCGTCGACGGAGACTTCCGCAGCCGAGGTGCTGCTCGGCAGCGGCCTGGACGAGTGGGTCGGCCGACTCGACGCCACATGGCGCGATGACGTGGCGCGGCCCTGGGGCGAGCGGCATCGCTTCGCCAATGCCCAGCGACACCTGATCTCCGAGTTGGAGGCGGAGAGCGCCGCCGGCCCGATCGACCCCGACGACCACCTGCTGTGGGCACGCGCGGCGCGCCTGCTCGACGGGGACATCGCGTACGAACGGGTACTGCGCCAGCTCGTGCAGGCACGGCCCGATCACCTGGCGGGGCGATACGAGCTCGGCATGCTGATCGTCGATGCCGCGCGGGCCGATCTCGGCGCCGAAGGTTCCGAGCTGCTGCGCGGCGTCGCGGAGGCCGGCGCCAACCCCTGGGCCTGGAGCGCCGCGCAGCGCCGCGAGGGGTGGCTGGAGGCGCAGGAACGCTTCGACGAGTTGAAGACCTGGCGCACATTGCTGCGCACGCGCGAGACGCAGTCCACCGCAGCGATGGAGGCGCTGCACGATTTCGACGGGCCACAGCACTTCGAGCCCAGCGGCCTGAGCCGCCGCTCGCTGCGCTCGGTCCAGGAGGTGCTGCGCGGCGAGAAGGCCGCGGGCCGAGCCTTCGTGGTGCGCAAGTCCGACGAGGCCGCGCCGGGCTGGCGCTTCTGCATCGTCGTCATCGAGCGATCCAAGGTGCTCGGCCAGCCGGACGCCGACAGTTGGTGGGCCGAACTTCGCGACCGCATCGACCTGCCGTGCCCGTTCATGGTGATCGACCTGGCCCACCCGTACTGGGCCGACAAGGCGCGGGCGCCGCTGGTCAAGCAGATGCTCGCCGTACCGCAGGCTCAGGTCTACGGCGGCCGCCGGCACTGAGCCTGCGGCCGCGGCCTCACATGCCTGCGTAGTTCGGCCCGCCACCGCCTTCCGGCGTGACCCAGACGATGTTCTGTGTCGGGTCCTTGATGTCGCAGGTCTTGCAGTGCACGCAGTTCTGCGCGTTGATCTGCAGGCGGTCGCTGCCGTCGTCGTTCTTGACGAACTCGTAGACGCCGGCCGGGCAGTAGCGGCTCTCGGGGCCGGCGTACTTCGCCAAGTTGGTGGCCACCGGCACATCGGCGCGCTTGAGCGTCAGGTGCGCCGGCTGGTTCTCTTCGTGGTTGGTGTTGCTGATGAACACCGAGCTCAGGCGGTCGAACGTGATCTGGCCGTCGGGCTTCGGGTAAGTGATCTGCGCGCACTCGGCCGCCGGCTTCAGGTAGGTGTGATCGGCAGCGGAGCGATGCAGCGTCCAGGGCGGCGCCTTGAAGCCGAGCTTGGGCAACAGCCACTGCTCGATGCCGGTCATCAGCGTGGCGATGGTGCGGCCCTTCTTGAACCACTGCTTGAAGTTGCGCGACAGCTCGAGCTCCTCGCGCAGCCAGCTCTCGTCGAAGGACTTCGGGTAGTCGCTCAGTTCGTCGTGCTGGCGGCCGGCCTTCAGCGCCGCGTAGGCGGCCTCGGCGGCGAGCATGCCGGTCTTGATGGCGGCGTGGCTGCCCTTGATTCGGCTGGCGTTCAGGTAGCCGGCCTCGCAGCCGACCAGTGCGCCGCCGCGGAACACCGTCTTGGGCAGGCTGAGGATGCCGCCAGCGGTGATGGCCCGTGCGCCATAGCCGATGCGCTTGCCGCCTTCGAGCAGCTTGCGGATCTCGGGGTGCGTCTTCCAGCGCTGGAACTCCTCGAAGGGGCTGAGCCAGGGGTTCGCGTAATCGAGGCCGACCACGAAGCCCAGCATCAGCTGGTTGTTCTCGGCGTGATAGGCAAACGAGCCGCCATAGGTGTCCGGGTCCAGCGGCCAGCCGGCGGTGTGCATCACGTGGCCGGGCCGGTGCTTGGCGGGGTCGATCTCCCACAGCTCCTTCAGACCGATGCCGTAGCTCTGCGGGTCGCGGCCGGCGTCCAGCTTGAAGCGCTCAATGAGTTGCTTGCCGAGATGGCCGCGCGCGCCCTCGGCGAAGATCGTGTACTTGGCGTGCAGCTCCATGCCGATCTGGAAGCCGTCGTGCGGTTCGCCGTCCTTGCCCACTCCCATGTTGCCGGTGGCCACGCCCTTGACCGAACCGTCGTCGTTGTAGAGCACTTCGGCTGCGGCGAAGCCGGGGAAGATCTCCACCCCCAGCGCCTCGGCCTGCTGGCCGAGCCAGCGCACCAGCGTGCCCAGGCTGATGATGTAGTTGCCGTGGTTCTTGAAGCAGTCGGGCAGCAGGAATTCTGGGGTCGCCTTCGCGCCGGTCTCGCTCAGGAACAGGAACTGGTCGCCCGTGACCTCCTGCTTCAGCGGCGCGTCCATCTCGTTCCACTTCGGGAACAGTTCGGTGAGCGCGCGCGGGTCCATGATCGTGCCGGCCAGGATGTGCGCGCCGGGCTCCGAGCCCTTCTCGAGCACCACCACCGAGACCTCGCCGCCCTCGAGGGCGGCCAGCTGCTTCAGGCGGATCGCGGTGGCCAGCCCGGCGGGGCCGCCGCCGACCACCACCACGTCATATTCCATCGCTTCGCGCGGGCCGTATTGCTCGAGGATCTGCTGGGGGCTCATCGGGGGTCCTGGGAGACGGGATTGCAGACGATTCTACGGGCTGGCACCGCTAAATAGCACGATCGTTCGATTCGTTTGGCGGGCCTCTCCAATCCGCGCCAGTGCGGCGCGTCGCGCGACCGTTTTGCAGTGTTTGACGCATGCTATCGTCACCGTGAAATCCGATTCACAGCAGAGGCGCGCATGAGCTACAGCATCGATCTTTCCGGCCGGGTCGCCCTGGTGACAGGCGCCTCCAGCGGCCTGGGCACGCAGTTCGCCAAGACACTGGCCAAGGCCGGCTGCGGCGTGGTGCTGGCGGGCCGTCGCATGGAGCGGCTGAAGGCGCTGCGCGCCGAGATCGAGGCCGATGGCGGCGATGCCCACGTGGTGGCGCTGGATGTCACCGACCACGACAGCATCAAGGCGGCTGTCGCCCACGCCGAGACGGAGATGGGAACGATTGACATCCTCGTCAACAACTCGGGCGTGAGCACGACGCAGAAGCTCGTCGACGTCACCGAAGACGACTACGACTTCGTCTTCAATACCAACACCAAGGGCGCCTTCTTCGTGGCACAGGAAGTCGGCAAGCGCATGCTGGCGCGCGCCAAGGGCGCGGCTCCGGGCACCTTCACCGGCGGGCGCATCGTCAACATCGCCTCGATGGCCGGCCTGCGCGTACTCAGCCAGATCGGCGTGTACTGCATGAGCAAGGCGGCGGTGGTGCACATGACGCGCGCCATGGCGCTGGAGTGGGGCCGCTACGGCATCAACGTCAATGCCATCTGCCCCGGCTACATCGACACCGAGATCAACCACCACCACTGGCAGACCGAACAGGGCAAGAAGCTGATCGACATGCTGCCGCGCAAGCGCATCGGCCAGCCGCAGGACCTGGACTCGGTGCTGATGATGCTGGTGGCCAACGAGAGCCACTTCATCAACGGCGCGGTGATCCAGGCGGACGACGGCTTCGCGGTCTGAACGCGAGCCGACCATGCGGCCCCTGTCGCTGCTCGAAGCCCGCGTGCTCGGCGTGCTGGTCGAGAAGGCCCACACCGTGCCCGACAGCTACCCGCTGTCGCTGAATTCGCTGACGCTGGGCTGCAACCAGAAGACGGCGCGCGACCCGGTGATCAATGCCACCGAGTCCGAAGTGCAGGTGGCGGTGGACGCGCTGCGCGCACTGAACCTGGTATTCGAATCGAGCGGCTCGCGCGTGGCGCGCCACGAGCACAACATGGGCCGCGCGATGTCGCTTCCCTCGCAGTCGGTGGCGCTGCTGGCGGTGCTGGTGCTGCGCGGGCCGCAGACCAGCTCCGAACTGCGCGCCAACTGCGACCGCCTGCACCGTTTCGCCGACGTGTCCTCGGTCGAGGCCTTCCTCGACGAGCTGGCCGAGCGGCCGGTAGAGAAGGGCGGCCCGCTGGCATTGAAGCTGCCACGTGCGCCGGGCGCCCGCGAGGCCCGCTGGACGCACCTGCTGTGCGGGCCGGTGGACGTGTCGTCGATGCCGGTGGCGGCCCACACCGAGGAGTTCGTCGCTGCCGGCGAACTGGCTTCGCTCAAGGCGCAGCAGGCGGCGCTGCAATCCGAAGTGGCGGCGCTGCGCGCCCTGGTCGAGCGGCTCTACGCCGAACTCGGCGTCACCCGAAGCTGAGCGAAGCGATGCTGCGCTTTCACCTGCCCGAGAAGAAGAAGCTCACCAACGAGCTGCTGATCCCGATCCGCTGGGGCGACATGGACGCGATGGGCCATGTCAACAACACGATCTACTTCCGCTACTTCGAGACGGTGCGCATCGAGTGGTTCGACCGCATCGGCTGCAAGCCCGACCCGCAGGGCGAGGGGCCGGTGATCGTCAACGCCTTCTGCAACTTCATCCGCCAGCTCGAGTACCCGGGCGACGTGATCGCCCGCCACTACGTCGCCAATGCCGGCCGCACCAGCTTCGACACCTACATGACACTGGAGCGCACCGACCAGCCCGGCGTGATCTACACCGAGGGCGGCGCGAAGACGGTGTGGGTCGACTTCCCGAAACAGAAGTCGGCGCCGCTGCCGGACTGGATCCGCGCGCTGGTCGAATAGCGCGGGCGGACGGCAAGGATCAGGCGCGCAGCAGCTTCTGCACCAGCTCCGGCGTGGTGGCCGCGCGGTGCTTCTTCATCAAGCGGGCGCGGTACACGTCCACGGTGCGCGGGCTGATCGCCAGGCGCTTGCCGATCAGCTTGCTGGTCAGGCCTTCGATCAGCAAGGCGGCGATTTCGCGCTCGCGCGGCGTCAGGTCGACCGCGATGCGGCGCCGGGCCGACAGGTCCTCGAACACCCAGATGCCGGCCGCGTGCGGCTGCGCCGGGTCGAGCGCGCGGCCCGACACGTGGCACCAGAACAACTCGCCGCGCTGCGCGCCGCCCGCGGAATCCACGCGCTTCATCACCCGTTCGTCGCTGTACCAGCCCTGGCGATCCAGGCTGGCGACGATGCGCGCGCCGGTGCGCTCGAATTCGTCGTGGGTCGGGTAGAGCACCTCGAAGCTCTGCCCGATCAGCTGCTCGCGTTCGGCGCCGAACATCGCCAGCAGCTGCTGATTGCAGTCGACCATCAGCCGGTGGCGCGACAGCACCATGCCCACCGGGGCCAGGTCGAAGGCAGTGCGATAGTCCAGCGCCAGGGTGTCGGCCATGGGTCAAGGCGGGGTGGCGCCAGGAAGATGCTTAATCAATTCTACGTAACGACTACGTAATGCCATACGTAGTACGCTGCGCGGCTGGATTTCCCCCAAGGAGACGGTTCATGAACAAGGTGTACCCGAGCGCGGCGAAAGCGCTCGACGGCATCGTGCGCGACGGGCAGCTGCTCGCCGTGGGCGGCTTCGGCCTGTGCGGCATTCCCGAGGCACTGATCGCGGCGCTGCGCGACACGAAGGTCAAGGGCCTCACGGTGATCTCGAACAACGCCGGCGTCGACGGTTTCGGCCTCGGCCAGTTGCTCGAGACGCGCCAGATCAGCAAGATGATCTCCAGCTACGTGGGCGAGAACAAGGAGTTCGAGCGCCAGTACCTGGCCGGCGAGCTGCAGCTCGAGTTCACGCCGCAGGGCACGCTGGCCGAGAAGCTGCGTGCCGGCGGCGCCGGCATCCCGGCCTTCTTCACGCGCACCGGCGTGGGCACCCTGGTGGCCGAGGGCAAGGAGACGCGCGAGTTCGACGGCCACGTCTACGTGATGGAACGCGCGCTGCTGCCCGAGGTGTCGCTGGTCAAGGCCTGGAAGGCCGACAAGAGCGGCAATCTGATCTTCCGTCGAACCGCGCGCAACTTCAACCCGGCCGTGGCCATGGCCGGTCGCATCACCGTGGTGGAAGTCGAAGAGATCGTCGAGACCGGCAGCTTCGACCCGGACGCCGTGCACCTGCCCGGCATCTACGTGCACCGCATCGTGCTCAACGCCACCCCCGAGAAGCGCATCGAAAAGCGCACGATCACCGAGCGCGTGCCTGCAAAGGAAGGGATCTGACCATGGCCTGGACCCACGACCAGATGGCAGCGCGCGCTGCCAAGGAACTCGCCGACGGCTTCTACGTGAACCTCGGCATCGGCCTGCCCACGCTGGTGGCCAACTTCGTCGACCCCAACATCGAGGTCTGGCTGCAAAGCGAGAACGGCATGCTCGGCATCGGCCCCTTTCCGACCGAAGACGAGGTCGACGCCGACCTCATCAACGCCGGCAAGCAGACGGTGACGACGATCCCCGGCTCATCGATCTTCGGCTCGCACGACAGCTTCGCGATGATCCGCGGCGGCAAGATCAACCTGTCGATCCTCGGCGCCATGCAGGTCAGCGAGAAGGGCGACCTGGCCAACTGGATGATCCCCGGCAAGATGGTCAAGGGCATGGGCGGCGCCATGGACCTGGTCGGCGGCGTGAAGAGCGTCGTGGTGCTGATGGAGCACGTCGCCAAGAAGAAGGACGGCACGATCGACCTGAAGATCCTGCCGCACTGCACGCTGCCGCTGACCGGCGTGGGCGTGGTCGATCGCATCGTCACCGACCTGTGCGTGCTCGACGTGACGCCGCATGGCTTGAAGCTCGTCGAGCTCGCGCCGGGCGTGACGCGCGAAGAGGTGCAGTCGAAGACCGGCGTGCCGCTGCAGTGAGTCGCGGCTAGCGCATCGCCTTCAGGGCCTGCGCCGCCTCGGTGATCAGCGGCGGCCCCCCGTAGATGAAGCCGGTGTAGACCTGCACCAGGTCGGCACCGGCTTCGCGCTTGGTGCAGGCATCGGCACCGGTCATCACGCCACCCACGCCGATGATCGGGTAGGCGCTGCCGAGCTCGGCACGCAGCTGGCGGATGACGCGATTGCTGGCCTCGAAAACCGGCCTGCCCGACAGGCCTCCCGCCTCGTCGCCATGTGGCAGGTGCTTCACCGCCTCGCGCGCGATCGTCGTGTTGGTGGCGATGACGCCGTCGATGCCGTTCTTCTTCAACGTCTCGGCGATCACCGTCACCTGCGCCTCGTCGAGGTCCGGGGCGATCTTCACGAACACCGGCACCTGGCGGCCGTGGCGCTTGGCGAGCCGCGCCTTGCGTTCCTGCACGGCCGACAGCAGCGCGTCGAGCGCCTCGTCACTCTGCAGCGCGCGCAGGTTCTTGGTGTTCGGACTGGAGATGTTCACCGTCACGTAGTCGGCGTGCGGGTACACGCCGTCCAGGCCAATCAGGTAGTCGTCCACCGCGTTCTCGATCGGGGTGGCGGCGTTCTTGCCGATGTTCAGCCCGAGGATGCCGCCCTGGCTGCGAAAGCGCGCACGCTTCACATTGGCGAGAAAGGCGTCGAGCCCGTCGTTGTTGAAGCCCAGGCGATTGATCAGCGCACGTGCCTGCGGCAGTCGGAAGATGCGCGGCTTGGGGTTGCCAGGCTGCGCCTTGGGCGTGACCGTGCCCACCTCGATGAAGCCGAAGCCCATGGCGGCCAATCCGTCGATGCAGCGCCCGTTCTTGTCCAGCCCCGCCGCCAGGCCGATGCGGTTCGGGAAGCGCAGCCCGGCGACCGTCACCGGATCGTCCACGCGTGGCTGCGCCACCGCACGGATCAGCGGCGTGTGCTGGATGCGGGCCAGGGCGCCGAGCGTGAGGTCGTGCGCGGTTTCCGCATCGAGTCCGAACAGGAAGGAGCGGGTCAGGGGGTAGGGAACGAGGGCCATGCGGCGGTGCGCGGTGCGTCTTGGATAATCGGACGATTCTCTCAAACACTTTCGTGCGACACGCAGCCACCATGACCCAGGACGAACTCAAGGCCCTCGTCGGCCAGGCCGCATTGGCCTACGTGCAACCCGGCAGCGTGGTCGGCGTGGGCACCGGCTCGACGGTGAACTGCTTCATCGACGCGCTGGCCACCCTGAAGGACCGCATCGCCGGCGCCGTCTCCAGCAGCGAGAAGAGCACGCAGCGGCTGCAGGCGCACGGCATCGTCGTGCTCGACAGCAACAGCGTCGAGCGTTTTCCCGTCTACATCGATGGCGCCGACGAGATCGACCACGGCGGCCACATGATCAAGGGCGGAGGCGCGGCGCTCACGCGCGAGAAGATCGTCGCCGACCTGGCCGATCGCTTCGTCTGCATCGCCGACGAATCGAAGCTCGTGACGACGCTCGGGCGCTTCCCGTTGCCGGTGGAGGTGGTGCCGATGGCAACCGCACAGGTGTCGCGGCGATTTGCAGCGCTGGGCGGCAACGCCGTGCTGCGCGAAGGCGTGATCACCGACAACGGCGGCTGCATCCTCGACGTGCACGGCCTGTCGATCACCGACCCGCCGGGCATGGAGCAGGAGATCAACCAGTGGCCCGGCGTGGTCGCGGTGGGCATCTTCGCGCGGCACCGCGCCCGCGTGTGCCTGCTGGGCACGTCACAGGGTGTGAAGACATTGAGTTTCTGAGCCCGGTGCTGCTCGCGCCGCCGAAAAACGCGTAACCTCGCAACTGGTGCCAGTGGGCACCTTTTGTTCACTGGAAGGATGGCGCATGGCCAAACCCAACTACTCGTACGAGAAGCGCCAGCGCGAGCTGGCCAAGAAGAAGAAGAAGGAAGAAAAAGCCAAGGAGAAGGCCGAGCGCAAGACCGGCCCCGGGCAATCGCCGGAAGGCGAATCGGGCGGCGGCGACGAGCTCAGCCCGGCACAGCCGAACCCCGAAGCGGGTTGAGCGTGCGGCCGGCGCGGCGCTGATCGCGCGCCGCGAAGCGGGCCGGATCCACGGCGTCCATCAGGCTGGCCTCCACCGGCGACGGTGCGCCGCTCACCCAGGCGGCCAGCAGCCGCGCCCCCAGGGCCGACACGCCGATGCCCCGCGAACCCAGCGCGGTGAACACGAACAGGCCAGGTTGCCGCGCTATGAAGCGCGGCTGATCGGCCGATCCCACGGCAGGCAGATCAGCATCGGGCACGGCGCCGATGACCGGCAATCGATCGCCGGCCGTCCAGCGCCAGCCGACGCGGCCACTCAAGGACGCAGCGTCGAGTTCGTCCGGGCATCCGGTGAGTTGAGCGAGCCGTTCGAGATTCAGGCGGTGATCCTCCATGCGGACCGCGGCGTCGAGATCGCCTGGCTGCGCCGTCGCACCGAAGATCGCCGCACCGGCCAGCGCCGGCAGCACATAGCCGGCCCCGGCCAGCGGCAACTTCGGCAGGATGATCCGACCGAATGGCGCGATCGAGATCTGCCCGCGAACCGGATCGATCGGCCAGGCGGGCGCGCCGAGCAAGCGCAGCGTGTCGCCGGCCGAGGCGAGCACCAGGGCAGGGGCACTGTCGATGACCTCGCCCTGTGCATCGAGCACCTGCCATTCATCGCCGACCCGGCGCACCTGGGCGACCTCCACCCGGCCGCGCCACGCGCTCAGAGGGCCAGCGCGACGCAGGTACCACGCGGCCAGATCTCGCGGCGAGATCCATCCACCGCCCGGGTAGAACCAGGCCGGGTGCGTGAGCGCGAGGCCGGCCCGCTGAGAGGCCTGCACCGCCGCCAGCGCCTGCACATACTGCGCAGGCAGGCCCAGTTGCTCGATGACATCCTGCATGGCTTGGACGCTCGCGGCTTGCGGCTCCAGGCGCAGCAGGCCGTCGACCGCCCCGGCCACACCCCCCGACACGGCCTCGCGGGCAATCGGCTCGAAGGCCAGCGCCGCCGCGCGCAACCATCGCGCATGGGTGCCGTCATGGCGCATGACCACGCCGTGGAACAGGCCAGCCGGGTTGCCCGAGCCTTCGAGTGCGGGCTCGTCGCGGCGATCGATGACCGTGGTGCGCCAGCCCTGTTCGGCCAGTGCCCAGGCACTCGCGCAGCCGGCCAGGCCGCCGCCGACAACAATCGCGCGCGAATCCGTCGAACGCGCGTGCGGCCGCCCGGGCGGTGCGCCACGGCGCGACGGCGCGGGCTCGAATCGCGCCACCGTGATGTCGCGCTTGCCGCCTTGCCCCGGTGCCTTGCTCACCGTGAAGCCCGCGGCCTGCAGCCCCTCGCGCACGCTGCGCGCGGCCGACCAGGTGGTCGCCGTGGCGCCGGGCACGGCCAGCCGCGCAATGGCCTTGAACAGGCGCCGGTCCCACATCTGCGGGTTGCGTGCCGGCGCGAAGCCATCGAGGAAGAAGGCCTCGACGCCGGCCACCCACTCCGGCACCCAGCGAGCCACGTCGCCAAAGGCCAGGTGCAGGCGCACTCGACCCTCGTCGAAGCTCAGCCGATGCAGGTTGTGCGTCAGGGCCGGCCATTGCGCGGCGAGTTCGGCGGCCAGCGGCGCCAGCGCGATCTCGCGCGGCCAGGCCGCCAGTTCGTCCCGCGTGGGTGGGTGCAACTCGACCGAAAGGAAGTCCAGCCGCGCACAGCGTTGCGGATCGGCCCGCCACGCAGCCCAGGTGGCCAGGAAATTGTTGCCCAGGCCGAAGCCGGTTTCGGCGATGACGAAGTCGTCTCGGCCAGCCCAGCGGCCAGGCAGGCCGTTGCCGGCGAGAAAGACATGGCGCGCCTGCTCCATCGCACCCGCACGCGGGTGGTAGACGTCAGCGAAGGTGGGCGAATAGGGCAGCCCTTCGGCCGAGGGTTCGATGCGCGCCGCAACGATGGGCGCCGTCTTCATGCGCGTGCCGCGAGCCAGGCGAGCAGTCGGTCGCGCGCGCCGGTGAGCCCCCGGTAGGCCAACACCCCATCGCTCATGCTGGCCAGAGCGGAATGCAGCGACGCCGCCACCTCGGCATGGGCAACTGCCTGCACCAGCGGACGGCTCTCGACGTGGATGGTGAAGACCGCCTGGCCTGCGCCGGGCACCGGGATGAAGGTCTGCCGCTCGGTTCGGAACGTGGCCGCGCGCGCCAGCTCATCCGCATCGGCGGTGTCGGGCCAACGGGGCTGGGCCACGCGCAGCGGGTGCATGTCGAGCTGCGGCTGCGGCGTGATCGTCCAGACGAAACGCTCCCAGCGCTGCGTGCCGGTGACCAGCCGCGCGAGGTGGTCACTGGCGGTGATGAGCAGCCTGTTGTCGGCCACGGGCGCATGCACCTCGGCGAAATGGCGGCCCACCTTGTCCTGCGGCGACCAGTGCGAGGGCAGGCACACCGCGAGCCAGGGGATGCGCCCGGTCGTCCCGTCGATGACGGCAAGGTCTTCGGCGAAAGCCAGGCTCAGCAGGCCGGCCACACGCCATGGCGCGGGCAACGCGGCCAGGCAGCGGCCGATCTCCGCCGGGCCGTCGCCGTGCAATGAATCGCCCTGCAGCGACCAGCCGAGTTGCACGGCCTCGTACCGCTCGCGGCCATCCCAGCACCAGGCCTGCGGATGCTCGCGAGCCGCGTGTTCGCACAGCGCCGCCAGCGCAGGTGCCGCGTCGAACCCCGCGGCGGCCACCAGGGCCTGCTCGGCATGGTTGCCGAGCACCGCCAGCTTCTCGAGCAAGGCGCGATCGCCGGGCGAATTGGCTGTCAGCTGGGCCACACCCGGCGCCAGGGCACGCAGGCCGGGCTGCATGCGGAACGGGGCAGTGACGGCGGCGAAATCGAAGGGCATGGTGGCGAATGGAACACAAAAGAGAAGGGCGCCCAAGGGCGCCCGTCTTGCGTCTTGCCGATAGGCGTTACACGCGCTTGCGGTACTCGTGCGTGCGCGTGTCGATCTCGATCTTGTCGCCGTTCTCGACGAACAGCGGCACGGCGATCTCGAAGCCGGTGGCGATCTTGGCCGGCTTCATGACCTTGCCCGAGGTGTCGCCCTTGACGGCCGGCTCGGTGGTCACTTCGCGGACGACCGAGGTGGGCAGTTCGACCGAGATGGCCTTGCCGTCGTAGAACACCACCTCGACGGTCATGCCGTCTTCGAGATAGCTGATGGCGTCGCCCATGTTCTCGGCCTCGACCTCGAACTGGTTGTACTCGGTGTCCATGAAGACGTACATCGGATCGGCGAAGTAGGAGTAGGTGCACTCCTTCTTGTCCAGCACGATCTGGTCCATCTTGTCGTCGGCCTTGAAGACGACTTCGGTGCCCGAGTTGTTGAGCAGGCTCTTGAGCTTCATGCGCACGGTGGCGGCATTGCGGCCACCGCGGCTGTATTCGGTCTTGAGCACGACCATCGGGTCCTTGCCCTGCATGATCACGTTGCCGGCGCGGATTTCCTGTGCGATCTTCATGGTGACTTTCGTATGGCGGTGCGCCTGGATCAGGCGCTGTCTCAGGCGGCGTAAGGGCGGCGCCCGCCGGGCCGTTCCCCGGATGACGCAAAGCTCGCGATTTTAGCTCTTTTCGCGAGCGAAGCTCAGCAGCTGGGTGCCGAGGTCCTGATGTGCCGCAAGCTTGTCGCGCCAGGCTTGGCAATGCACACGCCAAGGCTCGAGGGGCGGCAGTTGCAGGGCGCCGCTGGCACCGTTCCAGCCCAGCCACAGGGCGCGGCAGCGCTGCGCCCAGTCGACCGAGGCGCCTTCCAGGTGGCGAGTGAGGAAAGCGTCGAGCTTGGCCTGGTGCGCGCCGTCGTGCTGCGGGTAGGCATGCCAGAGGAAGGGCAGGCCCGCCCATTGCGCCCGCACGAAGGAGTCTTCGCCGCGCACAAGGTTCAGGTCGGCCGACCACAGCAGGTGATCGAAATCGAACTGCGTCAGGTAGGGCAGCGTGACCGCACGCAATGTGCCTCGCGACATCGACGCGCCCAGTTCCGCCGCCACCTGGCGCGAGGCGTGTCCGACGGTGGCCAGCAGCAGGGTCGGTGCGCCGGCCAGCGCGTCGAGCAAGGCGGGCAGGGCGGGGTTCTCGTAGCAGAACAGGCTGACCACACGCTCGCCCGGTCGACGCACGATGCGGCGCGACTTGAGCCATTCGGCGGCGTCGAAGGCCTGCCTGCGCTGCAACAGCCCAGGTTCGCGGATCAGGCCGCCGGTGTAGGCCGTGAAGCCGGGATAGAAGAACCACTTGAGCAACCCCGCGCCGGGGCCGCTGGATTGCGGCGAGGGCAGGCCGTGGCTGCGCTCGACATAGGGCTCGGCGCTGAGGTACTCGAGGTTGATCCACAGCGGGGCCGGACGCCTCGCCGCCATGCGTGCGACGAAAGGCGCGGGCGGGTCGCAGCCGAAGGTCTCGACAACCACGTCGAAGGGTTCCACATCGACATCGCCCTGTGGCCAGGCACGCACCTCGACGCCGCTTGCGCCCTGCGGCGCCATCCACGCCAACGCCGAGGCATCGTCGATCCACAGGCGCACACGTTCGCCGCGCGCGGCCAGGTCGGCGGCGAGTCGCCAGCACACGCCCACGTCGCCGAAGTTGTCGACGACGCGGCAGAACAGATCCCATTTCATGCGAATCGATTATCCCGGCTCGATAATCGCGGCCGATGGACTCCTCGACCCCCTTGCCGACTGACGCACACGACGTCGCCAGGCTCCAACGGCTGCGTGAGGAAGTCGCATCCTTGCCGGGCCTGCCCGGCGTCTACCGCTACTTCGATGCGCAAGGCGCGGTGCTCTACGTGGGCAAGGCGCGCGACCTGAAGAAGCGCGTCTCGAGCTACTTCCAGAAGGACCACGGCGGCACGCGCATCGGCCACATGGTGGGCAAGATCGAGCGCATGGAGACCACCGTCGTGCGCTCCGAGGCCGAGGCGCTGCTGCTCGAGAACAACCTCATCAAGACGCTGGTCCCGCGCTACAACATCCTGTTCCGCGACGACAAGAGCTACCCCTATCTGAAGATCACCGGCACGCGCGGCGCGACGTCGGGCTCGGCGGCCTTCCCGCGGCTGGCCTACTACCGCGGTGCGCTCGACCAGCGGCATCGCTACTTCGGCCCGTACCCCAGCGCCTGGGCGGTGAAGGAATCGATCCTGTTGCTGCAGAAGGTGTTCCGGCTGCGCACCTGCGAGGACACCGTCTTCGCCAACCGGACTCGGCCCTGCCTGCTGTACCAGATCAAGCGCTGCTCGGGCCCCTGCGTGAAGCTGATCGACGCGGCCGACTACGCGCGCGACGTGGCGAATGCCGAACAGTTCCTGCTCGGCGGCGAGCAGGAGGTGATGGATGCGCTGCAGGTGCAGATGATGGCGCACGCCGACGCGCTGCAGTTCGAGAAGGCGGCCGAGATCCGCGACCAGATCGGCGCACTGTCGCGCGTCCTGCACCGCCAGGCCGTGGAAGACAACACGGGCGTGACCACCAAGGACGCCGACATCCTCGCCGTGCGTGTCGAAGGGGGCCGCGCCTGCGTGAACCTGGCCATGGTGCGCGGCGGGCGGCACCTCGGCGATCGCCCGTACTTCCCCGCGCATGTCGAAGACGCCACGGTGCTCGCCGACGAATCCGATGAGGGCGGGCAATCCGCCTCGCCGGAGGTTCAGGTGCTCGAGGCCTTCATCGCACAACACTACCTCGACGGCGGCGTGCCGCCGCTGCTGGTGCTCAGCCACGCGGTCGACAAGTCGCTCATCGAGGCGCTGTCGATGCAGTCGGGCGTCAAGGTGTCTGCGCAGCACCAGCCGCGGGAGCCACGCCGCGCCTGGCTGGACATGTGCATCCAGGGCGCCCGCATCAAACTCGCTCAACTGCTCGCCGAGGAAGGCTCGCAACAGGCCCGAACGCGTGCATTAGTCGACGCACTCGACCTTGCCGTGGAGAATCTCGACACCTTTCGCATCGAGTGTTTCGACATCAGCCACACTGCAGGCGAGTCGACCCAGGCATCGTGCGTGGTCTTCGAAGAACACCGGATGCAGAACGCGCAATACCGCCGCTACAACATCGAGGGCATCACCGGCGGTGACGACTACGCCGCGATGCGGCAGGTGCTGACTCGGCGCTATGCCAAGTTGGCCGAGGCCGCGAGTGCCGGCACCGCCCGCCTGCCCGACCTGGTGCTGGTGGATGGCGGGCGCGGCCAGGTGAGCATGGCGCGCGAGGTGTTCGAGGAACTGGGGCTGGACCTCAGCCTGATCGTCGGGGTCGAGAAGGGCGAAGGGCGCAAGGTCGGCCTGGAGGAATTGGTGTTCGCCGACGGCCGCCCCAAGGTCTACCTGGGCCGCGACTCGGCCGCGTTGATGCTGGTGGCGCAGATCCGCGACGAGGCGCATCGATTCGCCATCACCGGCATGCGCGCGCGGCGCGCCAGCGTTCGAACAGGCGGCAGCCGGCTGGAAGAGATCGCCGGGGTCGGGCCGCGCAAGCGAGCGCGCCTGCTGCAGCGCTTCGGCGGCGTGCGCGGTGTCGGCCAGGCGAGCGTGGAGGACCTGGCCAGCGTGGACGGAATTTCGAGAGAACTTGCAGAGGAGATCTATCGTGCGTTGCATTGATCCGAAGCTCGGCGCCGCCATCGCGGCGCTGGCATGGTTGGCCGGATGTACCACCCCACCGCCGGCCCCACCCCCCACACCGGCACCCGTGGCCAGGGCGCCGGCCCCCGCGGCTGCACCGGTGCCGCCGGCGAACCGGAACGTCTCTCAGGCCACCAACGAGAAGGCCTATCGCCAGGACGGCGCGCGCGCCATCTACGCGGCCTATCCCGACAGCATCTACAAGGGCAAGCTGCCGCCGTTGCTCTATGCCGTCGCCGTGGTCGAGACCGAGCTCGACGCCAACGGCAACGTGCGCGACGTGCGCATGGTCCGCGCGCCCACTCACGCACCCGAAGTCACGGCGAAGATCCGCGAGCTGATCCGCAAGGCCTCGCCGTTGCCGGCGCCGGCACGAATGGGCACGACGAGGTACACCGACGTATGGCTGTTCGACAAGAGCGGCAAGTTCCAGCTCGACACCCTGACAGAGGGGCAGCTGTAGTCCTTTGAGTGACGGATCGGCCGGCATGAAGAACTTCGGCACAATCGGCCGATGTTCTTCAACCTGCCGACCCTGCTCACCTGGGCACGCATCGTCGCGATCCCGCTGATCGTCGGGGTGTTCTATCTCGAGATGGAACCGGGCGCGCAGAACCTGCTCGCCACGGTGCTGTTCGTGGTCGTCGCGCTGACGGACTGGGCCGACGGCTACCTCGCCCGCCGCCTGAACATGACCTCGTCGTTCGGCGCCTTCCTCGATCCGGTGGCCGACAAGTTCCTCGTCTGCGCCGCGCTGCTGGTGCTGGTGCACCTGAACCGCCTGCATGCGCTGGTGGCGCTGGTCATCATCGGCCGAGAGATCGCCATCTCGGCGCTGCGCGAGTGGATGGCCCAGATCGGCGCGTCGCGCAGCGTGGCCGTGCACATGCTGGGCAAGCTCAAGACCGTCGTGCAGATGGTCGCCATTCCGTTCCTGCTCTACGACGGCCGGCTGTTCGGGCTGATCGACACGCACTGGTGGGGCACGCTGCTGATCCTCGCGGCGGCCGTGCTGACCATCTGGTCGATGGTCTACTACCTGCAGAAGGCGCTGCCCGAAATCCGCGCCAAGGCGCGCTGACGGTGCTGGCCGACCAGCGCCCGCTGCTGCGGGCGATGCCGTGGGTCTTCGTGCTGATCTGGAGCACCGGCTTTGTGGTCGCCCGCCTGGGCATGCCGCATGCGCCGCCCATGAGCTTCCTCGCGCTGCGATTCGCGCTGTCGGTGGCCTGCTTCGTGGCCTGGATGGCCATCGCGCGCGTGCCCTGGCCGCCGCGAGAACAGTGGTTGCACCTGGCGGTGTCGGGTGTGCTGATGCATGCCGGCTACCTTGGCGGCGTCTGGTCGGCCGTGAAGGCAGGCATCGGCGCTGGCACGGTGTCGCTGCTCGTCGGCCTGCAGCCCGTGCTGACCGCGATCTGGCTGAGCGCCACGGCCGCACCGCGCGCGCAAGGCAGCGGCCGATCGGTGACGCCTCAGCAGTGGGCCGGCCTGGTGCTGGGGCTTGCAGGGCTGGCGCTGGTGGTCTGGCGCAAGCTGGGGGTGGGGGAGGTGACAGCGCTCAACCTCGCCCTGTCCGTCGGTGCGTTGTGCAGCATCACCGCGGGCACGCTCTACCAGAAGCGATTCGTACGGGTGGCCGACGTGCGTGCCGCCAGCGCCGTCCAGCTGCTCGCGTCGCTGGTCATCACGTTGCCGCTGGCGCTGCTGGAACCGGAGGTGATGGACTGGCAGCCGGAGTTGGTCGGCGCGATGGCCTGGTCGGTGCTCGGTCTCACGCTCGGCGGCAGCTCGCTGCTGTACCTGCTGATCCAGCGCGGTGCGGCGACGCAGGTCACGAGCCTGCTGTACCTCGTGCCGCCCTGCACCGCAGCGATGGCGTGGTGGCTCTTTGGCGAGGCCTTCACACCGCTCATGATGCTGGGCATGCTGCTCACCGTCTGCGGCGTGGCGATGGTGGTGCGCGACAGGGGATGAAGACCTGCACGGCGACGTCTGCGCGCCGCGCCAGCGATGCAAATGATTGCGCATAGAATCCCGATCCGCCCTTGACAGCCTCAGGGGCACGGCTTGTAATGACCCGCGCCGGGCGTACCGAGACACAGCGCGCGCCAGACACCCACCGAATTCCGTTCGAGAAACCTTTAGAGAGGGGGAAGACCCGTGAACAAGTCTGAATTGATCGAGCACATCGCCCGTCAGGCGGATATCTCCAAGGCAGCTGCCACGCGCGCCCTGGAGGCCATGATCGGCGGCGTGAAGTCGACGCTGAAGAAGAACAACAGCGTCTCGCTGGTCGGCTTCGGCACGTTCAGCGTCGGCAAGCGTGCCGCACGCAGTGGCCGCAATCCGCGCACCGGCGCCACGATCAAGATCAAGGCTGCCAAGGTGCCGAAGTTCCGTCCGGGCAAGGCCCTCAAGGACGCGTTGAACTGAGGGCGTGCTCGGCACGCTGCGGGTGCTTAGCTCAGTTGGTAGAGCGGCGCCCTTACAAGGCGTAGGTCGGGGGTTCGAGCCCCTCAGCACCCACCAAAGGCCCCTTCGGGCCCGTGACGTCGGCCCCAGAGGCCTGCGATAGAATCCCGGCAGCTCACCAGACACCAAGGCGAACCCAGGTTCGCCTTTGTTGCATCTGGACTTCACCGCCGTCGATAGAGGCTCCCGATGTTCGATTTCGTCCGCAAGCACACCCGGCTGTTGCAGTTCATCCTGGTGCTCTTGATCTTTCCGTCCTTCGTGTTCTTCGGTATCCAGGGATACAGCCGCTTCAGCGGCGGCGAGAACACCCCGGTGGCCAAGGTCGATGGCCACGACATCACGCAAGCCGAGTGGGACGCAGCACAACGCGAGCAGGTGGAGCGCGTGCGCCGGCAGATGCCCGGCATCGACGCCAAGCTGTTCGACACGCCGGAGATGAAGCAGCAGGTGCTCGACGGCCTGGTGCGCGATCGCGTGCTCATCACCGCGGCCGACAAGCTGCACCTGATGACGAGCAACGAACGGCTGAAGCGCGAACTGCTGGCGATCCCTCAACTCGCCTCGCTGAAGAAGCCCGACGGTACTTTCGACGAAGATGCCTACAAGGCACTGCTGCAGGCGCAGGGCATGAGCCCGGAAATGTTCGAGGCACGCATGCGCCAGGACATGACGCAGCGCCAGGTGCTTCAAGGCGTCAGCGCGACCGCCTTCGGCACGGCCGGCACCAGCGGCGCGGCGTTCGACGCGCTGCTGCAGCAGCGCGAGATCCAGGTGCAGCGCTTCGACGTGAAGGACTACCTGGCGAAGGTCAGCCCCAGCGAGGCCGACCTCCAGGCCTACTACAAGGCCCCCGAGAATGCAGCGCAGTTCGAGGCGCCCGAACAGGCTTCGATCGAGTACCTCGTTCTCGACCTCGATGCCATCAAGAAGGGCATCAGCGTTTCCGAAGACGAACTTCGCAAGTACTACGCCGAGAACGAGAAGCGCTACACGACGCCCGAAGAGCGCCGCGCCAGCCACATTCTCCTGAAGGCCGAAAAGAGTGCGCCGGCAGCCGAACGCGAGAAGGCCAAGGCCAAGGCCGAATCCCTGCTGGCCGAAGTGAAGAAGACGCCGGCGAGCTTTCCCGACCTGGCGCGCAAGCACAGCGACGATCCCGGTTCGGCACAGCGCGGCGGCGACCTCGACTACTTCGGCCGTGGCGCCATGGTCAAGCCGTTCGAGGACGCGGCCTTCGGGCTCAAGCAGGGCGAGATCAGTGGCGTGGTCGAGAGCGATTTCGGTTACCACGTCATCCAGGTGACCGGCGCGCGCGGCGGCGAGAAGAAGACCTTCGAGCAGGTCCGTGCCGAGATCGAGGACGAGGCCAAGAAGCAGCAGGCGCAGACACGATTCGCCGCTGCGGCGGTCGACTTCACCAACATGGTCTACGAGCAGGCCGACAGCCTGAAGCCGGCGGCAGACAAGTTCAAGCTGGACGTGCGCAGTGCGCCGAACGTCAAGCGCAGCCCGGCGCAAGGGGCCACTGGCGCACTGGCCAACCCGAAGTTCCTGGAGGCCTTGTTCGGAACCGACGCGCTGAAGAACAAGCGCAATACAGAGGCTGTCGAGGTGGGGCCGAACCAGCTGGCCTCTGGACGCGTGTTGCAGTACAGCGCGGCGCATCAGCGGCCATTCGACGAAGTGAAGGCGATGGTGCGCGACAAGGTCGCCGCGAAGCAGGCGGCCGACCTGGCCCGCAAGGAAGGCGAGGCGCGCCTGGCTGAACTGCGCAAGACCCCGGAAACGGCAATGCCCAGCGCCGCCGTGACCATCTCGCGCAGCCAGGCTCGCGACGTGGCGCGTGAAGTCGTCGATGCGGCGCTGCGTGCGCCGGGCGACAAGCTGCCGGCCTTCGTCGGGGTTGAGCTCCCCGCGCAAGGCTACGCGGTGGTCAAGATCGCCAAGGTGCTGGGCCGAGACCCGGCTGCTGGCGATCCGCAGCGCCTGCAGGCTCAGTACGGGCAAGCGTGGGGCGATGCCGAAGGGCAGGCCTACCTCGCAGCGCTGAAGACACGCTTCCGCGCGGAGACCACGCCGGCCGCGGCCAAGGCAGCCAGTTCGGCGGCGGGCGGCTGAGGCGCGGCGCCGGCTCCGATATAATCTGCGGCTCTGCGGTGGCTGTAGCTCAGTTGGTAGAGTCCAGGATTGTGATTCCTGTCGTCGTGGGTTCGAGTCCCATCAGCCACCCCACCAGATCTTGAAGCAGCCGGGCCCAGTGCCCGGCTTTTTCATGGCGAAGTGCGCCGGCTCAAGGCGGCGGCGAAAAGTCCCGCAGGGTCACCTGGCAGACGATGCCGCGCGGCTCCAGTTCGCGCCATTCGACCTCGCCGCCGAGCTGCTTGACCCGCTTTCGCACGCCTCCCAGCCCCAGGCCATGCGACCAGGCGCGCGGATTGCGGCCTTCGCCGTTGTCGCCGACGATCAGCTCGAGCCGGCCCGAGCGCAGCGTGAACTCGACATCGACGCATGTCGCCCGTGCGTGCGCGATGGCATTGCTGACCAGTTCGCGCAAGACTCGCGTCAGCGCCGACCACTGCACCACGGACAGGAGGATGTCTTCATCCGACTCGAAGGCCCACCCGAGTTGCACATGGGCCGCCGTCAGCCGTTGCGCCAGGTCGGCCTTCCACTCGGCGGCGGCATGCGACAGGCGATGGTTCGGCGCCGCCAGGCCACGGGTCAGCGTCTTCAGGTCCTGCAGCGTGTGCCGCACGTACTCTTCCATCTCGGGCGACTGCGCCTTGTACATGAGCGTGAGCAAGCGCGCGCCGATGTCGTCGTGCAGGTCCTGGGCGAGCCGCGCGCGTTCTTCGCTTCGCCCTTGCTCGACAGCCTTGTCGAAAGCCACGGCGCGCCGCAGCTGTTCGACGACACGGTCGGTCAGCCGCGCGTCTTCGCGCGTGAACAACCGTCGCCCGCGATTGGCGAAACGGATCACGATGGAGCGGCCAGCCGGCAGGGCATCTCCCGCCAGCTCGGGAACCGGGACGATCAGCGTAGAGCCGTCGCCCGACACACGGGTGGCGCTCACGTTGCGTTCCACGAGCACGGCCTCCATGGGCTCGAACAGCTCGCGCAGCAATTGCGTCAGCAGCCCGGGCGTGCGTTCGGGATGGGCTTCCACCTCGCGGGCAATGCGATAGAGCTGCTCGAACATGCGCTCGGTCGTCAGCATGCTGCTGCCCAGCAGCTGATTCAGGATCCACTGCCGCGCCCCAGAGTACACCGCCAGCGAGACGAACAGTGCCAGCGTCAGCGAAGCGAACTGACCGAGTGAGAAGACCGCGACGAAGAGCAGATCCAGCGAGGTCGCCACGGTGCTGACAGCTGCGAGCATCGAGAACTCGCGCATCATCTGCTGTGAGCGAGACAGGAACGGCACCAGCAAGAGCAGCGAAGCAAAGAACACGTACCAGACCATCGAGCCTACCGAGGCGATGTTCTGGTGCACCCCCGGATTCGCCACTGCAGCGGCAAGCGCGGTCGTGAGCAGCAGCCATGTCCCGAGCGTGACCAAACCGAATCGGCGCAACACGGTGGCGAAGGGATGAGGTTCAATCTCGTAGGACCACGACATCAGCCCCACCATCACCAGCCCGTAGATCATCACGGCGATCTGCACCCACCACCACCCGTGCGGCAGCCTGTCGGTGCCCACCAGCCAGGTCAGACCGATGGCGCCCGCCCAGGCAGCCATGGCGATGACAGTGCCACCTGGCAACCGTCGCGGGTGGACGCAGGCAGCATTGACGATGGCCGCGGCCGTGACCATGTCGAAGCCCACGCGCATCGGCAGATCGAGGTGCGCGAAGGCGTTCGGCAGCGCAAGATCGAGCGTGGACTCGATGGCGATGAACACCAGGTTGCCTGCCTGGCTCAACGACAGCACAGCGTAGAGCAGGTTGCGGCCGTTGGGCTTGGCCATCAGGACGACCATGGCCACGAGGTACAGCAGGAGCGCGAGCCCGCACAGCAACCAGTACATCGCCGGCAGCCCTGCAAAACCGCGCGGCATCGGTTGTACGAGTACGCTGCGGCCGTCCGCGAAGGCCAAGCGCACGGTCGCCTGCGAGAGCACGCTGTCGAGGTCTTCGTGGATCAGGTGGTGCCGCGCCCGCATCTCGTCGTCGATCACCCAGCGGGCGGATCGCTGCAGCGTCAGCGCGTCCCTGACCTCGACAGTGCGACCATCCGCTTGCGCCGCGACAAGCACCTGGCCGACGAGCGGCGCCAGCGCCGGATCGGCAGCGCGCGCGAGCTCGACCAGGCCTTGCGCATTGGGGCGCCAGCTGGCATCGATGCGGGGCAGCCCCGCCATCATGCGGGTGACGAGAAAGAGCCCGAGGCAGCCGATCAGCGCGGCGAGAACCAGCATGCGCAGGCGCCAGCCCATCCAGCGCGACAGCGGGCTGCCGCTGAGCGAAACGCGCTCGCCGAAGCTCGACTCGATGATGGTGTCAGCCGGGCCGAGGGTGCTCTGGGGGCCTGCGGCCGCCATGGGCCGGGATCTACGCGCCGACGGACCGTGCTGCGCCACGGCGATCTGCCGGTGTCAGACCAGCCCTTGCTTGCTGGCCAGCACGGCGGCCTCTGCGCGGCTGGACACGTTGAGCTTCTTGTAGATCGACTTGATGTGGTCGTTGACGGTGAACCACTTGATGCCCATGAGGTTCGCGATCTCCTTGATCGTGAAGCCCTTGCTCAGGTACGTCAGCACCTCGCTCTCGCGCGGCGTGAGGCGTTCGTGGTCGAGCGGTGCGCCGCGGCCCGTGGGCATCGGGCGGCTGCTCTGGAAGCCGGAGTTCAACGGCGCCGGGCCGCTATCGACCGCCGCGCCGGCGCCCTGGCGGAAGTGCGTCAGCAGGCGCCTGGCAATGGCGGGAGACAGCGGCGGCTGCCCGCGCACGATCTTCTGCAGTTCCTCGACCAGCACCTCGAAGCGGTCTTCCTTGAGCAGGTAACCGTCGGCGCCGCACTGCAGCGCCGGGAACAAATGGTCGTCGTCGGAATAGAGCGTGGTGACGATCTTCGTGGCCGGATACTTGACGAGCTCGGCCAGCAGTTCCATGCCGTTTCCATCGGGGAGTTCGAGATCGACCAGGATCAGCTTGAACGGGTCGGCAGGCTCCTGCCGGCCGAGCGGGCCGATGTGACGACGCGCACTCTCCAGGTCACCGGCTTCGGTGATGGCGATCGCGTCGCTGAAGCTCTCACGCACCACGCGGCACAGGAAACTGCGCGCGACGGGGTTGTCTTCGAGGATAAGGACTTTGACTGACATGCTCCACCCGGCCCGGCCTGATTCAGCCGTTGTCTTGTTTGCGATGGATGTTAGCGCACTCCGTCTCGTGGAATGTCCGTGTGTGACAAAGTACCCGAATCGATCGCTCAGTCGTTGACCAGCACGAGCTTGCCGCGCACCTGACGGGTGCCCATGCGCGCGAAGGCCTGGGGCAGGGCACTCATCGGCAGGCGCTGGTCGATCACCGGCTTGACCTTGCCCTGGGCATACCACTGCGCCAGTTCGCCCAGCGCGCGTGCATTGGCCTGCGGCTCGCGGCGGGCGAACTCGCCCCAGAACACGCCGACGATCGAGGCCCCCTTGAGCAGCGCCAGGTTCAGCGGCAGACTCGGGATGCCGCCCTGCGCGAAACCCACCACGAGGTAACGGCCTCGCCACGCGATCGAACGGAACACCGGTTCTGCGAGGTCGCCGCCCACCGGGTCGTAGACCACATCAGGTCCCTTGCCGCCGGTCATCGCCTTCAGCGCATCGCGCAGGTTAGTGCCCGTGTAGTTGATCGTCTCGTCGGCGCCGATCTCGCGGCACAGCGCGCACTTCTCGTCGCTGGAGGCCGCCGCGATGACGCGCGCACCCACGGCCTTGCCGACCTGGATGGCGGCCGTGCCCACGCCCCCGGCTGCGCCGAGCACCAGCAAGGTCTCGCCAGGCTTCAGAGCCGCCCGGTCGACCAGCGCATGGTGCGTGGTGCCGTAGGTCAGCACGAAGGCGGCGGCATCGTCGAAGGCGAAGCCCGGCGGCAAAGGCATCACGACGGCGGCATTCACGCAGGCATGGGTGGCGAACCCACCCGTGCCCGAGAACGCCGCCACCGCCTGGCCCGGCTTCAGGTGGTGCACGCCGTCGCCCACCGCCTCGATCACGCCGGCGAACTCCGAGCCCGGCACGAAGGGCAGCGGCGGCTTCATCTGGTACTTGTTCTGCACGATCAGCAGGTCGGGAAAGTTCAGGCTCGCCGCCTTGATGGCGATGAGCACCTCGCCCGGCCCGGGCCGGGGCGTCGGCAATTCCTTCCAGGCCACGGCGTCGACGCCGGTCGGGTTCTCGCACAGCCAGGCATGCATGTCGCTCTCCGCGGGATGGGTGGCGGCGCATGATACGCAGGGCGCCGAATCCCTCCCGTCTCCGAGGCGACGCGTCCCTACAATGCGGCCATGCGCATCCTGATCGCCAACGACGATGGTTACCTCGCTCCCGGCATCGCCGCCCTCGTGCAGGCCTGTGCCGGACTCGGCGAGATCGACGTGGTGGCCCCCGAGCAGAACGCCAGCGGCACCTCGAACTCGCTCACGCTGACACGGCCGCTGTCGGTGTACCCGGCCCGGCACGGGCATGGCGATGTGGTGAAGACGTTCCGCTACATCAACGGCACGCCATCGGACTGCGTGCACGTGGCGCTGACCGGCCTGCTGCCGCACCGGCCCGACCTGGTGGTCTCGGGCATCAACAACGGCGCCAACATGGGCGACGACACGCTGTATTCGGGCACGGTGGCCGCGGCGATGGAAGGCTTCCTGTTCGGCATACCGGCCATCGCTTTCTCGCAGGTCGAGAAGGGCTGGGCGCATCTCGATGCCGCGTCGCGGGTGGCACGCAGTGTCATCGAGCAGGTGCTGCGGCAGCCGCCGGCCGGCGCCGCCTGGCTGCTCAACGTGAACATCCCCAACCGCGCCGATGCCGACCGCCTGCCGCGTGTGATCACCAGACTCGGTCGCCGCCATGCGAGCGAACCGGTGATCCAGCAGACCAGCCCGCGTGGCGAGACGATCTACTGGATCGGCCCGGCCGGCGACGCCCGCGAAGGCGGCGAGGGTACCGACTTCCATGCGGTGGCGAACGAGGCCGTGTCCGTCACGCCGCTGCAGGTGGACCTGACCGACCATGCGGCGGTGCCGGCATGGCGCGCGTGGGCGGCCGGGACGGCGCCATGAGCGCTGCGGGCTCGCGAAGCTCGCGATTCCCCCTGCGCCTGGACCAGGTCGCCCAAGCCCCGGTGGCATCCCGATCGCCCGTGCTGCGTCCGCAGGCGCCCGTGCATCAGGCCCATGCCGATGCGGCCCGAGTGGCCACGCCTTCGGGCCTGGGGCTGGACTCGGCCGACGTGCGTCGGCGCATGGTGCAGCGACTTCATGCCGACGGCCTGCATCACGAAGCCGTGCTGGCCGCCCTGGACAGCGTGCCTCGGCATCTGTTCGTCGATGGCGCGCTGGCCACACAGGCCTATGAAGACACCAGCCTGCCGATCGGCCACGGGCAGACGATCTCCAAGCCCTCGGTGGTCGGTCGCATGCTCGAGTTGCTGATGGGCGGCGCCGCGGCACGAAGCCGCAGCTCGCTCGGCAAGGCCCTGGAGATCGGTACCGGCTGCGGCTACCAGGCCGCGCTGCTCGCGCGGTTGGCGCGGCAGGTGATCTCCGTCGAACGGCTGCGCCCGCTGCACGAGAAGGCCCTCGCGCTGCTCGCGCCGCTGAACCTGACGCAACTGCGTCTGGTGTATGGTGACGGCATGCGCGGCCATCCGCCGAACGCGCCTTACGACAGCATCATCGCTGCTGCGGGCGGTGACGCATTGCCGCCTGCGTGGCTGGAGCAACTCGCCATCGGCGGTCGACTCGTGGCGCCGCTCGTGGAACCTCGCTCGCAGCGGCAGGTCCTTGTGGTGGTGGATCGCCATGAACACGGGTACGAGCACAGTGTTCACGAAGCTGTGAAGTTCGTGCCCCTAAAATCCGGTCTCGGTAGCTGACGAATGAATGAGCAGATGGTGAGACCTCTTTCGACGCAACGGATCCAGGGCATCGGCGCGGCGCTGGTCGCGACGCTTCTGCTCGGCGCCTGCGCGTCGGGCAAGAACCATGCACCGGTGGAAGATCGTGCGGTCGGCGCACGCAGTGCGCCGACGATCGCGTCGGCGCAGCCGTCGCCGGGCTCCGTGCCCGCGCAACCCGCCGCCGATGCCACCAAGCCGCTGCCCGGCGCCGAGAACGCCGGCAAGCCCGGTTACTACACCGTGAAGCCCGGCGACACGATGATCCGCGTCGGTCTGGAGAGCGGCCAGAACTGGAAAGACCTGGTCAAGTGGAACAACCTCGACAACCCGAACGTGATCGAGGTCGGCCAGGTGCTGCGCGTGGTGCCACCGGGCTCCGACGCCGGCGTGTCGACGCGGCCGATCACCAGCGCGAAAGCCGAGACGCGGCCGCTGGATGCCAAGCCCGCGCCGGTGCCCGCCAGCGCGGCGCCGACGACAGCTTCGCCGAGCACCACCCTCCCTGCGGCCGCCACCACGGCCGCCGCGGCCGGCCGTGAAGGCGACGACGACATCAACTGGATCTGGCCCGCGTCCGGCCCGATCACCAGCGTGTTCGAGGAAGGCAAGAGCAAGGGCCTGGGCATTGCCGGCAAGATCGGGGACCCGGTGCTCGCCGCCGCCGAGGGCCGTGTCGTCTATGCGGGTTCGGGCCTGCGCGGCTACGGCAACCTCGTCATCCTCAAGCACAACGCCACCTACCTGACGGCCTACGCGCACAACCAGACGCTGCTGGTCAAGGAAGACCAGTCGGTCCGCCGCGGCCAGAAGATCGCCGAGATGGGTTCCACCGATTCCGATCGGGTGCTGCTGCACTTCGAGATCCGCCGGCAGGGCAAGCCGGTCGACCCGGCAAGACTGCTGCCGCCGCGCTGACGGCGACCCGCGAAAGGCCTCGACCATGCCCAGAAAGCGCACATCGCTCGACGGGACATCGGTCAGCCCGCCGCCGCCCCACAACGGCCACGCGCTGCATGCGGCCGACGGCTTCGAGGCTGAGCCGCCCGATGCCGATGCCGCGGACGGCGCCGACGGCCCCCCACTGATCGAACCTCGCATTGCCGATCTCGCCGCAGGCGAGGGTGAAGTCGGCAACACGCTGCAGACCTACCTGCGCGAGATCCGCCGCGCGCCGCTGCTGACGCCGCAGCAGGAGTTCGAGACCGCCACGCGGGCGCGCCAGGGCGACTTCGAGGCGCGCCAGGCGATGATCGAGCACAACCTGCGCCTGGTCGTCAGCATCGCCAAGAACTATCTCGGCCGCGGGCTGCCGATGCCCGACCTGATCGAGGAGGGCAACCTGGGCCTCATGCACGCGATCGGCAAGTTCGAGCCGGAGCGCGGCTTCCGCTTCTCGACCTATGCCTCGTGGTGGATCCGCCAGAGCATCGAGCGCGCGATCATGCACCAGGCCCGGTTGGTGCGACTGCCGGTGCACGTGGTGCGCGAGCTGAACCAGGTGCTGAAGGCCAGGCGCGCGCTGGAGGCCCGCATGCCCGACGGCACCGAGAGCGAACGCCAGGTGCGTGTCGAGGATGTGGCGGCCGCGGTCGGCCGGCCGGTACAGGAGGTCGTCGACCTGCTGCGCTTCGCCGAACAGCCCGCCTCACTGGACGCACCGCTGGACCGCAACCCGGCGGACGGCGGCTCCGAATCGCTGCTCGACAGCGTGGCCGACGATGGCTCGAGCGATCCGATGAGCCTGACGCTCTCGAACGAAGTCGATCGGCTGCTGGAACACGGTCTCGACGAGTTGAACGATCGCGAGCGCGAGGTGCTTGCCGGCCGCTATGGCCTTCGCGACCGCGAGCCGGAGACACTCGAGGTGCTGGCCGAGCGGCTCGGCCTCACGCGCGAACGCATCCGGCAGATCCAGCAGGAGGCGCTGCTCAAGCTCAAGCGCCGCATGCTGCGCAATGGCATCGACCGCGACTCGGTGTTTTGAACCCTCGGCCGCGGCGTACCGCAGACACCCGCCGAGGGTGTTCGCCGGCCGCTTGGGGGCGGCCCGGCGCTGGCCAGCGCCTGCTTCGACTCACATGGATTCTTCGAGCATCTGCCGATACTCGTCGCGCGTGGCGATGCGCGGGTTGGTCTTGTGGCAGTGGTCGGCCATGGCCCCGTCGATGATGCGCTCATAGAGCTCGGGGCCGACACCCATCGCGCGCAGTCCCGATGGCAGGCCCAGGCGCACGTTCATCTCGCGCACGGCCTCGGCGATCTCGGTGCCGCGGCTGTCGCAGCCGGCCAGGCCCATGGCATGCGCCAGGCGCGCCAGGCGGCGGTCGCGCACCATCGATTCCGCCGGCGCGTTGAAGCGGATCACCGCGGGCAGGAACACCGCGTTGAGCGTGCCGTGGTGCAGGCGCGGATTCACGCCGCCGAGGCTGTGGCTCAGGCTGTGCACGCAGCCGAGGCCCTTCTGGAAAGCCATGGCGCCCTGCATGCTGGCACTCATCATCTGCCAGCGCGCCTCGCGGTCGCTGCCGTTGCGCGTGGCGCGCTCGATGTTCGCCCAGCCACGCTCCAGGCCGTCCAGTCCGATGCCATCGGCCGGGGGGTTCACCGCGGGCGCCATGAAGGTCTCCAGGCAGTGCGCAATGGCATCCATGCCGGTGGCCGCGGTCAGCTGCGGCGGCAGGCCGAGGGTGAGCTCGGGGTCGCAGATCGCCGCCCTGGGCACGAGGTGCCAGCTGTGGAAGCCGAGCTTGCGGCCGTCGTCGACGATGACGATGGCGCCGCGCGCCACCTCGCTGCCGGTGCCTGCGGTGGTGGGCACGGCGATCAGCGGTGCGACACGCTCGCTGATCTTCGGGCTGCCGCCTTCGATGGTGGCGTAGGTCTTCAGCGCGCCATCGTGCGTCGCGGCGATGGCCACGCCCTTGGCCAGGTCGATGCTGGATCCGCCGCCCACGGCGATCAGCCCGTCGCACTGGCCGCTTCGGTACGCCTGCACCGCGGCGCGAACGGCCGCCTCGGTCGGGTTGGAGGGTGTCTGGTCGAATACCGCGTGGGGCAATTCGCCCAGTGCGGCAAGCGCCTTGTCGAGCACGCCGGCCGCGCGCACGCCCGCATCGGTGACGACCAGCGGACGGCGCATGCCGATGCGTTCGCACTCCTGCGGCAGCAGCTTCACGGCGCCGAAGTCGAGCTGGATCTGGGTGATGTAGTTGATGAAGGCCATGGCGCGGGAGTGTAGGCGTGGCGCTCGCCTGCGCAAGCGGGACAGCCCGATGTGGCAGACTGCGCCGCGTTCATGAGCACCCATCTTCTGACCCCGCGCATGGCCGGCGTGCTGGAGCGCATCCGGCGTGCCAAGCGGCCGGCATTCCACACCCTGTCTGCCGAGCAGGCCCGTGCCGCCTACGTGGCCGGCGCCGAGGTGCTGGACCTGCCGCGGGCGCGACTCGATCGGGTCGAAGATCTGCGCGTGCCCGGCGCCGATGGCACCGAGCTGGCCGCGCGGCGCTACTGGCCCGTGGGTACGCCACGCGGAACGCTGCTCTACCTGCACGGCGGCGGCTTCACGATCGGCGGCCTGGAGACGCACGACAGCCTGTGCCGCCAGCTCGCGCTGCTCAGCGGCGCGCAGGTTCTGGCGCTGGACTATCGGCTGGCACCCGAGCACCGCTTCCCGACCGCCGTCGACGACACCTGGGCCGCACTGCGCTGGCTGCGCGAGCAGGGCGCATCGCTGGGCTTCGACAGCGAACGCCTGGCCGTCGGCGGCGACAGCGCCGGCGGAACGCTCGCCGCAGTGGCGGCGATCCTGTCGCGCGACCACGGCCTGCCTCTGCGCGCGCAGTTGCTGATCACGCCGGGCACGACGGCGCATGCCGACACCGCGACGCACAAGCTGTTCGCCAACGGCTTCCTGCTCGACGCCGTGACCATCGAATGGTTCTTCGAGCAGTACATCGACCGCTCGCAGCGCAGCGACTGGCGTTTCGCGCCGCTGAATGCCGACTCGCTCGACGGCGTGGCGCCCGCCTGCCTGCTGCTGGCCGAGTGCGACCCCCTGTGCGACGAGGGTCTGGCCTATGCCGACCGCCTGCGCCTGGCTGGCGTCGAAGTCTCTCTGGAGTTGTACCGCGGCATGACGCATGATTTCATCAAGATGGGCCGCGTGCTCGACGAGGCCCGCCATGCGCAGGCCGCCGCCGGGGATGCATTGAGGAGGGCCTTCGAGCCATGAAACGCACCGAGTTCCGCTTCTTCGACCGCCTGCGCGTGCGCTGGGCCGAGATCGATGCGCAGAAGATCGTCTTCAATGCGCACTACCTGATGTACTTCGACACCGCCGTCGCCGGCTACTGGCGTGCGCTGGCCTTGCCCTACGCACAGACGATGGAATCACTCGGCGGCGATCTCTACGTGCGCAAGGCCACCGTCGAGTACCACGGGTCGGCGCGCTACGACGACCAGCTCGAGATCGGCATGCGCTGTGGCCGGATCGGCAACTCTTCGCTGCTGTTCGAGGGCGCGGTGTTCCGCGGCGACGAGCCGCTGATCAACGGCGAACTGGTCTACGTCTTCGCCGACCCGCACACGCAGACTTCGAGGCCCGTGCCGCAGAGCCTGCGCGACGTGCTGCAGGGTTTCGAGGCCGGGCAGGGCATGGTCGACGTCCGCGTGGGCGGCTGGGAAGAACTCGGCCGCGAGGCCAGCGCGATCCGCACCGCGGTGTTCGTCGAAGAGCAGCGAATCCCCGCCGAAATGGAGTGGGACGTCGCCGACGCCTCCTGCGTTCACGCCGTCGCCTACAACCGCTTCGGGCTGCCGCTGGCCACCGGCCGGCTGCTGCAGCATGTGCCCGGCGTGGCGAAGATCGGCCGCATGGCGGTCAGCCAGAGCCTGCGCGGCAGCGGTGTGGGCCGCCACGTGCTGGAAGCGCTGATGAAGGCAGCGCGGGCGCGCGGCGACCGCGAAGTGCTGCTTCATGCGCAGTCGAGCGCTGCGCCGTTCTATTCGCGCGCCGGCTTCGCGCCGCGTGGCCCGGAGTTCGAGGAAGCCGGCATACCGCACATCGAGATGGTGCGGGCGCTTTAGCCGATCAGGCTGAGCCGGAGACGGGTGCCCCGCGGCGGCGCTTCGGTTCGGGCCGCAACAGGCTGCGCACCCGGGTGCGGCGCACCGTCGCGGTGGCCGACACCCCGTCGATCTCGGACTCGGAGACCACGCCGCCTTGCACCGCCGGCACTGCGTCGCCCGCGTTGTAGCGCGGCGGCCAGTGGTTCAGCGTGGCCCGGCGCAGCAGCGCCACGCCACCATGCGAGGCAAAGCTGCGCTCGAGCACGTGCGTCACGTTGTGGCGATTCACGCGCTCGGTGATGATCAGCGTGGAGCAACGTGTACCGTAGCTCTGGTCGGGCGAGCGGATGAAGGCCGGCGCCAGCAAACGTTCGCGCTCCAGCCCCACCCCGGTCTCGGGCAGTTCGTCGTCGGACGGCATCTGGCGGTCGGACAGCGCCTCGAACAGCCTGTTCGCGAGTTCGTCGACCGAGCCGGACTGCGTGATCGCCTCCCGCGTGCGCGACTTCAGCGAGAGCACCTTCGGCCAAGGTGTATCCAGCCCGGCGTTGGAGATGCCGTAGACGCCGCGCTCGAGCCGCAGCGGATGGCTGCCGGTGTTGCTGGCCCAGTAGCACTCGCCCAGAGAGAAATCCGCGGCGATGAGGTTGAAGCCGTTGTAGCCGGCCAGCGCGGTGCGCATCCAGAACCGGTCGACACGCTCGCGGGCCGCCAGCCACTCCGGCACGATGCGGCCGCGCGACGGCGCCGACGGGTCGTGCCGAGACGGATCGCGCACATTGGTGAGCATCGCCAGGCGTCCTTCCGCGGTCAGCCCCAGCCAGGTGCCGCCGGCATCGAGGTCGCGGCCACCGAGGATCTGCGTGGCACCGGGCTCCGGCGTCCACCAGGCCAGGCGAGAGGCCGGTCGCGCGAAGAACTCGTCGCGGTTGGCGGCGATGACCAGCGGGAAGCGCCGGTTTTCGTCGAGAGCCAGCGTCAGCAGGCACATGGGATGAAGACCTCGGTGTGGCGCTCGCCTTCGATCAGGCCGCGAAGACACGCGGCAGACGCTTCGATCTGCTGCTGCAGTGGGGCATCGATGGCGCGGTCGGGATTCATCGTGGCGAAGGCGTAGGTTTCCATCCAGGTCAGCAACCCATCCTTCGCCTCCGGCCGGCGCAGCAGTCGCGCCACCAGGGTCGGATGCTCGAGCATGAGATGCGCCTGGAATCCGCGTACTTGCGCAGCCACCTCGGCTTCGCATTCGACGCGCGATCGATAGTAGATGAACAGCTCTCGCATGGGCTGGCCGGCTGTCCCCAGGGAAGCCCGGTCGTGACCTTTTGCCGTGCCGTCTGCCGCAGCCGCCATCAGGCGGGCGCGGCGCTTTCCGTTGGCACCGCGTAGGGCAGTTCGCGCCGCGTCAGCACGGGCCCGTCGGCCGAGCCCAGGTGCAGGCTGCCCTCGTCCAGGGCGACGAGCTTGACCTCGGCGAGGACGCGCGAGCCGCCGGCGGGCGACGGCGCGGCGTTGGCAATCAGACCGGCCGGCTGGCCGGGGTCGGCACTGTGGAACAGTTCCTGGCCGGGTTGCGCCGCCGCCGGGACGTCGAACAGGAACATGCGGCGCTTCAGCGTGCCGCGGTACTGGCTGCGCGCCACCACCTCCTGGCCGGGATAACAACCTTTCTTGAAGTCCACGCCGCCGATCAGTTCGAGGTTCACCATCTGCGGCACGAACTGGTCGACCGTCGCAGCCTCGATGACGGGAACGCCGCTGCTCACCTCGAGCCAGCGCCAGCTGTCCGCGTCCAGCGGCGCCACGCCGGAAGGCGAAGTGCCAGCCAGCAAGGCACGCGGAACACCCTGGGCATCGGGCAGGCGGATCGCCGTGCCGGCTTCGCTGCGCCGGCACTCCCACGGCTGCGCGTCGCCCAGCAGGGCCAGAGCAGCCGGGCCGGCCAGACCGTGCAGCGGCAGCTCCGCGGTGGCGTCGTCGAGCTTGCATTGCGCACGCATCACGAACATCGACAGCCGCTTGAGCGTCGGCGCGAGCAGGCTCGCCGAGCAGGCCAGCAGGATCTCGTCGGCCTCGCCTGCCCACACGATGAAACTGGCCTGCAGCCTGCCCTTGGCGGAGCAGAAGCCGGCCGGCACGGCGCGGCCAGGGCCCAGGTTCAGCATGTCGCTGGTGAGCTGGCCATGGAGGAAGCGGGCGGCGTCGGCCCCTCGGGCGCGGATCACGCCCCAGTGGGCCAGACGCACGACACCATTGGTATCGAGGGTGTGTTCCATGCCCCGATTATCATCAGCCGCCATGAATTGCTTCGCACTGGGGTTTCACGGCATCGGCCAGGGTGGTCTGCGCCGATGAAGTGGATCATCCGCCTCGTCGTCGTGCTGGTCATCGTTGCGCTCGGTGCCGCCGGCGCGGCAGCGTGGTGGCTGCAGCAGCCGCTGAAGCTGTCGGGCGAGACGGTCGAGCTGTCGATCGAGCAAGGCGAACTGCCGCGCGACATCGCCCAAGGCTGGGTCCGTGCCGGCGTGCAGGCGCCTCGCTGGGCGCTGTACGAGTGGTTCCGCTGGTCGGGCAAGGCCAAGCGCATCCGCGCCGGCAGTTACGAGATCGGCGCCGGCACGACACCCGTCACCCTGCTCGAGAAGATGGTGCGCGGCGACGAGACGCTGGCCACGGTGCGCCTGATCGAAGGCTGGACCTTCCGGCAGTTCCGCGCCGAGCTCGCCAAGGCCGACGCGCTGAAGCCGACCACCGCCGCGATGAGCGACGCTCAGATCATGGAGGCGCTCGGGCAGCCAGGCGTGGCCCCGGAAGGGCGCTTCTATCCGGACACCTACGCCTACAGCAAGGGCAGCGCCGACCTCGCCGTGCTCAAGCGCGCCTTGCGTGCCATGCGCCAGCGTGTCGACGAGGCCTGGGCCGCCCGCGCGCCCGACCTTCCGCTGCGCACACCGGACGAGGCGCTGACGCTGGCTTCGATCGTCGAGAAGGAAACCGGCGCAGCGGCCGAGCGCGCACGCATTGCGGCCGTGTTCGTGAACCGCCTGCGCATCGGCATGCCGCTGCAGACCGACCCGACGGTGATCTACGGCCTGGGCGAGGCTTTCGACGGCAACCTGCGCAAGCGCGACCTGCAGACCGACACGCCCTACAACACCTACACGCGTCCGGGCTTGCCGCCCACGCCCATCGCCATGCCGGGTGCGGCGTCGCTGCGCGCGACGGTCAAGCCCGAGGCCTCGAAGGCGCTCTACTTCGTCGCGCGCGGCGACGGCAGCAGCGAGTTCAGCGAGACGCTCGCCGAGCATAATCGCGCGGTCAACAAGTACCAGCGCGGCCGCTAGGCCCCCAGCACAACGCGTGAGCGGCCGCTTCATCACCTTCGAAGGCATCGACGGCGCCGGCAAGTCCACCCACATCGTCGCGCTGGCGCAACGGCTGCGCGAGCGTGGTGCCGAGGTCGTTCGCACACGCGAGCCCGGCGGCACCGAACTGGCCGAGAAACTGCGCGAGCTGGTGCTGCATGCCCCGATGGATGCACTCACCGAGGCCTTGCTCGTGTTCGCTGCGCGGCGCGACCATGTGCAGCAGCTCGTCGCGCCTGCATTGGCCCGCAATGCCACCGTGGTCTGCGACCGATTCACCGATGCGACCTTCGCCTACCAGGGTGGCGGCCGCGGCTTCGATGCCCAGGTACTCGCCCAGCTGGAGCGCTGGGTGCACGGGGACTTGCAGCCGCAGCTCACCTTCTGGCTCGACCTGCCCGCTGCGGAAGCGGCCCGTCGCCGCGCCGCAGCGCGAGCCGCCGACCGCTTCGAGAGCGAAGACATCGCCTTCTTCGATCGGGTGCGGGCAGGGTATGCAGCTCGCATGGCGGCCGACCCGGGCCGCTTCGTGCGCATCGATTCCTCGCTCGAGCGCGAGGCCGTCTGGGCACAGATCGACGCCGAGCTCGTGAGGCGCGGATGGTAGGCACGGACGGCGCGCTGCCACTGCCCTGGTTGGGCGACTGGCTGGACACGGCGCTGCGCACGCAGCGTGGCCACGCCGTGCTGATCCATGGGCCGCAGGGCATCGGCCAATGGCAGCTGTCGCTGACGCTGGCGCAGGCCTGGCTGTGCGATGCCGACGCCGGCGCTCGCCGCCCGTGCGGTACCTGCTCTTCGTGCCGGCTGGTGCAGGCACGCTCGCACCCGGACCTGCTCGTGCTGCTGCCCGAGGCGCTGCAAGGGCCACTGGGCTGGACGGTCGGCGACCCGGAGGCGGAAGCGCCCGAGACCGGCAGCAAGACCCGCCAGCCCAGCAAGGAGATCAAGGTCGAGGCCGTTCGCGCTGCCGTCGCATTTGCACAGACGACGCCGGCGCGAAACGCCGGCAAGGTCGTCGTGCTGCACCCGGCCGAGCGCATGAACGGCATCTCGGCCAACGCCCTGCTGAAGACGCTCGAGGAGCCCGCCGGCACGGCGCGCTTCATCCTGAGCAGTTCGGCGCCTCAGTCGCTGCTGCCGACCATCCGCAGCCGTTGCCAGGCGCTCGGCTTGGCACTGCCGGACCCGGTGCAGGCCACCGCCTGGTTGGCCGGGCAGGGTGTGGCCTCGGCGGAGGTCGTGCTCGCGGCCGCCGGCGGCCAGCCGCTGGATGCATTGGAATGGGTACGCGAAGGCCTGGACGCCAAGCTGTGGGCGCGCCTGCCGGCGATCGTGGCGCAAGGAGACGCCGCGCCGCTGACGGGCTGGCCGATCGCTCGTGTCGTCGATGCATTGCAGAAGCTCTGCCACGACGTTCTCAGCGTGAGCGTCGGTGCGGCGCCGCGCTTCTTTCCCGCAGGCGCAGTGACGGCACGCCCCGGCACCGCGCCGATCAGCCAATGGTCCAGGGAGCTGCTTCGCGCCGCACGCCAGGCCGAGCATCCACTGAATTCAGGGCTGATGATCGAGGCACTTGTCTCACGAGCGCGCCTGGCCCTGATGCCGGGGCAGGGCCGCTAGCCCGGTCCAGGCTGTGTTTCGGTACACTGCGCCGCATGAGTGAAGCCCCAGGACGAAGCATGCTGCCCGGAGCGCCCGCCACCGCGGCCGGGTCGCGGCCAAGCGTCATTCAGCTGGTGTTTCGCGAGAAGGGCGCGCTGTACGCGGCCTACATGCCGGTGTTCTCGGACGGTGGCCTGTTCGTGCCGACCACGCGCGAGTACCGGCTCGGCGAAGACATCTACCTGCTGCTCTCGCTGCCCGAAGACCCGCAGCGTTACCCGGTGGCCGGCAAGGTCGGCTGGATCACGCCAGCGAACGCCTCGGGCGGCCGCACTCAGGGAGTCGGCGTGCGCTTCCCGACCGACGAGAAGACCCGCCTGCTCAAGCTGAAGATCGAAGAGATCCTCGGCACCTCCATCTCCTCGGCTAAGCCGACGCAGACCATCTGAGGCCTTCGCCTCGCCACGGCCGGTACACCCGGCCGCCCATGCCATGTTCGTCGACTCACACTGCCACCTGAGCTTTCCGGGGCTCGCCGAGCGCATTGACGACATCCGCGCCGACATGGCCGCGGCATCGGTCGATCGTGCGCTGTGCATCTGCACGACGCTGGAAGAATTCGACACGGTCCAGGGGCTGGCCGCGCGCTTCGACAACTTCTGGTGCAGCGCCGGCGTGCACCCCGACAACGAAGGCGTGCGCGAACCCCGCATCGAAGACCTTCTCGAGCTGGCGCAGCGGCCGCGCGTGGTGGCCATCGGAGAGACGGGGCTCGACTACTACCGGCTCAATGGTCGCAGTCTCGACGACATGGAATGGCAGCGCGAGCGCTTCCGGGTCCATATCCGCGCCGCGCGTGCCACCGGGCTGCCGCTCGTCGTGCACACCCGCAGCGCCTCGGCCGACACCGTTCGCCTGCTGCGGGAGGAGGGCGCCGAGGCGGTCGGCGGCGTGTTCCATTGCTTCACCGAGACGATGCAGGTCGCCCGCGAGGCGCTGGACCTTGGCTTTCACATCTCCTTCTCGGGCATCCTGACCTTCAAGACGGCTGTGGAGCTCCAGGAGGTCGCGCGCTACGTCCCGCTGGAGCGCTGCCTGATCGAGACGGACAGCCCGTACCTGGCACCCGTGCCATTCCGCGGCAAGACAAACACGCCGGCCCTCGTGCCCTATGTCGCGCGCAAGCTGGCCGAGCTCAAGTCTGTCGACGTCGAGGAGGTCGCCGCAGCGACCAGCCACAACTTCGAGAGGCTATTCAAGACTTCATTAAGGACTTGAATAACACGTCATAAGAGATTGTCATGTCGTATTTTCGAGTTCAAAGGTTCATTGGCCTAAAGTTCGCACTCAACTTTAAGTATGTTTTCTATCTATCTATCGCAATTGCATTTTCTTCAGCAAACGCCGGAGCCTACGAGGATCTCTTCAAGGCCGTGATCCGCGATGACGTTGCCTGGCTCCGCAGCCTGCTCCAGCAAGGTGTGGATCCCAACAGCCGCGACCCGAAAGGCTACCCAGCCCTGTCCCTGGCCCTCAGGCGCGAGTCGCCGGGCGCCTTTGCGCTCCTCTTGGCGCATCCGGCCACTGACGTGAATGCGCTCAATGCGGCCGGCGAGTCTGCGTTGATGCTCGCGGCCATTGCCGGCGATCTGGAGTCCAGCCAACGACTGCTGGCGCGTGGCGCCCGGCTGGACGGGCCCGGGTGGACGCCGCTTCACTATGCGGCCAGCGGCCCGAACACCCGGCTGGTGGAACTGCTGCTGGCCCGGGGCGCGACGCTGGAGGCGGAAGCCCCCAACGGCACCACCCCATTGATGCTGGCGGCACAGACCGGGCCCGAGTCCACCGTCGAGCTGCTGCTTCGTCAGGGCGCCGACGCAAGACGGCGCAACCAACGGGATCTGCAGGCTGCCGACTTTGCGCGCCTGGGCGGACGCGACTGGTTGGCCGACCGCCTCGAACTGATGACGAAGTGACTTGGCGGGAACAGTTCACGGCGCGAGGGCCTTGTCGGATTTCTTCCTACAAGCCGAATGGCGCCACGATGACTTCCAGCACCCGGAGCCAAGCCTAGAGTCGGCTTCACCCCAGTGCCCTTATCGGAGGTTCTCGATGCACTCAGTTCAGCCCGTCGCCAATCCGTTTGCGCTCCTGCTCAATCCCGAGGCCGTCGTCGCCGAGATGGAGCGCTCGGAGCGCCTGAACCGCCTTTCCAGCCGCATTTGCCGCCCACTGGATCGCCCGCATCCGGCCGACACCAGCGAGAGCCAGGCCAACGATTCGAACCTCGTGATGCTCGATTCAGAGGATTCGCCGCGCATCGGTTGACGCCGGGTCAAATACGCTACGATGTATATTATGTCAACTAGCGTACTGAAGAGGAAAGCTGGCGTCGCCCTGGCGTCCTTCGCCCTCTTCGGCGCAGCCCTCGTCACCGAAACGGCCCAAGCCGTCGAGTTGTTCGGTGGCATCGGCACCACCGGCCTCGAAATCGGGCTGGGCAGCCGCATCGGCTCGAACACCGGCCTGCGCATGGATGCCGAGTTCCTCGACTACAGCCGCAGCTTCGATCGCAATGGCGCCAGCTACGACACCAAACTGAAGTTCTCGACCCTCGGGGTCTACGGCGACTACTTCCTCGGCAGCAGTTTCCGGTTCACCGCGGGCGCACTGATCGGACAGCGCAAGGCGTCGGGCAACGGCGTCGCAACGAACGGCACGATCACCATCAACGGAACCACTTACCCGGCCGCAGGCGAAAGCGTCGACGCGGAAGCCAGGTTCCCGTCGTTCGCCCCGTATCTGGGCATCGGTTTCGGCCATGCACAAATCAGCAAGGGCCTGAGCTTCTACTTCGATGCAGGTGTCGCGATCGGCAAGGCCGACGCGAAGATCACAGCCTCGCCCGGCTTGGTGGCTGCCGCGGGCCAGCCCAACATCGATGCCGAGCAGCGCAACCTGCAGGAAAGCGTCGACAAGCTGAAGTTCTTTCCGGCCGTGAAGTTCGGGCTCGGCTACACCTTCTGAGCAGTCGCCAGCACCAACGAAAACGGGCCCCGAAGGGCCCGTTTCGCTTGCTGTCTGGCGGAGTCGGAGGGATTCGAACCCTCGATGCAGGTTTTGCCCACATACTCCCTTAGCAGGGGAGCACCTTCGGCCACTCGGTCACGACTCCGGCGAAGGCTCGCATTCTAGCCGCGAACGCGGCGCTCTCAGGCAGGCGCCTGCTCGAGATCGAAGGCCTTGTGCAATGCACGCACGGCGAGTTCCATGTACTTCTCGTCGATCACCACGCTGGTCTTGATCTCGCTGGTGGTGATCATCTGGATGTTGATGCCCTCGTCGCTCAGCGCCTTGAACATGCGGCTGGCCACGCCCACGTGCGATCGCATGCCGATGCCGACGATGCTGACCTTGCAGATCTTCGTATCGCCCGACACTTCGGCGGCGCCGGTGCTGGGCACGACCGTCGACTTCAGCAACTCCATCGTGCGCGCGTAGTCGTTGCGGTGCACGGTGAACGAGAAGTCCGTCTTTCCATCGTGCGAGACGTTCTGGATGATCACGTCGATGTCGATGTTCGCATCGGCCACCGGGCCGAGGATCTGGTACGCGATGCCGGGCCTGTCCGGCACCCCGAGCAGGCTGATCTTGGCTTCATCGCGGTTGAATGCGATGCCCGACACGACGGCTTGTTCCATTTTTGCGTCTTCCTCGAAAGTGATCAGCGTGCCCGAGCGGGCTTCTTCGTCGATGGCGATGTCCCAGGGCGTGAAGCTCGACAGCACGCGCATCGGCACGCGGTACTTGCCGGCGAACTCCACCGAACGGATCTGCAGCACCTTGGAGCCGAGGCTCGCCATCTCCAGCATCTCCTCGAAGCTGATGCTGTGCAGGCGTCGCGCCTCCGGCACGATGCGCGGGTCGGTGGTGTAGACGCCGTCGACGTCGGTGTAGATCAGGCACTCGTCGGCCTTCAGCGCCGCGGCCACGGCCACTGCCGAGGTGTCCGAGCCACCGCGGCCCAGCGTGGTGATGTTGCCGTCGCCGTCGACGCCCTGGAAGCCGGTGATGACGACCACCTTGCCGGCGGCCAGGTCGGCACGCACGCGCTGATCGTCGATGCTCTGGATGCGCGCCTTGGTGTACGAGCTGTCGGTGGCGATCGGCACCTGCCAACCCGCATAGCTGACGGCCGGCATGCCTTCGGCCTGCAGCGCGATGGCCAGGAGGCCCACCGAGACCTGCTCGCCGGTCGAGGCGATCATGTCGAGTTCGCGCTGGAACTCAGGGGTGGTCGACGCCGGAGAGAGGTCCTTGGCCAGCGCGAGCAGGCGGTTGGTCTCGCCGCTCATGGCCGAGGGCACGACCACCATCTGGTGCCCTGCCCGCGCCCATTTGGCGACGCGCTTGGCGACGTTGCGGATGCGCTCGGTCGAGCCCATCGATGTGCCGCCGTACTTGTGAACGATGAGTGCCATGAAGATGCAAGCTCGCGGTGATTGCTCGAAGGGGGTCACGCCGCGCTCGTGAACCGCGCATTTTAGCCGGCCGTGGAAGGCTCCCAGTGCAGGCCCACCAGCGGCTGGCCGGGCAGGCCGATCACCCGCGCGTCCAGGCCGAGTCCGGGAACGAAGACAAGCTGCCCGCCGCTGTAGAGCAGCGGCCCCTCGCGCTGCCAGGCGGGCACACCTTGCGCCTGGTACTGCTTCTTCAGGCTGCGCGGCGGGCGGCCGATGCCGGCCTGGAACTGTTCGCCGCCCGAGCGAGAGCGCAACTCGACGTGGCCCAGCCAGGCCAGCGGCACGCCGCCCTCGTCCACCCGTGACACCACGAGGTGACCACCCCAACCCGGCAACGCATGGCGGCCGGCGTGACGCAGGCTCAAGCTCGTTTCGCGGTCGGCACGCCATACGGGCTCGTCGGCGGCCGGGGTCCAGCTCAGGATGCCTCTATGAAGCCGCAGCCGCCCTCGCCCGTGTTCCCATTGCCCTTGTTTGGCGCCGCCCAGTTCGTCCATCAGGCGAGTGACCAGACTGGCCGGCGCCGGCTGGCGGAGCTGGCCGCGCAACCAGTGGCGAAGCACGTTGGATCGGCGCACGACACTCAGCGCGAGCCACGCCGGCACGAACAAGCCCTTGGCGCTCGCCGCAGCCGACAGATCCAGGGCGGCCAGTTCGTCCAGGCAGGCCGTGGCCTCCTGGGCCCAGGCCGCGGTGTCGGCCAGCGTCGTTTGCGCTGCCGGGAAGGCCCGCTCGATCGACGGCCAGACCTGCAGACGCAGTCGGTTGCGCGCGAAGCGCGGTTCCGCATTGCTCTCGTCTTCGATGTGGCGCAGGCGATGGCGCCGCACGTAGGCGGCAATCTCCTCGGGCGCTCGTGCAAGCCAGGGCCGCAACCATCGCACGCCGTCGCGTTCGGTCTCGCGCGGCATGCCCGACAGGCCTGCAACGCCGCCGCCGCGCAGGGCCTGGATGAGCACGGTCTCGGCCTGATCTAGCCGGTGATGCGCCAGCAAGACGATGTGGGCGCCCTGCTCCAGTGCCATCTGTCTCAGTGCCCGGTAGCGCTCGCGGCGCGCCCAGGCTTCGACGCTTTCGCCCTGAGTCGGCCTCGCTTCTAGACGGGTCACGCACAAACGAATCAGCAAGCCTCGTCTTGCCCAGCGCCGGCATTGCTGTTCGCAGTGGGCGACCCAGGCTTCGGCATTCGGGCTCAGACCATGATGAACGTGAAACGCGAGCACCTCGACGCCGAGCGGCTCGGTGGCCACCAGCGTCGCATGGAGCAGCGCCGTCGAGTCGCGGCCGCCGCTCCAGGCGACGGCGATGCGGCCATCTTCCACCGCCGCCGCGGCCCGCAGGCTCAGCGCTCCTTGCTGTCGGTGAAGCGGCCGTAGGCTTGCAGGCGCTCGTAGCGCCGCTGCAGCAATTCCTTGGGCTTGAGGTCGCCGATCTGGCGCAGGGCGTCGCTCAGCGCGCGCTTGAGGAACGAGGCCATCTGCTTGTGGTCGCGATGCGCGCCACCGACAGGCTCGGTGACGATCTTGTCGATCACGCCAAGTGCCTTGAGGCGGTGCGCAGTGACGCCCAAGGCTTCGGCCGCATCGGCGGCGCGCTCCGATGTCTTCCACAGGATCGACGCACAGCCCTCCGGCGAGATGACGGAGTAGATGGAGTACTGCAGCATCAGCGTCTGATCGCCCACGCTGATGGCCAGCGCGCCGCCGGAGCCGCCCTCGCCGATGATGGTGCACACGATGGGCACCTCGAGCTGCGCCATCTCGAAGATGTTGCGGCCGATCGCCTCGGACTGGCCACGCTCTTCCGCGCCGATGCCCGGGTATGCGCCGGGCGTGTCGACGAAGGTGAACACCGGCAGGCCGAACTTCTCGGCCAGTTTCATCAGGCGCAGCGCCTTGCGGTAACCCTCGGGGCGAGACATGCCGAAGTTGCGCAACCCGCGCTCCTTCGTGTCGCGGCCCTTCTGGTGACCGATGACCATGCAGGCCTGGCCGTTGAAGCGCGCCAGGCCGCCGACGATGGACAGGTCGTCGGCGAAGTGACGGTCGCCGTGCAGTTCCTGGAAGTCAGTGAAGATCTCGTTGACGTAGTCGAGCGTGTAGGGCCGTTGCGGGTGGCGCGCGATCTGCGTCACCTGCCAGGGCGTCAGGCTCGAATAGATGTCCTTGGTGAGTTGCAGGCTCTTCTTGCTCAGTCGATCGATCTCCTCGGAGATGTCGACGGCAGACTCGCTCTGCACGTAGCGCAACTCCTCGATCTTCGACTCGAGCTCGGCCACAGGCTGCTCGAACTCCAGGAAATGCCGTTTGCTCATGGGTGGGTCCCCTCGTCGTTCTTCTGCGCCCCGCGACGGGTCAGTAGTCTACCGGCAGCGGGTCCAGGCTGCGCCAGATGTACCAGGTGGCGACGGATCGGTAAGGTGCCCAGGCGTCGCCGACCTCGCGTGCCTCGGCGCGCGACACCGGCTCGCCGCTGAAGTAGTTGACGCTGATGCCCTTGATCAGGCCCAGGTCGTCCAGCGGCAGCACGTTCGGGCGCATCAGGTGGAAGATGAGGAACATCTCCGCCGTCCAGCGGCCGATGCCGCGGATGGCGACGAGTTCCTCGATGATGGCCTCGTCGTCCATCTGCTGCCACTGACGCACGTGCACCGTGCCGGCTTCGAAGTTCTGCGCCAGGTCGAGCAGGTACTCGACCTTGCGCGCCGACAGCCCGGCGCCGCGCGCGTCGGCGATGTCCAGCGCCATCACCGACGCTGGCCGCAGCTTGGTGCGCGGGTCGGGCACGAGGGCGGTGAAGCGGTCCCACACCGACTGCGCCGCCTTCACCGAGATCTGCTGGCCGACGATCGAGCGTGCCAGCGTCGTGAACGCATCGCCGCGGCTCTGCAGGCGGCCCTCGCCGAACTGCGGGATCAGCTTTCGCATGACCCGGTCGCGGCGCGACAGGTGCTTGCACGCGTCGTCCCAGTACTCGGGGGTGGTCCCCAGCTTGGCGGGCGTCACCGGCGTCAGCCCTTCACCCAGGTGGTGCCCTGCGGCGAGTCCTTCAGGACGATGCCATCGGCGGCCAGTTCCTGGCGGATGCGATCGGCCCGCACGAAGTCGCGCGCGGCCTTGGCCTGCGCGCGTGCCTCGATGCGCTGTGCGATGGCCGCTTCGTCCAGCCCGCTGCCGGCCTGCATGAAGCTGCGCGGCACCTGCTGCAGCACACCGAGCGTGGCACCGAGCCCCTTGAGCAGCGCAGCCGTCTGCGGCGAACGCGTGCGGTTGAGTTCGCCAGCCAGGTCGAACAGCACGGCAAACGCCACCGGTGTGTTGAAGTCGTCGTTCATCGCGGCGCGGAAGGCGGCGGCCTGGGGCTGGCCCCAGTCGACCTCGATCGCCGGCACGTCGATCCCGTCGAGCGCGGTGTACAGCCTGCGCAACGCGCTGCGCGCATCGTCGAGGTTCGCATCGCTGAAGTTGAACGGGCTGCGGTAGTGCGTGCGCAGCATGAAGAAGCGGATCGTCTCGCCGTCGAAGTGCTTGAGCACGTCGCGGATGGTGAAGAAGTTGCCCAGCGACTTCGACATCTTCACGTTGTCGACGTTGAGGAAGCCGTTGTGCATCCACACGTTGACGAAGCGCTGGCCGTTGGCGCCTTCGCTCTGCGCGATCTCGTTCTCGTGGTGCGGGAAGATCAGGTCCAGTCCGCCGCCATGGATGTCGAAGTGTTCGCCCAGCAGCGAGCAGCCCATGGCCGAGCACTCGATGTGCCAGCCGGGGCGGCCGCTTCCGAACGCGCTGTCCCACTTGGCATCGGCCGGTTCGGTCGGCTTGGCCGACTTCCAGAGCACGAAGTCCAGCGGGTCCTCCTTGCCGTCGAGCACTGCCACGCGCTCGCCGGCGCGCAACTGGTCGATCGACTTGCCGGAGAGCTTGCCGTAGCCCTCGAACTTGCGCACAGAGTAGTTCACGTCGCCGTTGCTGGAGCGATAGGCCAGGCCCTTGCGCTCGAGCGTGGCGATCATCTCGAGCATCTGCGGCACGAATTCGGTGGCGCGCGGCTCGTGCGAGGGCGGCAGCACGCCGAGTTGTGCGATGTCCTGGTGCATCGCCTCGGTCATCTCGGCCGTCAGCTGGCGGATCGGAATGCCGCGCTCGACGGCACGCTTGATGATCTTGTCGTCGATGTCGGTGATGTTGCGCACATAGGTGACTTCGTAGCCCAGCGTGCGCAGCCAGCGGTAGACCATGTCGAACACGAGCAGGAAGCGCGCGTGGCCCACGTGGCACAGGTCGTAGATCGTCATCCCGCACACGTACATGCGCACGTGGTTCGGGTCGATCGGCGTGAAGGTCTCGATGTCCCGCGAGAGCGTGTTGTGGATGCGCAGCGTCATGGGCCGTTCGGCGGGTTCGCCGCGGGGCTGGTGCGAGCCGCCGCGGGATGATTCATGTCGGGGATCGGCCACACTGGTGAGTGCGGCCGATACGGCCCTGCGACGCGTCCGGTCGAGGGCCCTGAACTACAATGAAATCAGTATAGCGGGACCGCCCGGAGCCCGGCTCCGAGGCAAACCGCAGTGTCCTTGCACCGCCCTCCCCGCGCTCCCTTCACGATGAGGCATTCCCGTTCCTGGCTGATCTGCCTGGCGTTCGCCGGCCTGACGGGTTGCGGCGTGGCGCGGGCCGACGAGCTGGCCGAGGTGCAGCGCCTTCACGCAGCCGGCCAGACGGATCAGGCGATGCAGCGCGCCGAGAAATACCTGGCGGCCAAGCCGAAGGATGCGCAGATGCGCTTTGCCGTCGGCGTGATGCAGGCCGAGACGCGCCGCGGCACCGAGGCAATGAGCACGTTCGAGCGGCTGGTCGAGGACTATCCCGAACTGCCCGAACCCTACAACAACCTCGCCACGCTGAAGGCCGCCGCGGGCGACTACGAGGGCGCGAAAGCCTCGCTCGACCAGGCCTTGCGCGCCAACCCGAACCTGGCGCTGGCCCACGAAAACATGGGCGACGTGCAGCTCATGCTGGCGATGCGCGCCTATGGCCGTGTGCTCCAGCTCGATCCCGCCAACAGCACCGTGCCCGCCAAGCTCGCGCTGTTGCGGCAACTGCTCAAGGTGCCGGCTCGCGCCACACCCTGAATCCGAAGTCCCCCACCGAAGGAGTTTCCTCCCGATGAATGTCCGACGAATCTGCCATGCCCTGGCCATTGCCTCGCTGGCGCTCGGTACCCACCTCGCCGCCCAAGCGCAGAAGGTCAAGCTCGCCACCAGCGCCGGCGACATCGTCATCGAGCTCGATGCCGCGAAGGCGCCCAAGACGGTGGCCAATTTCGTCGAGTACGTGAAGGCGGGGCACTACGACGGCACGGTGTTCCACCGCGTCATCCCGAACTTCATGATCCAGGGCGGCGGCATGACAGCCGACCTGCAGGAGAAGCCTACCCGCGCGTCGATTCCGCTGGAAAGCCGCAACGGCCTGGACAACGTGCGCGGCACGGTGGCCATGGCGCGCCGCGGCGACCCGAACTCGGCGACGGCACAGTTCTTCATCAACGTGCGCGACAACGCCTTCCTGAACGCCGCGCAGTCGCAGGACGGCAACGGCTACGCCGTGTTCGGCAAGGTCGTCGCCGGCATGGACGTGGTCGACAAGATCCGCGTCGTGCCCACCGGCAACAAGGGCCCGTACCAGAACGTGCCGAACGAGCCCGTGACCATCACCAAAGCCACCCTGGAGAAATGAGATGAGCACCAAGGTCCTACTGCAGACGAGCAAGGGCGAGATCACGATCGAGCTCGACGACGCCAAGGCGCCGGCCTCCGCCGCCAACTTCATCGAATACGTGAAGGGCGGCCACTACGACAACACGGTGTTCCACCGCGTCATCCCCGGCTTCATGATCCAAGGCGGCGGCTTCGAGCCCGGCATGCGCCAGAAGTCCACCCGAGCGCCGATCGAGAACGAATCGGCCAACGGGCTGACCAACGATCACTACACCGTCGCCATGGCACGCACCTCGGCGCCGCACTCGGCGACGGCGCAGTTCTTCATCAACGCCACCAACAACGGCTTCCTGAACAAGGCGCAGTCGCAGGACGGCTGGGGTTATGCCGTGTTCGGCAAGGTGACGGCCGGCAAGGACGTGGTCGACGCCATCGAGAAGGTCAAGACCGGCCGCAGCGGCGGGCATGGCGACGTGCCGGTGGAAGACGTGCTGATCCAGCGCGCCACCGTGCTCGACTGAGTCCGGCCCGCGTCTCCATGCCCACGCCTGCGCCGCTGCCGACCTTCTGGGAGCTCGTGGCGCCGGCAGACTGGACGGCGGTGGATCTCATCAGCGACCTGCACCTGTCGGCGCAGACGCCGCGCACCTTCGAGGCCTGGGCGGCGCACATGCGCGACACGCCGGCGTCGGCTGTCATCATCCTCGGCGACCTGTTCGAGGTGTGGATCGGCGACGATGCGCGGCATGAAGGCTTCGAGTCACAGTGTGCCGACGTGCTGGCCGAGGCCGCCTCGCGCATGACGGTGGCGTTCATGTGCGGCAACCGCGACTTTCTGGTCGGTGGCGAGATGCTGCGCGACTGCGGGGTGCGCGCCCTGCCCGATCCGACCGTGCTGGTGGCCTTCGGTGAGCGCCTGCTGCTGTCGCACGGTGATGCGCTATGCCTCGACGATCACGAGTACCAGCAGTTCCGCGCCCAGGTGCGCTCGCTGGCCTGGCAGCGCGAGTTCCTCGGGCGGCCGCTCGAACAGCGCCACGCGCTGGCGCGCTCCATGCGTGACCACAGCGAGCAGCGCAAGCGCGGCAAGCCGGTCGAGGACTGGGTGGACATCGACAAGGGCACGGCCGTGCGCTGGATGCACGAGGCGAGCGCGCCGACGCTGATCCACGGCCACACCCATCGACCCCAGCACGAAGACCTGGCGCCGGGTTTCGTGCGCGAGGTGCTCAGCGACTGGGATCTCGACGATGCCCGGGCGCCGCGTGCCGAGGTGATGCGGCTGCGCCGCTCGGGCCTCGCGCGCGTCCCGCTGGCCAGGTGAGCACTCCATGATCGGCGGTTGGTGGCGCCGGCGGCGCGAGGCGCGCATGCTCGTGCAGCGAGCGATCCCCGAAGACTTGTGGCGCTTGACGCTGTCGCGCTTCCCGTTTCTCGTGCACCGCACCGTCGACGACCTGCAGCGTCTGCGCGAACTCAGCACGCTGTTCTTGGCCGACAAAGAGTTCGCCGGCATGCAGGGGCTCGAAGTCGACGACGGCATGGCCGTGGCCATCGCTGCGCAGGCCTGCCTGCCGATCCTGCGGCTGGGCCTGTCGCAGTACGACGCCTTCAAGGGCATCGTCGTCCACCCGGACGTCGTCGTGGCCCGCCGTGAGGTGATGGACGAAGACGGCGTCGTGCACCACTACGATGAGGAGCTCTCCGGCGAGGCCATGGAGGGCGGCCCGGTGATGCTGTCGTGGCGCGACGTGGCCGACGCCGGCGACAGCGCGGCCTGGGGCTACAACGTGGTCATCCACGAGTTCGCGCATGTGCTGGACATGCGCGATGGCGCACCCGATGGTGTGCCGCTGTTGCCGGACCGCGCGGCGCGCGAACGGTGGCTGGCCGTGCTGGAGCCGCAGTGGCAGGACTTCTGCGCGCGCGTGGACGCCGGCGAGGACACGCTGATCGACCCCTACGGGGCGGAGGCGATCGACGAGTTCTTCGCGGTGGCCTCTGAAGTGTTCTTCGTCGATGCACCGGCGCTGCGTGCCGAGCATCCGCAGCTGTACGAACTGCTCGCCGGCTACTACCGGCAGGATCCGGCCGCACCATGAAGAAGGGGCCCGAAGGCCCCTTCCCGTTTCGCCTTGTCAGGCCGTTGCCGGCTCGGCCTTCGGCTTGTCGCTCTTCTTCAGCGGCGTGATGTCGAGCACCGGCTTGCCATCGGCATCGATGTCCACGCGCAGGCGGCCGCCGTCCACCAGGCGGCCGAACAGCAGTTCGTCGGCCAGGGCACGACGGATCGTGTCCTGGATCAGGCGCTGCATCGGCCGCGCGCCCATCAGCGGATCGAAGCCCTTCTTGCCCAGGTGCTTGCGCAGTTCGTCGGTGAAGGTGACCTCGACCTTCTTCTCGGCCAGCTGGCTCTCGAGCTGCAGCAGGAACTTGTCGACCACACGCAGGATGATCTCCTCGTCCAACGCACGGAAGCTGACGATCGCGTCGAGACGGTTGCGGAACTCCGGCGTGAACAGGCGCTTGATGTCGCCCATCTCGTCGCCCTGTTCGCGTGAGTTCGTGAAGCCGATGGTCGCCTTGTTCATCGTCTCCGCACCCGCGTTCGTCGTCATGACGATGATGACGTTGCGGAAGTCGGCCTTGCGCCCGTTGTTGTCGGTCAGCGTGCCGTGGTCCATGACCTGCAGCAGCACGTTGAAGACGTCCGGATGCGCCTTCTCGATCTCGTCGAGCAGCAGCACCGCGTGCGGCTTCTTGCTGATCGCCTCGGTCAGGAGGCCACCCTGGTCGAACCCGACGTAGCCCGGGGGCGCTCCGATCAGGCGGCTCACCGCGTGACGCTCCATGTACTCCGACATGTCAAAGCGGATCAGCTCGATGCCCAGGATGTAGGCCAACTGGCGAGCCACCTCGGTCTTGCCCACGCCGGTGGGCCCGCTGAACAGGAACGAGCCGATCGGCTTGTCCGGGCGTCCCAGGCCCGAGCGCGCCATCTTGATGGCAGCGGCCAGCGCCTCGATGGCTGGCTCCTGGCCGAATACCACGCTGTTGAGGTCACGGTCCAGGCTCTTGAGCTTGCCGCGGTCGTCGCTGGACACGCTGGCCGGCGGAATGCGGGCGATCTTGGCCACGATGTCTTCCACCTCGGCGCGCGTGATGGTCTTCTTCTGCTTGCTCTTGGGCAGGATGCGCTGCGCTGCGCCGGCCTCGTCGATCACGTCGATCGCCTTGTCGGGCAGGTGCCGGTCGTTGATGTACTTGGCCGACAGCTCGGCCGCCGCCTGCAGTGCCCCCAGCGCGTACTTGACGCTGTGGTGCTCCTCGAAGCGCGACTTCAGTCCCTTGAGGATCTCGATGGTCTGCTCGACGGACGGCTCGACCACGTCGATCTTCTGGAAGCGCCGCGACAGCGCCGCGTCCTTCTCGAAGATGCCGCGGTACTCGGTGAAGGTGGTCGCCCCGATGCACTTCATGGCACCCGAGCTGAGCGCCGGCTTGAGCAGGTTGCTCGCGTCCAGCGTGCCGCCCGAGGCCGCGCCCGCACCGATCAGCGTGTGGATCTCGTCGATGAACAGGATCGCGTTCGGCTGGTCCTTCAGGTGCTTGAGCACACCCTTCAGGCGCTGCTCGAAGTCACCGCGGTACTTGGTGCCGGCCAGCAGCGCGCCCATGTCGAGCGCGTAGACGACGGAGTTGGCCAGCACCTCGGGCACGTCGTTCTGCGTGATGCGCCAGGCAAGGCCTTCGGCGATGGCAGTCTTGCCGACGCCGGCCTCGCCGACCAGCAGCGGGTTGTTCTTGCGGCGGCGGCACAGGATCTGGATCACGCGCTCGACCTCGTGCTCGCGGCCGATCAGCGGATCGATCTTGCCCTCGCGGGCGAGCTGGTTGAGGTTCTGCGTGAACTGGTCGATCGGCGAGCCCTTGCCTTCGCCCTCTTCCTTCTCGGTTTCGGCGCTGCTGCTGTTGTTCTCGCTGGACTTGGTGGGCTCCGGCGGGTCGCTCTTCTTGATGCCGTGCGCGATGAAGTTGACCACGTCCAGGCGCGTCACGCCCTGCTGGTGGAGGTAGTACACGGCATGAGAATCCTTTTCGCCGAAGATCGCCACCAGCACGTTGGCGCCGGTGACTTCCTTCTTGCCGCTGCCGGTGGACTGCACGTGCATGATCGCGCGCTGGATGACGCGCTGGAAGCCCAGCGTCGGCTGCGTGTCGACCTCGTCGGAGCCGCCCACCGTGGGCGTGTTCTCCTTGATGAAGCCGGCCAAGCTCTTGCGCAGGTCGTCCACGTTGGCCGAGCAAGCGCGCAGCACCTCCGCGGCCGAGGGGTTGTCGAGCAGAGCCATCAACAGGTGTTCCACCGTGATGAACTCATGACGCTGCTGGCGCGCTTCGACGAACGCCATGTGCAGGCTGACTTCGAGTTCCTGGGCAATCATGCGGCCTCCATAATGCACTGCAACGGGTGGCCACCGCGCCTTGCGGCAGCCAACACCAGTTCAACCTTGGTCGCGGCGACATCTTTGGAATAGACGCCGCAGACGCCTCGACCCTCATGGTGAATCTTCAACATGATCTGGGTCGCGGTTTCGAGGTCGCGTTTGAAGTATTCCTGCAAAACCATCACGACGAACTCCATGGGGGTGTAGTCGTCGTTCAGGAGCACCACCTGGTACATGCGCGGCGGCTTCGTCCGTGCCGTGCGTCGCTCGACGACGACCGCTCCTTGCCCGTCGTCGGGCGCGCCACCCTTGCCGGGCGGCAGGGGCGGTGTCGGAGGTGTTTCGTCGGGCATGAAAACATTCTATCGAGTTGACGGCCAACCCATCCATGGCATTGGATATTGCGCCATGCCCGAAGATCACAAGTGCACGGAAAAGAACGGCAAGCACCGCCCGTTTTCGCCGCGCGACTATCGACCACGGATTGTGGCTTCCTTGACACGCTGCGACGCCCGGTCGAAAATTCCCTTCTGTCTCGAAGGAGAAACGACATGCCCACCGGCACCGTGAAGTGGTTCAACGACGCGAAGGGTTTCGGGTTCATCGAACCCGACGGCGGTGGTGACGATGTCTTCGCACACTTTTCGGCCATCCAGATGGAAGGCTTCCGCACCCTCAAGCAAGGCAGCAAGGTGCGCTTCGAACTGGTGCAGGGCCCGAAGGGCCAACTGGCCCAGAACATCGCGCCGGTGGAGAGCGAGACTCAGCCTGCCAATGCCGCCGATCTGACCGAATCGAGCCGCTGACACTCTCTCGGCTCGAAAGCAAAAGGCCCGCGAAAGCGGGCCTTTGTCGTTCCGGGGCGGGCCGGAGGCCCGCTCGGCCGATTCACATGTGGTCGATCATGACCTGCCCGAAGCCCGAGCAGGACACCTGGGTCGCACCTTCCATCAGGCGAGCGAAGTCGTAGGTCACCTTCTTCGAGGCAATCGACTTCTCCATCGAACTGATGATGCGGTCGGCGGCTTCGGTCCAGCCCATGTGGCGCAGCATCATCTCGGCAGAGAGGATCTCGGAACCCGGGTTGACGTAGTCCTTGCCGGCGTACTTCGGCGCGGTGCCGTGCGTCGCCTCGAAGCAGGCCACCGAGTCGGACAGGTTGGCGCCGGGGGCGATACCGATACCGCCGACCTGCGCGGCCAGCGCGTCGGAGATGTAGTCGCCGTTCAGGTTCAGCGTGGCGATCACCGAGTACTCGGCCGGGCGCAGCAGGATCTGCTGCAGGAAGGCGTCGGCGATGCTGTCCTTGACGATGATGTCCTTCCCCGTCTTCGGGTTCTTGAACTTGCACCACGGGCCGCCGTCGATCAGTTCGGCGCCGAACTCACGCTGCGCCAGCGCGTACGACCAGTCACGGAAGCCGCCTTCCGTGAACTTCATGATGTTGCCCTTGTGCACGATGGTCACGTTGGGCTTGTCGTTGTCGATCGCGTACTGGATCGCCTTGCGCACCAGGCGCTCGGTGCCTTCGCGCGAGACCGGCTTGATGCCGATGCCCGACGTGTTCGGGAAACGGATCTTCTTGACGCCCATCTCGTCGATCAGGAACTTGATGAGCTTCTTCGCCTTGTCTGACTCGGCTTCGTACTCGATGCCGGCGTAGATGTCTTCCGAGTTCTCGCGGAAGATCACCATGTTGGTCTTCTCGGGCTCCTTCACCGGCGACGGAACACCCTTGAAGTACTGCACCGGGCGCAGGCAGACGTACAGGTCGAGTTCCTGGCGCAGCGCCACGTTCAGCGAACGGATGCCGCCACCCACCGGGGTGGTCAGCGGGCCCTTGATCGAGACCACGTACTCGCGCAGCACCTCCAGCGACTCGGCGGGAAGCCAGACGTCCGGGCCGTACACCTTGGTGGCCTTCTCGCCGGCGTAGATCTCCATCCAGTGGATCTGCCGCTTGCCGCCGTAGGCCTTCGCCACCGCCGCGTCGACAACCTTGATCATGACCGGCGTGATGTCGAAGCCGGTGCCGTCACCTTCGATGTACGGAATGATCGGGTTCGAGGGCACGTTCAACGAGTAGTCGGCGTTGACGGTGATCTTCTGCCCGCCTGCGGGCACCTTGATGTGTTGGTACATGGGGAGTGGCTCCGCTCGTGGCGTTGCAGGGTCGGGATCGGAAGCGGGAATTCTAGTTCAGCACGTCTGTCAACCGACTGACATCGGCACCCGTTGTCGCCAAGCCTCCCGATGGAGGTTGGATCCAACTCTCAACAAAAGGTAAATGAAAATGACGAAGCTCCTCGCCGCCCTGACCGCCGCCTTCTTCGCTGCCGGCGTGTACGCCGCCGACAAGCCCGCCGAAGCCGCCAAGCCGGCTGCTTCCGCCGCTGCCAAGAAGGACGACAAGGCTGCTGCGAAGCCTGCCGAGAAGGCTGCTGCGAAGCCCGCCGAAAAGGCTGCCTCGAAGTAATTCAGCCGGGCCGGCACAAGCCGGCTTGCTGAATCGCCGGGCCTCGGTCCGGACCAGACGCCCGGTGCTTGCACCGGGCGTTTGTGTTTGCAGGCGCTGGAATCGATTCGACGTGTGTCAGAACGGCAGGCAGAAATCGCTGCCCATCGCCGTGGCCAGACCATGCGCGAGCGCCCAGGCAGAGGCCCCCGCGAGCATCAGCCCGGCCAGGCGCACGGACCAGACCTGCGCCTGACCGGCATGGCGGCCCGCCAGGCTGAGCCACAGGCTCGGCCCGAGCAGCAGCCCGAGGCTGGAGCCTGCGGCGAACAAGGCCATCAGCACGGCACCATCCAACGGCCCTGAGCCGAGCGCCGACACGACCAGCGCCGATTGCAGCAACCCGCAAGGCAGGGCCACCCACATCGAGCCAGCGGCCGCGGCGCCGGCCGGACCCTGCAGCCAGATGACCTGCCGGCCTGTCTGCGCCGCACTGGTCGCACGAACCCGGAAATTATCGACCCAGCCAGGCTGGCGCCCGGCGATCAGCAGCCACAGTCCCAGCGCGAGCGCGGCGACCTGGAAGAGCGTCCACAACGGACGCAGCAGCGCCACCTGTGCGCCCTGAGTGGCCAGCCAGGAGACGCTGCCCGCGGCCAGCGCACCGCCGGCGGCGTATCCGGCCAGGCGCGTGAAGTGGAAGGCGACTGAACTCGCGTGCCCCGCTGCACCGTGGCAGGAGCGCACGATGCCGGCGCAAGCCGCGCCGCACATCGCCGCGCAGTGCGGTGCTCCGGCCAGCCCCATCAGCAGGGCGGTGGCGGCGAGCGCAGTGTTCATGCCTCAGATGATGCGCGAAAAGCGCTCCCGCGTGCGGTCCGCCTGCAAGTGCTTGTCGAACACCATCGCGACGCTGCGGATGAAGTACCAACCCAGCGCGGTGACCTGCACGGACGACGGCTCGATGACCACCAGCCCGGACTCCTGCAACGCGCGCAATTGCTCGAGCTCGGTGGCGAAATGCTTGCGCACGTCGATCAGGTGGGCCAGTTCGATCGACTCGAACTCCAGCCTTCCCTGGCACATGATGGCCATGATGACCGCGCGGCGCAGCAGATCCTCGCGCGTCAGCGCCAGGCCGCGCACGATCGGGAACTGGCCCTGGTTCACCGCGTCGTAGTACTCCGGAAGGGTCTTGGCATTCTGGCTGTAGGTGGCCCCCACGCGCCCGATGGACGACACGCCCAGCGCGATCAGGTCGCAGTCGGGCTGCGTGCTGTAGCCCTGGAAGTTGCGATGCAGCCGGCCCTGGCGCTTGGCAACCGCCAGCGAGTCGCCAGGCAGCGCGAAGTGGTCCATGCCGATGTACTGGTAGCCGTGCCCCACGAACCCCGCGATGGAGTTGGACAGCATCGTCACCTTGTCGGCTGCGGGCGGCAGCGCCGCGGAGTCGATACGGCGCTGCGGCTTGAAGCGTTGCGGCAGGTGAGCGTACGAGTACAGCGCGATGCGCTCTGGGCGCAGTTCCGCCACCTGCTCGACGGTACGACGCAGCGACTCCGGCGTCTGCTTGGGCAGGCCATAGATCAGGTCCACGTTGGTGGACTCGAAACCGAGTGCGCGTGCAGACTCCATCAGCGCGGCAACGCTCTCGCGGCTCTGGATGCGATGCACGGCCTGTTGAACCGCGGTATCGAAATCCTGCACGCCGAAGCTCAGCCGGTTGAAGCCGATCTCGCGCAGGTGCGAGAGCCGCTCGGAGTTCACGGTGCGGGGGTCGACCTCGATCGAGTTCTCGGCTTCCGGCGCAAGGCGGAAGGCCTGGCGCAGCGTGCCCATCAGGCGGGAGAGCTCCGCATCGCTCAGGAAGGTCGGCGAGCCGCCGCCGAAATGCAGCTGCGACACGGTCTGGCCAGCACCGAGCCGGTCGACGTGCAGCGCGATTTCCTTCTCGAGGGCGTCGAGGTACTCGCCCGCGCGCTCATGGTGCTTCGTGATGACCTTGTTGCAGCCGCAGTAATAGCACAGCGACTCGCAGAAAGGGATGTGCACATAGACGGACAGCGGACTCGCGCCGCCGATCACGCCCGCGCCTTCGGCACGCTGGCTCAGCGCGCGCGCGTAGTCGTCGGGCCCGAAGGCGTCGACAAAACGGTCGGCTGTCGGGTACGAGGTGTAGCGTGGCCCATTCACGTCGAGCCGTCGCAGCAGCTCTTCGGTCACGACAGGGCGCTCGGTGTGTGTGGTGGTCAGCATGGTCCAAGACTGTGCCGCGACCCGCGCCCGGCGACTTGACGTGCATCAACAGCGGTTCAGTTGGCGAACCGGACAATAATTCCATGCGCACCACCACTCCGAATCGCCGTACATGACCGCGTCGCATGCTCACGATCAGCCCGCCATCGGCCACGATTCCGAGTCCGCTCCGCGGTCGGCCCTGCCCCATGTCGTGCCGATCCGCGCCGATGCGTTCAAGGTGGCTTGCTCGAACTGCAACCTGCGTGAGCTGTGCCTGCCGGTCGGCCTGTCCGACCCCGATCTCGAGCGGCTCGACGAACTGGTGGCCAAGCGCCGCTCGGTGACCCGCGGCGACGCACTGTTCCGCACCGGCGACTCGTTCCAGTCGCTCTACGCGGTGCGCACCGGGTTCTTCAAGACCTGCGTCTCCTCGGAAGACGGCCGCGACCAGGTCACCGGCTTCCAGATGGCCGGCGAATTGCTCGGGCTGGACGGCATCAGCCACGACCGCCACAACTGCGATGCGATCGCGCTGGAAGACTCGCAGGTCTGCGTGATCCCGTTCGGGCAACTCGAGGAGCTGTCGCGCGACTTCACGCCGCTGCAGCACCAGTTCCACAAGATCATGAGCCGCGAGATCGTTCGCGACCACGGGATGATGCTGCTGCTGGGCAGCATGCGCGCGGAGGAGCGTCTGGCCGCCTTCCTGCTCAACTTGACGCAGCGGCTGCAGGCGCGCGGTTTCTCGGCCTCGTCGCTCATCTTGCGCATGACGCGCGAAGAGATCGGCAGCTACCTCGGCCTCAAGCTGGAAACCGTGAGCCGCACCTTCTCGAAGTTCCAGGACGATGGCCTGCTCGAGGTCAAGCAGCGCCACATCCGCATCCTCGACGAAGCCGGTCTGCGCCAGCTGATCAGCAGCACCGCCTGCTGAAGATCTGCCCGCTCAGCGCGGCCAGCTGCGGCCGCGGTCGGCGTTGATCTCTTCCGGGCTCGCGTCCAGCAGCGCCGTGAGCGCCCCGGCGGTCGCGATGACCGCCCAGAAGATCAGGAAGGTGACGGTGTAGACCGCCTGGTTGGACCAGTTCAGCGCCTCGCCACCGAACCAGTGCAGGTCGCCCGGATCGACGACCACGAAGATCAGCATCTCCAGCACACCGGCCATCAGGAAGGCGGGCCAGAGAATGGTCAGCGCACGCTGCTTCAAGACCGCCCCCGGGATGTGCATCTCAGCGCTGCGGTGACGCTGCGTGGTTGCGGCCCTGCATGGCGGGCGCCAGCGCATCCTTCGGGCTGACTTTGGCCGCCACGTCGTCGGCGGCGCGCAGTTCGCCCTGCGGCGTGGTGGCGATCACCGGGTCGATGTGCTTCCAGGCCACCACCGCGGTGGCCAGGCTGGCAATGACCACCGACAGCGGACCGCCGACCACCAGCCACACCATCGGAAACTTGTACCAAGGGATCGGCTTGTTCTGCATGGTTCAGTCCTTGTGTGTTCAGCGCGGCACGACGAAGGTCGACTTCTCGTGCACGGAAATCTCGCCGCCGGATGCATCCGGCAAGCGCGTGATGTTGAACCGCATCGGGTGCGCGCCGGCTCCCAGCGAACCGGCCGTTTCCGGCGGCACCTGGACGCTCACCGCCACCCAGCGCGATTCGGTGGAACCGACCTCGACCAGCGACTTGCCCGCAATGATGGCACCCTTCAGGCCGTCCACCTCGATGCGGAAGCGCTGCGGCGCCTCCGTGCCGTTCATCACCTGCAGGCGGTAGACGTTCTCGATGCGGCCGTCTTCCACCAGGCGGGCCAGCGCACCGCGATCGCGAACCACGTCGACACGGAACGGCGTGCGCAGCATCAGGCTGGCACCGAAGGCCGTGAGGATGAGGATCAGGATGGCGGTGTAGACGAGCACGCGCGGTCGCAGCACGCGCCGCAGCATCTGCGCCTTGTCCCAGCCCTTGTCGATGCCGTTCTGCGTGGCGTAGCGGATCAGGCCGCGCGGATAGCTCATCTTGTCCATCACGCTGTCGCACACGTCGATGCAGGCAGCACAGCCGATGCACTCGTACTGCAGGCCCTTGCGGATGTCGATGCCGGTCGGGCAGACCTGCACGCACAAGGAACAGTCGATGCACTCACCCTTGCCAAGCTGCGCCAGAGACGCATGCGGGGCCGATCGCGGCCGCGAACCGCGCGGCTCGCCGCGCGCGGTGTCGTAGCTGATGATCATCGTGTCGTGATCGAACATCGCGCTCTGGAAGCGCGCGTACGGGCACATGTACTTGCAGACCTGCTCGCGCATGTAGCCGGCGTTGCCGTAGGTGGCGAAGCCGTAGAACAGAATCCAGAACCATTCCCACGGGCCGAAGCCGAGCGTCGCCGCCTCGGCGGCCAGAGTGCGGATCGGGGTGAAGTAGCCGACGAAGGTGAAACCCGTCCACAGCCCGAAGGCGAGCCAGACGAACTGCTTGCCGCCCTTTCGCAGCAGCTTCTGGCCGTTCCAGGGCCCCGCATCGAGCTTCATGCGCTTGGCACGATCGCCCTCGATGCGGTTCTCGAACCACATGAAGATCTCGGTGTAGACGGTCTGCGGGCACGCATAGCCGCACCACAGCCGCCCCGCCACCGCGGTGAACAGGAACAGCCCGTAGGCCGAGACGATCAGCAGCCCGGTGAGGTAGATGAAGTCCTGCGGGTGCAGGACCAGGCCGCCGATGTAGAAACGGCGGGCGCCGAGGTCGAAGAGCACCGCCTGGCGATCATTCCACTGCAGCCAGGGCAGGCCGTAGAAGAGGATCTGGGTGCCCCAGACAAGCGCCCACCGCCACGTCGAGAACCAGCCACTGACGGCCCGCGCGTAGATCTTCTGGTGCGCGGCATACAGCGAAACAATCTCGCCGGCCGCATCGGGGGACGCGGCCCCCGACGCGGTGGCTGGAGTCTCAGACATTCACTCGATCACTTCTGCGGGCTGGCCTGGGCCAGGTTCCACACATAGGCGGAGAGCACGTGGATCTGCTCGGGCGACATCCGGCTGGCCTGCGCCGGCATGACGTTGGTCTTGCCATTGTTCACCATCGCCAGAATCGCCTCCTCGCCCCAGCCGTGCAGCCAGACCTTGTCGGTCAGGTTGGGCGCGCCCAGTGCCTTGAGGCCCTTGCCGTCCGGGCCGTGACAGGCAGCGCAGGCCGCGAACTTCTCCTTGCCGAGCTGCGCCGCCGTGGCGTTGTGCGGGCTGCCCGACAGGCTCAGCACGTAGTTCGCCACGTTCTTCACGTCCTCGGAGCTGCCGACCGCCGCGGCCATCGGGGGCATCAAACCCTGCCGGCCATTGGTGATCGTGGCCTTGACGGCATCGAACGAGTCGGTCGCCAGGCGCGACTCGACCGGCAGCGTCAGATTCGGGAAGCCCTTGCTGCCTTTGGCATCGGAGCCGTGGCACTGCGCGCAGTTGTTGATGTACAGGCGCTCGCCGATGGCCATCGCCTGCGGGTCCTTCGCCAGCGCCTCGGCGCCCTGGCTGGTGAACTTCGCGTACAGCGGCGCCATGGTGGCCTGCGCCTTCGCCTGTTCGGCGTCGTATTGGCCCGCGCTCGTCCAGCCCAGCTTGCCGGCCGCATTGCCCAGGCCTGGATAGAGCACCAGGTAGAGCGCGGCGAACACGACGGTGAGGACGAACAGGATCATCCACCAGCGCGGCAGCGGGTTGTTCAGTTCGCGCAGGTCACCGTCCCACACGTGGCCGGTGGTGTTGTCGTTGGCCATCACCTTGCGTTTGCTGGCCACGACCAGCAGCAACAGGCAGGCCGCGAGGCCGAGGATCGTGACGGCGGCGATGAAGATCGACCAGCCGCTGTTGAAGAAGTCGCTCATTGTTGGTTTCCTCCACGCGAGGCGCCTTCGGCGCCCTGCTCCTCGGCGAACGGCAACTTGGCCGCTTCGTCGAATGCTGAACGGTTGCTGCGTGACCAGGCCCAGACGATGATGCCCAGGAAGGCCAGCATCGAGACCACGGTGACCACGCTTCTCAGGTCATTGATGTCCATGGTGCGTCTCCGTCACTTGGCCGCCGCCGCGACGGCGGCCGAGGTGCCCATCACCTGCAGGTAGGCAATCACGGCATCCATTTCGGTCTTGCCCTTCACCTCGTCACCGGCCTTGGCGATCTCGGCGTCGGTGTAGGGCACGCCGACCATGCGAAGCGCCTTCATCTTCGGCGCCATGTCGCCCGGGTCGACGTTGCCCTTGAGCAGCCACGGATAGGCCGGCATGTTGGACTCCGGCACCAGGTCACGCGGGTTGATCAGGTGGATGCGGTGCCAGTCGTCGCTGTACTTGCCGCCCACGCGGTGCAGGTCCGGACCGGTGCGCTTGCTGCCCCACTGGAACGGGTGGTCGTAGACGAACTCGCCCGCCTTGGAGTAGTCACCGTAGCGCAGCGTTTCAGCGCGGAACGGGCGGATCATCTGCGAGTGGCAGTTGTAGCAACCCTCGCGGATGTACACGTCACGCCCCGCCAGCTGCAGAGCCGTGTAGGGCTTGAGGCCCGGCGCCGCCTCCGTGGTGGACTTCTGGAAGAACAGCGGGACGATCTCGACGATGCCGCCCACTGCGACCACCAGCAGGATCAGCAGGATCATCAGGAAGTTGTTGGTCTCGATCTTCTCGTGCGAGAGACCGGTGGCTTCGTTGTTGGCCATGTTCGGTGCTCCTTGGGGTCAGGCGTGGGCAGCCACGGCCGGAATCGGCACCGGCTCGTACTTGCCGCTGGTGGCGGTCTTGATCACGTTCCAGGCCATGATCAGCATGCCGCCGAGGTACAGCACCCCGCCGAGCAGTCGGATCACGTAGAACGGGAACGTCGCCTTGACGCTCTCGACGAAGCTGTAGACCAGCGTGCCGTCAGGGTTGATCGCGCGCCACATCAGTCCCTGCATCACGCCGGCGATCCACATGGCGGCGATGTACAGCACGATGCCGATGGTGGCAATCCAGAAGTGCAGCTCGATGGCGCGCACGCTGTACATCTGCTTGCGGCCGAACATGCGCGGGATCAGGTAGTAGAGCGTGCCCATCGACACCAGACCCACCCAGCCGAGCGCGCCGCTGTGCACGTGACCGACCGTCCAGTCGGTGTAGTGGGACAGAGCGTTCACCGTCTTGATCGACATCATCGGGCCTTCGAAGGTCGACATGCCGTAGAACGACAGCGAGACGATCAGGAACTTCAGGATCGGGTCATCACGCAGTTTGTGCCATGCACCCGACAACGTCATGATGCCGTTGATCATGCCGCCCCAGGAAGGCGCCAGCAGCACCAGCGAGAACAGCATGCCCACGCTCTGCGCCCAGTCGGGCAGCGCGGTGTAGTGCAGGTGGTGCGGGCCGGCCCACATGTAGGTGAAGATCAGCGCCCAGAAGTGCACGATCGACAGGCGATACGAGTACACGGGGCGCTCGGCCTGCTTCGGGATGAAGTAGTACATCATCCCCAGGAAGCCGGCGGTGAGGAAGAAGCCCACCGCGTTGTGGCCGTACCACCACTGGACCATCGCGTCCTGCACGCCCGCGTAGGCCGAATAGCTCTTGGTCAGGCTGACCGGGATCGCGGCACTGTTGACCAGGTGCAGCAGCGCCACCGTGAGGATGAACGCGCCGAAGAACCAGTTGGCCACGTAGATGTGGCGCACCTTGCGCGTGCCGATGGTGCCGAAGAACACCACCGCATAGGAAACCCACACGACGGTGATCAGGATGTCGATCGGCCATTCGAGTTCGGCGTATTCCTTGCCGCTGGTCATGCCCAGCGGCAGCGTGATCGCCGCCAGCAGGATCACCAGTTGCCAGGCCCAGAAGGTGAACCAGGCCAGGCCACCGGCGAACAGCCGCACCTGCGACGTGCGCTGCACGACGTAGTAGCTCGACGCGAACAGCACGCAACCACCGAACGCGAAGATCACCGCGTTGGTGTGCAGCGGCCGCAGGCGGCCGTAGCTGAGGAACGAGATCCCCAGGTTGAGTTCGGGCCAGGTGAGCTGCGCGGCGATGATCACGCCGACCAGCATCCCCACCACCCCCCATAGCACCGCGGCGAGAGAGAACGCTCTCACCACGCCGTCGTCGTACACCGGCCCGTTCTTGGCGGCCGTCAACGAGTTGTTGACCATCGGATCGCTCCTTGTGCGGTTGTCATGTAACTACTGAAATCATTGTTTCGCGAAGGGTCAATCCCGGGCTTGATCGCTATCAACCTTTCCCGAAGGCGGGAAGGCCGTTGTCTCATCGGCACCCAGGATTCGCTCGCCTTCGCGATCCAGATCGTCGAACTGCCCGCCATGCAGCGCCCAAGCGAAGATGCCGATCACGGCGAACACCAGGACCACCGACAGTGGAATGAGCATGTAGAGGATGTCCATGCCGCTCAGCCCTCGTCACCCTCGATGCGCGAGACCCGCAAGGCATTGAGCACCACCAGGAGCGAACTCGAGGCCATGCCGATGCCCGCAGCCCAGGGCGGCAGCCAGCCCATCAGCGCCAGCGGCACGCAGGCCGCGTTGTAGACGGCCGCCCAGGTCAGGTTCTGGCGAATGATGCGCAAGGTGCGCTTCGCCTGGGCGCGGGCGATCGCGACCTCGCCCAGGCGCTCGCCGAGCAGCACGACATCGGCGCCGCTGCGTGCCACGGCCGAACCATGTGCGAAGGCAATTGAGACATCGGAGCGCGCCAGCACCGGTGCATCGTTGAGGCCGTCGCCAACCATGGCCACACGCCGGCCCTCGGCCTGCCAGGCGGCCACGGCGGCCAGCTTGTCGGCCGGCGTCGCACCGCCGCGCACGTCGGTGATGCCCAGTCGGCGCGCCAGCGACTCGGCACGACCGGGCGCGTCACCAGACAGCAAGGCGACGCGAATCCCTTCGCGGCCGAGCCGGTCGATCGTGGCCTGGGCATCGTCGCGCAGTTGTTCGCGCAGTTCGAAGGCCGCTCGCGCCTGGCCGGCCGGGCCGAACCACAGCGCCTCTTCGTCGGTGCCGCCGATCGACGCCGACGCGTCGACCCAACTCTGCCGCCCGAGACGCCACACGCTGCCGTCTGCGGTGCGAGCCTGCAGGCCTTGCCCCGGATGCTCCTCGACCTCGCTCCAGCCGGCGGCCGATGGCGTGGCACCCGCCGCTTGCACCAGCGCCCGCGAAGCCGGATGGCTCGAAAGCGATGCCAGCGCAGCCGCGGATGCGAGCAGCGCCTGCGCATCGTCGCCCTCGCGCAGCGCCCGCACCTGCACGAGTTCGAGCTGGTCTCGCGTCAAGGTCCCGGTCTTGTCGAACACGACCGTGTCGACACCGGCCAGGCCCTCCAGAGCCTCGAGCCGCTGCAGCAGCACGCCGCGGCGCGCCAGCGCGCCGGTGGCGGCCAGCAGCGCCGATGGCGCAGCCAGCGACAGCGCGCACGGGCAGGTCACGATGAGCACCGACACGGCGACCCACACCGCCCGCGACGGATCGACGATCGACCACACCGCTGCCGAACCCGCGGCCAGCGCCAGCACGGTCCACAGGAACGGGCCGGCCAGACGCTCCGCCTGCTGGACCAGACGCGGACGCTGCGTCAGCGCGCTGCGCATCAACGCCACGATGCCGGCCTGGCGGGTGTCTTCGCCCAGGCGCAGCACCTGCATCAGCACGGGCGCGCGCAGGTTCAGGCTGCCGGCCACGACCTCGTCGCCGTCCTGCTTGGGCACCGGGGCGGATTCGCCCGTCAGCAGGGCCTCGTCGGCCAGCGTGCGCCCCTCGAGCAGCACGCCGTCGGCCGGGAAGGCCTGCCCGGCCGGCACACGCACGCGGTCGCCGGCGGCCAGCCGCGCCACTGCCACCACTTCGATCGAGCCGTCTTCGCGCACGCGTTGCGCGCTGTCGGGCAGCCGTGCCGTGCCCGCTTCGAGCGCCAGCGCGACGCGATGCCGCGCGCGCAACTCGAGGTAGCGCCCGCCGAGCAGGAAGAAGACGAACATCGTCAGCGAGTCGAAGTACACCTCGTGGCCGAAGTGGCCGCCCGGGTCGAAGGTGGCACCCGAACTCGCGATGAAGGTGACGGCGATGCCCAGGGCCACCGGCACATCCATGCCCAGGCGCCGCTGGCGCAGGCTGCGCCAGGCGCCCGAGAAGAAGGGCCCGGCGGAGAACAGCATCACCGGCAGGCTCAGCACCCAGCTCGCCCATTGCAGCAGCCGCTGCATGTCGGGCGTGATGTCTCCCGGCGCCGCCACGTAGGCCGGCGTGGCATACATCATCACCTGCATCATGCAGAAGCCGGCCACGAACATGCGCCAAAGCGCCTTGCGCTGCTCGGCCTCGCGCTGGGTTCGCGCGCTCGCCGCGGCGTCGGGCACCGCGCCGTAACCGGCACGCTGGACCGCCTCGACCAGCGCCGAGGCGCGCGTGCGGCGCGGATCCCAGCGTACCAGGGCGAGCGAGGTGGCCGAATGCACACGGGCTTCGAGCACACCGTCGACGCCTTCCAGCGCCGTTTCGATCAACCCGGCGCAGGCGGCGCAGTACAGGCCCGAGAGGCGGAACTGCGAGGTGGCTTCGCGCTCACCGCCCTTGCCCTGCGTCCAGGTCGTGAAGGCGGACTGGTTCAGGGGGTCGTCGAGCGCACGCAGGTCGTTTGCGCTCGCAGCGGGTGCGACGCTGGAAGTCATTGAGGGGGCCACGGCGATAATCTAGGCTTGCTATGCTGGTTCGCACATGACATACATCAAGCCACATCAGCTCATCGCTGCCGCCGCCCTGAGCTTCGTGGGTCTCGCCACGGCGCAGGACGCGGCACAGCGCCTGCCGACCACCCGTCTCACGGCGGGTTTCCACGTCATCACGGCGGAACTGGCACGCACGCCCGAGCAGCGTGCGATCGGCCTGATGCACCGCCCGACCATGCCAGCCAACGACGGCATGCTGTTCGTGTTCGAGCAGCCGGGGCAACAATGCTTCTGGATGAAGAACACGCTGCTGCCGCTGTCGATCGCCTTCCTGGCCGACGACGGCAGCATCGTCAACATCGAAGACATGAAGCCGCAAACGCTGGACTCGCACTGCTCGAAGAAGCCGGTGCGCTTCGTGCTGGAAATGAACAAGGGCTGGTTCGACAAGCGCGCCATCAAGCCCGGCGCGAAGATCACCGGAGCGCCCTTCGGCAACTGAATCGCCGAGCGCATGAAAAAGGCCGGTCACCGACCGGCCTTTTCGTTTGTCGCGCGGGGCGATCAGGCGAAGTTCTTCTCGGCGAACTCCCAATTGACCAGCGAGGTCAGGAAGGTCTCGACGAACTTCGGGCGCAGGTTGCGGTAGTCGATGTAATAGGCATGCTCCCACACGTCGATGGTCAGCAAGGCCTTGTCGCCGGTGGTCAGCGGCGTGCCGGCAGCACCCATGTTGACGATGTCGACGCTGCCGTCGGCCTTCTTGACCAGCCAGGTCCAGCCTGAGCCGAAGTTGCCGACCGCGCTCTTGGCGAAGGCTTCCTTGAAGGCCGCATAGCTGCCCCACTTGGCGTTGATGGCCGTGGCCAGTGCACCCTTGGGCTCGCCGCCGCCGGCGGGTTTCATGCAGTTCCAGAAGAAGGTGTGGTTCCAGATCTGCGCCGCGTTGTTGTAGACGCCGCCGGACGACTTCTTGACGATGTCCTCGAGCGACAGGCTCTCGAACTCGGTGCCCTTCTGCAGGTTGTTCAGGTTCACGACATAAGCGTTGTGGTGCTTGCCGTGGTGAAACTCCAGCGTTTCCTTGCTCAGGTGGGGCGCCAGGGCGTCGATGGCATAGGGCAACGGCGGCAGGGTGTGTTCCATGCGAGTCCTCTCATGTTGGGTGGCGGATTGATGCTCATTGTAGGCAGCGTCGCAAGGCCCTGCCGGGAGGCTTGCCGATTCAGCCGCGGCGCTCCGGGGTGACCGCGGTGACGCGGAGGTCGGCCTGCCCGTCGGCCAGGGTGGCCTGCACCGGCGCGCCCAGCTCGAGCTGGCGCACCGACTGCACCACCACACCGCCCGGCCCGGTGAGCCACGCATAGCCCCGCGCCAGCACGTGCTGCGGGTCGAGCGCGTTCAGCCTTGCCTCCAGGCTGTCCACCTGCCGCGACCGGGCCTGCGCGTCGACGGCAACGGCGCGCACCTGGCGCCGGGCCAGTTGCTCGAGCTGCATGCCGCGGCGCTCGTGCAGTCGCCGGCCGGCACCGCTCAGGCGCTGCCCGAGCAGCGCGAGCTGCTGCCGCCGGGCCCGCACCGCTTCGAGCGGGCGCGCCAGGCGCAGCGACAGGCTGTCCAGCCTTTGTGCGTGCATGTCCAGCGCGCCGTGCAGGCGCTGGCTCGCACGACGCTGCAGCAACGCCAGTGATTCGAGGCAGGCCACCCGGGGTGGCGCCGACAGCTCGGCGGCCGCCGTGGGAGTCGGGGCGCGCAGGTCGGCCGCCAGGTCGGCCAGCGTCACGTCGGTCTCATGGCCCACGCCGCACACCACCGGCATCGAGCAGGCCGCCACGGCGCGCACCACGCGCTCGTCGTTGAAGGCCCACAGATCCTCGAGCGAGCCGCCGCCGCGGCACAGCAGCAGCGTGTCGACCTCGGCGCGCCGCGACGCCGTGGCCAGCGCCAGCGCCAGCGCAGCCGGCGCCTCGGCGCCCTGCACCAGGCTCGGGTAGACGAACACCTCGACCTGCGGGCTGCGTCGTGCCAGCGCAGTCAGCACGTCATGCAGGGCCGCGGCACCGAGCGAGGTGACCACGCCGATGCGGCGAGGAAACGCCGCGATGGGCCGCTTGCGCTGCGCGTCGAACAGGCCCTGGGCCTCGAGCTTCGACTTCAGGCGCAGGAACTGCTCGTACAGCGCGCCGGCACCGGCGCGCTTCATGCCCTCGACGACGAACTGCAACTCTCCGCGCGGCTCGTACACCGCCAGCCGGCCGCGAATCTCCACGAGTTGCCCGTCGGCCGGCGCGAAATCCAGCAGGCTGGCTGCACGGCGGAACATCGCGCAGCGCAGCAAGGCCGCCGCGCCATCCGCGTCCTTCAGGCTGAAGTAGCAATGCCCGCTGGCCGCGCGCATGAACGCCGACAACTCGCCGCGCACCACGCAGACCGGAAAGCGAGCCGCCAGCGCGTCGGCCACCGCCTGCACGAGGCCGGCAACGCTCCAGACCAGCCGGCTTCCCGCCTCGGCGACCGGCTCAACCACGCGCAAACCCAGCACTGGCGCGGCCCAAGAACTCCACAACGTGCAGGCACAAGGCCTGGCGCGGCACTATGCCCGTCATCGCCTTGTCATTTTCGTGCAAGTGATTGATTTTCAAGGATTTTATGATGCTTAAGTTTTCAGCAATCTAGCTGGATGCGAGATTTCGCGCGGCTTTGCAGCCGGCTGGCACGGGTTGCCCACAAAGTTATCCACATCAGCGGTGGATTGCTCTCGCGTGGTGCACGTCCGAGGCGCGCCGGCTCGCATCGGCACACATGGACGCACTGCGTGCCGCAAGGCTTGGTCCATAATCGCGCGTCCCGAAAAACACGGTTCTTGCCTTCGAAAGGGCTCGCTTGTTTTCGATCATACAAGCCGCTGGCTGGCCGATCTGGCCCCTCATCATCTGTTCCATCGTCGCCCTGGCCGTGGTGGTCGAGCGCCTTTCCAGTCTGCGTGCGGCGCGCGTGATTCCGCCGCGCCTGCTCGACGAAGTGCTGTCCGTGACCCGCGCCAACCTGCCTTCCCCGGACGTGGTGAACAAGCTGGCCGACAACTCCATCCTCGGTCGCGTGCTGGCTGGCGGCGTGCGCGCCGTGATCGCCGACCCGCGCATCACGGAGGATGCCCTGCGCGGCACGCTCGAGTCCGCCGGGCGCGCCGCCGTGCACCGCATGGAGCGCTATCTGAACACGCTGGGCACGATCGCCTCGGCCGCACCCTACCTCGGGCTGCTGGGCACCGTGATCGGCATGATCGAGATCTTCGGCTCGCAGTCGCCCACCACCGGCAGCAACCCTGCGATGCTGGCGCACGGCATCTCGGTGGCGCTGTACAACACCGCATTCGGGCTGATCGTGGCGATTCCGGCGCTGATGTTCTACCGCTACTTCCGCGGCCTGGTCGACCAGTACACGCTCGACATGGAACAGGCGGCGAACCGCCTGGTGCCTCACCTGTTGCGCTTCTCCATGGCCCGCGCGAGCAGCTGAGGCCGCCATGTCGCTGAACTTCCGCAAGGGGCGAATCGAAGAACCGGAGATCAACCTGATCCCGTTCATCGACGTGCTGCTGGTCGTGCTCATCTTCCTGATGCTCTCGACCACGTACTCGAAGTTCACCGAGCTGCAGGTCACCTTGCCGATCGCCGATGCCGAGAAGCTGCGCGAGCGGCCGCGCGAGATCATCGTCGTCGTCAGCGCCGACGGGCGCTACGTCGTCAACCGCAAGCCGGTCGAGGGGCGCAGCGTCGAGCGACTTGCCGCCGAGCTCTCCGCGGTGGCCGCCGGCTCCAACGACCTGATCGTGATCGTCTCGGCCGACGCGACCGCGGCCCACCAGAGCGTGGTCAACGTGATGGACGCGGCCCGCCGCGCCGGCTTGCCGCGCCTGACCTTCGCGACGCAGACTTCAGGCGGCGAAGCGCGCTGAGGCGCGGCTGCGGCCTTGGCCACTTCTTCATCGGGTTTCGCCACGCGCCTGCAGCAGGCGTGGCAGTCGCGCGGGCTGCTCGCGACCTCCCTGCTTCCGCTGGCCCTGATGTTCGGCGCGGTCACGGCCGCACGACGCTGGCTCTACCGCCGCGGCATCCTGAAGGAGCAGCGCATCGACGTGCCAGTGCTGGTGGTCGGCAACCTCGTGGCCGGTGGCGCCGGCAAGACCCCCACGGTGCTCGCGCTGATCGCCTTGCTGCGCCGCGAAGGCTGGCGGCCTAGCATCGTCTCGCGCGGGCATGGCCGCAGCACCGACCACGTGCTCGAGGTCGTGCCCGACACATCGGCCGCATCGGCAGGCGACGAGCCCCTGCTGCTGCGCCTGCGTGGCGGCGTGCCGGTGTTCGTCGGGCGCGACCGAGTGGCTGCGGCGCGCGCCCTGCGACAACGCCATCCTGAAGTGGACATCGTGGTCTGCGACGATGGCCTGCAGCACCTGCGACTGGCGCGCGACGCGCAGGTGCTGGTGTTCGACGAGCGCGGTGCCGGCAACGGCTGGCTGCTACCGGCCGGCCCCCTGCGCGAACCGATGCCTGCGCAGGTGCCCGTACGCACCGCCGTGCTCTACAACGCAACGCGACCGAGCACCCCGCTGCCGGGCCACCTGGCGCTGCGCAGGCTGGCCGGCGTCGTGTCGCTCGCGGACTGGTGGCAAGACCGCCAGGCGGCACCCGAGATGATTTCAAGCCTGCGCGGCCGCCCCGTGCTCGCGGCCGCCGGCATCGCCAGGCCCCAGCGCTTTTTCTCCATGTTGCGCGAGGCCGGGCTCGACATCGTGGAGCACGCACTGCCCGATCACCACGACTACGTACAGCTCGACTGGCCGCCCGGCACCACCGATGTCGTGATGACCGAAAAGGACGCGGTGAAGATCACCCCGCAGCGCGCCGCCGGCGTGCGCCTGTGGGTCGCGGCGTTAGACTTCGGTTTCGATGCGGACTTCGAACGTGCCGTGCTGGCGCTGCTGCCGACACGATCTGCTCCTCCACCCCTGACCCGTCGTTGATCGCCATGGAAACCCGCTTGCTCGATCTGCTGGTCTGCCCCCTGTGCAAGGGCCCGCTCGAACATCGCCGACCGCCGACCGACGAGCGCCACGAACTCGTCTGCCACGCCGACCATCTGGCTTTCCCGGTGCGCGACGGCATCCCCGTGATGCTGGAGTCCGAAGCACGCGCGTTGAACGACACCCCGACCACCCCGTGAGCTTCACCGTGCTCGTGCCGGCGCGGCTCGCGTCGACGCGTTTGCCGAACAAGCCGCTGGCCGACATCGCTGGCCTGCCGATGATCGTGCGGGTCGCGCAGCGCGCGGCGTTGTCGTCGGCGGCTGCGGTGGTGGTCGCCGCGGACCATGCCGACATCGTGGCGGCCTGCACAGCGCACGGCGTGCGCGCCGTGCTCACGCGCACCGACCACGCGACCGGCAGCGATCGCCTGGCCGAAGCCTGTGCCCTGCTCTCGCTCGACGGCGACGACATGGTCGTCAACGTGCAGGGCGACGAGCCGCTGATCGACCCGGGCCTCGTCGATGCCTGCGCGGCCCTGCTGTCGCAGCGCGCGGACTGCGTGATGAGCACGGCGGCCCACGCCATCGTCTCGCCGGCCGAGTTCGACAACCCGAACGTGGTGAAGGTGGTGCTCGATGCCGCCGGCCGCGCGCTCTACTTCTCGCGTGCGCCGATCCCCTGGTGGCGCGATGGCCGCGCGTCCGGTTCGACCGCTCTGCCCGCGCCCTGCCCGCTGCGCCACGTCGGCCTGTACGCCTACCGCGCGGGTTTCCTGAGGCGCTTCCCGCAGCTGGAGCCGGCACCGCTGGAGCGCATCGAATCGCTCGAGCAACTGCGTGTGCTGTGGCATGGCGAACGCATCGCCGTGCATGTCAGCGCGCACGCGCCGGGGCCCGGGGTGGACACGCCGGAAGACCTCGCCCGCGTACGCGCGCTGTTCAGCGCCTGACCCGCTTCAAGCGGCCTCATCGCCTGCGGGGAAGCGTCAGTTTCACGCAGGGACGCGCATGGTATTCTCGTTGCGACCCGGCGCGACGAGGGCCCCACGTCGTCGTTGCCACGCACCATAAAGACAAACGAGGCAGACCCATGAGACTCATCCTGTTGGGCGCACCCGGCGCCGGCAAGGGCACCCAGGCGGCGTTCATCTGCAAGCAGTTCGGCATCCCGCAGATTTCCACCGGCGACATGCTGCGTGCGGCCGTGAAAGCGGGCACCGAGATGGGCCTGGCCGCCAAGCGTGTGATGGACTCGGGTGCGCTCGTCAGCGACGACATCATCATCGGTCTCGTGAAGGAACGCATCGCCCAGCCCGACTGCGCCAAGGGTTTCCTGTTCGACGGCTTCCCGCGCACCATCCCGCAGGCCGACGCGATGAAGAACGCCGGCGTCAAGCTCGACCTCGTTCTCGAGATCGACGTGCCCGACAGCGCCATCATCGAGCGCATGAGCGGCCGGCGCGTGCATGTGGCCTCGGGACGCACCTACCACGTCAAGTTCAACCCGCCCAAGGTGGCCGGCAAGGACGACGCGACGGGTGAAGATCTGATCCAGCGCGACGACGACAAGGAAGAGACCGTGCGCAAGCGCCTCGAGGTCTACCAGAGCCAGACACGGCCGCTGGTCGACTACTACTCCCGATGGGCCGCCACCGGCGACGCCGGCGCGCCACGCTATCGCAAGATCGACGGCACCGGCAGCGTCGACGAGATCACCGCGCGCGCACTCGCCGCCCTGTCCTGAAAGAGCGCGACATGGACATCGCAGGCAAGGTCTTCATCGTTACCGGCGGCGCCTCGGGCCTGGGCGAAGGCACGGCGCGCATGCTCGCCGCGCACGGCGGCAAGATCGTCATCGCCGACCTGCAGGCCGATCGTGGCGAAGCCATCGCGAAAGAACTCGGGGGCGTGTTCGTCAAGTGCGACGTCAGCCAGGAGGCCGACGGGCAGGCGGCCGTCGATGCCGCGCTCAAGCTCGGCAAGCTGGTCGGCCTGGTCAACTGCGCCGGCATCGCCCCGGCCGCCAAGACGGTGGGCAAGGATGGCGCGCACGCGCTGTCGCTGTTCGCCAAGGTGATCACCGTCAACCTGGTCGGCAGCTTCAACATGATCCGCCTGGCCGCCACGGCGATGGCGAAGAACGAACCGGAGCCCACCGGCGAGCGCGGCGTGTTGATCTCCACCGCCAGCGTCGCGGCCTATGACGGCCAGATCGGCCAGGCGGCGTATTCGGCCTCGAAGGGCGGCGTGGTCGGCATGACGCTGCCGATCGCGCGCGACCTGGCTCGCAACGGCATCCGCAACATGACCATCGCGCCGGGCATCTTCGGCACGCCGATGCTGTTCTCGATGCCTCAGGAGGTGCAGGACGCGCTCGCCGCCGGCGTGCCCTTCCCGAGCCGCCTGGGCACGCCCGCGGACTACGCGAAGCTCGTGCACCAGATCATCGTCAACGACATGCTCAACGGCGAAGTGATCCGCCTGGACGGCGCGATCCGGCTGGCGCCGAAGTGACGCAAGGGTGGCGGGCCTTGCCCCCGCCACCGTGTTCGCTCATCGACGTGTCGGCTCAGCCTTTGCGTCGAGCGTAGAGGCTCCACAGCCGGGCCAGATCGGCCGTGCCGTCGGTGCCCCCGACGCTGCGCAGCGTCGCCTGGGCCCTCGCGTCGGCGGCCAGGACCTGCGCGACGCCGAGGTGCAGCTTGGCATCCTCGGGCCGTTTCAGTCCGCCCTTGGTGATGCCCTGCTGCATCATCTGCAGGCCGCGGGCGCTGTCGCCGCCCAGCGCGGTCGAGAAGCCCAGGCTGACGAGCGCATTGCCGTCCTTCGCATTATTGGCCTCGCTCTCCGCCGCCGCGCGGGCCGCCTTCGCCTCGTCGATCCGCTTCATGACCAGGTCACGCAGACGCTTGTGGCGATCGGCCTCGGCGCCGGTGCCGAGCACGCCGGTGGCGAAGCCTTTGTCGACCACCTGCTTGGCCTCGAGTTCGTGGCCGGCCTGCAATGCGAGCTGGCTCATCTCCATGAAGTCGCTGGCGGAGCTCATGCTGCCGGTGGCCAGGCTGAGCCGGTAGGTGTCGAGCACCAGCCGGTCACTGAAGCCGGGCTTGCGCTGCATGCGGCTGAGCAGGTCGACCCAGTACTCCTTCTTCGGGTAGTAGGTGACCAGGCGCTCTAGCGCGAAGACCGTCGCGCCCGGATCCTTCAACTGCGACGCCGCGTTCAGCAGCAGGTTCAGCCGATCCTGCGCCGGCGGTGTGCCGGCCTTCTCGGCCGCCTGGATCTCGCCGGTGAGCTCGCGTGCCGCGCCGGCGTAGTCGCCACTGAGGTACTGGCTCTGGATCAGCAAGGTGCGCATCGAGCCGCTCGTGCCGCCCTCCTTGAAGTAGCGCTGGCCCCACTGCATCGCCTTGGCATAGTCCTTGGCGCGGTAGTAGCCGCCCGAGATCGACTCGGCCATGCGCGCCTTGTCGGCCGGCGCCACCTTGCCGGTGGCCGCCAACGCCTCGAAGGACCTGGCCGCGGTGTCGTTATCTCCGGCGCCCGAAGCCGCGGCAATGCGCATGCGCTCGACAAGATAACTCTCGTTGGCGTTCTTGCCGCCCACCGCATCGGCATCGCGCACCTTGGCCAGCGCGTCCTTGTACTTGCCGGCCTTGATGAGATCCTGCGCCGCCTGCAGAGGCTTGCCCACGTCGGGCCGCACGGACTCCTGCGCCTGCGCGGAACCGAAGGCGATCAGACACGCCGCGGCGAGCGCGGTGAATCGAATGTGCTTCATGGCCTACTTGACGAACTGTTCGTTGCCGACCATGCCGAGCTTGGTCACGCCCAGCCGCTGCGCGGAGGCCAGCACCGTGGCGACCGACTTGTACTCGACCAGCTTGTTCGGCCGGATGTGCACTTCGGCCTGGTCAGGCTCGGCCGCCACGCGCTGCAGGCGATCCTCGAGCGCCGCACGGTCGGTCAGCGCTTCGCCGTTCCACAGGATGGTGCCGTCGAAGTCGATGTCGATCGTCACGACGACCGGCTCCTTCTGCTGTGCCGGCGGCGCGCCCTGCGGCATGTTCAGGTTGACGCTGTGCAACTGGATCGGGATGGTGATGATCAGCATGATCAGCAGCACCAGCATCACGTCGATGAGCGGCGTGGTGTTGATGTCGACCATCACGTCGTTGTCACCCGACCCGGAGCCTAGGTTCATTGCCATCTGGTCACCCCTTCGGCGGCGGTTCGGTCACGAAGCTGATCTTGGCGATCGCCGCGCGCTGGCAGGCGAAGACGACTCGCCCGATCGATTCATAGCGCGACTTCTCGTCGCCGCGGATGTGCACTTCGGGCTGCGGATCCTGCACGGCGACCTTCTTCAGGCGCTGGAACAGCGCCTCGCTGTCGGCCACCGGCTGGTTGTTCCAGAAGACGTCGCCATCGCGGTTCACCGAGATCTCGATGTTCTCCGGCTTGGTCTGCCGGGCGATGTTGATTTCCTTGGGCAGGCTCATCGCGATCGACTGCGTGACGACCGGGATGGTGATCAGGAAGATGATCAGCAGCACCAGCATCACGTCGACGAGCGGCGTGGTGTTGATCGTGCTGGTGATCTCGTCCTCGTCGCCGCCCGAACCTATGTTCATGGCCATGAGGTTCTCTCCTGTGCGACGATCAGCGGACCGACTTCGCGCCCATCAGCACGCCGTGCACGTCGGCCGCGAAGCTGCGCACCGCGTCCATCGTCACCTTGTTGCGGCGCACCAGCCAGTTGTAGCCGAGCACCGCCGGCACCGCCACGGCCAGGCCGATGGCCGTCATCAGCAGCGACTCGCCCACCGGGCCGGCCACCTTGTCGATGCTCGCCTGGCCGGCGATGCCGATCGCGGTCAGCGCGTTCAGGATGCCCCACACCGTGCCGAACAGGCCGATGAAGGGCGCCGTGGAACCCACCGTGCCGAGGAAGGCCAGGCCGTCCTGCAGGCGCGATTGCACTTCGTCGACGGCGCGCTGCACGCTCATCGTCACCCAGGTGTTGCGGTCGATGTTCTCGGTGAGCGCGCCCTCGTGGTGCTCGCCCGCGTCGATGCCGGTCTCGGCGATGAAGCGGAACGCGCTGCCCTCCTTCAGCTTGCTGGCGCCTTCCTGGATGCTGGCCGCCTTGAAGAACCCGGCGCGCGCCGCCTTGGCTTCGCCGCTGACCTTGATGCTCTCGTAGAGCTTGGTCACCAGGATGTACCAGCTGCCCATGCTCATGATGACGAGGATGATCAGCGTGCCCTTGGCGACGAAGTCACCCTGGGCCCACAGGGCCTTCAAACCGTAGGGGTTGTCGACGGTTTCCTTGGTGACGGTCGGTACCAGCGCGGGCGCCGGTGCCGCCACCGGTGCGGGCGCCGCCGCGGCCGGCGTGGCCTCGGGCGCGGAGGCCTGCGCGAAGCCGAGTTGCGGCAGCAGGCCGACGATCAGCGTGAAGACGAGGGCGAAGATGGACTTGTTGAATGACATGTTGATTCTCTTTCTGGGATGCAGAAAAGGATGCGTGTGAGCGTAGGCCGGGATGGGGCCGGACTCAATCGAATCGGTAGACGAAGGGAATGCGGACACCGGCGACATCGTGGCCTTGTCCGACGCACTTGACCTCCTCGACCGCCTTGGCTGAATAGCGGCCGAAGATCGGATGCGACTGCTGCACGACCTTCACGTTCTTGATCTCGCCACCGGGACCGACGGTGAACTCGATGAGGGCCTCGCCGCGGGTGAGCCCGGCACGATTGGCCTCGCGCGGGAAGCCGGCTTCCTTCACCTTCTCCTGGTAGCCAGGGCAGACCACGCCAGCCGATGCGACCACGGGGGCGGCAGGCGGCGGAGGCGCGGGGGGGGCGGCGACCACTGGCGGCGGCGCAGGCGCGATCACCACCGGCGCCGGGGGCGGCGTGGGCGTGACGGCCGTGATGGTCGGCTGGGCTGGCGGAGGTGTCGCGATCTGCACCTCGGGCGGCGGGATGAACGGCGGCGGCGGCGCTTCCAGTTTCGGAGGCGGCGGCACCACGATCTCGGCAGGGGGCGGCGGCTTCTTGATCTCTTCGATGACCTTGGTCTCGATCGGTGCTCGAACGACGTCGACCACCTTCTTGGCCAGGCCGGTCACCAGTGCGTACACGATGAAGCCGTGGAACAGGATGACAGCAGCGATGCCCGCGAGGTGTTTCCTCGGGTCCCGCTGTTGCTGGGCAAAGTTCATTTCCTGGGGTCTCCAGTACGCAAGCGCGCAAGGTTAACAAAAATGCCCGCCGGCTCGTGACCAGCGGGCATGAATGAGCAACTAAGCGTTGGGCTTGGGCGCCTTACCAGAACTTGTAGCCTGCCGCCACGTAGACGAACCGACCGCGCGGATCGTACTGCGTGATGTCGTAGCCACCCTGGAACTGGTTGCTGACCGGCGTGAAGACTCCCGGAGGATTCTTGTCGAACAGGTTCCGAGCACCGATCGCCAGACGCAGGTTCTTGATGCCCGTGTAGGTGATGTTGGCGTCGTAGGTCGAGAAGCTCGGGATGAAGTTGCGGTCGTTGTCGATCGCGTTGCGCCCGGCTTCGTAACCGCTGGCGAAGTTCTGCGTTGCGGTGAAGGCCCACGCGCCGGTCGAATAGGTACCGGTCAGCGCATGCTTCCAGCGCAGCACCACACCGCCGTTGTCCGCACCCGAGACCGGGTTGCCGGCCGGGTCGACGATGGTGCCCACGCGGTGCGAGATCGCGCCGCTTGGGGTGGTTTCGTCGAACTTCAGCATGTAGGTGCCGAACAGGCGCGCCGAGAACTTGCCGTCGGCGACGTTCTCGCTGTAGCGCAGGTCGACATCGAGGCCGCGCACCGTGGAACCACCGGTGTTGGACAGCTTCTGGTCGATCAGGTCCACGTCGCCGTTCGGGGCGAGCGTCACCAGGCCGGCGTAGGCCGGGTCACCCGCGCGGAAGCGCGAGACGATCAGCTGGGCCGACGGCGTCTGGATGTAGTCCTTCACGCGAACGTTGAACAGGTCGACGGCGGCAGAGAAGTTCGGCGTCGGCTGGAAGACGATCCCGATGGTTTCCTGCTGCGACTTCTCCGGCTTCAGGTCAGACTTGCCGCCGTTCTTCGCATTGACCTGCAGATCGGTTTGTCCGGTGCCCGGATCGTCGAACTGCTCCGAGGTCCCGATGGTCTCCGGCGTGTAGAGGTCGATGAGCGAAGGCGCCCGGAAGCTCGTGCCAACCGAACCGCGGACCAGGAAGGTCTGGTTCGGCCTCCACGACAGCGCGGCCTTGTAGTTCATCGAGTCACCGATGACCGAGTACTTGTCGCCACGAACGGCCAGCGAACCTTCAAGGGTCTTCGAGATCGGCAGGAGCAGTTCGCCGAAGATCGACGCCACCTTGCGCTTCACGTCAACCGGTGCCGTGGCACCGCCCAGGCCGGCGATGTCGCCGGTGCCCAGCGCCGCGCTCGGCGTGGTCTTGAGCTTCTCTTCCCGATAGGCCGCGCCGACGGCGTACTGCACTGTGCCGCCACCGAGCTTGCCGAGTTCGCCGGAGATCTTGCCGTCGATTCCGTCGGCCGTGGACTTGGCTTCGAGCGTGCCGCCGGTGTACTTGGCACCTGCAGCCGCCAGAGCGGCATTGAACGCCGCAGACTGCGTCAGCGACCACGGGTTCCAGTCGCTGTTCGGGTCGTTGATGACGCGCGCGTAGGCGACCTGAGAGAAGTAGCCGTCAGGCACAGTGCCGGAGGTCTTCGACTCGTTGTGAGCGGCCGCGACTTCGTAGTCCAGGCCGAACAGCGTGCCACGCGAACCGACGACCAGGCGCGTCTGCTCGTTCTCGTCTTCGCTCGTGCGCAGACCAAAGTCGAACACGCGCGCCGTCACCCCCAGCGGTTGCCCGACGATGGACCCGCAGCCGTTGGCATTCAGGTAGTCGGCCGCGATCTGATAGTTGGGGTTGCTCGGCCGGATCAGGAGAATCGGATCCACGCCTTGCTTGCCAAACTCGGCGTCACTCGTCAGGAACTGGCGACGGACCGGGCTCGGCTGGAAGCGCTGGGTCACCTTGCTCTTCGAGAACAGCACGTCGCCAAACAGCTCGACCGCGTCACTGACCTTGACGACGCCGTTGGCCGTCAGGTTGATCAGGTCACGCTTGGGCAGCAGGCCGACGAAGGTATTGCTGTCGAAAGTGCAATACGGCGCCCCCTTGTTGGAAGGCGTCGGATTCAGGAACATGTTGATCGACTCGCAGTTGTCTGCAGCTGCGAGTGGGTTGCCATAACCCGTGCCGGGGCTGTTGCCGAAACCGGGCTGGCGTGAACCCGTCTCGACGAAGTTGCCCGAACCAGGGGGAACCTCCGTCGGAATGCCAGTGCCCGGCGTATAGGCGCCCTCGATGTTGCCTTGGCCGGTGGCGCCGGACACGATGTACGGGAACTGATTGCCGGTAGCGGCGAACTTGCGGTCCTTCGCGAACAGCGGGAAGTCCTTCTCCAGCGAGGCCGAGAAGGTGACGCTGTAGCGGTCCTTCTGCAGATTGCCGAGGCCGCCCACGACGGACACGCCATGGTTCTGGCCGCCGCCGTCACGCGTGGGCGTGCCGGTGGAGACATTCAGTTCGAGGCCTTGATAGTCCTTCTTCAGGATGAAGTTCACCACGCCAGCGATGGCGTCGGAACCGTAAACGCCCGAGGCGCCGTCCTTCACCACCTCGACGCGCTCGATGGCGGCCAGCGGGATGACGTTGACGTTCACCGCGGCAACGCTCGGGTTGGCGAAGATCGCCAGTCGGCGGCCGTTGACGAGCACCAGGGTGCGCTCTTCACCCAGGCCGTGCAGGGAGATCGTGGCCAGGCCGTAGGTCGACGCGCCGGCGCCGGTGGCGTTGGCCGTGCCGCCCGCGCTCGATGCGGCGGTGATGCTTTGCAGCAGTTGCTCCGTGCTGGTCACGCCGCTGCGCTCGATGTCTTCGCGGGTGACGGTCTGAACAGGCAGAGAGCCCTCGACGTCGATGCGCTTGATCGACGAGCCCGTGATCTCGACGCGGTCGAGCGTCTGCTGGCCGAAGGCCGGGGCAGCGCCGAGCGCCAGTGTGCCGCCGAATGCGACGAGCACGGCGGAACACACTTTGGTTCTTCTGAACATGTGATCTCCTGTGAAAGCGGTGAAAGGTTGATCGATAGACCCAGCTCCGAGCAAGACACATGCCGCCTCTGTAAGGTGGCTGTGGCCCGTCTGCGAAGACATGTAAAAGAATTGTCACCATAGCCGCCCTCCAGACCGTCTAGGGGTTTCCTTGAACCTGCTGGTAACGGTGCTGCGCGGCGCGGGGCGCCGGCATCGAACGATCGTTCGCAAAGCCGCTGGCAGCGCGGGTTTGCCGGGGACGCCGCGATGGCACGGCGTCCGCGCTGACGGCCAAGGCGTCCTGCAGGGCTAGGTGCATCTCCCTAGGATCCTCACGCCGCGTCGTTGGCTATGTGCAACATGCACTCGCGCGTCGCGGCGCTTGCGCGCATGACCGCCATGCCAGACTTGCCTGCCCACTCGAATGCCCCGCATGACGATGATCGATCTGACCCGCCGGTGGCTCACCCTTGCGCTGGCTGCCGGCGCGGCGCCCGGCAGCGGCGCATCCGGCGGCCACACCGTCGACATCTGGATCGAGCTCACCGAAGAACCTCCCGCTGCCGGCATGGCGGCTTCCGCAGCAGCACGGCAGCGCGATCGAGTCGCTTCGCAACAGGAGCGTGTCGGCGAAGCCCTGTCCGGGCTGGGCGGCATCGAACTCGCCCGGATTCGCGCAAACGGCAACGCGATCGCGGTGCGAATCGATCGCACGCGCCTCGATGCGGTGCGCGCCATCGAAGGCGTGAAGAGCGTGCGCCCTGCCCGCTCGCTGCACCCACCCCAAACAGGGGGGAGCACGTGAAGCTAGGACACAACCCCGTTGACGCACGACATCTGGCGTGATCCAGTGGGCAGTCGGGGTCGATCGTGACTTTTGTCAGGTAATCCGCCTGCGAGTCGATCGTCATTCCGACCGGCACTCATCGGGTGCTGCCCTCGAAAAAAATCTTACGGAGGTCCACGTGAACAGACTCTTATCACCCTTGGCGGTGGGCGCAGCAGCTTGGCTGCTCGTTGCCTGCGGCGGCGGGGATTCGTCGGGCGCAGCGCCCGGTGACGGTAGCCAGGCGGGTGCACAACAGGCAGCGTCCAGCTATCGGACTGCGGCGCCCGAGGGCGCGGCCGCCAGCCGGATCGACGCGCGACTGCGCGGCGCTCAAGGCCAGGTCAGGGTGTGGGTGTCTCTCGAGCAGAACTCGGTGGCCGCGCAGCGCGCTGCCCTGGCGGAAGCCGACGTCTCGCTCGCGTCCGATCGCATGGCGATCAAGTCCGCCTCGGCGCTGCGCGCTGGCGTGAACGCTCATAAGCTGCGCATCAGCGAAACGCAGGGCACCTTGTCCGGCCAGCTGAGCGCGCTCGGCGGCAAGGAACTGGCTCGTGTGCAAACCGCGCACAACGCGATCGCGGTGAGCATCGATGCGTCGCAGCTCACGCAGGTGGCCTCACTGGCCGGCGTCGCCAAGGTGCGGCCGGTCATGAACTACGAACTGGATCTCTCGGCCACGGTGCCCTATGTGGGCGCCACCGCCGCGCAATCGCGCGGCGTCGACGGCACCGGTGTCGTCGTCGCGGTGCTCGATTCGGGCATCGACTACACGCACCGCAACCTCGGTGGTGCGGGCACGGACGCGGCGTACGAACTGGCCTACGGCACGGCCACTTCCGACCCGAAGAACACGACGCGCGACGGCCTGTTCCCGACGGCCAAGGTGATCGACGGATACGACTTCGTCGGTGAATCCTGGCCGAACTCGCCGGAGGTCGGCGATCCCGACCCGATCGACCTCGAAGGCCACGGCACGCACGTGGGCGACATCATCGCCGGCCAAAGTCTCGACGGCACCCACAAGGGTGTCGCGCCCGGCGCCAAGCTGATGGCCGTCAAGGTCTGCAGCGCCGTCGCCACGTCGTGCAGCGGCATCGCACTGCTGCAGGGAATGGACTTCGCGCTCGACCCGAACGGTGACGGCGACACCAGCGATGCTGTCGATGTCATCAACATGTCGCTCGGCTCGTCATACGGCCAGACCGAAGACGACCTGACGCAGGCCGCCAGCAACGCGGTGCGGCTTGGCGTGGTGGTGGTCACCTCCGCCGGCAACAGCGCCAACAAGCCCTACGTCGTCGGCTCGCCGTCAATCGCCCCCGGGGTGATCAGCGTCGCGCAGACCGAGGTGCCGGGTGCTGTGGCGATCCCGCTGGTGGTCAACTCGCCGGCCGTGATTGCCGGCACGTATGCCAACACGCAGACCATGGACTGGGCGCCAGTGAATGCCGCCGTCTCCGGCGACGTGGTTTTCTACGGGCGTGGATGTCCTGGCGATCCGGTCGTGACCAGCCCGCAAGGCAAGGTCGCACTGATCGACCGCGGCAGCTGCTCGGTCAGCCTGAAGATCGACCGCGCGGCCAAGGACGGTGCGACGGCGGTGCTGATCGGCCTCGTCGCGGGTGGCGATGCCGTGTCGTTCTCGTACGGTGGTGGTGACACCTTCGTGCCTTCGCTGGTCATCCAACAGTCGCTCTCCCAGCGCATCAAGGCCAACCTCGCCGCACCGGTGAACGTCACGATCTCGCCTGCCGCCGGGATCCCGCTGATCGGCAGCATGGCGGCCACGTCGTCGCGCGGTCCGTCGATGAGCACCCAGGCCATCAAGCCGGAAATCGGCGCGCCTGGCGCCTCGCTGTCGGCAGAAGCCGGCACGGGCACCGGCGAAACGGTGTTCGGCGGCACCTCCGGTGCCGCGCCGATGGTGTCGGGCGGTGCGGCCCTGCTGCTGCAGGCCTTCCCGAACCGGAAGCCCGAGCAGATCAAGGCGATGCTGATGAACAGCGCCGAGACGACGATCTACACCAACCCCGCACTGCTTCCGGGAGAACTCGCACCGATCACGCGCATCGGCGCGGGTGAGATGCGCGTCGATCGGGCATTGACGCTCACCACGCTGGCCTACAACCGCGAGTCGAAGTCGGCCTCGCTGTCGTTCGGCACGGTGGATGTGCCGGAAACGCTGGTGGTCACGAAGAAACTGCGCATCGAGAACCTCTCGAAGGCCAGCCGGGCCTACCGCGTCTCGTCGGCCTTCCGCTACGCAAACGACGAGGCCAGCGGCGCAGTGCGCGTGCTCGCGCCTTCGTTCGCCTATGTCGGAGCCCAGGGCAGCACGGAAATCGACGTGAAGCTGGTGATCGATCCGTCCAAGCTGCCGACATGGGGGCTCAATGGCGGTTCGCTGGGTGGTACCGGCGCGGCGCTCAATGGGCCCGAGTACGACGGCTACCTGACGCTGCAAGTCGACGCCGAGCGCGTGACCGTGCCCTGGCACGTGCTGCCCCGCAAGGCGGCCGCCACGAAGTCCACCTTGACCGACCGCAGCAGTTCGGGCGGGACGCTCTACCTGGACAACAAGGGTGTCGAAGTTTCGGATTACGACGTGTTCTCGCTGACCGGCCAGAGCGCGAGGATTCCGAACAGCGAGATCCCCGGCCCGGGTTCGAACCAGGCGGTGATCGACCTGCGCTCCGTCGGTGTGCGTTATCTGTCCGACGCACTCAGCGGCGTGACAGGCGGTGTGCTCGAGTTCGCGATCAACACCAACGGGCGCAGGGCGCACCCGGCCTATCCGGCGGGCTTCGAGGTGGACATCGACACCAACGGCGACGGCGTGGTCGACTACTTCGTCTTCAACGGCGAGAACGGCGGCTTCGCGGTCACCGGGCAGACGCTGGTGTTCGTGCAGAAGGTGGGGGCGGCGGCCGGTTCGGCGTTCTTCTTCGCCGATGCCGATCTGAACTCCGGGAACATGATCATGACCGTCCCGATGGCAGCCATCGGCGTGGTTCCCGGACAGACGATCAACTTCAGTGTCTACGCTGCCGACAACTACTTCTCCGGGATCACGAGCGATGCCATCGAAGGCATGCTCTTCACCCCGGGCAGCACGCGCTTCAGCGTGGTCGGCGATCCGTTCAACTCGGTGGCGCCCAGAAGCGCGGCCTGGGTTGGCGTGACCTCCACTGCGCAGCCGGACACCACCAGCAGCGAGCGTGGTCTGCTCCTGATGTACCGCCGCAATGCGGGTCTGGAGGCAGACGCGATCCGCCTGCGCTGATCGACGTTTCGTCAATGACAAGGGGCCGCGAAAGCGGCCCCTTTTTTGTTGCTTCGGCGACGAGCGCCGAACGGCTCAACCCGCCATCGGCAAGGCGATGCGCGGCACGGCCGCCAGCAGCGTGCGGGTGTAGGCCGTCTGCGGCGAGCCGAGCACCTGCTCGACGCTGCCCTGCTCCTCGATGCGGCCCCTCTGCATCACCGCGATGCGATCGGCGATGTACTCGACCACGCCGATGTTGTGCGTGATGAAGAGATACGACACGCCGGTTTCGCGCTGCAGGTCGCGCAGCAGGTTCAGGATCTGCGCCTGCACCGACACGTCCAGCGCCGAGGTCGGTTCGTCGCAGACGATCAGCCGCGGTTCGACCGCCAGCGCACGAGCGATGGCGATGCGCTGGCGCTGGCCACCGGAGAACTCGTGGGGGTAGCGCTGCAAGGCATCGCGCCGCAGCCCGACCTGGTCGACCAGGGTGTGCAGCCGCTCGCGGCGTGCCGCCGCGGCCATGTCTGGGCGCAACGCGATCAGGCCCTCTTCGAGGATGTCGAAGACGCGCATGCGCGGGTCCAGTGAGGCGAACGGATCCTGAAACACGATCTGGACAGCGCGCCGTGCCTCGCGCAGCGCCTCGCCCTGCAGCGTGAAGAGATCCTGCCCCTGGAACAAGGCCTGCCCGCCGATCACGGCCTGGTGGCGCAGCAACTGCACGATCGCCTTGCCGGTGGTCGTCTTGCCGCAGCCGGATTCACCGACCAGCGCCAGCGTGCGCCCCGCAGGAATCGCGAAGGACACGCCGTCCACCGCAACGAAGGCGCCTGCCGTGCGCTGCAGCAAGCCCTTGCGAATGGGAAAGCGCACCGACAGATCCTGCACTTCGAGCAACGCAGTCTCGTTGCCTTCGATGCGGCGCACGTCGGCCCGCGCCGCCGCGTCGGCAGGCACGGGCGACGCCGCGGCGTCTGCGCCTTCGCGGTAGAGCAGGCAGCGCACGCCGGTGGCTCCGGCCTGCTCCATCGCCGGCAGCGTGTGGTGACACGCGTCGAACGCTCGGTCGCAGCGCGGTGCGAATCGGCAGCCGGTGAACTCCTGCCACAGAGGCGGCACCGTGCCGCCGATGGCGGCGAGCGCCCCGCCGCGCTTGCTGGTGTCGGGCAAGGCGCGCAGCAGCAGGCGTGCGTAGGGGTGGCGCGGCGCGGAGAAGAAGTCGGCCGCGCTGGCCACCTCGACGATCTGCCCGGCGTACATGAGCGCCACCTGCTGCGCCATGCCCGACACCACCGCGAGGTCGTGCGTGATGAGCAGCATGCCCATGCCCTGCTCCTTCTGGAGCTGCTTGAGCAGGTCGAGGATCTGCGCCTGGATGGTCACGTCCAACGCCGTGGTCGGCTCGTCGGCGATCAGGAAGTCGGGTTCGCAGGCCAGCGTCATCGCGATCATCACGCGCTGCTTCTGGCCACCGGATAGGCGGAACGGGTACTCGTCGATGCGTCGCTCGGGCTCGGGGATGCCGACCTTGCCCATCCACTCGATCGCCTTGGCGCGCGCCGCCTCGCCCCGCAGCTCGGTGTGGCTCTCGATCGCCTCGACGATCTGGTCGCCCACGCGCATCACCGGGTTCAGGCTGGTCGCCGGCTCCTGGAAGATCATGCCGATTCGCCCGCCGCGCACCGCGCGCATGCTGGACTCTGGCAGGCCGAGCACGTCGTGGCCTTCGAGCAGGATGCGCCCGTCGGTGATGCCGCCGTTCTCGGGCAGCAGTCGCATCAGCGCCAGCGCCGTCATGCTCTTGCCGCAGCCGGACTCGCCCACCAGCGCGAAGGTTTCGCCGCGGCGGATGGCCAGGCTCAGGCCGTCGATGGCGCGCACCAGCCCCGCATCGGCGTCCAGCGCCACCTTGAGATCGTCGATCTTCAGCATGTGCGGGCGCCTCAGGCGATGCTGCGCTTGAAGCGCGGGCGGAAGCTGCGGGCGCGCGGGTCGAACGCGTCGCGCACGCCGTCGGCAAACAGGTTGGCAGCCAGCACCAGGGTGACCATGAAGCCGAACGCAGCGGCGAAGCTCCACCAGACCACCGGGTCGCGGCTCATCTCGCTGCGCGCCAGGTTGATCATGCCGCCGAAGCTGTTCATCGACGGGTCGACGCCCACGCCGACGTAGGTGAGCACGGCTTCGTAGAGGATCAGGTCGGAGAAGCTCAGCACCGTGGTGATGAGCACCAGGTGCATCACGTTGGGCGCTATGTGGCGCGACATGATGCGCGCGTGGCTCACGCCGAACGCGGTGGCGGCCTGCACGAACTCGAGCTCGCGCAGCTTGAGCGTCTCGCCGCGCACCAGCCGGCACAGCGTGGCCCAGCCGGTGAGGCCGAGGATCACGCACAGCAGGAAGATCTTCAGGTCCGAGCGCTCCAGGCCGGTCTCGAACAGGTCCGGGTTCTTGTCCAGGAACACCTGCACCATGAGCACGCAGGCGGCGATCAGCAGCACGTTGGGCACCGAGCTGAGCGTGGTGTAGACATACTGGATGACTTCGTCGACCCAGCCGCGGAAGTAGCCCGCCAGCACGCCCAGCACCACGGCGAAGGGCAGCGTGGCCACCGTGGCCAGCGTGCCGATCACGAAGGCGGTGCGCACGCTCTTGAGTGCCTGGTAGAGCACGTCGTTGCCGGTGCGGTCGGTGCCGAACACGTGGTAGTGGCCCATCAGGCCGACCACCGCGCCGCCGATCAGGCATACCACGGTCACGGTCAGCAGGGCCGCGCGCAGCGGCAGGTCGGATCGGTCGGCCGCGATGTCGCGCAATGCCGCGCCGAGGCCGCCATGCGTGCGGCTCATCAGCGCGCCGGTGGCCAGCGCGATCAGCGCGGCGACCAGCAGACCGCCGGCTGCGCCGCCGGATGCGCGCAGCGTCACGTCGGCCACCCACTGCGTCGCCGGGTCGGTGAGGTGCGCGCCGGCATGCTTGAGGCGCGGGAAGTCGCGCGTGAGCTGGCCGTCCACCTCCAGCGGCTCCTTGGTCAGTCCGAGGTAGGCCAGCGGCTCCGAGTAGCCGGTCTCGCGCATCGCCACCTGGCGCGAAAGCATCAGGTCGAGCAGGCTTTCGGTCGAGGTGGCGTAGAAGGTCTGCGTGCCCGCCGGCGCGCCGGCCGAGGGCGCGAGCGCGCGGCGGAAGTGCACGCTGTCGGCCACCGTGACCAGGGCGAACATCGCCAGCACGATCGCCGAGGAGAAGGCCGCCGGGTCACGCAGCACCTTCCACCAGTTAGCACGCAGGTTGTCGTTGACGCGGATGCGCCAGCCGTACCAGGCGAGCGCGAGCAGCATCGCGTACAGCACGACGTCGGTCCAGAGCAGGACGATCTTCGGCATGGTCTTCTCGGTCTCGTCAGGACAGCCGCACGCGCGGATCGGCCCAGGTGTAGGTCAGGTCGATGATCACGTAGCTGGCGATGTACAGCAGCGCGCCGAGGAAGACCATCGAGCGCACGATGGCGAAGTCCTGCCCGGTGATCGCCTCGATCACGAAGGCGCCCAGGCCCGGAATGCCGAAGAAGCTCTCGAACACCAGACTGCCGAGGAACACGTAGGGCAGGTACGAGCCGGCACTGGTGATGATCGGGATCAGCGCGTTCTTCAGCACGTGGCGGAACAGCACCACGGCCTCCGACAGGCCCTTGGCACGCGCGGTGCGCACGTAGTCCTTGCCAATTTCCTCGAGGAACATCGCGCGGTAAAGCCGCGCCTCGCCGCCCAGGCGCGCCAGCAGCGACAGCAGGATCGGCAGGATGAGGAACTTCACCGCATCGAGCCCCGGCGCATAACCGTTGATCGGCACCAGGCGCAGCACGCGCGAGAACATGTACTGGCCGACGATGATGTAGAACAGGCTCGAGATCGACAGCATCAGCACGCACAACACCACGCCCCAGAAGTCGATGCGCGAGTTGCGGAAGAACACGAGCAGCAGCGCGAACGCCGTGCTCGCGAACACCTGCAGGATGAACAAGGGCAAGGCGAGCTGCAGGCTCACCCCCATGCGCGTCTTGATCTCGTAGCCGATGTCGATGGCGTTGCGCGCGTCGGAGCGGCCGAACTGCAGCGCGAACAGCGAGACGGACCGTTCCCAGACGATGGTCTTCGTCAGCTTCGCGGCGCCCTCTTCCTTCTTGTTCCAGTACAGCGGCTTGTCGTAGCCGCGCTCGGCCTTCCACTTCTCGATCTGGTCCTGCGTGACGCGCTTGCCGCCGATGTTCAGGCGCGCCATGTCGTCGGGCGTGTTCACGGTGAAGAACAGCACGAAGGTGAACAGGTTGACGCCGATGAGGATCAGCACCCCGTAGCCGATGCGGCGGATCAGGTAGTTCAGCATGGTCAGGGGCTCGTCGTGGCGGCTGTCACGGTGCCGGCATTCTTCGGCTTTGCCGTGGCGAGCTGCCGCACGCGGTAGCCGCGCCAGGCCAGGAACACCAGCAGCGACAGCGCCAGCGCGATCAGCGCCAGCGGCCAGCGCACGGGGTGGTTCCACTCGGCCTGCTTGGCCACGCGCATCGCCGGGTCGATGCGGTAGTACTTGGCCAGGTCGCGCACCAGGATGCTGGGCTTGCCGTTGTGCGCCCAGGGCTGGAAGGCCAGCGCCACGTAGGGCCAGTAGCCCCAGGCCCAGGGCGAGTCCTCGCGCACGATGGCCACCATCTGATCGATGGTCTTCTGCTTCTCGGGGCCGTCTTCCAGCGTCTGCATGATGCGGTAGAGGCGGTCGTATTCCGGGTTGCTGTAGTTCGCGGCGTTCTCGCCCTGGGTCGGGAACTTCGCGTTCGGGCCGTAGAGCAGAAACAGGAAGTTCTCCGCATCGGGGTAGTCGGCCAGCCAGCCCCACCAGAAGATCTGCTGCTTGCCCTTGAGCATCTTGTCCTGGAACTGGTTGTAGTCGGTGGCGCGGATCTCGAGCTGCACCCCGAGCTTGGCGAACTGCTTGACCATCCAGTCGAGCTCGGCCTTGATCTCCGGCGTGGGTGTGCGCTGGTAGTCGTAGTTCAGCACCAGCGGCTTGCCGGTCTTCGATTCGCGGCCGTTCGGGTAACCGGCCTCGGCGAGCAGGCGCTTGGCGTCGTCGATCGAGCGGCGCACTGGCTGCCCGTTGACGAGTTTGTGCGTGACGGCGTTGAAGCCCTCGGGCGTGCCCTCGCGCGAGCCGAATACGCCCGGCGGCACCGGGCCGTGCGCGGCCAAGCCGCCCTTGGCGCGGAAGATGCGCCCGTAGCCTTCTTCCCAGTCGATCGCGATCGACAGGGCCTGGCGCAGCTTGCGGTTCTTCAACTGCTGCTCGGGCGTGTCGCCCTTTCCGACCACCGGGTCCAGCCAGTTGAAACCGAGGTACCAGTTGTTGATGTCGGTGACCTGCGGGAAGGCGAAGCCCTTGGCCTCGTAGTCGGCCTTGACGCGGTCGGAGTCTTCCATGTCGACGCGGAAGTCGACGCCCCATTCGGGCCGCTCGATCTCGGGGATGTCGAGGTAGCCCTGCTTGAACATCTCCTTGCGCGGCACTTTCTCCTTGATGATCGTGGAGACGAAGGTGTCGGCAAACGGCATCATCTTGCCGCAGTCCGCCAGCAGGCCCGCCGCCTTGTCGGCGGGTTCGCCCTCGCAGGGATAGGGTTCGCCGCGGTAGTTCGGGTTGCGCTTCATGACGTGCCGGCGGTCCTGCACGTACTCGGTCATCATGTACGGCCCCGTGCCCACCGGCCACTTCACCAGCGACAGGCCGTTGGCGTTCATGCCCGGCTGCGAGTAGAACGCATCGGCCTCCCAGGGCACCGGCGAGGCGAAGGTCATCGCCAGCCAGTATTTCCACTGCGGGTACTTGCCCTTGATGCGGAATCGCACCGTGTGGCTGTCCGGCGCCGTCACGCCGGCCAGCGGCCAGCGGCGGAAGTCGAGGAAGGGCTTGTCGACACTGGACTCGGGCAGGCCCTTGAGCAGCTTGGCGTCTTCGGCCTTGATGAGCTCGGCGTACTCCTTCAGCCCGATCACGTACTCGGAGAAGATCGCGAAGATCGGGGCCTCGATGCGCGTGGTGGCGTGCCGCTTGAAGGCGTAGACGTAGTCCTCGGCGACCAGTTCGCGCGTGCCCTGCTTGGCGAAGTCCCACGGTGAGCGCTTGTCGCCGACCTCGCCCGGCTTCATCGCGTGGAACAGGTACTCGCCCTTGTCGTTCTTCGCGAACGCCGGGTGCGGTGCGTAGAGGATGCCCTTCTTGAGCTTGATGTCGTAGACGCTCTCGGCGATCTGCTCGGGCGGCGCGTCGTCGGGCAGCGGCTGGCCGGCCTTGTCGAGGTAGTGCGGCCGGACGACCTCTTCGGCCGTCTTCGGGATCAGCACGTAGGGCCGCTTGAGGTAGTGGTACGCGTACATCGGCTCGTAGGCCGAGTAGGTGTAAGGCGTCTCGGGGTTGCTGTACGACGCCGTCGGGTCGAGGTAGCGCGGCGAGCGCTCGTCGAAGGAGTTGAAGATGGTGTTGGTGGCTGCGGCGCCATCGGGGTAGGGGCTGTTGTTGCAGGCGGCCAGCACCAGCGTCAACACCACCGCGAACCGCGCGCCCCACCGCTTCATCGGACCGTGCATGCGGTCGTCCCCTTCGTCGTTCGGGAGCGCGGCGCAGGCTTGTCGCGGCGGCTCCGAAAAAGAATCTGCCCCCGACGAACACCGGCTTGTGGCCGGGTCGCCGAAAGGCAGTCGCGGATCATAAGCTCACTCTCAGCGGCCCCCCTCAGGGTTTCACCGCCTGCGCCCCCCGGAACGCGGGGAGGCCGATGCTTTAGAGGCCCGACTCCAGAGCATCTCACCAACCGATGAGCACGTCGCGTGCCTGCACCACCAGTTGCACGCGCGCACCGACAGGCAGCGTCACCTTGGTCGGCACGTGCCCGAACGGCAGGCCCGTCAGGATGGGCGTGCGTGTCACGCTGCGCAGCTGCGCCACCATCGTCTTCAGCGAGTAGCCGCGGTCCAGCGGCGACTTTCGAAAGTCGGTGAAGGCGCCGAGCACCACCGCCTTCTGCGCATCGAGCACGCCCGCCTGCTGCAATTGCAGCAGGCTGCGCTCGATGCGGTAGGGATGCTCGTTGACGTCTTCGAGGAACAGCACGCCGCCCTTGATGCGCGGCCAGTGCGGCGTGCCCAGCAGCGAGCTGACCATGCACAGGTTGCCGCCCCAGAGAAGGCCCTTGACATCGAGTCCGTCGAAACCCGCCTCGGTGCGAAAACCCACTGCCTCGAGTTCACCGCTCATCGCCTCGACGAAGCAGTCGCGCGTCACCTCATCGACCGCAGGCAGCGCCTTCTCGCCATGCTCGCCCGCCTCGCGGCCAAAGTCGAAGCAGGCCATCGGCCCGGCCCAGGTGGTGCCGCGCGCATGGGCCAGCAGGCCGAGTTGCAGCACGGAGAAATCGCTGTGGCCGACCCAGCGCGTGCCGCGCTCGACGCTGGTGGCGATCGCCTTCCAGTCGATGCGGTCGAGCAGCCGCGTCAGGCCGTAGCCGCCGCGCGTGGCCATCGCGATCGACGGCGACTGCTTCGCGACGCGGTGCAGCGCGGCCAGGCGCGTGTCGTCGTCGCCGCCGAAGCGCTGGTGGCGCGCCAGCGCCGCTTCGTCGAGCATGACTTCGAAACCGAGCTTCGCCAGGCGCTGCTGCGCCAGGCGCAGGGGCTTTGCCGCGGCCACCACGCCCGAAGGCGTGAACAGGGTGAGTGTGCTCATCAGAGCGTGGCCGGCGGTTCGGGCAGATCGAGCTCGATCGCCTCACCGGCGGGAATGGTGTCGGGCGCATCGCCCGGGGCTTCGCTGCGCTCGCCGCGGCGCTGCCGGTACTGCTCGCGGCGCTCGGCGAAGAACTCGCGCAGCACCTGCCCGCATTCGTCGGCCAGCACGCCGGCCACGAGCTCGGTGTGGTGGTTGAGCTGCCGGTTGGCGAACAGGTCGACCACCGAGCCGGCTGCGCCGGTCTTCGGATCGAAGGCACCGAAGACGACCCGCTTGAAACGCGCATGCATCAGCGCCATCGCGCACATCGCGCAGGGCTCCAGCGTCACGTACAGCTCGCACTCGGGCAGGCGGTAGTTGGACAGCAGCGTCGCCGCATGGCGCAGCGCCACGATCTCGGCATGCGCCGTCGGGTCGTGCTCGGTGATCGGCCGGTTGTAGCCGGTGGCGACGACCTGCCTGCCCGTGGGTGTCTCGCGCACGATCACCGCGCCCACCGGCACCTCGCCCACCAGCCAGGCGTTGCGGGCCTGGTCGATGGCGATGCGCATGGCCTGCTCGTCCTTCGGGTCGATCACGCGGGGCTCTCCTTTGGCGCGCATTCTCGCCTCAAACAGGGTCGCGAATAAGGAGGACACTCCAGCCCGAAACGCGCGCCAGCGCCTAGGATTCCGCCATGAACGCCCAGGATCTGCCCTCGTCCCCGTTGCTGGCCTTCGAACGCCAGCGTGCCGCCGCCTCCAAGGAGCCCGGGCCGCCCTGGGCTGTCCGCGCCGAGCGGCTGCGCCGGCTGCAGCGCCTGTTGGTGGACAACGAGGCGTCGATCGCCCGCGCCATCGACGCCGACTTCGGCGGGAGACCCGCGATCGAGACCGAACTGGCCGAAGTCTGGCCCAGCCTCGAGGAGATCAAGGGCGCGCTGCGCCATGGCCGGGGCTGGATGAAGGCACGCCGTGCCGGCGTGGGCAAATGGTTCATCCCGGCGCGTGCGCAGGTGCTGCCGCAACCGCTCGGCGTAGTCGGCATCATCGTGCCCTGGAACTATCCCCTGTACCTGGCCATTGGCCCGATGGCGGCGGCACTGGCCGCAGGCAACCGGGTGATGGTGAAGATGTCGGAGCTGACGCCGGCCTTCTCGGCCTTGCTGCAACAACTGTGCACGCAGGCTTTTCCGCTCGAAGAGGTTTGCATCGTCACGGGGGGTGCCGAGGTCGCGGCCGAGTTCAGCACCTTGCCGTTCGACCACCTGCTGTTCACCGGATCCACGGCCGTCGGGCGCAAGGTGATGGCGGCGGCTGCCGCCAACCTGACGCCGGTGACGCTGGAATTGGGCGGCAAGTCACCCGCCGTGATCACCCCCGGCTACCCGCTGGCGCATGCGGTGCAGCGCATCCTCGCCGGCAAGCTGCTGAATGCGGGCCAGACCTGCATCGCCCCCGACTACGTGCTGCTGCCCCGCGATCAGCTCGCCGCCTTCGTCGAGGCGGCCCGCCAGGAAGCGCGGCGCGGCTACCCAGCAGGCCTGGCCGACGCCAACTTCTGCAGCGTCGTCAATGATCGCCACTACCGCCGTCTGGTGAGGGAACTGGATGAGGCTGCGAGTCGCGGCGCTCGCACCGAGTGCCTGTTCGAGGGTGCTTCGCGCGACGACGAACGCCATCGCCTGGCGCCCACGCTGCTGATCGACCCGCCCGCCGACTGTGGCGCGATGCGCGACGAGATCTTCGGCCCGCTGCTGCCGCTGGTGCCCTACGACCGGCTGGAAGACGCGATCTCCTTCGTCAATGCCCGCCCTCACCCGCTGGCGCTGTACTGGTTCGACCAAGACACTGGCCGCGTGGACGAGGCCCTGCATCGGCTGCCCGCGGGCGGCGTGACGGTCAACGACACGCTGCTGCACATCACCCAGGAAAGCCTGCCCTTCGGTGGCGTCGGTGCCTCGGGCATGGGCCACTACCACGGGCAGTGGGGATTCGACACCTTCAGCAAGCTCAAACCGGTGTTCCGCCAGTCGCGGCTGAACGGCATGGCGCTGTTCCTGCCGCCCTACCGGCCGCTGATGCGGCGCCTGCTCGCGCTGATGAAGCGCTACTAGGCGGCAGCCCGGCGTGGCTCAGTTGTCCTCCAGGAGATCGAGGGCCTCCCACAGGGTACAGCCGGTCTGCTCGAACAGAAGCGCCACCGGCCGTTGTGCATCCATGTCGTACATGGTGCATGGCCCTACGTTCACGGAATCGCCTCGTACGCGGTGGTGAACGGAGATGCGGTCAAGCGGCGTGAGGGCGACGTGATAGACGTTCCGGCGCTCGTGCAGCGCCACACGGCGCCCCGACGAACTGACGTCGAACACGCGAAGCTCGGTCATGGCTTGCCCCTGGTAGGTGAGGAGCGCAGAGCATCGATCCTGGTACCGATCCTGTATGTTCGCAAACGAACACAGGCGACGAGTGCGGGGATCCTCACCCTTGTGATGGAGGAGGTTTCCCCGCCGCGACGGATGCAGGCCCCCCACGCGCTTTCCTCATCAAGCAGGTCACCCGTGTGCCAGAGGCTCACGCGCTTGCAGGGGGGTCCTGGAGGGTGTCGCTGCGTTGGCCGATCAGGTCGACCGCAGCGCTGGCCAGTGTTCGCAGATGGTCCATCTGGTCAGCTGACAGTTGCCTGGGGCGAACGTCGTAGGCGCAGAGCGTCCCCACCGTTTCGCCGCGAACGCTCAGCCGCGCCGCGGCATAGAAGCGAATGAACGGTCGCCCCGACACCCTGGGGTTGAGCGCGAACCGCGGGTCGAGCAAGGTGTCCTCCACGACGATCAGGTCGTCTGACGCGTGGAAGAAGGCCTCACAGAACGAAGTCACCGCGGGCGAATGCGTCTGCTGGATGCCGATGCACGACTTGAACCAGTCGCGTTCGGCATCGAGCAGATTCACCATCGTGATTGGAACGGCCAGGGAGGTGGAAAGCAAACGCGTGATGTCGTCGTACGCGCGCTCCGCGCCTGAATCGAGAATCAGGGCCCGGCGCAGCTCGGCCAGCCGTGAGGTGTCGAGCCTCATGCTCTGCGACGAGAAGGATCTGGCCAGCTGCCGCGAGCGAAAGCATCGCGATCTTGCCGCTTTGGCTGCGCTCGGAGAGGAGTTCGATGCTCGTCCTGCATGATGATTCCCGGGAAAAGGCGCAATCTAGAGTCCTGCGAGCCGAACAACCATGTCGAAAGACACAGTCGCGCCCATCAGGAGGCGCGCCTTGCCGCGGCGATCAGACCAGCGGGCGCTGCGGCGGGCGGCCGTCGCCGTAGAGGTCCGCCAACCGGGCCATCGCCTTCACGTCGCGCAGGTGGAGCCGGCCGTCGGCGATGCGGTGCAGGCCTCGCCGCTCGAGCTTGCGCAAGGTCTTGTTGGTGTGCACCAATGACAGCCCCAGTCCGTCGGCGATGTGCTGTTGCGTCAATGGAAAGTCGACCCCGTCGGCACCCGCGTCCGCCTGCAACGCGCCCGCACGCTTGAACAGCAGGATGAGCATCGATGCGATGCGCTCTTCCGCGCTGCGACGCCCCACCGACAGCAGCGTGTCGTCGACCATCGACTCCTCGTGCGCCGTGAGCCAGGTGACATTGAAGCCCATCATCGGGCTGCGCCGGTGCAACTCCCAGAGCGCGTCGCGCTGGAACACGCAGAAGAGCGCGCCGGTCAGCGTCTCGACCCCGTGCGCGGCAGCATCGCCCATCTTCTGCTGCACGCCGATGAAGTCACCGGGCAGCAGAAAACTGAGGATCTGCCGACGTCCGTCGCTCAGCGTCTTGTAGCGGAACGCCCAGCCGTGCAGCAGCGTGAACAGCGGTGCGTCGGTCTGGCCTTCGTGGATCAAGGATTCGCCAGCGCCCAGTCGCAGCTCGCGTCGCTTGAGCGATTGCACGAGTTCCAGTTCCTCGCCCGTCGGCTCGTGGAACAGCTTCAGCGGCCGCAAGGGGCAGTCGCGGCACGCCGTCTCGGCCTGGGTCGCGGGCAGTTCCTGGGGCGGCGCTTGCTCGGGAGGGGTCATGCCCGCAGTGTCGCGCAGCCAGGCCTCAAGCGGAACCTGCCCGCGGGATCGCCATGAAGAACCGAACCATTTCCGATGAAGCATCCGGGCCGCAGCGATCGGTGAACGTGCCGCTCTCATGACCGCCCGACCAGGCGTGCCCGGCACCATGCAGCGTCCAGCTCTCGATCCGGACCTGCCCCTGCGCATCGGCGTGGATGGCTCGGCTGAAGCGCCGGCCGCCCGCGGCGATGCCTGCCTGTGTGCTGACACGCAGCGCGGAGCCGCCCGCTTCCGCGTCGTGGGCCTCCTGGGCCTGCAGCACGATCTGCGCGCCGTTCGCGTGCTGCACGGTGTGGTCCCGGTCGCCATGGAACACGATGACAGGCACCGGTCGCGTGGCCCTTCTGCGCAGGCCACTGGCCCGGCCCGGTGCGCCCTTCATGCCCGGCATGCCGCTGCGCCCCCCTTTCATGGCGAGCAGGGCTGAAGGGATGTCGTGCGCGCTGCCATATGGCAATCCGGAATGGGCGCCGACACCGGCGAACACCTCCGGATAGGTCTCGCCCAGCACCACGGCCATCGCCGCACCAGCCGAAAGCCCGGCAACGAAGATGCGGCGCGGGTCGGCTCCATGGCTGCCCGCGACCTCGCCAGCGATCCCGGCGATCAACGAAGGCTCACCGGCGCCGCGCAGCTGGTCCTGCGGCTTGAACCAGTTCCAGCACTTCGACGCGTTCGCGTGGGCGTCCTGCTCGGGGTACACCACCAGGAAGCCGTGTTCGTCCGCAAGCCGGTTCATGAGCGTGCCCGCCGCGAAATCGTCCGCCGACTGGGTACAGCCATGCAGCATCACGATCACGGCGCGCGGTGCGTCAGGCTGCAGCTCGGGCACATAAACCTTGTAGGCACGCGTTCCGGCCTCATTGCTGAATTGATGCGATTCGAAGCTTCCGCCACGCTGCCCCGCCTTGCCGGTAGGCACGACGCGTGCTGCGACATCGATGACCGATTCGCTGCCGAAGCTCGGTGCAGCCTCGGCAACTCGCCCCACCGCCAACGCGCGCCGGATCGTCTCGGTCACGTCGCTCATCGGGCCGGTTGCGGTATCGAGTCCCGCCGACGCGAGCGCCCGCTGGATCGTCGCGTGGATCGCATCGGCGTCGAAGGCCGGTGCTCGGGCGTAGAACGGGTACTTCATGATGTTCCTTCAGTTGCTGGATTGCTGATCAATGGATGCGATCCGCGAGTGCGCGCCGCACCGCAGGGCTGGCCTGGAACGCGCCGAGAACGGTCACGGATTCGATGGCGGCGCGGGCCAGTTCGGGCGTCACGTCGTCGGCAATGCGAGCGAGACCAACGACCTGCACTTGCAGCCTCTGGCCCGAAGCCACCACCGCCTCGAGTTGCGCACGGCCGAAGTGCTGCAGGCCGACCGTGAGGGTTCGGCGTGCGACGGTCTGCCGCACCGTGTCGGCATGCAGCGCCAACTGGTTTCGAAGTGCCGTTCGAACCATGTCGGAGCGGTTCGAATAGAAGCCCTCCTGCACCAGGAGGTCGACATGGCCCAGATCGACCACGCCGACGTTCACCGTCATCTTCTCCGTCTCGCCTGTCCGCTGCCTGAGTTCGTTCGCCATCTTGCCGCCCTCTCTACCATCCATTTGGATTCCAATTGGATTCTGATTGGAACACATCCCGGCGCATTGAGGCCACGCGGGTCGCAATCCCACTTTGCCGAAGGAACTCGCGAGCGTGCTCGCCGGCGCGCTGATTTGCCCGAGAGCCGGTCTTCTGTCGCGCCTCCGTCCTACGAACTGTCGGCATGCCGAGCGCTCGATCGATGGCGGTTTCAGAACGAGGATTCAAGAGCCTTGTTGAAGGAACAAACACCATGAACCCATCCGCTTCAGCCCTTGTCCAGCAACCGTCTGCCACAGGCGGGCCGAGACCTGCCGCCCCTGCACTGCCTGGGCTCGCCATCGTCGTGCTGGCGTTGGCACTGGGCGCCTGCAGCAAGGCGCCGGTCGAAAGCTCGGCTCCCATGGCGACGCCGCCGCAGGCCGGGTCCGCGCCGGCCACCGCCGTCGGCTCCAACACTTCCGTGCCCGATGCAGCGTCTGTCCTGAAACCCGGCGACGCAGCCAAGGCCGATCCGGCTGCCGGGCGCTCCAACGGCGCCATGACGCGCGCCCAGGAGTCCGGCGCGATGCCCCTGCCCGGACAGAACAACGACCATTCCGCGCCGCTCCCGCCAGCCCGGCGAGCGAGCGGGACTTGAGCGCAGCGCTCGGCGCCTCACCCACACCACACCAGGATCACCGATGAAGACAGCAACCCAAGCCCACGCCAGCCTCGCCCATGTCGCCGAACTGATCGACGACATTCCGATCGCCATGCTCGCCACGGTCGAAGCCGACGGCGCGTTGGCCAGCCGGCCGATGGCAGTGCTCGAGATGGACAGCAGCGGCGCCCTCTGGTTCTTCACCGACCTGCGGTCGTCCAAGCTCGAGCACTTGCGGGTCGTGAACCTCAGCTTCATCGACCCGGACCACGGAACCTACGTCTCGCTTTCAGGCCGGGGCGAGATCGATACCGACCGCGAACACATCGAGCGGCTGTGGACGGCGTTCGCCAAGCCCTGGTTCCCGGATGGCCCGGACTCGCCGAACCTGGGCCTGCTGAAGTTCATCCCGGACGCCGCCGACTACTGGGATGCGCCGAACAGCAAGATGGTCCGCGCCTTCGGTGTGATCGCGTCCATGGTGGCAGGCAAGCCCGTCGCGATGGGTGAGCATGGTTCGCACACCGGGTTGTCGGACGCTGCAGCCCAGGCAGGAGCCCGTTCATGAAGAAGCCGAGCAAGTCGGCCCGGCCCGTCGCGGCGGCGACGACGACTCACGATCCCCTGCCCTTGGTCGCAGCGCAACAGGCGCAAGCGCAAGCGCAGGCGTTGGCGGCCGCGATGCCATTCAACGCCAACAAGCCCCTCGAGCTGGGGCGGGACAATGCCATCTCGCCGCCGCGCGGCACCACCCCCTCGATCGAGTCACCGGCGGCCTCGGCCAGCACGCTGAGCGAGACCAATGGTTCGGACAAGACCGGCGATGGCCCACCGTCGGCCGGGCGCGCTGCATCCTCCGGATCGCTGGCCACCGCGCGATCGGATGCGGCATCGCAGGTGATGACCACGAACCAGGGCGTGGCGATCGGCGACAACCAGAACTCGCTGAAGGCCGGGCTGCGCGGCCCGACCCTGCTCGAAGACTTCATCCTGCGCGAGAAGATCACGCACTTCGACCACGAGCGCATCCCCGAGCGCATCGTGCATGCGCGAGGCTCCGCAGCCCACGGGTTCTTCGAGGCGTACGAGCCGATGACGGCGTTCACGCGCGCCGCGCCGTTCCAGGCCGCCGGCAAGATCACGCCGGTGTTCACACGCTTCTCGACGGTCGCCGGCGAACGCGGCTCGACCGACACCGCGCGCGACATCCGCGGCTTCGCCGTCAAGTTCTACACCGACGAAGGCAACTGGGACCTGGTGGGCAACAACATCCCGGTGTTCTTCATCCAGGATGCGATGAAGTTCCCCGACCTCGTGCACGCGGTGAAGCCGGAGCCGCACCACGGCATGCCTCAGGCCGCATCGGCACACGACACCTTCTGGGATTTCGCCTCGTTGATGCCCGAGTCCACACACACCCTGATGTGGGTGATGTCGGACCGCGGCATCCCGCGCAGCCTGCGCATGATGCAGGGCTTCGGCGTGCACACCTACCGCCTGGTCAACGCCAAAGGCGAGTCGCACTTCGTCAAGTTCCATTGGAAGCCGAAGCTCGGTACGCATTCGCTGGTGTGGGACGAGGCCGTCAAGATCTCCGGCGCTGACTCGGACTTCCATCGCCGCGATCTGTGGGAGGCCATCGAGTCCGGCGAGTACCCGGAGTGGGAACTGGGGCTGCAGATCTTCACCGAGACGCAGGCCGAGGGCTTCAGCTTCGACGTGCTCGACGCCACCAAGCTGATCCCCGAAGAACTGGTGCCGGTGACGCCGGTGGGCCGCATGGTGCTGAACCGCAACCCGGACAACTTCTTTGCCGAGACCGAGCAGGTCGCGTTCTGTACCGCGCACGTCGTCCCTGGCATCGACTTCAGCAACGACCCCTTGCTCGCCGGTCGCATCCACTCCTACCTCGACACCCAGATCACGCGTTTGGGCGGCGCCAACTTTCACGAGATTCCGATCAACGCGCCGCTGGCACCGGTGCACAACAACCAGCGCGACGGGCTGCACCGGCAGGCCATTCCACGTGGCCGTGTCGCGTACGAGCCCAACTCGCTGGGCGGCGGCTGCCCTTTCCAGGCCGGCGCGGCGGGTTTCGTCTCGTTCCCGCAAGCAGCCGATGGCGACAAGCTGCGGGGCAAGCCCGAGAAGTTTGCCGACCACTACACCCAGGCCTCGCTGTTCTACGAAAGCCAGACCGCGGTCGAGAAGGCGCACATCGCTGGCGGATTCCGCTTCGAGCTGAGCAAGCTCACGGTGCCGGCGATCCGCGAACGCATGCTGTCGTCGCTGGTCAACGTGTCGGCCGAACTCGCCGCGACCGTCGCCGCGGGGCTCGGCATCGCCGTCCCCGCTGCGATGCCGAAGGCTCTCGAGCAGCCCGTTGAGCCCGAGGTCACCACATCGGCGGCACTGTCGCTTACGGGTTTGCCGGGCGACGGGGGCATTCGCTCGCGCAGCGTGGCCATCCTGGTGGCCGATGGCGTGGAGGGCAAGTCGATCGCCGCAGCCCGTGCGGCGCTGCAGGCCGCCGGCGCCACCGTGCACCTGATCGCGCCTCGCCTCGGACCGGTGAAACCGACGAATCGGGAGCCGTTCGATGCCACGGGCACGCTGGAGAACTCGCCGGCCGTGCTGTTCGACGGACTCGTCCTGCCGGACGGAGCCGCCGGCGTGAAAGCCCTTGGCCATCACGTCGAGGTGATGGACTTCATCTCCAATCAGTACCGGCATGGCAAGACCATCCTCGCCATCGGTGCCTCGAACGCACTGCTCGAGCGGGCCGGCGTGCCTGGGACGCTCGCGAACGGTGATCTGGATCCGGGCATCCTCGTGGGCGCCGCCGCGAAATCGGAACGCGCCGTGGCGGACTTCATCACCGCGCTGGGCAAACACCGGCATCCCGAACGAGAGATCGGCGGCCCGGTAATGAGGGACCGGTCCGGCTGATCAGGTGGGCGGGCGCGCAAGCTGCTCAGGTGGGGTGGTCCGCTCGGCGGGCGGGCGAATCGCATCCGGTCTGGACCAACGCTGCAGTGGCGGCCCGGAGCCGGATTCGATGAACAGCCGCTTGATCATCGGGAACCGTAGTCGCACCTGCACCTCCAGGTCGGCAACCGCCAGCGCCGCATCGGCGGCCTCGGTCCCTTCGTCGAAATCGAGGTCCATCGTCACCAGCGCATCGTCGGGCCCGAGGTACATCGACAAGATGCGCCCGACATCGCGCACGCGGGGCACCGTCAGGGCCATGCTGCGCAAGGCGCGTGCCGTTTCCGGCCGGATGCCTTCGCCGATGAGCAGGTCGCGGGACTGCCAGGTCAGGAAGGCGGCCACCACCGCCAACAGCACGCCGATGAGGAGAGACGCCACCCCGTCGAGCACCGGCAGGTCGTAGTGGTGGCTGAGCCCGATGCCGAGCGCAGCGATGGCCAGGCCGGCAAGCGCGGCGGAATCCTCGGCCAGCACGGTATAGGTGGTCGGATCCTTGCTGCGGTGGATGGCCTGCCAGAACGGGTCGCTGCCGGCTTGGCGCAGGAACTGCCGCAGCGCGATGGCGAAGCTGATGCTCTCGAACACGGCGGCCACCCCCAGCACGACGAAGTTCCATGTCGGATCGTGCAGGGGCTGCGGATTCCGGATGTGCTGTACGCCTTCGTAGAACGAGACACCGCCGCCCAGTCCGAAGATCAGCACGGCGACGATCAGGCTCCAGAAGTACAACTCCTTGCCATGGCCAAAGGGGTGCTCGGGCGTGGCGGGGCGCTGGCTGAGACGGATGCCCACCAGCAGAAGGACGCCGTTGAAGGTGTCGACCGACGAATGGATGCCTTCCGAGAGCATGGCCGAACTGCCGGTGATGCCCGCCACCGCGAGCTTCGTGGTCGCGATGGCGACGTTGGCCGCGATGGCGCCATAGATCGCGAGATTCGCGGTCCTCATGGCGCCTGCGTGGTCATGACGCCCCCGGAGGGCACCCCGGGCAGGGCTACACCCATCCGGCCCTCCGCAATCGACGGTAGACAAGGATGCAGCAAAGCGCAGTGAAGGCCACAGCCATCGGATAGCCGGCCTTCCACTTCAACTCCGGCATCCATTGAAAGTTCATGCCGTACAGGCTGAAGACGACCGTGGGGATGGCCAGGATCGCACCCCAGCCCGCCAGGCGCTTGACCACCTCGTTCTGGTTGTTGGCCACCAGTGCCAGGTTCACCTGCATCGCGGTGGTCAGCATGTCACGCATGCCGTCGATCAGACCCACCAACCGCGAGACATGGTCCTGGATGTCCCGGAAGTAGGCACGCAACTCCTTCGGAACCAGGTCCTCGTGCAGGCGCATGAGTTCGGAGCTGATCTCCGCCAGCGGCAGCGCGGCATTGCGCAGTTCGAGGAGATTGCGCTTCAAGGCGTACAGCCGCTCGATGACGAGCCTGTCGAACCGATCCTTGAAGATGTCGGTCTCGATGGCATCGAAGTCCCTTTCGAACTGGGCCACGACGGGCTGGTAGTTGTCGGCGACGAAGTCCAGGACGGCGTACAGCGCAAACCCGGGCCCCTTGGGCAGGCCCTTCGTACCGTCCTCGCAGCGCTGGAGAACCTGCGCATAGCTCGATGAGGCGCCGTGGCGCACCGACACCAGGAAGTTCGGACCGACGAAGAGGTGGGTCTCGCCGTAGACGACATGATTCGATTCGAGCTGCGCCGTCTTCAGCACGATGAAGAGCGAGTTGCTGTAGGCCTCGATCTTGGGCCGCTGGTGGGCATGGTGGGCATCCTCGATGGCCAGTTCATGCAAGCCGAAGAGGTGCTGGATCCTTTGCAGCACCTTGTCGTCCGGTTCGTGCAGGCCGAGCCAGACGAAGGTGCCGGGCTGCTTGATGACTTCGCCGATGTCGTCGATGGCGACGTCGCTGATGCGCGCTCCATCGCGATAGACCACGCTGTCCATGACGGATGTCATTGCCTTGTCCTCCTCCAGAGTTCGAGCGCCGACCGATCGCTCCCTCATTGGCACGCATGGCCCTGCTGCCGGTCGGTGCGCTGGCGAACCATGTCGTGGCTCTCTTGTCGGAACTGCGCATAGGCCTTCTTGGTTTGTTTCCGCACAGACACAGCGCCACGCCGGTCCTATGGTCTGTGCCGTGGTCGCGAAGTTCGATCGCCCTCCTCGACCACTCATCGGCACCCGCGCCGTCCGCGCCGAAAGGCCCGACGCAGCGGGTTGCCGCCCCACACCTCACTTCCAGGAACCGACATGGAAACCAACTACGTCACTCGCGACAACTTCGGCATGTACGCCAACAGCGCGTCGGGGCCGGGCCCGGCACTCATGGGTGCCGACACCCTTCTGGGCAACGACGTCTACAACAAGGACGGAGAGGATCTGGGCGACATCAAGGAGTTCATGATCGACATGGCCTCCGGCAAGATTGCCTACGCGGTCTTGTCCTTCGGCGGCCTGCTGGGCATGGGCGACAAGCTGTTCGCCGTGCCTTGGGCGGCACTGGCTCTGGACACGACGAACAAGCGCTTCACGCTGAATGTCTTGAAGGACGCCCTGAAGGACGCACCGGGCTTCGATAAGGACCACTGGCCTGCGATGTCGGACAGGACCTGGGCCAGCGGAGTGCACAAGTTCTACGGCACGCCGTATTCCGCCGAGTGAGCCGCCGCGCCTCGCCTCCGCATCCCTGACTCTCGACCCTCGAGCATGGCGACGCCATGCTCGAGGTCCGGGCCACGGGCTTCGGGGAGCGGGGGCAAGGTCACGTGCAGGAGCCTGCCGGCGAGTCGAGCGATGACGCCGGCCATTTATCCAGGGGAGCCGCCATGAAGGGTTACGTTCAGAACATCGAGGCCATCGCCACAGGCAACGGCGACTTTCGCCGGGTCCTGTACACGGCGAATAACTGCCAGCTCGTCGTCATGTCGCTGAAGCCCGAAGAGGACATCGGCGCCGAGGTCCACCATCTCGACCAGTTCTTCCGGGTCGAGGCGGGGAGCGGTGAAGCCGTGCTCGACGGGGTTCGTACGTCGATTCAGTCCGGGTTTGCCGTGGTCGTGCCCGCCGGCGCCAGGCACAACATCATCAACACGGGCACGGTGCCGCTGAAGCTGTACACCCTCTACGCGCCGCCGAACCATCGGGACGGGGTGGTGCACCGCACGAAGTCGGATGCCGAGGCCGACACGGAGCACTTCGACGGCAAGACGTCGGAGTGAGGCTGGCACCCGCATCTCGCCGACAAGTCTTCTCGCGCCTGCGCTAGGGCACTCGCAGAGGTGCGGCAGGTGCGATGTCGCTGGAGAACCTGATCGGTGGAAGGCCCGTGCGACCCCGCATCGAGAAGATGCTCTCGCGCAGACATCGACCGAGTTCCTCCGCGTAGGCCGCATGGGAGGCGGCCACGAGTGCAGGCCGGAGGCCCGGCTTGCCGCCGTCGAGGCCGATGAAGCCCTCGTCGGCCCACACGTCGATCGACATCATCCTGCCGTGCCGCGTGAAGATCCTGGCCGACATCGAGACCATTTCCTCAGGCATCTGCAGCGAGCGCTCGGAGACTGCCGCCCGCACCTCGGGCTGGCGCTCCAGCATCGCCGCCACGTCGGCAGGGGCCGTGGCCTCGGTGCATTCGACATCTTCCGGGTGGCCGCCGCGCAGCGGCATCGACCACACGGTGTCGGTGCTGACAGCGCACTCTTGCCCCCAGTTGACCCGGCCCCCCGGGCTGCTCGGCGTCGAAGTCAGCGTGACCACGGCGCGCACGCGGCGCCCCTCGATCCTCGCACTCGTCACCACCTCGGCCACGAGATCGCCCCAGCGTTCGATCCTGGCCACCACGTCCTTGCCGCGTGCGAGTTCCACCCACGTGCCGCTGCCGAGATCGACCGTGGCACGCGAGGTCGTGATCACGGCCTGCGCCTGAGCCGCAACACACGTGCAGAGCAAGGCAGAGGCGAGGGTGACGCCTCTCATCGGCTGCTGGCCCTGCCGGCCGGCGCCAGCGGGCCATGCAACATGCGGACCTCCCCTCGATGCATGGCTGCATCTCCCGTTGATTCTGCGCAAGCGCGGCGGGCGTGCCGCGCAGTACGTTGGCGCGTCCATGAGCATCTGGATAATAAGCTCGGTGATGCGCAGCCCAGGATGCGTTCCTGTGTCTGCCATGCCCCGGCGCCCAGGAGCGCGGACAATCGATGATGGCGCGAGAGTGATCAGCGGCGAACTCAGGAGCAAGGCATGTATGGATTCACCACGACCCTGAAGGGTCTGTCATTCGACGCCGCGCTGGCGCGAACCATCGAGGCGCTGAAGGTCGAAGGCTTCGGCGTCCTGAGCGACATCGACGTGCAGCGTGCCATGAAGGACAAACTGCAGGTCGAGATGCCACCCTATCGCATCCTCGGCGCGTGCAACCCTCCCCTGGCCCATCAGGCCCTGCAGGCCGAGCCCGACATCGGCCTGCTGCTGCCCTGCAACGTCATCGTCCGCGAGCAGTCGCCCGGCACCGTGGTCGTGGGTTTCCTGGATCCGCAGACGATGGTCGGCCTGGTCGGCCGCGACGAGATCAAGCCCGTGGCCGACGCGGCGGAAGCACGCCTGCGCCGCGCCTGCGCCAGCCTGGGTGGCGCATGAACGCAGGCACTGCCACGCCGGCCGCGGACCCGGCAGCGCTCGAGATCTCGCTGCCCACGTCGCTGGAGCTGTGCAGGCTCGGGCTGGCCACCATGATCGACATCCGACAATCGTTCGAGATCGAGATGAAGGGCGCCATTCCCGATACTGTGCACATCCCGATGTTCGAGGTGAAGCTGATGCTCGGCCACACGCTGACCGAGGACGAACAAGACATCCTGGACGCCGGGCAACCGAAGGACATCGACGCGAAGACCTTCTTCACGATGATCAACCAGCTGCACCACGGCAGGGACCATCTGCTCCTGTGCATCTGCAACAGCGGGCGGCGCAGCGTGACGGCGGCCTCGCTGCTGCGCTCGCTGGGTTACCCGAAGGCGCTCTCGGTGGCGGGTGGATTCCAGGCCTGGAAGAAGCTGCAGGCCGCCCCGCCCGCATGATCCAGCTGTTCAGGAGCTCGACGGTCTGGGTCGTCGACTACCGATACGAAGGTCGCCCGCGGCGATGGTTCAAGGCCTACCCGGCCGAAGCCGATGCCCGCGAGCTTGCCCGGGCAGAGCTGGCGGATCTCTACGCGCACCAGGCGGAGATCGTGGCCGTCCGCCCGGCGACCGACGAGGAGGAGCGCCAGTACCTGCACGGGGACGAGCCGCGCAACGTGCTGTGCCCGACCGGACGCTCGACGCGCACCACCCCGTGATCGCCGCGGCGGTCGCGGCAACCGCCGGCGTCTTCGCCCTGCGGGCACTGGCCCACTGGGCGATCCTTCGGGGCCTGCGCGCGCCGCGCCTTCCGCACCCGGCGGGCGAGATGGCGCAGGGCGCCTTGCCCTCGTCGCTGCGAGAACTCCACATCGCCGGGCCCAACGGGAGGCGGCTTTTCGCCCGTCTCGTGCTGCCGGCGCAGCACGGCCATGGCCCCTGGCCGGCGGTGCTGGCGATGCACGGCTGGGGTGCCAACGCGGGGTTGATGTGGCCGGTCGTGCCGCCGCTGCGGGCCGCGGGATTCGCCACGCTGCTGCTCGACGCGCGCTGCCATGGTCGCAGCGACGACGAGGACTTCAGCTCGCTGCCACGCTTCGCCGAGGACATCGCCGCCGGCCTCGCATGGCTGCGGCAACAGCCGGAGATCGCACCCGACCGCATCGCGCTGCTGGGCCACTCGGTGGGCGCCGGCGCGGCGATCCTGCATGCCTCGCGACAGCACGATGTGCGTGCGGTCGTGAGTCTGTCGGCCTTCGCGCACCCGCGCGAGGTGATGCGCAGGCTGCTCGCCCAGCACCACATCCCGTTCACCCCGATCGGCTGGTACGTCCTGCGTCACGTGCAGCGGGTGATCGGCACCTCGTTCGATGCCATCGCCCCGCTGACCACCTTGCCTCGGGTGCTTTGCCCGGTCCTGCTCGTGCATGGCCGCGACGACCGAACGGTGCCGTTCGACGATGCATTGCGGCTGCGAGCCGTGTCGCAGGGTGCCGAGCTGCTGGCGCTCGAGGGCGATCACGACCTCAGCGCCACGCTCGCGCCTCGAGCCGACGTGCTCGTCGACTTCCTCAAGGCGGCTTGTTTGCCCGCCAAGCAGGACTGATCGAGGCCGGCGAACTCCTCAGGACACCGTGGCTTCGTCGCTGCGCTTGTCGCCGCGGTTGTCGACCCAGCCGATCGTCACCTTGTCGCCGGCCTTGGCGCCCTTGATGACGAACTGCAGGAAGGGGTTCTTCGCGACGGACGGGCCCCACTGGGCCGTCATCACCGGCTTGCCGTTGTGGCTGGCGGTGATTTCCTGGATGAACCAGGCGGGGACCACCTTGCCGGCGGCGTCCTTGCGCTGGCCGGTCTCCATCTCGTGGCTCATCAGCACGCGTACGGTGGTCTTGTCACCGGCGGCCTGGGCGCGGATGCGCATCGGATCTGCCATGTCGTGCTCCCTGTTTGTCAGCCGCCGCAGCCGCCGAGCGTGACCTTGATTTCCTTCTGCGCGAAGAGCACCTTGTTGTCGGCGGTGATCACCACGGCGATCACGTTGGACGACTGGCCCATCTTCACGCGGGTGGAGATGTTGGGCTCCACCGCATCGGTGACGTCGAACAGCGCCGCCAGCATCGACGGGTTCTTCTCGACCAGCAGCAGCATGCGCTTGGCGCCGGCCAGCGTGGTCGACGCGCCCACCGGCACCACGGCGCCGTTCTCGGCGATGTCGGGGCCGGTGATGGTGACGTCCTTGCTCTCGGCGGGGCCCGAGGTGCCCAGCGCCTTCATCAGGTCGCCCATGGTCTTGGCATCGAACGCAGCCTGCGACCAGGCCGCCTGCGCCGCCTGGGGCAGCAGCCCCAGCCCTGCCAGCGCGGCAGCCACGGACGCACTGCGCGTCAGCATTTCTCGACGGGTTTGCATCGGGGGCCCTCCTCGGCGCGGATGTGCTCAGCCTGGCCGGCATGGTGAACCGGCACCCCCTGAAACCCCATTACCCAAATGGGCTATCAGGCCTCACCCATCGCGGTAATAGACGCTGGGGAGGGCTTGCCGCGCTAATAGGCTCCGCACTGGAGACACGCATGAACTTCGACAAGGAATTCGACGCCTCGGGCCTCGCCTGCCCGTTGCCCATCGTCAAGACGAAGAAGTCGCTCGCCGACATGGCCCCGGGCCAGGTGCTGCGCGTCGTCGCCACCGACCCGGGCTCGGTGTGCGACATGGCAGCCTTTGCGGAACAGACCGGCAACGCGCTGCTCGAATCGGGCTCCGAAGGCGGCAAGTACGTGTTCTTCCTGCGCAAGGCCTGAACCCATGGCCACCAAGAAGATGGCGATCATCGCCACCAAGGGTGCGCTGGACATGGCGTACCCGCCGCTGATCCTGGCCTCCACCGCGGCAGCGCTGGGCTGGGAAGTGCAGGTGTTCTTCACCTTCTACGGCCTGCAGCTGCTGCGCAAGGACCTGAGCGGCATCGCCATCAGCCCGCTGGCCAACCCGGCCATGCCGATGCCCGTGCCCATGCCGGTGATCGTCTCGGTGCTGCCCGGCATGCAGGCCATGGCGACCTCGATGATGAAGGCGAAGATGAAGAAGAAGGGCGTGGCCTCGCTGACCGAGCTGCGCGACCTGTGCCAGGAAGCCGAGGTCAAGTTCATCGCCTGCCAGATGACGGTGGACCTGTTCGAGTTCGACAAGGCCGACTTCATCGACGGCATCGAGTACGGCGGCGCGGCGACCTTCATGAAGTTCGCTGGCGAGACCGACGTCTGCCTGTTCATCTGAGGCGCACCATGAAACGCCTGCTGACGGCGCTGCTCGCGCTGCTCGGGTTGCTGGGCGCGCCCGCCTGCTTCGCGATCGGCCCCTACCTTTCCGGCACGGCCCTGCCGGCCGGCGACCTGCCCGCGCTGATGGCGCAAGTCGAGCAGAAGCTGCAGTCCGATGGCTTCAAGGTCGTCGGCCGCCACCTGCCGCGCGGGCTGCCCCAGCAGGGCAGCGTCGTCGTCACCGATGCGAAGCTGCTCGACGCGGTGCGTGCCGCCGGCGGGCCGGCCATCGTGGCAGCGGCGATCCGCGTCGGCGTGAAGAGCGACGGCACGGTGTCGTACATGAACCCCGACTACTGGGGCCGCGCCTACCTGCGCGGCCAGTTCGACGCCGCGCAGCCGGCGATCCGCTCGGTGCGCGAGCGCCTCGCCCATGCGCTGGGCTCCGGCGCAGCCTTCGGCGGCGACGTGCCCGAGGCCGAGCTGGCGAACTACCGCTACATGTTCGGCATGGAGCGCATCGATTCGCCGCGCAACGAGCTCAATGCCTTCGGCAGCTTCGACGAGGCGCTGCGGACGGTGCGCGACAACCTCGCCAAGGGGCTGGGCCAGACGGCGCCTGTCTACGAGGTGGTGATGCCGCAGGCACAGTTGGCCGTGTTCGGCGTGGCGTTGAACGACGCCGAGTCCGGCGAAGGCTGGTGGGTGAGCACCATCGGTGCCGACCACGTGGCGGCGCTGCCCTACGAGATCTTCATCGTCGGCGGCAAGGTCTACGCGCTCTACGGCCGCTACCGCATCGCGCTGTCGTGGCCGGCTCTGGGCATGGGGCAGTTCATGCGCATCGTGCGCGCGCCCGACGCCATCCACCACACGATGGGGCGCCTCGCCGGCGCGCCGGCCCCCTGACGACGACCCCCGAGGAGCACGACGATGGAGCTGGCCACCCAACCCGCCACCGTGGTGATCTGGGGCGGCTTCGCCCTCGCCTTCATCTTCGGGGCGGTCGCCAACCGCGCCAACTTCTGCACCATGGGCGCGGTATCCGATGTCGTCAACATGGGCCACTGGGGGCGCATGCGCATGTGGCTGCTGGCCATCGCGGTGGCCATCGTCGGCGCCAACCTGCTCGGCCATGCCGGGCTGATCGACCTGTCCAAGAGCATCTACCAGCGCCCGACGCTCAACTGGCTGTCGCTGCTGCTCGGCGGCGCGGTGTTCGGCGTGGGCATGTCGCTGGCCGGCGGCTGCGCCAACAAGAACCTGATCCGCGTCGGCGGCGGCAGCGTGCGCTCGCTGGTGGTGCTGACCTTCCTGGCCATCTCGGCCTACATGACGCTCAAGGGCCTGTTCGGCCAGTGGCGAGCCAGCTGGCTGGACCCGGTGTCGCTCGACCTCGCCCGCTTCGGGCTGAAGGACCAGAGCCTGGCGTCTATGCTCGCGAACGCCAGCGGCCTGGCGCCGAAGACCGCCCTGCTCGCGGTGATGGCCGCCGTCGCCGTGCCGCTGCTGCTGTTCGTCTTCATGGACCGGCGCTTCCGCGCCAACCCGACGCAGTGGCTCGCGGGCCTGACCATCGGCGCCATCGTCACCGGCGGCTGGTACGTATCGGGGAACCTGGGCTTCGGCGAGAACCCGGACACGCTGGAGACGGTCTACTTCGCCACCAACACGCGCACCATCGAGTCGCTCAGCTTCGTCGCGCCGCTGGCCTACAGCCTGGAGCTGCTGCTGATGTGGACCGACAAGTCGCTGCACCTGAGCTTCGGCATCGCCACCGCGCTGGGCGTGGTGCTCGGCTCCGCGGCCTGGGCGCTGGCCACGCGCAGCTTCCGCTGGGAAGGCTTCGCCTCGCTGCAGGACCTGCGTGACCAGCTGATCGGCGCCATGCTGATGGGCTTCGGCGGTGTCACCGCGATGGGCTGCACGGTGGGCCAGGGGCTCACCGGCGTGTCGACTCTGGCACTCGGCTCATTCGTCGCGCTGGCGGGCATCGTCGGCGGCGCCGCGGCCACGCTCAAGTACATCACCTGGCGGGCCGAGCGCGAGGCCTGACCCGCCGTCCGGCCGAGGAGCCGCACCATGAAGAAACTGATCATCGCCCTGCTGGCACCTTCCGCATTGCTCGCGCTGCCGGCGCTGGCCGCAGAAGAGGCCTGGGTCGCCGAAGCGCGGGCCGTGGCCGGCTCGGTGCCGCCCAAGCTGCTGTCGGTGCTGACCGAGGAGATCAAGCAGTCGGGCCCCGAAGGCGCGATCGCCATGTGCCGCGACGAGGCCCCCAGGCTGGCTCGCGCGGCCTCGCAGGAGACCGGCTGGGCGGTACGCCGCGTGAGCCTGCGCAACCGCAACCCGAAGGCCGTGCCCGACGCCTGGGAGCAGGCCGCGCTGCTGGATTTCGACCGCCGGGCCGCGGCCGGCGAGAAGCCGGCCACGTTGGAGCGGGCCGAACTGGTGCAGGAAGACGGCCGCGCGGTGTACCGCTACATGCGCGCACTGCCCACGCAGGAGCTCTGCCTGGGCTGCCACGGCACGGACGACCGGCTCAGCCCCGCCGTGAAGGCGCGGCTGGCCGCGCTCTACCCCGACGACAAGGCGGTGGGCTACGGACTCGGCCAGATCCGCGGCGCGATGACGATCAAGAAGCCGCAGTGAACAAGAACTAGCCGCGGCAGACCGCCTGCGACGACGAGAGCAGCGCCTCGATGTGCGTTTCGGCGGCCGCCGCATGCTGCGCATGCAAGGCCAGCACCTGCTCGGCCAGCCGCGTGAAGTGCAGCGCACCGCGCCCGGTGTGGGCCTGCAACGCCCTGCCCGCATCGCCCGCACACCAGGCCTGGTAGGCATCGACCAGCGTGGGGAACAGCTGGCGCCGCAATCCGTCGAAGCCGGCGAACCAGAAGTGGATCGACGCGGCCGAGCCCTCGGCCAGCAGCGTGGGCAGGGTGTGCGTGAAGTCGGCGATGTGGTCGCGCACGGCGCGCACCAGCAACTCGGTGCGCCGATCCTGCAGCGCCAGGCGCATGGCCGCCCAGCCGGGTTCCAGCCAGCGGCCGGCGCGGTGCTCACCGAGCTCGTGCAGCACCAGGGTGCGGCTCTGCTCGTCGAGCAGGCGTGGCAGCGCGGCGTGGAAATCCTCCTCGAGGCCGTAGGCGCGCGACACGGCACGGAACGGCCCGTCGAGCTTCTTCAGGCCCAGCGCTTCGAACTTCTCCCACAACCAACGCGCCATCGATTCGCGGCGCAACACGATGCGCTCGCCCTGCAGCGCCGCGGGCGGCGCCAGCAGGCTGCGGGCAAACTCGCGGCCGCACACCTGCAGCGTGACACCGTCATCCAGGGTCTGCAGGTGGTCGAGCTCGGCGATGAAGAAGACCGGCCGCTGCGGCCCGACCAGGCCCGCCCCGTAGACCAGGCCGTGCGGCTGCAGCAGCGCGTTCAGCGCCGCCACGTCGAACGCATCGAATTCGCTGCCCTCGCCCACGGGCAGGCGCACGAAGTCGCGGTCTTCCAGGTCGGCCCAGTGTGCCTCACGACGCGCCAGCCACTGCCCCACCGCCTCTCGCGACAGCGCCGCACCCAGCGGCAGGCCCTTCTCCCAGCGGTAGAACTCGCGCATCTGCAGCAGGAAGGTGCACAGGCTCAGGTCGGCGGCGTGGCGCGCATCGGCGATGTGGCAGTTGGTCTGCACCGCCTCGATGAGGGGCTGAAGCTTCATGCGACGGGGCCAGGGCGACGCCGGCGCGGCTGCCAGGCCGCGATGGCATCGACCATCGCTCTCCAGGGCAGGTCGAGCAGGCTGCCGTGGCGCTCGTGCGCCAGGCCGATCATGCGGTGCACGTCGTCTCCCGGTGCTTCCAGGATGTGCTGCAGGGCGATCAGGCCGCCGCATTGCAGCTGCAGCGCCTTGACGTGCGTCAGCGGCGAAGGCGGGCGCGGCAGCCGCAGCACGAAACCGGCACGTTCACGCAGCAAGGCGGACAGCGTCGTGCAGTTGGCATGCGCGACCGGCGAGCCGCAGGTCATGGCATCCGTCTCGCCCATCGCATGGCGAGTGGCCAGCTCGCAACTGGCCGAGCGCGCCATCAAGGCCTTGGTGAACACGCAGGCCGATGGCCCGTGGCAGCACGACGAGGCCGCGGAACCCCGGTCGTCCATCCCGTGGCCCTCAGTCGTCACCGCTCGGCCCGGCTTCGCGGACCTGGCCGAGCAGGTCTTCGGCCTGCAGTTCGTTGTCGGCGAACATGACCTTCACCTTGCCCGGCGTGCCCGGTGGGTCTGTCGCACGCAGTGCCTTGGCCTCGGCGGACGCCTCGCGGAAGCGCTCGAACTGGTTCAGCTTCTTCAGCACGCCCAGCGGCATGACGCGGTACAGGTAATAGGGCACGGGATGAATCTCCGGTTCACACGTAGCGCTTGGAGGCGCGGCGCCGCCCGGGCAGCGCCTTCTGGATGACCACGCCGCGCAAGGCGGCGAGGTCGGGCAGCGGCGTGGCGGCGTAGGCGGGGTTGAGCGGCTGCAGTCGCCAGCCCTCGCCCTCGCGGCGCAGCTGGCGGAAGGTCCACTCCTCGCCGACGAAGGCGAGCACGAAGGAGCCGTCGCGGGTGGCGCCATCGGGCTCGACGACGATGATCTCGCCCTCGTTGAACTCCGGCACCATGCTGTCGCCCAGCACCATCAGCGCGAACGACTCGCTGCCGCTGTCGCAGCCGCTCATCACAGCACCTCCGTGCGGATCTGCCCGGCCGCGACGCCGGCGGCGCGCAGTTCATCGTGCAGCCTGTGCACGAAAGCTTCGGGCCCAGCGAGGTAGAAGTCGCAGGCGATGTCGAACAGGTCGGCACGCATCGCCTGCGCGAGCTGCCGTGCGCCGGCGGAGACGTCGCTGTGGTACGCGAGGTGGTGCTCGAAACCGTCCAGCGCCGACGACCAGGCACGGCACTGGTTGGCCAGGAAGTGGCCGTCGGGCCGCGTGGCCAGCCAGAACAGCGACAGCGAGGGCGCCTCGTCGCGCGCCAGGGCATGCTCGATGAGGCTCTTCACCGGCGCGAAGCCGAGGTCGCAGGCTGCGAACACCAGCGGCCGCTCGTCGCTGTCCAGCACGAACTCGCCCACCGGCCCCCACAGGTCGATCGATGCGCCGGGCTGCAGGCCGCCGTCGAACACCTGGCGAGAGAACGAATCGTCGGCCTCGCGGGCGACCAGGAAGAGCAGATTGCGGTCGTCGCAGGGGCAGCTCGCCACCGGCAGCGTGAGGTGCGTGTCGTCCTTGCCCGAGTTGCCGCCGCTCAGGCCGAGCGTCACCGACTGGCCGGCGAGGAAGCGCAGCCGGTGCGTGCGGGGCGTCTGCAGGTGCAGCATGCGCGTGTCGGCGCCCAGTTCGCGCACCTGGCGCACGGTGGTGACGATCTGCTGCGGCGCGATGTCACGCGGGCCACCGGCCTCCAGCGTCTCCAGCGTCAGCTCGCTGCTGGCTGCCGTGTGGGCGCACATCAGCGTGTAGCCCTGCGCCTTCTCGGCCTCGGACAGCGGGTAGTCGGTGTGCTGCACGCGCGCCACCTCGCCGTCGATGACACGCACCTTGCACATGCCGCAGGTGCCGTTGCCGCAGCCGTAGTTGAGCTTCAGGCCGGCGCGCAGCCCCGCCTGCAGCAGCGTGTCGTGGCCCTCCACGCTGAACTGGTGGCCGCTCGGGCGCACCGTCACCTGGGCACACATCACCTTGAGCATGTCGTCCATCACGTCCAGCCTGTCGACGGGTTCGGTGGCGAGCGCGCGGGCCAGGCCCGAGCTCGCCTGGGCGAGGAGGCGGCGCAGCCCCTCGTCCTGCGGCGCCGCTTCGGACTGCGCACGCGCGGCGTCGCGCAACTCCAGCACCAGCGCGTGGTAGCACTGCAGGTGGCGGCGCAGGTTGGCCAGCTCCTGGCTCTGGCGGAACAGCCGCTGCGCCAGCACCTCCTGGCTGGGCAGGATGCGCTCGCGCACGCGCCGGCCGAAGGCCTCGTCCTTGATCTGAACGACACGCTCGAGCAGGCCGCCGTCCTCGAGCTGGGCCTGCGGGTACAGGCGCAGCAGTGCATCGGTGGAGACCATGCCGTCGGACAGCGGCAGCTCGCCGTTGCGCACGCGCTGCTGCAGCACGCCGCGGGGCACGCCCACGAGGTGGGCGGCGCGCCAGACGGTGAGCCATCGGGACATGAGCGGCTCGTCTCAGTCCGGCTCGGCGACACGATCGAGGTAGCGCGCTCGATAGAGAAGGCGCGGGCGCTGCGGGTCGTCGATGAAGGCGTCGCGGTCGTGCAGCACGTTGTTCGACACCAGGCCCATGCCGGGTTCCAGGTGCACGCACAGCACCGGCGCCGACGGGCTGGCCAGCAGCGCCTCCAGGCAGGCCACCGCCGCGCGCGTGGCGGCGTCGTCCTTCCACTCGATGCTGCGCGTGCGCGCCGTGTAGCGCATGTGCAGCTGGCCCAGCGCATCGACGCTGAACACCGGGCCGGACTGCGCCGGCCGGGCCACGCCCGCTTCATCGGTGCGCGCCGGGATGGTCATCGCGTCGTCGGCCATCAGTGCGTGCACATGGGCCGGGTCGGCGTCGCGCAGCATCAGGTAGGCGAGCTCGTGGTCGAGCAGGTGGTTGCTGCCGCCGCTGGCGGCGGGTCGCACGCAGTGCAGGATCATGCCGCGGATGGCGCGCTGCGGCGGGTGGTAGTAGCCGTCGGTGTGCCACCTGATGGCGCGGTTGGTGTACGGGATGAAGGCCGCCGCCGGGCCGGCACCCTCGCGCACGGTGATCGGCGAGATGCCGTCCTCGTCGGCCAGCCAGTTGGCATCGAGCCGCTGCAGGCCGAGCTGGCGGCCGAGCTCGCGGGTCAGCGCCTTGTCTTCGCCCGTGGCCGGGCTGCGATAGAGGACCATGTTGTGGCGCGCGCAGCGATCGAGCAGCGCCGTGCGCTCCGCCGGGGTGAGCGCCAGCGGGTCGCGCAGGCTCACCGTGAGCAACTCGGCGCTGCGCGGCAGGTCGGCCAGCTTGGCCTCGCGCCAGTCGCGCCAGGCACGGTCGTCGTCGAGGTCGAACGGGTTGCCCGCGACGCCGCCGGTGCGTGGCGTGATCGGGGCCGGCATGGCGTTCATCGTCAGTCTCCACTCAGCGAGCCGCGCCGCGCGCTGCGCGGCTCGGTCGAGAACACACCCTGCATCGAACGCTGCAGCATGCCCACGGCCTCGGGCACCTCGGCCGCCATCACCTGGTCGATGACCCAGTGGCGATCCTTCTCCGGCACGGTGGCCTCGAGCCGGCTGCCGAGATAGCGCACGAAGGCGAAGTCGGGGCCATCGGGCTCGCTCCAGCCGAACTCGGCGTAGTGCGAGGACAGCGCATTGAACTGGTCGATGAAGCGCTCGCGGTAGTCGTCGCCTTCGACCGGGCCGAGCAGGTCGGCCTCGTTCTCGCGCAGGATCTCCGCCACCCGCAGCACCAGCGCGGTGGTGAACGGCGTGCGTGCCTCGGCGCCCAGCTGCGCATAGGCCATGCGGTCGATGCCGCACAGGAGGAACACCAGCACCTCGCGCACGAAGCCGAAGTAGGCCGGCCCGGCGTCGATGTCGAAACCCGCCTCGCGCATGCGCTTGAGCATGTTGATCGCCACGCGCCAGGCGATGAAGGCCATCGCGCTGGCGGTCTGCTCCGGGCTCTTCGGCTGCTCGGCCTTGAACCAGTGGGCCTTGATGCGCAGGTTGGTGGCCATGATGTGGGCTCAGTACCCGCCCTTGCCCAGCGGCTGCGGCAGGCCGGCCACCTTGGCGCCCTGCTTGGCCGGGCCGGTGGGGAACAGGTCGTACAGCGCCTTGCTGTCGCAGCCGGGCATCACCGCGCCCAGGCCCTTGAGCATGTTGCGGAAGTTGGGCGTGTGGCCGTGCTCGCGGTACTCGTCGCGCAGGTAGTTGACGACCTTCCAGTGCTCGTCGGTCAGCGTGATGTTCTCGGCGGCGGCGATCACGCGCACCACCTCGTCGCTGTAGTCGGGTTCGAGCAGGTAGCCCTCGCCGTCGGTCTCGAGTTCGGCGCCGTTCACGGTGTAGCTCATCGTTCAGGATCTCCTCGTTCAGGTCACTCAATCGCCCACGGCGGCGGCCGACTTGTGCGGCACGAACACGCCGCAGCCCAGCAGCCGGTGCGCCCCCAGGCCCTGCTCCAGCACCCGCAGCGCCGCCGCGGCGCGCAGGCCGTGCAACATCAGGCTGAAGCCGTGCAGCGGCCGCTGCGGGCCGCGCCATTCCTGTTCGCGCCCGCAGACGCGGTGACAGCTCACGTCGAGCTGCTGCAACTCGGCGCCGACGGCGTCGAGGAAGGCAGCCTCGTCGGCCTCGCCCGCGTCGACGAAATGCGCGTACAGCGTGGTGTGCGGCAGCAGCTCGCGCAGTTGCGGTTCGCCGAGTGTGAGCTCGTGACCGGCCACGCGCAGCGTGCGGCCGGCCAGTGCGTGCAGCTCGGCGGCCCGCTCTCGCGCCACGCGCAGCATCAGCCGCGAGCGGGCCGACAGCAGCGCCGGCTCGCCGCTGCCGTGCACCAGCTTCACCGGGTGCACCGCGGCCTGCGGGTCGTCGGCGAGCCAGGGCAGCACCGCCGCGACAGCCTGCGCGAGCGCGAGACGGTGGTCGCGAGGCAGAGCGTGGCCTTGCAGGGGGAAGGCCACGTCGACGCGTGCGGCTGCAGCGGTGTTCATCGCGCCTGCTGCGAATCTGCCCAGCGCAGCAGGGCCTGCCCCCACGCCGCCGCCGTCTGCGCGTCGATCTCGAACACGGTGAAGCGGCTCTTCTCGCGGATGCGGGTGCGCAGCAGGCTCATGCCGCCGGCCTCGAAGTCGATCTGCTGCAGCTCGATCTCCTGTCCGCCCAGGGGCACGCGCAGCTTGTCCAGCGGTGTCACACGGGTCATGACGCTCTCCAATGCCTCGCCATTGAGCGCGGCAGGGGCACGGGGCGTCTATCACCGCGACGGGTAAGCCCCGCATAACCCTTTTGGGTAATGCCTCGGCACCCAACCAGAGTGATGGCGCGCGCCGGGGGGGCTGCCTAGGATCCGTCCACCCAAGGAGACATGACCATGGCCAAGAAGATGCACGACACGCCGATGCTCGACCAGCTCGAGAGCGGACCCTGGCCCAGTTTCGTGACCGGCCTGAAGCGGCTGGCCAAGGACAAGGACTACATGGTCGACCTGATGGGTCAGCTGGAGACGTCCTACCGCACCAAGAAGGGCTACTGGAAGGGCGGCACGGTCGGCGTGTTCGGCTACGGCGGCGGCGTGATCCCGCGCTTCACCGAGCTGAAGGACGAGAACGACAAGCCGGTGTTCCCCGACGCCGCCGAGTTCCACACGCTGCGCGTGCAGCCGCCCGCCGGCATGCACTACAACACCGAGGTGCTGCGCAAGATGTGCGACATCTGGGAGCGCCACGGCTCGGGCCTGATCGCCTTCCACGGCCAGTCCGGGGACATCATGTTCCAGGGCGCCAAGACCGACAAGGTGCAGGACGCCTTCGACGAGCTCAACGAGCTCGGATTCGACCTCGGCGGCGCCGGCCCGGCGGTGCGCACCTCGATGAGCTGCGTCGGCGCGGCGCGCTGCGAGCAGAGCTGCTACGACGAGGCCAAGGCGCACCGGCAGGTGATCAACACCTTCCTCGACGACATCCACCGCCCGGCGCTGCCCTACAAGTTCAAGTTCAAGTTCTCGGGCTGCCCGAACGACTGCATGAACTCGATCCAGCGCTCGGACATGGCCGTCATCGGCACCTGGCGCGACAACATGCGCACCGACGAAGGCCTGGCGCGCAAGTGGTTCGATGCCCACGGCATGAACGAGCTGGTCAACAACGTGATCTCGCGCTGCCCGACCAAGACCATCCTGCTCAAGGAGGTCAAGGACGTCGCCCAGGGCCCGACCATCTCCAGCGTGAAGATCAGCGACAGCCACGCGCTGGAGATCGACAACAGCAACTGCGTGCGCTGCATGCACTGCGTCAACGTGATGACCGGCGCGCTGGCCAAGGGCACCGACACCGGCGCCACCATCCTGATCGGCGGCAAGCGCACGCTGAAGATCGGCGACCTGATGGGCACCGTGGTCGTGCCTTTCCTGCCGCTGAAGACCGAGGAAGACTACGAGGCGCTGGTCGAGCTCGGCCAGAAGGTGATCGACTTCTTCGCCGAGAACGCGCTCGAGCACGAGCGCACCGGCGAGATGATCGAGCGCATCGGCCTGGTCAATTTCCTCGAAGGCATCGGCGTGGACATCGACCCGAACATGGTCGCCACGCCGCGCACCAACCCCTACGTTCGCATGGATGGCTGGGACGACGAAGTCGCCCGCATCAACGCGAAGAAGACCGCCTGAGGAGCCCGAGACCATGGCCACGATGCGCACCCCCATCGAAAGCGGCGTGCCGGACAACCGGCCCTACCTGCACCCTGCCCTGCTGAAGAACTACGGCAACTGGCGCTACCACGACCGGCCGCGCCCCGGTGTGCTGCACCACGTCTCGCACAGCGGCGACGAGGTGTGGAGCGTGCGCGCCGGCACGCAACGGCAGATGGACGTCTACACCATCCGCAAGCTCTGCGACATCGCCGACACGTACGCCGAAGGGCATGTGCGCTTCACGATCCGCAGCAACATCGAGTTCATGGTGTCCGACCCGGCCAAGGTCGACCCGCTGATCGGCGCGCTCACCGAAGCCGGCTTCCCCGTGGGCGGCACCGGCAACTCGGTGTCGATGATCGCCCACACCCAGGGCTGGCTGCACTGCGACATCCCCGGCACCGATGCCTCGGGCGCGGTGAAGGCGCTGATGGACGACCTCTACACCGAGTTCATCAAGGAGGACATGCCCAACCGCGTGCACCTGTCCACCAGCTGCTGCGAGATCAACTGCGGCGGCCAGGCCGATATCGCGATCATCGTGCAGCACACCAAGCCGCCGAAGATCAACCACGACCTGGTGGCCAACGTCTGCGAGCGCCCCGCGGTGGTGGCGCGCTGCCCGGTGGCGGCGATCCGCCCGGCGCTGGTCAACGGCAAGCCTTCGCTGGAAGTCGACGAGAAGAAGTGCATCTGCTGCGGCGCCTGCTACCCCCCGTGCCCGCCAATGCAGATCAACGACCCGGAGTACTCCAAGCTGGCCATCTGGGTGGGCGGCAAGAACTCCAACGCGCGCGGCAAGCCGACCTTCATGAAGATGGTCGCCTCCGGGTTGCCGAACAACCCGCCGCGCTGGCCCGAGGTGTCGGAGATCGTCAAGAAGATCCTCTACACCTACAAGGAAGACGCCCGCTCGTGGGAGCGCATCGCCGACTGGGTGGAGCGCATCGGCTGGCCGCGCTTTTTCGAGAAGTGCGACCTGCCCTTCACCAAGTACCTGATCGACGACTGGCGCGGCTCGCGGGCCAACCTGAACGCGTCGACGCACATCAGGTTCTGAGATGAAGTTCGGCATCCTGCTCAGCGAAGGACCGTACACCCATCAGGCGGCGGACAGCGCCTGGCAGTTCTGCCAGGCCGCCATCGCCAAGGGGCATGAGATCCACCGCGTCTTCTTCTATCATGACGGCGTCTACAACGCGACCCGCCTCACCGAGCCGCCGCAGGACGACCGCCACATCGTCAACCGCTGGTCGGCGCTGAACGCCGAGCACAAGGTCGACTTGGTGGTGTGCGTGGCCGCGGCGCTGCGCCGCGGCATCAAGGACGAGGTGCTGGCGCCGGGCTTCCGCATCAGCGGCCTCGGCCAGCTGGTGGACAGCGGCATCAAGGCGGACCGCATGGTCACCTTCGGCGACTGAACGGAGCGATCGATGAAGAAGTTCATGTTCGTCAACCGCAAGGCCCCCTACGGGACGATCTACGCGCTCGAGAGCCTGGAGGTGGTGCTGATCGCCGCCACCTTCGACCAGGACGTCAGCCTGGTGTTCGTCGACGACGGCGTCTACGAGCTGACCAAGGGCCAGGACACGAAGGGCATCGGCATCAAGAACCACTCCAAGACCTATCGCGCCCTGGACGGTTACGACGTCGAGAAACTCTATGTCGAGCGCGAGTCCATGGAGGCTCGCGGCCTCGGCGAAGACGACCTGATCGTCGATGTCGAGGTGCTCTCGAGCACCGAGATGGCCGCGCTGATGGCCGAGCAGGACGTGGTCCTGAGCTTCTGAGGAGTGGCCATGCTGCACATCGTCAACAAGTCGCACCGCCAGACCAGTTCGCTCGCGAGCTGCCTGCGCCTGGCCCAGGACGGCCACGCGCTGCTGCTCATCGAGGACGGCGTCTACGCCGCCACCCAGGCCGGCGCCGCGTCGGCCGGGCTGGCCGAAGCGCTCAAGCGCCTGAAGGTCTACGCACTGCGACCCGATCTCGAAGCCCGCGGCGTCGCCGCGGCCCTGGCCGAGGGCGTCACCGCCGTCGACTACACCGGCTTCGTCGACCTCGTCGCCGAGCACACCAACAACCAGACCTGGCTCTGAATTTCAAGGAGATCGACATGGGCATCGAAATCAACGGCAAGAACTACGAAACCGACGAAGAGGGTTACCTCATCAACCTCGCCGAGTGGGACGAGGCGGTCGCCAACGTCATCGCCAAGACCGAAAACGTCGAGATGACGCCCAGCCACTGGGAAGTCGTCAACTTCCTGCGCGACTACTACAACGAGTACCAGATCGCCCCGGCCGTGCGCGTGCTGACCAAGGCGATCGGCAAGCAGCTCGGGCCGGACAAGGGCAACAGCAAGTACCTCTACGAGCTGTTCCCCTACGGCCCGGCCAAGCAGGCCTGCAAGATCGCCGGCCTGCCCAAGCCGACCGGCTGCGTCTGATACAGCGAGCCCACCGCGCGCGGAAGCGATTCGCATGTCAGCCCTCACGATCGCCTACGCGCTGCTGTTCTATGCGGCCACCGCGATGCTGGTGATCGGCGTCGCGCTGAAGATCCGCAGCTACCTGCGCACGCCCGCGCCGCTGAAGATCCCGACCACGCCAGCGCCAACCACGCAAGGCGGCGTGGCGCTGCGGCTGGCGCGCGAGGTGGTGCTGTTCGAGAGCCTGTTCAAGTCCAGCAAGTGGACCTGGATCTTCGGCTGGATGTTCCATGCCGCGCTGCTGCTGGTGCTGCTGCGCCACCTGCGCTACTTCCAGGAACCGGTGTGGACGCCGGTGCTGTGGGTGCAGTTCTTCGGCACCTATGCCGGCTTCGCGATGGTGGCCGGCCTGGCCGGCCTGTGGGCGCGGCGCTTCCTGGTCGATCGCGTGCGCTACATCTCCACGCCCTCGGACCACCTGCACCTGGCGCTGCTGCTGGCGATCGGCCTGTCGGGCCTGACGATGCGCTTCGTGGCGCACACCGACATCGTCGCGCTGAAGGCCTTCATGCTCGGGCTGATGCGATTCGACTGGCAGCCGCTGCCCGGCGACCCGCTGCTGCTGCTGCACCTCACGCTGGTGGCGCTGCTGATGTTCGTGTTCCCGATCAGCAAGCTGCTGCACGCGCCGGGCCTGTTCTTCAGCCCGTCCCGCAACCAGGTCGACAACCCGCGCGAAGTGCGCCACGTCGCGGCCTGGGCGGCCGCACTCGACAAGTAGAACCATGGCCACCGCCGCCTTCGAGACGCCCAAGCTCAAGCCCTACCCGGTGATCCCGCTGATCGCCGAGGGCTCGATGGCGCACAGCAAGCCCTACGTCGCTTCGTCGGCGATCCAGCAGAACATCGGCTTCCCCGGCGAACTGGCCGAAGGCTGGGAGCAGCGTGCCATCGCCAAGATGGGCGAGCTGCTGGGCAAGTACCGGTCCTTGCGCGTCTACATGGACGCCTGCGTGCATTGCGGCGCCTGCTCCGACAAGTGCCACTACTTCCTGGGCACCGGCGACCCGAAGAACATGCCGGTGGCGCGCCAGGACCTGATGCGCGCGGTGTACCGGCGCTACTTCACCTTCGCCGGCAAGCATTTCCCGAAGCTGGTCGGCGCGGTCGACATGACGAAGGACGTGCTGGACGACTGGTACGCCTACTACCACCAGTGCTCGGAGTGCCGCCGCTGCTCGGTGTTCTGCCCCTACGGCATCGACACCGCCGAGATCACCATGGCCGCGCGCGAGATCATGGACGCGGTGGGCCTGGGCCAGAAGTACAGCAACGAGATCATCGGCAAGGTCCACCGCATCGGCAACAACCTCGGCCTGCCCGGCCCGGCGCTGGAAGACACGCTGCTGGGGCTGGAGGAAGACGTCAAGGAAGACACCGGCGTCGACGTGCGCTACCCGCTGGACGTGCAGGGCGCCGAGGTGCTGCTGGTCACGCCCAGCGCCGACTTCTTCGCCGAGCCGCACGTCGAGAGCCTTATCGGCTACGGCAAGGTGTTCCACGCCGCCGGCATCAGCTGGACGCTCAGCTCGAAGGCCAGCGAGGCCGGCAACTTCGGCATGTTCATCGGCAACTACGAGCAGCTGCGCAAGATCGCGCTGCGCATCCGCGAGGCGGCGCTGGAGCTCGGCGTCAAGCGCATCGTGGTCGGTGAATGCGGCCATGCCTGGCGCGTGGCCTACAGCTTCTGGAACACGCTGGTGGGCATCGGCGCGGGCGGCACCGACCCCTTCGCGATCCAGCTGCAGAGCCAGCTCGACGGCCGCTACAAGCAGCCGATGCACATCTGCGAGCTCACCTACGACCTGATCCAGCGCGGCGCACTGAAGTTCGACAAAGAGAAGAACGACGACCGCATCATCACCTTCCACGACTCGTGCAACGTGGCGCGCGCCTCGCGCATGGGCGACATGCCCGGCGGGCAATTCGTGATCCCGCGCGAGATCATCAAGGCGGTGGCAAACCGGTTCCACGACATGGCGCCGGAAACCATCCACGAGAGCACCTTCTGCTGCGGAGGCGGCGGCGGCCTGCTGACCGACGACCTGATCGAGCTGCGCGTCAAGGGGGCGCTGCCGCGCATGGAGGCGCTGAAGAACGTCGTCGACCAGCACGGCGTGAACTTCATGGCGACGATCTGCGCGATCTGCAAGGCGCAGTTCAGCAAGGTGCTGCCCTACTACGGCTTCGACATGGGCATGGTCGGCGGCGTGCACCAGCTCGTCAGCAAGTCGATCCGGCTCGGCGAGCCGCACTGAACAGAACATCAGGAGACCATCCATGTCCGGTCCATCGCAATCGGTGAAGGCCCAGCCGCTGAACTTCCGCCGCTACAAGGACGGCGACGCGAAGCCGCTGCCCTGGCAGCAGGAGATCTTCGACGCCGACCATTCGCACAAGTGCCCGACCTACATCCAGAGCACGCCGCCCTGCCAGGGCTCGTGCCCCTCGGGTGAGGACATCCGCAGCTACCTGAACATCGTGCGCGGCATCGAGAAGCCGCCCGCCGGCGTGCCCTGGCAGGAGTACGCCTGGCGGCGCCTGACCGAGGCCAACCCGCTGCCCTCGGTGATGGGCCGCGTCTGCCCGGCGCCCTGCGAGTCGGGCTGCAACCGCAACGAGGTGGAAGACTTCGTCGGCATCAACTCGGTCGAGCATTTCCTCGGCGAGTACGCGATCGCGAACAAGCTGGCCTTCCCGAAGCCGGCGAAGCAGACCGGCAAGAAAGTGGCCGTCATCGGCGGCGGCCCGGCCGGCCTGTCGGCCGCCTACCAGCTGGCGCGCAAGGGCCACGCGGTGACGATCTTCGACGAGCGCACCGAGCTCGGCGGCATGATGCGCTACGGCATCCCGGGCTTCCGCACGCCGCGCGCGGTGCTCGACGCCGAGATCCAGCGCATCCTCGACCTCGGCGTCACGGCGCGCATGAACACGCGCATCGGCACCGACATCACGATGGAGCAGATCCGCGCCGAGCACGACGCGGTGTTCCTGGGCCTCGGCGCGCAGTCCGGCCGGCCGCTGCCGGTGGAAGGTTCGGACGCACCGAACTGCGTCACCGCCACCGCCTACCTGAAGGCCTTCAACGATGGGCGGCTGCGCCATGTCGGCAAGCGCGTGGTGGTGGTCGGCGGCGGCGACACCTCGATCGACGTGGCCACGGTGGCACGGCGCCTGGGCCACATCGAGCAGGCCCGCGAGAGCGACCGCCCCGAGCACGCCATCGCCGGCCAGGTGGCGCACGACGTCGCCGAGGTGACGGCGCGCCAGGGTGCCGACGTGACCCTGACCTCGATCTTCGCCGTCGACAAGATGCAGGCCAGCCGCCACGAGGTGGAGCACGCGCTGGCCGAAGGCATCGCGATCCGCGGCGGCCTGGCGCCGGTGAAGGTGCTGCGCGACGCCAGCGGCCGCGCCACCGGGCTGCGGGTGATCCGCTGCGAGGCGAAGATCGTCGGCGGCCGGCTCGAGATCAAGAACATCGAAGGCACCGAGGAAGACCTCGAGGCCGACCTGATCGTCTCGGCAATCGGCCAGGCGGTGGATTTCACCGGCCTGGAGTCGCTGAACAACGGCAAGGGCGGCATCGCCGCGGACAAGAACTACCAGGTGCAGGGCCAGCCCGGCATGTTCGTCGGCGGCGACGTGGTGCGCCCGCACCTGCTGACCACGGCGATCGGCCACGGCAACATCGCCGCCGACGGCATCGACCGACACCTGGCCGGCGAGGCGCTCGACAAGCGGCCGAAGATCGACGTGCACACCTGGGACATCCAGCGCAAGCTGGTCGAGAAGGGGCTGACCGTCAGCGAGGTGCACGAGCCGATCCACGGCACCGACAGCAGCAACGTGGCGATCCACAACTTCGACAACCGCTCCGACCGCTACATCATCCCGCACGAGGAGCTGTTCCTCGGCCACTTCCAGTACACCGAGCGGCACCGCCGCAAGATCGTCACGCTCAACGCCGAGCAGGCGCTGAACAACTTCGAGGAGCGGGTGCTGCCGCTCACCGAGGCCGAGGCGATCTCGGAGGCCAAGCGCTGCATGAGCTGCGGCCTGTGCTTCGAGTGCGACAACTGCGTCGTCTACTGCCCGCAGACGGCGGTGTTCAAGGTGCCGAAGTCGAAGTCGACCACCGGCCGCTACGTCGACACCGACTACAGCAAGTGCATCGGCTGCCACATCTGCAAGGACGTGTGCCCGACCGGCTACATCCAGATGGGCCTGGGGGAGTAGCACGGTGCACTGCGGCCTGTCGTGCCAAGTGATGCGCCACCCGCTGGCGGTGGCGCTCACCCTCGTGCTGCTGATCGCCACAGGCGCGGCCATGGCCGCCGAGCCGGACGGCCGCACGCCCAAGCCCGCCATCGAGCCGGCCACGGCCGGCACGCAGTGCGTGGCCGCGCCGGAGGTGATGCGGCGCGACCACCCTTCGATGCTCAAGCACCAGCGCGACGAGACCGTGCACCGCGGCGTGCGCGAGGCGAAGTCCAGCCTGAAGGGCTGCATCGGCTGCCATGCGAGCGCGGCCACCGGCAGCGTGGCGCAGGCGAGAACCGATTTCTGCAGCAGCTGCCACAGCTACGCGGCGGTTCAGATCGACTGTTTCGAGTGCCATTCGAGCAAGGCGCAGCGCACGACGGCGCTGGCCGGGACGGGCCGGCCATGAAGACGGGCGCCGAGCAGGGCCTCGCCGGCCGCCGCAAGTTCCTCGGCCTGGCCGCCGCCGGCATGGGCGGCGTGCTGCTCGCGCCGGGCATTCACCTGATCGAGGTCGCGCAGGCGGCCACGCCGGGCGCGCGCAGCAGCGTGCGCTGGGGCCTGCTGATCGATACCACCAAGTGCGCCAGCGGCTGCACCGATTGCGTGAGCGCCTGCAACACCGAGAACGGCCTCGACCCGCGCCCTTCGCCAACCTCGGCGCAGTGGATCCGCAAGGTCGAGATCAAGGAGATCAAGACCGGCCGCGCGTCCTCGGTGCCGGTGATGTGCCAGCACTGCGCCGAGCCGCCCTGCGTCGACGTGTGCCCGACGGGCGCCTCGTTCAAGCGCGCCGACGGCATCGTGCTGGTCGACCGGCACAGCTGCATCGGCTGCCGCTACTGCGTGATGGCCTGCCCGTACAAGGCGCGCAGCTTCGTGCACGAACCGGTCAGCGACCAGAAACCCGACGTGCCGCGCGGCAAGGGCTGCGTGGAGGGCTGCACGCTGTGCGTGCACCGCGTCGACAAGGGCGGCACGCCGGCCTGCGTGGAAGCCTGCGCCAAGGCCGGCCACCACGCGATGCTGTTCGGCGACCTGAACGACGCGGCCAGCGAGATCTCGCAACGTGTCAAGGCGGTGGCGAGCCGGCAGCTGCGTGCCGACCTGCGGCTCGATCCCGGCGTTCGCTACCAGGGGCTGTGACGATGACGAACACCGGCTTCCACGCCATCGAGAGCCGCGCCTTCTACGCCCTGCTGCTGCTCGGCGGTGGGGTCACCGCCGCCGGCCTGGGCGCCGCCCACTACATGGAAGTGCACGGCCACGCCGTCACCGGCATGACCAACCAGGTGGTGTGGGGCCTGCCGCACGTGTTCGCGATCTTCATGATCGTGGCGGCCTCCGGCGTGCTGAACGTCGCCTCGATCGGCTCGGTGTTCGGCCAGACCGCCTACAAGCCGCGCGCGCCGCTGTCGGGCCTGTTGTCGCTGGCGCTGCTCGCCGGCGGCCTGATGGTGCTGATGCTCGACCTCGGCCGGCCCGATCGCGTGATCGTCGCGGCCACGCACTACAACTTCACGTCGGTGTTCGCCTGGAACGTGTTCCTCTACTCGGGCATGGCCGCGATCATCGCGATCTACCTCTGGACGATGTTCGAGCGCAGCCTGAACCGCTACTCGAAGGCCGCCGGCATCGCCGCGCTGGTGTGGCGCTTTGCGCTGACCACCGGCACCGGCTCGATCTTCGGCTTTCTCGTAGCACGCCAGGCCTACCAGTCGGCGCTGCTGGCGCCGCTGTTCATCGTGCTGTCGTTCGCCTGGGGGCTGGCGGTGTTCCTGATCGTGCAGTCGGTGATGTACGCCTGGAACGGCCACACCCTGCCCGAAGAGGTGCGCCGGCGCATGGCGCGGCTGCTCGGCGTGTTCGTGGCGGCCTCGCTCTACCTGGTCGCCGTCTACCACGGCACCAACCTGTACTTCGCGCGGCAGACGGCCTTCGAGGCCTTCATCCTGCTCGGCCGCGGCGACGAGCTCGGCGTCTTCCCGGCGCTGTTCTGGGGTGGTTACGTGGTGGTCGGTGCGCTGCTGCCGATGCTGCTGCTGTTCATGCCGCGCGGCGCGGGTCACAACGGCATGCTGGTGGCCAGCGTGCTGGTGGTGGCCGGCGCCTTTGCGCTGCTGTTCGTCTTCATCGTCGGCGGGCAGTCGTTCCCGCTGGAGATCTTCCCTGGCCACGAGGTGACGAGCAGCTTCGCCGATGGCACGGTCGAGCTGTACCGGCCGCGCTGGCCCGAGTGGCTGCTCGGTATCGGGGGGCTGGGCGCCGCCTTCGTGCTCACGGCGACCGGCATCCGGGCCCTGGACTTCCTGCCGCAGGACGATTTCGCAACGCCCGGCGTCAAGGTCGCGGACTGAGCCGATGGGAACGCCCGGCCTGCTCGTCTCCGCTGCGCACAAGTCGTCGGGCAAGACGACGGTGACGCTCGGCCTGGCCGCCGCGCTGGCGCTGCGCGGCCACCTCGTGCAGCCCTTCAAGAAGGGGCCGGACTACATCGACCCGATGTGGCTGTCGCTGGCCGCTGGCCGCGCCTGCGTGAACCTCGACCCGATGCTGATGGCGCATGCCGAGATCGACAGCTGCTTCGCGCAGCACGGTGCCGGCGCCGGACTGCGCCTGGTCGAGGGCAACAAGGGCCTGTACGACGGCCTGGCGCTGGACGGCAGCAACAGCAATGCGGCGCTGGCCAAGCAGCTCGGCCTGCCGGTGCTGCTGGTGCTCGACGCGCGCGGCATGACGCGCGGCATCGCGCCGCTGATCCTGGGCTACCAGGCCTTCGACCGCGACATCCGCATCGGCGGCGTGATCCTCAACCGCCTCGGCGGCTCGCGCCACGAGGCCAAGCTGCGCGCGGTGATCGAGCACTACACCGAAGTGCCGGTGCTCGGCGCGGTGCAGAACGACTCCCGGCTGGAGCTCGTCGAGCGCCACCTCGGCCTGATGCCCGACCGCGAGATCGATGACGCGTCGGCGCGGGTTCGCGCGATGGGCGAAGTGATCGCAGCGCAGGTGGACCTGCCGCGCATCCTGGCGCTGGCCGCCACGGCGACCACCGCTTCGCTGCCGGTGACGACTCAGCCCGGAATGCAGCAGCGCGGCGGCCTGCGCATCGGCATCGCCCGCGACAAGGCCTTCGGCTTCTACTACCCCGACGACCTGGCCGCGCTCGAAGCCGAGGGCGCGACGCTGGTGCCCATCGACACGCTGCGTGACGCGCAGCTGCCGGCGCTCGACGGCTTGTTCATCGGTGGGGGCTTCCCGGAGCTGTTCATGGCCGAGCTGGAAGCCAACGTCTCACTGCGCACGCAGCTGCACCGCGCCATCGCCGACGGCCTGCCGGTCTACGCCGAATGCGGCGGGCTGATGTACCTGGCGCGCACGCTGAACTGGAACGGCCGCAGCGCGCAGATGGTCGGCGCCATCCCCGGCGACGCGGTGATGCACGAGCGGCCGGTGGGCCGCGGCTACGTGCGGCTGCAGGAGACCGCCGATTTTCCCTGGCCGCGCGACGCCGCGGCGCCGGCCGGCGCGGTGCGCCTGGGCCACGAGTTCCACCACTCCAGCCTGGAGAACCTCGACCCCTCGGTGCCTTTTGCCTACCGCGTACAGCGCGGCCACGGCATCGGTGGCTGCCGCGACGGTGTGCTCGTGCACAACGTGCTGGCCTCGTATGCGCACCTTCGCCACACCGGCGGCAACGACTGGCCGAGGCGCTTCATGGCCTTCGTGCGCGAGGTGAAGCACAGCGAGGGCGCACAGCTCGCCCGGCTGCGGCCGCAGCCTCAGGAGGAGCCCGCATGGTCGACACGCTGAAGGACACGATCCGCGTGGGGAATCGCGAGATCGAGATCGACTCGGAGGGCTACCTGCGGCGCCTGTCCGACTGGTCGGAGGACTTCGCCCGCGCCCTCGCGCAGCGAGAGGGGCTGGCACTCACCGAGGCGCACTGGGAGCTGATCCGCTTCCTGCGCCAGTACTACGCGGAGCATGGCGTGCAGGCGCAGGTGCGCGTGATGATCCGCCACTTCACCGAGGTGTGGGGGCCGCAGCGCGGCAGCAACCACCACCTGCACGAGATGTTCCCGCGCGGCGGGCCGCAAAAGCAGGGCAACCGGCTGGCCGGCCTGCTGCGCACCAAGGGCGAACACTGAAAGGAGATTGGGCATGTTCACGCTGACCGCGGCGGCCGCCGCACGCATCCGTCAAGCCGCCGTCGAGGGCGGCATGGCCGAACTCGCGCTGCGCGTCGCGGCGCGCCGCGAGAACGACGGCTCCATCACCTACGGCATGGGCTTCGACGAGCCTGGCGAGGGCGAGCAGCCTTCGCTGCAGTCCGACGGCGTGACCGTGCTGATCGCCAGCAGCAGCCGGCCGCTGCTGCAGGACACGCAGCTCGATTTCGTCGAGCTCGAGCCCGGCGAGTTCAACTTCATCTTCGTGCCGCAGGCCGCGGCACCACGCGGCAAGTCGGGCTGCGGCAGCTGCAGCAGCGGCGGCTGCGCGACCTGCTGAGAACATCCTTCCAGGAGCCTTCACCATGAACGCCCGCACCGATCTCCCCTTCCCGCTGCTGCCCGTGGGCAAGGTCCATCTCGTCGGCGCCGGCCCGGGCGACCCGGAACTGCTCACGCTGAAGGCGGCGCGGCTGCTGGCCCACGCCGAGGTGGTGGTGGTCGACCACCTGGTCTCGCCCGGCGTGCTCGCGCTGATCGGCGCGCAGGCGCGGCGCATCGACGCCGGCAAGCAGCGCAACCACCACACCCTGAAGCAGCACGAGATCAATGCGCTGCTGGTGCGCCTGGCACGGCAAGGCAAGAACGTGGTGCGGCTCAAGGGCGGCGACCCGTTCATCTTCGGCCGCGGCGGCGAGGAGATGCAGGCGCTGGCTGCCGCCGGCGTGCCCTTCGAGGTGGTGCCGGGCATCACCGCCGCCTGCGGCGTGTCGGCCTATGCGGGCATCCCGCTCACGCACCGCGACCACGCGCAGTCGTGCACCTTCGTCACCGGCCACCTGAAGGACGGTGCGGCCGAGCTCGACTGGGCCGGCCTGGCGCGGCCGAACCAGACGGTGGTGATCTACATGGGCCTGACTGCGCTGGCGCAGATCTGCGCGCGCCTGATCGAACACGGCCTGCCGCCCAGCCAGCCCGCCGCCGTGGTGCAGCAGGGCACGACCCAGTCGCAGCGCATCGTCAGCGGCACGCTGGCCGACCTGGCCGCGCGCGTCGAGGCAGCCGGGCTCTCGTCACCCTGCCTGACCATCGTTGGCGAAGTGGTGCGCCTGCGCGAATCGCTCGAGTGGTTCGAGACGGCGGCGCAGCAGGCGCCGGCCGAAGCGCTGGTCAGCGAGGCGTTCGCCTAGCCGATTCGACCAGGCTGGTGGCCTGCGGCGAGGCGCGCTGCTCGACTGCGAACACCGCCGCTTCGACCCGCGAGTTGAGGTTCAGCTTGGTGAGGATGTGCCGCACATGCAGCTTGACGGTGTCATGGCTGATCTCGAGCGCGCGCGCGATCGTCTTGTTGCTCTCGCCGCGCGCCAGGTGGTCGAGGATCTGGCGCTCGCGCTCCGTCAGCGACGACAGCAGGTCGCGGCGCTCCGGGTCGCCCGGGCCGGCCTGCAGCATCTGCGCGAGCTTGAGCGTCAAAGCCGGCGCCACCGACAGCTCGCCGCGGGCGGCGCGGCCGATGGCGGCGATCACGTCCTCGGGTTCCATGTCCTTCAGCAGGTAGCCCCTCACGCCGGCGCGCAGCGCCGCGGCCAGGTCGTCCTGCGCGTCGCTCATGGTCAGGATCACCGCCGGCGTCTGCACACCCTCGCTGCGGATGTGGCGCAGCAGGCTCAGGCCGTCGGTGGTGGGCATGCGCAGGTCGAGCACCACCAGGTCGGGCTGGTGCTCGCGCAGCAGGCCGACCACCGCGCCCGGGTCGCCGGTGGAGGCGGCCACGGTCATCTGGCCGCGATGCTGCAGCAGGTCGGTCAGGCCGTTGCGGCACAGCGAGTGGTCGTCGACCAGCACGATCTTCAGGCGCGGCTCAGTCATGGCCGGATCCCGAAGTGGCAGGCGTGGAGGTGTTCCAGGCCAGCCGAACCCGCGTGCCACCGCCCGGCCGCGCCTCCACGCTCAGCTCGCCACCCATTCGCACGGCCCGCTCGCCCATGATGCCGATGCCGAAGTGCGAGCCTTCGTCGCATTGTTCGTCGGCGAGCCGCGGCCCGATGCCGTCGTCTTCGACGCGCAGCTCGAAACCCACCGGCCCGCCTTCCAGGCTGATCCAGGCGTGCCGTGCGCGCGAGTGCCGCTCGATGTTGGCCAGGGCTTCCTGCACGATGTGGAACACCTCCGTCTCGACCTCAGTGGACAGGCTCAGCGCCGCCCCCCGCTTGACATAGCTCAGTTCGATCGCGTTGCGCTCGCGAAAGCGCGCCACCAGCGATTCGAGCGCGCGCGCCAAGCCGCGCGAGTCGATGCGGGTGCGGAAGTGGGTCACGATCTCGCGCAGGCTGGCATGGGCCTCGCCGACCGCCTGCCGCACGTCGCCCAGGTACTTCATCGCATGCGGGTCGTCGTGCACGAGCAGCGCGTCCTGCAGCAGCGGCAGGCGCATCTTGACGAAGGTCAGGGTCTGCGCGATCGAGTCGTGGATCTCCGCGGCCATCATCTGCCGCTCGTGCATGACGGTGGCGCGCAGGCTCTCGGCCTCGAGCCGCGCGTTGTCCAGCGCCAGGCCGAGCAGTTCGCCCACCGACTTGAGCAGCGCCATCACCTGCGGCGATGGCTCGGCCTCGCCGGCGAAGAACAGGTTGTAGACGCCGAGCACGCGGCCGCGGTGTTGCAGCGGCACCGCGAGCAGGCGGTGGCACTCCTGGCCGAAGAAGGCCGTGGCGCCGCGGGCCGCGCAGGCGCCCAGCTCGGTGGCCCAGACGATGCGGTGCCCGTCGGCGGCGGTGCCGCACACGCCGCAATGGCGGTCCACCGACTGCTCGGCGCGGCACACCGCGTCGGGCAGGCCGATGGCGCTGACCATCTGCAGCCGCTCGCCGCTGTCCGACAGCAGGCGCACCGCACCGGCCTGCGCGCCGGCCAGCGTGACGATGGGATCGAGAAAGCGCTCGAGCAGCGCACGCAGGTCCTGGCCTTCCGACAGACCGGCCGTGATCTGCACGAGCAGGTCCGTGCCGGCGGGCCGGGCGAACTCGGCCGTGGCAGTCGATGAGGGCGTTCGAGACAGGGTCATGGGTACCGCGGCGAGCCCGACTGCGCTGGCGCCACGTTGTCGAAAGTGGGCCGATTGAAGCGCTTTTGCAAGGCCTGCGCCATCGGGCCTCACCCTATACCCTGTATGGTATGTGACGAATCGCAATGCAAGGCGATGTCGCGCCCCCGGCGCAGCGCCCGCGCCGGCATCCCCCATATGGGTAGGTGGTCATTACCCGTCCCGGCTATAGACGCTCGCGGGGCCCCTTGCGCCTAATCGACCGGCAGTCAAAACCCGATTCACGACAGGTGTATCGGACCCGATCAATCCGGCGGTTCGGCCTCCGGGTGAAGAGACATCGATGCCGGCCCAACCGCTTCACGATCCGACCGCCCCTCCCATTGCGGATGCACGCACGCAGGTCAAGACCACCACGTGCTACATGTGCGCGTGCCGCTGCGGCATCCGCGTGCACCTGCGCAACGGCGAGGTGCGCTACATCGAGGGCAACCCCGAGCACCCGCTGAACAAGGGCGTCATCTGCGCCAAGGGTTCGTCGGGGATCATGAAGCAGTACTCGCCGGCGCGCCTGACCCAGCCACTCAAGCGCAAGCCCGGCACCGAACGCGGCGCCGGCGAGTTCGTCGAGATCGACTGGGACGAGGCCTTCTCGATGCTCGAGGAGCGGCTGCGCCACCTGCGCGCCACCGACCCGAAGAAGTTCGCGCTGTTCACCGGGCGCGACCAGATGCAGGCGCTGACCGGCCTGTTCGCGCGCCAGTTCGGCACGCCCAACTACGCGGCGCATGGCGGCTTCTGCTCGGTGAACATGGCCGCCGGCATGATCTACACGATCGGCGGCTCGTTCTGGGAGTTCGGCGGCCCCGACCTCGACCGCGCCAAGCTGTTCGTGATGATCGGCACGGCCGAGGACCACCACAGCAACCCGATGAAGACGGCGCTGTCGAAGTTCAAGCGCCAGGGCGGCAAGTTCATCGCCATCAACCCGATCCGCACCGGCTATGCCGCTATCGCCGACGAATGGGTGCCGATCAAGCCGGGCACCGACGGCGCGCTGCTGCTGGCACTCATCCACGAGATCATCGCGCTGGGCCTGTACGACCGCGACTTCCTCGCGCGCTACACCAACGCCGGGCAACTGGTGAACCAGGACGAGGCCAGCGACGACTTCGGCCTGATGCTGCGCAACGCCGAGGGCGACCTGGTCAACCCGCTGCGACCGGCCAACTTCTGGTGGTGGGACCGGCACGCCCAGAAGCCGGTGGCCGACCACGCGGAAGGCGCCGACCCGGCGCTGCTCGGCCGCTTCGCGATGCCCGACGGCACGAGCGCGGTGCCGGCGTTCCAGCTGCTCGAAGAACGCGTCAAGCCCTACACGCCCGAGTGGGCCGCGGGCATCACCGGCATCCCGGCGTCGACCATCCGCCGCCTCGCGCAGGAGATGGGCATCACCGCGCGCGACCAGAAGATCGAGCTGCCGATCGCCTGGACCGACTGCTGGGGCAAGAAGCACGACACGGTGACGGGCAACCCGGTGGCCTTCCACGCCATGCGCGGGTTGGCGGCGCACAGCAACGGCTTCCAGACGATCCGCTCGCTGGCCATCCTGATGAGCCTGCTGGGCACGATCGACCGTCCCGGCGGCTTCCGCCACAAGGCGCCCTACCCGCGCGCGGTGCCGCCGAACGCGCGGCCGCCGAAAGGTCCCGAGGCGGTCAAGCCGGACACGCCACTGAACGGCGCACCGCTGGGCTGGCCGGAGAGCCCCGACGACCTGTTCGTCGATGCCAAGGGCGAGCCGGTGCGCATCGACAAGGGCTTCTCCTGGGAGCACCCGCTGTCGGCGCACGGGCTGATGCACAACGTCATCACCAACGCCTGGCGCGGCGACCCGTACCGCATCGACACGCTGCTGATCTTCATGGCCAACATGGCCTGGAACTCGACGATGAACACGTCGGAGGTCCGCAAGATGCTCAACGACAAGGGCGAGGACGGCGAATACAAGATCCCGTTCCTGGTCGTGTGCGATGCGTTCCACAGCGAGATGACGGCCTTTGCCGACCTGCTGCTGCCCGACACCACCTACCTCGAGCGGCACGACTGCATGTCGATGCTGGACCGGCCGATCAGCGAGTTCGACGGGCCGGTCGACTCGGTGCGCATCCCGGTGCTGCCACCCACGGGCCAGTGCAAGCCCTTCCAGGAGGTGCTGGTCGAGGTGGCCGGGCGCCTGAAGTTACCCGCCTTCGTCAACGCCGACGGCTCGCGCAAGTACCGCAACTACCCCGACTTCATCGTCAACTACGAGACCGCGCCGGGCTCGGGCATCGGCTTCCTCGCCGGCTGGCGCGGCAAGGGCGGCGAGAAGGCGATGCGCGGCGAGCCGAACCCGCGGCAGTGGGAGATGTACGAGAAGAACAACTGCGTCTTCCAACACCACCTGCCGCCCTCGCTGCAGTACATGCGCAACTGGAACCAGGGCTACATGGACTGGGCGCAGCAGGCCGGCCTGCGACGCGACCGCGATCCCATCGTCATCCACATCTACTCGGAGTTCCTGCAGCGATTCCGCCTCGCGGCGCAGGGCAAGCACAAGGGCAAGCAGCCGCCCGACCGACTGCGAGCGCGCGTGCAGACCTACTTCGACCCGCTGCCCTTCTTCTACGCGCCGCTGGAGCAGCAGGCCACCGACACCACCAAGTACCCGCTCAACGCGGTGACGCAGCGGCCGATGGCGATGTACCACTCGTGGGACTCGCAGAACGCCTGGCTGCGGCAGATCCATACGCACAACTACCTGTTCGTCAACACGCGCACCGCCTGCGCCGCCGGCATCGCCGACGGCGGCTGGATGTGGGTCGAGTCGCCCTGGGGCAAGGTGCGCTGCATGTGCCGGCACAGCGAGGCCGTCGAGCCCGGCACGGTGTGGACCTGGAACGCCATCGGCAAGCAGTCCGGCGCCTGGCACCTGGAGCCCGGCGCGAACGAGTCGCGCAAGGGCTTCCTGCTCAACCACCTGATCAGCGAGGAGCTGCCCGCGGCCGCCGGCGGCACCGCGCTGTCGAACAGCGACCCGATCACCGGCCAGGCCGCCTGGTACGACGTGCGCGTGCGCATCTACCCGGCGCAGGCCGGCGAGCCCGAGGAGAGCTGGCCGCAGTTCGACACCCTGCGTGCCGTGCCCGGCATGGGCGCTACGCCGAAGAAGCGCCAGGGCTGGATGGCCGGCCGCATGCGGAGCAAGCCATGACGCAACTGGCGCTCGTGATCGACCTGAACGTCTGCGTCGGTTGCCACGCCTGCGTGACGAGCTGCAAGCAGTGGAACACCTCCGGCTCGGCCGGCCCGCTGACCGACGACAACCCCTACGCCGCCGACCCGAACGGCACCTTCTTCAACCGCGTGCAGACCTTCGAGGTCGGCCAGTACCCGGCCACGCAGACGGTGCATTTCCCGAAGAGCTGCCTGCACTGCGAAGACCCGCCCTGCGTGCCGGTGTGCCCCACGGGCGCCAGCTACAAGCGCGCGGAAGACGGCATCGTGCTGGTCGACTACGACAAGTGCATCGGCTGCAAGTACTGCAGCTGGGCCTGCCCCTACGGCGCGCGCGAGTTCGACGAGGACCGCAAGGTGATGACCAAGTGCACGCTGTGCGTGGACCGCGTCACCGACAAGGCCCTGCCCGAGGCGCAGCGCAAGCCGGCCTGCGTGCTCGCCTGCCCGAGCGGCGCGCGGCTGTTCGGCGACATCCACGACCCGCAGTCCAACGTGTCGGTGGCCATCACCGAGCGGGGCGGCTACCCGCTGATGCCCGAGTGGGGCACGCGGCCGGCCAACCACTACCTGCCGCGCCGGCGCACGCAGATCACGCTGCACGCCGAAGACCTGCAGCGCCAGGCCAACCCGCTGAAGCTCGACGGCAAGCAGCCCGAGCCCGCGCACCTCGAGCCCGGGCGCGAAGACTTCGCGACCTGAACGCCGCCATGCAACCTGCCTACTCCGTCATCTTCCTCACCGTGCTGATCGGCGCCGGCCAGGGCCTGTTCCTGGCGCTGTATGCCTGCGAGCTGGCCGGCTTCGGCGCGGCCGCCGGGGACCGCACGATGCTGGCCGGCGGCGCCGCCGTCGCGCTGGTGTTCAGCGGTCTCGGCCTGCTCGCTTCGTTCTTCCACCTCGGCCATCCGGAGCGCGCCTGGCGTGCCGCGGCGATGTGGCGCACGTCGTGGCTGTCGCGCGAGGTGATCGCGCTGCCGCTGTTCATGGCCGGGCTGTTCGCCTGGGGTCTGGCGCATGCGCTCGGCGCCCCCGGAACGCGCTGGCTCGGTGCGCTGGCCGCCGTGCTGTGCCTCGCGCTGTACGTCTGCACCGCGATGGTCTACGCCTCGGTGCGCTTCCTGCAGGAATGGGCCAGCCCGCTGACGCTGGTGAACTACCTGCTGATCGGCTGTGCCAGCGGCAGCACGCTGGCCGCCGCGCTGGCGAGCTTCGCGGCGCCTTCGCTGGTGGATCCGCTGGCCCTGGCTGCGTTGCTGCTGACGCTGGCGGCGCTGATCGGCCGTGCCGCCGCGCTGCTGCGCAACGCCGCCCTCAAGCCGCGCTCGACGCTGCAGACGGCCATCGGCATCAAGCACCCGGTCATCGTGCAGCGCGCCCAGGGCTTCATGGGCGGCTCGTTCAACACGCGAGAGTTCTTCCACGGCCGCAGCGCCGGCGTGCTGCGCTCGGTGAAGTGGTTCTTCCTCGCCGCGGGCTTCGTGCTGCCGGCGGCCATGCTGCTGGCGCTGCCGCCCTCGGGCACGGTGCTGCTGGCCGCCGTGCTGGTCCAGCTCGCCGGCCTGCTCGCCGAGCGCTGGTTCTTCCTCGCGCAGGCCAATCACCCGCAGAACCTGTACTACCAGGCCATCTCCTGATGAGACGCCTGCACCTGCCCGCTCCAGCCCGCCTGTTCGGCCTGCTCCTGCTGCTGTGCGTGGCCGCGCCGGCGCACGCCGCGGGTGCCGACACGTCAGCCATGCCCTGGTGGTTCTGGCCGATGGCGCTGTTCGGTGCCTGCTTCCTGATGGGCATCGTCGCGGTGCCTGCGGGCATCGGCGGCGGCACGCTGTTCGTGCCCATCGTCGGCGGATTCTTTCCCTTCCACCTCGACTTCGTGCGCGGCGCAGGTCTGCTGGTGGCGCTGGCCAGCGCGCTGGCCGCCGCACCCATGCTGCTGCGCGGGGGCCTGGCCAGCCTGCGCCTGGCCCTGCCGCTGGCGCTGCTCGCCTCGGCCAGTTCGATCGGCGGCGCACTGCTCGGTCTGGCGCTGCCGGTGGCGGCGGTGCAGACGGCGTTGGGCGTGACGGTGCTCTCCATCGTCGCGCTGATGGCGGTGTCGAAGAAGTCGGAGTTCCCATTGGTCACCGCACCCGACCGCCTGTCCAGCGCACTGGCGCTCAACGGTGTGTTCGTCGACGGCGCCAGCGGCCGGCGAGTCGACTGGCAGGTGCATCACACGCCGGCCGGGCTGGTCGTGTTCCTCGGTATCGGCGTGCTGGCCGGCATGTTCGGCATCGGCGCCGGCTGGGCTAACGTGCCGGCACTCAACCTGCTGATGGGTGCGCCGCTGAAGGTCTCCGCGGGCACCTCGGGGCTGGTGCTCTCGCTGGTCGACTCCTCGGCCGCCTGGGTCTACGTGAACAAGGGCGCGGTGCTGCCAATGATCGCGGTGCCCTCCGTCGTGGGCATGATGCTCGGCGCAAAGATCGGCGCGCGGCTGCTCAACGTGCTCAAGGGCGTGGTGATCCGCCGCATGGTGATCACCGTGCTGCTGTTCGCCGGGCTGCGCGCGCTGCTCAAGGGCACGGGGGTGTGGGCATGAAGCCGGTCGAGCAAGGCGTGACCGGCTACGACCCGAGCGTCGTCACGCAGCCGGCCGAGCAGCTGCGCTACGCACTCTGGCTCGACTGGGGCACCCGAGTCGGTCTGGCCGTACTGGTGCTGGTGTTCCTCGCCTACGGCGTGGGGCTGACCACGCCGCACGTGCCGCACTCGCGCCTGCCCGAAGTCTGGAACCTGCCGGTGAGCGAGTTCCTCGTCGCCACCGGTCTGCCCACCGGGTGGGGCTGGCTCGCCCATGCGCACCGCGGCGACATTGCCAACCTGATCGGCATCGCGCTGCTCACCGGCAGTTCGCTGCTCGCGCTGCTGGCGATGCTGCCCCTGTACGCCCGGCGCGGCGACCGTATCTACGTCGGCCTCGGGCTGGCGCAGATCGCCGTGCTGCTGCTGGCCGCCTCCGGCGTGCTGACGGCGGGCCACTGAAGGCCCGACAGCGATGACGCACGCCTTCATGCAGTTGCTGCTGGCCACCGAACATTCGGAGCAGGACGCCGGCGCCGAGGCACTGGCCTTCGCGATGGCCCAGCGCTGCGGGCTGCCGCTGGCCGCAGTGCTGCCGATCGTCAGCAACCCGGAGTACGAGGCCCTGGCGCCACAGCTGGCCGCGCACACCGAAGCGCAGGCCGGGCAGCGCATCCAGGCGCTGCTCGCCGACGCGCAGCGCGCCGGCATCGTGCTCGAGCTGCAGGCGCGCCGCGGGCCGGAGCCCTACCGCGAGATCGTCGACGAGGCCCGAGCGCGCGCGGCGGACCTGCTGGTGATCCGCCGTCGCGGCAAGCGCGGCCTGCTCGCCAACCTGCTGGTGGGCGACATGGTGCGCAACGTGGTGACGCATTCGCCCTGCAGCGTGCTGGTGGTGCCGCGCGCTTCGCGGATGTGGACGCGCCGCGTGCTGGTCGCGCTGGACCCGTCCACCGCCGACATGACACCGGTGGCCACGGCGGCCGCCATCGCCGCCGAGTGCGGGTTGCCGTTGTCGGTGCTGTGCGTCACCGAGCCGGCCGCCGACGCGATGCAGCTCGCCGAACGGGCGCTGCAGAAAGCCTGGTCGACCGGCCGCGCCTTCGGCGTCGCCGTCGATGCGGTGACGCGGGTGGGCCGGCCGCACGAGCAGATCGTTGGCGCCGCGCAGCAGCTCGGCGCCGACCTGATCGTCATCGGCCGCCACGGCGGCGACAGCCTGTCGCGCGCCTGGCTGGGCGGCGTGGCGCAGAAGGTCATCGGCCTGGCCGAGGAGCCGGTGCTCGTCGCGGTGACTTCCATCTCTCCTCCAGGAGCCAATGCATGAGCGACGCGCTCGCCTACCTCGTCAAGGCCCGCCCCGATGCAGTGGGCCACTACTTCCAGTTCCTCAAGGAATGCGGCAAGCACCTCGACCCGAAGACACGCGACCTCATCTCGGTGATCACCAAGGTGCATGCGCAGACCGAGCGCGGCTTCCGCCAGTACCTCAACCGGGCGCTGCGCGACGGCTGCACGCCGATGGAGGTGCTGGACGCGCTGCTGATGGCCTTCCCGGCGCTGGGCCTGGCGAAGATCGTCTGGGCAGTGGACATCATCCTCGAGATGAACCTGCCGGGCTTCAGCCCCGAGGCACTGCACGGCGAGACGGCGTGGCACGACGTCATCGGCAGCGGCGAGCTCGCCAGCGGCGAAACGAAGCGCGTCGACTGCGACGGCCGCGCGCTGTTCGTGCACCGTGCCGGCGACGACTGGCGTGTCTACGACAGCCGCTGCCCGCACCAGACCACCGACATCCCGCACCTCGCGCTGGAAGGCCACACGCTGACCTGCCCGAAACACCAGTGGGCCTTCGACATCCGCAGCGGTGAGTGCACGGCCAAGGGCAACACCCCTCTGCGGCGCTGGCCGAGCAAGCTCGAACAGGGGCGCGTGATGGCCCGCTGGTGACCGATCCCGACGAGAGCACAGATCACCGATCACATGACGACAGGAGACAAACCATGACCCGCTGGAACCGCACCTTCAAACTCACCCCGCTGGCCGCGCTGCTGCTGGCTTCGTCCGCCTTCGCCACCAACGGCTACTTCCCGCATGGCTACGGCATCCGTGCCAAGGGCATGGGCGGCGCCTCGGTGGCGATGACCGAAGACAGCATGGGCGGTGCGAACAACCCCGCCGGCATGGTGTGGGTCGGCTCGCGCCTCGACGTGGGCATGGACCTGTTCTCTCCGCGCCGCGATGCGACGCGCAGCGACGCCGGCTTCCCGACGCTCAACGGCAGCGTCGACAGCCAGAGCAAGACCTTCCTGGTGCCGGAGTTCGGCTACAACCGCATGCTCGGCAGCGACATGTCGCTCGGGGTCACCGTCTACGGCAACGGCGGCATGAACACCAACTACCCGCAGGGCGACTTCAACTGCGGCGGCGGGCCGGCCAACATGCTGTGCGGCAGCGGCAACCTCGGCGTCGACCTGATGCAGCTCATCGTCGCGCCGACGCTGTCCTACAAGCTCAACAGCCAGCACTCGGTCGGCGCCTCGCTGCTGCTGGGCTTCCAGCAGTTCAAGGCCTACGGCCTGCAGGCCTTTGACAACGCCCCCGGTTTCCCGGCGTTCACCGGCGCGCCGGGCAGCGTCACCAACAACGGCTATGCGCACTCGAACGGCGTGGGCATCCGCCTGGGCTACCTCGGCCGCCTGAGCGACTCGCTGACCGTCGGCGCGGCCTTCGCGCCGAAGATGAACATGAGCCGCTTCGAGGAATACAAGGGCCTGTTCGCCGACAACGGCGACTTCGACATCCCCTCGCACTACACGATCGGCCTGGCCTTCACGCCCACGCCGGCCGTCACCGTGGCGCTGGACTACCAGCGCATCAACTACAGCGGCGTCGGCTCGGTGGGCAACCCGAGCTCGGTGCAGGCACCGCTGGGCGCACCCGGCGGCCCCGGCTTCGGCTGGAAGGACATCAACGTCGTCAAGCTTGGCGTGCAATGGCGTGCGACGAGTTCATGGACGCTGCGCGCCGGCTACAACCGCGGCGACAACCCGGTGCACGGAGAAGACGTTACCTTCAACATCCTCGCCCCCGGCGTGATGAAGCAGCACTACACCGGCGGCTTCAGCTGGGCGATGAGCGCCTCCGACGAGATCAGTGGTTCCCTGATGCTTGCGCCGCGTCAATCCGTGGCCGGCTCGTCGCTGTTCAATGCGGTGCTGGGCCCCGGCGCCGGCGGCAACGAAACCGTGCGCATGCGCCAGACCGCCATCGGCCTGGCCTGGAGCCACAAGTTCTGAACCGACTCGCGTCGCGCATCGGACGCCAAGGAGACAAGTCATGGCACATGTCGTCGTCATGGGTGCGGGCATCGGCGGGATGCCCGCGGCCTACGAGCTGCGCTCGCTCCTGCCCAAGGAGCACCAGGTCACCGTGGTGAACGCCACCGACTTCTTCCAGTTCACGCCATCCAACCCCTGGGTGGCGGTGGGCTGGCGCGACCGCGAATCGATCACGCTGCCGATCGCTCCGCTGCTCGAGCGCAAGGGCATCGCGTTCGTCGGCAAGCCGGTGGCGGCGATCGACCCTGCAGCGAACCGGCTGACGATGGAGGGTGGCCAGACCCTGGACTACGACTACCTGGTCATCACCACCGGCCCGAAGCTCAGCTTCGACGAGGTGCCCGGCGCCGGCCCGCACGGCGGACACACGCACTCGGTGTGCACCGTCGGCCACGCCGAGATGTTCTGGCAGGACTACCAGAAATTCCTCGAGGCGCCCGGGCCGATCGTGGTCGGCGCCATGCCTGGCGCGAGCTGCTTCGGCCCGGCCTACGAGTTCGCCTTCATCCTCGACGCGGACCTGCGCAAGCGAAAGCTGCGCCACAAGGTGCCGATGACCTTCGTGACGGCGGAACCCTACATCGGCCACCTCGGCTTGGGCGGCGTGGGCGACAGCAAGTCGATGCTCGAGAGCGAGCTGCGCGGCCACGACATCAAGTGGATCACCAACGCCAAGACCACCAAGGTGGAGGCCGGCAAGCTGTTCACCACGCAGCTCGACGACCACGGCCAGGTCTACAAGGAGCACGAGGTCGCCTTCAAGCTGGCCATGATGCTGCCCGCCTTCAAGGGCGTCGACCCGGTGGCTGCGGTGGCCGACATGTGCAACCCGCGCGGCTTCGTGCTGATCGACGAGCACCAGCGCAGCAAGAAGTACCGCAACATCTTCTCGGCCGGCGTGTGCGTGGCGATCCCGCCGGTGGAAGTGACGCCGGTGGCCAGCGGCGCGCCCAAGACCGGCTACATGATCGAGACGATGGTGACCGCCATCGCCCACAACATCGCCGACGAACTCGCTGGCAAGCCCGCCACCGCCAAGGGCACCTGGAACGCGATCTGCCTGGCCGACATGGGCGACACCGGCGCGGCCTTCGTGGCGCTGCCGCAGATCCCGCCGCGCAACGTCAACTGGTTCAAGAAGGGCAAGTGGGTGCACTACGCCAAGATCGCCTTCGAGAAGTACTTCATTCGCAAGATGAAGACCGGCAACACCGACCCGGTCTACGAGAAGTACGTGCTCAAGGCGCTTGGCATCGTGCGCCTGACCGACCACCGCTAGGCGCGAGGGCCATGCCATGACCTTGCTCGAGTTCGCTCGCGGCCCGGCGCTCTACGCCTCGCTGGCGGTGTTCGTGGCCGGCACGCTGTGGCGGCTGGTGGGCATCCTGATGCGCCCTCGCCTGCCGGATCTCTCGCCGGCGCGCGAAGGTGCGCCGTCCCGACTGGCCGGCGCGCTGCACGCCAACCTGCGCGCCATGTGGCCGCGGCCCGAGTTCCTGCACGGCGCACGCTTCATCGCCGTGAACGGCTACGTCTTCCACGTCGGCTTGGCCGTGGTGTTCTTCGGCTATGCGCCGCACATCGCCTTCGTCGAGCGGCTGACCGGCCTGTCCTGGCCGGCCCTGCCCGACCCGGTGATGTACCTGTCGGCCAGCATCACCATCGTCGCGCTGCTGATGGCGCTGGCGATGCGCATCAACGACCCGGTCCGCCGCCGCATCTCGATCGCCGACGACTACATCACCTGGACGATCACCTTCCTGCCCTTCATCACCGGCATGGCAGTGGCTGGCGAGCCTTCCGAGGCAATCCTGGCGCGCCATCGCGTGCTGTACGACGTCCCGCTGGCAGTTCACCTGCTGACGCTGGAGCTGCTGCTGCTGTGGTTTCCGTTCGGCAAGCTGATGCATGCGGTGCTGTTCGCCTTCTCGCGCGGCGCCACAGGCGTGCGCTTCAGCCATCGCGGGGTGCAGTGATGAGCGCCACGACCGCCACGGCGACGCCGGCCTTCGATCGCCAGGGCGAGCAGGACGATGCGGCCCGCGTCGATGCCGCCATCGGCAGCTTCGTGCGCGAGTTCGGCGTCACCGCCTCGCTGCATCTGGAGTCCTGCGTGCGCTGCGGCCTGTGCGCCGATGCCTGCCACTTCCGCATCACCACCGGCGACCCGAAGTACACGCCCATCCGCAAGCTCGAGCCGCTGCGCCGCGCCTACCTGCACGAGGTCAGCCCGTTCGCGCCGCTGTGGCGCGCACTCGGGATCGCCAAGAAGCCGACCATCGACGAGCTGGAGCAGTGGCAGGAGCTGCTCTACGACTCCTGCACGATGTGCGGGCGCTGCACGACGGCCTGCCCGATGGGCATCGACATCGCCGAGCTGGTGAAGGTGGCGCGGCACGGCATGTTCAAGGCCGGCCTGGTGCCCGAGCGCATGGCGCTGATGGACCGTACGGCACGCCAGTGGGGCAGCACCGCCACGCCGGGCGAAGATCTGCCGGACATCCTGGCCGAGGTGGCTGACGAGCATGGCGTGCCGATCCCCTGCGACCTGGCGCGCGCCGACATCCTGGTCACGGCGGCGCCGGCCGAGCTGGGCGAACACACCAAGTCGCTGGCCGACGCGGCGAAGATCCTGAATCGCATCGGCGCCAGCTGGACCATGCACCAGGCCGGCTTCGACGCCTCGAACATCGGCTTCAACAACGGCGACCTCGAACTGCAGGAGCGGCTCACCCGCTCGCTGATCGACACCGCGGTGAAGATCGGCGCGAAGACCGTGCTGCTGCCCGAATGCGGCCATGCCTACGGGGCGGCGCGCTGGGAAGCGGCCAAGTGGTACGGGCAGGCCTTGCCGGTGCGCATCATCCACATGACCGAGTTCCTCGACGAACTGCTCGCCGACGGGCGCATCCGTGTCCATCCGATCGGCGAGACGGCGACCTTCCACGACCCCTGCCAGATCGTGCGCCGCGGCGGGCTGGAAGCGGCGGCGCGGCGAGTTCTCGCCGCACTCGGCTTCGAGCTTCGCGAGCTGCAGGACCACGGCACCGCGGGCCTGTGCTGCGGCGGCGGTGGAGGCGTGGTGTCGAACCAGCGCGCCACGCCGCTGCGCCACAAGGTCTTCGAGCTCAAGCGCCAGCAGGTCGAGGCGACCGGAGCCCAGCGCTTCGTCACCAGTTGCGGGCAGTGCCGCATCACGCTAGAGATGGGTGCCAAGCACGCGTCGTGGCAAAAGCGCCCCGAAAGCCTGCTCGAGCTGGTCGCCGACAATCTGGCCGACTAGCCACGACGCGCTCGCGATCCCCGAGGGACGCAGGCGCGTCACCCGCCCGGGAAGCGCCTGCATGTCCTACCTCGACGACCCCCGCGTGCTGTTCGCCGCGGAGCGCACCCTGCTGGCCTGGCAGCGCACGGCCATCGCCCTGATGGGCTTCGGCTTCGTGGTCGAACGTTTCGGCCTGTTCCTGCGCATGGTCGGCAACCAGCCCTTGAGCCTGTCTCAGCGAGGCTTCTCGCTGTGGCTGGGTGTCGGACTGCTGCTGATCGGCGCCCTCGTTGCGGTCACGTCCGCACTGCAGTTCCGAACTGTCGTTCGCGGCCTGGGCGAGAAGGAGATACCGCGCGGCTACTGGACGGGCATGGGGGTGTGGCTGAATTTTCTGCTGGCGCTGGTGGCGCTCGCCTTGGCCATCCACTTCGTGACCAGCGGGTAAGCACTCGACACGGCTCCGCCAGGCCGCTTTCGGGCGCCATTCCCTGGCCACTTGAACATACAGCTTCGCCGACCCGCCCACTCCCGGAGGCAGCGTCCCTCGGCCTGAGACCAAGGGCATCGGAGGTCCTGCCGGCGGCCTTGATCCCCCGTTCGACACCATCGCCGTCCAGCGCCGCCAGGGGGCGCATTTCCTCCTGCCGTAAAGGCCTGTCGATCTGGCGTACGCTCGTTCGTCGATGGCATGCGAGGCGCCCTCAGGCGGGCGCGCCGACCGGTCGACCCCACAGGAGTGAAGACATGTCCTACATAGACGGTTTCGTGATCGCGGTTCCCACGGCCAACAAGCAGAAGTTCATCGAGCACGCGCGCCAACTCGACCCGATATTCATCGAGCTGGGCGCGATCCGTGTGATCGAGGGCTGGGGCGACGACGTCCCCGACGGCAAAGTCACCGATTTCCGCCGCGCAGTCCAGGCCACGGCCGAGGAGACGGTGGCCTTTTCGTGGGTCGAATGGCCGGACAAGGCCACGCGCGACGCCGCCATGAAGAAGATGATGGAAGACCCGCGCATGGATCCGTCCACGCCCGGCAACCCGCCCATGCCCTTCGACGGCAAGCGCATGATCTTCGGCGGCTTCGAACCGGTGGTCGAAGTGAAGGCTTGAGCGGCCGAGGCGACGTCGCACGCCGGAACCGTCGCGTTGGGCAGCCGGCGGCGTCGGCGAAGGCGGACTCGGCGTGAGTGGCGTGACGTACTTGATGCAGGACGCGGCCAGCGGAGCTGCCGCACGCTGCAGGGATCAGGGACAGCGGGAGCCCAGATGCCGCTGCAGAACACGGGCCAGCGCTTCACCGGTGACCGGCTTGGGCAGGTAGTCATTCATTCCTGCCACGTCGCAGCGCTGACGGTCCTCCGCGAGCGCGTGCGCCGTCAACGCGATGATGGGCACCTGAGCGCGCGGGTGCCCTGACGATCGAATCCGTCGCGTCGCCTCGTAGCCATCCATGACCGGCATCTGGCAATCCATGAGCACCACGTCGATCTCCTGCGCCTGAATGGCCGCCACCGCCTGGGCGCCGTCGTTGGCCAGCGTCACCGTCATGCCCAGCCGCTCGAGCATGGCCTGCACCACCATGCAGTTGACGGGGTTGTCCTCTACGACAAGAACGCGCGCCGGACGCGGCTCGACCGGGCTGGTTTCAGCCACAGGCGACGCGGTAGTCGCTACCGCAGTGGATACGGGGTCGAGCGCCGCTTCCAGCGGCACGTCGAACCAGAAGGTGCTGCCGCGCCCTGGCGCACTGTCGGCATGGATCGAGCCGCCCATCAGCTCTACCAGGTGCTTGCAGATCACGAGACCGAGCCCGCTGCCGCCGAACCGGCGGGTGGTGGAACTATCGGCCTGCGAGAAGCGCTGGAAGAGCTGGGCCATCTGCTCGGACGTCATGCCGATCCCGGAGTCCTGCACCGACACCCGGATCCAAGGGCGGCCGTCCCCGTCGGGCCGCGCTGCGGGCTCGGCGCGCAAGGTGACGCTCCCGGTGCTCGTGAACTTGAGCGCATTGCCCAGCAGGTTCGTCACGACCTGCCTCAGCCGCGTGGGGTCACCGCTGACCCTTGGCAGTGCGTCGAACGCGATCGCGGTCTGAACCGACACGCCGCGCGCCAGGCCGAGCTCACGGTAGATCGCCGCCACGCCCGCGAGCAATTGCGCCGGGTCGAAGTCCACGCGCTCGAGCCCGACCTTGCCCTCCTCGATCTTGGACAGGTCGAGGATGTCGCCCAGCAGGTCGTGCAAGGCATGGGCCGCCGTCGAGAGGGCCTGGGCGTACCGCGCTTGAGTGGCATCCAGCCGGGTGGCCTGCAGCAGTTCCGACATTCCGAGGATGCCGTTCATGGGCGTACGGATCTCGTGGCTCATGTTGGCCAGGAAGCGGCTCTTGGCTTGGCTCGCCTCCACTGCCACCTGGCGCGCCTGCTCGCGCGCGGCCGCAACCGACGAGGCCTCGAGGCGCAGGCGGGTCATGTCCGTCCAGTCGCGGCAGCTGCGCCAGCTTTCTTGCGTGAGCACCGCGCCATAGACGAGCAAGCAGGCCACCACGATCCAAGCGTCCTCGTGTCCCGACCAGAGCGCGTGCCCCATGACCGGCAGCAGAATCGTCAGAAAATTCAGCATCGCCGTGCGCATGCTGCTGACCAGGATGAACACGCCGATCGCCGTGATGCAAAGCACGCTGGCGAACAGCAGCGCGCCCAGCATGGTGTCCCGCACGGCCGGCACGAACACCAGCGCAATCACGCACCAGCACAAGTTGTCGAGCGTGATCAGCACATCGAATCGCGCCTGCCAGTACCCCAGCCGCTGCGCTCGCACAGGATCCCGCTCGAAGCGCCCAGTCTCGGTGACCCGCACGGCGCTGATGGCAAGCCGCGCCAGCAGCCAGCCGAGAACCCAGGCCGGGCTGATGTGCGCCCACATGGCATACGCCACCACCAGCGAGAAGACGACGGCACCGGCCTGGGGCTGCGGTGCCAGTCGGTAGATGGCGCTCACTCGGGCAAACGCGATCTCCGCGTCGATCAGACGCGGTGATTTCATCGGTGGCGTGGCTGGAATCGAAGTCATGCAGAGAGACCAGGCAACCCCTGACGGGCTTCGTCCCGGATTGCCACAAGGCCATGGTTGCACGGATATCGGCAATCGTGGCCGGCACATGAAGATTGGCGGGAGTGCATGCGACTTCGTGCACGGCGCGCGTGCGCAAGTCGGCCGGTCGTTTGCACGATGGGCTCCCGAGCTGGTGAGCGCGCGCGGTGCCAGGCCGCAGCTCACGCCTGGATCGCACCGACTCCTGCTTGCCGGTGCATGCCGCTCCGCAGCGGCGCCGTCTTCCGTGACCCGGTGAAGGGTTCGACCGGCAGCTCTGCGACGACGAGATCAGGACAGAGAACGTCGCTTCAGGATCGACTCTCGCCGACCACCGCAGATGAGTACGGTCGTTCCACTGCTGGCTCATGCCAACGGCAGCTACCTGCGACGGTGCGCGATTCACGGTGCCAGTACCGAGCCCAAGCGCCGCGCGCGACCGCTTCAGCGCCTGACCGCGGCCGCAGCGCGGCGACCGGGCGCCTCAGCACTTTCCACTGTTTCTGTCTTGACAGAAATGTCCAAAGGCGTATCTTTCAGTCATGAACCCTCGCACCGACGCCACCGCTGACGATGCCCCTGCCGCGCCCCGCCTCCCGGCCGTGACCGAACGCTTCGTGCTGCACTGGGGCGAGATGGGTTCTCGCTGGGGCGTGAACCGCACCATGTCGCAGATCCACGCGCTTCTATTCGTCACGGGCAGGCCCATGAACGCGGACGAACTGTGCGAGCAGCTGGGCGTGGCGCGGTCCAACGTCAGCACCTCGCTGCGCGAGCTGCAAGGCTGGGGCTTGGTCAAGGTCGTGCACCTGCTGGGCGACCGCCGAGACCACTTCGAGACCTCCGGCGATGTGTGGGAGCTTCTGCGCACCATCGTGCGCGGGCGCAAGCAGCGCGAGTTCGAGCCCACCATCCAGGCTCTCCGCGACTGCCTGGCGCACCCGGAACTGGCCCGCGAGAGCGCCGTTTCCCGGCAACGAATCAACGAGACGCTGGTGCTGATGGAGACCACATCCGTCTGGGTGGACGAGATGCTGCGCCTGCCGCCCGAGACGCTGGTGAAGATCATGAAGCTGGGCGCGAAGATCCAGGGCCTGTTGCGCGGCAAGGGCAAGCCCTGAACTCCTTTTTTTGCCGCACTGTTTCTGTGCCTACAGAACTTATGGAAGGAGAAGAAATTATGAGCAATCGAAGTACCGCGCTGCTGACGGCCTACTACGACGGCCAGTGCGGCCTGTGCAGCGCTGAGATGCGCGAGATCCACGCACTGGACGTGCAAGGCGATATCGCGCTGGTGGACTGCTCGGCGCCGGACTTTGCCGACGAGGCTATGCATAGCGCCGGCCTCACGCGCGAAGACCTGCTGGGCGCCATGCACGTGCGCGACGTGCTGGGCGATTGGCACCGGGGCGTGGATGCCATTGCGCTGCTCTACGCCACCGTGGGCGCGCCCTGGTTGGCGCGCGCCTGGGCACACCCGCTCACGCGCCCCGTCACGCGGCGCCTGTACCCCTGGGTGGTGGCGCACCGCCACACCCTCAGCCGCCTGGGTCTGGACCTGGTGGCGCCGCGCGTGCTGCGCCTGTTCGCCCAGCGCCACCAGCAGCGCCACGTGCCGCATTGCGCGCACGGCAGCTGCCGGCCGGACAGCCTCGAGCCGCGTGCCTGAGGCCACGCCCCTTCTTTCACAACCGCAAGGAGAATCTCATGAGCCTTGACCTCTTCCTCGTGTGCCTGGTCGTGACGCTGGGCACTGTGGGTGCCGCGCTGCTGTATCTGCGCGGCATCACGCGGCGCGTGCTCGTCGCGCAATGCGGCACCGACACCGGCGCCGAGTTCTGGCTGAGGGCCGCCGACGTACTGGCGCTGGCCGGTTCGCTGATCCTGGTGCTGGCCTTCGGCGGGGTTCTGCCGGGCGCGGACTGGGTGCAGCAGCTGCGCCTGGTGCTGGGTCTCGCGCTGGCCGGCGTTTTCGTCACCGTGGTGCTGGTGGCCAGCAGCGTATGGCGCGCCATTCCGGCAGCCCAATCGGGGGAAGCCTCGTGAGCGCCGCACTGCGGGTCCGCGGGCCAGGCCTGGACTGGCTGCCCGCCGTGCTGTGCCAGCGCGCAACCTGGCGCACGGTGTGGCGCTTCGTCTGGCTGGGACCCTTGGTGGGCGTGCTGCCCTGGGCCTGGCTGGTGGTGACCATTCCCTTCGCCTACGTGCTGGGCGGCCCGGCCTCCCTGGTGGCGGGGCTGCTGTTCGCCACCTGGTACCACGGCGCAGGCCGCATACCCACCTGGCCCTGGCGGGCCGCCCTGGGCGCGCTGGCCGGGCTGGGCGCCACTGCGGCGGTGACGCTGTTCCAGGTGCTGATCGGCACAGTCAGCTGGGGCTACGTGGCCGTGGTCGCTGTCCACGGTGTTCCGGCGGCGATGGTGGTGGCACTGCTGCAGAGGCCCGCACTGCAGCCCAGCAAGCCTGTGCTGCTGTAGACGGTCAGATCGCGCAGGGGCAACCGAGCCAGCGCGGTCTCAGTCCACGCACTGTGCCTCATTCGCTCTGAATGTCGCTGACCAGAGTGCGCACTCGGCAGCGGATCATTCAACGGGGCCTACGTGCGAGTCCGATCGGCGGCTTCTGAGGAAACGAGATGGGAACGGCGGACGACCCTTGTGGGTCGGAAGCGGCTGTCGCGGGCGCTGCCGCGAACGTACGAGTTGAGTCTGGCCGCGACAGGCAAGTGCGGCGCTCGGGACATTGCCAACGGGGTGAGCCAGGAGAATCCGACAGGTCCATCCGAATAGGCGAACTCGAACTTGTCGGCGATCTGCTCGGGATCATCAACGAGAGTCGCAAGTCCCCTATTCAGAACGACTTCTCATCACTCCTATTCCCACTCGATGGTGGCCGGCGGCTTGCTGCTCACGTCGTAGGTGACGCGGTTGATGCCGCGCACCTCGTTGATGATGCGGCTGGAGACCTTCTTGAGCAGCGCGTAAGGCAACTCGGCCCAGTCGGCGGTCATGAAGTCGCTGGTCTGCACCGCGCGCAATGCCACCACGTAGTCGTAGGTGCGGCCATCGCCCATCACGCCCACGCTCTTCACTGGCAGGAACACGGCGAAGGCCTGGCTGGTCAGGTCGTACCAGCTCTTGCCGGTGGCCTCGTCCTTGAAGGCACGCAGTTCCTCGATGAAGATCGCATCGGCGCGGCGCAGCAGGTCGGCATAGTCCTTCTTCACCTCGCCGAGGATGCGCACGCCCAGGCCCGGCCCGGGGAACGGGTGGCGGTAGACCATGTCGTGCGGCAGGCCGAGCGCCACGCCGAGTTCGCGCACTTCGTCCTTGAACAGGTCGCGCAACGGCTCCAGCAGTTTCAGGCCCAGCGTCTCGGGCAGCCCGCCGACGTTGTGATGGCTCTTGATCGTGGTCGCCTTCTTGGTCTTGGCGCCGCCGGATTCGATCACGTCCGGATAGATCGTCCCTTGCGCCAGCCACTTGGCGCGCGCCAGCTTCTTCGCCTCGCGCTGGAACACCTCGACGAACTCGCGGCCGATGATCTTGCGCTTGGCCTCGGGATCGCTGACACCGGCCAGCGCGCCCATGAACTCGGCGGTCGCATCGACGTGGATCACCTTCGCGTGCAGGCGGCCGGCGAACATCTCCATCACCAGCCGGCCTTCGTCCAGGCGCAGCAGGCCGTGGTCGACGAACACGCAGGTGAGTTGCTCGCCGATGGCGCGGTGGATCAGCGCCGCGGCCACGCTCGAATCGACACCGCCGGACAGGCCGAGGATCACCTCCTCGTCGCCCACCTGCTCGCGGATACGCACCACGGCCTCGGCGATGTGGTCGCGCATGATCCAGTCGGGCTTCGCCTTGGCGATCTGCAGCACGAAGCGCTCGAGCAGCGCCCGGCCCTGCACCGTGTGCGTCACCTCGGGGTGGAATTGCACCGCGTAGTAGCCGCGTGCTTCGTCGGCCATGCCGGCGACCGGGCAGCTCGGCGTGGACGCCATCAGCTTGAAGCCGGGCGGCAGTTCGGTGACCTTGTCGCCGTGGCTCATCCAGACCTTGAGCATGCCGTGGCCTTCGGGCGTGGTGAAGTCCTGGATGCCTTCGAGCAGCTTGGTGTGGCCATGGGCACGCACCTCGGCATAACCGAACTCGCGGTGCGCGCTCGCCTCGACCTTGCCGCCCTGCTGCACGGTCATGGTGAACATGCCGTAGCAGATGCCCAGCACCGGCACGCCCAGGTCCCACACCGCCTGCGGGGCGCGCAGGTCGTGCTCCTCGTAGGTGCTGGCATGGCTGCCCGACAGGATGATGCCCTTGGGCGCGAACTCGCGGATGAACGCGTCCGAGACGTCGTTCGGATGGATCTCGCAGTACACGTGAGCCTCGCGCACGCGCCGCGCGATCAGTTGCGTGACCTGGGAGCCGAAGTCGAGGATGAGGATCTTGTCGTGCATGACAGAAGGCGGATCAGGAGGAAGCGGGCGCGGCCGGAAGGCCGGGCTGAGCCCGACCGGCCGAGCGGAAGTGCAGCCAGGCCAGCAGCAGCGACACGCCCTGCAGCGCGGCGCAGAAGTACAGCGGCGCACCGATGCGCCAGTCGCCCTGTGGATGGTGCGAGAAAGCGCCGAGCAGCGGCGTGGCGATCATCGGCGCGAGCACGGCCATCAGGCTGTTCAGCGAACTGACGGCGCCCATCGCTTCGCCCTGCTGGCTGGCATTGGCCGCGGTGGACACGATGCTCTGGATGGCCGAGGCGGTGGTGAAGCCGAACACGTTGACGACGATCACCGCGTAGACCATCCAGCTTTGCGACGCCGCGCCCCACAGCAGGTAGGCGACCGTCGACGACATCAGGCCGAGGATGGCCAGGCGCTGCGGCGTGAACACCTTGAGCAGCTTGCCGAGCAGGAAGCCCTGAACCAGCACCGACATCACGCCGATGACGAACAGCGACCAGCCGCTCTCGCGCGGCCCCCAGCCGAACTTGAAGCTGCCGTGCAGCACCCACACCGAGTAGAGGACGAACTGCGCCAGCCCGCTGCAGGCGATCACCGCGACCAGCAGGCCCACGCCCTTGAGCCGGGCCAGGTCGCGCAGCGACGCGAACGGGTTCAGCGACTTGGCCTGCACCGGACGGCGACGCTCCGGCGGCAGCGACTCCGGCAGCACCAGCCAGCCGTAGACCAGGTTCGCCAGCGCCAGCGTGCCGGCGACGAAGAACGGCAGTTGCAGGTCGATCGCGCCGAGGATGCCGCCGAGCACCGGACCGAGCATGAAGCCGATGCCGAACATCGCGCCGAGCATGCCGAAGCGCTTGGCGCGCTCTTCCGGCGAGCTGATGTCGGCCACGTAGGCGTTGGCCACCGCCGCATTGGCCTGCATCGCGCCGCCGATCAGCCGTGAGGCGATCAGTGTCCAGATCGCGCCGGCGATCGCAGTCACGAAAAAATTGATGGCCAGACCGCAGAAGCCCAGCAGCAGCACCGGGCGCCGGCCGTAACGGTCGGACAGCGCGCCGAGGATCGGCGAGGCAATGAACTGCGCGAAGCCGTAGGTGAAGGCGATCACGCCGTACCAGAACACCTGCTCCGACGGCGAGGCCGTGAAGCGGCCCACCAGCGTGGGCAGCACGGGGATGATGAGGCCGACCGACAGCATGTCGATCAGCACCGTCAGCATGATGAAGGGCATCGCCGCCTGGCGATGCCCCGCGGCCGGTGCGGCCGCTGTGGGTTCGGTCACGGTGGGCTTCACTCCATCCGGTAGTTCGGCGCTTCTTTCGTGATCTGCACGTCGTGGACGTGGCTCTCGCGAATGCCGGCGGAAGTGATCTCGACGAACTCGGCCTTGCTGCGCATGTCTTCGATGCTCGCGCAACCGCAGTAGCCCATCGAGGCGCGCAGGCCACCGGCCATCTGGAAGACGATGGTGACCATCGAGCCCTTGTAGGGCACGCGGCCCTCGATGCCTTCGGGCACAAGCTTGTCCGCGTTCGGATTCGCACCCGTGTTGTCCTGGAAGTAGCGGTCGGCGCTGCCCTGCTGCATCGCGCCGATCGAGCCCATGCCACGGTAGCTCTTGTAGCTGCGGCCCTGGAACAGCACGATCTCGCCCGGCGCCTCTTCGGTGCCGGCGAACACGCCGCCCATCATCACGGTGTGCGCGCCCGCGGCGATCGCCTTGGCCACGTCGCCCGAGTAGCGGATGCCGCCGTCGGCGATCAGCGGCACGTCGGAGCCGGCCAGCGCCTTGGCGACGTTCTCGATCGCGGTGATCTGCGGCACACCGACACCCGCGACGATGCGCGTGGTGCAGATGGATCCGGGGCCGATGCCGACCTTCACGCCGTCGGCGCCGGCCTCGGCCAGCGCCAGCGCGGCGGCGCCGGTGGCGATGTTGCCGCCGATCACGTCGACCTGCGGGTAATTCTGCTTCACCCAGCGCACGCGTTCGATCACGCCGGCGCTGTGGCCGTGTGCGGTGTCGACCACGAGCACGTCGACGCCGGCCTTGGCCAGCAAGTCGACGCGCTCCTCGGTGCCCTCTCCCACGCCGACCGCGGCGCCCACGCGCAGCTTGCCCCAGGCATCGCGCGCGGCATTCGGGAAGCTGGTCTGCTTGGTGATGTCTTTCACCGTCATCAGGCCGCGCAGCTCGAAGGCCTCGTTGACGACCAGCACACGCTCGAGCTTGTGCTTGTGCATCAGCGCCTTGCCGTCCGCCAGCGAAGCACCTTCGCGCACCGTGATGAGCCGCTCTCGCGGCGTCATGATCTCGCGCACCGGGACGTCAAGCCGGGTCTCGAAGCGCAGGTCGCGATTGGTGACGATACCGACCACGCGCCCGTCTTCCACCACCGGGAAGCCGGAGATGCCGTGCTGCTTGGACAGCTCCATCACGTGGCGCACGGGCACGCCGGGCGAGATGGTGATCGGGTCCTTCAGCAGGCCCGACTCGTAGCGCTTGACGCGCGCGACCTCGGCGGCCTGCTGCATCGGCGACAGGTTCTTGTGCACGATGCCGATGCCACCCTCCTGGGCGATGGCGATCGCCAGGCGCGCCTCGGTGACGGTGTCCATCGCGGCGGACACCAGCGGCAGGTTCAGGCGGATGTTTCGGGAAAGGCGGGTGGCGAGCGAGGTGTCGCGCGGCAGGACCTGGGAGAAGGCGGGCACCAACAACACATCGTCGAAGGTGAGCGCTTTGCCGAGAAGGCGCATGAGGAAAGCTCCAGACGCAAAAGGGAATTATACGGACCGTGCACGAAGCCACGCTTTGTGACGGAATCGACACTTGACGCCGGCGGTGCGCCGGTAAACTGCAAGGCTGATGCCATTGCCTCACTTCGCCATGCGCCGTAGCCTCGTTGTCCTGTCACTCGCCCTGCTCGGCGCCACGTTCGCGCTGCCGGCGGCTGCGCAATGGAAGTGGCGCGGCACCAACGGCCAGATCCAGTACAGCGATCTGCCGCCGCCGCCCGGCGTGGCCGACAGGGACATCCTTCAGCGCCCCGGCAACACCGCCCTGCGCGGCGCCCCGGTCGCCGCCGCGGCAGCCGCTTCGGCGGCATCCGCCCCGCTGCTCAATCCCAAGGCGCAGGAGCCCGAACTCGAAGCCAAGCGCAAGAAGGCCGAGCAGGAGCAGGCCGAGAAGCAGAAGGCCGACGAGCAGCGCATCGCCGCCGCCAAGGCGGACAACTGCAAGCGGGCGCGAGAGCAGATGCGTTCGCTCGAAAGCGGCATGCGCATGGCCCGTGTCAACGAGAAGGGCGAGCGCGAGATCCTCGACGACAAGATGCGCGAAGACGAAATGAAGCGCGCCCGCGACATGGTCGCCAGCGACTGCGCGAAGTAAGCCGTCGTCAGCCGCGCAGCTTCGCCTGCCCGCGCTGGCCCACCTTGCGGTAGCGCAGCCGCCGGGCTTCCTTCGGATCCACCTGCAGCGCCCGATACACCTCTACCCTGTCGCGCTCGCGCAGCATGGTGTCAGGCGCCTGCGCGCGCCCCCAGATGCCGAACTTCGCCTGAGTGAGGTCCAGATCCGGATGCCGGTCGAGCACGCCACTGGCGCGGATCGCATCGGCAAGCGTCGCGCCGGCGGGCAGGCTCAGTTCGGTCTCGTCGACGACGCGTGCTTGCGGGCTGAAGGCCACGCTGACACGAACCGCCTCAGCGCGGGCCATAGACCTGCTCGGCGCGGCGCACGAAGGAATCGACGAAGGTGTTGGCAACACGGTCGAACACCGGGCTGAGCACGGCCTCGAGCGGCATGCTGCTGAATGCGTAGCGCATCTCGAACTCGATGCGGCAGGCCTGCGCCGCATCGTCGCCCGGCATCGCCAGCGGGTTGAATTGCCAGTGGCCCTCGAGCAAGGAAAACGGCCCGTCGATCAGATCAACCTGGACGCTGGCGTCCTCGACGTGCGCGTTGCGCGTCGTGAAAGCATGGCGGACCCCGGCGTAGGCCAGGTGCAGGCGCGCCGTCATGCCGCCGTCGTGCTGCTCCAGCACCTCGCCGCGCTCGCACCAGGGCAGGAACTTCGGGTAATCGGGCACGGCCGTGACCAGCGTGTACATCTCGCGCGGCGAGTACCACAGCAGGACGGACTTCTTCACGTGCTTCATACAATGCGCTGATTGTATTGGCGGCCACCGGCCTCACCTGGATCTTCATGTCGATTGCCGAAAACCGCCGCGCCCGCTACGACTACCACATCGAGGAGCGCTACGAGGCCGGCATGGTGCTGGAGGGCTGGGAGATCAAGGCCATCCGCGCCGGCCAGGTGCAGCTGACCGACGGCTACGTCGTGATCCGCGACGGCGAGCTGTACCTGATCGGCTGCCGCATCAACGCGCTGCGCAGCGCCTCGACCCACGTGCACCCCGAGGCCGACCGCACCAAGAAGCTGCTGATGCGCAAGGAGGAGATCCGGCGCCTGATCGGCAAGGTGGAGCAGAAGGGCTTCACCCTGGTGCCGCTGGACCTGCACTTCAAGGGCGGCCGCGTGAAGGCCGAGCTTGCGCTGGCCAAGGGCAAGGCCGAGCACGACAAGCGCCACACCGAGAAGCAGAAGGACTGGGACCGGGAAAAGGGCCGCCTGATGCGGCACAAGGTCTCAAGCAAGTCCTGATGCCGCGAGCGCCTGCTCGAAGTCGGTGATCAGCGCGTCGGCCGATTCCAGGCCGATCGAGAAGCGCACCAACGTGCCCTTCCATGCCGGGTGCTCGCGCATCGACGACAGGTCGTAGGGCACCACCAGGCTCACCGGCCCGGCCCAGGAGTAGCCGAGCTTGAACAGGCGCAGCGCATCGACGAAGGCATCGACCTGCTTCGCGGTGAATCGCTCGTCGAACACCACCGAGAACAGGCCTGCGGCCTGCGTGCAGACCGCCTTCCAGTGGGCATGGCCCGGCGATCCGGGCAGCGCCGGATGCAGTACCTGCACGACCTGCGGCTGCGTTGCCCACCACTGCGCCAGCGTGCGCGCTGTGGCATCGTGCGCCGCGTAGCGCAGAGGAAGCGAAGGCAACGAGCGCAGCAGCGCCTCGGCGTCGTTGGCGCCGACGCCCCAGCCCATGCGCATGTGGGTGAACTTGAGCTTCAGATGCAGCGCCTCGTCGCGCGTGGTCACCGAGCCCATCAGCACGTCGCCGCCGCCCGAGGGGTACTTGGTCAGCGCCTGCATGCAGATGTCCACGCCCTGCCCGTCGGCCAGGTCGAAGGCGTCGAAGGCGACGCCGGCGCCCCAGGTGTTGTCCAGCGCCGTGGTCACGCCGCGCTCGCGCGCAACGCGCAGCAGCGCGGGCAGGTCCGGGAACTCCATCGTCACGGAGCCCGGTGCCTCCAGCCACACGAGCTTCGTGGCCGGGCCGATCGCCGCGGTCAGCGAGCCCGGGTCCATCGCATCGTAGAAGCGATGAGTGACACCCCAGCCGGCGAGTTCGTTGCGCGCCAGTTCCTTGCCCGGGCCATAGGCGTTGTCGGGGATCAGCACCTCGTCGCCCGACTTCAGCAAGGCCATGTCGACCAGCGCGATCGCCGCCAGGCCGCTGGGCACCAGCAGCGTCTGCAGGCCGCCCTCCAGCGTGGCGATGCGCTCCTCGAGCATGAAGCTGGTCGGCGTGCCGTGCAGGCCGTAGGTGTAGCCAGCCTTGGACTTCCAGTTGCGCGCGCGCAGCGCCGCGGTGTTCGGGAAGATCACCGTCGAGGCCTTGTGCACCGCCGGCTGCGGCGCGACAAATCCGGCCGGCGGCTCGTAGGCGTGGTGGATCAGTGCCGTGGCGAGGTCTGGCTTCTTCTGCGTCATGGTGTGCTCAGAGGGGAATGCCGACCAGGTCGTGCCCTTCGGCCGCGACGATGCGGGCGCGCGTGAACTCGCCCACCTTCAAGGTCTTGGACGCCTTCTCCGGCGGCAGCAGCCGCACGCGGCCATCGATCTCCGGCGCGTCCGCATAACTGCGTCCGACGCCACCGCGGCGCCCCAGCGCCGGGGCCTCGTCGATCAGCACCTGCATGGTCGCGCCGACACGGCCGGCCAGCTTGGCGGCCGATACCTGCTCGGCCACCGCCATGAAACGCACGCGGCGCTCCTCGCGCAGTTCGCTCGGCAGCATGCCGGGAAGATCGTTGGCGGTCGCCCCCTTCACCGGCGAGTAGGCGAAGCAGCCGGCGCGGTCGATCTGCGCCTCCCGCATGAAGTCGAGCAGGTGCTCGAACTCCACTTCGGTCTCGCCGGGGAAGCCGGCAATGAAGGTGCTGCGCACGACGAGCTCGGGGCAGGCCTCACGCCAGCGCTGAAGCCGCTCGAGGTTCTTCTCGCCGCTGGCCGGTCGCTTCATGCGCTTGAGCACGTCGGGGTGCGAATGCTGGAACGGCACGTCGAGGTAGGGCAGGATGCGGCCGCCGGCCATCATCGGCAGGATCTCGTCGACGTGCGGGTACGGGTAGACGTAGTGCAACCGCACCCAGGCGCCGTGGCGCTCGGCCAGCAGCGCGAGCTTCTCGCACAGCTCGGTCATGCGCGTCTTCACCGGCTGGCCGTCCCAGAAGCCGGTGCGGTACTTGACATCGACGCCGTAGGCGCTGGTGTCCTGGCTGATCACCAGCAGTTCCTTCACGCCGGACTCGAACAGGCGCTGCGCCTCAGAGAGGACATCGCCGATCGGCCGCGACACCAGGTCGCCGCGCATGCTCGGGATGATGCAGAAACTGCAGCGGTGGTTGCAGCCTTCGCTGATCTTGAGATAAGCGTAGTGCCGCGGCGTGAGCTTGATGCCCTGCGCGGGCACCAGGTCGACGAAGGGGTCATGCGGCTTGGGCACGTGCAAATGCACCGCGTCCATCACCTCCTGCGTGGCGTGCGGGCCGGTGACGGCGAGCACGCTGGGGTGCATTTGCCGCACCAGGTTGCCGCCGGTGTCGCCCGCCTTGGCGCCCAGGCAGCCGGTGACGATCACCTTGCCGTTCTCGGCCAAGGCCTCGCCGATGGTGTCGAGGCTTTCCTTCACCGCATCGTCGATGAAGCCGCAGGTGTTGACGATCACCAGGTCGGCGCCGGCGAAGGTCTTGCTGGTCTCGTAGCCTTCCGCGCGCAGCTGCGTGAGGATGAGTTCGGAGTCGGTCAGTGCCTTCGGGCAGCCGAGCGAGACGAAGCCGATCTTCGGCGCCGCCGCCGGCGGTGTCACGGTGTCTTGGGTCATGCGGCGGATTTTCGCCGATGCCGCAAGTGCCCGCTCGAACAGCTCAGCGCTTGGGCGGAACGAAGCCGGCCATGCCCGGGAACAGCGTCTCGGCCTGCTTGGCCATCTGCTCCTGCATCTGCAGGAACATGCTCTTGGACTGCTCGAGGTAGTTGCCCATCAGGCCCTGAACCACCGGCGCCTGGCCCTGGAGGAACTGGGCCCACAACTCGGGGTTCATCGCCTTCGGGTCGTACAGGCCCTTGGACTGCTCGGCGATGCGCGCCTGGATGTCGGTGAAGGTCTGCAGGTTCTTCTCGAGGTACGAGCCCATCATGCCCTGCATGGCATGGCCGTAGAAGCGGATGATCTGCGACAGCATCTGCGTCGAGAAGATCGGCACGCCGCCGGTCTCTTCTTCCAGGATGATCTGCAGCAGGATGCTGCGCGTCAGGTCCTCGCCGCTCTTGGCATCGCGCACGACGAACGACTCGCCCGACAGCACCATCTGCTTGACGTCGGTCAGCGTGATGTAGCTGCTCGTCTGCGTGTCGTACAGGCGCCGGTTCGGGTACTTCTTGAGCACGCGCAGGGCGACCTCGTCGGGCTGCATGGCCTGCGCCGTCTCGCTCGAGGCCTTGGCATTGCGACGGGTTGCGGCCATGTGGTGCGCTCCAGAGGAACCTTGTTGTGCAGGGCACAAAGATTCTAGTGAGGGGGCCGAAACGGCCTCGGAGGGGTTTTCCCGCCTGAAGGGCGGTCCTGCTTCCGGGGCACTCACGATGCGTGCGGTGTGCATCGTGGTAGGCGCGATTGGACTCGAACCAACGACCCCCACCATGTCAAGGTGGTGCTCTAACCAGCTGAGCTACGCGCCTACGGAAGCCTCGCAGTATATCAGGCTCCGCACGCCTCCCTACTTGCGCCGCGCGGCACGTACGCCCGGCACGCGCGACACCAGCCCCAGCACGTGGGCCAGCCGCGAGGCATCGCCCAGCTCCACCGTGAAGGTCATCCAGGCGGTTCCGCCGCGCGCGTCCTTGATCGTCTGCGTCTTCACACCGGTGACGTTCATCTTCTCCTTGGCGAAGACCTCGGTGATGTCGCGCAGAAGTCCCTGGCGATCGCCGGCCTCGACCACCACGTCGACCGGGTAGACGGCCGCCCGGTCGCCACGCGGCTCGCCCCAGGCCACCGCGATCACGCGCTCCGGCGAGCGCGCGGCCATCTGACGGAAGTTGCTGCAATCGGCACGGTGGATCGCGACACCCTTGCCGCGCGTCACGTAGCCGCCGATGCCGTCGGGCGGCGCCGGCCGGCAGCAGCGCGCCAGGCTGGTCAGCAGCGACTCGACACCCACCACCAGCACGCCGCCCTGCGGCGCGTGGCCCGGCGCGCGCACGTGGCGGGCGACGATCTCCTCTTCCACGCTGCGCGGCGGCTCGGCCGGGCGCAGCAGGCTCTCGATGTTGCGCAACGAGAACTCGTCCTTGCCGACCACCTCGAAAAGCGCATCGGCATTGCGGAAGCCCAGCTGCGACGCCAGGTCGTCGAGCTTCATCGCCGTGCGGCCCTCGCGCTGAAGCAGCTTCTCGACCGCCTCGCGGCCGCGCGCGATCGTGTCGCGCATCGCCAGCGCATTGAACCAGGCGCGCACCTTCGCCTTGCTTCGCGGGCTCTGCAGGAAGCCGAGCTCGCCGTTGAGCCAGTCGAGCGAGGGGCCGCCTTCCTTGAGCGCCGTGACCTCGACGGTCTGCCCGCTCTTCAGCGGCGTGTTCAGCGGCACCATCGCACCGTCGACCTTGGCGCCGCGGCAGCGGTGGCCCAGGTCGGTGTGCAGCACGTAGGCGAAGTCGATCGGCGTGGCGCCCGCCGGCAACTCCACCACCGCGGCCTGCGGTGTGAAGACGTAGATGCGGTCGTCGAAGACGCCCTCACCCGCAGGCGCGCCTTGCTCGACGAAGTCGCGTTCCCAGGCCAGCAACTGGCGCAGCACGGCCTTGCGCGCCTCGGCGATCTGCGCGTCGAAGTCGCCCCCGGCGCTGACGCCGGCATAACCCTTCGCACCGGCCTCCTTGTAGGCCCAGTGCGCGGCCACGCCATGCTCGGCATGCTCGTGCATCGCACGCGTGCGGATCTGTACTTCCACCGCGCGCCCTTCGGCGTCGAGCACCACGGTGTGCAGCGACTGGTAGCCGTTCGGCTTGGGCTTGGCGATGTAGTCATCGAACTCGCCCGGCACCACCTGGTAGCGCTCGTGCACGCGGCCGAGCACGGCGTAGCAGCTCGGCACGTCGGCCACGATGACGCGCATCGCGCGAACGTCGAACACACGTGCAAAGTCCAGTCCCTTGCCGCGCATCTTTTTCCAGATGCTGTACAGGTGCTTGGGCCGACCTTGCACCTCGGCCTTCAGCCCGGCCACGGCGAGCTCGTCGCCGAGTTCGATGCGAAACGCTTCGACGCCCTGCTCCCGCTCGACACGCTTTTCGTCGAGCAACTGCGCCACCTGCCGATACGCCTCGGGTTCGAGGAAGCGGAAGGACAGGTCCTCGATCTCCCACTTGATCTGCCAGATGCCCAGCCGGTTGGCCAGCGGCGCGAACACCTGCATCGACTCCTCGGCCAGCGCACGCGGGCATGCCCGCTTGGTGGCCGCGAACCAGCGCAAGGTCTGCAGCCGTGAGGCCAGGCGCAGCAGCACCACGCGCAGGTCGCGCGAGAAGGCGAGCAGCATCTTGCGCACGCGCTCGGTCTGCTCGGCGCGTTGCCCGGGGCCGACCTGCGCCTCGCGCGCGGCGCGCTGGATCTGCACCAGCCGCCGCGTGTGGCTCACCAGCCCGGCGTAGGACTCGCCGAAGGCCTTGGCGACCACCTCCTCGGGCTTCTGCAGGTAGTCGCCGGCGTAGACGAGGTAGGCCGCGGCGCGCATCGAAGGCGCCGCGCCGATGCCCTGCAGGATGGCCGCCACGCCCTCGGCATGGCCGGCCGCGTCTTCGCCGGTGTCGAGCACGCGGCCGGTGAGCAGCGGCTCGGCAAAGGCCCGGGCACGCTCCAGCGGCGCCAGGTCGGCGTCCGCCCCGGCCGGCAGGGCCGACGATGAGTTCGCCGCGTCGGCACCTTCGGCCACCTCGGCCAGTTGAACGATGGGCGCCGCCTGTTCGCGGGCGTCCCGAAGGCTCGTCTTCATGGCGCCAGCAGGAACTCCCGCACCACGTCGATCTGCCCCGGCGCGATCAGCGTCGGCGCGTGGCCGACACCGGCGAACTCGTGCAGCCGGGCCTTGGGGCCGCGCTGGGTCATCGCCTGTGCGGTCGCGGAGGACAGCAGGTCGGAGTCGGCGCCGCGCAGCAGCATCGTCGGGCAGCGCAGCGCGTCGTAGCTCGCCCACAGCATCGCCTCGCCGGCCCTCGCCATCTCGGGCGTGACGGCGCGCAGCGGCGCGGCGATGGCCGGGTCGTAGTGCAGCTTGAAACCGTCGCCGTCGGGCTTGAGCATCGGCCGCGTCAGCGCGAGCCACTGCTCGCGGCTGTGCGGGCCGAAGCTCGCCGAGATGCTCCACAGGTAGTCGGCCGCCTCGTCCACGCTGGCCCAGCGCAGCGGCTGCCCGAGGTAGGCGCCGATGCGCTGCAGCGCCGCCGCCTCGAGGGTCGGGCCGACGTCGTTGAGCACCAGCTTGCGCACGGGCGATTGCGGCAATGCGGACAGGCCCAGGCCGATGAGCCCGCCCATGGAGGTACCGACCCAGTGCACTTCGTCGGCATTCAGACGCGCCAGCAGCGTCACCATGTCGGCCACGTAGGCGGGAATCTGGTAGCCGGATGGCTCGGCCAGCCAGTCGGAGCGGCCGCGGCCGACCACGTCGGGGCAGACCACGCGGTAGTGCCCGCTCAGCGCCTGCGCCAGCGTGTCGAAGTCGCGCCCCTGGCGCGCCAGGCCGTGCACGCACACCAGCACGCGCGGGTTGGCGGGGTCGCCCCACTCGCAGTACGCCATGCGGTGCAGGCCACGGGCGCCGAGGCACTGCACGGAGTCGAGGCGCGGTTCAGTCATGGTTCAGTTTCCTCTTCGATAATCGATCGTAAGGCAACCCACGGAGAACTCCATGTTGAAAGGCAAGATCGCCCTCGTCACCGGCTCCACCAGCGGCATCGGCCTGGGCATCGCATGCCGTCTGGCCGCGCAAGGCGCCCACGTGGTGCTCAACGGCTTCGGCGACGCCGAGGGCCCGAAGGCCGAGGTGGCCGCGGCCGGCAAGGCACACGGCGTGCGCGTCGGCTACCACGGCGCCGACATGAGCAAGCCGGCGGAAATCGAGGCGATGATGGCCTATGCCGCGAAGGAATTCGGCGGCGTGGACATCCTCGTCAACAACGCCGGCATTCAGCACGTGGCCAACGTCGAGGACTTCCCGATCGAGAAGTGGGACGCGATCATCGCCATCAACCTCAGCTCGGCCTTCCATGCGATGCGGCTGGCGATCCCGGCCATGCGCAAGAAGAACTGGGGCCGCATCATCAACATCGCCTCGGCGCACGGCCTGGTGGCCTCGGCGCAGAAGTCGGCCTACGTGGCCGCCAAGCACGGCATCGTCGGCCTGACCAAAGCCAGCGCACTGGAGCTGGCCACCACCGGCGTCACCGTCAACGCGATCTGCCCGGGCTGGGTGCTGACGCCGCTGGTGCAGAAGCAGGTCGATGCACGGGCCGCGAAGGACGGCGTAGACAACGAAGAAGCCAAGCGGCGACTGCTCGCCGAGAAGCAGCCCTCGCTGCAATTCACCACGCCGGAGGAGCTGGGCGAGCTGGCCGTGTTCCTGTGCTCGGCCGCGGCCAACAACGTCAAGGGCCAGGCCTGGGCCGTCGACGGCGGCTGGACGGCCCAGTGACGACCGCCCCTCGGACACGGCGTACCGCGTCCGATCCCCCGAGGGGATCTCGCCCGGCTTCGGGCGGTCGGGCGCCGGGCTCGCCCTCGCGATTCAGCGGGTGAGTTGAACCGAGCCGTTCACGTTCACCACGATCGTCGCCTTGCCGGCTTCCACCGGCAGGGCTTCGTCGGCCGAGGCCGACATGGTCTTGGCGCGCAGCATCGGCGCCGGTGAATACATCTGTGGCTCCGAGCCGCCCACGCTGACCTCGCGGATCGCGTAGCCGGCATAGCCGAACTGCTTTGCATAGTCGGCCGCCTTGGCGCGGTAGCGGGCGATGGCCTGGGCGGTGACCTCGCCCTCGACCTTCTCGCGAAGTTCGCGCGACACACCGTAGCCGACGCGGCCGATGGTCATCGTGCCGATGCGGCCGGTGAGCTGGCCGATGGCCGGCATGTCCTTGCCCTCGATCACCAGCTCGGCCGACCCTTGCCAGCCGTTGATGCCACCCTTGGCAGCGTAGCGCGGGTAGAGCGAGAAGTTGCCGGTCTGCACTTCGAGCTGCCCGGGCTTGGCGACCTTGCGCGCCTCGGCCAGCGCGGCATCGAGCGCCTGCTTGAGCTGGCTCTGCACGGCGGCGGCGTCCGCCCTCGCGCGGGTGGTCGTCATGACGACGTTGAGCAGGTCCTTGGTGACCTCGACGCTCGCGCTGGACGACAGCGACACCACGCCCTGCAGCGCAGGCGTTTCGGCACCGGCGGTGCCGGACAGTGCTGCCGCAGCCACCAGGAAAGGAACGAAAGGACGTGAGCGCATGGACAGGTTCTCCGGGACGAATGAGCGACGCAGGCTTATACGTGAGTGAGCCGCGCGCGGGGTGATGACAGTCATTCGAGGGTCGGGGCAAGATTTGTAACATATGGTCAGACCTCCCGAAACGCCTCGGAAAGCCGCGCAGAATCCCGGCTGTTACAAGTTCGGAGCCCCTGATGTCACCCAATCCCAACCAGCGTCCTGACCGCATCGTGGTCGTCGACGACGACGCGCGGATCCGCGACCTGCTGCGCCGCTACCTCACGCAGGAGGGTTTCGAGGTGCTGCTCGCCGAGGACTCGAAGGCGCTGAACCGCGTTCTGACCCGCGAGACCGTCGACCTGATCGTGCTCGACCTGATGCTGCCCGGCGAAGACGGCCTGTCGATCTGCCGGCGCCTGCGCGCGGCCAACGACGTGACGCCGATCATCATGCTGACCGCCAAGGTGGAAGACGTCGACCGCATCGTCGGCCTGGAAGTCGGCGCCGACGACTACCTGCCCAAGCCCTTCAACCCGCGCGAGCTGCTGGCGCGCATCCACGCCGTGCTGCGCCGCCGCCCGACGCTCGAAGCCCCGGGCGCGCCGGCCAAGGAGGCGCAGACCGTCACCTTCGGCCCCTTCGAGTTCGACCTGGCGCTGCGCCGCCTGACCAAGGACGGCGAACAGATCGCGCTGACCACCGGCGAGTTTTCCATGCTCAAGGCGCTGGTGCGCCACCCGCGCCAGCCGCTGTCGCGCGACAAGCTCGCGCAACTGGCGCGCGGCCGCGAGTTCGAACCCTTCGACCGCAGCCTGGACGTGCAGATCTCGCGCCTGCGCAAGATGATCGAGCCCGACCCGGCGCAGCCGCGCTACATCCAGACCGTCTGGGGCGTGGGCTACGTGTTCGTGCCGGACGGCACGGCGTGACGGAGCCCGCCCGCGGCGCCAGGGCCCCGCACGTCGGGGCCTTTTTTTGCGCCCGCGGGTAGAGAATCGCAGCACCCGCCGCCCTGACCCTTTCTCAGATCCTCGATGGCCCGCAGCAAAGTCGCCTTCAGCCTGTTCTGGCGCACCTTCTTCCTGCTGGCCCTGCTGCTGGTGGGCGGCGTGTTCGCCTGGACGCAGACCTTCCGCGCGCTCGAGTTCGAGCCGCGTGCCGTGCAAGCGGCGCAGCAGATCGCCAGCCTGGTGAACCTCGGGCGCACGGCGCTCCAGGCCAGCGACACGATCAACCGCGTGGCGCTGATCAAGACCATGTCGAAGCAGGAGTCGGTGCGCCTGGCGCCGCGCGAGCCCGGCGACAAGTGGGAGCCCTTCGAGGTGGACCGCTTCTCCAAGGCAATCGCCGCCGAGCTGCGTGCGCAGCTCGGGCCCGACACGGTGGTGGCCAGCTCGGTCAACAAGCAGCAGGGCCTGTGGGTCGGCTTCACGATCGACAAGGACCCGTACTGGCTGCAGGCCGACGCCTCGCGCGTGGCCGCCATCACCTGGAGCACGCTCGGCCTGTGGGGCGGCATCGCGGTGCTGGCCTCGATCTTCGGCTCGGCGCTGATCGCCCGCGCGATCAACCGGCCGCTGCAGGAACTGTCGTTCGCCGCCAGCCGCATCCGCGAGGGCGAGTTCGATTCGGTGCTCGACGAGAACACCATGACCAGCGAGATCCGCCAGGTCAACATGGGCTTCAACCGCATGGCGCGCGAGCTCGCCAAGGTGGAGGAAGACCGCGCCGTGATGCTCGCCGGCATCTCGCACGACCTGCGCACGCCGCTGGCGCGCTTGCGCCTGGAGGCGGAGATGAGCGTCACCGACGAGGAGGCCAAGCGCAACATGGCCTCCGACATCGACCAGCTCGACGCCATCATCGACAAGTTCATGGACTACGCGCGCCCCGGCGAGGTGAAGCTGGTGCCGGTGCACCTGTCCAGCCTGGTCGACCGCGAGATGGCGGCCTTCCGCGACACCAGCCAGATCCGCATCACCGCGCGCGTGGCGATCGACACCAAGGTGATGGCCGACGAGACCGAACTCGGCCGCGTGCTGCAGAACCTGTTCGAGAACGCGCGCCGCTACGGCCGCAGCACCGACACCGGCATCGCCAAGGTGGTGGTGACCTACGCGCGCACCGGGCCCTGGGTGATCCTCAGCGTGCGAGACCACGGCCCCGGCGTCGACCCGCGCAAGCTCGGCCAGCTCACCACGCCCTTCTTCCGCGGCGACGCGGCGCGCACCGCAGCCACCGGTGCCGGGCTGGGCCTGGCCATCGTCGAGAAGGCGGTGCAGCGCATGGGCGGCAGCTTCGAGATCGCCAATGCGCCCGATGGCGGGCTGGTCGCCCACATCCGCATGAAGAAGGCACCCTGAGCAGGGACGCTCAAGTGCTCAGACCGTCGGAACCGGCCGGCGCAGTGTGTAGAGCATGCAGATCGCGCGGGCCTCGATCGATTGGCCTTCACCCACCGGCCCCATCTTTTCGGCCGTCTTCGCCTTCACGCTGACCTGATCGACCTTGATCACCAGCGCCTGCGCGATGCGCTGGCGCATCGCCAGGATGTGCGGCGCCATCTTCGGCGCCTCGGCGACGATGGTGCTGTCGATGTTGACCACCTGCCAGCCGGCCTGCAGCACGCGGCGGCCCGCCTCGGCGAGCAGCGCCAGCGAATCGGCACCGCGAAATCGCTCATCGGTGTCCGGGAAGTGGTGGCCGATGTCGCCCATCGCCGCCGCGCCGAACAGCGCGTCGGTGATCGCATGGCACAGCGCGTCGGCGTCGGAGTGGCCGAACAGACCGTGCGTGTGCGGAATCGTCACGCCACCGAGGACGAGCGGCCGGTCGGGCACCAGCCGGTGGCTGTCCCAGCCTTCGCCGATGCGGATGTTGGGCTGGTTCATGGTGTCCCCTTGGCCCGCGCGGCGAGCACCCGCTCGGCGAGCATGAAGTCGGAAGGCCAGGTGACCTTCAGGTTCTCGCTGTCGCCCTCGACGAGCAGCGGCCGCAGCCCCTGCGCCTCGATGGCGCTCGAATCGTCCGTCACCGCCGTGCCGGCAGCGCGCAAGGCCTCGCGCAGCATCCCCAGGCGGAACATCTGCGGCGTCTGCGCCGACCACTTGTCGACGCGGCTGAGCGTCGCGGCCACGCGGCCGCCTTCGGCCTGCTTGAGCGTGTCGGCCACCGGCAGCGCGAGCAGGCCGCCCACCGCATCACCCAGGCAGGCGTCGATCAGCCGGTCGACCCACTCGGGGCGAACGAGGCAGCGCGCCGCGTCGTGCACCAGCACCCAGTCATGCGGCAAGGCGCCGCGTTCGAGCAGTTCTTCCAGCCCCTGCGCCACCGTGTCGGCACGCTGCGCACCGCCGCGCCGGCACACCCAGCCGCGTGCGCCGGTGAAGCCCGGCACGTGCGACTCGAATTGGTCGTCGTCGGGCGACAGCACCGCCAGCGTGGCCGCCAGTCGCGGCACCCGCGCCAAGGCCGCCAGCGTGTGCGCCACCATCGCGCTCCCGGCGATCTCGACGTACTGCTTGGGCATCGCCGCCCCCGAACGCGCACCCACGCCGGCACAAGGCAGCAGGGCGAAACAGCGCGGTGAAGAGGCGTCGGTCATGCAGTGCGGGGCACCGATGCAGGAAAGGGTGCGAATTCTATAATCCGCATCATGCATCGCCCCGGGGGGACCTCCTCGCGGGGCGATTTGCTTTGCCCTCCACAGAACGATGCAGATCCCCTCGATCGCCCCCGGCAAGCGCTTCACCCTGCCCCGCCCGCTCGGCTCGGCGGATGCGCTGCTGCTCGCGCGTTTCGCGCAGGCGCAGGCGGCGCAGAAGAAGCTCACGACGATCGTCACCGCCGAGCCGGCCGACACGCAGCGCCTCGAAGGCGAACTGGCCTTCTTCGCGCCCGAACTGCGCATCGCCGTCTTCCCGGACTGGGAGACGCTGCCCTACGACACCTTCTCGCCGCACCAGGACCTGATCTCCGAGCGGCTGGCCACGCTGTGGCGCATCCTGCAAGCGAAGGAACGCGGCGACGTCGACGTGGTGCTGATGCCCGCGTCCACGGCCCTGGTGCGCCTGGCGCCGCCGAGCTTCCTGGCCGCCTACACCTTCCACTTCAAGCAGAAGCAACGCCTGGACGAAGCGGCGCTGAAATCGCAGCTCACGCTGGCCGGCTACACGCACGTCAGCCAGGTCGTCTCGCCCGGCGAGTACGCGGTGCGCGGCGGGCTGATCGACCTGTTCCCGATGGGCTCGGCCGTGCCCTACCGCGTCGACCTGTTCGGCGACGAGGTCGATTCGATCCGCACTTTCGACCCCGACTCGCAGCGCAGCCTCTATCCTGTGCCCGAAGTGCGCCTGCTGCCCGGCCGCGAGTTCCCGATGGACGAGGACGCGCGGGCGAAATTCCGCGCGCGCTGGCGCGAGAAGATGGAAGGCGATCCGACCAAGGTGCGCCTGTACAAGGACATCGGCACCGGCATCGCCACTGCCGGCATCGAGTACTACCTGCCTCTGTTCTTCGACAGCACGGCGACGATCTTCGACTACCTCGGCGAGTCGGCCTCGCTCGTGCTGCACGGCGAGATCGACGAGGCGCTCAAGCGCTTCTGGACCGACACGCGCGAGCGCCACCGCTTCCTGCAGCACGACCGCGAGCGGCCGATCCTGCCGCCGGAAGACCTGTTCCTCAAGCCGGAGGACTTCTTCACCCTGGGCAGCGCGCTGGCCGTGCTGGCCGTTCGCGGCAGCGAGCCGGTGGACTGGGCCCGGCCGCTGCCCGACCTCACCGCCGACCGCGGCGCGCCCGAGCCCCTGGCCCGGCTGCAGCAGCACGTGGGCAGCACAGCGCACCGCGTGCTCATCGTGGCCGAGAGCGAGGGCCGGCGCGAAAGCCTGCTCGAGCTGCTGCGCGACAGCCGCATCGAGCCGCCCTCGGTGGCGACGCTGGCCGAGTTCGAGGCCGGCGAGGAGCACTTCGCCATCGCTGCCGCGCCGCTGGCGGTGGGCTTCTTCTGGCACGAGCCGCAGGCCGGCAAGGCGATCCAGTTCGTCACCGAGACGGAGCTGTTCGCCACCTCGCCCACCGCGCGGCGGCGGCGCAAGCAGGAGCAGGTCAGCGACGTCAATGCGCTGATCAAGGACCTGTCGGAGCTGAAGGTCGGCGACCCGGTGGTGCACGTCAACCACGGCATCGGCCGCTACGTCGGCCTGATGAACATCGACCTCGGCGATGGCCCGAGCGAGTTCCTGCACCTCGAGTACGCCGACAAGGCCACGCTCTATGTGCCGGTGGCGCAATTGCACCTGATCGCCCGCTACACCGGCGTCAGCCCCGATGAAGCGCCGCTGCACCGACTGGGCTCGGGCCAGTGGGACAAGGCCAAGCGCAAGGCCGCCGAGCAGGTGCGCGACACCGCCGCAGAGCTGCTCAACTTGTACGCCCGCCGCGCGGCGCGCGAGGGCTACGCGTTCCGCTTCCAGCCGCACGACTACGAGGCCTTCGCGGCGAGCTTCGGCTTCGAGGAGACGCCGGACCAGCAGGCCGCCATCCACGCGGTGATCCAGGACATGGTGTCGCCCAAGCCGATGGATCGCCTGGTCTGCGGCGACGTCGGCTTCGGAAAGACCGAGGTGGCGCTGCGCGCCGCCTTCGTCGCGGTGACCGGCGGCAAGCAGGTCGCCATCCTCGCGCCGACCACGCTGCTGGCGGAGCAGCATTTCCAGAACATCTCCGACCGCTTCGGCAAATGGCCGGTGAAGGTGGCCGAGCTGTCGCGCTTCCGCTCGCCCAAGGAAGTGAAGGCGGCGCTGGAGGGCATCGACGACGGCACCATCGACATCGTCGTGGGCACGCACAAGCTGCTCAGCCAGACAGTGCACTTCAAGCGCCTGGGCCTGCTCGTCATCGACGAGGAGCACCGCTTCGGCGTGCGCCACAAGGAGGCGATCAAGGCCTTGCGCGCCGAGGTCGACGTGCTCACGCTCACCGCCACGCCGATCCCGCGCACGCTGGGCATGGCGCTCGAAGGCCTGCGCGACCTCAGCGTCATCGCCACCGCGCCGCAACGCCGCCTGGCGATCAAGACCTTTGTGCGCAACGAGTCGAGCGGCACGATCCGCGAGGCCGTGCTGCGCGAACTCAAGCGCGGCGGGCAGGTCTACTTCCTGCACAACGAGGTCGACACCATCCTCGCGCGGCGCGACAAGCTGGCCGAACTGCTGCCCGAGGCGCGCATCGCCATCGCGCATGGCCAGATGCCCGAGCGCGAGCTGGAGCGCGTGATGCGCGACTTCGTCGCGCAGCGCCACAACCTGCTGTTGTGCTCGACCATCATCGAGACCGGCATCGACGTGCCCAGCGCCAACACCATCGTCATCAGCCGCGCCGACAAGTTCGGCCTGGCGCAGCTGCACCAGCTGCGCGGGCGTGTCGGCCGCTCACACCACCAGGCCTATGCCTACCTGCTGGTGCCCGATGTCGAGGGGCTGACCAAGCAGGCCGCGCAGCGCCTGGAAGCGATCCAGCAGATGGAGGAGCTGGGCTCCGGCTTCTATCTCGCGATGCACGACCTGGAGATCCGCGGCGCTGGCGAGGTGCTCGGCGAGAACCAGAGCGGCAACATGATGGAGGTCGGCTTCCAGCTCTACAACGACATGCTCGGCGAGGCGGTGCGCTCGCTGAAGGCCGGGCGCGAGCCTGACCTCCTGTCGCCGCTGAGCGCTGCCACCGAGATCAACCTGCACGCGCCCGCCTTGCTGCCCGACAGCTACTGCGGCGACGTGCACACCCGTCTGTCACTCTACAAGCGCCTGGCCACCGCCGAGAAGCCCGAGCAGATCGACGCCATGCTGGAGGAGATCACTGACCGCTTCGGCAAGTTGCCGCCGCAGGGCCAGACGCTGTTCGACGTGCACCGCCTGCGTGTGCTGGCCAAACCCTACGGCGTGGTCAAGGTCGATGCGGCGCCCAAGCTGATGGTCATCAGCTTCCGCCCCAACCCGCCGGTGGATGCCGCGAAGATCATCGAGCTGGTGCAAAAGAACCGCCACATCAAGCTGGCGGGCAACGACAAGCTGCGCATCGAGCGCGAGACGCCCGAGGCCAAGGACCGCGCCCAGCTCATCCGCGATGTGCTGCGCTCGCTGGGCACGCCGAAGGCCACCGACGCCGTTCGTTGACCCGACGCTGATCTGGCGCAAACCCGTTCACGTGCAGCAACGTCGGCGCAGCAAGGCCGACACGGCCGTCGCGCAGCATGGCGTCATCTTGAGGAGATGACTGCATGAAACTGCAACGGGACTGGATCACGCCGATCACCATGGGCGCCTTCGGGCTGCTGGCCACGACGGGCGTGCTGATGTTCTTCCACATCGACAGCGGCCTGAACGAGGCCGTGCACGAGTGGCTGAGCTGGGTGCTGCTGGGTGGAGTGGCGCTGCATGCGGCGGTCAACTGGGCGGGCGTGCGCCGCCACCTCGCCGGCTGGCGCGGCCGGGCCGCCGTGGGCGCTTTCGCCACCGTGCTCGCGCTCTCGTTCCTGCCGCTGGGCGGCGCGGGCGAGCCGCCCTTCCTGCCGCCGATGCGCGCGCTGGCCGACGCACCGTTGACTGTGCTGGCCCAGGTCGCCAAGGTCACGCCCGTGCAGATGCGCGAGCGTCTGCAAGGCCAGGGACTGGCGCCGACCGCCGACGCCGACACCGTGCGAAGCCTCGTGGGCGAGGACACGCGAGCGCAGATCCGCGTGCTTTCCAAGGTGCTCGCAGCGGGATGAAACGGGATCGGCGCGGGTAACATTCGCGCCGATGTCCAGCACCGAACATTCGCCCGGCCTCTTCATCCGCGGCTTCGCGCCGCCGCTGCACCTGGCCGACTTCAGGCTCGTGGCCTTCGACATGGATTCGACGCTGATCAACATCGAGTGCGTCGACGAGATCGCCGAGGCCGTCGGGCGCAAGGCCGAGGTGGCCGAGATCACCGAGGCGGCGATGCGCGGCGAGATCGCCGACTACAAGGACAGCCTGCGCCGGCGCGTGGCGCTGCTCGCCGGCGTGCCGGCGGCGGCGCTGGAGAAGGTCTGGGCCGACAAGCTGCAGCTGAACCCCGGCGTGCAGGCCTTCGTGTCGGCCTGCCAGGCAGCGGGCCTGAAGACGCTGCTGGTCTCCGGCGGCTTCACCTTCTTCAGCGAGCGCATCCGCCACCAGCTCGGCCTGGACTTCGCGCGCGCCAACTCGCTGGGCATCGCTCACGGCCGGCTCACCGGCACGCTGTTCGACCGCCCCTGGGGCGACATCGTCGACGGCGCCGAGAAGAAGCGCGTGCTGCTCGAGGTGGCCGAACTGATGGGCATCGACATGGCGCAGACCATCGCGGTCGGCGACGGCGCCAACGACCTGCCGATGATGGCCGCGGCCGGCCTGTCGATCGCCTACCACCCCAAGCCCGCGGTGGCCGACGAGGCGATGATCTCCATCATGAGCGGCGGCATGGACCGCGCGCTCGAGGTGCTCGAACCCTAGGCCTCAGCCGCCCTGGCGCAGCACCAGCTGGACCTCGTGGCCGCGCGGCGCGGCAATCGGCTGATAGCGCCACTGCCGCACGGCCTCCAGCACCGCATCGTCCATCTGCGGATGGCTGGACGAGCGAACGACCGGCTCCACCACCGAACCGTCGGGCCTGACCGTGAAGCTCACGACCACCTGGACCTCGCCGCGCAGCTTGCCGAGCAGCATGCGCGGGGTGACGGGCTCGACCATGTCTGCCAGTTGCAGCGGCGCCAGCCCCGTTGCCGGCACGGACAAGGGATCCGGCGCAGGCTGCGAGGGCACGGTGGCTCGCTCGGCCTCGGCTCCCACCTCGACCGTGGCGACCGTCGACTCCACGGTGCCGGCCGGCATGGCGATGCGAGGCAGTTCGGCCGGGGCCGAAGCGGCCACTGCGGCGGACGGCACAGCCGCCGGTACGCTGCGATCGAGGGGCCGCACCGCCTCGGCAGGCTTTGCCTTGGGCTTGATCTTGCTCGCTTCGATGATCATGCGCAGCGGATTGTTCGCCTCGCGCTCCACGCGCGCACCCCGGTCCTGCGCCGTGGCGAGCGGCGTGACCAGGATCAACAAGAGCAGCGGAATTCGTCGTTGCGGCATGGGCGAGTCGAGAATTCTGGCAGTCTGCGCCGTATCGGTGGGCCTGCACGGCGGCGGGGAAAACCTCATGCCGTGACGCAGTCCACACCCCTAGGATGGCGCAGGCCATCGACACGAGGAGAACCCATGAGCACGCCCACCAAGTTCCTGCTCGACGAAAGCAGGATGCCCAAGCACTGGTACAACATCGCCGCCGACCTGCCGAAGCCGGCACCGGCGGTGCTGCACCCCGGCACGATGCAGCCGGTCGGGCCCGACGATCTGGCCCCGCTGTTCCCGATGGAGCTGATCCTGCAGGAGGTCAGCACCGAGCGCGAGATCGCGATTCCCGAGCCGGTGCGCGAGGTGTTCCGCCTGTGGCGCCCCTCGCCGCTGGTGCGCGCCCACCGCCTCGAGAAGGCGCTCGGCACGCCGGCGAAGATCTACTACAAGTACGAGGGCGTCTCGCCCGCCGGTTCGCACAAGCCGAACACCGCCGTGCCGCAGGCCTGGTACAACGCCCAGGCCGGCATCAGGAAGATCGCCACCGAGACCGGCGCCGGCCAATGGGGCTCGTCGCTGGCCTTCGCCGGCGCGCTGTTCGGCATCGACGTCACCGTGTTCCAGGTGCGTGTTTCCTACGACCAGAAGCCCTACCGACGCGCGCTGATGGAGACCTACGGCGCACGCTGCATCGCCAGCCCGTCGAACGAGACGAATTCTGGCCGCGCCATCCTCGCGCAGAACCCGAACCACCCGGGCTCGCTGGGCATCGCGATCTCCGAAGCGGTGGAAGTCGCGGCCACCAACGACGACACCAAGTACGCGCTCGGCTCGGTGCTCAACCACGTGCTGATGCACCAGACCATCATCGGCCAGGAGGCGATGCTGCAGCTCGAAATGGCCGGCGACGACCCCGACGTGGTGGTCGGCTGCACTGGCGGCGGCTCCAACTTCGCCGGCATCAGCTTCCCCTTCATCGGCCAGCAGCTGCGCGGCAAGGGCAAGACCAAGCAGCGCCGAATCGTCGCGGTGGAGCCGGCCGCCTGCCCGTCGCTGACGCGCGGCAAGTACGCCTACGACTTCGGCGACACCGCGCACCTGACGCCGCTGACCAAGATGCACACGCTGGGCTCGACCTTCACGCCGCCGGGCTTCCATGCCGGCGGCCTGCGTTACCACGGCATGGCGCCGTTGGTGTCGCACCTGAAGGAGCTGAACCTGATCGAGGCCACCGCGTACCACCAGAACGCCTGCTTCGAGGCCGGCGTGCTGTTCGCGCGCAGCGAAGGCATCGTGCCGGCTCCCGAGGCCAACCACGCCGTGAAGGGCGCGATCGAGGAGGCGCTGCGCTGCAAGCGCGAAGGCCGCTCGGAGGTGATCCTGTTCAACCTGTGCGGCCACGGCCACTTCGACATGTCGTCGTACAGCAACTTCATGGCCGGCAAGCTGGTCGACCAGCCCTACGACGAGGCCGAACTGGCGATGGCGCTGGCGGGCCTGCCGTCGGTGCCGGCCTGATCGCTCAGGGCGCCGGGGACGGCATCACCACGATGCCGTCCGCGTCCGCATAGAGCCAGTCGCCGGGGCGCACCCACACGCCCTGGATCTGCACCGCGATGCCGGTCTGCCCGGGCGCCTTGCGGTCGGTGGGCAGCGGGATCAGCGCGAGCGCGCGGATGCCGGTATCGCAGGCGGCCAGTTCGGCGGTGTCGCGCACGGCGCCATCGATCACCACGCCGGCCCAGCCGTTCTTCGCCGCGGCCGCACCCAGGTTGCCGCCGAGCAGCGCACGGCGCAGCGAGCCGCCGCCGTCGACGACGAGCACGCGGCCCTGGCCCGGCGACTCGACCGCCGCTTTCACCGGTGTGTTGTCCTCGAAGCACTTCACCGTGACGACCGGGCCGCAGAACTTGCGGCGCGCGCCGTAGTCGTGAAACGCCGGCGGCAGCACGCGGAAGGCGCCGTCGGTGTCAGTCTTGTGGGCGTCGCACAGGTCGCAGGTGGCGAAGTCGGTCGGGCTCATGCCTGGGTCACTTTCCGGATCGGGGGTTTCACGTCCTCGCGGCGGGGCGGCAGCATCGGCTGGTGCTCGCGCGCGGGGTTGAGGATGATCGACGTGGCCGTCTCGGTGAGCAGGCAGAACTTGCTCACCACGGAGTCGAGGTGAGCCACGTCGATGACGGCGATCTCCAGCACCCAGCTGTCCTCGCCGGTCACGTTGTAGGCATTGATGCACTCGGGCGTCTGCTGGATCAGCTTGATGACGCGTGCGTACTCGGCGCGGCCGATGCGGATCAGCGCGCGGATGCCGTAGCCCAGGCGCCCCAGATCGACCGTCGCGCGGTAGCCCGTGATGACGCCGGCGGCCTCGAGCTTGCGCACGCGCTCGGTGACGGCCGGCTGGCTCAGGTGCACGCGTCGGCCGAGCTCGGACATGGTCAGCCGCGCATCGGCCTGCAGTTCGGCGAGGATGCGGGTGTCGTGCGCGTCGAGTTCGAAGTTCAAGGCCACGTCGGGCAATCTCCTTGAAGATCACGGCATTGTGCCTTCAGGAACTGCATCGGGCCATGGATCGTGGCGCCTGGCTTTCATACGATGACGGCCTGAAATCGCCCGGCACCACCATGTCCTCACACGCCCTCGCCGGCCACGAGCCGCGCCGTCCGTCCCTGTCCACGCTGCTGTGGCTGTGCCTGGCCGCCACCTGGCTGGTCTGGGGATCGACCTACCTCGCGATCAAGTTCGCACTGCTGAGCTTCCCGCCCTTCTTCCAGATGGGCACGCGCTTCCTGTTCGCCGGCGCGCTGCTGATGGCCTGGATGCGCTGGCGCGGCGCGGCGTGGCCGACGCTCGTGCAATGGCGCAATGCGCTGGTGGTGGGTGCGCTGATGCTCGGCGGCGGCATGGGCGGCACGGCAGTGGCCGAGGTGTCGGTGGGCTCTGGCCTGGTGGTCGCCTTCATCGCGGTGGTGCCGCTGATGATCGCGGCGCTGAACCTGTTCTGGCGCGTCGTGCCCGGCCGGCTCGAGCTGGCCGGCATCGTCGTCGGCCTGGTCGGCGTGCTGATGCTCACGCAGGGCGCCGGTTTCCAGGCCTCGCCGGCGGGCCTGGCGGCCATCGCCACCGCCTGCATCACCTGGTCGGTGGGCAGCGTGCTGAGCCAGCGCAGCCTGCCGCTGGCGCCTGGCGCCACCGGTTTCGCCAGCGAGATGCTGTGCGGCGGCGTGGTGCTGCTGATCCTCTCGCTGGCCGCCGGCGAACAGCCGCAGTGGCCGCCGCAGCCGGTGGCCGTGGCGGCGTGGTTCTACCTCGTCGTGTTCGGCTCGCTGATCGCCTTCAACGCCTACATGGTGCTGCTCGCGCAGGCGAGCGCCGGGCTGGCCTCGAGCTACACCTTCGTGAACCCGGTGATCGCCATGCTGCTCGGCGTGGCCGTGCTCGGCGAGGTGGTCAGCGGTTTCGAGTGGATGGCCGCCGGCGTCGTGCTCGCCGGCGTGGTGCTGATGCTGCGCGGGTCGGCGCTCAAGCGCGCTTGAGTGCGGCGTCGCGGATGGCCATCAAGGTTGTTCGCGTGGTGCTGACGTCGGCATCGAGCTTGAGATGCAGCAGTGACGGGCCATCCGCTGCCAGCGCCTCGCGCAGCGCGGGCTCGAACTGCTCGGTGCGCTCCACCTTGGCGGCGTACCAGCCATAGGCTTTCGCGAGTGCCGCGAAGTCGGGGTTGAACAGGTCGCTGCCCGACACGCGCCCGGGGTACTCGCGCTCCTGGTGCATGCGGATCGTGCCGTAGGTGCCGTTGTCGACGACGATGCTGATCAGCTTGCCTGCGCCCCGGCCGGCACCGTAGCCGCTGGCAGTGGCGAGTTCCTGGCCGGTCATCAGGAAGTCGCCATCGCCCGCGATATTGATCACCGTGCGATCGGGATACAGCAGCGAGGCCGCGATCGCCGCCGGCACGCCGTAGCCCATCGCGCCGGAGGTCGGCGCGAGTTGCGTGCGGCCGTGGTGCTGCAGGCCCGGGTAGCGCACGTAGCGGTGCAGCCAGCCGCTGTAGTTGCCGGCGCCGTTGGTGTAGACGGTGTCCTCGGGCACGAGGCGCTCGAGGGTCAGCATCACCTGCGCCATGTCCAGCGGCGACACGGCCGGCGGAACGCGGTTGGCGGCGAAGTCGGCCGCTGCCGCTTCAGCCTCGGCGCGCCAGGGCACGGTGGTCGGCGCGGCGAGCGACTCCAGCGCCTTGGCGGCATGGTTGACCGAGGCCTGCATCAGCAGGTCGGCGGCATAGACGCGGCCGAGCTCCTCGGCGCCGGCATGGATGTGGACGAGCTTCTGCGCCGGCCGCGGCGCCTGCAGCAGCGTGTAGCCGCCAGTGGTCATTTCGCCCAGGCGCACGCCCAGCGCGATCACCAGGTCGGCCTCGCGGATGCGTGCCGCGAGCTTCGGATTGATGCCGATGCCCACGTCGCCGGCATACAGCGGGTGGCGGTTGTCGAAGGTGTCCTGGAAGCGGAAGCCGCAGCCCACCGGCAGCTGCCAGTTCTCGGCAAAGCGTTGCAGCGCGCGGGCGCCCTCGGCGTCCCAGCCGCCGCCGCCGGCGATCACGAAGGGCCGCTGAGCCTGCACGAGCAGCGCACGCAGGTCGCGCAGCGGGCCGGGCGCCGGCCAGGCCTGCGCGGGCTCGATGCGCGGCAGCACCGGCGCGGCGGTGGGCGTGGTCAACAGGTCTTCGGGCAGCACCAGCACCACCGGCCCGGGCCGGCCCTGCATGGCGGTGTGGAAGGCGCGGGCGACGTACTCGGTCAGCCGGTCGGCGCTGTGCACCTCGCCGACCCACTTGGCCATGCCCAACGTGCCGGGGCCGAACACCTGGCGATAGTCGAGCTCCTGAAAGGCCTCGCGATCGCGCTGGTCGCTGGCCACCTGGCCGACGAACAGGATCATCGGCGTGCTGTCCTGGAAGGCGGTGTGCAGTCCGATGCTGGCGTTGGTCGCACCCGGTCCGCGGGTGACGAAGCAGATGCCCGGCCTGCCGGTCAGCTTGCCCTGCGCCTCGGCCATGAAGGCGGCGCCACCCTCCTGCCTGCAGGCAATGAAGCGGATGCGCTCACGGTACTGATGGAAGCCGTCGAGCACCGCGAGGTAGCTCTCTCCCGGAACGCCGAAGGCGGTGTGTACACCTTGGGCGACCAGGGCCTCGACCAGCGCGTGGCCGGCGATGCGGTATGAGGGCGGGGTGCTCGACGTGACGGCGCTGTTCATGCCGCCATTTTCACCGCCGCCCGCTGGCCGCGCGCCACCTGCAGGCCCACCAGCGAGGCCGAGGCCACACCGCCGACCAGGGCCAGCGCCGCGCCGGTGAACACCCACGACGGCGAACCGTGGTCGAGCACGGCGCCGAACACCGGCGCCGCCAGCGCGAAGCCGAGGTCCAGCCCCGAGTACACCGTGCCGTAGACACGGCCGGTCGCCCCGGGTGGCGAGGCGCGCTTGATCAGCATGTCACGCGAGGGCCCGGCCAGGCCGGTGCCGAAGCCGGCCAGCGACGCGAGCACGGCTGCCACCATGCCGGGCAACCCCGGCAGGCCGGCCAGGAACAGCAGCACCGCGGCGCCGAGCAGGCAGGCACCGATGGTGCGCTCCAGCCGCTGGCCACGCGCGGCGAGGAAGCCACCCACCACCATCCCGGCCGCGCCGCACAGCATGAAGCCGGTGACGACGAAAGAGGTCACCGACAGCGGCAGGCCGTGCATCTTCTGCAGCGCTGGGCCGGCGAAGCTCTGGATCGCGCTGAGCGCACAGGTCGACCAGAAGAAGAACGAGAAGCACAGCCAGACGGACGGAAGTCGCAGGAAGGCCAGCGGATGCTCCGCCGCGGCCGCGGCGCCGCCCGCCTTCGCAGCCGTCGCGTGAGCCCATTCGCCAAGTCGGTCGTCGATCGCGCGGCGGTTCAATGCCAATGTCGCCAGCACGATCAGCGCCCACACGCCTGCCCCGGCCGCGGCCCAGCGCCACGATCCGGTGGCCGCGGTGATGCCGGCCATGAAGACCGGCGCCGCCGCCCAACCAAGGTTGCCGGAGATGCCGTGCACCGAGAAAGCATGCCCCAGCCTCGGCGGCGAGACGCGCTTGTTGAGGATGGTGAAGTCGATCGGATGGAAGGGGGAGTTGCCCAGGCCCGACAGCGCCGCGGCCAGCATCAGCCCGGCGTACCCCTGTGCCGTCGCCGCTGCCGCGGCCGCCAGCGCGAAGCAGCCCAGCGCGGCGAACAGCACAGGCCGTGCGCCGACGCGGTCGACCAGGAAACCGGCCAGCGCCTGCCCGATGCCGGAGATGACGAAGAAGGTGCTGACGAGCAGACCGAGCTCGGAGTAGCTCAGGCCGAAGTCCCGAATGAACAGCGGGAACAACGGCGGCAGCAGCATGTGGAAGAAGTGCGAAGTGCCGTGCGCCAGCCCGATCAGGCCGATCGTGCGGGCATCCTGGCGCAGCGGAACGGCCGGTGCAGTCATGAGAGAAGGTGATCCGTCGAACGAGCCTCACTGTAGGACCCGGCGGTGCGTCGTGGTTACGATAGAGCGTCAAGTTCTGTCGAGAATCCGCCAATGCCTGCCCGCTCCCGCTCCCCTCGCGCCAGCGTGGCGCCGATCGACCCGCCGGCCTTCGCGCCCACGCTGCAGCGCCCCGTGCGCGCCAAGCTGCGCCGGCTGGCGGCGTCCACGAGCGTCGAGCCACACAGCCACCCCTGGGCGCAAGTCGCGATGTCGGCCACCGGCGTGATCCGCATGAGCGCAGGCCACGGCACCTACCTCGTCCCGCCGACACGCGCCCTGTGGATCCCGCCCGGCGTGGAGCATGTGGTCACCGTCCTGGAAGATACGGAGATCCGCACGCTGTATCTGCACCCGCAGGCGCAGTTCTTCGACGGCCAGGCCGGCACGCCGTTCTCGCGCTGGCCGGCCTGCCGCGTGCTCGAGGTCTCGCCCTTGCTGCGCGAACTGGTGGCCCATCTGGACACGGCGCCCGGCCCGGTCGCCGCCGACGAGCGCGAAGCCTGCCTCGCCGCGCTGATCCTCGACGAATTGCAGCGGGCCGCACCCGTGCGCCTGGGCGTGGACCTGCCCGCCGACAAGCGCCTGCGCCAGCTCTGCGAGGCCGTGCTGGACGACCCGACGCGCTGGAGCTCGCTGGACGACTGGGCCCGGCATGCCGGGGCCAGCCCGCGCACGGTGGCAAGGCTGTTCCGCAGCGAACTCGGCACCACCTTCGTCCAGTGGCGCCAGCAGGTCCGGCTGGCGCATGCGCTCGCGCTGGCGTCGCGCAAGCTGCCCATGGCCACCATCGCCGCCGAGCTGGGCTACGCCAGCGCCAGCGCCTTCGCAGCCATGGTCAAGCGCACGCTGGGCGCGCCGCCGACGCACTTCTTCACCTGAATCGGGGGGTGTTGCGCCGGTGACACCTTGGAACACATCTTCCATCTGGGACGAGAATCCCATCCTGTCGTTGCACGTACGCTGAGAAGAGGGGGCACCGCGCCATTGCAGGTGTGCCGCCGTGGAGAAAACACCATGCTGAAGTCACTGTTCGGAGAGCTCGGCCCTGCCGAAGATCCTCGCCTGCGGGCGGCCACGCCCGACGAGTCCGACGGCGGTTTCGCCGCCACGGCCATCCTCGAGAGCGTGGCCACCGAGGTCAACGAGCGCGGCCAGATGGTCGACCGCCACCTGCGCGACCTCGTCGTCACTGGTTCGCCGGCCGCAGCCATCCGGGAGCATTTCGCGGCCACGCGCGCCGACCTGGGCACGGCCACGCGCCAGATCACCCTGCTCGACCCGACCGGCGTGTGGGCCTCGGCGGTGATCAAGGCGCTGTCCGACGCCGGCGGCCAGCCGGTCGAACGTCTGCACCTGCGCGAGCACACCACGCTGAAGACGCTGGCGGTGATCGAACGCACGAGCCTCGTGCGCCGCCACGAAGAGAAGCTCAACCTCTATCACGCCGACGTGCGCGCCCCGGGGCATGACAACGCCGAGATCCCGGTGGCGCTGATGGAGCACAGCCACTTGACGGCGGTGATCGTCGGCCCGATGCAGCCGCACGCCATCGACTCACTTCTGGCCTCGCTCAGCGATGCCACGCAGCTGCCCGCCTGGCACTGCCCCAACCTGCTCTTCATGCTGCCGCCCAACGCGGTGTGGATCGCCAACAAGATCGCCGCGGTGCGCTGGCCGGCGCGATTGCACGTGCACGTGATCGACGAGCCGCTGATCAGCTCGTCGGCGGTGTGGAACGCCATGCTCGGCATCTGGAACCTCGTCAAGCTTCAACCCGCCTGGGACAAGCAGCCGCCGAAGCAGGACTTCCCGTTCAAGGTGGCCGAGTTGTCTGCGCCACCCCAGTCGATGCGTCCTGCCTCTGCCGCGAGCAGCGCGGCAGCGCCGGTGGCACGGCTCGGCCGTGCCGTGCTCGACCCGGCCCGTGCACGCCAGGCGCTGACCGACATGCTGCCGCTCGAAGGCATGCTCGGCTGCGCGGCGGTGGACGCCACCACCGGCCTGGTGCTGGCCCGCGAGCTGCGCGAAGACCAGCCGGTCGACATGGACGTTGTCGGCGCCGCCTGCGCGCAGATCCTGCGCGACCACCGCGCTGCGTCGAACGCCATGGGCGTGGGCGGCCCGGTGGAGGAGATCATGACCAGCACCGGCTCGCGCCAGCAGGTCATGCGCGTCATCTCACGCTACCCTGACGTCTTCATCGTCGCCCTGCTCGACCGCCAGCGCACCAACCTGCCGCTGGCCCGCTACAAGCTCATGGAGCTCGACAAGGCCCTGCTGTAGCGCGGGCCACGCCCTTGCGCGCCGAGGGCTAACATCGCGAGTGCAGCGGGCCGGTGTGCCCGCATCAGACGGGCTGCGGCCCGCGCCATCGCGATGAGCCAAGTGCTGTTCGACTACACGCTCCAGGACGCCAGCGGCAGCAGCTGCGTCGCCCATGCCTGGGCCAAGGTGCCCGAGTCGCTGACCCCCGACCAACGCCGCGAATGGAAAGCGCGCGCCGCGGCCTTGCTGAAGCAGCAGGGCGCGGTGCTGGTGGCGCACTACTACGTCGACGGCGACCTGCAGGACCTGGCCCTGGAGACCGGCGGCTGCGTCGCCGACTCGCTCGAGATGGCCCGCTTCGGCCGCGATCACGCAGCGAAGACGCTGGTGGTGGCCGGCGTGCGCTTCATGGGAGAGTCGGCCAAGATCCTGTCGCCCGACAAGCGCGTGCTGATGCCCGACCTCGACGCCACCTGCTCGCTCGATCTGGGCTGCCCGCCCGACCAGTTCGCCGCCTTCTGCGACGCCCACCCCGATCGCACGGTCGTCGTCTACGCCAACACCAGCGCGGCCGTGAAGGCGCGTGCGGACTGGATGGTGACGAGCTCCTGCGCGCTCGCGATCGTCAGCCACCTGAAGGAGCGCGGCGAGAAGATCCTCTGGGCGCCCGACCGGCACCTCGGCCGCTACATCCAGGAGCAGACCGGCGCCGACATGCTCTCGTGGCACGGCGAGTGCATCGTGCACGACGAGTTCAAGGGCATCGAGCTCGACCTGCTGCGCAAGCAGCACCCGGACGCCAAGGTGCTGGTGCATCCCGAATCACCGCAGAGCGTGGTCGCGCAGGCCGACGTGGTCGGCTCGACGACGCAGATCCTCAACGCGGTGCTGAAGAGCGACGCGCAGACCTTCATCATCGCCACGGACAACGGCCTGATGCACCGCATCCGCCAGCTCGCGCCCGGCAAGACGCTGCTGGAGGCGCCCACGGCCGGCCGCAGCGCCACCTGCAAGAGCTGCGCGCACTGCCCCTGGATGGCGATGAACGCGCTGCAGGGCGTGGTGCAGGCGCTGGAACAGGGCAGCGGCGAGATCTTCGTCGACGAGCCGGTGCGTGCCCAGGCGCTGGGCTGCATCGAGCGCATGCTCGACTTCACCGCCCGACACCCGGCCGCGGTGGCGCAGCCCGGCTTCGTCAAGCACATCGGCGCGGCCTGAGCATGTTCGAGCAGAACGAAACGCTGGAACAGGCGCGCGCGCGCAACATCCGCGACGCGCTGGCCGAGGACATCGGCCGTGGCGACTGGACGGCCATGCTGGTGCCGGCGACGCAGCGCGTGCGCGCCCGCGTCATCATGCGCGAGGCGGCCGTGCTGTGCGGCCGCGACTGGTTCGACGGCTGCGTGAAGGCGCTCGACCCCGATGCGCGCGTCGCCTGGGCCGCCGCTGAAGGCGCCCGCCTGAGCGCCAACGCCACGCTGTGCGAGATCGAAGCCCAGGCCCGCGCGCTGCTCTCGGCCGAACGCCCGGCGCTGAACTTCCTGCAGCTGCTCTCGGCCACTGCGACGCTGACACGCGCCCATGTCGACGCCATCGCCGGCGCCTCGCCCAACCCGCGTGGCTGCGCCATCCTGGACACGCGCAAGACGCTGCCGGGCCTGCGCCAGGCGCAGAAGTACGCGGTGCGCGTGGGCGGCGGGCGCAACCAGCGCCTGGCGCTGTGGCACGGCATCCTGATCAAGGAGAACCACATCACCGCCGCCGGCGGCATCGCGCAGGTGCTGGCGCAGGCGCGCTCACTGAACGCCGGGGTGGAGATCCAGATCGAGGTCGAGAGCCTGGCGCAGCTCGACGAGGCGCTGGCGAATGGCGCCACCAGCATCATGCTCGACAACTTCGAGCTGGCCGCCATGAGAGTCGCAGTGGCACGCAACGCCGGCCGCGCCGAGCTGGAGGTGTCGGGCGGCGTGCAGCTCGAGCAGTTGCGCGCCATCGCCGCCACCGGCGTGGACCGCATCTCGGTGGGTGCGCTGACGAAGAACGTACGCGCGGTCGACCTGTCGATGCGCATCCTCGAGCGGCTCTGACGATCGCGCGAACTGCGCCGGCGCAGGCCCGCTTTTCCGCTGCTCGCGGGGCTGCGGGTCGCCCATACTGGCTCGATCCGCATGACAGCGAGGCCCCGCCATGAGCGCCGATTTCGAGACCATCTTCAACCATCACGAACGCTCGGTGTTCGAGGCCGTCAAGGCCGCGTCCGCGCGCTTCCCGCACATGGCCACGCCGGAGTTGCTCGCGGACGTGGCCTGCGTGGCGCTGAACCGGCTGCCGCCGCGCTACATCCGCCACGAGGTGGACTTCGCCTTCTACCTGACCGACAAGGAGCGCGGCGACAACGAGCGCGCCATCAGCGACGCGGTGAACTTCGCTTTCGAATTCGTGCAGGCCCGCCGGGCGATGCGCGCACGCGTCTAGGCAACGCGGCTGGCGGCGCGGCGTTCAGTGCGCCACGGCCGCCTCTTCGTGCGGGTCGGCCGGCGTGGTGATCTCGCCGGGCACGGCGCCCCGCGCGAAGAACGTGTACATGGTGGGCACAACGAAGATCGTCAGCAGCGTGCCCAGGGACATGCCGCCCACGATCACCCAGCCGATCTGCTGGCGGCTCTCGGCGCCCGCGCCGGTGGCCAGCGCCAGCGGCAATGCGCCCAGCACCATGGCCGCGGTGGTCATCAGGATGGGGCGCAGGCGCAGCGCCGCCGCCTCGACCACCGCCTCGTGCATCGGGTGGCCCTGCTGGCGCAGCTGGTTGCTGAATTCGACGATCAGGATGCCGTGCTTGGTGATCAGGCCGACCAGCGTGATCAGGCCGATCTGCGAATACACGTTGAGCGTGCCGCCGGTCAGCCGCATCGCTGCCAGCGCCCCCACCATCGACAGCGGCACCGCCAGCATGATGACGAACGGGTCGACGAAGCTCTCGAACTGCGCTGACAGCACGAGGAAGATGAACAGCAGGGCCAGCACGAACACCAGGCCCAGCGCCCCGCTCGACGAGCGGAACTCGCGCGACACACCGTTGAGTTCGGTCGAGTAGCCGGGCTTGAGCACCTTGGCGGCGGTCCGGTCCATGAACTCTAGCGCCTCGCCCATCGAGTAGCCCGGTGCCAGGTTGGCCGTCAGCGCGACGGAGCGTCGCTGGTTGAAGTGGTTCAGCTCGCGCGGGCTGACCGACTCGCGCACCGTCACCAGCGAGGCCAGCGGAACCATCGCGTCGCCCTTGCCGCGCACGAACATGCGGTCGATGTCCTCCGGCGTGGTGCGTCCGCGGCCCTCGGTCTGCACGATCACGTCGTACTGCTCGGCGTCGCGCTTGTAGCGCGTCACGTTGCGCCCGCCCAGCATGGTCTCGATGGTGCGCGCCACCTGGTCCACGGCGACGCCGGCATCGGCGGCGCGGTCGCGGTCGACCTGGATGAACAGTTCCGGCTTGTTCAGCCGCAGGTCGCTGTCGGGCTGCACGATGCCTGGATTCTTCGCCATCTCGGCGAGGATCTGCTGCGACACACTGGCCAGGTTCGCGTAGGAGTCGGAGCTCACGATGACGAAGTTGATCGCCCGCTCGCGGAAGCCCTGGCCGAGAGAAGGCGGCGTGATCGGGAAGGCGGACACGCCGGGCAGCATGGCGAACTTCGGCAGCAACTCGCGGCTCAGGAGCTGCGTGCTGCGCGAACGCTCCGACCAGTCGGTGGTGCGCAGGAATGCCACGCCTTGCGACACCGTCGGGTTGCCGGTGACCACGAACACACGGTCGAACTCCGGGTAGCTCATGCCGATGCGCTCGATCGCCTGCATGTAGCGCTGCGTGTACTCCAGCGTCGAGCCGTCGGGGGCGTTGACGGTGGCCAGGATCACGCCGCGATCCTCCAGCGGCGCGAGCTCGCTCTTCGCCGTCTTGAACAGCCACCAGCTCGCCCCGGCCGAGATCACCATGATCAGCAGCACGATCCAGCGCCGCAGCAGCACCCAGCGCAGCGCCACCTCGTAGCGCGCGCTGATCCACACCAGCAGCGCCTCCATCATCCGGTCGAAGCGGTTCGGGCTCGGGTTGTGGCGCAGCAGCTTGCTGCACATCATCGGCGTGAGCGTGAGTGCGGTGAAGCCGGAGACGATCACCGCGCCGGCCAGGGTCAGCGCGAACTCGACGAACAGCCGCCCGGTGCGCCCCGGCGTGAAGGCCAGCGGCGCGTACACCGCGGCCAGCGTCATCGTCATCGCCACCACCGCGAAGCCGACCTCCTTGGCACCACGCAACGCCGCCTGGAAGGGGCTCAGGCCCTCCTCGACGTGGCGGAAGATGTTCTCCAGCACGACGATCGCGTCGTCGACCACCAGACCGATGGCCAGCACCAGGGCCAGCAGGGTGAGCGTGTTGATGGTGAAGCCCACCGCGGCCATCAGGCCGAACACGCCGATCAGGCTGACCGGAATCGTGACCAGCGGGATGATCGAGGCGCGCAGCGTGCGCAGGAACACGAACACCACCAGCGCCACCAGCAGCACCGCCTCGGCGATGGTCTTGTAGACCGACTTGATGGACCGGTCGATGAAGATGGAGTTGTCGTTGGCCTGCTGCACGCGCACCGCGGGTGGCAAGTCGAGCTGGATCTTCGGCATCACCTGCCGCACGCCATCGGCCACCTCCAGCGGGTTGGCGGTGGCCTGGCGGATCACGCCCATCGACACCGCCGGCACGCCGTTCAGGCGCACGCTCGAACGTTCGCTCGCCGCGGCCTGCTCGATGCGCGCGATGTCGCGCAGGCGCACCACGTAGCCGCTGGCGGTCTTCAGCGCGATCTCGCCGAACTGCGCCGGCGACACCAGATCGGTCTGTGCGGTGACGCTGAACTCGCGCTGCTGGCTCTCGATGCGCCCGGCCGGCACCTCGAGGTTCTGCTTGCGCAGCGCGTCCTCGACATCCTGCACGGTGAGCCGGAAGGCGGCGAGCTTGTCCGGGTCGACCCAGATGCGCATCGAGAACTTGCGGTCGCCGTTGATCTGCACGTCGGCCACGCCCGGCACCGTCTGCAGCCTCGGCTTGACGACGCGATTGATCAGGTCGGTGATCTCAAGCGGCGACAGCGTCTCGCTGCTGAAGGCCAGCCAGATCGTCGGCGTGGCGTCGGCCTCCACCTTGGCGATGACCGGCTCGTCGATCGCATCGGGCAGGCGGCCGCGCACGCGCGAGACGCGGTCTCGCACGTCGGCGGCAGCGTCTTCCGGGCTCTTGCTGAGCTTGAAGCGCGCGGTGATCTGGCTCTGCTCGGCACGCGACACCGAGGTGATGATGTCCACGCCCTCGATGCCGGAGATCGAGTCTTCGAGCGGCTTGGTGACCTGCGATTCGATCACCTCCGACGAGGCGCCGGTCAGACGCGTCGTCACGTTGACCACCGGCTCGTCGATGCGCGGGTACTCGCGCACCTGCAGGCCCATGAACGACACCGCGCCCACCAGCACCAGCAGCAGCGACATCACCGTCGCGAAGACCGGCCGGCGGATCGAGGTTTCGGAGAACTTCATGGCACGCCGCGGCCGTCTCAGACGGCGGAGCGGTTCAGGCCCGCGCCCTTGGCCGGCGAACTGGCGCCACGCGGCGCCTCGCGGCCGACCTCGACCACGCGCAACGGCAGCGCCTCGCCGCGCAGCAGCCGTGCCTGCCCGGCGGTGACGACGAGGTCGCCGGCGGCCAGCCCCTCGGTGATCTCGGCCTTGCCCGGCAGGCGCATGCCGATGCGAGCCTCCAGCCGCTGCGAGACCTTGCCGCCCGGGCCGTCCACCACCTTGATGAGGTACTGCTTGCCGCCGAAGGGCACGAGCGCTTCCTCCGGCACCACCAGCGCCTGCTCGCGCACGGCGAACACCGTGCGGGTGCGCGCGAACATGCCGGCGCGCAGCTCGCCCTGCGGATTGGGCAGCCGCGCGCGCACGAGCAGCGAGCGGCCGTTGGCGTCGATCTGCGAATCGATGGCGTCGATGCGCGCCGGGAAGCTGCGCCCCGGCAAGGCGTCGAGTTGCACGTCCACCGGCTGCCCGGGCTTGAGCCGGGCGAGGTAACGCTCGGGCAGGCGGAAGTCCACCGACATCGAGGACGAATCCTCGATGTTGACCAGGTCCGCGCCGTCCTTCACGTAGTCGCCCAGGTTCACCGAGGCGATACCGGCCACGCCGTCGAACGGGGCCTCGATGCGCATGCGAGCGAGCTGGGCCTGAGACAGCGCCACCTGGGCCTCGGTCACCTCCAGCGCCGCGGCACTCTGGTCGACGGCGCTCGCGCTGACGAAGTTCTGCGCCAGCAGCTCGCGGTTGCGTTGCAGGTTGGTGCGCGCGATGCTGGCCTGCGCCTGCGACTGCTGCAATTGCGCGCGCTGCAGCGTGTCGTCGAGCTGCACCAGCATTTGGCCTCGCTTGACGCGCTGGCCGTCGCGAAAACCGATGCGCGCGATGCGGCCGCTGACCTCGGGGCGCAGCATGACGCCCTGGCGCGAACGCAGCGAACCGACGGACTGCGCATCGTCCTCGATGCGCGTCACGGTGACACGGCCCACTTCGACGGGAATCGGCCCGCCGATGGCGGGGCCGGCGCCCGCCGCAGAAGCCGCGGCCGCGGAGGGCGAGACCGCCGGCTGCGAGCCGCTGCCGGCGCCCTTGTTCTGGATCCACCAGGCGGCGCCACTGGCGGCAGCGATGCCGACCACGGCGATGACGGTATGCAGGATCTTCAAGTCCGGACTTTCGAGGATGCCGGCAGACTGTAACGTCGTGCGCAAAACACCGCAGCGGCGGCAACCCTCAAACCACGCTTTCCACCCCGCGATTGGCCAGGGCGTCGGCGCGTTCGTTGCCCGGGTCGCCGGAATGCCCCTTCACCCATCGCCACTCGACGTGGTGCAGGTGGCGCAGTGCGTCCAGGCGCTGCCACAGCTCGGCGTTCTTCACCGGCTTGCGGTCGGCCGTCTTCCAGCCGCGCTGCTTCCAGCCGTGGATCCATTCGGTCATGCCCTTGCGAACGTACTCGCTGTCGGTGTGCACCGTGACGTCGCAGGTGCGCTTCAGTGATGCCAGAGCCTCGATCACGGCGGTGAGTTCCATGCGGTTGTTGGTGGTGAGCAACTCGCCGCCGAACAATTCCTTCTCGTGCTCGCCGGTGCGCAGCCAGGCGCCCCAGCCGCCGCGGCCCGGGTTGCCCTTGCAGGCACCGTCGGTATAGATGACCACGTGGGGGCGCTTGACCGCCGGGGCCGCTGCCGTCATGCCGGTTCTTTCTCGCGCTCGCGGCGCTTGTGCGTGGCCACCGTGGCGGCCGCCTTGACCCGCTGGCGCTGGTCGCGCACCAGCCCCACCAACCGCATGCCGCGCACGCGCTTGACCGCCACCACGAAGTAGGCGGCACCGAACACCGGCCACCAGCGCTCGCCGGAGCCGTCCATCCATTCGTAGCGCTGCAGCCAGCGCTCCGAAGCCACCGGCGGCCGGTAGCAGCCGAAGCGGCCCGATTCCACCTCGAAGCTGAGCAGGCGCAGCCAGTCGCGCAGGCGCCGGTAGCCGAGGAACTCACCGGTGGCGGGCAGGAACAGCGGTCGCTGCCGGCCCAGGCCCAGGCCGAGCCGGGCCCGGCCCAGCCCCTGGCGCAGCCCCCACAGGCTGGCCGGGTTGAAGCCGACGATGACCACGCGGCCTTCCGGCACGAGCACGCGCTCGACCTCACGCAGCGTCTGGTGCGGATCGCGCGCCATCTCCAGCGTGTGCGGCAGCACGACGAGATCGAGGCTGGCGCTGTCGAAGGGCAACGCGTCGAAGTCGAGGTTCAGCGCCACCGCGGCGCGCGGCATCGGCTCGCCTTCCGATGGCGGCGGCTCGACGCTCTCGCAGCCGACCCAGCGGTGCGGCATGCGATTGGCGCGCAGCGCATCGAGTTCGGGCAGCCCCACCTGCAGCGCGTGAAAGCCGAACAGGTCGGCCACGGCCAGGTCGAGATGATGCTGCTCCCACGCCAGCAGGTATCTCCCTGCCGGCGTGGCGAGCCACTGGGCCAAACCTATAATCCGCTCGCTGTGCGCCATGATGAATCTGACTGCCCTGCCCGCCTTCACCGACAACTACATCTGGATGCTCGACGACGGCACGAGCGCCGTCGTGGTGGATCCAGGTGAAGCAGCGCCGGTGCAGGCCGCGCTCGATGCCCGCCGGTTGGCGCTGGCGGCGATTCTAGTGACCCATCACCATGGCGACCACGTGGGCGGTGTCGATGCCTTGCGCAGCCGGCTGAAGGGGCCTGTCTACGGCCCGCGCCGCGAGCAGATCCCCACACCGTACGTGGCGCTCGACGATGGCGATGCGGTCGAGGTGCTCGGCCAGCGCTTCGAGGTGATCGAGGTGCCCGGGCACACCGCCGGCCACATCGCCTACTTCCATGCGGGGCGCGAAGGCGCCCCGATCCTCTTCTGCGGCGATACGCTGTTCTCGGGCGGCTGCGGCCGCCTGTTCGAGGGCACGCCCGAGCAGATGCACCGCTCGCTGTCGCGGCTGGCGGCGCTGCCGGGTGACAGCCGCGTGTGCTGCGCGCACGAGTACACCTTGTCCAACCTGAAGTTCGCCCGCGCGGTGGAACCCGACAACGCCGCGCTGGCGCGCTACAGCGCCGACTGCGAGGCGCTGCGCGCCGACAACCGGCCTACGCTGCCGTCGAGCATCGCGGTCGAGCGCGAGGTGAACCCCTTCCTGCGATGCGACCAGAGCGCCATCGTGCACTCGGCCACCCGGCACGGTGCAGCCAGCACGGCAGGCAGCGATGTCTTTGCGGCTTTGCGCCGCTGGAAGAACGATTTCCGATGAACATGCTTCGACGCGCCGCACTGGCTGCGGTGATGGTCGGTGGGCTCGCCGCGATGGCCGGCTGCGCGAGCACGCCGGCTGCCGAAGGCGGCCAGGCCAGTGCGCCGGCACCGGCGGTGGTGACCCCGGTGGAGCCGCCTGCAGCGCCGCCCGGACCGGCGGTGCCTGCCAGCCCCCCGCCACCCGCCCCCGTGGCCGATGAGCCGGCGCCCACGCCAGCCGCCGTCGACCCCCTGCGCCCCGAGGTGCGCCTCGATCTCGACGACCGATCCGCCCAGCTCGACCTGTGGGCACGCCTGCGTGCGGGCTTCGCGATGCCCGAGCTCGACAATCCGCTGGTGCGCGACCGCGAGCGCTGGTACGCCACGAGGCCCGACTACGTGCAGCGCATGACCGAGCGGGGCAGCCGCTACCTGTTCCACATCGTCGAGGAGGTCGAGAAGCGCGGCATGCCCACCGAGCTCGCGCTGCTGCCCTTCATCGAGAGCGCCTTCAATCCGCAGGCGATCTCGTCGGCCAAGGCCTCGGGCATGTGGCAGTTCATGCCGGCGACGGGCCGCAACTTCGAACTGCGCCAGAACGTGTTCCGCGACGACCGGCGCGACGTGCTCGCATCCACCCGCGCGGCGCTCGACTACCTGGGCAAGCTGCACGGCATGTTCGGCGACTGGCATCTGGCACTGGCCGCCTACAACTGGGGCGAAGGCAACGTGCAGCGAGCGATCGCCCGCAATCGCCGCGCAGGACTGCCCACGGGCTACGAGAGCCTGCGAATGCCCGACGAGACTCGTCTGTACGTGCCCAAGCTGCAGGCGGTGAAGAACATCGTCGCGCGACCGGCGGCCTACGGGCTGCAGTTGCCCGATCTGGCCAATCACCCGTACTTCCTCGCCGTGGCGATCGAGCGCGACATCGACGTCGAGCTCGCCGCCCGGCTGGCGCGCCTGCCGCTGGACGAGTTCAAGGCGCTGAACCCGCAGATGAACCGGCCGGTGATCCTGGCCGCCGGCACGCCGCAGGTGCTGCTGCCCTACGACAATGCCAACCACTTCGTGCGCGATCTGCCGCAGCACCGCGGTCCGCCGGCCAGCTGGACGGCCTGGGTCGCACCGAAGTTGCTGCGGCCGGCCGACGCCGCGAAGCAGGTCGGCATGAGCGAAGAAGAGCTGCGCGAGGTCAACGGCATCCCGCCGCACTACCTGGTGCGCGCCGGCTCCACGCTGCTGGTGCCTCGCAGCGACCAGCGGCACGCCGACGTCTCCGAGCATCTGGCCGAGAACGCCACCATGGCGCTCGCCCCCGACGGCCCGTCGATGCGCCGCGTGGCGCTGAAGGCCGGCAAGCGCGACAGCGTGAGCAGCGTAGCGCGTCGCTACCGCGTCAGCGCGCAGCAGGTGGCGCACTGGAACGGCGTGACGGCGGGATCCAGCTTCCGGCCCGGGCAGCCGATCATCGTCTACGTGGTGCAGCGCGCGACGTCGCCGAAGTCGGCCAAGTCAGCCAAGTCGACGAAGGCCCGCGCCGCTGCACCCGTCCGCAAGACGACGCGCAAGGCTGCGCGCAAGTAGCCGCGGCACAGCCGCGCTCAGCGGCGGTCCGATAGCGCGTGGGCGATGGTGCCCAGGTCCACGTACTCGAGTTCGCTGCCGATCGGCACGCCGCGCGCCAGCCGGGTGACCTTCAGGCCACGCGCCTTCAGCGCCTCGGCCAGCACGTGGCCGGTGGCCTCGCCCTCGGCGGTGAAGTTCGTGGCGATGATCACCTCTTCGGTCACGCCGTCGGTGGCTCGGCTCAGCAGTTCATGCGCGCCGATGTCGCGCGTGCCCACGCCGTCCAGCGGGCTGAGGTGGCCCATCAACACGAAGTACAGGCCGCGGTAGCTGCCGGTGCGCTCGAGCGCCGCCTGGTCGGCCGGTGTCTCCACCACGCAGAGCTGGCGCGCGTCGCGCGCCGGGTCGAGGCAGATGCCGCACACCGGCGCCTCGGTGAAGGTGTGGCAGCGCTCGCAGTGGCGCACCGAAGTCGATGCCGCCTGCAGCGCCTGCGCCAGCCGCTGCGCGCCCTCGCGGTCGTGCTGCAGCAAGTGGAAGGCCATGCGCTGCGCCGATTTGACGCCGATGCCAGGCAGGCGGCGCAGCGCCTCGATCAGCGCGTCGAGCGACGAACCGCTCATCGCAGTGCGCGCAGCGCCATCAGAACGGGAACTTCATGCCCGGCGGCATCGGCATGCCCGCCGTCAGCTTGCCCATCTTCTGCTGGCTCACCTCTTCGGCACGGCGGATCGCGTCGTTGAAGGCGGCGGCCACCAGGTCCTCGAGCATGTCCTTGTCGTCGGCGAGCAGGCTGGGGTCGATGGCGACGCGCTTGACGTCGTGCTTGCAGGTCATCGTGACCTTCACGAGGCCGGCGCCGGACTGGCCCTCGACCTCGATCAGCGCGAGCTCTTCCTGCGCCTTTTTCAGGTTGTCCTGCATCGCCTGGGCCTGCTTCATCAGCCCGGCCAGCTGGTTCTTCATCATGATGGATGCTCCTTGGAAATCAATGCGGCTTGACCGAGCCGGGCACGATGCGCGCGGTCTTGTACTGCGACATCAGGGCCTGCACCAGCGGGTCGTCGTGGATGATCTGTTCGGCCTCGGCCTGCCGGCGCGCACGCTCGGCGGCGTCGCGGCGCGCCGGCGAATCCTCGGCCACGCCGGCCTCGAGCTGCAAATGCACCGGCCGGCCCAACGCCTGCGCGAGCGCGGCCTGAAGCTTGTCGGTGTTGGCCGCGCTGCGCAGGGTTTCGCGTTCGACGCGCAGCGTCAAGCGCACCGGCGTGGCGGATTCGTCGAGGGCCAGGCACTGCGACTGCATCGCCAGCTCACGCACCAGCGCGCTGATGGCGCCGCTCTCGCACAGCTCGCGCACCTGCAGCGCCCAGCGGTCGCCCAGCGGCGTGGTGACGACATCCGGCACGGCCATCGCCATCGGCTCAGGGATCGGGCCGCGCGGCGGCGCGGCAGCGGTGGGCAGGTCGTCGTCGGCCTCGTCAGGCGCATCGACCCAGGGCGGCGGCTCGGGCGAGCGCGCGACGGGCGGGCGTTGAGTCGGCCTCACCGGCGGCGCAGGTACACGCAATGCCGGGGCACCCGCCACCACTGCGGGCTGCGCCGCCACCGGGCTGCGCACGACGGCCGGGGCTGCGGCACCGCGCGCCACGGCACGCTCCGCGGAGCCATTGCCGGCCGGCCGGAAGGCCAGCATGCGCAGCAACACCATCACCAGACCGCTGTATTCGTCGGGCGCCAGAGCCAGCTCGGCGCGGCCATGCACGACGATGCTGTAGAGCAACTGCGTCTCGTCGGCCGGCAATGCAGAGGCGAGCCGCTCGACCGCCGGTGCGTCCGGGTCATTCGCGTCGAGCGCGCCGGGCACGGCCTGCTGCACTGCCATCTGCTGCAGCAGCGAGGCCATCTCCTCGAGCGTGCCGGCGGCCGACAGCCCGAGCGAACGCAGCCCGTCGACCGAGCCCACCACCGCGGCACCGTCGCCCGCCGCGAGCGCCTCGACCAGCCGCACCGCGTGCCCGCGGTCCACGGCACCGAGCATCTGCCGCACGCCGGCCTCGGCCAGCGCCCCCGCTCCGAAGGCGATCGCCTGGTCGGCCAGCGAGAGCGCGTCGCGCATCGAGCCGCGCGCCGCCCGCGCGATCAGGCGCAGCGCGCCGGGTTCAGCAGCGATGTCCTCGCGCGCCAGCACGGTGACCAGGTGCTCCTGCACCGTCTGCGGCGCCATCGGCCGCAGGTTGAACTGCAGGCAGCGCGACAGCACGGTGGGCGGTACCTTCTGCGGATCGGTGGTGGCCAGCACGAACTTGAGGTACTCGGGCGGCTCCTCCAGCGTCTTCAGCATCGCGTTGAACGCGGTGTTCGACAGCATGTGCACTTCGTCGATCATGTAGACCTTGAAGCGGCCGAGCACCGGCTTGTAGACGGCCTGGTCGAGCAGCTGCGAGATCTCTTCGACCCCGCGGTTCGATGCCGCGTCGAGCTCGACGTAGTCCACGAAGCGGCCGGCATCGATGTCGCGGCAGGCATCGCACACGCCGCAGGGCTGCGCGGTGATGCCGCCGCTGCCATCGGCGCCGGTGCAGTTCAGCGACTTGGCGAGGATGCGCGAGACAGTCGTCTTGCCGACGCCGCGTGTGCCGGTGAACAGGTAGGCATGGTGCAGCCGCTGCTGCGTCAGGGCATTGGCCAACGCCTGCACGACGTGCTCCTGACCGACCAGCTCCTCGAAGCTGTGCGGTCGGTACTTGCGGGCCAGCACCTGGTAACTCATGCATCGATTCTACGGGGCGACCCCGCGCCGCACCGGCCCAGGGGCTGACCGATAATCACGCCCCATGACCGACGCCGCCCGCCCTGCCACGCACGCCGATTCGAACAGCACGCTCAGCTATGAACAGGCCGGCGTCAACTACGAGCTGATCGACCCGCTGAAGGTGGCGGCCCAGCGTGCCGCTGCCGCCACTGCCGTCAACCTGGCCGCGCACGGCTTCAGCGAGATCGCCGCGTCGCGCGGCGAATCGGCCTACGTGGTCGACGTGGGCCCGTTCTACCTGGCGAGCATCGTCGAATGCCTGGGCTCGAAGGCGCTGGTGGCCGACGAGATGAAGGCGCTGACCGGCCGCAGCTACTACGCCGCCATCGCGCAGGACACCATCGCGATGGCCATCAACGACCTGATCACCGTCGGCGCCACGCCGCTGGTGGTGCAGGCCTACTGGGCGGCCGGCGGCTCCGACTGGTTCGGCGACGCGCAGCGCGCGCAGGCGCTCGTGCAGGGCTGGAAGGCCGCCTGCGACACCTGCGGCGTGGCCTGGGGCGGCGGCGAAACGCCGGCGCTGGCTGGCATCGTCGAAAGCGGCCGCATCGACCTGGCTGCCAGTTGCACCGGCATCGTCAACCCGAAGTCGCGCCTGTCGGTGGGCGACCGGCTCGGCGCCGGCGATGCCATCGTGCTGCTCGCCTCCAGCGGCATCCATGCCAACGGCCTGAGCCTGGCGCGCAAGCTGGTCGAACGACTGCCCGAGGGTTACCTCACCGAGGTGGTGCCCGGCCTGAGCTACGGCGAGGCGCTGCTGGCGCCCACGGTGCTGTATTCACCCGTCACCGAAGCGCTCTACCGCGCCGGCATCACGCCGCGCTACTGCGCCAACATCACCGGCCACGGCTGGCGCAAGCTGCTGCGCCACCCGGCGACGCTGACCTACCGCATCCAGAAGATCCCCGCCGTGCCGCCGGTGCTCGCCTTCATGCAGCAGCATGCGCGGCAGGATGACCATGAGGCCTACGGCACGTTGAACATGGGCGCGGGCTTCGCGCTGTTCGTCGCCGCCGACGAGGCGCATCGCTGCGTCGAGATCGCACGTTCGCAAGGCGTCGAGGCCCTGGTGGCCGGCCGCGTCGAAGCGGGGCCGAAACGCCTGATCGTCGAGCCGCTGCACATCGAGTACGGCGACGACGCTCTGCAACTTCGGTGACCAGCGCGCGTCCCCCCTACAATCGCCAGCGACGGGCCTCCCCGCATGGGAGCGCGCCCAACCGGGTCAGGTGGGGAACCAAGCAGCCCTAAGCGTTGCAACCAGTGCCGGGGGTAAGGCTCGTCACCTTTGCGGATCTGCCGGAAGCCGCCGATTCGCCGGCTCGGCCTCAGGCCGTCGTCTGGGCTCCCGCATGGGCCTTGTCGCGCCACAGCGGTTCACCGGTGTCCTTGATGACGAAGCAGCCCGGCGCAACGGGCCGCAGCGCCCGGCCATCCGCCAGCAGGTAGCGCACGTCGCCGCTGGGTTGCCGCGGATACGGCCTCCAGCGCCACCATGGACGCTCGAGCCAGAGTTCGGACATCGACACCCGGAATGCCATTCCGTTCTCGTCGAAGACCAGAAAGTGCCCCAGCGGGCAGTATTCCTGAGTTGCCATCACGCCTTCCTGAACCGGGTGCTCGGGTGGTCGGGACCACGGATTGACGCCATGGTGCGAGGAAACGGTGAACCGCATGTGTCGGCCTGCGTGGATCGGGGCGAGCCGGCCCGACGCAGGATGACGGTCGCGGCCGCCTGCAGGCCAGTGTCTTCATGCCAGGCGATCCGTTCCGTTCGGCAACGCACACAGCGGTCGGTTCGGCGTGGAAGAGTCGGAGTTCAGCGTGAGATGCGGCCCATCCGCACGAGCGATTCGAGTTCATCAAATATCTCGAATCAACTTTAATTTGTACGTATAACTATTTGTTCTATATTGTTATTGTTCTCAGTACTGGCTCGAAGAGCCACGTGGAGGCCCTGTCCTGCGACTCAGGGCGCCCGGCTCAGCCGATCAGGTGGACTGCCGGAACGCCATCACGGCCTGGTTGCGCAGTGTGCGCAGCAGCGACAGTTCCTTCTCGCCCAGCTCGATGCCGCCGGGCACCGACTTGTCGGCGTAGATCAGCGCGAAAGGGGCACCCTTGAGCGTCAGCGGCAGCAGCAGGAAGGCCGGTGCGCGCACGCCGGCGCGGTACCAGGCCGGCAGGCGCGCCTCGATGTGGGCCACCGTCGCGTCGCTGATCAGCGTGTCGGCTCCCTTGTTGCACACCGCGGAGAACAGGTCGGTGCCGCCTTTTAGCGGTACGCGGAACTGCGCCGCCACCGCATCGGCGCCCTCGCCCAGGCCGAAACGGCCGGTGAGCGTGTCGGTCTTCGGGTCGCGCAGGCAGAACACCACGCGCCGGAAGCCCAGTGCGCGGAACATGGTCTCGAGGATCATGCGCAGCACTTCGTTGAGCTTGAAGTTCTCGACCATCGAGTTCGTGATGTCTGCGATGCCCGAGGCAAGCACTTCGGCGGCGCTCTCGCGCGGCACCTGCGGCACCGGCGCAGCTTCGATGCGCGTCGCCTCGAACGCCGCCACGGTCGCCTGCAGGCTGTGCGGCGACAGCGTGTCGGCATCGGCGGCCTGCTGCGGCGTCACGACGATCGTGGCGAGCAGGCGCCGCGCCGGCGAGCTTGGCGCCACCTGCAGGTTCATGGCCTGCGCCGCCTGCGCCAGGCGCTGCCGGGCGGCATCGGTGGCGGTCTGGATCTCGCGAACGCTCAGGCCGATGCCGCGCGCGTGGCGCTCGGCCACGGACGCCAGGCGCGCCGTCGGGTCGCCGTCGGTGCGCAGCAGCGTGTCGGTCAGTTCGTTGGCGGCGAGCGAAAGCCAGCGCAGCCGCTCGGCCGGTTTCTCGGGCACGCGCGCCGGCGGGTCGCCCTCGGGGCGGCGCATGCAACGCTGCAGGTTCTCGGGCAGGCCCCAGCTCTTCGCGATGCCCAGGCCCAGATCTTCGAAGCTCAGGCCGAGCACGCTGATCGATGCCGCGGTCTCCGCCTGCACCATGGCGGCGTGCGAGGCGCCGTCGCGCTGGCTGCTGGCCACCACGCTGCGGATCTGGCGCGATTCCTCGGGGAAGTAGTACTCGGTCAGCAGCCGGCCGAGATTCTGGAACATCGCGCCGATGAAGGCCTCTTCGCCTTCGCGGCCGACGCGGCACATCTCGCCGGCGAGCGAGCCGGCCATCAGAGCGCGCAGGAACTCTTCCTTGAGCTGGTTGGCGTGGCCCTTGTCCTGCATGTGCTCGAGCAGCACCAGGCTCAAGGCCATGTTGCGGATACCGGCGAAACCGACCAGCGCCACCGCACGCGACACCGTGCTGATGCTGCCACCGCCCGCGTGCGAGTAGTGCGCCGTGTTGACCAGGCGCAGCAGCTTGTTGGTCAGCGCCACGTCCTTGAGGATCTCGGCCGACAGGCTGGCCAGGCTCTCGTGCTCGGAGGTGGCGATGCGCTGGATGCGCGCCACCGAGTCCGACAGCGCCGGGAAGTCGCTCTTGTGGCGCATGCGCCGCAGCAGGAACTCCAGCGTCCCGCTGTTGCCGCCGGCGGCTTCGGCCGAACCGGCCAGCGGCGTCATCCACTGGCGCAGCGCGTCGGCGAAGGCCGCGGCGTTGGCGTAACGTTGTGCCGGGTCGCGGGCGATCGCTCGGCGCAGCACGCTGCGCAGCGTGTCATCCACCGTCGACGGCAGTTCTTCCGGGAGCTTCAGGTCTTCCTGCGCGATGCGCTGCATGGCGCGGTACGGATCACGCTCCTTGACCACCGCTCGGCCGGCGAGCATCTCGATCAGCACCAGGCCGGCTGCGAACACGTCCATTGCCGGCGTCGGGTTCAGGCCCTGGGTGGCCTCGGGCGACATGTAGCCCGGCGTGCCGACGATCAGGCCCTTGGCGGCGCGGTTGGCGTCGTGCAGCCGCGCGGCGATGCCGAAGTCCATCACCCGCGCTCGGCCGCCGCCGTCGACGAGGATGTTCGAGGGTTTCAGGTCGCGGTGCACCACGCCGGCGGCATGCGCCGTCTGCAGCGCGTCGAGCACGCCCAGCATCAGCGCCAGCGACTCGGGCGGCGGCAGGCTGCCGCGCGCCTTCAGGTGTTCGGTCAGCGTGCGGCCGGGCACGTACTCGAAGACGAGGTAGGGCCGGCCATCCTGCACGTCGGCCTCGAACACCGGCACGATGTTCGGGTGCGTGAGCCGGCTGACGCTGCGCGCTTCCTGCAGCCAGTGGGTGATGTCCTGCGGGTCGACGTCGGCACCGGCGGTGATCATCTTCACCGCCACCTCGCGCTCCAGACGCGCATCGAAGCCGAGCCAGACGGTCGCCTGCGCGCCCTTGCCGAGAATGCGGCGCAACTCGAAGCGGCCAAGCCGCTGGGTCTTGTCGATCGCTGCGGCAACACTCATCGGGGCCCGTCCTTCATGCGCCGCTCCGGGCGGCTGGTGCGGCTGGTTCGCCGGTGAACGAAGGGCGTGTGAGCTCCCCCGTGCCGGTACCGTCGCCGTCGAGCGTGCCGCCGCGCTTCATGGCGGGAGCGGCGGTGCCGCTGTTCAGCGCGGCGCGTGCGCCCTGCAGCGCCTCGCGGATCTCGCCCGCGTCCAGTTCGAGCACGCGCGTGTAGCGCTGCGCCACCTGCGCGAGCGCTGCGGCCACGCGCGGGGCCGGCAGCCGCGTCATCGCATCCACCGCCTCGTTGGCCGCACTGGCGGCGGCGCGCAGCATGTCGGCGTCGCTGTCCGGCGTACGCACCGGCTTGCCGGCCGGCAGGCGACGGATCATGTGCTGCACCTCGTCGCCCAGGCCCCAGTGGCGCGCCACGGCGGCGCCGAGCGACTCGATGTCCGTGCCGAGCACCGCGTAGGCCGCCGACTCCTCGCTCATGCCCGGGTGCTCGGGGGCGCCGGGCGGGCCGGGAAGCGGCTGCATCAGGTGGTGGATCTGCTCGGATTCCTCCGGGAAGTGGTACTGCACCAGCAGCCGGCCGAGGTTCTGCAGCACGGCGACCAGGTAGGCGACTTCCGGGTCATAGCCCGGCGGCCGCAGTGCCTGCGCGGCGTGGCCCGCCAGGCGCACGTGGTTCATCAGGCGGCTCAAGGCCGCAGCCCCTTCCTCGTTCATCGGCCCGGGCCAGTGGCGCAGCGACTGCGCAGCGCCGCGCACGCCGTCCACGCCCAGCAGGGCGATGGCGCGGCGCAGCGTCAGCACCGGCCCGTTGCCAGCCACCTGCGTGCCGCGCACCTGCGCCGAGTTGACGGTGCGCAGCAGCTCGAAGCTCAGCGCGATGTCCTGCAGCAACTGCTCGGCGATCTCGTCGGTGCGCTGGCTGTCGGTGATCGACAGCCGCGCCATGCGCCGCGTGATGCCCGGCAGCGCCGGCAGGTGCCCGACGGTGCGCAGGCGGTCGATCAGCAGCGCGATCGGGTCGCCGTTGCCTTGGGCCTCGACCTCGCGCCAGCCTTCGAGCGCGCGCAGCAGCGTGCGAGCGCTGCGGTAGCGCTGGCGCTCCTGTGACGCGGTGCAGCGGTTGGCGATGGCGCGCAGGCCTTCGGGCACCGGTTGCGGTGTCGTCCAGGGCAGGCGCACGAGGTCGCGGCCCTGCGGCGACATGCGATCGATGACTCGGGCCACGTCGGGTTCGTCGAGCACCGGCGCGCCGGCGAGCATCTGGTGCAGCAGCACGCCGCAGGCGAGCACGTCGCGCTGTGCGGCGTCGCGTTGGGCGCGCAGTTCGCCGGGATCCATCGGCATGGCACGCTCGTTGGCGTTGTCGGCCTCGACGGCAGCGGCGGGCAGATCGGCGGCGGCCAGCGCCGCCACCCGCACCTGGCCCTGCGGGCTGACCAGCAGCGTGTGCATCTGCAGGTCGTGATGGGCGACACCTGCTTCGTGCGCGAAGGCCAGGCCCGACAGCGCGTGGCACATCAGCGCGGCGATGTCGATCGGTGCCAGACGCGGCTGGGCGGCCAGCCATTCACCGAGCGTGACGCCCAGCGCGCGGTCGCAGGCCACGTAGGGCCAATGGTCCTGCACGCCAACCTCGACGACATGCGCCAGGTTCGGGTGGTTCAGCCGCGCCGCCTGCTTCATCTCGCGCAGTCGCGACTCGAGCGCCGCGCTGTCGGCCGGTTGCACGCGCGGCAGCGTCAGCATGACCTCCTGGCCCAGGCGCGGATCGAAGGCCAGCCAGGCCATGGTGCCCTGGCTCTTGCCCAGCAGCTGGCGCAGCTCGAAGCGGCCGAAGGCGCGAGTCGGGCTGGAGCGAGGAGCGGCAGTGGCGGGCGTGGCAGGCGTGGCCATCGGGCGTGGCAAGTGAGATGCACCGATTTGAAGCCCAGCCGGGCGTTGCCGAACGCGCGATCAGCGGGCCAAACCCGGCCCATTCGTGCGCTTCGCCACGCCTGCGCTGCAGTTGGCGCGCGGCTCACCGTGTCCGGTCATGCCGATTCGATCAGGCTGCCGTCGCCGGCGATGAAGGCACTGCGCACCTGCGCGCCCGGCTGCGCCGCCTGCACCGCGGCACGGTAGCCAGCCAGTTGGGCGTGGTACTCGGCCAGCTCCTGCGGCCGATGCTGCAGCTTGTAGTCGAGCACCCACCAGGTCGGAATGCCGGCTTCGTCGAGCAGCACCAGGCGGTCGATGCGTTGCACCGCGCCGGCCAGGCTGACCGGCACCTCGTTGCCGGCCCAGACCAGTTGCCCGCGGTCGAAGAAGCGGGCGCATTCGGTGCTGGCGAGGATGCGGCTGGCGATGCGGGTCACCTCGTCCGCCGGTGCGCCGAAGGCGTCGGCCGCCGCCGCGGCGAGCACCGCCAGCTCGCCGCCGCCGCCGGTGTGCCACTCGAGGACACGGTGCACGGCCGAGCCCAGACGTGAGGCGGGGCTGTCGACGGCAGCCGTTGGCGCCGACGGCGCTGCGGCGCTGCCGGACCAGCGCGGCAGCACCTCGACCGACGGCCCGGGCTCCGGCCGGACGTCGCCGCCCTCGCCGATCGCCGAACTCCAGGGCGAGCTCAGGCCCTCAACTCGCGGCCACCAGTTCATCTGAGTCGGGCTGCGATGCCGCGGCTCGGTGGCGCTGAAGACCAGTCGGCGGCGCGCGCGCGTCATCGCCACGTACAGGCCGTTGAGCTCCTCGCGCCGGCGGGCCTGCTGTTCATCGGCCATTGGCCCGGCCAATTCCGGGGGGCAGCGGCTTTCGCTGTAGACGAAGGCGCAGCGGCGCGGTTGCGTGGCCTGCACCGGCCAGTCGACCAGCAGCGTGGCGTTCTCGGAACGCGGTGGCTCGGGGTCGGCGTCCATCACGAACACCACCTCGGCTTCCAGGCCCTTGGCGCCGTGAACGGTGAGCAGCTTGACCGCGTCGCCGAGATCGGGCGCCACGATCGTGATGGCCCGCCGGCGCAGCGCGCGCACGAAGGCATAGGGCGTGGCATAGCGGCCGCCGTCGAGCTCCAGCGCCTGCGCGAGAACGGCGTCCACGCTGGCCAGCGCCACCGCGCGCTGCGCCGCGGGCACGCGGGCGGCGACACGCTCGCGCAGCTCGCCCTGCGAGACGATGCGGTCGAGCAGGTCGTGCGGCGGCAGCTCGCGGCCCGCTGCCTGCCAGACCGGCAGCAGCGTTCGCGCGCGCTGCAACACGACGCTCTCGCCGTCGTACCCGATCAGTGCGGACCACCAGTCGCCCGTGGCGGCGGCGCGCCGGGACAGCTCCAGCAGGTCCGAGTCGCTCGCATCGAACAGCGGGCTGCGCAGCGCACGCGCCAGCGACAAGCGGTGCTGCGGCGAGACCAGCGCGTCGAGCAGCGCCAGCAAATCCAGCGCTTCGGTGGATTCGATCAGCGCGGCATCGTCCACCGCCACGTGCGGCACATGCCTCCGCTGCAGCGCCTGCGCGACCAGGCGCAACGGCGCGCGCTTGCGGCACAGCACCATTACCTGCTCGGGCGCGATGCCACGGGTGATCTCCTGCAGCACGGCGTCGGCGACACGACGGGCCTCCTCCTCGCGCAGCAGTTCCTCGGGCTCGTGGCGCGGCTGCGTGAGGCTGTCGCGCCAGGGCGCGGGCTCGGCCTGCGCACCGCGCGGCGCCGCCGGCGGGCGCGGCACGGGCGGCAGCAGCCACAGGCCCGAAGCCTCGGCCGGCCCGGTCTCGGTGGTGTGTGCGCGGAAGCCCTCGAACTCGCCGCCTTGCTGGGCCGCGCCGAACACCGCGTTGAGCCCGGCCAGCACCTCGGGCGTGTTGCGCCGGGTGTGATCGCATTCGAGCACGCAGCCGCCCAGTGCCTCGACGACGAACTCGCGCACCGCACCGAAGACCTTGGGCTCGGCGCGCCGGAAGCGGTAGATGCTCTGCTTCGGATCGCCGACGACGAAAAGCGCCGGCGCGCGCTGCCCGCTGGCCCCGCCGCCCGCGCCCGCGTAGCCGGCCAGCCAGGCGTGCAGGGCATGCCATTGCAGCGGGCTGGTGTCCTGGAACTCGTCGATCAGCACGTGGCGGATGCGCGCGTCCAGCCGCTCCTGCACCCAGCCCGACAGCGTGGCGTCGCGCAGCAGTGCCAGCGCGCCATGCTCGAGGTCGTTCATGTCGATCAGACCCCGCTCGCGCTTGTAGCCTGCGTAGACGCCGAGCAGCACACGCGACAGCCGCACCATGCGGGCATGCTCGAGGTGCGACTCGTGCTGGTGCTCGCGCTCGGCGATGAACTCCAGGGCGCGCTGCGTGACCTCGAGTCCTTCGACGTCACCGAGCTTGCGCGGCAGATCATCCTTGGTGAAGAGCACCGACCAGACCGCCGCGTAGCGAGGCGGGCCCCCGTCCAGGGCGAGCGCCTGTTCGAGTGCCACGCCGGCATCGCGCGCCTTCTTGCCGCCACGCGCGAGCGCTGCCGCGAGCTGCTTCAGGCCGTCGCGCCAGGCCGCGTTCGACACCTCGGCCTGCGGTGGCGGCGCCCCCTCGGGCACGGCCGGCGCCACGCCGTCTTCGAGCACGCCGGCGCGGTCGGCCAGCTCCAGCTCGACCCGCCGTGCCAGCACGGTGTCCAGCCACTTGGCGGCCTGGCTGCGCCCGCGTTGCGCGACCAGCGTCGCGTGGTCTTCGCGGCGCGCCGGATCGCGCAGCAGCGCCGCGTGGAAGCGGCGCATGACCTCGCTGCGGTGCTCGTCCATGTCCTGCAGCAGTTCACCTTCGGGGTCGATGCCGATCTCATCGAGCAGTTCGTAGGGCGCGGCGCGCAGCAGCTGGGCGAACCAGGCGTGGAAGGTGCGCACTTCGACGGCGCGGCCGGCGTCGAGCACCTGGCGCTGCAGGCCGGCCAGCGTTTCGGCGAGCTGCTCGGCCTGCCCGGCCGGCACGCCGCGCTCGCGCACTTCGCGGGCCCGCTGCGCCGCCGTCATGGCTGGTGAGGCGAAGGCCTGCAACCACTCGTCGAGGCGCTCGCGCATCTCACCGGCGGCCTTGCGCGTGAAGGTGATGGCCAGGATCTCCTGCGGCTGCGCGCCGTCGAGCAGGGCACGCACGATGCGCGAGACCAGCATCCAGGTCTTGCCCGCGCCGGCACAGGCCTCGACGACGACGCTGCGCCGCGGGTCGCAGGCCAGCGCGTAGAAGGCCTCGCGAGGCACCGGGGCGCCGTCGGCGCGGTAAGCGGGCGATCCGTTCATGCGCCCTGCCCGTCCGGCCAATGGTCGCGGCGACACAGGCCGCGCGCTTCGCAGTGTTCGCACGTCGGCTCCTCGCCGAGTGCGGGCAGCGGCGCACCGGCGCGCAGGCGCGCGAACTCGCCGCCGAGCTCGCGCACCATCACCTCGGCACTGTGCCGCACCTCCACATGCGGCACCTCGACGACACGCTCGTCGTCGTCCAGCGCCAGGTAGCAGGCCTGCAAGGGGCTCTCGGTTTCGGCCGACAGCAGTGCCGCGTAGAACGCGAGCTGCGTGTCCTCCAGCGGCTCGCGCACCTGGCGCTTCAGCTTGTCGGCCTTCACCGTCTTGTAGTCGATCAGCTGCACGGCCGAGCCGTGCTCGACGCGATCGATGCGGTCGATCACGCCCTGCAGTTCGACGCCCTGCAGCGCCTCGGGCCGGCTGCGGCAGTCGCGCTCGCCGTCCTGCCAGCGCGCGCCAGCCGCGTCGCGTGCGTGCAGCCAGGCCACGTAGCGCACCGCGACGCCGTCGAAGGCAGCGGCGAAGGGCAGGAACTCGTCGTCGGCCAGGCCCATCGCGGCCTGCACCACCCGCGCCAGCTCGTGCAGGCGCTCGCGCTCGGCCTGCACCGTGCCCGGCGCCTCGCGCGTGAGGTGGAAGCGGTGCAGCACTTCGTGAAGCCAGGTGCCGTAGTCGCGCTTCTCGATCTCGGCTTCGAGTTCGTCGTCCTCGCGCAGCCCGAGCACATGCCGCGAGAAGAATCGATACGGGCAGTCGCGCAGTGCCTGCACGGCGCTGGCCGACACGCGCCCGGGGAGTTGTCCACCAGCCACCGGCAGCGGCCAGGCCACCGGTGCCGCTTCGAGATCGACATGAACCCGCGGATCCGCCCAGTCCGCCAAAGCGCGGCCCTGCGCGGACAGGTCGAGCGCCAGCCGCTGCAGCAGCGAGCTGTCGGCCAGCGGCTCGCCGTTGGCATCGACATGGCGCCGCAGGAACGTCACCCGGTTCAGCGCAAGCGCATGCTGGAAGGCCAGCGTCTCGCGCTGCAGGCGCTCGACCCGCGCGGCCAGGCCGAGGGCCAGCTGCTCGGCATCGGACAGCAAGGGATGCGTCGCCGCGCTCGCGCCCAGATGGCGATCGTCGGAGCCGGGGCACACCACCGCGCCGAAGGGCCGCAGCATCGCCCGCGCCAAGGGGGTGACGAACACCTGCGCCGTTCCCGGTCCGGCGGGCATGAAGCTGGATCGCTCCAGCACCTCGTCGACCCAGGCGGTGAAGCCGTCGAGCGCCATGGGCGAGGCATCGGCCGCTTCGCGCCAGGCGGCGTCGGCATCGGCCACGGCATGCAGACGCAGGGCCGACAGCACGGCCCGGCCCGCTTCGTCGCCCTCGAGCAGTGGCCAGGCGCCACAGCCCTGCAGCGCTTCGCGCAGTCGGTTCAGCCAGGCAGCCACACCGGGGCGCGCGGCGCGCAGCCGTTCGAGCTCGGCGCGCACGGCTGCCCAGTAGGACGCGAGGTCCGCGTCGAGATCGAGCCGGTCGAGGGCTTCGATGCGAGACAGCGCTCGCCTGCGGCACAGGCGCTCGAGTTGCTGCAATCGCAGCGCGGCGTCGTCGCGGCCGGGCCAGCCCGGCAAGGTCTTCAACCAGTCGAACAACGCGTCGGTGCCGGCACGCGCCGGCGCGGCGCGCAACAACGCCATCACCTGCGCGGCTGCACGCGTGGTCGACAGCGCCCAGCCCGTTTCGTCGGCCAAGGGCACGCGCTGGCGCTCAAGCAAGGCGCGCACGCGGCGCACGAGTTGCCGGTCCTGCCCGATGAGCGCGATCGGTACTTCACCACGCTCGAGGTGCAGCAACACCTGAGCGGCGGCGCACTGCGCCTCGTGTTCGAAGCCGCCGCAACGCGCGAGGCGCGGCGGCTCGGAGGCAACGACCTGCATCGACGGCGCAGCGTCGGCATCGACGATGAGGCAGGGCGCGTCGAGCGGTGCCGCGTGCATCAGCGACTGCACCAGCGGATCGGGCCCGCCGGCCTGCAGGGCGACCCAGGCGGCAGGTCGCTCATCGAACAGGCGATCGGTGGCCGGCGCTGAACTCTGCGCCGCCCACTCGAGCGCCACCCGCGCCAGCCAGCGCTGCTGGCTGCCGGGCCCTGTGGCTGGCGACAGCAACTCGCGCGCCGCCGCCCAGTACGCATCACGATCCGAAGGGGCGACGGAGAAAGCGGCCTGCGCGAGGTCGTGCGCGGTCTGCGTCAGCGCCGCGACGGCACGATCGAAATGCCGCGGGTCGCTGCGCGCCCAGGCCATGGACGCCCCCTGCGAGCGGATCAGCCGAGCCGCATTGAGGCGGTCTGCCGCCACGTCGAAGGCCAGTTGCATGGCCTGCAGGGACGCGGCGGGGCCCAGCGCGGCGGCCAGAGTCTGCGTCGTCTCGATGCGCGGCTGCCAGCCGCCGATGCGCCCGAAGGCCTGGCGCGCCAGCGGCAGCAACTGCGCGAACGGCAGAAGCAACACCACGTCGCGCAGGCTGAGCTGCTGCGGGGCAGCCCAATCGGTCACCTGGCGCGCCAGCGCGTCCCAGGCCGATGAGCCGTGAGGGCCGCTGACCTGGACTTCAAGAGGGAGTCGCGCTATGGCGGCCATAGGAAAGGACCACGGTCCCCACGGAAACAGTAGACAGGGCTTTATGTCAGAATGATTGTGCCTTGCCACCCCATCAGCGTGGTGCCTGCAGAAGGACATTCCATGAGCAGCGATCTGATCAAACACACCTCCGATGCCTCGTTCGACAACGACGTCCTGAAGTCCGACAAGCCCGTGCTGGTCGACTACTGGGCCGAGTGGTGCGGGCCCTGCAAGATGATCGCCCCCATCCTCGACGAAGTGTCGAAGGACTACGACGGCCGCCTGCAGATCGCCAAGATGAACGTCGACGAGAACCGCGATGTGCCGGCGAAGTTCGGCATCCGCGGCATCCCGACCCTGATGCTTTTCAAGGACGGCCAGCTGGCCGCCACCAAGGTCGGAGCGTTGTCAAAAGCGCAATTGACGGCCTTCCTCGACGGTCATCTATAATTTCCTGAATCGCAGCGCAGCCCGGATCCACGAGTCGCCGGGCCGCGCCGCAGGAAATCAAGCCACCACGCCAAGAACTGGCGCCCTGACACCGGGGGCGACGGTTCGCGCCAGATCCGGCAGCGCGTGGATTCGGCCCCTACCCCCGCGTTCCTGACAGTTCCGAGACGCAGGTTCATGCCGCCGGCCATCCGGGCCGGTGTCGTGGTAGGCCGAGACTCCGGTCGACATGCCGTTGGCGCGGCGGTCGACAACTCACCCCAGGGTGTCCCCCCATGCATCTGTCCGAACTGAAAGCGCTCCACGTCTCCGAGCTCATCACGATGGGCGAGGCGCTCGAGATCGAGAACGTCGCCCGCATGCGCAAGCAGGAGCTGATGTTCGCGATCATGAAGAAGCGCGCCAAGGGAGGCGAGCAGGTCTTCGGCGACGGCGTGCTGGAGGTGCTGCCCGACGGCTTCGGCTTCCTGCGCTCGCCCGACGCGAGCTACATGGCGTCCACCGACGACATCTACCTGAGCCCGAGCCAGATCCGCCGCTTCAACCTGCACACGGGCGATGCCGTCGAAGGCGAAGTCAGGGTTCCGAAGGACGGGGAGCGCTACTTCGCGCTCGTCAAGGTCGACCGTGTCAACGGCCTGACGCCCGAGGAGAGCAAGCACAAGATCATGTTCGAGAACTTGACGCCGCTGTTCCCGAAGGAACAGTTCAAGCTCGAACGCGAGATCAAGTCGGAAGAGAACATCACCGGGCGGATCATCGACCTGATCGCGCCCATCGGCAAAGGCCAACGCGCCCTGCTCGTCGCCCAGCCCAAGACCGGCAAGACGGTGATGATGCAGCACATCGCCCACGCGATCGTGGCCAACCACCCGGACGTCTACCTCATCGTGCTGCTCGTCGACGAGCGCCCCGAGGAAGTGACCGAGATGGTGCGCACGGTGCGCGGCGAGGTCATCAGCTCCACCTTCGACGAACCGGCCGCGCGCCACGTGCAGGTGGCCGAGATGGTCATCGAGCGCGCCAAGCGCCTGGTCGAGCTGAAGAAGGACGTGGTGATCCTGCTCGACTCGATCACCCGCCTGGCCCGCGCCTACAACAACGTGCTGCCGTCGTCGGGCAAGGTGCTGACCGGCGGCGTCGACGCCAACGCGCTGCAGCGCCCGAAGCGCTTCTTCGGCGCCGCGCGCAATGTCGAGGAAGGCGGCTCGTTGACCATCATCGGCACCGCGCTGATCGACACCGGCTCGCGCATGGACGAAGTGATCTACGAGGAGTTCAAGGGCACCGGCAACTGCGAGATCCACCTGGATCGCCGCATGGCCGAGAAGCGTGTCTACCCGTCGATCCTGATCAACAAGTCGGGCACGCGTCGCGAAGAGCTGCTGCTCAAGCCGGAAATCCTGCAGAAGACCTGGATCCTGCGCAAGTTGCTCTACCCGATGGACGAGATCGAGGCGATGGAGTTCATCCTCGACAAGATGAAGTCCACGAAGAACAACCTCGACTTCTTCGACATGATGCGTCGAGGCGGGTAAGTTATACTTCGCGGTTTTCCAGCGTCGGAAAGTGCGTCGAAAGGTTCGACGTGGCTGCCGAGTCACCAGCGCAGAGGCAAGGCATGAAAGAAGGCATTCACCCCAACTACCGCGAAGTCTGCTTCGTGGACCTTTCCAACGGCTTCAAGTTCGTCACGCGCTCGTGCGCGCAGACCAAGGAAACCGTGAAGATGGACGACGGCCGCGAGCTGCCGCTGTTCAAGCTGGAATCGACCAGCGAATCGCATCCGTTCTACACCGGCACGCAGAAGAGCGTGGACTCGCTGGGCGGCCGCGTCGAGAAGTTCCGCAACAAGTTCGCGCACCTGAAGAAGTGATTTCTTCGCGCGCTTGAACTCCAAGGCAGCTTCGGCTGCCGTCGTGTTGAAAGGCAGCTTCGGCTGCCTTCGTGTTGAAAGGCAGCTTCGGCTGCCTTCGTGTTGAAAGGCAGCTTCGGCTGCCTTTTTGTTGTCCGGCGCCGACTTGCTGCATGATTCGCTGCCCCTGAACGCCGCCTCGCATTGAACTCGCCCACCCCTGCCCTGGTCACCCAGCGCGCCGCCCAGCGGCTGCCGAGGCTGGCCCTGCTGCTCTTCTGCGCCGCCTACGTGCTGCCGGGCGTGTTCGGCCGGGATCCCTGGAAGAACGCCGACGTCACTGCCTTCGGCCACATGGCCAGCATCGCCGGCGGCCAGTCCGGCTGGCTGTCGCCGTCGATCGCCGGGCTGCCCGGTGACGTCGCGCTCGTGCCGTATTGGCTGGGTGCCGCCTTCATCCGCCTGCTCGGCGGCCTGCTCGAGCCGTCGGTGGCCGCGCGCATCCCGTTCGCGCTGCTGCTCGTGCTGGTTCTGGTGCTGACCTGGTATGCGACCTATCACCTGGCGCGCACCGAGGCGGCCCAGCCGCTGCCTTTCGCCTTCGGGGGCGAGGCTGCGCCCGTCGACTATGCGCGCGCCATCGCCGATGGGGCCTTGCTGGCCGTCATGGCCACGCTCGGCCTGCTGCAGCTCGGCCATGAGACCACGCCGGAGCTGGTTCAGCTGGCGGGCGCCACGCTGTTCCTCTATGCGCTCGCCGCAGCACCATTCCGCAAGGGGCGCTCGCGGCTGGCTGCGCTGATCGCGCTGCCGGTGATGGCAGCCAGCGGCGCACCAGCCATCGCGACCGTGCTCGCGGTGACAGGCACGGCCATATGCTTGCGCTCCACCTATTCCCAGGTGCGCGACGCCGCCTGGTGGGTGGCCGGCGCGGGCGTGCTGGCGGCGGCCTGCGCAACGCTGCTCCAGGCCTGGGGCTGGCGTGTGACGTCGGTCGAATCGCTCCAGCCGCTGGGTCTGTTGCGCCAGCTTGCCTGGTTCACCTGGCCCGCCTGGCCGCTGGCCATGTGGACGCTGTGGCGCTGGCGTGGCCACATGTTGCACCGTCATATCTCGGTGCCGCTGGGCTGCGCGCTCCCGGCGCTGCTGGCTGGCCTGGCGATGGGCGGGTCCGACCGCGCATTGATGCTCGCCCTGCCGGCCCTGGCCGTGCTGGCCGCCTTCGCCTTGCCGACGCTGCAGCGCAGTACCGCCGCGGCGATCGACTGGTTCTCGGTGTTCTTCTTCAGCATCTGCGCTCTGGCCATCTGGGTCATCTACGCGGCGATGCAGACCGGCTTCCCAGCCAAGCCGGCCGCCAACGTCGCACGCCTGGCGCCAGAGTTCAGACCGGCCTTCTCATTGCTCGCGCTGGCGATCGCGCTGCTGGGCACCCTGGCCTGGATGTGGCTGGTGCGCTGGCGCACCGGCCGTCACCGCCATCCATTGTGGAAGAGCCTGGTCCTGCCCGCCGGCGGCGTGGCCGTGTGCTGGCTGCTGCTGATGACGCTGTGGCTGCCCTTGCTGGACCATGCACGCAGCTATCGGCCGCTGCTCGGCCGCATCGCCGAGCACGTGCCGCGAACGGCCTGCGTTGCCGCGCCGCAATTGCCGCGCGCGCTGCTGGCGGCGCTCGAATCGATGGGCGGCTACCGCGTCGATGCGGTCACGCCGGCCGAGCTGTCACCCTGCGACTACCTGCTCGCCTCGCAAACACCGAAGCTGCCTGCCACGTCGTACCCGGGCTGGCAGCTGCTGGCCCGCGTCGAGCGGCCGACTGACCGACAGGACCTCACGGCGATCTACCGCCGCACCGCCGCGGCCCGCTGACCCGACTCAAGCAGCCTCGACTGCTATGCGCACGCGTGCGGCCGGAAAGACCAGCCTGAATCGCGAACCCTTGCCCGGCTCGCTCTGGATGTCGAGTTCCGCACCATGCCGCTGCACCACATGCTTGACGATCGACAGGCCGAGCCCGGTGCCGCCGGTGTCGCGTGAGCGGCTGCCGTCGACGCGGTAGAAGCGTTCAGTCAGCCGAGGGATGTGCTCCCGCTCGATGCCCACGCCGGTGTCGCTCACAGCCAGCTCGCCACTGCCGTCGGGCAGTTCCTGCCAGGTCACGTCGATGCGGCCTCCCTCCGGCGTGTAGCGCACCGCATTGCTGACGAGGTTGTTGACGGCGCTGTGCAGTTCCGAGTTCGAGCCCGCGATCTGAACGCCCGATCCGCCGCTGACCGTCAATATGTGCCGCCCGGCCGACAGGGCGCGGGCATCGGCTTCCACCTGCGCCAGCAGCGGCGCCAGCGGCACCCAGCGGTCTGCCGCGGGCCTGGGGCTGCCTTCGAGCTGCGCCAGGGTCAGCAGGTCGCTGACCAGCGTCTGCATGCGCTGCGTCTGCTGCGTCATCAGCTCCAGCACGCGCTTGCGTTCCACCTCGGTCAGTTGCAGGTGGGTCATGGTCTCGATGAACCCGGCCAGCACCGTCAGCGGCGTGCGGATTTCGTGCGACACATTGGCGACGAAGTCGCGGCGCATGGCTTCGTTGCGTTCGCGATCGGTGATGTCCTGCGACAGGACGAGCCTCATCCCTTCGCCATAGGGGCGCAACAACACCGACAGCACTCCGTTCCCCCTGGGGGTCGGAAAGTTGACCGCCTCGCTATGAACCTGCGCTTGCAGGTAGGCGACGAAGGCAGGTGCGCGGACGAGATTGGTCACGCGCTGGCGCCGATCGCGCACCGGGTCCAGTCCGAAGTGGTCGGCCGCGACCGAGTTGCACCAGACGATCTGGTCGTTCTCGTCGAGCATGAGGACGCCATTCGGTGAGGCCTCGATGGCGGAGAGGAACTGCTCCAGTCGAAGGCGCTCCTGCGCCAGCCCCTGCTCGCGCAGCCGGATCGAGCGCTCGACCCGGTAGCCCAGTTCTCCCCAGAAGCCGGCGTCTCGAGGTGCCTGCTGATCCTGGCTGCCACGCAACCAGTTGATCAGCCGGTAGCCGCGCAGCGTGTCGAGGAAGGCGACGATCGCCACGCCGGCGCCGCCGCCCACGAGCACGCGCCACAGAAGGGTCTGCTCGGCATTCGAGACAACGAAGCCGATCACGCCCCCTGCCAGCATCGCCAGCACGCCAGCCAGCAGACGCGGGAGCAGCCAGTTCATCGTGGGATCCGCGAATTCACGCCTGCGACGCCACCACCTGCTGTGTCAGCCGGTAGCCGGCACCCCGCACTGTCTCGACCATTTGGGCGCATTGCCCGGGCGACAGCGCCTCGCGCAGGCGCTTCACGTGCACGTCGACCGTTCGCTCCTCGATGAAGACATGATCGCCCCAAACCCGATCGAGCAGTTGCGCCCGGCTGTGCACGCGCTCGGGGTGCGTCATGAAGAAGTGCAGCAGGCGAAACTCGGTCGGCCCCAGCTTGAGCTCGACGTCGCCGCGCGACACCCGCCGAGTCGATGGATCGAGCCTCAGGCCACCCAATTCCACCGCGGCGTCCAGCGCCTCCGGCGCCTTGCGCCGAAGCACCGCGCGAATGCGCGCCATCAGTTCGTTCGTCGAGAACGGCTTGGCCAGGTAATCGTCGGCCCCTGCATCCAGGCCGGCCACCTTGTCGGTCTCGTCGGCCCGAGCCGTCAGCATGATGATCGGCAGCTCGCGCGTACGCGCGTCACCGCGCCAGCGCCGCGCCAGCGACAGGCCCGATTGACCAGGCAGCATCCAGTCCAGCAGCACGAGGTCGGGCAACACGCCATCCACCGCCGCCTGCGCCTGCTCGGCGCTGGCCGCAAGCGTCACCTCGTAACCCGCATGCCGCAGGTTCAGAGAAATCAGCTCGGCGATCGCCGACTCGTCTTCGACCACCAGCACGCGGCTCATGCCTTGCTCCTCATCGGACGATCGATTCGACGTTCTCGAGCGTATTGTGGCGAACGTCGGTGCCCTTGACGATGTAGATGATCTGCTCGGCCAGGTTCTTGGCGTGGTCGCCGATTCGTTCGATCGCCTTCGCGACGAAGACCAGGTCGATCGACGCCGAGATGGTGCGCGGATCTTCCATCATGTAGGTGATGAGCTGGCGCATCAGGCCGTCGAACTCGCGGTCGATCTGGTTGTCATCCTTGATGACTTCCAGCGCCTTTACCGCGTCGAGCCGCGCGAAGGCGTCGAGCGCTTTGCGCAACGAGGCGATGGCTAGGCTGGCCTCGAAGGAGACGTCGACCACCGGCAGCCGCATGCGGCTGGATACGCCCGAGTTGATCAGACGCTGCACGGTGCGGCCGATGCGCGCTGCCTCGTCGCCCACGCGCTCCAGATTACCGATCGTCTTGGAGATGGCAATCAACAGGCGCAGGTCGCGTGCCGTCGGCTGGCGACGGGCGATGATGGTGGAGAGGTCGCGGTCGATCTCGATCTCCAGCTGGTTGACTCGTTCTTCGCCCTGAAGGACCTGGGAGGCCGTCTCGCTGCTGAAGTTGACCAGCGCGTAGATGGCTTGCGCCACTTGCGATTCCGCGAGCCCCCCCATCTCGAGCACGCGGGTGGAGATGGCGCTCAGCTCGGCGTCGAACTGCGTGGAAAGGTGTTTTTCGGTCATGGCTCGTTCTCGCTGGTCAGCCGAAGCGGCCGGTGATGTAGTCCTCGGTGTCCTTCTTCTTCGGTTTCATGAAGAGCTCGGACGTCGGCCCGAATTCGATCAGGTCGCCGAGGTACATGTAGGCGGTGTAGTCCGAACAGCGCGCAGCCTGCTGCATGTTGTGGGTCACGATGGCCACGGTGTAGTCGGCCTTCAACTCGGTGATCAGTTCCTCGATCTTGCCGGTGGAGATCGGGTCCAGCGCAGAACAGGGTTCGTCGAGCAGCAGCACCTCGGGCTTGATCGCCACACCGCGAGCGATGCAAAGGCGCTGCTGCTGCCCGCCCGACAGGCCCGAGCCGCTCTGGCCCAGCTTGTCCTTGACCTCGGTCCACAGCGCCGCCTTCTTCAGCGCCCATTCGACACGTTCATCCATCTCCGCACGTGGCAGTGTCTCGAACAACTTCACCCCGAAGGCGATGTTGTCGTAGATGGACATCGGGAACGGCGTCGGCTTCTGGAACACCATGCCGATCTTGGCGCGGATCAGGCTGACGTCGTGCTTCGACTCGAGGATGTTCTCGCCATCCACGAGGATCTGCCCTTCGGCACGTTGCTCCGGATAGAGCTCGAACATCCGGTTGAAGGTTCGCAACAGCGTGCTCTTGCCGCAGCCCGACGGCCCGATGAACGCCGTGACCTTGCGCTCCGGGATGTCGAGGTTGATGTGCTTCAGGGCATGGAAGGCGCCATAGTAGAAGTTCAGATCTCGTACCGAGAGCTTGATCTTCTCGCCCACCGGGAGGTCGACTCGGGTGTCCATGTTCTGGGATTCCTAGTTCAGGATTTGTTGCGGAACAGCACGCGAGCCAGGATGTTCAGCATGAGCACGCCGAAGGTGATCAGGAACACGCCCGCCCACGCCAGCTTCTGCCAGTTTTCGTAGGGGCTCATCGCGAACTTGAAGATCGTCACCGGCAGACTGGCCATCGGCTGCCTCAGGTCGCTCGTCCAGAACTGATTCGACAGCGCGGTGAACAGCAGCGGCGCGGTTTCGCCGGCGATGCGTGCCAGGGCCAGCAGAATGCCCGTGATGACGCCGGCACGCGCCGCCTTCAGCGTGATCGAAGAGATGACTTTCCACTTCGGCGTGCCCAGCGCATACGCCGCCTCCCGCAGTGCATTGGGAATCAGGCTGAGCATGTTCTCGGTCGTCCGGATCACCACGGGAATGACGATCAGCGCAAGCGCCAGGACACCAGCGAAGCCCGAGAAACTCTTCATTGGAGCGACCACTGCAGCGTAGATGAACAGTCCGATCACGATCGAAGGGGCCGAGAGCAGGATGTCGTTGATGAAGCGCGTGATGCTGCCGAGCCATCCCTTCTGCCCATACTCGCCGAGGTAGATGCCGGCGAGGATCCCGATGGGCGTGCCGAGCAACGTGGCCAGCGTGACCATCGCCAGCGAACCAAAGATCGCATTGGCAAGGCCGCCTGTCTCGGCCTGTGGCGGGGGCGTCATTTCGGTGAACAAAGCGAGCGACATGCCGCCCAGACCGAGGCGGACCGTCTCGATCAGGATCCAGATCAGCCAGAACAAGCCGAAGGACATGGCCACCAGGGCCAGCACGAGCGCGATCGCGTTCACGCGTTTGCGGGCAGCGTGCATGCTGAGCCGCTTGGCCTGGTACTGCGCGGCCTGGTCATTGACGATGCTGCTCATGTCCGGCTCCCCTCGCCCTTCTTCAACTGCGTCAGCAACAGCTTCGACAGCGACAGCACGACGAAGGTAATGAAGAACAGCACCAGCCCCAGGTAGATCAACGATGCCTGGTGCAACCCTTCCCCGGCCTCCGCGAACTCATTGGCAAGCGCCGACGTGATGCTGTTGGCCGCCTCGAACAACGACAGGGATTCCAGTTGGTTGAAGTTCCCGATGACGAAGGTGACAGCCATCGTCTCGCCCAGTGCGCGACCGAGCCCCAGCATGATGCCCCCCACGACGCCTGTCTTGGTGTACGGCAACACGACGCGATAGACCACTTCCCACGTCGTGGCGCCGAGCGCATACGACGATTCCTTGAGCATGGGCGGGGTGACCTCGAAGACGTCGCGCATCACCGCGGCGATGAACGGGATCACCATGATCGCCAGGATGATGCCCGCAGACAGCAGGCCGATGCCCACAGGCGCGCCGCTGAACAGCGCCCCAAGTACCGGAACATCGCCGAAGGCAGACTGCAGGGGCTGCTGCACGTACTTCGACAGGATGGGGCTGAACACCAGCAAACCCCACATGCCGTAGACGATGGAAGGCACCGCTGCGAGAAGTTCGATCGCCGTGCCGAGCGGGCGCTTCAACCAGGACGGCGACAACTCGGTGAGGAACAAGGCGATTCCGAAGCTGACGGGAACCGCGATCAGCAGCGCGATGAACGATGTCATCAGCGTGCCGTAGATCATCACCAGCCCGCCGTACTTGTTTTGAACGGGGTCCCACTCGCTGCGCCAGAGGAAGCTCAGCCCGTACTCGCGAATCGCGGGCCATGCGCCAATGACGAGCGAGAGAATGATGCCGGCCAGAAGGACGAGCGTCACCACGGCGGCGCCGTGGGCCAGCACCGAGAAGAGAGTGTCAGCCCAGGGAGAAGCTCGCCTCTGAGCCGGCGGCCGCCCCTGCGAGTGCGATCGATCCATCTTCTGCTCGTCGGGGAATGGTTTTGCGGGCAGTGTAGCGGCCACGTCGAGTCCTCCGTGTCAAACAACGGCGGGGTGAGCCCAATGAAGGACTCCACCCCGCGCCGTGCCGAGCCGAGCAAGCCAATGCTCAAGCCCGACATGTCGCCGATCTACTTGTAGGCAATCACCTTGCCGGAGGCGTCCTTGATGTTGTCGGCCCACTGCTTGCGAACCAGTGCCTTGACTGCGTCGGGCAGCGGCACGTACTCGAGTTCGGCCGCCATCTGGTCACCGCTGTTGTAAGCCCAGTCGAAGAACTTCAGCGCACTCGCGGCGTTCTGCGGCTTCTCCTGGCTCTTGTACATGAGAATGAAGGTGGCACCGCTGATCGGCCAGGTTTCCTTGCCCGGCTGCTCGGTGAGGATCTGGTAGAAGCTCTTGGACCACTCCGCGCCGGCAGCAGCCGCCTTGAAGTTCGCATCGTCCGGCGCCGCGAAGTTCCCGTCCTTGTTCTTGAGCATCACGTAGGTCATCTTGTTCTGCTTGACGTACGCATACTCGACATAGCCGATCGAGTTGGGCAAGCGCTGCACGAAAGCCGCCACGCCCTCATTGCCCTTGCCGCCCGCGCCGGTGGGCCAGTTCACGGCCGTACCTTCGCCCACCTTCGCTTGCCACTCGCTGTTGACCTTGGACAGGTAGTTCGTGAAGATGAACGTCGTTCCCGATCCGTCGGCGCGGCGCACCACGGAGATGGCAGCGTCGGGCAGAGGTACGCCTGGATTCAGCGCCGCCAGGGCCGCATCGTTCCACTTCGTGATCTTGGCGAGGTAGATGTCACCGAGCACCTGCCCGGTCAGCTTGATCTGCCCCGGCGCGATGCCCTTGATGTTGACCACCGGCACCACGCCACCGATCACCGTCGGAAACTGGACCAGGCCGTCCTTGGCCAGTTCGTCGTCCTTCAGCGGCATGTCGCTCGCTCCGAAATCGACGGTCTTGGACTTGATTTGCTTGATGCCCGCGCCCGAGCCCACCGACTGATAGTTGATTCTTGCGCCCGTGGCCTTGTTGTAGGCATCCGCCCATTTCGCGTAGATCGGTGCCGGGAAGGTCGCGCCGGCGCCCGTGATGTCCTGCGCCATGGCTCCTGCAGTAGAGAGAATCAGCGTGGCGGCCAGCGCCGTGCCGCGGAAGATCGATGAAGTCATGAACAGCCTTTCGTGAAGGGTTTCCTCAGGGATACCCGGCACTCTAGGGTGGGAATGTGACATTGCCATGACATCGAATGGGTCGCGACCCCGGGGTGACCGGGCGTCACGTCGCGGTCACGGCTTCGTCACAAAGCATGGATAGCCTCCCGTCCGTTCCTCCCAAGACACGACCTGACAGGAGTTCGTCCCATGTTCCGTTCTCTCGCCCCGCTGGCCGTTGCGCTGGCCTTCCTGGCCGGCTGCGCTACGACCGCTGCACCCACCAACGTCGCCGACACCGCTTCCCGTACGCCGCAGTTGAGCACGCTGAGCAAGCTGATCGCCGATGCCGGCCTGACCGAGACCCTGCGCGGCGCTGGCCCCTACACGGTTTTCGCTCCCAGCGATGACGCTTTCAAGGCAGTACCGGCGAAGACGATGGCCGAGCTGGCAGCGAACAAGGACCTGCTCAAGTCGGTTCTCAGCTATCACGTGGTCGCCGGCAAGATCGTGTCGGCGGACGTGAAGAACGCCAGCACCAAGACTGTTCAAGGTGCCAACGTAGCCCTGGCGAAGTCGGGAACCTTCGTCACCGTAGAAGACGCCATGGTCACCCAGGCCGACGTGCCGGCCAGCAACGGCGTCGTGCACGTCATCGACCGCGTGCTGATGCCGCCGAAGAAGTAGGTCAGCCGCGCGCCGCGTCGGACAACTGTTCGGCGCAGCGCCTGGCCACGGCGGCGTCGCGTGCCTCGACCATCACGCGCAGCACCGGCTCGGTGCCGGATGCACGGATCAGGATGCGCCCGTCGCCGCCGAGCTCGCGCGTCACGCGCTCCTGCATGGCTGCCAGCGAGGCGTTCTTCTTCCAGTCGCTGCCCTCGGCCAGACGCACGTTGATCAAGGTCTGCGGGAACAGCGTGACCCCGTGCAGCAGTTCGGCCAGCGATTGGCCGCTGCGCCGCACCGCCTGCAGGATCTGCAGCGCACTCACGATGCCGTCACCGGTGGTGTGCTTGTCCAGCGCGAGCAGGTGGCCCGAGCCCTCGCCGCCGAGCTGCCAGCCGCGTGCGGCCAGTTCCTCGAGGATGTAGCGGTCTCCGACCTTCGCGCGCACGAAGTCGATGCCGCGCTCCTTCAGCGCCACCTCGACCGCCATGTTGGTCATCAATGTGCCCACGGCGCCCGGCACGCTCTGCGCTTGCGCCAGTCGGTCGGCCACCATCACGAAAAGCAGCTCGTCGCCGTTGTACAGGCGCCCGGCGGCATCGACCAGCTGCAGCCGGTCGGCATCGCCGTCGAGCGCTACGCCGTAGTCGGCATGGTGTTCCTTGACGGCCGCCACCAAGGCGGCCGGTGCGGTGGCGCCGAAACCGGCATTGATGTTCAGCCCGTCGGGGCTGCAGCCGATCTCGATCACCTCGGCGCCGAGTTCGTGGAACACGTTCGGCGCCACGCGCGAGGCTGCGCCATGCGCCGCATCGACGACGATCTTCAGGCCCTTGAGCGACAGGTCGTTGCTGAAGGTGCTCTTGCAGAACTCGATGTAGCGGCCGCGGGCGTCTTCCAGCTTGCGCACCTTGCCCAGGCGAGCGGAGTCGACCCACTGCGCCGGCTTCTCGAGCTCGGACTCGACCTGCTGCTCCCAGGCATCGGGCAGCTTCTCGCCGCGCGCCGAGAAGAACTTGATTCCGTTGTCCTCGAAGGGGTTGTGCGAAGCGCTGATCACCACGCCCAGGCTCAGGCGCAGCGCCCGGGTCATGTAGGCCACGCCAGGCGTGGGCAGCGGGCCGGTCATCAGCACATCAACGCCAGCCGAGGTGAACCCGGCCTCCAGCGCCGACTCGATCATGTAGCCCGAGATGCGCGTGTCCTTGCCGATCAGCACCGTCGGGCGGGTCTCGCTGGCCCGCAACACGCGGCCTACGGCATGGCCGATGCGAAGCATGAAGTCGGCGGTGATCGCGCCCTGGCCGACCGTGCCGCGGATGCCGTCGGTGCCGAAGTAGTTTCTGCTCATGTCAATCCTCCGGCGGCGATTCTGTCAGCCGCCCAGTCCTGCGCCATCCCACACCTTCAGGGCGTCGACCGTGGCCGCGACATCGTGCACACGAACGACGCGCGCCCCCAGTTGCACCGAAGCCAGCGCCGCCGCGACGCTGGCCGCCAGCCGCTCGCCGACCGGCCGGCCGGTCAGCGTGCCCAGCGTGGATTTGCGCGACCATCCCAGCAGCAGCGGCCGGCCCAGCGCCAGCAACTCGCGCTGGCGGCGCAGCAACTCGAGGTTGTGCGCCACGCTCTTGCCGAAGCCGATACCCGGGTCGAACACGATGCGCTCAAGCCCCACGCCCCGCCGCAGCAGCACTGCGGCGCGCTCGTGCAGGAAGTCCGACACCTCGGCCACCACGTCGTCGTAGGCTGGTCGGCTCTGCATCGTGGCCGGGTCGCCATGCATGTGCATCAGGCAGACGCCGCATTGCGGGTGGGCCGCCACCGCCTCGAGCGCACCAGGCAGGCGCAGCGCGTTGATGTCGTTGACGATGTCGGCACCGAGGTCGAGCACGCGCTGCATCACCTCGGGCTTCACGGTGTCCACCGACAGCGGCACGCCGAACTGCAAAGCGCCCTGGATCACCGGCAGCACCCGCGAGAGTTCCTGCGCCAGCGGCACCGGCGCCGCGCCGGGGCGGCTCGACTCGCCGCCGATATCGAGGATATCGGCGCCCTCGGCCAGCAGTTGCTCGCAATGCGCCAGTGCCGTCGACGTGTCGCCGTGGCGGCCGCCGTCGGAAAACGAGTCCGGCGTGACGTTGACGATGCCCATCACGCGCGGGCGCGCGAGGTCGATCCTGAAGCGGGTGGTCTGCCAGAACATCGTTGCGGAGCGGGTCTGAAAACACGAACGGGGCCGAAGCCCCGTCGAAAAACGCTGCGTTGGCTCTCGGTCAGGCCGTGGCCGTCGCGCTGCCCGGGCTGACCGGCGGCACGGCAGTGCTGCCCTTGCCCGAAGGCGTCGTCCAGTCCTTCGGCGGCCGCGGCGGCTTGCCGGTCATGATGTCCTCGATCTGGTCGCTGTCGATGGTTTCCCATTCGAGCAGTGCCTTGGCCATCGCGTGCATCTTGTCCTGGTTCTCTTCGATGTGCTTGCGCGCAATGTTGTACTGCTCGTCGATGATGCGGCGGATCACGCCGTCGACCTTGCGCATCGTCTCCTCGGACATGTTGGTCGTCTTGGTGACCGAACGGCCGAGGAAGACCTCGCCCTCGTTTTCGGCATAAACCATCGGGCCGAGCTCGTCGGTCATGCCGTAACGCGTCACCATGTCGCGGGCAATCGCCGTGGCGCGCTCGAAGTCGTTGCTGGCGCCGGTGGTCATCTGGTTCATGAACACCTCTTCGGCGATGCGGCCGCCAAACAGCACCGAGATGGTCGAGAGCATGCGCTCCTTGTCCATGCTGTAGCGGTCGCCTTCGGGCAACTGCATCGTCACGCCCAGCGCGCGGCCGCGCGGGATCACGGTGACCTTGTGCACCGGGTCGGTCTTGGGCATCAGGCGCGCCACCAGGGCGTGGCCAGCTTCGTGGTAGGCGGTGTTGCGGCGCTCTTCCTCGGGCATGACCATGGACTTGCGCTCGGGGCCCATCATGATCTTGTCCTTGGCCTTCTCGAAGTCGACCATCTCGACCACGCGCCCGTTGCGGCGCGCGGCGAACAGCGCCGCCTCGTTGACCAGGTTGGCCAGATCGGCACCGCTGAAGCCCGGCGTGCCGCGCGCCAGGATGTCGGCGCGGATGTCCTGGCCGACCGGCACCTTGCGCATGTGCACGTTGAGGATCTGCTCGCGGCCGCGCACGTCGGGCAGCGTTACGTAGACCTGGCGGTCAAAGCGGCCCGGGCGCAGCAGCGCCGGGTCGAGGATGTCGGGCCGGTTGGTCGCCGCCATCACGATCACGCCGAGGTTGGTCTCGAAACCGTCCATCTCGACGAGCATCTGGTTCAGCGTCTGCTCGCGCTCGTCGTTGCCGCCGCCCAGGCCCGCGCCACGATGGCGGCCCACGGCGTCGATTTCGTCGACGAAGATGATGCACGGGGCGCTCTTCTTGGCCTGCTCGAACATGTCGCGCACGCGGGCTGCACCCACGCCGACGAACATCTCGACGAAGTCGGAGCCGGAGATGCTGAAGAACGGCACCTTGGCCTCGCCGGCGATGGCCTTGGCCAGCAGCGTCTTGCCGGTGCCCGGGGGGCCGACCAGCAGCACGCCGCGCGGGATGCGCCCGCCCAGCTTCTGGAACTTCTGCGGGTCTTTCAGGAAGTCGACCAGTTCCTTGACCTCCTCCTTGGCCTCGTCACATCCGGCGACGTCGGCAAAGGTGGTGGTGTTGTTGGCCTCGTCGAGCATGCGCGCCTTGCTCTTGCCGAAGCTGAAGGCGCCGCCCTTGCCGCCGCCCTGCATCTGGCGCATGAAGTAGATCCAGACGCCGATGAGCAGCAGGATCGGGCCCCAGCTCGCCAGCAGGCTGAGCAGGAACGAGGGTTCCTCGCGCGGCTTGACGTCGAACTTGATGCCGTTGTTGATCAGGTCGCCCACCAAGCCGCGGTCGAGGTAGGTGGCGGTGGTGCGCAGTTCCTTGTCGTCGGTGGTGCGGGCGCGGATCTCGGTGCTGCCACCGGCGCCTTCCTGCAACTGGACGCTCTTGATGCGCTTGCTGCGCACCTCTTCGAGGAAGTCGGAGTAGCCGATCTGTCCGGCCGTCGAAGCCCCGCGGTCGAACTGCTTGAACACGGTGAACAGCACGAGTGCGATCACCAGCCAAACAGCGACTTTAGAGAACCATTGATTGTTCACCGCGGCTCCTTTTCCCGGTCAGACAACGCTGCGGACACGATTCCGCCCATTGCCACGGCATATGTGTGCGATTTTAGTCGAGTCAAGGCCTGCATTTGGATTGGTTTCACCCTGGAACGTCTGCGTGTATCGCCTCGATTCGTGCAGTTCATGACGATTCTCAGCTGCCTGCCGGCCGAACCTTGAGCCCGATGCCGGCCAGGAAGGTTTCAGCGGACTTGTCGCGCGATGCCTTCGGTTTGATCGGTTTGACCACTCGGAAAGTGTCCTTGAAGAGTTTCACGAGCTCGTTGTAGCCGCTGCCATGGAATACCTTGCAGACGAGCGCGCCCTCGGGTTTCAGGTGTCGGACGGCAAAATCGACCGCCAGTTCCACCAGCAGGCCGATGCGGGCGGAATCCGTGCTTTCGATGCCCGACAGATTGGGCGCCATGTCGGAGACGACCACGTCCACCGGCCGGCCGGCCACCTGGGCGTCGAGCGCTGCGAGTACGGCGTCCTCGCGGAAATCGCCCTGGATGAAGTGCACGCCCTCGATCGGCTCGAACTCAAGCAGGTCCAGCGCGATGATGGTGCCATTGAGCTCGCCGACCGCCGCGCCGCCGGTGCCCGCGTCACGGGGCGCGAACTTGCGGCGCAGGTACTGGCTCCAGGCGCCTGGCGTGGCGCCGAGGTCGACGACCAATTGCCCTGGCTTGATCAGGTGCAGGGTCTCATCGATCTCCTTGAGCTTGTAGGCGGCGCGGGCGCGATAGCCCTCCTTCTGCGCCAGCCTCACGTAGGGGTCGGTCAGGTGGTCGTGCAACCACGCCTTGTTGACCTTCTTGCTTTTCGTCTGGACTTTCATCTGGCGCGGATAATACGGGCATGCCTGCCATCCAGCTCACGCCCGCCCAGCGCAAGGACAAACGCGCCGATGCCCATCACCTCGATCCGGTCGTGCTGATCGGAGGCGACGGCCTCACGGCCGCCGTCAGCAAAGAGGTCGACGCGGCGCTGAACGCTCACGGCCTGATCAAGGTGAGGGTGTTCTCCGACGAGCGCGAGACGCGAGAGACCATCTTCGCCACGCTGGCCGAGACGCTCAACGCCGCGCCCATCCAGCACATCGGCAAGCTGCTGGTGCTTTGGCGCCCGATCCCGCCGAAGGAAAAGGCCGAGCGCGACGACCGCATGCCCGGCCCCAAGGTGGTCAAGGTGCTGAAGTTCTCGCGCAGCGGCAACCATCGGCCGCAGATCAAGAAGGTCAAGGTGCTGGGCAACCAGCGTCTGGCTGCCGGCGGCGAGGTCAAGCGCGCCCGCAAGCGCGTGACCAGCATCAAGAAGTCCGCCGCCGAATAGCGCCCGCAAAGGCCGAGCTGCCGCGCTCAGCTTGGTACGAGCCGCCACGCCAGCGTCAGCACCAGCAGCGCCTTGAGCCCGAAGAAGGCGGCCGAGACGCCGTGCAACGCGCCGAAGGACCAGGGCCCCTGCCCGGCTCGCGCTGCCGCCATCATCGGCTGCAGCGCGAAGTAGCCGGCCACGGTGCAGAACAACGCACCGAGCAGCAGAAGCATGTTGGCGTTGAGCGCCGAGCCCTGCCCGGCTTCGGCAGCGCGGCGCGCCCGGCCGCGCTCGAGCAGGAACAGCACGATCGCCACGCCCAGGCCGAGATAGGCCTCCTGCGCGAACATGCGCCCGGCCACCCGCCCGGCATCGGCCGACACGGCCAGCGTGGCGAAGCCGGCCGGCGCGCCGATCAGCCCGATGGCAAGCAGGATGCCGGCCCACAGGCCGGCCAGCACCGCCGCGGCGCGGTTGGCAGACATGCTCAGAGATAGCGGACGTCGACGATCTCGTAGTGGCGCACGCCACCGGGGGCCTGCACCTCGGCCACGTCGCCGCCTTCCTTGCCGATCAGCGCACGCGCGATCGGCGAGCTGATCGAGATCAGGCCCTGCTTCAGGTCGGCTTCGTCGTCGCCGACGATCTGGTAGGTGACTTTCTGGCCGCTGTCTTCGTCTTCCAGGTCGACCGTGGAGCCGAAGACCACGCGGCCGCCGGCGTCCAGCGTCGACGGGTCGATGATCTGCGCTGCCGCCAGCTTGCCCTCGATCTCGAGGATGCGGCCTTCGATGAAGCCCTGCTTGTCCTTGGCGGCCTCGTACTCGGCGTTCTCCGAGAGGTCACCCTGCGCACGCGCCTCGGCGATCGCCTGGATGACGGCGTGGCGCTCGACGTTCTTCAGCCGCGCCAGCTCTTCCTTGAGCTTCTCGGCACCGCGCTTGGTGAGGGGAATGGTGACCATGGGGTTCTAGCCTTGCCGCAAAAAACGAGGCCGCCGCCGGGAGTCCGGCAGCGGCCGCGAGGGTTGGATGGAAGTTTAGTGCAGTTCCGCGTGCAGTTCCTGCAGCGACTTCACGCCAAGACCGGCCTGGTGCTTCATGCCTTCGACCGCAGCTTCGCAGCCGGCCATGCTGGTGTAGTAGGTCACCCGGTTGGCCAGTGCCGCCTGGCGGATGTGGCGCGAATCGGCGATCGCCGTGCGCGTCTCGTCCACCGTGGTGAAGACGAGCTGGATCTCGCCGCCCTTGACCATGTCGACGATGTGCGGCCGCCCGTCCTTGACCTTGTTGACCGCCTTGACCGGCACCCCGGCCTCGGCGATCGCCGCCGCCGTGCCCTTGGTGGCCACCAGCTGGAAGCCCATCGCGTGCAGGTCACGGGCCACGGCCACGGCACGCGCCTTGTCGCCGTTCTTCACGGTGATGCACACCGCGCCCTTGCGCGGCAGGCGCGAACCGGCACCGAGCTGGCTCTTGAGCATCGCTTCGCCGAAGGTCAAACCCGCGCCCATCACCTCGCCGGTGGAGCGCATCTCCGGCCCGAGGATCGGATCCACGCCGGGGAACTTGTTGAACGGGAACACCGCCTCCTTGACGCTGAAGTACGGCGGGATCACCTCGGCCGGCATGCGGCCCTTGGCGCCCTTCTGCGAGGCCAGCGTCTGGCCGACCATGCAGCGCGCGGCGATCTTGGCCAGCGGCTGGCCGGTGGCCTTGGACACGAAGGGCACCGTGCGCGAGGCGCGCGGGTTCACCTCGAGCACGTAGACGGTGGCCGCGCTGCCGTCGCCGGCGATGTCGCCCTGGATGGCGAACTGCACGTTCATCAGGCCCTTGACCTTCAGCGCGCGCGCCATCAGCGTGGTCTGGCGGCGCAGTTCGTCCTGCAGGGGCTTGGGCAGCGAGTACGGCGGCAGCGAACAGGCCGAGTCGCCGGAATGGATGCCGGCCTGCTCGACGTGCTCCATGATGCCGCCGATCATCACGCCGGTGGCGGCGTCGGTGCCGTCGGCGATGCAGTCGACATCGACCTCGATGGCGTCGTCGAGGAAGCGATCCAGCAGCACCGGCGACTTCTCGCTGACCTGCACCGCCTCGCGCATGTAGCGCGCCAGGTCCTTGTCGCCGTGCACGATCTCCATCGCGCGGCCGCCGAGCACGTAGCTCGGGCGCACCACCAGCGGGTAGCCGATCTCGTTGGCGAGCAGCAGCGCCGCCTCTTCGGTGCGCGCCGTGCGGTTGGGCGGTTGGCGCAGGCCGAGCTCGTGCAGCAGCTTCTGGAAGCGCTCGCGGTCCTCGGCGACGTCGATGCTGTCCGGGCTGGTGCCGACGATGGGCACGCCGGCGCGCTCGAGGTCGAGCGCCAGCTTCAGCGGCGTCTGGCCGCCGTACTGGACGATCACGCCGTGCGGCTTTTCCTTGTCGACGATCTCCAGCACGTCTTCCAGCGTCACCGGCTCGAAGTACAGGCGGTCGGAGGTGTCGTAGTCGGTCGAGACGGTTTCCGGGTTGCAGTTGACCATGATGGTCTCGTACCCGTCCTCGCGCATCGCCAGCGCCGCATGCACGCAGCAGTAGTCGAACTCGATGCCCTGCCCAATGCGATTCGGCCCGCCGCCCAGCACCATGATCTTCTTGCGATCGGTCGGGTTGGCCTCGCACTCGCCGTCCAGCGTCTCGTAGCACGAGTACATGTAGGCGGTCTGCGTGGCGAACTCGGCCGCGCAGGTGTCCACGCGCTTGTAGACCGGGCGCACGCCCATCGCATGGCGCGCCGCGCGCACCTCGTGCTGGTTGGTGCCCAGCAGCTTGGCCAGGCGGCGGTCGGAGAAGCCCTTCTGCTTGAGGAAGCGCATTTCCGGCTCGCTCAGGCTGGCCATGATGCGGCCCTTCAGCACACCCTCGGTGGCGACGATCTGCTCGATCTGCGCCAGGAACCAGGGGTCGATCTTCGTTTCCTCGAAGATCTCGTCGAGCGTCATGCCGATGCGAAAGGCATCACCCACGTAGAGGATGCGCTCCGGGCCGGGCTCGCCGATCTCCTGAACGATCTCTTCACGGTCGTCGCTGCGCTCGCTCAAGCCGTCGATGCCGGTCTCCAGGCCGCGCAGCGCCTTCTGCAGGCTTTCCTGGAAGGTGCGGCCCATCGCCATCACCTCGCCGACCGACTTCATCTGCGTGGTCAGGCGCGAATCGGCAGCCGGGAACTTCTCGAACGCGAAGCGCGGGATCTTGGTGACGACGTAGTCGATGCTCGGCTCGAACGAGGCCGGCGTCGCGCCGCCGGTGATGTCGTTGCGCAGTTCATCGAGCGTGTAGCCCACCGCCAGCTTGGCCGCCACCTTGGCGATCGGAAAGCCCGTGGCCTTGGAGGCCAGTGCCGAGGAGCGCGACACGCGCGGGTTCATCTCGATCACCACCATGCGGCCGTTCGCCGGGTTGATCGAGAACTGGACGTTCGAGCCGCCCGTGTCGACGCCGATCTCGCGCAGGATGGCGATCGAGGCGTTGCGCAGCAGCTGGTATTCCTTGTCGGTCAGCGTCTGCGCCGGCGCGACGGTGATCGAGTCGCCGGTGTGCACGCCCATCGGGTCGAGGTTCTCGATGGAGCACACGATGATGCAGTTGTCCGCCTTGTCGCGGACGACCTCCATCTCGAACTCCTTCCAGCCGATCAGGCTCTCCTCGATGAGCAGTTCGTTGGTCGGCGAGAGGTCGAGACCGCGCTTGCAGATCTCCTCGAACTCCTCCGGGTTGTAGGCGATGCCGCCGCCGGTGCCGCCGAGCGTGAAGCTCGGGCGGATCACCATCGGGAAGCCGGTTCCGCCGATGTCCTGCGTGATGCGGCGTTGCACGGCGAGCGCCTCTTCCATCGAGTGCGCGATGCCCGACCTGGCCGAGTGCAGGCCGATGCCCGTCATCGCGTCCTTGAACTTCAGGCGGTCTTCGGCCTTCTCGATCGCGTGCTCGTTGGCGCCGATCATCTCGACGCCGTACTTGGCGAGAACGCCGTTCTTGTGCAGGTCGAGTGCGCAGTTCAACGCCGTCTGGCCGCCCATGGTGGGCAACAGGGCGTCGGGCCGCTCCTTGGCGATGATCTTCTCGACCATCTGCCAGGTGATCGGCTCGATGTAGGTCGCATCGGCCATCCCCGGGTCGGTCATGATCGTCGCCGGGTTGCTGTTGACGAGGATGACGCGATAGCCCTCCTCGCGCAGCGCCTTGCAGGCCTGGGCGCCGGAGTAGTCGAACTCGCAGGCCTGGCCGATGATGATCGGGCCGGCGCCGATGATGAGGATGCTCTTGAGGTCGGTGCGCTTGGGCATTACTTGGACTCCATCAACGCCACGAAGCGGTCGAACAGGTACGAGATGTCATGCGGTCCGGGCGAGGCCTCCGGGTGGCCCTGGAAGCAGAAGGCCGGCCTGTCGGTGCGCGCCAGGCCCTGCAGCGTGCCGTCGAACAGCGACACGTGGGTCGGGCGCAGGTTCTTCGGCAGCGATTTCTCGTCCACCGCGAAGCCGTGGTTCTGGCTGGTGATGCTGACGCGTCCGGTGTCGAGGTCCTTCACCGGATGGTTGGCGCCGTGGTGTCCGAACTTCATCTTGAAGGTCTTCGCACCCGAGGCCAGCGCCACGATCTGGTGGCCCAGGCAGATGCCGAAGGTCGGGATGCCGCGCTCGATGAGCTCGCGCGAGGCCGCGATCGCGTAGTCGCAGGGCTCGGGGTCGCCGGGGCCGTTGCTCAGGAAGATGCCGTCGGGCTTCAGTTCGAGCACCTGGGTGGCCGGCGTCTGCGCCGGCACCACGGTCACGCGGCAGCCGCGGCTGGCCAGCATGCGCAGGATGTTGCGCTTGACGCCGAAGTCGTAGGCGACAACGTGATGCTTCGGCTTGACCAACTGGCCATAGCCGTCTTCGAGCGACCATTCCGTTTCGCTCCACTCGCTGCGCTCGCGGCAAGTCACGACCTTCGCAAGGTCCAGGCCGGCCATGCTTGGCGCCGCCTTGGCGGCGGCGATGGCTTCTTCGCGGTGCGCAGCGGTCAGGCTCTCGCCCAGCGGCAGCGTCAGGATGCAGCCATTCTGGGCGCCGCCGTTGCGCAGGATGCGCGTGAGGCGCCGCGTGTCGAGGTTGGCGATGGCCACGGTGCCCTCGCGCTTCAAGTAGTCGCTCAGCGTGAGCGTGCTGCGGAAGTTGGAGGCGCGGATCGGCAGGTCCTTGATGATCAGGCCGGCGGCATGGACCTTCGAGGCCTCGACGTCTTCCTCGTTGATCCCGTAGCTGCCGATGTGCGGATACGTCAGCGTGACGATCTGCCGGCAGTAGCTCGGGTCGGTGAGGATCTCCTGGTAGCCGGTCAGCGCTGTGTTGAACACCACTTCGCCGACGGTGCGACCGGGCGCGCCGATCGAGACCCCGTGGAAGACCGTGCCGTCTGCGAGAGCCAGGAGGGCCTGGGCTTGTGGGGACAGCAGTTGCGGCGGCACCGGGATCTCCGTTCGAGTGTGCGCGCCCAGCTCGGCTCGTCGAAGCCGAAACCGGCGTTCGCGAAGACTGCGCCGGCAGGAAAACCGAGGGGAATTTCCGTCGGAATCAGCGAGAGATTCGCTGGGCGGGGTGGAAGAAGCTAAACCGCGAAATTATAGCCGAGCGACCACCCTCACCCGACCGCTTCAGCCCGCGAGACCGAGAGCGGCGATGCCGGCGCGCGCGATCTGCGCGTCCTCGGCCGACTTGACGCCACTGACCCCCACCGCTCCCACGCAATGACCGCCGGCGATGACAGGCACGCCACCTTCGAGCATGGCCTCCAGCCCGGGCGCGCTGAGGAAGGACATGCGCCCCTGGTTGATCATCTCCTCGTAGACGCGGCTCTCGCGGCGGCCGAGCGCCGCCGTGCGAGCCTTGTTGGGCGCGATCTGGGCCGAGATCGGCGCCGCGCCGTCCAGGCGCTGCAGCCAGAGCAGGTGGCCGCCGTCATCGACGACGGCGATGCACACCGCCCACTTGTTGGCCAGCGCTTCGGCTTCCGCGGCGGCCGCAATTCGCCTGGCGTCGTCCAGGGTGAGGAAGGGTTTGTTGTTCATGATCTCTGGCGGTGGGTGGCTTCGAAGAATGCCAACTCTACCGCGGAGGTCGCGCCGCCATTTCGCCACGGCGTGTACGGTCTTTATGTCCCGGCAGAGGGGGAACTAGAATCCGGCCTGCCCGTCCAAGGGTGCATCATCAATTCACGGAGGTTTCATGAACCAGAGCCTGCAAGCTGCCTACGGCGGATACGCCGGCACCGCGGTATCGGTGGAGCAGCGCAACCGCGTGCTGCGCAATACCTACTGGCTGCTCGCGCTGTCGATGGTGCCCACGGTGCTCGGCGCCTGGATCGGCGTGAGCACGGGCATCGCCCGCGCGATGTCGCCCGGGATCGGCCTGGTCGTGTTCCTGGTCGGTGCGTTCGGCTTCATGTTCGCGATCGAGAAGACGAAGAACTCCGCAGCCGGCGTGCCGGTGCTGCTGGCCTTCACCTTCTTCATGGGCATCATGCTCTCGCGCCTGGTCGGCGCGGTGCTGGGCCTGACCAACGGCGCGAGCCTGATCATGATGGCCTTCGCCGGCACCGGCGCGATCTTCCTCGGCATGGCCACCTTGTCGTCGATCATCAAGCGTGACCTGTCGGCGATGGGCAAGTGGCTCTTCATCGGCGCGATCATGGTGCTGGTGGCGGGCATCGCCAACTTCTTCATCCAGTCGAGCGCGCTGATGATCACGCTGTCGGTGCTGGTGATCGGCATCTTCTCGGCCTTCATCCTGTACGACCTGAAGCGCGTGCAGGACGGCTACGAGACGAACTACATCAGCGCCACGCTCGGCGTCTACCTGAGCATCTACAACGTGTTCCAGGCGCTGCTGTCGCTGTTCGGCATCGGTGGCAACAGCGAGTGATCGCCGCAGTCCTGAACTGAACTTCAAGCGGGGCCTTCGGGCCCCGTTTGTTTTGGTGCATCGAACAGGTGCGCGATCGAGTTGGCGTAGTAGTTCAGCACACGCAGTTCGGCCGGATTGGCGCGGATCAGGCCCTCGTCGTCCAGGGCAAGATGACGCAGCGTCAGCATGCGCAGGCCCACGGAGATGGCGTAGTCGCGGTCGCTGCGCGGCACGTAGACATGCGCCCCCTGGTTCTCGGCGCGCTCCATGAGCGCGAGAACGGCCGCCTTGAGCTCCAGTTCCGACCAGGCCTGCTGCGGGTCGGCCGCCAGCACGCGTGCGACCAGAGGAACCGGCAGCACCGGGATGGTCTGGCCGATCGTCGCCATCAGTGCCTGCCCAACGGCGCCCACCGCATCGCGGCGCTGCGCGTCGGTGAGGCCACGGAAATCGACACCGCGCTCGCGCACCCAGCCGCGCATCGACAGCGGGCGGCCGAAGTTCACGCAGGCGTAGCCGTAGCGATAGCGTCGACCCAGCAGCGTGAAGACGAACTGGCGGCCGAGATAGGCCCCGGTGATGCGCAGCGTGCGCCACAGGCTGCCGCGCGGCGGCTTCTCGTCGAGCTTGCGCAGCAGGCTGCGGTCTTCGATGACGCGGTCGTAGTTGATGCCCACCGGGATGAACACCAGGTCGCGTTCGGCGTCCGGGCTGAAGCCCTTGAGCATGTAGTCGAGCAGGCCGAGCTTGGGCTCGCGCAGTCGTCCATCCACGCTCAGCCCTCCCTCGGGATACATCGCCTGCGGCACGCCACCCTCGGTGGCCATCTGCACGTAGCGCTGCAGCACCATGCGGTACAGCGGGTCGCCGGAGTTGCGGCGCACGAAGTACGCGCCCATCGCGCGGATCAGCCCCTGCAGCGGCCAGATGCGCGCCCACTCGCCCACCGCGTAGCTCAGCGCGACGCGCTCGGCGGCGAGGAAGGACACCAGGATGTAGTCCATGTTGCTGCGGTGGTTCATCACGAACACCACCGTGGACTTGGGGTTGATGGCAGCGATCGCCGCGTCGTCGGTGTAGCCGAGCCGAACCCGGTAGACCAGCCTTGCGAAGGTCTTGGCCAGCCAGTAGCCGACGCGGAAGTACACGTAGGCATTGAAGGCCGGCACGATCTCTCGCGCATAGCCGAGCACCTGCTTCTTCACCGCAGCGGAAGACTTGCCGGTCTCGATGCCGTGCTGCTGCGCCGCGGCCATCACGCGAGGGTCGCTCATCAGCCGGTCGATCAGCGCGCGGCGGCGCGTCAGCTTGAACTGCGGCAGTTCGATCTTGAGCCGCAACTGGATCTCGTCGAGCACCCGCCGCACCTTGCGCCGGAAGTACCAGCGCACGCCCGGCAGCAGGAACCACTGCAGCCCGGCCGCCGCCGCCAGCACGAGCAGCAGGACGAACAGCCACAGCGGGATGCTGACGGTCGCGTTCACCGGATGTCGTCCTTTTCGAAGACCGCAATGCTTTCGACATGCGCCGTGTGCGGGAACATGTTGACGGCGCCTGCCGCCGTGCAGCGGTATCCGGCCTGGTGCACCAGCAGGCCGGCATCGCGCGCGAGCGTGGCCGGGTTGCAGCTCACGTAGACGATGCGCCGCGGCGGCGCCCAGCCCGGCGCGAACGCGGGCGCCTCATGCAGTTCGGCCAGCGCCTTGGCCAGCGCGAAGGCGCCTTCGCGCGGCGGATCGACGAGCCACTTGTTGGCCATGCCGTAGCCAGCGAGATCGGCCGCCGGCAGCTCGAACAGGTTGCGCGCCTCGAAGCGCGTTGTCTGCGCCAGCCCGTTGCGCGCCGCGTTCTCTCGCGAGCGCTGCACCAGCGCCTCGCTGCCCTCGATGCCGAGCACTTCGCGTGCGCTGCGCGCCAGCGGCAGCGTGAAGTTGCCCAGGCCGCAGAACCAGTCGATCACGCGCTCGCCCGGTTGAACGGCCAGCAGCCGCAGCGCGCGCGAGACCAGCATGGTGTTGATCTGGTGGTTCACCTGGGTGAAGTCGGTCGGCTTGAACGGCATCGTGATGCCGAACTCGGGCAACGTGTAGGCCAGTTCCGGCCCGCCCTCGTCGAGGCGATGTACCGTGTCGGGGCCCTTGGGCTGCAGCCACCACTGCACGCCACGATCCTTCGCGAAGTCGCGCATCCGGTCGGCATCGGCCGCCGACAGCGGTTCCAGGTGCCTCAGCACCAGCGCAGTGACCGAGTCACCCACCGCCACCTCGATCTGCGGCAGCCGGTCGCGCTGGTCCATCGAGCCGATCAGTTCGCGAAGCGGCAACAGCATCGCCGACAAGTGAGGCGGCAGCACTTCGCAGACTTCCATGTCGGCGACGTAGCTCGACTTGCGCTCGTGGAAGCCCACCAGCACCTTGCCCTTCTTCGCCACGTGGCGCACCGACAGCCGGGCGCGGAAGCGGTAGCCCCAGGCCGGACCCTCGATCGGGCGCAGCATCTGTTCGGCCTTCACCTTGCCCAGGTGCCACAGCGCGTCTTCCAGCGCACGTTGCTTGGTGGCCACCTGTGCCGCCACATGCAGGTGCTGCATCTTGCAGCCGCCGCAGTTCCCGAAATGCGGGCACTGCGGCCGAACGCGCTGCGAACTCTCGCGGCGCCAGGCCACCGCGGTGGCCTGCTCCCAGTTGTTCTTGCGCCGTTGCACCGTGACCTGCACCACCTCGCCGGGCAATGCACCATCGACGAACACCACCTTGCCCTCGGCGTTGTGGGCCACGCCCTGCGCCTCGAGGTCGAGCGATTCGACCGTCAACCATTCGTCTGCAGCTGTCATGGGGCGCGATTATCCGGCCCGCGGCTGCTACACTGCGCGCCGTCAGGAGAGAGCTTCCCCGTGAAGCCGCCGAAGGCGCAGAACAGGACATCGTTCGAACGCTCAGGCAAAAGGACTGGCAAGCGTCTTGCGTTCGCGCAGGGCGTTCCTCGCTGGAGAGAGGCCCGTTTCGAGCGGGCCCACCGAAGGGGCAAGCGGACGCGCCTGTTGCGGCGCCGCCAATCTCTCAGGTAAAGCGGACAGAGAGGGCAGCTCCCTGGTTTGGCATGTGCCACGCCGGGGTTGGCCAAGGCCCTCGAAAAGCGTCGCCCGGAGGCGAACATGTCCGACACTCCCCTGCAGCGCACCCCGCTGTACGACCTGCACGCCGAACTCGGCGCCAAGATGGTGCCCTTCGCCGGCTACGCCATGCCGGTGAGCTACCCCGCCGGCATCCTCGCCGAGCACCGCCATTGCCGCGATTCGGCCGCCCTCTTCGACGTGTCGCACATGGGACAGGTGCGCCTGGTCGGCGACGACGCCGCGCGGGCCCTGGAGTCGCTGGTGCCAGTCGACGTGGTCGACCTCGCACCGGGCCGCCAGCGCTACGGCTTCTTCACCAATGCGGCCGGCGGCATCCTCGACGACCTGATGATCACTCGGCGCGAGAACGACCTGCTGGTGATCGTCAACGCCGGCTGCAAGGACGCCGACATGCGTCACCTGCAGACGAACATCGGCCACCGCTGCACGGTGGTGCCGATGCCCGAACGCGCCCTGCTCGCCCTGCAAGGCCCGAAGGCGGCCGCGGCGATCGCGCGGCTCGCGCCCGATCTCGGCAAGCTCACGTTCATGACCGGGGCCTTTGCGCACATTGCCGGTATCGAGTGTTTCGCCACCCGATCCGGCTACACCGGCGAGGACGGCTACGAAATCTCCGTGCCCGCCGAGCAGGCGGCCGACCTGGCCCGCGCACTGCTCGCGCTGCCCGAGGTGAAGCCGGCCGGCTTGGGCGCACGCGACACGCTGCGCCTCGAAGCCGGCCTGTGCCTGTACGGCCACGACATCGACGAGACCAAGACACCGGTCGAAGCCGGCCTGACTTGGGCGATCCAGAAGGTGCGCCGCGTCGGCGGCGCGCGCCACGGCGGCTACCCGGGCGCGGCGGCGATCGACAAGCAGCTCGGCGCCGGCGTGACCTGCAAGCGCGTCGGCCTGGTCGGCCTGGAGCGTTTGCCGGTGCGCGAGGGCGCGACCATCGTCGATGCCCAGGGCCACAAGCTCGGCCGCGTCACCAGCGGCACGCTCGCGCCTTCGGTCGACAAGCCTATCGCCATGGCCTATCTCGCCGCCAATCACGCGCTGCCCAATCACGAGGTCTACGCCGAGGTGCGCGGCAAGCGCCAGCCGATGCGCGTGAGCCCGATGCCTTTCGCCCCCCACCGCTACTTCCGCGGCTGAACCCGTCACGTCACCCCAAGGAGAACACCGATGACGACGATGTACACCCCCGATCACGAGTGGATCAACATCGAGGACCACGAGGCCGCCACCGTGGGCATCACCCACCATGCACAGGACGCGCTGGGCGACGTCGTCTTCGTCGACCTGCCGGAGGTCGGCAAGACTTTCAAGAAGGGCGACATCGCCGGTGTGGTCGAGTCCGTCAAGGCCGCCGCCGACCTGTTCATGCCGGTCACCGGCGAGATCGTCGAGGTCAACGAGGCGCTTCGCGACGACCCCTCGCTGGCCAACACCGACCCGCTGGGCAACGGCTGGTTCTTCAAGGTGCACATCTCCGAGGCAGGCATGGCCGAGTTCGACCAGCTGATGGACGGCCCGGCCTACGACAAGCTGCTCAAGACCGCCTGAACCTGCACCGCCTTTCACGGGAAGCCCCATGCTGATGTCCGCCCACCAGCCGCTGCGCGAGCTGGAGAACGCCTCCGAGTTCGTCTCTCGCCACATCGGCATCGATGCCGCGGCCGAGCAGCACATGCTGTCGGTCATCGGTGCAGCGTCGCGCCGCGCGCTGATCGAGGCCATCGTGCCTCGCCCGATCGCGCGCGCCGTGCCGATGGCGCTGCCCGCGCCGCTGACCGAAGCGCAGGCGCTGGCCGAACTGAAGGCCATCGCCGGGCGCAACCGGCTGCTCAAGAGCTTCATCGGACAGGGGTACCATGGCACGCACACGCCGGGCGTCATCCTGCGCAACATCCTCGAGAACCCGGCCTGGTACACGGCCTACACGCCCTACCAGGCCGAGATCTCGCAGGGCCGCATGGAGGCGCTGGTCAACTTCCAGACCATGGTGTGCGATCTCACCGGCATGGCCATCGCCGGCTCGTCGATGCTCGACGAAGCCACCGCCGCAGCCGAGGCGATGACGCTGGCCATGCGCATGGGCAAGTCCAAATCGACGCGCTTCTACGTCGCCGACGACGTGCTGCCGCAGACGCTGGAGGTGGTGCGCACGCGGGCCAGGCCGCTGGGCATCGAGGTGGTCACCGGCAGCACGGAATCAGCCGCGACGGTGGACGCCTTCGCGATGCTGCTGCAGTACCCCGGCGTCAACGGCACGGTGCGCGACCTGAAACCACTCATCGACGCCGTGCATGCACGCGGCGGCCTGGCCATCGTCGCCGCCGACCTGCTGGCGCTGACCCTGCTCGTGCCGCCTGGCGAGATGGGTGCCGACATCGCCGTGGGCAACACCCAGCGTTTCGGCATGCCGATGGGCAACGGCGGCCCGCACGCCGCCTACCTGGCCACGCGCGACGAGTTCAAGCGCTCGATGCCGGGCCGGCTGGTCGGCGTCAGCGTCGATGCGCACGGTGCACCGGCCTACCGCCTCGCGCTGCAGACGCGCGAGCAGCACATCCGCCGCGAGAAGGCCACCTCCAACATCTGCACGGCGCAGGTGCTGCCGGCCGTGGTGGCCAGCATGTTCGCCGTCTATCACGGGCCCGAGGGGCTCAAGCGCATCGCCCGCCGCGTGGCCAGCTACACCGCGGTGCTCGCGGCGGGCCTGAAGCAGCTCGGCGCATCGGTCGCTGCGGAGGCGGCCTTCGACACGCTGTGCGTCGCCACCGGCGCCCGCACCGAGACCATGCTGCAAGCCGCGCGCGACGCCGGCTTCAACCTGCGCCGCGCCTCGGTCGACAGCGTGGGCATCACGCTCGACGAAACCACCACGCGCGAGGACATCACCACGCTGTGGTCGCTGTTCGCCCATGGCCAGGCCGTGCCCGACTTCGCACCCTTCGAGCAGGGTGTGAAGCCGCTGATCCCGCTGTCACTGTCGCGCAGCAGCACATTCTTGACGCACCCGGTGTTCAACCGCTTCCACAGCGAGACCGACATGCTGCGCTACCTGCGCAGCCTGGCCGACAAGGACCTGGCGCTCGACCGCACGATGATCCCGCTGGGCTCGTGCACGATGAAGCTAAACGCGACGAGCGAGATGATCCCGATCACCTGGCCTGAGTTCGCCAATGTTCACCCGTTCGCGCCCGCCGACCAACTGGCCGGCTATGCGCAGCTCGACGAACAGTTGCGTGCCTGGCTGTGCCAGGCCACCGGCTATGCGGGCATCAGCTTGCAACCCAACGCGGGCTCGCAGGGCGAGTACGCCGGGCTGCTGGTCATCAAGGCCTGGCACGAGTCGCGCGGCGACGCGCAGCGCGACATCTGCGTGATCCCCGAGTCCGCCCACGGCACCAACCCGGCCAGCGCGCAGATGGCGGGCATGCAGGTGGTGGTGGTGAAGTGCGACGCGCTGGGCAACGTCGACCTCGACGACCTGCGCGCGAAGTGCGAGCAGCACAAGGATCGCCTCGCCTGCGTGATGATCACCTACCCGTCGACCTACGGCGTGTTCGAGGCCCGCGTGAAGGAACTCTGCTCGCTGGTGCACTCCTTCGGCGGCCGCGTTTATGTGGACGGCGCGAACATGAATGCGCTGGTCGGCGTGGCCGCACCCGGCGAGTTCGGTGGCGACGTCAGCCACCTGAACCTGCACAAGACCTTCTGCATCCCGCACGGCGGCGGCGGCCCCGGCGTCGGGCCGGTGTGCGTGGTCGAGGACCTGGTGCCCTTCCTGCCAGCGCACCGCAGCGCGGGGATCGGCACGGCCTCGCAGGTCGGCGCCGTCAGCGCCGCGCCGCTGGGCAACGCGGCCGTGCTGCCGATCTCGTGGATGTACGTGCGCATGATGGGCGCCGAAGGCCTGCAGGCGGCCACCGAGGCGGCCATCCTCGCGGCTAACTATGTGGCGGCGCGGCTGGCCGATCACTACGACATCCACTTCAGCGGCGAGATCCCCGGCATCCAGGGTGGCGGCGTGGCGCACGAGTGCATCCTCGACCTGCGCCCGCTGAAGGACAGCAGCGGCATCAGCGCCGAGGACGTGGCCAAGCGGCTGATCGACTACGGCTTCCACGCGCCGACACTGAGCTTCCCGGTGGCCGGCACGCTGATGGTCGAGCCCACCGAGAGCGAATCGCGCGAGGAGCTCGACCGCTTCTGCGACGCGATGATCGCCATCCGCGGCGAGATCGCGCAGGTCGAATCCGGCGCCTGGCCGCGCGAGGACAACCCGCTGAAACACGCACCGCACACGGCCGAAGCCCTGCTCAAGGCCGACTGGCAGCACGCCTACACCCGCGAGCAGGCCGCCTACCCGGTCGCCTCGCTGCGGCGCGCGAAGTACTGGGCGCCGGTGGGCCGCGTCGACAACGTCTGGGGTGACCGCAACCTGTTCTGCTCCTGCGTGCCCATGTCCGAGCTGGCAAGCTGAGCGCGGCGCGACCATGGCCGTCTCCGTCTTCGACCTGTTCAAGATCGGCATCGGCCCGTCGAGCTCGCACACCGTCGGCCCGATGCGCGCGGCGCGGCTGTTCGCGCTGCGCCTGCAGCACGACGGCCATCTCGCCGCGACGGCGCGCGTGACGGCGCGCCTGTACGGCTCGCTGGGTGCGACCGGCAAGGGCCACGGCAGCGACAAGGCGGTGCTGCTCGGCCTTGCCGGCCACGAGCCCGACACGGTCGACGTCGAGGCCATTCCGGCCCTGCTGCACGAGCTGCGCACGCAGGGTCTGCTGTACCTGCCCGGCGGGCACGCGGTGCGCTTCAACGAGAAGACCGACCTCGTCTTCTTGCGCCGCGAGACGCTGCCCTTCCACGCCAACGGCATGCGCTTCGAGGCCTTCGGCGCCGACGGCGTGCGGCTGTCCGAGCGCGTCTACTACTCGGTGGGCGGCGGTTTCGTCGTCAGCGACGAGGTGGCGGCCGACGGCTCGAAGCAGAAGGCCATCGCGCCGGACGCGACGGTGCTGCCCTTCCCTTTCCGCTCCGGCGCCGAGCTGCTGGCACTGGCCGCGCGCCAGGGCTGCGGCATCGCCGAACTGATGCGCCGCAACGAGCGCCACTGGCGCAGCGATGCCGAGATCGATGCCGGCCTGCTGAAGATCTGGGCGGTGATGCAGGCCAGCGTGGAGCGCGGCTGCCGCACCGGCGGCACGCTGCCCGGAGGCTTCAAGGTGCGTCGGCGCGCGCAGGACCTGCACCGGCAGCTGTGCGCCAACCCGGAGGCCGCTCTGCGCGACCCGCTGCAGGTGCTCGACTGGGTGAACCTCTATGCGCTGGCGGTGAACGAGGAGAACGCCGCTGGCGGCCGCGTCGTCACCGCGCCGACCAACGGTGCAGCCGGCATCGTGCCCGCCGTGCTGCACTACTTCGCGCGCTTCGTGCCCGGCTCGACCGACCGCGGCGTGATCGACTTCCTGCTCACCGCCGCCGCGATCGGCATCCTCTACAAGGAGAACGCCTCGATCTCCGGCGCGGAAGTGGGCTGCCAGGGCGAGGTCGGCGTGGCCTGCTCGATGGCCGCCGGCGCGCTGTGCGCCGTGCTCGGCGGTTCGCCGGAGCAGGTGGAAAACGCCGCCGAGATCGGCATGGAGCACCACCTCGGCTTGACCTGCGACCCGGTCGGCGGGCTGGTGCAGATCCCCTGCATCGAGCGCAACGCGATCGCGTCGGTAAAGGCGATCAATGCGGCGCGCATGGCCTTGCGCGGCGACGGCACGCACCATGTGAGCCTCGACAAGGTCATCAAGACCATGCGCGAGACCGGCGCCGACATGATGACCAAGTACAAGGAGACCGCGCGCGGCGGCCTCGCGGTCAACATCGTCGAATGTTGATGGCCCTCAGGCACTGACCTTCTGCTTGAAGGCCGCCAGCCCCGCCGCCGCCTTGGCGCGCACCTTGGCCTTCAGGAAGCCCGACCAGCCCAGCAGCAGCCCGGGCGTGCCCAGCGCCTGGCGCGACCAGGTCCAGAAGTCGAAGCGGTCGACGTGCCGCACGATCAATCCGTCGCGGAACTCGAAGCTCGCGTCGATGCGGTTGAGCACCTTGCGGCCGGTGGCGCTGAAGGTGTAGCGCGCGTCCCAGTGGGCGCGGCCCGTGCGGTCGTCGGCCTCGATGCCGCTGTATTCGAGCGTCAGGTCCTTGCCGTTGGTCAGCAGCATGCGCCACATCATTCCGGCATCGGCGCCGTGCAGGTCGAAGGCTTCGTCGCTGAAGTGCACGTCGGGGTGGTAGCAGGCCGCCATGCCGGCCCAGTCGCGCTTGGCGAAGCTGGAATAGAAACGTTCGATCAGGGCGGCGTGCGGGTGCATGGCGGGGCTTCTGGCGGTGGACGAGGCAGGCAGTGTCGCACCGTCGGGAATTCATCGAAGATTAAAGGTCCGTTAATCCGTTAAGCTTCGCGGCATGAAGCTCCTGCTTGCCGAAGACGACGCGATCCTCGCCGATGCGCTCAGTTCGAGCCTGGCCAAGGCCGGCTTCGAGGTCGAGGTGGCGCCCAATGGCGCCGTCGCCGAGTTCCTGCTGCTGCGCCAGAACTTCGACGTCGGCGTGCTGGACCTCGGCTTGCCCATGGTCGATGGCTTGACCGTGCTCAAGCGCGTGCGAGCGGCCAAGCCGGCGTTGCCGATGCTGGTGCTGACCGCGCTCGACGGCCTGGAGCACCGCGTGGCGGGACTGAACGCCGGTGCCGACGACTACCTGACCAAACCCTTCGACTTCCCCGAACTCGAAGCGCGCATCCGCGCCCTGCTGCGCCGCACCCGCGGCTCGGGCACGGCGGCGCAGCAGTTCGGCAAGCTCAGCTTCGATCGCGATGCGCGGCGCGCCACCATCGAAGGCAACGTGCTCGACCTGTCGCCACGCGAATGGATGCTGCTGGACTTGCTGCTCGCGCAACGCGACCGCGTCGTCACCAAGGACCAGATCGCCGAGAGCTGGGCGGTCGAGCGCAGCGAGACGGGGGCCGGCTCGATCGAGGTCTACATCCACCGCCTGCGCCGCAAGCTCGAAGGCTCGGGCCTGGCGATCCGCACCGTGCGCGGCCTGGGCTACCTGCTCGAGGCCGAGGCCGAAGCCTGACTGCGACGCGATGCTCGCGCGCCTGAAGCACGCGCTGCGCCGGCTGCCCGGCGTCACGCCCGGCACCAGCTCGCTGCATCAGCACCTGCTGCTGTGGCTGCTGCTGCCGCAGCTGGTGCTGTGGCTGGCCGGCGCCTTCTTCACCTACAACCTGGCGGCGCGTTACGCCAACCAGGTCATCGACGCCACACTGCACACCGCCTCGAAGGCGCTGGCGCGGCAGGTCAAGCCGGTGGGCAACGGCCTGTTCATCGACTTCCCGCGCGCCGCGCAGGACATCATCGAGGCCGACCCCGACGACCGCGTCTACTACATGGTCAGCACGCCGCCGGGGCAGTTCATCCTGGGCAACCACAAGCTGCCGCCGCCGCCGGCGATCGCGCCGCTGCGCCTGGGCCAGCCCTACTTCTACGACGGCAGCATGGGCGAAGGCGACAAGCGCGTCGACGTGCGGGTGGCGGCTTTGTACCTGTCGTACGGCGAGGCCGAGAGCCCGCAGAGCATGCTCGTGCAGGTGGCCCGCAGCCGGGCCAGCCGCGAGCAGCTCGCCGGCCGCATCCTGCTCGACACCGCGCTGCCGCTGTCGGTACTGATCGCGCTGATGTCGATGATCGTCTGGGCCGGCATCCGCGCCGGCCTGGCGCCGCTCGCACGCATGCGCGCGCTGGTGGAAGACCGCGGGCCGAACGACCTGGCGCCGATCAAGCTCGAGTCCGCGCCGCGCGAAGTGCATGCACTGGCCAAGGCCATCAACACGCTGCTGTCGGCCGTGCACGAGAGCGTGAGCGGCCAGCGCCGCTTCATCAGCGATGCGGCGCACCAGCTGCGCACGCCGCTGGCCGGGCTGAAGAGCCAGACCGAGCTGGCGCTCAACGAGACCACCGATCCGGCGCTGAAGGCGCGGCTGCAGCGTGTGCACGAGAGCGCCACGCGCAGCGCGCACCTGGTCAGCCAGCTGCTGACGCTGGCACGCGCCGAACCCGAGTCCGGCTCGGCCCAGGGCCGCGCCCGCGTCGAGCTGGTGCGCCTGGCCAGCGAGCTCACCGCCGAGCATGTGCCGCGCGCCCGCCAGGCCGGCATTGACCTCGGATTCGACGAGGCCGATGGAGGCTCGGTTGCCGTGACCGGCAACGCGCTGCTGCTGCGCGAGGCCATCGCCAACCTGATCGACAACGCACTGCGCTACGCCGGCCGCGGCAGCACGGTGACCGTGCGCGTGCGGCCGCTGGGCCAGGACGCGCTGGTCGAGGTGGAAGACAACGGCCCGGGCATCGCCCCGGCCGATCGCGAACGTGTCTTCGAGCGCTTCGCGCGCGCCACCCTGCAGGGCGACGGATGTGGCCTGGGGCTGGCGATCGTCAAGGAGATCGCCGAGAGGCATGCCGGCAACGTGACGCTCGAGGGCGCCGCGCCACGCGGACTGCGCGTGCTGATGCGACTGCCGCGCGCCACCTGAAACATCCCCGGCGCCGCCGATGCGGCGGCTATTGCCAGGCGATGCCGGTCATCCAGTCGTGGAAGACGCGGCCGTAGCCGTCGCTGGGCGTGCCGTCGACATCCTTGATCAGCACGTTGTCGCGCTCCGCGAAGACGTCCCAGCAGCAGCCGATGACCGACCAATTGTTCGCGCCGGCGAAGGGCAGCAGCTGCTGCAGGAACGGCGCCCCGTCGGTGCCGGGCATGTTGTGCTCGCCCGTCTCGGCGAAGACGATGGGCACCTGGGCCGACAGCGCCTGCACCACCGGCCAGTTGACCGGCATGCTCCAGGTGCTGGACAGGTTGCCCCAGCCGCCCAGCGTGAAGGTGGCGCCGCTGCCGGCACCGCTGCTCGTGCTTTGCGCGATCGGGCCGGACGGCAGCGCCGTCTGAAGGTACATGCCCTGGCTGCCCAGCGACACCGCCGTCACCGCACCGCTGGCGCCGACGGCCGTCACGCGCAGCACCGCGGCTTCGTAGACGGCGTTCGGTTTGGCCAGCGTCACCGTGTCGCCGATCGCGTAGCCGGCACCGCCGGTCGACACGCCGGCCGAGGTGGCACGCTGGATGGGCGGATAGGGGTGCCATGCCGCCGCGACCTGGTTCAGCGGATCGTTCGGCCGGTTCGCCAGCCAGCCGCTCATGTTGTTGCTGAACTCGATGCCGCCGATCAGCACCACATTGGTGGCACCGGTGGCACGCACGGCGTCGAGCATGGTCTGCATGCCGGCCGAGCGCCACGCGCCGGTGATGTTGCGGTAGTTGGAGGTGCCGCTGGTGGCGGGAAAGTAATCGAAGGTCCCGCCGCTCATCAACGCCGTCCAGGCATTGGCCGGTGAGCTCAGGCCGAAGAAGAAGGGCTCGTTGTAGAGCGAAAAGAGGACCGTCGGGTTGTCCTTGAACGTCGTCGCCACCGAGGTCCAGAAGTCGATCGAGTGGTCCATGTTGGCCATCTGCGTCTGCACCATCGGGCAGGCAGTGCCCGGCGCGGCCCAGTGCAGCTCGATGATCACATACAGCCCCGCAGCGTTGGCTTCCTGCACCTGCGTGGCGATCGCCGAGCGGTAGTTGCCGCCGGGGTCGCCCTGGCGCGTCACGCCGTCGGTGTCGACACAGGTCAGTCCCAGCCAGGAAGTCTCGTTGAGGGTGAAGCGCACGGTGTTGGCGTGCCAGGCCTTGACGGCCGACCAGCGCGGCCCGTTGGGCTGCCCGGCCTGCCCGCCGGACGGATCGCTCGGGCTCCAGCCGCCGATGGCGACGAACTCGAAGCCGCTGAAGCTCACGCCGCGCAACTGCAGCACGTTGCCGGCCGCGTCGACGAGGCGGTTGCCGCTCACCCTCACGCTCGGCGCTGCGCTCGACGGGTTCGCCGTGATGGTGACGGTGGTCGAGGCTTGCGTGCCGAGCGCCAGGCCGTTGGTCGGGCTCGACAGCGCCACGCTGAAGGCCTTGTCGGCGGTGTTGGGCGTCGCCGTGGCGATGGGCAGCGAAATGGTCTTCGGCGCGCTGTCGCCGCTGGCCCACACGAGCGTGCCGCTGCGCGCCGTGTAGTCGCTGCCGGCCAGCGCCGTGCCATCGGCGGTGGCGAAGGCCACGCTGCCGTCGCGCGAGCCCTCGCTGCGGTTGACCGTGATGGTCATCAGCCCGCTGCCCTGCGCCACGCTGTAGCCGGCTGCCGAGAAAGCCACGCTGCCCGCCGGCAGGGGTGGCGCCGGCGTGCCGCCGCCACCGCCGCACGCGCTGCCGAACGCCGCTGTCAGAAGAACCAGGACCATTCGAACGGTTGCCATGAAACCTCGCTGGAGAACCCGGCGTCGGCCCGACCGGGACGACACGCCGTCGGCCCACGATCTCACGCCCGGCTCGCCCGATCTGTGCGGTGGCGAACGCGCCGCGCGGGCCGGCCCCGCCGGATCGACCTAGGGAAAGTCCGGGGTGAACGCCCTCTTGATGAAACATTAACGCATCTTTAACATGCGCTCCGCTTGGTTCAACAAGCTGAACATTTCCTAAACCGAGTTCCTGAGGAGACACGCATGTCGATGACCCGCATTTCCCTTTCGCTGGCCGCCGCCGGCCTGATGAGCGCCAGCCTGGCCCAGGCGGGCGAGGTGGAGGTGCTGCACTGGTGGACGTCCGGTGGCGAGGCCAAGGCCGCCGCCGAACTGAAGGCCTCGATGCAGAAGAAGGGCCACAGCTGGAAGGACTTCGCGGTCGCCGGCGGCGGTGGCGATTCCGCCATGACGGTGCTGAAGTCGCGTGTGGTCTCGGGCAATGCCCCGGCCGCCGCCCAGATCAAGGGCCCGTCGATCCAGGAATGGGCGCGCGAGGGCGTGCTGGCCAACATGGACGATGTCGCCAAGGCCGAGAAGTGGGACGAACTGCTGCCCAAGGCCATCGCAGACGGCCTCAAGTACAAGGGCAACTACGTCGCCGCGCCCGTCAACGTGCACCGCGTCAACTGGCTGTGGGCGAACCCGGAAGCCTTCAAGAAGGCCGGCGCCAAGCTGCCGACCACCTGGGACGAGTTCTTCGTCGCCGCCGAGGCGCTGAAGAAGGCCGGCATCATCCCGGTCGCCCACGGCGGCCAGAACTGGCAGGACTTCACCACCTTCGAGAGCGTGGCGCTCGGCGTCGGCGGAGCCGATTTCTACAAGAAGGCGCTGGTGCAGCTCGACGCCGGCTCGCTGAAGAGCCCGACCATGGAGAAGGTGCTGGGCACCTTCAAGAAGGTCAAGTCCTACACCGACAAGAACGCCCCGGGCCGTGACTGGAACCTGGCCACCGCGATGGTGATCAAGGGCGAGGCCGGCATGCAGCTGATGGGCGACTGGGCCAAGGGCGAGTTCATCGCCGCAGGCAAGGTGCCGGGCAAGGACTTCGCCTGCGTGGCAGCCCCGGGCACCGCGAAGAGCTACACCTACAACGTGGACAGCTTCGCCCTCTTCAAGCTGAAGGACCCGGCCAACCAGAAGGCCCAGCAGGACCTCGCCGCGGCGATCATGTCGACCGACTTCCAGGAAGTGTTCAACCTGAACAAGGGCTCGATCCCGGTTCGCCTGAACATGAAGCTGGACAAGTTCGACGACTGCGCCAAGACCTCGGCGGCCGACTTCGTGTCGACCGCGAAGGCGGGCTCGCTGGTGCCGTCCATCGCCCACGGCATGGCCGTTCCGTCGGCCGCCGAAGGCGCGATCAAGGACGTGGTCTCGCAGTTCTGGAACGACGACAAGATGACCTCGGCCGCGGCCATGGACAAGCTCGTCGCCGCCGCGAAGACCAAGTAAGCCCGCCGGGGCGCAGCCGGTTCACGCCGGCTGCGTTCCGTGTCATTCTCCCCGGCGCGGCGTCGCCCCGACGCCGCGCTCTCCTCCCGGGGTCCGCACCATGAACACGACGACTGCCACGCCCGCGCGCGCGGCGAGCACGGCTGTGCCCGTCTCGATGGCCACGCGCCTGTCGGAATGGATGCCCAAGCTCGTGCTGGCGCCCTCCTTCCTGCTCGCCTTCTTCTTCATCTACGGCCTGATGGCCTGGAACGGCTACCTGTCGCTGTCGGCCTCGCGGCTGCTGCCCAACTACGAGTTCGTCGGCCTCGAGCAGTACGCGACGCTGTGGGAGAGCGACCGCTGGTGGGTGGCGCTGAAGAACCTGGCCATCTACGGCGGCCTGTTCCTTTTCTTCGGCATGGCCATCGGGCTGCTGCTGGCCATCCTGCTCGACCAGAAGATCCGCGCCGAAGGCGTGCTGCGCACCGTCTACCTGTACCCGATGGCGCTGAGCTTCATCGTCACCGGCACGGCCTGGAAGTGGATCCTCAACCCGGGCCTGGGTCTTGAGAAAGTCATGCACGAATGGGGCTGGACGAGCTTCGGCTTCGACTGGCTGATCAACCCCGACCGCGCCATCTACACCGTCGTCATCGCAGGCGTCTGGCAGAGCGCCGGCTTCGTGATGGCGCTGTTCCTCGCCGGCCTGCGCGGCATCGACGACTCGATCCTGAAGGCCGCGCAGATCGACGGCGCGAGCCTGCCGCGCATCTACTGGCGCATCATCATCCCGAGCCTGCGGCCGGTGTTCTTCTCGACGCTGATGGTGCTGAGCCACCTGGCGATCAAGAGCTTCGACCTGGTGATGGCGCTGACTGCCGGCGGCCCGGGCTACGCCACCGACATGCCGGCCACCTTCATGTACACGATGGCCTTCTCGCGCGGGCAGATCGGCCTGGGCGCGGCCTCGGCGACGATCATGCTGGCCACCGTGGCGGCCATCGTCGTGCCCTACCTCTACTCCGAACTGAGGGCGAAGAAATGAACACCGCCGCCGCCCCGAACCGGCTCGACTGGCAGCGCCTGGCGCTGTGGTCGGTGCTGCTGCTGTTCGCCGTGTTCTTCCTGCTGCCGATGTACGTGATGCTCACGACCTCGCTGAAGGACATGGCGCAGATCCGCGAAGGCAACCTGCTGTCGCTGCCCACCGCGCCCACCTTCGACGCATGGAGCAAGGCCTGGAGCCACGCCTGCACCGGCATCGACTGCGGCGGCCTGCGGCCCTTCTTCATGAACTCGGTGCTGATGGTCATCCCGGCAGTGCTGATCTCCACGCTGCTGGGCGCCATCAACGGCTACGTGCTGGCGAAGTGGCGCTTCAAGGGCAGCGAGCTGATGTTCGCGCTGATGCTGTTCGGGGTGTTCATGCCGATGCAGGTGGTGCTGCTGCCGATGAGCCAGATCCTCGGCTGGATGGGCATCGCCAGTTCGGTGTGGGGCCTGGTGCTCGTGCACGTGGTCGCCGGCCTGCCCTCGACCACCCTGTTCTTCCGCAACTACTACGTCGGCCTGCCCGACGAACTGGTCAAGGCGGCGATGCTCGACGGTGCCGGCTTCTGGCGCATCTTCTGGCGCATCGTGCTGCCGCTGTCCACGCCGATCACGGTGGTCACGCTGATCTGGCAGTTCACCAACATCTGGAACGACTTCCTCTACGGCATCGTGTTCTCCGGCGCCGGCAGCAAGCCGATCACCGTGGGCCTGAACAACCTGGCCAACACCACGAGCTCGGTCAAGGAATACAACGTGGACATGGCTGCGGCGATGATCGCCGGCTTGCCCACGCTGTTCGTCTACATCGTCGCAGGCAAGTATTTCGTGCGCGGGCTGACAGCCGGCGCCGTCAAAGGCTGAGAGGGAATCCATGGGCGCACTATCCATCCGCAACGTCCGCCGCAGCTATGGCGCGGTCGACATCCTCAAGGGCATCGACATCGAGGTCGAGGCCGGCGACTTCCTGATCCTGGTCGGGCCCTCCGGCTGCGGCAAGAGCACGCTGCTGAACATCATCGCCGGGCTCGACAAGCCCACCGAGGGCGAGATCCACATCGGCGGGCGCGACGTGACTCACGCGCTGCCGAAGGACCGCGACATCGCGATGGTGTTCCAGAGCTACGCTCTCTACCCGAACATGAACGTGGCGCAGAACATCAGCTTCGGGCTGGAGATGCGCAACGTGCCCAAGCCGCAGCGCGACGAGGCGATCCAGCGCGTCTCGAAGATGCTGCAGATCGAGCATCTGCTCGACCGCAAGCCGGGGCAGCTTTCGGGTGGCCAGCGCCAGCGTGTGGCCATGGGCCGTGCGCTGGCGCGCGACCCGACGCTATTCCTGTTCGACGAGCCGCTGTCCAACCTCGACGCCAAGCTGCGCGTGGAGATGCGCGCCGAAATCAAGCACCTGCACAACAAGGCGCAGGTGACGACGGTGTACGTGACGCACGACCAGGTCGAGGCGATGACCCTGGGCGACCACATCGCGGTGATGAAGGGCGGCCTGATCGAGCAGCTCGGCTCGCCTGACGAGATCTACAGCCGGCCGGCCACGCGCTTCGTGGCAGAGTTCATCGGCTCGCCGGCCATGAACATCGTGACCGGCCAACGCGCCGCCAACGGCTTCGCCTCGCACGGCATCGACCTGACGCTCAACGATCAGCAGCGTGCATTGGTCGGCACCGGCCACCCCGACGGCATCCTCTACGGCCTGCGGCCCGAGGCGATGCTGCTGTCCGATACCGGCCTGCCCGGCACGATCAGCCTGGTCGAGCCGACCGGCCCCGAGACCTACGTGCTGGTCGACACCCCGATCGGCAAGATGATGGCGCGCGTGCCGGGCAAGGTGCACCAGGCGGTGGGCGAAAACGTCCACCTGCACTGGTCGGCCACCGAGGCGCACCTGTTCGACGCGAAGACGGAGCGCCGGGTGATCTGAGCGCTTTGGGGGGGTGCGGGCGGCGGCCCGCGCGTACACTGGCTCAAGTCAATAGCCGTACCGCGCGCCGCCATGTTCGATGCCCTCGACTCCCTGACGCAGCGCGTCGCGCCCGCCGATGCGCGCTGGACGCTGCGCGCTGTCGACGAACTCTCCGAGACGCTCACCGTCCGGCAGGACGTCGCCGAGGCGCCGCAGCGTTGCCGCGACACCGGCGTGATGGTCAGCGTGTCGCGCGACGGGGGCCTTGGCCACGCGGCCACGGCCGACCTCAGCGAAGCGGGCCTCGCCGACGCTTTCGTGCGCGCCGGCCGCATGGCCCGCGCCGTGGCCGGCCGCATGGTGTTCGACCCGGCCGACCTGCCGGCCGTCACGGCAACGGGCCGCTACGAGGGTGTGGTGCGGCGCCCGCTGCAGGCCCTGGGCCTGGGCGAGCGCCTGGCGCTGCTGCGCGAGGTGTGCGCGCAGGCCGGCGGCGACAGCCGCATCGTCGATCGCGTGGCCAGCCTGCTGACGGTGCAGTTCGAGCAGCTGCTGCTGACCAGCGACGGTGGCCGCAGTGAGCAGCGCTGGAGCCAGACCATGCCGCACGTCCAGGCCACCGCCCACGTGGGCGGCGTGACGCAGACCCGCTCGTCGGCCGGCCAGTACAACGGCTGGTGCCAGCAGGGCGGTCTGGAGGTGCTGGAACGCGCCCGCTTCGCCACCGAGGGCGCACGCGTCGCGGCCGAGGCGATCGAGCTGGCGATGGCACCGCCCTGCCCTGGCGGCACGATGGACGTGCTGCTGATGCCCGACCAGATGATGTTGCAGATCCACGAGTCCATCGGCCACCCGCTGGAGCTCGACCGCATCCTCGGCGACGAGCGCAATTTCGCCGGCACCAGCTTCGTCACGCTCGACATGTTCGGCCACTACGCCTACGGCAGCGAACTGCTGAACGTGACCTACGACCCGACGCGCCCCGAGCAGATCGCCAGCTTCGGCTTCGACGACGAGGGCGAGCCAGCACAGCGCCGCCACCTGATCGAGAACGGCATCCTCAAGCGGCCGCTGGGCGGCGCGGTGTCGCTGGCGCGGGCGCGCACGATTCGGCCCGATCTCGAAGGCGTGGCCACGGCACGCGCGAGCAGCTGGAACCGCGCGCCGATCGACCGCATGAGCAACCTGAACATCGAGCCCGGCACGTCCACGCTCGACGAGATGATCGCCAGCATCGAGCACGGCGTGATGCTGCACACCAATGTCTCGTGGAGCATCGACGACTCGCGCAACAAGTTCCAGTTCGGCTGCGAATCGGGCCGCATGATCCGCCACGGCAAGCTCGCCGAACTCGTGCGCGACCCGAGCTACCGCGGCATCAGCGCCACCTTCTGGCGCTCGCTGGCGATGGTGGGCGACGAAGGCACCTTTGAAGTGATGGGCACGCCCTACTGCGGCAAAGGCGAGCCCTCGCAGATGGTGCGTGTGGGCCACGCGGCGCCGGCCTGCAAGTTCAGCCGCGTCGCGGTGGTCGGGAGCGCGGCATGAACGTGGTCGAGCGCGCCTACTTCGAGGCCCTGGCCGCGGCGCTGTGCGGCCCGGTGCAGGCCGACGAGCGCGTGTCGCTGCTGCTGGCGGCGGAGTCGTCGAGCTTCATCCGCTTCAACCGCGGCGCGGTGCGCCAGGCCACGCATGTGGAGCAGGCCGTGGCCACGCTGTCGCTGGTGCGCGGCCGGCGCCATGCCGAGGTCCGCCTGGCGCTGGGCGGCCGGGTCGATGCCGACATCGCCCGGCTGCGTACGGAGCTCGACGCGTTGCGGGCCCTGCTGCCCGCGCTGCCGGACGACCCCTATTTGCTGCTGCCCGACGCACCGGCGTGCAGCGAGCGCCACGACACGGGTGAACTGCCCGGCGAGTCCGTGGTCGTTCAGGCCGTGGCGCGCGTGGCGGCGGGGCTGGACTTCGTCGGCTTCTATGCCGGTGGTCCGGTGGTGCGCGCCTTCGCCGACAGCCTGGGCTCGCGCCACTGGCACCACGTGCAGACCTTCCACTTCGACTGGTGCCTCTATCACACGGCCGACAAGGCCGTGAAGACCGCTTACGCTGGGTCGCACTGGAGCGAAGACGAATTTGCCCGCCACGTCGCCGAGAGCACGCGGCAGCTCGCCGTGATGGCGCGGCCGCCGCGGGTGCTCGCGCCCGGCGCCTACCGCGCCTGGTTCACGCCGACGGCGATGGCCGAACTGCTCGGCGCGCTGGCGTGGGGTGGCTTCGGCCTGAAGGAGCGGCGCACCGGCACCTCTACCCTGATGCGGCTCGCTCACCGCGACGCGGTGCTGCACCCCGACATCGAGATCAGCGAACACACCGCGCTGGGGCCCGCCCCGGCCTTCACCGCCGAGGGCTTCGCGCGGCCGCCGCGCGTGAGCCTGGTCGAGCGCGGCCTGGCCACCGGCACGCTGAACAGCGCACGTTCGGCGCAGGAGTTCGGCCTGGCCGCCAACGGCGCCAACAGGGAAGAAGTGCCGGAGTCGCTGTCGCTGGCCCCCGGCCGGTTGCCGGAGGCACAGGCACTGGCTGCGCTGGGCACGGGGCTGTGGATCAGCAACCTCTGGTACCTGAACTACTCGGACCGGCAGGCCTGCCGCATGACCGGCCTGACACGCTTCGCCTGCCTGTGGGTGGAAGATGGCCGGCCGGTGGAGCCGATCGGCGTCATGCGCTTCGACGATTCGTTCCTGCGCATGTTCGGCGAGGGCCTGCTGGGCCTGGGTGACCGCGCCGAACTGATCACCGAGAGCGACACCTACCTGGAGCGGCAGCTCGGCTCGAAGAGCACGCCGGGCGCGCTCGTCGAGGGCTGGCGGCTGACCCTGTGAGGCCTACTGGCCTTCGCCGAACAGCACCACGCTGACGGTGTCGATCAGGATCACGAGATCCAGCAGCAGCGAGTTGTTCTTGACGTAGTAGAGGTCGAACTGGTGCTTGTGCACCGCGTCCTCGAAGGTCGCGCCGTACGGGTAGCGCACCTGCGCCCAGCCGGTGACTCCGGGCTTGACAGTGTGGCGCAGGTCGTAGAACGGGATCTTCTGCTGCAGGTCGGCGACGAAGCTCGGTCGCTCGGGCCGCGGCCCGACGATGCTCATCTCGCCCTTGAGCACGGTGATGAGCTGCGGCAGCTCGTCGATGCGCGTCTTGCGGATGAAGCGGCCGACGCGGGTGACGCGTGCATCGTTCTTCGTCGCCCAGCGGGCCACGCCGTCACGCTCGGCGTCGGTGGTCATGCTGCGGAACTTCAGGCACATGAACGAATGGCCGCCCAGACCCACGCGCTCCTGGCGGTAGATCAGCGGGCCGCGGCTGTCGAGCTTGATCGCGATGGCGGCCAGGGCCATCACCGGCGACGCGAGCAGCAGCAGGAACGACGAGGTCAGCACGTCGAAGGCGCGCTTGAGCATCTGCCGCGCCTGGCCCTGGACGAAACCCGGGCCGTAGATGAGCCAGCTGGCCTTCAGGCTGTCCAGAGGCACCTCGCCGTGGGTCTGCTCGTAGAAGCCGGCCAGGTCGAGCACCGGCACGCCCATCGTGCGGCACACCACGAGTTGCTCCATCGGCATCGCACCGCCGCGCTGCTCGCGCGTGGCCACGATGATCGAATCGATCTCGAGCTCTTCGACCAGCCGTTCGAGCGCGACATTCCGATCGAGCACCAGCGTCGGGTCGATGCCGGCATCGGTGGCGGCGTCCTTGGCCGGATAGAAGCCGACCAGTTCGCCACGCATGCGCGGGCTGTGCCGCAGGTCGTGGGCCACCGACACCGCCTCGGCCCCGGTGCCGACGATCAGGAAGCGCTGGCGCCCGGCGGCGTGGCGGGCCAGCGCGATCGTGCCGCGCACGACGATCAGCCCCGCCAGAAGATTCAGAACCGAATGCCCGATCAGCCGACCCGGCTCGCCGTCGAAGTTCACTTCCTTGAGCAGCAGGTAGGTCAGGTAGCCGCCCATCCCGGCGGCGACCAACAGGCGCAGGATCTGAGCCGGCAAGGACAGGCCGACCTGCCGGTACAGGCCCATGCTGGCCAGCAAGGCGGCCATGCCGATCGCGAAGCCGGCCGCGACCAGGCGCAGCGAGGGATCGGCCAGCGGTCTGTGGATCTCGGTCAGCGGTGCCGCGCTGAGCCACCAGGCGGCGACGAGCACGGCCAGGAAACCCAGGAATGCATCCATGCCGGCATCGAAAAGCACAGAGGCATGGGCTCGATCATGGAACGCACGAAACACGCTGTCTCCCGGCGGCAGCGCCGGAGGCGCCGCCCCTGTACGTTGAGGGGTTTTGGATTATTGGCGGCCGCGGCGCGCGCAGCCCGGGGGCCGCGGCGCGCGCACAGTGACAAATGACACGCACGCTCACGCCCGGAGCGCGCCTTCCCCCCGAAGCAGGGGGACTACTCGGGCTGGTCGGGCTCGAACTGATCGTCCGGCAGCTTGCTGCGCCGGCGCAGCACGACGGCCAGCACGCCCAGGCCGCCCAGCACCAGCAAGGCAGGGCCATACCACAGCAAGGCGGTCGTCGACTTGACCGGCGGGCGGTACAGCACGAAGTCACCGTAGCGCTGCGTCATGTAGTCGATGATCTGCGCATCGCTCTGGCCCTTCTGCAGCATCTCGCGCACCTGCTGGCGCAGGTCCTGCGCGAGGTCGGCGTGCGAGTCGGCGATGGTCTGGTTCTGGCAAACCAGGCAACGCAGCTCGGCGGAGATCCGCATCACGCGCGCCTCGAGCACCGGGTCGTCGGAGGCCGGGGCGGCCTCCTTGGCGTCAGCGGCCAGCGGCAAGGCCAGCAGCAGCGCGAGCATCCAGCGGGAGAGCAGCTCAGGCATTGAGTTCCTTCAGCAGCGGCTCGATCTTCGTGCGCACCACTTCGGGCGTGAGCGGCCCGACATGCTTGTGGCGGATCATGCCCTGCTTGTCGATCACGAAGGTCTCGGGCACGCCGTAGACACCGTAGTCGATGCCGACCCGTCCGTCGCCGTCGAACAGCGAGGCTTCATAGGGGTTGCCCAGCTGGGTCAGGAAGCCCATGCCGGCCGGCCGGGTGTCCTTGTAGTTCAGGCCGTAGATCGGCACGAGCTTGCGCCGCGCGAACTCCACCAGCACCGGGTGCTCTTCGCGGCACGGCGCGCACCACGAGGCCCAGACGTTGAGGATCCAGACCTTGCCGAGCAGTTCGTCGCGCTTGATCGTCTGCGCCGGAGCATCCAGCCGGGTCAGGGTGAAGGCAGGCGCCGGCTTGCCGATCAACGGCGACGGCACTTCGCGCGGGTTCAGGTTCAGGCCCACCGCGAGGAAGACCGCGAGCACCAGGAAGATACCCAGCGGTATGAGGAACTTCAGGCTCTTCAAGCGCTCGCTCCCACGATGGACGATGCACCCTGCTCGCTGCGAACCTTGGCGCGGTAGCGGCGATCGGTGGCGGCGAGCAGGCCGCCCAGCGCCATCAGCAGGCAGCCGCCCCAGATCCAGTCGACGAAGGGCTTGAAGTAGACGCGCACGATCCAGGCGCCCTTGCTGCCTTCGATCGGCTCGCCCAGTGAGACGTACAGGTCGCGCGTGAAGCCGGTGTCGATGTCGGCCTCGGTCATCGGGTTCTGCTGCACGCGGTACATGCGCTTCTCGGGGTGCATCGTGCGCAGCATGCGCCCGTCACGGCTGACCTCGATGGTCGCCCGCGCCGCGACGTAGTTCGGCCCGGTCGTGTCGCTCACACCCTTGAAGGTGAAGGTGTAGCCGCGCACCTCGGTGGTGTCGCCCACCTCCATCTTCACGTCGCGCTCGACCTCGTGGCCCTTCACCATGGTCACGCCGATGATGAAGGCGGCCACGCCCAGGTGCGCGACCATCATGCCGACCATCGCCCGCGGCAGCAACTTGGCGCGCTCGAGCGGATTGCCACCGCGCAGGCGCTCGAACAGGTCGGTGGCCACCGAGGCGATGATCCAGAAAGCCATCGCCAGCCCGAGCGTCGCCTGGAAGCCGATCTCGCCGGTGGACCACTCCACCCCCAGCGCGGCCACGATCGCCACGCCCAGCGCCCAGCGCAGCCGGGTCCACAGGTCGGGCAGCTCGGTGGCCTTCCAGCGCGCCATCGGGCCCACGCCCATCAGGAAGACCAGCGGCGCCATCAAGGGCACGAACACGGTGTCGAAGTACGGCGGGCCGACCGAGATCTTGCCCAGGCCCAGCGCATCGAGCACCAGCGGGTACAGCGTGCCCAGCAAGACCGCGCCGGTGGCGGCCACCAGCAACACATTGTTGAGCAGCAGCAGCGTCTCGCGCGAGAGCAGGCCGAAACGTGCGCCGAGGCCGACCTTCGGCGCGCGCCAGGCGTACAGCGTCAGCGACGCGCCGATCACGATGACCAGGAAGATGAGGATGAACAGGCCGCGGCGCGGGTCGGTGGCGAAGGCGTGCACCGAGCTGAGCACACCCGAGCGGACCAGGAAGGTACCCAGCAGCGACAGCGAGAAGGCCATGATCGCCAGCAGCACCGTCCAGCTCTTGAAGCTGCCGCGCTTTTCGGTCACGGCCAGCGAGTGGATGAGCGCCGTGCCCACCAGCCAGGGCATGAAGGAGGCGTTCTCGACCGGGTCCCAGAACCACCAGCCGCCCCAGCCCAGTTCGTAGTAGGCCCACCAGCTGCCCAGCGCGATGCCGATGGTCAGGAAGATCCAGGCCACCGTGGTCCAGGGGCGCGTCCAGCGCGCCCAGGTGGCGTCGAGGTTGCCGCCGATCAAGGCCGCCACCGCGAACGCGAAGGCCACCGAGAAGCCCACGTAGCCCATGTACAGCATCGGCGGGTGGATCACCATGCCCGGGTCCTGCAGCAGCGGGTTCAGGTCGCGTCCTTCTGGGGCGGCGGGGATCAGACGGTCGAAGGGGTTGGAGGTCGCCAGCATGAAGAGCAGGAAGCCCACACTGATCAGGCCCATCACCGCCAGGATGCGAGCCAGCACCGGCTGCGGGAGGTGCGCGCTGAAGCGGGCCACGGCCAGCTGCCAGACGCACAGCATCATCACCCACAGCAGCAGCGAGCCCTCGTGGCTGCCCCAGGAGGCGGCGATGCGGTAGGGCAGCGGCAAGGCGCTGTTGGAGTTGCTCGCAACGTTGAGCACCGAGAAGTCATGCTGGACGAAGGACGTGACCAGGCAGCCGAAGGCGAAGGCCACGAACACGAACTCGGCGATGGCCAGCGGCCGCGCCAGCGCCATCCAGTCGGCACGGCCCTTCTGCGCGCCGGCCATCGGCACCACCCCCAGCACCGCCGACACGCCCAGCGCCAGCCACAGCGCGATATGCCCGAGTTCCGGAATCACTTCGCGCTCCCTTGGGCCACGCCCTTGTTCATCTGGTCGTTCACCTGTTGCGCCTTCTTGAGTGCTTCGGCCGCCTCGGGCGGCATGTAGTTCTCGTCGTGCTTGGCCAGCACCTCGCGGGCGACGAACACACCGTCACGAAGTTGTCCCTGCGCGACCACGCCCTTGCCCTCCTTGAACAGGTCGGGAAGGATGCCCTCGTACTGCACCGGCACGGTCTTGGCCGTGTCGGTGACGACGAAGTTGACCTTGACGCCATCGCGCTTGACGGTGCCTTCCTGCACCAGCCCGCCGAGGCGGAAGGTGCGGTTGGCCGGCGCCTCGTGAGAGGCGATCTGCGACGGCGAGTAGAAGAACACCAGGTTGCTCTGGAAGGCGTTGAGCACCAGCGTGGCGATCGCGCCCACGGCGACGACGACACCGCCGGCGATGGCCAGGCGTTTGTGGCGGGGCTTCATGTCAGGACTCCTCGGAAAGACTTGCGGCATCTCGGCGGGCCCGAGCATGCCTGTGATGGGCCAGGATGGGCTCGATGACCATCAGCACCGCGGTGGCAATGTAGGAGCCCCAGACGTAGAGCCCGTAACCACCCATTGCGAAGAATTCGCTCGCGCTGTTCCAGTTCATGCCTTCGACCCCTGCTTACGAACCAGTTCCGTCACCCATTCCGTGTGCTGCTCGCGCTCGATCACGATCGCGCGGGCGCGCATGAAGACCACTGCGAAGGCATAGGCCCAGAACGCGAAGGTCATCAGCAGCATCGCCGTCAGCATGGTCTGCGCCATCTTCGGCGCCGCCGTCATGCTGATCGTCGCGCCCTGGTGCAGCGTGTTCCACCACTTCACCGAGAAGTAGATGATCGGCACGTTCACCGCCCCCACCACCGCCAGCAACGCACCGGCCTGGTCGGCGCGGCGGGTGTCGTCGATCGCGTTGACCAGGGCCAGGAATCCCAGATACAGGAAAAGCAGGATGAGTTCCGAGGTCAGCCGCGCATCCCACACCCACCAGGTGCCCCAGGTCGGCTTGCCCCAGAAGGCGCCGGTCCACAGGGCCAGGAAGGTGAACATCGCGCCGGTCGGGGCGATCGCGCGCGCCACCATCGAGGCCAGGCGGGCATTGAAGGCCCAGCCGATGGCGGCCCAGAAGGCCATCACGAGGTACAGCAGCATCGACATCCAGGCCGCCGGCACGTGGACGAAGATCACGCGGTACGACTCGCCCTGCGTCGCGTCGGTCGGGGCGACGAAGAAGCCCATGTACAGCCCCGCGCCGGTCAGCGCGATGCACGCCGCCCACAGCCACGGGATCAGCGCGCCGGTCAGGCCGTAGAAGCGCACCGGCGAGGCGAAGGTGAAGAGTCTCAGTTGCCCTGGCATCGAAGGCTCACTCCGTGGCAATGCGCAGCGCCGCGCCGGTGGCCAGCGGCGCGAGCAGCACCGAGGCGATCAGCAAGGCGCCGAGCAGGGAAAAATGACCGCGTGTCGAGATGCCGGCCTCGGCGGCCGACACTGCGCCGGCGCCGAAGATCAGCGCCGGGATGCACAGCGGCAGGATGATGAGGATCAGCAGCACCGCGCCGCTGCGCAGGCCCAGCGTGAGCGCCGCGCCCAGCCCGCCGAGCAGGCTGAGGATGGGCGTGCCCAGCAGCAGCGACAGCGCCAGCGTGGTGTTGGCCACCGTGCTGAGGTCGAACAGCAGCCCGAACAGCGGTGCGGCCAGCACCAGCGGTGCGCCGGTGACGACCCAGTGCGCCAGCGCCTTGGCCGCGGCGATCATCCACAGCGACTCGCCGGAGAGCAGCATCTGCTCCAGCGAGCCGTCGGCATGGTCGACGCCGTACAGCTGCGTCAGCGACATCATCGCGGCCAGCAGCGCGCACACCCACACCACGCCCGGCGCGATCTGGCGCAGCGTCTGCGGCTCCGGGCCGACGCCGAGCGGGAACAGGCTCACGGCGACGAGGAAGAAGGCGATCGGCAGCAGCGCCTCGACACGGCGCCGCGCCGCCAGCCGCAGGTCCCGCGCGACGATGGTCGTGAAGGCGCGGCTCATCGGGCGGCGTAGGCATCGAGTTGCAGCGTGACCGGCTGAGGGTCGCGCAGCGTCAGGTCGATGTGGCTGGTCAGCACCGCGGCCCCGCCCCGGCGGGCGTGCTGGCCGAGCGCCTCGTCGAGCATCGCCGTGCCTTCGGCATCGAGCGCATCGTAGGGTTCGTCGAGGATCCACACCGGCGCGGCGGCGTCGACCTGCAGGCGCGCCAGCGCGACACGGCGCCGCTGCCCCTGCGAGAGCGTGCGCACCGCGGCGTTGCGGCGGCTGAACAGGCCGACCTTGCGCAGCGCCGGCTCGACGCTGGCGGCGTCGCCCGCCTGGCCATGCAGCCGGGCGAGGAATTGCAGCGCTTCCAGCACGGTGAGATCGTCCTTCAGGGCGTTGGCATGGGCCAGATAGCACAGGCTGCGGTGATAGGCCGCACCGGCCTGGCGCAGCGGCACGCCGTCCCAGGTCACCGCCCCTTCGGCCGGCGTCGACAGGCCGGCCAGCAGGCGCAGCAGGCTGGTCTTGCCGCTGCCGTTGGGCCCGCGCAGCCAGACGAGCTGGCCGCCCTGGAGCGAAAAATCGAGCCCGCGGAACAGCAGCCGGTCGCCGCGGCGACAGGCAAGTTGGCTGGCCGCTAGCGCGGGGCGGGAGGAGGACACGTCAGATCTGGGGCGGCTCGTTCGAAACCCGAACCATACCGTAAACGTCTTGGGCCTCCCTTATCCCCGGTCAACCCGAGCGACGGGAACGGATGATGCATGGCGCCCTGCCGTCTCACCCCATTCGAGCGGAGGAATCACCATGCTGGACAGCACCACCACCCGTTTCTCGCACGTCAAGCCCGACGACACCGCCTGGCGCAGCGACGGCCTGCGCGACTTCTTCATCTACAAGGACCTGGGTGTCGAGGCCGCCACCTCCGGCCGGGTGCTCGCGCAGCTCGTCAAGGCCAACATGGCACCCGAAAAGGGCACCGGCTGGCACCGCCATGAGGCGGACTTCCACATCGTCATCATGACCAAGGGCTGGGCGAAGTTCATGTACGGCGACCAGGAGACGCTCGTCGCAGCCGGCGACTGCGTGCACCAGCGCCCGGGCATCGTGCACTACCTGTTCGACTACTCGCCCGACATGGAGTACCTCGAGATCGTCGGCCCGGCGGACTTCAAGACCGTCGACATGCCGGCGCCCTGCGAGGTACCAGCGCCGTCGAGCTGGGCCTGATCAGAACTCCATGTCGAGTTCCTCGATCTCCTCGGGCTCGCGCTTCGCCGCGGCGAGCCACTCCTTCATCTCGGGCATCGCCATGATCGTCTGGCAGTACGCCAGGCAGGGCTTGTTGAGCTTCACGTCGTAAGTCAGGAAGCGCGTGACCACAGGCGCGTACATCGCGTCGGCCATCGTGTGCTTCTTGCCGAACAGGAACGGGCCGCCGTAGGTGGCCAGGCACTCGGTCCAGATCTCGACGACGCGGTCGATGTCGGGCTGCGCACCGGCCCAGATCTTGAAGCCCGGGTGGCGGGCCTTCAGGTTCATCGGCAGCGCCGAGCGCAGGTTGGCGAAGCCGGAGTTCATCTCGCCGCTGACCGAGCGGCAGTGCGCGCGGGCGATGCGGTCGGCCGGCATCAGCCCGGCAGCGGGAAAGATCTCGTCGAGGTAGTGCGCGATGGCCAGCGTGTTCCAGACCTTCGCGCCCTCGTGAGTCAGGCAGGGCACGCGGATCGATGGCGCGAGCAGCAGCAGCTCCTTGCGGGCTTCGGCATCGTCGGGCGAGACCATCACCTCGTCGAAGTCGAGCCCGGCGAAACGCGCCAGCAGCCAGCCGCGCAGCGACCACGACGAGTAGTTCTTGCTCGACAGCGTGAGGGTGGCGCGCGCCGATGCTGCACGCTTGCGGGGGGCGGCCTTCGGGCGGGCGGGGATGGCGACGGGCATGGCGGGCTTCCGGCGGTGCGGGCGCGGCCCGCGGTCCCCGGAACCTGCAGCAATCCACGTGCCACGCACGTGCTGCGGCCGCGCGTTGGCGCGCAAGTTGCTCCGCTGGCCGCACGACACTCTGCGGGAAGGCCCCATGATGTACCACGCCTACCAGGCCCACAACGACCTGCTCTGGCCGCTGCGTTCATTCGCCCGCGCCAGCGTGCCGCTGCTGCTCGACCCGACCCTCGGGATGGGCGGGCACCCGCCGCACCGGCAGGTCGCCGCGGCCTGCGAGGTGATGCGGCTGGCCGAGGTGACGCACCGCCGGCCCGACTGGGCGATCACCTCGGTCACCGCGCAGGGCCGCGACTGGCCGGTGGTCGAGGAAGTGGTGCACAGCGCCGCCTTCGGCACGCTGCTGCGCTTCGCCAAGCCGGGCGCGACCGAGCAGCCGCGCGTGCTGATCGTGGCCCCGATGTCGGGCCACTTCGCCACGCTGCTGCGCGACACCGTGCGCACGATGCTGATCGACCACGACGTCTACATCACCGACTGGCACAACGCCCGCGACGTGCCGCTGGCCGCAGGCCGCTTCGGCCTGGACGAATACATCGAGCATCTGATGCAGTTCCTCGCCGTGATGGGCCCGGGCGCGCACCTGATGGCGATCTGCCAGCCCTGCGTGGCGGCCCTTGCCGCCGTGGCCCTGATGTCGGAAGACGAGCACCCGGCCACGCCGGCCAGCCTGACCCTGATGGCCGGGCCGATCGACTGCCGCATCAGCCCGACCGAGGTGAACAAGCTGGCGACCACCAAGCCGATCGAGTGGTTCGAGAGCAAGCTGATCAGCCGCGTGCCCTGGCGATTCCGCGGTGCCGGGCGGCGCGTCTACCCCGGCTTCGTGCAACTCACCGCGTTCATGAGCATGAACAAGGACCGCCACGTCAACGCCTTTCGCGACTACTACGTCAACCTGGTCGAGCAGGACGACGAGAAGACCCAGGCGACCCGGGCCTTCTACGAGGAATACATGGCGGTGGCCGACCTGCCGGCGGAGTTCTACCTCGAGACCGTGCAGCAGGTGTTCCAGGACTACGCGCTGCCGCGCGGCGAGCTCACTTTCCGCGGCCGGCGCGTCGACCCGTCGGCGATCCGCCGCACAGCGCTGGTCACCATCGAGGGCGAGCGCGACGACATCTGCGCCCCTGGCCAGACGCTCGCCGCGCAGGACCTGTGCAGCAGGCTGCGCCCCTACATGCGCACGCACTACGTGCAGCCCGGCGTGGGCCACTACGGCGTGTTCAGCGGGCGGCGATGGCAGAACCAGATCTATCCGCTGGTTCGGGACGTGATTCACGTGTCGGGCTGAACTTCGGCCCGACCAGGTAGCTCCACAACACCGGCACCACCACCAGCGTCAGCAGCGTCGAGGTGATGACGCCGCCGATGATGGCCCGGCCCATCGGCGCCTGCAGCTCGCCGCCGTCGTTCAGCGCCAGCGCCAGCGGCAGCATGCCGAACACCATCGCCGCGGTGGTCATGATGATCGGCCGCATGCGGATCAGGCCGGCCTGCAGCAGCGCGTCGGCCACGCTCGCGCCGTTGCGTAGCTCGCGGTTGGCGAAGTCGACCAGCAGGATCGCGTTCTTCGTCACCAGGCCCATCAGCATCACCAGGCCGATCATCGAGAAGATGTTCAGCGTGCTGCGCCACAGCAGCAGTGCCAGCATCACGCCGATCAGCGCCAGCGGCAGCGAGGCCATGATGGCGATCGGCTGCAGGAAGCTGCCGAACTGGCTGGCCAGCACGATGTAGATGAAGATCACCGCCAACACCATCGCGCCGAGCATGGCGCCGAAGGCCTCTTCCTGGTCGCGCGTCGAGCCGCCGACGTCGAAGGTGAAGCCCGGCGGCAGCGTGGTGGTCTTGACGAGCTTCTGCACATCGTCGCCCACATCGCCCGCCGGCCGGCCCTGCACGCCGGCGAAGATGGCCTCGCGGCGCTGCAGGTTCTGGCGGCGGATCACCTCGGGGTTGACCACCGGCTCGATGGTCGCCACGGCGTCCAGCGGAATCGGCGTGCCGTCCTTGGCGAAGGCCACCGGCAGCTTGCCCATCTGCGACACACGCTCGCGCTGCGTCTCGGGCAGGCGCAGCAGCACCTCGACCTGCTCGCCTTCCGGCGTCGTCCAGTAGGTGCCGACCTCGCCATTGACGTAGGCGCGCAGGCTGGAGGCGAGCTGCGGCGCGGTCAGGCCGAGCTCGCGCACCGCGCCCTGCTTCAGGCGAACGGCGTAGGCCGGCAGGCCCGGCTTGACGGAGAGCTCGACGTCGGCGATGCCGGGCACCTTGCGCACCTGCTCGGCGAACTCGCTGGCCACCTTCGCCAGGCCCTGCGCGTCGCTGCCGAGGATGGCCACATAGATCGGCCGGTCGAAACCCACGGAGACCTCGATGCCGGGGATCTTCGCGATCTCGGCACGGATCGCGTCCTCGATCTGCTTCTGCGTGCGCTTGCGTTCGCTGCGCTCGACCAGGCCGATGTTCAGCGAAGCCTGGTTGCGCCCGACGGCCAGGCCCGTGCCCTGCCCGCCCACGTTGGTGGAGATCGTCTTCACCTCGGGAAAGGCGGCGACGATGGCCTCAACCTGGCGCACCTTCTCGTCGCTGCGCGCCAGGCTGGAGCCCACGGTCATGCGGATGGCCAACTGCGTGAAGCCCTGGTCGGTCTGCGGGATGAACTCGCTGCCCACCAGAGGCGCCAGGCCGATGGCACCGACGAAGCTCGCCAGGCCGACGCCGAGCACGATCAGCCGGTTGCGCTTGGGACGCTCGAACACCCAGCGGATCAGCCGCTCGTACGCATCGTGCAGCACGTCCAGGCCGTGGTCGGTGGCGCGGATCAGGTGCGACAGGCCCCAGACCTTGCGCGCCATCGTGCCCGGCGGATCCGGCCAGCGGCTGGACAGCATCGGGTCGAGCGTGAAGCTGACGAACAGCGACACGAGCACCGCCACCGCCACCGTGATGCCAAAGGGAAAGAAGAACTTGCCGACGATGCCGCTCATGAAGGCCACGGGCACGAACACCGCGCAGATCGCGAAGGTGGTGGCCATCACCGCCAGGCCGATCTCCTCGGTGCCTTCGCGCGCGGCGGTGAAGTGGTCGCTGCCGAGCTTGACGTGCCGCACGATGTTCTCGCGCACGACGATGGCGTCGTCGATCAGCAGCCCGATGCACAGGCTCAGCGCCATCATGGTCATGAAGTTCAGCGTGAAGCCCAGCGCATACACGGCGATGAAGCTGGAGATCACCGCGATGGGCAGCGTCAGGCCGGTGATGATGGTGCTGCGCCAGGAGTGCAGGAACAGGAACACGATCGCCACGGTGAGCAGCGCGCCCTCGATCAGCGTGTGCTGCAGGCCCTTCAGCGAACCCTTGACGAAGTCGCTGTTGGCGTAGACCAGGCGCAGCTCCACGTCCGGCGGCAGGCCCTTGCGCACCTCGTCCATCGCCGCCTTGATGGCCTCGCCCGTGGCCACGACGTTGGCGTCCTGCTGCTTGTAGACGTTGAAGTTCACCGCACGCTGGCCGTTGATGCGCGCCACCGAGTCGGCCTCGCGCTCGCGTTCGACGAGCTGGCCGAGGTCGCCCAGCGTCAGCGGCAGGCCGCCGCGGTGGGCCACCACCATGTCGGCGAATTGCCGCGGGTCACTGGCCCGGCCCTCGACGCGCAGGATGGCGTCCTGCGTGCTGTCCGACAGCAGGCCCACCGGCTGGTCGGCATTCGCCTCGCGCAGCCCCGCCGCCACCTGCGCCGGCGTGATCGCGTAGGCGCGCAGCCGCGCCGGGTCGAGGTCGATGCGCACCTCACGCTTGGCCAGACCCGAGACGTCGACGGTCGCGACCCCTTCCACGCGCTGCAGCCGCTTGGCCACCACCTGCTCGGCCAGGATCGACAGCTCGCGCGCGCTGCGCGTGGGCGAGAGCAGCGCGCTGACCACCACCGGCTGGCTGTTGTCGTTGTTGAAGCGCGCCACCGTCGGCGGCTTGGCGTCCTTCGGGAAGGCCGACTGCACGACGGCGATGCGGTCGCGCACGTCCTGCATCGCGCGGGCCATGTCGGCGTTGAGGGTGAACTCCACACTGGTCTGGCTGCGGCCCTCGAAGCTGCGCGAGGTGATGCGCTTGACGCCGGCGATGCTGTTCAGGCCCTCCTCCACCAGCTTGGTGATCTCGCGCTCGACGGCCTCGGGCGAGGCGCCAGGGTAGGCCACGTCGACGAAGGCCACCGGCGGGTTCACGTCGGGCATCTGCTCGACACCCAGCCGGGCGTACGAGAACAGGCCCAGCACGCACAGCGCCACCATCACCATGGTCGCGAACACCGGGTTCGCGATCGACACGCGGGTCACCCACATGGCGAGCTCCTCAGCGCAGGTTGGAAGAGGCGGCCGCCGAGGCGACCGCAGAGGCGCGCGCCACGACGACCGCCTTGGCGCCTTCGCGCAGGTTGTCGAAGCGGGCGGCGAGCACCTGCACGCCGGTGGCCAGGCCCGAGACCACCTCGACGCGGCCCAGCGCCTCGTCGCGGCGCCCGATGGTGATTGCGCGTCGTGCCAGCACGCCGTTGTCGATCACCCAGACCTGCGGCTGCCCGGCCTGCCCGCCGACGGCGGCCAGCGGCACCGTCAGGCGCTGCGCGGTGTCGGCCAGCGTCACCTGCGCCACCGCGTACTGGCCGGCCCGCAGCCGCTCCTTCGGGTTGGCCACGCTCACCGTCACGCCGATCGAGCGCGTGCCCGGCTCGGCCGCCGGCGCGATGCGCTCGATCCGGCCGGTCACCGGCTGCTCGAGTCCCTCGATGCGCAGTTGCACCGGCATGCCCGGCGCCAGCAGCGCCACCTCGTGCGTGCCGACACTGCCAGCCAGCTCCAGCGTGGCCAGGTCGACCAGGGTCAGCACCGGCTGCTCCATCGCCAGCTTCTCGCCGGGCAGCACGTGCCGCTTGCTGACCAGCCCGGCGATCGGCGCCACCAGCGCCGCCTCGCGCAGGCCCAGGCGCGCGGTGCTCAGCTGCGCCTGCGCGGCGTCGAGCCCGGCGCGCGCTGCGTCGAGCGCCGTGCGCGAGCTGTCCAGGGCATTGGGCGAGATGAACTTCTGATCGGCCAGGCCCTGGTTCGATGCGTGGGTGCGCTGTGCCTGCACGAACTGCGCGCGCGCCGACTCGACGGCAGCCTGGCGCTCAGCCACGCGGCTGCCGATGTCGGACAGGTCGATCTGCCCGAGCGGCTGCCCGGCGCGCACCCGGCTGCCCTCACCCACCACCAGCGAGAGCAGCGTGCCAGCCGCCTTGGCGCGCACCACGGCACTCTGCGGGGCGACAAGCGCGCCGGAGAACTCCAGTTGCAGCGGCAGGCTCGCCAGCGTGGGCTGCACCACCTCTCGGGGCGTGAACTCGAGCGTGGGCTCGACCTTGGGCGCGTCCTTGGCGCCGAAGGCGACCCCGGACACCTTGGCGGCGCCCAACGCCGCCGCCACCACCAGCAAACCCACCCCGCCCAGCCACCAGGCCTTGTGCATGTCCTGCCCCTCCAGAGCCGCTCTTGTGAAGCGGCGCCAGTCTAGGCGCGGGTTGACATGGCGCAATCCCCCGTTGCGACAGGCTGCGGGGCCGGGGCGACGAACTGCGCCGCCGGCGGACGAACGGGAAGGCCGCGGCTCAGGCCGGCAGCTTGAAGCGGGACACTTCCTCGGCCAGCTTGACGGCCTGCTCCTTCAGCGAGGCCGCCGCCGCGGCGGTCTGCTCGACCAGGGCCGAGTTCTGCTGCGTCATGCTGTCCAGGTCCTGCACGGCCTGGGTGGTCTGGCTCACGCCGGTGGCCTGCTCGTTGGCACCGTTGGCGATGGCTGCGAGCAGCTTGTTGACGCGGTGCGCGCTGTCGACGATCTCGCCGATCGTGGTGCCGGCGTTGCGCACGATCTTCGCGCCGTCGGACACCTGGTCCACGCTCACGGTGATCAGGTCCTTGATTTCCTTGGCGGCGCTGGCCGAGCGCTGCGCCAATGCCCGCACCTCGGAAGCCACCACCGCGAAGCCGCGGCCGGCTTCGCCGGCACGTGCCGCTTCCACCGCTGCATTCAGCGCGAGGATGTTCGTCTGGAAGGCGATGCCGTCGATCACGCCGATGATGTCGCCGATCTTCGTCGACGAGGCATGGATGCCTTCCATCGTCGTCACCATGCTGCCGATGATGTCGCCGCCGCGCTCGGCCATGGTCGCATTGCTGCGCGCGATGGTGGCGGCCTCCTGCGCGCTGTCGGCGGTGGACTGCACGGTGGACGAGATCTCGTCCATCGCCGCAGCCGACTGCTGAAGATTGGCGGCGGCCTGCTCGGTGCGCGCGGACAGGTCCATCGAACCGTCGGAGATCTCGGCGCTCGAGTGGACGATGCTTTCGGACGCGCCTCGCACGCGGTTGACGATGGTGCGCAGCGAGGCCTGCATGTCGGCCAGCGAGCCCATCAGGCGCGCTGCTTCGTCCTGCCCCCAGGGGCGCGGGTGGGTGGTGAGGTCGCCGGCAGTCATGGCTTCCAGGTGCTTCTGCACCTCGCGCAGGCCGCCGTGGGTGACCAGGTAGAAGGAGTAGAAGAGATAGGCCGCGGTGGCCAGCGAGAGCACCACGACGACGGCCACCCAGGCGCGCTGCGAAGCCATCCGGGCGCGGCGCTCCTCGAGCAGGACGTCGAGCTTGTCGAGTGTCTTGACCTGCACGGTGCGCAGGCTGTCGATGACCGTGGCGCCGGCGGCCAGCTTGGCATCGTCGGACTTCAGGCTCGTGGCAAGTTCGTGGAAGGCATGCAGTTCGTGTCGCACCGCCTCATCGCGCAGTTCCGCCTTGAGGGCGGGCTGGAGCGAATAGACCTTCGGCATGCCCGCTGCCCAGCGTTCGTCGCTGTAGTCGCCCAGCGCCTCGGCGCGCACCATCTCGTGCGTCACGTCAGCCGAGGCGGGCATGCCGCGCGCCACGGCGCGGGCCCGGTCGCCCAGGCGGGCAGTGGCCTCGATGACGACGGGCAAGGCGGCGGTCGCGCTGTCCATCAGGTAGTAGGTGTCGAGGTCGGGGTCGAGCGTCAGGTTGGAGCCGTCGGCGGCCTGTGTCAGCAGGGCGAGCACGGCGTCGACCCGCTTCGAATAGTTCGCATAGGTCGTGCTCCAGTCGCCGGCGGCGACCACCACGGCGGCCTCCTTGACGGCCGCGAGTGCCTTGCCCGTGTCGATGTCGGCACCGATCTGTGCCTCGATCTGTTCGACCTTCTTGAGCTGGGCGGCGAACGCGTCGTTGGCTGCACCCAGCGCGGTGCCGTCGCCCCCCTTGAGTTGTGCGGCAGCCGCCACGGCGCGTTGTTCCTGCGCCAGCTTGACCAGCGGAAGCACCTCGCGGGCGTAGGCCACGCCTTCGCGCTCCTTCTGCGTGAACGCGATCGCATCCGCCTTGTCGATGAAGTAGTTCCAACCCAGCACGCCCACCGGCAGGGTGAGCATCGCCAGGATGATCAGTGCCTTGGTCTGGAACTGGATGCGTCGGAACAGCTTCACGCCCGGCGCCCAGGCACCGTGGTGGCGGAAGAACTCGATCAAGCCGCTGGAAGCTGCGCGTTCAGCGGTTTGCGGCGAGCTGACTGACTGGTTCATTGCGTCCCCTGAGACAACGAAAGCAGTGGCGCTGATCAACGGTGATCAGCAGTCACTTATTCGTACTGGCCTCATTGTCGGCATGCGATGCCAAGGCCTTGAGGGGAATTGAGCTCGGATAGGCTGGCATTTCTGGCGCGAGCGCCGGAAATGCCGCCGTTCAGACGATGTGGCCCGGAATGGCAGCCAGCGTGCTGCGCACATCGCCACACTGGGCACGGTGGCGCAGCGCGTGGTCCATCAGCACCAGCGCCAGCATCGCCTCGGCGATCGGCGTGGCGCGGATGCCGACGCAGGGGTCGTGGCGGCCGAAGGTCTCCACCGTGGCGGGCTGGCCGGCGAGGTCGATCGAGCGGCGCGGGCTGCGGATCGAGCTGGTGGGCTTGATCGCGATGCTCACCGTGATGTCCTGCCCGGTGGAGATGCCGCCGAGCACGCCGCCGGCGTTGTTGCTGGCAAAACCCTGCGGCGTCAGCTCGTCGCCGTGGGTCGTGCCGCGCTGCGCCACGCTGGCGAAGCCGGCGCCGATCTCGACGCCCTTGACGGCGTTGATGCCCATCATCGCGTAGGCGATGTCGGCGTCGAGCTTGTCGAACAGCGGCTCTCCCAGGCCCACCGGCACCTGCCGCGCCACCACGGCAATGCGCGCACCGCAACTGTCGCCGGCCTTGCGCAGCTCGTCCATGTACGCTTCCAGGCGAGCAATGTCGCTCGCGTTGGCGGCGAAGAACGGGTTGTCCGGGATGTGCTGCTCGCCCTCGAAAGGGATCTCGAGGTCGCCGATCTGCGTCATGTAGCCGGAGAAGCTCGTGCCGTACTGCTGCGCGAGCCACTTTCGCGCCACGGCGCCGGCGCCGACCATGGGCGCCGTCAGCCGCGCCGAGGAGCGCCCGCCGCCGCGCGGGTCGCGCAAGCCGTATTTCTGTTGATAGGTGTAGTCGGCATGCCCGGGCCGGAAGGTCTGGACGATGTTGCCGTAGTCCTTGCTGCGCTGGTCGGTGTTGCGGATCAGCAGGCAGATCGGCGTGCCGGTGGTCTTGCCCTCGTACACGCCGGAAAGGATCTCCACCGAGTCGGGCTCGTTGCGCTGCGTCACATGCCGGCTGGTGCCCGGGCGGCGGCGGTCGAGCTCGGGCTGGATGTCGGCCTCCGACAACGCCATTCCCGGCGGGCAGCCGTCGATGACGCAACCGATGGCAGGCCCATGCGACTCGCCGAAGTTGGTGACGCGGAACAGTTCGCCGAAGGTGCTGCCGGACATGGCGCCTGGGTGCGCGAAGGCGGAGTTGGGGGGCGCGCCGCACAACTTCGCAGCACAGGCCGGCATTGTAAGAGCGGCGTCGATCCGGGGTTGCGCATCAAAAAGGTGCGCTGCAGGCTAAATAAGTGAGCGCAGATGACGAAAGTGATCCCACATCTTGTCTGAACGCATGGAGCATTCGAATGAAGAACCGCAAGAGCTGGACCGTGGCCGCACAGCTGGGCATGGCCTTCGGCGTCCTGCTCGCCTTGATGCTGATGGCTTCGCTGGTGGCCGGCTGGGCCCTGAAGAGCACCAGCGCCTCGCTGCGCACTGTCTACGAAGACCGGACCGTGCCGCTGGAGCAGCTCGGCGAGATCGTCACCTTCGCGCAGCGTGACCGCGTCCTGCTGATGGACATGCTGCTTCGCCCGGACCCTGCCAACATCGAGAGCCGCAGCAAGGAGATCGCGAAGAACCGCGAGCGCGCCGACAAGCGCTGGCGCGAGTACATCGCCACTTTCCTCACCGAGGAGGAGAAGAAGCTCATCGCCCGCGCCGAGCCGGCCATGAAGACCTACGTCGAAGCAGGATTGAAGCCGATGCTGGCCGCGATCCAGGCCGGCAAGCTGGATGAGGCGCGGCAGCTCTATGTCAGCCGGATCAGCCCCCTGTCCAAGCCGATGATGGCGAGCACCGACGACCTGGTGATGCTGCAGGTCGACGTGGCCAAGTCCGAGTTCGAGGCCGCCACGCGGCTCGACAACAAGATGCAGGCGAGTCTTGTCGCCCTGACCACCGCCTCGATGCTGCTGGGTGCCGTGCTGGCGTGGCAGATCACCCGCCGGCTGGTACGTCAACTCGGCGCCGAACCCGCAGAACTCGCCGTGGTGGCGCAGCGCATCGCGTCGGGCGACCTGTCGAACCATGCGCAACGCCGCGAGATGCCCGGCAGCGTGATGGAAGACATGTCCAAGATGCGCGCAGCGCTGGTGACCGTGGTGAGCACGGTACGAACGGGTGTCGATTCGGTGGCCACGGCCAGCGCACAGATTGCGCAGGGCAACCTGGACCTGAGTTCGCGCACCGAGGAGCAGGCCTCCAGCCTGCAGCAGACGGCGGCCTCGATGGAGCAGCTCACCGGCACGGTGAAGAACAGCGCCGACACCGCGCGCCAGGCCAGCACGCTGGCAGAGGGCGCCGCCAGTGTGGCCACGCGTGGCGGTCAGACGGTCCACGAGGTGGTGACCACGATGACCGAGATCCAGGACTCGAGCCGCCGCATCGCCGACATCATCGGCGTGATCGACGGCATCGCCTTCCAGACCAACATCCTGGCACTGAACGCGGCGGTGGAGGCCGCACGTGCTGGCGAACAGGGCCGAGGGTTCGCCGTGGTGGCCGGCGAGGTGCGAGCCCTGGCGCAGCGCAGCGCCCAGGCTGCGCGCGAGATCAAGTCGCTGATCGACGACTCGGTGACCCGCATCGACACCGGCAGTCAGCGCGTGACACAGGCCGGCGCGACGATGAACGCGATCGTGGAGGAGATCCGCCGCGTCAACACGCTGGTGGGCGACATCACCAGCGCGAGCCGCGAGCAGAGCGAAGGCATCGGCCAGGTGAACGTGGCCATCGCACAACTCGATCAGGCCACGCAGCAGAACGCGGCGCTGGTGGAGGAGTCGGCTGCCGCCGCGGCGAGCCTGCGGGCTCAAGCCGAACGGCTGTCGGGTGTGGTGGCGATGTTCACCTTGCCGGCCACGCAGGCGGCCTGAACCGCTCGAAGAAAGATCTCAGGTCGACGCGGATTGCGCGCCGGGCTCGTCGACCGGCCAGTCGCGGATGTAGGCCTTGAGCATGCGATTCTCGAAATCCTGGCTGTCGACCACTGCCTTGGCCACGTCGTAGAACGAGATCACGCCCATCAGCGTGCGCTGGTCCATCACCGGCATGTAGCGCGCATGCCGCTCGAGCATCATGCGGCGCACCTCGTCGATCTCGGTCTCGGGCGTGCAGGTCAGCGGGTGGTCGTCCATCACGCTGCGGATGGTGCTGCTGCCCACCGTGCCACCGTTCTTGACGACGGCCGCGATGACTTCGCGGAAGGTCAGCATGCCCACCAGTTCGCCGTGGTCCATCACGACCAGCGAGCCGATATCGCGGTCGGCCATGGTCTTCAGGCCGAGCGCCAGCCCTTCTTCCGGGTTGGCCGTGAAGAGCGTACCTCCCTTGACGCGCAGGATGTCGCTGACCTTCATGATCTTCTCCTCGTCGCAAGTCGCGGCCCAATATAGCCCACAATTCCGGGCGAAGACAGCCCAGTGGAGACCCCATGCCCGGAGCCGCGGATCCCGGATTCGACACCCTCGCGCTGCATGCCGGCGCCGCGCCCGATCTGGCCACGGGCGCGCGAGCGGTACCGATCCACCTGACGACATCGTTCGTCTTCGAGTCCAGCGAGCATGCCGCTTCGCTGTTCAACCTGGAGCGCGCCGGCCACGTCTACAGCCGCATCTCCAACCCCACCAACGCGGTGCTGGAGGAGCGCGTGGCGGCGCTCGAGGGCGGCGTGGGCGCCATCGCCACGGCCAGCGGCCAGGCCGCGCTGCACCTGGCGGTGGCCACGCTGGCCGGCGCCGGCTCGCACATCGTCAGCTCGAGCGCGCTGTACGGCGGCTCGCACAACCTGCTGCACTACACGCTGTCGCGCTTCGGCATCGAGACGACATTTGTCAAGCCGGGCGACATCGACGGCTGGCGCGCCGCGATTCGCCCGAACACGAAGCTGCTGTTCGGCGAAACGCTGGGCAATCCGGGCCTGGACGTGCTGGACATCCCCACCGTCTCAGCCCTGGCCCATGAGCACAAGCTGCCACTGCTGGTCGATTCCACCTTCACCACGCCGTGGCTGATGAAGCCCTTCAACCACGGCGCCGACCTCGTCTTCCATTCGGCGACCAAGTTCCTCTCCGGCCACGGCACGGTGATCGGCGGCGTGCTGGTGGACAGTGGCCAGTTCGACTGGGACCGTTCCGGCCGCTTCCCCGAGCTGTCGCAGGGCTACATCGGCTTCCATGGCATGGTGTTCAGCGAAGAGAGCACCGTCGGCGCCTTCCTGCTGCGCGCGCGCCGCGAGGGCCTGCGCGACTTCGGTGCCTGCATGAGCCCGCACACGGCGTGGCTGATCCTGCAGGGCATCGAGACCTTGCCGCTGCGCATGGCACGGCACGTCGAGAACGCACGCAAGGTGGTGGCCTTCCTGGCCGCCCATCCGCTGGTGTCGTCGGTCGGCTATCCCGAGCTCGAAGGCCACCCGAGCCACGCGCTGGCGAAGAAGTTGCTGCCGCGCGGCTGCGGTTCGGTGTTCAGCTTCGACATCAAGGGCTCGCGCGCCCAGGGCCGGGCCTTCATCGAATCGTTGAAGCTCTTCTCTCACCTGGCCAACGTGGGCGACTGCCGCTCGCTCGTGATCCACCCGGCTTCGACCACGCACTTCCGCATGGACGACGACGCCCTCGCGCGGGCTGGCATCTCGCCCGGCACGATCCGCCTGTCGATCGGCCTGGAAGATGCAGACGACCTCATCGACGACCTCAAGCGCGCGCTGAAGGTCGCCGAGAAGGCGGTGGCCTGATGGACCTCGTCGTCGACGGCCGCAAGGCCTACGCCTACACCGGCGGCAAGCCGTTCGACGCGGCCCTGCCCTGCATCGTGTTCGTTCACGGCGCGCTGCATGACCACAGCGTTTGGAACCTGCTGGCGCGCTGGTTCGCGCACCACGGCCACGCGGTGCTCGCGGTGGACCAGCCGGCGCATGGCCGCAGCGAAGGGCCGCCGCTGCCGAGCGTCGAGGCGCTGGCCGACTGGACGCTGGCGCTGCTCGATGCTGCCGGCGTGCGGCAAGCCGCCTTCGTCGGCCACAGCATGGGCTCGCTGGTCGGACTGGAGGCCGCCGCCCGCGCGCCGCAACGTGTGAGCCGCCTGGTGATGGTGGCCACCGCCTACCCGATGAAGGTGTCGGACGCACTCTTCGCGACGGCGCGCGAGCAGCCGCTGCGGGCGATCGACATGGTCAACGTGTTCTCGCACTCCAGCATCGCCAGCAAGCCGTCGTTTCCCGGTCCGGGCATGTGGCTGCATGGCGGCAACCGCGCCCTGATGCGTCGCATGCTCGCCGGCGCGCCGGGCCTGGACGGCAGCAACCTGTTCGAGCACGACTTCCGCATCTGCGACCGCTACGCCAACGGCCTGCAGGCTGCCGGGAAGGTGCGATGCCCGGTGACGTTCGTGCTGGGCGAACGCGATCAGATGACAACGCCGAAGAACACGCGCGACATCGCCGGGGCGCTTCATGCCCACATCGTCACACTCCCCGCCGGGCATACCCTGATGACCGAGGTGCCGGACGGGGTGTTGAATGCCTTGCGGGAGGCCCTGGCCCGCCCCGTGGAGCGATCATGAGCACAGCCGCCGCCGATCCCAAGGCGATGAAGACCTTCGCCGAGTTCTATCCCTTCTACCTGAGCGAGCACAGCAACCGCACCTGCCGGCGGCTGCATTTCGTCGGCTCGACGCTGGCGCTCGTCTGCCTGGGCATGCTGCTGGCCACCGGCCGGCCGCAGTACCTGCTCTACGGCCTGCTGTGCGGCTACGGCTGCGCATGGATCGGCCACTTCGGCTTCGAGAAGAACAAGCCGGCCTCCTTCAAGAGGCCGCTGTTCAGCTTCATGGGCGACTGGGTGATGTACAAGGACATCTGGACCGGCCGCATCCCGTTCTGAGGTCAGCGCACTCCGGATGGCAGCCTCGCCGACGCCCATGCCCGAACCGCACGACATTCCCGCCAGCACGCTCGAACGGCTCGTCGACGTCGTTGCCCTGCCGATCGGGCGCTGGGATGCCGATGCCCGCCTCGTGTTCTGCAACCGGCCCTACCAGCTGTGGTCGGGCCGCACGCGCGACGAACTGATCGGCCAGACGCTCGCGCAGTTGTACGGCGACGAAGCCTGGGAACGCGCCCGGCCGGCCTTCGAGCGCGCCTTTCGCGGTGCCACCACTAGCTACGAGCGCCTGCTGCGCCACGGCACGCTGACCGGCCGCTGGGCGCGCATCCAGGTGTTCCCCGACGCCGATGCGAGCGGGCAGGTGCACTCGGTGTACACCATCGCCACCGACATCCACGAAGACGTGACCGCGCGCGAAGCGCTGATCGCCGCGCGCGTGCGGCTGGATCGCTTCACCGAGAACATCCCGAACCCGCTGACCTACGTCGACCGCGAGTTCGTGCTGCGCTTCGTCAACAAGGCCTATTGCGAGATGGTGGGCAAGCCGGCCGACCAGCTGCTGGGCCGCCACATCGGCGCGGTGCGCGGGCAGCGCCGCTGGGCCGAGCACGAACCGCACTTCCGCCGCGCGCTCGAAGGCAAGACGGTGCAGTACACGCGCCTCGTCGATGGCCTGGCCAACAACCTGACCGGCGGCCCGCGCTGGTTGCGCACCAGCTACGTGCCCGACTTCGACGCCGAGGGTCAGGTGGTGGGCCTGTACACCGTGACCATCGACGTTCACGACCTCACGGTCGCGCAGGAGCAGCTGCGCCGCAGCGTCGAGCGCGACGTGCTCACCGACGTGCTCAGCCGCCGCACGATGATGGACCGCATCGAAGCGGCGCTGGTCACCGCGGTGCACGACCCGGTGGCGCTGTTCTTCGTCGACCTCGACGGCTTCAAGTCGGTGAACGACCGGCTCGGCCACCGCGAGGGCGATGCCTTGCTGATCAAGGTGGCGCAGGCGCTGCAGTCCAGCGTGCGCGCAGACGATGCCGTCGGCCGCTTCGGCGGCGACGAGTTCCTCGTGCTCGCCTCGGTGCGCGGCCAGGCCGGCGCCCGTGCCCTGGCGCTGCACATGCTCGAGGCGGTGCGCCGCGTCAGCGCCGGCGTGCCCGGTGGCGGGGTCAGCGCGAGCATCGGCTATGCGATCGCGCCCGCCGACGCACAGCATCCGCTGAAGCTGCTGCAATGCGCCGACGATGCGATGTACGCCGCCAAGCGGCTCGGCAAGGACCGCGTGCAGCACACTGCGGAGCGCAGCAGCGCACCCAGCGACCCGGCCACGCACTGAGCCGCCGCAGCGAAGCGCCTCTGAAAGTGCGCAGCGCAGGCGGCTCGACTCAGGCCGACGCTGGCCAGCTTCGCAGGGCCTTCGCTTTGGCCTGAGCCGGCAGGTCAACCCTGAAGCAGTTCGGCCAGCGTGAGGCGGTCGAAGCCGACCCGTTCGCGAAAGCCGCGCATCGACGGCAGCGGCTCGAGCAGCATCTGCGCCAGCAGCGGCCCGGCCGGTGTCGTTGCCGGGTCGCACAGCAGCACGAAGCGCGCGGCGCCGGCTTCGTCGAGCCGGGCCAGCCAGTCGAGTTCGACCAGCGCGTCGACGATGGGTTCGGCCTGCAGCGGATCGACGCGCAGCGATTCCGACAAGTCCACCAGGCTGAGCCCGCGCACCTCGCTGCGCCGGGCACGGTCGAGTTCGGCCAGCAGCGCCACGGCGAGCGAGAAGCGCGAGCCCGGGCCATCGGGCCAGCGCGTCACCCGCATCAACAGGCTGGGCGTGTAGGCCGCGATCACCGCACCGAGCAGGATGATCACCCAGCCGAGGTAGATCCAGACCAGGAAGATCGGCAGCGTCGCGAAGGCGCCGTAGACCATCGCGAAGGTGGGCACCTGCGCGATGTACCAGGCCAGGCCCTTCTTCGCGACCTCGAAGCCCACCGAGACGAACAGCCCGCCGGCCACCGCGTGCCGCCAGCGCACATGCGTGTTGGGCACGTAGTGGAACAGCGCCGCCATGCCGGCGGCCAGCAACACGAACTCGATGGTGTTGAGCAGCAGGCTCACGCCGCCGGGCAGTTCGGAGACGATGCCGCGCGAGGCCGAGATCACGTACGAAGTCAGGCTCAGGCTCACGCCCAGCACCAGCGGGCCGAGCGTGGCGGCCGCCCAGTAGACGAGCACGCGCTGCGCGATCGGCCGCGGCGTGCGCACCCGCCAGATGGCGTTGAGCGTGCGGTCGATGGTCAGCATCAGCGCGAGTGCCGCCAGCAGCAGGAACACCAGGCCCACGGTGCCCAGCCGGTTGGCCTTGGAGGCGAACTGCGTCAACGCGCCCAGCACCGGCTTGGCGATGCTGTCGGGCACCAGGCTCTGCAGGAAGTACTTCTGCAGCGAGTCCTGGAAGGACGAGAACATCGGGAAGGCCGCGAACACGGCCAGCATCACCGTGACCAGCGGCACCAGCGAGATCAGCGTGGTGAAGGTCAGGCTGCCGGCGGTCAGGCCGAGGTGGTCTTCGCGGAAGCGCTGGCGCAGCGTGCGCAGCGTGTCCAGCCACGGCCAGTGCTGCAGTGTCGTGAGCAGCAGCGCGACCCGTTCCCGCCAGCCCTCCTCGAAGCGTGCCCTCAGGTGAGACGGAAGATTCATTGCTGGCATCATAGCCAGCGATGCATCACGAACCTTCACCCACCGTCGCCTGGACGCAGCGCGTCGCCGTGGCCAGCCTGCTCGGCCTGATCCTGCTCGGCCTGGCCTGGGAGCTGTGGCTGGCCCCCACCGGCAACCGCACGCTGGTGCTGAAGGTGCTGCCGCTGACGCTTCCGCTGGCCGGGCTGCTCAAGCGCCGGCTCTACACCTACCGCTGGGTCAGCCTGGTGGTGTGGCTGTACTTCATCGAGGGCGTGGTGCGGGCGATCGGCGACCGGGGCCTGTCGGCGCAACTGGCCATGATCGAAATCCTGCTGTGCCTGAGCCTCTTCGCGGCCTGTGCGGCGCACGTGCACGTGCGCTTACGCCGTTCGCCCGAGGGCGCCGCATGACCCTGGAGGCCTCGCTGCGCGGCATCGTCGGCTCGGCCCACGTGCTGCAGGGTGGCGACCTCGCCGCCTACGAGATCGACTGGCGCAAGCGCTATCACGGCCGCGCCCGGCTGGTCGTGCGCCCCGCCACCACGGCGGAAGTGGCCGCGGTCGTGCAAGCCTGTGCCGCCGCGGGCGCCGCGATCGTGCCGCAGGGCGGCAACACCGGCCTGGTGGGCGCTTCGGTACCTGACGGCAGCGGCACGCAGGTGCTGATGCACATGGGCCGCCTGAACCGCATCCGCGCGATCGACGGCGCCAACCTGACGATGACGGTGGAAGCCGGCTGCCTGCTGCAGGCCGTGCAGGAGGCGGCCGCCGCGCAGGGCTGGCTGTTTCCGCTGAGCCTGGCCGCCGAGGGCAGCTGCACCATCGGTGGCAACCTGGCCACCAACGCCGGCGGCACGCAGGTCGTGCGCTACGGCAACGCACGCGAGCTGTGCCTCGGCCTCGAGGTGGTGACGGCCGAGGGCGAGGTGTGGGATGGCCTGTCGGGCCTGCGCAAGGACAACACCGGCTACGACCTGCGCGACCTGTTCATTGGCAGCGAAGGCACGCTGGGCCTGATCACCGCCGCCACGCTGAAGCTCTACCCGCTTCCCACGGTGGTCACCACCGCCCTCGCCTCGCTCGACTGGCTCGACTCCGCGGTCGCGTTTCTCGGCCTCGCGCAGGCGCGGCTGGGAGCTTCGCTGACCGGCTTCGAGGTCATGAACCGCTTCTCGCTGGACCTGGTGCGACGGCACTTCCCGCAGCTCGCACAGCCGTTGCCCGGCGCCGGCTGGACGGTGCTGCTGGAGCAGTCCGGCAACGAAAGCGAGGCGCAGGCCACGCAGCGCTTCGAGTCGCTGCTCGAGGCGGCGATGGAGAGAGGGCTGATCACCGATGCGGCCGTGGCCTCCAGTCTCGAGCAGGCCAAGACCCTGTGGCACCTGCGCGAGGCCATCCCGCTGGCACAGAGCCTGGAGGGCCTGAACATCAAGCACGACATCTCGGTGCCGATCTCGCGCATCCCGGCCTTCGTGCGCGCCACCGACGAGGCGCTCGAGCGCGCCGTGCCCGGCGTTCGGCTGGTCGACTTCGGCCACCTGGGAGACGGCAACCTGCACTACAACGTGCAGGCGCCGGCCGGCATGGATGCACAGCGTTTCCTCGCCGAGCACGAGGAGCGGGTGAACGACATCGTCTACGACGCGGTGATGGCCCATGGCGGCTCGATCTCGGCCGAACACGGCATTGGCGCACTCAAGCGAGACGAGCTCGCCCGGCGCAAGTCGCCGGTGGCGCTGAAGCTGATGCGCGCGATCAAGCAGGCGCTGGACCCGCACGGCCGAATGAACCCGGGTCGGGTGGTCTGAATGCGGTTCGCACTCCTGCACTGAAGTGCGCTGCACAAGAGCGACCGGCAGCTTGCGGTCCTTTGCGATCTTCGGGGGGCTGCTTTGCGTGCGACGGTCATGGTCGCAGGGCGACGGCGGTACCCGCGTTCTCCGGCCCACGCTCGCGCGCCAATAGCTGCGGACCTTCGTGAATGTCTGCAAGGGGCCGACAACGGACAGTGCAGACAACCCCGTTCGCAGATCCCAGAAGGCAAATGCGTCTGATCCGACGCGGCGGTGCTACTGCACCGGCCCTTTGAGCGCGGCAGGCACCGGGAGCGCCACCACCTCGATGCCCTCGTCGCGCAATGCGTCGGCATCCTCGCGTGAGGCTTGGCCGCGGATGCCGCGGGTGGCCGTCTCGCCGTAATGCATGCGCCGCGCCTCTTCAGGGAAGCGCGTACCGACGTCCTCGGTGCTGGCCATCATGTGGCGCACGGCCTGCATCCAGGCGTTCTGCAGTTCGTTGCCGGCGCTGGGGGCCGCAGCGTCTTCGTCGCGCCGCGGCGCGGACGACTTGATCCGTGGGGCTGTCGGCAGCCGGGTCACGGCGGTGTCCGCGCACACCGGGCATGACACCATGGCGCGCGACGTCTGCGACTCGAAGTCATCGGCGGATGCGAACCAGCCTTCGAAACGATGGTCGTGAGCACAGCGCAGGTTCAGGACCTTCATGCGCCGGATTATGGGGTGCCGTGCTTAAGCCGGCGTCAGCCCCTGAATGACCCAGCGCCCGGCGCGCCAATTCTGCAGCCACTGCAGGCCGACCAGCGTCTTGGCGTCGGTGACTTCACCAGCGGCGCAACGGCGGTCGAGCTCGTCCATGCTGCACAGCTGCAGGTCGAGGAACTCGCCCTCGTCGAGTCGGCGCTCGCCGGCTGTCAGGCCGCGGGCGAACCAGATCTCGATGCGTTCGTTCGAGTAGGCAATCGCGTTGTGCAGGGCACCGGCCAGTGCCCATTCGCGCGCGCGGTAGCCGGTCTCCTCGAACAGTTCGCGCTGCGCGCACTGCAGCGTCGGCTCGCCGGGCTCGAGCTTGCCGGCGGGAAACTCGAGCATGACCTGCGCGAGCGGGTAGCGCCATTGCCGCTCCATCACGAGCCGGCCGTCGTCGAGGATGGGCACCACCATCACGGCACCGGGGTGCACGATGAACTCGCGTGTGGCCTGCGCACCGTCGGGCAGGCGGATGCGGTCGCTGCGAACGTGCAGCAGCTTGCCCTGGAAGACGGTCTGCGAGGAGACCGTCTCCTCGCGCAGGTGCGCGTCGTCGGGGTTGGCGGGCGGCTGACTCACGCCCGCACGCTCAAGTGCCCAGCGCCTTGACGATCGCCTGAGCGCACATCGCCATCAGCCCGCCGGGCAGGATGCCGAACACCAGCACGGCGGCGCCGTTGAGCGACAGCAGCGTGCGGACTTCGCCGGTGCTGACGATGGGCCGCGTGTCCGTCGGCTCTTCGAAGTACATCACCTTGACCATGCGCAGGTAGTAGAACGCCGCCACCAGCGACAGCAGCACCGCGATCACTGCGAGCCAGATGTACAGCGCCAGGTTGGTCGACACCAGCGCCTGCAGCACGGCCAGCTTGGCATAGAAGCCCACCGTCGGCGGGATACCCGCCAGCGAGAACATGAAGATCGCCATCACCGCGGCGTACCACGGGCTGCGCCGGGCCAGGCCCTTGAGGTCGTCGATCTGCTCGGCCTCGTGCCCGTGGCGCGAGAGCAGCATCACGATGCCGAAGGTGCCCAGCGTGGTGAACACGTAGGTGAGCACGTAGAACATCGACGAGCTGTAGCCGTTGGCCGCCGACAGCGTGTTGCCTGACACCACCGTGGGCGTCAGGCCCAGCAGCATGAAGCCCATCTGGCTGATCGTCGAATAGGCCAGCATGCGCTTGAGGTTGCTCTGCGCGATGGCGGCCAGGTTGCCCAGCGTCATCGACGCGACCGCCAGCACGATCAGCATCTGCTGCCAATCGACGGCCAGGCCCGACATGCCTTCGACGAGCAGCCGGATGGTGATCGCGAACGCCGCCAGCTTCGGTGCGCCGGCCACCAGCACGGTGACGGCCGTGGGCGCGCCCTGGTAGACGTCAGGGATCCACATGTGGAAGGGCACGGCGCCGAGCTTGAAGGCCAGGCCCGACACCACGAACACCAGTCCCAGCACCATCACCGCCTTGTCGATCTGACCGGTGGCGATGGCGTTGAAGACGGTGGGGATGTCGAGCGAGCGCGTGGCTCCGTACATCATCGACAGGCCGTAGAGCAGGAAGCCGCTGGCCAGGGCACCGAGCACGAAGTACTTCATCGCCGCCTCGGTGGCCGGCGCGTGGTCGCGGCGCAGCGCCACGAGCGCGTACAGGCTCAGCGACATCAGTTCCAGGCCGAGGTAGACGACCAGGAAGTTGTTCGCCGACAGCATCACGCAGATGCCCAGCAGCGAGAACATCGACAGCGAGATGAGCTCGCCCTTGAGCATCTCGCGCTCGGCGGCATAGGGCCGCGCATAGGCGAGCGACACCATCACCGCGATCGTGGCGAAGAAGCCGAGCAGGTGGCCCATCGGATCGGCGACCACCATGCGCTGCACGGCGTAGAAGGTCTGGCCGGCGTCGAAGAGCGAGAGGTGCATCAGCGCGACCGCAGCGAGCGAGGCTTGCGCCAGCAGGTAGGTGGGCGTGCGCCGCGGGTGCGTGACCCACAGGTCGACCAGGGCGACCACGCAGGCCATGACCAGCAGGACGATCTCGGGGGCGATGGCGAGCCAGTTCATCTCGTTCATGTCAGGGGACCAGCTTGGATTGCGCCACGTGCTTGAGCAGTTCGGTCACCGAGACGTGCATCACGTCGGTGAAGGGCTTCGGATACACGCCCATCCAGAGCACCGCGACGGCGAGCACGGCCATCATCAGGAACTCTCGGCCGTTCAGGTCGGTGAGCGCCTTGACGTGGTCGTTGGCCACCGGGCCGAAGTAGACGCGCTTGACCATCCACAGGTTGTAGGCCGCGCCGAAGATCAGCGCCGTGGCCGCGAGCATGGCCAGCCAGAAGCCGGCCTTCACCGTGCCGAGAATGACCATCCATTCGCCGATGAAGCCGCTGGTGCCGGGCAGGCCGCTGTTGGCCATCGCGAAGAACACCGCGAAGGCAGCGAACTTGGGCATGGTGTTGACCACGCCGCCGTAAGCCGCGATCTCGCGCGAATGCACCCTGTCGTAGAGCACGCCGATGCACAGGAACATGGCGCCCGAGATGAAGCCGTGCGAGACCATCTGCACGATGCCGCCGGACATGCCCAGCTCGCTGAAGATGAAGAAGCCCAGCGTGCAGAAGCCCATGTGGGCGATGGACGAGTACGCCACCAACTTCTTCATGTCCTGCTGCACCAGCGCCACCAGGCCGATGTAGATCACCGCGATCAGGCTCAGGGCGATGATGAACCAGTCCCACTGGCGGCTCGCGTCCGGCGCGATCGGCAGCGAGAAGCGCAGGAAGCCGTAGGCGCCGAGCTTGAGCATGATCGCCGCCAGCACCACCGAACCGCCGGTGGGCGCCTCGACGTGGGCGTCCGGCAGCCAGGTGTGCACCGGCCACATCGGCACCTTCACCGCGAAGGCGAGGAAGAAGGCGAAGAAGAGCAGGGTCTGCGCGCTCGCCGGCAACGGCAGCTTGTGCCAGGCCAGGATGTCGAAGCTGCCGCCCGACTTGTAGTAGAGGTAGACCAGCGCCACCAGCATCAGCAGCGAGCCGGCCAGCGTGTACAGGAAGAACTTGAAGGCCGCGTAGACACGCCGCGGACCACCCCAGATGCCGATGATGATGTACATCGGGATCAGCGTGGCTTCGAAGAACACGTAGAACAGCAGTCCGTCGAGCGCGCTGAACACGCCGACCATGATGCCGGAGAGGATCATGAACGCGCCCATGTACTGGTTGACGCGGTCGGTGATGACCTCCCAGGCCGAGATCACCACGATCACGGTGATGAAGGCCGTCAGCGGCACGAACCACACCGACAGGCCGTCGACGCCGAGCGCGTACTTCACGTTGAAGCGCTCGATCCAGGGCAGCGTCTCGGTGAACTGCATCGCCGCCGTGCCCGTGTCGAAACCGGTGATCAGCGGCAGCGTGACGAGGAAGCTGATCAGCGAACCGATCAGCGCCACCCAGCGCACCGCGTCGGCTTTGTCGTCGCGCCCGATGGCCAGCAGCAGGACGCCGCAGGCGATCGGCAGCCAGATGGCAAGGCTCAGCAAACCCATGTTCTTGTTCTCCGTGCCTGATCGCTACTTGGCGATCAGGGTGCCCAGGTAGGGCCACAACTGCCAGGTCATCAGGCCGATGACACCCACGATCATGACCAGCGCATACCAGTAGAGGTAGCCGGTCTGGAAGTAGCGCGTGACGGCCGCCAGGCTGCCCACCGCACGGGCCGAGCCATTGATCACGATGCCATCGATGAAGCCGACATCGCCGCCCTTCCACAGGCCGCGGCCCAGGCCGCGCGCCGCCGGTGCCAGCAGCGTCTCGTTGATCCAGTCCATGTAGTACTTGTTCTCGAGCACGCGCACCACCGGGCTGAAGATGCGCGCGAAGGCCGCCGGGATCTCCGGCTTGACCATGTAGAACACATAGGCCGTGACCACGCCGCCCAGCGCCAGCCAGAAAGGCAGCGTGCTCAGGCCGTGCATCGCCATGGCCAGCGCACCGTGGAAGCCCTTGGCCAGCTCGGCCATCGCCCCGTGGCGCTCGATGTTGACGAAGATCGAGTCGGAGAACAGCTCGCCGAACAGCATCGGCTGGATCGTCAGGTAACCGATCACCACCGAGGGAACTGCCAGCAGGATCAGCGGCGCCGTCACCACCCAGGGTGACTCATGCGGATCGTGATGCTCGCCATGGTCGTCATGGTGGTCGTGCTCGCCCGGGAAGGGCTTGTGGTGGAAGCGCTCCTTGCCGTGGAAGACGAGGAAGTACATCCGGAACGAATAGAAGGCCGTGACGAACACGCCGACGATCACCGCGAAGTAGGCGAAGCCCGCGCCCGGCAGGTGCGAGGCGTGCACCGCCTCGATGATGCTGTCCTTGCTGTAGAAGCCGGCGAACAGCGGCGTGCCGATCAGCGCCAGCGAACCCAGCAGCGAGGTGATCCAGGTGATGGGCATGTACTTGCGCAGGCCGCCCATGTTGCGGATGTCCTGGTCGTGGTGCATGCCGATGATCACCGAGCCGGCGGCCAGGAACAGCAGCGCCTTGAAGAAGGCATGCGTCATCAGGTGGAACACCGCCACCGAGTAGGCCGAGGCGCCCAGCGCCACCGTCATGTAGCCCAGCTGCGACAGCGTGGAGTACGCGACGACACGCTTGATGTCGTTCTGGATGATGCCCAGGAACCCCATGAACAGCGCCGTGATCGCGCCGATCACCAGGATGAAGCTCAGCGCGGTATCCGACAGCTCGAACAGCGGCGACATGCGCGCCACCATGAAGATGCCGGCCGTCACCATGGTCGCCGCGTGGATCAGCGCGGAGATCGGCGTCGGGCCCTCCATCGAGTCGGGCAGCCACACGTGCAGCGGGAACTGCGCGCTCTTGCCCATGGCGCCGATGAACAGGCAGATGCAGGTCACCGTGATCAGCATCCAGCCAGTGCCGGGCAGCATCAGCTTGGCCATCTCGGGGCCGCGAGCGAAGGCTTCGCCGTAGTTCAGCGTACCGGCGTAGGTGACGATCAGGCCGATGCCCAGGATGAAGCCGAAGTCGCCGACCCGGTTGACGAGGAAGGCCTTCATGTTCGCGAAGATCGCCGTCGGCTTGGTGTACCAGAAGCCGATCAGCAGGTAGCTCACCAGGCCCACCGCCTCCCAGCCGAAGAACAGCTGCAGGAAGTTGTTGCTCATCACGAGCATCAGCATCGAGAAGGTGAACAGCGAGATGTAGCTGAAGAAGCGCTGGTAGCCGGGGTCTTCTTCCATGTAGCCGATGGTGTAGATGTGCACCATCAGCGACACGAAGGTCACCACGCACATCATCATCGCGGACAGGCCGTCGATCAGGAAGCCGATCTCCATCTTCAGGCCACCGAGCACCATCCACTCGTACACGGTGGAATTGAAGCGCGCGCTGTCGACAGCGACCGACTTGAGCACCATCGCCGAGAGGATGAAGGCGATCAGCACGCCCAGGATGGTGATGCTGTGCGCGCCGCGCCGGCCGACGGTCTTGCCGAACAGTCCGGCGACGACGGCGCCGACCAGCGGCGCCAGCGGAATCGCCAGCAGGAGGTTGGGGTTCAATGCTGCGGACATGGAGGCCTCAACCCTTGAGCGAGTCGAGCTCGTCGACGTTGATCGTGGAGCGGTTGCGGAACAGCACCACCAGGATCGCCAGGCCGATGGCCGACTCGGCCGCCGCCACGGTGAGGATGAAGAACACGAACACCTGGCCCGCCATGTCGCCCAGATAATGCGAGAAGGCCACGAAGTTCAGGTTGACCGCCAGCAGCATCAGCTCGATGGCCATCAGCAGCACGATCAGGTTCTTGCGGTTCAGGAAGATGCCGATCACCGACAGTGCGAACAGGATCGCGCCGAGCGACAGGTAGTGGCCGAGCGTCACCGGGCCGAGGATCATTTCTGCTCTCCCGCGGGAGCGGCCGGTGCGGGAACTTCCACCGTCGCCTTCATCTGCACGATGCGGACGCGGTCCGCCTTCTTGGCCCGCACCTGCTCGGCCGGATCCTGGTATTTCGAGTCCTTGCGGCGGCGCAGCGTCAGCGCGATCGCGGCCACGATCGCCACCAGCAGCACCACCGCGGCGATCTGCAGCGGGTACAGGTACTTCGTGTAGATCTCGATGCCCAGCAGCTTGGTGTTGCCCATCTTGAGCGCAACGGCGTCGGCCACCGGCGCGCTGCGCACGTCGAAACCGGGGATCAGCACCAGCGCCATCTCCAGCGCGATGACCACGCCGATCAGCCCGGCCAGCGGGAAGTGCTTCCAGAAGCCCTCGCGCAGCGAGTCGGTGTTCATGTCGAGCATCATCACGACGAACAGGAACAGCACCATCACCGCCCCCACGTAGACGAGCACGAGCGCGATGGCGAGGAACTCGGCACGCAGCAGCATCCACACGCAGGCCGCATTGAAGAAGGCCAGCACGAGGTAGAGCACGGCGTACACCGGCGTGCGTGCGGTGATGACGCGGAACGCGGCAAACAGCAGCACGGCCGAGAAGACGTAGAAGAGCGCGGTGGTGGTATCCATGTTTTTCTTGCAGCCCGCGAAGGCCGACCGCCGGAGCGGTCAGCGGTACTTGGCGTCCGCCTCCTTGGTGGCCGCGATCTCGCGCTCGTAGCGGTCGCCCACCGCGAGCAGCATGTCCTTGGTGAAATACAGGTCGCCGCGCTTCTCGCCGTGGTACTCGAAGATGTGCGTCTCGACGATCGAATCGACCGGGCAGCTCTCTTCGCAGAAGCCGCAGAAGATGCACTTGGTCAGGTCGATGTCGTAGCGCGTGGTGCGGCGCGAGCCGTCGTCGCGCACGTCGGACTCGATGGTGATCGCCATCGCCGGGCACACCGCCTCGCACAGCTTGCAGGCGATGCAGCGCTCTTCGCCGTTCTCGTAGCGGCGCAGCGCGTGCAGGCCGCGGAAGCGCGGCGACAGCGGCGTCTTCTCTTCCGGAAACTGCACGGTGATCTTGCGCTGGAAGAAATGCCGCCCCGTGAGCTTGAAGCCCTTGAGCAGTTCCAGCAGGAAGAAGCTGGAGACGAAGTCCTTGAGGGTCGAAGCGGATGCCATGGTGCCTGCCTGCTTCCCGTTATTTCCAGATGTTCCAGGGGGACTGGATCCACAGCCCCACCACCACCAGCCACACCAGCGTCACCGGGATGAAGATCTTCCAGCCCAGGCGCATGATCTGGTCGTAGCGGTAGCGCGGGAAGCTCGCCCGCACCCACAGGAACAGCGTGCACATCACGAAGACCTTCAGGCCAAGCCAGATCCAGCCCGGGATCCAGGTGAACAGCGCGCTGTCGATCGGCGACAGCCAGCCGCCGAGGAACAGCAGCGAGGCCAGCATCGAGACGAGGATGATGTTCGCGTACTCGGCGAGGAAGAACATCGCGAAGGACATGCCCGAGTACTCGACCATGTGGCCGGCGACGATCTCCGATTCGCCTTCGACCACGTCGAACGGGTGGCGGTTGGTCTCGGCGATGCCGGAGATCACGTAGACCACGAAGATCGGCAGCAGCGGCAGCCAGTTCCAGGACAGGAAGGTCAGGCCGATGTCGGCGAAGCGGCCGCGGCTCTGGCCCATGACGATGTCGCTCAGGTTCAGCGAGGCCGAGACCATCAGCACGACGACGAGCGCGAAGCCCATCGCGATCTCGTACGAGACCATCTGCGCCGACGCGCGCAGCGCGCCGAGGAAAGCGTACTTCGAGTTCGATGCCCAGCCGGCGATGATCACGCCGTAGACCTCCATCGAGGTGATGGCGATCAGGAGCAGCAAGCCGGCGTTCACGTTGGCCAGCGCAACCTCAGGGCCGAAGGGCACGACCGCCCACGCGGCGAGCGCCGGCATGATGGTCATCACCGGGCCGAGGAAGAACAGGCCTCTGTTCGCCGCCGTCGGCAGGATGACTTCCTTGAAGATCAACTTCACCGCATCGGCGATCGGCTGCAGCAGCCCCAGGGGGCCCACGCGGTTGGGGCCGGGGCGGACCTGGCTCCAGCCGATGGCCTTGCGCTCCCACAGCGTGAGGTAGGCGACGCAGCCCATCAGCGGCAGGACCAGCACGACGATCTTCACGAGCGTCCAGACGACCGGCCAGAACGGGCCGAGCAGCGAGGAGCCGTAGGTGGTGACGGTATCGAGCATCGTGCGACTCAGGCTTTCTCGACCGTGACAGCGCCGAACATGGCGCCGAGGGTCGCGGTATCGGCATGGCCGGCCGGAACGCGCACGGTGTCGGCAGCCAGCGATTCGTCCAGGCGCGCCGGCAACACGGCCTGCTGCGCGCCCTGCGCCACGCGCACACGGTCACCGGTGGCCAGGCCCAGGCGCGACCACAGCGCCTGCGGCAGGCTGGCCTGCGGCGCACGGGCGTCGGCGGTCTGCTGCAGCGATGGCGCTCGGCGCACCAGCGGATCGGCGCTGTAGATCGGTACGTCGGCAATGCGCTGCAGGCCGGAGGCGGCGGCAGGTGCCGACACGGCGACCGAGCCGCCGTTGTCCAGGCGCGCGGCGATCGTGGCGACGTCGCCCAGCGCTTGCGCGCGGACGTCTTCGGAAGTCTCGAAATCGAAACCCGCGAGGCCGAGCATGTTGCCCAGCACGCGCAACACCTTCCAGGCCGGGCGCGCCTCGCCCAGCGGCTTGACGACGCCATGGAAGCTTTGTGCGCGGCCTTCGGCATTGACGAAGGTGCCGGAGGTCTCGGTGAAGGGCGCGATCGGCAGCAGCACGTCGGCCAGGTCGAGCGAGGCGTTCTTGAAGGCGCTGAGCGCCACCACCATCTCCGCACCCTGCAGTGCGGCGAAGGCAGCGCTCGGATCGGCGGCGTCGAAGCGCGGCTCGACATCGAGCAGCAGCACGGCCTTCAGCTGCGCCGTGGCGAGCATCTGGCCGGCGTTCAGCCCGCCACTGCCCGGCAGGGCGTTGACGAGTTGGGCGCCCACCGTGTTGGCCGCTTCGCCCAGGTAGCCCACCGACGCGCCGGTCTGTGCGCCGATCCATTGCGCCAGGGCGAGCAGCGCGCCGGCCTGCGGGTGCTGCGCGGCGGCATTGCCCAGCAGCACGGCCTTGCGCTCGCCGCTGAGCAGCGAGTCGGCGATGGCCTTCGCCGCGGCATTGGCGTTGCCAGCCAGAGGTGCGTTCGTGCCCTTGGCAGCGGCCACGGCGGCGGCCACGTCGGCCAGCGACTGCAACCAGGCCGAGGGTGCGGCGGTGAGCTGCGTGCCCATCGGCATCAGCCAGTCGTCGCGCAGCGCATGCAGGCTGTGCACCTGCGCACCCTTGCGCGCCGCCTGGCGGATGCGCTGGGCGAACAGGGGATGGTCCTTGCGCAGGAAGCTTCCGACCACCAGCACACGCTGCAGGCCCGACAGTGCCGCCACCGGGAGGCCGAGCCAGCGCGCCTTGCCCGGCGCCGCGGTGTTGGCGAAATCGGCGTGGCGGGTGCGGTGATCGATGTTCTCGCTGCCCAGGCCGCGCGCCACCTTGGCCAGCAGGTGCAACTCTTCGACGGTGGCGTGCGCAGAGCCCAGCGCGCCGATCGCGGCGGGGCCGTGGTCGACCTTGATCTGCGTGAGGCCGCGCGCCACGTACTCCAGCGCGGTGGTCCAGTCGACCGTCTTCCACTGGCCGCCCTGCTTGAGCATGGGCGCGGTCAGGCGCTCGTCGCCGTTGAGCGCTTCGTACGAGAAACGGTCGCGGTCGGCGATCCAGCATTCGTTGACGTCTTCGTTCTCGAGCGGAACGACGCGCATCACCTTGTTGTTCTTGACCTGCACGATCAGGTTCGCGCCGGTTCCGTCGTGCGGGCTGACGCTCTTGCGGCGCGACAGCTCCCAGGTGCGGGCGCTGTAGCGGAACGGCTTGCTGGTCAGCGCGCCGACCGGGCAGATGTCGATCATGTTGCCCGACAGCTCGGAGTCGATCGTCTCGCCGACGATGGTGGTGATCTCCGAATGCTCGCCGCGGTGGATCATGCCGAGCTCCATCACCCCGGCCACTTCCTGGCCGAAGCGCACGCAGCGCGTGCAGTGGATGCAGCGGCTCATCTCTTCCATCGAGATCAGCGGGCCGACGTTCTTGTGGAAGACGACTCGCTTCTCTTCGGTGTAGCGCGACGACGAGGCGCCGTAGCCGACGGCCAGATCCTGCAGCTGGCACTCGCCGCCCTGGTCGCAGATCGGGCAGTCCAGCGGGTGGTTGATGAGAAGGAACTCCATCACCGATTGCTGGGCCTTGATCGCCTTGTCGCTCTTGGTGCGAACGATCATGCCTTGCGTCACCGGCGTGGCGCAGGCGGGCATGGGCTTGGGCGCCTTCTCGATGTCGACCAGGCACATGCGGCAATTGGCCGCGATCGAGAGCTTCTTGTGGTAGCAGAAGTGCGGGATGTAAGTACCGGCCTTCTCGGCGGCGTGCATGATCACGCTGCCTTCCAGCACCTCCACCTTCTTGCCGTCGAGTTCGATTTCGATCATGGGGTTCAGGCGCTGACTGCGACCTTGGCGGTCTGGTGCTGGATGAGCTCCACGAACTCACCGCGGAAGTGCTTGATCATGGCGCGCACCGGCATCGCGGCGGCGTCGCCCAGCGCGCAGATGGTGCGGCCCTGGATGTTGTCGGCCACCGAGTTGAGCAGGTCGATGTCTTCGATCCGGCCCTTGCCGTGCGCGATGCGCTCGACGAGGCGGAACAGCCAGCCGGTGCCTTCTCGGCACGGCGTGCACTGGCCGCAGCTCTCGTGCATGTAGAAGTACGACAGGCGCAGCAGCGAATCGACCATGCTGCGGGTGTCGTCCATCACGATGACGGCGCCCGAGCCCAGCATCGAGCCGGCCTTGGCGATGCTGTCGTAGTCCATCGTGCACTCCATCATGATGGAGGCCGGCAGCACCGGCGCCGATGAACCGCCGGGGATCACCGCCTTCAGCGTGCGGCCCTGCGACGCGCCGCGCACGCCGCCCGCGAGCTCGAGCAGCTTGGCGAAGGGCGTGCCCAGCGGCACCTCGTAGTTGCCGGGCTTCTCGACGTCGCCCGACACCGAGTAGATCTTGGTGCCGCCGTTGTTCGGCTTGCCGACCTCGAGGTAGGCCTGGCCGCCGTTGCGGATGATCCAGGGCACCGCCGCGAAGGTCTCGGTGTTGTTGATCGTGGTGGGCTTGCCGTACAGGCCGAAGCTGGCTGGGAACGGCGGCTTGAAGCGCGGCTGGCCCTTCTTGCCTTCGAGCGACTCGAGCAGCGCGGTCTCTTCGCCGCAGATGTAGGCGCCGAATCCGTGCGAGGCATGCAGCTGGAAGTTGAAGCCCGAGCCCATGATGGCGTCGCCGAGGTAGCCGGCGGCGCGCGCTTCCTCGAGCGCAGCCTCGAAGCGGTCGTAGACCTCGAAGATCTCGCCGTGGATGTAGTTGTAGCCCGTCGCGATGCCCATCGCGTACGCCGCGATCGCCATGCCTTCGATGACGATGTGCGGGTTGAACATCAGGATGTCGCGGTCCTTGCAGGTGCCCGGCTCGCCCTCGTCGGAATTGCACACGAGGTACTTGGCGCCCGGGAACGCGCGCGGCATGAAGCTCCACTTCAGTCCGGTCGGGAAACCCGCACCGCCGCGGCCGCGCAGGCCGGAGAGCTTGACGTCGGCGATCACCTGCTCAGGCGTCATGCCCGCGCCGCCGTCCTTGCCGAGGATCTTGCGCAGCGCCTGGTAGCCGCCGCGCGCCTCGTAGTCCTTGAGCGACCAGTTGCGGCCGTTCAGGTCGGCATAGATCTGCGCGCCGAGATGCCTCCCGTGGAAGCAGGTTTCGGTGCCGTCGGCTTGGAACTTGGACAGGTCGAGCATGGTCGTCAGGCCTTCTTCAGCGTGTCGATCAGCTCATCGAGCCGGGCGGTGCTCATGAAGCTGCACATCTGGCGATCGTTGACCAGCAGCACCGGCGCATCGGCGCAGGCGCCCAGGCACTCGCTCTCCTGCACGGTGAACAGGCCGTCGGCCGTGGTGCCGCCCTTCTCCACGCCGAGCTTGCCGCAGACGTGATCGAGGGCCTTCTGGCCATCGCGCAACTGGCACGGCAGGTTGGTGCAGACGTTCAACTTGAACTTGCCCACCGGCTGCTGGTTGTACATGTTGTAGAAGGTCGTGACCTCGTGCACCGCGATCGGCGGCATGCCGAGGTAGGCGGCGACGGCCTTCTCGCTCTCGGCGGACACGAAGCCCAGCTCCTGCTGCACGATGGCCAGGCAGGCCATCACGGCAGACTGCTTCTGGTCTGCCGGGTACTTGGCCACTTCCTTCGCGAAGCGCGCCAGCGTGGTTTCCGGGAAGCTCATCGATCGATCTCGCCAAACACGATGTCCATGGTGCCGATGATCGCGACGGCGTCGGCGATCATGTGCCCGCGCGACATCTCGTCGAGCGCGGCCAGGTGCACGAAGCCGGGCGGGCGGATCTTCAGCCGGTACGGCTTGTTGGCGCCGTCGCTGACGAGGTAGATGCCGAACTCGCCCTTCGGGTGCTCCACCGCGGCATAGGCCTCGCCCTCGGGCACGTGGAAGCCTTCGGTGAAGAGCTTGAAGTGATGGATCAGCTCTTCCATGCTCGACTTCATCTCCACGCGCGAAGGCGGTGCCACCTTGTGGTTGTCGGTGATCACCGGGCCAGGGTTGGCGCGCAGCCAGTCGACGCACTGCTTGATGATGCGGTTGCTCTGGCGCATCTCCTCGACGCGCACCAGGTAGCGGTCGTAGGTGTCGCCGTTGACACCCACCGGGATGTCGAAGTCGAGATTCGCGTAGACGTCGTAGGGCTGCTTCTTGCGCAGGTCCCACTCGACGCCGGAGCCGCGCAGCATCGGGCCGGTGAATCCCAGGTTCAGCGCGCGCTCGGGGCTGACCACGCCGATGCCCACGGTGCGCTGCTTCCAGATGCGGTTGTCGGTGAGCAGCGTCTCGTACTCGTCGACATAGGTCGGGAAGCGGCGCACGAAATCGTCGATGAAGTCGAGCAGCGAACCCTGGCGGTTGTCGTTGAGCCGCGTGATCGCCTTGGCGTTGCGGATCTTCGAAAACTTGTACTGCGGCATCGTGTCGGGCAGGTCGCGGTACACGCCGCCCGGGCGGAAGTAGGCCGCGTGCATGCGCGCGCCGGACGCGGCCTCGTACATGTCGAACAGGTCTTCGCGCTCGCGGAAGCAGTAGATGAAGATGTTCATCGCACCGCAGTCGAGGCCGTGCGCGCCCAGCCACATCAGGTGGTTCAGCAGCCGGGTGATCTCGCTGAACATGACGCGGATGTACTGCGCACGCTCGGGCACCTCGATGCCCATCAGCTTCTCGATCGCCAGGCAGTACGCGTGCTCGTTGCACATCATCGACACGTAGTCGAGACGGTCCATGTAGGGCAACGACTGGATGAAGGTCTTGCTCTCGGCCAGCTTCTCGGTGGCGCGGTGCAGCAGGCCGACGTGCGGGTCGGCGCGCTGGATGACCTCGCCGTCGAGCTCGAGCACGAGGCGCAGCACACCGTGCGCGGCCGGGTGCTGCGGGCCGAAGTTCAGCGTGTAGTTCTTGATCTCGGCCATGTCAGTGCAAGCCGCCGTAGTTGTCTTCGCGGATGATGCGCGGTGTGATCTCGCGCAGCTCGATCGACACCGGCTGGTAGATCACGCGCTTCTGTTCGGGGTCGTAGCGCATTTCCACGTTCCCGTGCGTCGGGAAGTCCTTGCGGAACGGATGCCCGATGAAGCCGTAGTCGGTGAGGATGCGCCGCAGGTCGAGGTGGCCCTCGAAGATGATGCCGTACAGGTCGAAGGCCTCGCGCTCGAACCAGTTGGCCGAACTCCAGATTTCGGTGAGGGAGGCGACCATGGGCACCTCGTCGTCGGGGGCGAACACCTTCAGGCGAACCCGCCAGTTCTTGCTCACCGACAGCAGGTGCGACACCACGCAGAAGCGCGGGCCCTCCCAGGGACGGTCCTTCCAGCTGGAGTAGTCGACACCGCACAGGTCGACCAGCTGCTCGAATTTCAGCTCCGCATGGTCGCGCAGCACCGTGGCGGCGGCAAGGTAGTCGGCCGCGCCGACGGTGACGGTGATCTCGCCGCGGTCTCGCACCAGCTTCTTCAGCCGGGCACCGAGCGCGGTTTCCAGGGCCGCCTGGAGCGTGTCGAGTTGGCTCATGCTGTTGTTCTTATCGCGCGATGGTGTTTTCGCGCCGGATCTTGGCCTGCAACTGCAGCACGCCGTAGAGCAGAGCCTCGGCGGTCGGCGGGCAGCCGGGCACGTAGACGTCGACCGGCACGATGCGGTCGCAGCCGCGCACCACCGAGTAGCTGTAGTGGTAGTAGCCGCCGCCGTTGGCGCACGAGCCCATGCTCAGCACCCAGCGCGGCTCGGCCATCTGGTCGTAGACCTTTCGCAGCGCCGGCGCCATCTTGTTGCACAGCGTGCCGGCGACGATCATCAGGTCGCTCTGGCGCGGGCTGGGGCGGAACAGCATGCCGAAGCGGTCGATGTCGTAGCGCGCCGCGCCGGCGTGCATCATCTCGATCGCGCAACAGGCCAGACCGAAGGTCATCGGCCACAGCGAACCCGTCTTCGACCAGTTGATGACTGCGTCGAGGCTCGTCGTGACGAAACCTTCCTTGAGAACGCCTTCGATGCCCATGTGCGTGCTGCTCGCTTATTCCCAGTCCAGGGCGCCCTTTTTCCACTCGTAGGCGAAGCCGACGACGAGGATGCCCAGGAAGATCATCATGGCCCAGAACCCTGACGCGCCGATTTCATTCAGCGACACGGCCCACGGGAAGAGAAACGCGATCTCGAGGTCGAACAGGATGAACAGGATCGCGACGAGGTAGTAGCGCACGTCGAACTTCATGCGCGCGTCTTCGAAGGCCTCGAAGCCGCATTCGTAGGGGGAGTTCTTCGCCGCGTCGGGCCGGTGCGGGCCGAGGAGATAGCCGAGCACCTGGGGCGCCACTCCGACCGCCACGCCGACCAGGATGAACAGGATGACGGGGAGGTAAGGTTCCAGATTCATGGGGCGCAGGTGTCTGGTGCCGACGGCGAGACTCGAACTCGCACAGCTTTCGCCACTACCCCCTCAAGATAGCGTGTCTACCAATTTCACCACGTCGGCGGTGTACTCACGAATGCGCCGGCTTGCATGAGGATTGGCTCGCCGGACAGCCGCGCATTCTAACCTCGTTCTGCGCGTTAACCCACCCACTCGCTGCACTGCAGCAGCGCCGTTTGAGCTGGCGCAGGGCGGCCCGTGCGGGCCACCCGAAAACTCACTTCGACGGCACCGCACCCGCACCCGAAGAGGCCGCCGGCGCAGGCGCCGGCACCACGGCGGCAGGCGCCGCGGCAGAGCCCGCGGCACCCGGCACGAGGGCCGCGCCGGTGGCCGGCACGCTGGCCGCGGGAGCCGCGACACCGGCGCCCTGCAGCACGCTGCCGCCGCCGCCGGTGCGCGCACCGCGGTCGTTGGCGAAGAAGGCCAGTGTCAGCGTGCAGGCGAAGAAAACCGCGGCGCAGACGGCCGTGGAGCGCGACAGGAAGTTCGCACTGCCGGTGGCCCCGAACAGGCTGCCCGAGGCGCCGCTGCCGAACGAGGCGCCCATGTCGGCGCCCTTGCCATGCTGGATCAGCACGAGGCCGATCATCACCAGCGCCGAGATGATCTGCACGGCCACGATCAGGTTCATCAACAGGTTCATTCTTCTGGACTCCGAGTGTTCTTGGGTCGCGGCCTTCAGGCCGCGGCGCGACAGATGGCGACGAAGTCGCTCGCCTTGAGCGAGGCCCCGCCGATCAAGCCGCCGTCAATGTCTGCCTGGGCGAACAGCGTGGCCGCGTTGTCGGCCTTGACGCTGCCGCCGTAGAGGATCTTCATCTCGCCGGCCTTCTCGCTGGCCGCCTTGAGCTGCGAACGCAGCAGCGCATGCACGGCCTGCGCCTGTTCGGGGCTGGCGGTGCGGCCGGTGCCGATGGCCCACACCGGCTCGTAGGCCACCACGACCTGCGAGATGCAGTGCGCGAGCGTGTGGATCACTGCCGACAGCTGGCGCTTGACCACCGCATCGGTCTGGCCCGCCTCGCGTTCGGCCAGCGTCTCGCCGACGCAGACGATGGGCGTGAGCCGGTGCGCCAGCGCGATCTTCGCCTTGTCGGCAACGAGCTGGTCACTCTCGGCGTGGTACGCACGGCGCTCCGAGTGGCCGACGATCACGTAGCGGCAGCCATACTCGGACAGCATGGCCGCGCTCACCTCGCCGGTGTAGGCACCGCTCTCGTGGGCGGAACAATCCTGCGCGCCGGAGGCGATGTCAGCCCCCTGCAGCGACAGCGCGACGTCGGCCAGGAACGGGAACGGCGCGCACACCGCCACCTCGGCCGAGAACGGCCCGGCGTCCTTGATCGCGGCCAGCAACTCGATGTTGCCGACGCGCGTGCCGTTCATCTTCCAGTTGCCGACCACCAGCTTGCGACGTGTCATCGTGTCATTCCTCGTGGAGTCACCAGGTCAGCACCAGCTTGCCGATGTGCTGGTTCGATTCCATCAGCGTGTGCGCCTGCGCCGCCTCCGCGGCCGGGAACACCTTGTAGATCACCGGCTTGACGCTGCCGGCTTCGATCCAGGGCCACACGTTCTTGCGCAGGGCCGCCGCGATGGCTGCCTTGAAGGCCACCGGCCGTGGGCGCAGCGTGGAGCCGGTGATCGTGAGACGGCGTCGCAGCACGGCGCCGGCATCGATCTTCGAGTCGATGCCGCCCTGCACGGCGATGATCACCAGCCGGCCGTCGTCGGCCAGACAGTTCAGCTCACGGGCCACGTAGTCGCCCGCGACCATGTCGAGGATCACGTCGACACCCTTGCCGCCGGTCAGCCGCTTCACCTCGGCCACGAAGTCGTGGCTGCGGTAGTTGATGGCATGGTCGGCACCGAGCGCCACGCAGGCGGCGCACTTGTCGTCGCTGCCGGCGGTGACGATCACCGTGGCGCCCGCCGCCTTGGCGATCTGGATCGCCGTGACGCCGATGCCGCTGGTGCCGCCCTGCACCAGCAGCGTCTCGCCAGGCTGCAGGCGCGCCCGGTCGAACACGTTCGACCAGACGGTGAAGAAGGTTTCCGGCAGGCTCGCCGCCTCGATGTCCGACAGGCCGGCCGGTGCCGGCAGGCACTGGCCGACCGGCGCCACGCACAGCTGCGCGTAGCCGCCACCGGCCACCAGCGCGCAGACACGATCGCCAAGCTTGAACCCCGCCTGCGCCATCGCCGTGGCATCGCCGGCGACGATGGTGCCGGCCAGTTCCAGCCCGGGCAGCTCGGACGCGCCCGGCGGCACCGGATAAAGCCCCTTGCGCTGCAGCACATCGGGCCGGTTCACACCGGCCGCCGCCACGCGGATCAGCACCTCGCCGGCCCCCGACACGGGGTCGGGTCGCTCGGCGAGCTGCAGCACCTCGGGGGCGCCGGCGCGCAGGATCTCGATCGCTTTCATGAATGGGCCCGGGAGGGCATCACTCCTGCGCCGGGGCCGGCTGCGCGTCGCGGTCGAGCAGCGCCTTCATGGACAGCTTGACGCGGCCCTTCTCGTCGGTCTCGAGCACCTTGACCTTGACGATCTGGCCTTCCTTGAGGAAGTCGGTGACCTTCTCGACGCGCTGGTGGGCGATCTGGCTGATGTGCAGCAGACCGTCCTTGCCGGGCAGCAGGTTCACGAGCGCACCGAAGTCGAGGATCTTCGTGACCGGGCCTTCGTAGACCTTGCCCACTTCGACCTCGGCGGTGATCTCGGCGATACGCTTCTTCGCGTACTCGGCCTTCTCGGCATCGGTCGACGCGATGGTGATCGTGCCGTCTTCGCCGATGTCGATCGTCGTGCCGGTCTCTTCGGTCAGCGCACGGATGGTGGCGCCGCCCTTGCCGATCACGTCGCGGATCTTCTCCGGATTGATCTTCATGGTGTACAGGCGCGGAGCGAACTGCGAGACCTCGGTCTTCGCGACGCCCATGGCCTCGACCATCTTGCCCAGGATGTGCATGCGCGCTTCCTTGGCCTGCGCCAGCGCGACCTGCATGATCTCCTTCGTGATGCCCTGGATCTTGATGTCCATCTGCAAGGCGGTCACGCCGGTGGTCGTGCCGGCCACCTTGAAGTCCATGTCGCCGAGGTGATCCTCGTCACCCAGGATGTCGGTCAGCACGGCGAAGCGGTTGCCGTCCTTGATCAGCCCCATGGCGATGCCGGCCACGTGGGCCTTCATCGGCACGCCGGCGTCCATCAGCGCGAGGCAGCCGCCGCACACCGAGGCCATCGACGAAGAACCGTTGCTCTCGGTGATCTCCGAGACCACGCGCATCGAGTACGGGAAGTCGGTGCGGTCCGGCAGCACGGCGACAAGCGCGCGCTTGGCCAGGCGGCCGTGGCCGATCTCGCGGCGCTTCGGGCTGCCCACGCGGCCGGTCTCGCCGGTGGCGAACGGAGGCATGTTGTAGTGCAGCATGAAGTGCTCGCTGAACTCGCCGGCCAGCGCGTCGATCTTCTGCGAGTCGCGGTCGGTGCCGAGCGTCGCGGCGACCAGCGCCTGCGTCTCGCCACGGGTGAACAGCGCCGAGCCGTGCACGCGCGGAAGCACGCCGTTGCGGATCTCGATCGGGCGCACGGTGCGGGTGTCGCGGCCGTCGATGCGCGGTTCGCCCGACAGGATCTGGCTGCGCACGATGCGCGCCTCGATGTCGAACAGCAGGCCTTCGACCTTGACCTTGTCGAAGGTGGTGCCCTCTTCCACCAGCGTGCCGATCACCGAGGCGTAGGCGTCGCGGCAGGCTTGCGTGCGCGCCTGCTTCGAGCGGATCTGGTAGGCGGCGGCCAGCTTGGCCTCGCCCAGCGCGTTGACCTTGGCGATGAAGGCCTCGTCCTTGGCCGGGGCCTTCCAGTCCCAGGCCGGCTTGCCAGCGTCGCGCACCAGCTCGTGGATCGCGTTGATCGCGATGTTGCCCTGCTCGTGGCCGAACACCACGCCGCCGAGCATCACCTCTTCGCTCAGCTGCTGGGCTTCGGACTCGACCATCAGCACGGCCGCTTCGGTGCCGGCGACGACGAGGTCCATCTTCGAGTCGAGCAGTTGCGTCTTGCCCGGGTTCAGCACGTACTCGCCGTTGATGTAGCCCACGCGGGCGGCACCGATCGGGCCGTTGAACGGGATGCCGGAGATGGCCAGCGCGGCGCTCGCGCCGATCAGCGACGGGATGTCGGCCGACACCTCGGGGTTCAGCGACAGCACGTGGATCACCACCTGCACTTCGTTGAAGAAGCCGTCCGGGAACAGCGGGCGCAGCGGGCGGTCGATCAGGCGCGAGGTCAGCGTCTCGAGTTCGCTCGGGCGGCCTTCACGCTTGAAGAAGCTGCCGGGGATCTTGCCGGCGGCGTAGGTCTTCTCGATGTAGTCGACGGTCAGCGGGAAGAAGTCCTGACCGGGCTTGGCATCGGTCTTGGCGACCACGGTGGCGAGGATCACGGTGTCCTCGACGTTGACGAGCACGGCGCCGCTGGACTGGCGAGCGATCTCGCCGGTCTCCAGCGTCACGCTGTGCTGGCCCCATTGGAAGGTCTTGGTGACTTTGTTGAACATGCTCATTGGGTTCTCCAATTTCTTGTCTCGGGCGACTCTGAGGGTGTCGCCCCTGTCCCCGGAGCTGCGGCATCCTGGCGCGATGCCATTCCAGCGACATTCCGCCTCGGAACGTCCTTGGAATGACACATCGTCATCGGTGGCTGCCTGACTCCAAACGCAAAGAGCCTGTGCTGGTGGTTCCAGACAGGCTCTTCGAATTCATCGTGGATTACTTGCGCAGGCCCAGCTTCTGGATCAGCGCGGTGTAGCGCGACGCGTCGCGGTCCTTCAGGTAGGCCAGCAGGCTCTTGCGCTGATTGACCAGCTTGAGCAGGCCGCGGCGGCCGTGGTGGTCCTTCAGGTGGGTCTTGAAGTGCGGCGTCAGCTCGTTGATGCGCGCGGTCAGCAGCGCGATCTGCACTTCGGGGGATCCGGTGTCGTTGCCGCTGCGGGCATTGGCCTTGACGATCTCGGCCTTGTTGAGGGTGGTCATGTGCTCGTTTCCTGTTCATGAAACCGAGCTTCGGCCCCCTTCATGGAATGGGGCACCCCGCCACGGTTTCCGGTTTCACTTGCGGACACCGGTGAAACCGACCAGTGCCGTGCCTGCCTTGCCGCCCCGGGGGAACCCCGCCAGCCGCAAAACCGCAGGATTATAGCCCGATCGCCCGGGACAGCCGCTTCACCCCTTCGATGAGCCGCTGTGGGTCGCGCGAGGCGAAGCACCAGCGCAGCCAGCCCTCGGCCTCCGGCCCGAAGGCGGCGCCCGGGGCGAGGCCGAGGCCCACTTCGGTGACCAGGCGCTTGGCGAAGGCCAGCGAGTCGTCCTGCCCGGCGACGCGGAAGAAGGCGTACATGCCGCCCTCCGGGCTCGCCACCGAGACGCCGGGCAGCGCCGCCAGCTGCGGCAGCAGCGTGTCGCGGCAGTACTTGAGCCGGCCGATCAGCCCGGGCACGAAGTCGTCGGCGCCGGCCAGCGCGGCCAGCCCGGCGCGCTGCACGAACACCGGCGCACAAGAGGTGTTGAACTCGATCAGCTTGCCCAGCGCCGCCACCAGCGGCTCGGGCGCGACCATCCAGCCCAGGCGCCAACCGGTCATCAGGAAGCTCTTCGAAAAGCTGTGCACCACCACGAGGCGGTCGTCCGCGCCGGCGACGTCGAGGAAGCTTGGCGCGCAGCGCGCGCCTTCGCGGAAGTAGACGCGCTCGTAGACCTCGTCGGCGACGATCCAGGTGCCGGTGCGGCGGCAGTGTTCGAGGATGGCCTGCTGTTCGGCACGCTCGAGCGTCCAGCCGGTCGGGTTGTTCGGCGCGTTGACGATCAGCACCTTGGTGTCGGGCGTGATGGCCGCCAGCAGCGCCGGCAGGTCGAGCCGCCAGGCACCCCCCTCCACCTTCAGCGGCACGCGCCGCACCGTGGCGCCGAGGATCTCGGGCTGCGCGGTCAGGTTCGGCCACACCGGCACCACGGCGACCACTTCGTCGCCGTGCCCGGCGAGCGCTTGCATCGCCAGCATCAGCGCATTGACGCCCGACGAGGTGACGGCGATGCGCCCGGCCGCCACCGGGCCGTGCAACGCCGAGGTGTAGCGCGACAGCGCCTCGCGCAATTCGGGCAGGCCAAGGTTGTGGGCGTAGAAGGTCTCGCCGTCGGCGATCGACTTCTGCGCCGCCTCGCGCACGAAGGCCGGCGTGACCTCGTCGCTCTCGCCGAACCAGAAGGCCAGCACGTCGCTGCGGCCGAGGCCGGCGTTGGCGACCTCGCGGATCTTCGAGCCTGGAAGTTGGTCGATCACCGCTCTCATGGACGCTCCATCGTGCAGCCGTGGGGTTGTTCCGTCTGGCGGGCCTCGAAGCTGCGCACGGTGCGGAAGCCGTAGCCCGAACCCTCGTTGTCGTGGCGCACACCGGGTGCGCCGAGCCGGTCCATCACGCTGACCACCAGGGGCTGGATGAACTGGTGGTCGGCCGCCCGCATGGTACCGGTGTGCAAGCCGCCGAGCGTGCGGCCATCGTAGTGCATGCCCTCCAGCGCCTTGGCCACGGCCCCGGCCTCGGCGCTGCCGGCGCGCTCGATCGCCGCTGCGAGCATCTCCACCATCACCTGCATGCGGGCGTGCTGGTAGTCCTCCTCGGGTCGCGGAAAGCGGGCGCGGAAGGCGGCATGAAACTCTTGCGAGGCCGGGGTGTCGACGTTCGGATGCCATTCGGCCACCGCCAGCACGCGGCCCACGCCCGCGTCGCCGATGGCCGCCGGCGCACCGAGTGCATTGCCGTAGAAGCTGTAGATGCGCGCGTCGACGCCCACCTCTCGCATCGCTCGCACGAGCAGCGTCAGGTCGTTGCCCCAGTTGCCGGTCAGCACCGCCTGCGCGCCGCTGGCCTTGATCTTCATGGCGTAAGGCAGGAAGTCCTTCACGCGGCCGATCGGATGCAGTTCGTCGCCGACGATGGCGATGTCGGGCCGGCTCGCCGCGAGGCGAGCTCGCGCGGCACGCTGCACATGCTGTCCGAAGCTGTAGTCCTGCCCGATCAGGTAGACCTTCTTCAGCTCCGTGTCGCCCTGCAGCACGTCGATCAGCGCGGCCAGGCGCATGTCGGCATGCGCATCGAAGCGGAAGTGCCAGAAGCTGCACTTCTCGTTGGTCAGCGCCGGGTCGACCGCGGAATAGTTGAGCAGCAGCGCGCGCGACAGCGGCTCGCGCTGGTTGTGCTTGTTCAGCGCATCGACCAGCACCATTGCCACCGACGAGCTGTTGCCCTGCGCGACGAAGGTGACGCGGCGGTCCAGCGCCGCACGCAGCATGGCCAGAGACTCTTCGCTGCTCCCCTTGCCGTCGAAGCGCAGCAGTTCCAGCGGACGCGCGACCCCGGGCAGGCGCACGCCGCCGCGGCGGTTGACGCGCTCGACGGCCAGAAGCAGGTTGCGATGAACCGCCTCGCCGGCATTGCCGAAGCTGCCCGACAGGCCCTCGATCATCGCGATGGGGATGGGTTCGGCGGCGGGTGCCGCCACGGCTGCGGCAGCGCAGAGAATGGCGCCGACCAGGGCGCCGGCCCAGCGGGCAAGGAATCGTGTCATCGAGGATCAGCTGAGCCGGCTCGCCCGGCAGGGCCGCGGATTCTAGGCGCTGGCGCGCACCACCTCGGCCAGCGGCCAGCGCGGCCGCACAGTGAAGGCGTAGTCGTCCGACGCGGCCTGGGCACCGCTTTGCAGGCGCAGCGCCGCGGCGAGCGCGATCATCGCGCCGTTGTCGGTGCACAGCGCGAGCTCGGGGTAGTGCACGCGCGCACCGCGCCTGCGGCAGGCCTCGTTCAACTGGCTGCGCAGTGCGGCATTCGCGCCCACGCCGCCGGCGACCACCAGCCGGTCCAGGCCTGTGTCGCGCAGCGCGGCGACGGACTTGCGCACCAGCACGTCGACGATGGCCTGCTGCGTCGACGCCGCCAGGTGCGCTAGGTCCTGCTGGCAGACGTTCGCCCCGAGCTTGCCCAGCCGCGTGCGCACCGCCGTCTTCAGGCCCGCGAACGAGAAATCGAGGTTGCCGCTGTGCAGCAGCGGCCGCGGCAGATCGAAGGCGGCCGGGTCGCCGAACTCGGCCAGCCGCGCCAGCGCCGGCCCGCCGGGGTAGCCCAGGCCCATCAGCTTGGCCGACTTGTCGAAGGCCTCGCCGGCGGCGTCGTCGATCGTCTCGCCCAGCAGTTCGTATTGCGCGACGCCGTCCACGCGCATCAGCTGCGTGTGCCCGCCAGACACCAGCAGCGCGACGAAGGGAAAGCTCGGCGGGTCGGCCGACAGAAAGGGCGAGAGCAGGTGACCTTCGAGGTGGTGGATGGCCAGCGTTGGCTTTCCAAGCGATGCAGCGAGCGCACAGGCCACGCCGGCGCCGACGAGCAATGCACCGGCCAGCCCCGGGCCTTGCGTATAGGCCACCACGTCGATGTCGGCCAGGCTGCGGCCGGCTGAGGCCATCACCTGGCGCACCAGCGGCACGACGCGTCGGATGTGGTCGCGCGAGGCGAGTTCGGGTACCACGCCGCCGTAGGCCTGGTGCATGTCGATCTGGGTGTGCAACGCGTGGGCCAGTAGCGCCGGCGTGCCCTGGCCGACCGACTCGACCAGCGCCACGCCGGTCTCGTCGCACGACGATTCGATGCCGAGAACGTTCATGCGCCGAGTCTACGGCGCGGCGCAAGTCCCTCAGCGCTGACCGGCCGTGCTGACAGTGCGCAGGTCCTGCGACACGCGTCCGCCGGCAAGCACGACCACCCGGGCCGCCGCGGCGATGGTCTCCGGCCGGTGCGCGACGACCACGCGGGTGATCTCGAGTTGGCGGATCGCCTGGTTGACGAGGCGCTCACGGTCGATGTCGAGCGCGCTGGTGGCTTCGTCGAGGAACAGGATCTTCGGCCGCTTGTAGAGGGCACGCGCCAGCAGGATGCGCTGCTTCTGGCCTCCGGAAATGCTGGCACCCATGTCGCCGATCAGCGTGTGGTAGCCCATCGGCATGGCCTCGATCTCGTCGTGCACGGCAGCGAAGCGCGCGCACTGCTCGACCCATTGGGCATCGGCCCGCGCATCGAAGAAGGCGATGTTGTCGGCGATCGAGCCGGCGAACAGCTGGTCGTCCTGCATGACCGTGCCGATCATGTCGCGCCAGGCGCGCAGGCCCAGGTGGCGCATCGGCACGTCGCCCACGCGCACCTCGCCGGACTCCGGCGCGTGGATGCCGAGCATGATCTTGAGCAGCGTGGTCTTGCCGCAGCCGGAAGGACCGACGATGGCCACCGACTCGCCCGGCTCGATGACGAGGTTCAGGTGCTCGATCACCGGCGGCTCGCCATCGGAATAGGCGAAACGTACGTCCCGCAATTCCAGCCTGGCCGCGAGTTCATGCCGGCGCGGCGTGGCCTCGGGTTCGGCTTCGGGCGGCGTGAGCACGATGTCGGCGAGCCGCTCGCCCTGCAGGCGCAGCATCTTCAGCTCGACCACCTTGTCGATCAGGCCGCTGACACGCAGCGCGAACTGCTCCTTGTAGGCGAAGAACGCGAACAGCATGCCCACCGAGAAGCGCTGGTCGAGCACCAGCAGCGCGCCGACCCAGAGCACCGCCACGCGCTCCAGCCCGAACACCAGCTTGTGCAGCACGCCGAACAGCACCTCAAGCTTGCGCGTGGCGATATTGGCGTTCATCGCGTCGACCACCAGGTTCATGAAGCGGGCCTGGCGGTCCTCCTGGCGGTTGGCCAGCTTGATGGCCTGTACGCCGCGCAGCGACTCGAGGAAGTGGCTGGCGCGCTTGGCGTCATGCACGATCGCCTCTTCGGTGGCCTCGCTCAGCGGCCGGAAGAAGGCCCAGCGCAGCAGCGCGTAGACGGCCACGCAGCCGATCGCGATGGCGCTCAGCGCCGGGCTGTAGACGAACATCATCGCCAGTGTGACCACGACCAGCGCGCCGTCGAGCACCACCTCGATGAAGCTGGTGGTCAGCGTCTGCTGGATCTGCTGCACAGCACCGAAGCGCGACAGCACGTCGCCGGTATGGCGCTTCTCGAACCAGTCCACCGGCAGGCGCATCAGGTGGGCGAAGACGTTGTTCAGCCACTGTAGGTTGAGCGTGCTGGACAGGTGCAATACGGCCCAGGAGCGCACCGCCCCGGTGGCCACCTGCAGCAGCACGAGCAATGCGAAGCCGATCCCCAGCGTGACCAGCAGATCGCGATCGGCGCTGACGAGCACGCCGTCGACCACCCACTGCATGAAGAAGGGCGTGAGCAGCACGAAGGCCTCGAGCGCGAGCGCCAGCACCAGGATCTGGATCAGCGAGCGCTTCAGCCCGGTGACGCGACCGAGCAGCTGGCGCAGGCTGACGGGCCGGTGCTCGCGTCTCGGCTGGAAGTCGGAGCGCGGCGTCAGCTCGAGCACCACGCCGGTGAAGTGGCGCGAGACCTCGGCCAGCGACACGCGCCGCACGCCGCGCGCCGGGTCGTGGATGATCGCGTGGCCGCGGCGGACTTCCTTCAGCACCACGAAGTGGTTCAGGTCCCAGTGCAGCACGCAAGGCGTGGCGAGCTGGTCGAGATGTTCCATCTCGGCGCGCAGCGCGCGCGCGTTGAGCTGGATCTGCCCGGCCATGCGCACCATGTCGACCATGGTGGCGCCCTTGAGCGAGAGCGAGAAGCGCCGGCGCAGGCTTTGCAGGTCGGTTTGCAGGCCGTGGAACGACGCCACCATCGCCAGGCAAGCCAGGCCGCACTCGGCGCCTTCGGTCTGCAGCAGCATGGGCAGCCGGGCGCCGCCGAATCCGAGTCGCAGCGCGTCGATCATGCTCAGACCCGGCTCGCCAGCCCGAGCAGCGGCTCGAAGATCCATTCGATCAGGCGGCGCCGATCGAGCATCACGTCGGCTTCGAGCTGCATGCCCGGCGACAGCGCCTGTTCGCGGCCGTAGGCGGCGACGGCCTGCTTGTCGAGCGTGACGGTGATGCGGTACAGCGGCTCGGCCTCGCCGTCGGACTTGGGCAGCGGCACGCCCGCCAGTTCACTGGCCTGCAAGGGAGAGCGCGACACCTGCGCCACCTGGCCGCCTTGCAAGCCGAACTTCTGGTACGGGAAGGCCTGGTAGCGAAGCAGTACAGGCTGATCAGGCTTCACGAAGCCGACGGCACTGGACGGGGCGAAGAGATGCGCCTGCAGGCGTGCGTCGGCGGGCAAGAGGCTGGCCAGCGCGACCGAGGCATTGACGGACTGGCCGGGTTGCGCGACCACGCCGGTCACCGTGCTGTCCTGCGGCGCGCGGATCTCGATGCGGCGGCGGGAGTCGTTCTCGGCCTGCTGCTGCGCGATCTCGGCCATGTCGCGCTCGAGTTCGCCCTGCGCCACCTGGGTCTGCAGCGGCAGCTCGCGGCGGCGGGCGAGCAACTGCTCGATCTCGCGCATCTGCGCGGCGCGCTGGCGCTGCAGCGACTGCGCCTGCGCACGCAGGCCGAGCAGTTCCTCGTTCTTGGCCTGCACCTGGGCAGCGGAGATGAAGTTGTCGGCACGCAGGGATTCGAGGCGAGCCAGCGCCTGTTCAGCCAGTGCCAGCCGCTGCTCGTGAAGGCGCGCCTCGGCATCGATCTGACCGAGTTCGCCGCGCATGGTGGCGACCTGACGGTCAAGCGCCTGAGCGCGCTCCCGCTCCAGTTCCGCCTGCTGGCGCGCCGCACCTTGCAGGCTGCGTTCGCGCGCCGTCAGCGTCTCGCGCACGTTGACCGAGACATTGGCAGCATCGACCGACAGCACGTAGAGCACGTCGCCGGCACGCACACTTGCCCCTTCGACGGCCCGGCTCTCGAGCACCGTCGCGGCCTGCGGCGACATGAGGCGCATCACGCCGCGGTCGGGCGCGAGAAAACCCTTCACATGGGCCTTGCGCGTGTACTCGCCTACCCACAGGTAGGCAGCCACGATTACGACCGCGCCCACCGCCAACAGCGTGAGCACGTGAAGCGACACGGGCCGCAGCAGCTGGATGCTGCCGAGCCACTGGCTCTGCCGGTTCTCGATGACTTCGGGGCGGAACAGGCTGCTCATACGTGAGCGCTGTGACGAGCGCCCCGCACGACCCGGCCAGCGATGCCGACCTGATTCAACCCGGCAACCGGGCGCCGGGTTCTCACCAGCCCTTGTGAGGACCGGTCACCACGCCGCCGCTGACGTGCCGCAAGGAGCGCGCATCGAGTTCAACGGGAGCGGACTGCTTGTTCTGGCGCTTCGGCTGAAGCGTGGTGCCGAGCTTGATTTCCCGATTGGCCTTCGAAGAGTCGCGCTTCGTGGTTTGCATGGTGGGCTCCTGACCTTGCCTTGACGCGCACAAATTGCGCAAGACAGATTTCAGCAGCCACACCCGCTTCGCATAACTGTCAGCTCTTACAGGTCCAACCGGAGCGAACGGCTCCACGCTGCAAGTGCGCGCGATGTCAACGGATGAGCCCGAGGCGCAGCGCCTTCAGCACGGCCTGGTGCTTGTTGATGCAACCCAGCTTGTGCATGGCATTGTTGACGTGCAGTACGGCCGTGCGTTCGCTGATGCCCAGGATGTTGCCGACTTCCCAGGCCGTCTTCCCGTCCATCGTCCAGCGCAGGCTCTCGACCTCGCGAGGCGTCAGGCTGGGAGCATCGCTGTCCCTCGTGGCGGGCAACATGATGCGCTGCGCCGCCTCCTGGGCATGCACGGCGAACAACTGCAGGTCGGCCACCATGCGTGTGAGTTCTGAGCGATTGCTGGGCAGCGCCTGGTCGCGATCGACCCCGAGAAAGAAGTGCCGACCTTCCGGCAGATGCAGAGCCATGGCCACGCCCGTGTGATAGCCGAACCGCGCCTGCTCGTCCCACTTGTCAGCCAACCCTGCGCCCACGTAGGTGTCGCGATTCCAGATGATGGGCACGCTTTGCCGCTTGCAGTGCTGCATCACGGGGTCCCGCTGGGCCTGACCCATGTCTTCATGGGTGTCGCGGTAGCCCACCGGCGCGTTGTCCACGCTGATGAGTTCGGACTCGCCAAGGAAATGGTCGATGATCGTCGTCGCGGTGACGGTATCGAAGCCGAGGCGCTTCGCGAAACGCACGACCTGCCCCAGGAACTCGTCGCGATCCCTGGCTTCCAGCACCGACAGATAGCCGTCCTGCAGCATGCGTTTTATCCAGCTCGCGCCGCGTTAAGTCGAATCCTCACGACCTTGCGCGTCCCTGCAAGGTCTTACAGATGGCACGACGACAAGGCCTTGCCACACTCTCGTCCGTCGAATCAAGAACGATGGATGGCCATCGGATGTACCAGCCCATGACCCCCGCCTGGATAGTCTGCGCGTGGCCACCGGTATTGTGGCAGGTGGACGTTGCGCCACATCTGCGCCTCGTGCACCTCGGCACCCGTGTTCTGCATTATGGGGACGACGCCTGCCTTTGCAGCGGGCAGACGCTGTGGGGAGAAGCCTCTAACGACCGGTCGGCGGGCGTGGCCTGGGACTGGATCGAGGTCGAGGAAGGCGTGCTCGCCATCGCCGACCCACTGGGCCTGGTGACGAATCTGAAACTGCTCGATTCGCACGGCAAGGCCCTGAGCGACTTCCAGGTGGCCGTGCATCTCAATGGGCTGGTGCATGCCCTGCCTTGGCAAACCGAAGTCCAGAGAGCCCTCCATCACCACGACGCGTGAAGCCACGCCGAACAGCATCTCGTTACCAAGAGATCGTCAGAAAAACCCCGAAAGGCAGCGTCACTCCCCTTCACGCCATCTCGGGACCGGACTACTCTGCAAATCATAACGGCAACAAAGTATTGCCGCACGCCCTCATAGTCGTTGGAGCCATGAAAGAGTATCGCCTGTCCGCCTGGCCCGACCTCGGTGCCACCTACGAGCGCACGCCTTATCGCCGCATTCTCAGCGACATGTCGCAGCGCCACGTCACGCTCGCGCAGTTGTACGCACGCAGCGGGCTGCCGCGACAGCAGGTGAGCGCCTTCGTCAGCATGCTGGTGGACCGCGGATTGGTGATCCAGCGCGAGGCGGCGCGTGTCGATCGACTCGCCGCTTCACTGCGTCCTTTGGGCGGATGGCTGCGTCGCGCCTTCACTCGCACGCCACGCGGGCGCTGAACTGAGCTTGGCTCGAATGTTGCACCGGCAGGGGCATGCCCGCCACGCCGCAGCTCCGAATCGTCATCGTCGCTCCCGAACCGCTGGAGCGCGACCTCGCGGACGCGCACACGGAGACTGAGCTCGAACGCTCGCGCAGCCTGCGCATCGGCCTGATCGAAAGCGGCTACAACATCGTCGCGGTGCTGCCGGCAGACACTTTCCTCACCGAGCGGCTGGCGCAGATCGCGCCTGACATGGTCATCGTGGACGCCGAGAGCCAGGCGCGCGACACGTTGGAGCACGTCGTGATGGCGACCCGCGACGCGCGGCGCCCCATCGTGCTGTTCACCAACGACGACGACACCAGCCAGGTTGGCGCGGCCATCGCCGCCGGTGTGTCGGCCTACGTCGTCGCTGGGCTCGCCCCGGAGCGCATCCGGCCTGTGCTCGACGTCGCGCTGGCGCGATTCACGCACGAGGAGAACCTTCGACGCGAACTCGCCGACGCCCGCACCCAACTCAGCGAACGAAAGGTCATCGACAAGGCCAAGGGCATCCTGATGACGCGGCACTCGCTCAGCGAGGAGGCGGCCTATTCTCGCCTGCGAAAGACAGCGATGGACCGGGGCATGAAGCTCGCCGAAGTGGCGCAGCGCATCGTGGACGTCGCCGACCTCCTGATCTGAGCTGGCAACGCACAAGCCGGGTGCGTCAGGCGCCGCAACGCACCTCAAATGGTGCATAGCAGCATCGACATCCCTGCTTCTTCCGGGCAAATCGCCTGCAATGCGCTGGCATAGCGATTGCAACGTGTGCAGTGAAGGGTCAAAGCCGACCCTCGCGATCACCCCAGCGGATCAAGGCCGATGCGCTGCGGTGGGACGACGACGTCCTCACGAACTCCGCCCCACCGGGCAGACGACGTGTGGACGTTTTTTTTCGACTGCACATCAGCCACCTGCCATGACCCACTCGACGACACGGAAGATCCTCATGAGCCGCCGAACCCTCATCAAGGCCGCCGCCGCCTCCGGTGCCACGGGCCTCGTGCCCGGACTGCAGAGCGCGGTCTACGCGCAGGGCTCCGACAAGCCTGAGAAGGAAGAGGTGCGCATCGGCTTCATCCCGCTGACCGACTGCGCCTCGGTGGTGATGGCTTCGGTGCTGGGTTTCGACAAGAAGTACGGTGTGAAGATCATCCCGACCAAGGAAGCCTCCTGGGCCGGCGTGCGCGACAAGCTCGTCAATGGCGAGCTCGACATGGCGCATGTGCTCTACGGCCTGGTGTACGGCGTGCACCTCGGCGTGGGCGGCCCGAAGAAGGACATGGCCGTGCTGATGACGCTGAACAACAACGGTCAGGCGATCACGCTGTCGAAGAAGCTGGCCGACAAGGGTGCGGTCGACGCAGCGAGCCTGGCCAAGCTGATGAGCACCGACAAGCGCGAGTACACCTTCGCGCAGACCTTCCCGACCGGCACCCACGCCATGTGGCTGTACTACTGGCTGGCCAGTGTCGGCGTGAATCCGATGAAGGACGCCAAGGTCATCACCGTGCCGCCACCGCAGATGGTGGCCAACATGCGCGTAGGCAACATGGACGGCTACTGCGTCGGTGAACCCTGGGGCCACCGCGCCATCGCCGACGGCATCGGCATCACCGCCGTCACCACGCAGGACATCTGGAAGGACCACCCCGAGAAGGTGCTCGGTACCACCGGCGAGTTCGTCAAGAAGTACCCGAACACCGCGCGCGCCGTGATGATGGCCATCCTCGAGGCCGGCCGCTGGATCGACGCCGGCCTGCAGAACAAGAACAAGATGGCCGAGACGGTGGCCGACAAGAGCTACGTCAACACCAGCGTCGACGTGATCAACCAGCGCATCCTGGGCCGCTACCAGAACGGCCTGGGCAAGACCTGGGACGATCCGAACTACATGAAGTTCTTCAACGATGGCGCAGTGAACTTCCCGTACCTGTCCGACGGCATGTGGTTCCTCACGCAGCACAAGCGCTGGGGGCTGCTGAAGGAACACCCGGACTACCTGGCCGTGGCCAAACAGGTGAACCAGATCGATCTCTACAAGCAGGCGGCCGGCGCCCTCAAGGTCAGCGTGCCTGCCAGCCCGATGCGCAGCAGCAAGCTGATCGACGGCGTGGTCTGGGACGGCAAGGAACCGGCCAAGTACGCCGACGGATTCAAGGTCAAGGTCTGAACACCGACGCCCAGGAGCACACCATGGTCAGTGCCGTGTTTCACACCCCGCTGCAAGCCAGCATGGATGCCAAGGCCGACGCTGCAGCGACGCTGTCGGCCGCCAAGGCCGCCACTGCCGAACTGCCGAAGCCAGCAGCGCCGCCCAGGCCGGGCTTCGACTGGAACGGCATGCTGCTCAAGGTGCTTCCACCGCTCATCGGTGTGGCCCTGCTGATCGGGATCTGGGCGCTGCTGACGATGAAGAGCGAGACCTTCCCGACGCCGCTGGCCACCTTCGACGCGGCAGTGAAGCTGTTCGCCGACCCGTTCTACTCGAAGGGGCCGAACGACCAGGGCATCGGCTGGAATATCCTGTTCTCGCTGGAGCGCGTGGCCATCGGCTTCGGCATGGCGGCGGTGGTGGGCATCCCGATGGGCTTCATGATCGGCCGTTTCGAGGTGCTCAATCGCATGGTCTCGCCGCTGATCAGCCTGCTGCGGCCGGTGTCGCCGCTGGCCTGGCTGCCCATCGGCCTGCTGGTGTTCAAGGCGGCCAACCCGGCAGCCATCTGGACGATCTTCATCTGCTCGATCTGGCCGATGATCATCAACACCGCCGTGGGCGTCCAGCGCGTGCCGGCCGACTACCTGAACGTCGCCAAGGTGCTGAACCTGAGCGAGTGGAAGGTGATCACCAAGATACTGTTTCCCGCCGTACTGCCCTACATGCTGACCGGCGTGCGCCTGTCGGTGGGTACGGCCTGGCTGGTGATCGTGGCAGCCGAGATGCTCACCGGCGGCGTGGGCATCGGCTTCTGGGTGTGGGACGAGTGGAACAACCTCAACGTGAAGCACATCCTGATCGCCATCGTCGTGATCGGCGTCGTCGGCCTGCTGCTGGAGGCGCTGCTGATCAGCATCGCCAAGCGCTTCAGCTACGACGAACACCACTGAACCGGGAGTCTTCGCCATGAACAGCTTCATCCAGGTCCAGAACGCCGAGATGGTGTTCAGCACCCGCAAGGGCCAATTCCACGCGCTGCGCGAGATCGATCTAGACGTGGCCAAGGGCGAGTTCGTCACGCTGATCGGGCACTCGGGATGCGGCAAGTCGACGCTGCTCAACCTGATCGCCGGGCTGCTGCTGCCCAGCAGCGGCGTGCTGCTGTGCGACAACCGTGAGATCGCCGCCCCGGGGCCGGAGCGCGCGGTGGTGTTCCAGAACCACTCGCTGCTGCCCTGGTTGACCTGCTTCGAGAACGTGCATCTGGCCGTCGAGCGCGTATTCGGCGCCACCGAATCGCGCACCGCCTTGAAGCAGCGCACCGACGCGGCGCTCGAACTGGTGGGCATGGCGCACGCCTCGGCCAAGCGCCCGCACGAGATCTCCGGCGGCATGAAGCAGCGCGTGGGCATCGCCCGTGCGCTGGCGATGGAGCCCAAGGTGCTGCTGATGGACGAGCCCTTCGGCGCGCTGGACGCCCTCACTCGGGCCCACCTGCAGGACGAACTGCTGAAGATCGTTGCGCGCACGCACAGCACCGTGGTGATGGTCACCCACGATGTCGACGAGGCCGTGCTGCTGTCCGACCGCATCGTGATGATGACCAACGGCCCGGCGGCCACGATCGGCGAGATTCTGTCGGTGGAACTGCCGCGCCCGCGCCACCGCGTCGAGCTGGCCGAGGACAGCCGCTACGTGCACTACCGCAAGGAGGTGCTGGACTTCCTGTACACCCGCCACGGCCACGTGGAATCACAGGCCGCCTGAACCGGCACGGCACGCAGTTTGCTAGAGCTCTGGCGATGGTTGGCAGAGCAACCATCGCTGTCTCCTCAGCAGGGCTCGTCCCTTTCGAGATGCCTCAGGCCTTCCCGGCCTGGGGCATTTTTTTCAGTGCTTTTCCTTGGCGTGATTGATCGAGTACTTCGGGATCTCGATCGTCACGTCGCGGTTGGACAGGATCGCCTGGCACGACAGGCGCGAGGTGGGCTCCAGGCCCCAGGCGCGGTCGAGCAGGTCTTCCTCGCTCTCGTCCATCGCGCCCAGCGAATCGAAGCCCTCGCGCACCACCACGTGGCAGGTCGTGCACGCGCAGCTCAGCTCGCAGGCGTGCTCGATGTCGATCTGGTTGTCGAGCATGGCTTCGCACAGCGAGGTGCCCGATGGCGCCGTGACTTCGGCGCCGTTCGGGCAGTACTCCGGGTGCGGCAGGATGCGGATCACAGGCATGCTCAGACTTCCTCGACGCGCTTGCCGGCCAGGGCCTGGGCGGATCCGCGATTCATTCGTTCGGCGGCGAAGGCCTCGGTGCGCTGGGCCAGCGCTTCGACGGCCGCGTCGATGTGGTGGTGGTCGGCGCTCTCGCGCGCGGCCTGCACGGCCGCCATCTCGGCTTCGATGGCCCGGCGGTCGTCGGCCGAGAGCAGGTCGCCGTCCGCGTCGAGCGCGGCGCGAAGGGCCAGCAGCAGCCTCTCGGCCTCGACGCGCGACTCGCGCAGGCTGCGCTCGAGCATGTCCTGCTCGGCGGTGGTGAAACTCTCGCTGAGCATGCGCGCAATGTCCTCGTCGGCCAGGCCGTAGCTCGGCTTGACGGTGATGGCGGCCTGCACGCCGGAGCCTTCCTCGCGGGCGCTGACGCTCAGCAGTCCGTCCGCATCGACCTGGAAGGTGACGCGGATGCGCGCCGCGCCCGCCACCATCGGCGGGATGCCGCGCAGCTCGAAGCGCGCCAGCGAGCGGCAATCGGACACCAGTTCGCGCTCGCCCTGCAGCACGTGGATGGCCATCGCCGTCTGGCCGTCCTTGAAGGTGGTGAAGTCCTGCGCGCGTGCGGTCGGGATGGTGCTGTTGCGCGGGATGATGCGCTCCACCAACCCGCCCATGGTCTCCAGGCCCAGCGACAGCGGGATCACGTCGAGCAGCAACAGTTCTTCCGCACCGGCGTTGCCGGCCAGGCTGTTGGCCTGGATGGCGGCGCCGAGTGCCACCACCTCGTCGGGGTCGAGGTTGGTCAGCGGCGCCATGCCGAACAGTTCGCCCACGGCAGCCTGCACGCGCGGCATGCGCGTCGAACCGCCGACCATCACAACACCCTTCACCTCGTCCTTGCCGACCTTGGCATCGCGCAGGACCTTGCGCACGGCAGCCAGGGTTCGCGCCACCAGCGGCTCGGTGAGTGCCACGAACTCGTCGCGCGTGATGCGCACGTCGAGATCGCCGCCGGACAGCGGGCTGGCCAGCGTGGCGTGATCGGCCTGCGACAGCTTCTCCTTCGCGGCGCGGGCGGCGGCGAGGATGGCGCGCTTGTCCTGTGGCGTGGTGGCCACCAGCCCCGCACGCTGCAGGGCATGCTCTGCCAGGGCCGCATCGAAGTCGTCCCCGCCCAGCGCCGAATCGCCGCCGGTGGCCACCACCTCGAACACGCCGGCCGACAGGCGCAGCAGCGAGATGTCGAAGGTGCCGCCGCCGAGGTCGTAGACGGCATACAGCCCTTCGGAGCTGTGCTCCAGGCCGTAGGCGATGGCGGCTGCCGTCGGCTCGCTGATCAGGCGCAGCACGTTCAGGCCGGCGAGCTGTGCCGCGTCCTTGGTGGCCTGGCGTTGCGCGTCATCGAAATACGCCGGCACGGTGATCACGGCACCGAACAGCTCGTCGTCGAAGCTGTCCTCCGCGCGCTGGCGCAACGTGGCCAGGATCTCGGCGGACACCTCGACCGGCGACTTCTCGCCGTCGACCGTGCGCAGCTTGAGCATGCCCGGCGCATCGACGAAGTCATACGGCAGCTTGTCGCGCCCGGCAATGTCGGCCAGCCCGCGGCCCATGAAGCGCTTCACCGAGACGATGGTGTTGCGTGGGTCGAGCGCGGCATCGGCCAGCGCGGTCGCGCCGATCTGGCGCTTGCCCTGCGGCAGGTAGCGCACGGCGGATGGCAGGATCACGCGGTCGTGTTCGTCGGGCAGGCATTCGGCCACGCCGTGTCGCACCGCGGCCACCAGCGAATGCGTGGTGCCCAGGTCGATGCCGACGGCGATGCGGCGCTGGTGCGGGTCCGGCGTGCCGCCGGGTTCGGAGATCTGGAGCAGTGCCATAGAACTATTGTCCCAGCGCCTCGAGGCGGCGATCGACGTCCTCGGCAAAGCGCTCGACGAACATGAGGGCTCTGACCTGCTGTGCTGCGGCGACCGCATCCTGCTGATCGTCGAGCAGTTGCTGCAGCCGCTGCAGCGCGCCCTTGCGATGCGCGCCAACCGCTTCGGCCAGCGCCTCGACCTGCGGCAGCGTGCGCGCCTCGTCGAGCGACTCGCGCCATTCCATCTGCTGCATCAGGAAGGCGCCGGGCATCGCGGTGTTGTTCTCGGCGTTGATCGGCTGGCCGGCCAGTTCGCACAGGTAGGCCGCGCGCTTGAGCGGGTCCTTCAGGCGCTGGTAGGCCTCATTGACGCGCACCGCCCATTGCACCGCCACACGCTGGGCTGCGGCGCCGTCGGCGGCGAACTTGTCGGGGTGCACTTCGGCCTGCAAAGCACGCCAGCGGTCGTCGAGTGCTGCACGGTCCTGCGCGAAGCGCTGCGCCACGCCGAACAGGTCGAAGTCGTTGTCGTCCAGCTTCATGGTGGCAGCGGTCGGAGAAACAAAAACGCGGCTTGACGCCGCGCCTTCGGGTCGGCGGGAGGCGGTCAGACGCGGAACGACTCGCCGCAGCCGCAGCGGTCCTTCTCGCGGGGGTTGTGGAACTTGAAGCCCTCATTGAGGCCTTCGCGCACGAAGTCGAGTTCGGTGCCGTCGATGTAGGGCAGGCTCTTCGGGTCGACCAGCACCTTGACGCCGTGGCCCTCGAAGATCACGTCCTCGGGCGCGAAGTCGTCGGCGTACTCGAGCTTGTAGGCCAGGCCGGAGCAGCCGGTGGTCTTCACGCCCAGCCGCACGCCCACGCCCTTGCCGCGTTTGCTCAGGTAGCGCGTCACGTGGCGCGCTGCCGCTTCGGTCAGGGTGACTGCCATGGGAATGCTGATCAGTGCGTGGGGCCGGACGGCTGAGCCGACTTGGCCTTGTAGTCGTTCACCGCCGCCTTGATGGCGTCTTCGGCCAGGATCGAGCAGTGGATCTTCACCGGCGGCAGCGCCAGTTCCTCGGCAATGTGAGTGTTCTTGATGGTCAGCGCCTCGTCGAGCGACTTGCCCTTGACCCACTCGGTGACCAGCGAGCTCGAGGCGATCGCCGAGCCGCAGCCGTAGGTCTTGAACTTCGCGTCCTCGATCAGGCCGGTGACCGGGTTGACCTTGATCTGCAGCTTCATCACGTCGCCGCAGGCCGGTGCGCCGACCATGCCGGTACCCACCGTTTCGTCACCCTTCTCGAAGGAGCCGACGTTGCGCGGATTCTCGTAGTGCTCGACGACCTTTTCGCTGTATGCCATGGTGCTTCTCCAACAACTCGTTCAGTGTGCCGTCCACTGGATGGTGCTGATGTCCACACCATCCTGGTACATCTCCCACAGCGGGGACAGCTCGCGCAGTTTGGCGACGCGGTCTTTCAGCGTGCTGACCACGTAGTCGATCTCTTCTTCGGTCGTGAACCGGCCGATCGTCATGCGCAGGCTCGAGTGCGCCAACTCGTCGCTGCGGCCCAGGGCGCGCAGCACGTAGCTCGGCTCCAGGCTCGCCGAGGTGCAGGCCGAGCCCGAGGACACGGCGATGCCCTTGATGCCCATGATCAGCGACTCGCCCTCGACGAAGTTGAAGCTCATGTTCACGTTGTGAGGCACGCGCTTCTCGGCGTGGCCGTTCAGGAAGGTCTGCTCGATGTCCTTCAGGCCGTCGATCAGCCGCTTGCTGAGCATGCGGATGCGCTCGCTCTCGGTGCCCATCTCTTCGCGGGCGATGCGAAAGGCCTCGCCCATGCCGACGATCTGGTGCGTGGGCAGCGTGCCCGAGCGCATGCCGCGCTCGTGGCCGCCACCGTGCATCTGCGCCTCGATGCGCACCGCGGCTTTGCGGCGCACGTACAGCGCGCCGATGCCCTTCGGGCCGTAGGTCTTGTGCGAGGCCAGGCTCATCAGGTCAACCGGCAGCGTCTTCAGGTCGATGGCGACCTTGCCCGTGGCCTGCGCCGCGTCGACGTGGAAGATGATGCCGCGCTCGCGGCACATCGCGCCGATGGCCGGGATGTCCTGGATCACGCCGATCTCGTTGTTGACGAACATCACCGAGACCAGGATGGTGTCGGGGCGCATCGTCGCCTTGAGCTTGTCGAGGTCGAGCATGCCGTCTTCCTGGACATCGAGGTACGTCACCTCGAAGCCCTGGCGCTCGAGTTCGCGCATCGTGTCGAGCACGGCCTTGTGCTCGGTCTTCACGGTGATCAGGTGCTTGCCGCGCGTCTTGTAGAACTGCGCCGCACCCTTCAGCGCGAGGTTGTTCGACTCGGTGGCGCCGGAGGTCCAGACGATCTCGCGCGGGTCGGCGCCGATCAGCTCGGCCACCTGCTCGCGCGCCTTCTCGACAGCCGCTTCGGCCTCCCAGCCCCAGGCATGGCTGCGCGACGCCGGGTTGCCGAAATGCTCGCGCAACCACGGGATCATCGCGTCCACCACGCGCTGGTCCACCGGGTTGGTGGCGCCGTAGTCCATGTAGATGGGGAAGTGCGGGGTCATGTCCATGAAACGCAGCGCTGCCAGAGAAGGTGGGTTTACTTGTTGAAGGCGTTGCCGAGGGCAAAGACCGAGTTGGGCGCGGTGACCTTGATCGGCTTGACGACCGGCTGCGAGGAGATGGCGCGCTTGACCGGATGCTCCTCGATGGAAACGCCCTTGGCGATCTGCTCGTCGACCAGCTTCTTCAGCGACACCGAGTCCAGGAACTCGATCATCTTCGAGTTCAGGCTGGCCCACAGGTCGTGCGTCATGCACTTGCCGCTGTCCTCGCCCATGCAGTCGGTCTTGCCGCCACAGCCGGTGGCGTCGATCGGCTCGTCGACCGCGACGATGATGTCGGCCACGGTGATTTCCTCGGCCTTGCGGCCCAGCGAATAGCCGCCGCCCGGGCCGCGCGTGCTCTCCACGAGTTCGTGGCGGCGCAGCTTGCCGAACAGCTGTTCCAGGTAGGACAGCGAAATCTGCTGGCGCGCGCTGATGGCAGCCAGGGCCACGGGCCCGGTGTGCTCACGCAGCGCCAGGTCGATCATGGCGGTCACGGCAAAACGGCCCTTGGTGGTCAGTCGCATCTCTATCTCCTAAAGCCGGCATCGGCACGAGGGGTTCTGGAATCCAGGCACGAGGCACTCGACGCTGTCCGGCTGTTCGCCGGTCGAACCCTCGGCTATCTCCGAGTGGTTCAGTCAAGTATACCTGAAGCCGACTGATTTGGTCGAGATTGGCGAGGGAAGTTCCCTCAAGCCGCGCCTTGCTGGCGGCGCAGCATCGTGACCAGCCCGTCGCACGCGTCCTCGACCAGATCGAGCACCTCCTCGAAGCCCTGCGCCCCGCCGGCGTAAGGATCGGGCACGACCGGGCTGTCGTGCAGCCGGCAGTGTTCGGTGAGCCGCCCCAATTTGCGCCGGTACGGCGGCGGGCAGCGATCTTCCAACAGCGCGAGATTATCCCAGTCCATGGCCAGGATCAGGTCGAACTGGTCGAAATCGGCGTCGACGACCTCGCGGGCTCGCAAACCGGCGAGGCTGTAGCCGCGGCGTGCCGCGTGCGAGGTTGAACGATGGTCGGGCGGAGAGCCTGCGTGCCAGGCATGCGTGCCGGCCGAATCGACGCTGACCGTGTCGCCGAGGCCGGCCGCCTGCAGCTTGTGGCGCAACACCGCCTCCGCCGTCGGCGACCGGCAGATATTGCCCATGCAGACCATCAGCACGCGCCGGACCGTCATGCCGCGTCCTTGCCCGCCACGAGCGGCACGACGTTGACGTCGTGCCCTGCCGCGCCGAAGGCCTGCTCGCGCAGCAGTGCGAGCTGGTCGCGCACGCGTGCCGCCTTCTCGAACTCGAGGTTGCGCGCATGGTCGAGCATCTGCTTCTCGAGCAGCTTGATGCGCTTGGCCAGGTCCTTCTCGCTCATTGCCTCGACGGCGGCCGCCTCCGTGGCGGACTTCAGGTCGTCCTTGGCGTTCTTCTCTCCATAGACGCCGTCGATCAACTCCTTGATCTTCTTGTTGACGCTGCGCGCCACGATGCCATGCTCGACGTTGAAAGCCAGTTGCTTGGTGCGCCGGCGCTCCGTCTCGCCGATGGCCTTGCGCATCGACTCGGTGATCTTGTCGGCGTACAGGATGGCGCGTCCGTTCAGGTTGCGCGCCGCGCGCCCGATGGTCTGGATCAGGCTGCGTTCGGCACGCAGGAAGCCTTCCTTGTCGGCGTCGAGGATGGCCACCAGCGACACCTCGGGGATGTCGAGCCCTTCGCGCAGCAGGTTGATGCCCACCAGCACGTCGAAGCTGCCCAGTCGCAGGTCGCGCAGGATCTCCACGCGCTCGACAGTGTCGATGTCGCTGTGCAGGTAGCGCACCTTGACGCCGTTGTCGCTGAGGTAGTCGGTGAGCTGCTCGGCCATGCGCTTGGTCAGCGTGGTGATCAGCACTCGCTCGTTGAGCTTCACGCGCAGGTGGATCTCCTGCAGCACGTCGTCGACCTGGCGGCTGGCCGGGCGCACTTCCACCTCGGGGTCGACCAGCCCGGTGGGCCGCACCAGCTGCTCGACCACCTGGCCCGCGTGCTCCTGCTCGTAGGCGGCCGGCGTGGCCGAGACGAAGACCGCCTGGCGCATCTTCTTCTCGAATTCCTCGAACTTCAGCGGCCGGTTGTCCATCGCGCTGGGCAGGCGGAAGCCGTATTCCACCAGCACCGACTTGCGCGCGCGGTCGCCGTTGTACATGCCCCCGAACTGGCCGATCAGCACATGGCTCTCGTCGAGGAACATCAGCGCGTCCGCCGGCAGGTAGTCGACCAGCGTGGGTGGCGGCTCGCCCGGCGCGGCGCCCGACAGGTGCCGCGTGTAGTTCTCGATGCCCTTGCAGTGGCCCACCTCCTGCAGCATCTCGAGGTCGAAACGGGTGCGTTGCTCCAGGCGCTGCGCCTCGACCAGCTTGCCCGCCTTCACCAGCTCGTCCAGGCGCTCGCGCAACTCGGCCTTGATGGTCTCGATGGCCGCGACGACGCGGTCGCGAGGTGTCACGTAGTGGCTTGACGGGTAGACGGTGAAGCGCGGGATCTTCTGGCGGATGCGGCCGGTCAGCGGGTCGAACAGCTGCAGCGTCTCGATCTCGTCGTCGAACAGTTCGATGCGGATGGCCAGCTCCGAATGCTCTGCCGGGAACACGTCGATGGTGTCGCCGCGCACGCGGAAGGTGCCGCGCGAGAAGTCGGTCTCGTTGCGCTGGTACTGCATGCGGATCAGGTGCGCGATCACGTCGCGCTGACCCAGCTTGTCGCCCACGCGCAGCGTCATCACCATGCGGTGGTAGTCGGCCGGGTTGCCGATGCCGTAGATCGCGCTGACGCTGGCCACGATGATCACGTCGCGCCGCTCGAGCAGGCTCTTGGTGGCAGACAGGCGCATCTGCTCGATGTGCTCGTTGATCGAGCTGTCTTTCTCGATGAACAGGTCGCGCTGCGGCACGTAGGCCTCGGGCTGGTAGTAGTCGTAGTAGCTGACGAAGTACTCCACGGCGTTCTTCGGGAAGAACTCGCGGAACTCGGCATACAGCTGCGCGGCCAGCGTCTTGTTGGGTGCGAACACGATCGCCGGGCGGCCCAGGCGCGCGATCACGTTGGCCATCGTGAAGGTCTTGCCGGAGCCGGTCACGCCCAGCAGGGTCTGGTAGCTCAGGCCATCCGCGATGCCCTCGACGAGCTTGTCGATGGCGGCCGGCTGGTCGCCCGCCGGCGGATAGGGCATGAAGAGCTGGAACGGCGAATCGGGAAAGCTCGCGAACTCGCCCGCAGGCGCCTCCACGGGCGCCTCAGCGGAGCGGACTTCGGACAAGTCGGCCATGGCGGATAAAATCTCCGGGTTAACCCACCTCGCTCGAACGCAAGGCAATCGAACAGGTTAACGGAAAACACCGCCCCGCTCTACTGACAAGGACTGACCATGTCTTCGCCCTCCCCGTCGATGTTCGCCGCCGTCGAACTGGCCCCGCGCGACCCGATCCTCGGCCTGAACGAACAATTCGCCTCCGACCCGAACCCGGCGAAGGTCAATCTCGGCGTGGGCGTCTACTACGACGACGACGGCAAGCTGCCCTTGCTCAAGTGCGTGCAGGAAGCCGAGAAGCTGATGATGGAAGCGCCCAAGGCGCGCGGCTACCTGCCCATCGACGGCATCGCCGCCTACGACAAGGCCGTGCAGGGCCTGGTGTTCGGTGCTGACAGCGCCGCGGTGAAGGCCGGCCGCATCGCCACCGTGCAGGCGCTCGGCGGCACCGGCGGCCTGAAGCTGGGCGCCGATTTCATCAAGCGCATCAACCCCGGTGCCAAGGTGCTGATCAGCGACCCAAGCTGGGAGAACCACCGCGCGCTGTTCGAAAGCGCCGGCTTCAAGGTCGAGAACTACCCTTACTACGACGCCAAGACGAAGGGCGTCGACTTCGCCGGCATGCTTGGCGCGCTGAATGCTGCGCCGGCGGGCACCGTCGTCGTGTTGCATGCCTGCTGCCACAACCCGACCGGCTACGACATCAGCGCCGACCAGTGGTCGCAGGTCGTGCAGGCGGTCAAGGCACGCGGCCTGGTGGCCTTCCTCGACATGGCTTACCAGGGCTTCGGCGAAGGCATCGCCGAAGACGGCGCGGTGATCGGCCAGTTCATGGACGCAGGGCTCGACTTCTTCGTCGCCACCAGTTTCTCGAAGAGTTTTTCGCTGTACGGCGAACGCGTCGGTGCGCTCAGCGTGGTTTGCGAGTCCAAGGACGAAGCCGACCGCGTGCTGAGCCAACTGAAGCGCGTGATCCGCACCAACTACTCCAACCCGCCCATCCATGGTGCGCAGGTCGTTGCGATGGTGCTGACCACGCCGGCGCTGCGCGCCATGTGGGAAGAAGAACTCGCCGGCATGCGCGTGCGCATCAAGCAGATGCGCCAGGCGCTGCAGACCAAGCTCGCCGCAGCCGGCGTCAAGCAGGACATCAGCTTCATCACCCGCCAGAAGGGCATGTTCAGCTATTCCGGGCTGAACAAGGAGCAGATGCAGCGTCTTCGGGGCGAGTTCGGCATTTATGGCGTCGATTCAGGCCGGATCTGCGTTGCGGCACTGAACAGCAAGAACATCGACGCCGTCGTCTCGGCGATCGCCAAGGTGTCCTGACCCCCGGGGTTGTCACCCCGGCGACACACGAGGGGCGCGATTTGCGCCCCTTTTTTGTGCTCAGTCGGGATATCCCTGTGCGCCAGCAGACAGCACCATGAAAGCAACGTACCTAGAATGCTGCATCGCACCAAGAGGGCTTGATCATGCTGTATCAGTTGTATGAGACCCAGCGCGCCATGCTGAGCCCGTTCGCCGAGTTCGCCAGCGCGTCGTCCAAGCTGTACAGCCACCCGCTGTCGCCGTTTGCGCACACACCGATGGCCGACCGCGTATCCGCCGGCCTGGACTTGATGCACCGCCTCTCCAAGGAGTACGAGAAGCCGCAGTTCAATATCGGCACCGCCAACGTGGGTGGCGTCGACGTCGCCGTGCAGCAGCAGGTGGCGATGGAGAAGCCGTTCTGCCGTCTGCTTCGCTTCAAGCGCTTCACCGACAACCTGCGGGCGTTGTCGCAGATGAAGGAGCACCCGACGGTGCTGATCGTGGCGCCGCTGTCGGGCCACCATTCGACGCTGCTGCGTGACACCGTGCGCGCACTGCTTCGCGACCACAAGGTCTTCATCACCGACTGGACCGACGCGCGCATGGTTCCGCTGGACGCCGGCCCGTTCCACCTCGACGACTACGTGACCTACGTGCAGGAGTTCATCCGCCACATCGGGCCGGAAGTGAACGTCATCTCGGTGTGCCAGCCCACGGTGCCGGTGCTCGCCGCGATCTCGCTGATGGCCAGCAACGGCGAGGTCACGCCGCGCACGATGACCATGATGGGTGGCCCGATCGACGCCCGCAAGAGCCCGACCGCGGTGAACAACCTGGCGATGAACAAGAGCCACAACTGGTTCGAGCACAACGTCATCTACCGCGTGCCGGTCAACTACCCCGGCTCCGGGCGCGCGGTGTATCCCGGTTTCCTGCAGCACAGCGGCTTCGTGGCGATGAACCCGGACCGCCATCTCAGCTCGCACTACGACTACTTCCTCGACCTCGTGCGCGGCGACGGCGACAGTGCCGACTCGCACCGCGAGTTCTACGACGAGTACAACGCCGTGCTGGACATGCCGGCCGAGTACTACCTCGACACCATCAAGACAGTGTTTCAGGACTTCGCGCTGGTCAATGGCACTTGGCAGGTCAACGGCCAGTTGGTGCGCCCGCAGGACATCAAGACCACGGCCCTGCTGACCATCGAAGGCGAGCTCGACGACATCTCCGGCGCCGGCCAGACGCGTGCGGCGCACGAGCTGTGCACCGGTATCGCGAAGACGCGCCAGTTCCACTACGACGCGGTCGGAGCGGGCCACTACGGCATCTTCTCCGGCCGCCGCTGGCGCGAGAAGGTCTACCCCGAGGTGAAGCAGTTCATTGCCTCGCACCAGAACGATGCTCCGGCGGCTTCCCGGCCGCGTGCAGCGCCAGCCAAGAAGGTCAAGTCGCGCGCCCGATAATCGCGCGGTGCCCGACACCGCCGACCTCGCCCGCCTGATCGACGACGCCCTGCCACAGACGCAGTGCACGCGCTGCGGCTATCCCGATTGCGCCGCCTACGCGCGCGCGGTCGCGGCCGGAGAGGCGGGCATCAATCAGTGCCCGCCCGGCGGCCAGGAGGGCGTGGTGCGGCTGTCGGCCTTGACCGGCCGCCCGACCCTGCCGCTAGACCAGGCCCGTGGTGTCGAGGGGCCAATGCGGTTGGCCGTGATCGACGAAGCCTGGTGCATCGGCTGCACGCTGTGCATCAAGGCCTGCCCGGTGGATTGCATCGTCGGTGCGCCCAAGGTGATGCACACGGTGATCGAATCGCAGTGCACCGGCTGCGAGCTGTGCATTCCCGCCTGCCCGGTGGACTGCATTGCTCTGGTCGACACGAGCGGCAGCCGTACCGGCTGGTCGGCCTGGAGCGCCGGGCAGGCCGAGGCAGCCCGTGAGCGCTACGCCTTCCGCGCCATCCGGCTCGAGCAGGCCGCGCGCGACAACGAGGCGCGCCTGGCGGCCAAGGCCCACACCAAGCTGGCCGACTTGCCGAGCCACACCCGCCACACCGACCCCGAGGTGATCGAGCGCAAACGCGCCGTCATCGAGGCGGCGCTCGAGCGTGCCCGCGCACGCCAGCGGCCGCAGGAGTAAACCGCCGATGGACGCCCGACTGATCGAGCCATTCTTCGCGACGCTGGAGCGTGCCAATCCGCACCCGGTCACCGAGCTCGAGTACACGAACGTGTTCGAACTGCTGGCCGCCGTGCTGCTGTCGGCCCAGGCCACCGACGTGGGCGTGAACAAGGCCACGCGGCGCCTATTCCCGCTCGCCGGCACGCCGCAGCGCATTCTCGAGCTCGGCCTGCCGGCGTTGACCGAGCACATCCGAACCATCGGGTTGTTCCGGACCAAGGCGAAGAACCTCTATGAAACCTGCCGGCTGCTGGTCGAACGCCATGGCGGCGAGGTGCCGCGCACGCGCGAGGCGCTGGAGGCCTTGCCCGGCGTGGGCCGCAAGACCGCCAACGTGGTACTCAACGTCGCCTTCGGCGAACCGACCATGGCGGTGGACACGCACATCTTCCGCGTCGCCAACCGCACCGGGTTGGCGCCCGGCCGCAACCCGCTCGAGGTGGAGCGACAACTGCTGGACCGTGTGCCCGGCGCCTACCTCGTCGACGCCCATCATTGGCTGATCCTGCACGGCCGATACGTCTGCCAGGCACGCCAGCCGCGTTGCGCCGAATGCAGCGTCTCGGCCTACTGCGACTCGGCACCGAAATCCGCCTGAATCGCGCCGGAACCTGCAAGACCTTGCAGTGTCGCGGCGGCAGGGGAAGAACCAGAATGCGGCCATGCCCGATGTCAAAGACATCCAGGAGATCTGCGGTCGACTCGACCGCGGAGAGATCGACCGCGACCTGTTCTTCGAGCAACTTACCCGCGCCGTCAGCGACCTGATCGGCTGCACGCGCGCCGGCGTCTGGATCTTCGTGGACACCGCCGAAGGGCGGGCGCTGCGGTGCATGGCCATGTACGACAGGCGGGTCGATCGCATCGTCGGCGCCACCGACATGCTCAATGCGGCGGCCGGCCCCTACTTCGAGACTCTGGTGGCCGATGGCTGCGTGGTCGCTTCCGATGCACGCTATCACCCCGCCACCTCGGTATTCCGCGACAACTATCTGGTGCCGCTGGATCTTCACTCGGTGCTCGATGTCTGCTTTTCGGTCAACGGCGTGCCTTTTGGCACCTTCAGCTGCGAACAGGCCGGCGCACCGCTGGTGTGGTCGCAGCGGCAGATACAGATGCTGCGCCAGATCGGCTCGCGGGCCAGCCTGGCGCTGCTGAATGCGGCCAATGCGCACACCGACACGCAGCCTGCGGCGCTGTGGGAGCCCAGCTCTCCCAATCGGTTGCTGACCATGCCTGCGCCGCTCGATCCGGACGAGGACGATGCCCACCGCGGCACGACGTGACGCGCTGCACGCCCGGCGCGTGCATCGCCCCGGCCGGCGCTTCGCCGGAGCCTACAATTCCCGCTCCGCCCACCTCTTCGTGCGCCATGCCCAAGCTCCAGGATCTTGCGGAACGGGTCGATCGCCTGCTGCTGAGGCACCAGGAACTGCAGCGCACGAATGCGCTGCTGGAGCAGCAACTCGCCTCGGTGACGCAGGAACGCGACAGCCTGCGCTCGCGCCTGAACGCGGCGCGCGGCCGGATCGACTCGCTGCTCGAGCGCCTGCCGGCGGAAGCCGGCGATGCCCCGGGGAGCGCTACGTGAAGCAGATCGAAGTCACGATCATGGGCCAGAGCTACATCCTGGGCTGCCCCGAAGGCGGCGAGACTTCTCTGCTGGAAGCCGTGGGCAGTGTCGACCGCGAGATGAGCGCCATTCGCGATTCGGGCAAGGTCAAGGCGCGCGAACGCATCGCGGTGCTGGCTGCTCTGAACCTGGCATTTGCGCTGGCCGAGCGGCCGCTGCCTGCCGCAGCCGCAGATGGCTCGGCCGAACCGGTCGACGTGGACGCGCTGATCCGCCGGCTCGATCAAGCCCTTGGCGCCGACGGTCAATTGCTCTGATCGCGCGGCGAGCGCGGCGTAGAATGATTCGGTCCGTCGCGTTCGCGTGAGTCTTATATTTCCTTGAACCTATGCTCTTGCGAGCTAGGGCTTGGAACATCGCCTGGCAGGTGTGATCGTCTCGCGTCAGATGAACCCGAAGCCTCGCTGACCTCGCCCACCTGAACCCTGGGTTCAGGAATGCGGCTCCCGGTTCGTGGCGGACACCTTCTTCCTTCGAGCACCGCGAGCCCGATGTCTTTCTGGTTGATGAAAAGCGAGCCCGCCGAGTGCTCCATCGACGACCTCGCCTCGGCCGCGGGCCAGACGGTGCCCTGGTTCGGCGTTCGCAACTTCCAGGCGCGCAACTTCATGCGCGACGCCATGCACATCGGCGACGGCGTGCTCTTCTATCACTCCTCGTGCGCCGAGCCCGGCGTGGCAGGGCTGGCTGAAGTGGCCAGCACGGCCTACCCTGACGCCACGCAGTTCGATGCGAAGAGCCCCTACTTCGACCCGAAGTCGCAGCCCGAGGCGCCACGCTGGCTGCTCGTGGACGTGAAGCTGCGGCGCAAGACCTCGCTGCTGCCGCTCAAGCGCATGCGAGAGCTTCCCCAACTGCAGACGATGACACTGCTGCGCCCGGGCAACCGGCTGTCGATCACGCCGGTGACGCCGGCGGAGTGGAAGGCCGTCATGGCCCTGCTCGACCAACAGGACAAGACACGATGAAATGGATGCGTTGTCGCCAGGGCGGACGTGAGCTCTTCGGCCTGCTCGAGGGCGATCAGCTCGCCGTACAAGAGGGCGATCTGTTCGGCGCGGCGCGGCCTACCGGCGAGCGCGTCGATCTCGCCGATGCCCAGTGGCTCATGCCCTGTCGCCCGGGCAAGATGCTCGCGCTGTGGAACAACTTCCGCGCCGCGGCCGAGAAGAACGGCTGGGCCATCCCCGCCGAGCCGCTGTACTTCGTCAAGACGCGCAACAGCTTCGCGGCACACGGCCAGGCCATCGCCGCGCCGGCTGCGGAAGTCGGCCGCGTGGCCTACGAGGGCGAACTGGCCATCGTGATCGGCCGCCGCGCGAAGAACGTGTCGATCGAACAAGCTGCCGCGCACATCTTCGGCTACAGCTGCGCCAACGACCTCACCGCGATGGAACTGCTGCAGCGCGACCCGAGCTTCCCGCAGTGGACGCGTGCCAAGGGCTTCGACGGCTTCGGCGTGTTCGGCCCGGTGATCGAGACCGACTTCGACCCCGCGAAAGCCTCGCTGCACACCGTGGTCGGCGGCCGCGAGCGGCAGAACTACCCGCTGGCCGACATGATTTTCACGCCGCACGAACTGGTGTCGCGGATCTCGCACGACATGACGCTGGAGCCGGGCGACGTGATCCTGTGCGGCACCTCGCTGGGTGTGCTGCCGATGAAGCCGGGCACCACCGTCGAGGTCGAGATCGACGGCATCGGCCGGCTGGTCAATACCTACGGCTGAGACGCCGGCGTCCGCCTCAACCCAGCGGCTGCACCGCGAGCCGGCCGCGCTGAGCAGTCAGCGTGGACGAAAGCAGGCTGGTCGCGGCATAGACCGCATCGATGGTCGGCGTGGGCGTCCCGGTGATGCGGCCGAGCTCGACGACCGACCCGACCAGCGCCTCGAGCTCGAGGGCGCGGCCATGCTCGACGTCCTGCAGCATCGAGGTCTTGTGGGCGCCCACCGCCTCGGCCCCGGCGATACGCTGCTCAAGCGTGATCTTGAAGCGCACGCCGAGCGCCTCGGCCACCGTTTGCGCCTCGCGCATCATCGACGCGGCCAACGCGCGCGTCGGGCCAAAACGGCAGATCTGCTCCAGCGTGGCATGGGTCAATGCCGAGATCGGGTTGAAGCTGAGATTGCCCCACAGCTTGACCCACAGCTCGCTGCGGATGTCGCGGCTCACCGGCGCCTTGAAGCCGGCGCGCATCATCGTCTGCGAGAGTGCGTCGATGCGCTCGCTGCGCCCGCCGTCGAGTTCGCCGAGCGTGAAGCGGTTGCCTTCGATCACCTTCACCACGCCGGGCTCGACGAGTTCGCTGGCCGGGTAGACCACGCTGCCGATGATGCGTTCGGGCTCGATGTGCTCGGCGATGACGCCGCCGGGATCGACGCTGTCCAGCCGCCGGCCCTCATAAGGGCCGGCCAGCTTGTGGAAATACCACCACGGGATGCCGTTGATCATCGTCACGACCATCGTCTTCGGCCCGAACAGCTCGCGCAGCCCAGGCAGCACGTCACGCACCTGGTGCGCCTTCAGCGTGATCAGCACGGCGTCCTGAGGTCCGGCCTCGGCCATGTGCTGCACGGCGCGGGCCGTCGGCGCGTGTTCCTCGGTGCCGTCTTCCAGGATGAGCCGGAAGCCGCGTGCGTTGATCGCCTCCAGGTTGCGGTTGCGCGCGATGAAGGTGACCTCCTCGCCGGCACGCGCGAGCTTGGCGCCCAGGTAGCCGCCGATGGCTCCGGCACCGACCACCGCGATCTTCATCTCGTCCTCACTTCGCTTGCGTGTACTCGCGCGAACGCAGGTGCTTGCGCGCGATGCCCCACAGGGGCGAGACCAGCATGACCAGCGCCAGCAGCACGATGCCGCCGACCAGCCCGTTGGACCAGAAGATCGCCAGGTCGCCCTGCGACAGCAGCATCGCCTGGCGGAAGCTGGCTTCGGACATGTCACCCAGCACCAGCGCCAGCACCAGCGGCGCAAGCGGGTACTTCAGCTTCTTGAACAGGTAGCCGAGCACGCCGAAGACCAGCATCATCGCCACGTCGAACATCGAGCTGTGCACCGTGTAGGCGCCGATCGCGCAGATGACGATGATCACCGGCGCGATCACCGAGAACGGGATGCGCAGCAGCGCAGCCCACCACGGCACCGTGGTCAGCACGACCAGCAGGCCGACCAGGTTGCCCAGGTACATCGAGGCGATCAGGCCCCAGACGAAGTCCTTCTGCTCGATGAACAGCATCGGCCCGGGCTGCAGGCCCCAGATCAGCAGGCCGCCGAGCAGCACCGCCGCCGTCGGTGAACCCGGGATGCCCAACGTCAGCATGGGCAGCAGCGCCGAGGTGCCGGCCGCGTGCGCGGCGGTCTCGGGTGCGACCACGCCCTCGAGCGCGCCCTTGCCGAACGACTGCGGGTCCTTCGAGAAGCGCCGCGCCATGCCATAGCCCATGAACGAGGCCGGTGTCGCGCCGCCCGGCGTGATGCCCATCCAGCAGCCGATGGCGGTGGAGCGCAGGAACACCTTCCAGTGCTTGCCGAGTTCCTTCCAGGTCTGCCAAACCACCTTGGGATTGATGCGCGCGCTCTTGCCCTTGAAGGCCAGGCCCTCCTCCATGGTGAGCAGGATCTCGCCGATTCCGAACAGGCCAATCACCGCGATCAGGAAGTCGAAGCCCTTGAGCAGTTCCGGCTGGCCGTAGGTCATGCGCAACTGGCCGGTGACGCTGTCCATTCCGACGGCGGCCAGCGCGAAGCCGAGCATCATCGCGGCGATGGTCTTGGCTGGAGGCTCCTTGCTCATACCCACGAAGCTGCAGAAGGTCAGCAGTTGCACGGCGAAGAACTCCGCCGGGCCGAACTTCAGCGCGAACTTGGCGAGCACCGGTGCGAGGAAGGTGATCAGCACCACCGCGAAGAAGGCGCCGACGAAGGACGAGGTGAACGCCGCGGTGAGCGCCTGCGCCGCCTTGCCCTGCTGCGCCATCGGGTAGCCGTCGAAGGTGGTGGCCACCGACCAGGGCTCGCCCGGGATGTTGAACAGGATCGAGGTGATCGCACCGCCGAACAGCGCACCCCAGTAGATGCACGACAGCATGATGATCGCCGAAGTCGGGTTCATGCTGAAGGTCAGCGGCAGCAGGATGGCCACGCCGTTGGCACCGCCCAGGCCCGGCAGCACGCCGATCAGCACGCCCAGCACGATGCCCACCAGCATGTACAGCAGGTTGGGCAGCGTCAGCGCGATCGAGAAGCCGTGGAGGAGATTTCCGAGTTCTTCCATCGCCACGCCTCAGAGACCGAAGGCGCGCTCGAGCGGCCCCTTCGGCAGCAGCACCAGGAACCAGCGCTCGAAAACCAGGAAGAACGCCAGCGGCACGGCCACCGACACGGCCACCGTCACCGGCCAGCCATAGCGGCCATGGCGGCGCATGAAGTAGGCGATCAGCAGGAACGATGCGACGTAGATGCCGATGCCGGCAATCAGCGCCACGTACACGACCATCGGCACGAACACGGCGAACACCATGCCGATCTGCTCGCGGCTGGCGAACTCCGTGCGCGTGGCGCGCCAACTGAGCAGCGCGCGCACGAGGATGTAGCCGCTCGAGCCGAGCAGCATCAGCCCGATGTAGAAGGGAAAGTAGCCCGATCGCGGCCCGTCGTCGGCCCAGCCGATGCCCACGCGCAGGCTGTCGCCCACCACCAGCGCGCCGATCGCGAACAGGAAGGCGGCGACGCCGACCTCCGGCCCTCGGCTGCCGACGACGCTCGCGTCGTCGGCTCCCTTCTCCTGCGTCATGAGAGCTCCTTGGCCCGATTCGTTGCCGGGCGGGGTATCAGTTGGCCACGAAGCCCGCTTCCTTCATCAGCACACGATGCATCTGCTCGTTGCGTGCCAGCCAATCGAAGTAGTCCTGGCCGCTGAGCGCCGTCTGTCGGAACGCCCCCTTGTCCATGAAGTCCTTCCATTCCGGCAGTGCCCGCACCTTGGCGATCAGGTCGGTGTAGTACTTGACCTGGTCGGGCGTCACGCCCGGCGGCATGAAGATGCCGCGCAGCATCACGTACTCGACCGGGATGCCGGCCGAAGCGCAGGTCGGCAGGTCGGCCCACGATTGGCTGGCCGTCACCTTGGCGGTGTACGGGAGCTTTTCCTTGTCCATCACGCACAGCGCGCGCAGCTTGCCGGCACGCCAATGCGACTCGGCCTCGATCGGGTTGTTCACCGTCGAGTCGATGTGCTTGCCCACGAGTTGCACGGCCACGTCGCCGCCGCCCTTGAACGGGATGTAGGTGATCTTCTTGCCCGCCGCCTTCTCGAGCATGACGGTGATGATCTGGTCTTCCTGCTTGGAGCCGGTGCCGCCCATCTTGAACTGATTCGGCGTACCGGCCTTGATGGCGTCGAAGTAGGCCTTCGCCGTCTTGTGCGGCGACTCCTCGTTGACCCACAGCACGAACTGGTCGAGTGCCAGCATCTGCACGGGCGTCAGGTCGCGCCAGTTGAACGGCACGCCGGTGGCCAGCGGCGTGGTGAACAGGTTCGACAGCGTGATGACGATCTTGTGGGCGTTGCCCTTGTCGCCCTTCACGTCGAGGAAGCCTTCCGCACCGGCGCCGCCCGACTTGTTGACGACCACGATCGGCTGCGATGTCAGCTTGTTCTTCGCGGCCACGCCCTGGATGAAGCGGGCCATCTGGTCAGCCCCGCCGCCGGTACCGGCCGGCACGATGAACTCGATCGGCTTGCTCGGCTCCCAGGCCGCCGCGCCGAGGCTGGCGCAGGCCCCGGCAATCACCAGCATCGCGGCCCGCAGGCCCTTGAGAGGAAGTGCAGTCTTCATTCGAGAGTCTCCTTGTGGTCAGAACCTGTGGGTCAGCCCAGGCCGAGCTTGGCGGCCAGCCCGATGCGCTGCAGCTTGCCCGTGGCCCCCTTCGGGATCTCGGGCATGAAGAGCACCTTCTTGGGCACCTTGAAGTCGGCGGCGCGCTGCGCCACGAACTCCTGCAATTCGCGTTCCGTGGCCTGCTGGCCTTCGCGCAGCACCACCACGGCGGCGACCTCTTCGCCGAGCTTCGGGTGCGGCATGCCGAAGCAGACCACCTGGGCCACCGCGGGGTGGTCCATGAGAATTTCGTCGACCTCGCGCGGGCTGATCTTCTCGCCGCCGCGGTTGATGATCTCCTTCAGGCGGCCGGTGATCGAAACGTAGCCTTCGGCATCCATCACGCCCTGGTCGCCGGTGCGGAACCAGCCGTTGTGGAAGGCCTCTGCATTCGCCTTCGGGTTGCTCTCGTAGCCGGCCGTGACGTTCGGTCCGCGGATGACGATCTCTCCGGTCTCGCCGCGCGCCAGCAACGCGCCGTCCTCGGACATGATCGCCACCTCGGGGCCGGCAGCCTGCCCGACCGTGCCCGGCTTGCGAAGCGCCGGCGGAAGCGGGTTGGAGCACATCTGGTGCGTGGCCTCGGTCATGCCGTAGGCCTCGATCAGCGGCGCGTGGAACACCTCCTCGAGTTCGCGGATCACCTGAGGCGGGATCGACGACGACGACGAGCGCAGGAAGCGCAGCGGATTTCGCGCGATCACGTCGGCGCTGCGCGAGGCCCGGCCGAGGATGGCCTGGTGCATCGTGGGAACCGCCGTGTACCAGGTGGGCTTGGCCTCGTCCATCCAGCCGAAGAACTTCAGCGCATTGAAGCCCGGTGTGCAGAACACCTGCGAGCCGGCCGACAGCGGGGCGAGCACGCCAGCGATCAGGCCATGGATGTGGAACAGCGGCATGATGTTCAGGCCGCAGTCCTTCGAACTGAACTGCAGCGTGCGAGCGATGTTCGACGCCGAGGCCGCCAGGTTGCCCTGCGACAGCGGCACGATCTTCGGCCGCGACGTGGTGCCCGAGGTGTGCAGCACCATCGACACGTCTTCAGGGGCCGCGTAGCCACCGTTCGTGGCGGGCGCTGCGGCGCCAGCCTGGCGCGGCTCGAGCATGAAACTGCCGGCCGGCGACGCCGCATCGCTGACGAGGTCGATGATCGGCACGCCGAGCTTCACCGCCACGTCCACCGCCGGTGAGGCACTGCCGCGCCCGACGATCAGCGCCTTGGCGTTCAGGTCGGAGAGGTAGAACTCGAACTCGTCGGCCCGGTAGGACGGATTCAGCGGTGCGCTCGCCACGCCGTTGGCGCAAGCCAGGAAACAGGTGGCCATCTCGGGGCCGTTGTCGAGCACGATCGCCACGCGGTCGTTGCGGCCCAGGCCCAGGCCGTTCAGCCGTGCCAGCGTGGCATCGATCAACAGGCGCAGAGCGCCGTGGCTCAGTGTCGGACGTCCCGGCGCCGACACCGCGGCCGCCGCTTCGGCGCCTTGCGCCAGCAAGTCCTTCAGGGTGCGAGACATGAAGTTCCTCGAATCAAAAGTCAGGGCCCGCCGCCCTTTCGGGCGGCGCGCAACAAAGGGGCGCGGGGTTACTCGCGGCCGGATACCCGGCTGATGGCAGGGCTGGCTGGCGGGCCATGATGCTGGCCCAGACCGCAGGTGGCTCGGTTATAGCGCGAAGGCATCGAGGGCACAATCCAGTATCGTCCTCACGTGTTGCCGAGCGGAGCATCTCCCGTCGCGAGGCCCGAAGAATCCTCGCCGATGCCGCTGCCCTCGCCCACGCTCCTGATCGAACTGCTCGTCCTCGGTGGATGCACCGGCTTCCTCGCAGGGTTGCTGGGCATCGGCGGGGGCATGCTCATGGTGCCCTTCGTCACCCTGATCATCGGGGCTCGCGGCGTGGAGCCCGGACTCGCCGTGAAGATGGCCATCGCCACGTCGATGTCGACCATCCTGTTCACATCGATCTCCAGTCTGCGTGCACACCACAAGCGGGGTGCCGTGCGCTGGGATCTGGTGCGCGGCATCGCCCCTGGCATCGTGATCGGCTCGCTGCTGGCGGGTGCCGGCGCGTTCTCGTTGATCAAGGGCGCGGCGCTCGCGGTGCTGTTCGCTGTCTTCGTCGGCTTCTCGGCCACGCAGATGCTGCTCGACCGCAAGCCCGCGCCGTCGCGAAGCATGCCCGGGCCGCTGGGCCAGGGCGCGGCGGGCGCCGGAATCGGCTTCCTCTCCGGCCTGGTCGGCGCGGGCGGCGCGTTCGTCTCGGTTCCCTTCATGGCGTGGTGCAATGTTCCGATCCACAACGCCGTGGCCACCAGTGCGGCGCTGGGATTCCCGATTGCGCTGGCGAGCACGGTGGGCTACGTGATCGGCGGATGGAACCTGCCGCCGGCCCTGCCCGGCGCCGTGGGCTATCTGTACGTGCCGGCGTTGCTCTGCATTGCCGTCGCGAGCGTGAGCACGGCGCCGCTGGGCGCACGGGCGGCGCACAGCCTCGACATGCGACAACTCAGGCGGGTGTTCGCGCTGATGCTGTACGCGCTGGCGGCGTACATGCTCTACAAGGGACTGGCGGGATGAGCCGCTGGCGCGAGCCGCCGGGGCTATTCCAGCGCGAAGCGGATGCTGGCCAGCGTGACGTGGTTGCCGCCGCGCTTGCGCGCCTCGGCGAGCGCAGTCTCTGCCGCGCCGACCAGATCGTCCTGCGTGTGCGCGGTGTGCGGAAAGCTCGCCACGCCCATCGAAACCGTGAAGCCGATGTTGCGCCCCTGCAGCACGACGATCTGGGTGGCGCACTGGCGACGCAGGCCTTCCATGCGCGAGTGCGCCGTGGCCAGCCCGACGCCCGACAGCAGCACGGCGAAGCGTGAGTTGTCCAGGCGGCACGAGGCATCCATCGCCCGCGTGTTGCCGCGCAACAGGCGCCCGAGCGCCTCGAGAATGCGCGTATGGGCTTCGGTGCCCATGGCCTTGACCTCTTCGGAAGGCGGGTCGAGCGCGATCGACACCAGTGAGAACTCGCGGTGCTCGCGTGACGAGAGGTCGACTTCGCGTCGCAACTGGTCCTCGAAGTGCATCTTCTGGTAGAGCCCCGTGACGTTGTCGCGCAACGTCTGGTCTTGTGTCTCGCGGCGCAAGGCCTCGGCGGCCAGCTGCTGCTGCTCGAGTTGCGCCAGCGCCTGCTGAAGTTGCGCCTCGCGCTGCCTGTGTGCCGTCAGTTCCGTCCAGAGGCTGCAGATCAGCTTTGGCGTGCCGTCTGCCGAAGACAAGCCGACGCGCGCCACGTTGAACTCTCGCCTGGCCCCGCCGATATCGAGGCGATGCTCGGTCAATGCGCCGCGGGACATGGCCAGGGCGGCGTGCTCCGCCGTGCGCAGCGCCGGCCATTGAGCCGCTTCCAGCCATTGCGCATCGGCCGTGCCGATCATCTTGTCGGGCGTGGTACCGAACAGGGCCGCCAGGCGCCCGTTCACGTGCCGGTACTGCGATGTGGCCACGTCCTTCACGCCGAAGGGCAACTCCAGCCGTTCGATCAGTTCGAGCAGCGCGGCGCTCATTTCACCTTCGCTGGAACGCAACGCCGCCAGCACACTGCCGGCCGGTTCGGCGCGCGGCAGGCTGGAAGGCGAGGTGACTTCGGTCATCGGAATTCTTTCGCGGGTTCCGCGGGCACATCCCGGGGCGCTTGAACCATCTTGTGCTTCGACAGGGCGATTGACAAGGAACGGGCGCGCCCGTTTACCTCCGCCTCCCTAACTTGAAAACCATCATAACGAGGGTCGGCTGCCTCGCACCGCTCGAATGAGGGGTTCGAAGGCTCGGCTTCTTGGCCGATCCGAATCCCGGGCGCGGTCCCGCGAGTGCACCACGGTGAGAGCCGAAGCACGCCTGCGCCCTGCGACCACCGGCAGGGTTTGCACCACTGTGGTGCAGCAGACACGTTGAATCGGCGGGCAATGCTGGCCCGTCGTTTGCTTCTCCCCCGCCGGGTGTAACGACGCACCCGGCTCGCGCCAAGGCGCCGGCCGCGCGCACATCGACGTGCGCGGTGATGTATCTCCGCCAATCCGGCCTGTCCGGACATGGCCCCCTGGAGCCCGTCATGACCGTCGTACACACCACCCTCCGGTTTCTCGTCGCCGCGCACGCTGCCGGCGCCGACCTCCATTGCGGTTGCGCCGATCGTCGCGTGGCACCCCGATTGCTCTGATCGCTCCCCGGAGATGCCCATGAAGAAGATGAAGCTCGTGATGGTCGGCAACGGCATGGCCGGCGTCCGCACGCTCGAAGAACTGCTGAAGATCGCCCCCGAGCTCTACGACGTGGCCGTCTTCGGCGCCGAGCCGCACCCGAACTACAACCGCATCCTGCTCAGCCCGGTGCTGGCCGGCGAGCAGACGCTCGACGAGATCGTGCTGAACCCTCTGTCGTGGTACGAGGAGCACGGCATCCGTCTGCACCTGGGCAAGAAGGTGGTCGACGTGGACCGGCGCCGCCGCGTGGTCAAGGCCGCCGACGGCACCGAGGAGGAATACGACCGCCTGCTTCTGGCCACGGGCTCCAACCCGTTCATCCTGCCGGTGCCCGGCAAGGAACTCGAAGGCGTCATCGCCTACCGCGACATCGCCGACACCAACGCCATGATCGACGCGGCGCAGAAGTACCGGCATGCGGTCGTCATCGGCGGCGGCTTGCTCGGCCTGGAAGCCGCCAATGGCCTGATGCTGCGCGGCATGCAGGTCACCGTCGTGCACATCATGCCCTGGCTGATGGAGCGCCAGCTCGACGACACCGCCGGCCGGCTGCTGCAGAAGTCGCTCGAGGACCGCGGCCTGAAATTCATGATCGGTGCGCAGACGCAGGCCCTGGTCGGCGGCGCCGATGGTCGTGTCACCGCGGTGCAGTTCAAGGACGGCACACAGATCCCTGCCGACCTGGTGGTGATGGCCGCCGGCATTCGCCCGAACACCGAGCTGGCCGAGAAGATCGGCCTGCACGTGAACCGCGGCATCGTCGTCAGCGACACCCTGCAGACCGTCACCGACCCGCGCATCTACGCGGTCGGCGAATGCGCAGCGCACCGCGGCATCGCCTACGGCCTGGTGGCGCCGCTGTTCGAGCAGGGCAAGGTCTGCGCGACGCACCTGGCCGAGTTCGGCATCGGCCGCTACACCGGCAGCCAGACCAGCACCAAGCTGAAGGTGACCGGCATCGACCTGTTCTCGGCCGGCAACTTCACTGGCGGTGGCGACTGCGAGGAGATCGTGATGAGCGACCCCTTCGGCGGCGTGTACAAGAAGCTCGTCATCAAGGACGACAAGCTCGTCGGCGCCTGCCTGTATGGCGATACCGTCGACGGCTCCTGGTACTTCAAGCTGCTTCGCGAGGGCCGCAAGATCGCCGACATCCGCGACAAGCTGATGTTCGGCGAAAGCAACATCGGCGACACCGGCCACGAAGGCAACACGCGCGCCGCGGCGATGGCCGACAGCGACGAGGTGTGCGGCTGCAATGGCGTCAACAAGGGCACGATCTGCAAGGCCATCAAGGACAAGGGCCTGTTCACGCTCGACGAGGTACGCAAGCACACCAAGGCCAGCGCGAGCTGCGGCTCCTGCACGGGCCTGGTCGAGCAGCTGCTGATGTTCACCGCCGGTGGCGACTACTCGAAGGCGCCGACCAAGAAGGCCATGTGCGGCTGCACCGACGCCAGCCACCAGGAGGCGCGCGAGGCGATCAAGGCCGATCACTTGCTGACCATCGACTCGGTCTACAAGCGCCTGGGCTGGCGCACGCCGAACGGCTGCTCCTCCTGCCGGCCGGCGATCAACTACTACCTGATCAGCAGCTGGCCGAAGGAGGCCAGGGACGATCCGCAGAGCCGCTACATCAACGAGCGCAGCCACGCCAACATCCAGAAGGACGGCACCTACTCGGTGATCCCGCGCATGTGGGGCGGCGAGACAACGGCCGACGAGCTGCGTCGCATTGCCGACGCGGTGGACAAGTACAAGATCCCCACCGTCAAGGTGACGGGCGGCCAGCGCATCGACCTGCTCGGCGTGAAGAAGGAAGACCTGGTCGGCGTCTGGAAGGACATCGGCATGCCCAGCGGCCATGCCTATGCGAAGGCATTGCGCACCGTGAAGACCTGCGTGGGCAGCGAGTGGTGCCGCTTCGGCACGCAGGACAGCACGCAGATGGGCAAGGACCTGGAGCGAGCGCTGTGGCGCATGTACGCGCCGCACAAGGTCAAGCTCGCCGTGTCGGGCTGCCCGCGCAACTGCGCCGAGGCCGGCATCAAGGACGTCGGCGTGATCGGCGTCGACTCGGGCTGGGAGATCTACGTCGCCGGCAACGGCGGCATCAAGACCGAGGTGGCGCAGTTCCTCGTCAAGCTCAAGACCGCTGCCGAGGTGCTCGAGTACAGCGGCGCCTTCCTGCAGCTGTACCGCGAGGAAGGCTGGTACCTGGAGCGCACCTGCCACTGGGTCGGCCGCGTCGGGCTGGACTATGTGAAGAAGCAGATCCTCGACGACCACGCGCTGCGCAAGAGCCTGTGGGAGCGGCTGCAGTTCTCGCTCGACGGCGAGCCCGACCCCTGGTTCGAGTTCGACAAGGCCTCGGTCGACACCCGCCAGTTCACCCCCGTGGGAGCGCTGTGATGAGCCAGTGGAAAGTGATCTGCCGCGTCGACGAAATCCCTGTGCTTGGCGCACGGCGCGTGTCGCGCGCCAACGGCGCCGAAGTCGCCGTGTTCCGCAACGCCGAGGACAAGGTGTTCGCCCTGCTCGACCGCTGCCCGCACAAGGGTGGCCCGCTGAGCCAGGGCATCGTGTTCGGCGAGAGCGTCGCCTGCCCGCTGCACAACTGGACCATCGGCCTGGCCGACGGCTGCGCCAAGGCGCCGGACATCGGCTGCACGACGCGCTTTTCCGTCAAGGTGGAATCCGGCGTGGTTTCGCTCGACGTCGACGAGTTGAACTCGCTGGCCCTGTACCCGGGCAACGCGGTCGCCTGACGTGGCCGAAACCCGATCCACCTGCCCCTACTGCGGCGTCGGCTGCGGGGTGATCATCGAGTCGCAGGGGCGGCAGATCACCGGCGTGCGCGGCGACCCGGACCACCCGGCCAACTTCGGCCGGCTGTGCAGTAAGGGCAGCACGCTGCACCTGTCCGCCACCGCCGAGGTGACGTTGCAGACGCGGCTGCTTCACCCGATGCAGCGCCTGGCGCGCGGCGAGGCGCCGCAACGCGTGGGCTGGGAGGCCGCGCTCGACCTGGCGGCGGATCGTTTCGCCGGCGTGGTCCGCGAGCACGGCCCGGATTCGGTGGGCTTCTACCTCTCCGGCCAGCTGCTCACCGAGGACTACTACGTCTTCAACAAGCTCGCCAAAGGCCTGATCGGCACCAACAACGTCGACACCAACTCGCGCCTGTGCATGAGCAGCGCGGTGGCGGGCTACAAGGCGACGTTGGGCGCCGATGCGCCGCCGGCCTGCTACGATGATCTGGCCCACGCGCACACCCTGTTCATCGCCGGCTCGAACACCGCTTTCGCGCACCCGGTCCTGTTCCGCCGCATCGAGGACGCCAAGCGTGCCAACCCGGCGCTGCGCCTGATCGTCGTCGACCCGCGCCGCACCGACACCGCCGAAGCCGCCGACCTGTTCCTGCAGATCCTGCCTGGCACCGACGTCGCCTTGTTCAACGGCCTGCTGCACCTGATGCTGTGGGAAGGCCTGACCGATACGGCCTACATCGCTGCGCGCACGCAGGGCTTCGAGGCGCTGCGCGACCGCGTGCGCGACTTCGCGCCCAAGGACGTGGCGGCGATCTGCGGCATCGCCGAGACCGACCTGGTGACTGCCGCGCGCTGGTTCGCCGGGCTGGACGGCAGTGACGCCAACGGCGGCCCGCGCCGGCCCACGCTGTCGCTGTACTGCCAGGGGCTGAACCAGAGCGCCAGCGGCACAGCGAAGAACGCCGCGCTGATCAACCTGCATCTGGCCACCGGTCAGATCGGCAAGGCGGGTGCCGGGCCGTTCTCGCTGACCGGCCAGCCCAACGCGATGGGCGGGCGCGAGGTGGGCGGCCTGGCCAACCTGCTGTCGGGGCATCGCGACCTGGGCAATGCGCAGCACCGCGCGGAGGTCGCGCGCTTGTGGGGCGTGGATGAGGTGCCCGCGCTGCCCGGCAAGACCGCGGTGGAGATGTTCGAAGCGGCTGCCGATGGCCAGATCAAGGCGCTGTGGATCACCTGCACCAACCCGGCGCAGTCGCTGCCCGACCAGGCCACCGTGCGGCGCGCGCTCGAGCGCGCCGAGTTCGTGGTGGTGCAGGAGGCCTTCGCCACGACCGCCACCTGCGCCTATGCCGACCTGCTGCTGCCCGCCACCACCTGGGGCGAGAAGGACGGTACCGTCACCAACAGCGAGCGGTGCATCAGCCGCGTGCGCCCTGCCGTCTGGGGGCCGGGGGAGGCGCGGCACGACTGGGCGGTGGGCACCGCCTTCGCACAGCGGCTCGAGGCGCGGCTGAGACCTGGCCGGCCGACGCTGTTCGCCTATGCCACACCGGAATCAGTGTGGAACGAGCACCGCGAGACGACGCGCGGCCGCGACCTCGACATCACCGGCCTGAGCTATGCGCAGCTCGACGAAGCGCCGCAGCAATGGCCCTTCCCGAGCGGCGCCACGACCGGCCGGGCGCGGCTGTACGAAGACGGAATCTTCCCGACCGAGAACGGCCGCGCCCGCTTCGCCGACACGCGCCACGAGCCGCTCGCCGAGCCGCGCGACGCGCGCTATCCGTTCTCGCTGAACACCGGCCGGCTGCGCGACCAGTGGCATGGCATGAGCCGCACCGGCACCGTGGCGCGGCTGTTCGGCCATGTGGCCGAGCCGTACATCGACATGCATGCGCAGGACATGGCCCGGCTGAAGCTTGCCGAGGGCGACCTGGTGCATGTGACTTCGCGGCGCGGCACGCTGGTGCTGCCGGCACGCGCCAGCGCTCAGGTCGCACCGGCGCAGAGCTTCATCGCCATGCACTGGGGCGAGGAGTACCTGTCCGGCCGCGGCGCCACCGGCGCGCGCATGACCGGCGTCAATTCGCTGACCAGCCCGGCCTTCTGCCCGAGCTCGAAGCAGCCCGAACTCAAGCACGCCGCGGTGAAGATCCTCAAGGCGGAGTTGCCATGGCAGCTGCTCGCCATGGCCTGGTTGCCTGAAGGCCAGGCACTGCGCGCGCAGGCGCTGCTGCGCGAGGCGATGGGTGCCTTCGCCTTCGCCACCGCCGTGCCCTTCGGGCGCGAGCGCTGCGGGGTGATGTTCCGCGCTGCGTCCTATGAGCCGCCGCCGCAGGAGCTGGTGCAACAGATCGAAACCGTGCTGCAGCTCGACCAGCCCGGCGTGCTGCGTTATGCCGACCGCCGGCGCGGCCAGCAGCGTTGCATGAAGCTCGCGCCGCAGGGCAGCGACGCGCGGCTCGAGGCCTTCCTGCTCGCTGGCGACATCAGCGCCGAGGCCTGGGTGCGCCCGCTGCTGCAGGACGGTGCGAGCGCACAGGCTTTCGGCCGGGCTTTGCTGCAGCCCGGCGCGAAGGCGCCGATGGCTCTGCCCGCGCGCGGCCGGCAGATCTGCAGCTGCTTCGATGTCAGCGAGGCGCAGGTCGGCGAGACCCTGTCACATTGCAGCGGCACACCGGACGCACAACTCGCGCAACTGCAGAGCGAACTCCGATGCGGCACCAACTGCGGATCGTGCATTCCGGAACTCAGGCGTATCGTTCGCCTCCGACAACGGGCGGCATGAACATTGCGATGCCGTGAGGGGGGACATGCATGAGCATCGCGACATACATCAAGGAAATCGGACGAGGCAAGGAAGGCGCGCGGGCCCTGACCCAGGAGCAGGCGCACGACCTGATGAGCCAGGTGCTCGACGGCCATGTCACCGACCTCGAGATCGGCGCATTCGCGATTGCGATGCGCATCAAGGGCGAGACCACCGACGAGCTCGCCGGCTTCCTGCAGGCCACGCACGAACGTTGCATCGGCTTGCATCCACAGCACCCGATGGTGGTGCTGCCCTCGTACAACGGCGCACGCAAGCTGCCCAACCTGACGACGCTGCTGGCATTGCTGCTGTCACAGGAGGGCGTGCCGGTGCTGGTGCACGGGCCCGAACACGACCCGGGCCGGGTGACCACCGCCGAGATCTTCCAGACCCTGGGCCTGCCCAGCGCCAGCGACGCCGGCGACATTCACGCCGCATGGCAACGCCGCGAGCCGGTGTTCATCCGCACTGAAGCACTCTGCCCGCCGCTGGCCCGCTTGCTCGACGCGCGCCGCGTGATCGGCCTGCGCAACCCGGCGCACACGGTGGCCAAGTTGCTAGCGCCGGGGCGGCAATCGCCCTCGCTGCGCGTGGTGAACTACACCCACCCCGAATACGGCACGATGCTCACCGGCTTTCTCGGCCAGACGCTGGCCAACGCGATGCTGCTGCGCGGCACCGAGGGCGAGCCGGTGGCGGACCCGCGCCGGTTGCCGCGGCTCGATGTCTTCCTCGCCGGGCAGTTGCGTCCCGAGTTGTCGCGCGCGGCGCAGGAGGGCGTGCTCACCGAGTTGCCCGTGCTGCCCCGCAGCAACGACGCCGCCACCACGGCGCTGTACATCCAGTCGGTGGTCAGCGGGGAGAAGCCGGCCCCCGGCCCGCTGCAGCAGCAGGTGGAATGCCTGGTCGCGGCGCTGGCAGCGTTGCAGCGGCTGCAAACCCAGGAGAAGACCGCATGACGGCAGGACGCGTGTCGCTGGTGGGCGCCGGCCCCGGCGACCCGGATCTATTGACCCTCAAGGCCGTGCGCGCCATCCGCGCCGCCACCGTGCTGCTCGTCGACGACCTGGTCGGCGAAGGCGTACTGCGTTACGCGCGCCGCGGCGCGCGCATCGTGCATGTCGGCAAGCGCGGCGGCTGTGCGAGCACACCGCAGGCCTTCATCGAGAAGCTGATGGCCGCCGAGGCGCTGCAGGGCGAGCGCGTGGTGCGCCTGAAGGGCGGCGACCCCTTCGTGTTCGGGCGCGGCGGCGAGGAGGCCGAGCACCTGCGTGCGCAAGGCATCCAGGTCAATGTCGTCAACGGCATCACCGCCGGCCTGGCCGCCACGGCCGCGCTCGGCGTGCCGCTGACGCACCGCGAGCACGCCCACGGCGTGATGATGGTGACGGGCCACGCGCGTGGCGATGGCGCCTCGCTGCACTGGCCGACCATCGCCGCCGCCGCGGCGCAGGGCCTGACGCTGGTGATCTACATGGGCGTGTCGACGGTGCGCTCATTGCAGGCTGGCCTGCTCGAGGCGCTGCCCGCCGGCACACCTGTCGCCGTGGTGCAGCACGCCAGCCTGCCGCAGCAGCGCCACGCGGTCGGCACGCTCGGCGGCCTGGCCGATCTGGTCGAGGAGCATGGCCTGGGCAGCCCCGCGGTGATCGTGGTGGGCGACGTGTTGCGCGGCATGCATCACGCCGCGCTCGAGGCGCAACCGATGAAACACGCGCGCACCGCCTGAGCCCGATCCCCGCCCGTATCATCCGGCGCGACGCAGGGAGGCGCACGCAGATGCAGGAACTCGACAAGCTCAACCAGCTCACCGAATCGCACGGCGAGCTGCGGCCCGGCAAGGGCCTCATTTCCGGGATCATCGCCTTGTCGCTGGCGATCCTGTGCTTCCTGGGCGTCCTGGCCTTCCACTTCCCCGAGTACCTGACGACGCCGCAGCTGCGCCAGTCGTACAACGTCGACATCATCCGCAAGATCATGTATGCGGCACTGGTGATCGCCGGCGGCATCGCCATCTTCAACACCGTGTTCGGCCGCGCACGCTGGCTGGCGCTCGCAGCCTTCGCACTGGTGGCGCTGACGGCGCTGCTGGGCGGCCACAAGGTGCCGGTGAACGACTTCGCCGACAACACGCCCTACATCGGCCTGGACTGGTTCATCCTCGACCTGCTCGGCTCTTCGCTGATCTTCATCTTCGTCGAAAAGCTGTTCGCGCTGCGCAAGCAGCAGCCGGTGTTCCGCGCCGAATGGCAGACCGACTTCCACCACTTCATCGTCAACCACATGGTGGTCGGCTTCGTGCTGCTGGCCACCAACCTGCTGGTGCACAAGCTGTTCGGCTGGGCGGCGAAGGACGGCGTGCGCTTCTGGGTGCAGGACCTGAACTTCTTCGTCGCGCTGTTCCTGATCGTGCTGGTGGCCGATCTGGTGCAGTACTGGACGCATCGTGCGTACCACGAGGTGCCCGTACTCTGGCGCCTGCACGCCGTGCACCACAGCGCCAAGAGCATGGACTGGCTGGCCGGCTCGCGCCAGCACATCGTCGAGCTTCTGATCACGCGCACGCTGGTGCTGGCGCCGATCTACGTGCTCGGCTTCAGCAAGGAAGTGATCGACGCCTACATCGTCATCGTCGGCTTCCAGGCGGTGTTCAATCACGCCAACGTGAGCGTGCGGCTCGGGCCCTTGCGCTACCTGATCGTCACACCGAACTTCCACCATTGGCACCACTCGCAGGACGACGAAGCGATCGATCGCAACTATGCGGCGCACTTCGCATTCCTCGACCACCTGTTCGGCACCGCGGTGCAGTCCGACCGCAAGTGGCCCGACCGCTACGGCGTGCAGGGCGACTACGTGCCCGACGGCTTCCTCAAGCAGCTCGCCTTCCCGTTCGTCTGGAAGAAGTCCTGAGCCTTGCCGGGCGCCCGCCCGGCCACCCCCTCTCGCTCGCTCCTTGGTGAATACCCGGGCTGGCGGCGGCTTGCCCGCGCCGGCCGATTGACCTACATTAACTTTCGTTGACCGATCGGTCGATGAATTGCAGGATCAACCCCCGAGGTGCCGATGGCCGACGATGCCGCCCCTGTACTGAGCCATCGAGATGGCGCCGTGCAGACCCTCACTCTGAACCGGCCGCAGGCGCTGAACAGCTTCAACGGCGCGATGCACGACGCGCTGTCGACGGAGCTGAAGGCGGCTGCCGCCGACTCTGCGGTGCGCTGCGTCGTCATCACCGGCGCCGGCCGTGGCTTCTGCGCCGGCCAGGATCTGTCGGACCCGGCCATCGCCCCCGACCTCACGCCCGGTGCGCCGCCGCGCGACATCGGCAACCTGATCGAAGCACGCTACAAGCCGCTGGCGATGCTTCTGCACCACTTCCCGGTGCCGGTGATCGCGGCGGTGAACGGGGTGGCCGCAGGCGCCGGCGCCAATCTGGCGCTGAACTGCGACATCGTGCTGGCAGCGAAATCCGCCTCCTTCATCCAGGCCTTCTCGAAGATCGGTCTGGTGCCCGACTGCGGCGGCACCTGGCTGCTGCCGCGCCTGGTTGGCCGGGCCCACGCGATGGCGCTGGCGCTGCTCGGCGACAAGTGCAACGCCGAGGACGCGCAGCGCCTGGGCATGATCTGGCGCTGCGTCGACGACGCGGCGCTCGCCGACGAGACGAAGGCGCTGGCCGAGCGGCTCGCCGGCATGCCGTCCAAGGCCCTGGCCGAAACACGCCGCGCCTTCGCCGCCGCCGACCACATGGATCTCTCCGCCGCACTGAGCATGGAAGGCGAGGTGCAGCGGCGGCTGGGCATGAGCCACGACTACCTCGAAGGCGTGACCGCCTTCTTCGCCAAGCGCGCACCCCGTTTCACGGACCGCTGAGCCCATGAAGGACACCAGCTTCAGCGACGCGCAGCACCTCGCCGAGCGGGTGCGCGACACCATGTTCGCGACCGACCGTTGCGCCCACGCGATGGGCATGGAGGTCACTGCAATCTCGCCCGGCCACGCCAGCGTGGCGATGACGGTGCGCGAGGACATGCTCAACGGCTTCGGCACCTGCCAAGGTGGGCTGATCGCCACGCTGGCCGACATGGCCTTCGCCTACGCCTGCAACTCGTACAACGAGCTCACCGTCGCCTCGGGTTTCGACGTCGACCTGCTCGGCCCCGGAAAGCCGGGCGACCGGCTCACCGCCACCGGCCGCGTCGTCTCGCAGGGCTCGCGCATGGGCGTGTACGACATCGAGGTGAGCAACCAGAGCGGCGAGCGCATTGCGGTGTTCCGCGGCCGCTCGTACCGCATGAAGGGCAAGCAGGTCGTGACCTGACAGCCCCGCCCACGGAGACATTGCCGATGACCGTCAAGCGCCCCGCCCCCGGCGAACTCGAGCCGATCGAGACCGCCAGCCGCGACGAGCTGCAGGCGCTGCAACTGCAGCGGCTGAAGTGGTCACTGCGCCATGCCTACGACCATGTGCCGCACTACAAGCGCGCGTTCGACGCCCAGGGCGCACACCCCGACGACCTGAAGTCGCTCGCGGATCTCTCAAAGTTCCCCTTCACGACGAAGAAGGAGCTGCGCGAGAACTACCCCTTCGGCATGTTCGCCGTGCCGCGCGAGCAGGTGGTGCGCGTGCACGCCTCCTCGGGCACGACCGGCAAGCCCACGGTGGTGGGCTACACGCAGGGCGACATCGACCGCTGGGCCAACCTGGTGGCGCGCTCGATCCGCGCCTCGGGCGGGCGCCGTGGCGACATGGTCCACGTCGCCTACGGCTATGGCCTGTTCACCGGCGGGCTGGGTGCGCACTACGGCGCCGAGAAGCTCGGCTGCACGGTGATCCCGATGTCCGGCGGGCAGACCGAGAAGCAGGTGCAGCTGATCGTCGACTTCAAGCCCGACATCATCATGGTCACGCCCAGCTACATGCAGGTGATCATCGAGGAGTTCCGCCGCCAGGGGCTGGACCCGCGAGAGATGTCGGTGAAGGTGGGCATCTTCGGCGCCGAGCCCTGGACGGAAGCGATGCGCCGCGACATCGAGGCCGCCGCCGGCATCGACGCGGTGGACATCTACGGCCTGTCGGAAGTGATGGGCCCGGGTGTGGCCAACGAATGCATCGAGACCAAGGACGGCCCGGTGATCTGGGAAGACCACTTCTACCCCGAGATCATCGACCCCGACACCGGCGAAGTGCTGCCCGACGGCGCCGAGGGCGAGCTCGTCTTCACCACGCTGACCAAGGAAGCGCTGCCGGTGGTGCGTTACCGCACGCGCGACCTGACACGCCTGCTGCCGCCCACGGCGCGCAGCATGCGCCGAATCGGCAAGATCGTCGGCCGCAGCGACGACATGCTGATCATCCGCGGCGTCAACGTGTTCCCGACGCAGATCGAGGAGCTGATCCTGCAGAACGACAAGTTGAGCGGGCAATACCAGATCGTCGTCAAGCGCAACGGCCACCTCGACCAGATGACGGTGCGCTGCGAGGTGCGGCCCGATGCCGGCGCCTCGGGCACGGCCGACCGCCGCGAGATCGGCGAGTGGCTGCAGCACCGCATCAAGACGCTGGTGGGCGTGAGCGCCGAGATCGACGTCGGCATGCCCGATTCCATCGAACGCACGCTGGTGGGCAAGGCCCGCCGCGTGGTGGACCAACGGCCCAAGGGCTGAGGAGAGCGACAGATGTACACCCAGGCGATGGACACCATGGCCCGCGAGGCCAAGGGCCAGGTGCAGGCCGTCAAGTCGGCCGAGGAACAGGCGCGCGAGGCCGCCTTCGAGGCGCGCATCGACGCCGGCGAGTTCGTCGAGGCGAAGGACTGGATGCCCGAGCATTACCGCAAGACGCTGGTGCGGCAGATCAGCCAGCACGCGCACTCCGAGATCGTCGGCATGCTGCCCGAGGGCAACTGGGTCACGCGCGCACCCACGCTCAAGCGCAAGGCGATCCTGCTGGCCAAGGTGCAGGACGAAGGCGGCCACGGCCTGTATCTCTACGCCGCGGCCGAGACGCTGGGCGTGTCGCGCGACGAGTTGCTCGACGCGCTGCACAGCGGCCGCGCCAAGTACAGCTCGATCTTCAACTACCCGACCCTGAACTGGGCCGACGTGGGCGTGATCGGCTGGCTGGTCGACGGCGCGGCGATCATGAACCAGGTGCCGCTGTGCCGCTGCTCGTACGGCCCGTATGCGCGGGCGATGGTGCGCGTGTGCAAGGAAGAATCCTTCCACCAGCGCCAGGGCTTCGACGCGCTGAACGTGATGATGACGCAGGGCACGCCCGCGCAGCGCGACATGGTGCAGGACGCGGTGAACCGCTGGTGGTGGCCGAGCCTGATGATGTTCGGCCCGCCGGACGCCGAGTCGACGCACAGCACGCAGTCGATGCGCTGGGGCATCAAGCGCATCTCCAACGACGACCTGCGGCAGAAGTTCATCGACGCCACCGTCGAGCAGGCTCGCGTGCTGGGCGTGGCCCTGCCCGACCCGGACCTGAAGTGGAACGAGGCACGCCAGTCCTACGACCACGGCCCGATCGACTGGAGCGAGTTCTGGAACGTGGTCAACGGCCACGGCCCCTGCAACCGCGAGCGACTGGCCGATCGCGTGAAGGCCTGGGACGACGGCGCCTGGGTGCGCGAGGCAGCGCTGGCGCACGAACGCAAGAAGCAACTCCGAGCAAAGGCGGCATGACATGAGCACGAAGAACGAATGGCCCCTGTGGGAAGTGTTCGTCCGCAGCAAGAGCGGGCTGGACCACAAGCATTGCGGCAGCCTGCACGCGAGCGACTCGGCGATGGCGCTGCAGATGGCCCGCGACGTCTACACGCGCCGCCAGGAAGGCGCCAGCGTGTGGGTGGTGCGCTCCGACCAGATCGTGGCGAGCGACCCGGACACCAAGGACATGTTCTTCGAGCCCGCCGAGGACAAGGTCTATCGCCACCCGACCTTCTACAAGCTGCCGGCCGACGTGGACCACATGTGATGGATGCGAACACGCTCTACGTCCTGCGCATCGCGGATGCCTGCCTGATCCACGGCCAGCGCGTGGCCGAATGGTGCGGGCACGCGCCGGTGCTGGAAGAAGACATCGCGCTGACCAACGTCGCGCTCGACCACATCGGGCAGGCGCGCAGCCTGCTCGCGCTGGCCGGTGTGCTCGAAGGCCGCGGCCGGGACGAGGATGCGCTGGCCTTCCTGCGCGCCGAACGCGAGTACCGCAACCCGACCGCGCTGGAGCTTCCGAACGGAGACTTCGCACGCACGGTGCTGCGCGGCTTCCTGTGGGCGAGCTTCATGAAGGTGCTGTGCACGGCGCTGGCGAAGTCGACGAATGCGCAGCTCGCCGCCATCGCCGCCAAGAGCCTGAAGGAGGTGCGCTACCACCAGCAGCATGCCGGCGACTGGGTCGTGCGCCTGGGCGATGGCACCGAGGAATCGGCCCGCCGCATGGGCGAGGCACTGGCGCTGCTGTGGCCCTACACCGCCGAGTGGTTCACCGACGACGAGATCGACGCACAGGCCACCGCCACTGGCATCGGCCCGGCGTGGAGCTCGCTGCAATCGGCCTGGCGCGCCGAGGTGGACCCGGTGTTCGCCGAGGCCTTGCTGACGCCGCTGGCCGACACCCCGTTCCGCTCCACCGGCAAGCGCGGCGTGCACAGCGAGCACATGGGCTTCCTGCTCGCCGAGATGCAGTCGCTGCCGCGCGCCTTCCCCGGGGCGGTGTGGTGAATCTCGCCGACGCCTGGGCGACCCTGAACGCCGTGCCGGACCCCGAGGTGCCGGTGCTGTCTGTGGTCGACCTGGGCATCGTGCGCGAGCTGGCAGTCGATGACGAGAACGACGTCACCGTGACGCTCACGCCCACCTACTCCGGCTGCCCGGCCACCGAGGTGATCCAGGAGTCGGTGATCCAGGCGCTGATGCAGGCCGGCGCGCGTGGCGTGACGGTCACCACGCGGCTCGACCCGGCCTGGACGACCGACTGGATCAACCCGGCCGCAGCCGAGAAGCTGCGCGCCTACGGCATCGCCCCGCCGCACCTGAAGGCTGCCGACGCGCAGCCGCTGCGCTTCCACCCCAAGGACATCGCCTGCCCGCGCTGCGCCAGCACGAACACGCAGCGCCTGTCCGCCTTCGGTTCCACCGCGTGCAAGGCGCTGTACCGCTGCCTCGACTGCCTGGAACCCTTCGAACACTTCAAGCCGATCTGAGCCGAGACCATGAGCCTGCAATTCCATGCCCTGCCGGTGAAGAGCATCGAACGCGATGCCGACGCGCTGCTGGTCGGCTTCGGCGTGCCTGCCGAACTGCGCGACACCTTCGCCTTCTCGCCCGGCCAGTACCTGACGCTGCGTGCCGACGTGGCCGGCGAAGACCTGCGCCGCTCTTACTCGATCTGCAGCGCGCTCGACGACGGCGCGCTGCGCGTGGGCATCCGCCTGTTGCCCGGCGGCGCCTTCTCGGGCTGGGCCGCGGACAACCTGCGCGAAGGTCAGACGCTGCAAGTGATGGCACCGCAAGGGCGCTTCACGCTGAGGCCTGATCCGGCCCAGCAACGACACTTGCTCTTCATCGCCGCGGGCAGCGGCATCACGCCGGTGCTCTCGCTGATCAAGACGCTGCTGCGGCGCGAGCCGGACACGCGTTGCACGCTGGTCTATGGCAACCGCCGCGTGGCCACGATGATGTTCAAGGAAGAGCTGGAGGACCTGAAGGACCGCTACCTGAACCGCTTCACGCTGCTGCCGGTGTTCTCGCGCGAGGCGCAGGACGCGCCGCTGTTCAACGGCCGGCTCGACGAGGAGCGCATCGGCCAGTTCCTGAAGACGCTGGTGCCGGCCGACTCGGTGGACGAAGCCTTCGTCTGCGGCCCGGCCGGCATGCTCGACGGCGCCGTGGCGGCGCTGGCCACGGCCGGCGTACCGCCGGCGAAGGTGCACGTCGAGCGCTTCGGCGACGTCAACGCGGCCACCGCCCACCACGTCGAGGAGGGCGACGCCGACAACGCACAGGTCACGCTGGTCATCGACGGGCTGGCACGCCAGGTGTCGTTCCGCCTCAGCGACCCGTCCATCCTCGACGCCGCCCGGCGCACCGGCCTGGACGTGCCCTACGCCTGCAAGGCCGGCGTGTGCTCGACCTGCAAGGGCAAGCTGCTCGACGGCCAAGTGCGCATGGACCGCAACCTCGCACTCACCGAGGCCGAAGTGGCGCAGGGCTTCGTGCTGTGCTGCCAGTCGCACCCGCTCACCCCGAGCGTGACCATCACGCTGGACGAACGCTGATGGCGCGGGGGCGCTCGGCCGACTACCAGCTCAACCGCGAGACCATCGTGCGCACGGCTACGCGGCTGTTCGCGCAGCAGGGCTATCCGGGCACGTCGATGAGCGACCTGGCGCGCGAGTGCGGCATCTCCAAGCCGCTGCTCTACCACTACGTCAGCGACAAGTACGAACTGCTGCGCGAGATCACCGAAAGCCACGTGACGCGGCTCGAGTCGCTGGTCGGCGAGGTGGAGTCACTCGGCCTGGCACCGGCGCCGCGGCTGCGCGAGCTGATCCGCCGCTTCGTGCACGAATACGCCCAGGCACGACACGACCACGGCGTGCTGACGCAGGACGTGAAGTTCCTCGAGGCCAAGGACCGCAATCGCGTGCTGCGCAAGGAGCGCGCGGTGGTCGCCGCCTTCGCCGCCACCATCGCGCAGGCGCGCCCTGAGCTGGCCAAGGCTGCCCTGGACAAGCCGCTGACCATGCTGCTGTTCGGCATGATCAACTGGATGTTCACCTGGCTGAGCCCCGAGGGCCGGCTGCGCCACGACGACATGGCGCCCATCGTGGCCGATCTCTTCCTCGGCGGGCTCGGCGCGGTGAACCCGCCCCCTGTCACTTCAGCCGCTTCAGTGAAAGCCCCGGTCTGATTCGTCGACCGATCAGTCGATAATTTCCAACGACCTCTTCCAGGAGACATTTCATGAACTTCAAACGCCTCTTGCTGCCCACGCTGCTCGCCCTGCTCGGTGCCGCCGGCGCGGCCCGCGCCGACATCACCGTCGGCGTCACCGTCTCGGCCACCGGCCCAGCCGCGTCGCTGGGCATCCCGGAGAAGAACACGATCGACCTGATGCCCAAGACCATCGCCGGGCAGAAGATCAACTACATCGTGCTCGACGACGGCTCCGACACCACCAAGGCGGTGGCCAACACGCGCAAGCTGATCACCGAAGACAAGGTCGACATCGTGCTCGGCTCGACGATCACGCCGAACTCGCTGGCGATGATCGACGTGGTCGCGGAGAACCAGGTGCCGATGATCTCGATGGCTGCCTCGGCGCGCATCGTCGAGCCGGTCGACGCGAAGAAGCGCTGGGTCTTCAAGACGCCGCAGAACGACATCATGATGTCGCTGGCGATCGCCACCCACATGGCCAACAGCGGCGTGAAGACGGTCGGCTTCATCGGCTTCGCCGATGCCTACGGCGAAGGCTGGTACGGCGAGTTCGCCAAGGTGGCCTCGCTCAAGGGCCTGCAGATCGTCGCCAATGAACGTTATGCGCGCACCGACACCGCCGTCACCGGCCAGGTGCTGAAGATCCTGGGCACCAAGCCCGATGCGGTGCTGATCGCCGGCTCCGGCACGCCGGCAGCGCTGCCGCAGAAGACGCTCCGCGAGCGCGGCTACACCGGCAAGTACTACCAGACGCACGGCGTGGCCAACAGCGATTTCCTGCGCGTGGGCGGCAAGGACGTCGACGACACCTACCTGCCCGCCGGCCCCGTGCTGGTGGCCGACCAGCTGCCGGCCTCGAACCCGGTGCGCAAATCGGCGCTGGCCTACGTGGCCGCCTACGAGGCGGCGCATGGCAAGGGCTCGGTCTCGACCTTCGGCGCACACGCCTGGGACGCCGGCCTGCTGATGACCGCGGCCATCCCGGTCGCGCTGAAGAAGGCCAAGCCCGGCACGGCGGAGTTCCGCGCTGCGCTGCGCGACGCGCTCGAGCAGGTGAAGGACCTTCCCGGCGCGCACGGCATCTTCAGCATGTCGCCGACCGACCACCTGGGCCTGGACCAGCGCGCCCGCGTGATGGTCAAGATCCAGAACGGCACCTGGAAGTACCAGCCCTGATCCGCGCGGCGGCGCACCGGCGAACCAGGGGGCCCGCGGGCCCCCTTTATCATTCGCGCCAATGACCCACGCACCCGACTTCGACGCCGTGATCGTCGGCGCCGGGGCCGCCGGGCTGCATTGCGCGGGCATCGCCGGCCAGCTCGGCGCCCGGGTGCTGCTGCTGGACCGCGCGGAGAAGGTGGCCGAGAAGATCCGCATCTCCGGCGGCGGGCGCTGCAACTTCACGAACCGCGACGCGGCACCGGCGAACTTTCTCTCCGATAACCCGCACTTCTGCCGCTCGGCGCTGGCGCGCTACACGCCGGCCGACTTCATCGCCCTGGTGCAGCGCCACGGCATCGCCTGGCACGAGAAGCACAAGGGCCAGCTGTTCTGCGACCGCTCGGCCGAAGACATCATCGCGATGCTGCTGCGCGAATGCGATGCGGGTGGCGTGACGCGGCGCCAGCCCTGCGCGGTGCGCGCGGTGCGGCACGTCGACGGCGGCTTCGAGCTCGATACCGAGGGCGGACCGGTGCGTACGCGCCAGCTCGTCGTGGCCACCGGCGGGCTGTCGATCCCGAAGATCGGCGCCACGGACTTCGGCTATCGGATCGCACAGCAGTTCGGCCACCGCATCGTGCCGACCCGGCCCGGCCTGGTGCCCCTGACCTTCGACGCCGCGTTGTGGGCGCCCTTCGTGCCCTTGGCCGGCGTGTCGCTGGAGGTGGGCATCGAGGCCGGCGCCGGCAAGGCCCGCGGCCGATTCGTCGAGGACCTGCTGTTCACCCACCGCGGCCTCAGCGGCCCGGCGGTGCTGCAGGCCTCGAACTACTGGCTGCCCGGCGCGCCGCTGCACATCGATCTCGCCCAGGGCACCGACCTGGCCGACGCGCTTCTACAGGCCAAGCGCAGCTCCAGACGGCAGCTCGGCAACGAGATGGCCGAACTGCTGCCGCGGCGCCTGGCCGAAGCCTGGCTCGCCAGCCGCCCGGGCTGGGCCGCCAAACCGGTGGCCGAGATGCGTGACCAGGACTTGCGAGACCTCGCCCGGCAGGCCCAGCACTGGGAGATCGTGCCCGACGGCACCGAGGGCTACCGCAAGGCCGAGGTGACGCTCGGTGGCGTGGACACCCGCGAACTGAGCTCGCAGACGATGGAAAGCAAGCTCGCCCCAGGTCTGCACTTCATCGGCGAGGTGGTCGACGTGACCGGCTGGCTCGGCGGTTACAACTTCCAGTGGGCCTGGGCCAGCGCCGCCGCCTGCGCCCGTGCCCTGGCGGAGCGGCCCGCCGAGAGTGCCCACTGACCGCCGGCTTGCCAGGGCCGGATTCCGACATATAATCGATGTCTTTGCTGGCAAACCCGCGCCGCGATTGCGGAGTTTGCGGCAGGCAGGAACTCCGGACCCTTCTGCCCGCTGCGACCCGCAACACCGAGCGCAATTCAACACTTCATCTGTACATGACTACGATTCGCGTCAAAGAGAATGAGCCGTTCGACGTGGCACTGCGCCGCTTCAAGCGCACGATCGAGAAACTCGGGCTGCTGACCGACCTGCGCGCCCGCGAGTTCTACGAGAAGCCCACCGCCGAGCGCAAGCGCAAGAAGGCCGCGGCCGTCAAGCGCCATTTCAAGCGCGTTCGCAGCATGCAACTGCCCAAGAAGCTCTACTGAGCTTTCGGCCGTTTCACCGAAGCCCGCACGGCCCTCCGCTGCGGGCTTCGTCACTTCTGGAGTCGAGCATGAGCCTCAAGGAACGCATCACCGAAGACATGAAGGCCGCCATGCGCGCCAAGGAAGCCGCCCGGCTGCTGACCATCCGCGGCCTGCTCGCGGCGATGAAGCAGAAGGAAGTCGACGAGCGCATCGAGCTCGACGACGCGGCCGTCATCGGCATCGTCGACAAGCTGATCAAGCAGCGCAAGGATTCGATCTCGCAGTTCGGCGCCGCCGGGCGAACCGACCTGGTCGACAAGGAAACGTCGGAGCTGCAGGTGCTCGAGAGCTACCTGCCGCAGCGCCTGTCGGCCGAGGAGATCACCACCGCCGTGGCCGCCATCGTCGCCGAACTCGGCGCCACCGGCCCCAGCGACATGGGCAAGGTGATGGGCGCCGTGAAGGCGAAACTGGCCGGCAAGGCCGACATGGGGCAGGTGTCTGCCGCCGTGAAGCAGGCTCTGTCTCGTTGAGGTGAACACGATGGTCCCGACCCGCCAACTGCTGCGCCAGATCGCCCCCGACGTGTGCGTCGCGCCACAGCTGACGCCCGAAGCCATGGCCGACCTGGCCGCGCTGGGCTTCAAGAGCGTCGTCAACAACCGGCCCGACTTCGAGGAAGGCCCGGATCAGCCGACCAGCGCGCAGGTGCAAGCCGCCGCGCAGGCCGCCGGCCTCGCCTATGCCTACCTGCCGGTGCAGCCCGCCTACCAGTCGCCCGAAGAGATCGCGCGGATGGCCGAGTTGCTCGCCGCCCTGCCGCGGCCGATGGTGGCCTTCTGCCGCAGCGGCAACCGCTCGGGCAAGCTGTACCAGGCCGCCGTCACCCGCTAGCCGTTGACCAGCGGCGCACGACCTGCCCCAGGCCATGCGCCCGCGCTCCAAGTTCCTGCTGCTGGCGATCCTGCCGCTGCTGGTGTCGCTGGGACTGATCGCCCTGGCGATGCGCCAGCAGCAGCAGGACTTGTCGCGCCGCGAGCGCCAGGTGGTCGAAACCGCCTACATGGCCGCCAAGCAGACGGAGTTGCTCAATCACGTCGGCCTGGCGCGCAGCCTGCTCTCGCCGCTGTATGACACGCGCCGCGACGACGCTCAGACCCTTGCCGAGGCCCTGCGGCTGCTGTCGACGATGGACTACGGCATCGACGGCTACTTCTTCGTCTTCGACACCGGCGGGCGCAACCTGCTGCACCCGCGCCAGCCCGAACTGCAGAACCAGGATCTGTGGGACCTGAAGGATGCGCAGGGCGTGCCGCTGATCCGCGAGCTGATCGCTCGCGCCCACGAAGGCGGCGGATTCGTGCAGTACCTCTGGCAGAAGCCGTCCACGCGCACGCTCACGCCCAAGCTCGCCTACGCGATCTCGCTGCCACGCTGGAACATGGTCATCGGCACAGGCCTTTACCTCGACGACATCCAGGGCACGCTGACCCAGATCGACCGCCAGGTCGACGAGAACGTCGCCTCCACGATGCTGTGGATCGCCGGCATCGCACTGTTCGGTGTCGTGCTGATCGGCGGCAGCGGCATGGTACTGAACTTCAGCGACGCGAAGGTCGCCGACATGAAGCTGCGCAACCTGGCCCGCCAGGTGGTCAAGTCGCAGGAAGACGAGCGCGCCCACCTGTCGCGCGAGTTGCACGACAGCACCAGCCAGACGCTGGTCTCGATCAAGCTGCTGCTGGAGTCCGCGGCCAGCCAACTCGGCCGCGAGGCCACGCCGCCCGCGTTGCTGCGCGCCGTGCAGCGCCTGGGCGACGCGCTGCACGAGGTGCGCCGCATCTCGCACCGCCTGCGCCCGGCCGAGCTCGACACGCTGGGCCTGCCCGCGGCGCTGGACGACCTGGCCGAGGAGTTCAACCAGCACGGCCACGTGCGCATCGCGCTGCGCCTGTGGGGGCAGGCCGACACGCTGCCCGACGAGGTGAACACCGTGCTGTTCCGCGTCGTGCAGGAGTCGCTGACCAACATCGAGAAGCACTCGAAGGCCAGGCGTGTGCAGGTGCGGCTGATCTTCCATGCCGGCGGCCTGCGCCTGCGCATCGTCGACGACGGAATCGGCTTCGACGTGCCGGCGATCCGCGTCGACCCGCGCCGCGGCATCGGCATGCGCAACATGCGCGAGCGTGTCGAGTCCATCGGTGGCGAATTCAGTATCGAGTCGCGTCCCGGGCGCACGGCGGTCCTGGCCGACATGACGGCGGGGGCGATCGAGCGGCTTCGCCCGGCGGCGAAGAAGGCGGCATGAACGACTGCAAGGTCCTGCTCGTCGACGACCACCCGCTGGTGCGCGAGGGCCTGCGCGCGCGCCTGTCCGGCGTGGCAGGCATCGAGGTGGTCGGCGAGGCCGGCGACGCGGCGCAGGCTTTCGAGCAGGTGGACCGACTGCGCCCCGACCTGGTGCTGATGGACGTGGGCATGAAGCAGGTCAATGGCATCGAGCTCACCACCCGGCTGCGCGAGCGCCACCCGACGCTGCGCGTGCTGATGCTCAGCATGTACGACAACCCCGAGTACGTGCACCGGGCGCTGGCGGCCGGCGCGCGCGGCTATGTGCTGAAGGAGGCGCCGTCGGAAGAGATCGTGGCCGCCATCCTCGCGGTCGCCGAAGGCCGCAACTTCCTCGGCTCGGGGCTGGCCGCCACCGCCGGGCGGCCCGACGAGAGCCGCCCGCTGCTGTCGGCCCGCGAGACCGAGATCCTGCGCTGCCTGGCCGATGGCCTGGCGAGCCGGCAGATCGCCCAGACGCTGGGCATGAGCGTGCGCACCGTCGAGACGCACCGCCACAACATCCGCCGCAAGCTCGGCCTGGCCGGCCAGGCCGAGCTCATCAAGTACGCGGTGGAGCGTTGCCGGTCGATCGGCGGCGCCTGATCCGCGGCCGCTGCGTAGTTCCACGTACCGGTTTCACCCGTTGCGCGCCGGCGGGGATCGCGGTTTCATCGGCACCATCGCGCCATTGCGCGCCCGTATTCCAGAACTCCCGGAGATTGCCTTGTCTGCCCTGCTCTCCCTGTCGGGCCTGATCGATCGTTTCAACGACCGCATCGGCCAACTCATCCGCTGGCTGGTGCTGGCAGCCGTGCTCATCAGCGCCACCAACGCCATCGTGCGCAAGGCGTTCAACATCGGCTCGAACGCGTTCCTCGAGGTGCAGTGGTACCTGTTCGCGGCCGTGTTCATGCTGGGCGCGGGTTATGCCTTCCTGCGCAACGTGCACGTGCGCATCGACTTCATCTCTTCCAAGTTGTCCAAGCGCACCAACGCCATCATCGACACGCTGGGCATCGTCGTCTTCCTGATCCCGCTGTGCCTGATCCTCATCCGCCTGAGCTGGCCGCTGTTCCAGGGCGCCTGGCAGTCGGGCGAGATGTCGCAGAACGCCGGCGGCCTGATCCGCTGGCCGGTCTACCTGCTGATCCCGCTGGGCTTCGGCATCCTGCTGCTGCAGGCGCTGTCGGAGCTGGTCAAGCGCATCGCCTTCCTGCGCGGCATCATCCCCGAGCCGATGAGCATGGAGCACCACAAATCCGACGAAGAGCTGCTCGCCGAAGAACTGGCCGCCGCGGCCGAGAAGAAGCTGGCGGGAGACAAGTAAATGGAAACCTCGTTCATCGTCCAGAACTTCGTCCCGCTGATGTTCGCGGGGCTGTTCGTCTTCCTGCTCTCGGGCATTCCCGTCGCCTTCGGCCTGGCCGCCACCGGGCTGCTGTTCGGCTTCATCGGCATGGAGGCCGGCCTGTTTGGCGGCAACTTGTTCCAGGCGCTGCCGCTGCGCGTGTTCGGCATCATGCAGAACGACACGCTGCTGGCGATCCCCTTCTTCACCTTCATGGGCATCATCCTCGAGCGCTCCGGCATGGCCGAAGACCTGCTCGAGACCGTCGGCCAGGTGTTCGGCCCGGTGCGCGGCGGCCTGGCCATTGCGGTGATCCTGGTGGGTGCGCTGCTGGCGGCCACCACCGGCGTGGTGGCGGCGGCCGTCATCTCCATGGGCCTGATCTCGCTGCCCATCATGCTGCGCTACGGCTACAACCGCACCATCGCCACAGGCACCATCACCGCCTCGGGCACGCTGGCGCAGGCCATCCCGCCCTCGCTGGTGCTGATCGTCCTGGCCGACCAGCTCGGCCGCTCGGTGGGCGACATGTACGCCGGCGCGCTGATCCCGGGGCTGCTGCTGGTCGGCCTGTACCTCTCGTTCGTGGTACTGGTCGCGATCGTCAAGCCATCGTGGGTGCCGGCCCTGCCGCCCGAGGCGCGCATCTACCGCGAGGCCAACGGTTCCAGCGGCCACAAGTCGCTGCTGGCGCTGTTCGCGCTGTGCGGCGCGGCCGGTTACGCCTGGTCGAAGGTGCACCAGAGCGTCATCAACCCGATGATCGGCCGCGAACTGCCGGCGCCCGGCGACGAGATCGTCATCATGTCGATGACGGTGGCTTCGCTGCTGGCGCTGGGGCTGGCGCTGCTCAACAAGGCGCTGAAGATCGGCCTGCTGTCGCGCCTGACCGAGCAGGTCACCTTCGTGCTGATCCCGCCGCTGGTGCTGATCTTCCTGGTGCTGGGCACGATCTTCCTGGGCATCGCCACGCCCACCGAAGGCGGCGCGATGGGTGCGCTGGGCGCGCTGATCATGGCCGTGGGCCGCGGCAGGCTGCAGCTCAAGCTGCTGGTGCAGGCGCTGGACAACACCGCGCGGCTGTCGTGCTTCGTGCTGTTCATCCTGATCGGCTCGACGGTGTTCAGCTTCACCTTCAACGCCGCCGACGGCCACATCTGGGTCGAGCACCTGTTCGACAAGATGCCCGGCGGCGCGCTCGGTTTCCTGATCGTCGTGAACGTGCTGGTGTTCATCCTCGGCTGCTTCATCGACTTCTTCGAGATCGCCTTCATCGTCATCCCGATCCTCGCGCCGGTGGCCGACAAGATGCTCGGCGGCCTTCTGCCCCCCGGCACGCCGGCCGACATGACGCTGATCTGGTTCGGCGTGATCATCGCGATGAACCTGCAGACCTCGTTCCTGACGCCGCCCTTCGGCTTCGCCTTGTTCTACCTGCGCAGCGTCGCGGCCAAGAAGGACTACAAGGACCGCATCACCGGCGAGACCATCCCGGCCGTGCAGACCTCGCAGATCTACAAGGGCTCGATTGCCTTCATCGTGCTGCAGCTGATCATGGTGGCCGCGGTGATCTCCTTCCCGACGCTGGTGACCGGCGGCATCGAGAAGGGCGTCACCATCGACGCCAACAAGGTGCTCGACCAGCTGCAGATGCAGCCGCGCGAAGAAGCCAACGACCCGTTCGCCGTGCCGGCCGCGCCGGGTGCCTCTGGCGCTGCGGGCGCCTCGGCCCCGGCCGAGAGTGGAGCGAGCGACGACCCAATGAAGGGCCTGCTGGAGTCGATCAAGAAGGAACAGGGGCAGAAGTGAACAGCAGGGCGGAGCTGGATGGCTCCGCCCACCTCCGTTCACTGCCCCCAAAAACGAAGAGCCCCGCCAAGGCGGGGCTCTTTTCATGCTGCAGGCCGCCGCAGGCGGCCGGCGATCACAGCTTCTGCTGCTGCATGAAGTCGTCGAAGCCGGCTTCGGCGAAGCGGAACATCAGGTTCTGGTCGCGCCGGAAGTCGTTGTAGTCGGCGTAGATCTTCTTCCACGCCGGGTTGCTGCCGCTGAGCTCGCCGTAGACCTCCATGGCGGCCTTGAAGGCGCCGTCCATCACGTCCTTCGGGAAGCGGAACAGCTTGGTGCCGGCACCGACGAGCTGCTTCAGCGCGGCCGGGTTGCGGGCGTCGTAGCGGGCCTGCATCACGGTGTGCGCGTGTGCCGCGGCGTTCTCGACGATCGCCTTGTACTCGGCCGACAGGCCGGCAAAGGCCTTCGTGTTGATGTACAGCGACAGCTGCGGGCCGCCTTCCCACCAGCCGGGGTAGTAGTAGTTCGGCGCGACCTTGTTCAGGCCGAGCTTCTGGTCGTCGTACGGGCCCACCCACTCGGACGCGTCGATGGTGCCCTTCTCGAGCGCCTGGTAGATCTCGCCGCCGGGGATGTTCTGCGGCACGCCGCCGATGCGCTCGAGCACCTTGCCGCCGAAGCCGCCGATGCGCATCTTCAGGCCCTTGATGTCGGCCAGCGACTTGATCTCCTTGCGGTACCAGCCGCCCATCTGGGCGCCGGTGTTGCCCATCGGGAAGTTGTGGATGTTGTAGCCCGCATAGAACTCGCGGAACAGCTTCATGCCGTTGCCTTCGTACATCCACGCCGTCATCTGGCGGCTGTTCAGGCCGAACGGGATGGCGCAGTCCATCGCGAAGGTCGGGTCCTTGCCGAAGAAGTAGTACGGCGCGGTGTGGGCCATCTCGACCGTGCCGTTCTGCACGCCGTCGACGACACCGAACGGGGGCATCAGTTCGCCACCGGCATGCACCGAGATCTGGAACTTGCCGCCGGTCATGTCGCTGACCTGCTTGGCCATCACTTCGGCGGCGCCGTAGATGGTATCCAGCGACTTCGGAAAGCTCGAAGCCAGGCGCCAGCGGATGTTGGCCTGTGCGTGCACGACGGCCGGTGCGGCACCGGCGGCGAGCACCCCGGCAATGCCGGCGCGTTGGATGAAAGAGCGACGTTCCATGCGATTTCTCCTAGGGTGGATACGCGGAAGAGGAGGGATTGAGCGCAGAAATTCTAGGAGGGGGGCCATACCCCCCCGCCCGGTGTTTACCCGTGCGAAAAACTACGTGTTTCCCAGGGCCGCGCCCAGGGGGTGGACCCGGTCAACTGCCGGCGAGTTTCATGCGTTCGACCAGCACCGAACTGAGCGTCTTGGTGCCGCTCGTGTAGGCATCGGCGCCGACAGCGACGATGCCCTTGAGCATGTCGCGCAGGTTGCCGGCGATGGTGATCTCGTGCACCGGGTGCACGATGCGGCCCTGGTCGACCCAGAAGCCTGCCGCGCCGCGCGAGTAGTCGCCGGTGACCTGATTGACGCCCTGCCCCATCAGCTCGATGACGAACAGGCCACGATGGAGCTTGCGCAGCATCGCTTCCAGGTCGTCGCCGGGCTGGGTGAGCCGGCTGGTCAGCGTGAGATTCTGCGAGCCGCCGGCGTGGCCGGTGGTGCGCATGCCGAGCTTGCGCGCCGAGTAGCTCGACAGGAAGTAGCCCTGCAGGACGCCCCCCTTGACGACGTCGCGTGCGCGCGTGGTCACGCCCTCGTCGTCGAAGGGCGAGCTGCCCTTGCCGCGCGGGATGTGCGGGTTCTCGTGCACGTCGAGGTGCGGCGCGAGCACGGGCTGGCCCAGGCTGTCGAGCAGGAAGCTCGACTTGCGGTACAGCGCTCCGCCGCTGACGGCCTGCACCAGCGAGCCGAGCAGCCCCGCCGCCACCGTGGACTCGAACAGCACCGGCACCTCGGCCGTGGCGATCTTGCGACTGCGCAGGCGCGACAGCGCCCGCTCGGCGGCGTAGCGGCCCACGGCCTCGGGCGCCGCCATGTCGTCGGGCGAACGCATCGAGGTGTACCAGGCGTCGCGCTGCATGTCGTCGCCACCCTTGCCGGGCAGCGAGGCGATCGGCGCGACCGACAGCGAGTGCCGCGAGCTGGCATAACCGCCGCGGAAGCCGCGGCTGTTGGCCATGATGAAGTGCGATTGCTGCACCGACACGCCGGCGCCATCGGAATTGGTGATGCGGCGATCGACCTCGAGCGCCGCGGCCTCGCAGCGCTGCGCGATCTCGACCGCCTGCTCGGCGACGATCGGCCAGGGGTGGAACAGGTCGAGGTCACGCTCGGCGGCGGCGCCGAAGGCCAGGTCTTCCACCTCGGGCAGGCCGGCGGCCGGGTCTTCGGCTGTGAAGCGGGCGATGTCGTGCGCGGCGCGCACGGTCTGCTCCAGCGCCGCGCGCGAGAAATCGGAGGTGCTGGCGTTGCCGCGCCGCTTGCCGACGTAGACCGTCACCCCCAGCGACTTGTCGCGGTTGCGCTCGACGTTCTCGACCTCGCCCTTGCGCACGCTGACCGACAGCCCCACGCCCTCGGAAACCTCGGCCCCGGCCTCGCTGGCGCCGAGCGTTCGCGCCAGGGCGAGGGCGTCTTCGGCGAGCTGCTGGAACTGGTCTCGCGTGTAGGCGAATCCGCGGGGGCTGGTGTCGGGCATGGGAGTGGGGCCGGGAGAGCGGGCCGGAAAGGGGCGCGGGCTATCATAACCACGCGTCATCCATGATTCCCCCATGCCACGAACCGACCCCTTTTCGCCCTCGGATGACCCCGTCGATCCCGACGAGCGGCCGAGCAAGACCCAGCGCAAGAAGGAATCGCACGAGTTGCAGGACCTCGGCGAGGCGCTGGTCGCTCTGCCCGAGTCGCGCGTGAAGGACCTGGCCATCCCCGAGAACCTGCGCGACGCGGTGCACGAGTACCGGCGCACGCGCACGCACGAAGGCAAGCGCCGGCAGATGCAGTACATCGGCAAGCTGATGCGCGGCACCGACACCGAGCCGATCCGCCAGGCCGTGCTCGACATGCAGCTCGGCCGCGCCAAGGACGCGCTGTCGCTGCACGAGTCGGAGCGCTGGCGCGCCGAGCTGGTCGCCAGTGACGATGCCGTCACCGGTTTCCTGCAGGAGTTCCCGGGCACCGATGCGCAGCAGCTGCGCAGCCTGATCCGCAGCGCGCGCAAGGACGCCGCACTGCAGCCCGAGCAGCGCAGCGGCCGCGCCTTCCGCGAGCTGTTCCAGTTCATCAAACAATCGCGCGAGACCGCCCATGAGTGAACCCGCCTTCGACCCCGTGCGCATCGGCCTGGTCTCGATCAGCGACCGCGCCTCGTCCGGCGTCTACGAGGACAAGGGCATCCCGGCCTTGCAGGACTGGATGAAGCGCGCGCTGCGCAACCCGGTCGCCTGGGAGACGCGGCTGATCCCCGACGAGCAGGAGGCGATCAGCGCCGCGCTGCGCGAGCTGGTGGACGTCGCGAAATGCGACCTCGTGCTGACCACCGGCGGCACCGGGCCGGCGCCACGCGACGTCACCCCAGAGGCCACGCTGGCGGTGGCCGACAAGGTGATGCCCGGCTTTGGCGAGCAGATGCGCCAGATCAGCCTGAACTTCGTGGCCACGGCGATCCTGTCGCGCCAGGTGGCGGTGATCCGCGGCAAGACGCTGATCATCAACCTGCCCGGCCAGCCGAAATCGATCGCCGAGACACTCGAGGGATTGAAGGACCGCGGCGTGCATGGCATCTTTGCCGCCGTTCCCTACTGCATCGACCTCCTCGGTGGACCCTACTTCGAGACCGACGAATCCGTGTGCAAGGTCTTCCGGCCCAAGACGGCCCTGCGCCCTCCACGCTGAGATGAGCCTGGCGCTGCGTCATGCCCTCGTCCTGGCCTGCCTGGCCGGCGCGACCGCCGTGGCTGCGCAGGAGGCCGTCGTCGAGTACCGCGTCAGCCAGCGCGACACGCTGATCGGCCTGTCGGAGACGGTCTTCATCGGGCCGCAGGCCTGGCGCGAGATCGCCCGGCTGAACCGCCTTCCCGACCCGAATTTCATCCGCCCCGGACAGGTGCTGCGCGTGCCGGCCCGGCTGATGCGCATGCGCGCCCTGCCCGTGCGCGTGACCAGTGCCGTGGGCGAGGTGCGCGTGGGCAACGACACGGTGCAGCCCGGCGCGGCACTGGCCGAAGGGCAATCGCTGCAGACCGGAGCCAACGGCTCGGCCGTGCTGGCGCTGGCCGATGGTTCGCGGGTGCGCGTGCCGCCGTCGAGCCTGGCCGAGATCGTCGCCAGCCGCGGGCCCGGCGCCACCGAGGCCGATGCGGCGCGACTGGCCGGCGACGGCCTGTTCACCGGCGTGCTGCGCATGCTGCGCGGCTCGGTGGAGGTGCTCGCCGCCAAGCTCAGGCGTTCGCAGCCGCTGGAGGTGACCACGCCCACGGCCGTGGTCGGCGTGCGCGGCACCCAGTACCGCGTCACGCTCGACGGCGACAGCGGCGCCACGCGCAGCGAGGTGCTCGAAGGCAAGGTCAAGCTCGAATCGCCGCAGCGCAGCGTCGGCACCGACATCGCCGCCGGTTTCGGTGCCGCGATCGATGCCGCGGCCAAGGCGCCGGTGCCGGCCAGGCTGCTGCCCGCGCCCGATCTGGCGGCGATGCCGGAGCGTTTCGAGCGCCCGCTGGTGCGCTTCGCGCTGCCCACCGAGAAGGACACGGTGCGCGTGCAGGTGGCCCAGGACGCCGACTTCGAGCGCATCGTCAATGACCAGAAGGTGATGGCCGGCAGCGACGTGCGCATCGCCGGGCTCGACGACGCCAAGTGGTTCCTTCGCGCACGGCGGCTCGACGGCCAGGGCATCGAAGGCTACGACGCAGCGCGTGCCTTTGTGCTGAAGGCGCGGCCGGAGCCGCCGGCGACCAACACGCCGCGCGCCGGCGCCAAGCAGTCGCTCGGCCCGGTGGAGTTCAACTGGTCGCCCAACCTCGATGCGAAGAGCGTGCGGCTGCAGGTGGCCAGCGATGCGGCCTTCACGCAGATCGTCGCCGAGCGCGAAGGCCTGACCGGCACGCGCGAGACGCTGGAGGTCGGCGGCCCCGGCACCTACCACTGGCGCATCGCCAGCACCAAGGCCGATGGCGACAAAGGCCCCTTCAGCGACGGGCAGCGCTTCGAATTGCGCCCGCTGCCCGAGCCCCCCAAGGGCGGCATGGGCGAAGACGGCAAGTCGCTCACGCTGGCCTGGAGCGGCCGCGCGGAGGACACCCAGCACGTCGAACTGGCGCGCGACCCGGCCTTCAAGGAGATCGTCGCGCAGGCGGACCTGAGCGCGCCCGAGTGGACGCTGCCGCGCCCGTCGAGCAGCGGCACCTACTACTTCCGCTACCGCAGCATCGAGCCCGACGGTTTCGTCGGGCCTTACAGCGCCACGCTGGTCATCGAGGTACCGCGCGACTGGCGCTACCTGTGGTTGCTCACGCCGCTGCTGTTCGCGCTTTAGCAGCTACTTGACCAGCCGGTTCAGGCGCTCGGCGTCGAACTGCTCGGTGGTGTGCGCATCGTCGGGCACGCAGTCGGCACCCGGCAACTCGCGCGAGCGCTGCGACAGCTTCTCGATGGCCTGCCAGAGCAGCGCGATCTGGTGCTCGTGGCCCGAGGCGTTGTCGATCAGGCCCTTCATGGCCTGCGCCACCGGGTCGTCGCCCTGCGTCACGCCGTAGGCCGAGAAGCCCATCTTGGCCGCCGCCGCCTCGCGCACCGCGTCGGTCTCGGCATTGATCACGCGCGCCGGGTTGCCGACCGCCGTGGCGCCTGGCGGCACCGGCTTGACGACGACCGCGCCCGAACCGATGCGCGCGCCGTCGCCGACGGTGAAGCCGCCCAGCACCTGCGAATTGGCGCCGACGATCACGCCGCGCCCGAGCGTCGGGTGCCGCTTGGCACCCTTGCTCAACGAGGTGCCGCCCAGCGTCACGCCCTGGTAGATGGTGCACTCGTCGCCGATCTCGGCCGTCTCGCCCACCACCACGCCCATGCCGTGGTCGATGAAGACGCGGTGGCCGATGGTGGCGCCCGGGTGGATCTCAATGCCGGTGAGGAAGCGCGCCACGTGCGAGATGAAGCGGCCGAGCCAGTGGAAGCCGCGCTTCCAGCAGGCGTGTGCCCAGCGGTGCAACACCAGCGCGTGCAGGCCCGGGTAACAGGTCAGCACCTCCCAGCGCGAGCGCGCCGCGGGGTCGCGCTCGAGGATGCAGGCGATGTCTTCGCGCAGGCGCTGGAACATGGTCGTCTCTCGAGGGGTGAGGGGCCAGTGTATCTGCGGCGCCGCAAGCCTGCTGGCGTCAGCCACGCGGCTTGCCGACGAAGCGCGCCAGGCCGCGCAGGATGTCGACCTCCTCGCGGCTGAGCCGGGCGCGGTTGAGCAGCTGGTTCAGGCGCGGCAGCAGCTTCTTCGGCGCCGCCGGATCGAGGAAGCCGATCTCCACCATGGTCTGCTGCCAGTGCGCCAGCAGCCCCTGCACCGAGGCGGCATCGGCCAGCGTCGGATCGGTGGTGCGTGGCTCGACATCGAAGCCGCCCAGCGCCTCGCGCCAGTCGTAGGCGATCAGTTGCACGGCCTGCGACAGGTTGAGAGAGCCGTAGTCGGCCCGCGTGGGGATGCTCAGGCAGGCATGGCAGCGGTAGACATCCTCGTTGGCCATGCCGAAGCGCTCCGAGCCGAACAGGAAGGCCACGCGCTCCTGCGAGGGCGCCAGGGTGGCGAACAGCTCGCGCGGCGCGTGGGTGGGCGGGCCGAAGTCGCGCGGCGTCATCGCCGTGGCACACAGGTAGGTCACGCCCTCCAGCGCCTCGGGCACCGTGGCCACCACCCGTGCGCCAGCCAGCACGTCGGTGGCGCCGCTGGCCATGGCCACCGCCTCGTCGCGCTGCAGCACCTGCGGATCGCGCGGCGCCACCAGCACGAGATCGGAAAAACCCATCACCTTCATCGCCCGCGCCGCCGCGCCCACGTTGCCGGGGTGGCTGGTGCCGATGAGGACGAAGCGGGTCGGGTCCGGGGTTGGCATGGGGGCCGGGTAAAATGGCCATTATCGGCAGTGCCCTGCACCGCCACGCTCTTTCCTCCCCGCCGGTCCCTTCTCCCCTGCCCAGGTCGCACCATGTCGCAAGCGCTCCACCCGATGCTCAACATCGCCGTCAAGGCGGCTCGCAGCGCCGGGGCCATCATCAACCGCGCCTCGCTCGACCTGGACCTGCTGCGCATCAGCTCGAAGGGACCGAACGACTTCGTCAGCGAAGTCGACCAGGCCGCCGAGCAGATCATCATCGAGACGCTGCTGACCGCCTACCCGGGCCACGGCATCCTGGCGGAGGAATCGGGCCGCACCCACGGCGCGAAGGACAGCGACTACGTCTGGATCATCGATCCGCTGGACGGCACCACCAACTTCCTGCACGGATTCCCGGTCTACGCGGTGTCGATCGCGCTGGCCTTCCGCGGCCAGGTGCAGCAGGCGGTGGTCTACGACCCGACGCGCAACGACATGTTCTACGCCTCCAAGGGGCGCGGTTCCTTCCTCAACGACAAGCGGCTGCGCGCCTCCAAGCGCACGCGCCTGTCTGACGCGCTCATCGGCACCGGCTTCCCCTTCCGCAAGGGTGACAACTTCAAGCGCTACGTGCAGATGTTCGAAGAGGTGATGCAGAGCTGCGCCGGCCTGCGCCGCCCCGGCGCCGCCGCGCTCGACCTGTGCTACGTGGCCGCCGGCTACTACGACGGCTTCTTCGAGACCGGGCTGAACCCCTGGGACATCGCCGCGGGCTCGCTGATCATCACCGAGGCCGGCGGCCTGATCGGCAACTTCACCGGCGAGGCCGACTACCTGTACCAGCGCGAGGTGGTGGCGGGCAACCCGAAGGTCTACGGCCAGCTGGTGCAGATCCTGGCGCCCTATACCCGCGCGATCAAGGCCGACGAGCCGGGAGCATCGGCGACCGCGGCCGCCGAGGCGCACGCCGGGCTCACGCCGGAGGCAGCGCTGGCCGCCACGCAGGCCGAGCCGCCGAAGAAGCGGGGCGCCGTGCGCATCCGCAAGGCCGACGCGGCCCGCGACGACGACGCACCGCTCTGAGCCACGGGGCTCCGCGCATGGACCAGCCCGTGACGGCCGCCTTCGACGGCCACACGCCGATGATGCAGCAGTACCTGCGCATCAAGGCCGAATTCCCGGACACGCTCGTCTTCTACCGGATGGGCGACTTCTACGAGTTGTTCTTCGACGACGCGCGCAAGGCGAACCGCCTGCTCGACATCACGCTGACCAGCCGCGGCCAGAGCGCCGGCGAGCCGGTGGTGATGGCCGGCGTGCCGGTGCACTCGGTGGAGACCTACCTCGCCAAGCTGATTCGCATGGGCGAGGCGGTGGCCATCTGCGAGCAGGTGGGCGACGTCGCCACGGCCAAGGGCCCGGTCGAGCGTAAAGTGGTGCGCGTGGTCACGCCGGGCACGGTGACCGACACCGAACTGCTCGCCGACAAGGCCGACTCGGTGCTGCTCGCGGTGGCGCGCCAGGGCACGACCTTCGGCCTCGCCTGGCTGTCGCTGACGCAGGGCGAGCTGGGCCTGACCGAGTGCAGCGAGCGCGAGCTCGGCACCTGGCTGGCGCGGCTTTCGGCCAGCGAAGTGCTGGTCGACCGCGACCACAGCAGCGCCACGCTGGCGCAGTCGCGCGTGCCGCTGACGGCGCGGCCGGCCTGGCAGTTCGATGCAGCACTGGGCACGCGCAAGCTGTGCGAGCAGTTGCGCGTGGCCAACCTGGCTGGCTTCAACGCGCAGGATCTCGTCGCCGCGCAGGCCGCGGCCGCCGCGCTGCTGGCGTTTGCCGAGCACACGCAGGGCCAGTCGCTCGCCCACGTGCGCACGCTGACCGTGCGCCGCGCCAGCGAGTTGCTGGAGCTGCCGCCCACCACGCACCGCAACCTCGAGCTCACGCAGACGCTGCGCGGCGAGGACGCCCCCACCCTGCTCTCGCTGCTGGACACCTGCCGCACCGGCATGGGCAGCCGCGCGCTGCGCCAGTGGCTGACGCAGCCGCTGCGCGAGCGCCGCGTCGCCGGCCAGCGGCACGACGCCATCGAGGCGCTGCTGCACACCGAGCTCGATGCGCTGCGCGAAGCGCTGCGCGGCGTCAGCGACGTCGAGCGCACCACCGCGCGCATCGCGCTGCGCCAGGTGCGCCCGCGCGAGCTGGCCGGCCTGCGCGCCACGCTGCACGGCCTGCCGACGCTGCTGGCGCGTGTGCCGCACGGCGCCAGCGCGCTACTGGACATGCTGTGGGAGGCGATGCACCCGCCGCAGGAGATCGCCGACCTGCTCGTGATGGCGATCGCCGACGAGCCGGCGGTGCTGCTGCGCGACGGCGGCGTGATCGCGCCGGGCTTCGACGCCACGCTCGACGAGCTGCGCGGCATCGGCGCGAACTGCGACGCCTTCCTGCTCGACCTGGAGTCGCGCGAGCGCGCGCGCACCGGCATCGCCAACCTGCGCGTGCAGTTCAACAAGGTGCATGGCTTCTACATCGAGGTCACGCAGGGCCAGCTCGACAAGGTGCCGGGCGACTACCTGCGCCGCCAGACGCTGAAGAACGCCGAGCGCTTCATCACGCCGGAGCTCAAGACGTTCGAGGACAAGGCCTTGTCGGCGCAAGACCGTGCCTTGGCGCGCGAAAAGCTGCTCTACGACCAGGTGCTCGACCAGCTGCAGACGCACCTCGACCCGCTGACCTCGCTGGCCCGTGGCCTGGCCGGGCTGGACGCGCTGGCCGCGCTGGCCGAGCGGGCGCGCACGCTGGGCTGGTGCCGCCCGTCGTTCGTGCGCGAGCCCTGCATCGACATCGAGGCGGGCCGCCATCCGGTCGTGGAAGCGCGGCTGGCCGAGACCGGCGCCGGCGCCTTCATGTCCAACGACTGCCGGCTCGACGCGAACCGGCGCATGCTCGTCATCACCGGCCCGAACATGGGCGGCAAGAGCACCTTCATGCGCCAGGTGGCGCTGATCACGCTGCTCGCCGCGATGGGCTCCTTCGTGCCGGCCAAGGCCTGCCGTCTCGGGCCGATCGACGCGATCCACACGCGCATCGGCGCCGCCGACGACCTGGCCAACGCGCAGTCGACCTTCATGCTCGAGATGACCGAGGCCGCGGCCATCGTGCACGGCGCCACCGAACAGTCGCTGGTGCTGATGGACGAGATCGGCCGCGGCACCTCCACCTTCGACGGCCTGGCGCTGGCCGGCGCCATCGCTACGCAGCTGCACGACCGCAACCGCTCGTTCACGCTGTTCGCCACGCACTACTTCGAGCTGACCGAGTTCCCGATCAAGCACGAGCGCGCGCTCAACGTGCACGTCTCGGCGGTGGAGAGCGGCGACGACATCGTCTTCCTGCACGACATCCAGGTCGGCCCGGCCAGCCGCAGCTACGGCGTGCAGGTGGCGCGGCTGGCCGGCATGCCGGCCGGGCTGATTCGCCAGGCGCGCGCCACGCTGGAGGCGCTGGAGACGCAGCAGCGCTCGCACGATTCGCAGTTCGACCTCTTCGAGGCGCCGCCGCCGCCGCCGATCCAGGTTCGCAGCGAGGTCGAGGAGACGCTGGCCGAGCTCGACCCGGACAGCCTGTCGCCGAAGGAAGCGCTGGACGCGCTGTACCGCCTGAAAGCCATCCAGAAGGATTTGCCATGACGTATTGCGTGGGTATCAAGCTCGATGCCGGCCTCGTGTTCCTGTCCGACTCGCGCACCAACGCGGGCCTGGACCAGATCAGCACCTACCGCAAGATGATGGTCTACGAGAAGACCGACGAACGCTTCATGGTGATGCTGTCGGCGGGCAACCTGTCGATCAGCCAGTCGGTGCGCGAGATCCTGCAGGTCGAGAAGATCGACAACCCGGGCGGCGAACCGATCACCATCTGGAACGCCACCAGCATGTTCGACGCCGTGCGCGTGCTCGGCAGCGCGGTGCGCCGCGTCTACGACCAGGACGGCCCGTCGCTCAAGCAGGCGGGCATCGACTTCAACGCCTCGATGATCTTCGGTGGCCAGATCAAGGGCGAGGCGATGCGCCTGTTCCTCGTCTATTCGGCGGGCAACTTCATCGAGGCCACGCGCGAGACCTGCTACTTCCAGATCGGCGAATCGAAGTACGGCAAGCCGGTGCTCGACCGAATGATCACGCCCGCCACGCCGCTGGACGAAGCCGCCAAGTGCGCGCTGGTGTCGATGGATTCGACGCTCAAGTCCAACCTGTCGGTGGGCCTGCCGCTGGACCTGCTCGTCTACGAGCGCGGTCGCTTCGCCAGCGACCAGCTCGTGTGCATCGACGAGCACAACCCGTACTTCCACATGATCCGCAGCACCTGGGGCCAGAAGCTGCGCCAGGTGTTCGAGTCGATCGACGACCCGCACTGGGACGGTGGCACCACGGCGCATCCGCTGTGCGTGAGCTCGGGGCGCTTCGAACCGATGCGCAAGATCACCCACGCCGGAGAGAAGATCGTTTGAAGAAGCAGAAGAAGGCCCCGATCGTCTTCAGCCACGCGAACGGCTTCCCGGCCGGCACCTACAGGGTGCTGTTCGATCAATGGCGAAAGGCGGGGCACGAGGTGCACGCCGTCGAGCGGTTCGGCCATGACCCGGCCTATCCGGTGACGGGCAACTGGCCCAAGCTGCGCGACCAGCTGATCCACTTCATCGAGCGTGAGGTGGGCGGGCCGGCGATCCTGGTCGGGCACTCCCTGGGCGGCCTGTTGAGCCTGCTGGCCGCCTGCCGCCGGCCCGACCTGGCCAGCGCGCTGATCCTGCTCGACTCACCGATCATCACCGGCTGGCGCGCGCACAGCCTGCAGGTGGCCAAGGCCACCGGGCTGGTCAAGCGTGTGTCGCCCGGACGCGTGTCGCAGACGCGGCGGCACGAATGGCCGTCGCGCGACGCCGTGCGCGCGCATTTCGCCGCCAAGGCGGTGTTCGCGCGCTGGGACCCGCGCGTGCTCGAGGACTACGTGCAGACGGGCTTCGAGGCGCAGGACGGCAAGATCGTGCTGGCCTTTCGCCGCGACATCGAAACGCGGATCTACAACACGCTGCCGCACCACCTGGGCACGCTGCTCAAGCGCCATCCGCCGGCCTGCCCGGTGAGCTTCGTCGCCGGCACGCAGTCGGCCGAGATGCGCCAGGGCGGCGTGGCCGCGACGCGTGCACTGGTGGGCGAGCGCCTCTTCTGGATCGAGGGCACGCACCTGTACCCGATGCAGCACCCGAAGCAGACGGCCGAGCTGGTGCTGAAGGCGATCGCCGCCGGCGCCTGAGCGCGGCCGGGGTGGTGGGCACGCCTATAATCGCGCTTTACCACCACGGCATTCGTGAGTAGCGGGTGCCGCATGCAATGACCAAGTTCGTCTTTGTCACCGGCGGTGTGGTGTCCTCGCTGGGCAAGGGCATCGCGTCTGCATCCCTCGCCGCGATCCTCGAATCGCGCGGCCTCAAGGTCACCCTCATCAAGCTGGATCCGTATCTGAACGTGGATCCGGGCACGATGTCGCCGTTCCAGCATGGCGAGGTGTTCGTCACCGACGACGGCGCCGAGACGGACCTCGACCTCGGCCACTACGAGCGCTTCATCACCACGAAGATGCGCAAGGCCAACAACTTCACCACCGGGCAGATCTACAAGAGCGTGCTCGAGAAGGAGCGCCGCGGCGACTACCTCGGCAAGACGGTGCAGGTGATCCCGCACGTCACCAATGAGATCCAGGAGTTCATCAAGCGCGGCGCCGGTGTCGGCACCGACCACGCGGTGGACGTGGCGATCGTCGAGGTCGGCGGCACGGTGGGCGACATCGAGTCGCTGCCCTTCCTCGAAGCCGCGCGCCAGCTCAGCCTGAAGGCCGGCCCGAACCAGTGTGCCTTCGTGCACCTGACCTACGTGCCCTGGATCGCCGCCGCCGGCGAGCTCAAGACCAAACCGACCCAGCACACCGTGCAGAAGCTGCGCGAGATCGGCGTGCAGCCCGACGCGTTGTTGTGCCGAGCCGACCGCCGCGTGCCCGACGAGGAGCGCGAGAAGATCTCGCTGTTCACCAACGTGCCCGAGTGGGGCGTGATCTCGATGTGGGACGTCGACACCATCTACAAGGTGCCGCGCATGCTGCACGAGCAGGGCCTGGACGGCCTGATCTGCGACAAGCTGCGCCTGTCCACGCCGCCGGCCAACCTGCGCCGCTGGGACGACCTCGTCACCGAGGTCGAGCACCCGAAGTCCGAGGTGCGCATCGCCATGGTCGGCAAGTACACCGACCTGTCCGACTCGTACAAGTCGCTCAACGAGGCCTTGCGCCACGCCGGCATCCACAACCACGCCAAGGTGAACATCGAGTACGTCGACTCCGAGACGATCTCGGCCGACAACGTGGCACGACTGGCCGACTTCGACGCCATCCTGGTGCCCGGCGGCTTCGGCAAGCGCGGCATCGAAGGCAAGATCTGCGCGGCGCGCCTGGCGCGCGAGAAGAAGATCCCTTACCTGGGCATCTGCCTGGGCATGCAGGTCGCGACGATCGAGTTCGCGCGCCACAAGGCGGGTCTCGCCAACGCCAACAGCACCGAGTTCGACCCGGCCACGCCGCACCCGGTGATCGCGCTGATCGAGGAATGGCAGGACGCCGACGGCTCGATCCAGAAGCGCAGCGCCAGCTCCGACCTCGGCGGCACCATGCGCCTGGGCGCGCAGAGCTCCGACGTCAAGCCTGGCACGCTGGCCCACGCGATCTACGGCGACGTGGTCACCGAGCGCCACCGCCACCGCTACGAGGCCAACGTCAACTACCTCGAGCGCCTCGCCGAGGCCGGGCTGGTGATCTCGGCGATCACCCAGCGAGAGAAGCTCACCGAGATCGTCGAACTGCCGCAGGCCGTGCATCCCTGGTTCATGGGCGTGCAGTTCCACCCCGAGTTCAAGTCCACCCCCTGGGGCGGACACCCGCTCTTCACATCGTTCGTGAAGGCCGCCCTGACACAGCATGCCGAGCAGCGCCCGAAGGTGGCCGCATGAAGCTGTGCGGTTTCGACGTCGGCCTGGACCGTCCCTTCTTCCTGATCGCCGGCCCCTGCGTGGTAGAGAGCGAACAGCTGCAGATGGACGTGGCCGGTCGCCTGAAGGAGATCACCTCGGCGCTGGGCATCCCCTTCATCTTCAAGTCGAGCTACGACAAGGCGAACCGCTCCAGCGGCACCACCTTCCGCGGCCCTGGCATGGAACGCGGCCTGGAGATCCTGGCGAAGGTGCGTCGCGAACTGAAGGTGCCCATCCTCACCGACGTGCACAGCGAAGCCGAGATCCCCGCCGTGTCGGCGGTGGTCGACGTGCTGCAGACACCCGCCTTCCTGTGCCGCCAGACCGATTTCATCCGCGCCGTCGCGCAGTGCGGCAAGCCGGTGAACATCAAGAAGGGCCAGTTCCTCGCCCCGCACGACATGAAGAACGTGATCGACAAGGCGCGTGCGGCCGCGAAGGAAAAGGGCCTGGACCCTGACAACTTCATGGCCTGCGAACGCGGCGCGAGCTTCGGCTACAACAACCTCGTGTCCGACATGCGCTCGCTGGCGATCATGCGCGAGACCGGCGCGCCGGTGGTCTTCGATGCCACGCACTCGGTTCAGCTGCCCGGCGGCCAGGGCACCAGTTCCGGCGGCCAGCGCGAGTTCGTGCCGGTGCTGTCGCGCGCGGCCATCGCGGTGGGCGTGGCCGGCGTGTTCATGGAAACGCATCCCGACCCCGCCAACGCGATGAGCGACGGCCCGAACGCCGTGCCGCTGAAGCACATGAAGGCGCTGCTCGAACAACTGGTGGCACTGGACCGCGTGATCAAGCAGCAGCCGCTGCTCGAGAACGACTTCTCCTGCTGACATCCATTCAAGAATCCATCTTCAGGCGAGAGAGAAAAGACCATGAGCGCAATCGTTGACATCGTCGGCCGAGAGATCCTCGACAGCCGCGGCAACCCGACCGTCGAGTGCGACGTGCTGCTGGAGTCCGGCACCATGGGCCGCGCGGCCGTGCCCTCGGGCGCCTCCACCGGCTCGCGCGAGGCGATCGAGCTGCGCGACGGCGACAAGGCGCGCTACCTCGGCAAGGGCGTGCTCAAGGCCGTCGAGCACGTCAACACCGAGATCAGCGAGGCCGTGCTCGGCCTCGACGCCTCCGAGCAGGCCTTCCTCGACCGCACGCTGATCGACCTGGACGGCACCGACAACAAGAGCCGCCTGGGCGCCAACGCGACGCTGGCCGTCAGCATGGCGGTGGCACGCGCCGCCGCCGAGGAATCCGGCCTGCCGCTGTACCGCTACTTCGGCGGCTCGGGTGGCATGCAGATGCCGGTGCCGATGATGAACGTCATCAACGGCGGCGCGCACGCCAACAACAACCTCGACCTGCAGGAGCTGATGATCATCCCCGTGGGGGCGCCGACCTTCCGCGAGGCGGTGCGCTACGGCGCCGAGGTGTTCCACGCGCTGAAGAAGATCATCGACGGCAAGGGCATGACCACGGCCGTCGGCGACGAGGGCGGCTTCGCACCCAACGTCGCCAGCCATGAGGCGGCCATCCAGCTGATCCTCGAGGCCATCGACAAGGCGGGCTACGAGGCTGGCCGCCAGATCGCCATCGGCCTGGACTGCGCCGCCAGCGAGTTCTACAAGGACGGCAAGTACCACCTCGAGGGCGAAGGCCTGACGCTGAGCGCGCCCGAGTGGACCGACATCCTCGCCACCTGGGTCGACAAGTACCCCATCATCAGCATCGAAGACGGCATGCACGAGGGCGACTGGGACGGCTGGAAACACCTCAACGAGCGCCTGGGTCAGAAGGTGCAGCTGGTCGGCGACGACCTGTTCGTCACCAATACCCGCATCCTCAAGGAAGGCATCGAGAAGCGCGTCGCCAACTCGATCCTCATCAAGATCAACCAGATCGGCACGCTGACCGAGACCTTCGCCGCCATCGAGATGGCCAAGCGCGCCGGCTGGACGGCGGTGATCTCGCACCGCTCGGGCGAGACCGAAGACTCGACCATCGCCGACATCGCCGTGGGCACCAATGCCGGCCAGATCAAGACCGGCTCGATGAGCCGCAGCGACCGCATCGCCAAGTACAACCAGTTGCTGCGCATCGAGGAAGACCTCGGCGACGTCGCCACCTACCCGGGCCGCGCGGCCTTCTACAACCTGCGCTGAGGCTGCGGCGATGCGCCTGGTCACCCTCGCCCTGCTGGCGCTGCTCGCGCTGGTGCATGCCGAGCTCTGGTTCGGCAAGGGCGGCGTGCCGCGCGTGATGGAGCTGTCGGGCAAGCTGCGCGACCAGAAAGAGGTCAACGCCGCGGCGAAGCAGCGCAACGCGCAATTGCTCGCCGAGGTCAGCGACCTGAAGGAAGGCCTGGAGATGGTCGAGGAGAAGGCCCGCTTCGACCTCGGCATGGTCAAGCCCGACGAGATCTTCGTGCAGCTCTCGGCGCCGCAGCGCTGAGCCCGCGTCGCCAGCGCTGATGGAGACGCTGCTGCAGGCGCTGCGGCCGCTGTTTGCGCCTGCCTTCTCGCTGTGGGGTGCGCCGGCCAGCTGGCTCGAGCTGATCGCGTTCGTGCTCGCGCTGGCCATGGTCGGCTTCAACATCCGCGTCAATCCGCTGGGCTGGCCGCTGGCCATCGCCAGCTCGCTGCTGTACTTCGCGCTCTTCTGGGACAGCCGTCTCTATGGCGAAGCGAACCTGCAGATCTTCTTCGTCGTGGTGGCGCTGTGGGGCTGGTGGCAATGGCTGCGCGGCACGCAGGACGACGGCACGGCGCTGCGCGTGCGCAGTCTGGGCCGGCGTGAGCTGATCGGCTGCACGGTGGCCATGGCCGTGGCCTGGCCGCTGCTCGGCGCCTTCCTGGCCCGCGCGACCGATTCCGATGTGCCCTGGTGGGATGCCTTTCCGACCGCCGGCAGCCTGGTCGGCCAATGGCTGCTCGGCCGCAAGTACGTGGAAAACTGGCCGGTCTGGCTGATCGTCAACGTCGTCAGCGTCGCCCTGTTCGCCTACAAGGGCCTGTGGCTCACCGTCGTGCTCTACGCGGTGTTCGTGCTGCTGTCGGTGGCCGGCTGGCGGGCCTGGTCGGCAATGGCCCGCGCCGAGGCGCGATGAGCCGGGCCTTCGTGATCGGCCTGCTCGGTGCCGAGAGCACCGGCAAGACCACGCTGGCCGCCGAACTCGGCGCGGCGCTGGCGGCACCCGGGCGCCGGGTGGCCGTGGTGCCGGAATATCTTCGCGAGTTCTGCCATCGCGTCGGCCGCACACCGCGCCAGGATGAGCAGGCCGGCATCGCCGCGCAGCAGAGCCTGCGCATCGCCGAGGCAGCCGAGTCGCACGACATCGTGGTGGCCGACACCACCGCGCTGATGATCGCCGTGTACAGCGAGCAGGTGTTCGGCGACACCGGCCTGTACGACAGCGCGCTGGCCGACCACGCGCGCAGCAGCCTCACGCTGCTGACCGCGCTCGACCTGCCTTGGCAGGCCGACGGGCTGCAGCGCGACGGGCCGCATGTGCGCGAGCCCGTCGATGCACTCGTGCGCGCGGCCCTTTTGCGCGCGGCGATCGACTGCGCGGTGGTGTTCGGCCAAGGTCCGCAGCGCCTGGCCAACGCACTGGCCGCGGTGCAGCGCGCGCTGCATCCCCCGCAGGACGACGGCACGAAACGCTGGCAGTGGGTGTGCGATCGCTGCGGCGACGCGGGATGCGAGCGCCACTGGCTCGCATCGCTCTGATATCGTTCCGCGTCCCCGAGACCCCGACCCGATGGCCCACGCCTGCTTCGAGTGCCGTACCGAAAACGCCGACGGCGCGACGTTCTGCCGCGCTTGCGGCGTTCCCATGGCGGCGCTTTCCGCGGATCTGCCCGAGAGCGATTCGCTGCAGGCCCTGCACTGCGAAGACTGCGGGCACCGCAATCCGCCCGGCTCGACCTATTGCGAGCGTTGCGGCTACGGGCTGGTTGCGCTGATGTCACTCGGCGCGCCCCCTGCGACCGCTTCCACAGCCGCGCCCGCAATGGCACCAGCCCCCGAGACACAGGCTCCGCCGAGCGAGGGCGCGCCGACCCTGGCTCCGCCGCTGCCGGCTGCATGGCGAAGCGCCGCGGCGCCCGACGAGGACACCTTCGATCCGCTGTCGGCGCCGACGCTGGTGATGTCGCACACGGCGCCCTCGCCGCTGCCGCCGCTCGAACCTTCCATGTCCGTGCGGCGCGGGCCGCGCCCGCTGCGATGGGTGGCCGCGGGCCTGGGCCTGCTGGCGGTGTTCGCTCTGCTCGCCTGGCTGGCGGGGCCGAGCGTGCCGCCGGCCGCAATGGATGCCGCGCCTGCACCGGCGGCTGCGCAGGCTTCCGCCGCAGCACCGGCAGCCGCCCCGTTGCCGGCCTCGTCGCCCGCGCCGGTGATGTCCGCGCCGGCACCGGCTTCGGCCGCCTTGCCGGCGGCCGCCCCTGCGCCTGCCTCCGCACCGGCTGCTTCGGCACCGGCACGCAAGCAGGTGCCTGAGCCCGTGGCACGCAAGCGGGCGCTGGAAGCCCCTGCCGCGCGAAGCGAACCGGCACCGGCACCCGCACCCTCCGCCCCGGCACCGGTCGTCGCCGCGCCACCGGCGCCGCCACCGGAGCGGGCGAAGACCGTGACCGAACTGTGTGCCGCTGCGAACCTGTTGATGCGCGGCTTCTGCGAGCAACGCGAATGCCGGCGCGGCGAACTGGCTGCGGATCCGGTCTGCGTGAAGCTCCGGGACGCCGAGCAGCGCCGCCTGTTCCAGCAGTAGCGCGAGCCGGTCAGCCAGTCAGTTCAGCGCGCTGCTGCCCGGCGGCTGCGTTCCCGGCGGCAGGAACAGGCCCGCGGAATCGACCGGGTCGAAGTGGTACTTGATGCCGCAGAAATCGCAGGCGATCTCGACCCGGCCCTGCTCGGCGATGATGCTCTCGATCTCCTCGCGGCCCAGGCTGCGCAGCATCGCTCCCACGCGATCGCGCGAGCAGGAGCACTTGAAGTGCGGCCCCGACGCACCGGCCTGCGGCTCGAAGCGGAGCAGCTTTTCCTCCCAGAACAGCCGGCGCAGGATGGTGTCGGCATCCAGCGTGAGCAGTTCGTCGCTCGTCAGCGTGGCGGCGAGGTGGGCGATGCGGTTGAATCCCTCGTTCAGGCCGATCTGGTCCTGGTCGAGCTGGCCGGCCAGGTTGCCGGCGCCCTCCACCGGCAGGCGCTGGATCAGCAAACCGGCGGCCACCTTGTCGTCGGCGGCGAGCACGAGCCGCGTGTCGAGCTGCTCGGACTGCAGCATGTAGTGTTCGAGCACCTGCGACAGCTGCTGCAGCGGTTCACGCGCATCGCCATGCAGCGGAACGATGCCCTGGTACGGCTGCTGGCCAGGCAGCTTGTCCTGCGGGTCCAGCGTGATGGCACAGCGGCCCTGGCCGTGCACGTTGAGCATCGCCTCCAGCTTCGCGCCGGCCGGCACCTCGCCGATCACCTTGGCGGTGCTGCGAAACGCGAGATCCGGCTGCACCTCGGCCACCGCGAGCTTCACCGGCCCGTCGCCGAACACCTGCAGGATCAGGGCACCGTTGAACTTGATGTTGGCCTGCATCAGCACGCCGGCAGCGGCCATCTCGCCGAGCAGCTCGCGCACCGGCGGCGGGAAAGCGTCTGCAGCAGTTTCGCGGCGCTGCAGCAACTCTTGCCAGGAATCGGTCAGCCGCACCAGCATGCCGCGCACCGGCAGCCCCTCGAAGATGAACTTGTGCAGCTCCGACATCAGCCGATCTTCCTCAAGCCGCGGCGATAGCGCTCGGAGTTCTCGGCGTAGTGCACCGCGCCCAGCCGCAGGCGCTCGAACTGCTCGGGCGAGAGCTGCCTCACCACTCGGGCCGGCGAGCCCATGATCAGTGAACCGTCCGGGAACTCCTTGCCCTCGGTGACCAGCGCGCCGGCACCGACCAGGCAGTTGCGGCCGATCTTCGCGTTGTTCAGCACCACCGCCTGGATGCCGATCAGCGAGCCGTCGCCGATCGTGCAGCCGTGCAGCATCACCTGATGGCCGATGGTCACGTCCGCACCGATCGTCAGCGGGCAGCCCATGTCGGTGTGCAGCACGCTGCCGTCCTGCACGTTGGAGCCGCGGCCGATGGTGATCCATTCGTTGTCGCCGCGCAGGATGGCGCCGAACCAGACGCTGGCGCCCTCTTCCAGCGCCACGCGGCCGATGACCTGCGCGCTGTCGGCCACCCAGGCCGTGTCCGCGATGCGGGGAATGTCGTCGTCGAGCTGGTAGATCGCCATGGTCTGCTTTCGGGGAAGGCGCGAAGTGTAGTCAGAGCGCGCGATGGCTGCGTTCCTCGGCCGCTGTCATCACGCGGATGCAAGGGGTGTAGCCGTCGTGTACCACGCCGTGCAGGTCGGTGCGCTTGTGCGAGCGCATCAGCGAGAGCAGGAACTGCACGATCTCGCGCGTGATCACCTGTCCCGGCACCAGCGCCGGGATGCCCGGCGGATAGGGCACGATCTGGTCGGCGCAGACGCGGCCGTCGAGCGCGGCGTTGGCGTGCTCATCGTCGTCGAGCAGCGGCAGCAGTTCGCCCTCGCAGTAGAAGGCGTCGCGCGGCAGGTAGCGCAGGCTGGTGAAGCCGGCGATCTCCGGCGCCTTGACCAGCCGCCGCGGCGCTTTGGCCTCGCGCGCCAGGCGCAGCAGCGCGTCGTGCAGGCGGGAGACCTTGCTGCGCGTCGTGCCGATGGTCAGCAGCAGCGTCACGGTGTTGAATGTCGACTTCTCGACCTGGATGTTGAAGCGCTCGAACAGCACCTGCTGGAACTCGTCGACCGTGAAACCCGAACGCGACACATCGACGGTGATCTTGGTCGGGTCGAGCTGGATGCCGTCGTCCTGCACTTCGACAGGCAGCAGGTCGGTCAGCGTGAGCGCCTGGAAGACGTTGGTCGCGTCGATCGCCTCGCGCAGCTCGGCGGCGAGCTCGAGCGTGCGCTGCAGCAGCTTGTAGCCTTCCATCACGGCCTGCTGGCGGCCCACGTCGAGGCTGGCGATGATGCCGTACTGGGGGCTCGTCGACGTGTGCATGTTGAAGTTCTCGCGGAACAGGTGCGCGTCGAAGGCCGGGTCGTTCACGTGGATCATGCTGGCCTGGCTGAGCGCCGACAGCACCTTGTGGGTGGACTGCGTGGCGTAATCGGCGCCGGCCTCCATCGCCGTCGGACGGAACGCCGGGTGGAAGCGCGCATGCGCGTACCAGGCCTCGTCGATGATCACCTTGATGCCCTTGGCGTGTGCGGCCGCGACGATCGGCGGCAGGTCGTAGCGCAGGCCGTCGTAGGTGCAGGAGGTGAGGATCAGTGCCTTCGCATCGGGGTGCGCCTCGATGGCCGCGAACAGCGTCTTCTTCGGCACTGGGCCGAACAGGCCGTAGGTGCGGTTCATCGAGCTGTCCAGGTACACCGGCCGCGCGCCCGACAGCACAACGCCGTGGTGCACCGACTTGTGGCAGTTGCGGTCGAGCAAGAGCTTGTCGCCCGGCGCCAGCAGGGTCTGGAAGATCACCTTGTTGGCCGTCGAGGTGCCGTTGGTCGCGAAGAAGGTGCGCTGCGCGCCAAAGGCACGCGCCGCCATCTCCTGCGCCTGCGCGATCACGCCTTTCGGGTCGAGCAGCGAGTCGAGCATGTCGACCGACACCGACAGGTCGGCGCGCAGCATGTTCTCGCCGAGGAATTCGTGGAACTCCGCCGACCAGGGGCTGCCGCGCAGGCTGTCGCCCGACGAATGGCCCGGCGTATGCCACGCATCCTTGGCCATCAGCACGTACTCGCGCAGCGCGTCGAAGAAGGGCGTGCGCGACTTCTCCTGGATCTCGGCCTGAAGGATGCGGAACCAGCCGCGCGGGTCGGCCTCGTCGCGCATGAAGAAGCCGTCGATCGCCTCGCGCGTCAGCGCGCCGACGGTCTCTTCGTCGCGGGCACTGTCCACCAGCACGTAGAGGTCGAGTTCCGGGCGCATGGCGTGCACGGACTGCACGAGGTCCTCGGCTGCCCAGGGAGCGGCACCTTGCGGGTCGCCCAGGCTGTCGATCAGCACGCTCTGCAGGTCGCCGTCGTCGCGGGCGATGGCCAGGGCTTCGCCGGCCGAGGCGACCCCGTGAAAACTCAATCCGCAGGGATTGTCGAGTTGCTTGGCGGCAGCGCCCAGGCCCTTGAGCAGGCTGCGGCGCAGCGTGGCATCGGCGAGGACGAGCAGGACATGGCTGTGGGGGCGCGGCATGGGCCGGAGCTTATCAAGCACCGCGACGGTGCCATCGATAATCGCCGCATGGACCTCCGCCGTGAAGCGCTCGCCCTGCTGCAGATCGCCGACCCGGCAGACAAGGCGGCCGCCGTGCGCACGCTGTCTGCCGATGCGTCGCTGACGCTCGACACCTCCGAGGTGCTGGCCGAACCCGCCGGCTTACCGGGCCGGCCGGCGCGGCCGCCGCTCGTGGCCCCGAAGGACGTGGCGACCCGCTCGCCCTTCACGCTCGAGGGCCGCGCGGCGCTGCTGCACTCGATCGCGCACATCGAGTTCAACGCCATCAACCTGGCGCTCGACGCGGTGTGGCGCTTCGCCGGCATGCCGGCCGAGTTCTACCGCGACTGGCTGCGCGTGGCCGCGGAGGAGTCGCTGCACTTCACGCTGCTGCGCGAGCACCTGCGCACGCTCGGCCACGACTACGGCGACTTCGCCGCCCACGACGGCCTGTGGACGATGGCTGCGCGTACCGCGCACGACGTCGTGGCGCGCATGGCGCTGGTGCCGCGCACGCTGGAGGCCCGCGGGCTGGACGCCACGCCGCCGCTGCAGGCCAAGCTGGGCAAGGCCGGCGATGCACGCGCGGTGGAGATCCTCGACGTGATCCTGCGCGACGAGATCGGCCATGTCGCCATCGGCAACCGCTGGTACCGCTTCGTCTGCGAGCGCGCCGGGCTGGATGCGGTGGCGATCTACCCGGCGCTGGTGGAACGTTATGCCGCGCCGCGCCTGCGCCCGCCGTTCAACGATGCCGCGCGCCGCGCCGCCGGCTTCACCGACGACGAGATCGCCTACCTCACCCGCGCCGCCTGAGCGAGGCCATTCTTCATGCGCATCTTCGTCGCCGGCTTCCACCACGAGACCAACACCTTCGCGCCTTCGGTGGCGGACTGGGATGCCTTCGAGGCCGGCGCGGGCTACCCCGCCTACGCGCGCGGGCCGGCGATGCTCGAGCAGATGGGTGGCGGCAGCCTGGCCATCGGCGGCTTCGTGCGCGAGGCCCGCGCCCGTGGCTGGACGCTCGTGCCGTCGGTGTGGGCCGGCGCCATGCCCTCCAACCGCATCACCGCCGACGCCTTCGCGCGCATCCGCGACGAGATGCTCGCCGACCTGCGCGAGGCCATGCGCACAGGACTCGACGGCATCCTGCTCGACCTGCACGGTGCGGCCGTTGCCGAAGGCGCCGACGATGCCGAGGGCGAGTTGCTGCAGTGCCTGCGCACCGTTGCCGGCCCCGCGCTGCCCATCGTCGCGAGCCTGGACCTGCATGCCAACGTGACGCGGCGCATGCTGGCTCACGCCAGCGCCATGACCGCCTACCGGACCTACCCGCACGTCGACATGGTCGCGACCGGCGAACGTGCCGCGCAGATGCTGGCGCGGCGCCTGCTGGCGGGCGCGCCGGCGCGGCACACCCATGCGCGCCGCGTGCCCTTCCTGCTGCCGCTGAACGCACAGTGCACGCTGATGCAGCCAGCGGCCTCGGTGATCGAGCAGCTCGAGCGCCTGGAGGCCGACGCGGATCTGGAGCTCAGCTTCGCGATGGGCTTCTCGGCGGCCGACTTCGCCGAATGCGGCCCGGTGCTGTTCGGGCACGGTGCCGACGCGGCGGCGCTGCAGCGTGCCGTCGACACGCTGCAGGCGGAGGTCTGTGCGCGGCGCCGCGAGTGGTCGACGGAACTGCTGGCGCCCGCCGAGGCCGTGGCGCGGGCCCTGTCCCTCGCCGGCCCCGGCCGCGGCCCGGTGATCATCGCCGACACGCAGGACAACCCCGGCGCCGGCGGCGATGCCAACACCACCGGCCTGCTGCACGCCCTGCGCGCAGCGGGCGCCGGGCACCGGCTCGCAGGCAGCGTCGCTCTCGGCCTGCTGTTCGACCCTGAGAGCGCAGCCGCCGCCTGCGCCGCGGGGGTCGGTGCGCGGCTGCAACTGTCGCTCGGCAGGGCCGTGGCCACCTGGGACGGCACCCTCACCGACCCGCCGCTGCGCGGCGAAGCCCGCGTGCTCGCGGTGCACGACGGCACTCTGCACTTGCACGGCCCGATGACCGCCGGCGCCACCGCGCGGCTCGGCCCCTGCGCCTGCGTCGAGATCGACGGCATCCGCGTGCTGCTGTCCAGCGCCAAGGCGCAGATGCTCGACCTCGACCTGTTCCGCTTCCTCGGCATCGAGCCGGGCGCGATGCAGATGCTGGTGGTGAAGAGCTCGGTGCATTTCCGCGCCGCTTTCGCTCCCATTGCCTCGCACATCCTCGTGGCCAAGGCCTCTGGCCCGATGCCCGCCGACCCGGGCGACCTGCCCTGGCGGCACCTCGACCCGGCCACCGCGCCGCGGCCCTGACAGGCGCCGAAGCCGGCCGGGCTGGCACGGCTCCCGCTTACACTTCGCGCCACGCCCTCCGGCCTACCGGTCCGGGCTCCCGACATTCCTTCATCGAGGACTTCATGACCACCATCACCACCCGTCGTTTCCTGCAAACCACCGGCCTGCTCTTCGCGGGCGTGCTGCTCGCCGCCTGCGGCAAGAAGGAGCCGGCACCGGCTCCGGCCGCCTCGGCCGCCGCGCCGGCCGCGTCCGTCGCCGCCGCACCGCCGCCGGCCAAGGTCTACGCTGTCGGCACCGACGCCGCCTACGCACCCTTCGAGTCGCAGAACGAGAAGGGCGAGATCGTCGGCCTCACCGTCGACGTCGTCACCGCCGTGGCCAAGAAGGCCGGCATCGAGGTGAAATTTGTCAACACCCCGTGGGAAGGCATCTTCAACTCGCTCGCGCAGGGCGACCGCGACATGCTGGCCTCGTCGATCACGATCACCGACGAGCGCAAGCAGACGATGGACTTCACCAACCCCTACTTCGACGCCTACCAGCTGATCGCCGTGAAGGCGACCTCGAAGGTGAGCAAGTTCGACGACCTGAAGAAGCTCAAGGTCGGCGTGCAGACCGGCACCACCGGTGACGAAGTCGTCACCAAGCAGCAGGGCAAGAACAGCACCAACATCAAGCGCTTCGAGTCGACGCCGCTGGCGCTCAAGGAACTGGAAGCCGGCGGCGTGGACGCGGTCGTGGCCGACAACGGCGTGGTCATCAACTACGTGACCAACAACCCGGGCGCCAAGTTCAAGACCGTCAGCGACAAGGCTTTCGCGCCCGAGCAGTACGGCTTCGCCGTGAAGAAGGGCAACACCGAGCTGCTCGAAAAGCTGAACAAGGGCCTGGCCGACATCAAGGCCGACGGCAGCTACGACCAGATCTACGCCAAGTACTTCGGCGCCGCCCCGGCCGCTGCCGCGGCACCGGCCTCCGCCGCGTCGAAGTAAGCACGCGGAGCGCGCGTGGAACTGCGCTGGGAGATCCTCGCCGGCTACGGGCCCTTGTTCCTCAACGGCCTGTGGATGACGATCCAGCTCACCATCGTCTCGATCGGCGCCGGGCTGCTGCTCGGCGTGCTGCTCGGGCTGGTCAGCAGTTCACGCGACGCCCCAGCGCCCAAGTCGGCCCCGCTGGCCTGGGCGCTGAAGGCGGCGCGGGCGATCACCGTCGGCTACGTCGCCTTCTTTCGCGGCACGCCGCTGTTCGTGCAGATCCTGCTGGTGCACTTCGCGCTGATGCCGGCGCTGATCCACCCGGACAGCGGCCTGCTGCTCTCCGGCGAGGCGGCGCGCGAATTCCGCCAGTCGCACGGCGCCTTCTTCTCCGGCGCGCTGGCGATGACGCTCAACGCCGGCGCCTACATCTCCGAGATCTTCCGCGCCGGCATCCAGAGCATCCATCTGGGCCAGACGCAGGCCGCCTACAGCCTCGGCCTGACCCACCCTCAGGCGATGCGCTTCGTGGTGCTGCCGCAGGCCTTCCGCCGCATGGTGCCGGCCCTGGTCAACGAGGGCGTCACCCTGATCAAGGACTCCTCGCTGGTGTCGGCCATCGGCCTGGCCGAGCTGGCGCTGGCGGCCCGAACAGTGGCCGGCGCGTATTCGCGCTACTGGGAGCCCTATCTGGCGATATCGGCGGTCTACCTCGTGCTGACGCTGACCCTGTCGATGCTCGCGCGCCGGCTGGAGGCGCCATCGCACTTGCGCGGACGCTGACGTCCGGTAAAACAGTTGTCGCGCCGGCACAACGAAGATACGGGTTTTCCTACGGGTGTCATCTAAGATCCGAATCCTCGGTCCGGTGACATGCGTCAACCGGGTGTTTTTCGAGCAAAGACCAAAAGGATTTACATGAAGCGCTCCATCTTCCTGGCCGCACTGGCCACCCTGACCAGTGGCGCCGCCCTGGCCCAAAGCAGCGTCACCATCTACGGCCGCCTGAACGTCTCGGCTGAGCGCCAGAAGGACGGCGACACCACGCTGAACGTGCTGCAGAACAGCTCGTCGCGTATCGGCTTCAAGGGCACCGAAGACCTCGGCGGCGGCCTGAAGGCTTCTTTCCTGATCGAACACGGCTTCAACCCCGACACCGGTGCTGCCTCGGGCGGCGCTGCCGGCTTCTGGGGTCGTGAGAGCTGGGTCGGCCTGGAAGGCGCGTTCGGCAAGGTTCGCCTGGGCAACATGGGCCCGACGGCTGCTTACTTCGCGACCGCCGACTACATCAGCATGCACAACCACGACACCGGTACGTCGTCGGATGCGTTCTACCTGTACCCGGGCGTCGTGACCAACACGATCGCCTACGCCACGCCGACCATCGCCGGTTTCTCGGGCGAAGCCCAGTTCGGCCTGAAGGAAGCCAGCCAGACGAAGAACACCTTCGTGCTGGCCGCCAACTACGACGCGGGTCCGCTGCACCTGGGCGCCGGCTATGTGTCGGCCCCGACCGGCCTGGCCACGCCGCCCGCCAGCGACAGCGCCAAGGAGTTCGGCGTGCGTGCCCTGTATGAGATGGGTGCCTTCACCGTCGGTGCCTACTACATCAACAACAAGATCGATGACGGCGCCGGCAACAGCCTGAAGCGCAACGCCATCCGCCTGTCGGGCATGTACGCGATGGGTGCCAGCGAGTTCCACGCGAACTTCGGCAAGGCCAGCAACTTCAAGGCCAACGGCACCACCGTGGACGACTCCGGCGCCACCCAGTTCACCCTGGGCTACAACTACAACCTGAGCAAGCGCACCAAGGTGTACGGCTTCTACACCCAGGTGTCGAACAACGACAACGCCATCTACAGCGTGAGCAACTTCGGCGACAAGTTCTCGTCGCTGGCTGTGGGCGTGCGCCACAACTTCTGATCCCCCGATCAGCAGTCAAGCGTCTGAAAGGGCCGGTCGAAAGACCGGCCCTTTTTCTTTGCGCTCAGGCCTTCACTCGAAGAAATAGCGCTTCAAGCCGGCCAGGATCATTTCCACCGCGATGGCGGTGAGCACCAGGCCCATCAGCTTCTCGACGGCCGAGACCACCGAATCGCCGACCCAGCGGCGGATGCGATCACACAGCATCAGCACCGCGCCGGACACCAGCATCGCGCAGGTCAGCGCCGCCACCCAGGTCATCACCCGGTCCGGCTGGCGTGAGGCCAGCAGCAGCACGGTGGCCATTGCCGAAGGCCCGGCCAGCAGCGGCACGGCCAGCGGAAAGATCATCGGTTCCCTGCCCTCGGGCGTGCCGTACACACCGCCCTCGTGGCTGAAGATCATGCGGATGGCCACCATCAGCAGGATCACGCCGCCAGCCACCTCCAGCGAGCGTTCCGACAGCCGCATCACGCTCAGGAAGGCTTCGCCGAAGAACATGAACGCGAACAGCACCGCGAAGGCGATCGCGACCTCGCGCGCCGCGACCCAGTAGCGCCGCTCGCGCGGCACCGTGTTCATGATCGGAATGAAGATCGGCAGGCTGCCCAGCGGGTCGAGCACGAGCAGCAGCAGGATGAGGGCGGAGAGGAAGCTGTGGTCCATGGGGCCGGCATTGTGGGCCATGGCCCGCCAATGGCTCCTTCAGGCGATGTCCCAAAACGAACGAAAAGGAAAACTTCCGACCATGCCGCGAACAGTTCCGGCAGACATCCGAAGCCCTCGTTCGACAAGGAATCCGCCATGAGCACCAGCACCGCCATCCGCCCGACCGGCACCTCCCCCGCCACCGCCCCGGTGCGGCTCGACATGTACGTCGGCATCCACAAAGCCCTGCGTCACTTCATGATGGACACGCTGCACCGTGTCGGCCGCATGGACCCGGCCGATGCCACCGACCTGGCCCGCACGCTCGGCCAGTTCGAGGACCTGATGGCGCTGTGCGTGAACCACATCCACCATGAGAACGACTTCGTGCATGCCGCGATCGAGGCCCGCCAGCCGCGCGGCTCGTCGCGCACCGCCGACGATCACGTGGAGCACTTCGAGCACATCGACGCGCTGCGTGCCGAGGCACGTGCGCTGGCCCGGTCCGAGCCGGCCGAGCGCCCCGTGCAGGCCCTGCGCCTGTACCGCCACCTGGCGCTGTTCGTGGCCGACAACTTCCAGCACATGAATGTCGAGGAGACCACCAACAACGCGACGCTGTGGGCGCACTACAGCGATGCCGAGTTGCTGGAACTGCACCACCGCATCCTGGCCAGCCTGCCGCCCGCGGAGACGCTCGAGGTGATGCGCTGGATGATCCCGGCCTCGAGCCCGGCCGAGCGCGCGCAGATTCTGGGCGGCATGAAGGCCGGAGCGCCTGCGGCCGCCTTCCAGGCTGTGCTCGAGGCCGTGCGCCCGCATCTGGACGACAGCGCCTGGGGCCAGCTCGCGCGCGCCATCGGCGTGGCGCAGCAGCCCGGACTGACGGACTTCCGCTGAACCGCGGCGTGACGGCGCCGCGCGCCGTCCGCCCGAAACCACCCCTCGAGATCATCATGAAGAAGACCTGGCTCAAGCGGGCCGGCTACGGCCTGCTCGCCCTCATCGCCCTGAGCGCCACCGCGATCGCTGTGCTGGTTGCCTATGGCCACCTCAAGGCCTCCCGCAAGCTGGAGATCCGCCTCGAAGCCGTTGCCGCGCGCAGCGACGCTGCCGCCGTCGAGCGCGGCGGCTACCTCTTCCGCTCGCGCGGCTGCACCGACTGCCACGGCAACGACGGCGCCGGCCGCACCTTCGTCGACGACGGCAGGGGCCTGCGTCTGCACGCGCCGAACATCACGCCAGCCCGGAGCTCGGCCACGGCGGACTACCGCATGGAGGACTGGGATCGCAGCATCCGCCACGGCGTGGCGCCGGGCGGGCGGCCGCTGATGATCATGCCCAGCGAAGACTACAACCGCCTCACCAACGACGACTTCGCGGCGCTGGTGGCCTACCTGCGCCAGATGCCGGCAGCCGAGGGCGACCTGGCGCAGATCAGCCTGCCGCTGCCGGTGCGCGCGCTGTACGGCGCCGGGTTCATCCAGGACGCCGCGCAGACGATCGACCACACGCTCGCGCCCGCCGCGCCGGTGCCCGAAGCGGTTTCGGCGACCCACGGCGCCTATGTCGCCAATGCCTGCATCGGCTGCCATGGCCCGGGTCTCGCCGGTGGCCGCATCCCCGGTGCGCCGCCGGACTGGCCGGCCGCGGCCAACCTGACACCGGGCGACGGCAGCGCGCTGGCCCGGTACGCCGACGCCAAGGCCTTCGTCGCGATGATGCGCAGCGGCCAGCGCCCCGACGGCAGCACCGTCAGCACGGTGATGCCCTTCGGCTCGCTCAAGGCGATGAGCGACGTCGACCTCGAAGCCCTCTTCCTGCACCTCAGGAGCCTGGCGCCGCGCGCGGCCGGCTCGCGTTGATCGGGAGCCGCCATGCACGTACTGACTCCCACTGCCTTTGCACTCTTCGTCTGCCTCTCGCTGATCTCCTGCGGCGGCGGCGACCTCGAATCTGCCCTGGAAACACCGCAGGAGCCGAAGCAGGTGCGCCTGGAGGGCTGCGTCGTCGATGCGCACGATCGGCCGCTGGTGCAGGCCGTGCAAGCCAGCACGCCCGAAGGCCGCACCGCCGCCAGCACGATGAGCGATGCGCGAGGCGTGTTCCGCATGCACGTGCCGGCACGCGAGGTGATGCGCATCGCGACGCTGCCCGATGTCGACGGCGGCGTGACGATCATGACGGGCCATGACACTACCTTCCTGGGCGGTTGCCTGCGCGGCTGAGCCGCCGAAGCCTGCCATCCCACGTTCGAGTGCCGCGCCCCCCGCAGGCAGGGCAGTGCGGTGGCCGGGCGGCGCGCAGATCATGGCGGCACCACTTGCGGGAGCCGATCATGCTGCAACGAGTCCACGCCTCGCCCGAGTCCAGCGCGATCCTTCGCCACGACGACGCGCCGCCGCCCGTGGAGATTCCGCCGGGCCACATCGGTCCCGTGGTGCTGCCCGGCAGCGGCCGGCTGGTCTGGTGGACCGGTCGCGTGGCGATCGGCCTGCGCCACCAGCCGCAGCGGCCGGTGGCCATGCCGTCGCAATCGGCGCTGTGGCTGCAGTCGCTGATGCTGGCGCGGCTGACGGCCTGACGCGCCCGCGGCAACGCTTCAATCGCCCGCCGCGATGCCCTCGCGGCGCGGGTCGGCCGCGCCGAACCAGCCGGCACCCGCACGCTCGACGCCCTGCAGTCCGCTGGTCAGCGCCTGCACCTGAACCTCATGGCCACGCCCTCGCAGCGCATTGGCCAGCGCCGCACTCGAGCGGCCGGCTTCCAGCTCGGTCGGCCCGTTGCGCGAGCCGAAGTTGGGCAGGGCGATGGCCTGCTGCAGGTCCAGCCCCCAGTCGAGCGAGGCCACCAGCGCCTTGGCGACGTGGTTGATGATGGCCGGCCCGCCCGGTGAGCCGATCGACATCACCAGCCGGCCGCCCTCACGCTCGAACACCAGCATCGGCGCCATCGCCGAGCGCGGCCGCTTGCCACCTTGCACGCGGTTGGCCACCGACACGCCCTCGACTGCCGGCACGAAGGAGAAGTCGGTGAGCTGGTTGTTGAGCAGGAAGCCACGCACCATGATCTGCGCGCCGAAGCCATTCTCGATGGTGCTGGTCATCGACAGCGCATTGCCAAAGCCGTCGACCACCGACACCTGAGTCGTCGAGGCCAGTTCCGGGCTGCGGTCGTCGGCCAGGCTCATCTGTGGGCCGAGTGGCGTGCCGGCGGCGGCGCGGCCCATGCTGCGCGGGCCGATCAGTGCCGCGCGCTGCTGCAGATAGTGCGGGTCGAGCAGCGTGGCGGCGCCCAGGCCCGGCAGCGGCGCGAAGTCGGGGTCGGCCACGTAGCGGGCACGGTCGGCGAAGGCCAGTCGGCCCGCCTCGCTGAACAAGTGCACCGCCTGCGCGTCGGGCTCCAGTCCCCAGGGTGCCGGCCGCGGCCGCAGCGCCTCGATGCCACGCGTTTCGAGCATGCCCAGCATCTGCCCCACCGCCAGCGTGCCCGACGAGGGTGGCGGCATGCCGCACAGGCGCCAGCGGCGATGGTCGAAGCACAGTGGCGCGCGCTCGATGGCGCTGTAGCCGGCGAGGTCGGCCTCGTCGAGCAGGCCGGGGTTGCTGGCGTGGCCGCGCACGCGGGCGACGATGTCGCGGGCGATCTCGCCGCGGTAGAACACGCCGGCCCCTTGCGCGGCCACGGTGCGCAGCACCTCGGCGAGCGCGGGGTTGCGCAAGGTCTGCCCGGCTGCAAGCGGCGTGCCGCCGCGATTGAAGAAAAGCGCGGCCGCCTGCGGGTCGTCGCGAAGCCGCTGCGCGAGCGGCTCGCGCAGCAGCTGTGCCAGCCGTGCCCCGACCGGGAAGCCGCGTTCGGCCAGATCGATGGCCGGTTCGAACAGCGTCGCCCAGGGCAACCGGCCATGCTGCGCATGCGCGAGTTCGAGTGCACGCAGCACCCCCGGCACGCCGACCGAGCGGCCTCCGACCAGCGCTTCGGCGAAACCCATCGGCCGCCCGTCGCGCAGGAACAGCCCCGGCCCGGCCTGCGCCGGCGCCGTCTCGCGACCGTCGTAGGCCTGGACCCGGCGCCCGTCGTGGTGGACGAGGAAGAGGCCGCCGCCCAGACCCGAGCTCTGCGGCTCGACCAGCGCCAGCACCATCTGCGTGGCGATGGCGGCATCGACTGCGCTGCCGCCGCCGCGCAGCACGCGCAGCCCGGCCTGCACGGCCAGCGGATGCGCGGCCGACACCATATGGCGCGTGGCGTGCCAGCCCGGCTTGTCGGCGAAGCCGCTGGCGGATTCCGGCGCGGCGGGTGCCGGGTTCGGCGCGAGCGTGCCACTGCAAGCGGCCAGGGCCAGCGCCGTCGCCAGCGCGGCGGACGCGGCGCGCCGCAAGCTCACTCGCCGCCCTTGCCCGCCGCGGGATCGACGCCGATGTGATGCATCACACGCTGCGGGAACGGGATCTCGATGCCTTCGCGATCGAACAGGTCGAGGATCGCGAGGTTGACGTCGGAGCGCACGTTGCCCTGGCCGTTCTCGGGGTCGGCGATCCAGAAGTTGATGGTCAGGTTCATGCCGTCGGCAGCGAACTCGGCCAGCTGGCACGAGGGCTCCGGATCCTTCAGCACGCGCGGCACGTTCGCCACCGCCGCCGTCACGCGGGCCTGCAGCTCGCGCACGTCGGTGCCGTAGGCCACCTGCACGGTAGTGCTCAGCAGCACCTTCATATCGGCCAGGGACAGGTTCTCGACCCGCTGCGTGATCAGCATCTCGTTGGGCACGATCGCCTCGCGGCCCGAGAGCGCGCGGATCACGGTGTAGCGCGTGCGGATGTCGGTGACACGGCCGTCGAAGTTGTCCACACGCACCATGTCGCCGATGCGCAGCGAACGCTCGGCCAGGATGACGAAGCCGCTGACGTAGTTGGCGGCGATCTTCTGCAGGCCGAAACCCAGGCCCACGCCGACTGCGCCGCCGAGCACCGAAAGCGCGGTGAGGTCGATGCCCACCGCCGACAGGGCCAGGATCAGGCCGAGGAACAGCAGCAGCGCGCGCACCAGGTTGGCGGCGATCTTGCGGATCGACAGGTCGTCGCCGCTTCCGCGAAGCAGTTGCTTCTCGATCGCCGCCGAGATCCACAGGGCCACCACCATCACCAGGCCGGCCGTCAGCGTGCCTTCGACCAGATTGCGCAAGGTCAGCCGGGTGGCGCCGACCTTCCAGCTGACCTCGTCCATCGCCTCCAGCAGCAAAGGCAGCACGCCGGTGATCCACAGCACCACGGCCAGCCAGGCGATCCACGACACGGTGCGTTCGATCACGCGCACCCAGTGCGCATCCGGAAAGGTGACGCGCAGCACACGCACGGCCAGGCGGATGACCAGCAGCGACACCAGGATGGGAATCGCGACCTTGAACACCGCGATTTTCAGCGAGGCCGACAGCAGCAGCCGCGCGCCGAAGGCCAGCGCCAGCGCCACCATCGGGAACAGCACGCCGTCGATGATGCGTTCACCGAACCAGATCGAGCCGGCCGTCGGCGCGCGGCCGCGCAGCAGCCGCACGATCGCCCAGGCCAGCAGCAGACAGCCCACCAGCACACCGAGCTCGGCCAGCGCCGTGGGGTTCGTCAGCGAACCCAGCAGGTCGTTCAGTTCGGTGGTGTCCAGCGTTCGAGTCATGGCAAGGCGTCGGTCTCGGGGGCCGCATTTGACCATGGCCCACCGTTACGGTTGGTGAACGGGGGGCGGCCGGCGCAGGCTATCGTGCAAGTTGTCCGCCGCCGGAAAGCCGCCCATGCCCCAAGCCCTGCGCCACACCCTGCTCTCGGTCCGCGACCTGCTCGCCACGGCCGGGCCGTTCATCCTCATCGCGCTGCTGCTGCTGCTGCTGGCCTACAAGGTGCTGGACCCGACGCCGCCGAAGAAGGTCGTGCTGGCCACCGGCGCCGACCAGGGCGCCTACGCCGAGTTCGGCAAGCGCTACGCCAAGCTGCTGCTGCAGCACGGCATCCAGGTCGAACTGCGCGGCAGCGCCGGCGCGGCCGAGAACCTGGCCTTGCTGCGCGACCCGAACTCGGGCGTCGACCTCGCCTTCGTGCAGGGCGGCGCCGACGCGGACTTCGGCAGCGCCGCCGACGCGGAGGCCGCCAATGCCGGCCTGGTGTCGCTGGGCAGCCTGTTCCACGAGCCGGTGTGGCTGTTCTACCGTGAAGAATCGGCCCAGCGTGCGGTGAAGAAGCCGGCCCTCGATGCCCTGGCCGACATGAGCCGCCCGGGCGACTGGAAGCTCAACATCGGCGCGCCGGGCAGCGGCGTGCCCAACCTCGTCAAGCGGCTGCTCGAGGCCAACCGCATCGACCCGGCGACGATCACGCTGGTGCAGCAGCCTTCCACGCCGGCGGTGGTGGCGCTGCTGGCCGGCGACATCGACGCCCTGGTGTTCGCCTCGGCACCGGAGTCGCCGCTGGTGCAGATGCTGCTGCAGACGCCGGGCGTGCGGTTGTTCGACTTCCCGCAGGCCGAGGCCTACTCGCGCCGCTTCGCCTTCATCAGCCCGGTCACGCTGCCGCGCGGCGTGGTCGACCTGGCGCGCGACATGCCCCCCGCCAACATCCGCATGATCGCGCCCACCGCCACGCTGGTGGCGCGCGAATCGACGCACCCGGCGCTGGTGCAGCTGTTCGTGCAGGCCGCCAAGCAGATCCACAGCGGCGCCGGCTGGTTCAACCGCAAGGGCGACTTCCCGAACATCACCAACAGCGAGCGCACGCTGGCGCCCGAGGCGGAGCGCTTCTTCCGCAACGGCCCGCCGCTGCTGCAGCGCTACCTGCCGTTCTGGATCGCCAACCTGGTCGACCGCATGTGGGTGGTGATGGTGTCCATCGTCGCCATCCTGATCCCGCTGTCGCGCGTGGTGCCGCCGCTGTACCAGTTCCGCGTGCGCTCGCGCATCTTCCGCTGGTACGGCCAGCTGCGCCGGCTGGAAGACTCGATCGGCGAGCAGCCGGCCGAAGAACTGATCGCCGAGCTCGACAAGCTGGAGAAGCGCGCCGAGCAGATCACCGTGCCGCTGAGCTACGCCGACGAGCTGTACTCGCTGAGAAGCCACATCAACCTCGTGCGCCGGCGCCTGCAGCCGCGCTGAGGCCCTTCTAGAATCCGCCCATGGACACACGCACCTCGCCCTACAGGGCACGCATCGCGAAGACGCAGGACGCGCTGGCCCGACACGGGCTGGCCGCGCTGCTCGTCCCCTCGTCGGACCCGCACCTGTCGGAGTACCTGCCCGAGCGCTGGCAGGGCCGGGAGTGGCTGTCGGGCTTCACCGGTTCGATGGGCACGCTGGTCGTCGCACGCGGCAAGGCAGCCCTCTTCGCCGACAGCCGCTACTGGGTGCAGGCCGAGGCCGAGCTGGCCGGCAGCGGCATCGAGCTGGTCAAGATCCCGACCGGCACCGCGACGCATCACGTCGACTGGCTGGCCCGCGAAGCGAAGGCCGGCGAGACGGTCGCGGTGGACGGCGACGTGATCGGCCTGGCCGCCGCGCAGCAACTGCGCAGCGTGCTGGAGCGCGCCGGCGTGACGCTGCGTACCGACCTCGACCTGCTCGCCGAAGTCTGGCCCGAGCGCCCCGGCCTGCCCACGGCGCCGGTCTACGAGCACCGCGCGCCGCAGGCACCGCTCGCGCGCGCCGGCAAGCTGGCGCAACTGCGCGAGGCGATGGCCCGGCAGGGTGCGACGCACCACCTCGTCAGCACCGTCGACGACGTGGCCTGGGCGCTGAACCTGCGTGGCGCAGACGTCAGCTACAACCCGGTGTTCCTGGCCCACCTGCTGGTGACGGCGGTCGATGCCACCCTGTTCGTCGGCGAGGGCAAGATCGATGCGGTGCTGAAGGCCGCGCTTGCCAGCGACGGCGTGCGGCTCGCACCCTACGCCGGCGCCGCCGAGGCGCTGGCCGCGCTGCCCGGCGACGCCAAGCTGCTGCTCGACCCGAAGCGCGTGACCCTGGGCCTGCGCGAGCGCATCCAGGTGCCGGTGGTCGAAGCCATCAATCCGAGCACGCTGCTGAAGAGCCGCAAGAGCGCCGCCGAGGCCGAGCACATCCGCGCCGCGATGGCACAGGACGGCGCGGCGATGTGCGAGTTCTACGCCTGGTTCGAATCCGCGCTGGGCAAGGAGCGCATCACCGAGCTGACCATCGACGAGAAGCTGAGCGCGGCGCGCGCCACGCGGCCAGGTTTCGTCGGCCTGAGCTTCGGCACCATCGCCGGCTTCAACGCCAACGGCGCCATGCCGCACTACCGCGCCACGCCGGCATCGCACGCGGTGATCGAAGGCGACGGCCTGCTGCTCATCGATTCGGGCGGCCAGTACCTCGGCGGCACCACCGACATCACCCGGGTCTGGCCGATCGGCCGCGTCAGCGAAGCCCAGAAGCGCGACTACACGCTGGTGCTCAAGGGCACGATGGCGCTGTCGCGCACGAAGTTCCCGCGCGGCACCCTGTCGCCGATGCTCGACGCCATCGCCCGCGCGCCGCTGTGGGAGCAGGGCCTCGAATATGGCCACGGCACCGGCCACGGCGTGGGCTACTTCCTCAACGTGCACGAGAGCCCGCAGAGCATCTCCAAGGCCGTGCCCGACGCCCACATGGCGATGGAGCCCGGCATGGTCACCAGCATCGAGCCGGGCCTGTACCGGCCGGGCGGCTGGGGCATCCGCATCGAGAACCTGGTGATGAACGTGCCGGTGGCGAGCACCGAGTTCGGCGACTTCCTCGGCTTCGAGACGCTCACGCTGTGCCCGATCGACACCCGCTGCATCGACCGTTCGCTGCTGCGCGCCGACGAGGTGGCCTGGCTGAACGGCTACCACGCCACCGTCCGCGAGCGTCTGAGCCCGCTGGTCGACGGCGCGGCCAAGGCCTGGCTGCTGGAGCGCACTGCGCCCATCTGAGCGCACTGCAGTTCATCCTCGCCACAGCGCAGTTCGTCGCAAGCGGCTGTCGCCGCGCCGGGCCGGCTCCTACATTCACTTCAACGCGACACGTTGTCGTGACCCGAAGGAGCCCACCATGATCGACCGAATCTTCTCCGCCCTGCTGACCTTCTGCCTGCTGGCCGGCGGAACCGTCGCGATCGGCAGCGCGCTGTTCAACGACAGCACCACGACGACGGTGGTGACGCTGCCGGCGGTCACCATCACCGGCCAGCGCGAGGCCGCCAGCGGCCCGGTGGCGCAGAACGAGACGCAGGCCGAGCCCACCGCCCGCCGCCTGCAGTGACGCTACATCTGGCGGAACAGGTGCAGGTAGCTGCGGCTCACCGGCAGCAGTTCGCGGCGCCCCTTGAGCTGCACCTCCGCCGTCTCGTTGGCGCCGCGCGTGACCTGCAGCACCTCGTGCAGGTTGACGATCACCGAGCGGTGCGTCTGCACGAAACGTGAGGGGTCGAGTTCGTCGGCAAGCTCGCGGATGGTCTTGCGGATCAACGCCTCGCCACCCTCCCAGACCACCAGCGTGTACTTCTCGTCGGCGCGCAGATAGGCGATCTGCTCGACCGGGATCAGCCGCACGCTCTGGCCGACCGAGGCCTTGATCCATTGCAGGAAGGCGGCCGGTGCACCGGCACGGCGCTTCAGCTCGGCCGACAGGCCGTCGAGCACCTCCTCCAGCGCAGCCGGCGCCCCCGGCACAGGCCGCGCCAGCTGCTGGCGCAGGCGTTGCACGGTGTCGGCGAGCCGAGCCTCGTCGACGGGCTTGACCAGGTAGTCGATCGCCCCCTGCTCGAAGGCCTGCACCGCGTACTGCTCGAATGCGGTGACGAACACGAGTTGGGCACGCCGCGCCAGCGAGCGCGCTGCCTCGATGCCATTCAGCCCGGGCATGTGCACGTCGAGGAACACCACCTGCGGCGCATGCTGGTCGAACAGCTCGACTGCCTCGCGGCCGTTGCGCGCCTGCGCCACCACCTCCAGTTCGGGCCAGCAGCGCTGCAGCAGCGTGCACAGCCGCTCGCGCAACAGCGGCTCATCGTCGGCGATCAGCGCGGTGGGCGCGGCCATCAGCTCGCCTCGCCCGGGCAGTGCAGCGTCACGACCACGCCGCGCGGTGCGTTCTCCGCGATCTCCAGCCGCGCGTCGGACCCGTAGAACATCGCCAGGCGCTCGCGCAGGTTGGCCAGCCCGGTGCCGGGCGGTGCACCTTCGCGCAAGCCTGCACCCGTATCGGCCACGCACAGCGTCAGCGTGCCGTTGCCGTCGCGCCGGGCCCGCAGCTCGATGCGGCCGCCCTGCTCCGCCGGGTCGATGCCGTGGCGGATGGCGTTCTCCACCAGCGTGAGCAGCGCCATGCCCGGGAAGCGCAGGCCCAGCAGCTCGCCAGGCATGTCGATCGTGTACTGCAGCCGATCCGGCATGCGCATCAGCATCAGCTCGAGGTAGGCACGTACCAGCGCCAGCTCGTCGCCGAGCGTGGCATGCTCGTCGGCCAGTCGCGGCATGGCCGCACGAAGATAGGCGATCAGGCTCTTCAGAACGGCGCTGGCCTGCGGCGAACCGGACTCGACGAGCGCCTGCACGTTGGCCAGCGTGTTGAACAGGAAGTGAGGCTCGATCTGCGCATGCAGCAGCTTCAGCCGGGCGTCGAGCGCCTGCTTCTCCAGCTGACTGCGCTCCAGCGCGAAGCCCAGGGCCTGGCTGCGCGCCTGCGCGTCACGCTCGCGGTACAGCGCGCCCAGCGCCAGCAGCGGCGCCACCACCAGCACGGTGCCGGTGATCAGCACGAAGCCCGACAGTCGCCCCTCGTGGCGCAGCACCTCGAACACCTGCCCCTGCACTGCCGGGAGGTAGACGAGGTAGGTGGCCAGCGGCGCCGCCAGCACCACCGCGAGCACCTGCACCAGCCAGCGCGGCAGCCAGCCCACCGACCAGAAACCCGCCGCGGTGAACACCAGCAGCAGGAGCAGCGCGATGACCAGCATGCGCCCGAGCAGCACCGGAAAGGGCGTCACGAAGATCGGGTTCAGCAACACCGCGGCCAGGCTGGCCAGCACCATCGCCAGCAGCACGCCGCGCAGGCTCAGCGCCGCGACGAATCGATTGAAGCCGTGCTCGGGCGAGCTCGCGGGTTCCAGGGTGGCCGACATGGCGCCACGATAGCGCTGCCGCCGCCGCCGCGCCATGCCCGGCGGGGCGCCGTGCGACGGGCCACGCCGCAGCGGGTGCGAACGGCGGCCGGGCCGGCCTCAGTTGCGCAGCATCGACGCGTTCAGCGCCTGATCGAGCAGGCCCAGGCTCTCCTGCAGGTGGGCACGCGACTCGACCGACCACTTTCGCGTGGCCAGGGCGCGGCGCAGGTCGTCGCGCAGCGCCACCGCGTTCAGGCGCACCAGGCTCTGCGCATCCGCCGGCAGCGGCGACTGCACGCGCACCAGCAGTGCATGCAGACGCTTCAGGTGCTCGCGCTGCAGGTTGCGGCGCAGCCGGTCGATCTCGGCGCCGCTCTTCAGCTCGCTCCACACCGCCGACTGCAGCGTGCCGTAGACCTCGTTCAGCGAGATCAGACCGAGACGCTCGGCGGCGGGCACGTACAGCGGCAGGTCGAGCAGCCGCGAGGCCGTTCCGGGGCTGAGCAGCCGGTCCAGCCCGGCCACCTGCAGCTGCAGCACCATCGCCGGGATGCTGACGACGGCCGGCCGGGTCCACTCGCGGTAGTCCGGCGCGAGGCCGGACAGGAACTGCGGCTGGAAGCGGAAGCTGTCGGCCGAGAACAGGCCGCCGACCATGAACTGCAGCGCCTCGCGCTGGCGGGCCGGCTCGACCGGCCGGAAGGCGGCCTGCGCACCCGCGCCCGGCGCATCGCGCGAGGTGTACATGCCGCCGACGTACTTGGCCACCTGCACGGCCGCGTCGTTGAGCGGGTTGAAGCCCGACAGCAGGACGCGGCGCTGGCGTGTCGGGTCGTCGCCCGGCTGCGGCTTGCGCTCCTGCACGCGCTGCCAGAGCTCGCGCGAGAGCTGCAGCCGCTTGCGATAGTAGGCCAGTGGCTCGTCGCCGAGGTCGAAGCGGTTGACCATCGGGTCCAGGCCGTCGTTGCCGGGCACGCCGCCGGCATCGGGGTCGTTGGCGAAAGCCAGCAGCGGCTCGGTGCTGCGCGCGGCGATGCGTTCGAGTTCGCGCTTCTCGTCGGCCGCATCGATCGGCTTGTAGGCGTACTCGATGGCCCAGTAGTCGTAGGGGCCGAGCGTGGTGTTGTTGAAGCTCGCCTGGCGCTCGCCGGCGGCCGCGACGTTGTAGCCGTTGTAGTCCATCACCGAGCCGGAGATGCCGTTCTTCTCGGTGAAGTCCTTGTCCTGCAGCTGCGCGCGGGTGTAGACGGTCGAGGCCCTGAAGTTGTGCGTCAGCCCCAGTGTGTGACCGACCTCGTGCATGATCGTGTCGCGGATCCGGGACTGCGCAAACGCCTCCGCCTCGGGGCTGTCCGGCGCGATGGCGCCGCGCGCATCGAGCAGGTCCAGGGCGAAGTTCATCTCCGCCGCCGCGGCGTCGGCATAGTCGCAGGCCTGCGCCGCCGCCTTCGACCACGGCAAGGCGATCGGCGTGGCGAAGGGGCGCATCGGGGCGCCCACGTTCTCGACGATGAAGCGGCGCGCGCCGCGGCCGAACACGTCGCTCATCGCGATGTCGGCATCGATGATCTCGCCGGTGCGCGGGTCGGAATGGCTCGGCCCGCGCGCGAAGCCCACGTCGGCGCCGACGAACCAGCGGATCGATGCATGGCGCGAGTCGAGCGTGTCCCAGTCGGCATCGTCGGGCTGCTGCCTGACCACCACGGCGTTCTTGAACCCGATGCGCTCGAAGGCCTTGTTCCACTCGAGCACGCCTTCGGTCACCGACTTCCGGTAGACCGGCGGAATGTTCTTGTCGAGCCAGAACACGATCGGCTGCTTCGGCTCCGACAGCGCCGCTGCCGGGTCGGCCTTCTCCAGTCGCCAGCGGTTGACCATGAAACGCTTCGGGTTGACCTGCAGGTCGTTGCTGAGGTCGGTGACGGTGTCGGTGAAATGGCCCACGCGCGGGTCGGCCTGGCGCGCTGGCATCGGCTGCTCGGCCAGCTTGGTGAAGCTGTAGACGTAGCCGACGAAGAAGCTGCGCGCATCGGGCAGCGTCGAGGGCGGCGCCGGAGCCGGCACGGGCGGAGCCACCAGCGGAGGCGCCGGCAGACGCGCGGTGGCGAAGTGCATGCGCAGGTTCAGCGTCGTCAGGTCGTCGGTGACGCGCGTCTTCTCGATGCTCGAGTTGCTTCGGTCCAGTGAGTACGGCAGGCGGAAGGCGGCCTCCAGACGCGTCGAGTACGCAGGCAGGTCGCTGAGCAGGAATGCCGCGTCGACAAGCAGCGACTTGCGCTCCGGGTGCGGCGCACTGGCCACCGCGGTGGCGCCGAGCAGGCTGTCGGAGAAGCCCTGGGCGACGGCGGCCTGCATGGCCGTGCCGCTGGCGATGTACTCGGTGTTCATCGCAGTCAGCTGCACCTGGTTGTTCACCTTGCGGAAACTCGCCAGCCACGACGGGCCCATCTGGCTGCCATACAGGCCGCGCTCGCCGATCGATTGCGTGATGTTGGCCGACAGCAGGAAAGGCTTGTCGAGCAGTTCGGCGGGGATCTCCAGCCAGACCTTCTCGTCCTTGCGCCACACCGGAATGAAGCCGGCTTGTTGCGTGGCGCCCTTGATGATCTCGGCGAAGGGCTTGGGCGCTGAGGGGTCGGGCCGTGCCGGTGCGGATGCCGCAGCACCCGGGCCGCTGGCAGCTGCGGCGTTGGGCGGGGCAGCGGCTGCCGCGCGGGGCAGGTTCAGCGAAGCACAACCGGTCAGCGCCGACGACAGCAGGGCAAGCACGGCAAGGCGGGAAGGCATGGACATGGGAGACGGCGTCGCACGCGACGAAGGCAGTTTGCGGACGATTCTGCAGCACGGGCCGTGCCCGCAGGATCAGGGCAGTCCCCTTGTGCCGTGAGGGAACCCCGTGAAGAGCGGCGGATCCGCGCCGGGATTCTCAGCGCTTGCGGTCGCGGTCGGCCCAGCCGGCCAGGCTGGCGATCGCGAGCAGCGCGACAGTCCAGCCGAACAGCGTGACGGCCCAGCCGGCCAGCCGTGCGATGTCGCTCCAGCCGAAGCCTGCCGCGGCTCCGGGCGCGGGCAGCCAGTGGCGCTTCTCGCCGAGATCGACCAGGGGCAGCATCAGGTCCAAGGTGTAGCCCAGCGGACTGAAGGGCGACAGCGCCGGCGAGCCCACCGGCAGCAATGCCCCTTCCTGATGGGCCAGCCCAAACAGGGCCGCGCCGAACAGCCAGACGGCGAGCGACCAGACCAACAGGCGCTGTGGCCGCCAGCCGTAGCCGGCCAGTGCGCCGAACAGCAGGTGGGCACCCCGCGCCGCCCAGCGCAGTGCCCCGGGCAAAGCCTCGCCGATGCGCCCGATGCGGCGCAGCCGCTGCTCGCGCCGCACCGCCAGGTCGTTCGCACTCGCCGAATGGCCCATGCGCCTCAGCACGCGGATGGCACGGCGCCAGGGCTGCATGCGGAAGTCGCCGTCGATGTGCGACGGCGGCTGGCGCTCCAGCCAGGCGAGGCGAAAGCGCGCATCCAGCGGCGCACCTTCGCCGAAGCGCGAGTAGTTGAAGCCGTCGAGCACCAGCCGCTCGCCCCAGGTGGACAGGTCGTCGACCAGCGCCTTCACGTGCGTGCCGGCGAACGAGGCACCCAGCAGTGGCGCGGCGAGCTGGCCCAGGCGCAGCGTGCCACCAATACGGGCGCGGTCGAGCACCAGCGAGGTGCCATCGCCCCAGGCCGCGTCGCCAACCCGGTCGAAGGCCGCCGAGGTGCAGTCGAGATCACCGCCGATCTGCGCGCGCCGCAGGCTGACCAGGCCGGCCGCCGCGAAGCCTTCGTCCAGCCGCATGTCGCCGCCAACCTCGATGCGGTCGAGCACCAGCGCGGCGCGGCGGGCGCCGCCGGTGTCCAGCGGGCCGCTGACTCGCGCACGGCCGGCGATGAAGTCGCCTCTGACGCGGGCTCCCGCAAAGCGCACTTCGCCCGAGGCGTCGAAGCCTTCGGACAGGCGCACGTCGCCCTCCACCTGCAGCCCGTCGGCCAGCAGGCTGCGCCGGCCGGGGATCGCGCTCTCGCCGCCGGACAGCGTCAGCCGCGTCGCATTGAAGTCGCCGCCGATGTGCGCCTGCTGCAGCCGTACCTCGCTGGCCACGCTGCAACCGGCATTGAGCGCCAGGTCCTGTGCGATGCGGCAGCGCTCGGCCAGCAGGCCGGGCAGTTCGCAATCGGGAAAGCTCAGGGCGCCGCGCACCCTCGCGCCATCGAACAAGGGGGTGGTGTCGAACACGCAGCGGAAGAACCACAGGCTGCTCGGCACCTCGCACTCGCCCAGGTCGAGGCGGCCCAGCACCCAGGCCCCGAGCAGCTGGATGCGCCGCCCCTGTGCGCGGCCAGCGCCGTGCAGTGCGAGTTCGGCGAGGAAGGCGGCGCGCACCGTCACGTCATCGCTGGCCTCGACAGGCCGGCGCAGGCCGATGCGGGCGATGTCGCCGTGCCGGAAGGCACGCAGCAGGATGCGCTCCGCACGGCGCAGGGGTTCGAAGCGCGCGAGCGGGTGGTCCGGCGGGAGTGGCGAGCCCGGCGCCGTCATCGGGCGGCGCGCTCCGCGCCGACAGCGGGCCTGCCGAGCTCGAAGGGAAAGGGAAGGACGGTGTGCATGTCGTGTCGGCGCATCGCAATGCGTTCGCGCCGATTCTGAAGCAGCACCGCGCCGCGCTGGGGCAGCGCAGCTCCCGCGATCACGGGGCTGCGCACCCAAAAGCCACGGCGCGCCCCCGGGTCGAGGGGTGGGTCGTGCTCCGACGTGCTACTTGAGTGCCTTGAAGCGCAGGCGGTGCGGGCGCGCGCCCTCCTCGCCCAGGCGCCGCTTCTTGTCGGCCTCGTACTCCTGGTAGTTGCCGTCGAAGAAGACCCACTTCGAGTCGCCCTCGGCCGCCAGGATGTGCGTGGCGATGCGGTCGAGGAACCAGCGGTCGTGGCTGATGACCATGATCGACCCGGCGAACTCGAGCAACGCGTCTTCGAGCGCGCGCAGCGTTTCCACGTCGAGGTCGTTCGACGGTTCGTCGAGCATCAGCACGTTGCCGCCCTGCGCCAGCGTCTTGGCCAGGTGCAGCCGGCCGCGTTCGCCGCCCGACAGGCTGCCCACCAGCTTCTGCTGGTCGTTGCCCTTGAAATTGAAGCGGCCGATGTAGGCGCGCGAGGGCATGACGAACTTGCCCACGACGATGTTATCCAGCCCGCCGGAGACGTCTTCCCACACCGTCTTGTCGGCGGCCAGCGCATCGCGGCTCTGGTCGACGAAGGCCATCTTCACCGTCGGGCCGATCTTCACCGTGCCCGAGTCCGGCTGCTCCTTGCCGGAGATCAGCCGGAACAGCGTCGACTTGCCGGCGCCGTTCGGGCCGATGATGCCGACGATCGCGCCCGCGGGCACCTTGAAGCTCAGGTCGTCGATCAGCACGCGGTCGCCGAAGCTCTTGGTGACGTTTTCGAACTCGATCACCTCGTGGCCGAGGCGGTCGGCCACCGGGATGAAGATCTCGTTGGTCTCGTTGCGCTTCTGGTAGTCGACGTCCGACAGCTCCTCGAAGCGCGCCAGGCGTGCCTTGCTCTTGGCCTGCCGGCCCTTCGGGTTCTTGCGCACCCACTCCAGCTCGCGCTTCATTGCGCGGGTGCGGGCGTCCTCGGTCTTCTGCTCGAGCTCGAGGCGCTTTTCCTTCTGGTCCAGCCAGATGCTGTAGTTGCCCTGATAGGGGATGCCGCGGCCGCGGTCGAGCTCGAGGATCCACTCGGCCGCGTTGTCGAGGAAGTAGCGATCGTGGGTGATCGCCACCACGGTGCCCGGGAAGCGCTTGAGGAAGATCTCCAGCCACTCCACCGACTCGGCGTCCAGGTGGTTGGTCGGCTCGTCGAGCAGCAGCATGTCGGGCTTCTGCAGCAGCAGCCGGCACAGCGCCACGCGGCGCTTCTCGCCGCCGGAGAGCACGCCGATCTTCGCTTCCCAGGGCGGCAGGCGCAGCGCGTCGGCGGCGATCTCGAGCTGCAGGTCGGTGTTCTCGCTGCCGGCCGCGGCGATGATGGCTTCGAGCTCGGCCTGCTCGGCGGCGAGCTTGTCGAAGTCGGCATCGGGCTCGGCGTAGGCGGCATAGACCTCGTCCAGCCGCGCCTTGGCGTCGAGCACGCCGCCGATGCCCTGCTCCACCGCCTCGCGCACCGTCTGCTCGGGCTCGAGCTGCGGCTCCTGCGGCAGGTAGCCGATCTTCAGGTTGGGCATCGGGATCGCTTCGCCCTCGATGTCCTTGTCGATGCCGGCCATGATCTTCAGCAGCGTCGACTTGCCCGAGCCGTTCAGGCCCAGCACGCCGATCTTGGCGCCGGGAAAGAAGGACAGCGAGATGTCCTTCAGGATCTGCCGCTTCGGCGGCACGATCTTGCCGACGCGGTTCATGGTGTAGACGTACTGGGCCATTGGGTTCTCGACGATCCGGGGATGCGGGGAATCCCGCGATTATCCCGGACGCCGCGCCGCCGCCCGCGGGCGCGCCCTGGCGCTCAGCCGGCGGACAGTTGCTCGCGCAGCTCTGCGAGCAAGCTCTGTGGCTCGATCGGCCGCACCAGGTAGGCATCGGCGCCCAGGGCCAGTCCGCGGTCGCGCGAGGCGTCGTCTCGCGCCGTGGCGGTGAGAAAGACGAAGGGCATGGCGTGCAGCGCAGCGTCCGAGCGCACCCGCTCGAGCAGTTCGAAACCACTGCCGTCGTGCATCACCACGTCCGACAGGATCAGATCGACGCGCCGCGAGCGTGCCAGCGCGAACGCCTCGTCGCCGCCGCCGGCCGTCAGCACCGAGTAGCCGGCCGGCTCCAGCAGGCTGAGCTTGAAGGCGAGGTTGGCATCGGTATCGTCGACCATCAGCACCACCAAGCCCGGTGCCGGGGCGAACAGTTCCGGGCGGACCGGCCGCTGCATGGCCACCTCGCCCTGCGGCGGCGTCGGCGACGGCCGAGGGGCCGCCTGTCCCGCGGGCAGAAAGCGTGCCAGTTCGGCCATGAACTGCGTCGGGTCGATCGGCTTGGCGAAGTGGCCGTCGAAGCCGGCACGCAGCGCGCGGTCGTGGTCGCCCACCATCGCAAACGCGGTCACGGCCACCAGCGGTACGCTGGACAGCGCCGCATCGGCCTTCAGCGCGCGCGCCACTTCGTAGCCATCCAGACCGGGCATCTGGATGTCGCACACCACCAGGTCCGGCCTGTCGCGGCGAGCGGCTTCGAGACCGGCCTGCCCGTCGGTCGCGCTGATCGTCTCATGCCCCCAGGCGCGCAGCAGGTAGGTCATCAGCTCGAGATTGATGGGGTTGTCCTCGACAACCAGGATGCGTGCCATCTCAGCTCCGCCCGAGGATCAGCGTGAAGCAACTGCCTCGGCCTGCCTCGCTTTCGACGTCGATGCGCCCGTCCATCAACGCGGCCAGCTTGGTCGACAGGTGCAGACCGAGGCCCGTGCCCTCGGCACTGCGTGCCTGCACATCGCCGACTTGCGAGAAGGCCTCGAACAGGCGCGCGCGATCGGCTGTGCTGATGCCCGGACCGGTGTCGCGCACCTCGATGCCGATGCCGCCGTCGACGTCGCGCACGGACAGGGTGACGCCGCCGGCATGCGTGAACTTGATGGCGTTGCCGGTCAGGTTGATGAGGATCTGCAGGAGCGCCCGGCGGTCGGCGCGCACGGCCGGCCAGTCGGGCCGTGGCTCCAGCCGCAGCCACAGCCCGCGGGCCTGTGCCGCCGGGCCGAGCGTCTGCAGCACCTCGTCGAGCACCGGCGCGCAATCCACCGCACCGAGCCGCAATTCGACGCGCCCCGACTCGATCTTCGCCAGGTCGAGCAGGTCGTTGATCAGCGACAGCAGGTGCTTGCCGCTGGACTGCACCAGCCCGAGCTGCTTTTCCTGGTCGGGCGTGAGCGGGCCGGGCAGCTTCATGAGCATCAGGCCGGTGAAGCCGATGATGGCGTTCAGCGGCGTGCGCAGTTCGTGGCTCATGGTGGCGAGGAAGCGGTCCTTCGCGCGGCTGGCGCGTTCGAGCTCGTCGTTCTTCTCGCGCAGCGCGAGTTCGAAGCGCTTGCGCTCGCTGATGTCACGGATCGCGCTCATCACCAGGCGGCCGGCCTCGGTGTCGATCGGGCTCAGGCTGATCTCGACCGGGAACTCCTCGCCGCTGGAGCGCACGCCGTGCAGTTCGCGGCCCTCGCCCATCGCCCGCATGCGTGGCGCGCCGAGGAACCCCAGCCGGTGGCCCAGGTGCGCACGCTGAAGCCGGTGCGGCAGCAGCAGCTCGATCGGCGCGCCGATCACCGCTGCGGTCTCGTGGCCGAACAGGCGGCGTGCCTGCGCGTTGAACAGCACGATGCGCCCGGTGCCGTTGACGATCACGATGGCGTCGGGCGCGTTGTCGAGCACGGCGTGGAAGCGCGCGTGCACGAAGTCCGCATCGCGCCTCGCGCGCTGGCCCGTCACGTCCGCCAGGTGGCTGACCAAGTGCGTGACCTCGCCTCGTTCGTCGCGGACAGCGCTCGTGTTGCAGTTGACGTACAGCGGCACGCCGTCCTTGCGCTGGCGCAGCACTTCGTGGCGGGCCCCCAGGCCCTCAAGCGCCTCCATGCGCATCTGGATCTCGTCGTCGCGCAGATCGCGCGGCACGATCAGCTCGGCCACCGTCTGGCCGATCGCCTCGTCGGCGCGGTAGCCGAAGGTCGTTTCGGCGGCACGGTTCCAGAGTGCCACGCGGCCATCGGGATGCGTTGCGACGAGCGCGTCGGGTGACTGCGCGACCAGGACCTCACTGAGAGCAGAGTTCATGCATCCTGATCGGCGAATTGATTCGAATCAATGTAGTCCCGACGCCGGGCCGGGGCAATGCGGGTTTCGAAGCGCTTTCTCCGTGGACACGCTCCACGCCAATGACAAGTGAGCAGGCGGCGCATCGTGGCACCACCCATGAGCGCCGCCGTCACCGCGTGCGCAGCGCGGAGCACGCCGATCTGCGCTTTCTGCTACGTTCCGACGCGCCCCCTGCCATTCGACACCCCCTCATGCCTGGACTTCTCTATCTCTTCACGCTGTGCAACCTGGTGATCGGCACCGGTGCCTTCGTGCTCGGCGGTGTGCTGGCGCCGATGGCCAGCGCGCTCGGCGTGAGCGTCGCGGCGGCCGGCCAGGCCATGACGGCCTACGCGCTGTCGACCGCCGTGCTCGCGCCGCTGGTGCTGGTGCTCACCGGCCGGTGGCCGCGCGCACGCGTGCTCGTCGTCTCGATGGCGGTGTTCGCACTGGGCAACCTCATCTGCGCGATGGCCGACAGCCTGCCGGTGCTGCTGGCTGGCCGCGTGCTGATGGGCGTGGGCGCGGTGTTCACGGCAGTGGCGGCCGGCATCGCAGTGGCCCTCGTCGAGCCGCAGCGGCGCGGGAGGGCACTCTCGCTGGTCTTCATCGGCATCAGCATGAGCTACGTGATCGGCCTGCCGCTGGGCGCCTGGCTGGGCTTCCGCCATGGCTGGCACGTGCCGGTGGCGGTGGTGGCCGGTACGGCGGCGCTGACCTGCGGCGCGCTCGCGATGGCGCTGCCGCGCACGATCTCCGCACCCGGCGCGAGCTTCCAGGGCTTGGGCGATCTGCTGCGCCGCGCCGAGGTGCTGTGGACGCTGTCGCTCACGCTGCTGTACTTCGTGGCGATCTTCTGCGTGTTCGCCTACATCGGGCCGGTGCTGCAGGCGCTGCTGCCGATGTCGACCGAGCGCATGTCGGTCACGCTGATGCTATTCGGCCTGTCGGGCGTGGTCGGCACCGTGGTGGGCGGCTGGGCCAACGACCGCTTCGGACCGCGACGCACGTTGACGGTGCAGCTCGCCGTGCTCGCGGCGATGATGCTGCTGGTGCCGCTGACGCGCGGCAATCACGCGCTGATCGTGCTGGTGTTCGTGGTCTGGGGCATCGCCGGCTTCGGCATGATGTCGCCGCAGCAGTCGCGCCTGGCGGCGCTGGCGCCAGCGCAGGCGCCGATCCTGCTGTCGCTGAACACCTCGATGCTCTACATCGGCACGGCGCTCGGTGCGGCGATCGGCGGCCCTGCGGCCTTGACCGTCGGCTTCGACCGCCTGGCCTGGGTCGGCGTACCGTTCGCGCTGGCGGGCTGGCTCACGCTGCGCCTGGGCGTGACAAAGGGCGCGAGCTGGCGTCCGGCATGAAATCGGAGCCGCAGGTAGAATCGCGCCACCATCGCAGCACCCAGTCACTGCGCTGACGTCGTTTCCGACCCGGGCCTCGCGCCCCCCGCACCCTCTGCCTGCGACTGGCGCCCACATCCGGGCGACAGGCCGATCTCCTCACGGAACTCCATGTCCTTCGACACTCTCGGCCTCGCCGAGCCCCTGCTGCGCGCGATCCGCGAACACGGCTACACGACCCCCACCCCCATCCAGGCCCAGGCCATTCCGGTCGTGCTGCAAGGCGGCGACCTGCTCGGCGGCGCGCAGACCGGCACCGGCAAGACCGCCGGCTTCACGCTGCCGATGCTGCAGCGCCTGATGGCCAAGCCCGCCGTGCGCGACGGCCGCGGCCGCATCCCCATCCGCGCCCTGATCCTCACCCCGACTCGCGAACTCGCCGCCCAGGTCGAGGAAAGCGTGCGCACCTACGGCAAGTACACCGGCCTGACCAGCATGGTCATGTTCGGCGGCGTCGGCATGCAGCCGCAGATCGACAAGCTCAGGCGCGGCGTCGACATCCTGGTGGCCACGCCCGGCCGGCTGCTCGACCACCACGGCCAGCGCACGCTGGACCTGAGCCACGTCGAGATCTTCGTGCTCGATGAAGCCGACCGCATGCTCGACATGGGCTTCATCCACGACATCAAGAAGGTGCTGGCCATCGTGCCGGCGCACAAGCAGAGCCTGCTCTTCTCGGCCACCTTCAGCGACGAAATCAAGGCCCTGGCCGACCGGCTGCTGAACAAGCCGGCATTGATCGAGGTGGCACGCCGCAACCAGACCGCCGACACCATCGCGCAGAAGGTCCACCCGGTGGGCCGCGAGATGAAGAAGGACCTGCTGTGCCATCTCATCAAGTCCAACGACTGGCACCAGGTGCTCATTTTCACGCGCATGAAGCACGGCGCGAACCGCCTGTGCGAGCACCTCGTGAAGAGCGGCATCACCGCCATGGCGATCCACGGCAACAAGAGCCAGGGCGCGCGCACCAAGGCGCTGGCCGACTTCAAGGCCGGTGACCTGACCTGCCTGGTGGCCACCGACATCGCCGCACGCGGCATCGACATCGACCAGCTGCCGCACGTCGTCAACTTCGAGCTGCCCAACGTGCCCGAGGACTACGTGCACCGCATCGGCCGCACCGGCCGCGCCGGCTCCCAGGGCGAGGCGATCTCGCTGGTGTGCGTCGACGAGAACGGCTTCCTGCGCGACATCGAGAAGCTCATCAAGCGCGAGATCCCGCGCGAGGTGGTGCCCGGTTTCGAGCCGCCCAGCGGCGAGCGCCCGGAGCCCATCGTGCTGGGCCGCATGGTGATCGGCGAAGGCGCCGGCCGCGGCGGCCACCGCCACCATGCGCCCGCGCGCGGCGGCCAGGGTGCTCCGCGCGGTGGCCAGGGCGCGCCCCGCGGCGGTCGTGGCGATGGCCGCAATGAATCTCGCTCGGATCGCCCGCGCAACGACAGCCGCCCGGCTGCCGCCCCCGCGGCGCGCCCGGCCGGCTCGCACGCGCCGCACGCCGTTCCCGCGGCCCAGCAGCCCGGCCGCGGCCCGGCGCCGGCGCGTGGCGCCGACCAGCGCGGCGGCGGCAAGCCGCAACCGCGCCTGACCCAGCCCAAGCCGCGCTGAGCACGCGTAGAGTCGGGGGCATGACCGCCAGGCCCGCTGCCCTGCCCCGCGCCGTCCTGCTGGCCGGCGCGACGGGGCTGGTGGGCCGGGCACTGCTGCCGCAGTTGCTGAACCATCCGTCCGTCAGCCGCGTGCACGTGCTGTTGCGCCGAGCGGCGCCGGGCATCGAGTCGCACCCCAAGCTCGAACTGCACAACGTCGACTTCGCGCACCTGAACCGGGTGCCGAAGGTCGACGACGTGTACATCGCACTGGGCACCACCATCAAGGTCGCCGGCTCGCAGGCGGCCTTCCGCCAGGTCGATCATGACTTCGTGCTGGCCACCGCGCGTGCCGCCCGCGAGGCCGGCGCGCGGCGCATCGCCATCGTTTCGGCGCTCGGCGCCGACAGCAAGTCGCGGGTGTTCTACAACCGCGTCAAGGGCGAGATGGAGGCCGACGTCGCCGTGCTCGGCTTCGAGCAGGTGAACTTTGCACAGCCCTCGCTGCTGGTGGGCGACCGTGCCGCGCTCGGCCAACCCGAGCGGGCCGGCGAGCTGTGGACGATGCGCCTGCTGCGACCGGTGATGGGCCTGGTGCCGCGCGGCGTTCGCCCCATCGACGCACGCGATGTCGCCGCCGCGCTGATCGCAGCCACGCTGTCCGGCAAGCCCGGCATGCACCACCTCGATTCGGCTCGCATGCAAGGGGCCTACCAGCGTTGAGCGAGTCGCTGCTGCGCCACCGCGCGTTCATGCGCTTCTGGTTCGCGCGCCTGGCCGGCACCTCGGCCAACCAGATGCTGATGGTGGCCATCGGCTGGCAGATGTACGACCTGACGGCCAGCGCCTGGGACCTGGGCCTGGTCGGCCTGATGCAGTTCATGCCCTCGCTGCTGCTGGTGCTGGTCGCAGGCCATGTGCTCGATCGATACCACCGCGCGCGCATCCTCGCCGCCTGCATGGCGCTGCAGGCCGCCGTGGCCGCGGCGCTCGCGCTGGCCGCCTGGCAGGGCTGGGCCAGCCGCGATCTGCTGCTGGCGCTGTCGGTGCTGATCGGCGCCGCCAAGGCCTTCCAGCTTCCTGCGCAGCAGGCGATCACGCCGCTGCTCGTACCCGCCGAGGTGCTGCCACGGGCGCTGGCCTTCAGTTCGGCCGGCATGCAGGGCGCCATCATCGCCGGGCCGGCGCTTGGCGGCTTCGTCTACGTGGCCGGCGCGCCGGCCGTCTATGCGAGCTGCACCGCGCTGTTCCTGCTCTCCTGCGCGATGGTGCTCGGCGTGCGCTACGAGCACGTGGCACGCATCGCCGGTGCCGCCACGCTGGACACGCTGCTCGCCGGCGTGCGCTTCGTGCGCCAACGCGAGGTCGTGCTCGGTGCGATCTCGCTGGACCTGTTCGCCGTGCTGCTCGGCGGCGCCAGCGCGCTGCTGCCGATGTTCGCCAAGGACGTGCTGCACGTCGGTCCCTGGGGCCTGGGCCTGCTGCGCGCCGCGCCGGCCGTCGGTGCGCTGGTCACCGCGCTGGCGCTGTCTCACTGGCCGATCCGGCAGCGCGCAGGCTTCGTGCTGCTGTCGTCGGTGGGCGTCTACGGCGCCGCGATGCTGGGCTTCGCGCTGTCGACGCAGCTCCTGCTGTCGATGCTGATGCTGGCCATCTCCGGCGCTGCCGACATGGTCAGCGTGGTGATCCGCCAATCGCTGGTGCAGCTGGAGACCCCGGACGAAATGCGCGGCCGCGTCAGCGCGGTCAACTCGGTGTTCATCGGTGCGTCCAACCAGCTCGGCGAATTCGAGTCGGGCGTCACCGCGGCGCTGCTCGGGCCGGTGGGCTCGGTGGTGCTCGGCGGCCTGGGCTCGATGGCGATCGCGGCGCTGTGGGTGCGCTGGTTCCCGGCGCTGGCGCGGCGCGACCGGCTGGTCGAGACCCCGCCGTGATCCTGCATCACGACGACGCTCTGATCGTCGCCGACAAGCCGGCCGGACTGCCCACCGTGCCGGGCCGGCCGGCCGAGCTGCACGACTGCCTCTGGCACCGCGTGCGCGACCAGTGGCCCGACGCACTGGTGGTGCACCGGCTCGACATGGCGACCTCGGGGCTGGTGTTGTTCGCACGCGGCGTCGAGATGCAACGCGGGCTGAGCATCGCGTTCGCGCAGCGGCAGGTCGGCAAGGGTTACGAAGCGATCGTTGCGGGCGACATGCAAGGCGAGGCCGGCGAGATCGACCTGCCCCTGGCCGCCGACTGGCCGAACCGGCCGCGGCAGATGGTCGATGCCGCGCACGGCAAGCCGTCTCTCACACGATGGCGGGTGCTCGAACGGGGTCTGGTGTCCGGCGGTACGCGTCTCGCGCTGGAGCCCCTCACCGGCCGCACGCACCAGCTGCGCGTGCACCTCGCCGCGATCGGCCACCCGCTGCTCGGCGACACGCTCTATGCACCGCCCGGACTTGCCGCGGCGGCACCGCGGCTGCTGCTGCACGCCACCCGCCTGGACTTCGTGCACCCGGGTGACGGCCGCGCGCTGAGCTTCGAAAGCGCCGCGCCGTTCTAGCCGCCGGCTGCGCTAGAGGATCGCGCCGCTGGTGCGTTCGCCGCGTTCGTAGACCACGTGCGCCCGGCCCACCAGCAGCGGATCGAGCTGCTTGATGTGCTCGAGGTCCTTGTTCGTGTAGGGCAGCTTGTGCAGCACGTAGCGCATCGCGTTCAGGCGCGCGCGCTTCTTGCAGTCCGACTTGATCACCGTCCATGGCGCATCGGCGGTGTCGGTCTCGAAGAACATCGCCTCCTTGGCCTTGGTGTAATCGTCCCACTTGTCGAGCGAGGCCATGTCGATGGGGCTGAGCTTCCACTGCTTGAGCGGGTGCGCCTCGCGCTCCTTGAAACGGCGGCGTTGCTCGGCCTTGCTGACCGAGAACCAGAACTTGATCAGATGGATGCCGCTGCGCACGAGATGCCGCTCGAAGTCCGGCGCCTGGCGCATGAACTCCTCGTACTCGTGCGCATTGCAGAAGCCCATCACCCGCTCGACGCCGGCGCGGTTGTACCAGCTGCGGTCGAACATGACGATCTCGCCGGCGGTGGGCAGGTGTTCCACGTAGCGCTGGAAGTACCACTGGCCGCGCTCGGTCTCGCTCGGCTTCTCGAGCGCGACGACACGGGCGCCGCGCGGATTCAGGTGCTCCATGAAACGCTTGATCGCGCCACCTTTGCCGGCCGCGTCGCGGCCCTCGAACAGCAGCACCACGCGCTGCCCGGTTTCCTTCACCCAGGCCTGCAGCTTGAGCAGCTCGACCTGCAGCAGGTACTTCTGCGCCTCATAGTTCTTGCGCGACATGAGGTTCTTGTACGGGTAGGCGCCGTTGCGCCAGTCGGCCGCCAGTTCCTCGTCGGGCTTGACCAGCCGGCTGCGCTGCAGCGCCTGCGCGCCTTCGAGCAGCTCGCGGCGAAGCGCCGCGGCATCGTCGGGCGAAGCGCCCTCGAGGATGGCTCGCAGCTGCCGGGCGGTCTCCTGCGCGTCATGGCCACGCTCGAGGATGTCACCCAGGGCCGCCACCTGGGCACCTCTGGCCGCCTGCACCGCCTGCGACACCACTTCCTTCTCCAGCTCCCGCGCGTCCTGGCCGTCGATCACGTCACCCTGCGCGGCACGGCGCGGGCCGCGAGGGCGGGCCGGTGCGGGGGCTGCGGAGGCGGTCTTGCCCGCGGTGCCGGAGGTGCTGCGCGGGGTGCTGCGGGCGGTGGCGGTCGTGCGTGCCATGCGTTCGGTCCTTCTTCGTGATGCGACTGATCACTTTGCGACGGCCCGATCCTGTCCGGGTTGACCTGACTCAAGGCACGGGCGTCGGCAGCCGACTAGCCTGCCGGTCACCGAAACGTGGAGCCCCCACATGCCCGTGCTCGAATGGTCCGAAGCGCTTTCGCTCGATCTGCCCCAGATGGATGACACGCACCGCGAGTTCGTCGATCTACTTGCCGCCGTCGACGCCGCGGGCGATGCCGCGCTGCTACCCGCATGGCAGACGCTGATCGAGCACACCGAAGTGCACTTCGGGCAGGAAGACCGCTGGATGCGCGAAACCCGGTTCGCATCGGGCAACTGCCACAGCGTCCAGCACCAGGTGGTGCTCAACGTGATGCGCGAGGGGCTCAAGCGCGCCGAGGCCGGCGACCTCGAGTTGCTGCGCATGATGTCGAGCGAGCTCGCCCAGTGGTTTCCGCAGCATGCGCAGAGCATGGACGCGGGCCTGGCGCTGCACCTGCGCAGCGTCGGTCACGACCCGCGCACCGGTGCGGTGGCGCGCCCCGAGGCGCTGCCGGCCGCCGAGATCAGCGGCTGCGGTTCGGCCGCCTGCACGCCGCACGGCGAGAGCGCGCAGGACAGCCGGGAGTCCGCGGCGGCCTGAGACGACGCACGCCGGCTCAGGTCGGCTCGCGCTTGGCCTTGGCGCGGGCGCTGCCGGCCCGTCCGCGCGCCTTCCACTGCGCCACCTGGCGCTGCCGCTCGAGCGCGCTCATGGTGTCTCGCCGGGCCTCCCGCAGCAGCTTGTGGTAGTTGCGCAGGCGGTCGTTCTCCACGCCTTCGCGCACGGCGCAGCCGGGTTCCTCGCGGTGCGTGCAGTTGCGGAAGCGGCATTGCGCGGCCAGCGCCGCCACGTCGGCGAAGGTGGCTGCCACCCTCGCCTCGTCTGCATCGGGCCGCAGTGCGCGCAGGCCCGGCGTGTCGATCACGCAGGCCCCGCCCGGCAGGCGGAACAGAGAACGCGCCGTGGTGGTGTGCTGGCCGCGGCCGTCGCTCTCGCGCACCGCGCCGGTGTCCTGGCGCAGCTCACCGAGCAGCGTGTTGGTCAGCGTGGATTTGCCGGCACCCGACGTGCCCAGCAGCGCCAGCGTGCGGCCCGGCAGCGTGTGCCCGGCCAGGCAGGCTGCCGCTTCGGGGTCGCGTGCATCCACGGCCACCATCTCCACGCCGCTGGGCAGACGCTCGCGCAGTTCCTGCATGCGGCAGAACAACGCGCGCGCATCCGCCAGCGTATCGGCCTTGCTCAGCACGATCACCGGCTGAACGCCGCTGCCCTGCACCAACGCCAGGAAGCGCTCCAGGCGCCGCGGGTTGAAGTCGTCGTCCAGCCCCATCACGAGCAGGGCCGTGTCGATGTTGCTGACCACCGGGTGGCGGCGCCCGTCGGCATCGCGGCGCACCAGGTGCGTCGATGGCGGCACGCGTTCGTGCACCCAGGCCGCGCCATGCGCATCGAGCACGCAGAGCACCCAGTCGCCGGCGGCGAGCGAGTCCTCGGCGTCGAACAGCGTCCGGGCCAGGCGCGGCATCACGCGGGCGCTGATCTCGCTCTCGCCGTCGTGCAGTCGCAGCGTCTCGCGGTGCAGCACGGTCAGGCGCATCAGCCGGCAGGCCAGTTCAGCCAGTGGGGGTTCGCTGGCGCAGGCCGTGGCGCGGCTGGCCAGTGCGGGAGTGAGTCCCATCGAGCGCAGTCGCTCGAAATCGAAATCGATCATGGTGGTGGAAGAACCTGTGTTTCGCAGGGCATGCGCGAGCGCACGCCGTTCGGCCCCGCGCGGCGCACGGGGTACGGACAAGGCGGAAACGGGCGCGGCGCGAGGGGCCGCGGCTCAGGTCAGGATTCGAACAGCTCGAAGGGAAGAAACCCGAGGCGCGTCAGGCGGCGGCCACTGAGGGGGCAAGGTCAATCGTCTTCATTGCGCGTCTCCTCAGGCTCGGGTGGATCGGTGGCCAAGGAGGGCTTGGCCGGCGAAGGCGGTCAGTGTGGCACGCGAGAAGCACAGGGTCAATCGGCAGCGTGGCTTGCAATGCACGCCGTCCGCCCCATCTTCGGCCAGGGCTTTGGCACACGCGCCAGCCCCTGTGCGTATCATCCGCGCGCCCCTTGTTGGATTGACCTGCCCGAAGGATTGACGACACCATGAAACGCTGGCTCCTCGCTCTCTCGCTCGCCCTGTGCTCGCTCGCCCTGCTGCCTTCGGTGGCCGACGCCAAGCGCCTGGGGGGCGGCGGCAGCGCCGGCCTCAAGCGCGACCTGCCGGCACGCAGCACGCCCGACTCGCTGCCGGCCAAGCCGGCGCAGAACGCCGCCACGCCTTCGCCGGCGGCGCCCGCGGCAGCCGCCGCAGCGGCGCCAAAGCGCTCGTGGATGGGCCCGATCGCCGGCCTGGCCGCGGGCCTGGGCCTGGCCGCGCTGGCCAGCCACTTCGGTTTCGGCGATGAACTCGCCAACATCATGATGATCGCGCTGCTGGCGATGGTCGCCGTGTTCGTGGTGCGTCTGCTGATGCGCCGCTTCGCGTCGAACCGCACCGCCCCCGCCGGCATGCGGCTGGCGGGCGCCGGCGCACCGCTGCCGGCCGACACCACGACCTGGCGCACGGCGCAGGCCCAGCCCGCAACCACAACCGCGACGGCGATGGCACCGGTGACGGCAGCATCGGGCCACGTTCCGGCCGACTTCGATGCCGCCGGCTTCGAGCGCATCGCCAAGATGATCTTCATCCGCATGCAGGCCGCCAACGACAGCGCCGACCTGAACGACCTGCGCGCCTTCACCACGCCGGAACTGTTCGCCTCGATCCGCCTGGACTTGCAGGAGCGCGGCAACACGCCGCAGCAGACCGACGTGGTGCAGATCGACGCCGAGGTGCTCGACGTGGCGCAGGAGACCGAGCGCCAGGTCGTCAGCGTCCGTTTCCATGGCCTGGTGCGCGAATTGCGCGACAGCGGCGCGACGCCGTTCGACGAGGTGTGGCACCTGGTGCGTCCGCTGGACGGCAGTCGCGAGTGGGCCATCGCCGGCATCCAGCAGATGGCTGCGGCCTGAGCGCCTGAGCCGGTGGCCGCGCAGCTCTACATCCTCACCGGCCATTCGAGGGGCATGGGCGAGGCCATCGCGGCCCGCCTGCTGGTGCCCGGCCACGTGGTGATCGGCCTGTCGCGGCGCACGAACGAGGCGCTGGCGAACCAGGCCGCGGCGCGTGGCGCCACGCTGGAACAGTGGTCGGTGGACCTGGCCGAAGCGCTGCCTGCCGCACAGCGGCTGCGCGACACGCTGGCCTCCTTCGACACGCAGCGCTTCGAGCGCGCCGTGCTCATCAACAACGCCGGCGCGATCGATTCGCCGAGCGCGCTGCGCGATGCCGACCTCGCCGGCTTGGCCCGCACGCTGCGCATCGACCTGGAAGCCACCGCGCTGTTGTGCGCCGCCTTTCTCGACGCCACCCGGGCCTGGAGCGGCCAGCGCCGCGTGCTCAACATCTCCTCGGGGCTGGGTCGCCGGGCCATGGCCAGCAGCGCCGCCTACTGCGCCGCCAAGGCCGGCATGGACCACCTGACGCGCTGCCTCGCCCTCGAGGAAGCGCTGGTGCCCAATGGCGCCCGCGTCCTCTCGCTGGCCCCCGGCGTGATCGACACCGACATGCAGGTGCAGTTGCGCTTGGCCGATGCACAGGCCTTCCCCGACCGCGAGCGTTTCGTCGCGCTGCAGCGCGAAGGCCAGCTCACCAGCGCCGATGCGGCCGCGGCGCGCGTGCTGGCCTGCCTGGAACGGCCCGACTTCGGCGACCCGCCGATCGGCGACGTGCGCGAACTGGCCTGATCTCGCGAGGCGCGGGCGAATGGCGCCAGAATGCGCAGCCTCGTCCGCCTGAACTCGACCCGATGCGCCGCCTCGCCCTGACCGTACCGACCCTGCTGTTCGTGGCCTGCGCGGCGCTGCCGCCGGCGCCGCCGCCGCTTCCTGCCGCAGCCCCGGCCGCTCCCGCCGCCGAGGCAGTGGTGGTGCCGAACCCGAACCTGGTGCTGCAGGACATCCCGCCCATCCCGGCAGCACTGGCGCAGCAGGTGGCGCGCTACACCGACTTCCGCGGCCACGGCTTCCTCGAGTGGCACCCGACACGCCGCGAGATGCTGGTCACGCACCGCAAGGCGGGCGGCAGCACGACGCAGCTCTTCCGCGTCACGGCGCCGATGGCCGAGCCCGAGGCGCTGACCGACTTCTCCGAGCCGGTGCGCGTCGCCAGCTGGGAGCCGCAGCGCGGCGAGTACCTGGTGTTCGAGCGCAGCAACGGCGGCGACGAGGCCGACCAGGTCTACCGGCTCGACGTCGCCGATCGCCAGGTGACGCTGCTGACCGACCCGACCGAGCGGCACGAGATCCAGGGCTGGCTGCACAAGAGCAGCCAGCTGCTCGTCGGCTCGGTGCCGCTGGACCGCACCGCGCAGGGCGGCAGCCGCGAGAAAATCCGGCAGACGCTCACGCTGATCGACCCGGCGAATCCGGGCCAGCGCCGCAAGCTGGCCGAACTGCCCGGCACCGGCTGGGGCGTGGGAGGTGTGTCGTGGGACGACCGGCGCGTGGCGCTGACGCGCTACATCTCGGCCACCGAGTCGCAGCTGTGGTTGCTCGACCTTCGCAATGGCAAGACCCGGCAGTTGCTGCCGGCCCCCGGCAGCAAGCGCAAGGCGAGCTTCCTCGCGGCCGGCTTCAAGCGCGACAACAGCGGCATCTGGCTGGTGACCGACCGTCACGGCGAGTTCAGGCAGCTCGCGCTGTACGACCTCGGCCGGCGCCGCCTGCTGCCGGTGTCGCGCCACGTGGCCTGGGACGTCGACCAGATCGGCGCCTCGCGCGACGGCCGCCTGCTCGCCGCGCAGGTGAACGTCGACGGGCGCAGCGAGGTGCGCCTGTTCGATGCCCGCTCGCGCAAGGAGCGGCCGGCGCCGGCGCTGCCGCCAGGCGGTGTGCGCGCGCTCGGCTTCCATCCGCAGGCGGGCGAACTCGCCTTCTCGCTCGACAGCGCCAAGGGCCCGGGCGAGGTGTGGTCGCTCGACCCGAACGCCGCGAAGGGTGCTGCGCCCGTGCAATGGACTCGCGCGCTCGCTGCGCCCGGCGTGGACCCGCAGGCCTTCGGCGACCAGCAGATCGTGCGCTGGAAGAGTTTCGACGGCCGCGGCATCTCCGGCCTGCTGAGCCTGCCGCCCGAGCGCTTCGGCGGCAAGCGGCCGGTGCTCATCGACATCCATGGCGGCCCCGAAGGGCAGGCCGAGGTCGGCTTCATGGGCCGCTACAACCACTTCGTCGAAGACCTGGGCATCGCCATCGTGCAGCCCAACGTGCGCGGCTCGTCGGGCTACGGCAAGACCTTCCTCGCGCTGGACAACGGCATGAAGCGCGAGGATTCGGTGAAGGACATCGGCGCCCTGCTCGACTGGATCGCCACGCAACCGCGCCTGGACGCGTCACGCGTGGTGGTCAGCGGCGGCAGCTACGGCGGCTACATGAGCCTGGCGGTGGCGGCGACCTACCCGCAGCGCATCGCCGGTGCGATCGACGTGGTGGGCATCTCCAACTTCGTGACCTTCCTGCGCAACACCGAGAGCTACCGGCGCGACCTGCGCCGGGTCGAATACGGCGACGAGCGCGATCCGGCGATGCGCGCCTTCCTGGAACGCATCTCGCCGCTGACGAACGCCTCGCGCATCACCCGCCCGCTGCTCGTGGTGCAGGGCCGCAACGACCCGCGCGTGCCCTACACCGAGGCCGAGCAGATCGTCGAGAAGGTGCGCGCCAACGGCACGCCGGTGTGGTACCTGCGTGCCGAGAACGAGGGGCACGGCTTTCGCCGCAAGGAAAACGCCGACTTCCAGTTCTACGTGACGACGCTGTTCCTGCAGCAGACGCTGCTGAAGTAGCAGCGCGGCTACTTGCGCGCCGCGCGCTCGCGCGCCTCATCCTCGTGCATGTGCTTGAGGAAGTAGCGCACGTAGAAGGCGCCCATGCCGAGCATGAACAGGATCACCGCCGCGCTCATCAGGCCGTAGTCGGTGGAGAAGAAATCGGTGAACGCACGCATGAGTGGCTCCTTCTTGTGAATGAAGGCAGTCTCCCCCTGATGCCCTCAGGGGTGTTTTGCGCCGCGTCAACCTGCTGCCGGATCCTGGAAGCCATGCGCGCGGAAGGTCAGCACCAGCGTGTCGCGGTGGCCGCCGGCGGCAGCGGGCTGGATCGGCGTGGTCTCGTGCACCACGCGTTCGTCGTCGAGCAGCAGCGTGGTCCACGGCTGGGTGAGCGTGAAGCGCAGGCCCGCGGGGCCGTCGGCCTCGAAGATGCGCGTCTCGCCGCCCTTCACGCCCTCGCGCGAAACCAGGATCACAGCGACGAAGTCGACCCCGTCGCGGTGCGCGCCTTCGGGCGTGGGCCGGCCGATGCCGTCGGTGGTGTCGATGCGGAACTGATGCGCCTCGACGTACCAGGGCTGGGTGCCCTTGATCGCGGAGCACGCAGTGGCCAGCGACACGATGAGCCGCGGCCAGGCCGGAGCCGCCACCAATGCCGGCTCCAGCGGCTCGAACCAGCGCTCCAGACCGCCGTGCAGCGCGTTGTACGACACCGGCTGCCAGTGCGCGCGGTGCGGCACCTGCAGCAGGGCCTCGCCGGTGGCCACGAAGCTGCCATGCCGCCGCCGCCGGTAGCGGCCACCGTCGCGCAGGTAGGCATCGGGCGGCAAACGCTCCCACGACGGCAGCCAGGCGGCGAGCGAGTCGAGATCGAGGCAGGCGAGCTGGGCCAGGCCCGAGGGCGAGAGCGCGGCATGGCCCCGCGAGCGCAAGGTGTCGGTGAGTGCGTCGGGCGACGTGATGGGTGGTGCGAGCAAGGAGGTCATCCCCGAATGATGCCCGCATCGCTCGGGCGTATGCTGCGGCTCCATCACAAGAGGAGACCTGCCATGACGCTGTGCCCCGTTGCCCTGGCCGTCGGTTGCGCCAAGTGCCCTGCCTTCTCGGTCTGCCCGCTCAAGACCACGCTGGGCGATCAGCCGAAGGCCGGCAGCGCCGAGCCGAAGAAGCCGGGCTCGAACAAGCCCAAGTCCTGACCCGACCCGGGCACGGTGCGTGCCCACGCCGGCCTTGGAGGGCCGCACGACCGTGCGGTTCCGTGCCGCAATGGCAGCCGCAATGCCTTTCACCCGGCGTTACCTGCCAGGACACTACTTCACTCACGGAGAACACCCGCTTCACGCCCTCGGGGCAAGGTGTGCATGCCGGTGGCGACATCGCTGCCGGCATTCACCAAAGAAACGGAGTTTCTCCATGAAGAAAATCGCCAATGCTCTCGTGTGTGTGTCCCTGCTCGGCGCGGCCGCCGCTCAGGCCGAAGGTCTTTCCATCGGTGGCAGCCTCGGCAACTCGCGTGTCCAGAGCGACAACCTGGGCAGCGCAGCGACGGTCGACCGCTCCTCCACCGGCGGCAAGCTCTACGGCGGCTATGCATTCACGCCGAACTTCGGCCTCGAGGCGGGTTATGCGCGCCTGGGCAAGTTCAGCAACAGCGCGGGCGACGTGAAGGCCGACGGGTTCTACGCCGACGCCGTGGGCACCTTTCCGCTGGGCAACGGCTTCTCGGCTCTGGGCCGTGTCGGCCTGTTCAACGGCAAGCTCGACAGCAGCACCGCGGGCAGCGACCGCGGCACGAGCTACAAGGTCGGCGCCGGCGTGCAGTACGACTTCGACAAGCAGCTCGGCGTGCGCGGCGAATGGGAGCGCTACCGCTTCGACGCGCTGGGCAGCAAGTCCAACGCCGACATGTACTCGGTCGGCCTGAACTACAAGTTCTAGCCGCCTAGGCGCCGTAGCGCTGGCGCGCGAGTTCTGCTCCGCGTGCCAGCGCCTGCAGCTTCTTCACCGCGACCTCGCGGCTCATCGGCGCGAGGCCACAGTTCGTGCAGGGGAAGAGGCGTTCCTTCGGCACGAACTGCAGCGCGCGGCCGATGGTGTCGGCGACCTGCTCGGGCGTCTCGATCTCGGCCGAGGCCACGTCGATCACGCCGACCATCACGTCCTTGCCGGCCAGCAGCGCCATCAGCTCCGGCGGCACGTGCGAGTGGAAGCACTCCAGCGAGACCTGGTCGATGCGGCTCTTCGCCAGCGCCGGGAACACCAGCTCGTACTGCCGCCATTCCTCGCCCAAAGTGTTCTTCCAGTCCATGTTGGCCTGGATACCGTAGCCGTAGCAGATGTGCACGGCGGTCTTGCACTTCAGGCCCTGCGCGGCGCGCTCCAGTGCAGCCACGCCCCAGTCGGCCGCGTCCTTCATGTAGACATTGAAAGCCGGCTCGTCGAACTGGATGATGTCGATGCCATCGGCCTCGAGCGCGAGTGCCTCCTGGTTGAGCAGTTCGGCGAACGCGAAGGCCAGCTTGACCTTGTCGCCATAGAAGCGGTCGGCCACGGTGTCGACGATGGTCATCGGCCCGGGCAGCGTGAACTTCAGCGTGTGCTTCGTGTGGGCGCGCGCCGCCTGCGCCTCCAGCGCATGCACGCGGCCCGCCAGGCGCAGCGGCGCCACCACCTGCGGCACCATGGCGTCGTAGCGGTTGTTGCGGATGCCCATCTTCACCTTGTGCTCGAAGTCGATGCCTTCGACGCGCTCGACGAAGCCGTGCACGAAATGCTGGCGCGCCTGCTCGCCGTCGCCGACGATGTCCAGGCCGGCGTCTTCCTGTTCCTTGATGGCCAGCAGCGTGGCGTCGCGCTTGGCGGCGTCGAGCTCGGCACCGGCGACGCGCCATTGCGGCCACAGCTTCTCGGTCTCGGCGAGCCACGCGGGCTTGGGCAGGCTGCCCGCGATGCAGGTTTCGAACATGGTCGAGGTCTCGGTGAAGTCAGACCCCGATGCTGCCCGCTTCAAGGCGGCGGCGCATCGGGATCGGCCATGACGCGCACGCGCGTGCCGGTCACCGCCACCACCTGGCCCGCGCGGATCTTGCAGGTCTTGCGCAGCTCGTCGCGGCCGTCCACCTGAACCCGACCGTCGGCCACCATGGCCTTGGCGGCGCCGCCGCTGCCGGCCAGGCCGGTGGCCTTGAGCAGGGCATCGAGGGTGATGTACTCGCCGCGCAGCAGAAAGTCGATCGTGTTCATGCGCCCGCCTCGGCTTCGAGGCCGAACTCTCTCGCCAGCAGCGCATACGAGTTCCGCCGCACTTCGCTGTGGAACGACCAGCTGTTGATCACCAGTTCGTCGAGCTCCAGTTCGGCGGCCAGAGCGCGAAGCCGCCCCGACACCTCGGCCACGGCGCCGACGAAGGCCTTGGCGCGCATCGCCTCCAGCGCGGCGGCGTCCTCGGCGCGAAAGCCGCGTTCGGCGATGCGGTCCGGGTCCTGCAGCGGGCCGAGTTCGCCTCGCATCCGCGCCATGCGCCAGTGCTCGCGGCTCATCGCGTGGTGGCGTGCGTCGTCGCCGCGTTCGGCCACCAGCGCCCACACGCAGATGGTGGCCTGCGGCGTCGGGTGCCGCTCGCTCGGCCGGTACAGGCTGCGGTAGAGCTCCAGCGCGCGTTCGACGCCCTGCCCGTCGGTGAAGAAGTAGGCGAAGGCATAGGGCAGGCCAAGGTGCGCGGCCAGCTGCGCGCCGTAGTCCGAACTGCCCAGGATCCAGACCTCCGGTGCGTGCGGTCCGAGCGGATGCGCGGTGAGGCCACGGTGCGAAGCCTGCGAGGTCCAGGCCTGGAGGTCGCGGACCTGCTCCGGAAAGTGCTCGGCCGCACCGTAGGCGTTCGGGTTGAGCGCCTGCGCGATGCGCATGTCGCCTCCGGGGGCGCGACCCACGCCGAGGTCGATCCGCCCGGGTGCCAGCGCTTCCAGCACGCGGAACTGTTCTGCCACCTTCAGCGCGCTGTAGTGCGGAAGCATGACGCCGGCGCTGCCGATGCGGATGCGCCGCGTGCGTGCAGCGATGGCCGCCATCAGGATCTCCGGGGCCGAGCCGACGATGCTCGGCAGGCCATGGTGCTCGCTCAGCCAGAAGCGTGCGTAGCCCAGCGCTTCGGCATGCGCGGCCAGCGACAACGTGTCGCGGATGGCCGCGTCCTGGCCCTGGCCTTCGAGGGCGATGGATTGGTCGAGGACGGACAGGCGCATGAATGAAGACGGGGCCGCTGGGGCCCCGAGCTTGGCACATCCGACGACGACATGCGGGGACGGATGTGCCCTCAGTCGTCGTGGCCGCGGCCCTTGCCATGGCCTTTGCCATGGCCACGCCGCGGCTCGTACTCGCCGGACTTCACGAAATACACCGGCCGCGCGCAGGCATCGTAGCGATGGCAGTGCCTGGACCAGTTCTTCGCATGCCCCGGCGGCACATGCAGGTACACCGGCTGGACGACCACGGGTCGCGGCTGTCGCACGATCACCACCGGCTGTGGGTACAGCACCGGCGGCGGCGGCGCGTTGCCGAAGTCGACGCGACCGTACACGCCGGGGCTGATCTCGCCCCCTACGCTGACATGGATGGTCGGTTCGCCGGCGGCGGCATGCAGGCTGGCCAGCGACAGCGCAGCCACGGTGATCAGGCTCTTGAACATCATGGTGAGATCTCTTTCCGGAAGTGTGGCGGGCCTTCCCGCCTCCAATCCGGAAGCATCCCACAGCGACGACCGCAAAGTCCTTCGTGATGTGACCGCCGCACAGTTGGTGACCATGCCGCACGCGCATTCGTGGCGCAGGTCACGATCAGTCCACACGGCCTCTGTCGTGTCGTGTACATTACAGGACACAGTTATACGCAAGTCTCGATTGTTCGTGATCTCCATCCTTCCACTGCGTCCCACGCAGTCGGCATCGCTAGAAATCCCCTTCTCGTCGCTTGAGTGTGCTGCGTGCGCCGGCACTGCCGTGCTTTATGTTCTTCATTTTTGATTGATAGATAGGAATACGTCCATGACGACCCAAACCGGTACCGTGAAGTGGTTCAACGAAGCCAAGGGCTATGGCTTCATTGCGCAAGACGCTGGCGGTGCCGACCTGTTCGCCCACTTCCGCGACATTCAAGGCAATGGTTTCAAGACCCTGGCCGAGAACCAACGCGTCGAGTTCGAAGTCAAGCAAGGCCAGAAGGGCCTGCAAGCGGCGAACATCCGCCCGCTGTGACCGCAGGGCTTCGGCCCGCGAAAGAAAGCCGCGGCTCCGACCGCGGTTTTTTTTCGTCCGCACAATCCCGCGAGGCGTCACCCAGGCGACGCCGCGGCCCGCAGCGCACACCTAACATCCGCGCTCTTCGTCAGGAGTGAACCCCATGCAGGACCTCGCCACCACCGTGAACCAACAGATCCGCCTGGCCGCCCGCCCGGTGGGCCTGCCCAAGGACAGCGACTGGAAGTTCACCAGCGAGCCGGTGGCGCTGCCCGGCGATGGCGGCGTGCTCGTGCGCACCCTGTCGCTGTCGCTCGACCCCGCCATGCGCGGCTGGATGAACGAAGGCAAGAGCTACATCCCGCCGGTGGGCATCGGCGAGGTAATGCGCGCCGGCGGCATCGGGGTGGTGGTCGCATCGAAGAACCCGGCTTTCGCGGTGGGCGACCGTGTCAGCGCCGGACTGGGCGTGCAGGGGTATTGCCTGATCCCGGCTGGCGAGATCAAGCGCAGCGGCATCGTGAAGATCGACCCGCGCCTGGGTACCGACACGCAGTGGCTCAACGTGCTGGGCATGCCCGGCATGACCGGCTACTTCGGCCTGATGGACGTGGGCCAGCCGAAAGCAGGTGAGACGGTCGTCGTCTCCGGCGCGGCCGGTGCCGTGGGCCAGACCGTGGGCCAGCTCGCGAAGATCAAGGGCTGCCGCGTCGTAGGCATCGCCGGCGGTCCGGACAAGTGCCGCTGGGTGGTCGACGAGCTCGGCTTCGACGCCTGCATCGACTACAAGTCCGGCAGCGTCCGCGACGGCCTCAAGCAGCACTGCCCGGACGGCGTGGACATCTACTTCGACAACGTCGGCGGCGACATCCTCGACCACGTGCTGGCGCGCATCAACCGGAAGGCACGCATCGTCATCTGCGGCGCCATCAGCCAGTACAACAACACGACGCCGGTGCAAGGCCCGAAGAACTACCTCTCGCTGCTGGTCAATCGCGCGCGCATGGAAGGCATCGTCGTGTTCGACTACGCCGATCGCTACGCCCTCGCCGTGGCCGAGATGGCCGGCTACCTGAAGGATGGCCGCATGAAGAGCAAGGAAGACGTGGTCGAAGGCCTGGCCAGTTTCCCGGCCACGTTGCTGAAACTGTTCAACGGGCAGAACTTCGGCAAGCTGGTGCTGCAGGTCGCCGCAGAGTAGGTCGGAGTTCGCGTTCGGCGCCCGCTGCATCGCTGTCCCGCGTCGTAGACTCGCCGCGTGAATCGCGGCAGCACGGCATCATCTTCTTCGCTCATCGTTCGAGACGGCCCATGACTGCGTCGGTTTCCCCCGGTCCGCAGCTGCTCGCGGCCTGGCTCGAGCTGTCACGCGACCTGCTCGCCCTGTCGTCCGCCGACGGACGCTTGCTCGCGTGCAACGCGGCGTTTCGCGAACGTTTCGACGTTCGCGAGGGCGATCGCATCACCTCGCTCGACCCCACCGGCGCGATGGCCGGCGCGCTCGGTGCCGAAGGATTCACGAGCACCGAGCTGCATCTGCAGGGGGGCTGGTTCCGCGTCCAGGCACGCCGCACCGACGAGGGCCTGGCCTGGGTGCTCGAGGATGTCGGCGAGCGCCGCACGCAAGCCGCCGAAGCGGCCCGGCTTCGCGAACAGCTCGACATCGCCCAGGAGTTCGGCCGCCTCGGCCTGTGGGAGCGAGACGTCGCCACCGGGCGCGGCCACTGGGACCGCCACGTGTTCGCCTTCTGGGGACTCGATCCGGCGCAAGGCACGCCGAGCCTCGAGGAGGCCACGCGCCGCATCCATCCGGAGGACCACTTCACCGGCACCTACGGCCAATCGATGGCGGCGCCGGGGCGCTATGCGCAGCATTACCGCGTGCTGCGGCCGGACGGCTCGGTGCGCCGCATCCATTCGCAATGGGAGGTGAAGGCCGCATCGGACGGAAGCGCCGAGCGTGTCGTTGGCGTCATGATGGACGACACCCAGATCTACGATCTGGCCCGATCGCTGGGCGACGCCAGCGCGCAACTGCGGCTTGCCGTCGAACTCGCCGATATCGGCATCTGGCGCCACGACCTGCTCTCCAACCGCATGCACTACAACGATCGTGCCTACGCGGTGCTGGGCATCCCAGCTCGGCCCGACGGGCTGTCGATCGAGGAGGTTCGCTCCTACATCCACCCGGATGACCTGCCCGAGGTGCTGGCATCGGCTCAGCGTGCCCTCGCCTCCGACCGACCTACCGACATGCAGGCACGATACCGGCGCAGCGACGGCAGCTGGCGCCATGTGCTGACGCGCCGCGTCGTGCAACGTGCCCCGGACGGCAAGCCGCTGGCCTTTCTCGGCGTGGCACTGGATCTCACCGAGCAGGTGGAGCGACAGCGAGAGGCCAGCGAGCTTGCGCTGCGTCTGGAGATCGCCACGGGCGCGGCCGGCCTGGGCATCTGGAGCCGCGACCCCGAGACCGAGTCGGGCGAATGGAACCCGCAGATGTTCGAGCTCAGCGGCTGGCCGCCGGAGCGCGGCACGCCGAGCCGCACGCAGTGGGTCGAGGAGATCATCCATCCCGACGATCGCCTGCGCATGCGCACGGCCCGCAACGAGCTGCTGGCTTCGCCCGACGCCACCGTCGAGCACGAGTACCGGATCGTCCGGCCGGGCGGCGAGGTGCGCTGGCTGGTCAATCGCGCGCGCCACCGCAACTGGAACGGCAAGACCATGATCTTCGGCGTGACGCTGGACATCACCGACCGCCGCCTGGCCGAGCAGGCCCTGCGCAGCGCCGATCAGCGCGCCGCGCTGGCTGCGCGCAGCGCCGGCATCGGCACCTGGGAGGTCGACTTCGAGACGCAGGCCGAGCGCTGGGACGAACAGATGTTCCGTCTGCGCGGCCTGGCCCCGCGCCAGCACCCGCCGCAGCGCGTCGAGCGGCTGGCCCTGCTTCACCCTGACGATCGCGAGCGCAACGTCGACGCCTCTGCGCAGGCGATGCGCGACCGCTGGCCGCTGCGCTACGAGTTCCGCGTGCTGCTGCCCGATGGCAGCGTGCGCTGGCTGGCCTCGCGCTCGATCGCCGTCACCGACGACCAGGGCCGAACCTTGCGGCGCATCGGCGTCAACTGGGACGTGACCGACGCGAAGGAAGCGGAGGCTGCGCGCCAGCAGACGGCCGTGGCCGAACGGGCCAGCCAGGCCAAGTCGCAGTTCCTCGCACGCATGAGCCATGAACTGCGCACGCCGCTGAATGCCGTGCTCGGCTTCACGCAGCTGCTGCAGGTCGAGGAACCAGACCCGGCGCGCAGCGCCAAGCTCGGCCACATCCGTTCGGCCGGCGAGCACCTGCTGACGCTGATCGACGGCGTGCTCGACCTGTCCAGCCTCGAGTCCGGCAGCCTGCGGCTCGATCCGCGGCCGGTCGAACTGGCCGGGCTGGTCGGGCAGGCCATCCCGCTCGTGGCCGCGCTGGCGCAGCGCCAGGGCGTGCGGCTGCTGCCGGGCGAGGTCGACGGCGTGGCCCACGCCGATCGCACTCGAACACTGCAGGTGCTGGTGAACCTGCTCACCAACGGCATCAAGTACAACCGGCCCGGCGGCGAAGTGCGCATCTCGGCGGGTGCGCATGGCGACGAGGTTCGGCTGACCGTCAGCGACACCGGCCGCGGCATGAGCGCGGCGCAGCTCGATCGGCTGTTCGAGCCCTTCAATCGCCTGGGCGCCGAGCGCGACGGCATCGAAGGCACGGGCATCGGCATGACGATCGTGAACGCCCTGGTCAACGGCATGGGCGGTCGCATCGAGGTGCGCAGCACGCCCGGTCTGGGCAGCCATTTCGAAGTCACACTGCCCGGCGCCGAGCCCGGCATGGGCAGCGGGCAGTCGGTCGACGATGAGCACAGCGCGCCGATGCGATTGCAGGGCCAGCGAGGCCAGATCCTCTACATCGAGGACAACCCGGTGAACGTCATGCTCGTCGAGGAGCTGGTGCGCGGCCTGTCCGGGCTGGACATCGCCAGCGAGACGACCGGCACGGCGGGCGTGGCGCGCGCCGCGTTGTTGCAGCCCGACCTGGTGCTGGTGGACATGCAGTTGCCCGACTTCGACGGCTTCGAGGTGCTGCGTCGCCTGCGCTCGCAGCCCCAGACGGCGCAGATCCCCTGCGTGGCGCTGTCGGCCAACGCGATGCCCGAGGACATCGAGCGCGCGCTGCAGGCCGGCTTCGCCGACTACTGGACCAAGCCGATCGACTTCAAGCAATTCCTCGGTGCGCTCGAGGCGCGCTTTCCGCAGAGCACGGGCACGCTCGCGCGCTGAGCGCAGCGGGCCCGCGGTCAGGCGCCTTCGGGCACCAGCCCCTTCTTGCGCAGCATCGGCTCCACCGTCGCCTCGCGGCCACGGAAGGCACGGTAGGCCGCTCGGGGCTCCAGCGAATCGCCGGCCGAGTAGATGAACTGCTGCAGCCGCTGCGCCACGGCCGGGTCGAAGGGATTGCCGGCCTCGGCGAAGGCATCGAAGCCGTCGGCATCGAGCACCTCCGCCCACAGGTAGACGTAGTAGCCGGCTGCGTAGCTGGAGCCCGAGAACAGGTGCTGGAAGTGCGGCAGCCGGTGGTTCAGGCCCACGCCCGCCGGCAGGCCCATGCGCTGAAGTTCTGCTCCTTCGAACTCGCCGATGTCGACGCCGTCGTGCGAGGTCTGCGCGTGCACCGCCATGTCGAGCAGCGCCGAGGCGGTGTAGCGCACCGTCTCATAGCCCTGGTTGAAGCGCCGCGCCGCATGCAGCTTGGACACCAGTGCGTCGGGAATCGCCTCGCCGGTGCGGTGGTGGCGCGCGTGCTTCTTCAGCACCTCCGGCTCGGTCAGCCAGTGCTCGAACAGCTGCGACGGCAGCTCGACGAAATCGCGCAGCACGTTGGTGCCCGACAGGCGCTCGTAGGTCACGCTGGACAGCAGGCCGTGCAGGCCGTGGCCGAACTCGTGGAACAGCGTGCGCGCATCGTCGAAGCTCAGCAGCGTGGGCTCGCCGGGCGCGCCCTTTGCGAAGTTGTTGTTGTTGACGACGATCGGCGTCACTGCGCTGCCGCCGGCGGTGTTGCGCGACTGCTGGCGGTAGTTGCTCATCCAGGCGCCGCTGCGCTTGCTCGGCCGCGCGAAGTTGTCGTGCAGGAACACGCCGATCTGCGTGCCGTCGCGGCCGCGCACCTCGTAGACCTTCACGTCCGGGTGGTAGGCGCGGATCTCGGGCCGCGCCACGAAGCTCAGGCCGAACAGGCGGTTCGCGCAATCGAACACTGCCTCGACCATGCGGTCGAGCGGGAAGTAGGCCTTGACCACCGACTCGTCGAGGTCGTAGCGCAGCGCGCGCACCTTCTCGGCGTAGTAGCGCCAGTCCCAGGCATCGACCTGCAGCGACTCGCCACGCGACAGCACCAGCGCCTGCAGCGCGCTGCGCTCGTCTTCGACGCGGGCCTGGGCGCGCGTCCACACCTGCTGCAGCAGCTGGCTGACGGCGGCCTGCGTGCCGGCCATGGTGTCGGCCAGCGCGTAGTCGGCGTAGCTCGCGTAGCCATGCGCACGCGCCTGCTCGTTGCGCAGCGCCAGGATCTCGCGGGCCACCGGGCGGTTGTCGGTGGCGCCATCGTGCTCGCCGCGGCTGGTCCAGGCGCGCCAGGCCTGCTCGCGCAGATCACGCCGGTCCGAGAAGGTCAGGAAGGGCACGATCAGGGAGCGCGACAGCGTGATCACGTGCGCGTCGGGCACACCACGATCGAGCGCGGCCTGTCGCGCCGCGGCGCGCACGAAATCGGGCAGGCCGGCGAGCTCGGATTCGTCGCGCAGCACCAGCCGGTAGGCCGATTCGTCGGCCAGCACGTTCTGGCCGAAGCGCGTCGTCAGTTCGGCCAGGCGCTCCATCACCTGCCCATAGCGCTGCTGTGCCGCGCCGGCGATGCGCGCGCCGGATCGGACGAAGTCGAAATGAAAGCGGTCCAGTAGCCGGCGCTGCTCGGGCGTCAGGCCGAGTTCCTCGCGGCGCGCATGCAGCGCATCGATGCGTGCGAACAGGCCGCGGTGCATGTAGATCGCGTTGCTGTGCGCGGCCAGCTGGGGAGCGAGTTCGCGCTCGACCTGCTGCAGCGCCGGCGAGGTCTCGCTCGCCGCGAGGTTGTGGAACACGCCCTCGACGCGGTAGTAGGCGCGGCCGCTGCGGTCCAGCGCGGCAATGGTGTTTTCGAACGTGGGAGCGTCCGCTTGCGCGGCGATCGCCTCGATCTCGGCCAGGTGGGCCGCGCGCGCCGCCCCGAAAGCCGGCGGGAAATGCTCGGCGCGGATGCGGTCGAAAGGGGGCAGGCCGTAGGGGGTGTCCCAGGGCTGCAGCAGCGGGTTGCTGTCGGCGCTCGTCATGGCGGCTTCTCGGCGGTGTGAGAAGCCGGGATTCTAGGAGCCTCAGCGTTCCTTGGGCGGCGGTGGGGGCTCGAAGCGCCGTGACGAAAACCGCTGCGCGGCGGCCTGATAGAAGGCGATGCCCTCGTCCAGCGCTTCCTGCGCATGCTCGGTGCTGGGCTTGCTGCCGTCCACGCCAGTGACGCGGGTGCCCTGCTTGGGCCGCAATTCGACCTGCATCCCTTCGCCGACGAAGCCCACCGTCTGGTAGTTGGCCATGAACAGCGAGGGCGCCGGCCCGCCGTCACGCAGCACGTCGCGGCCGAAGAACTCCGACACGTAGGGCACATTCAGCCAGCCGAGCAGCGTGGGCGCCACGTCGATCTGCGAGGACAGCGCGTCGACGCGCCTGGGCGCGATCTTGCCGGGTGCGTACATCACCATCGGGATGTGATAGCGCTCCATCGGCAGGTCGCTGCGGCCGCGCGCGATCGAGGTGTGGTCGGCCACGAAGACGAACAGCGTGTTGTCGAACCAGGGCCGCTGGCGCGCCTTCTCGACGAACTGGCCGATGGCGAAGTCGGTGTACTTGACAGCACCGTCGCGACCGGTGCCCGAAGGGATGTCGATGCGGTCGGCCGGGTAGGTGTAGGGCCGGTGGTTGGAGGTGGTCATCACGTGGGCGAACACCTTCTTGCCGGCGGCCGCGCGGGTGTCGATCTCGCGCAGTGCGAGGTCGAACAGGTCTTCGTCGGCCACGCCCCAGATGTTCTCGTGGTGGATGTCCTTCTTGTCGATCGCGGTGCGGTCGATGACGGTGTAGCCGTTGCCGCCGAAGAAGCTGGCCATGTTGTCGAAGTAGCTGTAGCCGCCGTACAGGTACAGCGCCTCGTAGCCCTTGTCCTTGAACACGCCGCCGATCGTGAACAGGCCGCTGTTGTTGGGCCGCATCGGCACGGCGTGGCCCGGCGTGGGCGGCACGGACAGCGTGAGCGCCTCCAGGCCGCGCACGGTGCGCGTGCCGGTGGCATACATGCGCTCGAAGAACAGGCCCTCGCGGCCCAGCCGCTCGAGGTTGGGCGTGAGCCCGCGTGCGCCGCCCAGGCTCTCGACGAACTCGGCCCCCAGGCTCTCGATGGACACCATGACGACGTTCATCCCGCGCTGCGGCCCGTCCGGGATGACCTCGCGGCGAATCGGCATCTCGGGGGTGGCCATCAGGCGGTAGTGCGCCGGGTCGGCAAAGCGGCGCTGCAGGATCGCATTCACCTGCGCCTGCGGCAGCGTCGCGTAGAAGCGCTGGTAGTCGATCTGGTTGTAGCGCACGGCGTGGAAGAACTCCCACACGCCGTTGCCGGCCACCTGCACCAGTTGCGGCTGGCCGAGGCGGTCCTTCCAGCCGGTATTGACGCCGGCAGTCACGGCCACGGCCACAGCCACGTACAGAGCCGCGTGCCCGCTGCGCCGCCAGAGCCCGGGCGCCGGCTCCAGGGCCGCGCGGCGCATGCGCCGGGCCAGGGCCAGCGTCAGCAGCAAGGTGGCCACGCCGATGCCGGCGAACAGTGGCGTCAACCGGTAGGACTCGCGGATGTTGCCGATCACCTCGCGGGTATAGAGCAGGTAGTCGACGGCGATGAAGTTGAAGCGCGAGGCGAACTCGTTCCAGAACACGAACTCCGCGACGCTGACGAACACCAGACCGCCGATCAATGCCGCCGTCAGCACCAGCGCCACGATGCCCAGCGCGGATCGGGCGCGGGCGGCGGGCCACCACCAACCCAGCAGCACCAGGGGCAGACACCACCACAGCGCCACCGCCACGTCGTAGCCCAGGCCGAGCAGCACGGCCGGGCCCAGGCGCAAGGGCTCGAACAGCGAGGTATCGGCATTGAAGGCCGCAAGACCGAGCCGGGTCAGCGCACTGACGACCACGAAAGCCACGAAGAGCGGCCCGGCCAGGGCCAGGCGGCCCGCGGTGGGTGCTGTGCGTTGAGCTTGAATGGGCGTTTCGGTCATGGGCTTGAGTGGCGGCGAACCCTCTGGGGGGATCGTCGGTGCACTCTAGCCATGCCCGCTTAAGCAGAGCTTGTCTTCTCTCACGAAACCAGCCGTGTTGACGAGTGTCACTTGCCGTTGCGAATGGCGGCTTCGTCGAGCTCGTCGAAGCGGCGGTTGTCGCATCTCTGGGTAAACCCTGCCCGATCCTCGCCCAGCGCGGTCAGCCGGGCATTGAATTCGCTGGTGCGGGCCTCGAAGGCATCGATCGCCTTGTCGCGCTCAAGGGCATTGGCACGGTACTGCTCGATCGCCTCGACGCTGGTGCGGTCCAGTGCCGCGAACTGGGCTTTGAGCTCCTCGCCCTGGCGCACCAGCTCGGCCTTCTCCTTCTGAAGCTGCTCGCGGTCGGCGGCGGCGGTGTCGCTGCCGCTCTTGATGCGCCCCTGCAGCGCGAGACATTCGCGCAGTTCGGCGCGCGTGAGCAAGGGCCCGACGGCCTTGCCCGAACCGAACATGCCCAGCCGCAGCTTGTCACCCGGCGCAGCGGCTGCCTGCGGCAGGGTGGCGGCGCAGAAGCTCAGGCTCAGGCCGAGGGCGACAACAAGTCTCATGGCAGCTCAGGTCAGTGCGAACGGGCGCCATCATGCCACCGGCTCGCGCAGCGTCACGAACTCCTCCGCCGCGCTGGGGTGGATACCGATGGTGGCGTCGAACTGCGCCTTGGTCGCGCCGGCCTTCAGGGCCACCGCAAAACCCTGCACCACCTCGCCGGCCTCGTCGCCCACCATGTGCAGGCCGACCACCCGGTCGGTGGCAGCGTCGACCAGCAGCTTCATCAGCACCCGCTCCGGGCTGCCCGACAGCGTGTGCTTGAGCGGCTTGAACTCGGTGCGGAACACCTTCACCGCGGCGTACCGCACTCGTGCCTGGGCCTCGGTCAGGCCGACGGTGGCCACGTTCGGATGGGTGAACACGGCGGTCGGCACGAGCTCGTAGTCGATGCGGCGGGCGCCGCTGCCGAACAGCCGGTCGACCAGCACCATCGCCTCGGCCAGCGCTACCGGCGTGAGCTGAAGGCGGTCGATCACGTCGCCGACCGCGTGCACGCCGGGTACCGAAGACTCGAAGGCCTCGTCGACGACGATCGCGCCTCGTTCGTCCAGGCGCACGCCCAGCGCCTGCAGGCCCAGCCCGGCCGTGTTGGGGCGGCGGCCGGTGGCCTGCAGCACAGTGTCGGCAGCCAACGTGCTGCCGTCGCTGAGCGTGAGCTTCAGTGCGTCGCCGGCACGCTCGATCGACGCCGGCCGCACGCCGGTGCGCAGCTCGACGCCGTGCTGCGCCATCTGCCGGGCGAGAAAGCCACGCACGTCTTCGTCGAAGCCGCGCAGGATCTGATCGCCGCGAACGAGCTGCGTCACCCTGGCCCCCAGGCCGCGGAAGATGGACGCGAACTCGCAGGCGATGTAGCCACCGCCGACCACGACCAGATCGCGCGGGAACTGGGGCAGGTCGAACATCGCGTCGGAGGTGACGGCCAGTTCGCCGCCAGGGTACTCCGGCACCACCGAGTGGCCGCCGGTGGCCACGAGCACACGCTGCGTTGCATGCTCGACACCGTCGACGAGCACCGTGCGCGGCGAGCCGAGCCGCGCGCGGCCGTGCAGGATCGTCACGCCGGCATCGCGCAGCAGCTTCTCGTAGACGCCGTTCAGGCGGGCGATCTCGCGCGCACGGTTGGCCTTGAGCAGCGACCAGTCGAAACGCGCCTCGCCGGGCGTCCAGCCGAAGCCGCGCGACTGCTCGAAAGCATCGGCGAAGTGCGCCGCGTGGCTGTACAGCTTCTTCGGGATGCAGCCCAGGTTGACGCAGGTGCCGCCGAGTGCGCCGCTCTCGGCCACCGCGACACGCGCGCCACGCTGCGCGGCCATCCGCGCGGCACGCACGCCACCGCTGCCGGCGCCGATGACGAACAGGTCGAAGGGGGTCGAGCTCATGCGTCGCTCCGCAGTCCGGCGCGACAATGCGCCGACCGCATCTTGCCGCACCCCGCCATGCCCCCACCCGCCCTGCGCGTCGGCCTGATCGGCTACGGCTACGCCGCCCGGACCTTCCATGCACCGCTGATCGCCGGCGTGCCGGGGTTGGAACTGGCCGCCGTGTCCAGCCGCGACGCCGCGCGCGTGCACGCCGACTGGCCGGCGGTCGAGGTGCTTGGGGATGCGCACGCGCTCATCGCGCGCGCCGACCTCGACCTGGTGGTGATCGCCAGCCCCAACGACAGCCACCATTCGCTCGCTCATGCCGCGCTCTCGGCGGGCCGCAACGTGGTCGTCGACAAGCCTTTCACGCTGACGCTGGCGCAGGCGCGCGAGCTGACGGCGCTGGCGCAGGCGCGCGGGCGGCTGCTGTCGGTGTTCCACAACCGGCGCTGGGACAGCGACTTCCTGACGCTGCGGGCGCTGATCGAGCGGGGCGAGCTCGGGCGCATCGTGCACCTCGAGTCGGCGTTCGACCGCTATCGCCCGGTGGTTCGCGATCGCTGGCGCGAGTCGGCGGCGCCGGGCGCGGGGCTGTGGTTCGACCTCGGGCCGCACCTGCTCGACCAGGCGCTGCAGCTGTTCGGCACGCCGCAGGCGATCGCGCTCGACCAGGCGGTGCTGCGCGACGGCGGCCACTCCGACGACTGGTTCCAGGCCCGGCTGCGCTACCCCGGGCGGCGCGTGGTGCTGCGCGCCAGCCTGCTGGCCGCCGCCGCCTCGCCGCGCTTCGTGGTGCACGGAACGCAGGGCAGCTGGGTCAAGCAGGGCCTGGACCCGCAGGAAGAGGCACTGAAGGCCGGCGCGCGCCCGGCCTGGCCGGCAGCGCCCGGCTGGGGCGTGGACCGGCAGGCCAGCCTGCTGACGCGCGCCGGTGCCGACTCGCTGCGCACCGAGCCGCTGCCCTTGAGTCGCGGCTGCCACGGCGCCTACTACGCCGCGCTGCGCGACGCGTTGCAGGGCCTGGGCGACAACCCGGTGCCCGCGTCGCAGGCCTGTGCCGTGATGGGATGGCTCGAGCTCGGCCAGCGCAGTGCCCGTGAGGGCCGCGAGTGCGGTTCCGAGTCGCCGGAAGATTTCGATACATCCGGTATTGCCCCGCGCTGAGCCAGGGGGCAGACTGCGGCACCCCTCCAACGACAGGAGTCGCGATGAAGATCGTCAAGGCGCTGCTCGTGCTCATCCTGGTGCTCGCTGCCGTGCTCGTGCTCGGCGGCTTCCTGCTGTCGCCGAAGTTCTCGGTGGCGCGCAGCGTCTCGATCGCCGCGCCACCCGACAAGGTCTATGCGCTGGTGGTCGACCCGCGCCGCTGGAAGGACTGGACGGTGTGGAACCAGCGCGATCCGCAGATGCAGATGAGCTACAGCGGCCCGCCCAGCGGCGCGGGCGCGGCCTGGTCGTGGCAGAGCAAGACCGAGGGCGACGGTCGCATGACCTTCACCGCGGCCACGGCGCCCACCCGCGTCGACTACGAACTCTTCTTCCCCGACTTCGGCACCACCTCGACCGGCGACGTCAGCCTGGCACCCGAGGGCGCCGGAACGCGGGTGACCTGGCGCATCAACGGCGACATGGGCAGCAACCCGCTGATGCGCTGGTTCGCGCTGGGCGCCGACGCCATGATCGGCAAGGACTTCGCCGACGGCCTGGCGGGCCTGAAGACGCTGGCCGAGAAGCCCTGAGCGCGGCCGGCCCGCCGCGAAGGGCCCGCCGGGCGGAGCACGGGGCTCTGGTCTAATCGCGGCTTTGCGCCGCACCGCCCATGGCACTCAAGGCCACCATCTTCAAAGCCCGCGTGCAGCTCGCCGACATGGACCGAGGCATCTACGCCGACCATGCACTGACGCTGGCCCGCCACCCCTCGGAGACCGACGAGCGCATGCTGGTGCGCGTACTGGCCTTCGCGCTGAACGTGCCCGCCGACGACCACCAGGGCACGCTCGAGATGGGCAAGGGTCTGTCGGACGTCGACGAGCCCGAGCTCTGGCACCGCGACCTGACCGGCCGCATCCGCCACTGGCTCGAGATGGGCCAGCCCGACGACAAGCGGCTGCTGCGCGCCGCCGGCCGTGCCGACAAGGTCAGCGTCTACGCCTTTGCCGCGAGCACGCCGATCTGGTGGAACGGCATCGCGAACAAGATCTCGCGCGCCTCGAACATCGAGGTCTGGCAGATCGACGCGGCGCAGAGCCAGGCGCTGGCGGCGCTGGCTCAACGTACCATGCAGCTGCAGGTGACGGTGCAGGACGGCACCGCCTGGGTCGGCGACGGCGCCACCTCGGTGGAGGTGACGCCGGTGCGGCTGAACCCGCGCTGAGCCGCGTTCCACGGAGGCGAACCATGGGCATCCCGATCGAGCACGACGTTGCGCTGGGCCGCTTCAGCGCCACGGTGCACGGCCACCTGTGCGTGTGCGACTACCGGTTGCGCGACGGCGTTATGTTCATGACGCACACCGAAGTCGCGCCCGAACTCGAGGGCCAGGGCATCGCCGCGGCGCTGGTGCGCGCCGCGCTGGCCCATGCCCGCGAGCAGGGCCTGAAGGTGCGGCCGCTGTGCTCCTACGTGCAGGCCTACGTGCGCCGCCACCCCGAAGTGCAGAGCCTGCTGGGCTGATGATGACGAACCGACGAACCCTGACCTGCTGGCTGCTTTGCGCGCTGGCGACCGCCCTGACCCCGATGGCCATGTCCCAAGACAAACCCGCCGCAGCCGACGACGACCCGCACCTCTGGCTCGAGGAGGTGCAGGGCGACAAGGCCCTGGCCTGGGTGCGGGAACGCAATGCCGAAACGCAGAAGCTGCTCGGAGCCCGAGCGGACTTCGCGCCGACGCGCGAAAAGCTGCTCGCGGTGCTCAACTCGCAGGACCGCATCCCGGCCGTGTCGCGCCGCGGCGACTGGTTCTACAACCTCTGGCAGGACGCCACCCACAAGCGCGGCCTGTGGCGTCGCACCACGCTGGACGAATACCGCAAGGCCAGCCCGAAGTGGGAGACCGTGCTCGACCTCGACGCGCTGGCCGCCGCCGAGAAGGAGAACTGGGTCTGGGCGGGCGCCGAATGCCTCGGCCCCGACTACCGCCGCTGCCTGATCTCGCTGTCGCGCGGCGGCGCCGATGCGAAGGTGGTCCGCGAGTTCGACAGCGTGGCCAAGTCCTTCGTCGCCGGCGGCTTCGTGCTGCCCGAGGCCAAGTCCGACGTCGCCTGGGTGGACGCCGACACGCTCTACGTCGGCACCGATTTCGGCCCCGGCTCGATGACCGATTCGGGCTACCCGCGCATCCTCAAGCGCTGGAAGCGCGGCACGCCGCTGGCCGACGCGAAGACCGTGTTCGAGGGCCGGCGCGAGAACATCTGGGTCGGCGTGTCGGTAGACACCACGCCCGGCTTCGAGCGCACGCTGATCGTGCGCGCGCTCGACTTCTTCCGCCAGGAGCATTACCTGCTGCAAGGCGACGCGCTGGTCCGGCTCGAGGTGCCCGACGACGCCCGCGTCTCATTCATGCACAGTGCCGGCGTGGCCGGCGACACGCTGCTGCTCGAGCTGCGCAGCGACCTGAAGGCGGGCGAACGCCTGCATCCCAAGGGCTCGCTGCTGGCCGCCGACATGGCTGCCTACCTGAAGGGCGAGCGGCGCTTCCAGGTGCTGTTCGAGCCCACCGAGACGCGATCGCTGGCCGGCATCGCGCTGACGCGCAGCCATGTGCTGGTCAACATCCTCGACAACGTCACCGGCCGGTTGGAGGAATGGAAGCGAGACGCCAACGGGCGCTTTGCGCGCCGCGCCGTCGACGCGCCATCGCCCGGCAACCTCGGCGTGACCGGGCTGCACGACCCGCTCAGCCGCGACGATCCGCTGGCCGAGCAGTACCTGCTGAGCTATACCGACTTCCTCACGCCCGACTCGCTGCTGCTGGGCCGCAGCGGCAGCGACAAGCGCGACACGCTGAAGTCGCTGCCGGCCTCGTTCGACTCGGTCGGCATGCGCGCCGAGCAGCACTTCGCCACCAGCCGCGACGGCACGCGCGTGCCCTACTTCGTGGTCTGGCCGCGCGGCGCGAAAGCCGATGGCAACAACCCGACCCTGCTCTATGGCTATGGCGGTTTCCAGATCTCGCTGGAGCCCTGGTACTCGCGCGGTTTCGGTGCCGCCTGGTACCAGCGCGGCGGCGTGCTGGTGGTGGCCAACATCCGCGGCGGTGGCGAGTTCGGCCCGCGATGGCACCAGGCGGCGATGAAGGCCGACAAGCAGCGCAGCTACGACGACTTCATCGCCGTGGCCGAAGACCTGGTGCGCCGCAAGATCAGCAGCCCGCGCCACCTGGGCATCGAAGGCGGCAGCAACGGCGGGCTGCTGGTCGGCGCGGTGATGCTGCAGCGGCCGGAGTTGTTCAACGCCGTCGTCTGCCAGGTGCCGCTGCTGGACATGAAGCGTTTCCACAAGCTGCTTGCCGGCGCGAGCTGGGTGGCCGAGTACGGCAACCCCGAGCTGCCGGAAGAATGGGCGTGGATCTCGCGCTACAGCCCGTACCAGAACGTCCGGCGCGACGGCAAGTACCCGACGGCGCTGTTCACCACCTCGACGCGCGACGACCGCGTGCACCCCGGCCACGCACGCAAGATGGTGGCGCGGCTGAGAGAGTACGGCCACCCGGTGCTGTATTACGAGAACATCGAGGGTGGCCACGGCGGCGCCGCCGACAATGAGCAGCGCGCCACGCTGCAGGCGCTGGAGTTCACCTACCTGTGGCAGCAACTGTCGCGCGCCGACTGAACCCATGAACCAAGACGCTCAGGCCGTTCTCGACTTCTGGTTCGGTGCGCCGGGCTCGCCCGAGCACGGCATCGACCGCCCCGAGTGGTTCCGCAAGGATGCCGCCTTCGACGCCCGCATCCGCGAGCGTTTCGGCACGCTGATCGGCGCGGTGCTCGGCGGCGCGCGCTTCGGCGCGGCCCCGCAGGAGACGCTGGCGGCAATCGTCGTGCTCGACCAGTTCACCCGCAACGTGCACCGCGACACGCCACTGGCCTTTGCCGGTGACGCGCAGTCGCTCGGGCTCGCGCAAGCGATGACGGCGCGCGGCGCCGACCACGGCCTGCCCGTTCTGCAGCGCAGCTTCGTCTACCTGCCCTTCGAGCATGCCGAGGACCTGGCGCTGCAGGAGCGCTCGGTGCGCTGCTTCGAGGCCCTGGCCGCGGGTTCGCCCGCGATGCGCGACCGGCTCGACTACGCCATCAAGCACCGCGACGTGATCCGCCGTTTCGGCCGCTTCCCGCACCGCAATCAGATCCTCGGCCGCGCGAGCACGCCCGAAGAGGTCGCCTTCCTGGCGGAGCCCGGCTCGCGCTTCTAGGCTCGGTCCGTGATCAGGCCTTGGCGGTCTTGTCGGCCTCGCGGTCCTGCAGCAGCCGCCACATCACCTTGCCCGCGCCCGACTTGGGCAGGCTGTCGACGAACTCGACGAGCTTGGGCACCTTGTAGGCGGCCATGTGCTCGCGCGACCAGCCGATGATGTCTTCGGCGCGGGTCTTGCCCTTCGCCTCGGCACGCAGCACGACGACGGCCTTGACGGTCTCGCCGCGGTACTCGTCGCGTGCGCTGATGATGCAGGCCTCCTGCACGGCCGGGTGCTTGTACAGCAGCATCTCCACCTCGGCCGGCCAGATCTTGAAGCCGCTGGCGTTGATCATCCGCTTGAGCCGGTCGGTGAGGAAGAAGTAGCCTTCTTCGTCGATGCGGCCGAGGTCGCCAGTGCGGAAGAACAGGCGGCCCGAATCGTCGCCGGGCAGCGCCACGAAGGCGGCCTTCGTGGCATCGGGGTGGCGCCAGTAGCCCTTGAAGACCATCGGCCCGAAGGTGACGATCTCGCCCACCTCGCCCACCGGCATCTCCTCGAGCGTGAGCGGATCCACCACGCGCGAGTCGACGCCGAAGATCGGGATGCCCAGGCATTGCAGCTTGGCGCGCTCGGGCGGGTTGGCGTGGCTGGGCGCGGCCGTCTCGGTCAAGCCGTAGCCTTCGGCGAAGGTCAGGCCGAACTCGTCGATCAGCCGCTGTGCCACCGCCTGCGGCATCGCCGCGCCGCCGCCGCTGAGGTTGCGCAAGGACGAGAGGTCGAAGCTCTTGTAGTTCGGGCTGCCGAACAGGTCGATGATCATCGTCGGGATGCAGGTCCAGTGCGTCACCCCGTGGCCGGCGATCAGGCGCGCGGCGAGCTCGCGGTCCCAGCGCGGCAGGATCACCGTGGTCGCACCGGCGTACACCGCGCCGAGCACGCTGTAGATCATGCCGGTGATGTGGAACATCGGCACCACGCCGAGGCCGACCGACTCCGGCCCGGTGTGCCCCCATTGCCCGCCCACGGCGTTGTGCATCAGCGTGCGATGGGTATGGATGCAGCCCTTGGGCAGCCCGGTGGTGCCCGAGGTGTAGGGCAGCAGCGCCATGTCGTCGGGCACGGCGGTGTGCGGGCCTGGCACGAGGCGCTGTGCCAGCGCGTCAGTCCAGCGCGTCCAGGCCGGCCCGCCTTCGGGCAGCGGCGGGTCGGTGCGCAGCCACTGCTCGGTGGCGGCGTTGGGCGCTTCGTCCGCGGCGATCGGACCAGCGGGCAGCGCGTCGAGGTAACGCGTCACCAGCACGTCGCTCAGGCGCTGCGCCTCGGGCAGGGCCGCATTGGCCTGGGCCACGATGCCGGCCAGATCGGCGCTGCAGACCACCACACGCGCGCCCGGGTCGACGATGTAATGGCCGAACTCCTCGGCGCGGTTCATCGGGTTGACCGGCACCACCACGGCGTCGGCGCGCAGGATGCCGTACAGCGCGGCCACGTACTGCGGGCAGTTCTGCATGAACAGCGACACGCGGTCACCCTTCTTCACGCCGCGCGACTGCAGCCAGCCGGCGATGGCCTCGGCCTGGGCATGGAGCTCGCGGTAAGTCAGCGGGCGGCCGAAGAACAGGTAGGCCGGCTTGTCGGGGTAGCGCCGGGCCGACACCTCCAGGTTGAACCACAGCGAGGTTTCCGGCGCGACGACGGCGCGCGGCAGGCGGCGCGGCCAGATGCGATGGTGCGGGCGCGGCGGCAGCGCGGTGGAGGATTCGGACGGCACGGAGGCCTCCTGTCTGGCGGCCGCAGGTGTCGGCCGAGTCGGCCTCGGGTATACCGCAGCAGCCCGGCAGCGCACAGACGCGAAAGCCCGGGGAGCGGTTGTCGCCGGCGGGACAGGCCCCTCGGCCCGGCACTTGCATGGCCCCGCCGCATGGCCACCAGCTTCCGCCCCATCGCCGACGTTCCCGCCTTCCTGGACATCGGCTCAGCTTCATCATGGACGCACTGGGACGCCTCGGCGCAGGCGCTGCACGGCATCACCCGCGAGACGGCGCTGCGCCACGGCCGGCCGGTGGCCGAGGTGGCCCGCGAGCTCAACCAACGGCTGCACGGCCGCACCCTGCATTGCGACGGCTGGGCGCATGACTACGCCTGGCTGAATCTGCTGTTCGATGCCGCCGGCGGCACACCGGCGTTCCGCCTCGAACACCTGCGCAGCGCCCTGGACGAGCAGGACGCGCAGGCCTGGCAGCCGACACGCGAGCGCATCGGCGCACTGCAGCCCCAGGAGCGGCACCGTGCCAGCAGCGACGCCCGTCAGCTGCAGCTGACCTGGCTGGCCTTGCGCGGGACGTCCAGGCGCTAGGGGGTCAAGGGTCCGTGCGCCGTCAGCGCGGCGCGCAGGCCGCTGCAGTAGGCCACGTCCAGTGCCCAGGCCTCGGCCGCAGTCTGCCGATGGGCCCGGGCCTCGACTTCCCGGCCCAGAAGGTCGGCCAGTTCGGCCAGGGAGTCGTGCACCACGGCGCGCGAGTAGTCATCGAACTCACCGCTCAGGTCGATTTCGGCGAGCCGTCCGGTGCGCGCGGCCGCCTCGAGCTGCCCGCAATGGGCCAGGCACACCGCATGGTCGGCGCGCGCGATGGTGGCTTCCCAGGTCATGCCTGCGCGCACCGCAGGCTCCACGGTGCGCGCGAAGATGTCCAGCGCCTGCTCGAACTGGCGGCTCAGGCACAGCATCTCGCCCAGCCGCAGGTTGGACTGCAGGCCGGTGTCGTCGATCGTCAGTGCCGAGGCGAGCTGCTGGGCGCTGCCCAGGCCGGCCAGCGCCTGTTTCAGCTGTTCGCCGTCGAGCCGGCCGGCCGCCCGGGCGCGGCGGACCTGCTGGGCCTGCGCCAGCGTCATGTAGCGGTGCACCGCAGCCACCAGCTGCTCGTCGTGCTCGGCACGTGCCAGGCTGCTCGCGCGCCGGTAGTGGCGCACGGCATCGTCGATCAGGTCGGCCTCGTGATACAGCGTGGCGGCCACGTAGAGGCCGCGCGCCGCCGCCAGCGGACGTTGCGCCGTCCCCAGGGCCACCGCCTGGCGCAGGTGCGGCAGCACTTCGTTCGGATCGTGGTGCAAGGTGCCGCGCACGCAACCCAGCCAGGCTTCGCATTCCGCTTCGAGACCGGCGTCGCCGAGCATGATGGCGGCATCGCGGGCCTCCTGCACGGGTTCGAGCGCGCTGCCGATCTGCGCGCCGTAGTAGCGCGCCACGCCGCGCGCCAGGGCCAGTTCGGCGGCAGCGCGCCGATCGGCACTCGCGGCCACGGCTGCCTCTGCGTCGCTCAGGGCTTCGGGCACGTCGTCGATGCGCCAGTGGCGCGCCAGCAGCAGCACGCGCTGTGCCAGCAGCCGCGCGCGCTCGGTCGCGGCCTGGGTGCTGGCAATGGCGTGCTGGTTGCGTTGCAGGAGGCGGTGCATGGGGTTCGCCGGTGACGCGGGCGCAGTATGCATGAGGCAACGGGCCGGTTCAGCGCCTAGCGGTAACAGGCCTTGCCGGCCGCATCAGCCGCGCGCCTGGCGAGCCCGGCGCACCCAGTGCGCCAGCACGCGCACCAGGCGCTCGGGGTCGATAGGCTTGGAAAGAAAGTCGTTCATGCCCTGGCGCATGGCGTTCTCGCGCTCTGACACCAGCACGTCGGCAGTCAATGCGATCACCGGCAGCAGCATCGCGCCATGCGTGCGTCGGATCGCGATCGTGGCGTCGATGCCGCCGAGCACCGGCATCTGCAGGTCCATGAGGACCGCGTCGAAGGGCTCGCCCGCCGCCGTGGCCGCGGCAACCGCCTCCACCGCCAGCGCACCGTTGCCGGTGGTGACAACCTGTGCGCCCCAGTGGGCCAGCGTGGCCTCGGCCACCAGCGTGTTGACTGGGTGATCCTCGACCAGCAGGATGCGCGCGCCCGCCAGGGCATCGACCGGCGCGAAGCGCGTGGCCTGCGCCACCGGCGGCGCACTCGAGGCGCGAAGCGGCAGGTCGGCCCAGAAGCGGCTGCCCTCGCCCGGTGTACTGAGCATGCCCACGCCCCCGCCCATCAGCACGGCGAGCTGCCTGCAGATGCTCAGGCCGAGGCCGGTCCCGCCGTAGCGGCGCGTGGTCGAGGCATCGGCCTGCGAGAACGGGTGGAACAGGCGAGTCTGCAGCGCCAGTGCGATGCCCGGGCCGTTGTCGCTCACCTCGATGCGCGTGCCCCCGTCCGCACGCCGTAGCGCTCGCACCTCGATGGCGCCACGCTCGGTGAACTTCAGCGCATTGCTCAGGTAGTTGGCGACGATCTGGCGCAGCCGCATCGGGTCGCCGTTCACCCAGCGGGGAACGCCGGCGCCCAGCTCGAAGCGAAAGCCCAGCCCCTTGGCTGCGGCAAGCTCCGTGTAGGCGTCGCGCACGCTGCCCAGCAGTTGGTGGAGGTCGAAGTCGACCTGCTCGAGCGTCAATCGGCCGGCTTCGATCTTCGACAGGTCGAGGATGTCGGAAATCAGCCCGGCCAGCGCCTGGGCACTGTCGTCGATGTGCTCGAGGTACTCGCGCAGCTTGCCCGGCGCCAACGCCGGGTCCTGGGCCAGGCGCACCAGGCCGAGCAGTCCGTTGAGCGGCGTGCGGATCTCGTGGCTGGTGTTGGCGAGGAACTCGCTCTTCGCGCGGCTGGCCGATTCGGCCTGGTCGCGCGCCTCGGCCAGCGCGTCGGCGCTGCGGCGGCGCTCAGTGATGTCGTCGATGATCCAGATCGTGCCGACGCTGCCCGGGCGACGCGGATCGATGGCACGTGCCCGCACGCTGGCCCAGAACGCCTGGCCATCGCGGCGGACCATCTCGAACTCCCCCTCGAAGGCCGCGCCGGACTGCAGCAGCGGCCCGGCCAGCCGGCCGATCTCGGCATAGGCATCGTCGCTGGGCCAGACAGCGCGGCCGGATTGCCCGACCAGCGAACCGGCCGGCCAGCCCAGGATCTCCTCGAAGCGCGGGTTGACGTGCTGGAAGCGCCGCTCCTGCGTGAAGGCGATGCCCACCGAGGCGTTCTCCAGGATCGCCTCGTACTGCAGGTCGCGGTGCCGGGTGCCGGACACGTCGCGCACCGTGCCGAGGATGCAGCGTCGACCCGCGTGCTCGAAAAGCGAGGCGTTGATCGACACCGGCACCGGCCCGCGGCCGCGGAAGTTCAGCGTCGCCACGTAGTCCTTGAGCCGGCCACGCGCCTCCAGCAGGGTGAGGTAGGCGCGACGTTCGGTCTCGTCGGTCCACAGGCCCGATTCGGGCACGGTCAGGCCGTCCAGTTCACCTGGTGCGCAGCCGATCATGCGCTCGAACTGCGGGTTGAGCATCAGCATGCGGCCGGTGCCGAACTCGGCCACGACGGTCGGATCCGGGCTCGCCTCGAACAGGCGATGAAACATCGCGTCGAGCGGCAGGGCGGGGGTGGATATGGCGAGCATGGGCGGATATGGGTTGCCGATTACAACGCGCCCCCATCAACCCGGATGCAGCCACGCCGCGCGCCGCCGCGCAAAGCGTGAGCTAATGCCTGCCGCTCACAGACCCTCACAACGGTGCGCTAGCATCCGCGCTCCTCCGATACCCTCCGCCTGCCATGACCGACAGCCTGAACGCCAAAGTGCGCACCCGTGCGAATGTCTATTTCGACGGAAAGTGCATCTCGCACAGCCTCGAACTGGCCGACGGCAGCAAGAAGAGCGTCGGCGTGATCCTGCCTTCGTCGCTGCGCTTCAACACCGGCGCGCCGGAGCGCATGGAGCTGGTCGAGGGCGAGTGCCGCGTCAAGCTGCCCGGCAGCGCCGACTGGGCGATGTTCCGCGGCGGCCAGTCCTTCGACGTGCCGGGTCAGTCGGCCTTCGACATCGAGGTGACGCAGACGCTGCACTACGTCTGCCACTTCCTCTGAACCAACTCTGGTTCGACGAGGCGCGCTCGCACGGATTGGCGCTCGGAGACCTAGGCAAAGACTGATCCGCGGCGGCCGCAATCGGCCCTTTGCGGTCTTCGGGGGTCTGCTTTGCGTGCGACGGGCATGGTCGCAGGTCGACGGCGGTACCCGCGTTCTCCGGCCCACGCTCGCGGGCGGCCACTGCGAGCCGCAACCGCGGCCGCATCAACACCTGGTTTGCCATGCCCTCGCCAGGGCGACCGCGAATGGGGCCTGCGCCCGCGGGCACCACCGCCGCCCTGCCGGCATCAGCGGTGGCCTGCCGTCATGAGGGCCTCAGTGCTTGTGGGGCAGGTGGTTCGGGTGTGCGATCGCAGGCCCCATTCGCGGTCGCCCAGGCGGTGGCAGGACGAAGTTGGTGTTGAGGAGGCATGCGAGGCGAGTCTCGGTGGTCGCCCGCGAGCGTGGGCCGGAGAGCGCATACCCGGACCGCCTGCCCGCGCGCCCATCATTGCGGACCTTCGTGAATGTCTGCAACGGGCCGCAAGGCGCCGCTTGCCAGATCAGTCGCCCCCGCCGCCGCAGCCTCCGCCGCCGTCACCCCCGCCATCCCCGCCGCAGGACGACCCGCACGACGAGCCGCAGCCGAAGCCGGCCGCGCAGTGCGTGCCGCCGCGGTCTGCGCCGAGCAATGCGCAGTCCGCCACGTAGCGGTAGCCCCCGGCAATGGCCAGTGCCGCGTCGAGCGCGAACAGGGTCGGCAGGCGGTCCGGCTTGCGCGGGTCAATGCCTTCGTCGCGGCAGCTCCAGACCCAGGCGCGGCGCAGGCCCTGGAAGTTCTTGTCACCGCGCTTCGGGTCGGCCGCCAGCGCCTCGGCCGGCGTGTGGTGCAGCATGCGTCCGAACGCCTTGCGGCAGAAGTTCTCGTAGGCGCGGGTGTGCAGGATGAACTCGTGCCACATCGCGTCGACCACCTTCGAGGGCATCGCCACGAAGCGCCCCCTGGCCATCGCGCTGGCCAGGAAGAACTGGCGCAGGCCGCGCTCGACCTCAGCGACATCGCGATCGCCGAGCTGCGGGTACTGAGCTCGCAGCTTGTCGCGCAGGTAGGCCGGCAGCGGGTGGCTGCGCACCGCCCGGCGGGCCGCAGCGCGGCGCCAGGCCAGCCAGGCGATCACCAGCGCCGACAGCGCCAACCCCACCACGATCAAGTTCACAGCACTCGTCTTCATCGTCATCGTCATCTCCCTTCTTGTTGTTGTCGTCTTCTTCTTGTTGACGATGACTTTGAGACGGGACGATGACGGTTTCGTGACGGTGTGGTCAGACGACCACAGGCTCCGGTTCGAGGCGGATGCCGAAGCGGCCGTAGACGCTTTCCTGGATGGCGCGGGCCAGCGTCATCACCTCGGAGCCGATGGCCCCGCCGCGGTTGACCAGCACCAGTGCCTGGCGCTCGTAGACCGCCGCCTGGCCGACCGACTTTCCCTTCCAGCCGCAGGCGTCGATCATCCAGCCGGCGGCCAGCTTCACGCTGCCATCGGGCATCGGGTAGTGCACGATCTCCGGGTCGCGGCCGATGATGTCGCGGCACTGTTCCGGCGTGACCACCGGGTTCTTGAAGAAGCTGCCGGCGTTGCCGATCACCGCCGGATCGGGCAGCTTGGCGCGGCGGATCGCGCAGACCCAGTCGAAGATCTGCTGCGCCGAGGGCGCGGCCACGCCGGTCTCGCGCATCTTGCGCTCGATGTCCAGGTAGCCCAGCAACGGCTGCCAGGGCCGCGGCAGGCGAAAACGCACGCGCGTGATCAGCGTGCGGCCGGCCAGCGAATGCTTGAAGACGCTGTCGCGGTAGCCGAAGGCGCAGATCTCGGCGCCGAGCGTGACGCTGCGGCCGGTGACCAGGTCCACCGCGTCGAGCGACTCGAAGCGGTCCTTCAGCTCCAGCCCATAGGCACCGATGTTCTGCACCGGCGAGGCGCCCACGGTTCCCGGGATCAGTGCCAGGTTCTCCAGGCCCGGCAGGCCCTGGGCGAGCGTCCAGGCAACCAGGTCGTGCCAACCCTCGCCGGCGCCGGCCTCGACGATCCAGGCGTCGGCGCGCTCGTCGACGAGACGAAGGCCGCGCACCTCGACCTTGAGCACGACCTGCGGCATGTCGCGCGTCAGGATGATGTTGCTGCCGCCGCCGAGGATGAACTTGGCGGCGCGGCCGAGATCCGGATGGTCGACGACCCGGCGCACATCGGCGTCGCCGGCGATGCGCACCAGTTGTTGCGCCACCGCAGGCAATCCGAACGTATTGAACGGCTTCAGACTCACGCCCGACTCGATTTGCATGCGAGAATTTTCCCATGCCCAGCTTCGACACCGTCATCGAGCCGAATCTCGTGGAAGTCCGCAATGCCGTGGACCAGACCTCCAAGGAAATCGGCACCCGCTTCGACTTCAAGGGCTCCTCGGCTGCCGTGGAACTCGGCGACGAGGAGATCACGCTGTTCGCCGACAGCGATTTCCAGATCGCCCAGGTGCGCGACATCCTCGTGGCCAAGCTGACCAAGCGCAGCGTGGACGTGCGCTTCATCGACAGCAGCGCCAAGATCGAGAAGATCGGCGGCGACAAGGTCAAGCAGCTTCTCGTCGTCAAGAGCGGCGTCGACACCGAGACGGCCAAGAAGATCCAGACCGCCATCAAGCAGAGCAAGATGAAGGTGCAGGCCGCGATCCAGGGCGACACGGTGCGCGTCACCGGAGCCAAGCGCGACGACCTGCAGGCGGCGATGCAGCTGATCCGCCAGACGGTGCCGGACTCGCCGGTCTCCTTCAACAACTTCCGGGATTGACCATGCGTGCGGCCCTGGCAGTGACGATCGCCTTGCTGTCGAGCGCGGCGATGTCGCAGAGCGTGTCGATGAGCGGCAGCCTGGGCGACAAGGCGCTGCTGCTGATCGACGGCGCGCCGCGCACCGTGGCCGTGGGCACCACGGTCTCTGGCGTGAAGGTGATCCGGGTGACCGGCAGCGAAACGGTGGTCGAGGTCGGCGGCAAGCGCCAGACGCTCCAACTGGGCGGCGCGCAGGTCAACCTCGGCGGCGCGGCCAGTGCCGGCGGCGGCACGCAGATCGTGCTGGCGGCCGGCCCGGGCGGCCACTTCGTCACCGGCGGCAGCATCAATGGCCGCGCCGTGCGCTTCGTGGTCGACACGGGCGCCACTTTTATTGGCATCGGCGAGGCCGAGGCCCGCCGCATCGGTCTGGACTATTCGCGCGGCCAGCGCGGCCTGATCAACACCGCCAACGGCCAGGTGATCTCGCACCGCGTCTCGCTCGGCGAGGTGCGTGTGGGCGACGTGACGGTCTACAACGTCGATGCCGTCGTCGTGCCGGCGGGCATGGACATGATCCTGCTGGGCAACAGCTTCCTGACGCGCTTCCAGATGAAGCGTGATTCCGACGTCCTGGTGCTCGACAAGAGGCCCTGATGGAGGGGTTCACGCCCGAATGGGCACGGCATGCGGTCTGGTACCAGATCCTGCCGGAGCGTTTTGCGAACGGCCAGCGCAGCGATGACCCCACGCCGGCCAGCCTCGACGGTTCGAAGCACGCCGGCGCCTTGCCCGACGGCTGGCGGCCGCACCCGTGGACGAGCGACTGGTACGCGCTGCAGCCCTGGGAGGCGGCTTCCGGCAAGCCGCTGATGGCGAACCTGGCCGACCGCCGCTACGGAGGCGACCTCGCCGGCATCCTGCAGCACCTGCCCTACCTGCAGCAACTGGGCGTCAACGCGATCTACCTGAACCCGGTGTTCGACGCGCCCTCGCACCACAAGTACGACGCCTCGACACTGCACCACGTCGACGTGCACCTCGGCCCCGACCCCGACGGCGACCGCGCACTGATGGCGCGCGAGGTCGGCGACGACCCGTCCACCTGGGTCTGGACGGCGGCCGACCGGCAGCTGCTCGAACTCATCGCCGCCGTGCACGCACGCGGCATGCGGATCATCCTCGACGGCGTGTTCAACCACGTCGGCCGGCGCCACTGGGCCTTCCGCGACCTGAGCGAGAAGCAGCGTGCGTCGCGCTTCGCGGGCTGGTTCAAGGTGAGCTCCTTCGCCGACGAGCCCGGCGGCTTCCAGTACGAGAGCTGGCGCGGACACGCCTCGCTGCCCGAGTTCCGCCAGGTGGGCGACGACCTGGCGCCCGGCCCGCGTGCGTACATCGAGGCGGTCACGCGGCGCTGGATGGCGCCGGGCGGCGATGTGTCGCGGGGCATCGACGGCTGGCGGCTGGACGTCGCGCCGTGGCTGCCGCACGGCTTCTGGAAGCACTGGCGACGCACGGTGAAGTCGATCAAGCCCGACGCCTACCTGGTGGCCGAGAACATCCGCGACGTCGCCTTCAACGCCCCTTTCCTCGAAGGCGACGAGTTCGACGCGGTGATGAACTACAACTTCGCCTTCGCCTGCGACGAGTTCTTCTTCCGCGACACGACGCGCATCACCGCGAGCCGCTTCGACGCGCTGCTGCGCGAACTGCGCGAGGCCTACCCGGCCTGCGTGGCGCCGGTGATGCAGAACCTGTTCGGCAGCCACGACACGGCGCGGCTGGCCTCGCACGCGATGAACCGCGACCGGCTCGACTACCGCGCCTTCGACGAGACCTACCACCCGCGCGACTCGCGCGCGCCGACGCTCGACACACGGCGCCCGGACGACCACGCGCGTGCGCTGCAGCGCCTGTTCGTGCTGTTCCAGATGACGTACCTCGGCGCGCCGATGGTCTACTACGGCGACGAGGCCGGCATGTGGGGCGCCAACGATCCCTGCTGCCGCAAGCCGATGGTCTGGCCCGATCAGAAGTACGACGCGGAATCGGCCGATCCGGCCGGCGGCCTGCGCGCGCAGGCGCAGCCGGTGGCTTTCGACGACGGGCTTTGCGCGCACTACCGGCGTTGCATCGCGTTGCGCCACGAGTTGCCGGTGCTTCGGACCGGCTCAGTCCGGACCCTGCTCGCCGATGACAGCCACCAGGTGCTCGCCCACGAGCGCCGCGCCGGTGAGGCGCTGGCGATCGTCGCGATCAACCGCAGCGATGCAGTCCGGACCGTCGCCCTGCCGTGCCCCGGCGGTGGCGGCTGGCAGGATCGCCTGAACGGCGGCACGGTGCTGCAGGCGCGCGAAGGCCGGCTGACCCTGGCCCTGCCGTCGCTGTGGGGCGCCGTGCTCGTGCCCGTGCCCTGACGCCCGATTGTGTCGGCGCAATCGGGTGCGCGCCGGACCGTGAGCCAATGCTGCCAGGATGAAGATCTGGCTTCGGACGCTCTTGCTGCTCGTGGCGCTGGCCACCGGCTGCGCCGGACCGCAGGCCCCGCGCGGCGTTGACGCAGGGGCGATCGACTTCCAGGCGCGCAATGGTCCTGTCGAGGTGTTCGTCGACGGCCCCGGAAGCAAGGCCCGCGGTGCGCGCAGCGGCGCCGCTGCCGGGGCTGGCGTGGGTGTGCTGCTCGGCGGCATGCTGTGCCTGGCCGCTGGGCCGCTCGCTGTACTCTGCGCCGGGCCTGCGCTCGGTGTCGCGGCCGTGAGCACGGCCACCGGCGCCGTGGTCGGCGCCGTGACGGCGGAGAGCGCCGCCGAGATGCAGGCCAAGCAGGCCTTCCTGGCCGACGTCCTGGCCAGCCAGCCGTTCGCCGAGCAACTCGCGGCACGTCTGCGCGAGGATGCCCGTGGCGATGCCGCCGCGGCGCCCGCAGCGGCGTGGCAAGCCGAGGTTCGGCTGGTCGAACTGGCCACCGTGGGCAGCGGCCAGGACCGGCCGTTCCGGCTGCGGCTGGTGGGGCGACTCGAACTGCGCGCCGCCAGCGGCGGCGAGCCGCTGCTCTTCAAGGATTACGAGGTCCTCGCACGTGCTTCCCGGCGCATCGAAGACTGGCGCAGCGACAACGGCGCATCGCTGCGAGCCACGCTGGGAGAGTCCGTGGATGCCCTGGCCGCACAGATGCTGGCCGACTTCAAGGCGGCGCACTAACGAGCGGGTGGCCGCGCCAGCGCGAAGGCCACCACCGCCACCGCGCCGAGCGCTGCCAGGCCGAGCAGCAGTTCGCGATAGCCGGGCAGCGCGAGCAGCAGCCAGGCGGTGGCCAGCGGTGCCGCGGCGCGCGACAGCAGCGCGATCGCGCTCATGGCACCGCTGATGCGGCCGACATGCTCGCGGCCGAAGTACTCCGGCACGAGGCTGCCCCGCACGATGGTCACCAGGCCGTTGGCCAGGCCGAAGAGCAGCGCGAAGAGCAGCAGCGCGACCGTGCCGTCGGCCAGCGCGAAGATGGTCAGCGAAGCCGGCAGTCCGCCGAGCACGACCAGGCCGAGCGCACGCGACGACACCCAGCGCCCGAAGGCGAGATAGGCCAAACGCCCGGCCACCTGCGCCGGGCCGAACCACACCACCACCGCCAGCGCCCGCGCATCGGCCAGGCCCTTCGACGCCAGCGCCGGCATGATGTGCGCCCACAGCGCCGCAGCGGCGAAGGAGTAGAGCGTGAAGGTCGCAGTGAGCAGCCAGAACGAAGGTTCGCGCAGCGCCTCGTGCAGCGTGGCGTCGTCGGCCGCATCGTGGGCGCGCGGCGGCATGTCCTGCGTCGGCGTGCCGCGCAGCGCCCAGGCGTGCAGCGGCGCCACCACGAGCAGCAGAACCAGTCCGATCACGGCCAGCGCGCCGCGCCAGTCGAACAGCGCGAGCAGCCAGGCCACGGCCGGGAAGGACAAGGTGCTGGCGAAGCCGCCGACCAGCGTCAGCGAGGTGATGCCCTCGCGGTACTGCGCGGGGAAGCGCTTGGTCAGCACGTTGAAGGCCGGCTCATACAGCGTCATCGCCATCGAGGCGCCGAGCAGGACCCAGGCGGCATAGAGCAGCGGCAGCGAGTCGGCACGCGACCAGACGAGGAAGCCGAAGCCCGCGAGCGCTGCGCCCAGCGTCATCACCGCGCGGCCGCGGCCGTGGTCGATGGCGGCTCCGGCGGCGTAGGTGGCCGCGCCCCACATGCCCAGGCCGACGGTGAAGGCGCCCATCATGTCGGGCTTGCTCCAGCCCATCGCGCGCTGCATGGGCAGCACGAAGGACGAGAATCCGTAGTACAGCGCCGCCCAGCAGAGCAACTGGCCTGCCGCGAGGGCCGCGACGGTGGCGCGAAAGCTCGGTGGGTTCACTGGAGCGATTATTCCCGCCGGCCTTGTCACGGCAGGGACAAGGCAAAAAGGCACGATCGTGCTAAAACCGTCGGTGGCCCGCGGGCCCTCAATGGAGACCGAGACATGGACCTGAATTTCACGCCCGAGGAACAAGCCTTCCGGGCCGAGATCCGCGCCTGGGTGGCGGCCAACCTGCCCAAGGACATCAGCAACAAGGTGCACAACGCCCTGCACCTGAGCAAGGAAGACATGCAGCGCTGGGCGAAGATCCTGGGGGCAAAGGGCTGGCACGGCTGGGCCTGGCCGAAGCAGTTCGGCGGCCCCGGCTGGAACGTCATCCAGCGCCACCTGTTCGAGGAAGAGTGCGCACTGGCCGGCGCGCCGCGCGTCGTGCCCTTCGGCCCGGTGATGGTGGCGCCAGTGATCATGGCCTTCGGCTCGCCCGAGCAGCAGGCGCGCCACCTGCCCGGCATCATGAGCGGCGAGGTGTGGTGGAGCCAGGGCTACAGCGAGCCGGGCTCGGGCTCCGACCTCGCCTCGCTGAAGTGCAAAGCCGAGCGGCGTGGCGACTACTACATCGTCAACGGCCAGAAGACCTGGACCACGCTCGGCCAGTACGGCGACTGGATCTTCTGCCTCGTGCGCACCAGCAGCGAGGGCAAGCCGCAGACTGGCATCAGCTTCCTGCTCATCGACATGAAGAGCCCGGGCATCACCGTGCGGCCGATCATCATGCTCGACGGTGGCCACGAGGTGAACGAGGTCTGGTTCGACAACGTCGAGGTGCCGGCCGACAACCTGGTCGGCGAGGAGAACAAGGGCTGGACCTACGCCAAGCACCTGCTCGCCCACGAGCGAACCAACATCGCCGACGTGAACCGCGCCAAGCGCGAGCTCGAGCGCGTCAAGCGCATCGCCAAGGCCGAGGGCGTCTATGAAGATGGCCGCTTCCGCGACGAGATCGCCAAGCTTGAAGTCGACATCGTCGCACTCGAGATGATGGTGCTGCGCGTGCTCTCCGCCGAGAAGAGCGGCAAGCAGTCGCTCGACGTGGCCGGCCTGCTGAAGATCCGCGGCAGCGAGATCCAGCAGCGCTACAGCGAGCTGATGATGCTGGCCGCCGGACCCTACGCCCTGCCCTTCGTGAAGGAGGCGATGGAAGCCGGCTGGCAGGGCGACCAGGTCGGCGCCGCGCACTGCGCGCCGCTGGCCGCGACCTACTTCAACATGCGCAAGACGACGATCTACGGTGGGTCCAACGAGGTCCAGCGCAACATCGTCTCCGCCACCGTGCTCGGGAGCTGACATGGACTTCGACTTCTCCGACGACCAGGAATCGCTGCGCGACGCGGTGCGACGCTGGGTCGACAAGGGCTTCTCCTTCGAGCGCCGCCACGGCATCGCCAAGTCCTGTGGCCGCACCCGCGAGGTCTACGCCGAGCTGGCCGAGCTGGGCCTGACCGGCCTGGCCGTGCCCGAGGCGAACGGCGGCATGGGCTTCGGCGCGATCGAGGCGATGGTGGTCTGCGAGGAACTCGGCCGCGGCCTCGTCAACGCGCCCTACGCGCAGGGCGCACTGGTCGCGCCGGTGCTGCTGTCGGCCGCGCCGGCCGAGGTGCAGGCGACCTGGCTGCCGAAGATTGCCGACGCCTCCGCGCTGGTGGTGCTCGCGCATCAGGAACGCGCCGCCCGCTACCGCCTGAATCACGTCACCACGAAGGCGACGAAGTCCGGCAGCGGCTGGACGCTGAGCGGCGCGAAGAGCGTCGTGCCGGCCGGCGACGAGGCCGATGCCTTCGTCGTGCCGGCGCGCACCGCCGGCGCCGACGGCGACGCGCAGGGCATCGCGCTGTTCATCGTGGCCAAGGGCACGGCGGGCCTGGCCGTGCGCGGCTACCCGACGCAGGACGGCGCGCGCGCCGCCGAGCTGACGCTGAAGGACACCCCGGCCACGCTGATCGCCACCGACGCGCTGCCGGTGCTCGAGCATGCGGTGGACGCCGGCATCGCCGCGGTCTGCGCCGAAGGCGTGGGCGTGATGGACAAGCTGGTCGCCGTCACGGCCGAGTACATGAACACGCGCAAGCAGTTCGGCGTTGCGATCTCCACGTTCCAGGCCCTGCGCCACCGCATGGCCGACGTGAAGATGCAGCTCGAGCTCGGCCGCTCGATGAGCTACTACGCCAGCCTGAAGATGGCCGAGCCGGCCGCCGCGCGCCGCCGCGCGCTGGCGCAGGCCAAGTACCAGCTGTGCAACTCGGTGCGCTACGTGGGCCAGCAGTGCATCCAGCTGCACGGTGGCATCGGCGTGACCGACGAGTACATCGGCAGCCACTACTTCAAGCGCCTGACCATGATCGAGATGGCCTTCGGCGACAGCCTGCACCAGCTCGGCGAGGTGTCCGCGCGCATGCAGGACACGGCGGGGGTGTTTGCCTGAGGGTGGGGCGAGCGGCCTGCCGGCTACCATGCCGGCATGACTGATTCGATCGTCGACGTGGCCGGCCTGCGCGTCGGCCACTTTACCGACACGCGCCGCCCCACCGGCTGCACGGTGGTGCTGGTGCCCGATGGCGCGGTGTGCGGTGTCGACGTGCGCGGCGCCGCGCCCGGCACGCGCGAAACCGAGCTGCTCTCGCCACTGAACGCCGTCGAGCAGGTGCATGCCGTGCTGCTGGCCGGCGGCAGCGCCTTCGGGCTGGATGCCGCTGGCGGCGTGATGCGCTGGCTGGAGGAGCGTGGCGTCGGCGTGCAGGTCGGCCCGGCCCGGGTACCGATCGTGCCAGCGGCGATCCTGTTCGACCTGTGGGTCGGTGATGCGAGCATCCGCCCCGATGCCGCGTCGGGCCACGCGGCCTGCGCCGCGGCATCGCGCGACACACCCGCCCAGGGCAACGTCGGCGCTGGCGCCGGCGCGAGCGTGGGCAAGCTGTTCGGCATCGAGCGTGCGATGAAGGGCGGCATCGGCAGCGCCTCGGTCACGGTCGGCGGTGTCACCGTCGGTGCGCTCGTCGCGGTCAATGCACTCGGCGACGTGATCGACCCGGCCACCGGGCAACCGATCGCCGGCGCACGCACGATGGATGGTCGAGGGTTGCAGGGCACGATGGCCAGCCTGCTGCGCGGCGAACTGCCCGTCCCCTTCCAGCCCGGCAGCGCCACCACCATCGGCGTGGTCGCCACCGACGCGCAGCTCACCAAAGCACAGGCCAACAAGATCGCGCAGATGTCCCACGACGGCCTGGCGCGAAGCATCAACCCGGTGCACACCATGGGCGACGGCGATGCGCTCTTCGCGCTGGGCACCGGCGCCTCGGGCCGCACGGCCAGCACCACGCTGCTCGGTGCGCTGGCCGCGGAAGTGACCGCGCGCGCTGTGGTCAACGCCGTGCGCGAAGCCCGATGCCTGGCCGGCCCGGGCCTGCCCGAGCTTCCCTCCCTCCACGAGTTGCAAGTCTCATGACGCTGACCACCCTCACCCGCCGCGCATTGCTGCTCCTGACGACCGCCTGGCTGTCCGCCTGCGCACTCAAGCCGGCCGATACGCTGCCGCCCCCCATCGTGTTCGTGCATGGCAACGGCGACAACGCCTCGATGTGGCTGACCACCGTGTGGCGCTTCGAATCGAACGGCTGGCCGCGCGACCGCCTGGTCGCGCTGGACATGCCCTACCCGCTGGCGCGCGATGCCGACGACAAGCCGCAGGCCGGGCGCAGTTCGGCCGACGAGCAGATGAAGTTCCTCGCCGACGAGGTCGACCGCGTGCTCGCGCGCACCGGCGCCTCGAAGGTCGTGCTGATGGGCGCCTCGCGCGGCGGCATCACGATCCGCCACTACATCGCCCACGGCGGCGGCGCCGCCAAGGTGTCGCATGCCGTCCTCGGCGGCACGCCGAACCACGGCGTGTGGTCGAACCCGAAGTTCCTGCCGAACAGCGAGTTCAACGGCGCCGGCCCCCTGCTGACCCGGCTGAACAATCAGGGCGGCCCGGGTATCGAGCTCACGCCCGGCGTGAAGTGGATGACGATCCGCTCCGACAGCAACGACAAGTACGCGCAGCCCGACGGCCTGTGGATCGGCGCCAAGGGCACGCCGACGAACGTGGGCTTCGACGGTCCCGAGCTGAAGGGCGCCGAGAACGTGGTGATCGCCGGCATCGACCACCGCGAGACGGCCTGCGGGCCGCTCGCCTTTGCCGCCGCCTACCGCTTCCTGACCGGCCGCGCACCGGTGGTCATCGCCGCCGCCATCGAGTCGCGCGTGGTGCTCGACGGCAAGGTGAGCGGGCTGGGCGTGGACAACAAGCCGGGCAGCGGCAACGCGGCGAACAACCTGGCGCTCGCCGGCGCCACGGTTGAGGTCTACGCCACCGATGCCGCCAGCGGCGAGCGGTTCGGCCCGGCGCTGCATCGCAAGGCCATCGGTGCCGACGGACTCTGGGGCCCGCTGGCGGTGAACAGCAAGACCGCGCTCGAGTTCGTCGTCAGCGCCGACGGGTACGCGACCACGCATGTGTACCGCGCACCCTTCCCGCGCTCATCGACGTTGGTGAACCTGCGCGCGGAGCGCATTGCCGACGCCGACCGCGATGCGCCGGCGATGGTGGCGCTGACGCGCCCGCGCGGCTACTTCGGCATCCCGCGCGACGAGATCATGCTCGACGGCAAGAGCCCGCCGGCCGGCATCGCGCCGGGGGTGGCGGGCGTCTCGCTGGTCAAGGCGCGGCTGGCCGACGCCGTCCCGCGCAGCGTGGCAGCGGCCTTCAACGGTGAGCGCCTCGTCGGGCGCAGCTGGCCAACAGCGGGCAACCATGTCGTGCTGCTCGAGCTCAACGATTGAGGCCATGCATCTCGCGCAAGTGCTGTTCTCCCAGGGTTTCGGTTCACGTCGCGAGTGCGAGGGGCTGATCGCCTCGGGTTTCGTGAGCCTGGCCGGCCAGGTCTGCGACAACCCCTGGCACGAGGTCGACCCCGTGGGCCTGGAGTTCGGCGTGCAGGGCCAGCGCTGGCCGTACCACGAGAAGGCGCTGGTGATGCTGAACAAGCCCGCCGGCTACGAGTGCTCGCAGAAGCCCAAGCACCATCCGAGCGTGATGAGCCTGCTGCCCGCGCCGCTGCGCCGCCGCGGCCTGCAGCCGGTGGGCCGGCTCGACGAGGACACCACCGGATTGCTTCTGCTCACCGACGACGGCAGCCTCATCCACCGCCTCACCTCGCCCAAGCACCACGTGCCCAAACTGTACGAGGTGCAGTGCAAGCACGAGGTGGACTCGAAGCAGATCGCCGCGCTGCTGGCCGGCGTGGTGCTCGACGACGACCCGAAGCCGGTGAAGGCCGCCGCCTGCGAAGCCGCCGGCGCGCAGGGCATCCGCCTCACGCTCACTGAAGGCAAGTACCACCAGGTCAAGCGCATGGTGGCCGCCGTCGGCAACCGCGTCGAAGGCTTGCACCGCAGCAGCTTCGGCGCGCTCGTGCTGCCGGCCGACCTGGCGCCGGGTCAATGGCGCTGGGTCGACGGCCCGCAGGCCCTCACTTCGGCGCTGCCGCCGCTTTCCAGCCGTTGACCGAGCCGATGTAGGCCCACAGCAGGTCCAATTGCTCGGGCTTGAGCGTGCCGGCCCAGGCGGGCATCGCGTTCTTGCCGTGCATCACCGAGCGCACGAAGCGCGCCTTGTCGTGCTCGGGGAAGGTGCGCAGGTCGAAGCCGATGCCGTTGGTGGCCAGGTTCAGACCATGGCAGCGCTGGCAGGAGTAGACGTAGATCTTCCGGCCGGCCTCCGCCGGATCCGGCGGAGCGGCCTCCTGCGCGCTCGCCGCCGCTCCAGAAGCGGCGAGCACGAAGGCGAGCACGAGGCGCCCTCGACCGTTCATTTCCTCGACGGCAGCGCGAAGGTCCACACCGAGCCGCCGGCCGGCACGTTGGCCAGGTCGGGGTCGCCGGCCAGCGCGCCGTACACCTGCGCCGCGCCGCTGAGCACGGTGATGTACTCGCGGCCGTTCTTCTCCCACGCGATCGGCAGGCCGGAAATGCCCGAGCCGGTCTGGAAGGACCACAGCTTCTTGCCCGTCTTCGAATCGAAGGCGAGGAACTGTCCGGTCTGCGAACCGGTGAACACCACCCCCGAGGCGGTGGAGAGCACGCCGGCCCAGAACGGCGACTTGTTGCGCACCGTCCAGACCGGCTTGGCCGCCACCGGGTCCCAGGCGACGAGTGCGCCGCGGTTGCCGTCGGACGGATCGACGAAGCCGCCGAGCTCCAGACCGAGGTACCAGTTCGGGCCGCCCGGGCGCTCCTGCTTGACGTACTTGACCTTCATGCCCAGGTCGATGGAGTTCAGGAACACCAGCTTGCGGCCCGGGTCGTAACTCATCGGCATCCAGTTCTTGCCACCGAAGGCGCTCGGCCAGACCTCGATGAAGTCTTTCATCTCTTCGGTCTTGCGCACCATCGCCGTCATCGCCGTGTCGATCGGCCGGCCGCTGGCCTTGTCGATGCCACTGGCCCAGTTGACCTTGCGCGCGAACTGCGTGCCCGAGATCAGCTTGCCATTGGTTCGGTCGATCACGTAGAAGAAGCCGTTGCGGTTGGCCTGCATCAGCACCTTGGTGGTCTTGCCGGCGATGGGCAGGTCCGCCAGCACCAGCTCGTTGACGCCGTCGTAGTCGTAGGGGTCGCCGGGCGAGAACTGGTAGTGCCAGACGACCTCGCCGGTGGAGGGCTTGAGTGCCAGCACCGAGCCGATGTAGAGCGAATCGCCGCCGCGTGCCGCCGCGTTCCACGGGCCGCCGTTGCCCACGCCCCAGTAGACGAGGTTGAGCTCGGGGTCGTAGCTGCCGGTCAGCCAGGTCGGCGCGCCGCCGGTCTTGTGGGCCTCGCCCTTCCAGGTGTCGCCGCCGGGTTCGCCGGGGGCGGCGGTGGTCCAGCGGTGCCACTTCTTCTCGCCAGTCTTCAGGTCCCAGCCGTCGAGGAAACCGCGCGAGCCGTATTCGCCGCCGGAAATGCCGGTGATCAGCACGCCGTCGGCGATCAGCGGCGCGTGGGTCATCGAATAGCCGTCCTTGTACTCGGCGGCCTTCTGCTTCCACAGCACCTTGCCATCGGTCATCGAGATCGCCATCACGTGCGCGTCGATGGTGGTGCGATAGAGCACACCGTTCAATGCCGCCATGCCGCGCGTGTGGATGCCGCAGCACAGGTAGCCGGCGATGTCGTTGGGCAGCTCGATGGCCACCTTCCACTTCTGCCGGCCGGTGAGCGCGTCGATCGCGAGCGTGTGGGTGTGCGAGGCGACGTACATGACGCCGTCGATCACCAGCGGCTGGTTGGACGCGTTGGTCGAGTTGTCCAGGCTCAGGTTCCACACCGGCGCGAGGTTCTTCGCGTTGGCTGGCGTGATCTGCTTGAGCGGCGTGTGGCGTTGCAGCGACCAGCCCATGCCGTAGGTGGTGACGTCGCCCGGCGTGGCGGCATCGTTGCGCAGGTCGGCGGTGCTCTGCGCCGAAACGGCCGCTGCCGCAAATGACAGCGCCGTCGCGGCCAGGCCGCGTGCGAACTTCAGGTCCATCGTGTCTCCTCGTTGGTCCTTGTGTCAGGACGGGCCAGACGATAGAGCGATGTCAAAGCCGCGGCCACTTCGGGAGTAACCCTAGGCCCGGGCTGTTCCGTTGCGAGACAGCTTGCCGCACGGGCCCGGGGCGCCGCACACTCGCCGCCCGGAGACCCGACATGAGCACCGGCAACAGCCTGCCCGCCAACCCTTTCTATGCCTCGCCCGAGCAGCGTGTCGCGCTCGCGCGGCAGCGCTTCTTCGAGGATGGCGTGCGGCCCTCGGGCATGGTCAGCGAGGCGGTCATCCAGTCGTGGTCGCGCTGCCTGCGCTCGCACCCCGACCCGGCGCGGCCGGCGGTGTTCGAGCCCGTCACGGCCAGCCGCATGCATGGCGCGCTGCGCAGCAACCGCGCCCTGCTCGAGGCTGCGGCCGACGAGATGGAGCGCCTGCGCGTGACTCTCGCCGGCACCAGCGGCACGGCCATGCTCACCGATGCGCAGGGCGTGATCATCGGCAGCACCTTCACGCAGGCGCGCAGCCATGAACGGCTGATGCCCATCACCACGCGCATCGGCGTGAACCTCGCCGAAGAGGTGGTCGGCACCAACGCGCCGGGCATCACCGCTCGCACCGGCCAACCGAGCGTGGTGCAGGGCAGCGAGCACTTCTTCGGCAACGTGCAGATCATGCATTGCGCCGCCGCGCCGATCCGCGACGTGCGCGGCCAGCTGGCCGGCGTGCTGGACCTGTCCAGCGAAGGCATTCCGTTCGGCTTCGACGCCGCTTCGGTGGTGGCGCACTACGCCGCCGAGATCGAGAACCGACTGCTGTGCGCACAGTCCACCGAGCACCTGGTGGTGCGCATGCAGATCTCGCCGGCCCTGCTCGACACGCCGATGGCGGCGCTGGTGGGCGTGACCGGCGACGGCCGCATCGACTGGCTCAACGGCGTCGCCGCGCGGCTGCTCGGCCTGACGGCGCCGCTCGGCCAGCGCGGCGCGGCCTGGGTGGAAGACTGCTTTGGCGTGCCGCTGGCCACGCTGACCGCCCTGTCCACGCGCCGCGAGGCGCAGATGCTGCACCTGCCCAACGGCCTGACGCTGTGGCTGCGCTGCCAGTGGCGGTCGCCCGATGGCCACCACGAACTTCACGCCGCCCGCCCGGCACCCAGCGCGCCCGCCCCGGCGCCCGTGCCGCCGCCGGCCACACTGCGCGAGACCGAGCGCCAGACCGTCGTGCGCGTGCTCGCCGAATGCAGCGGCAACGTGTCGAAGGCGGCGCGCAGCCTGGGCGTGTCGCGCGGACTGATCTACCGGAACCTGCGCGAACCGGAGGCCTGAAGCCCGCGGCGACGCCACGGGATAATGCCGCGATGCGAGTCTTCCGCGGCTTCCACCATCCCGGCATCGCGCGCGCCTGCGCGCTGACCATCGGCAACTTCGACGGCGTGCACCGCGGCCACCAGGCCATGCTGGCGCTGCTGCGCAACGAGGCCCAGCACCGCGGCCTGCCCTCGTGCGCAATGACCTTCGAGCCGCACCCGCGCGACTACTTCGCTGCGCTGGCCGGCAAGCCCGAGCTGGCGCCCTCGCGCATCGCCACGCTGCGCGACAAGCTCGGCGAGCTCGAGCGCTGCGGCATCGACCAGACCGTGGTGCTGCGCTTCGACCAGCGCTTTGCCGCGCAGACGCCGCAGGCCTTCATCGACGACGTGCTGGTGCATGGCCTGGGCGCGAAGTACGTGCTGGTCGGCGACGACTTCCGCTTCGGCGCGCGGCGCGCCGGCGACTACGCGATGCTCGACGCCGCCGGCCAGGCCGCCGGCTTCGACGTGGCGCGCATGAACAGCTACGAGGTGCACGGCCTGCGCGTGTCGAGCTCGGCGGTGCGCGATGCGCTCGCCGCGGGCGACATGGCCCGCGTCGCCACGCTGCTCGGCCGTCCGTACTCGATGAGCGGCCACGTCGTGCACGGCAAGAAGCTGGGCCGCAGCCTGGGCCAGAGCGCGCCGGGCCTGGGCGACGGTTTCCGCACGCTGAACCTGCGCTTCTCGCACCCGAAGCCGGCGGCGCTCGGCATCTTCGCGGTGCGTGTGCACGGCCTGGCCGACGGTCCGCTGGACGGCGTGGCCAGCCTGGGCAAGCGCCCCACGGTGGACGACAGCGGCCGCGTGCTGCTGGAGGTCTATTGCCTGGACTGGCCGGCCGCCCTGGGCGCCGAGGGGGGCTACGGTAAAATCATCCGCGTGGAACTGCTGCACAAACTGCGCGACGAAGCCCGCTACGACGGGCTGGAGGCGTTGACGGCCGCCATCCGCAAGGATGTGGACGACGCGCGGGCCTTTCTGGCGGCGCATGCCGCCACCTACGTGAAGACCGGCCGGCAGACGACGCGCGACCGAATTTAGCGCGGCCGCCGCCTGCTGCCCCCGGCGCGGACTCCGCTGCCGCCATCCCTCTTCCGGCGCGTCTCCGATGGAGCGCGTTTCCGACATGAACGACACCGCCAAAGTCGACTACCGCTCGACGCTGAACCTGCCCGACACACCCTTCCCGATGCGCGGCGACCTGCCCAAGCGCGAGCCGGGCTGGGTCAAGGACTGGGACGAACAAGGCGTCTACAAGCAGCTTCGCGATGCGCGCCACGGCGCGCCGCTGTTCGTGCTGCACGATGGCCCGCCCTATGCCAACGGCGCCATCCACATGGGCCACGCCGTCAACAAGGTGCTCAAGGACATGATCGTCAAGGCGCGCCAGCTCAAGGGCTTCGACGCGCAGTACGTGCCGGGCTGGGACTGCCACGGCCTGCCGATCGAGAACGCGATCGAGAAGAAGCACGGCCGCAACCTCAGCCGCGACGACATGCAGGCGAAGAGCCGCGCCTACGCGACCGAGCAGATCGCGCAGCAGATGGTCGACTTCAAGCGCCTGGGCGTGCTCGGTGACTGGGCCGACCGCTACGCGACGATGGACCCGAAGAATGAGGCCGGCGAGATCCGCGCCTTCAAGCGCGTGGTCGAGCGCGGCTTCGTCTACCGCGGCCTGAAGCCCGTCTACTGGTGCTTCGACTGCGGCAGCTCGCTGGCCGAGTTCGAGATCGAGTACGCCGACAAGAAGAGCCAGACGCTGGACGTCGGCTTCCTGTGCGCCGAGCCGGACCGGCTGGCCAGCGCCTTCGGCCTGACGGCGCTCGCCAAGGACGCCTTCGCGGTGATCTGGACCACCACCGCCTGGACCATCCCCGCCAACCAGGCGCTGAACCTGAACCCGACGCTCGAGTACTCGCTGGTCGACACCGAGCGCGGCCTGCTGGTGCTCGCCGCCTCGCTGGTCGAGAAGTGCATGGTGCGCTATGGCCTCACCGGCACGGTGGTGGCCACGGTGCTGGGCGAGAAGCTCGGCGGCATCCACTTCCGCCACCCGCTGGCCCACGTCGACGCCGGCTACGACCGCCTCAGCCCGGTCTATCTGGCCGACTACGCCACGGCCGACGACGGCACCGGCCTCGTGCACTCGTCGCCGGCCTACGGCCTGGACGACTTCAACTCCTGCGTCACGCACGGGATGACGTACGACGACATCCTCAACCCGGTGCAGGGCAACGGCAGCTACGCGGCCGACTTCCCGCTCTTCGGCGGCCAGAACATCTGGAAGGCCGTGCCGGTGATCATCGACACGCTGAAGAGCGCGGGGCGACTGTTCGCCACCGAGACGATCACGCACAGCTACCCGCATTGCTGGCGCCACAAGAGCCCGGTGATCTACCGCGCCGCGGCGCAGTGGTTCATCCGCATGGACGCGGGCGAAGGCGTGTTCACGAAAGACAAGGCGCCACGCACGCTGCGCCAGCTGGCGCTGGACGCGATCGACCAGACCGGCTTCTACCCGGAGAACGGCCGCGCCCGCCTGCGCGACATGATCGCCAACCGGCCCGACTGGTGCATCAGCCGCCAGCGCAGCTGGGGCGTGCCGCTGCCCTTCTTCCTGCACAAGGACACGGGCGAGCTGCACCCGCGCACGATGGAGATCCTCGACCAGGCCGCGACCATCGTCGAGCAGGGCGGCATCGAGGCCTGGAGCCGCGCCACCGCCGAGCAGATCCTCGGCGCGACCGATGCACCGCACTACACGAAGAGCAGCGACATCCTCGAGGTGTGGTTCGACTCCGGCTCCACTTTCGAGCACGTGCTGCGCAAGCAGCACCCGCAGGGCCACCACCACCAAGGCCCCGAGGCCGACCTCTACCTCGAAGGTCACGACCAGCACCGCGGCTGGTTCCACAGCTCGCTGCTGCTCGCCTGTGCGCTGTACGACCGCGCGCCCTACCGCGGCCTGCTCACGCACGGCTTCACGGTCGACAGCCAGGGCCGCAAGATGAGCAAGTCGCTCGGCAACGGCATCGAGCCGCAGGCCGTGAGCCAGAAGCTGGGCGCCGAGATCATCCGCCTGTGGGTGGCGGCCAGCGATTACTCGGGCGACATCGCCGGCGACGACAAGATCCTCGCCCGCGTCGTCGACGCCTACCGCCGCATCCGCAACACGCTGCGTTTCCTGCTCGCCAACACCAGCGACTTCGATGCGGCGAAAGATGCCGTGGCGCCGGCCGAGATGCTGGAGATCGACCGCTGGGCGCTGTCGCGCGCGGCGCAATTCCAGGCCGAGGTGCTGGCGCACTACGAGGTCTACGAATTCCACCCGGTGGTGGCCAAGCTTCAGGTGTTCTGCTCGGAAGACCTCGGCGCCTTCTACCTCGACGTGCTGAAGGATCGCCTGTACACCACCGCGCCGAAGTCGCTCGCGCGGCGCTCGGCGCAGACGGCCTTGTGGCAGATCACGCACGCCATGCTGCGCTGGATGGCGCCCTTCCTCAGCTTCACCGCCGAAGAAGCGTGGAAGGTGTTCGCGCCGGAGAAGTCGTCCTCGATCTTCGCCGAGACCTACTGGGCCTTCCCCGCCCCTGACGAGGCGCTGCTCGCGAAGTGGACGCGCATTCGCGAGATCCGCGACCTGGCCAACAAGGAGATCGAGGCGGTGCGCACTGCGGGCCTCGTCGGCTCCTCGCTGCAGGCGAACCTGAAGATCACCGCCGGCGCTGCCGACCACGCGCTGCTCGCCGCGCTGGGCGACGACCTGCGCTTCGTCACCATCACCTCGGCGGCGACGCTGATCGCCGGCACCGAACTGGCCGTCGCGGTGGCGCCCTCGACGGCGCAGAAGTGCGACCGCTGCTGGCACTGGCGCGACGACGTCGGCCACGACCCGGCGCACCCGGCGATCTGCGGCCGCTGCACGAGCAACCTCTTCGGCAGCGGCGAAGCCCGCAAGGTGGCCTGAGCATGGCCTTCAAGAACTCCGGCAATTCGCTGCTGCCGTGGCTGGGTCTCGCGCTGGCCGTCATTCTCCTGGACCAGTTCACCAAGACGCTGATCCTGGGCTACTTCCAGCTCGGCGACAGCCGCACCGTCACCTCGTTCTTCAACGTCGTGCGGGTGCACAACACCGGCGCGGCGTTCTCGTTCCTGGCCGGCGCCTCGGGCTGGCAGCGCTGGTTCTTCGTCGGGCTGGGCGTGGCGGCGGCCGGCTTCATCGTCTGGATGCTGCGCGGCCACGGCGCGCAGAAGATGTTCTCGCTGGCGCTGTCGCTGATCCTCGGCGGCGCGCTGGGCAACGTGATCGACCGGCTGCTGCACGGCTACGTGGTCGACTTCATCCAGGTGCACTACGGCGGCTGGTACTTCCCGTCGTTCAACGTCGCCGACAGCGCCATCACGGTCGGCGCGGTGCTGCTGATCCTCGACGAACTGCTGCGCGTGAAGCGCAGCTGAGGCCCGCCCGGCGGCTACAGCCGTTCCTGCGCCGTCACCACCACGCCCTGCTCGTGGGGCGGCAGCAGATCTCGCTGGGTCTTCCCGTCGACGAAGCGCAAGCGGATCTGGTAGCTGCCCGCCGGCACGAACACGTTCGCCTGCGTCGCGCCGTTCGAGAGATCGAGTGCCTGAACGACACGACCGTCGCGCAGCACGTCGAGCATGAAGTGGCCGGTGCGATCCGCCGTCTGGCCCTTGGCGCAGACACCGAAACCCTCGACGCCGAACTGCAGGGTGAACGGGCTGACCAGGGCTTCACCATCGCGCACATTGGTCACCGTCACCCACTCGCCCGGCCCGCGTGGGCGCGCCACCTCGTCCTGATACCACGACGCGCAGCTCGCCTCGAAACTGGCCGGGTCGATCTTCAGCGGCTCGGCGCTTCGCTTGCCGGTCACCTCGACACTGATCTCCGGGCTGAAGACGAAATAGGGTCGGTGCTCGTGGTCGGCAAACAGCAGCCGCAGCGTGTGCTTGCCCGGCGGCAGGTCGAGCACGGCGAAGGTCTGGCCCTTGCCGAAGTGGCGGTGGCCGTCATTGAAGGGCAGATTCTCGCTCACCGACGGCGGCATGCGCGTGTTGACGAGGATGTGGTGGTGCCCCGTGCCCTGCAGCGCCTTGCCTGCCGGCACCACGCCCATGCCCTTGATGCCGAACTCGACCAGGAACGGGCTGCGCACGCGGTAGCCGTTGCGCAGGTTGGTGAAGCTCACCGCCGTCAGCTCCTTCAAGTCCAGCCGCGTGCGTTCACGCGTGTAGCGCTGCCAGCAGGCGCGCTCGGCATCGGTCCGGGGCAGGGGTGCCGCCTCGGCCGAGGTGGCGAGGCAGGCGGCAAGCAGGCAGACGAATCGAGTCGGATGCATGGACTTCATTTTTGTATCACGAGCGATTCCCTCACGTTGGGCTATCCCACGTCAATCCCTCGCGGGAGGTGTCCGGGCCATACTTCGTGACATGCTGATCGAGACGCTGGGGGCGGCCCGCGACCTGGGGCGACTGAACGAGATTGCTGGCGTGCTGGTGCGCCACGGCTTCGGCGACACGGTGCACCGGCTCGGCCTGGCCGACGCACTGGAGCGCGCCGGCCACGCCCTGCGCCGCGACCATGCCGCCGATCTGGCGCGGCTCGAACCGCCCGTGCAGACGCGCCTGGCCATCGAGGAGCTCGGCCCCACCTTCGTGAAGCTGGGTCAGATCCTCGCCGGCCGCGCCGACCTGTTCGGCCCCGACTGGATCGCCGAGTTCGCGCAACTGCACAGCCACGTGCCGGCGGTCCCGATCGACGACCTGCGTGCACAACTTCGCGAGGACCTCGGTGACGAGCCCGAAGCGGTGTTCGAGCGCTTCGACCTCGAGCCGCTGGCGGCCGCCTCCATCGCGCAGGTGCACCGTGCCCGCACCAAGGCGGGCCACGAGGTGATCGTGAAGATCCGCCGGCCCGGCATCCGCGAGATCATCGAGGCCGACCTGCGCCTGCTCGACCGCGTGGCTGCGGTGGCCGAGTCCGAACTGCCTGCCTTGCAGCCCTATCGCCCGCGGCAGCTGGTGCGCGAACTGGCGCGCTCGCTGCAGCGCGAACTCGATCTCGCCGCCGAATGCCACAACGCCGAGCGCATCGCCGGCAACCTGGCGGTGCTGCCGCACGTGCTGATCCCGAAGGTGCACTGGGAGTACACCCACGAGCGCATCAACGTGCAGGCGTTCATCGACGGCATCCCGGGCAGCGATCTCGACCGCGTCTCGGCGCAGGGTCTGGACCGGCTGCTGCTCGCGCGCCGCGGCGCGCAGGCGGTGCTGAAGATGATCGTCGAGGATGGCTTCTTCCACGCCGACCCGCACCCGGGCAACGTCTTCTACCTGCGCGGCAACCGCATCGCCTTCATCGATTTCGGCATGGTCGGGCGGCTCAGCGCGCGGCGCCGCGAGGAGCTGCTGCAGTTGCTGCTCGGCCTCGTCGAGCGCGAGCCGCAGGCCGTGGCCGACGTGCTGCTCGACTGGACGGGTGACGGGCACGGCGCCAACCTGAGCGTGCTGGAGGGCGAGATCGAGGCCTTCGTCGACCAGTACCACGGCACGCCACTGGCCGACCTGCACCTGGGCCAGATGCTGGCCGACGTGACGACCATCCTGCGAGAGCACCGCCTGGCCTTGCCCTCCGACCTGGCACTGCTCATCAAGGCCTTCATCTCGCTCGAAGGCATGGGCCGCGGGCTCGACCCCGGCTTCCACATGGCCACCGAAGCACTGCCCATCCTGCGCCAGGTGATGCGGGCGCGCTACCAGCCCAAGGCCCTGGGCAAGCGCGCCTGGCAGACGCTTCGCCGTGGCCTGGCGGTGGCCGAGCAGATCCCGCACGACGTGTCGCGCGCGCTGCGCAACCTGCGCCGCGGGCGCATGCAGCTGCACATCGACCTCGCCCACCTCAAGCGCGTGGGCGACCAGCTCGACCGCGCGGCCAACCGCCTGTCGCTCGCGCTGGTGATCGCCGCGCTGATCATCGGCTCGTCGATCGTCATGACGGTCAGCGGCGGGCCCACGCTGTTCGGCCTGCCGGCCTTCGGCTTCCTCGGCTTCTGCGGCGCGGTGCTGGGCGGCGTGTGGCTGGTGCGCTCGATCTGGCGCAGTACGCACCGGCGCGATGGCGACGAGTAGGCGCGCTCCTACTAGGGCGCGCCCGCTTGCGCCGCGCGATTGCCGCACGTCAAATCCGTGCGCATGGAAGACGCCGCGAAAGACCATGCCCCCTCGGCTCTTGACCTGCCGCTGAACACGCTGGCCTGGGGCGACCCGCTGCGCTGGCTGACGCAGGGCTGGCACGACTTCCAGCGTGCGCCGCTGATCGGTGTCTTCTACGGTGGCTGCTTCGCCGCCATGGGCTGGATGCTGCTGGCCATGTTCCAGCATGCGCCGGCCTGGGTGCTGGCGCTGTCTGCCGGCTTCCTGCTGGTGGGGCCCTTCCTGTGCCTGGGCCTGTACGACGTCAGCCGCAAGATCGAGTCCGGCGAGCGCCCGAACCTCGGCGCCTCGCTGACTGCCTGGGACACGCGCACTGGCACCATGGCCATCTTCGGCGGCGTGCTCCTCATCCTCGAGATGCTGTGGGGTCGCGCCTCGCTGATCGTGTTCGCGGTCAGCTTCGACGGCATGCCCGACTTCAAGGGCTCGCTGCTCGCGCTGCTCGACCCCGAGAACATCGGCTTCATCGTCGCCTACCTGGCGGTGGGCGCCGTGTTCGCCGGGCTGATCTTCGCGATCAGCGTGGTCTCGATGCCGATGATCCTCGACCGGTCGGTGGACGCCGTGACCGCCGCGCTGACCAGCCTGCGCCTGTGCCTGACGCAGCCCGGCGTGATGCTGCTGTGGGGCGCGCTGATCACGCTGCTGGTGGTGCTGGCCATGCTGCCGGGATTCCTCGGCCTGCTGGTGATCGGGCCGGTGGTCGGGCACGCCTCCTGGCATGCCTACCGCAGCGCGGTCGGCCACGTGGGCTGACGTTTTCCGTCAGTGCCCGCGTAACCATTCGCTGCCCGCGCGGCGGGTGTGACATCCGCCCCCCCGTTGGTTCGGCGCCGCGCGCACATTCGCTTCGTCCACCCCGACGGAGCGCCGCGATGAGATTCCCCCTGGTCACCCTGCTCGCCGCCGGCGCACTGCTGTGCAGCGCGCTGCCCGCGACGGCTGCCGCACCTGCCGTGGCCCAGAAGGTGTCGATGGCCGCCGACGCCAAGTCGTACCGAAAGGACGGCGCACGCCACATCTACGCGGCCTACAAGGACCAGATCTACAAGGGCAAGCTGCCGCCGCTGATCCACGCCATCGTGGTCGTCGAGGTCGAGGTCGATGCCGCCGGCAACGTGCGCGACATCAACATGATCCGCGTGCCGACCCACGCGCCCGACGTCACCGAGCGGGTACGCCAGATGCTGCACAGTGTCTCGCCGATGCCGGCACCCAAGCGCATGGGCAGCACCAAGTACCTCGACATCTGGCTGGTCGACAAGAGCGGCCGCTTCCAGCTCGACACGCTGACCGAAGGCCAGCGCTGAGCCGCCGAAGCGAAGTGCCTCTGAAAGTGCGCAGCGCAGGCGGCTCGGCTCAGGGAGCGCGCACGTCCGGCCGCAGCGCGCTGAACATGTCGTTCACCGGGCGAGTTTCCGGCAGCACGTAGACCACGCCACGCCGCCGGCCCAGGCCCGGCGCGACGACTTCCTCGTAGAACGCCACCGGCACGACGATGCAGCCCAGCGAGATGCGGTGCTCACTGGCGAGAGCCGAGGTCAGCCGCTGCGCCCGACGCTGCGCGGGCGGCGCAGGCCGCAACCGATGGATGGCCAGCGCGGCGTCGTAGTCGACCCAGACGATCGCTTCGCCGCGGTCGTTGCGGCCGGGCTCGGAGGCGAATCGCCCGGCCGGCGTGGTGCGCTCATCGACGCCCAGGCTGGACGGCGGCCGCCGCGCGATGTCCGGCGCCGCCGCGTCGCCCGGCGTGCTGCCCAGCAGCACCGCCGAGGCGCCGATCAGGCGGCCTTCTCCGTCGAAGACATGGATGCGCGCAGCCTTCTTGTCGACAATCGCGAAAGGCCGGCCCTGGTGATCCGCATGGTCGAGCACCCACGCTGCGGCGTATCGCGCATCGTCCGACACGGCCGGCTCGACGGCAACGGTCGCGGCCTGCGCAGCCGCCAGACACCCGCACCACATGGCCGCTACGACCAGCATCCTGCCCTGCACTGCCGCGACTCCCGCACAACGAGAAGAGCGGATCTTCGGGCCGGCACGGCCGCCCCGCCGCGTAACGAAACTGCCCGGCGTGCATAGATCACGCGCAGCGTCGATGTCGCCTGGCGCAGACGCTGCCCAAGCGCGCCGGAGCAGCCGCCATCGATCGAGCTCCTGGTGGTCGTTTCGGGCTACGCCCCCGGGAAAGCCATGAGTGTTTGACGCGCCCGATGAGTTGCGCACCTCATTTTCACTCATTAGCATGCGCGGCATGGATGCCATCGTCCGCGCCAGCCTTCTAGACGTCGCCCGCGTGGCGGGCGTGAGCCTGGCCACCGTCGATCGCGTGCTGCACGGCCGCGCCGGGGTGCGCGAGCGCACCGTCGAGCGCGTCAACGCGGCCGTGCAGCAGCTCGGCTACCGGCCCGACCCGGCCGCAGCGCGGCTGGCGCGCAACCGCAGCGTGCGCCTGGCCTTCGTGCTTCCCTCGGGCACCAACAGCTTCGTGACCCTGCTCAACCAGCAGGTGCAGGCCATGGCGCCCTGGCTGGCCGAGCAGCGCGCCGCCGCCGCGGTGCAGGCCGTCGACGTGTTCTCGCCGCAGGCGCTGGCGCAGCACCTTCACGGACTTCAGGGTCAGTTCGACGCGGTGATCGTGATGGCGCTCGACCACCCGCAGGTACGCGCCGCCATCGACGACCTGGTGGCACACGGCACCGAAGTGGTCACGCTGGTGTCCGACGTGCCGAGCTCGAAACGCGCGCACTTTGTGGGCATAGACAACGTGGCCGCCGGGCGCACCGCCGGCACGCTGCTGGGGCGCTTCATCGGGCCGCGCGAGGGCCGCGTCGGCCTGGTGTTGGGCAGCCGCGCGCTGCGCGACCATGCCGAGCGCCTGTTCGGCTTCGAGCAGGTGATGGCCGCCGAGCACCCGCACCTGAAGCTGTTGCCGCCGATCGAGGGCCACGATCTGTCGGACCGCACCGAGCCGCTGGTGGCGAAGCTGCTCAAGCGCGAGCCCACCCTGGCCGGCCTGTACAGCATCGGCGCCGGCAACCGCGGGATCCAGGCCGCGCTGACGGCCAGCGGCCGCGCCGATCATGTCGTGTGGGTCTGCCACGAACTCACGCCGCATTCGCGCCGCGCCCTGCTCGACGGCGTGGCCGATGCCGTCATCAACCAGGACGCCGGCCATGAGGTGCGCTCTGCATGCCGCCTCGCGCTGGCCCGCCTGTCGGGGGAGCGGGTGCTGCACGACCAGGAACGCATCCGAATCGACATCTTCCTGAAGGACAACCTGCCGTGAGCCCGACATGATCACGCTGGGCATCGACATCGGCACCTCGAGCGTGAAGGTCGCGCTGCTGGGCGATGACGACCACGTCATTGCGCACAGCAGCCAGCCGCTGCACGTGAGCCGGCCGCACACCGGCTTCAGCGAGCAGGCACCGGAAGACTGGTGGCAGGCCACCTGCGCCGGCCTCGACGATCTGAAAGCGCAGCACCCGGCCGAGCTGGCCGAGACCACGGCGATCGGCCTGTCCGGCCAGATGCACGGCGCCACGCTGCTCGACGCCGCCGGCGAGGTGCTGCGGCCCTGCATCCTGTGGAACGACGGCCGCAGCGAGGCCGAATGCGCCGAGCTGGAACGCGACTGGCCGGTGCTGCGCCAGGTCACCGGCAACATCGCCATGCCCGGCTTCACGGCGCCCAAGCTGCTGTGGGTGCGCAAGCACGAACCACAGATCTTCGCGCGCACGGCCAAGGTGCTGCTGCCCAAGGCCTACCTGCGCTGGCGGCTGGCGGGTGAGTATGCGGAAGACATGTCCGACGCCTCGGGCACGCTGTGGCTGGACGTCGGCGCGCGCCGCTGGTCCGAGGCCGCGCTGGCGGCCTGCGGCTTGCGCATCGACCAGATGCCGCGCCTCGTGGAGGGCAGCGAGCCCGCCGGCCAGCTGCGCCCCGAGCTCGTGTCGCGCTGGGGCTTTCGCCGCGCACCGATCCTCGCCGGCGGTGCCGGCGACAACGCCGCCGGCGCGGTCGGCGTGGGCGCGGTGCACCCCGGCGATGCCTTCGTGTCGCTGGGCACATCGGGGGTGTTGTGGGCCACCACGGCGAGCTTCGCCCCCAACCCGGCGCGCGCGGTACACGCCTTCTGCCATGCCGTACCGAACACCTGGCACCAGATGGGCGTGCTGCTGTCGGCCGCGTCCAGCCTGGCCTGGTGGGCCTCGGTGGCCGGGCGCAGCGAATCCGAGCTGCTGGCCGAACTCGACACCGGATCCGAAGGTGCCAGCCCGGTGTGGTTCGCGCCCTACCTGTCGGGCGAGCGCACGCCGCACAACGACGCCCGCGTGCGCGGCGGCTTTCTGGGCCTGGCCGCCGACACGACGCGGGCGCACATGACACGCGCCGTGCTCGAAGGCGTGGCCTATGCGATGCACGACGCGCAGCAGTCGCTGGCCGGCGCCGGCACGGTGCTCACCGAGGCCGCGTTGATCGGCGGCGGAGCACGCTCGCCGGTCTGGGCACAGATCCTCGCCGACGTGCTCGGCATGACGCTGCACCAGGTGGCCGAGAGCGAGATCGGCTGCGCACTCGGCGCCGCGCGGCTGGCACGCATGGCGGCCGGCGAAGGCATCGCCGTGGCCCGACCCGCGACGCGGCTGCGCAGCTTCCAGCCGCGACCCGGCCAGGTGTCGCTTCACGCCCAGCGGCATGCCCACTGGCAACGTCTTTACCCGCTCGCACGCGACTTCGCGCGCTGAACCCCGGAGAGTTTCCATGAAGAAGACCAAGACAAGTGCCACGCCTTCGGGCGGCAGGTTTTTCACACTCAAGGAGCCGCTACGCTTCGAAGGCACGCGCTTCAAGCCCAGCGCGAAGCGCCCGATGGGCTACCGCTGGTACGACCCCGACCGCAAGGTACTGGGCAAGCGCATGGAAGACCAGCTGCGCTTCGCCGTGTGCTACTGGCACAGCTTCGTGTGGGAAGGCGGCGACGCGTTCGGTGGCGAGACCTTCAAGCGCCCCTGGCACGCCGCCGGCGGCGACCCGATGGCGCAGGCGCATTTGAAGGCCGACACTGCCTTCGAACTGTTCCGCCTGCTGCGCGCGCCCTACTTCACCTTCCACGACCGCGACATCGCCCCCGAAGGCGCGACGCTGCGCGAATCGAACCTGAACGTGCGCCGCATCGGCGAAGTGTTCGAGAAGAAGATGGCAGCCACCGGCGTCAAGCTGCTGTGGGGCACGGCCAACCTGTTCTCGAATCGCCGCTACATGGCCGGAGCCGCCACCAATCCCGACCCCGAGGTGTTCGCCTACGCGGCCGCGCAGGTGAAGAACGTGCTCGAGCTGACGCACGAACTCAAGGGCACGAACTACGTGCTCTGGGGCGGACGCGAAGGGTACGAGACGCTGCTCAACACCGACCTGAAGCGCGAGCTGGCGCAGATGGGGCGCTTCCTCACCATGGTGGTCGAGCACAAGCACAAGATCGGCTTCAAGGGCACCATCCTGATCGAGCCCAAGCCGGCCGAGCCGACCAAGCACCAGTACGACTACGACGTCGCCACCGTCTACGGCTTCCTCAAGGCCCACGGCCTGGAAAAGGAGGTCAAGGTCAACATCGAGCAGAACCATGCGCTGCTCGCCGGCCACACCTTCGAGCACGAGATCGCGCTGGCGCAGGCGCTGGGCATCTTCGGCTCGATCGACATGAACCGCGGCGACGAGATGCTCGGCTGGGACACCGACCAGTTCCCCAACGACCTGTCGCAGGTGGCGCTGGCGCTGTATCACATCCACCAGGGCGGCGGCTTCGGCACCGGCGGCCTGAACTTCGATGCCAAGCTGCGCCGCCAGTCGATCGACCCCGACGACCTGATCGCCGCCCATGCCGGCGCCATGGACCTGAGCGCCCGCGCGCTGCTGGTGGCCGAGAAGATGATCGAGGACGGCGCTCTCGCCGCGCAGCTGAACCAGCGCTACGCCGGCTGGGACGGCAAGCTGGGCAAGGGGATCCTGTCGGGCAAGCAGTCGCTGGACGATCTGGCCCGGCTGGTCGCCGCGGCGGACCTCGAGCCGCAGCCGCGTTCGGGCCGGCAGGAGCAGCTGGAAGCTCTGGTCAACACCTATCTGTGAGGCGCACAGGATCGCCACACTCACCCTTTCTCACGCCGGCATGGCTCGCCCTGGTGCGAGCAGCGTCCCGCCGATGCCGGCCCGAAGCGATCTCGCGATCGTTCAGCTCACCCAGGCGGGCGCCAGCCAACAAGGAGACAACATGAAACTCAGGACAATCTTCGCAGCAACCCTGGTCGCCACCGGCGCCCTCACCCTGACCCAGGCCGCGCGTGCCGCCGGCGAGACCGTCGGCGTGTCGTGGTCCAACTTCCAGGAGGAGCGCTGGAAGACCGACGAGGCCGCCATCAAGGCCGCACTCGAGAAGGCGGGCCTGAAGTACATCAGCGCCGACGCGGCCGGTTCCGCCGAGAAGCAGGCGGCGGACGTCGAGAGCCTGATCACCAAGGGCGCCAAGGCGCTGATCATCCTCGCCTGGGACCAGGACGCGATCCTGCCCTCGGTGCAGAAGGCCAAGCAGCGCGGCATCCCCGTCATCGCCTATGACCGCTTGATCCAGGACAAGGACGTCACCTACTTGACCTTCAACAACGTCGAGGTCGGCCGCATGCAGGCGCGCGAGGTGTTCAAGGTCCAGCCCAAGGGCAACTACGTCTTCATCAAGGGCGCGGCGACCGACCCGAATGCCGACTTCCTGCGCGGCGGCCAGCAGGAGGTGCTCGACGCGGCGATCAAGAAGGGCGACATCAAGAACGTCGGCGAGCAGTACACCGACGGCTGGGCGCCCGAGAACGCACAGAAGAACATGGAGCAGATCCTGACCAAGACCGGCGGCAAGGTCGATGCGGTCGTGGCCTCCAACGACGGCACCGCTGGTGGCGTGGTCGCGGCCCTGAAGGCGCACAACATGGTCGGCATCCCGGTGTCGGGCCAGGACGGCGACAAGGCCGCGCTGAACCGCGTCGCGCGCGGCGAGCAGACGGTGTCGGTGTGGAAGGACTCGCGCGAACTCGGCAAGGTGGCCGGCGAAGTCGCCGCCGCGCTGGTGGCCAAGAAGAAGCCCGCCAACACGACCATCTTCAAGGACGGCAGCAAGAAGATCCCGCAGCAGGCCATCCTGCTCGCCCCCGTGCCGATCACCAAGGCCAACCTGAAGACGGTCATCGACGCCAAGTGGATCTCGAAGGACGAGCTCTGCGCCGGTGTCGACAAAGCCAAGGCACCTGCCGCCTGCAAGTAGCAGCCGCGCTGGAAGCCCGGCGGACGGGCTCCAGCGGGCGGTCGCGCAGGCGTGACGCGCGGCCGCCCATCCTGGCCAAGCCGGCCGGCCGACGTGCCGGCTGTCCTGGCCGCAACTCCTGAGGAGTCGAGATGCTCTCGGGTCTGCTTGCGCGCTTGCGCCTCGATCCCCGGCTGTCGTCGATGGTCGCGGCGCTGATCGTCATCGCGATCGTGCTGAACGTCCTGACCGACGGTCTGTTTCTCTCCGCGGAGAATCTCTACAACCTGTCGATCCAGACCTGCGTCATCGCGGTGATGGCCTGCGGCATGGTCTACGTGATCGTCGCGCGGCAGATCGACCTGTCGGTCGGGTCCCTGCTGGCCTTCAGCGGCATGGCTGCGGCCTGGGTCCAGACGCGCGCCTTTCCGCCGGACTCGACCACCGGCTGGATCGCGAGCATCGGCGTCGCGCTGTTGCTGGGCGCCGCCGTCGGTGCCGTGCAGGGCGCGCTGGTCGCGAAGATGCGCATCCCGGCCTTCATCGTCACGCTGGCCGGCTACCTGATGTTCCGCGGCGCCGCCTTCCTCGTCAGCGACGGCCAGACGCTGGCGCCGCTGCACCCGACCTACCAGGCGCTCGGCGGCGGGGTCGATGGCGCGATCGGCGTCACCGCCAGCATCGTGCTCGGTCTGCTCGCCGCGGTCTGGGTCGTCTGGCACGCGTGGACCGGACGGCGCGATCAGCGGCGCTACGGCATCGAGCCGGCGCCGATCTGGGTCGACGCGCTGAAGAGCGCACTGATGTGCGCCGCGATCGCCGGCTTCATCTGGACGATGTGCCTGGCACCGGACTTCACCAACGTCGACGCAGCCGGCGAGCCCCGGGGCCGGGGCATCGGCATCCCGGTGCTGATCCTGCTGGCCATCGTCGTGTTCATGACCTTCGTCGCGCAGCGCACGCGCTACGGCCGCTACGTGTTCGCCTACGGCGGCAACCCCGAGGCGGCGCTGCTCTCCGGCCTGCCGACGACCTGGCTCGTCTGGTCGCTGTTCATCCTCACCGGCGTTCTCGCGGCGATCGCGTCGGTGATCACGACGGCCCGCCTGGGTTCAGGCGCGAATTCGATCGGCCAGCTGGCCGAGCTCTACGTCATCTCCGCGGCCGTGATCGGCGGCACCTCGTTTGCCGGCGGCACTGGCTCCGTTCCCGGCGCGGTGCTCGGCGCGCTGCTCATCCAGACGCTCGACAACGGCATGGTGCTGCTCGACGTCTCCAGCCCGATGCGGCAGATCTTCATCGGCATCGTGCTGATCGTGTCGGTGTGGTTCGACGTCGTCTACCAGAAGAAGGCCTGACCATGAGCCCGATGGAACAAGCTCCGGCCGTCGAGGCGCCCTCGGACCGCGAGGCCTTCGTGCGCATGCGGCAGATCGTCAAGCGCTTCGGCGGCCTGGTCGCGGTTAACCACGTCGACCTCGACCTCTATGCCGGCGAATGCGTCGGCGTGCTGGGCCACAACGGCGCCGGCAAGACGGTGCTGATCAAGGTGCTGTCGGGCGTCTACGTGCCCGACGAAGGCTCGATCGAGGTGCACGGCAAGCCGGTGAGCTTCCGCACCCCGCACGACGCGCAGGCCGCCGGCATCGAGACGATCCACCAGTCGCTGGCGCTGGCCGACAACCTCGACGGGCCCGGCAACCTGTTCCTCGGCCGCGAACTGCTGACGCCCTGGCGCACGCTCGACAGCCGGCGCATGGAGTACGAGGCCGGCAACGTCATCAAGCGCCTGAACCCGAACTTCAAGAACATCCTCGACCCGGTGCTGCGCATGTCCGGCGGCCAGCGCCAGTCGGTGGCGATCGCGCGTGCGCTGTACTTCAACGCGCGCATCCTGATCATGGACGAGCCCTGCGCGGCGCTAGGCCCCGCCGAGACGCGCATGGTGCTCGAGACGATCAAGCGCCTGAAGGCCGAAGGCATCGGCATCTTCCTGATCAGCCACGAGATGCACGACGTGTTCGAGGTCTGCGACCGCGCCACTGTGATGAAGAACGGCAGCGTCGTCGGCATGGTGCACATGAAGGATGTGACGCAGGACGAGGTGCTGCAGATGATCATCCAGGGAAAGCGGCCTGCGTTGGCTGCCTGACGATGAGCGCGCGGATCGACGGTCGAGGCGAGCGCCGGCGTCGGTGGCGGGAGGCCGCTGGGCTGATGCTCGCCTGCACGGGCCTGCTCGCGCTGCCGCCCGCAGCCGCGCAGGCGCAGGCGGCGCCGGGCGCGAGGCCAGAACCGACGGCGCCGCGCGCGCTCCCGCGCTTCGTCGACGAGACCGATGCCGCCGGCGTGCAGAGCCGCTTCGACGGCGACTGGGAATACACCGTCGGCGGCGGCGTGGCCGCGCTGGATTGCGACGGCAGCGGAGCGCCTTCGCTGTTCATCGCCGGCGGCGCGAACCGCTCGAAGTTCTACCGCAACAAGAGCGCGCGCGGCGGGGCCCTGAAGTTCATACAGGAACGCGCCGGCCTGGAACTGACGAGCACGCTCGGCGCTTACCCGATCGACCTGGACAGCGATGGCTTGCTCGACCTCGTCGTGCTGCGTGTCGGCGAGACGCTGCTGATGCGAGGCCTTGGCGAATGCCGTTTCGAACGTGCCAACGAACGCTGGCGTTTCGAAGGCGGCAACCAGTGGACCACCGCGTTCGCCGCCGCCTGGCTGGGCCGCGATGCACACCCCACGCTGGCCTTCGGCACCTACGTCGATCGCGCCCGCCAGGATTTCCCCTGGGGCAACTGCACGGACAACGCCCTGCTGCGCCCGGCGCGCGGCGCGGCGCTGGCCTTCGATGCGCCGCTGCCGCTGCGGCCCGGCCACTGCGCGCTGAGCATGATGTTCTCCGACTGGAACCGCAGCGGCCTGCCGGCGCTGCGCATCGCCAACGATCGCGAGTACTACAAGGGCGGGCAGGAGCAGCTCTGGCATGTTCCTCCCGGCAGCGATGCCGGCGCCGCGCCCCGCCTGTTCGGCGCCGACGAGGGCTGGAAGCCTCTGCAGATCTGGGGCATGGGCATCGCCAGCGCCGACCTCGACGGCAGCGGCTACCCGGCCTACTTCCTCACCAGCATGGCCGACAACAAGCTGCAGATGCTGGCCGCGGGTGCCACCAAGCCCGTGTACCGCGACGTGGCCTTCGTCAAGGGCGTCACCGCGCACCGCCCGTTCGCGGGCGGCGACGTGCACCCCTCGACCGCATGGCATGCGCAGTTCGTCGACGTCAACAACGACGGCTGGCAGGACCTCTTCGTCGTCAAGGGCAACGTCGGCAACATGCCCGACTTCGCGATGCTCGACCCGAGCAACCTGCTGCTGGGCGGGCCCGACGGCCGCTATGTGGAAGCGGCCGGCGAGTCGGGCCTGCTGAACTACCAGCGTGGCCGCGGCGGACTGATGGTCGACCTGAACGGCGACGGGTTGCTCGATGCGGTCATCGTCAACCGCTGGGAACGCGCCAGGCTGTGGCGCAATGTCGGTGCCGGCAGCGCTGCCGCAACCCGGCCGCTGGGTCACTGGCTGCAGGTCCGCCTGCGCCAGGACGGCGCCAACCGCGACGCCATCGGCGCGTGGCTCGAAGTCGAGGCTGGCGGCCGCGTGCAGCGCCGCGAGCAACTCGTCGGCGGCGGCCATGCCAGCGGCACGGTCGGATTCCTGCATGTCGGCCTGGGCGAGGCGACGAAGGCGCGCCTGCGTGTGCTGTGGCCCGGCGCGAAGCCGGGCGATGCAGCGCTCACCAGCCCCTGGTTCGAGACCGCTGCCGATGGCTTCTACCTCGTCGACCGGCAGAGGGGGCTGGTGCCGTGGCAGCCCTGAGAGCGCTGCTGTTCTGCCTGCTCGCCGCGGCGGGTGCGGTGCAGGCGCAGGGGTCGGCCACCGGCGCCTCGCGCCACAGCGCCGCGGTCGCTACCGAGTGGTTCCGCGTCGTGCTGCCGGCGATCCAGCAGACGCCGGGACAGTCGCCGCCGGTGGCGGCGCGCACGCTGGCCTACCTGGGCCTGGGGCTGTACGAGTCCATCGTCGCCGGCCTGCCGGGGCAGCGCAGCTTCGCGGGGCAGTTGGTAGAGCTCGAATCCCTGCCCGCGGCCCAACCCGACGAAGTGCTTCACTGGCCCACCGTGGCCAACTCGACGCTGGCGGCGCTGACGCAGATGCTGCTGCCCAACGCGCCGCCCGACTGGAAGGCGCGCTTCGAGGCGCTGGAGCGCAACATGCCGGTGGCGCAGCCGGCCGACTTCGACCCGGCGCAGCGAACGCCCGAAGTCATCATCCGCTCCGAGACGCACGGCAAGCTGCTCGCCATGGCGCTGATGACCTGGGCCCGCACCGACGGCGGCCACGACGCGATCGGGCCGAGGCGCACGCGGCTGGACGCCGCCTACGTGTCGCCCAGCGGCCCCGGCGCCTGGGTGCCCACCCCGCCGCGTTTCGCGCGCCCGCTGCTGCCGAACTGGGGCGACAACCGGCCCTTCATGCCGATGGCACAGCAGCGCTGCGCACCGCCCGGCCCGCCGAAGTACGACGAGACCCCGGGCTCGCCCTTTCACCGCGAGGCCGACGAGGTGCGCCGCGCCGGCGTGCAGCCGACCGAGGAGCAGCGGCGCATCGCGCTTTACTGGGCCGACGATCCGCTGAAGACGCCCACGCCGGCCGGCCACTGGGCCTGGATCCTCACCGACCTGCTGCGCGACCGCAAGGCCAGCCTGGCCACGGCGGCCGAGCAGTACGCGCGCATGAACATGGCCATGTCCGATGCCTTCGTCGCGACCTGGAAGGTGAAGTACCAGCTCAACCTGCTGCGGCCCGTCACCTACATCCAGCTGGCCTTCGACAGCAACTGGGTGCCGCCGCTGATGGAGACACCGCCTTTCCCCGAATACCCCTCGGGCCACTCGGTGCAGTCGGGCTCGGCCGCCGCGGTGCTCGAGGCCTTCTACGGCCGCGACACCGCCTTCGAGGACCGCGCGCACAACGACCGCGGCTGGGGGCCGCAACGATTCAAGAGCTTCGCCGCAGCGGCCGACCAGGCCGCGGCGTCGCGGCTGTACGCGGGCATCCATTTCCGCAGCGCCATCGAGCACGGCACCACCATGGGCCGCTGCGTCGGCGCGCAGGCGCTGGCGCTCGTGACGAGGGCATCACCGTGAACCGCTCAGCGCCTCGCAGCGTCGGTGGAGGGCTCGGTCGTGCTCGCGGCCACGCCCTGCGGCGGCTCGTCCGGCAGCAAGGCGGTCGCCACCCAGGGCGGCAGTCGGCCGACGTCCTTCGCGTCGATGCGGCCGGCGAATCGCCAGCCCTGCGGCAGCTTGACGAACACGAAACCGGTCGGCGGGTCGACGAACACGGTGTAGTCGGGCCGTGGCGTGGGTGCGCCGGTTTGTGCGTGCGCGGCTGCGCCGGCAAGCAGCACCGCGGCGGCGGCAAGCGCAAGGAACGGGTTCGTCATCCAGGTCTCCGTGAAGTATCGATGTCTGCCCCTGTCTCCACGCAACCCGTGCCCCAACCCGGACAGACGGCCCGCAGGCCAGGGCTTCCCCCGGTCTCGACACCCCAGCGGCATGCACCGCCGCGGCGCAACGACTTCTGAACTCAACCCCGATGAGGAGCATTCCCATGGCAAGCAACATCCAGGGCCCCGGCATCTACCTCGCGCAGTTCGCCGGCGACGCCGCACCCTTCAATTCGTGGCCGGCGATCACGAAGTGGGCCGCCTCGCTCGGCTTCAAGGGCGTGCAGGTGCCGTCGTGGGACGCGCGCCTGTTCGACCTGGCGAAGGCCGCCGAGTCGAAGACCTACTGCGACGAGTTCGCCGGCATCGCGCGCGAGAACGGCGTGGCGATCACCGAACTCGGCACCCATCTGCAGGGCCAACTCGTCGCCGTGCACCCGGCCTACGACGAGGCCTTCGACGCCTTCGCGCCGGCCGCCGTGCACGGCAAGCCCGCCGATCGGCAGCGCTGGGCGGTGCAGCAGATGCTGCTGGCGGCGCGCGCCTCGAAGCACCTGGGGCTCACGTCCACCGTGAGCTTCCCCGGTGCGCTGGCCTGGCCCTACCTCTACCCCTGGCCGCAGCGCCCACCCGGCCTGATCGAGACGGCTTTCGACGAGCTGGCGAAACGCTGGCGGCCGATCTTCGACGCCTTCGACGAGGCCGGCTGCCACGTCGCCTTCGAGCTGCATCCGGGCGAGGACCTGTTCGACGGCGTGACCTTCGAGATGTTCCTCGAACGCGTGAACAACCACCCGCGCTGCGCCATCAACTACGACCCCTCGCACTTCGTGCTGCAGCAGCTCGACTACCTGGCCTTCATCGACATCTACCACTCGCGCATCAAGGCGCTGCACATCAAGGATGCCGAGTTCCGACCCGACGGCCGCCAGGGCGTGTACTCGGGCTACCAGCCGTGGATCAATCGCGCCGGGCGCTTCCGCTCGCTCGGCGACGGGCAGGTCGACTTCAAGGCGATCTTCTCGAAGATGGCGCAGTACGGCTACGAGGGCTGGGCGGTGCTGGAATGGGAGTGCTGCCTCAAGCATCCCGAGCAAGGGGCCGCCGAAGGCGCGCCCTTCATCCGCGACCACATCATTCGCGTCACAGAGAAGGCCTTCGACGACTTCGCCGGGGCGGCGCACGACGCGGCACAGCTCAAGCGCATGCTGGGTCTCTGAAGGGGACACACGATGGCCATCGAAGGCAGCAAGAAGAACGAGTCTCCCGCGATGCCGGCACGCATCCGCCTGGGCATGGTGGGCGGCGGCGAAGGCGCCTTCATCGGCGCAGTGCACCGCATCGCCGCGCGGCTGGACGACCAGTACGAATTCGTCGCCGGCGCACTGTCGTCCACGCCCGAGAAGGCGCAGCGTTCGGGTCGCGCCATCGGCCTGGCGCCGGATCGCATCTACAGCGACTTCGAAACGATGGCGAAGGCCGAAGCGGCCAGGCCCGACGGCATCGAGGCGGTGGCCATCGTCACGCCGAACCACCTGCACGCGCCGGTGGCCGAGGCTTTCCTGAAGGCCGGCATCCACGTCATCTGCGACAAGCCGGTGACGACGAACAGCAAGGACGCGAAGAAGCTGCTCAAGCTCGCGAAGAAGCACCAGCGCGTCTTCGCCGTCACCCACAACTACACCGGCTACCCGATGGTGCGCCACGCGCGGCAGATGGTGAAGGACGGCGCGCTCGGCGAGATCCGCGTCGTGCAGGTCGAGTACCCGCAGGACTGGCTGACCGAGAAGCTCGAGGCCACCGGCCAGAAGCAGGCCGAGTGGCGCGCCGACCCGGCGCGCAACGGCATCGGCGGCGCGATCGCCGACATCGGCACGCATGCGCACAACCTCGCCGCCTACATCACCGGGCTCGAACTCACCGAGCTGTGCGCCGAGCTGAGCCGCTTCGTGAAGGGCCGCCAGCTCGACGACAACGCGCAGGTGATGCTGCGCTACGCCAACGGCGCGCGCGGCCTGCTCTGGGCCAGCCAGGTGGCGCCGGGCAACGAGAACAACCTGCGCATCCGCGTCTACGGCACGAAGGGCGGGCTGGAGTGGAAGCAGGAGCACCCGAACCAGCTGCACTGGTCGCCGTTCGGCCAGCCCACGCAGGTGATCGCGCGGGCGACCGGCGCCGCCAATGCGGCGGCGGCGCGCGTCAGCCGCATTCCGGCCGGGCACCCCGAGGGCTACCTCGAAGGTTTCGCCACGCTGTACAGCGAGATCGCGCAGGCCATCCGCGCGGCGCGCAAGGGCGGCGCGAAGGCCGACAAGGCGGCGCATTTCCCGACGCTGGAAGACGGCATCAAGGGCGTGGCCTTCATCGAAGCGGTGGTCGCGTCGTCCAGGCGAGGCGGACGCTGGACGAAGCTCTCCGCCTGAAGCCTCACCCCCTCGCAAACCCCGATGGGTTGATGATTGATTTATTTATTTTGATGCCTAACATCAAGCCATCAATCCGCCCCGCCCCATGTCCGCCACCGCCACCATCGCCGACATCGCCGCCCGCGCGGGCGTCGGCACGGCCACGGTGGACCGTGTGCTCAACAAGCGCCCGGGCGTCAATGCCGAGACGGTGCAGCGCGTCCTGCAGGTGGTGGCCGAGCTGGGCTCGCCGCCGCAGCGCGGCCGGCCGCGCAAGGGCGCGAACTTCCGCTTCGCCTTCGTGCTGCCGGCCGAACCTTCGCCCTTCGTCGAGCTCGTCGACCGGCTCATCGCGCAGGCCGCCGGCGAGTTCCGCCATCAGCACATCACCGAGGTCACGCACCGGCTGGCCACCACCGACGCGGTGCAGTTCTCCGCCGAGCTCGCACAGCTGGCCGATTGCGACGCGGTGGCCGTGATGGCGCCCGACCTGCCCCCGGTGAAGCTGGCGATCAACGAGCTGGTGCGCACCGGCGTGCACGTGGTCACCTTGTTCAGCGACGTGGCCGGCTCGATGCGCGAGACGCACATCGGCGCCGACAATCGCGCGGCCGGCCGCACCGCCGGGCTGCTGCTCGGCCGCATGGCCGCCGGATCGCGCGACACCCTGCTGCTGAGCTCGCAGGCCACGCGGCTGTCGGCCGAGATCGAGCGGCGCATCGGCTTCGCCCAGGTGGTGGAAGAGCGCTTCCCGAAGCTCAAAGTGCTGCGCACCCCTGACCTGCCCGCCGACGACGCTGGCGCCAGCCGGGCGCTGCTGCGCTTCCTGCGCGGCAAGGGCGTCGACGTGGGGCGCGTGGCCGGCATCTACAACGTGGGATCGGGCAGCGCCGGCGTGGCGCGTGCCCTCGAGAGCCTGGCGCTCACGGGCACGGTCGGCGTCGTCGCGCACGACTTCACCGACGAGCACCGCGCGCTGCTGGGCAACAACGGCCTGGCGTACGTGCTGCACCAGGACATCCACTACTGCATCTCCACCGCCGCGCGTGTGCTGCGCGCGTTGTGCGAGAACGTGCGCGGGGCACTCAACGTGGTGCAGCCGCGCGTCGAGATCCTGACGGCCGAAAACCTGCACTGAACGGCAGTCGGATGTGTGTGCTCGTGAATCGAACAAACGTTAGGAGACTCTCATGACATCGTTTCTGAGGAAGCTGCCCGCGCTGTCGACGCTGGCTGCCGCCGCCCTGCTCGGGCTGGGCAGCACCGCCGCTCAGGCGCAGGACAAGACCATCACCCTGTGCTGGGCCGCCTGGGATCCGGCGAACGCGCTGGTCGAACTGTCCAAGGACTTCACCGCCAAGACCGGCGTGAAGATGAAGTTCGAGTTCGTGCCCTGGCCGAACTTCGCCGACCGCATGCTCAACGAGCTCAACAGCAAGGGCAAGCTGTGCGACCTGATCATCGGCGACAGCCAGTGGATCGGCGGCGCGGCCGAGAGCGGCCACTACGTGAAGCTGAATGACTTCTTCGCCAAGGAAGGCATCAAGATCACCGACTTCGCCCCGGCGACGGTGACCGGCTACGCCGAGTGGCCCAAGGGCACGCCGAACTACTGGGCGCTGCCGGCCATGGGCGACGCACTGGGCTGGACGTACCGCAAGGATTGGTTCGCCAAGCCCGAGCTGCGCGCCGAGTTCAAGAAGAAGCACAACCGCGAGCTGGAGGCGCCCAAGACCTGGACCGAGTTCAAGCAGGTGGCCGAGTTCTTCTCGGGCCGCCAGATCGACGGCAAGAAGGTCTACGGCACCTACCTCTTCACCGAGCGCGGCTCCGAAGGCATCACCATGGGCGTGAGCAACGTGCTCTACCCGATGGGGTTCAAGTACCAGGATCCGAAGAAGCCGTACTCGATGGACGGGTTCGTCAACGGGCCGGACGCGATCAAGGGCCTGGAGTTCTACAAGTCGCTCTACAAGTGCTGCACGCCCCCGGGGCTGACCAACTCGTACATGGGCGAGGGCCTGGACGCGTTCAAGAGCGGCCAGGTGGCGATGATGATGAACTGGTTCGCCTTCTTCCCGGGCCTGTACAAGGACCCGAACGTCGGCGGCGAGAAGATCGGCTTCTTCGTCAACCCGTCGGACAAGGGCAAGGGCTCGCAGCTCGGCGGCCAGGGCATCTCGGTGGTGGCGTACTCACCCAACCGCAACGAGGCGCTCTCGTACATCAAGTGGTTCGCCACGCTGGACGTGCAGAAGAAGTGGTGGTCGCTGGGTGGCTACTCCTGCCACAAGGGCGTGCTCAACGACGCCGGCTTCAAGAAGAGCGCACCGTTCGCGTCGGAGTTCCTCACCGCGATGGACCAGGTGGTCGACTTCTGGGCCGAGCCGAGCTATGCGCAGCTGATGCTGGCCGAGCAGAAGCGCATCCATGACTTCGTGGTGGCCGACAAGGGTACGGCGAAGGAAGCGCTCGATGGCCTCGCGGCCGACTGGAAGAAGGTCTTCAAGGAGGATGGGAAGCTGAAGTAATCGTGCCTCGGGGCTGGCTTCCGCGAAGCCGGCCCCGACCCGAACCGCTGCCATGAACTCCCCAACGCTTGCCGAACGCGCCGCCCAGGCCACGCCCGCACCGATCGCCCGGCGCATGCGCGGCCTGTCGGACCGCGCCATCGCCTGGCTGTTCATCGCGCCGACGATGCTGCTGCTGCTGGCGATCAACATCTTTCCGTTGATCTGGACGGTGCGCCTGTCGTTCACCAACTTCCGCGCCAACCGGCCGAATGCGGAGGTCGTCTCGGTCGGCATCGACCATTACGTCTCGATCCTCACCGACCCCGACATCTGGGGGCCGATGCAGGCCACCGCGCATTTCCTGTTCTGGACGATCACGCTGCAGACGCTGATCGGCTTCACGCTGGCCTACCTGATCGACCGCAAGTTCCGTGGCCACGGCTTCTGGACCACGCTGATCCTCATCCCGATGATGCTGTCGCCGGCGGTGGTGGGCAACTTCTGGGCCTTCCTGTACCAGCCGCAGATCGGGCTGTTCAACTACGCGGTGAGCTTCTTCACCGGCATCCCGCCCTCGAGCTTCGAGATGCTCGGCTCGGTGAAGCTGGCCCCGTGGGCCATCGTCATCGTCGACACCTGGATGTGGACACCCTACGTGATGCTGATCTGCCTGGCCGGCCTGCGCAGCATCCCCGACTACATCTACGAGGCGGCCGAAGTCGACCGCGCCTCGGCCTGGCGCCAGTTCTGGAGCATCACGCTGCCGATGGTGCTGCCCTTCGTGATGCTGGCCGTGCTGTTCCGCGGCATCGAGAACTTCAAGATGTTCGACCTGGTGAACCTGCTGACCAACGGCGGCCCCGGGTCGACCACCGAGGTGGTGTCGATCACGCTCAAGCGCGAGGCCTTCGAGAAGTGGCGCACCGGCTACTCGTCGGCGCTGGCCATCATCCTGTTCGTCGCGGTGTTCGGCCTCGCGAACATCTACGTCAAGGCCCTCAACGCGGTGAAGAACCGCTGACCCCATGAGCCAAGGCATCAGCACCGCCCACTCGGTGGTCGAACCCACCGCCATGTCCAAGCGCATCGCCATGGCCGTGGTGGTGCTCTACGCATTCATCACGCTGGTACCGCTGCTGTGGATCTTGCTCACCAGCATCAAGAGCCCGCCGGACTCGATCAGCTACCCGCCCAAGGTGGTGTTCGAGCCGTCGATCGAGGGCTACTGCAACCTCTTCACCACGCGTTCGCGGCAGACCGAGGAGTACATCGCGAGCCTGCCGCCGGCCGACAGTGCCTGCGAGGCGATCGCGCGCAAGAACAGCATGGTGGTGGTCAGCCGCTCGAACTACCTGCCGCGCTTCGCCAACTCGCTGATCATCGCGATCGGCTCGACGATCCTGTCGGTCGGCCTGGGCGTGATGGCGGCGTATGCTTTCTCGCGCTTCAAGGTGCCGGGCAAGGACGACCTGATGTTCTTCATCCTGTCCACGCGCATGATGCCGCCCATCGCGGTGGCGATCCCGATCTACCTGATGTACCGCGAGCTCGGGCTGTCGGACACCAAGCTCGGCATGATCCTGCTCTACAGCGCGGTGAACGTGTCGCTGGCGGTGTGGCTGCTCAAGGGCTTCATCGACGAGATCCCGCGCGAGTACGAAGAGGCGGCGATGGTCGACGGCTACACGCGGCTGCAGGCCTTCCGCAAGGTGGTGCTGCCGCAGGCCACCACCGGCATCGTGGCCACGGCGATCTTCTGCCTCATCTTCGCGTGGAACGAGTACGCCTTCGCGGTGCTGCTGACCAGCGGCGAGGCGCAGACGGCGCCGCCCTTCATCCCGATCATCATCGGCGAGGGCGGCCAGGACTGGCCGGCAGTGGCGGCGGGCACGATGCTGTTCCTGATCCCCATCCTCGTGTTCACGGTGCTGCTGCGCAAGCACCTGCTGCGCGGCATCACTTTCGGGGCGGTGCGCAAATGAGCATCAAGTCGAGCTGGCCGAAGTGGCTGCGGCGCGGGCCGCTGGAGATGGCCGCCTGCGTTGTGATCGCCCTGGGCATCTTCATGATGCTGCAGCCGTTCGCGCTGGTGCTGTTCACCTGGTCGTTCGTGACGACGCTGGCGGGCGTGCTGATGTTCACCATCGTCTCGAAGTTTCCGGACTGATATGCGCGTCTCATCGAGCACCTGTATTCGACTCCGCGACAGGCGTATGGCTGCTTGCGGCCCATTGCGGTTTTCGTGGTCTACCTTCGTGCGAAGGGCATGGTCGCAGGTCGACGGCGGTACCCGCGTTCTCCGGCCCACGCTCGCGGGCGGCCGCCGCGGCACGCCACCCTCACCGCATCAACACCGGGTGTGCCATGCCCTCGCCAGGGCGACCGCGAATGGGGCCTGCGCCCGCGGGCACCACCGCCGCCCTGCCGGCATCAGCGGTGGCCTGCCGTCACGAAGGCCTCGGTGCTTGTGGGGCAGGTGGTTCGGGTGTGCGATCGCAGGCCCCATTCGCGGTCGCCCTGGCGGGAGCAGGCTGCAGGCGTTGTTGATGAGGCAGCCGCCGCGTCCCTCGGTGGTCGCCCGCGAGCGTGGGCAGGAGAGCGCATACCCGGACCGCCTGACCGCGCGCCCATCGTTGCGGCCCTTCGTGATTGGAACGGGCCGCAACCCGACATTCGCGGACGGACGGATGCCTGACCATGGCTGAGATCCGCGTCCAGAACCTGCACAAGGCCTTCGCCGACTTCACCGCGGTGAAGGACTCGAGCTTCACCGTCCAGGACGGTGAGTTCTTCTGCCTGCTCGGCCCCTCGGGCTGCGGCAAGACGACCACGCTGCGCATGATCGCCGGGCTGGAGTTGCCGACCTCCGGGCAGATCTTCCTCGGCAACGAGGACGTGACCTTCAAGCGCGCCTCGCACCGCGACATCGCCTTCGTGTTCCAGCTCTTCGCGCTCTACCCGCACCTGAACGTGCGGCGCAACATCGCCTTCCCGCTCGTCTCGCAAGGCGTGCCGCGCGGCGAGATCGCTGCCAAGGTGGCCGAGGCCGCGCGCGTGCTGCGCATCGAGCACCTGCTCGACAAGCCGGTGTCGGGCCTGTCCAGCGGCGACCGCCAGCGCGTCGCCCTGGGTCGCGCGATCGTGCGCCAGCCAATGGCCTTCATGATGGACGAGCCACTGGGCGCGCTCGACTCGGAGTTCCGCGAGCTGATGTGCCAGGAGCTGCGCGGCCTGCACGACCGGCTGAAGGCCACCACGGTGTACGTGACGCACGACCAGCTCGAGGCCATGTCGATGGCCGACACCATCGCCATCATGAACCAGGGCGTGATCGAGCAGCTCGGCGCGCCGCAGGAGGTCTACGACCGGCCGGCCAGCGTGTTCGTGGCCGATTTCATCGGCTCGCCGTCGATGAACTTCCTGCCATTCGAGGGCGGTTACTCCGCCGGCGCGCGCCAGGTGCGTCTGGGCGAGGCGCTGGTGGCCGCGCCCGAACTGCGCGAGGACGCGCCCGCGCAGAAGCTGCTCTACGGCGTGCGGCCGGAGCACGTGCGCTTCAGCGCCGACTCGGCCGTGCGCGCCGAGGTGCTGGGCACCGAGTATCTCGGCACCAGCCAGATCGTCACCTGCCAGACGGCGCAGGGCACGCTGCTGCGCGCTCGCGTCGGCACCGACGTGCCGGCGCAGCGTGGCGACCATGTCGGCCTGGCCTTCGACGCCGCGCAGGTGTCGCTGTTCGACGCCGCCGGTGGCCGCGCTCTGCGCACGGTGCGCCACGAGGCGGCCTCGCCGACTCGTGCCTCGCGTTCGCAGGCCGTCGCCGGAGCCGCTCATGGCTGACCTGCTGCTCAAGGGCATCTCCAAGCGCTTCGGTGAGGTGCAGGCCGTAGGAGATTTGAATCTCGAGGTCGCCTCGGGAGAATTCATCGTGCTGCTCGGCCCCAGCGGTGCGGGCAAGACCACCACGCTGCGTCTGGCCGCCGGCCTCGAGCGGCCCGATGCCGGCTCGGTACACATCGGTGGCCACGACATGACCACGCTCGCGCCGGCGTTGCGCGACGTCACTTTCGTGTTCCAGCAGTACTCGCTCTACCCGCACCTGAACGTGTTCGACAACCTCGCCTTCCCGCTGCGCTCGCCGATGCGCCGCATTCCGGAAGACGAAGTGCGGCGCAAGGTCACCGAGGTGGCGAAGATGCTGCGCATCGACGACAAGCTGGCCAACCCGGCCACGAAATTGTCCGGCGGGCAGATGCAGCGTGTGGCGATTGGCCGCGCGCTGGTGCGCGAGCCCGCCGTCACGCTGATGGACGAGCCGCTGTCGTCGCTGGACGCCAAGCTGCGCAACGACCTGCGCCTGGAGCTCAAGCGCATCCAGCAGGACCTGGGCGCCACGCTGCTCTACGTCACGCACGACCAGACCGAGGCGATGACCTTGGCCACGCGCATCGGCGTGCTCGAGAAGGGGCGGCTGGTGCAGGTGGGCACGCCACAGCAGATCTACCAGGACCCGGTGAGCGCCTACGTGGCCGCGCGCCTGGGCGCGCCGCGCATCAACCTGCTGCCGCGCGACGCCATCGGCACCCTGCCCGCCCCCGCCGCGGCGACCACCGTGGGCGTGCGTCCCGACGGCACGCGCCTGGCGCCCGCCAACGGCCACGACCGCGGCCACGCGCAGGCGCTGGTGCGGCGCATCGAGCACCTGGGCGACCAGACGCACGTGCACGTGGCGCTGGGTGGCGGCCGCAGCGACGTCGAGCTCGTCACCCTGTGCCACGACGCCAGCGGCCTGGAGCCCGGCGGCGCGGTGTCGGTGGAGTTCAGTGCCCCGCTGTTCTTCGACGCTGACGGACAGCGCATTCCCGGAGTCTCATGATGGACCTGAAACGAACCCTGCAGGCCTGCACGCAGGTGCTGGTCGACCACGTGGAGGAGCTCACCGAGCTCGACTCGGCCATCGGCGATGGCGACCACGGCCTGAACATGCGCCGCGGCGCGCTGGCCATCCAGGCCAAGATGGCCGATCTGGAAACGAAGAGCCTGAACGATGCGCTGAAGGCCATGGGCATGACCTGCATGTCCACCGTGGGCGGGTCGTCCGGGCCGGTGTTCGGCACGCTGATGGTCACGCTCGGCAAGGAGCTGCCTGCGCAACCGGCGTCCGCCGACGTGGCGCGCGCGCTGGCCGCCGGCATCGCCGCGCTCAGCAAGCTCGGTAAGGTCGAGGTCGGCCAGAAGACGCTGCTCGACGTGCTCGACCCGGTGCAGAAGGTGCTCGCGGCCGGTGGTGGCGATCTGGTCGCCCGCGTGCGCCAGTGCGCGCTCGACAGCGCGCAGGCCACCGCGCAGATGGACGCGATCAAGGGCCGCGCGTCCTTTCTCGGCGACCGCGCGCTCGGCCACGTGGACCCGGGCTCGCGCTCGATGGCCTTGATCATCTCCACCCTGTGTGACACGCTCTGAACCCCCGGCAGGAACCACCATGAAGAAGCTCATCAACGACGTCGAGACCGTGCTGGCCGAGAGCCTGGATGGTTTCGCCGCGGCGCATGCCGACATCGTCACGCTCGGCGCCGAGCGGCAGTTCGTGCGCCGACGCAACGTGAAGCCCGGCAAGGTGGCACTGATCTCCGGCGGCGGCTCCGGCCACGAACCGCTGCACGCCGGCTTCGTCGGCCTGGGCATGCTCGATGCGGCCTGCCCCGGCCAGGTGTTCACCTCGCCCACGCCCGACCAGATGCTGGCCGCGGCGCAGTCGGTCGAGGCCGGCGCCGGCGTGCTGTTCATCGTCAAGAACTACTCCGGCGACATGATGAACTTCGAGATGGCCGCCGAGATGCTCGACCGCGAGAACGCGACCGTCATCGTCAACGACGACGTGGCCGTCGAGAACTCCACCTACACCACCGGCCGGCGCGGCGTGGCCGGCACGCTGATCGTCGAGAAGATCGTCGGCGCCGCCGCCGAACGCGGTTTGAAGCTCGCCGAGCTGAAGGCGCTGGGCGACGCGGTCAACAAGTCCACCGCGTCGATGGGCGTGGCCCTGACCTCCTGCACCGTGCCGGCGGCCGGCAAGCCGACCTTCCAGATCGGCATCGACGAGATGGAGATGGGCGTGGGCATCCACGGCGAACCGGGCCGGCGCCGCGTCAAGCACACGACGGCCGACGAGATCGCCGAGGAGCTCACCGGTTCGATCCTCAAGGACCTGGCGCTCAAGCCGGGCCAGGAAGTCATCCTGCTCGTCAACGGCTTCGGCGGCACGCCGCTGCTCGAGCTCTACGTGATGGTGCATGCGGCGCGCAAGGTGCTGGCCGGCGCGGGCGTGAAGGTGGCGCGCTTCCTCACCGGCTCCTACGTCACCTCGCTGGAGATGGCCGGCTGCTCGATCACCGTCAGCGCGGCCGACAGCGCCACGCTGGCGCTGTGGGACGCGCCGGTGCACACTGCGGCCCTGCGCTGGGGCGTCTGACCCCCGGCACGCCACGCCGGCGTGCACGTCAGCGCGAGGAGACGAGCCCATGAAGACGCTGATCCGCAATTGCGTGGTCTGGGATGGCAGTGGCGCTGCGCCCTTTTCAGCGGAGGTCCTGGTCGAGGGCGAACGCATCGCCCGGGTCGCCAAGGGCACGACAGCGCTGTCGGCCGACGGCGCGCAGGTCATCGATGGCCAGGGCATGACGCTGATGCCCGGCCTCGTCGAAGGCCACGCTCACCTGTCCTTCTGCGGCGCGCAGCGCAACACCGACCTCGGCGACATCCCGCCCGAGGAACACACGATCGCGACGCTGCACAACGCGAAGACGCTGCTCGACGCCGGCTTCACCAGCGCCTACAGCGCGGCCAGCGCCAAGCTGCGACTCGATGTGGTGGTGCGCAACGAGGTCGACGCAGGCCGCAGCCCCGGCCCCCGCATCCGCGCCGCGAGCCCGGAGATCACGGTCACCGGCGGCCTCGGCGACGAGAACCGCCTTCACATGAATCGCGACAGCTTCGGCATCGTCGCCGACGGGCCCGACGCCATCGCGCGCGCGGTGCGCACCTGCATCCGCGAAGGCGTGGACAACATCAAGCTGAACATCTCCGGCGACGACTTCGTGCCCGCCAAGGGCGGCATGACGGTGATGCGCGAGGAGGAGGTGCGCATCGCCTGCGAGGTGGCGCACGACTTCGGCCGCCGCGTCGCCTCGCACTCGCGCGCCTCGAACGCCGTCAAGCGCGCGGTGCAGTGCGGCGTCGACGTGATCTACCACTGCGAGATGGCCGACAGCGAGGCGCTCGACCTGCTCGAGGCTGCGCGCGACCGCATCTTCGTTGGGCCGGCGATCGGGCTGATCCACAACACGCTGTACGAGGCTGAAGCTTTCGGCATCACGCGCGCGATGGCGCAGGACCTGGGCATGGAGCGCTGCCTGGAGAGCTCGCAGCGCACCTACGAGCAGATGCGCCGACGTGGCATCCGCGTCGTCATCGGCGGCGACTACGGCTTCGCCTGGACACCCCAGGGCACCAACGCGCGCGACATCGAGCACTTCGTCAAGCTGTTCGGCTACTCGCCAAGCGAGGCGTTGCAGTGCGCCACCCGCATCGGCGGCGAACTGATGGGGCTGGACACGGGGCTGGTGCAGGAGGGTCGCCTCGCCGACTTGCTGCTGGTCGACGGCGACCCGCTGCGCGACGTGCGCGTGCTGCAGGATGCGCAGCGCCTGTGCCTGATCATGAAGAACGGGGCGGTGCACAAGATCGCCCCCGCGCTGTCAAGGTAACAGCAGGCCGAAACCCTTCCGCGGCGTGAAACTGTCGCGTAAACTACAGGTTGTTACAAGCTGGTCGCAGGGAAAGCCGTACCAGCATCATCCTAGGAAGGGGACGCCATGATCGACTCACTGCCTGTTCGCGAGTACCAAGAATCGCGCATCGAAGACGAACCCATCCTCGGGCCCGTTCTGGCCCTGCCCGATGGCCGGATCCAGCAGCTGACCTGGCTGGAGCGAATCATGGTGGCGCTGCACCTGACCAACGCCAAGCTGCTCGAAGCGCGCTACTACAAGCCAGCGCACTCCTGAGCGTTCTTCACGGCTGAACGCGGTGCGTTCAGCCTTCTGCGCCGGGATCAGGGCAGCAGCACGCTGCACCCAGTCGTCTTGCGCGCTTCCAGGTCGCGGTGCGCCTGCGCTGCATCGGCCAGCGCATAACGCTGGTCGATGCGGATCTTCACCGCTCCGCTGAGCACCACCGAGAACAGGTCGTCGGCCATCGCCTGCGTCGCCTCGCGCGTGGCGATGTGCGTGAACAGCGTCGGCCGCGACACGTAGATCGAACCCTTGGCGGCGAGCAGGCCCAGATCGATCGGCGGCACCTTGCCCGAGGCGTTGCCGAAGTTCGCCGCCAGGCCGAAGGGCCGCAGGCAGTCGAAGGAGCGCACGAAGGTGTCCTTGCCCACCGAGTCGTAGACCACCTTCAGGCCCTGGCCGCCGGTGATCTGCTTGACGCGCTCGACGAAGTCTTCCTTCTGGTAGTTGATCGCGAAGGCCGCGCCGTGCTCCAGTGCGAGCTTGCACTTCTCGTCGCTGCCGGCCGTGCCGATCAGTTGCAGGCCGAGCGCCTTGGCCCATTGGCAGGCGATCAGGCCGACCCCGCCGGCGGCGGCATGGAAGAGCACGAAGTCGCCGGCCTGCAATCCGCCCTGCGGCAGCGTTTTCTTCAGCAGGTACTGCACCGTCAGGCCCTTGAGCATCATCGCCGCGCCCGTCTCGAACGAGATCGCGTCGGGCAGCTTCACCACGCACTTGGCCGGCATCACCCGTGCCTCGCTGTAGGCACCCGGCGGCTGGCTGGCGTAGGCGGCGCGGTCGCCGGCCTTCAGGTGCGTCACGCCCTCGCCCACCGCTTCGACGACGCCGGCGCCTTCCATGCCCAGCGCCAGCGGCAGCGGGTTGGCGTACAGGCCGGTGCGCTGGTAGACGTCGATGAAGTTCAGCCCGCAGGCGTGGTGGCGGATGCGGATCTCGCCGGGGCCCGGCTCGCCCACCGCGATCTCGTCGAGCTGCATGGCTTCGGGGCCGCCGTAGGCGGCAACGCGGATGGCTTTCACGGTCTGGGGCATCGGCAGGTCCTCTCGGGCTGAAGGTCGTCGAATCCGCTATCGTGCCAGCCTTTGCCGGACGCCGCATGCGCCGCCTGATCTCCGCACCCAACCTGGCGCTGGCCACCCTGTGGGCCGACATGCTCACGCATGCCGGCATGTCCGCGACCGTGCAGCGCGCCTACGCCGGCAGCATCGCCGGCGAGCTGCCGCCCGACCAGGCGCTGCCCGAGGTGTGGGTGAGCGACGACGCGCAGCTCGAGCCAGCGCGCGTGCTGCTCGCCCAGCTGCGCCATCCGCCGCAGCGCCATTGGCTCTGCCCAGGCTGCGGTGAATCGATCGACGGCCCCTTCGACCAGTGCTGGAACTGCGGCGCGAGCATGCCTGCTCCCGGACCCCTCACGTGAATCACGCCCTGACGCCCCGCATCGCCTTTCTGCTCACCCTGCCGCCGCTGCTGTGGGCCGGCAACGCCGTGGTCGGCCGCGCGCTGGTGGGCAGCGTGCCGCCGCTGGCGCTGAACGCCATGCGCTGGTGGATCGCGCTCGTGCTGCTGCTGCCGCTGGGCTGGCGCGTGCTGCGCTCGCCAGGCGACATCACCACGCGCTGGAAGCACTTCGCGCTGCTCGGCCTGCTCGGCGTGGGCAGCTACAACGCGCTTCAGTACCTGGCGGTGCAGACGAGCACGCCGCTGAACGTGACGCTGATCGCCGCCAGCATGCCGGTGGGCATGATGCTCGTCGGCCTGTTCTTCTATGGCGAGCGGCCGGGCACAAGGCAGATCGCCGGCGCAGTGCTCTCGCTGCTGGGTGTGGCGATGGTGATATCGCGCGGCAGCCTCGAGACGCTGCTCCAAGTACGCCTCGTGCCCGGCGACCTGCTGATGCTGCTCGCCGTGGCCCTGTGGGCCGGCTACAGCTGGATGCTCGCGCGGCCGCCCGCATCGATGCGCGGCGAGGCCCGGCCAGAATGGGACTGGGCCGAGTTCCTGCTCGTGCAGGTGATCTTCGGCAGCGCATGGGCGACGCTGGCCGCGGGCGTCGAGACGCAGTTCGCGCCGGTGGCGATCCAGTGGACGCCCTGGGTGATCGCGGCGCTGGCCTACGTCGCCATCGGCCCGTCGCTGATCGCCTACCGCGCCTGGGGGCTGGGCGTATCCACCGTCGGGCCGGCCATCGCGGCCTTCTTCAGCAACCTCACGCCGGTGTTCGCCGGCGTGATGTCGGCCGCGCTGCTCGGCGAGGCGCCGAGCTGGTACCACGGTGTCTCGTTCGTGCTGATCGCCGCGGGCATCGTCGTCTCGTCGATGCCACGCAAGGCCTGATCAGAAGGTGCCGGGGTAGGCGCCGCCGTCGAGCAGGATGTTCTGGCCGGTGAGGTAGCTCGCCTGCGCACTGCAGATGAACGCGCAGAACGCGCCGAACTCCGCCGAGGTGCCGAAGCGCCCGGCCGGCACCGTGGCGCGGCGCTTCTCGAGCACCGCGTCGATGCTCTGCCCGCTCTTCGCCGCCAGGCCCTGCATCGTCGTGCGGATGCGGTCGGTGTCGAACACGCCGGGCAGCAGGTTGTTCACCGTCACGTTGGCCGCAGCCAGGCGCGGCTGTCGTGCCAGCCCGGCGATGAAGCCCGTGAGCCCGCTGCGCGCGCCGTTGGACAGGCCGAGCACGTCGATCGGCGCCTTCACCGCGCCCGAGGTGATGTTGACCACGCGGCCGAAGCCGCGCGCGGCCATGCCGTCCACCGTGGCCTTGATCAGCTCGATGGGCGTGAGCATGTTGGCGTCCACCGCCTTGATCCAGGCCTCGCGGTCCCAGTCACGGAAGTCGCCGGGCGGCGGGCCACCGGCGTTGTTGACGAGGATGTCGACCTGCGGGCAGGCCGCGAGTGCCGCGGCGCGAGCGGCCGGCGTGGTGATGTCGCCGGCCACAGCGATCACCTTCACGTTCGGGTAAGCAGCGCGCAGCTCGGCGGCGGTGGCGTTGAGCGTCTCCTCGCCGCGCGCGGTGATCACCACGTTCACGCCCTCGGCGGCCAGCGCCTGCGCGCAGCCCTTGCCGAGGCCCTTGCTGGCGGCGCACACCAGCGCCCAGCGCCCTGAGATACCCAGATCCATGTCTCGTGTCTCCTTGAGGTCAATCAGCGCCAGCGCGCCAGCAGCCACACCCCGCCCAGCACCAGCAGGGTGCCGGCCGCCACCCAGGCCGTGAACGGTTCGCCGAGCAGCAGCACGCCCATCAGGATGGTCGACATCGGGCCGAGCATGCCGGTCTGCGCGGTGAGCGTGGAGCCGACGCGCTCGATGGCCATCATCACCATCAGCACCGGCGCGAAGGTGCACAGCGTGGCATTGAGCACCGACAGCCAGATCACCTGCGGCGCCACCTCGGTGGCTGCCGAGATCGGCCGCAGGATCAGGAACTGCGCGATGCAGAACACGCAGGCCACGCTGGTGGCCAGGCCGGTCAGGCGCAGCGAGCCGAGGCGCTTGACCACCTCGCCGCTGTAGACGAGGTAGACCGCATAACTCAGCGCGCTGCCGAACACCAGCGCCGCGCCGAGCACCACGTCGCGCCCGGCGATCTGCAGTTCGTGGCCAAACACCAGCAGCACGCCGGCGTAGCTGACTGCCAGCGCGATCAGCTGCCGCCCCGTGGCTCGCCGGCCGAACAGCACCCAGCCGAGCAGCAGCACCATGGTCGGGTTGAGGTAGAGCACCAGTCGCTCGAAGCTGGCCGTCACATAGGCCAGCCCGGCGAAGTCGAGGAAGCTCGCGAGGTAGTAACCGCTGAAGCCCAAGCCGAGGATCGCCAACTGGTCGCGGCGCTCCAGCGGCAGCTTGCCGCGCCCCGCCCACCACGCGAGCAGCAGGAACAGCGGCATCGCGAACAGCATGCGGAACATGATGAGCGTGACCGCATCGACGCCATGCCGATAGGCCAGCTTGACGATGATCGCCTTGCCCGAGAAGGCGATTGCGCCCAGCGAGGCGAGCGCCAGGCCCGGCAGCACGGACGCGGGGGCTTTGTCGGCTGCGAGCGAGGGGGAACTCATGTCGCGATCGATTCTACGGGCCACCCCCGTAGCGCGAGGGTTCAGCGAGGAATGACCGCAGTGACCTCGATCTCCACCTTCGCCCTGTCTTCCATCAATGCACTGACCTGCACCGCGCTCATCGCCGCGTGGTACACGCCGATCAGCTCGCGGAACACCGCGCCGATCTCGCGGCCGCGCGACAGGTACTCGCGCTTGTCGGTCACGTACCAGGTCATGCGCACGATGTGTTCGGGTTTCGCGCCGGCCTCGGCGAGCACGGCCACGATGTTGGCCAGCGCCTGCCGCGTCTGCGCGACGAAGTCGTCGCTCTCGAAGCGGCACTGGCCGTTCCAGCCGATCTGCCCGGCGACGAACACCAGGCGGCCTTCGGCGGCGACGCCGTTCGAATAGCCCTTGGGCTTGTCCCAGGCGGCGGGTTGGAGGACTTGCATCATGTTCCTTGGCGAAGGCGGAAGCGCTGCAGCTTGCCGGTCTCGGTGCGCGGCAGCGCGGTGCGGAACTCGATGGCCCGCGGGTACTTGTAGGGGGCGACGGTCTGCTTGACGAAGTCCTGCAGCTCGCGCACGAGAGCGTCTGTCGGCTCGATGCCTGGCCGCAGAACGACGAAGGCCTTGACGATCTGGCCGCGCTCGGCATCGGCCACACCGATCACGCCGCACTCGGCCACCTTGGGGTGCAGCAGCAGCGTGCTCTCCACCTCGGGGCCGGCGATGTTGTAGCCGCCGCTGATGATCATGTCGTCGGTACGCGCCTGGTAGACGAAGTAGCCGTCGTGGTCGACGAGGTAGGCGTCGCCGGTGAGGTTCCAGCCGTTCTGGACGTACTGGCCCTGGCGGTCATCGCCGCCGAAGGTGAGGTAGCGGCAACCGGTCGGGCCCTTCACCGCCAGCCGGCCGACCTGGCCGCGCGGCAAGGGCTTGCCCTCGTCGTCGAGCACGCAGGCCAGGTAGCCCGGCACCACGGTGCCGGTGGCGCCCGGCTTCGCGTGCGCCTCGTCGTGCGAGATGAAGATGTGCAGCAGCTCGGTGGAGCCGATGCCGTCGATCATCTCGATGCCGCTGGCCTCCTTCCAGAGCTGGCGCGTCGCGGCGGGCAGCGACTCGCCGGCGCTGACGCAGTGCTTCAGCGACGACAGGTCGTGGCCGGCGAGCTGCGGCGCCATCGCGCGGTAGGAGGTCGGCGCGGTGAAGCACACCGTGGCGCGGTACTGCGCGATCGCCGCCGGCAATGCGGTCGGCGAGGCGTTCTCCAGCAGCACGGTGGACGCGCCCACGGACAGCGGGAAAAGCAGCAGACCGCCCAGCCCGAAGGTGAAGGCCAACGGCGGGCTGCCGATGAACACGTCGTCGCGCGTCGGCCGCAGCACGTGTTTCGGCCAGCAGGCGCAGGCGGCCAGCACGTCGCGGTGGAAGTGCATGGTGCCCTTGGGTTGGCCGGTGGTGCCCGAGGTGAAGGCGATGATGCAGGTGTCGTCCTGAGCAGTCTCCACGTTGTCGAAGGTGGCTGGCTTGCCCGCAGCGCGCGCATCGAGCTCGCCAGACTCCGGCGTGTTGAAGTGCAGCACCTGCGTCAGCGTCGGGCAGCCCGGCCGCGCCAGCGCCAGTTCCTCGGCGAGCCGCGCATCGCACAGCGCATGGCTGACCTGCGCCTTGACGACGATCTGCGTCAGCTCCTTGGCGCGCAGCAGCGGCATGCTGCCCACCGCGATGCCGCCCGCCTTGACGACGGCGAACCAGCACGCAGCAAGCTGGGGCGAATTGGCGCCGCGCAGCAGCACGCGGTTGCCGGGCACCAGGCCCATGTCCTCGACGAGCACGCGGGCGATGCGATTCGCCTGCGCCTGCAGTTCGGCATAAGTCCAGCGCACGCCGTGGCCCTGGATGCACAGGCGATCGCCCTGCCCGCTCGCCACCCATCGATCGAGCAGTTCGCTCGCACAGTTGAGCTGCTCGGGGAACTGCAGGTCCGGCGAGTCGAACAGGAACTCCGGCCACTGATCGCGTGGCGGCAGGTGGTCGGCGACGAACGTGTCCACATGCGCAGTCGACATGTCAGGCCTCCTTCAGCAGGTCCTTGCCTATGATCAGCTGCTGCACCTCGGTGGCGCCCTCGTAGATGCGCAGCGAGCGGATCTCGCGGTACAGCGACTCGACCACGTTGCCGCTGACCACGCCGGCACCGCCCCACAGCTGCACCGCCGCATCGATGACCTGCTGCGCACCCTCGGTGGCGGCCATCTTGGCCATCGCCGCCTCGCGCGTCACGTTGCGGCCCTGGTCGCGCTGCCAGGCGGCGCGGTAGGTGAGCAGCGCCGCGCTGTCGATGGTCGTGGCCATCTGCGCCAGCTTGGCCTGCGTGAGCTGGAAGTCCGCCAGCCGCTGGCCGAACATGTTGCGTGACTTCGCGCGCTCCAGGCCCTCGTGAAGCGCGCGCCGGCCGAAGCCGAGCGCGGCGGCCGCCACCGAGGTGCGGAACACGTCGAGCGTGCGCATCGCGATCTTGAAGCCTTCGCCCGGCGCGCCGATGCGGCTGGACTTCGGCACGCGGCAGGCGTCGAAGCGCAGCCTCGCCAGCGGGTGCGGCGCGATCACGTCGATGCGCTGGGCGATCTCGAAGCCCGGTGTGCCGGCATCGACGATGAAGGCCGAGATGCCGCGCGCGCCCGGCGCCTCGCCGGTGCGCGCGAACAGCACGTAGAAGTCGGCGATGCCGCCATTGCTGATCCAGGTCTTCTCGCCGTCGATCACGTAGGCGTCGCCGTCGTCGTGGGCGTTGCACAGCATCGCCGCCACGTCGGAGCCGGCGCCGGGCTCGGACAGCGCGAAGGCCGCCAGTGCCTTGCCCTCGGCCACGCGCGGCAGGTAGCGTGCACGCTGCTGCGGCGTGCCGGCCAGCGAGATCGCACCCGAGCCCAGGCCCTGCATCGCGAAGGCGAAGTCGGCCAGGCCGTGGTGCCAGGCCAGCGTCTCGCGCAGCAGGCAGATCGCGCGCGTGTCGATCACTTCGCTCGCGCCGCCGTGCGCCGTGCCGGCCACCGCGTGGCGCAGCCAACCGGCCGCGCCCAGCTCGCGAACCAAGGCGCGGCACTGCGCGTCGATGTCCGGGCCGTGGTCGCCGGCGTGCAGGTGGCGCGCGGCCCAGGCACCGAGCTCGGTCGACAGGCTGCGATGGCGTGCCTCGAAGAAGGGCCAGTCAAGATGCTGCGTGTTCATCTGGTCAGTCCCCCTCGAACACCGGCTTCTGCTTGCCCACGAAGGCGTGGTACGCGCGGTGGAAGTCCTGCGTCATCATGCAGATCGCCTGCGCCTGCGCCTCGGCCTCGATCGCCTCGTCCACACCCATGGACCATTCCTGGTGCAGCATGCGCTTGGTCATCGCGTGGCCGAAGCTCGGGCCAGACGCGAGCTCGGCTGCCCAGTCGATCGCCGCCGCGCTCAGCGCCTCCGGCTCGACGACGCGGTTGTAGAAGCCCCAGGCCAGCGCCTCGTCGCCCGGCAGCGCGCGGCCGGTGTAGAGCAGCTCCGAAGCCCTGCCCTGGCCAATGAGTCGCGGCAGGATGCTGCAGGCGCCCATGTCGCAGCCGGCCAGGCCGACACGCGTGAAGAGAAATGCCACCTTGCTGCGCGAGGTTCCCACGCGCAGGTCGGAAGCCATCGCGACGATCGCGCCGGCACCGGCGCACACGCCGTCGATCGCGGCCACCACCGGCTGCGGGCAGGCGCGCATGGCCTTGACCAGGTCGCCGGTCATGCGCGTGAAGGCCAGCAGGTCGGGCATGCTCATCTTCGTGAGCGGGCCGATGATCTCGTGCACGTCGCCGCCCGAGCAGAAGTTGCCTCCGGCGCCCTGCACCACCACCGCGTGCACGTCGTCGACGTAGGCCAGGGTGCGGAACAAGTCGCGCAGCTCGGCGTAGGAGTCGAAGGTCAGCGGGTTCTTGCGCTCGGGCCGGTTCAGCGTGATCACGCCGACCTGGCGCTCCACCGCCCAGCCGAAATGCTGCGGCGTGAAGCCGGCCACGCTGCGGCGGTTGCCGCCGGCGAGGTGCGAGTCGATCGGTCGCGTCATGCGGCCTCCTTGCGTTTGCCCTTGGGGGCCGGCACCGTGTCGATGCCGGCGAGGTGTTGCTTGAGGGTGGCGAGCAGCCCGTGCACCTGCGTCTTCTGCGCCGGCGACCAGCCATCGAAGAGCTCGACGATCCAGCCTTCGTGCACCGCCGCCATGCGACGGAACTGGCGCCGGCCCGCGGCCGTGAGCCGCACCTGGTATGCACGGCGGTCGCTCGGATGCGCGGCGCGCTGCACCAGGCCTTCGGATTCCAGCTGGTCGACGATGCCGGTGACGTTGCCGCCGGTCACCATCATGCGGGCCGACAACTCGCCCATGCTCAGCCCGTCGGGCTCGCGGTCGAGCTGTGCCATCAGGTCGAAACGCGGCAGCGTGGTGCCGAACTCGTTGCGCAGGCGCTGGCGGATCACATTCTCGACGCGGGTGGTGCAGGCCAACATGCGAAGCCAGATCTTCAGGGCCTGGTGGTGGTCGTCGAGCACACGGGACTCGACATCAGCGACGGCAGGGATCACGGTGGCCATCGTCACACCCCCTGCGCGAGGTTGGCCTGTTCCTGCGGCGACAGGCCGGCGGTCTGCGCCGCCATCTGCCGCTCGCGCTCGAGGTTGCGCTCGAGCTGGTTTTTGCCCGACAGGTATTGCACCGGCCAGTCGGCGCCCACGCCGCTCGTGTGGCCGATCTTCGCCGCTTCGAGCAGCGTCCAGGCCGGGTTGGCGAGGTGCGGGCGGGCGATGGCACACAGGTCGGCGCGGCCGGCGGCGATGATGCTGTTGACGTGGTCGGCCTCGCTGATCGCGCCCACCGCCATGGTGGCGATGCCCACCTCGTTGCGGATCAGGTCGGCGAACGGCGTCTGGTACATGCGGCCGTAGACCGGCTGCTGCTGCTTGCTCACCTGGCCCGACGACACGTCGATCAGGTCGGCGCCGGCGACCTTGAACGCCCGCGCGATCTCCACCGCGTCGGCCGGCGTGTTGCCGCCGGGCACCCAGTCGTGCGCGGAGATGCGCACCGACATCGGCTTGTCCTGCGGCCAGACGGCGCGCATCGCGGCGAACACCTCCAGCGGCCAGCGCAAGCGGTTCTCGAGCGAGCCGCCGTACTCGTCGCTGCGCTGGTTGGTCAGCGGCGACAGGAAGGCCGAGAGCAGGTAGCCGTGCGCGCAGTGCAGCTCCAGCCAGTCGAAGCCGGCGGCGATGGCTCGTTTCGTCGAGGCGACGAAATCGTCGCGCACGCGGTCCATGTCGGCGCGCGTCATCGCGCGCGACCAGGCGCTGACGCCGTCGAGATACTGCTGCGGCGAGGCCGAGACCAGCGGCCAGTTGTCACCGACAAGAGGCTGGTCCTCGCCCTCCCAGGGCACGCGCGTCGAACCCTTCGCGCCGGCGTGGCCGAGCTGCATGGCGATCTTCGCGCTGGTCTGGCCGTGCACGAAGTCGACGATGCGCTTCCACGCTGCGGTCTGCTCGTCGTTCCACATCCCGGGGCAGCCCGGCGTGATGCGTGCGTCCGGCGTCGGGCAGGTCATCTCGGCGAACACCAGGCCGGCGCCGCCCATGGCCCGCGCGCCCAGGTGCACCAGGTGGTGGTCGCCCGGCACGCCGTGCACCGCGCTGTACTGCGCCATCGGCGAGACGACGACACGGTTCTTCAGCGTCAGGCCGCGCAACTTGAAGGGCGTGAACATCGGCGGCAGCGGCTGCGGGTTCAGGCCCGCCTGGCCGGCCAGCCAGCCTTCAAGCTGGCCGACGTAGCCGGCGTCACGCTGGCGCAGGTTCTCGTGCGAGATGCGCTGCGAGCGCGTGAGCAGCGCGTAGGCGAACTGCTCGGGTTGCAGCTTCGCATGGCGCTCGACGTTCTCGAACCACTCGGTGGAGTTGCGCGCCGCGTTCTGGATCTTCAGCACCTCGACACCGCGCTTGGCCTCGTACTCGACCAGCGCGGCGTTCAGGTCGCCCGGGTGCGTTGCGATGCGGCCGGCGAGATCGATGGCGTCTTCCAGTGCCAGCTTGGTGCCCGAGCCGATGGAGAAATGCGCCGTGTGCGCCGCATCGCCCATCAGCACGATCGGCGCCCTGCCGTTGTGGTGAACCCAGCGTTTGCAGACCACGCGTGGGAAGCGGATCCACTGTGCCGAGCCGCGCAGGTGTGCCGCGTTGCTCATCAGTGCATGGCCGTCGAGGTACTTGGCGAACAGCTTCTCGCAGAAGGCGATGCCATCCTCCTTGCTCATGTCCTCGAGCCCGGCGGCGCGCCAGACCTCTTCGGGCGCCTCGACGATGAAGGTGGACGTGGTCTCGTCAAATCGGTAGGCGTGGGCCTGGAACCAGCCCCACTCGGTCTTCTCGAAGGCGAAGGTGAAGGCATCGAACAGCTTCTTCGTGCCCAGCCAGACGAAGCGGCAGCGGCGCAGGTCGATGTCGGGCTGGTAGGTGGCGGCGTACTTGGTGCGCACCCGGCTGTTCAGGCCGTCGGCGGCGATGATCAGGTCGGCGTCGATGTCGGCGTCGTCCGGGCAGTCGGTCGAGTAGCGCATCTGCACGCCGAGTTCGGCGCAGCGGTCCTGCAGGATGTTGAGCAGGCGCTTGCGGCCGATGCCGCAGAAGCCGTGGCCCGAGGAGCGCATCGTGCGCCCCTTGAAGTGCACGTCGATGTCGTCCCAGTGGTTGAAGGCATCGAGGATCTGGCCGGCGGTCTTGGTGTCAGCCTGGCGCAGCGCGCCCAGAGTCTGGTCGGAAAACACCACGCCCCAGCCGAAGGTGTCGCTCGGCGCGTTGCGCTCGATCAGCGTCACTTCGTTGGCCGGATCCTGCTGCTTCATCAGCAGCGCGAAGTACAGGCCGGCCGGGCCGCCGCCGATGCAGGTGATGCGCATGCCAAGAGCTCCAGTGACGTTCTGACAGACTTTAGGGTTTGATATTTGAAGTGTCAAGCAATAGAATCCCGCCATCATGCTTCGACTGTGGGACATCTCGCCCGCCCTGGGCCCGGACACGCCGCCCTTCCCAGGCGACCAGGCCTACGAGCAGCGCTGGACGGCGCGCATCGGCCCGGGCTGCCCGGTCAACCTGACGGCGCTGACGCTGTCGCCGCACCTCGGCGCCCACGCCGATGCACCGCTTCACTACGCCGACGGCGCGCCCGCCATCGGTGAGGTGTCATTGGAGCCTTACCTCGGTCGATGCCGAGTGATCCATGCCATCGGCAGCGGGCCGCTGGTGCGTCCAGAACATATCGCCCATGCGCTGGCAGATCTTCCGCCGCGTGTGCTGGTGCGCACCTGCGAATGCGCACCGACTCGGTGGTCGGAGGACTTCGCCGCCTATGCGCCGGAAACGATCGAACTGCTGGCCGCCCGCGGCGTGATGCTGGTCGGCATCGACAGCCAGTCGGTCGACCCGGCCACCAGCAAGACGCTGGACAGCCACCATGTGCTGCTGACACACGACCTGCGCGTGCTCGAGAACCTCGTGCTCGACGAGGTCCCGCCCGGCGACTACGAACTCATCGCGCTGCCCCTGAAACTGGTGCAAGCTTGTGCCAGCCCGGTGCGCGCGATCCTAAGAGAACTGGCATGACAACTCGACAAGACGCCCTCGCGCTCGACGCGCGCGACCCGCTGGCCGCGCTGCGTACCCAATTCAGCCTGCCCGAGGGCGTGATCTACCTCGATGGCAACTCGCTGGGCGTGCTGCCCGCGGCCACGCCCGAGCGCGTTGCCGCCGCCGTGCGTGACGAATGGGGCACCGGCTTGATCCGCAGCTGGAACAGCGCCGGCTGGGTCGACCTGCCGCAACGCATCGGCGACAAGATCGGCCGCCTGATCGGCGCCGGCCCGGGGCAGACGCTGGCGGCCGACTCGACCTCGGTGAACCTGTTCAAGGTGCTCAGCGCCGCCCTCGCGATCGTCCAGGCCGGCGGCGACCCGCAGCGCCGCGTCATCGTCTCCGAGCGCAGCAACTTCCCCACCGACCTCTACATCGCCGAGAGCCTGGCCCGCCAGCACGGCTTCACGCTCAGGCTGGTCGAACCCGACGAGATCGCCGCGCAGTTCGAAGGCACGCTGGCCGTGCTCATGCTCACGCACGTCAACTACCGCACCGGCCGCATGCACGACATGGCGGCGCTGACGCGCGCTGCCCATGGCTGCGGGGCTCTCGCGCTGTGGGACCTGGCTCACTCCGCCGGCGCAGTGCCGGTGGACCTGATCGGCGCCGACGTCGACTTCGCGGTGGGCTGCGGCTACAAGTACCTCAACGGCGGCCCGGGCGCACCGGGCTTCCTGTGGGTGCACCCGCGCCAGCTCGAGCGCATGGAGCGCGACGGGCTCTGGCAGCCGCTGTCTGGCTGGTTCGGCCACGCCGCGCCCTTCGAGTTCTCGCCGCACTACCGCCCGGCCGCGGGCATCGTGCGATTCAGCTGCGGCACGCCGCCGGTGCTGGGCCTCACGGCGCTCGAGGTCGGCGTGGACACGCTGCTCGCCGCCGAGCCGCTCGGTGGCCTGGCGGCGATGCGCCGCAAGTCGCTGGCCCTGACCTGCCACTTCATCACGCTGGTCGAGAAGCATTGCGCCGGCCACGGACTGAGCGTGATCACGCCGCGCACCGAGGGCGAGCGCGGCAGCCAGGTGAATCTGGCCCGCGAGGAAGGCGCCTACGCGATCGTGCAGGCGCTGATCGCGCGCGGCGTGATCGGCGACTTCCGCGCGCCGGACAACCTGCGCTTCGGTTTCACGCCGCTGTACACGCGCTTCGTGGACGTGTGGGACGCCGTCGAGCACCTGCGCCAGGTGCTCGAATCCGGCGAATGGCAAGAGGCGCGCTTCCACCAGAAGGCGGCCGTGACATGACCTGCCCCTATGCCCACGATGCGCCCGAGGGCGGCGAGAAGATCGTCGCCGACGAAGGCGCCAAACTCGACTTCAGCCGCGACATGAGCTACGGCGACTACCTGAAGCTCGATGCCGTGCTGAACGCCCAGCATCCGCTCTCGCCCGACCACAACGAGATGCTGTTCATCGTGCAGCACCAGACCAGCGAGCTGTGGATGAAGCTGATGCTGCACGAGCTGTCGGCCGCGGTGGCGGCGATCGCGCGCGACGAGCTCGGCACGGCCTTCAAGATGCTGGCGCGCGTCAGCAAGATCATGGAGCAGCTGGTGCACGCCTGGGACGTGCTGGCAACGATGACGCCGCCGGAGTACTCGGCGATCCGGCCGTACCTGAGCAACAGCAGCGGCTTCCAGAGCTGGCAGTACCGCTGCATCGAGTTCATGCTGGGCAACAAGAACGCGGCGATGCTCAAGCCGCATTCGCACCGGCCAGACCTGCTCGCGAAGGTGGAGGCGGCGTGGCGCGCCCCGTCGCTGTACGACGAGTCGCTGCGCCTGCTCGCACGTCGAGGCATTGCCGTGCCGGCCAGCCACTTGGAGCGCGACTGGACGCAACCCTACCCGGCCGACGACGGCGTCGAGCAGGCCTGGCTGACGGTCTACCGCGACCCGAAGCAGCACTGGGATCTGTACCAGCTCGGCGAGGAACTCACCGACCTGGAGGACGCCTTCCGGCTCTGGCGCTTCCGCCACGTCACCACGGTCGAGCGGGTGATCGGCTTCAAGCGCGGCACCGGCGGCACCAGCGGCGTGGGCTACCTGCGAAAGATGCTCGACACCGTGCTCTTCCCCGAGATCTGGAAGCTGCGCACCGACCTCTGAGGACGCTGCGCAGCGCCGGGCTCAGAAGCTCTGCCAGTCGTCGTCGGGGGCGGTCGAGGCCGGTACCGGCGCGGGGCGTGGCGCGGCCACTGCTGCGGCCGGCTTGGTCGGCGCGGCGACCGGCGGCTTCGCGGCCGGCGCTGCACCACTCGATTTCTTCGCGACGGCGCCCGGCGCCTTCGGCTTGGCCACTGCAGCCGCGGCCACGGGTGCCGGCGTCGCGTTGACGCGCGGCTCGCCGTGGGCCAGCTTGAACACCGCCACCGCCTGCACGAGCTGCTGCGCCTGCTGCTTCAGGCTTTCGGCAGCGGCTGCGCTCTGCTCCACCAGCGCCGCGTTCTGCTGCGTCGCCTGGTCCATCTCGCTGACCGCCTGGCCGACCTGCTGAACGCCGGAGTTCTGCTCGACGCTGGCCGAGCTGATCTCGCCGACGATGTCGCTGACGCGGCGGATCGCGGTGACGATCTCCTGCATGGTCTGGCCGGCCCGGTCGACCAGCGCGCTGCCGCGCTCGACACGCTCCACGCTCGCACCGATCAGCGTCTTGATCTCCTTGGCGGCCTCGGCGCTGCGCTGCGCGAGGCTGCGCACCTCGCCGGCCACCACCGCGAAGCCGCGGCCCTGCTCGCCTGCGCGCGCCGCTTCCACCGCCGCGTTCAGCGCCAGGATGTTGGTCTGGAAGGCGATGCCGTCGATCACGCTGATGATGTCGGCGATCTTCTTGCTGCTCTGGTTGATGTCCTTCATGGTGTCGACCACCTGGCCGACCACCTCGCCGCCCTCCAATGCCACCGTCGAGGCGCCTAGTGCGAGCTGGTTGGCCTGCTTGGCGTTGTCGGCGTTGTTGCGCACCGTCGAGCCCAGCTCGTCCATGGTGGCCGCGGTCTCCTGCAGAGAACTCGCCTGGTGTTCGGTGCGTGTCGAGAGATCCTGATTGCCCTGCGCGATCTGCGCGCTGGAGATGGCCACGTTCTCCGAACCCTGGCGCACCGCGGAGACGGCTTGCGCCAAGCCGCGCTGCATGGTCTGCAGGCGCGCCATCAGGCTGTCGGTGTCGCCCGGCTTGACGTGAATCGTCGTCGACAGGTCTCCTTCGGCCACGGCACGCGCCACCTCGGCCGCCACCTGCGGCTCGCCGCCGAGCTGCGCGATGAGCCGGCGCGTGATCGCCCAGGCCAGCACGAAGCCGAGCACCAGGGTCGCTGCCAGCACGACCAGGATCAGCGTGCGCGCCTGCTTGTAGACCTCGTCGACATGCTCGGCAGCCTTCTGGCCGCCCTCGAAACTGAACTTGTTCAGCGCGTCCAGCGCGCTCACCGTCTCGTCGAAGGCGGTGCTGCCCAGTCCGTCGCTGATGTCGGCGGCGTCCTGCTGCTTCTTGTCGCGGCCCAGCGCGACGACCTTCTTCTGAGCCGACTCGTAGGCCTGCCAGCCCTTGCTCAGCTTGCCGAACAGCTCGCGCTCGGCATCGGAGCGCAGCAGCGGCTCGTAGGCGCTCGCCGAAGCGGCCACGGCTTTCGCGGCCGCGGTCAGCTTCTCCTCGTACTCGCTGTGGTAGCTGCGGTCCGCAGCGCGGCTGTGCTTGACCTCGAAGTCGCGTGACTCGATCAGCGCGACACGCATCGCCGACAGGTGGCCCACGCCCTGCAACCACTTCTGGTTGAGTTCCATGGCCTGCGTGTCGACGCGGTACAGGCCGGCGATCGCCAGCGTGCCCATCACGGCGGACAGGGCCAGCACGACGAAGAAGGCGAGCGAGAGTTGCTGGGCGACGCGCAGGCGCGAGAAGGCCTGCGCCAGCGGGTTGGTTTTCTTCATGGTCGTTCCACCTGGGATGACGATCAGTCGTAGCGTGCGGCGCGCCGGCCGCAGCGCCTTACTTCTTGTGGCCGATGTAGCTCACGCCGATGATCTTGCCGCCGGCATCCTTGATCGGGTTGTAGCAGGCGTCGAAGGCGGTGCCGAGCACGTCGATCGGGCCGCAGTAGCTCTGCCCCTTCGAGACCGCCTCGTAGGCCGCGTTGCGCGCGAGCTGCGTGCCGATGCCGCGCTTGCCTTCGGGCGTGAGCACGTTGGTGCTGACGCGCACGAACTCGTCGCCCTGCTTCACGAACACGGTGGCGGTGGCGTTGTGTGCCTTGCGCACCGCGTCGACGACATCGTAGTTGTTGTTGATCTTGCGCTCGCCAAAGTACAGCGCCGGCACGTCCTTGTCGGCCACCTTCTCGGTGCCTTCGAGCTTGGGTGCGCCGATCTTGGCCAGGCGGGCATCGAGGTCAGCGATGGTCGCCTTCGGGTCGTAGGCGTGCGCAGACGACATGGCAACGACGCTCAGGGCGAAAGTGGACAGGACGGAGTTGAACTTCATGGCGCTTTCCTGCATTGAAAGGTTGTTGACGATCCGGACGCGACTCACCACGGCCGAGTGAACCGTGTATCGGCATTCTGCGAATCGGCTTGAGTTCGGTCAGGGCGAACAGGGGCACAAAGCTGCCGCTGTTCCGCGGTGGTGCATGGGGCCCCCGATACAATCGCGCCGCCCATGCCGATGAACGATTTCCTCGCCGTCCTGCCCCAGTACCTCCTGCCCAAGCAGGCCCTGACCGCGCTGGCAGGCACCATTGCCTCGCACCGCGGCGGTGCATGGACGACAAGCCTGATCCGCCGCTTCGTCGCGCGCTATCAAGTCGACATGAACGAGGCGGCCGATCCCGACATCGCGCACTACGCGAGCTTCAACGACTTCTTCACGCGGGCCCTGAAGCCCGGCGCCCGCCTGCTGGCCGAAGCTCCCTGGCTGTGCCCGGTGGATGGCGCGATCAGCCAGTTCGGCCGCATCGAGCGCGACCAGATCTTCCAGGCCAAGGGCCACGCCTACTCGACCACCGCGCTGGTCGGTGGCGATGCCGCGCTTGCCGCGCGCTTCGAGAACGGCCACTTCGCCACGCTGTACCTCAGCCCGCGCGACTACCACCGCATCCACATGCCCTGCGACGGCCGGCTACTGCGCATGATCCACGTGCCCGGCGCGTTGTTCTCGGTGAACCCGACCACCGCGCGCGGCGTGCCCGGGCTGTTCGCGCGCAACGAACGGGTGGTGTGCCACTTCGAGTCGCCGCACGGGCCCTTCGTGCTGGTGCTGGTGGGCGCCACCATCGTCGGCAGCATGGCCACCGTGTGGCACGGCGTGGTCAACCCTCCGCGACCCGGCCGCCTGCGTGAATGGACCTACGCCGACGGCCAGGTGTACCTGAGGCGCGGCGACGAGATGGGCCGCTTCCTGCTCGGCTCGACGGTGGTGCTGCTGTTCCCGAAGGACACGCTGCGGTTCGAGTCGGGCTGGGCGCCCGGCGGCGCCGTGCGCATGGGCGAGGCGATGGCGCACGCCGCCTGAGTCCGGCCGCCCCTGCGGCGAGATCGCTCCGCTTTCGCACCGCGGCCAGCGGGCATGGTGATCCTTCGGATCGGTCGGCGGATGTGGGCGCAACGCCGCTGCCAATCACCCCGATCGCCGTTTCCTGTGTTCGTACGCGTGGGCGGGAGCGCCGCAGTCCGGGCCGGCCGAGCCGCTAGACTCGCGGCATGCTCAATTGCCCCGGCTGCGGTGAGGAGAACCCGGCCAAGTTCAGGTTGTGCGGATACTGCGGCACGGCGCTGACCACGGCGGCGCCGTCGTTGCCCGCGCGCGAGGTGCGCAAGACAGTCACTATCGTCTTCTCCGACCTGAAGGGCTCGACCGCGCTTGGCGAAGTGCTCGACCCGGAGGCACTGCACGAAGTCAAGGAGCGCTACTTCGGCGCCATGGCGGCCGAAATCACGCGCCATGGCGGCAAGATCGAGAAGTACATCGGCGACGCCATCATGGCGGTGTTCGGCCTGCCGCGCGCCCACGAGGACGACGCCCTGCGCGCCGTGCGCGCCGCCATGGGCATGCAGGCGGCGCTGCGCCGCGTCAACGAGGATCTGACGAGCCGCTACGGCGTGGCCCTGGCCAATCGAACTGGCGTGAACACCGGCGAAGTGGTCGCCAGCGACGACCCGACGGCCGACCAGAAGTTGGCCACCGGGGACGCCGTCAACGTCGCGGCGCGGCTCGAGCAGGCTGCACCCGAGAACCAGATCTACCTGGGCGACGTCACCTACCGGCTGGTGCGCGACGCCGTCGAGGTGGAGTCGGTCGAGCCGCTCGAACTCAAGGGCAAGGCGCAACGCGTGCCGGCCTACCGACTGGTCGCCGCGCCCGGCCTGGACGGCCTGGTGCGCCGCCACGACCGCCCGCTGGTCGGCCGCGACGCCGAACTCGCCACGCTGGCCGAGCTGTACGGCCAGGTGTCGCGCGAGCGCACCGCGCGCATGGTCACGCTGATCGGCGACGCCGGCTTCGGCAAGTCGCGCCTGGTGCACGAGGTCGTCGACCGCATCGCCGTCGGCGCCCGCGTGCTCACCGGCCGCTGCCTGCCCTACGGCGACGGCATCACCTTCTGGCCTCTGCTGATGATGGTGCGCGAGGCGGCCGACATCCGCGATGCCGACTCCCCCGAGATCGCGCAGGACAAGCTGCTCGCCGCGGTGGGCGACGCCGAAGTGGCGCAGCGCCTGGCCAGCGCCGCCGGCCTGAGCTCGGCCTCGTTTCCGCTGGCCGAGCTGAACTGGGCGGCACGCAAGTTCTTCGAGGGCTGGTCGGCCTCGGCGCCGCTGGTCGCCTTCATCGACGACATCCACTGGGCCGAGCCGGCCTTTCTGGACCTGCTCGAACACGTGCAACTGACCGCACTGGACGCGCCCATCCTGCTGCTGACCACCGCGCGCCACGACCTGATCGAGGAGCGCGCGGCCTGGGGCACGCAGCCCGGTTCGGTGCGCCTCGTGCTCAAGCCGCTGAGCGACGATGCCTCGGCGCGCGTGGTGGCCAACCTGCTGGGCTCGGCCGGGCTGTCGGCCGAGGTCACCACCCGCATCGTGCAGGCCGCCGAGGGCAACCCGCTGTATGCGGAGCAGATGTTGTCGATGCTGATCGACAGCGGCGCGCTGCGCGTGCACGACGGCCACTGGGTGCGTGCCGACGAGACGGCCGAGATCGCCGTCCCGCCGACCATCCACGCCCTGCTCGAGGCACGGCTGGACGGGCTGGGCCGCGCCGAGCGCGCCGCTGTCGAGCCCGCCTCGGTGATCGGGCTGGAGTTCCCGCAGTCGGCCGTCGAGTCGCTGTCGCCGCAGTCGGTGCGCACCGAGCTGCCGGCCCACCTGGGCACGCTGACGCGCAAGCGCTTCATCCGCCCGGCGCAGTCGTCCGGCGCCGAGCTGACCTACCGCTTCCACCACCACCTGGTGCGCGAGACGGTCTACAACGGCCTGCTCAAGCGCGCCCGCGCCAACCTGCACCTCGAGTTCGTGCGCTGGGCCGACCGCGCGAATGCCGACAGCGATCGTGCGCTCGAGTTCGAGGAGATCCTCGGCTACCACTTGGAACAGGCGCACCGCTACCTGCGTGAGCTGGGCCCGCTGGACACACAGGGCCAGGCCACCGGCAGCGACGCCGCGCGACGCCTGTCCGCCGCGGGCCGGCGAGCCGCGGCGCGCGGCGACATGCATGCCGCGGCCAACCTGTACCGGCGTGCCGTCGCCGTGCTCGACAACAACGACCCGCAGCGCTGGCAGCTGCTGCCCGATCTTGCCGAGACGCTCATCGGCGTGGGCGACTTCGCCGGCGCGCATGGTGCGCTGGACGAAGCCTCCGGCGCCGCCGATCGCAGCGGCAACGCCCGCCTGAAGGCATCGAGCCAGCTGCTGGGCATGTTCGTGCGCCTGTACAGCGGCGAGCAGCAGGACGACTGGAGCGAAGAGACGCTGCGTGTGTGCCACGAGCTCATCCCCATGCTCGAGCGTGAGAAGGCCCACAACGAAGTCGCCACGGCCTGGCGCTTGGTCGTGCTGGTGCACGGCATTGCCGGGCGCTTCACGCAGGCCAGCGAGGGCGTGGCGCACTCGATCGCGCACGCCCGCCTTGCCGGCAACGAGCGGCTGGTGGCACGCAACGGGTTGATGCTGGCCATCAACGCGCTCAATGGCCCGATGCCGGTGGCGCAGGCCATCGTCGACTGCGAGCAGCTGCTCGCCGCCGGGCTCAGTGATCGGCAGGTCGAGTGCAACGTGATGTGCGCACTCGCGCAGCTCAAGGCGATGAACGGCGAGCTCGACGCGGCACGCCTGCTCTACCGCCGCAGCCGCGCGCTGCTGCGCGACCTCGGCCAGGGCGTCTATGCGGCCTCGACCGGCATCGACCTGGCACGCGTCGAACTGCACGGCGGCGACCTCGCCCTCGCGCAGCGCGAGGTGCAGGCCGACTGCGACTTCCTGGCCGCGAAGGGCGAGACCTACTTCCTCTCGACCATGGCCGCGCTGCTCGCGCGCATCGCCCGCGACCAGGGCCGCGACGACGAGGCGCTGGCGCTGTCGCGCACCGCCGAAGAGGCCACGGCCTCGGACGACATGGAGTCGCAGGCGCTGTGGCGCATGGTGCGCGCACCGATCCTGGCGCGTGCCGGCGAGCTGCTGCTGGCTGAGGAACTGGCACGCAACGCCGTCGAACTGGTGCGGCGCACCGAGTCGCCGATGCTGCAGGCCGATGCGTTGGCCGAACTGGCCGCGGTGCTGGCCATCGCCGAGCGCCATGACGAGGCGCACTGCCTGCGCGCCGAGGCGCTGGCGCTTTACGAAAGCAAGGGCAACCGGGTGATGGCCAGGCGCTGCATCGCGCCGGACACGCAGGCCGCCTGCTGAGCCGGCCTGCGCGGGGTCGAGGTCAGAAGACCTTGTACGAACCGTTCTTGAGGTTGATCAGCGTCCACTCGAAGTCACCGTCGAGGTCCGGCGTCCATCCAGGCGTCCTGCTGCTCTTGTAGTACGTCCGCTTGGCGATGCAGGGCACGCCGTCGGTGCGCGGCGAGGTCGGGCTGGCGCACTCGCCCACGATCACGGTCCCGCCGGGCCCTGTGTACTGGATCAGCACGCTGTCGATCTTCGTGCCCTTGAGGATCGTCGATGCGTCCTGGCGCAGCACGATCGTCAGGTAGGGGCTGAAGGTGCCGGGGATGGTGATGTCCGAGCGGAAGCACGCCGTGAAGTTGTTCGTGCAGTTGATGGCGTCCGGCGTCTCGAGGATCTCGGCCGTGGTGAAGCTCGTGCTGGCCGGCACGATCACCGAGGTGGCGAAGGGGTCCGCGCCCGAGGTGACGCCGCCCGAGCCGGTGAACAGGTTGCCGCCGCTCTTCTGCACCGCCGACTTCACAATCGTCGGGTTGAAGGTGCCCAGCGTGACCGCACCGGTGGTCCATTCGGCGACCGAGTTGTCGACTGGCGAGGTGGCGCCACCCGTCGTCTCGGCGTAGTAGGTGATGCCGCTGAACGCCACGCAGTCGGTGCTGCCGCACAGCGCCGGGTCACCGTCGGGCAGCGGGCTGGCCGTGTCCTTCACCGGCGCCTTGAAGAAGACCGCGAAGGTCGGGAACGCGGTGCCGGCCTTGAGCTGGCCGATCGCGCAGTTGATGCTGGTGCCGCCTGCCGTGGTCGTGCAGGAGACGCCTTCGGACGAGCTGAAGACGACCTGCTCGTCGAGGTCGGTGGCCCGCGCCGAACCGGTGAAGCTGATGTTGTTGATCGTGTTGCCGCCGCCATTGGCGATGCTGACGGCGTAGCCGATGTAGGTGTTCAGCGCAGGACGCGCCGGCGAGGTGGTGGCCAGGGAGCTGTAGGTCACGGCCGGCGACAGCGGCGTGACCACGGTGGTCAGCACACCGGCTCCGGCCTGCGCCGTCATCGGGATGCTCGCGCAAGCAATGCTCAGCAGTGCAAGGCTGGCGCCCGCACGCAGGGAAGCGAAATTCATGAATCCTCCTGGGGCCCGTGCGGCTTGTGCGAATCGGGACTCCGATTCGACCGTGGGTTATGTGCACATTTTCATATGCTGTGTGCATTTGTGCCCAGAATGCTCCGGGCACCCCCCGATCTCGGGGGGCGGGTGATCACCCGGCGGACTGCCGCCGCAGCGAAGTCGCGCTGCGCAGCCGCGCGGAAAGGTGAACCGCGATGTTGCGGTACAGCTGCGCCGCCAGTGCCGGCTGCTCGCGCCCGATGCGATCCAGCCCTTGCTTGGTGAGCTGGAAGACCTCGGCGTCGGAGTCGGCGGTAGCGCCCGCACTGCGACCGCCGCCATCGAGCATCGCCGTCTCGCCCAGCATCAGCCCGGCCGAGAAGCTCACGAAGCGCTGGCGCAGGTGCTGCGGCCCGCTACCGGCCACCACCGTGATCGAGCCGCGCGTCAGCACGTAGAGGCCGTCGGCCGCATCACCCTCGCGGAACAGCACCTCGCCCGCGGCCAGCCGGCGAGGCTGCATCTGGGCCAGCACCAGCGCGCATTGCGCCGTGTCCAGGCCGATGAACAGGCTGCTGTCCTGCGGGGCGATGACAGTGTCGCCCAGTGCGATGCCGGCATCGGACAGCAACTGCAGTTCGGCCGCCTCGACAGCGCGGTCGAGGTCGGCGAACCAGTCGTCGCGCCGCGCCTCGCGAAAGCAGCCGAAGGCGCGCAGGCGCCGCCCATGCGGATGTTCGGCCGTCACGCCCGCCAGCATCAACGTCTGTCCGCGTCTGCACAGGCTGGTTGACATCTGCTGCAGCAGCATCGCGCCCGACGCGTCGATGGTGCCCACGCCGCGCAGGTCGAGCACGACGAAGCGCGCCTCGGCGCCGATCGCGTCCACCTCGCGGGCCAGGCGCTCGGCGCTGCCGAAGAACAGCGCGCCCTCCAGCTCGAGCAGCGCGATGCGCACGCGCGCCTCGCGCAGGAAGTCCTCCTGGCGCGACGGGTAGACGCGCCGCGAAGCTTCGAGCGCAGCCGTGCGCCGCGAGCGCACCAGCGAGCGGTTCATGTTGCGCACGAAGACGACCAGCGTCACCAGCACGCCGGCGGCCACGCCGACCGCGAAGCCGCGCCAGACGGTGACCGCGCAGACGAAGGCGACGATGGCCAGCGTCTCCCACACGTCGGCGGAGCGTTCGCCGCTGCGCCACTGGCCGATCAATTGCCGGGTCCAGCGATCCACCAGCGCCACGGCCACCGTCAGCATGATGCCGGCCAGCACCGCCTTGGGCAGCAGCGCCAGCCAATGCGCGAACAGCAGGTACATCGCGCCGAAAGCCAGCGCGCCGACCAGCGCCGAGCGTCGTCCCACCCCGCCGGCGCGCAGCGTCGCCAGGGCGCGTGCGCGCAACACGACCACCGGCAGGCCTGCGAACAGGCCGACGACGATGTTCGACACGCCCAGCACCAACAGGTCGTGTCCGGCATCGTGGCGCGAGTCGAGCTGCTGGTCGATTGCCATGCCGCTGAGCACCGATTCGAGCGCACCGATCAGCGCCAGCACGGCGGCCGCGGTGAGCACGTCGGAACTGTGCCGCCAGACGAACGCCGCCGTGGCGGGATCGGCGATCTGCCACGCGAGCTCCGGCATCGGCAGGCTCGACGGCAGCGGGCCGACGGACCCACCCAGCATCAGCGCCGACGAACTCAGATGCAGGCCGGCATACAGCGCCAGGCCGAAGGCCAGGCCGATGAGCTGCGCCGGCGCCTGCGGCCAGCGCCAGGCGATCAGCCAGGTGCAAGCCGCCGTGGCCAGGCCCAGGGCGAGCGTGCCGGCGTGAAAGTCCACCAGCCCCGCGCCCGGGCGCAGCCCGAGCAGCGTGGGCAACTGCGACAGGAAGATCAGCACGGCGACGCCGTTCATGAAGCCGGCGAGCACCGGCTGCGGTACGAACTGCGCGATGCGCCCCAGGCCCAACCGCGCAAAGACGATCTGCAGCACGCCCATCAGCACCACCGCCGATCCGCCCGCGGCCAGCACCAGCGCGATGCCCGACGCACCGGCCGCCGCCACGGCGGGGTCGTGAACCAGCGGCCCGATCACGCCGGCGAAGATCAGCGCGGTGGCCGAACTCGGCCCGGCCACCGGCATGGCACCGCGCCCGAACAGCGCGAACAGCACGCCGCCGAACGTGACCGAGACAAAGGCCGCCGCCAGCCCGCGCGGTGCGGAGCCTTCGCCCAGCGGCGCGTAGCCCAGCAGGCCGATCGTCACCACGACCGCGAGCATCACCACCGAGCCGATCGTCCCGCCGAGGATCTCCGCGGGCCAGGGCGCGCGGCGTCGGTCTGCACTCAAGCGTTCGCTCAACCGGCCCCCCCGCTCAGAACAGCGCCGTCACGCGAACCGTGCTGCCCATGCTCTCGGTGCTGACGCTCGACCAGCCGCCCTTGGCCAGGCGGATCATCGCGTCGTTGGTCGACATGATCTCCGCGACGAAGCCGCGCACGCCGCGCCGCCTGGCGTCGTTCATCATGCGCAGCTGCAGCGCCGTGCCCAGGCCGCAGCCCTGCCACTCAGGGCTGACGATGAAGGCCGTCTCGGCCAGGTTGGTCGAGGGGTCGATGAAGTAGCAGGCCTGGCCGACGATCTGCGGGTTCTCGCGCGGGCCGGTGGCGGCGACGAAGCCGACCTCGGTCTCGAAGTTGAGGTTGCACAGCCGCTGCACGTCCTGGTTCGACAGGCTGCGCACGTTGCGGAAGAAGCGCGTGTAGACGTCGCGCTCCGACAGGCTGTGGAAGAGCGTTCGGATGCCTTCCGCATCGCCGGCCGTCGAGGGGCGAAGCAGCACCGAGCGGCCGCCCTTGAGCGCGACCGTCTCTTCCTCCTGCACCGGGTAGGCGCGCATGTTCTTCAGCGTCTGGCCGGCCGGCAGCAGGCCCAGCACCTGCGCCTGCGCGAACAGCTCGGCGCGGAACTTCGGGTGCGCCACCTCGATGAGCGAGATGGCGCGCTCGCGCATCGACTTGCCGAACAGGTAGGCGATGCCGTACTCGGTGACCACGTAGTGCACGTCGCTCCGCGCGATGGTCACTCCCTCGCCAGCGAGAAGCTGCACGCGGATGCGTGAGCTGGTTCCGGCTGCGTCAGTCGACGGCAGGCAGATGATCGGCTTGCCGCCGGGCGAGCGCGAGGCACCGCGCAGGAACTCACCCTGCGCCGCCAGGCCGCTGTAGTACTCGCCGTCGAGCTGGTCGGCGCAGACCTGGCCGGACAGGTCGATCGCGAAGGCCTGCGTCACCGACACCATGCGGTGCTGCGCGGCGATCACCGAAGGCTGGCAGACCGCCTCGATCGGCTGGAACGAGAACAGCGGGTTGCGGTCGATCAGGTCATACAGGCGCCGCGAGCCCATCGCGAAGCTGGTGACGATCTGCCCGCGCTGGTCGGTCTTGCGGCGACCGTTGAGGATGCCGCGCTCGAGCAGCGGAATGATCGCATCAGTGATGACGTCGGAGTGGATGCCCAGGTCGCTGCGGTCGGCGAGGTACTTCAGCGCCTCGTTGGTGACGCGGCCCAGGCCGATCTGCAGTGTCGAGCCGTCGTCGATGATGCCGGAGATGTAGCGCGCGATCTGCTCGACCACCTCGCCGGGCAGGGCGTCGTGCTGGTACTCGATCACCGGCGTTTCTATCGGCACCAGCCAGTCGATCTCGTCGACGTGCAGCATCGAGTGGCCCATCGTGCAGGGCATGGCCGGGTTGACTTCGGCGATCACCAGCCGCGCCTTGGCCACCGCCGCCGGCGCGATGTCCACCGACACGCCCAGGCTCACGTAGCCGAAGGCATCGGGCAGCGACACCTGGATCAGTGCCACGTCGACCGGGATGCGCCCGTTGGCGATGAGCTGCGGCACGCGCGCGATCGACATCGGCACGTACTCGGCCAGGCCCTGGCGCACCGCGGCGCGCAGGTCGGCGCCGACGAAGAAGCAGCGGTGCCGGTAGGCCGTGGTGGCCTGGCCTTGCGCATCGTGCGGCACGGCTTGGTCGGTGAGGAAGTGCAGCAGTTCGACGTCGCCCGGCTTCGGGCTGCGCGTTTCCAGCGCATGCACCAGCGCACGCGGCGTGGCGCAGGCGGTGCCCACGAAGACGTGTTCGCCGTGGCGAATGTGCGCCACGGCCTCGGCGGCGCTGCACAGCTTGGCGGCATGGGCCTGCAGCAGCGCAGGCAACGGTGCCGGCGCGTCTGCGTCGGCGTGTCCGCCGGCGAAGCGTTCGCGCAGCGACTGCACCAACCGCGACATCAGGCCCGGGGCCATTGCGGGCGTGTCTTCATTCATGGCCGGATCCTGATGGATGAAGACATTCCTGGCACGGCATGTCGGCGGTGAGTCTCTTGTTGGTTTGGCCCATTCTCGCCCAGAGCCCGTCACTGCGCAGCGTCCGTGATAGCCCCGGGTTTTCCCGCGCGCGCCTTGCATCAGAATCGCGACGCACCCACGGAATCCACCTTGCCCGACACCGGATCTGCCATGCCCTCCGCCGGCCCTCGCCCGCCGCACCAGGACGACCTGCTGCTGCATCACCTGCGAACCTTCCTGGGCATCATCGACGCGCAGGCCATCGATGCGGTGCGCGGCCGCGTGCGCTGGATGCAACTGGCCGGAGGCGAGACGCTGATGCGCCAGGGCGAGCCCGGCGACGCGCTGTACCTGCTGGTCAGCGGCCGGCTGCGCGTCTACATCGAGGAAGACGGCGTGCGCCGCGTGGTGCGCGAGGTGTCGCGCGGCGAGGTCGTCGGCGAGATGAGCCTGATCACCGACGCGCCGCGCTCGGCCACGCTGGTGGCGATCCGCGACTCGGTGCTGGTGAGCCTGGGCAAGGACGACTTCGCCAACCTGCAGTCGCACAGCCCGCAGGTCACGCTGGCGCTGACGCGGCAGATCATCGCGCGGCTGCGCACCGAGCACGACCGCACGGTGATGGACCGGCCGGTGACGATGGCGCTCTTGCCCGTGAGCGCCGGCATCGACAGCGCGGCCTTCGCCCAGTCGCTGGCTCGCGAACTCTCGGCGCACGGCAAGGTGGGCGTGCTCGATGCCGCGGGCGTCGATGCCCAGCTCAAGGCCCTCGGCCTGCCGAGCATGGCCGTCGACGACGAGCGTGCGCAGCGCGGCGTGGCGATGCTGTTCGACGAGTTCGAAGGCACGCACGACTACGTGCTGCTGGTCGGCGACGGCGCTCCGACCGACTGGACGCACCGGTGCACGCGTCACGCTGACGAGATCCTGCTGCTGGCGGCGGCCGAGGCCGAGCCGGTGGTTCACACCAGCGAGCAGGCCTTCCTGGTCGATCGGCCGCCGCATGCAGAGGCGGCGGAGATCCTGGTGCTGATGCACGACGCAGGCACGGCGATGCCGCGCGGCACGTCGCGCTGGCTGGCGCGCCGGCCGGTCAACGACCACGTGCACCTGCGCCGCGGCCACGAGGGCGACATGGCGCGGCTGGCGCGCATCCAGTCACGCAACGCGGTCGGCCTGGTGCTGGCCGGCGGCGGCGCGCGGGGCTTTGCGCACCTGGGCGTGTTCCGCGCCTTGCGCGAGCACGGCATCGAGCCCGACTACGTGGGCGGCACCAGCATTGGCGCGATCATGGCTGCGCTGATCGCCACCGACCAGTCGCCGCAGCGGCTGGAAGCGACAGCGCGCGCCGAGTTCGGCCGCAACCCGACCGGCGACTTCTCGCTGCTGCCGCTGATCTCGCTGATCAAGGGCCGGCGTCTGCGCCGCATCGTCAGCCGCGCGGTGGCCGACAACATCGGCGAGGGCGCGGCCATCGAGGACCTGTGGAAGCGCTTCTTCTGCGTCGCCACCAACTTCTCGCGTGCCAGCGAGATGGTGCTGCAGCGCGGCGACCTGCTGAAGTCGCTGCTGGCCAGCACCGCCATCCCGGGCGCGTTGCCCCCGGTCATCATGGACGGCGAACTGCTGTGCGACGGCGGCACCTTCAACAACTTCCCGGTCGACGTGATGCGCGGCCTGCGCGGCGTCGGCAAGGTGATCGGCGTCGACCTCAACGCCAGCAAGCCGCGGCGCATCGAGCTGGACGAGATGCCCAGCGGATGGGCGATGCTGCTCGACCGCCTGCGGTCGCGCAAGACGCGGCGGTACCGCCTGCCGAGCCTGCCGGTGCTGCTGATCAACTCGACCATCCTGTACAGCCTGTCGCGGCAGCGCCAGGCGCGCGCGCTGACCGATCTGTACTTCAACCCGCCGCTCGACCGCGTCGGCATGCTCGACTGGAAGCGCTTCGATCAGGTGGTGCGCCAGGGCTACGAGCATGCGCTGCAGGTGCTGGGTGACCGCGTCCCCGCGCCGCCCTCGGCGGCCAGACCCGAAATGGTGCCCGGCTCCACGCCTGTGCACCAGGAACGCTAGCGGCAACGCGCCGTTCAGGGCACGAGGCGCCCGCGGGTGGTGCGGTGCCGCGCACGAAAGTTGCGATCCGCTGATGAAACCCCATCCGCGCCCGCCCATCTCGTGACATCGCCCATCCAGGACTACCTCGAGCGCCTGCACCGCGAGCTCGCCGGCATCACCGACGGCCAGGTCGCCACCTACATCCCCGAGCTTGCCAAGGCCGACCCGGCAGGCTTCGGCATCGCCATTGCCACTGTCGATGGCCGCGTCTACGAGGTCGGCTCGACGCACATGCCCTTCACCATCCAGTCGATCTCCAAGCCGCTGGTCTACGGCGTCGCGCTGGAGGACCGCGGCGTGGACCACGTGCGCCGCACCGTCGGTGTCGAGCCCTCGGGCGATGCTTTCAACTCCATCAGCCTGGAGCCGGAGACGGGCCGGCCGATGAACCCGATGATCAACGCCGGCGCCATCGCCACCTCGTCGCTGGTGGCCGGCGCGACACGCGAGCAGCGGCTCGCGCGCGTGCTCGCGGCCATGTCGGCCTACGCCGGCCGGGCGCTCGGCATCGACGAGGCGGTGTTCGAATCGGAGCGCGCCACCGGCCACCGCAACCGCGCCATCGGCCACATGCTGCGCAACTACGACATCGTCACCGAGGACCCGGAAGAGGCGCTCGACCTCTACTTCCGCCAGTGCTCGGTCCTGATCGACTGCCGCGACCTGGCGCTGATGGCCGCCACGCTGGCCAACGGCGGCACGAATCCCGTCACCGGCGCGAGCGCCGTGCGCAGCGAGTTCGTCGGCCCCATCCTCAGCGTGATGGCCACCTGCGGCGTCTACGACTTCACCGGCGAATGGGTCTACCGTGTCGGGCTGCCGGCCAAGAGCGGCGTGGGCGGAGGCATCATGGCCGTGCTGCCGGGGCAGCTGGGCATCGCCGTGTACTCGCCGGCGCTGGACGAGCGCGGCAACAGCGTGCGCGGCGTGAAGGCCTGCGAGACCATCTCGCGCGACCTCGGCCTGCACTTCCTGCAGCCGCCGCGCGCCTCGGTGTCGACGGTGCGCGCGAGCTACACGCTGGCCGAGCTGCGCTCCAAGCGCCGACGCTCGGCGGCCGAGAACAGCCTGCTCGCCGAGCACGGTGCCGCGGCGCGCGTGTTCGAGCTGCAGGGCGACCTGCGCTTCGCGACCATCGAGCCGGTGCTGCATGCCATCGTCGACGACCCGCGGCCGCTGCAGTTCGCGGTGCTGGACTTCAAGCGCGTCAGCCATGTCGACGGTGCCGCCACGCGCATGCTTGCCGCGCTGATCGGTCGCTGCGCCGGACGCGGCCAGCACGTGGTACTGACCCGCGTGCGGCGCGGCGAACTGCTCGCGGCGCTGGACACCGAGATCGACCCGCGCAACGCGCGCGCGCTGAGCTTCCAGCCGCAGCTCGACCTCGGCCTGGAGTGGTGCGAACGTGCGCTGCTCGCGCAGCATGGCGGCACGCACGCCAGCAGCGCGATCGACCGCCTGGCCGATCACCGCCTGTGCGAAGGCGCCGCGCCGGAGGATGTCGCTTTCCTCGAGACGCTGGTCTCGCGCGTGCAGTCGGAGCCGGGCGCGCTGCTGGTGCGCCGCGGCGACCCGGCCGATGCGATCTACTTCCTGATGCGCGGCGAGGTGAGCGTGGTCGTCGATCTGCCCGGCGGCGGCCAGAAGCGCCTGTCGACGCTGTCGGCAGGCATGAGCTTCGGCGAGATGGCCTTGCTCGCCGGCGGCCAGCGCTCGGCCAGCGCGCGCGCCGACACGCCGGTCGACTGCTGCACGCTGGACCGTGAGGCCTTCGCGCGCCTGGAAACCGAGCGCCCGGCCCTCGCGCTGCGCCTGCTGCGCAACCTGCTGCAGGGCACGCTGCAGACCGCCGTGCAGCTCACCGGCGAAGTGGCCGCACTCGAAGGCTGATACTCGAGCGGTTCGGGCGGCCAGCCTGGGCAGAACGGCGGTCCTCGCAGATCGCCGACCAGCGCATGCCGTCTCGCCCATCCGTGGCGCTTTCCCGGCAGCTTGTCACGGCCGTGCACATGCCGGGCCGTTCGCCGCTGCTGACTCGCTCAAGATCGGTGCGCCGTTGCCGAAATGTCCCCATCCCCCCGTCTGCCGAGACCCATGCCCCCGCTTGCAGCCGCATCCCCGGTGTCGTCACACCGACCGCGCCCCTTTCGGCTGACGCGCTACTTCTCGCTGGCCAGCCTCGCGGGCATCCTGCTGGTCACGGCCAGCCTGTTCTGGACCTTCCGCGCGCTGACGGAACGCCACCTGCTCGATCAGCAAAGCCGCTCGAACGCCGAGCTCACGCGAGCATTCGCCAACTCGGTCTGGGGTCGCTACCGCGTCTTCGTGGCCACGTCGACGGGGCGCTCCCGCGACGACTTGCTGGCCGATGCCGCGCTGGCCGGCCTGCGCGCCGATGTGCTGACCAAGATGCACGGCCTGTCGATCGCCAAGGTGAAGATCTACAACCTCGCCGGCACCACGGTGTTCTCCACCGACGCATCCCAGATCGGCGAAGACAAGAGCGGCAACCAGGGCTTCAACGACGCTCGCGCGGGCGGCGTGGCCAGCCAGATCACCTACCGCGAGCGCTTTGATGCATTCGAAGGCGTCATCAACAACCGCAACCTGATCGCCTCGTACGTACCGATCCGGATCTCCGCCGACTCACCGGTCGAAGGCGTGTTCGAGGTCTATGCCGACGTGACCGAACTGATCGACAAGCAGCACCGCGCGCAATGGCAGGTGGCTGCCATCGTGCTCATGCTGCTGGGCACGCTGTATGGTTTCCTGCTGATCGTGGTGCGCAAGGCCGACGGGATCATCGCGGCGCAAGAGGCCGAGCGGGCGGCCAAGGAAGAGCAGGTACGCCATCAGGCCTACCACGATGCGCTGACCGGGCTGCCCAACCGAGCCTACTTCTCCGAGCGCCTGTCCGAGGCGGTATCGCTGGCGGCACGCCACGGCCACAACTGCGGCCTGATGTTCATCGACCTGGACCGCTTCAAGATCGTCAACGACAGCCTCGGCCACCCGGCCGGCGACGCCCTGCTCCGGGCGGTGTCCGAGCGCATCCACCAGTGCCTGCGCGGCAGCGACCTGCTGTTCCGGATGGGCGGCGACGAGTTCACCGTCATCCTGCCGCAAGTCGGCTTGCCCGAAGACGCCGCTTACGTGGCACGGCGGATCACCGCGGCAGTGGCTCAGCCGGTGACGGTGCAGGGACACGAACTGACCGTTGGCGCCACCATCGGCATCGCCGTGTTCCCCGCCGACGGGCAGAGTGCCGAAGCGCTGGTGAAGAACGCTGACGCGGCCATGTACGCCGCCAAGGAAGGCGGCCGCGGCACCCATGCCTTCTACAGCGCCGACATGAACCAGCGTTCGCTCCAGCGACTTGACCTCGAGTGCGCGTTGAAGAAGGGCTTCCGCGACGGCGAGTTCGAGCTCCACTACCAGCCCCGCATCGATGCCGCCACGCGCCGCGTGGTCGCTCTCGAGGCCCTGCTTCGCTGGGCCAGCCCGACGCGCGGCCTGGTGCTGCCCGGCATGTTCATCGGCACGCTCGAGGACACCGGCATGATGCCCATCGTCGGTGAATGGGTGCTGCGCACGGCCTGCGCGCAGACGCGTGCCTGGCACGAGGCCGGCATGGCGCCGTTGCGGGTGTCGGTGAACGTCTCGACTTCGCAGTTCCAGAGCGACACTTTCGTCCCCATGGTGCGGCGCGTGCTCGCCGAAAGCGGCGCCGTGCCCGCGCAGCTCGAGCTGGAGCTGACCGAATCGCTGCTGATCGCCCACGCCGATCGGGCCCGCACCACCATTGCCGAGCTCAAGGCGATGGGTCTGCGAATCTCGATCGACGATTTCGGCACCGGCTATTCATCGCTGAACTACCTGCGCCATCTGGATGTCGACTTCCTGAAGATCGATCGCAGTTTCGTGACCGACATCGCCAGCAATCCGCGCGACCGCGCCGTGGCCAGTGCCATCATCGAACTCGCCGGCGCCCTGGACATCGCCGTGGTCGCCGAGGGCGTGGAGACGCAGGCGCAGGCGGCCTTCTTCAGCTCGACCCCTTGCGCCGAACTGCAGGGCTTTCTCTTCTGCCGCCCCCTGCCGGCCCAGCGGGTGATGGGTTTCGTCGCCGAGGAGCAGCAGAGCCTCTCCAGCGTTCGGGCTCAACCGGGCGATGCCACCGGGCTGCCTGCGTGAGCGCACCCCCCCTCGGTCTCGCCGGCCTGCGCGCCGGCATCGCCGACCTGTACGGCGGCACCGGCCATGTGGCGGCGCAGTTGCGCGGCGCGCAGCTCCACTCCGTCCTGCGGCTGACGCCCTACGCGATGCTGGCCAATCTGGGCAGCGGCGCGCTGGTCGTCTGGGCCTTCCACGACGACAGGCCCACGGGCATGCTGGCCTGGCTGGGCATCCTGCTGCTGGTGCTCGGGCTGGCCACGCTGAGCTGGCTGCGCCGCGGCGGGCGTGCGCTCCACACCGCCCGGCCGCGCGCACTGCACCGCGCCACCGTGCATGCCGCGCTGCTCGCCGGCATCTGGGCCGTCGTGCCGCTGCTGTGGTTCCCGGGGGCGTCTCCGGCGCAGCAGCTGCTCGTGGCCACGCTGTTCACCGGCATGCTCGGCGCGGGCACGTTCATGCTCAGCCCGTTGCCGCTGGCCGCACTGGCCTACGCGGCCGTCTACTCGGTGGCCTCGCTCGGCGCGCTCTGGCGCGCTGCCGAACCGACCTACCACGCCGTCGCCGCGCTGCTGGCGATGTACGCCCCGATGGTGATGCTGGGCTCGCTGGCCAGCTGGCGCAAGTCGATGGCCCTGCTGCGCTCACAGACCGACGCGGTGCGGCAGGAACGCATGTTGTCGGTGCTGCTGCAGGACTTCGAGCAGCACGCCGACGAAGCCCTCTGGGAGACGAGCACAGGCGGTCACCTCAACCACCTCTCGCCGCGTCTGGCCGCGCTGCTGGGCGTCAACGACGCCGACATCCGCTCGCGTTCTCTGCTGGCGCTGCTGGAGCGCCGCGCCGTCTCGGGCCTGGACGAACTCCAGCAGGCGCTGGACGACGGCCACCCTTTCCGTGACCAGCGCCTCTCGGTCAAGGACGGTGACGGCGTGCGCCACCTTTCGTTCAACGGCAAGCGGCTGCTCGACGACCGCGGCCGCACGCTCGGCTGGCGCGGCGTGATCGCCGACGTGACCGACAAGTTCGAGACCGAGCTGCGCCTGCTCCAGCTGGCCCACACCGATTCGCTCACCGGTCTGGCCAACAGATTCATGCTGCGCGATGCGCTGGCCAGCGCCTTGCGCGCGGGCCGGCCCGGCGCACTGCTGATGGTGGACCTCGATCACTTCAAGATCGTCAACGACAGCCTCGGCCACAGCGCTGGCGACGAGCTGCTCAAGTGCGTGGCACAGCGCCTGCGCGACAGCCTGCGCACCGGCGACACCGTGGCACGGCTGGGCGGCGACGAATTCGCCGTGGTCATGACGCATTCCGGCGCGGCCGACGAAGCCGGTGTGCTGGCCCAGCGGCTGATCGATGCGCTTGAGCTTCCGATCGACGTGCAGGGCCGGCACTTGCGCGTGGGGGCGAGCGTCGGCGTGGCGATGTTCGGCGAGAACGAAGTTGGCGTCGACGACCTGCTGGTGCGCGCCGACACCGCGCTCTACGCCGCCAAGGAAGACGGCCGCGGCCGGCTGGCGCTGTACTCGCCCGAGATGGGCGCGAACAGTCGCCGTCGTGTCGACATCGAGGCCGGCCTGCGCTTTGCCATTGCGAACGACCAGCTCGCCATGCACTGGCAGCCCAAGGTCGACATCGCGGAATGGCAGATCGTCGGTGCCGAGGCGCTGATGCGCTGGGAGCACCCCGTGCTCGGCCGCGTCAGCCCGGTGGAGTTCATCCCCGTGGCCGAGCAGACCGGCCTGATCGACGACCTCGGCCGCTGGGCGCTCCGTGAAGCCTGCCGCGCCGCCACCGGTCCGCTGGCCGGAATGTGCGTGTCGGTCAACGTGTCGCCGGCGCAATTGCGCGACGCTCGCTTCGTCACGCACGTGCGCGACGCGCTGCGCGAGTTCGAGATGACGCCGGCAATGCTCGAGCTCGAGATCACCGAGTCGGTGCTGATGGAAGACATCCACGGCGCGCTGGAGCAGCTGCATGCGCTGCGCGGCCTGGGCGTGCGCGTCGCGCTCGACGACTTCGGCACCGGCTACTCGTCGCTGGCCTACCTGCGGCGCTTTCCGTTCGACACGCTGAAGATCGACCGCGCCTTCGTCAACGAGGTGCTGCTTCGCAAGGACGCGCGCGCCATCGTGCAGATGATCGCGCAGCTCGCCGCCACGCTGGGCATGCGCACCGTCTGCGAAGGCGTGGAATCAGCCCAGCAGCTCGCCGTGGTGGCCAAGGCCGGCTGCCACGAAGTGCAGGGCTACCTGGTCTCGCCGCCCAAGCCGCTGGCCGAGCTGGTGAAGTTCGCCGCAGGCTGGAAGCCGCACGCGCCGGAGATGAACACGCTGCACTGAACCGCCGCCTGCGGCCGGCGGCCACGCGGTCGGTCAGTGCCGCAGGCCGAGCAGTTGCCTCGCCTCGGCCGGGCTGGCCACCGTGCGGCCGGCACGTTGTGCGCAAGCGGCCAGCGCCTCGATCAGCACGCCATTGCCGGTGGCACGCTGGTCGCCGGGCAGGTAGAAGGTGTCTTCCAGCCCGGTGCGCAGCATGCCGCCGAGCTCGGCGGTGCGCTGGTGCACCGGCCAGATCTCGCCGCGGCCGATCAGCGTGGTCTGCCACACGCTGCCCGGCTTCACCCAGCGCGGCAGCAGGGCCAGCAGGTCGGCGTCGCAGGGCATGCCCGAGGCCACGCCCATCACGAAGTTGTATTCGGGCGTGCCCATCTCCGGCTTGAGCATGCCGGCCTCGAGGTACATGCCGACCGAGCGCACGATGCCCACGTCGAAGCACTCGAACTCCGGGTGTACGCCATACTCCTGCATCACGTCGAGGAACTGCTGCACCTTGGGCACCGGGTTGTCGAACACCATCGGCGGCCAGGCCCATTGCCCGTCGGACTTGATCTTCAGGTAGTTCAGGCTGCCGGCATTGCAGGCGGCGATCTCGGGCTTGACGCGGCGGATGCACTCCAGCGGCCCGGAGACGTCCTTGCCGATCACGCCGGTGGTCAGGTTGATGATCACGCCGGGGCAGGCGGCTCGGATGGCATTCACCACCGACTCGGCCACGTCCGGATCCCAGCTCGGCATGTGGCCCAGGCCCTCCTCCTGCATGCGCAGGTGCACATGCATGATCGAGGCACCGGCGTTGAAGGCGTCGCGCGCCTCGGCGGCCATCTGCGCGGGCGTGACCGGCACAGGATGCTGCTTCGGGTTGGTCAGCACGCCGGTCAGCGCGCAGGTGAGGATGGCCTTGTCCACGTGCTCTCCGTCATTCGGCGGCCGCGGCCGCCAGTTCGAGTTCCACCAGCAGCGCGCCCGAAGCCACCTGCTGCCCGGCCTGCACCACGACGCGCACGACGCGGCCCGCGGCGCCGGCGGGGACCCACATCTCCATCTTCATCGCCTCGACGCACACGAGCGGTTGGCCGGCGGCGACCCTGTCGCCCGGCTGGACGGCCAGCTTGGCAACGACGCCGGCCACCGGCGCCAGGGCGCGGCCCGCGTCGGCGTGGTGTTCGGACTGCGGCACCGGCGAAGGCTCGTCGAAGACGAAGACATGCGCCTCCCGTGCCAGATGCAGCGCCCCACCCTGCCAGACCGCCACGGCGCGGCGCGCGACACCGTCCCATGCATAACGCAGTTGGCGTTCGCCGCTGGCCAGCAAGCGCAGCTCATGCGCCACGCCGTCGAGCGTGACCTGCACGCTGCCGTCGCGCCGCGGCCGCACGCGGGGCGTGCGGTGCCGGCCTTCCAGCTGCAACGGCAGGTCGCAGGCCGCCACGCTCTCCGGCCGCTGCATGGCGCCCTCGCGCAGTGCGAAGGCGGCGGCGGCCAGGCACCAGTCTTCATCGCTGGCCACCGGCCGCTGCATCAGCGGCACGCCGTCGCGCTGCCAGTCGTCGAGCAACTGCGTGGTCATCTCGCCGCGGCGGAATGCGGCATGGTCGAGCAGCTCGCGCAGGAAGTGCGCGTTGTGGCGCAGGCCGAGCAGCGGCGCAGCCGCGAGCGCGGCGCGCAGGCGGCGGATCGCGTCGGCGCGGTCGCGGCCATGCGCGATCAGCTTGGCAACCATGGCGTCGTAGTACGGGCCGATCACGCTGCCTTCGGCCAGCCCATGGTCGATGCGAACGCCCGGCTGCAGCGCCGCCTCGGGTTGCCAGTGGATCACCGTACCGGTCTGTGGCGCGAAGCCGGCGTACGGGTCTTCGGTGTACAGGCGCACCTCGATGGCATGGCCCTGCATCGCCACCTGTTCCTGATTCAGAGGCAGCGGCTCGCCGGCGGCGATGCGCAATTGCCACTCGACCAGGTCCAGCCCCGTCACCATCTCGGTGACCGGGTGCTCGACCTGCAGCCGCGTGTTCATCTCGAGGAAGTAGTGGCGGCCCGTCTGGTCGAGGATGAACTCCACGGTGCCTGCGCCCACGTAGCCCACGGCGCGCGCCGCCGCCACCGCGTCGTGGCCCATCGCCGCGCGCAGTTCGGGCGAGACCACCGGCGAGGGCGACTCCTCGATGACCTTCTGGCGCCGCCGCTGCGCGCTGCAGTCGCGCTCGCCAAGGTGGATGACGTGGCCGTGCGCATCGGCAAACACCTGGATCTCGATGTGGCGGCCATGCTCGACGAGCCGCTCCAGCATCAGCGTGTCGTCGCCGAAGGCGCCCTTCGCCTCGCGCCGCGCGCCGGCCAGTGCCTCGCCGATCTCGTCGGCAGAACGCATCAGGCGCATGCCGCGCCCGCCGCCGCCGGCCACCGCCTTGACCAGCAGCGGGAAGCCCAGCTTCAGGGCCTCGGCGTGCAACGTCGCATCGTCCTGCGCGTGGCCCAGGTAACCCGGCGCACAGGGCACGCCGGCATCGTGCAAACGCCGCTTGGCCAGGGCCTTGTCACCCATCGCGGTGATGGCCGCGGGCGGCGGGCCGATGAACACCAGCCCCGCATCGAGGCAGGCCTGCGCGAAGGCGGCGTTCTCGCTGAGAAACCCGTAGCCCGGGTGCACGCCATCGGCACCGCTGCGGCGCGCCGCGTCGAGCAGCGCGGCGACGTTCAGGTAGGAGTCGGCCGCCGGCGCCGGGCCGATGCGCACCGCCTCGTCGGCCTGCAACACATGCGGCGCGCCGGCATCGGCGTCGCTGTAGACAGCCACCGTGCGATAGCCGAGCGCACGCGCCGTGCGGATCACGCGGCAGGCGATCTCGCCTCTGTTGGCGATGAGGATCTTCTCGAAGCTCACTGCGGCATCCACTTCGCCTTGCGCTTTTGCAGGAAGGCGGTCTGCCTTCGGTGCCCCTCGGCCGACAGCGCGGCACGAGAGAAGACCTCGGCGGCCTCCTGAACCAGCGAGGCCGGGCTGTGCAGCCGCGCCTTGGCGATCAGCGCCTTGGTGGCCGCCACCGCCTGTGGCGCGTTCTGCAGGATCTCGCCCAGCACGCGCTGCAACGCGGTGTCGAGTTCGGCATCGGCATGCAGTTCGTGCACCAGGCCGAGCGCCAAGGCGGCCTTCGCGTCGATGCGCCCGCCCGTCACCGCCAGCCGCCGCGCCTGCGAGGTGCCCAGCCGCTCGACGAGGTAGGGCGCGATCTGCGCCGGCACGACCCCGAGCGAAGCCTCTGGCAATCGGAACACGGCGCTCTCGCCGGCGATCGTGACGTCGGCCACGCAGGCCAGGCCGAAACCGCCGCCCATGGCCGTGCCTTCGACCACCACCACCACCGCCAGGCCGGTGCGTGCGTAATCGGCGCAGAGTTCGCCGAAGGAGGCGTTGACCGCCGCGATCGCGTTCGGGTCGGCGGCCAGCCTCATGCGCGCGGTGGCCATCTCGGTGATGTCGGCGCCGGCGCTGAAGTGCCCGCCCGCGCCGCGCAGCACCACCACGCGTACCGTGTCGTCGGCTTCCGCCTCGGCCAGCGCCTCGCGCAGCGCCAGCACCATGGCCATCGACATCGCGTTGCGCGCCTGCGGCCGGTTCAGCGTCAGGTGCAGCACCGCGCCGGCCCGGCGCGTGAGAACGACCGGCTCGCTCACTTGGCCACCTTCGGCAAGGTGCCTTCGAGCTTGCAGATGATGCCCAGCATCACCTCGTCGGCGCCGCCGCCGATCGACACGAGGCGGCTGTCGCGGTAGGCCTGCGACACCGGGTTGTCCCAGGTGAAGCCCATGCCGCCCCAGTACTGCAGGCACGCATCGGCCACTTCGCGCGACAGTCGCCCGCACTTGAGCTTGGCCATCGAGGCGAGCTTGGTGACGTCCTTGCCGCTCACGTACATCTCCACCGCGCGGTAGGTCAGCGCGCGCAGCGCCTCGACCTCGGTGCGCAGCTCGGCCAGGCGGAAGTGCACCACCTGGTTGTCGAGGATGCTCTTGCCGAAGGCCTGGCGCTGCCGCGTGTACTCGATGGTGCTGTCGATGATGCGGTCGAGACCCCGCAGCGAACTCGCAGCGCCCCACAGGCGCTCTTCCTGGAACTGCAGCATCTGGAAGGTGAAGCCCATGCCTTCCTGCCCGATCAGGTTGCGCTGCGGCACGCGCACGTTGTCGAAGAACAGCTGCGCGGTGTCCGACGAGTCCATGCCGATCTTGCGGATCTTCTGCTTGGTGATGCCCGGCGCATCCATGGGCACGACGATCAGGCTCTTGTTGCGGTGCGGCGAGCCCTCGGAGGTGTTGGCCAGCAGGCAGCACCAGTCGGCCTTCAGGCCATTGGTGATCCACATCTTCGAGCCGTTGATGACGTAGTCGCTGCCCTCCTTGCGCGCGCTGGTCTTGGCGGCCGCCACGTCGGAGCCGCCGCCGGCTTCGCTGACGCCCAGGCAGGCCACGTAGTCGCCGGCGATGGTGGGCGCGAGGTACTCGCGGCGGAGTTCGTCGGACCCGAAGCGGGCCAGCGCCGGCGTGGCCATGTCGGTCTGCACGCCGATGGCCATGGGCACGCCGCCGCAGGTGCAGTCGCCCAGCGCTTCTGCCATCACCATCGAGTAGCTGAAGTCCAGGCCCATGCCGCCGTACTCGGTCGGGTACTTGATGCCCAGCAGGCCCAGGTCGCCGAGCTTCTTGAACACCTCGTGGCTGGGGAACTCCTGCGCCGCCTCCCATTCGGGCACGTGCGGGTTGAGCTCCTTGGCGACGAACTTGCGCACCGTGTCGGCGATCTGCTCGTGCTCGGGGGTGAATTTCATCGCGGGTTCCTCGTTCAGAAGCGGGCGGCGCCGAAGGTGTTGGGGCGCAGCGTGCGGGTTTCGGCCTCGGCGGCCATCGCCAGGCACAGGCCGAGCAGGCGGCGCGTGTCGCGCGGGTCGACGATGCCGTCGTCCCACAGCCGCGCGGTGCCGAACAGCGCGGTGGACTCCTTGTCCAGGCGCAGGCGCAGCGCGTCGCTCATGGCCTTCAGCGCGTCCTCGTTGGCGGCCTGGCCGGCGCGCTCGAGTTTGCTGCGGTTGACGATGTCCATCACCTTGGCCGCCTGCGCGCCGCCCATCACCGCGGTGCGCGCCGAGGGCCAGGCGAAGATGAAGCGCGGGTCGAAGCCGCGACCGCACATGCCGTAGTTGCCCGCACCGTAGCTGCCGCCGAGCACGACGGTGAACTTCGGCACCCGTGCATTGGCCACCGCCTGGATCATCTTCGAGCCGTGCTTGATCGCGCCACCACGCTCGGCGGCCGAGCCGACCATGTACCCGGTGGTGTTCTGCAGGAAGAGCAGCGCCGTGCCGCTCTGGTCGGCCAGCTGCATGAACTGCGCCGCCTTGGTCGAGCCCTCGGGCTGGATCGGGCCGTTGTTGCCGATGATCGCCACGGCGTGGCCCATCAGTCGCGCATGGCCGCAGACCGTCTCGCTGCCGTAGCCGGGCTTGAACTCGAGAAGGTCGCTGCCGTCGACCAGCCGCGCGATCACCTCTCGCACGTCGTAGGGCTCGCGCTCGTCGGCGGGCACGACGCCCAGCAGCTCCTGTTCGTCGAACAAGGGCTCGATGAAGGGGCGCGCCGGGCCGGCCGCATCCCAGTTCAGCTTGTCGAGCAGTTCGCGGGTGAGCGCGATCGCATGGGCGTCGTTCTCGCACAGGTACTCGCCGAGACCCGTCACCTCGGCATGCGTCTGCGCGCCGCCGAGCTCCTCGTCGGTCGCGTCCTCGCCGATGGCCGCCTTCACCAGCGGCGGGCCGGCCAGGTAGATGCTGCTGCGCCCGCGCACCAGCACCACGTAGTCCGACAGCCCGGGCAGGTAGGCACCGCCGGCGGTGGACGAGCCGTGCACCACCGCGATCTGCGGGATGCCGGCGGCCGACAGGCGCGCCTGGTTGGCGAAGCTGCGCCCGCCGTCGACGAAGATCTCCGCCTGGTACATCAGGTTGGCGCCGCCCGACTCCACCAGGTAGACCAGCGGCAGCTTGTTCTCGCGCGCGATCTCCTGCGCACGCAGCGCCTTCTTCAGGCCCATGGGCGCGACGGTGCCGCCCTTCACGCCGCTGTCGCTGGCCGAGATCAGCACACGCTTGCCGGCCACCGTGCCGATGCCCACGATGCTGCCGCCGCCGAGCACGGCCTTCTTGCCGTCGTCGTCGTGCATGTTCAGGCCCGCCAGCCGGCTGAGCTCGAGGAAGCCCGAGCCGCGGTCGAGCAGGCGCGCGACACGCTCGCGCGGCAGCAGCTGGCCGCGCTGCTCGAAACGCGAGCGCTTGGATTCGCTCTCGGCGATCACCAGGCCTTCGAGCCGCTGCACCTCGGCCAGGCGCTCGGCCATGCGCTGCGTGTTGGCGGCGAAGGCAGCGCTCGCCGGGTCGAGCTTCGAGGTGATGACCGGCATCAGGCACCGCCCTTTAGCACGTCGGGCGTGGTGGCGCGATGAAAGCCGCCGAAGGGCTGCGACTTGTCGTGGTCCAGGCTCGGGAACAGCGGGCTGCCCAGCGGCGCGCCGCCGTCGATGGCCAGCGTGACGCCGGTGATGAAGGCCGCGCCCGGGCTGAGCAGGAAGCAGATCGCCGCGCTGACCTCGGCCTCCGCACCCAGGCGGCGCAGCGGCACGTGGTTCTTCAGCTTGGGGATGAGCGTCTTCGTCAGGCCACCGTAGCTGTCCATGCCGCTGGAGGCGATCCAGCCCGGCGCCACCGCGTTGACGCGCACGCCGGCGTGCGCCCACTCGAAGGCGGCCGTCTGCGTCAGGTTGGCCATGCCTGCGCGCGCCGCGCCGCTGTGGCCCATGCCGGGCATGCCATTGCGGAAGTCGGCCGTCATGTTGACGATGGCGCCGCCGTGCGCCTGCATCGACTGCAGGAACAGCTCGCGCATCATCAGGAAGCCGCCGGTCAGGTTGTTCGCCACCACCGCCTCAAAGCCGCGCTTGCTGATCGCCATCAGTGGCGCCGGGAACTGCCCGCCGGCGTTGTTGACCAGGCCGTGCACCGCGCCGTGGGCGGCGACCACCTCGGCGACATGCGACTTCACGGCGTCCTCGTCGCGGATGTCGAAGGCGCGCGTGACAGCGCGGCCCCCGTCCTCGGCGATCTCGGCGGCGACGCGCTCCAGCTTCTCGGCGGTTCGGCCGCTGAGCACCACGGTGGCGCCCAGAGAGGCCAGCTCGTGCGCGACGCAGCGGCCGATGCCGCTGCCGCCGCCCGTGACCCAGATCAATTGACCGGCGAACAGGCCCGGGCGCAGCACGCTGGCGTAGCGCCGGCGCTCGCCGGCCTTCGATTCGGTGGGGTCCGTCATGGCCGCGCAGCTTACGTTAACGTCATCCCGCTGGCGTATTGGTGATTACACGGTACCCTTCGGCAGCGGCGGACCCTAGGATGCCGGCCATCTGCACACTGACCTCCCACCCTGCCCCATGACCCTCGACGACTGCACCACCGCCATCCGCACCAAGGTCGGAGACGACAGCGGCCTGAACGCCACGCTCAAGTTCGACTGCGGCGAGGCCGGCACCATCTACGTGGACGGCAAGGCCGTGCCGAACACGGTGGACAACCGCGGCGCCGACGCGGACTGCACCGTCGGCATCACGCTCGACAACCTGGCGGCCATGCTGCGCGGCGACCTGGAGCCGGCCACCGGCTTCATGACCGGCAAGCTCAAGGTGCAGGGCGACATGAGCGTGGCCCTGCGCATGCAGCGCGTGGTCTGATGGCCCGCGACGACTCGGCACGCGCCTTCGTCGCCTCGCACCGCGACGACGGCACGGGCGATCTGTTCGGCATCGCCGAGCTGTGCCGCGATTTCGGCGTGACGCTGCGCGCGCTGCGCTTCTACGAAGACAAGGGCCTGCTTGCGCCGCGGCGTGTGAACGGCACGCGGGTCTACACGCGTCGCGACCGGGCGCGGCTGGCACTCATCCTGCGCGCCAAGGCGATCGGTTCGCCGCTGGCCGAGATCAAGCATTACCTCGACTTGTACGGCGACCATGGCGAGGGCCGCGCGCAGCAGCTCAACTACGTGATCACGCGCACCGACACCGCGATCGCCGAGCTGGAGCAGAAGCGCGCCCACATCGACGCCACGCTCGCCGAGCTGCGCGTCATCAACCAGAGCTGCCGTGCACAGCTCGAGTCGCGCAAGCGCCCCGCCAAGAACGCCGCCTGAAGGACCCGACCATGGCGATTGCCAACTTCCCCTCGGCCTGGATGAACGACGAGCACCGCGCACTGGAAGACGCGGTGCGCCGCTTCCTGACCGAGCGCTGGGTGCCGCGCGCGGCCGAATGGCGGGCGGCCGGCCGCCTGGGACCCGAGGTGTGGCGCGAGGCCGGCGCGCAAGGGCTGCTGTGCGCCGCCATGCCCGAGGCCTACGGAGGCGGCGGTGGCGATTTCGGCCACGACGCGGTGATCATTCTCGAGGCGGCCCGCGCCAACCTCGGCGGCTTCGGCGGCGGGCTGCATTCGGGCATCGTCGCCCCCTACCTGCTGCACTACGGCAGCGAGGCACAGAAGCAGCGCTGGCTGCCGAAGATGGCCACCGGCGAGTTCATCACCGCCATCGCGATGACCGAGCCGGGCACCGGCTCCGACCTGCAGGCGATCCGCACGAGCGCGCGGCGCGACGGTGATCACTACGTTCTCAGCGGCCAGAAGACCTTCATCACCAACGGCGGCAACGCGAACCTGATCATCGTGGCGTGCAAGACCGGCGGCGAGGGGGCCAAGGGGATGTCGCTGCTGGTGGTGGAGACCGAGCAGTCCCCAGGCTTCCGCCGCGGCCGGCTGCTCGACAAGATCGGCCTGAAGTCGCAGGACACTGCCGAGCTTTTCTTCGACGAGGTTCGCGTGCCGGCGGCCAACCTGCTCGGCGGTGCCGAGGGCCAGGGCTTCATCCAGCTGATGCAGCAGCTGCCGCAGGAGCGGCTGATCGTGGCGCTGGGCGGCATCGGCGCGATGGAGCGCGCGCTGGCCGAGACGGTGGCCTACACCAAGGAACGCCAGGCCTTCGGCAAACCGATCTGGAGCTTCCAGAACACGCGCTTCAAGCTCGCCGAGGTGCAGGCCACGGTGCTGGCGGCGCGCGCGATGGTCGACGCAGCGATGGTCTCGCACCTGAAGGGCGAGCTCGGCGTGGACCGCGCGGCGCTGCTCAAGTACTGGGTCACCGAGCAGCAGGGCAAGGTGATGGATGAGTGCCTGCAGCTGTTCGGCGGCTACGGCTACATGAGCGAGTACCCGATCGCCGAGCTCTACACCGATGCGCGCGTCCAGCGCATCTACGGCGGCACCAACGAGATCATGAAGGAGCTGGCCTCGCGCTTCATGTGAGCGGCACGGGCCAGGAAGCGGCGGCTGGCGCCGCCGCTGCGTTCATCAGGCGGCCTTGGTCAGCTTGCCGCCGAGCATCTCCGACAGCCAGCCGAAGACGGCGCCCAGCACGATCGAGGCGATGGTCGGCACGATCGCGTCCACCGGTGCCAGGCCCTTGAGCAGGATGAGCCCGGCGACCGACGCGAAGCCGTAGACGCAGGCCGGGATGGTGGAGAGCACGCCGATGTGCGCAGCCAGCACGATCGCCGCCGCGCCGATGCCCACCGCCACGGGCGCTGCGAAGGCACCCAGCGCGCCGAGTTGTCCGGCCAGCATCACCGACAGCATGCCCACCACCGCACCGAAGCTCATGCACACGATGGTCTTGGTCAGACCCTCCGTCTTGCCTCCGCTGTGGAAGAAGCAGGCCCAGGCGATGAAGGCCTGCCAGATCTGCATCTGGAATGCCGCCAGCGGCCCCAGGAACACCCATGTCGCGACAACGGCCAACAACCCGATCGAAACTGCCAATGCAATCAGCACAGTCATTCTGAGTCTCCTCGATCTTTTCGATGAAGGGCACGCGCGCGCCGACGACGCGCGCGAACGAGCGAAGCCACGCTGCTCCGACTGCCTGCAACGCACACGTCGCGGCAACGCGCGTCGCCACGCCACTCAGGGGCGCACGGTCACGCCATTGGAGGGTGAGGAAACACGGACTGCCGAGCCCGCCAAGGCAAGAGCCATTCCGCGACGGCGTTCAGCCGGCAGAACTGCGGGTATTCACTCAGAAATGACGGTGTTGATGCCTGTCAAGGCCAGCCCGCGAGCGCAGGCCCGTTCAACTCAGGTTCACAGTGCACCAGAAAGGTGACACAGGATGTGTCTGCTCCGGCGCATGCGCGCAGCTCAGGTCGCGGTGGCCAGTGCCGCGGCGAGGCGCTGCAGTTCCGTGAGCACCTGGGCGGGGAAGCCGGCGCTGCCCCAGCGCTTGTCGTCGACGAGCAGTCGCAGGCTCTGCGCCGAAACCGCCTTGTCGGCCCAGCCCCTGGCCAGCCGGTTCGCGACATGCGGAAACCGCTCGCACAGCGCCTTCGGACGGGACTCGAACGGGAAGGCGATCAGCCAGTCGATCGTCGGCCCGGCCAGCATGCGCTCGGCAGCGGTCGGCTTGACGGTCTTCTCGCGCTCGAAGTTGATCGACAGCGGGTCGGTGTCGATCTTGTCGTCGACCGGCGCTGCCGCGGGCGTGGCGACGGGAGAAGCCACTTCGGTCCGGATCTCGACATGCTCGAAGTCGATCGTCCCGGAGGGGCGGAATTCGAGAGGTGCGTTCGACATGCGTGCAGTCCGGCCAAGGCATTGATTCGACGAAGAAATTCTAGGCTGGCAGGGCGCATTCAGGGGGCGCGCAAGCGTGCGCGCCGTCACGCCGGTGCCGCCTCAGTGACGGCTGGACAGCCAGATGCCCGGCAGGATCATCAGGGCGCCGAGGGCGTGGAAGGGCTCGATGCGCTCGCCCAGCACCGCCCAGCCGATCAGCGCGCTGTACAGCGGGCCGAGATAGAGCACCACCGAGACCCGCGCTGCGCCGAGCGTGCGCTGCATGATCGAATAGGCGCCGTAGGCCGCGGCCCCGGGGATCAGCGCGGCGGCCAGCACCAGGCCCGCGCTGCGCCAGGAGAGTTCGCTGGGCAGCCAGAACCAGGCCTCCCACAACGTGAACGGAAGCAGCACGACGATGCCGCCGCAGGCCACCAGCGTGAGCCGCGCCACCGGCGAGAAGGCCGAGGGCCAGGCGCGCAGCAGCAGCGAGTAGGCCGTCCAGCAGACCACCGCCACGGCGATCCACAGGTCGCCCGGGTTCAGCCGCACTTCGGCGAGCCGGCCCCACTGGCCGCGCACCAGCACGTGCAGCACGCCGGCCAGCGCGAGCGCGACACCCAGCCCCTGCAGCACGCCGAAGCGCTCACGCAACCAGATCGCCGAGAACAACGCGATGAGCACCGGCGAGGCCGCATAGAGCAGCCCGATGTTCACCGCTGCCGTGCTGCGTCCGCCGATGTAGACGAAGGCGCCGCAGACCCACATGCCCAACGCGCCAAGGATCAGGAAATGGAGCGCCTCGCCTCGGATGAACTGCCGCTTGGCAGCGATCTCGCGGTGGCAGAACAGCGCCAGCACCCCTGCCGCCACCACCCATCGGCCCAGCGCCAGTGCATGCGGCGCGATCACACCCGGCGCCCAGCGCGCCACCAGGTAGTTGACGCTCCACAGCGCCGGCGCGATGAAGAGCAGCGCGTGGGCGAGGCGGACATCCCTTGCCTGAGACGCCCCCACCCTACTTGGCCATGCCCATGAGCCGGGCGCCTTCGGCGATGACGCACGTGAGCTCATTCATGAAGGCGTCCATCTGTTCCGTCGCGATGTTCGCCAGTCTATACGCCGGCGCAGTGCATAACGGCTTCCTAACGTCGCGCCCTCTAGATTGACAGCGCGTGACCGACCTCTCGCTCACGCGGCGCCCCCGGTCGCGGCATCCCCGGTGGCAAAGCCCGTCCCGGATGCCGCACCCGAGGGAGAGCTCCATGACCATCACCATCCGTCCTGCCCGCTGGTTGCTGGGCGCGCTGCTTGCGCTGGCTTGTGCCGCCGCCGGGGCACAGATCATCCGGCCCATCGTCATCAGGCCGCTCCCGCTGCCCGATCCCGAGTCCTTCGTCGAGATCAGCGCAGGGCTGAACCACACTTGCGCGCGCAAGCTCAACGGCAAGACCTACTGCTGGGGCCGCAACGACCAGGGCCAGATCGGCTTCGAGAGCACCCAGCTGTGCGGCGGGGTGGCCTGCGTCGCCCGGCCCAGATACGTGATGACCGGCCGCCAGGTCGAGGCGGGTGCTGCCCATTCCTGCGCGATCGATTCCGCGGGTGCCGCCTGGTGCTGGGGCAGCGACAGCCACGGTCAGCTCGGCAATGCGCCAGATCCGTACAGCGTGAGGCCGACGCCGTTCCCGGTCTCCGGCGGCCACCAGTTCCACACGATCAGCGCCGGCGAAACCTCGACATGCGGCACCTCGCCCGAGGGCCTGTTCTGCTGGGGCTCCATTGCCGGCAGCGCGGCGCTGCCACTGCAGTTGAGCACGAATGCCAGCTTTCAGTCGGTCAGTGTCGGGCGCGCGCATGCCTGCGCTCTGTATGTCGTCAACAGCTATCGAGGCGCCTATTGCTGGGGCCAGAACCAGTACGGCCAGTCGGGCGTGGACTGGAACGCCTGGTCTGGCGCCGTGCCGTTCGCGTTCAACTCGTCGCTGGGCACCGCAGTCGCCCGGCTGCAGACTCAGGGCGACTTCACCTGCGCCGACCAGATCAATGGCCAAGTGCAATGTACGGGCCTGAATCAATACGGCCAGCTCGGCAGCGGGCAGAGCTTCTCGGCAACCTACGTTCCGCAGACGGTCGGCGTGGCGATGGCGCTCGCCGGCGTTGCCACGGGTTGGAACCATGCTTGCGCGCTCGACCCGAACGGCCTGGCTTCGTGCTGGGGCAATGGCTACTGGGGCCAGCTCGGCAACGCTGCGTCGGACGTGTTCCGCGGGCCGCAGCCGGTGGCCGGCGGGCGCAGCTACCGCGCCATCGCCAGCGGTTTCCAGCACAGCTGTGCGATCGGCACCGACAACCGAATCTACTGCTGGGGCGACAATCGCTTTGGCCAGCTCGGCCTGGGCCAGGGCGGCAGCTGGTACTGGACGCCGATGACCACGCTCGACCCCGTCTGACGCCGGACGCCTAGAACGCCGCGGCCAGGCCGTCGCGCCTCGGGTCGCTGGCGGCCACGTAGCCCTCGACCGCCGGGTCGCCCAGGCGCCAGATGAATTGCCCGGCACCGAAGTCCTGGTAGCTGTCCTGGAAAGACTCGACCTGGTGGCCGAGCGCGCGCAGGCCCTCGCGGGTGGACGTCGGCATGGTCGCCTCGACGTTGATCGACAGGCCGTGGTTGAAGCGCCAGCGCGGCGCGTCGCAGGCGGCCTGCGGCTCCTGCCGGAAGTCGAGCATGCGTACCAGCGTCTGCAGGTGGCCCTGCGGCTGCATGTTGCCGCCCATCACGCCGAAGCTCATCTGCGGCAACCCGTTCTTCGTCAGGAAGGCCGGGATGATGGTGTGGAAGGGCTTCTTGCCCGGCGCCACCACGTTCGGGCTGGTCGGCCGCAGGCTGAAGCCGTGGCCGCGGTTCTGCAGCGACACGCCGTAGCCCGGCACCACCACGCCCGAGCCGAAGCCCATGTAGTTGCTCTGGATGAAGCTGATCATCATGCCGCGCTCGTCCACCGCGGTGAGGTAGATCGTGCCGCCCTTGACCGGGTTGCCGGCGCCGAAGTCCTGCGCCTTGTTCCGGTCGATCAGCCTCGCGCGCGAGGCGAGGTAGGCGTCGTCGAGCATCTGCGCCGGCGTGTGCTCCATCGAGGCCGGGTCCGACACGTAGCGGTAGGTGTCGGCGAAGGCGAGCTTCATCGCCTCGACCTGCAGGTGTTGCACCTCGGTGCTGTCGGCCTTCAGGCCCTGCAGGTCGAAGTTCGACAGGATGCCCAGCGCGATCAGCGCGGCGATGCCCTGCCCGTTCGGCGGGATCTCGTGCAGCGTGTGCCCGGCGTAGCGCTTGGCGAGGGGCTCGACCCACTCGGGCCGGTAGGCGGCGAGGTCAGCCGCGCGCAGGGCGCCGCCGTGCGCGCGCGCGTGCTTCTCGATGGCCTGCGCCACCTCGCCGCGATAGAAGGCCTCGCCCTTCGTCTGCGCGATCAGCTTGAGCGTGCGCGCCGCCTCGTGGAAGCGGAACAGTTCACCGACCTGCGGCGCGCGCGCATGCGGCAGAAAGGCCTGCGCGAATCCGGGCTGGTCGGTCAATTCGGGCAGCGCCGCCGCGGCGGCCCACTTCTGCCGCACCACCACCGGCACGGCGTAGCCACGTTCGGCGATCTCGATGGCCGGCGCCATGAGGTCGGCGAAGGGCAGCTTGCCGAACTTCTCGGAGAGCGCCATCCACGCCGACACCGCGCCGGGCACGGTGACGCTGTCCCAGCCGCGCTTGGGCGGCGTGCGCGCGTCTTCGCCGTACTTGCCTCGGAAGTAGCCCGGCGTCCAGGCCTGCGGCGCGCAGCCGCTGGCGTTCAGGCCGTGCAGCTTCTTGCCGTCCCACAGGATCGCGAAGGCATCGGAGCCCAGGCCATTGCTGCAGGGCTCGACGATGGTCATCGCCGCCGCCGCGGCGATCGCCGCATCGACGGCGTTGCCGCCCGCAGCGAGCATGCGCAGCCCGGCCTGCGCGGCCAGCGGGTGCGAGGTGGCCACGATGTTGCGGCCGAATACCGGCAGGCGCTGGCTGGGGTAGCCGGCGCTCCAGTCGAAAGACGATGTCATCGAAAACTCTCCGAATCACGGTGGGCGGCGGCATGCGCCTCGCGGTGCAGCCGGCGCACGCCGAACCAGACCGCCAGGGCGATGAGCGGGATGCTGATGGCGACCGCGAGGTCGGGCGAGACGTTCCAGCCGGCCGACTTGGCACCCTTGGCGGCGTAGCCCACCAGCCCGGCGCCGTAGTAGGTGACGGCCGCCACCGAGAAGCCCTCGACCGCGCTTTGCAGCAGCAACTGCGCCTTCTGGCGGCGGTTCATCGCGTCGAGCAGTTCGCGGCTGCTTTGCTGCTGCTCGATCTCGACGCGGGTGCGCAGCAGGTTCGAGACGCGCGAGATGCGCTCCGACAGTGCCTGCAGGCGGCGCCCGGCCCAGGCGCAGGTCTGCATGGCGGGCAGCAGCCGGCGGTCCATGAACTCGCGCACCGTCTGCAGGTTGTGCACGCGCTCCTCGCGCAGTTCGTCGATGCGCCGCTGCACCAGCTCGAAGTAGGCGGCGCTCGCCGAGAAGCGCGCATGCGTGCGGGCGTAAAGACCCTCGACACGCGCGGCCAGCTGGGTGAGCTGGCGCAGCAGTTCCTGCTCGTCGTCGGGGCTGGCGGTGCGGATGCGCTCGGCCACGTCGGCGAGGTCGCGTTCGGCCCCGACCAATGCGCCGCCGACCTCGCGCGCCACCGGCAGGCCGAGCAACGCCATCATCCGGTAGGTCTCGATCTCCTGCAGGCGCTGCACGAGGCGGCCCAGGCGCCGCGGCGTCATGTCGCCGGCCACCACCACCCAGCGCGCGAAGCCGTCACCGTAGAGGCGGAAGTCGGTGTAGACATCGGCCGAGCCGTCCATCACGCGCGCGCCGACCAGGCTGTCTTCATGGAGCATGCTGCGTACCAGCGGGGGCACCTCGTGGCGCGGCGTGACGGCCGGCTTGACGAGCACGTGCAGGCCCACCAGCCACTCGCCCGGCAGGCCGTGGCGCCACTCGAGCGGCACGTCGTCGATCGGCAGGTGGTCGAACCCCTCGGGCACCTCGGCGAGCTGCTTCCAGAAGGTGCAGGTGTGAAACTCGCCGTGCTTTTCCCAGCGCAGGCGCAGGCCGCCGATGTCGGCACTGAGGTGGCTCGCGCCGTCGGCGGGCACCGCCAGCTGCCGCGATTGCAGCAGCCTGGCCACGTGCTCGCGTTCGGCGCCGCCGGCGTTGCCCACCAGCGCGATGTGCGACAGCAGCAGCGGCGCATTCATGCGCTCGTACGGACGCGCATGCACCTCGTGGTGCAGAGTCTCCCGCAAGGGGTGCACGGATTGCATCGATCGACCTCCCTGCACCGATTATGTGGGCGACGCTAGACCACCGCCTCACCGAGGAAGCGCTGCACCCTCGGCGGCTCGTCGCCGAGGTGGAAGGCCAAGCGCCGTTCGCGCAGGCCGACATCGGACGCGGTGAAGCGCTCGAGCCGGCGCAGGTGCTCGACCCAGGTCTCGTCGAGGAAGTACTCGAGATAGCGGCCGGGAATGGCCGGGTCGCGGAACAGGCCCCAGGACAGCGCCCCCTGTCGCAGCCGGGCGCGCCGCGTCTGCTCCATGATCTCGATGAAATCGGCGGCGCGCGACGGGTCGATGAGGTACTCCACCGTCACCATCACCGGCCCCTCGTCGGGCTGCGGCTCGACGAGCGGCGCCGGCGCGGCGCTGCCTGGACGGGCGGGGCTGTGGTCTTCGTCCTCGCCGCCGTCGACGGAGAGCTTGCGCGTGATCAGCAGCACCAGCGGGCCGACAACCGCGGCGGCGACGATGCTCGCCGGCACGCTGCTCAGACTCGCCACCTGGCCCCACAGCGCCGCACCGGCCGCGCTGCCGCCCATCAGTGCCATCTGGTAGATCGACATGCCGCGCGCGCGCACCCAGTTGGGCAAGGCCATCTGCGCGGCCAGCGTCAGCGAGTTGGCCGTGGCGATCCAGGCCATGCCGGCCACCGCCATGGCCGGCACGGCCAGCCACAGCGAGGGCGAGAACACCACGGCCACCGCCGCCAGCGCGTGCACGCCGGTGCCCCAGCGCACGAACTGGTCGCGGCCGATGGCCTGGCGCAGCCGCGGCAGGTACAGCGCTGCGGCCACCGCGCCGCTGCCCATGGCCGCCAGCAGCAGCGTGAAGGTGCCGGCGCCGCCGCCGTGGATGCCGCGCGCCACCAGGGGCAACAGCGCGGTCAGCGAGGTCGACTGCAGGAAGAAAAGGAAGATGCGGATCAGCACGTTGCGCATGCGCGGCGACTGCATGACGTGCTGCAGGCCCACGCGCATGGCACCGACGAAACGCTCGCCGGGCAGCGCGCTGACCTTGCGCTGCGACTTCCAGCGCAGGATCAGCATGAAGGCGCCGATCGACAGCACGGCGTTGAGCGCGAACACGAAAGCGCTGCCGGCGCCGGCCAGCAGCGCGCCGGCCACCACCGGGCCGATCACGCGCGACATGTTCATCGCCACGCCGTTGAGCGCCAGCGCCGCCGGCAGCTCGTGACGCGGCACCACCTCGGGCACGATGGCGGCGAACACCGGCCAGCGCATCGCCATGCCGATGCCGTTGGCAAAGGTCAACGCCAGCAGCAGCGGCGCAGTCAGCAGATCGGCGATCGAGCAGGCACACAGCACCACGGCCACGCTGGCCACCCACAGCTGCGTGACGGCGAAGTAGCGGCGCCGGTCGACGATGTCGGCCAGCGCGCCGCTGGGCAGGCCGAGCACGAACACCGGCAGCGTGGAAGCCGCCTGCACCAGCGCCACCATCACCGGGCTGTCGGTCAGCGAGGTCATCAGCCAGGCCGCCGCCACGTCGTTCATCCACATCGTCACGTTGGCAGCCAGCCAGGCCAGCCAGAGCATGCGGAAAACCGGCCCGCGCAACGGGGCCAGCGAAGAGGGGGGAGCGGTGCTGCTCATCGCGGGCCGAGAAGAGACTGTGCCAAAAGACGAACCCCGCCGCAGCGGGGTTCGTCGTTCAGTGACTCAAGTTCAATCCGCATCCTGGAAGGCTTCGTCGCGCTTGCTCTGGATCGACGGCAACATCACCACCACGATCATCAATGCCGCGGCCACGAGCAGGCCGGCCGACAGCGGCCGCGTGAAGAAGGTGCCCCAGTCGCCGCGCGACAGCAGCAGCGCGCGGCGCAGGTTTTCTTCCATCATGGGGCCGAGGATGAAGCCCAGCAACAGCGGTGCGGGCTCGCACGACAGCTTGTAGAAGATGTAGCCCACCACCGCGAAGCCGGCGCCCATGTAGACGTCGAAGGCGTTGTTGTTCAGCGTGTACAGGCCGATGCAGCAGAACGACATGATGGCCGGAAACAGGAAGCGGTACGGCACGGTCAGCAGCTTGATCCAGATGCCGATCAGCGGCAGGTTCAGGATCACCAGCATCAGGTTGCCCACCCACATCGAAGCGATCAGGCCCCAGAACAGCTGCGGGTTGCTCGTCATCACCTGCGGGCCGGGCTGGATGCCCTTGATCGTCATCGCGCCGACCATCAGCGCCATCACGGCGTTGGGCGGGATGCCCAGTGTGAGCATCGGGATGAACGAAGTCTGCGCACCGGCGTTGTTGGCCGACTCGGGGCCAGCGACACCACGGATGTCGCCCTTGCCGAAGCGGCCGCTGGCGCCGGCCACCTTCTTCTCGACCGTGTAGGCCGCAAACGCCGCCAGCAGCGCACCGCCCCCCGGCAGCACGCCGAGGATCGAGCCCAGCGCCGTGCCGCGCAGCACCGCAGGGAACGCATCCTTGAAGTCCTGCTTGGTCGGCCACAGGCCCTTGACGTCCTTCGTGAACACCTCGCGGTGCTCGGCGGGCTTGCCCAGGTTGGCGATGATCTCGCCGAAGCCGAACACGCCCATGGCGATGGCGACGAAGCCGATGCCGTCGGTCAGTTCGGGAATGTCGAAGCTGTAGCGCGGCGTGCCGGAGATGACGTCGGTGTTGATCTGGCCGAGCAGCAGGCCCAGCAGGATCATCGCGATCGCCTTGACCAGCGACCCGGAGGCCAGCACCACGGCACCGATCAGGCCCAGCACCATCAGCGAGAAGTACTCGGCCGGGCCGAACTTGAAGGCCAGTTCGGTCAGCGGCGGCGCGAAGGCAGCGATGATGATCGTGCCCACGCAGCCCGCGAAGAACGAGCCCAGGCCCGCGGCAGCGAGTGCCGCGCCGGCGCGGCCCTGGCGGGCCATCTGGTAGCCGTCGATGGCGGTCACCACCGAACTCGATTCCCCTGGCACGTTGATCAGGATGGCGGTGGTCGAGCCGCCGTACTGCGCACCGTAGTAGATGCCGGCGAGCATGATCAGCGCCGGCGTGGCGTCGAGCGCGTAAATCGAGGGCAGCAGCATCGCGATGGTGGCCACCGGGCCGAGGCCGGGCAGCACGCCGATCAGGGTGCCCAGCAGCGCGCCGCCGAAGGCGTACAGCAGGTTCTGCGCGGTAAAGGCGACACCGAAGCCGAGTGCGAGATTGGAGAGCAGGTCCATGTCGTGGTCCTCAGCCGATGAACGCCGGCCACAGCGGGATCGTCAGCTTGAGGCCGACGATGAAGATGAGCCAGCAGCCGATGGTGAGCAGCGCGGCATTGGCGATCGCCTCGCCCCAGTGGAACTCGTCGCCGGCCAACGCAGCGATGATGACCAGAGCCGGCAGCGCGATGACCAGGCCCAGGTGCGGCAAGGTCCATCCGAATACCACCACGGTGCCGACGATGAAGCCCAGCGGCTTCCAGGCGATGTCGCCGATCGGGTCGCCGCCTTCGGACTCGATGGTCAGGGCCTTGAAGAGAACCACGCCGCCGAGAATGGCCATCAGGACGCCCAGGCCGAAGGGAAAGTAACCCGGGCCGGGACGGGCCGACTGGCCGAAGCTGTAGTTCGTCGCACCCCATGCAAAGCCCAGGCCGATGGCCACGAACATGAGGCCCGACCAGAAATCGCGCTGGCTCTTGATCTTCACCTGTGTCTCCTCCGGGAGCTGCAATGCTTCGAAGGATTCTAGGCAGCGATGCCCGACCAACCTGTGTGGTTTACACGTAGCGGCGCGAGCCTTGTCGCGCAGGCGTCAGCTCACTCCCAGCCGGGCGTCGCGCGAAGCACTTCGTCCATGGTGGTCACGCCCTCTGCCACCTTCATCGCCCCGGCCACGCGCAGCGGCCGCAGGCCGTCCTGCAGCGCCTGCTTGCGCAAACGCGGCATGTCGGTCGCCGGCGAGATGCATTCGCGCGCCACGTCGCCGATGGTGAGCAGTTCGTACAACCCGGCACGTCCGCGGTAGCCGGTCATGCGGCATTCGAGGCAGCCCACCGGCTTGTAGGGCCGCACCGCGCCGGTGAGGCGCCAGGGCTTGACGAACTCGCCCAGCGCCTCGCGCGACAGGGCATCGTCGGGCTGCTTGCATGCCACGCACAGCGTGCGCACCAGCCGCTGCGCGAGCACGCCGATCACCGTGGCGCCGATCAGGTAGGGAGGCACGCCCAGGTCCTCGAGCCGGGTGATGGCAGACACCGAATCGTTGGTGTGCAGCGTGCTGAAGACCAAGTGGCCGGTGAGCGCGGCCTGGATGGCCATCTCGGCGGTCTCGAGGTCGCGGATCTCGCCGACCATGATGATGTCCGGGTCCTGGCGCATCAGCGCGCGCAGCCCTTCGGCGAAGCCCAGGTCGATGTTGCTCTGCACCTGCGTCTGGTTGAACGAGGGCTGGATCATCTCGATCGGGTCCTCGATCGTGCAGACGTTCACCTCGTCAGTGGCCAGCCGGCGCAGCGTCGAGTACAGCGTGGTGGTCTTGCCCGAACCGGTCGGGCCGGTGACGAGGATGATGCCGTGCGGCCGCGTCACCATCTCCTCCCAGCGCTTGCCGTCGTGCGCGCCGAAGCCCAGCGCGTCGAGCGGCTTGACGGTGGTGTCGGGGTCGAAGATGCGCATCACCATCTTTTCGCCGAACGCCGTGGGCAGCGTCGACAGGCGCATCTCGACCTCGTCGCCGCCCGGGTTGCGCGTCTTGATGCGGCCGTCCAGCGGGCGGCGCTTCTCGACCACGTCCATGCGGCCGAGCAGCTTGACGCGCGCGATCATCGCATTGAGCACGCCCAGCGGCACCTGGTAGACGTTGTGCATCACGCCGTCGATGCGAAAGCGGATCACGCTGCGTTCGCGGCGCGGCTCGAGGTGGATGTCCGACGCGCGCTGGTCGAAGGCGTACTGCCACAGCCAGTCGACCACCTGCACCACGCCCTGGTCGTTGGCGTCGAGCTGCTTGTTGCTGCGGCCGAGCTCGACCAGCTGCTCGAAGCTGGCCAGCGTGGAGGTCTCGCCCGACTTGATGGCCGCGCGCACCGAGCGCGACAGGCTGTAGAACTCGGTGGTGTACTTCTGCAGCTCGAGCGGGTTGACGACCACCAGCCTGATCGGCTTGCCGGTGTGCGCCTCGATCTCGGCCACCCAGGCAGTGTCGCAGGGCTCGCAGGTGGCGACGGTGACGTCGCGCAGGCCCACGGTGATGGGCAGCGCGCGGCGCCGCTCGGCGTAGCTGATCGACATCACCTCGGCGACGCGGCCGACGTCGACCTTCAGCGGGTCGATGCGCAGGTAGGGCAGCTTGACGCGATCGGCCAGCCATTCGGTCAGCGCCTCCACGTCCAGCGGCTTGCCCTTGCCCGGATCCTTGGCCCGCACGAGGTTCAGGCTGCCCAGGCGCACCAGCGGGTGCTGGCGGCTGTCGGCACCGTGGAAGCGCTTCTCGGTGGCGCGCGAGGCCTCCTCGTCGATGAGTCCGTCCTTGCGCAGCCAGCGCAGCAGCACCCGCCAGTCCAGCGGCCCGACGTGCGGGGTCTCGAGCAGGGGAGCAGCAGCGTTCATGCGGTCTCGGAGGGTTCAGCCGGCAGCGGGCGGATCATGCGCAGCCATTTTCGCGCCGGCAAGCCGTACCGCGTGTCGATCTGTTGCGCGCGTTGGACGAGTTCGTCACGCTCGGGCACGGTGCCTTGCTTGATCGCCAGCACCACGGTGTTGCCCTCGCGCGTGGGCTGCAGCGAAATCACCGCGCCGCCCTCGAAGGCCGCGGCGATGCGCCGGGCGCTGCGCACGAAGCTGGCATCGCGGCCGAACAGGTTCACGCTCATCACGCCACCCTCGGCGAGCATGCGGGCGCAGCCGCGGTAGAAGGCCGCGCTGTCGAGCACCGGGCTGGCGGCCTCGTGGTCGTACAGGTCTACGCAGAGCACGTCGACCGAGCCGGGCTCGGCGACCTCGTCGACGTAGTGCTGCGCATCCATCTCCAGCACCTGGAAGCGTGCGCCCTCGGCCGGCAGGCGGAAGAAGGCGCGGTTCACGCCGATGACGGTCGGGTTGAGTTCCACCACCGTGGTCTTCATTTTCATCACGCCCTGCGTGAAGCGCGTGATGGCACCGGCGCCCAGGCCGAGCTGCACCGAATGGCCGCGCGCCAGCTCCGCGGCCGGGCGCAGCAGCATCCAGGCCATCATGCGCTGGATGTACTCCAGCTCCAGCGCGGCCGGCTTCTTCAGGTTCATCGCCCCCTGCACCCAGGGCGTGCCCAGGTGCAGGTAGCGCACGCCGTCGAATTCGGAGATGGTGGCCGGGGCCAGCTCGGGTTCGGACTTCTTCTTCGTCGTCATCATTCGGGGTCAGGCCAGTCCATGGGCGGCGAAGGCGTCGCGCCAGGCCGCCAGCTTGCGTTCGAAACTCCAGCTCGCATTGGCCGGGCTGGTGGAAGGCAGGCGCAGCACCGGCACGCCGAGCGTGCGTGTCACCGCCATCGCCCGCGCCGACTCGCCGCCGTTGTGGGCCACCGCCTCCAGCCGCGGCGCGCGGCGGCGCAGGCCCGCCAGGTCGTTGGGCACGGCGGCCTCGATGGCGCTGTCCAGGCTGCCCTCGCGGCGGCAGCTCGCGTAGACATCCCAGATGCCCAGGCCGCGGCGCTTCACCTCGGCCAGGCGCGAACGATAGGGCATGGCGACGAGGTCGACGCCCCACAGCGCCGAAAGCAGCGGCCAGAACTGGTTGCGCGGATGGGCGTAGTACTGCTGCGCCCGCAGCGAGGCCACGCCCGGGAAGCTGCCCAGCACCACCAGCCGCGTCGCGCGGCCGATCACCGGCGGCAGGCCCTGCAAAGTCTCACTCACGACGCCAGCCTCGGCAGCGCGGCCTGCGCGTTCGCACCGCTGGCGCGCGCGAACTCCTCCAACGGCATCGCGCGCAGGCCGGCGAGCACGGCGCCAATGCGCGGCAGCTCGGCCGGCTCGTTGCGCGCCACCTCGCCCGCCGCGCGCTGCCCGGCGGTGCGGTACAGCCAGTGCGGCGGAATGTCGGGTGCATCGGTCTCCACCACCAGCGCCTCCAGCGGCAGGCTGCGCGCCAGCTCGCGGATCTGCAGCGCGCGGTCGAAGGTCGCGGCGCCGCCGAAGCCCAGGCGCAGGCCCAGGCCGACAAAGGCCAGCGCCTGCTGCGCGCTGCCGTTGAAGGCGTGCGCGATGCCGCCGGGCACCTCGATGCGGCGCAGTTGCTTGAGCAGTGCGTCGGCCGATCGCCGCACGTGCAGGATCACCGGCAGGCCGTGGCGGCGCGCCAGCTTGAGCTGCTCGACGTAGAAGCGCTCCTGGCGCACGCGGTCCAGGCCGGGCACGAAATGATCGAGGCCGATCTCGCCCACCGCCACCAGGCGCGGGTCGTCGCGCGCGTCGACCAGCGCCTGGTCGAGCCGCTCCAGGTCGGCGTCCTCGGCACGGTCGACGAACAGCGGGTGGATGCCCAGCGCGTAGGCGAAGCCGTGCCGGTGCGCCAGCGTGCGCGTGGCCTCGAAATGCGCCATCGCCACCGCCGGGATGACCAGGCGGGTCACGCCGGCCGCCAACGCGCGCGCCACCACCGCGTCGCGGTCGGCGTCGAACTCGGGCGCGTCGAGATGGCAATGAGTGTCTGTCCACACGGCGCGCATCATGCCCTGCCTGTGACAGGTCATGGCCGACGTGCTACTGTTGCAGCGCATCCCGAACCGCGCTCGCTGCGCCGGAGCAGCCGATGAAGAAGGCACCGCTGTACAGCCGTTCACGCCGGGGCGTGGCGGCACCGACCCCGCCGCCGCCCGAGCCGGTCGAATCCGCCGCGCCGGCACCGGCGCGCCAGCGACTGGCGGGTTTCGTGCGCCGCCATGAACGCCGGCTGTGGGCGCTCGCGGTGCTGCTGCTGGTGGTCACCGCACTGCTGTGGCGCGTGGCGCCCAAGGGCCCGCCGGTGCTCACCTTCGAGCAGATCGATCATCTGGTGCGCAAGTCGATCGAGGAAAAGCCGCTCGTCTCGGCCGCAGCACGCGCCTACGACAAGATCATCCCGTCGGTGGTGCGCGTGGTCGGCTACGAGCGCGACAGCGGCGATCCGCCACGCGAAGCCAAGGCCGCCAAGGAAGCTCGCGACGCCCGGCCGAAGAGCGAGAGCAGCGCCGAGCCCGGCATGCAGGAACGTGGCGTGGGCACCGGCGTGGTCATCGTCGACAACGGCACCATCCTGACCAACCTGCACGTGGTGCTCGGCGCCGAGAAGGTGAAGGTCACCTTCATGGACGGCCTGGAGACGGAAGCCCGGCTGATCAGCGTGATGCCCGAGCACGACCTCGCCGTGCTGCGCGCGGTGAAGATTCCCGACGACCTGCACCCGGCCACAATGCGCGGCACCGGCGACCTGAACCCGGGCGACCGCGTGATGGCGGTGGGCTTTCCGTTCGGCATCGGGCCCTCCGCCTCGGAAGGCGTGGTCTCCGGGCTGAAGCGCGAGTTCCGCTCGCCCGAGGGCGAACGCGTGCTGACCAACCTGATCCAGTTCGACGCCGCGGCCAATCCGGGCAACTCCGGCGGGCCGCTGGTGACGATGGAAGGCGAAGTCGTCGGCGTCGTCACCGCCATCCTCAACCCGACCAAGCAGCGCGTGTTCGTGGGCATCGGCTTCGCCGTGCCGATCGAGAACGCCGCCGCCGGTGCCGGCATGCCGCCGTTCTGAGCAGGAGTTCCATGGATTCTTCCCCCACCGGCGGCGATGCCGCCACGCTGATGGAGCGGGTGCTCTACGAGGTCAAGCGCGTCGTCGTCGGCCAGGACCAGTTCCTCGAGCGCGTGATGGTGGCCATGCTCAGCAACGGCCACCTGCTCGTCGAGGGCGTGCCCGGCTTGGCCAAGACGCTCACCGTCAAGACCCTGGCGCAGACCATGCGCGGCCAGTTCAAGCGCATCCAGTTCACCCCCGACCTGGTGCCGGCCGACCTGGTGGGCACGCGCATCTACAGCCCGAAGACCGGCGAGTTCGACACCTCGCTCGGCCCGGTGTTCACCAACCTGCTGCTGGCCGACGAGATCAACCGCGCACCGGCCAAGGTGCAGAGCGCGCTGCTCGAGGTCATGCAGGAGCGTCAGGTGACCATCGCCGGCGTCTCGCACAAGGTGCCCGATCCCTTCCTCGTGATGGCCACGCAGAACCCGATCGAGACGGAGGGCACCTATCCGCTGCCCGAGGCGCAGGTCGACCGCTTCATGATGAAGGTGCTGGTCGACTACCCGAGCGAGGAAGAGGAGTTCGTCGTCGCGCAGCGTGTCACCGGCACGCCGGTGCAGGTGTCGGCGGTGGCCAGCATGGGCCAGCTCGCCGAACTGCAGCAGGAATGCCGCAAGGTCTACGTCGACCCCTCCCTGATGCAGTACGCCGTCAAGCTGGTCAGCGCCACGCGGCGCCCGGCACAGTACGGCCTGAACGACATCGCCAAGTACATCAGCTTCGGTGCCAGCCCGCGCGCCACCATTGGCCTGATCGAAGGCGCCCGCGCGCTGGCCTACATGCGCGGGCGCAGCTACGCGCTGCCGGAAGACATGACCGGCCTGGTCGGCGACGTGATGCGCCACCGCCTCGTGCTCAGCTACGAGGCGCTGGCCGACGGCCTGAGTGCCGACCAGGTCATCCGACAGGTGATGCAGAAGATTCCCCCACCCGACAAGCCGCTTGCGCCCCATGAATCCGGTTCCGGAAAGAACTGAAGCGGCCGACTCCGAGGCCCTGCTCAAGCGCCTCGAGTGGACGGTGATCCGCCGCCTCGACGGCCTGCTGCAGGGCGACTACCGCACGTTGCTGCGCGGCGCCGGCATCGACCTGGCCGACCTGCGCGAGTACCAGTACCACGACGACGTGCGCCACATCGACTGGAACGTGACGGCGCGCTTGCAGCAGCCCTACGTGCGCCAGTTCACCGAAGACCGCGAGCTGGCCGCCTGGTTCCTCGTCGACCTCAGCGCCAGCGTCGACTTCGGCTCCGACCTGCGCGCCAAGCGCGGAGTGGCGCGCGAGTTCGTCGGCGTGCTGTCGCGGCTGCTCACGCGCCACGGCAACCGCGTCGGCGCGTTGCTCTACGGCACGGAAGTCGACACGGTGATCCCGGCGCGCGCCGGCCGCCTCCACGTGTTGCACCTGCTGCAGCGCATGGCGAAACGGCCGGCCGAATCGGCCGCTGGCTCCACGCAGCTGCGCGAGCTGCTGCTGGCCGGGCAGCGCATCGTCAAGCGGCGCAGCACGATCTTCGTGGTGTCCGACTTCATCAGCCCGCCCGGCTGGGAAGAGGCGCTGGCGCAGCTTTCGCGCCGCCATGACGTGACCGCCGTGCGCCTGTACGACCCGCTGGAGATGGAGTTGCCCGACATCGGCCTGGTGACGATGCGCGACGCCGAGACCGGCGAGCAGCTGCTGGTGGACACCCACGATGCCGGTTTCCGCGCGCGCTTCGCGGCCGCGGCCCAGGCGCGCGAGGCGGCGCTGCTGTCTTCGCTCGCCCAGGCCGGCGTCGACACGCTGGAGCTGGCCACCGATGACGACCTGCTCGACGCCATCCTGCGTTTCGCCGACCTGCGCCGCCAGCGCAGCCGGCTGGCGGCCGGCGGTGGCGCACCGTCGCACCTGGGCGTGCTGAAGACAGAGCCGCGGAGTGCCGCGTCATGAAAGGCGCCATCCCGCTGAACTTCATCTGGCCGACGATGCTGTGGCTGCTGCTGGCGGTGCCGCTGCTGGTCGGCGGCTACGTCTGGCTGCTGCGCCGGCGCAAGAAAACGGCGCTGCGTTATGCCAACCTGGCACTGGTCAAGCAGGCCATGGGCAAGAGCGCCGCGTGGCGCCGCCACGTGCCGCCTGCGCTGCTGCTGCTGGCCGTGATCGTGCTGCTGCTCGCCTCGGCGCGGCCAGCCGCGGTGATCACCCTGCCCTCGCAGCAGGAGACCATCGTGCTGGCGATGGACGTATCGGGCAGCATGCGCGCGGCCGACGTGCAGCCCAACCGGCTGGTGGCCTCGCAGGCCGCGGCCAAGGCCTTCGTCGCCGAATTGCCGCGCAGCGTGCGCGTGGCGGTGGTGCAGTTCGCCGGCACCGCCGCCGTGGTGCAGCCGCCCACGCACAGCCGCGACGACGTCTACGCCGCGATCGACCGCTTCCAGCTGCAGCGCGGCACCGCCACCGGCAGCGGCATCGTGCTGTCGCTGGCGACGATCTTCCCGGAGGCCGGCATCGACCTGTCGCAGATCACCGGCCAGAAGGCCATGCCGCCCGGCCCCAACGACAAGCCCAAGCCGGAGTTCACGCCGGTCGAGCCGGGATCGTTCAGCTCTGCCGCGATCATCATGCTCACCGACGGCCAGCGCACCACCGGCCCCGACCCGCTGGAGGCCGCCAAGATGGCCGCCGAGCGCGGCGTGCGCGTCTACACCGTGGGCATCGGCACCAAGGACGGAGAGACCATCGGCTTCGAGGGCTGGTCGATGCGCGTGCGCCTCGACGAAGACGCACTCAAGGCGGTGGCCAACCTGACGCGAGCCGACTACTTTTACGCCGGCACCGCCGAAGACCTGAAGAAGGTCTACCAGGGCCTGTCGACGCGGCTCGTGGTCGAGAAGAAGGAGACCGAGATCAGCGCGCTCTTCGCCGTCTTCGGCGCGCTGCTCGTGGCCGCCGCCGCGGCGCTGTCGGTGGCCTGGTTCGGCCGCGTGGCCTGAGGCGGTCGGGGCTCAGCCTCCCGCTCAGTGCCTTGCAGCGCCCGCTGCGGCACTGGCGCCCGGCACCGGGGCCGGTAACACACCGTTGTGCTGTTCGAGGAAGTCGAGCAGTTCCCGGTAATGCTCGCGGAGACTGCCAACGTAGCTGAGACCGTGCCCCTCGCGCCGGTAGCTGCGCCACTGGTAGGTCTTGTCGTTGGCCTTGAGTGCCGCCACCATGCGTTCGCTCTGCTCGGGGGGCACGCGGCGGTCCTGCTCGCCCCAGACGATCAGGACAGGTGCCTGGATCTTGGCCACCTGCTTCAACGGCGAGACCGCCGCGAACCCCGGTTTGCGACCGTCACCTGCGTTGAGGAGAAACATGAAGGTCTCCCGGGCCACGGGATTTCGGTTGACGTCCGATCTCCCCGACAGGAACTCGTCGAGGTCCGATACGCCTGCGAAACTGATGCCGCATCGGTACAGCTCGGGTGTCTTGACCAGACCCCACAGCGCCGCATAGCCGCCGTAGCTCGCACCGTAGATGCAGATCCGCCGTGCGTCGGCAACGCCTTGATCGACCAGGTGTCGGACTCCATCGGTCACGTCGTCCTGCATGGCCAGACCCCACTGGCCGAGGCCCGCCCGCTCGAAGGCCGCACCAAACCCGGTCGAGCCGCGGAACTGCGGCTGGAACACCGCGTAGCCATGCTGGGCCAGCAGTTGCACCTCCGCGTCCCAGGCCCAGTGATCGCGCGCCGCGGGCCCGCCGTGGATGAGCACGACCATGGGGTGAGGACCTTCGCTGGCCGGCAGCGTGAGGTAGGCGGGGATGCTCAACCCGTCGCGCGCCGCATAGCGCAGAGTCTGCATCGGGCGCATCTTCTCGCTGCCCAGTCGCGGCAGAGATTGAGCCACCTCCTTCAATGTCCGGTCGCGCACATCGAGCACGTACCAGCGTCCCGGATCCGCGTCGGACGAGGACCGCACAAGCACGCGTCGCCGCGGATCCCCCGACAGCACGTCGTTGTTGCGTCCGGGAAAGGCCTTGTCCAAGGTGGCCTGGACGACCGCCCAGCCCTCGTCGAACCAGTGCGTCTGACGCTTCAATCCGCTGGTCACGACTCGCTGGAAGACCTCGTTGCCCAGCCCGCTGGCAAAGACGATGTCCTCGCGCGGGTGGCCCGCCATCAGCTCGACCTCGGCGCGCCTGCGGGTGTCGTAGCGCATGATGGCCCAGGTGTCCCGGCCCGTCCGCGACTCCACCACGATGCTGTCCGGTTCCTTCGGCACATACATCGGCCGCCAGTAGTCGTCGGTGACTTTGCTCTCCTGAAGCAGTTGCCACGGCGCACGCGCATCGGGCCGGTACCACTGTCGAATCGTCGTCTGCTCGGTCCAGAACGTCGTGTCGATCGTCGTCGCAGCGCGCAGCGAGCCCTGGTCGTCGAACGCCGCGTGCATCACCTTGCCCGGAGGCCGGCTGGTGTCCGGCCGACGCTCGCCGGTACGCGGATCCACCAGCGCCGGCTTTTCGCCATCGGCATCGAGATAGACCAGCACGCGCTGCGCGGGCTCGTCGATCTCGGCGTCGATTCGGCCCAGGTACTGCGCACCAAGCTCGGCGATCTTGCGCCCACCGGCGTCGATCGACTCGGCCTCGTCGTCGTTGTAATCGACCGCGATCAGTTCGTTGTCGATCCATCGTGCGCTGACCGGGCTGCGCGTGTATTGGTAGCTCAGCGCCTGTTCGCGCTTGGACTCCAGCACCATCCTGAAATCGAGCTTGTCGGTGTCGCCGACGAAGAGCCCTGTGCCGAAGCCGTTGTAGCCCAGCGCGGCGAGCCGCTTCCCGTCCGGCGACATGCTGACCTGCAGGAAGGCTCGGGCCGTGGTCAGTGAATTGATGATGGCGTCGGACTGCTCGCGGTCCATCGCCTGCGCCGGCGGGGGCGCAACGCCGAGCCCCATCGCCAGAACCGCCGCGAACAGGCCAGTGCCCAGGCGCATCGCGATCAACGCTCCAGATGGCCCTTGACCAGCCGCAGCAGACGATCGCAACGCGCGGCGAGCGACTCGTCGTGCGTCACCAGCACGAAGGCGGTGCCTTGCCCGCGGGCCAGTTCGATCATCAGCGCGAACACCGCGTCGGCGGTGTCGCGATCGAGATTGCCGGTGGGCTCGTCGGCGAGCACGCAGCCCGGCTTGCCGGCCAGAGCGCGCGCGATCGCCACGCGCTGGCGCTCGCCGCCGGAGAGTTGAGCCGGCCGGTGCAGCACACGGTCCGCCAGGCCCACTTGCGCCAGCACGGCCTGGGCCTGCTCGCGCGCCTCGTCGACGGCCATGCGGCGGATGCGCAGCGGCATGGCCACGTTGTCCAGCGCCGTGAACTCCGGCAGCAGGTGGTGGAACTGGTAGACGAAACCGAGGTGCCGGTTGCGCCACTCGCCGAGCTCGGCCTGGCCGAGCGACGCGAGGTTGCGCCCGGCCAGCAGCACCGTGCCTTGCGAAGGCTCCTCCAGCCCGCCGAGCAGATGCAGCAGCGTGCTCTTGCCCGACCCCGAGGCGCCGACCACGGCGACCGTCTCGCCGGGCTGCACCTCGAGGTCGATGCCCTGCAGCACGGCGACGTCGAGGCCGCCTTCGGTGAAGCGCTTGTGCAGGTTCTGCGCCTTGACGATCGCCTCACTCATGGCGCAGTGCCTGGGCAGGCTCGACACGGCTGGCACGCCAGCTCGGGTACAGCGTGGCGATGAAGGACAGCAGCAGCGAGACAAGCACGATGGGGATCACGTCGCCTGCGCGCGGGTCGCTGGGCATGCGGCTGATCAGGTAGACGTTGGCGGGCAGGAAGGTGGTGCCGAGCAGCCGTTCGATGGCCGGCACGAGGGTGCCGACGTTGAACGCGATGAGCAGCCCGAGCAGCATGCCGGCGAGCGTGCCGATCAGCCCAGAGGCCGCGCCCTGCACCACGAAGATGCCCATGATGGAGCGCGGCGTGGCGCCCAGCGTGCGCAGGATGGCGATGTCGGATTGTTTGTCGGTCACCGTCATGACGAGCATGGAAACGAGGTTGAAGGCCGCCACCGCGACGATGAGCGCGAGGATGAGGAAGAGCATGCGCTTCTGGATCTGCACCGACTCGAACCACTGGCGGTTCGTGCGTGTCCAGTCACGCACCAATATACCCGGGCCGAGTTCGGCAGAGAGCAGCTGCGCCAGCTCGGGTGCGCTGTCGCGATCGGCCAGACGCAGCTGCAGGCCGTTGGGCCCCTTGACGCCGAACAGCGCCTGCGCGTCGGCGATCGGCACCAGCGCCAGCGTGCTGTCGTACTCGAAGTGGCCGGCCTCGAAGGTGCCCGCCAGCGTCAGCGGCACCATGCGCGGCGCGCCGCCGGGGCGCGAGACATCGGGCAGCACCAGCGTGACGCGCTCGCCGACCTTGGCGCCGAGCTGGCGCGCCAGTTCGGCGCCGAGCAGCACTTCGCCGCGGCCGGGCTTGAAACTCTTCAGCAGCGTGCCACGCAGCTGCTGCGCCAGATCGGACACCTCGGCCTCGAGTGCCGGATCGATGCCGCGCAGCAGCGCCGGCCGCAATTCGTCGCTGCGCCCGAGCAGCGCCTGCGCGGCCACGAACGGCGCCACGCCGGTCACCTGCGGGTGGCGTCGCGCCTTCGCGGCGGTGGCGCGCCAGTCGGGCAGCGCGCCGCCTTGGGCGTCGTAGATCTGCACATGGGCCACCACCGAGAGCATGCGGTCGCGCACTTCCTTGCTGAAGCCGTTCATCACCGACAGCACGATGATCAGTGCCGCCACGCCCAGCGCGATGCCCAGCATCGCCACCGCCGCGATGAATGAGATGAAGCCGTTGTCGCTGCCGCCGCGCGCTGCGCGCAGGTACCGCCAGCCGAGCTGCAGCTCGTAGGGCAGCTCGGGCTTGCGTTTCACGGCTTCACTCATAACGCAGCGCCCGCGCCGGCTGCACGCGGCTGGCACGCCAGCTCGGGTACAGCGTGGCGATGAAGGACAGCAGCAGCGAGATCAGCGCGATCGGCACGATGTCGCCGCGCTGCGGGTCGCTGGGCATGCGGCTGATCAGGTAGATGCTGCCGGGCAGGAAGCTCACGCCGAGCGCGCGCTCGATGGCCGGCACGATGACGTCGATGTTGACGGCCACCAGCGTGCCCAGCAGCACGCCCGAGAGCGTGCCGATGATCCCCGAGGCCGCCCCCTGCACCATGAAGATGCCCATCACCGAGCGCGGGCTGGCGCCCAGCGTGCGCAGGATGGCGATGTCGGCACGCTTGTCGGTCACCGTCATCACCAGCGTCGAGACGAGGTTGAAGGCCGCCACTGCGACGATCAGCGTGAGGATGATGAACATCAGCCGCTTCTCGATCTGCACCGCGTCGAACCAGTTGCGGTTGCTGCGCGTCCAGTCGCGCACTTCGACGGCCTTGCCCAGCGATTTCGACAGTTCCTCGGCCACGCCGCGCGCGGCGTGCACGTCCTTCAGGCGCAGCTGCACGCCGGTGGGCCCCTCGACGCGGAACAGCCGCGCCGCGTCGTCGAGCTGCATCAGCGCCAGGCCGGCGTCGTACTCGTAGTGGCCCGAATCGAAGGTGCCGACCACGGTGAGCTGCTTCAGTCGCGGGATCACGCCGGCCGGCGTGACCTGCCCGCCCGGGGCGATCAGCGCCACCTTGTCGCCCTCGCGCACACCGAGGCTGCGCGCCAGTTCACCGCCGAGCACCACGCCCCAGGCGCCGGGCTGCAGGCGTGTCAGCACGGTGCCGCGCAGGCGCGCCGCCAGGTCGGTGACGCTGGCCTCGTCATCGGGGGAGATGCCGCGCACCAGCGTGCCGCGCATCTGCTCGCCATGAGCGATCAGGCCCTGCGCCGCGACGAAGGGCGCCGCACCGATCACCTGCGGGTTCTGACGCGACTTGGCCGCGGTGAGCCGCCAGTCGGGCAAGGCGGCGTCGCCGGGGGCGCGCACCTCCACGTGGGCGATCACCGCCAGCATGCGGTCGCGCACTTCCTTCTGGAAGCCGTTCATCACCGACAGCACGATGATCAGCGCGGCCACGCCCAGCCCGATGCCGGCCATCGACACGGCGGAGATGAAGGAGATGAAGCCGTTGCGCCGCCCCGCGCGGCCGGACCGCGTGTAGCGCCAGCCGATCTGCAACTCGTAGGGCCAGTTCATGTCCGGCGCATGCTACCCGAGCCGACGACGGGGCCGCGGCCCATGGGGCCGTGCATGCCGCCGATAATGCAGCGATGCACCTGCTCGTTCCGTTCGCCTCGGCGCTGTCGGAGGCTGGCCGGCACACCCTGCGCGACCTGTCCCTGCCCCACCTCGACCGCGCCCTCGCGCGCCTGGCCCCCACCGCCCGCCTGGGCACCGACGAGTACAGCCTCACGCCGCCGCACGAGGCCGCGCTGGCCGCGGCGCGCGGCTGGCAGGGCGGCGCCGGCACCCTGCCCTTCGCCGCCCATGCGGCGCAGGCCGACGGCATCGAGGTGCTCGACCTCGCCTGGGGCCTGCTCACGCCGGTGCACTGGCACCTCGGCCGCGACCAGGTCACGCTGGCCGACCCCGATGCGCTGGCGCTGGACGAGGCTTCGTCGCGCGCGCTGTTCGACGCGGTGCGCGATCTGTTCGAGTCGGAGGGCTTCGCGCTCGCCTGGGGCGCGCCGCAGCGCTGGTACGCGGCGCACGAGAGCCTGGTCGACCTGCCCTGCGCCTCGCTGGACCGCGTGGTCGGCCGCAACGTCGACCGCTGGCTGCCCGAGGGCCGCCCGGCGCGGCTTCTGCGGCGCCTGCAGAACGAGGTGCAGATGCTGCTGTACTCGCACCCGCTGAACGATGCCCGCGAGGCGCAGGGCGCGCTGCCGGTGAATTCATTCTGGCTCAGCGGCTGCGGCCGCCGGCAGCACGTCGAAGGCGAAGAACCGCAAATCGACGCACGCCTGCGCGCGCCGCTGCTCTCGGAAGACTGGGTGGCCTGGGCCGAGGCCTGGCGTGCACTGGATGCGCAGGCGCTGGCGCCGCTGGCCGATGCGCTGGAGCGCGGCGAGCCGACGAGCCTGACCCTGTGCGGCGAACGTTTCGCGCAGCGTTTCGATTTGGCCGAAGGGTCGTTGTGGTCGCGCCTGGGCCGGCGCTTCAAGCACCCCGATCCCGCCGCCGTCCTGGAGGCGCTGTGAGCAGCTCACCGATCATTGCGCGCCGCGAGGCCCCGCCGCGAGCCGTGTGGGCGCTCGAGCAGGCCGGCGTGCCGACGCTGCTGGCGCGCCTGTTCGCGGCACGCGGCGTGCGCAGCATCGACGAGCTCGACGACGGACTGGGCAAGCTGCTGCCGCCCGCCGGCCTGCAGGGCGCGGCGCAGGCGGCGCGGCGGCTGGCCGACGCGCTGCGCGACGGCGAGCGCCTCTGCATCGTCGCCGACTACGACTGCGACGGTGCCACCGCCTGCGCCGTGGCGATCCGCGGCCTGCAACTGCTCGGCGCGCCGCGCGAGCACCTCGCCTACGTGGTGCCCGATCGCGCGGTGCACGGCTACGGCCTCACGTCAGCGATCGTCGATCTCGCTCTGCAGCAGCGGCCCGACGTGCTGGTGACGGTGGACAACGGCATCGCCAGCCTCGAAGGCGTGGCGCATGCGCGCAGCAAGGGCCTGGCGGTGGTGGTGACCGACCACCATCTGCCGGCGCTGCACGACGGCGTGGTGGTGCTTCCCGAGGCCGACGTGATCGTCAACCCCAACCAGCCCGGCTGCGCCTTCGCGAGCAAGAACCTCGCCGGCGTCGGCGTGATGTTCTACGTGCTGCTGGCGCTGCGCAGCGAGCTGCGCGAGCGCGGCGTGTTCAGCGCCGAGCAGCAGCCGCGCCTGGATGCACTGCTCGACCTGGTCGCGCTCGGCACGGTGGCCGACGTGGTCAAGCTCGACGCCAACAACCGCCGCCTCGTCGCGCAGGGCCTGCGCCGCATCCGCGCCGGGCGAATGCAGCCCGGGCTGGCCGCGCTGTTCGCCGCGGCGGGCCGCGATGCGCGCCGCGCCAGCGCCTTCGACTTCGGCTTTGCGCTCGGCCCGCGCATCAACGCGGCCGGGCGACTGGCCGACATGACGCTGGGCATCGAGTGCCTGCTCACCGACGACACCGGCCGCGCCGCCGAACTGGCGAAGATGCTCGACGGCATCAATCGCGAACGCCGGGAGCTCGAGACTGGCATGCGCGAGCAAGCCGAGCTGCTGCTCGAGCGCCTCATGCCCGACGGAGAGCCGCCACCGGCGCTGGCGCTGTTCGACGCCGAGTTCCACGAGGGCGTGGTGGGCATCGTCGCCGCGCGTCTGAAGGACCGTGTGCATCGCCCGACCTTCGTCTTCGCGCGCGGCCAGGACGGGCTGCTCAAGGGCTCGGGCCGCTCGATCCCCGGCTTCCACCTGCGCGACGCGCTCGACCTGGTGAGCAAGCGCCACCCCGGCGTGCTGCGCCGCTTCGGCGGCCATGCGATGGCGGCCGGCGCCACCGTCGCGGCGGAAGACCTGCCCACCTTCGCGCAGGGTCTGCAGCAGGTGGCACGCGAGTGGCTCGACGCTGCCACGCTGGCACGCACGCTGCTCACCGACGGGCCGCTCGATCCCGCGCAGTTCGCGCCGGCCACGGTGCGCGAGCTCGACGCGCAGGTGTGGGGCCAGGCCTTCGAGCCGCCGGTGTTCTGCGACGAGGTCGAGGTGGTGTCGCAGCGGCTCGTCGGCGAACGGCACATGAAGCTGTCGGTGCGCCATGCCGGGGCGCTGCGCGACGCGATCTGGTTCGGCCGCAGCGAGCCGCTCGAAGCCCGCGTCCGCCTGGCCTATCGGCTGAGCCTGGACGAGTACAACGGCCGCGAGCGCGTACAGATGGTGGTGGAAGGGAGTGAAGCCGCATGAACCATTCGACACGACGCACCGTGATGAAGGCGATGACGGCACTGGGTGCGTCGCTCGCGCTCGGCCGGCGCGCCAGCGCAGCCGACATGCCGACGCCGGCCACCTTCACCGATCGCCTCGACCGCCCCTGGGCCCTGGCCTTCCTTCCCGACAGCAGCCTGCTCGTCACGCTCAAGGGCGGCAGCCTGCTGCGCGTCAGCGCCGACGGCAAGGAGGTCTCGCGCCCGCTGGCCGGCGTGCCCGAGGTGAATGCACGCGGCCAGGGCGGCCTGCTCGACGTGGCCATCGATCCCGACTTCGCCACCTCGCCCTGGGTCTACCTCAGTTACGCCGAGAACGGCGAGGGCGGCGCCGGCACGGCGGTGGCCCGCGGCCGGCTGGTCGGCAACGCGTTGCAGGACACGACGGTGATCTTCCGGCAGCAGCCCAAGGTGTCCGGCAACGGCCACTTCGGCTCGCGCCTGGTGTTCCGCCGCGACAAGACGCTGTTCGTGACCCTGGGCGAGCGCCAGAAGGGCAGCCCGGCGCAGGACCTGGGCAGCCACCTCGGCAAGGTGGTGCGCATCCACCGCGATGGCAGCATTCCTGCCGACAACCCGCGTCTGGGCTCCGGCGCGCTGCCTGGCATCTGGAGCTATGGCCACCGCAACGTGCAGGGCGCCGCGCTGCACCCGGCGACCGGCGAACTGTGGGTCAACGAGCATGGCCCGCAGGGCGGCGACGAAGTGAACATCGCCCGCGCTGGCGCCAACTTCGGCTGGCCCGAGCGCAGCTACGGCTGCAACTATGGCGCGCCGGTGGGTGATGCCTGCCGCATCGGCCGTGGCACGCATGCGCCCGCCTACGTCGAGCCGCTGACGACCTGGACGCCGACCTCGATCGCGCCGAGCGGCCTGGCCTTCTACACCGGCAGCCTGTTCCCCGAGTGGAAGGGCAGCCTCTTCATGGGTTCGCTGGCCGGTACGGCCTTGTGGCGGCTGGGCCTGAAGGGCGACACCGTGATCGGGCGCGAGGCGCTGTTCACGTCGTTGAGCGAGCGCATCCGCGACGTGCGCCAGGGGCCCGACGGCGCGCTGTACCTGCTGACCGACGGTAGCGGCGGGCGCATCCTGCGCGTCGCCCCTTAGGCCGCCGGGCCGCGCTCAGCGCGAACCCGGCCCGCTCCCTACAATCGATCGCTCGATGTTGCCGAGCTCCTGGATGAACGCCGACCTGCACTGCCACTCCTCCGTTTCCGACGGCACGCTCACGCCGGAAGCCCTGGCAGCACGCGCGAAGGCCAATGGCGTGGAGCTCTGGGCGCTCACCGACCACGACGAGGTCGGCGGCCAGCAGCGCGCGCGCGACGCCGCGCTGGCGCTGGGCCTGCCTTACCTCACCGGCACCGAGATCTCGGTCAGCTTCGTCGGCATCACCGTGCACATCGTCGGCCTGGGTTTCGATGCCGGCGACGCCGCGCTGAAGGCCGGCCTGGCGGCCACGCGCGGCGGCCGCCGCGAACGCGCGCTCGAGATGTCCGACAGCCTGGCCCAGGCCGGCATCCGCGGCAGCTTCGAGGGCGCGCTGAAGTATGTCGGCAACCCCGACCTCATCTCGCGCACGCACTTCGCGCGCTACCTGGTGGAAGCCGGTGTGTGCGCCGACACCAGCGAGGTGTTTCGACGCTTCCTCACCGAGGGCAAACCGGGCTTCGTGCCGCACCGCTGGGCCAGCCTGCGCGACGCCGTGCGCTGGATCAGCGACGCCGGTGGCGCGGCGGTGATCGCCCACCCGGCGCGCTACAAGTTCACGGCGAACGAAGAACATGCGCTGTTCACCGAATTCAAGGCGCACGGCGGCCTGGGCGTCGAGGTGGTGACCGGCAGCCACAGCGCCGCTGAAGCAGTGCGCTACGCAGAGGCAGCCCTCGAATACGGACTCGCCGCCTCGCGCGGCAGCGACTTCCACAGCCCCGGCGAGAGCCACACCGACCTCGGCGCGCTGCCCGAGCTGCCGGGCACGCTCACCCCGGTCTGGGACGTCCTGCAGGACCGCATCCAACGCCCGCAATGACCGGCCGGGCGCCTGGCCATCCCGGTTTCGGGATCACCCTGATCCTGCTCATGGCGGCGTGCTTCGCCACCATGGACACGGCGGTGAAGTACGTCGGCGCGCTGCTGCCGATCCTGGTCGTGCTGCTGGCGCGCTACGGCGTGCAGGCCGCCAGCATGGGCGTGTGGCTGGCCGTATCGCAGCTGCGCGGCGGCGCCGGCTTCCGCTCGGCGCATCCGCGCTTCCAGGCGGTGCGCGGCGCGCTGCTGCTGACCAGCTCCACCTTCGGCTTCCTCGGCCTGCGCTACCTGCCGGTGGCGGAGTTCACAGCCATCAACATGCTCACGCCGGTGATGGTGACGCTGCTGGCCGCCACGCTGCTGCGCGAGCACGTGTCGCGGCTTCGCTGGGCGCTGGTGGTGGGCGGCTTCGTGGGTGCGCTGATCGTCATCCGGCCGGGCAGCGGGCTGTTCGGCTGGGCGGTGCTGCTGCCGCTGGCCGGCTCGGTGGCCTATGCCAGCTTCCAGGTGCTGACGCGCAAGCTGTCGGCGCTGGAGAGCCCGTACACCACGCACTTCTACACCGGCCTGACCGGCACGCTGGTGGTGGTGGCGCTGCTGCTGGCCAGCGACACGCCGTTGCGCGCCACGCTGCAGGCTGCCACGCCGGGGCAGATCGGCCTGCTGCTGGCCATCGGCACACTGGGCACGCTCGGCCACCTGATGCTGGTACTGGCCTTCGGGCTGGCGCCCACGTCGACGCTGATGCCCTTCATGTACGTGCAGATCGCCTTCGCGGCGGCGGTGGGCTGGCTGGTGTTCAGCCACGCGCCCGACGGCTGGGGCTGGCTCGGCATGGCGGTGGTGGCCGTGTGCGGGGCCGCGAGCGCCTGGCTCAACGTTCGGGAAGCCGCTGCAGCCCGTGCGCCGGTGTCGGCCCTCGGGGCGGATACCATCGTGGACTGACATGTCCCAACTCTTCGACGTCCACCCCGACAACCCGCAGCCGCGCCTGCTCAAGCAGGCCGCGCAGATCCTGCACGACGGCGGCGTGGCGGCGATCCCCACCGATTCGAGCTACGCGCTGGTCTGCCACCTCGACGACAAGGCGGCGGCCGAGTCGCTGCGGCGCATCCGCGGCGTCGACGACAAGCACCACCTGACGCTGCTGTGCCGCGACCTCAGCGAGCTGGCAAGCTACGCCCGCGTCGACAACAAGCAGTACCGGCTGCTCAAGCTGGGCACGCCCGGGCCCTTCACCTTCATCCTGGAGGCGACCAAGGAAGTGCCGCGCCGGCTCTCGCACCCGTCGCGCCGCACCATCGGCCTGCGCGTGCCCGACCATGCGGTGACGCAGGCGCTGCTCGAGCAGCTCGGCCAGCCGCTGATCGCCACCACGCTGATCGCGCCCGGCGAGACCGAGCCGATGAACGAAGCCAGCGAGATCCGCGAGCGCTTCCAGAAGCTGGTGCAGGCGGTGGTCGATGCCGGCGCCTGCCCGATGCAGCCGACCACGGTGGTCGACCTGACCGGCGATGCGCCGGTGCTCGTGCGCCTGGGCCGCGGCGACCCGCGGCTGCTCGGGCTGGCGATCGAATCCAGCTGAGCGCCGCGCATGCGGACGCCGCCGACTGGCAGGCCGGCACGGACTGTGCTGCAGCCGATGGCCCATGAATCACGACACAACACCTACCCCGCCCCAGCCCGATACCCCGGCGGCCGCGTTGGCCGAAGCCCGGGAGGCCGCGCGGCTCGGCCAGCACGAGGCCGTGGTGCGCCACGCCGACCTGGCCTGCGCTCTCGCAGAGCGGCTGCGCGATGTTCGCTTGCAAGCCGAGTCACGCACCTTGCTCTCGAACTCGCAGTTCTCGTTGGGCCGCTTCGGCGCAGCTCTGTCCCACGGCGCCATCGCACTGTCGCTGTGGCGCCAGATCGGCGATGTCAGGCAAGAGTGTCATCAGTTGCGCGTTCTGTCCCATGCCTTGACAGACAACGACTTGACAGAGCCCGCGCTGGAACTCGCCCAGGCCGCGTTCGAACGCGCCGAACAGGCCGGCGAAACGATGCAGGCCCTGTTCGCCGCCACGCTGCGCGGATCCCTGCACGCCCGCCTCGGCGACGTCGACACCGCCGAGGCCGTGCTGCTGCAGGTGCTGTCTCGCGCCCGTGAGAGCTCTGACGACGACCTTGTCACACATGTTCTCAACGCCCTGACCGCAGCACTGCTCGAGGCCTTGCGCGCACACCGCGTGGCGGGAGACCCAAGCGGGTCGACATCATCCGCAATCCTGCCGCGCCTGCGGCGCCATGCGTACTCGTTGTTGCAGCGTTGCGAGACCGAGGCCAATGCATTCCGACGAGCGATCCTTCACAGCAATGCAGGTGCCGCGCTGGCAGCATGCGGCGAGTCGGAGCGTGCCGAAACGCTGCTGCGCCAGAGCCTCGCCCTGTGCAACGGAGATGCCTTCCGCATGGTGGCCTGCAAGGCTCACGTTCGCCTGGCCGAGGTGCTTCTGCAACGCGACGCGTTCGGTGCTGCAGAGCAGGAACTCGCCGCGGTCGAGCGGCTGCTTGCGATCGAAGCCCAACCTGCGGCGGCCGCCAACGTGGTTGAACTCCGCGCAGACCTCGCACGTCGTCGCGGCGATGCCGAGCTGGCGCGCTGCCTCGAGCTCCACGTGGCCCAGGCTCGCGACGAACGCGCGCGACGTGCCGCCGCACTTCACGCGACATGGACAGCCGAGGCGCTTGAACTGCCGGCCCGGATCGACGCGATGCCGCACAGCCTGAGCACGTGACTCAGGGGGCAGGCTCAGCCGCGCTCGATGCGCGCCACCGCGGAGTGCGCGTGGATGGACTCGAAGTTCTCGACGTCGACCAGGTAGCGGCCGATGCGCGCATCGGCATTCAGGCGCAGCGCCACGTCGCGCACCAGGTCCTCGACGAACTTGGGGTTTTCGTAGGCCCGCTCGGTGACCCACTTCTCGTCGGCGCGCTTGAGCATCGGCCAGATCTCGCTGGAAGCCGAGTCCTCGGCGAAGCGCACCAGCTCGGGCCAGCCGATCTCGCCCAGCAGCTCGATGCGAATGGTCACGTGCGAGCGCTGGTTGTGCGCACCGTAGTCGGAGATCTCCTTCGAGCAGGGGCACAAGGACTTCACCGGCACCACCGCCTCGGCCCAGATCGCGACCTGGCCGTCACGCGCCTCGGCGATCCAGCGACCCTGGTATTCGAGCAGGCTCTCGACGCCGGAGACCGGCGCGCGCTTGCGCAGGAAGAACGGGAAGCGCGCCTCGATGCGCCCGGTGGTGGCGTGCAGCTTGTGCAGCATCACCGCCATCTGCGCGCGCAACTCGGCGGCGTCCACCGGCTTGTCGAGCGACTCCAGCCACGCCACGAAGCGCGACATGTGGGTGCCCTTCTGCTCGGCGGGCAAGGCCACGTCGAGGTCCCACTCGGCCACGGTGGACAGCTCGGCGGCGCCGATGCGCAGCTGCATCGGGTAGCGCACGCTGCGCACGCCGACGCGCTGGATCGCCAGGTGGCGCTCGTCGCGGGCACTTTGCGTGTCCGGGATGTGCAGCGCGTCTTTCAGGTTGGTCATGGCTCTGTCCGAAACTCAGGCACAAGGATGCCAGCAAATCGCCCGCCTCGCGCCGCCGGGGCCTTGAAGCCCCCGTTCAAGCCGTTTCAATGGCCTCGGGTGCAAGTCAATGGTTCACCGCGCGCACCAGGGCCGGCTTGGCCCCGAAACGCTTGAGGATGGACTGCTCGATGCCCGCGGCGTCCAGCCCGCACAGGGCCATCAGCTTGGCCGGGTCGCCGTGCTCGACGAAGACGTCGGGCAGGCCCAGCGTCAGCACCGGTGTGCTCAGCCCGGCGGCGGCCAGCGCCTCGAGCACCGCACTGCCGGCGCCTCCCATCGTGCAGCCTTCCTCGACGGTGACGATGGCCTCGTGGCTGCGCGCCAGATCCGCCACCAGCGCAGCGTCCAGCGGCTTGGCAAAGCGCATGTTGGCCACAGTGGCATCGAGCTTTTCAGCCGCGGCCAGTGCCGGATGCAACAGTGTGCCGAAGGCGAGGATCGCGATGCGCGAACCCTGCCGGCGCAGTTCGCCCTTGCCGAAGGGGATAGCCGTCATCTCCTTGACGATCTCGACTCCGGCGCCGCTGCCGCGCGGGTAGCGCACGGCGCAGGGGTGGTTCTGCTGGAAGGCGGTGTACAGCGCCTGGCGGCATTCGTTTTCGTCGGAGGGCGTGAGCACGCTCATGTTCGGGACGCAGCGCAGGTAGGCGATGTCGTAGGCGCCTGCATGCGTGGGGCCGTCGGCGCCGACGATGCCGGCGCGGTCGAGCGCGAACACCACCGGCAGGTTCTGCAGCGCCACGTCATGGATGAGCTGGTCGTAGGCACGCTGCAGGAAGGTCGAGTAGATCGCCACCACCGGCTTGAGGCCCTCGCAGGCGATGCCCGCGGCGAAGGTCACCGCATGCTGCTCGGCGATGCCGACGTCGAAGTAGCGATCCGGGAAGCGCTTGTGGAACTCCACCATGCCCGAGCCTTCGCGCATGGCCGGCGTGATGCCCACCAGGCGCTTGTCGGCTTCGGCCATGTCGCACAGCCACTGCCCGAAGACCTGCGTGAAGCTCGGCTTGCTCGGCACGGACTTCGGGAAGCCCTCGGCCGGGTCGAACTTGCCCGAGGCCGCGTGGTACTTGACCGGGTCGGCCTCGGCGAGCTTGTAGCCGTAGCCCTTCTTGGTGACCACGTGCAGGAACTGCGCGCCGGGCTTGTCGCACAGGTTCTCGAGCGTGGGAATCAGCGCGTCGAGGTCATGGCCGTCGATCGGGCCGACGTAGTTGAAGCCGAACTCCTCGAAGATCGTGCCGGGCACGACCATGCCCTTGGCATGCTCCTCGAACCGCCGCGCCAGCTCGAACAGCGGCGGCGCGTTCTTCAGCACCGTCTTGGCGCCTTCGCGCGCGGCGGTGTAGAACTTGCCGCTCATCAGCCGCGCGAGGTACTTGTTCAGCGCGCCCACCGGCGGGCTGATCGACATGTCGTTGTCGTTGAGCACCACCAGCAGGTTGGACACATGCCCCATGTGCGGCATGCCGGCGTTGTTCAGCGCCTCGAAGGCCATGCCGGCCGTCATGGCGCCGTCGCCGATGATGGCCACCGCGTGGCGCTTCTCGCCCTTCTGGGTGGCGGCGATCGCCATGCCCAGGGCGGCGGAGATCGAGGTCGAGGAATGCGCCGTGCCGAAGGTGTCGTACTCGCTCTCGTCGCGGCGCGGGAACCCGGAGATGCCGCCGAGCTGGCGCAGCGTGCTCATGCGCTCGCGCCGGCCGGTCAGCACCTTGTGCGGGTAGGTCTGGTGGCCCACATCCCACACCAGCCGGTCGTTCGGCGTGTCGAACACATGATGCAGCGCGATCGTCAGCTCCACCGTGCCGAGGTTGGACGACAGGTGCCCGCCGGTCTGCGAGATGCTCGTGAGAACGTAGTCGCGCAGCTCCGTGGCGAGCTGCTTGAGCTCCAGGCGCGACAGCTTGCGCACGTCGGCCGGGCTGTTGATGGATGGAAGCAGCAGATACTTCATGGCTCAGTTGTCCCTCTCGACCACCTTGTCGGCCAGCAGCGACAGGGCCGTGGTGTCGGCCAGCCCGCTGCGCCCGAGCGCCGCCTGGGCCGTTTCGCGCAGTTCGAGCGCATGGGCCCTCGCGCGCTCCAGGCCGAGCACGCTGACGTAGGTCGGTTTGTTGTTGTCCAGGTCCTTGCCGGCGGTCTTGCCCAGCGTCTCGGATGCCTGGGTGACGTCGAGGATGTCGTCGACCACCTGGAAAGCCAGGCCGAGCGCATCGCCGTAGACGGACAGCGCGTCCCACCCTGCGGAGCCGATCGGCCCGCAGGCGGCGCCCATCAGCACGCTGCCCTGCAGCAGCGCACCGGTCTTGCGGTGGTGCATGTCGCGCAGCGACTGTTCGTCCAGCGGCTTGCCGATGCTGGCCAGGTCGATCGCCTGGCCGCCGGCCATGCCCGCATGGCCGGCGGCGCGCGCCAGCAAGGCGCACAAGCGGGCCTGCAAGGCAGGCGCGACACCCCGCTCGGGCGTCAGCACCTCGAAGGCCAGCGCCTGCATCGCATCCCCGGCGAGCATGGCCTGCGCCTCTCCGAAGCGAACGTGCACGGTGGGCTTGCCCCGGCGCAGCACGTCGTTGTCCATGCACGGCATGTCGTCGTGCACCAGCGAGTAGGCGTGGATCAGCTCGACGGCGCAGGCCGCACGCAGCGCAGCCTCGCGTTCACCGTCCACGGCCTGCGCGGCCGCCAGCACCAGCAGGGGCCGCAGGCGCTTGCCGCCGTCGAGCACGCCGTAGCGCATCGTCTGGCCGAGGCCGGCCGGCGCATCGGCCGGCACCCAGGCGTCCAGCGCCGACTCGACGGCGTCGAGTTCGGCCGCGGCCCAGGCATCGAACTGGCTCTGCTTCATCCGGCGATCCAGGGCTTGAGTTGCCCTTCCTCGAGCACCTTCACCTGGGTCTCGACCGCCTCGAGGCGGCTGCGGCAGTAGGCCAGCAACTCGGCGCCGCGACGGTAGCTGTCGATCATCTGGTCCAGCGGCAGCTGCCCGCCTTCCATTCCGGCCACGAGGCGCTCCAGCTCGAGCAACGCGTCTTCGTAGCTGGCCGGCTCGTTGGCGGGGGACTTGGGGGTGCTTTTTGCCATGCGCAATCTCTGGGCTCGATTGTAGTCAGCCCCACTTCGCCGGCGCCCAGCGATGTTGCGCCAATGCCCCCGCCGACGAAGAGGCGACTCCCCACTGCGACTTTGCCCCCGCGCAGGACCCCCCGGGTACAATCCGCGGCCCGTCAGGCAAGACGGGATCCTTGTGACCCACGCCCGGTCTTCCGGGGTGGCGGTTTGACATTGGTTTTTGGAGATCCTGGGGATCATGTCCGACCTGAGCGTCCCTATCGAGGCGCTGCAGCGCGCCCGCTCGCAACTCTCCGTCAGCACCTATTTCGACGCCGGCCTGCACCGTCGCGAGATGGAGCTGATCTTCGAGTCCGGGCCGCGCTATCTCGGGCACGAACTGTCGGTGCCCGAGGTGGGCGACTTCCATGCCCTGCCGCAGGAACACGAAGGCCGTGCCCTGGTGCACACCGCCCAGGGCGTGGAGCTGATCTCCAACGTCTGCCGCCACCGCCAGGCACTGATGCTGCGCGGGCGCGGCCACACCGGCAGCAACATCGTGTGCCCGCTGCACCGCTGGACCTACGACACCCACGGCCAGTTGCTGGGCGCGCCGCACTTCGCCGACGACCCGTGCCTGAACCTGCGCAACTACCCGGTGCAGAACTGGAACGGGTTGCTGTTCGAAGGCGGCGGGCGAGACGTCAACGCCGACCTGGCCCGACTGGGCCCGAAGGCCGACATGGACTTCTCCGGCTATGTGTTCGACAGCGTGCACCTTCACGAGTGCGACTACAACTGGAAGACCTTCATTGAGGTCTACCTCGAGGACTACCACGTCGCGCCCTTCCACCCCGGCCTGGGCGGCTTCGTCAGCTGCGAGGACCTGCGCTGGGAGTTCGGCGCCCAGCATTCGGTGCAGACCGTGGGCGCCAACAACGCGCTGGCCAAGGCCGGCTCGGCCACCTACCGCAAGTGGCACGACGCGGTGCTCGCCTACCGCAACGGCGTGCCGCCCAAGCACGGCGCCATCTGGCTGACCTACTACCCGAACGTGATGGTCGAGTGGTATCCGCATGTGCTGGTGGTCTCCACGCTGTTCCCCAAGGGGCCGAACAAGACGCTCAACATGGTCGAGTTCTTCTACCCGGAGGAGATCGCCGCCTTCGAGCGCGAGTTCGTCGAGGCCGAGCAGGCCGCCTATTGGGAAACCTGCGCCGAGGACGACGAGATCGGTCTGCGCATGGACGCCGGCCGCCGCGCGCTGATGGAGCGTGGCGACGACGAGGTCGGCCCCTACCAGAGCCCGATGGAAGACGGCATGCAGCAGTTCCATGAGTGGTACCGCCGGATGATGGGCCCGGCCCTCGAAGGCTGAACCGCGTCGAAGCCGGCGGGCCGGGCGCCGGCCGGGTGCAGACGACAATCGCCGCATGTCGGCTCCCTGGATGATGGTGCTCGCGTCGCTGCTGTTCGCGACCATGGGCGTGTGCGTCAAGCTCGCCTCGGCGCATTACGCCACCGGCGAGATCGTGTTCTACCGCGGCCTGACCGGCGTGTTGCTGATGTGGGCCTTCTCGGGCTGGCAGGGCGGCACGCTGCGCACCACGCTGGCCTCGATGCACTTCTGGCGCAGCCTGTCGGGCGTGACGGCACTGTGCCTGTGGTTCTATGCCATCGGCAACCTGCCGCTGGCCACCGCGATGACGCTCAACTACATGTCGTCGGTGTGGATGGCACTGTTCCTCGTCGGCGGCGCCATCATGCTGGGCAGCCAGCGCGTCGACGGGCGGCTGATCGCGACCATCCTGCTCGGCTTCGCCGGGGTCGGCCTGATCCTGCGGCCCACCATCGAGCAGGACCAGCTCTGGCACGGCCTGATCGGCCTGCTGTCGGGCATGATCTCCGCCACCGCCTACCTGCAGGTCACCGCGCTGGGGCGCGCCGGCGAGCCGGAGTACCGCATCGTCTTCTACTTCTCCTGCGGCGGCATTGCGGCCGGTGCGCTGACCACGCTGTGGACCGGCATCTCGCCGCACCGCACGCTCGAAGGCCCCGCGCTGCTGCTGGCCGTCGGCCTGCTTGCCACCGTGGCGCAGATGCTGATGACACGCGCCTACGGCACCGGCCGCACGCTGGTCAATGCCAGCCTGCAGTACCTGGGCATCGCCTTCGCATTCGTCTACGGCGTGCTGCTGTTCGACGAGCGCATCACCTGGATGTCGCTGGCCGGCATGGTGCTGATCGTCGCGGCGGGCCTGGGCGCCTCGCTGTTGCGCAGCCGGGCCGCACCGGCCGACGCCACCCAATCCACTTTCGAGGGCTGAACATGAACCGAACCTGGACCACCCTGATCGGCGCCGCCGAACTGCGCGCCATGCTGGCCGACGGCGCCACGCCGGTGATCGCCGACTGCAGTTTCGACCTCATGGACACCGAGGCCGGTGAACGCGCCTGGCGCGAAGGCCACATCGCCGGCTCGCACTACCTGCACCTGGACCGCGATCTGTCGGGCCCCAAGACCGGCCGCAACGGGCGCCACCCACTGCCCGAGCGCAGCGTGTTCTCGGCCACGCTCGGCCGGCTCGGCGTCTCCCCGGCCACGCAGGTGATCGTGGTGGACCGCCAGGGCGGCACCTACGCCGCACGGTTGTGGTGGATGCTGCGCTGGATGGGCCACGAGGCGGTGGCCGTGCTCGATGGCGGCCTGCAAGCCTGGACAGCCGCCGGCGGCAATGTCGACAGCAGTGAACCGCCGCCACGCACTGCCGCGCCCTACCCCGACCGCCAGCCGCTGGCCGCCGTCACGAGTGCCGAGGCACTGGCGGCGCAACTCGGCCGCGTGAAGCTGGTCGACGCACGTGCGGGCGAACGTTTCCGAGGCGAAGTGGAGCCGCTGGACAAGGCGGCCGGCCACATCCCCGGCGCGCTGAACCGCTTCTTCAAGGACAACCTCGCCGCCGACGGACGCTTCAAGCCGGCCGGCACGCTGCGCGGCGAGTACCTCGCGCTGCTCGGCGGCGATGCCGCAGCCCGCACGGTGCACCAGTGCGGCTCCGGCGTGACGGCCTGCCACAACCTGCTGGCCATGGAGCATGCCGGCCTGGCGGGCTCGCGCCTGTACCCGGGCTCGTGGAGCGAGTGGTCGTCCGACCCGTCGCGGCCCATCGCCCGCGGTTGACCCGCGTCAAGGCTGGGCCTACCCTGTCGATCGACACTGCCTTCACTCAGGCGCCACGTGGCGCCGTCATTCGAAGGAGATCCACATGTTCAAGCGCATCCTCGTCCCGAGCGACGGTTCCGACATCACCAGCAAGGCCGTCGACACGGCCATCGCCCTGGCCAAGTCCGTGGGCGCACAGCTCTACACGATCAGCGTGAAGGAGCCCTTCCCCTACAGCGCGATCTCGGAGATGCAGCCCACGCCGCCGCAGGAGTTCTTCGACGCGCAGGAGCGCATCGCCGCCAAGCGCGTGGCCGCCGTCGTCGATGCCGCCAAGGCCGCCGGCATCGCCTGCCAGGGCCACACGGTCGAGGCGCTGCACCCCTGGGAAGCGATCATCGACCACGCCAAGCGCACCGAATGCGACCTGCTCGTGATGGCCTCGCACGGCCGCCGCGGCGTGACTGCGCTGCTGCTGGGCAGCGAGACGCAGAAGGTGCTGACGCACTCGACGGTGCCGGTACTGGTCGTCCGCTGACGGTCGGTCAGGCCACGCCGTTCGCCTTCAACCAGGCAACGGCGCGTTTCCAGCCATCGTCGGCCTGCTCCTTGCGGTAGCTCGGCCGGTAGTCGGCGTGGAAGGCATGCGGCGTGTCCGGGTAGATCACCAGCTCGGACTTCGTGTTGCCCGCCGCCTTGATCGCCGCCATCATCTTCTCGACCGTGTCGTTGGGGATGCCGGGGTCGGCGCCGCCATACAGCGCCAGCACGGCGGCCTTCACGTTCGCGGCTACGTCGAGCGCCGACTTGTCACCCGGGAAATAGCTGCGCGCCACCGGCCCGTACCAGGGCACCGCGGCCTTCACGGCGGGGTTGTGTGCCGCGTACATCCAGGTCGTGCGTCCGCCCCAGCAAAAGCCGGTGATGCCCAGCTTCGAGGTGTCGCCTCCGTTCGTCTTGGCCCAGGCCACCGCCGCGTCGAGGTCACCCATGACCTGCTTGTCGGGCACCTTGGCGATCACCTCGCTGACCAGCTTGGCGATCTCGCCGTACGACTGCGCGTCGCCCTGGCGCACGAACAGTTCCGGCGCGATCGCCAGGTAGCCCAGCTTGGCGAAGCGCCGCGCCACGTCGGCGATGTGCTCGTGCACGCCGAAGATCTCCGACACCACCAGCACCACCGGCAAGCCGGTCTTGCCGGCCGGCTGTGCACGGTAGGCCGGCATCTTGAAGTCGCCCACCGGAATCATGACCTCGCCGACGGTCAGGCCCTCGCTGTCGGTCTTGATGGTCTGCGCAGTGACCGGCAGCACGGCGGTGGCGAAGCCGCTGCCCACGGCCGTCTTGACGAAGCCACGGCGCGAGAACTCGCGCGACGGCACCAGACTGTCGATCTCCTGCTGAAGCATGACGAACCTCCGCTGTGTTGTGGGGAGCGGCGATTCTAGGAAGAGCGGCTTGGCGCTGCACGACCCCGGTGGCAACAGGGTTTGACCGCACAATCGCCGCATGACCGCGACCGCGAACGGAACCCCGGACTTCGACACGCGATGGCCAGGCCAACTGGCCGCCATCGACATGGGCTCGAACAGCTTCCGGCTCGAGATCGGCCAGTTGCACCAGGGCCGCTACCGGCGCGTCGACTACCTGAAGGAGACGGTGCGCCTGGGCGCCGGCCTCGACAGCAACGGCTTCCTCACCGAAGAGGCCGTGCTGCGCGGGCTGGCCTGCCTGGCGCGTTTCGCACAGCGACTGAAGGGCTACGCGCCGCAGCAGATCCGCGCGGTGGCCACGCAGACGCTGCGCGAGGCGCGCAACCGCGACGCCTTCCTGGCGCGTGCGCAGACGGTGCTGGGCCGGCCGATCGAGGTGATCTCGGGCCGCGAGGAAGCACGCCTGATCTACGCCGGCGTGGCGCGCCTGCAGCCGTCGAACGTGCCGAGGCTGGTCATCGACATCGGCGGGCGAAGCACCGAGATGATCCTCGGCCAGGGCCGCAAGGCGCTGCGTGCCGAGAGCTTCCAGGTCGGCAGCGTGAGCCTGTCGATGCGCTACTTCGGCGACGGCGGCATCACCGAGCAGGCATTCCGTGCCGCCCAGGTGGCCGCCGGCGCCGAGCTGGAAGAAGCGCTCGAGCCCTTCGCGCCCGTGCATTGGCACGAGGCCCTCGGTTCGTCGGGCACGGTGGGCGCCGTGTCGCAGCTGCTCGCCGCCAGCGGCATCAGTGATGGCCGCATCACCGCCGAGGGATTGCGCTGGCTGATCGAGCGCTGCCTGCACGCCGGACGCGTCGACCGGATCGACCTGCCCGGCCTGAAGGAAGACCGCCGTGCCGTGATCGCCGGCGGCCTGGCCATCCTGTACACGCTGGCCGCCAACTTCGGCATCGACGTGCTGCAGCCGGCACGCGGCGCGCTGCGCCAGGGCGTGATCTTCGATCTCGACGAGCGGCTGCACGCCACCGCGCTCGAGCAGGATGGGCACGACATCCGCGACGCCACGGTGCGCGAGCTGCAGCGCCGCTTCATGGTCGACACGCAGCAGGCGCAGCGCGTCTCGACGATCGCCGAACGGCTGTACGAGCAGGTGCAGCCGCGCGCCGGCCGCGAGGCGCGCCGCGAACTGCTGTGGGCCTGCGCGCTGCACGAGATGGGCATGATGGTGTCGCACCACGACCACCACCGCCACAGCGCCTACCTGCTGGCCCATGTCGATGCGCCGGGCTTCTCGCAGAGCCAGCAGCGCCGTGTGGCCGACCTGGTGCTCGGCCAGCGCGGCGGCCTGCGCAAGGTGGAGGCCAGCCTGGCGCAGGAGACCTTCGCCTGGCAGGTGCTGTGCCTGCGGCTGGCGATCATCAAGTGCCATGCGCGCGGCCAGGTTCGAGCCGACGTGCTGTCGCTGGCACGAAGCGGCACGCAGGCGAGCCTCGACTTCCCGGCCGAGTGGTCGGCCCTGCACCCGCGCACGCTCTTCCTGTTGCAGGAGGAGGCGCAGGCCTGGTCGCGCGGCGGCGTGCTGAAGCTGGCGCTGCGCGGTTGAGCCTCTGCTCCACCCCACTAGCGGCGAAGCGGCACCGACGAGTTGAAGCGGATGGAACCCGTGGTGATGGCGCCACCGCTGCACGATGTTTCGAAGTCGAGCGCGAGACGCAACAGGAAGCCTGTGCTGTCCTCCGCGTAGTCCAGAACCGCGAGCTGGCCTGACTGCGGCGTGCACAGCGCACCCGGCGAGATCCACAAACCGCTCGCTCCGCTGGCGCTGCCGGGTCCGAAGTCGATGTCCACGCCAGTCTGCCAGGTCAGGCCGGGCAACTGCGCGAGCAGGCGGCTCGTTCCCAAGACAACGTCGAGCGTATTGTTCACATCCAGGCGCCGAACGTAGGAGGTCGTTGCCCCTTCGTCGATGCTTGTCACGACGGACAGCACAGCGTTTGCGGGTCGAGAGGCGATGACCAAGACCTGCGAGAGATCGCCGAGCACCCTGAAGCTCAGCGTTTGTCGGTCGAGCTCGCCGGCTGAGTTCTCGACCTCCGCCTCTACCACGGCCGTACCGTTCACCGCGGCTGCCGCCTGAACCGTCACCGCGGCGCCGTTCGTGGCGGAGAAGCTCAAGGCGGGCCCCGAAAGCTGCCGCCAGCGCGTCACCACGACGCCGCTGCCGTCAGCCATCGATGCAGAGGCATCGAGGGGCAGAGCTTCTCCGGGTCCGAGCACCAGTCCCGGGGTTCCCACGAAGGCAACCGCCTGAATGGTCATCGCCACCGGCGCCGAGAATCGTGGCTTCAGCAGGCGAGCACCAAACTCATCGCTCAGGTCGCCGACAACACCACCATCGAAGACCAGGTCGTAACTGTCCCCGGGCTCGAGCTGTGCATTCGGAGTCACCGTCAGCACCGCACCCTCGATGCTCACCGTGGCGGGAATCTCCGCGGGCGCCCAGGGCTCGCCAGGACCAATGAACGACCGGCGGAAGACGGCGCTCGACACCGCACCCGAGGCCAGGGGGCGTGAGTAGGTCCACTCGAGCGGCGCGGGGTTGGGCCGCAGCACCGTCACGGAGGGCTCGGTGAACTGCTTGAACGGATTGTTGGCAGGCGGCCCGGCCACGTACCCGAGCCCGTTCTGCAGGGGCGGCAGCCACCCGGCGCCCGACCAGAGAAAAACCGCCTCACCGCCGTTGACGAACCCCACGGATGCGCCGGAGAGCAATACGTCGATCTGCATCGCGCCGATCGGCGAGGCACGCAAGCCCGCCGTGCTGCCGGGCGCGCCCGTGATCGCGAGTTCGCCAGCATCGGGATAGCACTCGAACCAGCTCCGCCAGGGAGTGGCGGTCGCCACGTCGATGCGGCCGCCCAGCGAATCGCTGGCAAGCCGGTACTGCATCGACGTGGTAGCGCGCGCCGTGTCACGCCTGACTTCGCGTCTTGCGTCAAGCCCGGTCACCAGATCGCGCAACACGGTCGAGCCCGACTGCCCATACAAGGCGAAGGGCTGACCCAGGCTGAGCACGCGCACGACCTTGGACAGCCTGTCTGCCGTGTACTCGATGCGCAGCCCGCCTTCGATGCGCACGTTGACCGCTCCGGGGAGCAGGCCGAAGTCGCCACCAAAGGCGAGTTCGCCCGCCCATTGCTGCGCCGCGCCCGGTGCTCTCAGTTCGATGGCCAGACTGCCGTAGAAGGCCTCGTCCAGCGGCCGCAGATAACAGGCGTCCAGCGTGACGTCGATGCGGTCTCCTGGGCTGGCGCGTGCGTTGCCATCCCTGTCCGTCAGCCGCAGGCGCTGCGTGCCTCCGGTGATGCAGGCCGTGGTCAGATCGGAGACATTCGCCAGCGCGAGTGCGTCGATCCAGTCGACCGCAACCTGACCCACGGCGAGCGCCAGACCGCCATAGTCCAGCGCAGCGCCGGCCACATCCACCACGTTGTTGGCGGAGAACGACAGCGGAGCCTCTCGGTCCGGCAGCGGAGCAGGTGCATCACCTCCGCCACCACCGCACGCGGCCACGACAAGACAGGACATGGCCACGGCGACGCGGCGCATGCCCCGACGCCAATCGAACTGGTGCATTGTGTTCTCCTCCCGCGGGCCATCATATCGGCCGAGGAGGGACCGGCGTGCGCTCGGAACCCCTCAGCCGCGGTGCTCCAGCCGCGCCTTCAGGAAACCGCTGGCCGCGTAGCGCGTCACCCGCGCGTAGTGTCGGTCGGCCAGGCGCTGCACCATCGCGCTGTAGGCATCCATGAGCTCGGGGCGGATGCTGAAGTGGTCGTAGTTGACGACCACGTCCACCCGCGCGCCGATCGGCGCCACGCGGCGCGACACCTCGGTCTCGATCTCGGCGATGTCCTGCACGCTGTCGACCGCCAGGCCCTCGAAGTTGATGAACAGCACCCGGCCGCGCTCGTCGAACTCGATGCGCTCGGCCAGCGGCAGCGTCAGCATGCGCTCGCGCAGGTTCATCGGCGCATCGTCGAACAGCGCGGCGTCCATCAGCCGCAGCTCCGGGCTGATGGCCGGCGTGAAGTCCATCTGCGACAGGATATGGCGCTCCAGGTCGATGCCCGGCGCGATCTCGATCAGCTCCAGCCCGCCCGCCTCGCCCAGGCGGAACACGCAGCGCTCGGTGACGTAGAGCACGCGCTGGCCGCGCGCACGGGCACGCTCGCCGCTGAAGGTGCGGTGCTCGACCTCGCGCACGAACTTCTTCTGCGTGCCTTCGCTGACGATGTGCACCTGCCCGCCTTCGATCCTCACCTGCAGGTCGCCCGCCGTGAAGGTGCCCACGAACACCACCTCGCGCGCCGACTGGCTGATGTTGATGAAGCCGCCGGCCCCGGCCAGGCGCGGGCCGAACTTGCTCACATTGAGGTTGCCTTGCGCATCGGCCTGGGCGAGGCCGAGCACCGCCACGTCGAGACCGCCGCCATCGTAGAAGTCGAACTGGTTGGGCTGGTCGATGATCGCCTGCGTGTTCACCGCCGCGCCGAAGTTCAGGCCGCTGGCCGGGATGCCGCCGATCACGCCGGGCTCGGCGGTGAGCGTGAGCAGGTCGATCACCTCCTCCTCCGCCGCCACGTCGGCCACGCCCTCGGGCATACCGATGCCCAGGTTGACGACGGCATTGCGGTGCAGTTCGAGCGCGGCGCGCCGCGCGATCAGCTTGCGCTCGCCCATGGCCATCGGCGCCAGCGTGTTCACCGGCACGCGGATCTCGCCGGCGAAGGCGGCGCTGTACTGCGTCACGAAAGTCTGCATGTGATGCTCGGGCTTCTCGGCCACCACCACGCAGTCGACGAGCACGCCGGGGATCTTCACCTGCCGAGGGTTGAGCGAGCCGCGCTCGGCCAGGCGCTCGACCTGCGCGATCACCACGCCGCCGCTGTTGTGCGCCGCCATCGCGATGGCCAGCGCTTCCAGCGTGAGCGCCTCGCGTTCCATGGTCAGGTTGCCGTCGGCGTCGGCGGTGGTGGCTCGGATGATGCCCACGTGGATCGGGAAGGCCTTGTAGAACAGCACCTCCTCGCCGTCGATCTCCATCAGCCGCACCAGCTCGTCGGTGGTCGCCGCGTTGATCTTGCCGCCGCCATGGCGCGGGTCGACGAAGGTGCCCAGGCCGATGCGGCTGAGCGTCCCCGGTTTGCCCGCCGCGATGTCGCGGAACAGGTGCGTGATCACGCCCTGCGGCAGGTTCCAGGCCTCGATCTGGCCGGCCACCGCGAGCGCCTGCAGCTTGGGCACCAGGCCCCAGTGGCCGCCGATCACGCGCTTGACGAGGCCGGCATGGCCGAAGTGGTTCAGCCCTCGCTCCTTGCCATCGCCCTGCCCCGCCGCATAGACCAGCGTCAGCGCACGCGGCGAGCCGCTGCCGGTCTCGGCCTCGGTGGCGAGGAAGCGCTCCTCCAGCGCCACCGCGATGCCCTCGGCGAAACCGATGCCGACGAAGCCGCCCGTGGCCACGGTGTCGCCGTCGTGGATCAGCCGCACGGCTTCGGCGGCCGTGACGATCTTGTTCGGGCGGGCCGGGTTCGAGGCGCCGGTCTTGGCCGGGTTGAGGTGCATGGCGTGTCTCCTGTCGCGGTGCCAGCCCAGTCTACGGTCCGCGTGAACGTGTAGGCTTCGGCCGGATCAATCCCGCCGCATGATTCCCGACACGTCACCCCTGCTGGTCGACAGCATCACCGAGGCCATCGGCTCCGGCGCCGGGCGCTGCGTGGTCAGCGGCTCGCACGGCGGAATCAGCGCCGGCCGCTTCGCGCTGGAGGCCGCGGTGCGTCTGGCGGTGTTCAACGATGCCGGCGTCGGGCGCGATCGCGCCGGCATCGCCGGGCTCGATCTGCTGCAGGCACATGGCATCGCGGCCTGCACGGTGTCTCACGAAAGCGCCCGCATCGGCGAGGCGTCGTCGACCTTCGAGGACGGTGTGATCTCGCATGCCAATGCCGCCGCGCTGGCCCTGGGCGCGGTGCCGGGCCGCCGCTTGCGCGAGTGGCTCACCCAGCAGCCTGAATGGCCAGATTCAACGACTCCAGGCCTCGCAAGTTGATCAGCGGCCGCCAGCGCGGCATGGCATCGGCCAATGCCAAGCGCGGATAGCGCGCCAGCAGGCGGGTGAACGCGATCTCGCCCTCCAGCCGCGCCAGCGGCGCGCCAAGGCAGAAGTGGATGCCGGCGCCGAAGGCCAGGTGAGGATTGGCCTGCCGGCCGATGTCGAAGCGCTCGGGATCCTCGAACACCACCGGATCGCGATTGGCCGGGCCGAGCATGTAGAACAGCACCTCCCCTGGCGGAATGAGCAGCTCGCCCACGGCGAACGGCTCGACGGTGACGCGCGAGACCATGTTCACCGAACCCTCGTAGCGCAAGGCTTCCTCCACCGCCCCGCCGGCCAGCGACGGATCGGCACGCAGGCGCAGCAGCTGCTGCGGATGGCGCAGCAGCGTCAACATGCCATTGCCGATCAGGTTGGTCGTGGTCTCGTGTCCGGCCACGAACAGCAGGATCAGGTTGCCCAGCAGTTCGTCCTCGCTGAGCGAGCCCTCGCCCTCCTGCGCCGAGACCAGCAGGCCGAACAGGTCGTCTCGCGGCGGCCCGGCCCGGCGCGCGGCGATGTGGCCACGCAGGTACTCGACCATCTCATCGGCGGCGCGTGCACCTGCCAGACGCTGCTCGCGCCGCACCACCGGCTCGACGATGAGTGCCAGCGCGTCCGACCACAGCTTCGTCTTCGCGAAGTCCTGCGCCGGCAGGCCCAGCACGTCGCAGATCACGCGCACCGGCAGCTGCTGGGCGAAGCCCGACATGAGGTCGAACGTGCCGTCGCGGGGCAGCGCGTCCAGCAGTTCGTCGGCGACCGCAACGATGCGCTCGCGCAGCGCGGCGATCACCGGCGGCTTGAAGGCGCCGTTGACCAGCCGACGCAGCCGCGTGTGCTTGGGCGGATCGTTGAAGAGCATCCACTGCTCGGCCATGCGCTCCAGCATGGAGTCGGCAACGAAGGGGCGCAATTGCCGGTACACCGGCGAGCGCCACGGCTCGCGGCTCAGGCGCGTGCTGCGCAGCCCGCTGCTCACGTCGGTGTGATGGCACAGCAGCCAGATGCCGACCACGTCGCGCGACACCCGACCAGCTTCGCGCACGCTGCGCATGAGCGGATGCGGGTCATCGCGGAAGGCGGGCGAGCGCATGTCGATGGCCGCAGGAGGCACTGGCGGCGTGGCGGGCAAGTCCGGCATGGTCGAGCTCCTCGAGAGCCGGCGCAGTGTCGAGCCACTGCGGTGTGTCCGCAAGCCCGGGCTCACCCGGGGCCGGTTGCGGCTACAGCAGATCGGCGGCCATCACCGCCTGAAGCACCACTTGCGCCGTGCCCTCGCGGTCGCGGCTGCGCAGCCACCACACCGCGCCCTTGCGGATCGGCCAGGGTTGCGCCACGCCGGCCAGCAGCTGCGCGGCCAGCAGGCCGAGCGTCGGCTGGTGGCCGACGATCAGCACCGGCTCGGAGCCTTCGGGCCAGCGCGCCGCCTTCAACAGCGCCTCGGGGCTCGCCTCGGGCGCCAGCGCCTCAAGCGTCTTGTAGCTGCGATCGAGCGCCTTGGCCGTCTGCTGGCAGCGCCGCGCCGGGCTGACGATCACGCGGGTCGAATGCGCCAGCCGGTGGTTGAGCCACTCGGCCATGCGCTTGGCCTGACGTTCCCCCTTGGTCGTGAGGGCCCGGTCAAGGTCGGGCAGTCCCTCGCGCTCGAGCACGGCCTCCGCGTGGCGCCAGAGGATGAGATCCATCGCCCTCAGCTCCCGTACCGCGCGAGCAGCGCCTGCTGCGCACTGGGCCCGTCGCTGCCGTCGCGCTCGTAGCGGCCATCCGGCAGCAATCGCCAGGCATCCTGGTGGTCGTGCAGGTAGGGCACCAGGCATTCGTCGATGACACGCTGGCGAAGCGCCGGCTCGCGCAAGGGCCAGGCCACCTCGATGCGGCGGAACATGTTGCGCCCCATCCAGTCGGCGCTGGACAGGTACAGCGCCTCGTCGGCCTCGGCTTCGCCCCAGCGGAAATAGAACACCCGGCTGTGCTCGAGGAAGCGCCCGACCACCGAGCGCACGCGGATCCGCTCGGTCACGCCGGGCACCCCGGGCGGCAGCATGCAGGCGCCGCGTACGATCAGGTCGATCGAGGCGCCGGCCTGCGCGCAGCGCATCAGCTTCTCGATGAGCGCGGTGTCGGTCAGCGCGTTGACCTTGACGACGATGCGCGCCGGGCGGCCGGCACGCGCCGACTCGGCCACGCGCTCGATGAGCTGGCTCATGCGCCGGTGCAGCGTGAAGGGCGCCTGCAGCAGCGCGCGCAGCGGGCGCATCTTGCCCAGGCTGGCGAGCTGCTGGAATACGGCGTCGGCATCCGCGGTCAGCTCGGCATCGGCCGTCAGGTAGCCGACGTCGGTGTACAGGCGCGCGGTCTTCGGGTTGTAGTTGCCGGTCGACAGGTGCGCGTAGCGGCGCATCGCCCCGCCTTCGCGGCGCGTCACCAGCAGCAGCTTGGCGTGCGTCTTCAAGCCGACGATGCCGTAGACCACCTGCGCGCCCACCGCTTCGAGGCGGTCGGCCCAGTTGATGTTGGCCTCCTCGTCGAAGCGTGCCTTCAGCTCGACGACCACCATCACCTCCTTGCCGCGGCGCGCCGCCTCGATCAGCGCCTCCATCAGCGGCGACTCGCTGCCGGTTCGGTAGATGGTCTGCTTGATCGCCAGCACTTCGGGGTCGTCGACCGCCTCGCGCAGGAACTGCACTACCGGCTCGAAGGACTCGAAGGGGTGGTGCAGCAGCACGTCGCCCTGGCGCAGACGCTCGAAGATCGAACGCTCGCGCGGCAACCGCCCCACCGGCCAGGCCGGCTCGTGCGCCGGGAAGCGCAGCGCCGACGCGTCAGCCTGGTCGATCAGCTGGTTCAGGCGTACCAGATTGACCGGCCCGTTGACCTTGTACAGCGCCGGCTCGGGCAGCCCGAACTGCTGCAGCAGGAACTCCGACAGTTCGTCGGGGCAGGAGTTGACCACTTCGAGACGGATCGCCTGGCCGAAGTGGCGCGTGGTCAATCCGGTGCGCAGCGCCTGACGCAGGTTCTGCACGTCGTCTTCGTCGACCTCGAGATCGGAGTCGCGCGTGACGCGGAACTGCGAGAAGGCCTCGACTTCGCGGCCCGGGAACAATTCGCCCAGGTGCGCGCGGATCACGCTGGTCAGCAGCACGAAGGCCTGCTGCCCCGGCGCCAGCTCGTCGGGCAGCCGGATCACCCGCGGCAGCACGCGCGGCACCTTGACGATGGCGATGCCGTTGGCGCGCCCGAAGGCATCGCGGCCGCCCAGGCGCACGATGAAGTTCAGCGACTTGTTGGCCACCTGCGGGAAGGGGTGCGACGGGTCCAGCCCCACCGGCACGAGCAGCGGCCGCACCTGGCCCTGGAAGAAGCGATCGACCCAGGCTCGCTGCGCGGCATTGCGGTCGGCGTGATTGAGGATGACGATGCCCTGCTCGCGCAGCAGCGGCATCAGCTCGTCGTTGAAGACGGCGTACTGGTCGTCGATGATGCGATGCGCCTCGGCGGCCACCGCCTGCAGGTCGCGCTGCGAGGCGCCGAGCTGCCCGGTGCGCGCCGCCTCCAGGAAGTCGGAGAAGCGCACCTCGAAGAACTCGTCCATGTTCGACGAAACGATGCACACGTAGCGCAGCCGCTCGAGCAACGGCACGTCGGTCCGGCTGGCCTGCGCGAGCACGCGGCGGTTGAACGCCAGCATGGCGCGCTCGCGGTTGAGCAGCGGCGGCAGCGGCGGCGCGCCGGCCGGCAGCGCGCTGTCGGGTTCTTCGTGAGGCAAGGGAGCCCGATCGTTCATCCGGGCAGTCTATGAAGCTTTTAAGTCAGTGGCGTGACAGGGCTCAGTGAATCAGGCTTCGCGGGCTACCAGAGAAAGCGGCGGCACTGCGCATCATCCAACCCGCTCACCCGTGCCTCTCCGAGAAAGAATGATTGGCGGTCGAGGAATCGCGCCCGACAAGCCGCGGCCCGGCGCCGCTCAGGTTCCTTCTCGTAGAGTGCCTCGACGGCAAAGGGCCAACCGAAGTAGGGTTGCACCCGCTGGTAGGCGCGCGCCATGCGCAGCACCTCCTGACGGTACTCCTCACGTCCCGTCTTTCTGTGCATGAGAATGCCAGCCAGAGCCCACTGATAGGGTGCAGGTACCGTGCTGGACTGGAGCATGGACGAGCCCAGTCCGATCTGGGACAACTCGAAACGAGCAGCGCGCAAGTACTTGAGCGATTCGTCGACTTCCGCTTCCTGGGCAAGCAGCATCGACTTCGACAGAAGACCATAGAAGTCGGAGTCCAGGTTGAGCGCCCGCACGGCGTCCAGCAGCGTCTCCCGGCCGTTGGTGGCCTGCCATGCCACCCAGGTGAAGCCGGGCATGAGAAACCGATTCTGCTGGCCGTTTTCGTCCATCACCACGTCCAGAACGGCCTTGCGGGCCTCTTCCGCCGAGGTACCGGTCAGGGCAGAACGCAGCAGCAGTGCAGAAGCCGCCAGCCGTGGCTGCGTGCCCGTGTACACGCTGGCACCGCGCTGCTTGAGGCGAGCCAACTGCGCCTCGGTGGGAACGCGATCAATCACGGAAAGCAGATGCTGATAGAGACGATCGGCGTCGGCATGGTCGACTTGCGATTTCTCCAGCCGATTCTGGACGATCCAGGCGTCGACCTGCTTGATGTCGGCCCCCTCGATGCGGTGCCCCACCATGGCACCATGCCACAGATTGACGGTATCGCTAGCAGCAATGCGCGGCAGCAGCGTCTGCCAGGCCGACGCAGGCTCTCGACGCATGAACATCAGCGCCGCTACGTCCCGCCGCGCGGCTTCGGTGTCGTATCGCTGAAGTCGACGCTGCGAGGCCTCGAGCATTTGCGTCCACTGTCCGGCAATCTGCGGCAGTCGACTGCGCGCCAGCAGGTCGGAGTCGCTGCCGGTGCCGATCTGAATCACCTTCTCGTAGAACACGCCTGCGGCCTCGAGTTCGCCGGAGAAGAAGAAGGCATGTGCAGGAGTCGCCCAAGCATGAGACTCGCCGATGCGCTCGTCGCGCCGCTTGTCGTCGGGCCGGGCACTGATCATCATCACGGCGTCGGCCACGGATCCACCACGCTTGATCCGATACAAGGCCAGTCGCAGCCGTGCGTCCAGATCCAGAGGAGACGCCGCCACGCGATCGGCCAGAGCAGCTTCGTTCGATTCGCCGCGGTTGGACAACGACTGACCGAAGGGATGATTCGGAACCCGTGCGATCGGGGCGGAACCGAGCGCCCCCTTGGACGCGGCCGGCATCGGCGTTCGCTTCATGGTGGCCTGCATCTTCGCGAACTGCACCTGACCACGGTCCGGCGCGAGAAAGAAGGCCCGTTCGCCGGCCACCCTTCGTTCACTGCGCAGCCCGTTGTCCACGAATCGATCGAACTTCATCACAGACATCAGACGCAGCTCGTCATCGGCGAATACACGAACCTGATCGTCGTTGACGATGTTCATGTTGCTCGAGACCGGGCGCTCCGAGATGGACCAGCGCCGCGCCCAGGTGTCCCCGCGCTGAAGATTGACGTGATTCGACAGGATCCTTTGCGACGACCGCCGCGTCGCGGCGAGTGCGTCATCGAAGCCAGGGCTGGATGTCGGGCGCTGCGATTGCCGGATCACTTGCCGATCGACGAACGGGTGTGCCGCCAGATCGGCCGGAAGGCTCGCGATCAGCGCATCTGTGGCTTGGCGCCGACCCAGGCTCTGCGACAGTCGGAACAGGTCGCGGTAGGGGCCTGCGATGCGCCACTCCTGGTAGGCCAGGCGCTCGATCGGCGTTGCAGAACGTGCCGGCGCTGTCGAGCGCCCTGGTGTGGCACGGCATCGTTCGCGCGGCATCGCGCCTGGCAGCACGAGCTCGATTTCGCACAGGTCGATCTCGCCGAAAGCATCCAGCAACTCGCCACGGTAGCCCACCAGCACCGAGGCGAAGGCGGGTATGTCGCGCACGATGGCGCCAACTCTGCGCGCCCGTTCTTCGCGGGTCGACTGCACCGGGGCCTGATCGACGCGGTCCAGTCTCGCCAGTGCCATGAGCTTGCCGACGACGGGGTCGCTGGCCGAAGCGGCTGATGGCGCGGGCAGCGACGCCGGAAAGCCGAGTTGCTGCATCGCCAGCGCGCGGATCGACTGCGCCAGTTCGTCGCCCGCTGGACTGCGCGTCGCCGAGGCGTGGGCGCGAGCCAGCCACGCCAGCCTCGCGGGCGTCGACAACGGCGTCGGTGGCCATTCGGTCCCGAAGTCGGGTAGCAGCATGCCGACGACAAGTGCCTCGCAAGCCTGCTGGCGCGGCGATCGGGGCGCTGTCCCGACCCCCAACTGCCAGTGTGCGGCCTCGCAAGCACCGGCCGTTTCGCGCGCGCCCGGCGCCGTTCCGGCAAGACCTGCCGAAGCCAGCATTCGTGCCAAGGCACCACCGGCTTCCAGTAAGGCCGCCTCGGGGGATTCGGGCAGCACGAGGGACTCTTGCACGACACGCTTGCCTTGCCGATCGCTAACAACCAGGGAGAGGAAGAACTTGTCGATGCCATCATGTCCCGCGTGCAGCATCACAAGGCGCTGCTCCGGGTATTCGTTTTGCAGGTTGGCCAGGTGCACTTCGTCGAAGCGCCGAACGAACGGCCCGTGAGCATCCACCGCATCCGTCTGGCGCGTCGCCGACAGGCCCTTCTCCTGCAATTGCATGTCCAACTCGGCCCCGAGGAGGGCAAGGAATGGAGCGCCGAATCCGAACGCCTCGGTCTGCACGGGCAAGACGACCAGCGACGGACCGCGCGGAGGGCGGCGAGGCAGCGCGGCACGCTCCGTCGGCAGGTGCTCGGTCAATCTGGCGGCCTGACCGAAATAGTCCGGATACGGGCGCGTGGCGGGTGCGGTCTCGTGTGCCAGCAAGGGCGCATAGCCATTCATCATCGCCTCGAGCTGCGCCGGATCGGTCGGGAAGCCCTGAGCCTTCGGCTGTGCCGTCACGGGCAATGCGCAACAGCAGGCGATCGCAAGTGCCGCCACGCCGACGTGATGCCTCATATCTTTCTCTCCCTCAAGCGCTTCGGAAGTCCACGTTCAATGCGCCTGATCCCAGTTCGGCCCCACCCCCACCTCGGCGAGCAGCGGCACCCTGAACTGCGCCACCGCGGCCATCACGCGCGGCACCGCCTCGCGGGCCCAGGCGATCTCTGCCTCGGGCACCTCGAACACCAGTTCGTCGTGCACCTGCATGATCATCCGGGTGGCGCGCTTCTCGTGGTCGATCAGGTCCTGCACGGCCACCATGGCCAGCTTGATCAGGTCGGCCGCCGTGCCCTGCATCGGCGCGTTGATCGCCTGCCGCTCGGCGCCGCTCTTGCGCGGGCCGTTGCCCCCGTTGATCTCGGGCAGGTAGATGCGCCGGCCGAACAGCGTCTCGACGTAGCCTTTGGCCTTGGCGGAGGCCTTGGTCTCGTCCATGTAGCGTTTCACGCCGGCAAAACGCTGGAAGTAGCGCTCGATGTAGGTGCTGGCCGCGCTGCGTTCGATGCCCAGGCTCTGCGCCAGACCGAAGGCGCCCATGCCATAGATGAGGCCGAAGTTGATCGTCTTCGCATAGCGGCGCTGTTCGCTGGTCACGGCCGCCGGTTCGATGCCGAACACCTCGCTGGCGGTGGCGCGGTGCACGTCCATGCCTTCGGCAAAGGCCTTCAGCAAGCCCGGGTCCTCGCTGATGTGCGCCATGATGCGCAGCTCGATCTGCGAGTAGTCGGCACTCAGGATCGAACATCCCGGCGGCGCGATGAAGGCCTCTCGCACGCGACGGCCTTCGGGCGTGCGGATCGGGATGTTCTGCAGGTTCGGGTCGTTGCTGGCCAGCCGCCCCGTCACCGCCACCGCCTGCGCGTAGTGGGTGTGCACCCGGCCGGTGGCGGGGTTGACCATCAGCGGCAGCTTGTCGGTGTAGGTGCCCTTGAGCTTGGCGAGGCTGCGATGCTCCAGCAGCTTGGCCGGCAGCGGGTAGTCGGCAGCGAGTTCGGCCAGCACCTCTTCATCGGTGGAGGGCGCGCCGCTGGCGGTCTTCTTCTTCACCGGCAGGCCGAGCTTGCCGAACAGGATCTCGCCGATCTGCTTGGGGCTGCCCAGGTTGAAGGGCTGGCCGGCGAGCTCGTGCGCCTCTCGCTCCAGCGCCATCAGCCGTTCGGCCAGTTCGTGGCTCTGCCGCGCCAGCACGGCCGAGTCGATCAGCACGCCGTGGCGCTCGATGCGGCCGAGCACCACCACGCTGGGCATCTCGATCTTCTCGTAGACGAACAGCGGCCCGGCCTGCTCGCGAAGCTGCGGCCAGAGCACTTCGTGCACATGCAGCGTCATGTCGCTGTCCTCGCACGAGTACTCGGCGGCACGCTGCACCTCGACCTGCGCGAACGGGATCTGGTGCACGCCCTTGCCGCAGACGTCTTCATAGCTCAGGCCGCTGCGGCCGAGGTGGCGCGAGGAGAGGCTCTCCAGGCCGTGCGGCTTGTGCGCCTCGAACACATAGCTCTCGAGCAGGGTGTCGTGCGCATAGCCGCGCACGGCGATGCCGGCGTTGGCGAACACATGGGTGTCGTACTTGATGTTCTGGCCGAGCTTGAGCGCCTTCGGATCTTCGAGCCAGGGCTTCAGCGCGGCGAGCACCTCGGCCATCGGCAGCTGGTCCGGCGCGTCGGCATAACTGTGCGCCAGCGGGATGTAGGCCGCCTCGCCGACCTTCACCGACAGCGAGATGCCGACGATGCGCGCCGTCATGCCGTCCAGTGAATCGGTCTCGGTGTCGATCGCGGTCAGAGGCGCCTCGCGGATGCGCTCCAGCCAGCGTTTCAGCGCCTCGTGCGTGAGTACCGTCTCGTAGTGTTTGTCGATGCTCGCGGCCGCCGCCGGCGCAGCGGCCGGTGGGTGCTCGCCCTCGGCTCCGGCGGCGGCCGACGAACCCAGCGCGGCCTCGAGGTCCTTCTTCCAGGTCTTGAAGCCGAAGCGGCCATAGAAGTCGAGCAGCCCTTCGCGGTTCACCGGTTGCAGCGCCAGCGCGTCGAGCGAGGGGAAGCCGGGCACCTGGGCGGCCAGGTCGCAGTCGGTCACCACCGTGACGAGCCGTTTCCCGGTCGGCAGCCAGTCGAGCGCCTTGCGCAGGTTCTCGCCGGCGACGCCCTTGATCGTCTCGGCGGCGGCGATCACGCCATCGAGCGAGCCGTGTTCGGCGATCCACTTGGCAGCCGTCTTCGGGCCGACCTTCTCGACGCCGGGCACGTTGTCGACCGTGTCGCCCATCAGGGTCAGGTAGTCGACGATGCGCTCCGGCGGCACGCCGAACTTGGCCAGCACGCCGGGCACGTCGAGCCGCTCGTTGCTCATCGTGTTGATCAGCGTGACGTGCTCGCCCACCAGTTGCGCCAGGTCCTTGTCGCCGGTGGAGATGATCACCTCGTGGCCGCTGGCCGCAGCCAGGCGCGCCAGCGTGCCGATGGCGTCGTCGGCCTCGATCCCCGGGGGCACCAGCACCGGCCAGCCGAGCAGCTTCACCACCTCGTGGATCGGCTCGATCTGCTTGACCAGGTCTTCGGGCATCGGCGCGCGCTGCGCCTTGTACTCGGGGTACCACTCGTTGCGGAAGGTGTCGCCCTTGGCGTCGAACACGCAGGCGGCGTGCTCGGGCTGCACGTCCTGCAGCGCGCGCTTGAGCATGGCCACCATGCCGTGGATGGCGCCGGTCGGGAAGCCGTCGGGGCTGCGCAGGTCGGGCAGCGCGTGGTAGGCGCGATACAGGTAGCTCGAGCCATCCACCAGCAGCAGGGTCTTCGTCGTCATGGCGGGATTGTGGAGCAAGCCCGGCGCCTAGAATGAGCCCCATGAACACCCCGCACGTCCTCGCTGCCGCCTGGCTGCTGGCCCTGGCCGGCCCCGCGGTCGCCCAGGAAGCCAAGGCGCCGGCAGCGGCCACGGCCGAGCCCAGGGTCGAGCGGCTGGTGCACGAAGACGAAGGCAGCCGCATCGAGGAACTGCGCGTGCGCGGCACCACGCAGCGCATCGTCGTCACGCCCAAGGTCGGCACGAAGCAGAGTTACGAGATCCTGGTCGGCGACGGCTCGCGCGACCTGTCCGAAGGCGTCAACACCACGCGAGGCGCGGCGGGCAAGCGGGTCTGGCACGTGCTGAGCTTCTGACGCGGCGATGGCGGTCTACACCGAGGTCTCGTTCGACGAGGCGGCCGCGCTGATCGCACGCCTGTCCATCGGCGAGCTGAAGTCGCTGCAGCCGATCTCCAGCGGCATCGAGAACACCAACTACTTCGCCGACACGGCGCATGGGCGCTACGTGCTCACGCTGTTCGAGCGGCTCACGCACGAGCAGCTGCCCTTCTACCTGCAGCTGATGAAGCACCTGTCCGAGCGCGGCATCCCGGTGCCGCGGCCCTACGGCGACGCACGCGGCGAGATCCTGCACACGCTCAAGGGCAAGCCGGCGGCCGTGGTCGACCGGCTGCGCGGGCGGCACCACCTGGCGCCGGACGCGCCGCACTGCGCGATGGTCGGCGACATGCTCGCGCGCATGCACCTGGCGGCGCACGACTTCCCGATGGTGCAACCCAACCTGCGCGGCCTGGCCTGGTGGGCCGAGACCGCCCCGGTGGTGCGCCCCTTCGTCACGTCGGAGCAGGCCAAGCTGCTCGACACCGAGCTCGCCTTCCAGCGCCAGCTCGCCGATTCGGCAGCGCACCGTGGCTTGCCCGAGGCGGCGATCCATGCCGACCTGTTCCGCGACAACGTGATGTTCGAGGCGGGCGACGATGGCCGCGATCAGCTCACCGGCTTCTTCGACTTCTACTTCGCCGGCGTCGACAAGTTGCTGTTCGATGTCGGCGTGTGCCTGAACGACTGGTGCATCGACCTGGCCAGCGGACGCCTCGACGAGGAGCGTGCGCAGGCCTTCGTGGCCGCCTACGACGCGGTGCGGCCGCTGGCCAGCTCCGAACTCCGCCTGCTGCCGGCGATGATGCGCGCTGCGGCCCTGCGCTTCTGGATCTCGCGGCTGTGGGACTTCTTCCTGCCACGCGACGCCCATTTGCTGACCCCGCACGACCCCGGTCACTTCGAGCGCGTGCTGCGTGCGCGCGTCGAGGCGCCCTGGCACTTCACCCGCCTTTGAGACCGCCACCGACCCCATGAGACTGCAGTACGTCAGTGCCGCCACCGGAGCCGCCTGGGTCCGGCGCGGCTTCCAGTCCTTCGCCCGGCAGCCGCTGGCCTTCAGTGGCATGTTCGCGGCCTTCCTGTTCTTCGTCTTCGTGCTGACGCTGCTGCCGGTGATCGGGCCACTGCTGCTGCTCGCGCTGCTGCCGCTGGGCTCGCTGGGCTTCATGATCGCGACGAGACAATCGCTGGGCGGCCAGCTGCCGCTGCCGAGCGCGTTCATCGAACCGCTGCGCCATGGCGCACCGCGCCTGCGCGCGATGCTGATGCTCGGCGTGGTCTACGCCGTCGCCAGCGTGGCCATCATCGCGCTGAGCGAGTGGGCCGACGGCGGCGCGCTCGAAGCGCTGATGGATGTGGTGGCCGACGGCAAGGCCACACCCGAAGAGGTGGCGCAGCGGCTGGCCGATGGCCGGCTGCAGCTCGGGGTGGCGATGCGCCTGGGCCTGGCGGGGCTGCTCTCGGTGCCCTTCTGGCATGCGCCGGCGCTGGTGCACTGGGGCGCCCAGGGCGTGGCGCAGTCGCTCTTCTCGAGCACGGTCGCGATGTGGCGCAACAAGGGCGCCTTCGTCGTCTTCTCGCTGGCCTGGCTGGGCGTGGTGCTGTCGCTCGGCGTGGCGGCCAACCTGATCGCTGCGCTGCTCGGCCAGGCCCAGCTAGTCACGCTGCTGGCCATGCCGGCCTCGCTGCTGCTGTCCACCGTGTTCTACACCTCGCTGTACTTCACGTTTGCCGACTGCTTCGTCGACGGTGACGACGCCGTGCCCCCGCTTCCCCCCACCGATGCGGCGCCGCAGCCGCCCGAAAGCACACCATGAGTTCCACCCCTCGCGTTGCCCTCGTCACCGGTGCCGGCAGCGGCATCGGCCGCGCCTGTGCCCTGGCCCTGCTGGAGGCCGGCTACCACGTGGTGCTCGCTGGCCGCCGCGCCGATGCGCTGCAACAGACCGTCGCCGCTGCGCCTAGCGGTGCCGAGCGCCTGCTCGCCGTGCCCACCGACGTGGGCGATCCGGCCTCGGTGAAGGCACTCTTCGCGACGACGCGCGAGCGCTTCGGCCGCCTCGACGTGCTGTTCAACAACGCCGGCACCGGCGCCCCGCCGATCCCGATGGAAGACCTCAGCTTCGAGCAGTGGAAGACCGTGCTCGACGTGAATCTGACCGGCCCCTTCCTGTGTACGCAGGAGGCGATTCGCCTGATGAAGAGCCAGACGCCGCAGGGCGGGCGCATCATCAACAACGGTTCGATCTCGGCCTATGCGCCGCGGCCCTTCTCGGCGCCCTACACGGCCACCAAGCACGCCATCAGCGGCCTGACGCGCAGCACCGCGCTCGACGGACGGCGCCACAACATCGCCTGCGGCCAGATCGACATCGGCAACGCCGCCACCGACATGACCGAGCGCATGGCCAACGGCGTGATCCAGGCCAACGGCGAAACCAAGGTCGAGCCGCGCATGAACGTCAAGCACGTGGCCGACGCGGTGGTGCACATGGCCAGCCTGCCGCTGGATGCCAACGTGCTGTTCATGACGGTGATGGCGACCAACATGCCCTTCGTCGGGCGCGGCTGAACAACGCGACTCCGGGACTCAGTGCATCTTGTCGCGCGGCGGGCGCTTGAATTCGTCCGGCGTGTAGACGTTGCCGTCCCACTGGCCCTGGCTGGCGCGGCGGATCGCATCGTCGGCGAGTTGCCGGGCCTGTCGCCGCGAGCGCGGCCAGCGCCACGTCGTGATCGCCGCCGCGCGAAGCCGCAGCCAGGTGCGGATCGCGGCTGCGTCGAAACGCTGACGACGCTGCGCACCCAGCGCCAGGCGCAGCAGCATGACGAGGCACGCCGCCAGCACAACGGCGGCGAAGCCCTTCTCGATCACGATGGCTCTCCCATGCCGCGATTCTGGCGCCACTTCGGCCGTGGCGCCATGAACCATCGCACGGGAGGGTCGTTCAGCTGCCGATGCGCCCGCCGTCGTTCTTCGTGATGACGATCGTCGCCGACCGCGGCCGCGCCGTTGCACCGCCCGCGCCGTAGCCGGTATTGCCCGGCCAGTGGCTGGTGAACTTCGTCGGGTCGGCGATGTTGGCCTGCGCGGTGTTTTCGCCCGGATGCTGGATGTTGACGAAGATCGCCTTGCCGTCCGGCGTCTCGGTCAGGCCGGTGATCTCGCTGCCGATGGGGCCGACCAGGAAGCGCTTCAGCGTCGACGCGGTCGGGGCCTTGCCGATGTAGGTGTCCACCGCGAGCGCGCCGCCGGCGGTGCGGCTGTAGCTCAGCGTCTTCTTCGCGCCGTCTCCCACCTGGCCGGGCAGCGCGGCGAGCATCATGCAGTTGGTCACGTCGGTGTAGGCGCCGTCGTCGGTCTGGATCCAGCAGATGCCGGTGGCGCGGCTGAACACGAGGCCGTCGGGGCTGGAGAAGTCCTGGTCCGAGGTCAGGCTCGACAGGTTGATCGCGCCGGGCGCGCCCGACTCGGCGCCGAACAGGTAGACGTCCCAGGTGAAGCCCGTCGCGGCACTGCCGGCGGCACCTTCCTTGATGCGCAGGATGTGCCCGTTCGGGTTGCCCTGCTGCGAGGTCGAGGTGCCCTTGATGTCGGTGTAGACGCGCGGGTTAGCGCTGTCCGGGGCGAGCTGCGAGGAGCCGGTGGGCTCGACGCGGCGGTTGCTGTTGTTGGTCAGCGTGAAGTAGATCTCGCCGTTGGCCGGATTCACCGCGCACCACTCGGGCCGGTCCATCTTGGTGGCGCCGATGGCGTCGCCGGCCAGGCGCGAGTTCACGCAGACGTCGGCCTGGTCGGCGAAGGTGTAACCCGCATAAGCCGCGATCGCGGGCGTCGTGATCGACAGCTCGATCCACTCGCCGCTGCCGTCGGCATTGAACTTCGCCGCGTACAGCTTGCCGCTGTCGAGGTACTTGTCGCCGGTGGCCATCCGGTCGGCCGGGTTCGCATCGGCAGCGTCCCACAGGGCCGTGGAGACGAACTTGTAGATGTATTCGTTGCGCGAGTCGTCGCCCTGGTAGACGGCGATCGGCTGGCCGGCGACCGGCGTGCCGAAGGCCGCGCTCTCGTGGGCGAAGCGGCCGAGGCCGGTGCGCTTCTTCGCCGCCTTGCTCTTGTCGTACGGGTCGAGCTCGACGATGTAGCCCATGCCGTTCATCTCGTTGCGGTAGTCGTCGCTGCCGTCGGTCGAGACACCGGTCTTCGCGTTGGTCCAGCGTGCGTAGATGTCGCCGGCACCGGCGCTCTCCCAGCCGTGGCGCGAGGTGGCCCCTTCGGCGCGTCCGTATCGGCGCAGCGACGTCACGCTCTTGTCGTTGGCGCGCGCGGCGTCGTCGCCCACCGGGCGGGTGAAGTAGCCCGACCAGTTCTCCTCGCCGGTGACGAAGCTGCCCCAGGGCGTCTTGCCGGTACCGCAGTTGTTCAGCGTGCCGCGCGTTGCCGTGCCGGCGGTCGAGTGCTTCGTCACCAGCAGCGCATTGCCGCGCGCGGGGCCGGCGATCTCGATGTCGGTCAGCGTGGTCAGGCGGCGGTTGAAGGACGAATCCTTGACCGCGGCCCAGGCCGTGCCGGTCTTGCGCACCTCGACCACGGACACGCCGTGGATCGCGAGCTCCTTGTCGACTTCCAAGGCCGGACGCGGCAGCGTGCTCGTGCCGCCATCGGCATGAAGGAAGAACGACGAGCGGTTCTCGTCGGTGGTTGCCTCGTGGTTCACGGCCAGCAGACCGCGGTCCACGGCCGTGGCCGAGGCCGCGCCGGCGGCCGACAGGCCGAACCACTCCATGCCATCGTGGTGGTCGCCCGCACGGTTCTCGAAGTTGGTGTCGGTGCCGTCGTTCAGGTAGTCGGCCACACCGGCAGCCAGCGGGTCGCCGAGCGCGTAGATCGCGGTGGCCGTGTAGCCAGCCGGCACAACCACGCTGTCGAGCAGGCTCTTGCCCACCGCGCTGAAACCGAGCAGGGTCTCGGTGGGTGCGACCGGTGCCGGATCGTCGTCGCCGCCGCCGCAGCCGGCCAGCACGGCGCTGCCGAACAGGGCCGTGGCAGCCGTGCCGACGCCGCCGCGCAGCAGGCCGCGGCGGCTCAGACGTGCGCTCAGGATGGAGTCGAAACTCGGGTTGGCGGAGGTGTTGGAGTCCTCTTCTTCGGAGAAGCCGATCGGCAGGTCCACGGGCTTGTTCATGTCGTCCTCTTGACTGCGGGTTGGTTCAAGCGGCGCAGTCTCGGCGGCGGGCATGACAGTGCCGTGAAGCTCCCGTGACGGTTTGACGTGAGTCGATGCGAGGAGCGCCGCGAAAACAGGCCAGAATGTCGACAGCGGGCCGCACCGGGCGGCACCCCCACCGAGCGAGGGACCTCACGAGATGGCGAAGATTCATTTCATCGGCGGCGAAAAGGGCGGAGTCGGCAAGTCGCTGATGGCACGGGTGCTGGCGCAGTACCTGATCGACCGCGGCGAGCCCTTCATCGGCTTCGACACCGACCGCTCGCACGGCGCGCTGATGCGCTTCTACTCGGGCTACGCCTCGCCGGTGATCGTCGACCGCTACGAGGCGCTGGACGCCATCATGGAAGCCGCCGTCGAGCAGCCGGATCGCCGCATCCTCGTCGATCTGGCCGCCCAGACGCACGACCCGCTGGTGCGCTGGATGGACGACTCCGGCGTGCTGAATCTGGCCGACGAGTCCGGCATCCAGATCCACTATTGGCACGTGATGGACACCGGCAAGGATTCGGTGGACCTGCTGCGCCGCCTGCTCGACCGCTTCGGCACCAGCCTGAAGTACGTGCTGGTGCGCAACCAGGTGCGCGGCAACGACTTCGGCGTGCTCGAGCAGTCGGGCGAGCAGGCGCGGGCGCTCGGCCTGGGCGCCAAGATCGTCTCGGTGAAGCGGCTGCACGACGGCGCGATCAACAAGATCGACGCCACCAGCAGCAGCTTCTGGAACGCCAAGAACGGCGACAACCACGCCGCACTCGGCCTGATGGACCGCCAGCGCGTGAAGATGTGGCTGCGCGACGTCTACCGCGACCTGGACGACGTGGGGCTGTAGCCCCGGTCAGTGCAGCTTGACTCGCGGCTCGGTGCCGCGTGTCATCCAGCGGCTCATCGAGCCGAGCGCGGTGCGCCAGAAGCCATGCAATGCCACTTCGTGCATCTTGTACAGCGACAGGTACATGGTGCGCGCGAACAGGCCCTCGACCCACAGATTGCCGCCGACCAGCGAGCCCATCAGGTTGCCCACCGTGCTGTACTCGCCCAGCGACACCAGCGAGCCGAAGTCGCGGTAGCGATACGGCTGTAGCGGCTTGCCCTCGATGCGCCGCTGCAGCTGCTTGACCAGGTGCGAGGCCTGCTGGTGCGCCGCCTGCGCGCGCGGGGGCACGTTGCCCTCGTGGCCCAGCCAGGGCGCAGCGGCGCAGTCGCCCAGCGCGAAGACGTCCGGGTCGCGCGTGCAACGCAGCGTGGGCTCGACAACGAGCTGGTTCAGCCGGTTTGTCTCCAGCCCGGCCACGTCGCGAAGGAAGTCAGGCGCCTTCACGCCGGCGGCCCACACCACGAGTTCGGCCGGAATCAGCTCGCCGCTGGCGAGCTGCACCCCTTCGTGGGTCACCGCGGTGACGCGCGAACCGGTCCGCACGCGCACGCCCAGCCCGGTGAGCAGCTTCGCCGCCGCTCCCGAGATGCGTTCGGGCAGCGCGGGCAGGATGCGCGGCCCGGCTTCGATCAGGTTGAGCTTGATGTCGCGCTCCGGGTCGATGCGCTCGAGGTTGTACGAGACCAGCGCCCGCGTCGCCTTGTGCAGTTCGGCCGACAGCTCCACACCGGTGGCGCCGGCGCCGATGATCGCCACCTGCAGCTGCCGCGGCGCCAGCGGCTCGGTCTGCATGTGTGCGCGGATGCAGGCGTTGACCAGGCGGCGGTGGAAACGCTCGGCCTGCCAGGGTGTCTCCAGCGCGATGGCGTGCTCGGCCACGCCGGGCGTTCCGAAGTCGTTGGTCTGGCTGCCCACGGCGATCACCAGCGTGTCGTAGCCGCGCGTGTAGGGCTGCGTGATCGGTACGCCGTCGTCGTCGATGGCCGGGGCGACGATCACCTCGCGCTTCTCGCGGTCCAGCCCGACCATCTCGCCCACGCGGTAGCGGAAGCCGTGCCAGTGCGATTGCGCCAGGTAGTCGGTGGCGTGGCTGTGCAGGTCGGCGCTGCCGGCGGCGATCTCGTGCAGGTGCGGCTTCCAGAAATGTGTGCGCGTCTTCTCGATCAGCGTGACATGCGCCAGGCCCTTGCGGCCGAGCCGGTCGCCGAGTTGCGTGACCAGTTCGAGCCCGCCGGCGCCGCCGCCGACGACCACGATGCGGTGCGGCAATGCGGCGCCCTGCGCCAAGTCAGTGCGATGGGACGGCAAGCGCTCGTCGTTGTTCATGGCAGGCCCGGAGATAGTGCACGGCGGTGTTGCGGCGATGGCGAGAGCCATGGTGTGCCAGGCCTTTTGCGTGGCACGACCGAACTCTCGCCGCCGATAATGATCGCACCCACGGAGCCCTTCATGCCGACCCGCTGGAACCGACCCCGATGAACTCGCTTGCCGAACGTCTGCGTTCGCAGACTTGGCCTGCGCACAAGCAGGTCGAAGCGACGAGCTTCGTGCGCGCCCTGCTCGGTGGTCAGGTCGATCGAAACGGCTACTGCCTGTTGCTGGCCAGCCTGCACCCGATCTACGCGGCGCTCGAAGCGGCGCTGCTGCGCCAGGCGCAACACCCGGTGATCGCCCCCGTGTTCAACTCCGAACTGCTGCGCGAGGAGCCGCTGGGCAGCGACCTCGATCACCTGCACGGCCCGGCTTGGCGCGACGAACTGGCGGCGCAACCGGCGGCCCGGGCCTACGCGGCACGCATCGCCGAGATCGAGCGCAGCGAACCGGCGCTGCTGGTGGCGCACGCCTACGTGCGCTACCTCGGCGACCTCAGCGGCGGCCAGGCGCTGCGCAAGATTGTGGCGCGCGCGCTCGGGTTGGCGCCCGAGGCCGGCACGCGCTTCTACGACTTCGGATCCCCGCAGCAGGTGGGCGCGATGGCGCAGCGGTTCCGCAGCGGGCTCGATCAGATCGAGGGCGACCCGGCCTCGCGCGAGGCGATCGTCAGCGAGGCGACCGACGCCTTCCGCCGCCACGGCGAGCTGTTCGAGCAGCTCGACCGCGCCCGCTCCGCACCTAGCGTTGCGTGAATCCGCGGATGCGTCCGTACAGGGTGGTCGCGCGGCGCGTCGAGACTTCCAGTTCCTCGAGCATGGGAGCCACCGTGGGCGCCATGTTGCCGTCGGCGATGTCCATCGCCGCCAGGCTGGCGCTGGCCAGGATGGCGCTGACCAGCTCGTCGTTCTCGCGCGATCCGCTGCCGAAGGCGGCCAGTGATGGCGCCGCCTGCGACAGCGATGCCTCGAGGTGCTCGCGCGCGCGCAAGGCACGCTTGGATTCCGTGAGGTCGTCGAACATCAGGATGAAGCCGAGCACCGAGCCGTCGCGCGCGGGCACCACCTCGGCCCGCACGGACAGCGGCGTGGGCCGGCTGCCGGCCAGCTCGAATTCCCCGCGCCAGGGCTGGCCGTCGCTCACCAGGGCATCGAAGACACGCTGGGCGGCCTGCGGCTGGGTGAGCAGGCCGGCCACCGCGGCCAGTCGGGCAGGGGTCTCGCGCGTGCGCCCGCTCAGTCGCAGGAAGGCCTCGTTGGCGAACAGCGTGCGCTGATGGCCGTCGGTCACGATGACCGCCTCGTTCGAACTGCCCACCGTGCCACGCACCTTGGAAAGCTGGTGTTCGGCAATCAGCAGGCGCACCGCGTTGACCTGCACGATGATGTCGATCAGCGAGGCCCCGATGGCGCGCGCCAGCGCCAGCTCGCTGCCGCTCCAGGGCAGCGCCGTGCCGCGCACCAGCTCCGACCAGGCGGCGAACGAGCGCCTCGGCGACAGCTCCATCGGGTTGTTGGCGACCATCGGCTTGGCCGGGTCGCCGGCCCAGGTGACGGTGAGCAGCTGTTCCTTGCGGAACCACATCAGGTAGTCGGGCCGGTCGGCCGAAAGCTTCACCGCGATCACGCCGCTGGCGGTGGGCGTGAGCGAGGCCAGCGAGGGGTTGTCGCGCTCGACAGCCGAGCAGTGGAAGAGTCGATCGACGCCGTGCGTCTGCACCCATTGCTGAAGGGCGCGCAGCTGCGGCGTAGACGGCACCTCGCCGGTGCTCAGCACCTCGTCGTCATGGAACAGCGCCGCGCCGGTGGCGTCCAGCGGCTGCAGCAGCGTGCGCGGGTTGCGCAGCAGCGCCAGGCGCCAGTCGCCTTCGGTGGAGGTGGCCTCGATCAGGCGCTGCTCGAGCCGGCGGACCTGGATGGCCACTTGCGCATAGGCGTAGTTGTCGATCGCCGCGATGCGCGTGGCGATCACCTCGGACAGCAGGTCGGCCGCGGCACGCACGGCAAAGCGCAGGTTGTAGGGGCTGTAGTGGTGGCAGGCGACCAGGCCCCACAGCTGGCCCTCGCGTACCAGCGACACCACCAGCGTGGCCGTCACGCCCATGTTGCGCAGGTATTGCAGGTGCAATGGCGACATGCTGCGCAGCGTGCACATCGACATGTCCAGTTCGGCTGCGCTGCCGGGCACCTGGCGCGGCACCAACCCGGCCGCGGCGTAGTCGACGTCGACCAGAAGTCGCACGCGATTGCGGATGTACAACTCGCGGGCGCGTTGCGGAATGTCGGTGGCCGGGTAGTGGTGGCCGAGCAGCGACTCCAGCCGCGGATCGCGCGCCTCGGCGATGATCTTGCCGTGGCCGTCGGGGTCGAACTTGTAGACCATGACCCGGTCGTAGCCGGTCATCTCGCGGAAGCACTTCACCACCGCGTCCGAAAGCGTGCCGATGCTGGAGGCGGCACTCAGGCGCTGCACCGCGCGGCCCAGGTGCTGTGCCAGCGTGTCGCCGTCGAGTTCGAGCACCGCGACGCCGCCCGGCGGCGTGTCCAGCGGTTCGAGCTCGACCACCAGCAATTGACCCGGCACGCGATGCACCACGCCCTCGAACTCGGCGTCGCTACCACCCAGCGACAGCCGGCAGCGAAAGGGCACCGGTTCGTCGAGATCGTCCTGTTGGGCGATCGCGCGCACCTGATCTTCGAGGTTCCCGCCCAGCCAGCGAAGCGGCCGCTCGAGCAGTTCGCCCGTCTGCCGGCGCAGCAGATCGACCACGTTGGCGCTCGCCTGCACCACCTCGAAGGAGGGCTCGCGAACGGCCAGCAGCACGCCATGCGGCTGCACAGACCCGGCGAGATGGATCAGCTCGCGTTCGCAGTTGGTGAGGTCGGCCTGGCCGAACGCGGGGCTCGACTTCACGGCGAGTCGATCTTCCTGTCGCCGGGGCGAGCGAGGCTCTGCGGGCTCACGCCGAGCAGGCCGGCCGCCACCACGGTGTCTCCGCACGCACGCTCCAGCGCCATGCGGATGAAATGCTGCTCGGCCAGAGCCGTGGCGTCGCGCAGCATGTCCGGCAGGCTGGCCGTGCCGAGCTGCTCGCACAGCCGCGTCCACGCCTGCGCGAAGGCCGCCTGTGCCTCGCCGAACTCGGCCACGCGCGGCGGGGTCTGCCGAAGCACGAGACCGATGCATTCCTGGTCGCCTTCGGTGAGCCAGGTCGCGCTGAGCTGGACCGGCAGCGATTCCGGCACGCGCAGCGGCACGGCCGCCCGCTCCGCCAGGCCGGCATGTCGCACTTCCTGCAGCAGGGCCGCCAGTTCGTCGGCCGGCTCCCCCAGCCATTGCGCGACCGACTTGCCGATCAGCGCACCATCGTCGTCGGCCTTCATCAGCGCCACGAAGGCGGCGTCGCACGACAGGATGTTTCCGACCGAGTCGGTCACTGCCGCCGCTTCCCGCAGCGGGGCACCCGGCACGGCCGCCGCCGGCGCGCCGGTGGTGCGCATGCGCACCAGCAGGCGCTGCGTGTCGGTGGCGCGGAACGGCGTCGCGGCGACGCTGGCGGCCACCGGGTTGCCGAGCAGGCGGGCGCGCAGTTCCACCGGTCGGCCGCTGCTGCGCGCGGTCACCAGCAGCTGATGGATGGGGCCACGCGATCGCGCGTCGAAGAGCGCCTCGACCGACTGGCCGGCCAGCGCGCCGCTGCTGGCCAGCCAGTTCGCGGCGGTGCGGTTTGCCGAGACGATCGTCAGTGTGGCGGCGTCGACCACCAGCACGGCGTCGGTGAGCACCTGGAGCAGTTGCCGCTCGTGGGTTTCGGCCTGACGCGCGCGCCAGTAGCCGCGCTCCAGGTCCTGCTGGGCATCGAGGAAGCGCTGCTGGATCGCCGCGATGGCACGCATGTCGCGGCCGACGGCGATCACCGGGCCGTTGCGCCCCAGGCGGATCGCGGTGTACGCGACTGGGATGTCGGTGCCGCCGGCCCCCGGATGATTGACTTCGCGGCGGCGCGCCAGGCCGGTGCTGGTGACATCCTGCAGCAGCGCCTCGACCTTTCGGCGCGTCCCGCCGGAGACCGTTTCGACCCAGGGGCGTCCGATCCACTGCGCGGCCGTGGGCGAGATCGGCTCCTGGCCGGCCTGTGCCACGCTGGTGATGACCCCTGCGTCGTCGAGCACCAGCGCAATGTCGCTGGACAGGGACACGAAGGTTTGTGCCAGCTCCTGCGCCCAGGGGGCGAGAGCGCCGAGATCGTCCGTTCCGCCCGAGCGTTGATTCACGCTGCTTCTCCTGTAGGCCGACGGTTCATCCGGGAGGTCCTTTGCGGCGCATTCTATGCCCGGCCCTGGCCGACGCGCCTTGACCTGAAACAGGTCAGCGTCGCCAGCGCTGCCAGAGATCCACCGCGTGGACGGCCCCGCCGCCGCTGAGCAGCAGCGCGATCCAGGGCCAGGGTGCTCCGGTGAGGGCACAGCGCAGGGCCAGCACCAGCAGGACGCCGGCACCGATCATCGGCGCGAACACCCGGGGTGGCGGGCCGGCGCCGCTGCGCGCATGGAGCACGGTCAGCACCATGGCCTCGATCACCAGCACCGCGAGCACGATGTCGGCCGCGCGGCCGCTGGCGAAGAAGGCGTCCATCACGGGCCGCCGGAGCTCGGCATGGTCAGACGCGGGCCATTCCGAAAAGGTGCGCCACGTCCTTCAGGAAGATGCGCACGTGGGCCATCGGCTTCTTGCGCGTCAGTTCCTTGTTCATGTAGGACTCGAACGTGAGCTGCTGCACGTCCCGGTCGCGGCAGATGCTGACGAAGCGCTCGCGGCGCTTGTCGCTCGAGTACCAGAAGTACTGCATCACGCCGAGCACCCAGAAAACCTTGCCGTGCGCCTTCATGAAGCGCTTGCGCGCGAGCTGCAGGTCGCGCGGCTGGCCGCTGGCCAGGTAGGCCAGCGAGGCCTCGGCGGCCAGCTTGCCGCCGTACATCGCGTAGTAGATGCCCTCGCCCGAGGCCGGCGCCACCACGCCGGCGGCGTCGCCGGCGAGCACCACGTCGCGGCCGTTGTCCCAGCGCGGCAGCGGCTTGAGCGGAATCGGCGCGCCCTCCCGGCGCAGCGTCTCGGTGTCGCCCAGGCCGCTGACGCGGCGCAGCGCCTCGGTCGCGCTGCGCAGCGAGAAGCCCTTGTCGGCGCTGCCGGTGCCCACGCTCATCGTGTCGCCGTGCGGGAACACCCAGCCGTAGAAGTCAGGCGAGAACTCGCCGTTGTAGACCACGTCGCAGCGCGAGCCGTCGTAGCCCGGCCTGTCGACCGGCGCACGCAGGATCTCGTGGTACGCGAAGACGAACTTGCCGCGGTCGGAGCCGGGCACCTCCTGGCGCGCCACCTCGGAGCGGGCACCGTCGGCGCCGACCACCACCCGCGCCTTCACGCGAACCGGCACGGCCTCGCCGCCGCGGCGGTCGCGCGCGCTGAAGCGCACGATGGCCGAGCCGTCGACGTCGCGCTCGATGGCTTCGAAGCTGCCGCGCGTTCGCACCGCGCCGGCCTGGGCGGCGCGCTCGCGTAGCCACTCGTCGAACGGGCCGCGATCGACCATGCCGACGAAGCCGCCCTCGATCGGGATGTCGACCTTGGCGTCGCTCGGCGCGATCATGCGAGCGCAGCGGATGCGCGCCACCAGCAGGTGGTCGGGGATCGCGAAGTCCTTGATCAGCCGCGGCGGAATGGCGCCGCCGCAGGGCTTGATGCGCCCGTCGCGGTCGAGCAGCAGCACGCTGCGGCCCTGGCGTGCGAGTTCGTGGGCGGCGGTCGCACCGGCCGGCCCGCCGCCGATCACGACGGCATCGTAGGTGTCGATCTGGTCCATGCCCATCTCCTTGTGCGCCGCTGCGGCGCGCGCGTCTCGATGCCGGCGGCCAGCGCCGCGGCCCACAGGAACAACACCGCCTCGGCGCCGAACACGACTGCGTAGGCCGCGCCGGGGCTGTCGATGAAGCGGCGCGCGATGTCGCTGGCCACTGCGCCGGCCAGGCCGCCGACGCCGAAAGAGATCGCCTGCGAAGCGCCCCACAGGCCCATGCGCACGCCTTCGCGCGAGGCGCGGCCTTCGCCGGCCAGGCGCATCATCGAACCGATGGCGGCGATGGAGAACGCCCCGTTGGCCGCGCCGAGCGCGAACACGGTGGCGTGCAACGGCCAGCGCGGGCCGACCACACCAGCGGCCACCAGCCCCGCCAACGCGAACGCCGAGGCGATGCAGCCGCCGATCGTCCAGCTGCGCAGCGAGCCGATGCCCCAGCGGCTGCCCGCCAGCGCACAGGCGATCATGCCCAGCAGCACACCGCCGTGCTGCAGGCCGGACAGCTGCGTCGTCGCACCCGGCGAGAGGCCGAACACCGCGCCGGCGAAAGGCTCGAGGATCAGGTCCTGCGCGCTGAAGGCGAGCATCGAGACGAACACGAAGATCGTGAAGCGGCGCGCCGCGGCTTCCTGCCAGACCTGGCGCAGCGCCTCGAGGAAGCGCAGCTTCGGCTCCGCGTCCTGCGCGGCGCCGTCGGCGACGCCGCCCTGCCCTTCGAGCCGCCACAGCGCGGCCACGGCGACGAGGCAGGCGATCAGCGCCACGCCGCCGCTGACGGCAACCAGGCGCTGCGGTGAATAAGGATCGAGCCAGCGGCCGGCCAGCCCGGCCGTCACCGCAAAGCCGATGATCATCATCATCCAGACGATGGTGGCAGCAGGCGCACGCCGCTGTGCCGCCACGCTCTTGGCCAGCAGCACCAGCACCGAGGTGCCGCATGCGCTGACGCCCAGCCCGACGAAGAAGAAGGCGAGCACGGCCAGCGCGAGGCCGGCGTAACGCTCGGTGGCCATCCAGGCGGTGGCAGCGGCGGCCAGCGTGCCGCCCGCGGCGAGCACGGCCATGCCGCCAAGGATCCACGGCGTGCAACGGCCGCTGCGGTCGGAGCCGAAGCCCATTCGCGGCCGCGTGATCTGCACGGCGTAGTGGATGGCCACCAGCAAGCCCGGCACCAGGGCCGGCAGCGCGAGCTCGACCACCATCACGCGGTTGAGCGTCGACGTGGTCAGCACGACGATGGCGCCGAGCGCCATCTGCACCAGACCGAGCCGCACGATGCCGAACCAGCCGAGCGGCGTCATGGCTTCATCCCGCTTGCGCGGCGGCGCGCAAGGCGAAGGCGCTGACGAGCATGCCCGAGACGTACAGCGTCACGCCCAGCCCGCTGTACCAGGTGGCGCGGCCGTGCGGGTCGGCGACGAAGCGGCGCATGAGCAGCAGCTGCACCGCGAGCAGCGCGCCCACCGCCAGCGCGTGGCCGCGGGCCTGCCAGCTCAGCAGTAGCACGATGACCACGAACTGCGGCGCGGCCATCATCCAGCAAGCCATGTGCGCCGCCTGCTCCTCGCCCAGTCGCACCGGCAGCGAGCCGATGCCCATGCGGCGGTCGCCTTCGACCGACTTGAAGTCGTTGAGCGTCATGATGCCGTGCGCGCCGAGGCTGTACAGCGCAGCCAGCGCGAGCGAGCGACCGTCGGGCAGGCTGCCGCCGGCCATGACGATCGCACCCGTGACCCAGGCCAGGCCTTCATAACAGATGCCGCAGGCGGCGTTGCCCCACCAGCCATTGCGCTTCAGGCGCAACGGCGGCGCACTGTAGGCCCACGCGAGCGCGAGGCCGACCAGTGCGGCGACGAAGCCCCAGGGGCCGAGCGTGAGAGCGACCGCCAGCGACAGCACCGTCCACAGCACGGCGATGTACAGCCCCCAGCGGCCGGGCATGCGGCCCGAAGGGATGGGGCGGTTCGGTTCGTTGATGGCGTCGACATGGCGATCGAACCAGTCATTCACCGCCTGGCTGGTGGCGCAGACCATCGGGCCGGCGAGCAGCACGCCCAGCGCGACCAGGGCCCAGCGTTCTCCCCAGCTCTGGCCCGAAGCGACAGCGCCGCAGGCGAACGCCCACATGGGCGGAAACCAGGTGATCGGCTTGAGCAGTTCCGCGACTGCCGACGGGGCAGGATAGGCCATGAGTTGATTCTGGGCGTGACACTTCACAGTGTCAACTCAGATTTACAACCCGAGGCCGGTTCCGGCCTCGGTATCAACCCTCGTCGTCGCCCAGGTCGCCCATGCCGTGACGACGCAACTTGACGTACAGGCTCTGCCGCGACAGGCCCAGCATCTGCGCTGCGGAAGCGCGGTTGTCGCTGGTCATCTTCAGCGCCGTCTCGATGCACAACTGCTCGATCAGGTCGGTGGTCTCGCCGACGATGTCTTTCAGCGGCACGCGGCCGACCAGTTCGGTGAGTTCACCGGCCGAGCGTGGCAGTTCGCCGGCAGCCCGCGGCTCGGCGCTCAACCGGCGGCCGACGTCGCGCACGGCGAAGGCAAGCATCGGCTTGCCGTCCTGCGTGGTCGCCGAAGCCGAGACCTCGACCTCGGCGGTGGCGCCGTCCTCGCCGCGCAGCAGCGTCGAGAACAGCCGCATGCTGCCACGCTGGCGCACCGTCTGGATGAGCACGCCGAGCTCGACGCCGGTGCGGCCCAGCCAGCGATCCAGCGGCTCGCCGCGCGCCTGCTCCTCGCTGCCGAGTTGGGCCAGCGCGACGAAGGACGCATTGGCCATCTGGATGCGGCCTTCGTTGTCGGTGAACACCAGCGCGTCGGGCGAGTTGCGCACGAAGTCGAGCAGCATCGAACTCTCGGTGACCGCGGCCAGCGGCGACGGCTCCGTGCCCAGGCGCGACAGGCGCACCAGCAGCAGCGAGGCATCGTCCTGCCGGAAGCTGGACATCGACACGCCCACCCGCCCGCCGCCATCGGACAACGCAGTGCGCACCACCTCGGCCCGGCGAGCCGAGCGCGCGGCGGCGAGCGCGGCCTGCAGCGGCTTGCTGTTGGGGGCCTCGAACAAGGCGGTCAGGGAACCGCCGGCCAGGCGGCGCGGCCCGCCGCCGTTGGAGACCAGCGCCACCGCAGCCGGGTTGGCCTCGAGGATGCGCAGGCTGCCCGCGTCGACGATCAGCACCGCCTCCGACGAAGCCTGGAACAAGTGGCGATAACGCGTCTCGGCCTGGCGGAAGCGCCAGTAGTCGCGCTCCATTGCCTGCTGCGCCTCGATCAGGCGAAGCTGCAGTGCCTCGGTGGCGCGCAGGTCGCGCCCGAAGGCGATCGTGCGGCCCGCCGTCTTGCCACGCCCAGGCGGCGCAATCTGTACCGCCGAATAGAGGATGGGCCAGTCGCTGCCGCCGCCGGTGGACGGGTGGTTCACCTGGCGCCAGCGCGGCGGGCCGGCCGCATCGCGCAGCAGCGACTCGACCTTGGCGCGGCTCTCGACCGTCACCGTTTCGGTCCAGGGCTGGCCGATCCAGTCAGCCACCAGCACCGGGTCGAGGTCATCCCTGCCGATGACGACATCCTGGATCACGCCATGGGGGTCGAGCAGCAAGGCGACGTCGCTGGCGGCCGCAACCACCCGCTGAGCGGTGGCCGCGTCGAGATCACCCACCACTGCGCGGGGTGCCGTGCGGCGCTTCACAGGTTCATCCCCTGCGAGTTCCCGGTGCTGCGGGCCGTTGTCTTCATGTCTGTCAACGTCCAGCTGCTGGACGGGGGTTCAACTGTGTTTCACGCGGCCGGCAAGCAAGCTTTCGGCCAGACCTGGTGCCTCGCTCCCGTTGGCGGTCGTCGCGTCCGCACCGACCTGACGGGCCAGTTGCGGTCTCAACGTGAACACCGGGCCGCCCACCAGCACGGCCACACCCTTGTGACACGAAGCGCGGCGAACGGCCGCGATGCAGGAGGGCAACCAGTCGAGCCGCGCTTCGCTGCCCGCCGAAAACCCCACCACATCGAACCACTCTCGCCGCACCGACGTGATCGGGTCGGTATCTGCGCCTTCGCCCCCGGAGACAACTTCCCAACCGGCACGGCGAAAGAACTCGGCGACCATCGACATCCCGAAGCTGTGCTGCTCGCCCGGGGCGCGCACCAGCAAGGCGCGGCGCCCGTTGGGCGGATGGGCCACCTCGGTTCCGAAGGCCGGGCTCAATTCTCGCATCATTCGCTGCAGCCGCCCGAGGCCGATGGTGACGTCGGTGAAGTAGCACAGATCCTCGGTCCAGAGGTGGCCGAGCTGCCGCGCCGATGGTGCCAGCAGGTCGACCAGCAAACGCTCCACCGTGAAGCCGCGGTCGCGCAGCCCGTCGAGCACCTGCGACAACTCGCGCTCGTCGCCGCGCACCAGGCTGTCGGTGAAGGCATTCACCTCGGCTTCGCCGAGGCTGCCGCTGAGCGCGTCGTTGCTCGCCGGCAGGTTGCCGTTGCCGCGATGTGCCGCCACCAGGCGCGGAATGACCTCGAGTTCGAGCGCACGTGCCAGACAGGCGGCGCGCTCCAGCGGGCCGGGACTGGGGTCGGTGAACAGCGCACTTGCCGGTGAACCGCCAGCAGCCCAGGCCGCGGCGCTTTCCGGGCAGTCGGCCGGCACCGTTCCCGATTGGGAGCCTCCTTGCATCGAGCCCTCCACTTCCTTGTCTCGTGTGCGTTGTCGGAACGTCTGCTCGGGGGCGTTGGAGGGGCGAGCCTTGCCAAAGCGCGTCGCCAATGCTCGGGATGCAGTCGGGTTGTTCTTCGCCTGGTGCTGTTTCCTCTGCGGGATCTCGTTGGACCGAAGGTGTTTTTACTCTGCACCACCCCGGACCGTCAATTCGTGTGTACATCCGCCTTCGGAAGGTTTGCGCCACCGCAATGTGTGCGGCCCGCGCATTTCATTGAAAGGAATGATCGGCGGCGAGCGACAGACTGTCAAGTCTGGTTTACGTCTTCCTCGATTGACACTTTTCATCGAACGGCCTAGTCTCGCTTTCATGCAACCGCAGAGAGCTTCTCGAATGGCATCGCCCAGGCCCGGTACGACCACCGGCACCCGGCTGTATAGCCCCGAGGAGCGCCAGCGTCGCGACGCCTCGGTCTGGACGCTGGTGCAGGGTGTGCTCGCGCCGGTGCAGTTCCTCGCCTTCCTCGTCAGCCTCGTGCTGCTGCTGCGCTACCTGGCGAGCGGCGCCGGCGAGCAGGCGGCGATGCTCTCGGTGGTGGTGAAGACGGCGCTGCTGTACCTGATCATGGTCACCGGCAGCATCTGGGAGAAGGTGGTGTTCGGCCGCTGGCTGTTCGCGCCCGCCTTCTACTGGGAAGACGTGTTCAGCATGCTGGTGCTGGCCCTGCACACGGCCTACCTGGTGGCCTGGGCCAGCCACTCGCTCGACGGCCGTGGCCTGGCCTGGCTGGCGCTGGCCGCCTATGCGAGCTACGTGATCAACGCGACGCAGTTCCTGCTCAAGCTGCGCGCAGCGCGGCTCGAACACGCCGCGTCCGGCACATCGCTGCAGGGAGCGCGAGCATGAGCCCGGTGATCCCGCTTCGCGCCGAGCTGTCGGGTGGCTGCAGCCAGGCGCCGGTGCTCAAGGAGCGCGGCCAGCGCGAGGTCTTCTGCGGGCTGACCGGCATCATCTGGCTGCACCGCAAGGTTCAGGACGCCTTCTTCCTCGTGGTCGGTTCACGCACCTGCGCGCACCTGATCCAGTCGGCCGCCGGCGTGATGATCTTCGCCGAGCCGCGCTTCGCCACCGCCATCATCGACGAGCGCGATCTCGCCGGCCTGGCCGACTGCCACGACGAACTCGACCGCGTGGTCAACCGCCTGCTCGAGCGCCGCCCCGAGATCCGCACGCTGTTCCTGGTCGGCTCCTGCCCGTCGGAGGTGATCAAGCTCGATCTCGCCCGCGCGGCCCAGCGCCTGGACGGCATCCATCGCCCGACGGTGCGCGTGCTGAACTACTCCGGCAGCGGCATCGAAACCACCTTCACTCAGGGCGAAGACGCCTGCCTGGCCGCCTGGGTGCCGCAGATGCCGGTGTCCGCCCCCGAGGCGCCGCAGTCGCTGCTCGTCGTCGGCTCGCTGCCCGATGTCGTCGAAGACCAGTTCGCGCGCTTGTTCCGCGACCTGGGCCTCGCCGACGTGCGATTCTTCCCGCCGCGCCATGCGACCGAACTGCCCGAGGTCGGTGCGAACACGAGCTTCCTGCTCGCGCAGCCCTTCCTGGCCGAGACCGCGCGTCTGCTCGAAGCCCGCGGCGCCACACACCTGAGCGCACCCTTCCCGTTCGGCGAGGAGGGCACGACCGAATGGCTGCGCGCCGCCGCCGCGACGTTCGGCGTTGCCCCGGCACACTTCGATGCGGTGACGCGGCCCGGCCGCGAGCGCGCGCGCCACGCCCTGCAGCGCCACCGCGAGATGCTCGAGGGCCGACGCATCTTCTTCTTCCCGGACTCGCAGCTCGAGCTGCCGATGGCGCGCTTCCTGGCACGCGAACTCGGCATGCAGCTCACCGAGGTCGGCACGCCCTACCTGCACCGTGCGCATCTGGCGCACGAGCTGGCGCTGCTGCCCGCGGGCACGGTGCTCTCCGAAGGTCAGGACGTCGAGAAGCAGCTCGACCGCTGCCGCGCCGCGCGGCCCGACATCGTCGTCTGCGGCCTCGGGTTGGCCAATCCGCTCGAAGCCGAAGGCTTCACCACCAAGTGGGCGATCGAACTGGTGTTCACGCCCGTGCACGGCTACGAGCAGGCGGCCGACCTGGCCGAGCTGTTCGCCCGGCCGCTGGTGCGCCGCACCAAGCTCGCCGCCTGAGGCTCGCATGCAACTGACGCTCTGGACCTACGAAGGACCGCCCCACGTCGGCGCGATGCGCGTCGCCACCGCGCTGCGCGACGTGCACTACGTGCTGCACGCGCCGCAGGGCGACACCTACGCCGACCTGCTGTTCACGATGATCGAGCGGCTGCCCAGGCGCCCGCCGGTCACCTACACCACCTTCCAGGCGCGCGACCTCGGCGGCGACACCGCCGAGCTGTTCAAGACCGCCGCGCGCGAGGCCTGCGAGCGCTTCAAGCCGAAGGCGCTGCTGGTGGGTGCTTCGTGCACCGCCGAGCTGATCCAGGACGACCCGGGTGGCCTCGCCGCGGCGCTGAACCTGTCGGTGCCGGTGATCCCGCTGGAGCTGCCGTCCTACCAGCGCAAGGAGAACTGGGGCGCCGCCGAGACCTTCTACCGCATCGTGCGCGCCCTCGCCGGCCCGAAGGCGCCATCCCCGGGCACGCCGCGGCCGGCCCGCGCCGAAGGCCAGGCGCCGAGCTGCAACATCCTCGGACCGACCGCACTGGGCTTCCGCCACCGCGACGACGTCAAGGAAATCCGCGGCCTGCTCGAACGTCTGGGCATCGAAGTGCGCGTCACGGCGCCGGCCGGCGCCGACCCGGACGATCTGGCACGGCTACCCGAGGCCGACTTCAACGTCGTGCTCTACCCCGAGACCGCATCGGTGGCCGCCCAGTGGCTGCAGCGGACCTTCGCGCAGCCCTTCACGCGCGTCGTGCCGATCGGCACGCAAGCCACGCGCGAGTTCATCACCGAAGCGGCCATGCTGGCCGGCCTGGACCCGCAGGCGGCACTGGAGCGCGAGACCTCGCGCGCCAGCTGGTACAGCCGCTCGGTCGACTCGACCTACCTCACCGGCAAGCGCGTGTTCGTGTTCGGCGACGCCACGCATGCCGTGGCCGCCGCGCGCATCGCGTCCAGCGAGCTGGGCTTTCAGGTCGTCGGCCTGGGCACCTACAGCCGCGAGTTCGGCCGCGAGATCCGAGAGGCCGCCAAGCTCTACGGCGTCGAGCCGCTGATCACCGACGACTACCTCGAGGTCGAGGCCAAGGTCGCCGAGCTGCAGCCCGAGCTGGTGCTGGGCACGCAGATGGAGCGCCACATCGCCAAGCGCCTGGGCGTGCCCTGCGCGGTGATCTCGGCACCGGTGCACGTGCAGGACTTCCCGGCGCGCTACTCGCCGCAGATGGGCTTCGAGGGTGCGAACGTCATGTTCGACACCTGGGTGCACCCACTCATGATGGGTCTGGAAGAGCACCTGCTGAACATGTTCCGCCAGGACTTCGAGTTCCACGAGGGCGCCGCGGCCTCGCACCTCGGCTCGGCCGCCGTGCGGCCGGCCGCACCGGCCCAGACCATCGAGCAGCCGCTGCCCGAGACGACGCCCGCTCCGGTGGCGCTTTCGCCCGGCGCCACCGTGTCCACCTGGTCGGCAGACGCCGAGCAGGAGCTGAGAAAGATCCCGTTCTTCGTGCGCGGCAAGGCACGCCGCAACACCGAGCGCTTCGCGCTCGACCGTGGCGTGCCGGTCATCACCATCGAGACCCTCTACGATGCCAAAGCCCACTACAGCCGCTAGCGGTTCTGCGGCGCTGCCGATGCACGTCGTGCTGGTCACGATGGACAGCCACCTGGCCAGCGCCGCGGCGCGCGCCAATCACACACTGTCCAAGGCCATGCCGGGCCTTCGCCTGTCGGTGCACGCCGCCGCCGAATGGGGCGACGACGACGCGGCACTGGCGCGCTGCAAGGCCGACATCGCCACCGGCGACATCGTGATCGTCACGATGCTGTTCATGGAAGACCACTTCCTGCCAGTGCTGCCGGCGCTGCGCGCGCGCCGCGACCATTGCGACGCGATGGTCTGCGCCATGTCCGCCGGCGAGGTGATGAAGCTCACGCGCATGGGCAAGTTCGACATGGGCTCGCCCGCGACCGGCGCGATGGCCTTCCTGAAGCGCCTGCGCGGCAAGACCGCCAACAAGCCCGACGAGCAGGGCGTGAAGTCCAGCGCCGGTGCGCGGCAGATGAAGATGCTGCGCCGGCTGCCGAAGATCCTGCGCTTCATCCCCGGCACCGCGCAGGACGTGCGGGCCTACTTCCTGACGCTGCAGTACTGGCTGGCCGGCTCGGAAGACAACGTCGCGCACATGGTGCATTTCCTGGTCGACCGCTATGCGGCGGGCCCGCGCCAGGGCCTGCGCGGCCTGATCAAGACGCATGCGCCGGTGGACTACCCCGAACTCGGCGTCTACCACCCGCAGATCAGGAACCGCCTGTCCGACGACCTGGCTGACCTGCCCCGCGTGGCCACCAGTGGCAAGCGCGGCACCGTCGGCCTGCTGCTGCTGCGCTCCTACCTGCTGGCCGGCAACACCGACCACTACGACGGCGTGATCACCGCGCTCGAAGCGCGCGGCCTGCGCGTCGTGCCGGCTTTCGCGACCGGCCTGGATGCGCGCCCGGCCGTCGAGGCCTTCTTCCTGAAGGACGGCCGCACGACCATCGATGCGCTGGTCTCGCTGACCGGCTTCTCGCTGGTCGGCGGCCCGGCCTACAACGACTCGCGCGCCGCCGAGGAGACTCTGGCACAGCTCGACGTGCCCTACCTGTCCGTCAACCCGGTCGAGTTCCAGACGCTGGACCAGTGGGGCGCGTCGCAGCGCGGCCTGCTGCCGGTGGAGGCGACGATGATGGTCGCCATCCCCGAGCTCGACGGCGCCACCGGCTCGATGGTGTTCGGCGGCCGCGGCAGTTCCAGCCAGGTGCAGTGCACCGGCTGCTCGCACGGCTGCCGCTTCGACAACAGCCGCGGCGCGCACGACATGCGCAGCTGCATCGAGCGCGCCGACATGCTGGCCGCGCGCGTGGGCAAGCTGATCGACCTGCGCCGCAGCGAGCGGGCGCAGCGCAAGGTCGGCATGGTGCTCTTCAACTTCCCGCCCAATGCGGGCAATACCGGCACCGCGGCCTTCCTGTCCGTGTTCGAGTCGTTGCACAACACGCTGCTGGCGATGCAGCGCGAGGGCTACACCGTCGAGGTGCCGGCCACGGTCGACGAGCTGCGCATCCGTGTCATCGAGGGCAATGCCGCCAAGTACGGCGCGCAGGCCAACGTGCACGCGCGCATCCCGGCCCACGACCACGTCAAGCGCGAACGCCACCTCAAGGAGATCGAGGCGCAATGGGGCGCCGCGCCGGGCCGCCAGCAGAGCGACGGCGCGAACATCTTCGTGCTCGGCGAGCGCTTCGGCAACGTCTTCGTCGGCATCCAGCCCGCCTTCGGCTACGAGGGCGACCCGATGCGGTTGCTCTTCGAGAAAGGCTTCGCGCCCACGCATGCCTTCTCGGCCTTCTACCGCTGGCTGCGCGAGGACTTCGGCGCCCAGGCGGTGCTGCACTTCGGCACGCACGGCGCGCTGGAGTTCATGCCCGGCAAGCAGAACGGCCTGACCGCCATGTGCTGGCCCGACCGCCTGATCGGCGACCTGCCCAACCTGTATCTGTACGCCTCGAACAACCCGAGCGAAGGCACGATCGCCAAGCGCCGCGCCGCCGCCACGCTGATCAGCTACCTCACGCCGCCGGTCGCACAGGCCGGGCTGTACAAGGGCTTGAACGAACTGAAGGCGGCGCTGGAGCGCTACCGCGGCCTGGAACCCGAGGCGCAAGCCGAACGCAGCGAACTCGCGGTGATGATCCAGGCGAACGCCGCCACGCTGGAGCTCGCGCCGGCCGAGCCCGCCTGGGCCGGCGAGGCCGACGCGCACATCCAGGCGCTGTCGGATGCCGTGCTCGAACTCGAGTACACGCTGATTCCCTACGGCCTGCACGTGGTCGGCCGCGCGCCGACACCGACCGAGCGCATCGACATGCTGCTGTCGCTGGCCGAGGCCTCGCACGGCCAGCGCCCGGCACGCACTCTGGTCGAGGCCCTGGTGGCCGGCCAGACGCCTGAGCAGGTGTTCACGCACGCCGCCGCCGAGGACAGCGCCGCGACAACCATCGAGCTCCTGCGTGAACTCGCCCGCGCCGATGTGCTGATGGCGCAGGACCACGAGATCGGCGGCATCCTGCACGCGCTCGACGGCCGCTTCCTGCGCCCCGCGCCAGGCGGCGACCTGCTGCGCACGCCGGCCATCCTGCCGACTGGGCGCAACCTGCACGGCTTCGACCCGTTCCGCATCCCGAGCGCCTACGCGGTGCAGGACGGCACGCGCCAGGCCGAGCGGCTGCTGCAGCGATACCTGGCCGACGGCAACGCCTTCCCCGAGACCATCGCGATGGTGCTGTGGGGCACCGACAACCTGAAGAGCGAAGGCGGCCCGATCGCCCAGGCGCTCGCACTGCTCGGCGCCAAGCCGCGCTTCGACAGCTACGGCCGTCTGGCCGGCGCCGAACTGATCGCGCTCGAGCAGCTCGGCCGCCCACGTGTCGACGTGGTGATCACCATGTCGGGCATCTTCCGCGACCTGCTGCCGTTGCAGATTCGCATGCTTGCCGAAGCGGCCTTCCTGGCCGCCAGTGCCGACGAGCCGGCCGAGCAGAACTTCGTGCGCAAGCATGCCCTGGCCTTCCAGAAGGAACATGGCTGCGATCTCGAAGCCGCTTCGCTGCGCGTGTTCGGCAATGCCGAAGGCGCCTACGGCGCCAACGTCAGCCACCTGATCGACAACGGACAGTGGGACGACGAGGACGAACTCGCCGAGACCTATTCGCGCCGCAAGGGCTTCGCCTACAGCCGCACGGGCCGCCCGGTCCAGCAGTGCGCCCTGCTGCAGAGCGTGCTGGCCAGTGTGCAGCTGGCCTACCAGAACCTCGACTCGGTGGAGCTCGGCGTCACCACCATCGACACCTACTTCGACACCCTCGGCGGCATCAGCCGCGCCGTGCAGCGCGCCAAGACCGCGCAAGGCCACGAAGCCGCCGCGATGGCGCCCGTCTACATCGGCGACCAGACCCGCGACGGCCTGGGCGGCGGCACGGTGCGCACGCTGTCCGAGCAGGTGGCGCTGGAAACCCGCACGCGCATGCTCAACCCGAAGTGGTACGAAGGCATGCTCGAGCACGGCTACGAGGGCGTGCGCCAGATCGAGGTGCACGTGACCAACACCATGGGCTGGTCGGCCACGACCGGGCAGGTGCAGCCCTGGGTCTACCAGCAGCTCAGCGAGACCTTCGTGCTCGACGAGAAGATGCGCGAACGGCTCGCGCGGCTGAACCCCACCGCCTCCGCCAAGGTCGCCAGCCGCCTGCTGGAAGCCTCGGAGCGCCAGTTCTGGACCCCGGACGACAAGACCCTCGAGGCGCTGCGACGCGCCGGTGAGGAACTCGAGGACCGGCTCGAGGGAATCCTTCCCGAGAAAGCAGCAGCATGAACATCACGGCAGTACCGGTGAACGAGATCCGCAAGGGCGGCCGCCCCGATGGCGAAGGCAGCGTGCAGGTCGAGATGGACCCGAATCTGAAGATCGGCACCGCCAAGGTGTTCGCGATCTACGGCAAGGGCGGCATCGGCAAGAGCACCACCAGCTCCAACCTGTCGGCCGCCTTCTCGAAGATGGGCAAGCGCGTGCTGCAGATCGGCTGCGACCCCAAGCACGACAGCACCTTCACGCTGACCAAGAAGATGCTGCCCACGGTGATCGACATCCTCGAGACGGTGGATTTCCATGCCGAGGAGCTGCGCCCCGAGGACTTCGTCTTCGAGGGCTACAACGGCGTGATGTGCGTGGAGGCCGGCGGCCCGCCCGCGGGCACCGGCTGCGGTGGCTACGTGGTCGGCCAGACCGTCAAGCTGCTCAAGGAACACCACCTGCTCGAAGACACCGACGTGGTGATCTTCGACGTGCTCGGCGACGTGGTCTGCGGCGGCTTCGCCGCACCGCTGCAGCACGCCGACCGCGCCATGATCGTCACGGCCAACGACTTCGACTCGATCTTCGCGATGAACCGAATCGTGCAGGCCATCGGCGCGAAGGCGAAGAACTACCGGGTGCGCCTGGGCGGCGTGATCGCCAACCGCAGCGCCGCCACCGACCAGATCGACAAGTACAACGAGCGCACCGGCCTGAAGCTGGCCGCGCACCTGCCCGACCTCGACGCGATCCGCCGCAGCCGCCTGAAGAAGTGCACGCTGTTCGAGATGGACGGCACGCCCGAGATCGAGGCCGTGCAGAAGGAGTACCTGCGCCTGGCCGCCTCGATGTGGCTGGGCGGCGACCCGCTGCCGGCGGTGCCGCTGAAGGACCGCGACATCTTCGACCTGCTGGGATACGACTGATGGAACACGCCACCTACCAGGCCCGCCGCGGCGAGATCGAAACCTACTTCGACCGCACCGCGGTCAAGGCGTGGGAGCACCTCACGTCGGACGCACCGGTCGGCCGCATCCGCGCCACCGTGCGCGCCGGCCGCGACCGCATGCGCGCCACGCTGCTGTCGTGGCTGCCCGCCGACATGCACGGCATGCGCCTGCTCGACGCCGGCTGCGGCACCGGGGCGCTGGCCGTCGAGGCGGCAAGCCGCGGCGCGCACGTGGTGGCGATCGACCTCTCGCCCACGCTGGTCGAGCTCGCCGTGCGGCGCGTCGCGCAGCACCTGGAGACCTTCGACAACGCTGGCCACATCGACTTCCGCAGTGGCGACATGCTCGACGCCGGCCTCGGCCACTTCGACCACGTGGTGGCGATGGACTCGCTGATCCACTACGAGGCGCACGACGTGGTGCGCGCGCTGGAAGCCTGGGCGCCGCGCGTGTCGCGCTCGATGCTGATCACCTTCGCGCCGCGCACGCCGGCACTGGCGGCGATGCACGCGGTGGGCCGCTTCTTCCCGCGCGGCGACCGCGCCCCCTCGATCGAGCCGGTGGCCGAGACGGCGCTCAAGCGCGGCCTGCTCGCCGCGCCCGGCCTGCAGGCCTTCTGCGACGCACGGACCGAGCGCGTGGCCAGCGGCTTCTACACCTCGCAGGCGCTGGAGATCGCCCGCTCATGAAGATGGCGCAGCTCGCCCTGCTCTGGAAGCGCGTCGGACCGCGCTTCCTGCCCTTCGCCGACGCGGCGACGGTGGAGCTGCCGCTGCCGCGGCTGCTGCGCCTGTCGCTGTTCCAGGTGTCGGTGGGCATGGCGACGGCGCTGATGGTGGGCACGCTGAACCGCGTGATGATCGTCGAACTGGGCATGGCCGCCTGGCTGGTGGCGCTGATGGTGGCGCTGCCCATCCTGGCCGCGCCGTTCCGCGCGCTGATCGGCCATCGCTCCGATACCCACGCCTCGGCGCTCGGCTGGCGCCGCGTGCCCTACATCTGGCTGGGCACGATGATGCAGTTCGGCGGGCTGGCGATCATGCCCTTCGCGCTGCTGCTGCTCACCGGCCAGGGCGAGCTGGGCCTGGCCTGGCTCGGCCACCTGGCGGCAGGCCTGGCCTTCCTGCTCGTCGGCGCCGGGCTGCAGACCACGCAGACCGCCGGCCTGGCCTTGGCCACCGATCTCTCCACCGAATCGAACCGGCCGCGCATCGTCGCCCTGATGTACGTGATGCTGCTGCTGGGCATGGCCGGCGGCGGCGCGGCCTTCAGCATGCTGCTGGCCGACTTCAGCCCGACGCGGCTGATCCAGGTAGTGCAAGGCGCGGCCGTGCTGTCGATCTGGCTCAACGGCGTGGCGCTGTGGAAGCAGGAAGCGCGCGACCCGTCGCGCCGCAAGCACAAGGGCGAGCCGGCACCGGCCTTCGCGCCGCGCTGGCGCAGCTTCATCGCGCAGCCCAAGGCGCGCCGCTTCCTCTGGACCGTGGGCCTGGGCACCGCCGCATTCAACATGCAGGACGTGGTGCTGGAGCCCTACGGCGGCGAGATCCTCCACCTGAGCGTGGGCGCCACCAGCGCGCTCACCGCGATGCTGGCCGGCGGCTCGCTGGCCGCCTTCGCCCTGGCCGCACGCTGGCTCGCGCGCGGCAGCGACCCGTACCGCGTGGCGGCACTCGGCGCCCTGCTCGGCCTGCCGGCCTTTGCAGCCGTGGTCTTCGCCGCGCCGCTGGAAGCACCCTGGCTGTTCCGAGCCGGCACCACGCTGATCGGCTTCGGCGGCGGGCTCTTCGCCGTGGGCACGCTCACCGCGGCGATGAGCCTGGAGCAACCCGAACACGTGGGCCTGGCACTGGGCGCCTGGGGCGCCGTGCAGGCCAGCGCCGGCGGCTTCGCCATCGCGGCCGGCGGCGCGATCCGCGACGGCGTGTCGCACCTGGCCACGCAGGGCGCGCTGGGCGCGGCGCTGGTCAGTCCGGTGACGGGCTACAGCTTCGTCTACCACCTCGAGATCTACATGCTGTTCGCGGCACTCATCGCCCTCGGCCCGCTGGTGCGGCCGATGGGCCGCCGCCCACAGGTCGCCACCACCGCGAAGTTCGGACTGGCCGACTTCCCCGGCTAACGCAAGCAAGAAGGAGAGCATCCCATGGGAACCGGAGCGATCACCCAATACGTCGACGTGGCGCAGCTCGTGCTGTACCTGTTCTGGATCTTCTTCGCCGGATTGATCTACTACCTCGCGGCCGAGAACCATCGCGAGGGCTACCCGATGGAGACCGACGGCTTCAGCAAGGCGACCATCGGCGGCTGGCCGGTGCCCGGCCCGAAGACCTTCAAGCTGTCCGACGGCCGCGAGGTCAGCGTGCCCAACCTGCTGCCCGATCCGCACGTCTTCTCCGCCGAGCCTGGCCACGCCTACGCCGGCGCGCCGCTGGTGCCGGTGGGCGACCCGATGTTCGCCGCCGTCGGCCCTGGCGCCTATGCACGCCGCCACGATGAGCCGGACATCGACTTCCTCGGCCACCCGCGCATCGTGCCGATGCGCCTGATGAGCGGATTCGAGGTGGCATCGAAGAGCCCCGATCCTCGCGGCATGCCGGTGGTGGGCGCCGACGGCCAGGTGGGCGGCAAGGTGCACGACCTGTGGGTCGACCACTCCGAGAACATCGTGCGCTACTTCGAGGTCGAAGTGCCCTCGCCCACCGGCCCGCGCCTCGTGCTGCTGCCGGTGACCTTCGCGCGCGTGCACCGTGACCGCATCGCGGTGAAGTCGGTGATGGGCCACCAGCTGTCCAGCGCGCCGGCGCCGCGCCAGCCCGACAAGGTGACGCTGCTCGAGGAAGAGAAGATCTGCGCCTACTACGGCGCCGGCACGCTGTACGCCGAACCCGGCCGCGCGGAGCCGCTGCTGTGAAAGTCAGCCAACGTGCAGGCGCCGTGCGCGAGCACGAGCACGAGCCGGTGCACGGCCTGCCCGAGGCACTGCCGGCCGACGAGCGCGTGCTCTGGCAGGGTGCGCCGGACTGGCGCGCGCTGGCGGTGCGCGCCTTCCACGTGCGCAAGCTGATCGTCTACTTCGCGCTGATGCTGGCGCTGCGCGGCTCGGTCGTGCTCGCCGACGGCGGCAGCGCGATCGACGCGATTCGCGCGGTGGCCACGCTGGCGCCGCTGGCGCTGCTGGGAATCGGCCTGACGCTGCTGATCGCCTGGTTGTCGGCGCGCAGCACGGCCTACACGCTGACCAACCGGCGCGTGGTGATGCGCATCGGCATCGTGCTGACGCTGAGCTTCAACCTGCCCCTCAAGCGCATCGCCGCGGCCGAGATGGCGCCGGCGCCGCGCGGCACCGGCGACATCGCACTCGATCTGGCCGGCAACGACCGCATCGCCTGGCTGCAGCTTTGGCCGCATGCGCGTCCGTGGCACCTCGCCAAGCCGCAGCCGATGCTGCGCTGCGTCCCGCAAGGCGCGCAGGTCGCGCAGTTGCTCGCGCAGAGCTGGTCGCAGGTCACGGGCCTGGACGTGCAGCCGATCGACGCTGCCGAACCGCTGCCGCCGCTGCCGGAATCGCAGCCGCAGCCGCAGGCGGACGACGGCCGCGCGATGCCCGGCACCGCCATGGCCACCCGCTGAACGAGGCCCGCACCATGTCCACCTCGCACGCTCCCGCCCCTCTTCCCCGTGTACCGATGCTGGCGCTGGCCGCGCTGGTGCTGATCTCGCTGATCAGCGTGGCGGTGGTGCGCTGGTCGGGCATGTCGGTGCACACGCCGGATGCCCCACCGGTGGCCACGCGGATGCTGCGATTCGAAGACCGGCCCGACGGCAGCATCGCGGTGATCGACGCCGCCGATGGCCGCCTGCTCGAGCGTGTGCAGGGCGAGCAGGGTTTCCTGCGCGGCTCACTGCGCGCGCTGGCGCGCGAGCGGCGCATGCGCGAGGTCGGCGCGCTGCCCCCGTTCGAACTGGCCGCACGCGCCGATGGCCGCCTCACGCTGATGGACACCGCCACCGGCGCGCGGCTCGACCTCGAGTCCTTCGGGCCCACCAACGCCGCCGTGTTCGCCCGCCTGCTGACGCTGCACAAGAACCCCTGAGGAGACAAGCCATGGAAGCCACCCACGCCATCACCAGCGCGCAGGACGCCGAGGCCAAGGCCAAGCAGGAGACGCTGCTCACGCCGCGCTTCTACACCACCGATTTCGCGGCGATGGACCGCATCGACGTCACGCCCATCCGCGCCGAGTGGGACGCGATGATGGCCGAGTACGAGGGCGACAACAACCACGACCACTTCCAGCGCACGCCGGAGTTCGCGGAAGAAGCGCGTGCGCAGATGGCGCAGATGACGCCCGAGCTGCGCCAGGAGTTCCTCGACTTCCTGATCAGCTCGGTGACCTCGGAGTTCTCCGGCTGCATCCTCTACAACGAGATCGCCAAGCACATCGAGAACCCGGACGTGAAGGCGCTGATGCGCTTCATGGCACGCGACGAATCCCGCCACGCCGGCTTCATCAACCAGAGCCTGAAGGACTTCGGCCTCGGCCTGGACCTGGGCGACCTCAAGCGCACGAAGAAGTACACCTTCTTCAAGCCCAAGTACATCTTCTACGCGACCTACCTGTCCGAGAAGATCGGCTACGCGCGCTACATCACCATCTTCCGCCAGCTCGAGCGGCACCCGGAGAAGCGCTTCCACCCGATCTTTCGCTGGTTCGAGCGCTGGTGCAACGACGAATTCCGCCACGGCGAGAGCTTCGCGCTGATCATGCGCGCGCATCCGCAGCTGCTGCGCGGCCCGAACACGCTGTGGATCCGCTTCTTCCTGCTCGCCGTGTACGCCACCATGTACGTGCGCGACCACACGCGGCCGCAGCTCAAGCAGGCGATGGGGCTGGAGCCCACCGAGTACGACTACACGGTGTTCCGCATCACCAGCGAGATCTCCAGGCAGGTCTTCCCGATCAGCCTGGACATCGACAACCCGGCCTTCCGCGCCGGCATGGACCGGCTGTTCAAGCTGTCGCAGCGCATGGACGCCGCCAAGGCGCGCGGCGGCCTCGTCGGCAGGCTGCATCAAGCGGGCCTCGCCGTCGCCGCCGTGGCCACTTTCGCCCGCGTCTACCTGCTGCCGGTACAGCACCACGAACTGCCGCGCGATGTGCGTGTGGCACCGGCGTGGTAGGACAGACAGCTTAGGAACCGGCCGTGTCGACACCCTTGCTGAACGTGGCCCTGCCGGTGCTGTTCGCCGTGTTCGTCTGGTGGTTCTCCACCGGCATCGTGCTGCTGCTCGACGGCCTGCCGCGCACCACCTTCCGATGGAGCCACCTGCTGTCGACGCTGCTCGGCCTGGGCGCCTTCGTGGGCCTGGCGCACACCGCATCGCAGACCACGCCGGCCGGGGCCTTCTGCGCCTTCACCTGCGCGCTGCTGCTGTGGGGCTGGCACGAGCTGAGCTTCCTCACCGGCTGGGTCACCGGGCCGCGCCAGCATGCAGCCGACCCGGGCGCGCAGGGCTGGCAGCGTTTCGTGCAGGCGGTGCAGGCGATCCTCTGGCACGAGCTGGCGATCCTCGGATCGGGCCTGCTGGTCGTCGCCATCACCTGGGGCGCACCGAACCAGGTCGGCATGCAGACCTTCGCCGTGCTGTGGGTGATGCGCATCAGTGCCAAGCTGAACGTCTTCCTCGGCGTGCGCAACCTCAGCGTCGAACTGCTGCCGCCGCACCTGGCCTATCTGGCGAGCTTCTTCCGCAAGCGCGCCATGAACCTGCTGTTCCCGCTGTCGGTGAGTGCGTCGACGGTGGTGGCGGTCTGGATGGTCAACGAAGCGCTGAACAGCCCCGCAGGCAGCGCGCGTGCCATCGGCTTGCTGCTGGTGGCCACGCTGCTCTGGCTGGCCATCCTCGAACACTGGCTGCTGGTGCTGCCGCTGCAGGCCACCGCGCTGTGGCAGTGGGCCATGCGCAATCGCGACGGCACTGCCGCCCCGGCGGCTCCCGAACCCCGGGTGATCGCACCACTGGACTCCGATGAAAAGCTTCTTCACGCCCGTTAGCGGCGGCGCCCCGCCGGCCGCCTCGACCGATCGCCGCGCACCGCAGGGTGCGCCGAAGGCGATCGTCATCGGCAGCGGCTTCGGCGGCCTGGCCGCGGCGATCCGGCTGAGCTGCCGCGGCTACCACGTCGAGGTGTTCGAGAAGCTCGACGGCCCCGGGGGCCGCGCCTACGTCTGGAAGCAGGACGGATTCACCTTCGACGCCGGCCCGACCATCGTCACCGCACCCTTCATGCTCGAGGAGCTGTGGGCGCTGTGCGGACGCAAGTTCGCCGACGACATCGACCTGCGGCCGATGGACCCGTACTACCGCATCCGCTTCGACGACGGCAGCTGGTTCGACTACAGCGGCGACGAGGCGCACATGCGCCGCGAGGTGGCCCGCTTCAGCCCCGACGACCTGCCCGGCTACGAGAACTTCCTGAAGGAAGCCGCCACCTGCTACAAGCTGGGCTTCGAGGAGCTCGGCGCCAAGGCCTTCGACGGCATCGGCGACCTGCTCGCCGCCGTGCCCTCGCTGACGAAGATGCGCGGCTGGCGCAGCATCTACCGCATGGTGGCTGGCCACCTGCGCAACCCCAAGCTGCGCATCGTGATGAGCTTCCACCCGCTGCTCATCGGCGGCAACCCGTTCTCGGTGACCTGCGTCTACTCGCTGATCAACACCCTGGAGCGGCGCTTCGGCGTGCACTGGGCGATGGGCGGCACCGGCGCGCTGATCCGCGGCATGGTGGGGCTGCTCGCCGAACGCGGCGTGGCCGTGCGCTGCAACGCCGAGGTGCGCCGCATCACGGTGGACAAGGGCCGCGCCACCGGCATCGAGCTGGCCGACGGCAGCCTGCACCGTGCCGACATCGTCGTCAGCAACGCCGACACCGCCTGGACCTACCGCCACCTCGTCGAGCCGCAGCACCGCCGCCACTGGACCGACCAGCGCATCGAACGCGGCCGCTATTCGATGAGCCTGTTCGTCTGGTACTTCGGCACGAAGAAGCGCTTCGACGACGTGCCGCACCACATGATGGTGCTCGGCCCGCGCTACGAGGGCCTGCTCACCGACATCTTCAAGCGCCAGCACCTGGCCGAGGACTTCAGCCTGTACCTGCACCGCCCGACCGCCACCGACCCCTCGATGGCCCCCGAGGGCTGCGATGCGTTCTACGTGCTCTCGCCGGTGCCGCACCTGGGCAGCGGCACCGACTGGGCGGCGCGCGCCGAGACCTACCGCCGGGCCATCGAGGCGCGGCTGGAGGCCACCGTGTTGCCGGGTCTGCGCGAGCAGATCGTCACCTCGCGCGTGACCACGCCGCAGGACTTCCACGACCGGCTGCTGTCCTTCAAGGGCGCGGCCTTCGGGCTGGAGCCGCTGCTGCTGCAAAGCGCCTGGTTCCGCCCGCACAACCGCAGCGAGGACGTGCAGGGCCTGTTCATGGTCGGCGCCAGCACCCACCCGGGTGCCGGTGTTCCCGGTGTCCTGATGTCCGCCAAGGCACTCGAAACGGTGGTTCCGCATGTCAGCAGTCTTGCCTGAACAACATTTCGCGCTGACGGCCCATGAAGCCGTCGCGGCAACGGACTTCGCGCCGGACTACGACCAGCGCGCCTGCCGCGAGCTGATGCGCGGAGGCTCGAAGACCTTCTTCGCCGCGTCGCTGCTGCTGCCGGCGCGCGTGCGCAGCCCGGCCAGTGCGCTGTACGCCTTCTGCCGGCTGGCCGACGACGAGATCGACCTCGGCAGCGACCCGCGGCGCGCCATGGCCGGCCTGCATCGCAGGCTCGACCACATCTACGCGGGCCGCCCGCAACCGATCGACGCCGACCATGCACTCGCGGCGGTGGTGCATCGCTTCGCCATCCCGCGCGCGATGCTCGATGCGCTGCTCGATGGCTTCGTGTGGGACACGCAGGGTCGCCGCTACGAGACGCTGGAAGACGTGCATGCCTACGGCGCGCGCGTGGCCGGTGCTGTGGGTGCCATGATGGCGCTGGTGATGGGCACGCGCGACTCGGCCGCACTGGCCCGCGCCTGCGAACTCGGCGTGGCGATGCAGCTCACCAACATCGCCCGCGATGTCGGCGAGGATGCGCGCAACGGCCGCCTCTACCTGCCGCGAGCCTGGCTGCGCGAGGCCGGCATCGATGCCGATGCCTGGCTTGCCGCGCCGCGCTTCGACGCCGCCGTGGGCAGCGTGGTGCAACGTCTGCTCGATGCGGCCGAACTGCTCTACCGCCGCTCCGAACAAGGCATCTGCGCCTTGCCGCGCGACTGCCGCCCGGCCATCTGCGCGGCGCGGCTGGTCTACGCCGAGATCGGGCGGCAGATCGAGCGCAACGGCCTCGATTCGGTCAACCAGCGTGCCGTGGTCTCGGGGCAGCGCAAGCTCGCCCTGATCGCCCGCGCCAGCGCCGCCGTGCTCAAGCCCGCCAGCGTGCAGCGCCCGTCGCCGGCCGCCTTGCCCGCCGTGCAGTACCTCGTCGATGCCGCGCGGCTGGACGAGCCGAACAGCGAGCTGCCGGCCGACATCGAACGGGTCGGCCGCGTCGGCTGGGTGATCGAGCTGTTCGAACGCCAGATGACCCAGCAACGGGGACTGCGTTGAGCGCTGCCGCCATGGACCGCTCGAACTGGCCGCTGATCCTCATCGAGGGCGTGCTGGTGTTCGGCGGCGCGCTGCTGTTCGGCTGGTGGCAGCTGCGCTCGGTGGCACGCGACGCGCGCGAGACGAAACGACGCCGCGAGGCCGAGGCCCGCGAGGAATCCGATGGACCGTCTGCCTGACAGCGTGGCCGCGCCCATGGCCGAACCGGTGCACCGCACGCTGTGCACCGACTGCGGCATCTCGCGCTCTTCGGACCCGCAGCGCTGCGGCCGCGCCTGCCAGTTCATCCAGCCCGACTACGCGGGCCTGGAGACCCGAGTGCATGGCCGCGCGCGCGACCCGTCGCGCGGCGACGAGCAGCACTTCGGCCCGCTGCGCCGCATGCTGAGGGCCTCGCTGCGCGTGCCGAGCACCGGTGCGCAGTGGAGCGGCATCACCACGCGCATCGCCGAGCGGCTGCTCGAGACAGGCGCGGTCGATGCGGTGCTGACGATGACCGCCGACGCCGACGACCGCTGGCGCCCGGTGCCGGTGCTGGTCACGCAGGCGAAGGACATGGCCGCCTGCCGCGGCATGCGCATGGGCTACGCGCCGCTGCTGTCACTGCTCGAACCGGCGCGCGAGCGCGGCTTCAAGCGCCTGGCCGTCATCGGCATCCCGTGCCAGGTGTATGCGCTGCGCGCGCTCGAGCAGGAGCTCGGCTTCGAGCGCCTGTACGTCATCGGCACACCCTGCTCGGACAACACCACCACCGAGCGCTTCCACGAGTTCCTCGCGCTGCTCACCGACCGGCCCGAGACCATGACGTACCTCGAGTTCCGCGCCGACTACCACGTCGAGATCCGCTTCGCCGACGGCAGCCGGCGCTGCGTGCCTTTCCTGCAGTTGCCGCTGTCGCAGCTGCCCTCGGACTTCTTCCCGCTGACCTGCCGCACCTGCGTCGACTACACCAACGTGCTGGCCGACCTGACCGTGGGCTACATGGGTGGCCAGGGCGAGCAATGGTTGCTGGTGCGCAACGAGCGCGGCGAGGAACTGATCTCGCTGCTGGGCGACGAGCTGCGCACCTCCGCGCTGGGCAGCGCGGGCAAGCGCGCCGGGCCGGTGCGCGGATTCCTCGCCAACGTCGAGCGTGCCGCCGGCGGGCTGCCGCTGCGCCGCATGCCCGACTGGCTGCGCCCGATCGTCGGCTGGCTGATGCCGCGCGTGGGCCCGCGCGGGCTCGAGTTCGCGCGTGCCCGCGTCGAGATGAAGGCGGTGGAAACGGTGATCCATCTTCGCCGCGAAGCGCCGCGCAAGCTTCGCAACATGGTGCCGCCACACGTGTGGCCGCTCGTCGAGCCTTACGGATTGACGCCTGCTTCGCATGAAGTTCGAGCGGGATCAAGTCAGGCAGTCAATTCTGCTTGACAGTCACATGTGTCACTTGATAATGACACTTGAGAGTTGCAGTACCCACGTGCGGGTTGAGCACGGAACCTGAAAGTCCCGAGAGGAGAACTCACTATGGCGGACCCAAACAAGGTATGGCCCACAGGGCTGACCGAAGCTGAATCCGAAGAAGTGCATCGCCACATCATTCAAGGCACGCAGATCTTCGGCATGATCGCCGCGCTGGCTCACCTGCTGGCGTACATCTATTCACCCTGGCTCAAGTAGCCGAAGGAGCACCTCATGATCTATGGAAAGATCTGGCTGGTCGTCAAGCCTTCGGTCGGCATCCCTCTGATGCTCGGCGCCGTGGCGGTGAGTTCGTTCGCAGTGCACTACGCGCTGCTGACGCACACCACCTGGCTGCCCAAGTACTACGAGGGTGGCGCCAAGGCAACGAAGGCGGCCGCAGTCGAGTCGCAGCAACCGACGACGCTCGCTCTGGTGGAGAAATCCGCCACCAAGCAGTAGCGGACCGTCGCCGTGGACAGCACGGCGGACCGGGAAGCAACACTCCCGGTCCGTGCGTGTCTGCTCCATCGAATTCGTTCTGACCGAGTCGACCCGACACCACCATGAAGAGCCTCACCCGAAGACTCGTGGTCACCTGGACCGGACTCGGCCCACGCTTCCTGCCCTTCGCCGATGCAGCGACGCCGGACCTGCCGCTGTCGCGCCTGCTGCGGCTGTCGCTGTTCCAGGCCTCCGTCGGCATGGCGCTGGTGCTGCTCGTCGGCACGCTCAACCGCGTGATGATCGTCGAGCTCCACGTGCCGGCCTCGCTGGTCGCCATCATGGTGTCGCTGCCGGTGATCTATGCGCCGGTGCGCGCCCTCATCGGATTTCGCTCCGACAACCACCACTCCGCACTCGGCTGGCGGCGCGTGCCCTTCATCTGGATGGGCACCATGCTGCAGTTCGGCGGCCTCGCGGTGATGCCCTTCGCGCTGCTGGTGCTGTCCGGCGGCGGCAATGCCTCGAACTGGCCGGCCTGGATCGGCCAGGCGGGTGCGGCCATCGCCTTCCTGCTCGTCGGGGCCGGCGTGCACACCACGCAGACCGCCGGGCTCGCCCTGGCCACCGACCTGGCGGCCGAGGAGTCCCAGCCCAAGGTGGTGGGGCTGATGTACGTGATGCTGCTGGTGGGCACCATGGTCAGCGCCGTGGTGTTCGGCCAGTTGCTCGCCGAGTTCAGCCCCGGCCGGCTCGTGCAGGTGATCCAGGGTGCCGGGCTGGCGACCATGGTGCTCAACGTCATCGCCCTGTGGAAGCAGGAGACGCGCCGCCCGCCGCGCGGTGCCGCGCCGGCGAAGCACGCCACCTTCCGCGAATCCTGGGAACAGTTCATCACACAGGCCAACGCCCTGCGCCGACTGGTCGCCATCGGCCTGGGCACCATGGCCTTCAGCATGCAGGACGTGCTGCTCGAGCCCTATGGCGGCCAGGTGCTGGGCATGAACGTCGGCGCCACCACCTCGCTGACGGCCACCTTCGCCGCCGGGGGGCTGATCGGCTTCGGCTGGGCCTCCGGCGTTCTCAGCCGCGGCGCCGATCCGTTCCGCATGGCTGCGGGCGGCGCGTTGCTGGGCATCCCGGCCTTCCTCGCGGTGCTGCTGGCCGCCCCGATGGCCTCGATCCCGCTGTTCGGCGCGGGCGTGCTGCTCGTCGGCCTGGGCGGCGGCATCTTCAGCCACGGCACGCTGACCGCGACCATGAACAGCGCACCGAAAGAACAGACCGGCCTCGCGCTGGGCGCCTGGGGTGCAGTGCAGGCCACGGCGGCCGGCGTCGCAGTGGCACTCGGCGGCATCCTGCGCGACGTGGTATCCGCGCTGGCCGCCAGGGGTTTTTTCGGCGAATCGCTCGCCATGCCGGCCACGGGCTATGCTGCCGTGTACGTGTTGGAGATCGCCTTGCTGCTGGCCACGACGGCCGCCATGGCGGCATTGATCGGCAGCCAGCGCAGTGGGGGCCTTCCCCGCGCGTTCACTGAAGAATACGAGAGGAGATCGTCATGAAGATCCACTACCTGCTTTTCATTCTCTGGGTGCTCTGGGTCGTGTTCTGGCTGTGGGGCCAGTTCAGCCGCTGGAATCGCGATCAAAATCGCGATTGAGTGGCGGGCGCTCCCGGCGCCCACTCTGCCCGGGACCCGCTCTCAGCTTCGCGGCGATCCTTGCTCGAGCCGGTCCCTGGCCAACTTGGCCAGATCGGCGACATAGCCGACCATGATCGTCCCGAAGAAGGCGCCGTTGGCGGCCAGCAGCAAGGCCAGCGGCAGGCCGCTGATGCGCATGCCGAAGTCGTAGCTGAAGACTGCACCGAGCGCCGCTGCGATCAGTTGCGCGCCCACGACCAGCCACTGGGCCGTGGAGCGAGAGTCTGCCTGTGTCGTTGTCGTCGTCATCGCCCTTGCTCCTTCATTTCACCCGCGGCATGCGCCACGGCAGCATCAGCCGTGTCGTGCGCGCCATCAGGCGCGGCACGTTCAGGGTTTCGTGCACCGACGTGACACGCTCGCCCAGCAGCGACGAGTCGAGCATCGATCGCACGTAGAACGGCGTGTCCTCCAGCGTGTGCAGCACGCGCGCCGGCTCGCCGGGCTCATTGCGCATGTGGCGGTCGATGCGCCACAGCGTGCGCGGCAGCTTCTGCCTGGCCGGCGCCTCGAAGGGTTCGGCCGCACCGTCCGCCGAGAAGCGCTGCGCGATGACGCGGTCGCCGCCGTGCTTCTGGCGCACGTCGTAGATCACCGCGGTGCTGCCGTCGCGCAGCGAGGCACGTGACCAGTCCCAGTCGGTGAACGGCCGATCGATCGGCTCGTCGCCCTCGTTCGAATCCAGGTAGGCCTCGCCGCTCCAGCGCACGCCGGGCTGTTGCAGGTCGACCTCGACGCGCGCACAGGGTGCGATCGGCCCCCACCGGTGGCGGCCGCCGTCGTCCAGCGCGGTGGCGAAGGTGGACAGGCCCCGCGGCCACACGCGCACGCGGCCGCGCACGCGCTGCGGCAGCGGCATGCCGATCTCGTCGAGGTCGAGCACCAGTGAGGCGCCGTCCCAGTGGATGCGGCTGGGGCCGACGACGAACTCGTGCACGTCTCGCGTCACGCTGGCACGGCTGCGCTCGGTCATCGTCCAGCGCTTGCCGGCGTCGCCGTACAGCGCGACGTTGATGGCGCAGTGATCCTCCGCCGGCGTCTGCGGGTCGCGCGCGCGAGCCCAGTGGTAGTACGGCGAGAAGACGCTGCCGACGAAGGCGATGATGGTCAGGGCATGGCGGCCGTCGTCGCTGACCGCGTCGACGTACCACCAGAGATAAGCACCCGGCGCGACCGGCTGGTCGAATCGAGGCGTGCCATCAGCGTCGCGGCCGCCAGTTGCCCCGACAGTGCCGCCATCGGCACGCCCGGTCCCGGATGCACGCCCCCGCCCGCCAGGTACAAGCCCTGCAGCCGGCTCGTCGAGGCGCTGCGGCGGAACGAGGACATCCAGCCGTGCGTCGCCTGGCCGTACAGCGCCCCGCCGCTGGCCGGGAAGAGCCGGTGAAAGTCGTGCGGCGTGGTTCGTATCACCTGCTGCGGCGTCATGTCGATCTGCAGACCGCATTGGCGCAGCAAGTCCAGGCTCCGTTGTTCGCATGGGTCGGTCTCCAGGGCGTCGAAGGCGCGCCGGTCGCCGTCGGCAGGGGCATTGACGAGGCACAGCAGCCGCTCGGCGCCGGACGGGCCGGTGGCGCCACCGCGGTCCTGCGCGCAGACGTACACCGTGCCGCGCCGGGGCAGTTGCCGTGCGCGGAAGATGTCGCTGAATTCGGACGCGTAGTCGTCGTCGAAGAACACGTTGTGGCGCTCGAGCGGGAAGCCCTGGGTGCGTGCGTGCACGGCCCAGGTCAGCGCCGACAGCGAGCGCTGCTCGCGCGGCAGCGAAGGCACGGCGCCGCGCGCGGCGTCGCCGAGCAGCCCCTCGGCCAGGGCCTGCGGGTCGCCATTGAAGACCACCGAGTCGGCGGCCAGTTCCTCGCCGCCGGACAGGCGCACGCCGCGCACGCGGCCGCCGGCGGTCAGGATGCGCTCGCAGGGGCTGGCGTAGCGGATGCTGGCGCCGCGCCGCTGCGCGAGCGCAGCGAAGGCCTGCGCAACGGCATGCATGCCGCCCTCCACCGACCACACGCCGTCGAGCTCGACCTGCGCCACCAGCATCAGCGTGGCCGGCGCCTCCCAGGGCGACGATCCGCAGTAGGTGGCGTAGCGGCCGAACAGCTGCTGCAGCCGCGGGTCGCGGAAGTGCCGCGCCAGCGCGCTCCACATCGAGGCGAACGGGCCGAGGCCGGCCAGCGTGGCCAGGCCGCGCGGGCCGAGATCTCTGCCCATCGACAGCAGCGTGGGCCGCTCCGAGCGGATGTAGGGGCCCTCGAGCCGCTCGTACACCGCCTTGGCCTGCCGGCAGAAGCCGAGGAAGCGCTGTGCCTCGACGGCGCCGGAGAACTCGGCGATCGCCTGCGCCGAGCGCTCGCGGTCGGCGAACAGGTCCAGCCGCGGCTCATGGCCGCGCCAGGCATGGCGGGCCAGCACATCCAGCGGCGTGAGCGCCGGCAGGTCGGCCATCGAGAAACCGGCGGCGTCGAGGATCTGCTCGAACACCCAGCGCATCGTGAAGACCGTGGGCCCGGCGTCGATGCCGGCACCGTCGACCTGCAGCCGGCGCATCTTGCCGCCGGGCGCGTCGGCCGCTTCGACCAGGGTGACCTGCAGGCCGGCGCGCGCCAGCAGCAGTGCGCTCACCAGCCCGCCGATGCCGGCGCCGACCACCACCACGCGGTGCGCGCCGGCGCGCTCAGCCGCCATACACGCGGCCCTTCCAGACGCCCTGCAGATCGAGCACCGCGAAGCGCACGAACATGGCCTCGGAGAAGAAGTCACCGGCGTAGGAAGTGCGGATGGCCAGCAGGTGCGCGCCGCTGCGCGCGTAGGCGTCCATCGCCGCCACGCTGTCCCACAGGCTGAAGGTGCACTGGCGCACCAATGGCGCCTCGCCCAGGCCGACGGCGAGTTCGCAGCCCGGCGATGCGGCCAGGGCCGCCTCGCTGGCCGGAGAAAGGCTCCAGAACGAGCTCAGGTGGCGCGGCCGGATCGATGCACGCGTGAGCGCCGCCACCGGCCCGTCGGTCGGCAGGCTCGCGGTCGGCACCATCGCGGCACCCGACCACGAGCCCTTGCTCGAGGTGGCGCGCAGCAGCGCCACGCAGCACTCCGTCGCATGCGCACGGTAGCGCGCGAGCACCGGCGACGAGTCGATGAACTGGCGCGCCGTCGTCTCGTCGTCGAAGACCAGGAACAGGCCCTGCCGTGACCCACTCGGGCGCAGGCCGAAACCGCCCTCGTGGCCGCTGCCCAGCACCTTGGAGAAACGCAGGCCGGCGACCTGGCGCAGCGGCCAGCGCTGCAACACCAGACGGGCCCAGCCCCAGGCACGCGCGATCGGCGTGTACTCGACCAGCAGCATCACCGCGACGGTGCCGGCCAGTTGCAACGGCGGCGCGATCGGCCCGCCGCGCGCGTCGCCCGAAGGCGGGCGGTCGGCGCTGACGCGCGCCACCGGCGCGGTGGTGCCGTGGGCCTCGATCGTGGTCACGCTGCCCGCCGCAACAAGGCCACGGGCAGGCGGAAGACGATGCCCTCGTCCAGACCCTCGGCCTGGCGCACGTCACCGGCGCCCAGGTCGCGCAACCTCTGCGCCACTCGCTGCACCAGCACCTCGGGCGTGGAGGCGCCGGCCGTCACGCCGATGCGGCGTGCGCCGGCCACCCAGGCCGGGTCGATGCCGCTGTCGTCCTGCACCAGGTAGGCATCCACGCCCTGCTGAGCCGCGACCTCGCGCAGCCGCGTCGAATTGGAGCTGTTGCGCGCGCCGACCACCAGCACCACGTCGACCTGCGCCGCGAGTTCGCGCACCGCGTTCTGGCGGTTCTGCGTGGCGTAGCAGATGTCGTCGGTCTCGGGGCCGACGATCTGCGGGAAACGCGCCTTCAGCGCCGCAATGATGCCGCGCGTGTCGTCCAGGCTCAGCGTGGTCTGCGTCACGTAGGCCACCGGCGCGCCAGCGGCGATCGGCAGCGCCGCGACCTGCGCGGCTTCGCTGACCAGATGGACTTCACCCTCGACGCGGCCCATCGTGCCGACCACCTCCTCGTGGCCGGCGTGGCCGATCACGACGATGGCATGGCCCTGCCGGGCGTAGCGCTGTGCCTGCAGGTGCACCTTGGTGACCAGCGGGCAGGTGGCGTCGATCACCTGCAGCCGGCGCATCTGCGACTGCTGCACCACGGCCAGCGAAACGCCGTGCGCGCTGAACACCGTCACCGCGCCCTTGGGCACCTGCTCGAGAGAATCGACGAACACCGCACCCTTGTCGCGCAGGTCGGCCACCACGTGGCCGTTGTGCACGATCTCGTGGAACACGTAGACCGGCGCGCCGTGCAGCTCGAGCGCGCGCTCGACGATTTCGATCGCCCGCACGACGCCGGCGCAGAAGCCGCGCGGCCGGGCCAGCAGCACATCGGCCGCCGGTGCGAGGATGGGCGATGCGGTGATGGGCGACATGGCCGGTGCGCGGCGGGCCGCGCTACTTGATCGTCACCTCGACACGGCGCGCCGTCGGGTCTTCGCCGGCAACGTTGGCCCCGGTCTGCTGCGGCTTGGCCAGCGTCACGCGCGACTCGGCGATGCCGGCGGCGAGCAATGAATCGCGCACGGTGAAGGCGCGCTGCTTGGCCAGCTCCTGGTTCTGCGCCAGCGTGCCGGCGGCCGAATGGAAGCCGGAGATCGTCGCCTTCGAGGCCGGCGCCTTCGTCATCGTGGTGATCAGACCGGCCAGGCCCTTGGCCTGCGCGTCCTGCAGCACCGCGGAGCCGACGTCGAAGTACAGCACCGAACGCTGCGCCTCGGCCACCGGCGGCGGCAGCGGCAGCGGCGCCGGGGCTGCTGCGCTCACCATCGCCACCTTGAGCAACTCGGGGTAGTCCTTGGCCATCGGCGCACCGTAGACCGGCTTGTACGCCCCCTGGTGGCAGGTGGCGCAGTAGACCTTGGCCACGTCGCCCGTGGGCCCCTTGCGCGCCGCCGGGAAGGTGTCGGTCAGCGGCTGCATGTAGGCGTTGTTGAGCTCGCGCACCATGCGGATGCCGTGCCAGGCGGTGGTGCGCTGTGGCGAACTCTCCTGCCAGTTTCCGAACGAGCGCGAGTTGTGGCAGTAGGTGCAGTTCACGCCCAGTGACTTGGACATGTGCATCATCAGGCCGTAGGTCTGTTCGGTGTGCTGGATGGAGTTGCGGTTGCCGGTGGGCAGCGGCGTGTTGCCGGCGATGCGGATGTCCAGCGCCTTCTGCAGGTACGGCGTGTACGGGTCGTTGGGCAGCGAGGCCAGGCCCACGGTGGTGGCCGGGTAGTTCTGGCCGTTGAGGTTGCCGATGAAGTCCGCGCGCTTGTTCTGCGGCTCCGCCGTGAACCAGATCTCCGCCGGGATGTTGTTGCCCCGGTGACAGGTGTAGCAGGTCACGCCGGTGGCGGCCACATGCGGCTTCCAGTCGGCATTGATCTTCTGCGTCATCTGGATCATGCGGCGCGCGACGACCTTCTGGTACTTGCCGTCGTCGGCCAGGTTCTCGGCGTTGTGGCAGTAGACGCAGCCTTCGTTGGGCGCGACCCAGGCCGTGATGGCCAGCATCTGCCGCGTGAAGGCACCGACACTCAGGTCGCCAAGCACCTGCAGATTCTTGAAGACCTCCTTGGCCTTCGGCCCTTCGTCGGAGGCGGCGGGCTGCGCCGCCGGAGGCTGGTTGAGCGGGATCTGCTCGGCCATCGTGCGCGGGTTGTAGACCTGCACCATGCCCGTGCCGCGGTAGCCGAACTGCACCGAATCCATCGGCGGCCGCTCGCAGCCGGCCAGCAGCGCCACGCCGGCCAGCGCGGCGAGCATCGAAGAGATTCTCGCGAAGGCACTCATGGCTTGACTCCCTGTACGGCGGCGGCCGGATCGACCCCCGCGCCGAACACGGCCGGGTACGGCGGCGCGACGCCGTGCTGCACCGACCACAGATACCAGTTGTCGACCACCGTGCCGGACAGCAGGATGCCGATGCCGCCGGTCAGCGGGCACAGCACCGCGAACCACCAGGCCCAGCGGTGAATCGATTCGGTCGTCGCGTTGAAGCCCATCGTCCAGCGCCAGAACAGCGCGGCGCGCTCCGAGGCGGTGCCGCGGTCGACGATCTGCTCGATCTCGCGTTCACCGCCGAAGCGCGTCACTGCCAGGATGGTGGCGCCGTGCATCGCGAACAGCAGCGTCGATCCGTACAGGAAGGCGATCGACAGCGCGTGGAACGGGTTGTAGAAGAGGTTGCCGTAGCGCAGCGAGAAGGCCGCGGTCCAGTCGAGGTGCGAGAAGATGCCGAAGGGCACCGCCTCGCTCCAGCTGCCCATCAGCACCGGGCGGATGAAGCCGAGCACGAGGAACAGCCAGATCGCCGACAGGAAGCCCCAGGCCACGTGCGTGCCCAGGCCCAGCGCCCTCGCCCGGGTGTACATGCGCGCCCACCACAGGAAGATCGAGATGGTGAGGAACAAGCCCGCCATCAGCCACCAGCCGCCGTCGTTCAGCGGCGGCAGCGACAGGCCGTAGGCCGGCGACGGCGGATCCAGTGAGAGCCAGAACAGCTGGCGCACGAACTGCACCGGATCCCAGTTGACCTGGGCCAGCATGTTGAAGCCGATGATGTTGAACGACAGCGTGCCGAAGATCAGCGAGGCCAGCCCGAGCGGGCCGAGGTAGATCGGGCCGATCTGGGCGCAGCCGATGCGCCCCATGAGGTGCACGATCCACGGGTTCTTGCCGGTGCGCGGGCTGTTGCCGGGAGGCAGCGGCACGCCCAGTTCCGCCGGGCCCACCACCTGCACGCTGGTGAAGAGGTTTTGGTATTCGACCATGCTTGTTCTCCTGGGCTCACTTGATGGGCCACTGGCTCCAGATCGGCAGGTTCAGCCACCAGCCCCACCACTCGGGCCAGCCGCGCGTCCAGAACGGGCCGCTGATGACGATGCACACCGCACTGAAGAACACCGCGGCCAGCGCGAGGAACAGCCCCAGACGGTGGATGCCCAGCGAGCCGATCGAGTAGCCGACGGCATCGCGGAAGAAGGTGTCTTCGTGCGCCGGCGTCTTCACGACCTCACCCTTGCCCGGGTTGGTGGCCGACAGGATCAGGCCCCCGTGCATCGCCAGTGCCAGCGTCGTCGTGAAGAAGAAGCTGATGGCGATCATGTGCGCCGGGTTGTAGTGGAAGTGCAGGTACTGGTAGCCGACGTTGCTGACCCAGTCGAGGTGGCTGTAGATGCCGTACGGGAAGCCGTGGCCCCAGGCACCCATCAGCACCGGGCGGATCACCACCAGCGTGAAGTAAGCAAAGATGGCGAAGCCGAAGGCGATGGGCACGTGCAGCCCCATGCCCAGCTTGCGGCAGATCTCGACCTCGCGCATGGCCCACGAGATGAACGCACCGAGTGCGCACACCGTGATGAGCTGCCACAGCCCGCCTTCGAGCAGCGGCGCCATGCGCAGACCGTACGACAGGTCGGGCGGCGCGATGTTGATCTGCCAGAGGTTCCAGGTCGGGCCCATGGCCGCGCCCCACAGGATCATCGCGATCCCGAGGAACGAGAAGAAGAAAGTGGTGACGCCGAAGAATCCGACCCAGAACGGCCCGACCCAGAAGTCGAACAGATCTCCGCCAATCAGCGTGCCACCGCGTACGCGGTACTTTCTTTCGAAACTCAACATGGCCATGTTCGGTCCTCCGGCCTGTAAGAACTCCGGGTCGGCGCCACGCGGCGCCGCCCGGGCAAACGGGTGGGGAACGGTGCTCGTCGCGCCGACCCCGCCCGCTGCTTCGGGCTGCGTGTTACTTCGTCAGCGTGAGCGAAGCAACAGCGGTCGGCATCGGGGCGTTGGCAGACGCCACCGTGGCCTTCTTCGGGCCATCGAGCCAGTTGAACTTGTTCGTGCTCAACAGGATGAGGTGAATCATCGCTGCGAGGCCAAACAGGAAGATCCCTTGGACGACCATCGCCCGCAAAGGATCGAACAAACGCCAGATTCTCCACATGATTCCAAGCTCCTACAGTAGATGCGACATGAAGGTATAGACAGCAGCCTTGACGCCGCCAAACAAGGACTTGACGCCTTCTGCCCCGGGCAACCAGGTTCGCCAGTGCGCTCCCAGCAACTGCCCGGCGAGGGCGATCGCGAGAAACACGACAAAGCTCATCGCGAAGATCAAGTAGTAGCTTTTGTTGTACTTGCTCTGCGCGTCGTGCCTGTGAAGTGCACTTTGGGTATGGGCCATGGCAATCCCCCTTTGCTGGGTCAGTGCGTCAGACTAATCAGAGCCAGGGGCGCCAGGCCCACACGAGCACGTGCGCGACGACGGCGATCGCCGTGAAGCCCACGAAACCCTGGACCCAGAACCGATGGAACTCCTGGGCCTCTTCGTCGGTCAGGCCCGAGATCGAGCCCTTTCTTTCAGCCATGGGATAACTCCTTCAGCTTGGCCTTGCGACCAGCCGCGCGCGATGCCTGCGCGACAGAGGCAGCCGCGGCAGGATGCCGCGACGTCGGGTGTGCGAGGTGCTGCTTCATGCGGGCACCCCTTGCAGCGAAACGTTGCTCGATTGCGCCATGCGCTGCGCGCTGACGCGTTCTTCGCCCAGGCGCCGGGCCTCGGACTCGGCACGGTCGCGCAGGCGCTTGGCCGCCGAAATGCGCACGAGCACCGGCTGCGTCTCGACGAGGTCGTCGAGCAGCGCCTTGGCGTCGTCGTCCCAGGGCAGCTCGTTGGTGTGCCTGGCCGGCGTGGCATCGACCTGGTCGAGGTCCGTGCCCAGCGGCAGGATGTGGAACAGCGCATCGAACAGCGCGTTGCACACCTCCTGCACCACGTAGGTGGCGCCGGCGTAGCCCATGAAGGGCGTGCCGGTGGCGCGGCGGATGATCGCGCCGGGGAACGAGGCCGGGATGAACGCCGGCTTCATCGGCCCGCGTGCGCCGACTTCGGCGAGGTACATGCGTTCATTGAAGCTGCCGAACATCACCAGCGGCGTCTTGTCGCGCACCAGGCGGCGCACCTCGGCGTTGTCGGTCTTCGTGCCGGCCGTGCGCGACACCGCGAACTGGCAGGGCAGGCCGAGCTCGTCTTCGAGGAAGTGGCGCAGCCCGCGCGCGTAGGTCTCGCCGGCAACGACCGCGAAGCTTGCGGTGGCGAAGAAGTCCTGCGTGACCGAGCGCCACAGGTCCCACACCGGCTTGATCGTGGTGTGCTTCTCGCGCTCGATGAAGGGCTCGGGGTCGAGGTTGAGCAAGCGGCCGAGTTCGCGCAGGAAGGCGGTGGTGCTGTGCAGGCCGATCGGCGCCTGCAGGTAGGGGCGCTCCAGCGCCTCGCACAGCATGCGGCCGAACTCGCGGTACATGCAGATGTTGACGTCGGCCTCGACCAGTCGCGACACGTCGGCCAGGTGGCTGCCGAGCGGGAACACCATGTTCACCTCGGCGCCGATGCCCTGCACCAGGCGGCGGATCTCGGCCAGGTCGCTGGGCGAATTGAAGGTGCCGTAGCAGGGGCCGATGATGTTCACGCGCGGGCGCTCGCCCGCGGGACGCTCGGCGAAGGGCACGCGCTGCGGCACCTTGCGCAGGCCGTATTCGGTCCACAGCCAGTACATCGCGCGGTTGGCGCACTGCCACTGGTCTTCGTCGATGGTGCGCGGCAGGAAGCGAGCAATCGTCGTGCCTTCGGGCGTGACGCCGCCGCCGATCATCTCGGCGATCGAGCCGGTGACGACGACGCTGGGCAGGTCGGGGTCGAGCGCCGCATGGGCGCGCTTCATCGAGCCTTCGGTGCCCTCGCGGCCAAGCTGCTCTTCGGCCAGGCCGGTGACGACGATCGGCAGTTCGTGCGGCGGCAGCGCGTCGGTGTAGTGCAGCACGCTGGTCACCGGCAGGTTCTCGCAGCCCACGGGGCCGTCGATCACCACCTGCAGGCCCTTGATGGCCGTGAACACGTAGACGGCGCCCCAGTAGCCGCCGGCGCGGTCGTGGTCGAGCACGTAGTTCAGCGGAGAGGCCATCAGATCATCTCCTCGGCCTTGCGGCGCTTGATCATCTTGATGACCTGGCGGCGCGTCTCGGCGCGGAACTCGGGGCGCATCACCGGCTTGCCTTCCCACACGCCGGCCTGGTCGCCGCCGCCGACATCGCCGAAGAACTCGCGCATCGCCTCGAAGCGGCCTTTGTTGCCGATCGCCGCGTTCACCACCTGCGCCAGCGAGCCGGCACCGGCCGGGCCCATCAGCGGGCGGGCGGAGATCAGGTTGGTGAAGTACAGCGCCGGGATCGTCGCTTCCTTGGCGGCCTGCACCACCGGCGTGGTGCCGATGGCCAGATCGGGGCGGAACTCGGCGACCGCGGCGATGTCCTGCTCGAGCGAGGCGCGGTACTGCACGTGCACGCCGCGCGCCTGCAGCCATTCCAGGTCAGGCGCGCTCCACGGCGTGCGCGGGCAGGCGCTGCCGACGTAGGGCACTTCGGCGCCGCTCTCGATGAGCAGCCGCGCGACCAGCAGTTCGGAGCCTTCATAGCCGCTGACGGTGATGCGGCCTTTCACCGGCATGCGCGCCAGCGCGCCCTTGATGGCCGGCAGCCACTTGTTCTTGGCGGCGTCGATCTTCGCCTGCTCGACGTTGGTGGCGTTGCCGATCGCCTGCAGCCAGGCCTCGGTGCCTTCGTAGCCCACCGGGGCCGAGGCCACGATGGCGCGGCCGGCGGTCTGGAACTCGCGCACGCTGGCCGTGTAGAACGGGTGGATCGCGGCCACCGCCGCGCAGTCGAGCGCCGCATACAGCTCGCGCCATTCGCGCGTGGGGACCACTGGCCCGGCGGCCAGGCCCATCGGCTCGAGCATCATGCCGATGCCCACCGGGTCGGCCGGGAACATCTCGCCGAGCAGCGTGACGGTCGGCTTGCTCGAGATGCCGCCGCGCGGCGCCGTCACCGGGCCGGCTTCGGCCTCGGTGCGTGCGTACTTGAGCATTGCGCCCGCGAGCACGTCCTTCGCCTCGGCATGCGTGGGCACGCCGAAGCCGGGCACGTCGATGCCGATGATGCGAACGCCGTTGATCTCTTTCGGCAGCAGTTGCAGCGGCACCCCGCTGGCGGTGGGCACGCACAGGTTGATGATGACCACGGCGTCGTACTTGTCGGGGTCGGCTTCGCGGTAGACCGCGTCGCGGATGTCCTCGAACAGCTTGCCGGTGACCAGCGACTCGCTGTTGAACGGCACGTAACCGACGCTGCGCTTGGCGCCGTAGAAGTGCGAGGTGAAGGTCAGGCCGTAGACGCAGCAGGCCGAGCCCGACAGGATTGTCGAGGTGCGGCGCATGCGCAGGCCGACACGCAGCGCGCCGAAGGCCGGGCACATGCTCTGCGGCTGGTCGTGCGGGCCGGCGCCTTCGGGCAGCGGGTAGTCCTGCTTGTACTGCGCGAGCGTCTCGCTCTTGCCGGCCGATTCGGCGGCGGCGAGCATCTTGTCGCGACCGGTGTGGCAGCCCACGCCGTCGCCTTCGAGGGCGGCTGGGACGGGAACGTCGGCGGCGCTCATGGCGGTCTCAGGACGCGTCGTAGACAACTTCGAGCGTCGGCTTGATCAGCTCGTGCTTGCCGACCATGTCGAAGGTGGTGGCCGGCTCCATCTGGAAGTTGCGGCCGGTCACCTCGGCGGAGAACAGGCCGAGCAACTGGTCTTGCGTCTGTGGCTTCGGGCGCACCGGTGGCGCCACCGCCACGTTGGTGGCCAGTTCCTCGAACAACGGCGCCCACTGCGTGCCGGGGCGGCCGATGATTTCGTAGGACGCGCTCTTGCGACGGATGTCCTCGTTGGACGGGATCGTGGCCAGCACCGGGATGCCGGCATGCTCGGCGAACTGCTTGGCTTCGCCGGTGCCATCGTCGCGGTTGATCACCATGCCGGCCACGCCGACATTGCCGCCGAGCTTGCGGAAGTACTCGACCGCGCTGCAGACGTTGTTGGCGACGTACAGCGACTGCAGGTCGTTGCTGGCGACGACGATGACCTTCTGGCACATGTCGCGCGCGATCGGCAGGCCGAAGCCGCCGCAGACCACGTCGCCGAGGAAGTCGAGCAGCACGTAGTCGAAGCCCCAGTCGTGGAAGCCGAGCTTCTCGAGCGTCTCGAAGCCGTGGATGATCCCGCGCCCGCCGCAGCCGCGGCCGACCTCGGGGCCGCCGAGTTCCATCGCGTAGACGCCGTCGCGCTTGAAGCAGACGTCGCCGATGGCGACACTCTCGCCGGCCAGCTTCTTCTTCGAGCTGGTCTCGATGATGGTCGGGCAGGCCTTGCCGCCGAACAGCAGGCTGGTGGTGTCGCTCTTCGGGTCGCAACCGATCAGCAGCACCTTCTTGCCCTGCTGCGCCATCATGTAGCTGAGGTTGGCCAGCGTGAAGCTCTTGCCGATGCCGCCCTTGCCGTAGATGGCGATGATCTGCGTCGTCTTGGCCGCCGGCGAGGTGGGCACCGGATCGGGCTCGATCGCGGCCTCGGCCTTGAGGCGCTCGTCGCGCATGAAGATGACCGGGTTGCTGGGGGCGTTCATTGGCAGTGTCTCCAGTCGAGGACCATCTTCAGACAGCCGGGGTCGCCGAACGCGGTGCGGTAGGCGGCGTCCGCCTGCATCGGTTCGGCGTGATGGGTGATCAGGCCGTCGAGCGACAGCACGCCGGTCTCCGCCAGCTCCTTGACGGCCAGCAGGTCGGGCCGCTTGAACTCGGCGGCGCAGCGGATCTGCGCCTCGCGCATGAAGGCCGGCGCGAACGCGAAGTTCAGCGGCTCGGTGTAGAAGCCGGCCAGCACGATCTCGCCGCCGGGCGCCAGGCGCATGACCAGGCTGTCGAGGATCTTCGAGTCGCCGCTGACGTCGTAGATGGCGCGGTAGTCGCGGCGCGCGTCGTCCTCGGGGCGGATCACGGGGTAGCCTTCGCTGCCGGCCACGCGTGCGGGGTTGGTCTCCCACACCGTGGGCGGCTTGAAGCCGGCGACCACCACCATGCGCGCCAGCAGGCGGCCGAGCACGCCGTGGCCGACGATCAGGTCCGGCGGCACGATCGGGTCGCGCTGGCCGGCGCCGGAGACGGCGTGGTACGCCGTGGCGGCCAGCGCCAGCAGCACGCTCTTGTCGCCCAGCGTGTCGGACACTTCGGTGATGCGCGAGTCGCTCACCACCACGCGGGAGGCAGCGCCGCCGAACAGGCCGCGCACCTCGCCGTAGCAGCGCGCGCCCGGCACGAACACCCGTTCGCCGACGCGGTGCTTGGCGCGCGGGCCGGCTTCGATGATGTGACCGACCGATTCGTAGCCCGGCACCAGCGGGTAGCCCATGCCCGGGAAGGTGGGCATGCGCCCGTTCCACAGGAGCTTCTCGGTGCCGGTGCTGATGCCGCTGAACTCGATGTCGACGACGACGTCGTCATCGGCCGGCGGTGTCAGGTCGAGGCGGCTGAGCATCAGGTGCTCGGGCTGCTCGAGGACGATGGCCGTGGTGTTCATTTGTCTGCTCCGGGCCGCTCGGCGCACCGGCGGCGCGCCTGGCTGGGGACCCTGAGTGTCATCCTAACCTGACACTTTGAATTGTCAACAGTGGTTTCCAATTGGGAGATCCAGGTCAAACGGAAGTGCATCTGGCGACCAACAGACCGGTCTGCAGCGGGATGCGCGTGGGCACCTGGCGGATCGCCCCGAAGCCGGCAGCCTGGAGCATCTCGGACAGGCGCTGAGGGGTGCGCGAGCGCCCCGAGCCCATGGCCATCAGGTAGAAGCCAAAGTAGGCGTCGCCCATCGGCTCGGCGCCCTTGGTGCCGGCCATCGGCTCGGCCACCAGCAGCGTGCCGTCGGCCGGCAAAGCTGCCCGCACGGCGCGCAGGATGCGCATCGCGTTGTCGTCGTGGTGGTCGAACATCACCCGCACCAGCGAGGCCACGTCGGCCCCGGTGGGCAGAGGGCGGTTGAGGAAGTCGCCGCCGATCGCCTCGGCGCGGTCGGCGAGGCCGGCCGCCGCGAAGCGGGTGCGGGCGCGTTCGGCCACGGCGGGCAGATCGAGCAGCATCAGGCGCAGGCTCGGGGCGCGCCGCGCGGCGGCGCACAGGAACACACCTTCGCCGCCACCCACGTCGAGCAGGCAGCGGTGCCTTGCGATCGGGTAAGCATCGAGCACCTGATCGGCGATCAGCGGCTGCGAGGCGGCCATCAGCGCGGAGTAATCGGCCACCCGCTGCGCGCCGAGCTCGCCGGCGGCCGCGTTGTCGGCATAGGCCCAGTAGCTGCCCAGTTCGGTGGGCGGGCGCTGGCCGCGCAGCAGCGACACCGGGTCGGCCAGATCGCGGTACAGCGAGGCGTGGTGCTCGATCATCGCCACCAGGGCGGTGTTGCCCACCATCACGGCGCCGAGCGAGCCCAGGCCGTAAGCGGCTCCGCGGCGCTCGACCAGATCGAGCGCCGCCGCAGCCGACAGCAGCCGCAGCGCCTGCGGCTCGGCGAGATCGAGCCGGCGGCACAGCGCCTGCAGCGACTGCGGGCCTTCGGCAAGGATGTCGAACAGGCGCAGCTGCACGCAGGCCATCAGCACCTGCGAGTAGACGAAGCCGGCCATCAGATCGAACAGTCCGCGGGCGCGGCGCCGCGCGATCGGCCGGGTGAGCGGGAAAGCGGCTGCGAATCGGTGGAATCGGGCGCTGCCGAGCAGCTGGTCGCGCCACACGCGCCATTGGTGCCACCAGGGCGGTGCGTCGTCTGCGGCGCCGGCTTCGGCCACCGCGGAAAGCTTGGAGTTCACCGCGCGACCTCGGCGGCAGCGGCTATGCGCTGGCGGCCGGCATGCGCCACGGTCATCTCCAGCGGCACGAGGCGGCGCGCTTCGGCGCGCACCAGGGCGCGCAGCGCCGACGCACCACGGCAATCCGGAATCGCGGCAATGCAGCCCTGCACCAGGCCGTCGAACTGGCTGAGCGCGCCGTCGAGGCCGAACTCGATGGCCGAGCTGGGCCGGCCGTGCGTCACGTCCTGCCCGGTAGGCTTGCCGATGGCCTGAGGTTCGGCCACCACGTCGCGGATGTCGTCGGCCACCTGGTAGGCCTCGCCGAGGCAGTCACCGAACACCAGCCAGGGCGTCGGGTCGGCACCGGACGATTCGGCGCCGGCCGCGGCTGCGGCGGCGAACAGCGAGCCCGTCTTGGCGCGCTGGTAGTCGCGCAGCACCGGGCGCGGTTCACACTCCCAGGCCTGGCCCGCCGCGATGCCGTGCGGCATGGCCACGCCGGCGGCCACGCGGGCGATCACGCGGCCCAGCCGCGAAGGCTGGACCGAGGCGCACAAGGCCAGTTGCTGGAAGGCCAGCACGATCAACGCATCGCCGGCCAGCACCGCCAGGCGCTCCCCATAGGCAACGTGCACCGAAGCACGGCCGCGCCGCGACAGGGCGTTGTCGAAACACGGCAGGTCGTCGTGGACGAGCGAAGCGCAGTGCAGCAGTTCGACGGCGGCTGCGGCCGCGTCGGTCAGCGCCGGGTCGTCGCCGCCGCAGGCATGGGCCACGGCCACGCACAGCTGCGGCCGGATGCGTGCGCCGGGGGGAAACACCGCGTGGCGGACTGCGGCTGCGAGCCGAGGCGGGCCGCCGCGGCCCTCGCCGAGCGCCACGGCCGCCTCGAGGGCGCATTCGATCCGGTGCATCGCGTCCAAGGCCGATCTCCTGCGCTGCGGTCGGCCGGCGGCCGGTGTCAACTCTCGTTTCCGCAGTTTGTGTCAACTAGAATAGACACTCTGCGGATGGGCGTCAACAGCGCACACCCGCGATCAGGGCGGCGGGATCGGCTCGAGCAGTTCGAGCAGCAAGCGCACCACCGCTTGAGGCCGTTCCTCGTGGGCCAGGTGGCCGAGGCCGGGCAGCCGTGTCACCCGGCAGCCGGGAATGCGCTGCGCAGCCTGCCAGGCCAGATCGGGCGGCAGCGTGCGGTCGCGCTCGCCGACGACCAGGTGCAGTGGGCAGCGCAGTTCGGGCAGGCGCCGCGCCAGCGTGTCCAGGTCCCAGCCCGCCATCATCGCCAGCGCTGCCGCCACATGGGCGGGGCTGCGCACGAGGCGGCCATACAGTTGACGCCCGCGCGCGTCGAGCTCCGAGCCGGTGCCCTCGAGCAGGCGCGTCAAAGTGCCGGGCCAGGCCGCACCCCAGGCGAACAGCCGCGGCACGAGCGGGTTGATCGCCAGCGTGCGCGCCATCGGCGAGAACATCGATCCCACCACGCCGGGCATCGGCAGCAGCGCGGCGTTGAGGCCGAGCAGCGCGTGCGGCGCCGCCAGCCCGTCCAGGCAGAGCTGCAACGCCACTGCCGCGCCGGCGGAGTGGCCGGCAATCACCCTTGGCGTCAGCGCCAGCGCCTGCATCAGTTCGGAGATGCCGCGTGCCATGCCGGGCAGCGTGAAGCCGGAGCGATCGGCCGGCGTGTCGCTGAAGCCGTGCCCGGGCAGGTCGGGCGCGACGACGAAGGCATGCTCGGCCAGCAGCGGCAGCAGGTCGCGCCAGGAATGGCTGGAGGCGCCCGTGCCGTGCAGCAGCAAGACCACGGGGCGGCGGCGATCGCCGGCGCATTGCACGTGCCAGCGCATGCCGCCGGCCTCGACGAAGCGGCTCGCCTCGCGGTTCGGCCAGTCGCGGCCATCGGTGTCCCAGTCGAGCCGATCGGGCATGGCGCCCTGCCCTCGCCGGCTCAGCGGCCGGCGGTGCCGCGTGCGACCGCCTGCACTGCCTGGTTGAGCGTGGCGGCCTGCGCGTGCGGCAGCGGCAGGTACAGCGCGTCCATGCGCTGCGCCAGTGCCTTGGCACGCGGCTCGGGCCGGGCCGAGGTGTCGACGACGACCGCGGCCAGCGAACTGCCGCGCCATCGCTCAGCGGCCTTCAACGCGTCGGCCTCCGCCGCGGCACGACCGGGCTGGCCGTCACGGCCGATGTTGGCGCGGCCGTCGGTGAGCAGCACCACCAGCGGCGTGTCGCCGCGCCGCGCGATGCCTTCGGCGAGCGCCCAGGCCGCATCGAGCCCGGCCGCCAGCGGCGTGCCGCCGCCGCCGGGCAAGCCGGCGAGCGAACGCTTGGCGCGGACCAGCGAGCGCGTGGGCGCCAGCAGCAGTTCGGCGCCCTGCCCGCGGAAGGCCAGCACGGCGACCTGATCGCGCCGCACGTAGCAGTCAGCCAGCAGCAGTTCCACCGCGCCCTTGGCTTCGGCCAGGCGGTGCAGCGCCGAGGAACCCGAGGCGTCGATCGCGAAGATGGTGGTGGTGCGGCTGTGCTGCCGGTAGCGCGTGACACGGAAATCCTCCGGCCGCACCGCCACGCCCTCGCCACCGCCGCGTTCGCGCCGGCGCAGCGCCTGCCACGGCGCCGCCGCGCGCAACGTCTCGATCAGGTTCAGGCGAGCGCCACGCTGGATGTTGCCGGCACGCGTGCCGGCCGGCCGGCCCTGGCGCCAGGCCATGCGCGTGGCGCCGCTGCGGCCCATCGAGCGCGCGGCGCCGGCGGCGCGCTGTTCCATCTTCAATCGAGCGAGCAGCCCGGCCGGGATGGCGGCCGCCGCGGCGGCGAGCACCTGCTCGTCCAGCGGCTGGTCGGGCACGGCCATCTCTTCCTCTTCCTGCTGTTCCTTCGGCTCGTTCTGCGGCGGTGGCGGCGGGGTCTCGTCCTGTTCGGCCTGCGGGGGTGGCGCAGGCAACTGCCGCGCGCGCGGCGCGAGCACGAGTCGCGCGGCCAGTTCGGCATCGTCGTGCTCGATGCTGTCGCGCCCGGCCAGCGCCGCGGCGATGCGTGCAGCCTGCAATGCATACCATGGCGCGCGCGCCGAGCCGATGCCCAGCGCAACGCAGGCAGCGCACAGCGCCTCCAGCACGGCGTCGTCGGCGTCCACCTTCGCCCAGCCGTCGCGGGCACGGGTTATCGCCTCGCGCGTGGGCAGGCCCTCGGGCTCGCCCTGCACCTCGCGCCAGCCGATGCCGTCGAGGTCGAGGCGAAAGGCCAGACGCTCGGCGAGCACCGGGCTGAGCGGCTCGTCGTCGAGCACGCCCTCGTCGAAGGCGACCACGCCGATGCGACTGGGCAAGGTGGCGACGATGCCGTCGCGCGCCACCTGCACCTCGCCACGGTCCATCGCCGAGGCCAGCCGTGCGGCGGTGCCGGGCGGCAAGCGCTCGGCCATCGGCAGCAGCAGCACCCCGCCATCGGCTTCGGCAAGCAGGCCGCGCTGCGCGACGGGGCGGCCGAGGCGCAGCGTGGCGGTGAGATCGAGCCCGCCGAGCAGGCGCTCGTCGGCGATGCCGTGCGGCATGCGGCGCATCGGCGTGCCTGCGGGCAGCCAGGTGGTCAACCAGGCCACCCAGCGGTCGCGCACCGGCCCGGCGCCGCTGCGCAGCAGCACACCGCCGAGCGCAGGCGGCGCCACGGCGAACAGGGCCGCCGCCAGGCAGGCGTCGCGCCAGCGGGCCGCCGTCTCGTTCATGCGCGGGTCATGCCGGAGTCAGCGCCGCAAGCTCAGGCGCCGAAGTGCTCGGCCAGCGCGCGCTCCACACGCACCGTCGAGCCGGCTTCGTCGAGCGGGTCGCGGCGCAGGCGGTGGCGCAGCGCCGGCGTGGCGATGCGGCGCAGGTGCGCGTCGGTGACCTTGTCGTCGCCCTCGAAGGCGGCCAGCGCGCGCGCCGCGCGGATCAGCGTGAGCTCGCCGCGCAGGCCGTCGGTGCCGACCGCCATGCACAGCCGCGCCGCCGATTCGAGCGCGGCGTCGCCGGCATCGATGGTCGCCACGCGCTCGCGCGCCTTGACGATGCGCCGGCGCAGCTTCTCTTCGTCCTTCTGCCACTGTGCGACGAAGGCCTCGGGGTCGCGCTCGAAACGGTCGCGGCGGCGCACCACCTCTACGCGCATGGCGAGTTCGGTCGGCGTGCGCACCTCGACCGACAGGCCGAAGCGGTCGAGCAGCTGCGGACGCAGCTCGCCCTCTTCGGGGTTGCCGCTGCCCACCAGCACGAAGCGCGCCGGGTGGCGCACGCTCAGGCCCTCGCGCTCGACCACGTTCTCGCCCGAGGCGGCCACGTCGATCAGCAGGTCGACCAGGTGATCCTCGAGCAGGTTGACCTCGTCGATGTAGAGAAAGCCGCGGTTGGCGCGCGCCAGCAGGCCCGGTTCGAAGGCCTTCACGCCCTGTGCCAGCGCCTTCTCGAGATCGAGCGCGCCGACCACGCGGTCTTCGGTGGCGCCCAGCGGCAGGTCGACCACCGGTACGGACACACGATGCGACTTCAGCGCCGCGCCGCCGGCTCTGCGCGCCTGGCAATCGCCGCAGGGCGTGGCCGGATCGCACTGGTAGGCGCAGCCGACCACTGCATGCATCTTCGGCAACAGCGCGGCCAGCGCACGCACGGCGGTGGACTTGCCGGTGCCGCGGTCGCCGAACACCAGCACGCCGCCGACGCTCGGGTCGATCGCGGCGATCAGGATGGCGAGCTTCATCTCGTCCTGACCGACCAGGGCGGAAAACGGGAACGTCCAGGCCATTGCCTCTCCAGGAGCTTGTCATGGACCGCTGACAGAATTCAGCGATCGGTGTTGGCGACACTGTACAACGCGTGGCGATCGCGAAGCTCGCGCTTGAGCACCTTGCCGATGGCGCTGCGCGGAAGTTCATCGACGAGGTGTACGGCCGCCAGGCGCTGCGTCTTGCCCACACGCTGATTCAGCCACTCGCGCAAGTCGTCTGCCGCGGCGTCGTGCCCGGCCCGGCGCACCACGAAGGCCACCGGCGTCTCGCCCCACTGCTCCGACGGCACGCCCACCACCGCCACCTCCGCCACCGCCGGGTGCTCGCCCAACTGCGCTTCAAGGTCGCTCGGGTAGATGTTGAAGCCGCCGGAGATGATCATGTCCTTGCGGCGGTCCATCAGGATCAGGAAGCCGTCGGAGTCGAAACGGCCGATGTCGCCGGTGCGGATGAAGCGCTTGCCGGCGGCGTCGAACCACTCGGCCTCGCGTGTCGCCTCGGGCCGGCCGCGGTAGCCCACCATCATTCCGGGCGAGTGGCCGACGACCTCGCCCGTTGCGTCGGCCGCGCCGGCGGGCAGTTCATGGCCGGCCTCGTCGATCAGGCGCATGTCGGTGCCGGGCGCGGGCCGGCCGACGGTGTGCAGCTTGTCGGGGTGCAGGTGCGCCTCGAGCAGGCAGGTGCCGCCGCCTTCGGTCATGCCGTAGAACTCGACCAGCCCGCCGGGCCAGCGCGCCAGCACATCGGCCTTCAGCGCGGCGGAGAACGGCGCGCTGGTACTGAACTTCATGCGGAACGACGACAGGTCGAAGCGGCCGAAGTCCGCGTGCGCCATCAGCCGCTGGTACTGCACAGGCACCAGCATCGTGTGGGTGGCGCGCACGCGTTCGGCCAGTCGCAGGTAGCCGAGGGTGTCGAACTTGCGCATCAGCACCACGCTGCCGCCGAACGCGAGCGACGGGAAGAACACCACCAGCGTGGTGTTCGAGTACAGCGGCGTGGCCAGCAGCGTGACCGCGCCGGGCCCGTAGCCGTAGGGCAGCCCGCGGCGCACGTGGGCCCAGCGCATGCCATGCGGCTGCACGATGCCCTTGGGCTCGCCGGTGGTGCCCGACGAGTAGATGATGTTGAAGGGCGACTCCGGGACCATCGTCACCGGCTGCGGCGTGGCCCCTGGCGGCGCTAGCCAGGCTTCGAAGCCGTTGTCGAGCCCCGTGATCGGCACCGCGCTGCCTGCGAAGTCGCCCGCCGTGCCGGCATCAACGAAAAGGCGCCGCGCCTGTGCGTCGGCGAGCATGCGCGCCAGGCTGGCCGGCGTGCTGCCCGGCGCGAGCGGCGCCACCACCACGCCGGCGCGCAGCGCGCCGAGAAACACCACCGCCTGTTCCACCGACGCTGCGCCGCACAGCGCGATCGTGTCGCCTGGCGCGATGCCTTCGCGCTGCAAGGCTGCTGCGACGCGGTCCATTCGAGCGTCGAGCGCCGCGTAGTCGAGCGACTCGTCGGCGTCCGACAGCGCCGGCGCGCCAGGTCGATCGCGCGCGTGCCGGCGGATGCACTCGGCGATGGTGGCGAAGGGGCGATCGGCGATGCCGGGGCCAGTCTCGTGGTTCATGGACGCTGCGTATACCATGCTGCGCATGCGCCGCCTGGCACCGGGGCGACACGCCCGCGCTGCCATACTCGACGCCACGCGAAGGAGTGTGATCATGGCCAGCAAAGCCGCCGCTTTCCAGTGGGACGACCCCCTGCTGCTCGACCAGCAGCTCACCGAAGACGAACGGGCCGTGCGCGACGCCGCGCGCGACTACTGCGTGGGCCGCCTGGCGCCGCGCGTGCTCGAGGCCTTCCGCCACGAGAAGACCGACCCGGCGATCTTCCGCGAGATGGGAGAGCTCGGCCTGCTCGGGCCGACCATTCCCGAAGCCTACGGCGGCTCCGGCCTGAACTACGTCTGCTACGGCCTGATCGCGCGCGAGGTGGAGCGTGTCGACTCCGGCTACCGCTCGATGATGAGCGTGCAGAGCTCGCTGGTGATGGTGCCGATCAACGAGTTCGGCACCGAGGCGCAGAAGCAAAAGTACCTGCCCAAGCTGGCCACCGGCCAATGGATCGGCTGCTTCGGCCTGACCGAGCCCAACCACGGCTCCGACCCCGGCAGCATGATCACGCGTGCCCGCAAGGTCGATGGCGGCTTCGAGCTCAGCGGCTCGAAGATGTGGATCAGCAACAGCCCGATCGCCGACGTGTTCGTCGTCTGGGCGAAGGACGACGGTGGCCAGATCCGCGGCTTCGTGCTCGAGAAGGGCTGGAAGGGCCTGAGCGCGCCGGCAGTGCACGGCAAGGTGGGCCTGCGCGCCAGTATCACCGGCGAGATCGTCATGGACCGCGTGTTCTGCCCCGAGGAGAACGCCTTCCCCGAGGTGCGCGGCCTGAAGGGCCCGTTCACCTGCCTGAACAGCGCGCGCTACGGCATCGCCTGGGGGGCGCTCGGCGCGGCGGAAGACTGCTTCACCCGCGCCCGCCAGTACGTGCTCGACCGCCAGCAGTTCGGCCGGCCGCTCGCCGCCAACCAACTGATCCAGAAGAAGCTGGCCGACATGGAGACCGAGATCACGCTGGGCCTGCAGGGCTGCCTGCGCCTCGGGCGCATGAAGGATGAAGGCACCGCCTCCGTCGAAGTCACCTCCATCATGAAGCGCAACAGCTGTGGCAAGGCGCTCGACATCGCGCGAATGGCGCGCGACATGATGGGCGGCAACGGCATCAGCGACGAGTTCGGCGTGGCCCGCCACCTCGTCAACCTGGAAGTCGTCAACACTTACGAGGGCACGCACGACGTGCATGCGCTGATCCTCGGCCGCGCGATCACCGGCATTCCGGCGTTCGCGAACTGAGGCCGGGCTGATGCGGGACGCCGGCGCGTGATCCCCTGGCTGCGCGGCCCCGAAGACGCGCTGCCCGACACGCGCCGTGCGCTGCCGCCCGGCTCCGAGGCGCCGGGGCTGCTCGCCGCCGGCGGCGAGCTGACGCCGCAGCGCCTGCGCGAGGCCTATTCCAAAGGCGTGTTCCCCTGGTACAGCGAGGGCCAGCCGGTGCTGTGGTGGTCGCCCGACCCGCGCATGGTGCTGCTGGTCGATGAGTTCCGCCTCAAGCGCTCGCTGCGCAAGACGATCGCGAAGTTCATCCACACACCGGGCAACGAAGTGCGCATCGACAGCGCGTTCCGCCAGGTCATCACCGCCTGCGCCGGCACGCCGCGCGAAGGCCAGGACGGCACCTGGATCGTGCCGGAGATGGTCGAGGCCTACGTCGCTTGGCACAAGCTCGGCACGGTGCACAGTGTCGAGACCTGGATGGGCGGCGAACTGGTCGGCGGGCTGTACGGCGTCAGCCTGGGCCGCATGGTGTTCGGCGAGTCGATGTTCTCGCACCGCACCGACGCGTCGAAGATCGCACTGGCCGCACTGGTGTGCTTCTGCCGCGAGCATGGAGTGGCGATGATCGACTGCCAGCAGCGCACCGGCCACCTCGCGTCGCTGGGCGGTCGCGAGTTACCGCGCGCGGAGTTCGAGCAGCGCCTGACCCGCGGTCTGGGGGAGCCCCCGATCGGCGAATGGACCTATGATCCGTCGCTGTGGCGCCACCTCGGTATCTCGGCCGGGGGCGCCGACGCCGAGCAGGACACCGGCCCGTGACGCATCCCAAAGAGCTACCGCTCGCCTCGCTGCAGTTCTATGCCACCGCACCGTACCCGTGCAGCTACGTGGCCGGGCGCATGGCCCGCTCGCAGGTCGCCACGCCGAGCCACCTGATCCACGCCGACGCCTACTCCGGCCTCGTCGCCAACGGCTTTCGCCGCAGCGGCATGTTCACCTACCGCCCCTACTGCGACGGCTGCCGCGCCTGCGTGCCGCTGCGCGTGCCGGTGGCCAGCTTCGAGCCGACGCGCAGCCAGCGCCGTGCGTGGAAGGCACACCAGCACCTGCAGGCCCGCGTGCTGCGCCTTTGCTTCGTGCCCGAGCACTACCAGCTCTACCTGCGCTACCAGGCCGGCCGCCACAGCGGCGGCGGCATGGACCACGATTCGATCGACCAGTACACGCAGTTCCTGCTGCAAAGCCGCGTCAACTCGCGGCTGGTGGAGTTCCGCGAGCCGGCCGAGAACGGCCTGGGCGCGCTGAAGATGGTCTCCATCCTCGACATCCTCAACGACGGGCTGTCGGCGGTCTACACCTTCTTCGAGCCCGAGGCGCGCGCCAGCTACGGCACCTACAACGTGATGTGGCAGATCGAGCAGACACGCTCGCTGAAGCTCCCGCACGTCTACCTCGGCTACTGGATCGCGCAGAGCGACAAGATGGCCTACAAGGCACAGTTCGGACCGCACGAACTGCTGCTCGACGGGCGCTGGCAGGCTCCGCCGGGCTCAGTCGGCTGAAGCCTCGAACCCGAGCCGGTGAAGCGCCTCGTTGGCCAGCGCGAGGCTGGCGGTGAGACCGGGCGACTCGATGCCGAACAGGTTCATCAGGCCAGCGAGGCCGTGCTCCGCGGGCCCCTGCAGCACAAAGTCGCCGGCCGGCTCGCCAGGCCCGTGCAGCTTGGGCCGCACGCCGCTGTAGGCCGGCTGCAATGCGCCGTCGCGCAGGCCTGGCCAGTAGCGGCGGATCTCGGCATAGAAGCCTTCGGCACGCGCCGGATCAACGCGGTAGTCGATAGTGTCGGGATCGCCGGGTTCGAGCCACTGCACGTCGGGGCCGAAGCGGGCCTGGCCGGCGAGATCCAGCGTGAGGTGCACGCCCAGCCCCGCCTGCTCGGGCACCGGGTAGATGAGGTGGCCGAACGGCGCGCGGCCGGCCAGCGAGAAGTAGTTGCCCTTGGCGTGAAAGGCCTGTGGCCGCTGTGCGTCGGGCAAGCCGCGTTCGACTGCCGCGAGCCCCGGCGCCCACAGTCCGGCGGCGTTGACGACGATCCGGGTCGACAGCGCCATCGGCATCTCGCCGCCGACCTCGACCACATGCGCATCGGTGCCGCACTGCACGCCCAGCACCGGCGACTGCAGCGCGAGTGCGCCGCCATACCGTTCCAGATCGCCCTGCAGCGCGAGCATCAGTCCATGGCTGTCGACGATGCCGGTGTCCGGCGAGAGCAGCGCCGCGGTGCAATTCAGCGCCGGCTCGAGCGCGCGTGCCGCGTCCGCATCGAGCCAGCTCAGTTCGACGCCGTTGGCCGCCGCCTTCTCCTGCGTAGCCCGCAGCGCGCCATGCTGCCCGGCCGAAGTGGCCACCACCAGCTTGCCGCAGCGCCGGTGCGACACGCCGTGCGACTCGCAGAAGGCATAGAGCATGCGGCGGCCCTGCACGCACAGCCGCGCCTTCAGGGACCCGGCCGGGTAGTAGATGCCCGCGTGGATGACTTCGCTGTTGCGCGAGCTGGTGCCCGTGCCGATGGCACTGCCGCGTTCGAGCACGATGGTCTCGAGGCCAGTGCGCGCGAGCGCGCGCCCCACCGCCAGGCCGACCACGCCGGCTCCGATCACCACCGCATCGACACTGTCCATCGCGGCCCTTCTCCCTGCTCACCTGCGCAAAAGCAAACGGCCGGGTGGGTGCCCGGCCGTGAACGTTGTGCTTGCTGGATCGTTGGTGGGCGGCGAGGGTTTCGAACCCCCGACCCCCGCAGTGTGAATGCGATGCTCTACCCCTGAGCTAGCCGCCCTCGCGATCCGCAGAGCCTTGGATTATGCCACAGCCGGCTCCGGCGCCCTCCAGACCACCTTGCCGCCACTGGACTTGTCGAGCTCAGCGATCAGCGCCGCATGGGCCGCCGCCTCGTCGACATCGGCGGCGATCACCTTGAGCTCGAAGCGCGACAGGTCGATCGCCTCCAGCGACAGTTCGGTGCCGGATGCCTCGACCTCGTCGATGACCAGCGAATCCTGCCCGCGCGTCATGCGGATGTAGACCTCGGCCAGCAGCCCGGCATCGAGCAGCGCGCCGTGCAGGCTGCGGCTCGCATTGTCGACTTCGAGCCGCTTGCACAGCGCATCGAGCGAATTCGACTTGCCGGGGAACATCTCGCGTGCCATCAGCAGCGTGTCGGTGATGCCCCCCACCTGCGTCTCGAACGCCGGCCGGCCGAGCCGGCGCAGCTCAGCGTTGAGGAAGCCAATGTCGAAGGCCGCGTTGTGGATGAGGATCTCGGCGCCGGCGAGGTATGCCATGAGTTCGTCCGCCACCGCCGCGAACAGCGGCTTGTCGGCGAGGAACTCGTCGGTCAGGCCGTGCACCTTGACCGCGTCCTCGTGGCTGGGCCGCTCCGGGTTCAGGTAGAAGTGCAGGTTGCGCCCCGACAGGCGGCGATTGAGCATCTCCACGCAGCCTATCTCGATGACGCGGTCACCCGATTCGGCATTCAGGCCGGTGGTCTCGGTGTCGAGGAAGATCTGTCGCATCTCAGGCTCCCTGCCTGGCCCCGCGCGCCCACAGGAGCGCACCCGCCACCACCATCGGCACGCACAGCCACTGACCCATGCTCATGTTCAGCGCCAGCAGGCCAAGGAAGGCATCGGGTTCACGGAAGAACTCGGCGATGAAGCGGAACAGACCGTAGCCAACGAGGAACAGCCCGGACACCTGCCCCGGCCCGCGCGGCTTGCGCGCGTAAAGCCACAGGATCACGAACAACAGCAGGCCCTCGAGCAGGAACTGGTACAGCGGCGACGGGTGGCGCGGGATCATGCCGCCCGATTGCGGAAAGGCCATCGCCCAGGGCAGCGACGCCTCGGCCTCGCGTCCCCACAACTCGCCGTTGATGAAGTTGCCGACGCGCCCCGAGGCGAGGCCGGTGGGCACGCAGGGCGCGATCAGGTCCATCACCTGCAGGAAGGGCCGCTGCTTGAGCCGCGCGAACAGCGCCATCGCGGCGATCACGCCGAGCAGCCCGCCGTGGAAAGCCATGCCGCCCTTCCAGACCGCGAACACCTCCAGCGGATGCGCCGCGTAGTAGCCCGGCTTGTAGAACAGCACGTAGCCCAGGCGCCCGCCAATCACCACGCCGAGCACGCCGTAGAAGAGCAGGTCCTCGACGTCCTTGCGCGTCCAGCCGACGCTGGCGAACTGAGGCATCGCGGCACGCCGCCCGGCCAGCCACAAGAACAGGCCGAACGCCACCAGGTAGGTGATGCCGTACCAATGGATCGCCACAGGCCCGAGTTGCAGGGCGATGGGGCTGAATTGGGGATGAACGAGCATGGCGGCGGGATCGGGAAGCAGCGCGAACGATAACCCAGTCGCCTGTCGGCCGACTCCTGCCCGCTGCGAGCGCCGCCAGCGGCCTGCGCTCGCGTCACCCTCCGGGAATCGGGGGGGTGCGCATGTCGCACTGCGCACGAACTTGAGCGGGCTGTGAGGATCGAAGCCTTCCGCCTGCGCCAGAATCGAGCCAGGGAGAAAAGGTCCGCAGTGACCACCAAGATCCGTTCATGAATCCGTTCCGTTTCGGCCCGGCGGCAAGGCAGCTGTACGGTGTCTTCCACCCGGCGGCACCCGCCCGCACGAAGGGCGTCGGCGTGCTCGTGTGCAACCCGCTCGGCCAGGAGGCGGTTCGTTTCCACCGCATGCTGCGCGTGCTCAGCGACCGGCTGGCCAGCGGCGGCATCGGTGTGTTGCGCTTCGACTACTTCGGCGTGGGCGAATCCGCCGGCGAGGACGAAGACGGCGAGCTTCACGGCTGGCGCGACGATGTGCTGCTCGCCCACAACGAACTCCTGCGCCGCAGCCGTGCCACTCGCGTCATCTGGCTCGGCGCACGCCTGGGTGCGACGATCGCGGCACTGGCCTCGAGCCAGCTGCCCTCACCGGTCGATCGATTGATCCTGTGGGAGCCGGTGGTCGATGGACACCAATACCTCGGTGAACTCAATGCGGCCCATGGCCGCGCCATGGCCGAGGCGGGCGCGCTGCGCACGAGCGCGGTGAAGCCGGCCATCGTCGACGAAGCGCTGGGCTTCGGCGTGGGCGCGGCCCTGCTCGATCAGCTCGGCCAGCTCGCTCCGGCCGACCTCGAAGCGGCGAAGGCGAAGCAGCTCACCCTGGTACTGCCGCCCCATCACGCCGCCGGCGCTGCGCTCGCGCAGGGCCTTTCCCGTGCGGGGCTGCAGACCCACGTCGACGAGTTCTCGCACGTGTTCGACTGGTCTTCGGAAGAAGCCCTGAGCACCGCCCTGGTCCCGGCGCCAGTGCTCGAGATGCTTGCCACACACATCGGGGCGGCCGCCGATGAATGAGATCGCCGTCAGCTTCGGTCCGGCCAAGCATCTGTCGGGCACCCTGGCGCTGCCCGACGAACTCGGCCAGCGCGACGTCGGCTTCCTGATGCTCAATGCGGGCGTGATCCACCGCATCGGGCCACACCGCTTCAACGTCAAGCTGGCGCGGCAGCTCGCGTCACAAGGTTGGCCGAGCCTGCGCTTCGACCTCGCCGGCCAGGGCGACAGCGACAACGCGCCACAGGCGCAGCCCTTCGAGCGGCAGATCGTCGCCGACCTGCGCGCGGCGATGGATCACCTCGAGCGCACCACTGGGCTGAAGCGGTTCGTGATCGCCGGAATCTGCTCGGGCGCGCACCGCGGTCTGGCGGTGGCGCAGGAAGACGAGCGCGTGGTCGGCCTGTGGATGCTCGACGGCTACGCCTACCCGGGCCGCCGGTCGCGCCTGGAGCGTTACCTGCTGCAGTGGCGGCGTGATCCTGCAGCCACGTTGCGCGCCTGGGCGGCCTGGCCTCTGAGATCGCTGGCGGCACGCTTGTCGCGGCCAGCGCCGGCTGTCGACGGCGGCGAGCCGCTGGAGATCGACTACGGCCAGAGCACCCCGCCGCTCGAAGACTTTGCCGCGATGCTCGACACGCTGGACCGGCGCGGTGGCCGCATGTTCCTGATGCACTCCGGCGGCATGCTGTGGCGGTACAGCTACGCGAAGCAGTTCCATGACGTGTTCGGCGACCGGCCGTTCGCCGCGCGCGTGCGCTGCGACTTCCTGCCCGACATCGACCACACGCTGAGCACGCTGTCGGCCCAGCGCCGTGTCATCGACGCCATCGCCGGCTGGGCCGGCGAGGTCTTCGGCGCTCAGGACACCACGTCGAAGCAGAAGCCAGCGTAGTCCTCGAGGCTGTGGCCGGGCTCGAAGGGCAGGCGCAGCGGCTTGCCGATGTTGCGCCACTCGTGCCGCAGCGTGTAGCCCTGGGCGATGACGCCAGCGACGAATTCATCGCGCGACTGCACGCGGTAGGCACAGAACGCCGTTCCGATGCTGTTGAGGGTGAAGAAGCTCTTGCTCGGATGGATCGCCGCGGTGTTCACGATGATGCGGCGCGGCTTGCGCGTCAGCCCCGCGACGATCTCCGCGAGTGTCTGCGGAAGGTACTGCAGCACGCCCGAGGCGTAGATGATGTCCACCCCGTCGGCGTCGGCGATGTCGCCGGAGAACTGAAGTGCCGCGGGAGCGCCGCGGCTCGCGGCGAACTGCCGCCCGCGCTCGGCCACCGCCGGCATGTCGATGACGCGCCAGAGCAGGTTCGATGGATAGCTCATCAGCTCGCCAAAGGCGAAGTACTTGATGCCGATGCTGCCGCCGACATCCACCAGGCTCGTCATGCCCTCGTCGAACGATTGCTTCAACCAGAACATTGAAGGGTAGTCGTAGTCGTCGATCTGCAGGCGCTCGAGGTACAGGTTGGCCGAGCCTTCGTTGTCGTAGCTCAGCGGCCGGGTCGGCGGCGCGCTGGCCAGGGCCGCCTGTGCCGTGTCGAATACGCCGCGGAACAGGTTCGAGCGCAAGTTGTTCGCGAAGTTGCGTTCGGCCGAGGCGCGACGCAGTTGCAGCACACCGGGCGCCACCTTGAGCGCATCCACCAGGCCGTGCATCAATCCAAAGGGACCCATTCCAGCTCCATTCAACGATTCGAGGCGAGCAGCGAGTCGACGAGACGCGAGGCCTCGGCGTCGCCGATCGGGGTGATCTTCAAGCCAAGGCGCTGGTTCAGCAATTCGACCAAGGACTGGGCCCACAGCACGTTCCACACCAGCCCGGCATGCCCGTCGGCGATGACCGCGTGCTGCGGCTCGTCGCCGATCGTGTTGTGCACCGTCAGGCCCGAGGGCAGAACAACCGGCCGATACGCGGGCCGGCCCTGCGCGTCGCGGGTCCCCCAGCGCGCAGCGAACCAGGCACGATCGTCGAGGAAGGCGATGCGCGGGTCAACGGCGGCCATGCGCTGCAGCGCCTTGTCGTAAACATCCAGGCCGCGAGCCACATTCGCCAGCGCCTGCGGCGACTGCCAGCGGTCGAAGTAGCGCGGCCAGTGGGTGTTGTCGAAAATGCCCACCAGCACGAAACGCGTCTGCGGGTGCTTCGCGTGCACGAGCGCGATGGCCGTTCGCACCTGCGACAGGCACTTCGCCACTTCGCCCTGGATGCCGGCACCCATCGGATCGCGGGCGAACTGATCGAGTCCGTCGTCCATGCCGAAGCTGTTGGCACCGATGCGCAGCACGACCACGCCATCGCGCCAGCGTGCCGGCTCGCGGTCCATCAGCGACAGCAAGCGCTGCACCTGGCGGCCGCCGCCCGTGGTGAGCGTTTCGCAGCCCGCCCCGGAGATGGCGAAGTTGTACTGGTAGTCCTCCTTGCGAGGCGCCCGGTTCTGCAGGCCCACCCAATCCTGCACCCGCGCCACGACCCGGTGCACGCCCCACACACCCCACTCACCCTGGTCGAGTTCCTGGGGCCTCAGGCGCGCGAGCACCTCGGTCCATTGCAGCGTGGTGGCGCGGTACGCCCCGCCGCGCTTGCCACTGCCTGCGGGGAAGGAGACCTTGTCCTGGTACGAGTGGCTGTCCGAGTCTCCGAGCACAGCCAGCGGCGCGGCCGACTCGGGGCGCGTCTGCAAACCATCGGGCCCGGCGAACTGAAATCCGTCGGCGAAGAACACGAGCGCGGCCACGCCGAGTGCAGACACAGTCCACGTCGTTGTGAGCAGCCCTCTGAGTAATGTCGACATTTGCACACTCGCAGTATGCGCATCGCTTTGCGGGGCTTGATCCACCCGTCTTAGGGGTCCGCAGCAAGCACTCGCCCACGATAATGACCCTCACCCTCAGAAGGTCGGGCCACCGGCACCGGCTCACAGGTCGTGCGGGTTTCGCACCCTCGTCCAGAAACCCGTTTGCGAGCGCAACGCACCGCTGCGCGGTCCTCCTGGACGAACAGGACCTTCACTGGCGAATCCCGCATGCAGACGAAGCCACTCTCCCCCGTGGAGCTCGACGCGCCTTCGCTGACCGTGGCCGACCTTTTCGTGCCACCGCAGCCGGCCCGCGACGACGCCCCCCGCGATCAGGTGGCTGTTGCGCTGGAACCTCGCTTGGTGGCGCAGATGAACGAGACGTCTCGCCAGGCCGGCTGGATGCCGGAATCCATGGCCGCCGCTGCCTGGCACCTGGTCTCGGGCCGCTGGCTCGGGACGCATCCGTCCACGGCCGATGCGACGCTGGACGCGACGCAGTGGATCGCCCACATCGACGCGCAGCGCCGCCAGCTCCCCGACGATGCGACCGACACGCTGATCGAGATCCGGCGGGTCACGCCCGATGGTGCAGAGTTCCAGCTCGACTTCGATGCCCGACGGCTCGACCGCGCGCAGGCCGAGGCCGTGCTCGCCTGCGTCGTGCATGTGGCACGCCAGTTCGCCGAGCGGCCGCAGGCACGCCTGGCCGAGATCGACAACTTGCCGGCCGACGAGCAGCAGCGCCAGTTCGTCGACTGGAACCCGCCGCTGCAGCCGCGCGAAACCGCACTCACGGTGCATGGCCTGTTCGCCCGGGTGGTGCAAGGGCACGGCGACGCCACCGCGCTGCAGCTCGGCGCGCAGCGGCTGAGCTATCACGCGCTCGATGCCGCTTCGACGCGCCTGGGGGCGCAGCTCCAAGCTGCCGGCGTGCAGGCCGGCGAGCGCGTCGGCGTGGCGCTCGAGCGCTCGATCGACGGCATCGTCGCCCTGCTCGGCATCCTGAAGGTCGGCGCAGCCTACGTGCCGCTGGACACGCACCATCCCGCCGAGCGGCTGGCCTTCACGGTCGCAGATGCCGACGTGCGCGTGGCGATCGGGTCGAGCGCGCAGCGCGCGCTGCTGCCCGCGGGCCTGTCGGTGCTGGCGATCGAAGACCTGCAGTCGGGTCCGGCAGAGACACTGCGCCCTGCGCAGGCCGACGGCGACAGCGTCGCTTACGTGATGTACACATCCGGCTCGACCGGCACGCCCAAGGGCATCGAGATCCGGCACCGCTCGATACTGCGCCTGGTCGTCGACGCGCGCTACGTCGACCTGCCGGGCCGGGCCATGCTGCACGCCGCGCCGCTGGGCTTCGACGCGTCGACTCTGGAAGTCTGGGGCCCGTTGCTCAACGGCGGCCGCTGCGTGCTGCACGACGAGGCCCTGCCCACCGCCGCCGGCCTCGCGCGCAGCATCCGCGACGGCGAGGTGACGACCGCCTGGCTGACCGCCGCACTGTTCAACGCCGTGGTCGACGACGATCCTTCGCACCTGGCCGGCCTGCGCCAGCTGCTCATCGGCGGCGAGGCACTGTCGGTCGCACACGTGCGTCGCGCCTTGCAGGCCCTGCCCGGCCTCACGCTGATCAACGGCTACGGCCCGACCGAGTGCACGACCTTCACGACCACCTGCACGATCCCGCACGACCTGCCCGCGGACGCGCGCTCGGTGCCGATCGGCAGGCCGATCAACGACACGCTGGCCTATGTGCTGAGCCCGAGCCTGCAGCCGCTGCCTGCCGGACTGGTCGGCGAGCTGTTCGTCGGCGGGCCGGGTCTCGCCCGGGGCTACCTCAAGCGCGAAGCGCTGACCGCCGAGCGATTCGTGCCCGATCCCTTCGGTGCCGCGGGCGATCGCCTCTACCGCACCGGCGACCGTGTGCGCTTCCTGCTTGACGGCCGCATCGAGTTCGTCGGCCGCGCCGACGCACAGGTCAAGATCCGCGGTTTCCGCATCGAGCTGGGCGAGATCGAAGCCGCGCTGGCCACCCACCCGCAGGTGAAGTCCTGTGCCGTGGCCGCACCTGCCGAGAACGGCAATGCGGCCCGGCTCGTCGGCTACATCGTGCCGGCCGGCAGCGCGCCGACGGCCGCCGATCTGCGCACCCACCTCGGTGCGCGCCTGCCCGAATTCATGGTGCCCAACACCTGGGTGTGGCTGGACGCGCTGCCGATCACGCTGAATGGAAAGCTGGACCGGCGTGCCCTGCCCGCCGCCCCTGCCGGCCGCCCGGACCTGGGCACGCCCTTCGAGGCTCCGGAAGGCGCGATCGAGCAGGCGATCTGCGCCGCTTTCGGCGCGGTGCTGAAGATCGACACAGTCGGCCGCGACGACAACTTCTTCGAGCTCGGCGGCAACTCGCTGCTCGTGCTGAAGGTGCTCGCTGCGCTCAAGCGCAACGGCACGGGCGCGCTGTCGACCACCGCGTTCCTGCGCCTGCCCACGCCGGCCGCGCTGGCCCGCGAAATCGCCGGAACGGGTGGCGACGCGTCCGGTGAAGCACGCCGCGTTGCACGCCGCGTCGACCCGTCCCGCGTGGACGAGCCGATCGCCATCATCGGCATGGCCGGCCGCTTCCCCGGCGCGGCCGACGTCGAGCAGTTCTGGGACAACCTGTGCCACGGCCGCGACAGCATCCGCCACTTCAGCGTCGAGGAGCTCGACCCCAGCTTGCCCGCCGCGCTGACGTCCGATCCGCTCTACGTGAAGGCGCGCGGCGTCGTCGATGGCGTGGAACTGTTCGACGCCGCCTTCTTCGGCATCCCGCCGCGCGAAGCCGAGCTGATGGACCCGCAGCAGCGCGTCTTCCTCGAGCTGTGCTGGCACGCGCTGGAGCACGCCGGCCACGCACCCGATGGCAGCAGCGTGCCGGTCGGTGTGTTCGCCGGCATGCACAACGCCACCTACTTCCAACGGCACCTGTCGTCCCATCCGCAGCGCGTGGAGGCCTTCGGCGAGTTCCAGGCCATGCTGGCCAACGAGAAGGACTACATCGCCACGCGCGTCGCCAACCGGCTCGACCTGACCGGCCCGGCGGTCAGCATGAACACCGCCTGTTCGACTTCGCTGGTGGCCATCGCGCAGGCGGTGCTCAGCCTGCGCGCCGGCCAGTGCGGCATGGCGCTGGCCGGTGGCAGCTCCATTCACTGCCCGCCGAAGAGCGGCTACCTGCACCAGGAAGGCTCGATCCTGTCGCCCGATGCGCGCACGCGCAGTTTCGACGCGCAGGCCGCCGGCACGGTGTTCAGCGACGGCTCCGCCGTCGTGGTGCTCAAACGGCTGAGCGATGCGCAGGCCGACGGCGACACCGTCTACGCGTTGATCCGCGGCGTCGCCGTCAACAACGACGGCCGCGACAAGGCCAGCTTCACCGCGGTGAGTTCGGTCGGCCAGGCCGCCGTGATCGCCGCCGCGCAGCAGGACGCCGGCATCGACGCGCGCAGCGTCTCCTATGTCGAGACGCATGGCACCGCCACACCGATGGGCGACCCGATCGAGATCGAGGGCCTGACCCGCGCCTTCCGCCGCAGCACCGCCGACACCGGCTTCTGCCGCGTCGGCTCGCTGAAGAGCAACGTCGGCCACATGGTCATCGCCGCCGGTGCTGCCGGCGTCATCAAGACCGCGCTGTCGCTGGCGCGCGAACAGATGCCGCCGAGCATCCACCACGACACGCCGCATCCGTCGATCGACTTCGCGTCCAGCCCCTTCTTCGTCAACACCAGCCTGACGGCCTGGCCGCGGGGCCACGCGCCGCGCCGCGCCGGCGTCAGCGCCTTCGGCATCGGCGGCACCAACGCGCACGTGGTGATGGAAGAAGCGCCGCTGCCGGTGCCGCTGCCGCGCGGCCACGGGCCTGAACTTCTGCAGTTGTCGGCGCGCACTCGCGGCGCGCTGGACACGATGGCGGTACAACTCGCCGCCCATCTCGAAGCGAATCCGCAGCTCGACCTCGCTGATGTGGCGCACACGCTGCGCGCCGGCCGCAGCCGCTTTGCCGAGCGCCTGGTCGTTCGCGCCGAATCCATCGCCGAGGCCGTGGCCGCACTGCGCGGCGCCGATGGGGCACAGCGTGTCACGGGCAAGTCGCTCGGCTCCAGCCCGGCGCTGGTATGGATGTTCACTGGCCAGGGCTCGCAGTACGCCGGCATGGGCCGCCAGCTGCACGCGCAGGACACCGCCTTCCGCGAGGCCTTCGACGCCTGCGCCGCCGCGCTGCAGCCCTGGCTGGGCTTTGACATCCGCTCGCGCATGTTCGATGGCGAGGACGATTTGTCGCACACCGGTACCACCCAGCCGGCGCTGTTCTGCCTTGAATATGCGCTCGCGCAGGCCTGGCTGGCGCGCGGCGCGCAGCCGGCGGCGTTGCTCGGCCACAGCATCGGCGAGTTCGCCGCGGCAGTGGTCGCCGGCGTGATGTCGCTGGCCGACGCAGCCCGGCTGGTCGCGCGCCGCGGCGCGCTGATGCAGGCGCTGCCCGCAGGCCGCATGCTGTCGGTGCGGCTCGGGGCCGAGGCACTGGCGCCGCTGCTGCCACCGCAGATCTCGCTGGCCGCCGAGAACGGCCCGAACGCCTGCGTGCTGGCCGGCCCGGCCGAGGCCATCGACGCCTGCGCTGCGTCGTTCGAAGCGCAAGGCCTCGCGGTGCGCGTGCTGCACACATCTCACGCCTTCCATTCGGCGCAGATGGGGCCAGCGGTCGAGCCCTTCGAGCGCGAGGTGCGCCAGGCGCGCCTGAACGCACCGGCGATTCCGATCGTCTCCACCATGACCGGCACCTGGCTGACCGACGCGCAGGCCCGCGACCCGCAGTACTGGGCCCGCCAGCTGCGCGAGCCGGTGCGTTTCGCGCCGGCGCTGCGCACGGCGAAGGAACGCCATCCGGGCATCTTCATCGAGCTCGGCCCGCGCGGCGCCCTCACTGCGCTGGCCCGCCAGCAGAGCATCGCCGCCGTGCCCAGCCTGGGCGAATCGCCCGAGGCCGAACTCACCCGCTTCGCGCTCGCCCAGGGCGAGCTGTGGACGCTGGGCCGCGAGCTGCCCTTCGCCGCATCGTCCGCCACACGGCGCCGGCGCGTGCCTCTGCCCGGCTATGCCTTCGAGCGCAAGCGCCACTGGCTCGACGCCACCCCCGTTTCGATTCCTGTTGCTCCCGCAGCCACTGCCACCATGACTTCAAACACCTCTGCCCCGGCTTCCAATCCCGTTGCTGCACCTTCGGCCTCGCGCCGACCGCAGCTCGTGACGCGCCTGCGAACGGTGTTCGAGGACGTTGCCGGCGTCGACCTCGCACAGGCCGACACGTCGATGGACTTCCTGCAGCTCGGACTGGACTCGCTCACGCTGACGCAAGCGGCGCTGCAGGTGAAGCGCCAGTTCGGCGTGGCGGTCACCTTCCGCCAGCTGATGGAGAAGCTGCGCAGCCTCGACGCGCTGGCGCAGTACCTCGACGAGACGCTTCCCGCCGAAGCGGCTCCGGCCGTGGCCCCCTTGGACGCGCAACCAGTGGCCGCGCAAGCCGCCGCGGCGATGCCGGCGATGGCCGCCGCTCCGGTCTTCCAGTCGATGGCGATGCAGCCGGTGAATGCGTCGAGCCCGATGCTCCAGCAACTGATCCAGCAGCAGATGCAGCTGATGTCGCAACAGCTCGCGCTGCTGGGCGCTGCCGGCGCAGCGCCGATGGCTGCGCTGCCGGCCCCGACCGCAGCACCCACGGCTGCGGCAACGGTGCAAGTCGCTGCCCCCGCCCCCGCCGCCGAATCTGCCACCGCGGCCGACGAGCCGGCCAAGCCGATCACCTACGACGTCAAGAAGGCCTTCGGCGCCATCGCCCGCATCCACACCCAGCCGGGCAGCATCACCGACCGGCAGCGCGCCCGGCTCGATGCCTTCATGCGCCGCTACATCGAGCGCACCGCCAAGAGCAAGGCCTACACCGTCGAGCACCGGCCACACCTTGCCGACCCGCGCGTCGTCAACGGCTTCCGCCCGACGATCAAGGAGATCGTCTACCAGCTCGTCATCGAACGCAGCAAGGGCTCGCGCATGTGGGACCTGGACGGCAACGAGTACGTCGACGTACTCAACGGCTTTGGCATGAACCTGTTCGGCTGGCAGCCCGACTTCATCAACGACGCGGTGCGCAAGCAGCTCGATGATGGCTACGACATCGGCCCGCAGCATCCGCTGGCCGGCGAAGTTGCAAAGCTGATCTGCGAGTTCACCGGCTTCGATCGCGCGGGCCTCTGCAATACCGGTTCCGAGGCGGTGATGGCGGCCATCCGCATGGCGCGCACCGTCACGGGCCGCAACACGGTGGTGCTGTTCACCGGCTCCTATCACGGCACCTTCGACGAAGTGCTGGTGCGCGCCGGCCGCGGCGGCAAAGGCATCCCGGCGGCGCCGGGCATCATGCCGGGCGTGTTCGGCGACGTGCGCGTGCTCGAGTACGGCACGCCCGAGGCGCTGGAGTTCATACGCAGCAACGCCGACGACCTCGCCGCCGTGCTGGTCGAGGTGGTGCAGAGCCGCCGCCCCGACTTCCGCCCGGTCGCCTTCCTCAAGGAACTGCGCGAGATCACCACAAAGGCCGGCAGCTGCCTGATCTTCGACGAGGTCATCACCGGCTTCCGCTCGCACCCGGGCGGCGTGCAGGCGCTGTTCGACATCCGCGCCGACCTGGCCTGCTACGGCAAGGTGGTGGGCGGCGGCTTCCCGATCGGCGTGGTGGCCGGCAAACGCGAGTTCATGGACGCGCTGGACGGCGGCGCCTGGCAGTTCGGCGACGACTCGGTGCCCACCGTGGGCGTGACCTACTTCGCCGGCACCTTCGTGCGGCATCCGCTGGCGCTGGCCGCGGCCAAGGCCTCGCTGCTGCACCTCAAGCAGGCGGGCCCTGCGCTGCAGTCCGGTCTGAACGACCTGACCGGCGCCTTCGCGGACGAGCTCAACGCCTATTGCCGCGAGGTCGGCGCGCCGCTGGAGATCCGCCACTTTGCGTCGCTGTGGCGCGTCAGCTGGCTCGAGGACCACCCGCTGCAGGACCTGCTGTTCGCGATGATGCGCAGCCGCGGTGTGCACATCCTCGACAACTTCCCCTGCTTCATGACCACGGCGCACAGCGCGGCCGACATCGCCGTCATCAAGTCGGCCTTCCGCGAGTCCATCGCCGAGCTGCAGCAGGCCGAGTTCCTGCCGCGCCGCGCCGACATGCCGGCTGCCGTCGATGCGTCGAAGCCGCCGGTGCCGGGCGCGCGACTGGGCCGCGGCCCGGACGGCAAGCCGCAATGGTTCGTGCCGCATCCGCAGCAACCCGGCAAGTTCGTGGCGGTGTCATGAACGATCGATGCAGCCCCTTGATCAGCAGCATGCAGGATGACCCGAGCTTGAGCGGCAACGACGACGACTTCGACCCCTTTGCCGGCGGAGAGATCCAGCGCGTCGTTCCGACGACCGAGGCGCAGCGCGAGATCTGGCACGCCGACCAGCTCGGCACCGAAGCCTCGCTCGCCTACAACGAATCGGCCTCGCTGCGCATGACGGGGCCTGTCGATGCCCAGGCACTGCAGGCCGCGCTGCTCGCTCTGTGCGAGCGGCACGAGGCGCTGCGCAGCACGATCGGCCCCGAGGGCACCGAACTGGTCATCAGCGCCGAGCCACGGCTGGCGCTGGAGCGGCTCGACCTGCGTGACCTGGGCGCCGACGCGGCCGCCAAGCGGCTCGCCGGCGCGCGACGCCTCGCGGTCGAGACGCCCTTCGACCTGGGCAACGGCCCGCTGGTGCGCGCGGCGCTGGCCTCGACCAGCGACACGTCGCACGAGCTGATCCTCACCGCGCACCACATCGTCTGCGACGGCTGGTCGCTCGGCGTGATGTCGCACGACCTGATGCGCCTGTACCGCGCGCAGCGCAGCGGCCAGGGCGCGGCGATGGCGCCGGCCTACCCGTTCGGCGACCATGCGCTCGCGCTGGCCACCCCCGAGGCGCAGGCGGAACGTGAGCGCGACGAGCGCTACTGGATCGGCGTGCACGACGGCGGCGGCATGCCGCTGGAGCTGCCGTGCGACCGGCCAAGGCCGGCCTACCGCAGCTTCGCATCTCGGCGTGAAGACGTCGTCATCGACGCCGTGCTGTCGCAGGCCGCACGCAAGCTGGCTGCACGCCACGGCAGCAGTCTGTTCAGCACCTTGTTCGGCCTGTTCGGCGCGCTCGTCGGCCGCCTGAGTGGCAGTTCGGATGTGGTCGTCGGCGTTCCCGCGGCCGGTCAAGCCGCCGCCGGTCACGACGATCTGGTCGGGCACTGCCTGAACCTGCTCCCGGTGCGTCTGTCGTTCGACATCGACCACGGTGCAAAGACGCTCCTGGAGACCTCGCGCACGGCCACGCTGGACGCCTACGACCACCAGCAATGCACGCTCGGCGGCCTGCTGCAGAAGCTGCAACTGCCACGCGATCCGAGCCGTCTGCCGCTGGTGTCGGTGCTGTTCAACCTCGATACCGCCATCGCCGAAAGCGAGCTGTCGGACGAATCGATGCGTGTCTCGGTGCGCGGCAATCCACGCAGCTTCGAGAACTTCGAGCTGTTCCTCAACGTCAGCCAGATCGACGACACGCTGGTGCTCGAGTGCCAGTACAACACCGATCTCTTCGATACCGCCACGGTGCAGCGCTGGCTGGGGCTGTATGTCGCCGCCCTGCGGCGACTGGCCGCGGACGATGCGTGCACGCTGGCCGATGCCTTGGCCCCGACAGATGCCGAACGAGGCTTGCTGGCCCGCTTCAACGCGAGTGCCGCTGACCATGACCGCATCCAGGCCGTCGACGACCTGATTGCCGCGCAGGCGAGCACCACGCCCGACGCAGTGGCCGTGGTCAGCGGGGACCGCTCCATGCGCTACGGCGAATTGCTGGCGCGCGCCGATGCAATGGCGCAGGCGCTGCAGGCTCGCGGTGTCGGCCCCGGCGAACTCGTGGGCATCTCCTGCTCGCGTAACGAGCACATGCTCGTCGCAATGCTCGGCGTGCTGCGCTGCGGCGCGGGCTACGTGCCGCTGGACCCGTCGTTCCCGGCCGATCGGCTGGCCTTCATGGCCAGCGACGCGAAACTGCGCATCGTCGCCACCGATGCCGGCGTCGACGGCCCCTGGCGCTTCGCCGATGCCGAGCCGCTGCCAGTGGACACGCTGGCACCGCTGCAGGGCTTCCAGGGCCCTGCGCGAAGCGTGGACGACGTCGCCTATGTGATCTATACCTCCGGATCGACGGGTCGTCCGAAGGGTGTGCTGGTGCCGCATCGTTCGGTCGTCAACTTCCTGCACAGCATGAAGCGGCAGCCAGGGCTGACGGCCGCGGACCGCCTCGTCGCCGTCACGACGCTGTCGTTCGACATCGCAGTTCTGGAACTCTTGCTGCCTCTCTCAGTCGGCGCCACGGTGGTGCTCGCCAGTCGCGACGAGGTGGGCGACGGTCAGGCGCTGCGCAGCCTGGTCGAAAACAGCGGCGCCACGGTGATGCAGGCCACGCCGTCGAGCTGGCGGCTGCTGATCGACGCCGGCTGGCAAGGCGGCGGCTCGTTCAAGGCCCTGGTCGGCGGCGAGCCGTTGCCGACCGATCTGGCCCAACAGCTGCTGGCCCGCACCAGCGAACTCTGGAACATGTACGGCCCCACCGAGACCACCGTGTGGTCGAGCTGCTGGCGGGTCCACGATCCGGACTCCGGCATTCCCATCGGTGCGCCGATCGCCAACACGCGCTTCGACGTGGTCGACGACAAGCTGCGCCTGCTGCCGGTGGGCGCCATCGGTGAACTGGTCATTGCCGGCGAAGGTGTCACGCTGGGCTACCACGAACGACCCGATCTGAACGCGGATCGCTTCGTGGCCGACCCCCTTGGAGCCCTTGGCGCCACGCGCTATCGCACCGGCGACCTGGGCCGCTGGCGCAACGACGGGTTGCTGGAATGCCTGGGCCGCATCGACCACCAGATCAAACTGCGCGGCTACCGCATCGAGCTCGGCGACATCGAATCCAATCTCGTTTCGCACCCGAAGGTGCAGAGAGCACTGGCGGTGACACGGGAGATGCGCCCCGGCGATGTGCGCATCGTCGCCTACGTGGTACCCCAGGGCACCGCAGCCGAGGCCGCCGAACTTCGCCAGCACCTGTCCACCCTGCTGCCGGAATACATGATTCCGCAGCACTTCGTTGCGCTCGACACGATTCCGCTGCTGCCCAACGGCAAGATCGATCGCCGCGCCCTGCCTGCGCCAGTGCTGGCCGCCTCCGAAGCGGCGCGCCGCACGACACCCCGTACGCCGACCGAACAGATTGTCGCTTCGGCGATGGAGACTGTTCTGGCCCTGCCCGGCCTCGGCGACGACGACAACTTCTTCCAGCTCGGCGGGCACTCGCTGCTTGCCACGCAGCTGGCCAACGCACTGGGCCGCAGCACCGGCGCGCGTGTGCCCCTGCGCGCGATCTTCGAGGCGCCGACGGTGACGCAGCTGGCCGCCTGGCTGGATGCGCGCTCGGTGGCTGCCGCGCCGGCCACTCCCGCGCCGGCGACACCGGCCGCCGCCCCGCCGCGCGCGCAAGCCGACCGCGCGCCACTGTCGCTGATGCAGCAGCGCCTGTGGTTCCTCGAGCAGCTCGAGCCCGGCCGCGTCACCTACAACACGCCGTCGGCGCACCGGCTGACCGGCCCGCTCGACGTCGCGGCCCTGGAGCGCGCCCTCAACGAGATGGTGCGCCGCCAGCCCATCCTGCGCACCGCGCTGGTGGCCGATGCCGACGGCGAGCCGATGCAGCGCATCGCGCCCGAGCTCGTGCTCTCGCTCGGCCCGGTCGAGGACCTCTCCAATCTGCCCGCCGCCGAGCGCGAGGCCGAACTGCTCGAGCGCATGAAGGCGCGGGTGGCCGTGCCCATCGACATCGGCACCGCGCCGATGTTCCGCCACGGTCTGTACCGGCTCGGCCCGCAGGAGCACGTGCTGTTCTTCATGCCGCACCATGCAATTTGGGACGGCTGGTCGTTCGACCTGTTCTACGAGGAGATGGCGGCGATCTACGGCGCCTACGTGGCAGGCAAACCCCACTCGCTGCCGCCGCTGCCGATCACCTATGCCGACTTCGCCGCCGGCCAGCAGCAGTGGCTGCAAAGCGAAGAATTGCGCGAGCAGGTGCAGCACTGGAAGCAGCGCCTGTCCGACCTGCCCGAGCCGCTGGCCCTGCCCACCGACCGCAGCCGCCCCGCGCGCGCATCCGGCGAGGGCAGCACGCAGTGGCTGAACTGCTCGAAGGAGCTGGTCGACGCCGCGAGGCAGTTCGGCCGCAGTTCCGACGCGACGCTGTTCATGACGCTGCTGGCGGCCTATGCGCTGCTGCTCAGCCGCTTGAGCGGCCAGCACGACATCGTCATCGGCACGCCGGTGCGGGGGCGCAACGACAGCGCGCTCGAGAAGGTGATGGGCTTCTTCGTGAACGCGCTACCGCTGCGTCTGACCGTGCGGCCCGAAGGCAGCTTCCGCGAGTTGGTGAACCATGTTCGCGGCGCCGTGCTCGACGCCTTCGGCGCGCCGGACGTTCCCTTCGAGCACCTGGTGCGCGAGCTGCGGGTGGCCCGCGACGAGAGTCGCTCGCCGATCTACCAGGCCTTCTTCTCCTTCCAGGACGCTCGCCAGCGCCTGCGCCAGTGGGGCAGCCTGCAGCAGGAGCAGGTGCTGCTGTTCCAGCCCGGCTCAGCGGAGGACCTGGGCCTGTGGTTCCTCGAGCACGAGGGCGGCCTGACCGGCGGCCTGACCTTCAACACCGACATCTTCACCGACGCCACCGCGCAGCGGCTGGTCGAGCGCTTCTCCGGCGTGCTGGGCGCCGCGCTGCAGGCGCCGGATGCGCGCGTCGACCAGATCGACGTGGCCACGCCGGCCGAGCGGGACGCCATCGCCGCCTGGAGCGAGGGCCGCGCCATGGCCTTGCCGCCTGTCACCGTGGTCGACCTGGTCGCCGCGCAGATGCAGCGCACGCCGCAGCACGAGGCCGTCGTCTCCAGCGAAGAGACGCTCGACTACGCCGAGCTCGACCGGCGCGCCAACCGGCTCGCCCGGCTGCTGCGCTCGCGCGGTATCGGTCGTGGATCCCTGGTCGGCCTGTGCCTGGAGCGTTCGCCGGCGATGCTGGTCGCGCAGCACGCCATCATGCGGGCCGGCGCAGCCTACGTGCCGCTCGATCCGGCCTACCCCGGCGAGCGGCTGCAGTACATGGCCACCGACGCGAAATTGGCGATGCTGGTGGCCGACTCCTCGACCATCCAGGCCATCGACTGGCCGCGCCAGAGCGCGGTGCTGCTCGACATCGACGTCGCGGCGATCGACCGCCAAAGCGACGAAGCTCTCCAGGCCGATGCCGAACACGACGCCCGCCCCGAGGATCCGGCCTACGTGATCTACACCTCCGGCTCCACCGGCCGGCCCAAGGGCGTGGTGCTGCCGCACCGAGCCGTCGTCAACTTCCTGCTCAGCATGCAGGCCGAGCCGGGCCTGACGGCGGCCGACCGCATCGTCGCAGTGACCACGCTGTCGTTCGACATCGCCGTGCTCGAACTGCTGCTGCCGCTGACAGTCGGCGCCACGGTGGTGCTGGCCAGCCGCGACGACGTGAGCGACGGCCGCGCGCTGCGTGCGCTCGTCGAGAGCAGCGCGGCCACCGTCATGCAGGCCACGCCTTCGACCTGGCACATGCTGATCGACGCCGGCTGGGAAGGCGGCGCGCATTTCAGCGCCTTGGTCGGCGGCGAGGCGCTGCCCCTGGACCTGGCCATGCAGCTGATGCAACGGAGCGGCGCGCTGTGGAACATGTACGGCCCGACCGAGACCACGGTGTGGTCGAGTTGCTGGCGCGTGCAGTCGCCGGAGCACGGCATCAGCATCGGTACGCCGATCGCCAACACCACGCTGCGCGTGCTCGATGCACGCGGCGCACCCTGCCCGACCGGCGTGGCCGGCGAGATCTTCATCGGTGGCTCGGGCCTGGCCAGCGGCTACCTGGACCGCCCCGAGCTCACGGCCGAACGCTTCATCGCCGATCCGCTGAACCCCGGCGCCGGCCTGTACCGCACGGGCGACCAGGGCCGCTGGCGGGCCGAGGGTCTGCTGGAGCACCTGGGCCGGCTGGACTCGCAGGTCAAGCTGCGCGGCCACCGCATCGAAATCGGCGAGATCGAGGCGCAGCTCGCCGCGCACCCGGCGGTGGCGCGTGTCGTCGCGGCAGTGCGCGAGGTGCAACCGGGCGATGCGCGCCTGGTCGCCTACATCGTGGCCCGCGGCACGCTGCCAGCGGCGGCCGAGTTGCGCGAGCATCTGCGCACCCAGCTTCCTGAGTACATGCTGCCGCAGCACTACGTCGCGATCGACGCGGTGCCGCTGCTACCCAACGGCAAGGTGGCGACGCAGGCGTTGCCGGGCATCGACGGTGCAGCCGACGACGGTCGACGCAGCGCCTTCACGGCGCCGGCCACGCCGGCCGAGATCACCATCGCCGATATCTGGCAGAAACTGCTCGGCGTGGAGCGCGTAGGCGTGGCCGACAACTTCTTCGACCTCGGCGGGCATTCGCTGCTGGCGATGCGCGCGGTCGTCGAGATCGAGAAGCGGCTCGGCCTGCGGCTGGGCGTGCGCCGGCTGATCTTCGAGACGCTGGCGCAGGTCGCGGCGCAGCCTGACGCGGTGGCTTCGGCCGCGGCCGCTGCTGCGGCCACGCCCGACGGCACGGCGGCAGCCGGCTCCGGCTGGCTCGGCCGCATCGTCAAGGGCCTGCGCGGCTGAGGCATGACGGGTGCCGCCGCGCCGGCGGGCGCCACGGACTTGAGTTCGCTGGCCGGCTGGCCCGACGTGCGACTGTGGCTGCTCGACCTGACCGTGGAGCCTTCGGCCGAGCAGCTCGGCGGGCTGTCGGCCGACGAGCAGGCACGCGCCGCGCGCTTCGCGTTCGAACGCGATCGCCGGCGCTATCGAGCCGCGCACGTGCAGCTGCGCTCGCTGCTCGCCCAGGCCACCCGCAACCCGCCGGCCTCGTTGCGCTTCAGCGAATCGCGGCACGGGAAGCCGCGGCTGGAAGGCGCGATACCGCTGGCCTTCAACCTCAGCCACAGCGGCGATGTCGGTGCGCTCGCGCTGGCAGCCCTGGGCGAGATCGGCGTGGACGTCGAACTGCTGCACCGCGTAGACGACCTCGACGCGCTGGCCCAGCGCTGCTTCACCCCGGCCGAGCTGAGCGAGTTCGATCGCTGCGGCCAGGACGAGACGGCGCGCGACACCCTGTTCCTGCACGGCTGGACGCGCAAGGAAGCCTGCTTGAAGGTGGTGGGCAGCGGCCTGTCGCTGGAGCCCGCGAGCTTCGAGGCCGGTTTGGCGCCGGGCCCGCGCGACGTGCGCCTGCGCTGGGACGGCCGCGATTTCCACCTGGCCGTGCGCTCCTTCCGGCACGGCGACACCATCGGCGCGATCGCTGTGCCGCGTGCACCGCGCTGAGCCGCGATCGCGGCGCTCAGCAGCGCTCGCGCACGAAGGCCACGAAACGCAGCGCCGCCGGCGGCGCGTCGGGCCGCCACAGCAGGCTCGTCTCGCAGCGCGGTGCCCCGTCGGCCAGGGCCGCTGGCAGGCCTCGATAGACCACGCCCGGCCGCTGCAGCAGGCGCATCGACTCCGGCACCAGCGCAAGCCCGAGGCCGGCCGACACCAGGTTGACGATGGTCTGCATCTGGATGGCCTCCTGCGCGATCACCGGCGTCGCGCCATGGCGGTGATAAAAGGCCAGCACCGCGTCGTACAGGGAGGGTGCGATGGCGCGCGGGAAGATCACCAGCGGCTCGCCCAGCAGTTGCGCCGCGCTCGGCCGCTTCGGCGCCGACTCGGGCAGCACCAGGAGCATCGGCTCGATGCCCAGCGACAGCCGCTGCAACGGCGGCGGCGGCGCGATGCCCGGCGCATGCAGCACGAAGCCCGCATCGAGCTCGCGCTGCGAGAAGGCTTCGAACTGCACGTCGCCGGTGGCCTCGCGCAGCTCCATCGCGATGCCCGGGTGCGCCTCGCGAAAGGCGCGCAGCCACGCCGGCAGCGGCCCGAATCCGACGGTCGAGACGAAGCCGAGCCGGATGCGGCCGACCTCGCCGCCGGCAGCGTCGCGCGCGCGCACACCCAGCGCGGCGGCCTGCTGCAACAGTTGCCGGACCGGCTCCACCAGCGCGGCGCCGGTCGGCGTCAGCACGACGCTGCGCCGCGTTCGTTCGAACAAGGCCGTGCCCAGCCGCCGCTCGAGCTGCTGGATCGCCTGCGTCAGCGGCGGCTGCGTCATTTGCAGCCGCTGCGCGGCGCGGCCGAAGTGCAGCGACTCGGCCACGGCGAGGAATTGCCGCCACAGGCGCAACTCGATCTCTGGCGCAGGGCTGTCGGCATCTCTCATATGCACAGCATATCAATACCGTACTTCAGATCGATTGGACGCACAGCTGCGCCGGCCCGATACTTCGGCTCCCTGCCGAAGGAGTGTGTCCATGAAGATCAACCGCCGTTCCGCCAACATCACCGAGGGCACGGCCCGTGCGCCGAACCGCTCGATGTACTACGCGCTGGGCTACGAGGAAGGCGACTTCAAGAAGCCGATGGTCGGCGTGGCCAACGGCCACTCGACGATCACGCCCTGCAACTCGGGCCTGCAGAAGCTGGCCGACGCCGCCGTGGAAGGCATCGAGGCCGCCGGCGGAAATGCGCAGATCTTCGGCACGCCGACCATCAGCGACGGCATGGCCATGGGCACCGAGGGCATGAAATACAGCCTGGTGTCGCGCGAGGTCATCGCCGACTGCATCGAGACCTGCGTCGGTGGCCAGTGGATGGACGGCGTGGTCGTCGTCGGCGGCTGCGACAAGAACATGCCCGGCGGCATGATGGGCATGCTGCGCGCCAACGTGCCAGCCATCTACGTCTACGGCGGCACCATCCTGCCCGGCCACTACAAGGGCCAGGACCTGAACATCGTCAGCGTGTTCGAGGCCGTCGGCCAGTTCAGCGCCGGCAAGATGAGCGAAGAGGACTTCTGCCAGATCGAGCGCCGCGCCATCCCCGGCCCCGGCTCCTGCGGCGGCATGTACACCGCCAACACGATGAGTTCGGCCTTCGAGGCGCTGGGCCTGTCACTGCCTTATTCGTCGACCATGGCCAACCCGCACGACGAGAAGATGAACTCGGCGAAGGAGTCGGCACGCGTGCTGGTCGAGGCGATCAAGAAGGACCTGAAGCCGCGCGACATCGTCACCAAGCAGGCGATCGAGAACGCGGTGGCGGTGATCATGGCCACCGGTGGCTCCACCAATGCGGTGCTGCACTTCCTGGCCATCGCCCACGCGGCCGGTGTCGAGTGGACGATCGACGATTTCGAGCGCGTGCGCCAGCGCACCCCGGTGCTCTGCGACCTCAAGCCCAGCGGCCGCTACCTCGCGGTCGACCTGCACCGGGCGGGCGGCATTCCGCAGGTCATGAAGGTGCTGCTCAAGGCCGGGCTGCTGCACGGCGACTGCATGACGATCACCGGCAAGACGATCGCCGAGTCGCTGGCCGAGGTGCCGGACGTTCCGCGTGCCGACCAGGACGTGATCCGCACCATCGACAAGCCGATGTACGCGCAGGGCCACCTGGCCATCCTGCGCGGCAACCTGTCGCCCGAAGGCTGCGTGGCCAAGATCACCGGCCTGAAGAACCCGACCATCACCGGCCCGGCGCGGGTGTTCGACGACGAGCAGTCGGCGCTGGCGGCCATCATGGCCAACAAGATCGTCGCAGGCGACGTGATGGTGCTGCGCTACCTCGGCCCGAAGGGCGGACCGGGCATGCCGGAAATGCTCGCACCCACCGGCGCGCTGATCGGCCAGGGCCTGGGCGAATCGGTCGGCCTGGTCACCGACGGGCGCTTCTCCGGCGGCACCTGGGGCATGGTGGTCGGCCACGTGGCCCCCGAAGCCTACGAGGGCGGCAACATCGCGCTGGTCAACGAAGGCGACTCGATCACCATCGATGCCCGCACCTTGACGCTGCAACTCAACGTGAGCGACGAGGAACTGGCGAAGCGCCGGCAGTCTTGGAAGCGCCCGTCGCCGCGTTACACCCGCGGCGTGCTGGCCAAGTTCGCAATGAACGCCTCGAGCGCGAGCTCGGGTGCCGTGCTGGACAAGTTCGACTGAGACGGGCCGAAGCCAAGTCGGCCCGGCAAGCCGCCTTCAGCGCTTGGCGGCTTTCTTGCCGCGGCGGGCGGTCTTGTCCATGCCCAGCGCCACGAGGTTCTGCTCACGCCGGTTGCGGCGGCGCTCGTCCATCTTCTCCATCTCGCGGCGCTTGTTGTAGCCGGTGGCGTCGGCCCAGGCCCACCACACCGCCGCCAGTCCGAACGGGACACAGAACTTCCACAGGTCGCCGGAGATGTTCCAGGTCCAGTTGGCCATCGGGCCGAAACCGAGCAGGTTGGCCAGGATGATGAGCACGCCGATGATCACGAAAAACATGTATGAAACCCCAGGGTGCGGGAAACCGCTGCAAGATGCGCGTCAACCGCGGCCCCTACAATCCGTTAGAGCCAATGTAGCCGACCGTTCGGTTGGGCGGGTGCCGAAACATCCGCAGAATTTCCCGTTTGACCCCGAAAGGAAATCATGAAGCTGTTCCCCGTTCTCGCCCTCGTGGCCGCTGCCACCACCATTTCTGCCCCCGCCGTGGCCGACGAAGCCCTGGCCAAGGCCAAGAACTGCCTGGCCTGCCACGCCACGGACAAGAAGGTCCTCGGCCCGTCCTACAAGGAAGTGGCTGCCAAGTACGCCGGCCAGAAGGACGCGGCCGACAAGCTGGCTGCCAAGATCATCAAGGGCGGCGTGGGCGTCTGGGGCCAGATCCCGATGCCTGCCAACGCGCAGGTCAACGAAGCCGAGTCGAAGAAGCTCGTCGCCTGGATCCTGAGCCTGAAGTGATCACTTCTCGCTCTTGAACGAGGCCCCGCTTGCGGGGCCTTTTCATTTCCGGCCGCCGTCGGATCAGGCCAGCGCCCGGCGCAACGTCTCCTGCACGGCCGGCGCCAGGGCGAAGCGCTCGCCATGGCGTGTGGCCAGTGCCTCGGCGTTGCGCAGGAAGCTGTCGAGCCCTTCCGAGGCGACGAACTGCAGTGCCCGCCCGTCCAGGGCCGGGAAGCCGATGCCGAAGATCGAGCCGATGTTGGCCTCGTGCACGCTCGTCAACACGTTCTCGGCCAGGCAGCGCGCTGTCTCGATGGACTGCCGGTACAGCAGCCGCTGCTGCAGTTCCGCGACGTCGACTGCGCCTGTGGCGCGTTCGAAGTGCTGTTTCAGGCCCGGCCACAAGTGCTTGGGCTGGCCCGCCGGGTAGTCGTAGAAGCCGCCGCCGCCAGCCCGGCCGGGACGCTTGAACTCCTTGACCATGCGCTCGATGAGCAGTTCGCCGGCGCCCGGCTGATGGGCCTGCCTGGCCGCAGCCAGGTCGGCGCGTGTCTGCTCCATCACGTGGACGGACAGCGAGAGCGACGTCTCGTCGATCACCGCCAGCGGGCCGACCGGCATGCCTGCAGCCACCGCCGCATGTTCGATCAGCGGCGCGGCGATGCCCTCGGCGAGCATCGCGGCGCCTTCCATCACGTAGGTGCCGAACACCCGGCTGGTGAAGAAGCCGCGCGAATCGTTGACGACGATCGGCGTCTTGCCCAGCGCCAGCACGTAGTCGTAGGCACGCGCCACGGTCTCGTCGTCGGTGGCGGGGCCGCGGATGATCTCGACCAGCTTCATCTTGTGCACCGGCGAGAAGAAGTGCAGCCCGACGAAGCGCTGCGGCGCGGCACTGGCCCGGGCGAGGCCGCCGATCGGCAGCGTGGAGGTGTTGGATGCGAACACGCCGCCGGCAGCGAGCATCGGCTCGGCCTCGCGCGTCACCTGCGCCTTCAGCTCGCGCTGCTCGAACACCGCCTCGATGATCAGCTCGCAGCCCTTCAGGTCGGCCGCATCGGCGGTAGGCGTGACCAGGTTCAGCAGCGCCGCCTGCTTGAACTCGTCCATGCGGCCCTTGGCCACCAGCGGCGCGGTGACCTTGCGCACGGCCTCATGGCCGGCGCGCGCCTTGTCGATCGAAACGTCCTTCAGCACACAGGGGATGCCGCGCGCCGCATTCGCGTGCGCGATGCCCGCACCCATCATGCCGGCACCGAGCACGCCCACCTTCGCGGGCTTCCACGGCGCGAAGCCCGGCGGCCGCGACTTGCCCGACTTGATCGCGTTCAAGTTGAAGAAGAAGGCCGTGATCATGTTCTTGGCGTTCTGGCCGACCATGATCTTGGCGAGCTTGCGACTCTCGATGCGCGTGGCGGTGTCGTAGTCGACCATCGCGCCCTCGACCATGGTCTCGAGGATGGCCTGCGCCGCGGGGTACAGGCCGTGCGTCTTCGCCGCCAGCATGGCCGGCGCCACCGTCAGCCCCATGGCGATCTTCGGGCTGCTCGGCGAGCCGCCGGGCATTCGGTAGTCCTTGCGGTCCCAGGGCTGCACCGCTTGCGGGTTCTCGGCGATCCAGGCCAGCGCGAGATCGCGCAGGTCGTCCATCGTCGCGCCGACGCCGTTGACAAGACCGAGCTCGAGCGCCTCGCGCGGGCCGAACAGCTTGCCCTCCATCAGGTAAGGCTGCGCCGCCATCAGGCCGAGCAGTCGCACGGTCTTGGTGATGCCGGTGGCGCCGGGGATCAGGCCGAGCGACACCTCCGGCGTGCCGAACTGGATCTTGCGGTCGTCCAGCGCAAAGCGCGCGTGCGCCGCCAGCGCCACCTCCCAGCCGCCGCCGAGCGCGGCGCCGCCGAGCAGCGCCACCACTGGGCGGCCCATCGTCTCCAGCCGGCGGAAGCAGGCCTTCATGGCCTCGATGCCCTTGAAGCCGGCAGCCGCATCCTCAGCCTTGAGCTTGAGCACGTTGTCGAGCTGCGCACCGGCGAAGAAGGTCTTCTTGGCTGATGTGACGAGCACACCTTTGATGCGTTCCTTGTCGGCCTCGACACGCGCCACGGCCTCGGCCAGGTCGGCCTGCCACTGCTCGGTCATGGTATTCACCGGCGCGCCGGGCGCGTCGTGGGTGATCGTCGCAATGCCGTCGGCGGCAAGTTCGTAGCGGATCGTGTTCAAGGTCAGACTCTCTCGATGATGGTGGCGATCCCCATGCCGCCGCCCACGCACAGCGTGATCAGCCCGCGCTTGAGATTGCGACGCTCCAGTTCGTCGAGCAACGTTCCCAGCAGCATCGCGCCGGTGGCACCCAGCGGGTGGCCGAGCGCGATGGCGCCGCCGTTGACGTTGACCTTCTCGTGCGGCACACCCATCTCCGCCATGAAGCGCATCGGCACCGCGGCGAAGGCCTCGTTGACCTCGAAGAGATCGATGTCGTCGACGGTCAGCCCCGCCTTGGCTAGCGCCTTGCGCGAGGCCGGCATCGGCCCCGTGAGCATGATGGTGGGGTCGGCGCCCGACAGCGCCGTGGCGACGATGCGCCCGCGCGGCGTGAGACCGAGCTCGCGACCCTTGGCCTCGCTGCCGATCAGCACCGCCGCGGCACCGTCGACGATGCCCGAGGAGTTGCCCGCCGTGTGCACGTGGACGATGCGCTCGACCTGCGGATAACGTGCCAGCGCCACCGCATCGAAGCCCATCGCCCCGAGTTCGCCGAACGCCACCTTGAGCTGAGACAGGCCTTCGAGCGTGGTGCGCGGCTTGATGAATTCGTCGCGGTCGAGCACCGGCAGGCCGATCTCGTCTTCGACGGCAATGACCGAACGATCGAAGCGCCCCGCCGCCTGCGCCGCCGCGGCGCGCTGCTGCGAGGTCAGCGCGAAGCGATCGACGTCTTCGCGGCTCCAGCCGCCGAGCGTGGCAATGAGGTCGGCGCCGATGCCCTGCGGCACGAAGCCGGTGGCGAAATTGGTGGCCGGATCCTGCGCCCAGGCGCCGCCGTCGCTGCCGATGGGCACGCGCGACATGCTCTCCACGCCGCCGGCGACGACCAGGTCCTCCCAGCCGCTGGCGACCTTCTGCGCGGCGATGTTGACCGCCTCCAGCCCCGAGGCGCAGAAGCGGTTGATCTGCATGCCGGCAACGCGGAAGTCCCAACCGGCCTTCAGCGCTGCCGTCTTGGCGATCACCGAGCCCTGCTCGCCGATCGGCGAGACCACGCCCATCACCACGTCATCGAGCTGCGCGGGATCGAAGTCCAGGCGCTTCTGCAGCTTGACGAGCAGCCCGGCAAGCAGGTCGACCGGCTTGACCTCGTGCAGGCTGCCGTCCTTCTTGCCCTTGCCGCGCGGCGTGCGTACGGCCTCGAAGATCATCGCGTGGGTCACCGTCGTCTCCTGAGTGCGTTCGGCTCTGTGTTGTCCGAATTGACAGTGCATTATCGAGGCCGACACACTGTCGGGCAATCACCAAGCATTTGCTTGGTGAACCCTTCGCGCATGCCCTTCGCCCCCGAACACGAGACCTTTCGCGACAGCGTGCGCACGTTCGTCGAGCGCGAGATCGCGCCGCATGTCAACGCGTGGGACGAGGCCGAGAGCTTCCCCCGCGCGCTGTACCGTCGCGCGGCCGAGATGGGCCTGCTCGGCCTGGGCTATCCCGAATCGCTGGGCGGCACGCCGGCCGATGGCTGGTACCGGCTCGTCGCCACCGAGGAGATCGCGCGCGCCGGCAGCGGCGGCCTGCTGGCCAGCCTGTTCTCGCACAGCATCGGCCTGCCGCCCATCGTGGCGCATGGCAGCCCTGCACTGCAGCGGCGCATCGTTCCGGAGGTCCTGGCCGGCGCGAAGATCGCCGCACTGGCCATCACCGAGCCGGGCGGCGGCTCCGATGTGGCGCGCCTGCGCACGGGGGCGCGGCGTGACGGCAAGGAATGGGTCATCGACGGCGAGAAGACCTTCATCACCTCCGGGATGCGGGCCGACTGGATCACACTGGCCGTGCGCACCGGCGGCCCGGGTGCGGCCGGCATCTCGCTGATCGCGGTGCCCGGCGACGCGCCGGGGCTGACACGTTCGCCGCTGGCCAAGATGGGCTGGTGGTGCAGCGACACCGCGCAGCTGCGGTTCGATGGCGTGCGCGTGCCGCTGGACCACCTGATCGGCGACGAAGGCGCGGGCTTTCGCATGATCATGCAGAACTTCAACGGCGAGAGGTTGCTGATGTCCGCCGGCGCCATCGCCTTCGCGCAGGTCTGCCTCGACGAAGCGATCGACTGGGCACGCCAGCGCAAGACCTTCGGCGCTGCCCTCGTCGAGCACCAGGTGATCCGCCACAAGCTGATGGACATGCGCATGCGCATCGCCAGCGCGCGGGCCTGGCTGCACGCGCTGGTCGAGCGCCGGGAGGCCGGCGACACCGGGCCCGAGTGGGTGGCCGACCTGTGCCTGCTGAAGAACCATGCCACGCAGACCATGCAGCACGCCGCCGACCAGGCCGTGCAGATCCTCGGCGGCATGGGCTTCATGCGGGGCACGAAGTGCGAGCGCATCTACCGCGAAGCCAAGGTCATGATGATCGGCGGCGGCGCCGAGGAGATCATGAAGGAATTGGCCGCGCGACAGCTCGGCCTCTGAGGAGACAGCATGCCCGGCACGCCAGGTTTCGAGCCCGAGTTCGTCAGCGGCCTGAAGGACATCTTCGAGCAGCGCATCGTCTTCAATCGGCTGCTCGGGCTGCGCATCAGCACGGTGTCGGCCGAAGGCGTGACCGGCCACATCGAGATGCGCAACGACCTGATCGGCCACTACACGCACCAGCGGCTGCACGGCGGCGTGGTCAGCGCCGGGCTCGATGCGATGGGCGGCCTGGCCGTGATGGCCGCCATCGGCGCGCGCCACATGGACGAGCCTGCGCTGCAGCGGCTGCACCGTTTCGGGAAGCTGGGCACCATCGACCTGCGCATCGACTACCTTCGGCCGGCCATCGGCGAGCGTTTCGAACTTCGGGCGCAGGTGCTGCGCCTGGGTTCGCGCGTGGCGTCCACGCGCATGGAGTTCCTCGACGCCGACGGCAAGCTGCTGTCCACCGGAGCAGCGGCCTACATCGTTTCCTGAGCCGCAGGAACCCGGCGTGGCGTCTTTGTATACATACAAGTCCCTATAGGGTCATCAAATGACATTCCTACACTCGAATGATCCCTTTCGGGGGATGGCTGTCGGTTTGCACTTCGAGGCAGACGACTGACGGCATGCCCGATGTCTCGAAGTTCTCAACGACAGTATTGGAGGAGACAGATGAGTGCAAAGAAGTACCTGGCGGCCGCGGCCGCCTGCGCCGTCATGGCCTTGTCGAGCACCACGGTGTTCGCGCAGGCCAAGATCAAGCTCGAGAAGGTGATCACCGGCATCAACACGCCGCTGGCCATGGTGCAGCCGCCCGGCGACAGCCGCATGTTCATCGTCGAGCAGAACGGCCGGATCAGGATCCTGGACAACGGCAAGCTCGCGCCGAACCCGTTCCTCGACATCCGCAGCAAGATCAAGCCGCTGTTCCATGACTTCGACGAGCGCGGCCTGCTCGGCCTTGCGTTCCATCCGAAGTTCAAGGAGAACGGCAAGTTCTACGTGGCCTACAGCGCCCACCTCGACTACCAGAGCGACCTCGGCCAGATGCTCTGGTACGACCACAGCAACGTGGTCGAGGAGTACACCGTGTCGGCGTCCGACCGCAACGCGGCCGACCCGAGCAGCGCGCGCCGGATCATGTCGAACTCGTGGCCGCAGTTCAACCACAACGGCCACTGGATCGGATTCGGCCCGGACGGCAAGCTCTACGTCTCCACGGGCGACGGCGGCTACGCGAACGACTGGGGCATCGGCCACAACCCGATGATCGGCAACGGCCAGGACCTGACCATCAACCTGGGCAAGATCCTGCGCATCGATGTCGACACGCGATCGCCGGGCAAGCCGTACGGCATCCCGCCGGACAACCCCTTCGCCGGCAAGAAGGACGTGAACCCGGAGATCTGGGCCTACGGCGTGCGCAATCCGTGGCGCTGCTCGTTCGACATGGGCAGCACCGCGGCCGAGCTCTATTGCGGCGACGTGCAGCAGAACAGCTACGAGACGATCAAGCTGATCGGCAAGGGCCAGAACATGGGCTGGCGTCGGATCGAAGGCAACATGCGCTGCTTCGACTACCTGAAGCCCGATGACCACCCGGCCAGCTGCGACAAGTCGGGCATCACACCAGCCATCATCGAGTACAACAACTGCACGGCCAAGCCGAACGGCTGCAAGGGCATCTCGGTGACCGGCGGCTACGTGTACCGCGGCGCCAACGCGGCGATGAAGGGCAAGTACATCTTCGGCGACTGGAGCAAGTCGTTCGCCGAGATGGACGGCCAGATCTTCATCGGCACGAAGGGCGGCGACGGCAAGTGGTCGATGGAAGTCGCCGAAGTCACCAACATGCCGGGCAAGCTGCCCTACGTGCTGGCCTTTGCGCAGGATGCCAATGGCGAGGTCTACGTGCTGACCTCCATCACCACCGGCCCGAACGGCTCGCTGGACACGATCTACAAGATCGTTCCGTAAGCCGCGGCGCGACACCACCGCGACCTGCGGGCCGCGGTGGCCTTTCCGTTTGTTGAGCTGCATGGGAAGCTGAAGCGATGAACGTTCGACACCGGTATGCGACCTTCGCCCTGCTGACCGGGCTGCTGGCCCCGGTGGCCACCGGCCTGGCGCCGGTGCGTGCCCAGGAAGCCGGCAAGCCGGCCGCCGACGAACCGGTGCCGACGTTCGACGTCGCCTACATGAACAACGCCGCGAACATCAAGCTCGGCGAACAGGTCTGGCAGGAGCAGTGCCGCCACTGTCACGGCAACAGCGCCTACCCCGGCAAGGCTCCGAAGCTCAACCCGGGGGCGATGGATGCCGACCACATCTTCGACCGCGTGACCAACGGCTTCCGCAAGATGCCGTCGTGGAAGCAGGTCTTCTCGTACCAGCAGCGCATGGGCGTGGTCGCCTACATCAAGAGCGACAGCTTCTCGCCCTGAATGCGACGCCGAACCCCGCATCCCGGGAGACAAGGTCGACCGTGCGCATCCTGAACATCTTCCTCGCCCTCGTCATGATCGCCTTCGTCGGGGTGCAGTACAACGACCCCGACGGCCCGCTGTGGGCGGTCTACTACGCCGTGCCGGCCGTCTGGTGCCTGCTCGTCGCGCTGCGGCCGCAGGTGTTGCGCGCCCCGGCAGCGATGCCGCTGCTGTGGGCGACCGTGGCCGTGTGGTTCGGCCTGATGGTCTTCTACTGGCCGACCATGCCCAACTTCTGGCGCCGCGAAGTCTGGTGGGAAGAAGAAACCGCCCGCGAAGGCATGGGCATGATGATCGCGTGGGTGGTCGTGCTGGTGGCGGCGCTGACGGTGCGCCGCCAGCGGCCCGAAGCCGCCTAGAACTCGGCGCGCAGTTCGACGCGCAGCCGGCGCTCGCGTGCCGGGAATCCGACGAACTGTTCGTAGTTCTTGTCGAACAGGTTGTCCAGCGCGAACTTCGCCTGCAGCGGTCCGAAGCGCCTTGAATAGGCCAGATCGACGGTCGAGTAGCCGGGCATGGTGATGTCACCGGTCGGGTTGGACCGATCGAGGTAGCTGCCCGTGTAGGACAAGCCCGCGAACAGCGAGGCCCGGTCGTCGATGTCGTACACGAGGCTGGCCGCGGCACGCTTCTCGGGTCGGTTGCGCAAGGTCGCCAGGCCGTCCTTCTCGTCGATGTTGAGCAGCGTCACGCCGAGTTGCGTGCGCAGCTGCCTGCCCAGCTGCAGCTTGAGCGTCGGTTCGATGCCCTTGACGACGATCGCACCGCGGTTGACGTTCTGGAAGGTGTTGCCGTCGAAGTCGACCGGTCCCTTGTAGTCGATGCGGAAGACGCTGACGTGCAGCGAGTTGGCCTCGCCGTCGAAGCGGTGCGCCACCGTCAGCTCGGCATTGCGGCTGCGCTCCGGCCGCAATGCCGGGTTGCCGCCGATCGGGAAGCCCAACGCGAAGAAGCTCGGTGGCTTGAAGCCCTTGCTGTAGGTGGCCTTCAGCGTGGTGGCTCCGCCGGGAAGATCCCACACCGCGCCGAGGTGGGGCGTGGTCTCGGCGTCCAGCCCTTCGACCTTGTCGCGCCGCACCCCGATCTGCAACGACACCGGGTCGGCAACACGAAAGCGCCCCTCGACGAAGACCGAGCTGGTGCTGCGTTTCAGGCCGAATTGCAGTGTGTCGGGCAGGCCGTCGAAGTCGAAATCGCCGACGCTGGTGAGCTCGCCGTCCTCGGTCTGGCGCTCCAGGCCGGCCACGACGCTGGCGCGCTCGTTGTACTCGTGCGTGGCCGTGATCGTCGCGGTCGTGCGCTTGAAGTGGGTGTCGCTGGTGAAGGCCGGCACCGGGAAGCGCACGCCGCCGTCGATGAAGGCGTTGTTCGCGTCTTCGTCGCGTTCATAGACCGACACGGCCGCCTGCACGCGCAGCGTCGCGGCGTCCCCGCCGCCCAGGCTGGCGCCGTAGATCGTGTCGGTCGCATCGCGCGTGGTCTTCTCGCGGTTGACGGCCAGACGCGGGCCGCCGCTGTCGTCGGGGAAGGCGCTGCTCTTACGGTCGCTGCGGTGGAAGAAGAGCTCCCCGCCGATCGTGCCGCCGGGCACGAAGCGCAGCGATCCGGACAGGTTGTTCTGCTTGAGCTCGCCGTCGCTCGTGGCGCTGCCTTCGCGGCTGCTGCCGACGCCGAGCTGCGCACGCAGCGTCTCGTTACCTGCCGCCACCGAGCCGCCGATCTTGCCGTAGCGGTCCTGGCCGGCCGCGAGGTAGCCGCTGCCGCTCACGCCGGCCTGGACCGGCCGGCGCGTGATGATGTTGATCACGCCCGCGAGTGCCTCGCCGCCATGGATGGCCGACGCCGGACCTCGCAGCACCTCGATGCGCTCGATCTGGTTCACGTCGATCGACGACAGGTCGTAGGCGCTGCCGCGCGTCGTGGTCGGGTCGTTGACCTTGACGCCGTCGACCATGATCAACAGGTGGCTCTGCTCCGCGCCGCGCATGTACAGCGACGAGAACCCTCCCGCCTGCCCCGCCTGGTCGACGTAGACGCCGGTGATTCGGCCGAGCACGTCCTCGATGCGCCCGGGATGGCTCTCCTGGATCTGCTTCTGGTCGATGACAGTCACGTTCTGCGCCAGGCCGCTGGGTGTGCTGGGCAGGCGCGAACCGGTGATCAGCACCGGCGCGAGTTCGGTGGTGGACGTCTGCGCGTGCGCGCATGCCGGCACGACGAACAATGCCGCGACCAGCGCGGAAACGGGAGTCCTGCGGGCGCGGCCCGCGGTGTTGCGTGCATTCATGTCGGTCCCCTCGGTACGCCGAGCATCCGTGCGCTTCACGTCACTCGTGGTGAGCTCGCACATCTGTGTGCGCAATGATCACACTCTAAGCGCTTTGGAGGGCCGACGTCGCTAGGGGTTGCCACCCCGTGGTGCCGCCGCCGCACCCGCGCGCGGCGGCGGCCCCGAAGACTCACTGCGGCTTGACGTACTCGGTCACCGGCTTCCAGCGCTCATCCTGCAGCTGCGACATGCGCGTCATGTTGCTGCCGGCGCGCTTGGCCGGCCCGAAGGTCAGCTCGGCCGAGCCGAACATGTCGGGCGGGAAAGTCAGCGACTCCATCGCCTTGATGAAGCTGTCGGTGGTCAGGTTCGGGCCGGCCTTCTGCGCGGCCTGGATGAAGGTATCGATCGCCGAGTAGCCGTACACCGAGAACACCGTCGGATCGTCGCTGAACTTGGTCTGGTACTTCTTCGCCCAGAACGCCACCTTCGGCGAGATGTCGTCCATGTACGGGTGCTGCACGGTGTGCGTGGAATACAGGCCGTCCATCGCCTTCTTGCCGAGCTTGTGGATCAGGTCGGTGTAGGTGGCGCTGGAGCCCAGGTAGACCGGGTTGAAGCCCGTCTTGCGGCCCTCGGCAATGGTGCCGATGGTCTCGCGGATGATCGTGCCCAGCACCACGAGCTCGCAGTTGGCCGCCTTCATGCGCGCCACCTGCGACGAGAAGTCGGTCGCGCCGCGCTTGTAGGTGGTCTTCTCGGTGAAGTCCATGCCCACGGCCTTCAGCCCGGCCTCGGCGCCACGAAACACCTCCAGACCGAATTCGTCGTCCTGGTAGATCGTGCAGATCTTCTTCGCGCCCTTGTCCTTGATCAGGCGCGGCAAGGCAACGCGCATCTGGTCGAAGTAGCTCGAGCCGCCGGCGAACTTGAGCTTGTGCACCGGCTCGGTCATCTCGCGTGCCGCGGTCACCGGGAAGAAGTTGATCACGTTCTTCTCGAACTGCACCGGCATCGCGGCGTTGTTCGTCGGCGTGCCGATGTGGGCGACCATCGCGAAGATCTTGTCCTGGTTGACGAGCTTCTGCGCCGCCAGCACGGCCTTCTTCGGGTCGTAGGCCGAGTCTTCGATGAGCAGCTTGATCTTGCGGCCGTTGATGCCGCCCTGCTCGTTGAGCTCGTCCACGCGCAGCAGCATGCCCTGGCGCACCTGCTTGCCGAAGCCGGCGATCGGGCCCGACAGGTCCTGGATCGAGCCGAGCACGATCTCGTTCTTGCTGACGCCCTGCGACGTCTGCGCCTGGCTCGATGCGCCGGCCAGCGCGAGCAGCGCGGCAGCGAAGCTGAGAACCTCTTTCATGGTCTGTCTCCTTGGGAATCGGTGGGAAATCGGGAGGATCGGCGTGACGCGTCGGGATCAGGGCGCCTTCGGGTAGTCCTGCACCACCTTCCAGCGCCCGTCGACGATCTGCGACAGGCGCGAGGCGCTGCTGCCCAGCCGCTTGGTCGGCGAGAAGCTCATGGCGGCGCTGCCGAACATGTCCGGCGCGATCGTCATCGTGTCCATCGACTTGATGAAGCTGTCGGTCGTCAGGTTGTTGCCGGCTTTCTGCGCCGCCGCTGCGAAGGCGTCGATGATCTGGTAGCCGTACACCGAGAACACTGTCGGGTCCTCGTTGAACTTCGTCTTGTATTTGTTGGCCCAGAACGCCACCTTGGGCGACGCGTCGTCGGTGTAGGGGTTGGCCGCGCCCATGGTGGCGTACAGGCCGTCCATCGCCTTGCCGCCGAGCTTGTGGATCAGGTCGGTGTAGGCCGCGCTGGAGCCGATGAACACCGGGCTGAAGCCGGTCTTGCGCGACTCGCCGATGGTGCCGATGGTCTCGCGAATGATGGTGCCGAGCACGACCATCTCGCACGACGCCGCCTTCATGCGCGCCACCTGCGACGAGAAGTCGGTCGCGCCGCGCTTGAAGCTGGTCTTCTCGGTGAACTCCATGTTGATGGTCTTCAGGCCCGCCTCGCCGCCGCGCAGCACCTCCAGGCCGAACTCGTCGTCCTGGTAGATCGCGCAGACCTTCTTGGCGCCCTTCTCCTTGACCATCAGCGGCAGCCACTGACGCATCTGGTCGAAGTACGGCACGGCATAGGCGTACTTCAGCTTGTGGAACGGGTCGAACATCTCGCGGGCGGCGGTCACCGGCCAGAAGTTGACGACGTTCTTCTCGAACTGCACCGGCATCGCGGCGTTGTTCTGCGCCGTGCCCAGGTGGCCGACCATCGCGAAGATCTTGTCCTGGTTGACGAGCTTCTGCGCCGCCAGCACGGCCTTCTTCGGGTCGTAGGCGGAGTCCTCGATCAACAGCTTGATCTTGCGGCCGTTGATGCCACCCTGCTCGTTGATCTCGTCGATGCGCAGCAGCATGCCCAGTCGGATCTGCTTGCCGAAGCCGGCGATCGGTCCGGACAAGTCCTGGATCGAGCCGATGGTGATTTCGGTCTTGCTCACGCCCTGGCTCGCCTGGGCGAAGGCGGCCGGGGCGGCCAGCGCGAACAGCGCGGCCAGGACACTGAGAACGGGCTTCATGGTCGGACTCCTTCGGGGGTGGTCAGCGGTAGAGCGCCTCGATGCGCTCGGCGTATTTCTTCTCGACGAGCTTGCGCTTGAGCTTCATCGTCGGGGTGAGTTCCTCGTCCTCGGCGCTGAGCTGCGTCTCGAGCAGGAAGAACTTCTTGATCTGCTCGACGCGGGCGAATTTCCGGTTGACGCGCTCGATCTCGGCCCAGATCAGTTCCTGCACTTCCGCCGCGCGGGTCAGGCTCGTGTAGTTGCTGAAGGGGATGTCGCGGTCCTGGGCGAACTTCTCGACGTTCTCCTGGTCGATCATCACGATCACCGTCAGGTAGGGCCGCTTGTCGCCGATCACCACCGCGTCGGTGATGTAGGGCGAGAACTTCAGGTCGTTCTCGATCTCGCTGGGCGTGACGTTCTTGCCGCCGGCCGTGATGATGATGTCCTTCATCCGGTCGGTGATGCGGTAGTAGCCGTCCTCGTCGACCTGGCCGACGTCGCCGGTGCGCAGCCAGCCGTCGGGCGTGAAGGTCTCGGCGGTCTTCTCCGGCAGGTTCAGGTAGCCCATGAAGACGTTCGGCCCACGCACCTGGATCTCGCTGGTGATCGGGTCGAGCCGCACTTCGTTGAACGGGCAGGCCGGGCCGACCATGCCGGGCTTGATGCCGCCGGCGGGCGTCGACGTGGCCGCGCCGCAGGTCTCGGTCATGCCCCAGACCTCGGCCATCGGCACGCCCAGCGCCAGATACCACTTGACGAGATCGGGCGAGATCGGCGCCGCGCCGGTGACGCAGAAGCGCGCGCGATGCACGCCGATCAGCTTGCGCACGTTGTTCAGCGCGATCAGGCGGGCGACGTGGAACTGCAGCTTCAGCCAGGCACTCACCGGCTGGCGGGCCAGTATGCGGTCGGCGATGCGCATGCCCACGCCGATGCCCCAGCCATAGGCCAGCTGCTGCAGGCGGCTCGATTCGCGAAGCGCGATCGTCACCGCGGAGTAGAACTTCTCCCACACGCGCGGCACGGCGGTGAACACGGTCGGCGAAATCTCGCGCACGTTCTCGGGCACCGTCTCGGGCCGCTCGACGAAGTTGAGCACCGAGCCGGTGTAGACGGCGAAGAAGGCGCCGCCGATGCGCTCGGCGATGTGGCACAGAGGCAGGAAGCACATGCGCTCGTCGCGCTCGTCCTGCGCGACGATGCGGTTGTAGCCGCGCACGGTGTAGACGAGCCCGGCGTGCGAATGCATCGCGCCCTTGGGCTTGCCGGTCGTGCCCGAGGTGTAGACGAGGATGGCCAGGTCTTCCGGCCGGCAGGCCGCCACGCGCGCCTGCATCGCGCCGGGGTGGTCCTTCGCGTGGATACGCCCGAGTTCGCGCAGCGCGGCCAGGTCGATCACGCCCTCGTCGCGGAAGTCGCGCAGGCCCTTGGTGTCGAAGACGACGATCTTGCGCAGCAGTGGCAGCCGCTCGCGCACCTCGAGCGCCTTGTCGAGTTGCTCTTCGTCCTCGACGAACATCACGGTGGTGCGCGAGTCCTCGCACAGGTACTGTGCCTGCTCGGCCGCATCGGTCGGGTAGATGCCGTTGCTCACGCCAGCGCACGACAGGATGGCCATGTCGGCCAGCATCCACTCGACCACCGTGTTGGACAGGATCGAGGCGCATTCGCCACGCTGAAAGCCCAGGCTGAGCAGGCCGTTGGCGATCTCGCGCACCGCTTCGCCGGTCTGCGCCCAGGTCCACTCGCGCCACAGGCCGAGTTCCTTCTGGCGCATGAAGACGCGCTCGCCACGCTGTGCCACGGCGTTCCAGAACATCGCGGGCAGGGTCTCGCCGGGGACGACGACGTCTTCGCGGGGCTTCAGGGCGCTCAGATCCCAGAGGTTGGCCATGTCACCTCCACGTCTTCTTCTTCTTCCAGCGCCGGTCGCCACGGGCGCCGGCTTCCTTCATGCCGAGGTAGAACTCCTTGATGTCGTCCTTCTCGCGCAGGCGTTCGCAGGTGTCTTCCATGACGATGCGGCCGTTCTCCAGCACATAGCCGTGGTCGGCCACGTTCAGTGCCATGTTGGCGTTCTGCTCCACCAGCAGCAGCGTGGTGCCGCGCTCGCGATTGATGCGGATGACGATCTCGAAGATCTCGCGCGTCAGCCGTGGCGACAGGCCGAGGCTGGGCTCGTCGAGCAGCATCAGTTCGGGCGCGGCCATCAGAGCGCGCGAGATGGCCAGCATCTGCTGCTGCCCGCCCGACAGCAGGCCGGCGTCCTGCGCGCGCCGCTCGCGCAGGATCGGGAAATAGCCGTACACCGTCTCGATGTCGCGCGCCACGCCATCGCGGTCCTTTCGCGTGTAGGCACCCATCAGCAGGTTGTCGTGCACCGACAGCAGAGGGAACACCTCGCGGCCCTCGGGCACGTGGCTGAGGCCGCGCTGCACGATCAGCGCCGGGTCTCGTGCGGTGATGTCCTCGCCCTTGAAGCTCACCGAGCCCTTGGTCGGGTCGAGGATGCCGGAGATGGTCTTGAGGATGGTCGTCTTGCCCGCGCCGTTGGAGCCGAGCACGGTGGCGATCTGGCCCTTCACGACCTTCAGGCTGACGCCGCGGATGGCGCGGATCGGCCCGTAGCTGCTCTCCACGTTGGCGAGCGCGAGGATGGCCTGGCCTTCGCTCATGCCGCCTTCCTCCGCAGGCTTTCCACGTCGCCGGCGGCGCCGAGGTAGGCCTCGATCACGCCCGGGTGCCGCTGCACCTCGGCCGGCGTGCCCAGCGCCAGCACCTCGCCCTGGTTCATCGCCAGCACGCGGTCGGACACCTTGGAGACGAGCGACATGTCGTGCTCGACCATCAGCACCGTGACGCCGAGTTCGTCGCGGATGTCGCCGATCCAGAAGGCCATGTCGTCGGTTTCCTCGACGTTCAGGCCCGACGAAGGCTCGTCCAGCAGCAGCAGCTTCGGCTCGGTGCACAGCGCCCGCGCCAGCTCGACCACCTTGCGCACGCCGTAGGGCAGCCCGGCGACGAGCGACTCGCGGTGGTGCTGCAGGTCGAGCAGCTCGATCACCTCCTCGGCCTTGTGGCGCGTGCGGATTTCGGCGGCGCGCGTGGCCGGCGTGAAGAAGAGCTGGCTCCAGAAGCCCGTCTCGCGGTGCACGTGGCGGCCGATCAGCAGGTTCTGCAGCACGGTGGCGTGCTCGAACAGTTCGATGTTCTGGAAGGTGCGCGCGATGCCGAGCTGGGCGATCTCGTGCGGCGCGTGGGCGAGCAGCGGCGTGCCGTCGAAGTCGATCGAGCCGGAGGTCGGCGTGTAGATGCGGCTGATCAGGTTGAACACCGTCGTCTTGCCGGCGCCATTGGGCCCGATCAGCGTGAACACCTCGCCGCGGTGGACATCGAAGCCGACCTGGTTGACCGCGAGCACACCGCCGAAGCGCACGCTCAGGTCCTTGGCGGAGAGCAGCACGCCGCTCATTTCAGGCGCTCCGACTTCTGGAACGACTTCTGCCGCTTGAACATGCCGCGCCGGTAGAACGGGAAGATCTGGAACCAGGTGCGGAACTTCAGCCAGCGGCCGTACAGGCCGAGCGGCTCGAACAGCACGAAGGCGATCAGCACCACGCCGTACACCAGGCCCTGCAGGCCCGGCGCCATGCCGATGGCCTCGGGCAGGTAGTCCTTGGCCAGCGCGATGACCTGCGGCATCGTGATGAGGAAGATCGCGCCGAGGAAGGCGCCGTGCACCGAGCCCAGGCCGCCGATGACGATCATCAGGATCAGGTCGATCGACTGCAGCACGCCGAACTGATCCGGCGAGATGAACATCAGCTTGTGCGCGTACAGCGCCCCACCCACACCGGCCAGCGCCGCCGAGATCGCGAACGAGAGCGTCTTGAAGCGCGCCAGGTGGATACCCATGCTCTGCGCCGAGATCTCCGAGTCTCGGATGGCCACGAACGCGCGTCCGGTGGGCGAGCGCAGCAGGTTGAGGATCGCCAGCGTGGCCAGCACCGCGAGCACGAGGCACAGGTAGTAGAAGGACTCGCCGGTGTCGAGCTTCCAGCCGAACAGGTCGGGCGCCTTGACGTGCTTGCCGGCATTGCCGCCGGTCACGCTCTCCCAGCGCGCGAACACCTCCTCGACGATGAAGCCAAACGCCAGCGTCGCGATGCCCAGGTAGATGCCCTTGAGGCGCAGCGCCGGCAAGCCGACGATCACGCCGACGAATGCCGACACCGCCGCCGCGGCGACCAGCGCCAGCGGAAACGGCACGCCCATGCCGGTGAGCGCGGCCTGCGTGTAGGCGCCGACGCCGAGAAACGCGGCATGTCCCAGCGAGAACTGCCCGGTGAAGCCCGACAGCAGCATCAGCCCGAGGCCGACGATGCCGTAGATCAGAACGAAGGTGACCTGCGCGAGCCAGTACTCCGGGAAGACCCAGGGCGCGGCGAGCAGCACGAGCATCAGCGCGCCGTACCAGAACAGGTAGCCGCCATGCTTGGCGATGCGGATGTCCTGGTCGTAGCGGGTCTTGAAGATGAAGCGCATCGGGTACTCAGACTTTCTTGCGCAGCTTCTCGCCGAACAGCCCGTTCGGCCGCACGACCAGCATCACCAGCACGACGACGTAGGCGGCGATGTCCTTGAAGCCTTCGGGCAGGTAGAAGCCCGACAGCGACTCGACCAGCCCGATGACCAGGCCGCCGACGATGGCGCCGGGCAGGCTGCCGAAGCCACCGACCACCGCCGCCGGGAAGGCCTTCAGCCCGATGAAGCCCATGTTCGCGTGCACGAAGGTGATCGGCGCGAGCAGCAGCCCGGCGATCGCGGCCACCGCTGCAGCCAGGCCCCACACGAGGCCGTTCAGGCGCTTGACCGGGATGCCCATGTAGTAGGCCGCCAGCTGGTTCTGCGACGCGGCCTGCATCGCGATGCCCAGCTTGCTGTAGCGGAACATCAGGTACAGCAGCGCGCTCAGCACGGCAGTGGCGGCGATCACCACCAGCTGCTCGACGTTGAGCACCAGCGCGCCGAGCTTCCAGGCCTGGTCCTTGTAGGGCACGGGCAGCGTGTGCGTCTCGGTGCCGATGGTCGGGATCATCGTGATCAGGCCGCGCGCGACGTAGCCGATGCCGATGGTCAGCATCACCACCGAGAAGGCCGGCTGGCCGAGGATGGGCCGCACGACGACACGTTCCAGGGCGATGCCGAACACGGCCATGGCGGCGATGGCGGCGAGCACCGCGAGCCAGAACGGAAAGCCGAGCATCGTCATCAGCCCGAGGCCGCAGAACGCACCGAGCATCATCAATTCGCCCTGCGCGAAGTTGACGGTTTCGGTGGCCTTGTAGATCAGCACGAAGCCCAGCGCGATCAGGCCGTAGATGCAGCCTTGCGCGATGCCACTGATGATGATCTGCAGAAGCTGCAAGCGGGGTCTCCGGACGGGGCGCTTGCGAGGGCTGTCGCCATTGCGACACCACCATGGCGTTGTTATTCTGTGGCTGCCAAGCAAGCAGTTGCTTTGTATGCGAAGCGCTAATCCACACGTCAGCGTGAAAACCCGGGCTGCAGTCACCTCCGAGACACCGAACCGCAGGGGTGAGCTCGTGCGCGCCGCGGCACAGCTGTTCCGTGAAAAGGGCTTCGATGGCACCACGATCCGCGATATCGCGCGTGCGGTGGGCATGCAGTCGGGCAGTCCGTTCTATCACTTTGCCAACAAGCACGAGCTGCTGATGGCCGTGATGGAGGAAGGGCTGCGCCAGGGGCTCGAGCGCGCGCATGCCGTCCTCGGCGACGACGCACTGCCGCCGGCGCAGCGCTTCGAGCGCCTCGTGCGCACGCACTACGGCATCCTGCACGACACCGGCAGTGACTTCGTTCCCGTGATGCTGTACGACTGGCGCTCGCTGCCGGCGCCCTACCGGCGCCGCATCGTCGCGCTGAAGAACCGCTACGACACACTCTGGCAGAACACACTCGACGAACTTCACGCCGCCGGCCTTCTGCGTGCCGACCCGAAGCTCGCGCGACTGATGATCCTCGGCGCGATCAACTTCTCGGCGACCTGGTACCAGGCGAACTCGCGCAAGCGCGAACGCGTCGGACTCGACGAACTCGCCGCGCAGACCGTTTCGCTCGTCCTGCAGCGCTGATCCGGGCCACCCGGACGGCATGTCCGAAAACGGCCAGCGCCGGGCGGAGCGCTGGCCATAATCGACCGCATGACATTCGATCCCGACGCCGCCTACCAGGTGCTCATCGCCCGCGATGCGCGCTTCGACGGCCGCCTGTTCGTCGGTGTCACCTCCACCGGCGTGTACTGCCGGCCGATCTGTCGCGTGCGCACGCCGCTGCAGCGCAACTGCCGCTTCTTCGAGACGCCGGCGCAGGCCGAGGCCGCCTCGTTCCGCCCCTGCCTGAAATGCCGCCCCGAGATCGCGCCGGGCGCCGGGCTGCCGTGGAGCGTGATGGACGCGTCGCGCACGCTGGCGCGGCAGGCTGCGCAGGAACTCAACGCGCAGGCGGCCAGCGGCGAGGCGGCGTCACTCTCCGCACTGGCCGCGAAGCTCGGCGTCAGCGACCGCCACCTGCGCCGCATCTTCGCCGCCGACCAGGGCGTCACGCCGATGCAGTACCTGCAGACGCGCCGCCTGCTGCTCGCCAAGCAGCTGCTGACCGATTCAGCGCTGCCGGTCGCGCAGGTGGCGCTGGCCAGCGGATTCCGCAGCCTGCGCCGCTTCAATGCGGCGTTCGCCCAGCAGTACCGCATGAGCCCGAGCCGCTTGCGCGGCGCGGCCGGCGACGAGCCGGATCGCGCCGACGCGACGCCGGATGCGATCACGCTGACGCTCGCCTACCGCGCGCCGTTCGACCACGCGGCGCTGCTGCGCTTCGTCGCGCAGCGCGCCATCCCCGGCATCGAGGAGGTCGACGGCGCGACGATCCGCCGCACGCTGCGCGCCGGCAGTGTGGCCGCGCAGCCGGGTTGGGTGGAGGCGCGTTTCGACCCCTCGCGCGGCCGCGTGCAGCTGCGCTTCGCGCCGGCGCTCGCCGCGTCGAGCGCGCGCATCGTCGCGGCGGCGCGGCGCTGGCTCGACCTCGATGCGGCGCCCGCGAGCATCGACGCCGCGCTGGCCGACCTGCCCGGGCCGCCGGGCATCCGCCTGCCGGGCAGCCTCGACGCCTTCGAGCTCGCGGTGCGCGCCGTGCTCGGCCAGCAGGTCACGGTGGCGGCGGCGCGCACGCTGGCACGCCGCGTCGTCGAGCGTTTCGACACGCCGCTGGCCACGCCGTGGCCCTCGCTCGCGCGCGCGTTCCCCTCGCCGCAGGCCCTGGCAGAGGCCACGCTGGACAGCGTCGCCAGCCTGGGCATCGTGCGCACGCGAGCGAATGCCCTGATCGCCCTGGCGCAGGCCTGGCCCGGACTCGAAGCGGCGATGGCGTCGCCGGACGACTTCATCGCCGCGCTGTGCGAGCTGCCCGGCATCGGCCCGTGGACGGCGCACTACATCGCGATGCGGGCGCTCGGCTGGCCCGACGCCTTCCCGCCCAACGACGTGGCCGTGCTGAAGGCGATGCGCCTGCTCTTCGGCACGCAGAACCAGCGCGACGCCGACGCCCAGGCGCAGGCCTGGCGGCCGTGGCGCGCCTACGCCGTGCTGCGCCTGTGGAACAGCCTGGAGACTCCGACATGAGCACCCTCAGCGACACCTTGAACACCCTCTGTACCGCGCAAGCGCTGGTCGACACCCCGCTCGGACCGGTGCGCGTGGCGCGCACCGCCGCGGGCATCGCCGGGCTGTGGTTCGAAGGGCAGAAGCACCACCCGGGCGAACTCGAGGCACCGATGCGCCCCGACGACCCGCTGCTGCGCCGCGCCGCGCAGGCGCTGCAGCGCTACTTCGCCGGCGAGGCGGCCGCCTTCGATCTGCCGCTGGACCTGCACGGCACGCCGTTCCAGCGCTCGGTGTGGCAGGCGCTGCTGCGCATCCCGGCCGGGCGCACCTGCAGCTACGGCGAGATCGCGTCGGCGATCGGCGCGCCGCAGGCGGTGCGGGCCGTGGGCGCCGCCGTCGGCCGCAACCCCGCCTCGCTGGTCGTGCCCTGCCACCGCGTGCTCGGCCGCGACGGCTCGCTGACGGGCTATGCAGGCGGCGTGCAGCGCAAGCAGGCGCTGCTCGCGCTCGAAGGCCGCGGATGAAGACGTCCGATCTCAGCGAACTGGTCGGCCTCGCCGCGCTATGGGGCGCGTCGTTCCTGTTCATGCGCCTGGGCGCCGCGGAGTTCGGCCCGGTGGCGCTCTCCGCAGTGCGCGTCGCCGGCGCCGCACTGGTGCTGCTGCCGCTGTTGCGCTGGCGCGGCCAGGTCGGCGAGCTACGCCGCCACTGGCGCAGCATTTTCGTCGTCGGCATCACCAACTCGGCGCTGCCCTTCCTGTGCTTCAGCTACGCCGCGCTGTCGATCACCGCCGGCCTGTCGTCGATCTTCAATGCATCGACACCGCTGTTCGGCGCGGTGCTCGGCTGGCTGTGGCTGAAGGACCGGCCAAGCGGGCCGCGCATCGCCGGGCTGGCGATCGGATTCGCCGGCGTACTCGGCCTCGCCTGGGAGAAGGCCTCGTTCAAGCCGGGCGGATCCGGCTGGGCCATCGTCGCTTGCCTGGCGGCAGCGCTGATGTACGGCCTGTCGGCCAACTACACCAAGCGCCGGCTGCAGGGCGTGGCGCCGCTGGCGGTGGCCGCCGGCAGCCAGCTCTCGGCGGCACTGGTGCTGGCGTTGCCGGCGCTGTGGTGGTGGCCGGCGGCGATGCCCTCGGCGCACGCCTGGGCCATGGTGGCGCTGCTGGCCGTGCTGTGCACCGGCGTGGCCTACCTGATCTACTTCCGGCTCATCGCGCACATCGGGCCGGCCAATGCGATCACGGTGACCTTCCTGATCCCGGCCTTCGCAGTGCTGTGGGGCTGGCTGTTCCTGGCCGAGCCGCTCACCGCGGCGATGGCCGTCGGCTGCGCCGTCATCCTGCTCGGTACCGCGCTGGCCACAGGGGTGCTCAAGCCACCTCGATTCGCGTCGCTCAAGCGGTGACGCTGCTGCGCGCGCTGCGCCGCGCCTGCAGGAAGCCCGACATGTGCTCGGCGATGCGCGTGGCGGCGTGGCCGTCCCACAGTTCGGGCAAGCGGCCGCGCTTGCCGCCGTTGAAGATGCAGTCCCACACGGCACGCGTGGCCAGCGCCTTGTTGCGGCCGACGACGAGGTTGGAGCCCACCGCCACCGTCGTCGCGCGCTCCTGTCCGAGACCGATGGTCAGGCACGGGATCGACAACACGGTGGCTTCTTCCTGCACGTTCCACGAATCGGTGATCACGCAGGTGGCGTTGGACATCAGCTGTACGAGCGACGGGTAGCTCTGCGAGGGCAGCGTGGCGATGCGCTCGCTGGCGACGATGGCGTCGAGCTTGAAGCGCGAGAGCTGCTCGCGAGTGCGCGTGTGCATCGGCCAGACCAGCGGCACGTCGTGCGCGACGGCACGCATGATCGCGATCAGCTCCGACAGCACCTGCCGATCGCCCACGTTGGGCATGGCATCGAGGATGACCACGCCGTAGCCGTTGCGGTCGGACAGCAGGTTGGCGGGCAGGCCCAGGCGCTCACGCGGATTGGCCACCGGCAGCTTGGTGCGCAGGGCGATCTGCAGCGCGTCGGCGAGCGGGTTGCCGACGAACTGGATGCGCTCGCTGGCGACACCTTCCTGCGCGAGCTGCTGGTTGGCCTGCGGCTCGGCGGTGTAGAGAACGTCGGAGAGCTGGTCGGCCAGGCGCCGGGTGATGTCGGCCGCATCGGCGTTGCTGCCGCTGCGCAGGCCGGCACCCACGTGCAGCACCGGCAGGCCCTTGCGGCTGGCCACCAGCCCGCAGGACAAGGCCGCGTCACTGCCGTCGAACACGATCACGGCGGCCGGCTGGCAGTGGTCGACGACGAACTCGAAGCGCTTCATCAGCTCGGCGGCCCGGCCGGCATAGGTGCCCCCGGCGATGCCCAGGCTGACCAGCCGGCCGGCCACGTCGAGGCCGGCGAACATGTCGCGATGCCGCTCGAAGGCACTGTTGGCGTAACAGCGCACCAGCAGCGTCACAGGCAGTTCGGGCCGGCCCGCGAGGGCATGCATCAGCGCTGCGGCCTTGACGTGCTCGCCCTGCCCGCCGACCACGCACAGCAGGGGGCGCGACTCCTCGCCACTGCGCAGTGGCGGCAACGCCGGCTGCGCTGCGCCGAGGGGCTCGCCGATGTCGACTTCCAGATCCACGTCGACGGCGGCAGGCGCCGGAGCCGGCGCAGGCGCCTTGACCTTGATCGGCGCCGAGGGGCGTGCGGGTGCGACGGCTTCGCGCAACACCGGCAACGCCGGTGCGGGAGATGGAGCCGGTGTGGCAACCGGTGAGGCTGCGGCAGGCGGCGCCGCCGCAGCGGGCGGCGGCGGTGCCGAGGTGTCGCCGATCTCGGCGCGCAGGTCTTGCGCCGTGGCGGCCACGGCCTCGACGTCGATCTTGACCTGCGACGACAGGAATCTCGACAGCATCAACCGGTTGCACAGCAGGTTGATGCGCCGCGGGATGCCGCCCGTCCAGCGATGGATCTCCTCGAAGGCGCCGGGCTCGAAGCTGGGAACGCCGCTCCAGCCGACCTTGGACAGGCGGTGGCGGATGTAGGCACCGGTTTCGTTCAGGCCCAGCGGCCCGAGGTGGCACTGCGCGCTGACACGTTCGCGCAGCGCCAGCAGGTCCCCCGACGCGACCAGGTCGCGCAGCTCCGGCTGGCCCACCAGGCAGATCTTCAAGGGCGCCCGGCCCGCGACCTTGCCCTTCTCCATCTGCACCAGCCAGTCGAAGGCACTGCGGTGCAGGTTCTGCGCCTCGTCGACGATGAGGACGGCGCGGCGCCCATCCTGCGTCAGCGTGGCCAGGAAGTTCTGCAGGATCTCGTTGAGCGCACCTGGCGAATCGGCATTCGCCGGCAGTCCGAAGGACAGCACGAGGCTGCGCATCAGCTCGGTGTCGTCGAGCTGCGTCGTCAGCACCTGGCCGACCACCAGCCGCGAGGAGTCGAGCTCCGCCAGCAGCGTGCGCACCAGCGTGGTCTTGCCCGCACCGATCTCGCCGCTGACGACCACGAAACCTGTCGGGTCGGCCAGCCCGCGGCGCAGTGTGGCCAGGGCCTCGTGGTGGCCCTGGCTGTCGAAATAGAAGCTCGGGTCGGGGCTGAGCTGGAAGGGCGGCCCGCTGATCCCGAAGTGGGTCTCGTACATCCTACGAGTATGCCCCGGGCTCGCCCCGGCCCCGATCCCTCGAACCTATCCCGGCAGCGCGAAAGCTCGCACCGCCGTGACTTTGAAACCGGGAATTTTCCCGAAAGCGTCGAGCGCCGAACCGGTCAGCTTGTTGGCCGCCGCCTCCCAGTAGGCGAAGGGCACGAACAGGTGGCCAGGGTTCACCGCCCGCGTCACCTCGGCCACGCCTTCGATCGCGCCGTGGCGCGACTCCACCCGCAGCGCGCTGCCGTGCACGGCGCCCAGGCGCTGCGCATCGTCCGGATGCAGGCTGATGGTGGGCACCGGCGCCAGCGCGTCGAGCACGCCGGCATGGCGCGTCATCGCGCCGGTGTGCCAGTGTTCGAGCACGCGGCCGGTGGAGATCACGAACGGGAACTCGCTGTCGGGCTGCTCGGGGCCGGCCACGAAACGCGCCGGCACCAGCATCGCGCGACCGTCGGCGGTCGGGAAGTTCTCGGTGAAGACGACGGCGTGGCCCGGCTGGTCCTCGCGCTCGGCGGGCGTGACGACCGCATCCTCGCGCACCAGGCGGCTCCACGGCACGCCGGCCAATGGCTCCATCACGGTGCGCATCTCCTCGTAGACACGTGCCGTCGGCGCCTCGGCCGCGGCATGGCCGTCGCCGTCTTCGGCGCGCCAGTAGTTCCAGCCCAGGCCGAGCCGGCGGCCGACCTGCTCGATCGCCCACAGGTCCTGGCGCGCCTGGCCGGGCGGCTTGAGCGCCGGGCGGCCGATCTGGATCAAGCGGTCGGTGTTGGTCACGCTGCCCCACTTCTCGGCGAAGGCCGAGGCCGGCAGCACGACGTCGGCGAGGATCGCCGTCTCGGTGGCGAAGATGTCCTGCACGACCATGTGCTCGAGGCGCGCCATGGCGGCGCGCGCATGGTCGAGGTCAGGGTCGCTCATCGCCGGGTTCTCGCCCTCGACGTACATGCCGGTGATGCGCCCGGCCGCCGCCTCCTTGATGATCTCGACCACCGTCAGGCCCGGCTCGCGGCCGAGCGGCGTGCCCCACATCGCCTCGAAGTGCGCATGCGCGTCGTCGCGGACCACGCGCTGGTAGTTGGGATACATCATCGGGATCAGCCCCGCATCGCTGGCACCCTGCACGTTGTTCTGCCCGCGCAGCGGATGCAGCCCGGTGCCCGGGCGGCCGATCTGGCCGGTGAGCAGCGACAGCGCGATCAGGCAGCGCGCGTTGTCGGTGCCGTGCACGTGCTGGCTGACGCCCATGCCCCACAGGATCATCGAGCCCTTGGACGTCGCAAAGGCCCGCGCCACCTCGCGGATCGTGTCCGCTTCGATGCCGCAGATCTCGGCCATGCGCTCGGGCGTGGCTTCCGCGACCGAGGCTTTCACCGCCTCGTAGCCGTTCACGCGTGCCGCGACGAAAGCTTCGTCGACCAGGCCTTCGGCCACGATGACGTGCAGCATGCCGGTCAGCAGTGCCACGTCGGTGTCCGGCCGGAACGCCAGGTGCCATTGCGCGAAACGCGCCATCGGCGTCGCACGCGGGTCGGCCAGGATCAGGCGTGCGCCGCGCTGCACCGCGTTCTTGATCCAGCTCGCCGCCACCGGATGATTGGACGCCGGGTTGGCGCCGATGAGCAGGATGACATCGGCCTGCGCCACGTCTTCCACCGGATTCGACACCGCGCCCGAGCCCAGCCCTTCGAGCAGGGCAGCGACCGAGCTCGCATGGCACAGCCTCGTGCAATGGTCGACGTTGTGCGTGCGCAGCCCGGTGCGCACCAGCTTCTGGAACAGGTAGGCCTCTTCGTTGCTGCCCTTGGCCGAGCCGAAGCCGGCCAGGCGGCTGGGCGTGCCGGGCGGCGTGGTGTCGCGGATGCGCGCCAGGCCGCCAGCGGCGAGGTCCAGCGCCTCGTCCCAGCTCGCCTCGCGGAACAGCGCCGCGAGCGACAGCTCGCCGCGCTTGAAACGCTCGATGTCGGCCGGGTCCTTGGCCACGCCGGCACGGCGCACCAGCGGCGCGGTGAGGCGGCGTTCGTTGTGCACGTAATCGAAGCCGAAGCGGCCCTTCACGCACAGCCGGCCATGGTTGGCCGGGCCGTCGCGGCCGGTGACGACGTGGATCTTCTCCTCGCCCTGGTCGTCGTGGCCGACGTGCAGCGTGAGCTGGCAGCCGACGCCGCAGTAGGGGCAGACCGACTCGACCTCGCGATCGATCTTCGCGAGGCCCGCGCCGCGTGCGGGCATCAGCGCGCCGGTCGGGCAGGCCTGCACGCACTCGCCGCAGGCCACGCAGCTCGACGCGACGACGGCGTCGTCCTGGTCGAAGACGATCTTCGCGTGCGCGCCGCGCATCGCCAGGCCGAGCACATCGTTGACCTGGATGTCACGGCAGGCGCGGATGCAGCGCGTGCACTGGATGCAGGCGTCGAGGTTGACCTCGAAGGCCGGGTGCGAGGCGTCCTTCGCCACCGGGGCGCGACCCGGCAGGCGGCCGCGCGGAACCTTCCACTTGTCGGCCCAGAACAGCAGTTCCGACTCGTGGGTGTGCTCGGCGCTGGCCGCGCCGGCGTCGCTGGTGAGCAGCTCCAGCACCATCTTCTGCGCGGCCACGGCGCGGTCGCTGGCGCTGTCCACCGCCATGCCCGGCGTGGGCGTGCGGCAGCATGAAGGCGCGAGCGTGCGTTCGCCCTTGACCTCGACGACGCAGGCGCGGCAGTTGCCGGCCGGTTCGAGGCCGTTCTTCGCGCACAGGTGCGGAATGCGCACGCCGGAACGCTTGGCGACGTTGAGCAGCGTCTCGCCCGGTGCCGCGGCCACCGTCTTGCCGTTGAGCGAAAACTCGATGAAGTCGACCGGCTTGTTCATTTCGCCCCCAGCTCGTGCGGGAAGTAGCGGACCACGCAGTCCACCGGGTTCGGCGCGGCCTGACCCAGGCCGCAGATCGAAGCGTCGCGCATCACCTGCGAGAGCTCGGCGAGCAGCGCCGTGTCCCAGCGGTCACTCTCGATCAGCGCGCGCGTCTTCGTGGTGCCGGCACGGCAGGGCGTGCACTGGCCGCAGGACTCGTCCTCGAAGAAGCGCATCAGGTTGCGTGCCGCATCCACCGCGCGGTCGACGTGGCCCGCGCTCTTGCTCAGCACCATCACCGCCGCCGAGCCGATGAAGCAGCCGTGCGGCTGCAGCGTGTCGAAGTCCAGCGGGATGTCGGCCATCGAGGCCGGCAGGATGCCGCCGGAGGCGCCGCCGGGCAGGTAGCCGTACAACTCGTGACCCTCGGGCAGGCCGCCGCAGTATTCGTCGACCAGCTCGCGCAGCGTGATGCCGGCCGGCGCCAGCTTGACGCCCGGCTCGCGCACGCGGCCGGACACCGAGAAGGAGCGCAGTCCGTGGCGGCCGTGGCGGCCGTGGGACGCGAACCACTGCGGGCCGCGCTCGACGATGTCGCGCACCCAGAACAGCGTCTCGAAGTTGTGCTCCAGCGTCGGCCGGCCGAACAGGCCGACCTGCGCCACGTAGGGCGGCCGCAGCCGCGGCATGCCGCGCTTGCCTTCGATCGACTCGATCATCGCGGACTCCTCGCCGCAGATATAGGCACCGGCGCCGCGGCGCAGTTCGATCTCGGGCAGCCCGGCCACCGGCGGATCGGCGCGCAACGCGGCGAGTTCGCGTTCGAGCAGCGCGCGGCAGCCGTGGTACTCGTCGCGCAGGTAGACGAAGATCCTGTCGATGCCCACCGCCCACGCGGCGACCAGCATGCCTTCGATGAAGCGGTGCGGGTCGCGCTCGAGGTAGTGCCGGTCCTTGAAGGTGCCGGGCTCGCCCTCGTCGATGTTCACCGCCATCAGGCGCGGCGCTGCCTCGGCGCGCACAATGCGCCACTTGCGGCCGGCCGGGAAGCCGGCGCCGCCGAGGCCACGCAGGCCCGAGTCCTCCATCGTCTTGATGACCGATTCGACGTCGCGCGTGCCGGCGTGGCAATCGCGCAGCAGGCGGTAACCGCCTTGTGCCTGGTAGGCCGTCATGTCGAGCGCATCGGGGAGTGCGTCGTGGCGCTGATCCTTCTCGACCAGGGCCTGCACCGTGGCGCCGTCGGCCCGCGGCACGGCGCGCTGGTGCACCACCGCCACCGGAGCCTGTTCGCAGCGGCCCACGCAGGGGGCTTCGAGCACACGCACCTCGGCGCCGAGCAGCTTCGGCAATTTTGCCAGCAAGTCCTGCGCGCCGGCCAGCTCGCAGGACAGGCCGTTGCACACGCGCACGGTCAGCTTCGGCGCGGCGGCGAAGCCGCCCTGTGCGTCCTCGCGCACCACGTCGAAGTGGTGATAGAAGCTCGCCACCTCGTAGACCTCGACCTGCGAGAGCTTTAGCAACTGTGCCAGCGCCGCGATGTGGTCGCTGCGCAGCTGGCCGTGGCGGTCGTTCAGGGCATGCAGGTGCTCGATCAGCAGGTCGCGGCGCAGCGGCATCGCGCCCAGGGCTTCGTGCACCTCGTCGAGCGTGGAGGTGGCCACGCTGCGGCCGTTGCGGCGGGCCTGCTTGCGGCGCGGCAACTGGTCGCTGACCTTTTGCAGCGGAATGGCGGTCGTGTTCATGGGCCGGCAGGGTACGGCCGGGACCGCGGCACAATATGTTCCGGATTGCATAATGAACATCACCCTCCGTCCCCAGTGGGACGTGGGCCCGCCCGGCGGCGCCCGCGTCGATACCGCCGCCTTGCTCGCGCTGCTGGCCGGCGTGCAGGAGACCGGCTCGCTGGCGCAGGCCGCGAGGGGTGTCGGGCAGTCGTACCGGCATGCCTGGGGCCTGGTGAAGGACGCCGAGTCGCTGTTCGGCGCGGCGCTGATCGACTCCGGCCGCGGCCGCGGCTCCACGCTCACCGAGCTGGCGCACAAGCTGATCTGGGCCGACCGGCGCATCGCGGCGCGGCTGTCGCCGCTGCTCGAATCGCTGGCCTCGGAACTCGAGCGCGACCTCGACCGCAGCCTGACGCCGCTGCGTTCGGCGGTACGCATCGACGCCAGCCACGGCTTTGCCGTCGCGCGGCTGCTCGAGCAGATGCACGCCTCGCAGTTGCCGGTCGAACTGCGCTACCGCAACAGCCTGGAGTCGGTCGCCTCGCTCGCCCGCGGCGACTGCGACCTGGCCGGCCTGCACGTGCCGATCGGCGAGTTCGAAGCCCACGCGCTGAGACGCTACATGCGCTGGCTGCGCGCCGACACGCATTGCCTGGTGCACGTGGCGGTGCGCACGCAGGGCCTGTTCATCGCGCGTGACAACCCGAAGAAGGTGCGCGGCATTGCCGACCTGACCCGGCCCGACCTGCGCTTCGTCAACCGGCCCGAGGGCTCCGGCACGCGCGTGCTCACTGAGCTGCTGCTGGAGCGCGAACACATCCCGGAGAGCGCCGTGCTCGGCTTCGACGACACCGAGCTGACGCATGCCGCGGTGGCGGCCTACATCGCCAGCGGCATGGCCGACGTGGGCATCGGCGTGCAGACCGCGGCGCAGCGTTTCGGCCTGCACTTCATCCCGCTGCTGCGCGAGCGCTACTTCTTCGCGCTGCGCATCGCCGGCCTGGAGCAGCCGCACGTGCAGGCGGTGCTGGCCATGCTCGGATCACCCGCCTCACGCGCGGCGATCTCGTCGCTGGCGGGTTACCACGCGGCCGAGACCGGCCGCATCCAGCGCCTGGGCGAGGCGTTCGAACGGCTGCCCTGACAGGCAGCGCGTCGCTCAGGCGTGCACTTGCGGGATCGGCTCGACCAGCTCCGGCCGTGCGTGCAGATAGTGGGTGGTGCGGCGCTTGGCCTCGATGTCGCCGTAGATGCGTTGGGCATGCGCTTCGTCGATGCCCAGCGCCTTGGCCAGCTCGGCGGCCGGCCGGCCATGGTTGTGCGCCCACACCGCCAGGTCCATCTGCGCGTAAGGCAGCGCGAAGTAGAACTCGTCCTGGCCCTGCGCGAGCGTGTAGGTGTCGGTGGTGGGCACCGCGTTGCACACCTCTTCCGGCGCGCCGAGGTGGCGGGCCATCGCGTAGACCTGGGTCTTGTACAGGTGCGCGATGGGCTTGAGGTCGGCCGCGCCATCGCCGTTCTTGACGAAGAAGCCCTGGTCGTACTCGAGCCGGTTGGGTGTGCCGATGACAGCGTAGTTCAAGCGGTCGGCATGGAAGTACTCCATGGTCTTGCGAATGCGCTGCTTGAAGTTGGTGGCCGCCACGATCTGCAGGTATTCCTTCACCGGCAGCCGGGCTTCGTGCATCTGGCCGTCGGGCGACTGCACCACCAGCTTGAAGAAGTTGATGCCGCGCTCGGTGCCGCCGGCGATGACGATCTTGTTCTTCCAGCCATCGCCGTAGGCCGGGAAGACACGCCGGATCGCCTCGTCGCGCTTCTCGTAGCAGCCCAGGCCTTCGAGAGCCGGCGCGATGTCCTGCACCTCGTACGAGATGCCCAGGTGCTCGGCGAGCATCCGCCCGCGGTGCGAGCTGAAGGAGCTGGAGTCGCGCTCGGGCAGCAGCAGGCCGAAGACCTTCTTCGGGCCGAGCGCATGCACCGCCAGCGCCGCGCAGGCCGAGCTGTCGATGCCGCCGGACATGGCCACGACGATGCCGCGGCGGTGCAGCTTGTTGGACAGGGTGTCGACCATCCAGCGGCCGATGCGGTCGGCCTCGGCGGCCAGGTCGATCTTCAGCACGTCGGGGCTCAGGGTGGGTTGGCTCATGGCGCGGTCCTCGTTCGTGTTTTCGGTTTCAGGCTGCGAGCTTGCGCGCGACGAAAGCGTCGATCGCGTTGAGCGAATCGAGGTTCTCGGGAACCATCTCCTCGTCCTTCACGGCGATGCCGTAGGTCTCCTCGAGGTGCGAGATCAGCTCGAGAAAGCCGGTCGAGTCGAGGATGTGCAACTCCATGAAGGAGTCGCCGTCGGCGAACTTCGTGCCGTTGCTGCCCATGATGAAGTTGTCCTGGATGTACTGGCGCAGCGCGGCCTTGTGGTCTGCCATGAAGGTTCTCCTGTGATGATCGTGATGCGCCGACACGGTTCGGTGTTCAGCGCAGGTCCAACTTGCGGATTTTCCCGGAATCCGTGCGCGGCAGATCGTCCATGAACACCACCGATTTGGGGGCCATGTAGCTTTCCAGCCTCGCAAGGCAGTGCCGGATGACGTCGCGCTCGCTCATGGCGACGTCGGGCTTGAGGGTGACGAAGGCCTTCACGGCCTGGCCGAGCAGCTCGTCAGGCACGCCGATGACGGCACAGTCGAGCACGCCATCCAGCGCATAGATCGCGTTTTCGACCTCGCGCGGCGCAACTTTCTCGCCGCGGCTCTTGATGATGTCGTCGCCTCGGGCGACGAAGTAGAGCCAGCCTTGCGCGTCGGTGCGGAAGATGTCGCCGGTGTACAGCACCCGCTCGCCCTCGATGCCACCGGGCTTGAGCCGCTCGGCGGTCTCGACCGGCTTTTCCCAGTAGCCGCGCATGACGTGGCTGCCACGCACCACCAGTTCGCCGGTGGACCCGTTCGGCAGCCGCCGGCCGAGTTCGTCGACCAGCCAGCATTCCTGGTTGGGCATGCCCCGGCCCACGCTGGTGGGACGGATCGTCAGCTGCTCGGGCGGCAGGAAGCTTATGCGCTTGCACTCGGTCATGCCGTACATCGAGAAAAGCCGCGCGCCGGGCAGCAACTCGGCCAGCCGGCGCACATGTTCGTCGGGCAGCGCGGCCGCGGCATTGGTGACGATGCGCAGCGCCGACAGGTCGAAGCTGGCGAGGTTGGACAGGCCGAGGATCGACGAATACAGCGTCGGCACGCCGGGGAACACGGTCACCCGCTCACGGGCCAGGTTCTCGACCACCTTGACCGGGAAGGACACCGAGCGCTCGAGCACCAGCGTGGCGCCCAGGCCCAGGGCCATCAGCACGTGGTAGAGGCCGTAGCTGAACGAGGGCGACAGCGCCAGACCGATCACGTCGTCCTCGCGAAAGCCGATGTAGGCCTGCACCGAGCGCCAGGCGCTGCACATGTTCAGGTGCGTGAGCATCACGCCCTTGGGCACGCCGGTGGTGCCCGAGGTGTAGATGATGGCGGCGAGGTCCTGGTCGATCAGCTCCGGCGAGCGGGAACCGTCGCCGGCGGCCGCGCCTGTCGGCCAGCCGAGCACGCGGTCGCCGCCGGCCTGACCGCCCTGCACGACACAGCTGTGCACGCTGGCGCTGCGCTCGAGTGCGTCCTGCCAGACCGGCTGCAGCCTGGCCTGTGTGAGCAGCGCCGCGGCGCGCGTATCGCCCAGCATGTAGGCCAGCTTGTCGGCCTTGGTCAGCGGCGAGATCGGCATGAACACCGCCCCCAGCCGCAACACCGCATGCACCGCGACGGCAAACTCGACACTGCTGTCGAGGAACAGCGCCACGCGGTCGCCGTGCTCCACGCCGCGCCTGCGCAGCAGCGAGGCGAGCGCATCGACGCGCCCGGCAAGGTCGCCGTAGCTGACACGCTCGTCGCCGCAAACGATGGCGGTCTTCGCCGGCAGCCGGGCGCAGCTCGATTCGAAGGCGTGGTGCAGCAGCATGGGTCGATCAGAGCGCCGTCAGCGGCCGCGGCCCGCCTGCCGGGGCGATGAACTGGTCGTGCAGCAGCATCGTCGACAGCACGCCGACGAAGGCCATGTTGTCGCCGAAGCCCAGCGCCTTGCCGGTGCGGCACTTCTCGGTCAGCTTGCCGACCGCGGTGGCGTCGAACACGCCGGCGTCCTCGATGCGCTTCTTGCTCAGCAGCTCGGCCACGTACTCCAGCGGCTGGCCGTCGACGAAGAAGCTGGAGCTGTCCGGCGAGCGGTAGGGCTGCTTGCTGCGATTGGTGATCGAGGCGGGCAGCTCGGCTGCCATCGCCTTCTTGAGAATGTACTTCTCGGTCAGCCCGCGCAGCTTGTACTGCGGCGGCAGCCGGTTGGCGAACTCGATGACGCGGTGGTCGAGGAAGGGAAAGCGCGCCTCGATCGAGGCTGCCATCGCCATGCGGTCACCCTGCGACGACAGAAGGTAGCCCGACATCAGCGTGTGTGCCTCGACGTACTGGTCGCGACCTTGCGGCAGCCAGCGGTCGATGCCCTCGGGCAGCGTGGCGCGCAGGGCAGCCTTCGGATCCCAGGCCATCGCGCGCTCGTGGAGCTCGGGCCGCAGGAACTGCAGCGCACGGCGCGTCGTCGTCATGCGCGGGATGTGCGCGAACCAGGGCTCGCGGATCTCGTCCAGCCCCTCGCTGAAGAAGCGCTGCGTGAATGCGCGGCCAGCCGCGGGCGAATGCTGCAGGTAGGGATAGAGCCGCTCGAGGATGCGGCCGCGCCACTTCGATTCCGGCTGGCGCGCCAGGAAGCGGCGCACCTTCGCTTCCTTGAAGAGGTCGTAGCCGCCGAACACCTCGTCGGCGCCCTCGCCCGTCAGCACCACCTTGTAGCCGGCGGCGCGCACGCTGCCCGCGAGCAGCATCATCGGCGTGGGCGCGGTGCGCACCAGCGCCGCTTCGGCATGCCACACGGCGCGCGGAAAGGCCGCGCCGATGTCGCCGCGCCTGCACATCTGTGCCGAATGCTCGGTGCCGAGGTGGCGCACCAGCTCGTTCTGGTGCGCGCTCTCGTCGAACTCCGGGTTCTCGAAAGTCAGCGAGAAGCTGCGCAGCGGCGTGTCGGTGTGGTTCTTGATGATCGTCGTGATGATCGACGAATCGAGGCCGCCGCTGAGGTAGGCGCCGACCGGCACGTCGGAGCGCAGTTGCAGCCGCACCGCGTCGATCAGCAGCGCGCGCAGTTCGTCGGCGCAGTCTTCCTCGCTGCGCGCCGAAGGCATCACATCCGGGAACGACCAGTCCCAGTAGCACTCGGTGCGCACGCCGCTCGCGTCGACGACCATGCGGTGGCCCGGCGGCAGGCAGTGCACGCCCTCGAAGATCGTCGAAGGCGGCAAGGCCGACCAGTAGCTGAAGGTCGAGGCCAGGCCGTCCAGGTCGAAGCGCCGCGGCACCTCGGGCAGCGCGAACAAGGCCTTCACCTCGGAGGCGAAGGCGAACCGGCCAGCGGCCTGCGTGTAGAACACCGGGCGGATGCCGGTGCGGTCGCGCGCCAGCACCAGACGCTGACGGCGCTTGTCCCACAGCGCGATGGCGAACTGCCCGTTCAGTTCGTCGACGAAGTCGTCACCGAGGTCTTCGTAGAGATGGACGATGACCTCGGTGTCGGACTTGGTGCGGAAACGATGGCCGCGCTTCTCGAGCGCCTCGCGCAGCTCGACGAAGTTGAAGATCTCGCCGTTGAAGACGACCCAGACGCTCTCGTCCTCGTTGGCGATCGGCTGCCAGCCGGTGGCCAGGTCGATGATCGACAGCCGTGCATGGGCCAGGCCGGTCGGGCCGTCGACGAAGGTCGAGCTGCCATCGGGCCCGCGATGGTGAAGCGCACCGATCATGGCGGCGAGTTCACCCTTGGCCGGTGGCGCCGCATTCCCGAAGCTGTAGAGACCCGCTATGCCGCACATGTCAGGGTTCAGTCCGCGTCGTTGTCGAAACTCGTGAGGTACCAGTGCTCGACCGCATCCAGCTCGGGCGGCCCGCCGGGCAACTTGAACAGCGGCGCTTCCTGCGGACGCAGCACCATGCCACTGGCCACAAGCGCGCTGGCGACCGGCTCGCGCCCGAAGAAGGTCACCGAGATGCTGGCCGCACCGGCGCGGCGAGCCAGGCGGGTGAAGGCCAGGATGAGGGGCGCCGTGAGCGCGTCGGGGTCGGTGCTGAAGAAGTCGCCGATCTCGGCGAAGTCGTCCTGCAAGCGCCAGACCACGTGGCCTTGCACCGCGCCGTCCTCGTCACGCGCGAGGCACACCTTCCAGTCGCCACGCTCGGGCGCACCGAAGCGCCAGCGGAGCATCGCCGCCGAACGATCCGACAGCAGAAGCAATGCAGGGCGCCGCGCCCAGATCTGATCGAGCGCAGCGTCGTTCCAGTCGGTGTCGCGGCACTCGAGGCGTTGGCGCAATCCAGCGGAGCGCAACGCATCGCGCAGACGAAGCCCGCCGTCGACCAACGGCGCGCACACTGCGGCCAGAGCCGGCGGCAGCCGCTGCGCGAGCTGCGCCCGGCTGCGCAACGGCTTGGCATAACGACGCACCATGCCGATGCGCTTCAGGCCGGCCCGTGCCACCACGGCCGCCGCCTTCCGGTTAGGCAGGCCATAGGTGAGGTCGAAGCGCTCGGCGCCGAGTTCGGACCCGCGGCGCATCAGCATCAACGCCGGCCCGAGCGAACGGTGCGCCTCGTCGACAGCGTAGTCGGCCAGGCCCGCCGCGCGCAGGCGACGGGTGCCGAAATGGAACAGGCGCGGGTGCAGCCCCTGTACGCCGCTGGGCCGATCGTCGCCCTGCGGATACAGGAGGATGGCCGTGCCGGTGCCGGCCGGGTTCTCTGCGTAACCCAGGCGCAGCTTTGCGGCCGCGCTGCGCGCGTCGTGGCCGACCAGGTTGGCGACCCACAGACCCTGAATGGCGGCAGCGGCCGTTGACAGATCGGCTTCTTCGATGTGGTAACTGATGGCCATCGACGTCGATTCGTCCACCTTGGAGCGACGCATACGGCAAGGCCGATGGCGCTGCGCAAGGTTCGCTCGGAGGAACGGGGTGATTGCAGGCCGTGCAGCCTGTGAGGGCATGCTAACACCCGGACTTGCGCCGACACCCCCCCTACACACGGCTCGCACGGGGCCCATTGCGGGCAAATTTCACTGCGCAGCCGAGCTCAGGTGAAGGACAGCAGCACCCGCGTCAGCAGCCACATGAAGAACACGCTGCCGATGCTCATCATGACCAGCTTGCCGGATCGCTCGGACCAGGTGATCGCCGCGAAGTCCGGGCGCTGCGCTCGGGCCATCTGATACACCGCCACGACGAGCGCGATGTGCAGGTAGAGGATGACCACGTAGCTGCGGCTGAGGAAAAAGGCCGACACCAGCCCTCCCACGTAGCCGTACAGGAGCGTTCGCGCCGCGCCGCGCAACTCTTCCCACTTCTGCACATCCTGCGGCGCCGCGTCCGCCGCCGCCGCGGTCTGCACCAGCCTTTGCAGCATGATCCAGGAGATGATGATGTTGGACAGCCAGAAGAAGTAGCCGATCATGCCGAGCTCGGCGAAGGCCAGCACGAAGGAGTTGTGCGCCGTCAAGCCGTGGTGGTCGGCGAAGAGGCCCTTGCCTACGCCGAACAATGGGCGCCAGATGAGCAGCTGCACGCCTTCGTACCAGGCCTCGATGCGCCCTTCGGCCGAATCCTCGTCGGCCGACATGTCGGCCATCCGGCTCGGCCCGAGCGCGATCAGCGGCGCGAACAGCATCGGCACCACGATGACGCTCTTCATCAGGCCGTAGCGCAGGATCCCGTACATGAACAGCATCGCGCCCATCGCCAGCACGCTGCCGCGCGAGTTGGTCAGGTACACCGCATAGGCCACGGCGCCCGCCGCAGCGTAGGACGCCATGCGCAGCAGGAAGCCGAGGTCGCGTGCCAGGTGCAGGATCATGGGCAGCACCATCACCAGCGCCATCGCGAGATCGTTCGGGTCGTTGAGGAAACCCAGGTAGGTGATGCGGGTCTGCTGGCTGAGCTCGGCCCCTGTCCAGCCGATGCCCTTGATGGACTGGTCGATGCCGTGCCAGGCGATCACCGTGATGCACACCGACAGCACGAAGAAGATCTGCCGCATTCGCTGCATCGAGTCGGTCGAGGTGGCCACCATGTAGAACAGCATGACGACCGGCGCGAACTCCGACAGCACGTTCAGCCCGCCCGTCAGCCAGCCGGAGAAGATGACCGACAGCGCCATCATCAGCATCAGCACCGGGATGATCCAGAACTGCGGCGCCTCGAAACGCTTGTCCTGCCGCACCAGCCAGAAGAAGAAGGCCAGCAGGAGCAGGATCGGCAGCACCGGCCAGCCCATGAACGCCGGCACGAACTCGTGCGGGCGGATGTACAGGACGCTCAGGTACGCCAGCAGGTAGAAATACGGCTGGGTCGGATTCAGCATGGCAGGGCCGCTGGCCGGGGCCGCGGCAGACTACAGCGGCGCGAAGCGCAAGCCGGAACCGGACCAGCGCGGCAACAGCCGCGACAGCGCGCCGAGCGCCGCACCGCCATCGTCGTGGAACAGGACGATGTCGCCGCCGCGCACCGTCAGCTTCTCGAGGCGCGCCGCCACCTGCTCGGCATCGAGCTGGTAGTCCATGCTGTCGATCGACCACAGCACGAGCGGCTGGCGCTTGACCACGCTGTTGACGATCGTCGTGACCGTCGCGCGGCCGTTGGGCGGGCGGAACATCTGGCGACGGCGCCCGTTGAATCGCGCCATCACGGCATCGGCTCGGGCGATGTCGGCGAGCTGATCGCGCGCCGACAGCTGGGGCAGGCGAGGATGCGTCATCGAATGGTTGCCGATCGCGTGCCCCTCGTCGACGATCTGCTGAACGATCTGAGGGTACTTCTCGACCTGGCTTCCGACCAGGAAGAAGGTCGCCTTCGCGCCATGCAAGCGCAGCAGTTCGAGCAGCGGGGGGGTGTGCTCAGGGTGCGGGCCGTCGTCGAAAGACAGGTAAAGCTTCGGTTCGCGGCGGGGCATGCTCACCCTGACCGTGTAGACGGTCAGGACGGCGACAACAGACCAGATCCAGTGCATCGGAGCGAGAGACATCAGGTGGAGTGCATTGCCGTACGGGTCGGAGGAGCCCGCTATGGAAAGGCAACGCTTTGGGGTTTACGCGAGTATGTCACCCGGAAATTGCAAGAGCGATCCCTCATGCGTGGGCACTTCGCCTTTCAGGGGCACTCAAGCGTGCCGCACTGCACGTTCGCGCAGCGCCTGACCCACGATCGCGAGGGTTTCGTCCACGCGGTGGTCCCAGCTCATGTCGCGCACCGAGGCCATGCGCGCGTCGCGGGCCGCGATGGAGTCGCCCCGCAGGGCGGCTTCGATGGCAGCGAGGAAGCCCTCGCGGTCTGGTGCGAGCCGCACGACCTCGGCGAACCGGTCGATCTCGGGCGTGGGCACCGACACCACGGGCTTGCCGGTCGCCAGGTACTCGCGCAGCTTCAGCGGGTTGGCGTTTCGCACCTGCTGGTTCTGCCGATAGGGAATGATCGCCACGTCGAAGGCCTTGGCCCAGCCCGGCAGGGTTTCGTAGGGCTGGGCCCCGGCCATCACCACGTTGGGCAGCCGCGCCAGCGCATCCACGTCCACCTTGGCATGGCCGACCAGAAGGAAGGTCCACTGGGGCCGCTGGAGCGCCAGCCATTCGATCAGTTCGGTGTCTGTCCAGGCAGCGAGCAGCCCGAAGTAGCCGATGACAGGCCTGGGCAGGCCGGCCGCCGCCGTCGGCACGACGGTGCGCTCGTCCTGGGCGCCGGCGAACATGGCCACGTCCACGCCGTGCGGCGAGAAGGTCGTGGTCGGGTTGAGGGCCTGCTTGGCCGCCACCAGCGCCGGAGGTGCCACGAAGACGCGGTCGGCCTCCCGTGTCAGCTTGGTGTCGCAGGACTGGATCAGCTGCACGTCCACGCCGGGGTGCGCGGCATAGTCGTCGATGCAGTAGTACACCGACAGCTCGTGCGCCACCGCATCGATCATGAAGGCCGGGTGCGGCACCACGAACCAGAGGATGGCGCGGCGGATGCCCGCGGCACGCATGGCCCGCCGCACGGCCCAGGCCCCGAACCAGCGGTTCAGCGTGGCCACGCCGGGCAATCGCCGCCACGGCAGTTGCGGCACGGTGCAATGCCACAGGCCCGGATCGACGTGGCGCGCACGCTGGAAGGTCTGCCCGAGCTTGCGCCACAAGCGCTTCAGATCGCGGCCGCTCGTCGTGGGGGCGCGCATGCCGGGCGAGTCCACGTACAGCAGCGTGGTGCGCCCGGCCAGGCGCCGCGCGATGTGGTGGCTGCTGGTGCGGTTCTCCGCGTTCCAGTCGTTGCCGAAGTAGACGATGCCCAGGCCGTCGCCGTGCAGATCCGGCGCTTCGGCGCTCATGTCGATGCCGCCGCAGCGGGCCGCGCCGCGAAGGTCACGGAAGTGCAGCACAACTGCTCGGGCGGATAGCGCCGGAACTCCGGCGCGATGGGGATCTGATCGAAGCGCGCCATCAGCTCGGAGCGCGGCACATGCATGTCGAGCAGCACGTCCATGCCGGCGGAGCGCGCCGCATCGACGAAGTCCACCGGCCGCAGGCGGTTCTGGTAGAGCAGGTCGTTGTTCCACTTGCGCCACTGGCGGTCTGTGAATCGCAGGTAGTGGACCTGGGTGATGGACCGGTCGAAGTAGGCGTAGTGGTCGCCGCAGTTGACGCTGTGCAGCGACAGGCCATCCGGCTGGAGCACGCGGCACGATTCGCGCATCATCGGCGCCAGCACCTCGGGCGTGACATGTTCGAGCACGCTGTTGGAGAACACGAGCGCGACCGACGCGTCCTTCAGTCCTGTCGTGGTGGCATCGGCCGGGGCGCGGTACTCCACGCCGGCGGCGCGCAGGATCGCATGGCCGTCGCCGGCAGCCACGAGGCCTTGCCAGCGACCGCGCACCGTGGCCTCGGCATCGCCGCAGGCCTGCGCGATGGCCGGCAGGTGCCGCTCGAGCTCGCGCAGCGCACCGGGCACGGCAGCCGGGTTCAGGTGGCGGTTCAGGTCGAAGGTATGGCAGCGGCGCGCTCCGGCCAGGGCGAAGCACAAGGGAAACACGGGAAGCCAGCCGGTGCCGATCTCGAGCAGGTCCCGTCCCTGCACCCGGAAACCGAGCCGATTCAGCACCTCGACCTGCACCAGCCAGTCGGCCTTGAACTTGATGTCGATGTGTGCGCTTTCGTCGCGGCGGCCACCAGCTGCGCGCTGCAAGGCGTCATTGAGAACGGTTCCCCCAGGCACCCGTGACAGCAGGCCCTGCAGCACTCCCTTGACTCGCCAATCCATTCGCTCACCTCCCTTGTGAACTCAGGCCGACTCGGCCATCGCGAAACGCTGCAAGGACAGCACCCGCGGCGAAAGCGCCCGGCCGACCTTGGGCAGGCGCCCGATGACGTTGGCAATCACCTCGTAGTCGCCCACCCGCCAAGTGCGAAGCAGCACGCTCAGGGTCAGGTAAACGGTCGTGAAGACCACCGCGCCGCCAATGAACGCCAGCTTCAGGTGCAACGACTCGGCCGTCAGGTAACCCAGCGCCGTGGCGATGGCGCCTGCAGCGAGCAGGCGCGCCATCGGCCCGAAGGGCAGCTTCACGTTGGTACGTCGGTGGGCGTACCACCAACTGATCGCCGTGTCGCACAGCTGCGTGATCGCGAAGCTGGCGATCGCCCCGGGCAGCCCGAAGCGCGGAATGAGCAGGAAACCGGCGATCAGGTTCACGATCAGCGCGCACAGGATGACCCGGATGCGGTCGATCTGCCGGTCGCTGGCGGTCAGCACGGCCGCCGCGGCGCCGTTGACCACGACGAAGCCCGCCACCACCAGGTGCCACATGAGCGCAGGAATCGCGCCTTCGTAGCGCTCGCCGTAGAGCAGATGCACGAGGCCCTCGGACACCGTCAGCCCGAGCCCGGCGATCGCCAGCCCGACGAACCAGTACATGCGGGTCGACTCGGCGAGCATCCGGCCCAGCGACTCGGCCCCGCCTTCACCAAAACGGCGCGCCATCGCGGGCAGCAACACGGCGGCCATGCCGCCGGCGAGGATCTCCACCGCGCCCTTGGTCAGCGCACCGGCAATGGCGAAGTAGCCGACCGTCTCTGCGTTGGTGTAGGCCTTGAGAAGCGTCATCTCGACCGCCTTGTTGGTGGCCACCACCAGCAGCATCATGATGCCGGTGAGCACGAGGTGCTTGCGCAGGCGCCGGTTCAGTTCGTCAGGGATCGAGCCGGCCACGGCACTCACCCCCATGCGCCGAAGCAGCAGGCGCACGAGGATGTTCGAGAACAGGCCCAGCACGGCGTAGGCCGCGAAGAACTGGGCGACGGTGGCACCCTTCCAAGCCAGCACCACCACCAGCACCAGGTTGGCGATGGCCGTCAGCGCCAGCGACGCGTTCTCGGGCACGAAGAGCTCGTAGCCCTTGCTGATCGCTCCGCGCATCCAGAAGCCGGCGCGCGACCACACTGCAACCACGGCGATGCCGAGGAACAGAGGCAACTGTTCGCTCCAGTCCGAGACCGGCCGGACGATCATCGCGATCACGAAGATGCCCAGCACCAGCCCGGAGCTGATCAGTTGCAGCCGCAGGAAACGCTGCACCAGCGCCTGGGCCACGTCTTCCCGGCCGGCACCACGCGCCTCGGCCAGGAACTTGATGGATGAGGTCGGCAGCGCGTTGTTGCCGGCCATGATCAATGCGCCGCACAGCCAGATGCCGAAAGCGTAGTGGCCGTAGTCGGTCGGGCCGAGCGTGCGCGCGATCAGCACGCCCGCCAGCAGGCCGACTGCCGACTCGACGTAGCTGGCCATCGCGACCAGCGCGACATTGCGCAGCAGCGCAATCTTTTCCTTCAAACGGCACTCCTTGCAGGGGGCCCAATGCTAGGGCAGCCGAGCGTCCTCAAGATGGGCGGATCGCACACCGGGTCACCGGCCGGTTGGACAGACGCCACACGCCCGCCCCGCGATCTAGGGGGATAAGGCAGGCTTCAGGCCAGCAAGCGGCGCGGCCGCCGGAACAGATACAGCGCCAGCAGATCGGGCCTGAAGCGGCCGGAAGCATCGGCCACCGCACCGGTCTCGAAGCCCAGCCGACCCAGCAACCAGCCCACCTTCGAGTCGGTGCTGTTGACCACCGGAACGCTGGTGAAGACGAGTTCGTAGCCAGCGCTGCGCGCCCGCTCGGCGATGGCCGGATCGAAACGCCCATGCGGAAACGACATCGTGACCGGCGCCGGCCGGTGCGGCATGCGGGCCGCCATCTCGGCACGCGCACCGCCGAGTTCGGCATCGAGATCCGGCGCCGAGGTCATCGGCGTGTGTGTCTTGCCATGCAGCCCGATGGCGATGCCGCCCTCGTCGAGCGTGCGCAGTTCGTCGGCGGTGATCATGTGGCGCAAGGGATCGGCCAGCGGTTCGGCGATCTCGGCGAGCAGCGCCTTTCGCTTCTCGGGCGCCAGTTGCTCGACCTGCGCGATCAGCAGTCGCAACGCGGCAGCACCCGTGTCGGACGGCTCGGGCGCCTGCACGCCATGGCGACGCAAGGCCTGCGCCAGCACCCGGCCATCCAGTCGCCCACGCCGCCAGGCACCGATGATGCGCTCCTGGTAGAAGGGTTCGTCGCGGCCGACCGCATCGGACACGACGAACATCAGGCCGGGCGCCTGCAGCGCGCGCATGCGGGGCAGGGCATGGTCGACATTGTCCGACCAGCCATCGTCGAACGTGACCAACAGCGCACGCGGTGGCAGCTCGTGTTCGCCGCGACGCGCGCGAACCACGTCATCCGCCGTCACCATGTTGTAATGCGCGGCGAAAAACTCGAGGCAACTCGTGAACAGGTCGGCACGCAGCGTGTAGTCGGGATCGCAGTGGGCCCAGCGTGCGTCGGTGGGCTCGAGCACGCGATGGAACATGATGACCGTCAACGTGCGGGCATTGCGGACCCGGTGGTAGAGACCGAGGGCACCGCTGGCGTAGAGCAGCTTCTTGAACAGATCGGAGAACATGGCACTCGACGTGGAAGTGTCGGTGATCATACCGACGTACAACCGGCGCGAGCTCGTGCAGCGGGCCATCGGCACGGTGCTCGCGCAGACGCGCGCGGTGCAGGAGATCCTGGTCGTCGACGACGGTTCGACCGACGGCACCGGCGACGCGCTCGCCGCGGCGTTCGGCGACCGCATCCGTTACGTCCGTCAGGCCAATGGCGGCGTCTCGTCGGCGCGCAATCACGGTCTGCGCCTGGCGCGCGGTCGCTACCTGGCGCTGCTGGACAGCGACGACGAATGGCTGCCCGAGAAGACGCAGCGGCAGATCGAATGGCTGCAGGCCCGGCCCGACTACGGCATGGCGCTTTGCGACGTCGTGCGCATGGACGCGGAGCATCGCGATGTCGAGCTGTTCCGCCGGCGCGAGTTGCTGCCCGAGGACGGCATGATCCTCAAGTGGGTGCTGGTGCAGCCGGCTCTGGTGCCCGCCTCCGTGATGATGCGACGCGAGGTGTTCGAGACGGTGGGCGGCTTCGACGAGACGCTGGCCACTGGCGAAGACCTGGACTTTCACCTGCGTGTCGCGGCGCGGTGGCCGATCGGCATCGTCGAGCAGCCGCTGGTGCGCGCGATGCGCGGCCACGATGGCCTGTCGAGCCTGGCGCGGACCTATGACGACTATGTCCGGGTGATCGAGCGCGCGGTGGCGCTTGCGGCGGGCAGCGTCTCCGAGGTCGACCGCCACCGTGCGCTGGCACGCGCCTATGCGCGCAACGCCCGCGGCATGGTCTACCTGCGGCGTTGGCAGGCAGCCTGGGAACTGGCGCGCAAAGCCTGGCGCCTCGAACCCGAAGCCGCGGCGCGACGCGAACTGCTCGGCCTGATGCCGCTGGCCGCGCGGCGCGTTGTCGCCGGGTTGCGCCACGGCCGTTGAGCGCCCAAGGACACCGAAGGAACGTCATGACCAAGAAGACCGTGCTCGACATCGTGGCGTCCGAAGGGGCGCCGGCCCGCCAACTCGTCTCGAAGCTGTGGCGGCGCTACGCGATGCGCGGCATCGGCGCCAACGACAACCACGCGGGGCTGGACAAGCTCTACGCACTGCCCGACCCCTGGGGCATGACCACCGGCCGCGAGCAGTCGCGCTTTGCGCAGACCAATGCGGTGATCGCCGCGCATGCAGGCCACGTCGGCACGCTGCTGGAGATCGGCAGCGGTGAAGGCCACCAGAGCGAACACCTGTCGAAGATGTGCGACCAGCTCTACGGCCTGGACGTCAGCGAACGCGCCGTGGATCGCGCCCGCGAGCGCCTGCCCCAGGCCCGCTTCGGCGTCGGCGAGATCACCGCCCTGCCCTGGGAGCCGCCACAGGGCGGCAAGTACGACCTGGTGGTCGCCTGCGAAGTGCTGTACTACCTGAGCGACATCGCCGGCGCCGTCGACGCCATGTCCAGGCTCGGCAACGCCTGCCTGGTGACCTTCTTCTGCCCGTCGGCCCGGCGCGTGGCCGAGCACTTGCAGGACATCCCTGGCCTGCAGCGCGGCTGGATCTACCACGATCCCTACGCCTGGCTGTGGGCCTACTGGCGCCCGCAGGGCGCCGAGCCGGCTCAGTCGTAGCCGAACCAGGCCAGGTCGTAGGTGGTGCCGTACCACCAGCCGGCTTTGCGCGTGGGCGACAGCCGGTAGCGAGGCACGCCCGCCGACGGGCGCACCCAGCGCGAGAAATTGGCATCGGCCGTCACGCGCAAGCGCGCGATCTGCGTATCGATCTCGCCGGTCGGTTGCCCGAGCCTCTGGCGCGCCCAGCGTCCACGCGCCAGCAGGCCCAGCACGTTGAAGGCGTGTTCCGCCTCGGCGCCTTCGTAGTTGCCCTTCAATCCCGACAGGTAGCGAGGTGACCAGTCGACGCCTTCCTGCTCGATCGCGCGTTCGGCCACGAACTGCGCGTAGTCGCCCAGAAGTTGCAGCGCGCGGCGATCGTCGCTGTGCAGGTGGTAGCGCCACAGCGCCTCCGTCATCAGCGCTGCCATCCACGGGCTCATCACCACATCGGGGAAACTGCCCTCCTCGTGCACTTCGGGCCGGTGCAGCAGCACACCGGCCATCTCCGCGGCGCCGGGATAGCCCGGCGGCGGCTGGCTCACGTCGGCGCGCATGCCCTCGACGATGCGCTGCACGCGGGTGCGGTGGACGGCGTCGCCCGTCGCCTCCCAGGCCGTCAAGGCGCCGCCGATCGCCACGCTCATGTGCCGCTCAGTCCACAGCCCGGTGGTCTTCTCGAAGGGCGGCAGCCGCGTGGGTACCGTGGCCACCAGGTCCGCCACGGCGCGAATGCGCTCGATCAGCCGCGCGTCGCCGGTCAGCAGGTAGGCCATGAACAGGCCGCCGGCATGCGCGTACTTCGCGTCGCCCGGCCGCTTGGCGAAAGAGCCGCGGCGGCCCTCGAGCGCGATGTGCGATGCATAGAACTGCGTGGCACGGTGGGCATGCCGGAGCCACTTCGCATCGCCGGTCTGCACGTAGGCGTTCCACAGCACGCTGGGGCGGTCGTACAGCCAGCCCTCGAACTCGTTGCCCCAGTGGATCAGGCCCTGGCCGTTCTCACCGGTTTCGAAGCGCGTCACGTCAGCGGCCACGTCGTTCACGTAGGTGCGCATGAATCCGATCTGCCAGTCGCGGCCGATGCCGGCCCGGATCGGCGCCACCGGCCCGCGCAGGTTGGACTGCATCAGCCACGCCGCCGGCAGCCCGACCCAGGCACGCGGCTCGCGCAGCGGTGCAGCCGTCGTGTCGATCGCATAGTTGTCCGTCTGCGGGTGCTCCAGCGGCGACGGCTCGGCTTGCGGCCCCCAGGTGCGCTCGGCCACGTTGGCCGGCGTGATGCCGGTACCCGCCCCAAGCGTGCGCACCTGACCCCAGCGCACCACGTACTGCGCCGTGGCTGCACGGGCGCAGTCGTGCGTAAAGGCAATCAGCACGGCACGGATGGACTTGCCATCGATCGCCGCGTCACTGAAGTGCCGCCAACGCGCCAGCTCGACGACATCCGCCGCCACCTCGCGGCCCTCCGGCGTCTCGAGCCTCAGCCTGGACGAGTCGGCCAGGAACCCGCGCGGCAGCGGCAGGCCGAATCCGATCGCCTGGGCGTCGCCGCTGCCCGCCGCGCATTGCACGGTCGCCACGACCGTTCCGGCAGCCTGCGGAGCCGCGTATGGCTCGGGTGACGCGACGGCCGCGGCCGCCGCCAAGAAAACGATTGCCAGCCCGAGGCCGGCCCGAATCCGGCCCTGGCGGCCGGCATACCCCGTGGAAGACAGACGCATCCGGCGATTATGAGCAAGCCCTCCTGTGGGCAGGATCCCACGCTGCAGGCCCCCGCGCCGCTTCCCCCCTGTTCAAGGGCACCTGCGGCGATCCGGCAGCGATTACATTCGACGCCACAGGCGCATCGCAGCGCCGAACAGGAGCTGGTTTCCCCAGCCCACAGTCGTTGTGATCATCCAAAGTCCCTTGATCGCCGCAGCCGCCGTGCCCGCTGCCGGGCAGCAACTTGCCGACCGTGTCGACTACCTCGATGGGTGGCGAGGCCTGGCCATCGTGCTGGTGCTGCAGTCGCATTTCCTGCCCTCGCACGCCATCGACTCGGGACAACTCGGCGTCGACATCTTCTTCTGCCTCTCCGGCCTGCTGATGAGCAACCTCCTGTTCGTCAAGCGGGTTTCACTGGTGCACTTCTACAAGCGGCGGATCAGCCGCATCCTGCCCGCCTTCCTGCTGTTCATCACCGTGGTCTACGGTCTGGCGGCCTGGGCGGGCATCGGCCGGGGATGGAACGAGATCGCCGCCTCGGCGCTCTTCCTTCGCACCTACCTGCCGGCACAGCCGGACATCTGGAGCACGGGGCTGCCGATCGGCCATCTCTGGTCGCTCAATGTCGAGGAACACAGCTACGTGTTCCTCAGCCTGCTGACGCTGGTCGCGGTGCTGCGAAAGCGCGAGGCGTGGGTGCTCGCGGCGGTGAGCGCGGTGACGATGGGGCTGTACTACGTGTACGAGACGAACCCGCGGATCGCCGCCACCTCGTTCGAGATCCGTACCGAGATCGCGGCCTCGTTCCTGCTCGTCTCGGCGGGCTACTTTCTCGTCAAGCACCGCGTCGCGCCGTACGTGCGGCCCTGGATGCCGCTGCTGGCGCTGGGCCTGGCCGTACCGGGCTACCTGCCGCACGCGCACTGGTGGGTGAGCGCCATCGTGTCGCCGCTGGCGCTGGCCTTCTGCGTCAATCACTTGGCCGTGACACCCACCGCCGTGCGCCAGGCGCTCGCCGCGTGGCCGTTGCGCCAAATGGGCATCTGGTCGTACTCGATCTATCTCTGGCAACAGCCCTTCTACGACTACAAGGCATCCTTTCCGGCCGGCCTGGCGGTCGTCGGGGCGCTGCTCACCGGCCTGGCGTCCTTCTATCTGTTCGAAAACCCCTGCCGGGACTGGATCAACAAGCGCTGGTGACGCCCCTAAGAGACGAGTCTTCGCGCAGCCCCCCAGAACAGACGCTTGCCGCCACGACACGCGGCGCTATCCTGCGCGATTCCGTTTCCGAGCCTCCTGCCATGAGCCTGCGCCGATCCATTGCCATCTGCCTGTCTCTCGCCGCCGTGGCGCTGGGGAGCAGCGCTTTCGCCCAAACCAGCGCCGAAGCCAGGCGGGCGCCGGCGTCGTTCAAGCTGCCCCAGGCGCATCCGCGCATCCTTCTCTCCGACGAGGCCACGAAGGCACGCCTGATGAAGGTGCTCGACAGCCGCTCCGCGGCGGCCGGCCGCTTCCAGGACCAGGTGGCAGGCCAGCTGATGGGGCGTCGTGCCTATGCATTCCAGCCCTGGTACGCCGCCTTGCTGTACCAGCTCACCGGTGACGCCCGGTACGCCAGCTACGCCATCGAGGAAACCGAGAAGTTCGTCGTCGCCGAAGAGGAGAAGATCGCCCGCAACCAGCGCGCTGCGGTGGCCGGAGACAGCTACCTCGAGGTCGGTCAGACCATCGGCAACGTGGCGCTGGTGTACGACTGGTGCCATGCGCTGCTCACTCCGGAGCAGCGCGCACGCTGGGTGAGCTACTCGAACGTGGCGGTGGGCAACGTCTGGAACCACACCGGCGCCAAGTGGGGCAACACCACCTATGCCTGGAGCGGGTGGTCGGTCGACAACCCCTCGAACAACTACTACTACTCGTTCCTGCGCGCGACCATGCTGCTCGGCCTGGCGACGCACGGCGAGAACCCGCAGGCGCCGGCGTGGATCGACAAGTTCCGCAACGCGAAGATCGAGAACCAGCTCATCCCGACCTTCAACCGCGAGTTGCAGGGCGGCGGCTCGCGCGAAGGCACGGGCTACGGCACGGCGATGAAGAACCTGTGGCAGCTGTACGACTGGTGGGAGCGCTCCACCGGCGAACGCATCGCCACGCGCACGCCGCACACGCTGGCCTCGATGGCGCACCTCATGCATAGCATCGTGCCCACGCTGGACCGCCTGGCGCCCACCGGCGACCACGCCCGCGACAGCACCGCCGCGCTGTTCGACTACCACCGCGAATACCTGCTCGAGCTGATGGCCCTGTTCCCGCAGGAGCGACTGTCGGGCGCCGCACGCACGCTGCTCGATTCGTCATCGGTGCCGCAGATGAAGAACAGCTTCATGTTCGTCGCGGACTTTCTCTACGAGCAGCCCGACCTGCAGGCGCGGCCGCTGACCGACCTGTCGACCACCTACTGGGCCCCGGGCACCGGGCAGTTGATGATGCGCTCGGCCTGGGACAGCTCGGCCACCTACGCCAACTTCATCTGCGGCCCCTACACCGAGAGCCACGCGCACCGCGACCAGGGCAGCTTCGTGCTCTTCAAGGGCGCCTGGCTGGCCACCGACTCCAACGTGTTCTCGCGCTCGGGCATCGAACAGGACGAGGAACTGCACAACCTGGTGCGCTTCGACAACGGCGGCGCGCCGGTCAAGCAGGCCTATGGCACGAGCTGCACCCTGGCTGCGCTGGCCGACAACAAGCACTTCACGTACGCGTCGGCCAAGATCACGCCGGTCTACCGCAACAACCCGGCGGTGACGAAGTCCGAGCGCGAGTTCCTCTTCATCAAGCCCGACACCTTCGTGGTGTTCGATCGGGCCAACGTCGGCTCCCCCGCGACGAAGCGCACCTGGACCCTGAACCTCGGCGGGCCGCCGACCGTGGCGGGCGACACGATCGGCTATGCCGACGGCAAGAGCCGGCTCGACGTTCAGCGCCTCGCGCCCGCCGGGCTGACGGCGGAGGTGCGCCAGTGGCCCGAGCTGCGCAAGGGCATGCAGGGCGGCGTGCGTGTCGACGTGGCCGATTCGGCCGGCACGGCCTCGGTGTTCCTGCACGTGCTCTCGGCCAACGGGGCCGTGACCTCGGCCGCGCGGTCCGACGCGCCGGGTCAGACCGGTGCGCAGATCAAGCTGGCCGACGGCCGCACGGCCACGGTCCGGTTTTCCACGCAGGCCAACGGCGCCACGCTGGAGTTGCGCGGTGCGGACCAGTCGCCTCAGTTCAGCGGGCCGCTGCCCACCGGCGTGACGCCACCGGCCCTGTTCGCGAACTGAGCTGCCCTCTTCGACTGGAGAAGCCTTGTACGAGTCACTGTTCCGCAATGCGCTGTTCCCGGCCTACGAGACGCTGGTCAAGCGCCGTGGCACCGCGTCGCACGTTGCCGAGTACGAACGCAACCAGTGGCTCGCTCCGCACGAGCTCCAGGCGCTGCAGTTGCGCAAGCTCAACGAGCTGCTGGCGCACTGCTGGGAGCAGGTGCCCTTCCTGCAACGGCATTGGCGCGAGCACGGCGTGGCCGCTGGCCCGCTCGGCAGCGTCAGCGAACTCGAGCGCTATCCGGTGCTGACCAAGGCGCTCATCAGCGCCCACTACGACGAGATGATTGCGACCAGCTGGCGCGGCCGCACGCTGACCAAGGTCACCGGTGGCTCCACCGGTGACCCGTTCCGATTCGAGTACACGATGGACGTCTATGCGCGGCGCACCGCCGTGATGTGGCGCGGCTACGGCTGGGGCGGCGCGAAGCTCGGCACGCGCACCGGCTACCTGTGGGGCACCGGCCTGCGCAAGGGCGGCTGGGGCGGCTTCAAGGACCGCCTGTACCACGGCGCCTTCAATCGCCGATTCTTCGACGCCTTCTCGCTGACCGAGTCGAACATCGATCCGATCATCGACGAGCTCGTGGCCTACCGGCCGAACGCGATCGTCGGCTACGTCACTCCGGTGGCGCTGGTGGCTCGTCGCATGATCCAGACCGGCCGCACGCTGACTGGCGTGCGCGGCGTGCTCACCGGCGCCGAGGCGCTGTACGACCCGGAACGCCACGACATCGAGCGTGCCTTCGGCTGCCCGGTGTTCAACACCTACGGCTCGCGCGAGGTGATGCTGATGGCCTCGGAGTGCGAGAAGCACCAGGGCCTGCACGTCAACGTCGACCACCTGGTGCTCGAGACGCTCGATGAATCGGGCCGAAACGTCGCCGCAGGCAGTTCGGGCGAGGTCGCCATCACCGACCTGCACAACTTCGGCATGCCGATGGTGCGCTACCTCAACGGCGACCGGGCGACCTACGCGACCAGCGGATGCAGTTGCGGCCGCGGCCTGCCGCTGCTCGCCTCGGTCGACGGGCGCGTGCTCGATCTGATCGAGACCCCCGATGGCCGCCACGTGCCGGGTGAGTTCTTCGTCTACGCCATGCTCGATTGGCCCGATGTCCGCCAGTGGCAGGTGGTGCAGACGGCGCACGACTGCGTGCAGTTCAGGCTGGTCGTCCCGGCGCCTTGGAGCCAGGAGCGCCGCGACAAGCTGACCGCCAAGGTACAGGCCACCGCCGGGACGGGGATGCGGGTGGAGATCGTCGAGGTCGACACGATCCCGACCACGCCGTCCGGCAAGCGCCGGCTCACGATCTCGCTGGCCAACGCCTCCTTGCTGAACTGACAGGTCCGCCAGCGGTACTTCTCCACTGGATTGCGGCCCCTCCCCCACACCGATGCACACGATTCGCAATCGGCCCTCTCTTGCTCAAGGACAGCACCGCCAGCCGGTGCTCCACTTCCGCCCAGGCGACGCGAACCGGTCACGTCGCCGTCATCCAGGGCGGAACAAGAACATGGCAGTGGAGTGGATCGGTAAGCACGTCTATCCCTTTTACGAGGCGCACCTGCGCGGGCGAAAGACCTTCGAATACGTGGCCGAGTACGAGGCCAACCAAAGGCTGTCGAGCGACGAGCTCCACGCGATGCAGTTCGCCAAGCTCAAGCGCCTGATCGTGCACTGCGAGGCGCAGGTGCCCTTCTATCAACGGCACTGGGCGATGGCCGATGTGTCGTCGCACGATCTTCGCGAGCTTGCGGACCTGCGCCATTTCCCGACCATCGACAAGGCCATGATCCGCGCCCACCAGGCCGACATGGTCGCGAGTTCCTGGCAGGGCCGGACGATGCGCAAGTCGACCGGCGGCTCCACCGGGCAGCCCTTCTCGTTCGAATACACGCGCGAGAGCTACGAGCGCCGCATGGCGGTGATGATGCGCGGCTATGCCTGGGCCGGCTGGCGGCAAGGCGAGCGCCGGCTGGACATCTGGGGCACCGAGATCACGCCGACCTCCGCACTGAAGCGCTGGAAGACGCAGCTGCACGACCGCGTGCTCGGCCGCCGCGTGCTGAGCTGCTTCACCATGACGCAGGACAACCTGCCGCAGTACGTGCGGGCGATCGACGACTACCGGCCCAGGGTCATCGTCGGCTACACCAGCGCACTGGTCGAACTCGCGCGCTGGATCGAGCGCCACCAGGGCGCACGCTGGTCGCCGCAGTCGGTGATCACGGCCGCGGAGATGCTCACGCAGGACCAGCGCACGCTGCTCGAACGGGCCTTCCGCGCGCCGGTGTTCCATACCTACGGTTGCCGCGAGTTCATGCTGATCGGCGCGGAGTGCGAGCATCACAACGGCTACCACACGAGCGCCGACCACCTGGTCGTCGAGCTGACGGACGATGCCGGCGTACCCGTCGATTCGGGCAGCGGCCACGTGACGATCACCGACCTGCACAATGAGGGCATGCCATTCGTGCGCTACCTCAACGGCGACCTGGGCCGCACGTCGAACCACCGCGGCGCCTGCGCCTGCGGCCGCAGCTTGCCGCTGCTCGGCGCCGTGGAAGGGCGCAGCCTGGATGTGCTGACCAGCCCGGACGGCCGCATCATCCCCGGCGAGTTCTTCCCGCACCTGATGAAGGACCATTCGGCCATCGAAGGCTTCCAGGTCCGCCAGACGAGCGAGGATCGGCTGAAGATCCTGCTCGTCGGCGAGGGCGGCCGTTCGGAGCCCGTTCAGCAACAGCTTCGCGCCAGCATCGAGAAGCAGACCGGGCCGCAGTTGCGCGTGGATTTCGAGTGGGTCGACGAGATTCCGTTGACGCCGTCGGGAAAGCGGCGCGTGACGGTCCGCGAGATCGAAAGGCCCCCTGCGCGATGACCAGACAGGACGGACGTGCGAACGCGTGACTTCGGCAGGACCGGCCTGAAGGTGTCGGAGCGCGGCTTCGGCGCCTGGGCCATCGGCGGCGCCAGTTACGGCGCCGTGCCGGCGCAGCAGGCGCTCGACGCCCTGGCGCGGGCGGAGGCACTGGGCTGCAACTTCGTCGACACGGCCGCCGTGTACGGCGAGTCGGAAGCGCTGCTCGGTCGCTTCCTGTCGGGCCGCCGCGACCGCTGGATCGTCGCCAGCAAGTACTCGGGCCAGCCGCAGGGCATGACGACGCTGGTGCACGAGCAGCTTCGCCGCCTGAACACCGACCGCATCGACTTCTACCAGCTCCACTGGGCGCCGCGCGGCAAGGACGAAGCACTGTTCGACGAACTCGACGCGCTCAAGCGTGCCGGCAAGCTGCGCTTTGTGGGCGTATCGCTGCGCAGCGCCGGCGACATCGACCATGTGCTCGCCCGGCCCGGCATCGACGGGCTGCAGATCTGCGTGAGCCTGCTCGACCCCGACCCGCTGCTCGCGCGCCTGGCGCTGCTGCGCGAGCGCGGCGTCGGCGTCATCGCCCGCTCGGTGCTCAAGGGAGGTTTTCTCACCGGCAAGTACGACGCGGCGGCGCGCTTCACCGACCCGGCCGACCAGCGGCGCGAGTGGGAGCCGGCTCGCATCCTCACGCTCTCTGAGCAGGCGCGTGCCTTCGACTTCCTGGCCGGATCGGCCGGCTCGCTGCATGCGGCGGCGATCGCATACCCGCTGTCGTACCCTGAAGTGTCGACGGTCATCCTGAGCTGCAAGAGTGTCGAGCAGGTCGAGGCCAATCTCGGCGGCGAGTCGCCGGCCTCGCTGCCGCCGGCCATGCTCGAACGCATCGCACAGGTCCAGCGCTCGCTTGGCGTCTACCCGGCCAGTCGCGCCGCCCGGCTGTGGCGCCGGCTGAAGTCCAGGATCCTGCGCGCATGACGACGGCCTCGCCCCTGCCCACCCGCGAGCTCGTGCTCGGCCGCGGTTCGACCGTGTGGCGGCGCCTGAGCGTCGAGCCATCGCTGGCCGGGCGCGTCGGCGCGGCCATCGGCCACCACGATCTCGCCACCTTCGAGTTCACGCCGGCCGACCGCGTCTGGGTGCTGTCCTACTCGCGGGATCCGCGTGAGAACAGCGCCATGCTGCAGCGGCTGGGTGCGGCGGGCGTGCGCGAGATCGTCTACGTCAGCTCGGCCTCCACCATCGTCGCGCAACGCACCCGCTGCTACGAGTACCCGCGCGTCAAGCTGCAGGCCGAGCAGGAGGCGCTGGCACTGCCGCAGGCGAAACTGCTGACGATCGGCCTGATGCACGACAGCGTCGACGAACTACCGGCCGGCACCAACATCGCCACGCGCTACGGCGAGCTCGCCGCGTTCATGCTGCAGCCCGACTGGCCCGACAGCGGCGGCCGCGGCAAGCGGCTCTTCCACGTCGAGCGGCGCCCGTTCGGCGGCGCGATCGAGCGTGCGGCGTGCGGCATCTATACCTCGCTGTTGATGGCCGCGGGTTCGCGCCCATGCCTGCTTCGCCCCATTGACCTGATCCTGCGCCTGCTCGGCTGGCGCTGGTACGGCTACACCTGCCTGAGCAACCGCCTGTGGACTTCGAAGACATCGTGATCGGTTCGGGACTGGCTGCGCTTGGCGCCGCCATCGGCCTGAAGGGCAGCCCCAGCGTGCTTGTACTGGGCGGGCCGGCGCAGGGCCGATTCAGCCACTACGACGGACGCGCCACCGTGCCGAGTTCGTACCTGGGCGAGGGCGGGCTCGGCAACGACTGGCATGGCGTCATCCCGACCGGCTGGTGCAACGCCTACGACCCGCGCGACGACGAGAGCTATGCCACCCTGTTCCGACATTTCTATCCGCGGACCGACCCGCGGCCTCGCCTGGGGAAGCCGTGGCTGTTCGTGCCATGGAAGCCGATCCGGCCGCGCCCCGAATTCGCCCGGCTGCAGCGCGAGCGCGGCAGCCAGCTCACGCTGGCACAAGAGCTCGCTGTTTCCTTCCGCGCCAGCCGCGCCGGCGTCGCTGTGACCACGGCCACGACGACGCACCGCGCAAGGCGGCTGTGGATTGCCGCCGGCGCGCTGCACACGCCGGGCCTGCTGGAGCGGTCGCTGGGGAACGGCATAGCGCGCGGCCTGGTGTCGGACCACGTGGGTTGTTATGTCGGCCAGGCGGACGGCCTGCCGGCACCGGCGATCCATCGCAACCGTGACGGCGCCTTCTTCCAGGCCTGGCAAGGCGCCTGCACCGACGCGCTGTACACACTGCGCCCGGCGCGCTTTGCCTATCGCACGCTGGACCACGGCATCGAGCAGCGCGCCGTCTTCGGCCTGCCCACCGGCAGCGCGATCGCCAAGATCTCCAAACGCATGTCGCCGGGCTTGCTGGCCGAGGCTTTCTACAACCGCTTCGGACTCTTCCCCAGCGCGCCGCGACACAGCGTCTATGCGCAGGTGCTCGTCCGCGACGCCTATGTGGTCGGCGCGACCGAGACGGCGCTGGCCGCGAAGGAGCAGGCCATCCGCACGGCCACCGACGCCGCGCGCGCGCATGCGCCGTTCGCCGGGGTGCGTGTCTCGCAGCGACCGGAACTCACGATCCCGGGCATTCACCTGCACCACTCGGTGGACCTGCCTGCGCTGGCGCGCGCGGGCGTCGGCGACGCCGACTTTCCGGTGCAGGTGGTCGACGCCTCCGTGCTCAGCGAGATCGGCCCGGAGCACCACAGCTTCAAGATGATGCTGGGGGCGATGGCTCGGGCGCAGCGCGCCGTCGGGCTTGCCTGAAAGAACATCGCCGCCGGGGTTGACCCGGCGGCGATGCGGATGTCGCGGCCTCGATCGAGGCCTGGTGCGAACTTCAGTTCACGAACAAGGCCGGAGCCTGCACGGTGGTCGGGAGAGCACCCGTGGTCAGCACCGTGCCCGCAGCGTCGCGGATCTCCAGCGTGCCGCCCGTACCGGCGGTGCTGAAGCGCACCGTCGCCGTACGGCCGTTGGACATCGTGACCTGCGCGCCGGTCTGTCCGGTGCCATCCGAGCGTGCGCTCGACGTCACAGAACCGTCGGTACCCATCACGTGCAGGAACACCGAGCTGTCGCCGTTGCTGTCGGCCACATCGATCCGCGAGCCCGAGCTCACGATGCCCGAACCCGACCAGGCGTTGACCTGTGTCGTCAGGCCGGCGGGCGAGAGCCGTGTCACGTCCAGTCGGTTGCTGCCGTTGACGACGCTGAAGTTGTCTCCGCTCACCGTCGGAGCGACCGGTGTGTTGAGCGTCCACACGCGGCGCATGCCGGTGCCGCTGGTCTGCACGCGGTCCATCACGACGAAGGTGCCCGGCTTGAGGAACAGGAACTCGCGCTCCACCTTCACCACGCCGGCCACGCCGTTGTAGATCGGTGTCACGCGAGCCACGCCGTAGGCGTAGTTCGCCGTCTCCGTCAGCGCCAGCATCTGGCACTGCGGTGCGCCTTCGCGCTGCCTCATCACCGTGCCGTTCTGTTCGATGCGCACGAGGTTGTGCAGGTTCTCGGCCTGTTCGATGCCTGAAGCGGATGCGACGTTCGAGTCGTAGGCCAGCCAGTTGCCCTTGAACAGCACGAAGCTGCCCTGGTCATGGTGCGCATGGCTTTCCGAATACGGGCCGCAGATGAAGTTGGCGAACGCGGCGTCCCTCGCCCACGACGAGCGCATCGGGAACTGCCCGGTGCCGCTGCCCCAGTAGGCGGTGGCCAGGTTGGTCAGCGGCTGTGCGGGAAGATCGGTCTGGTCGTACAGGAAGTCGCTGTAGTACATGAAGTAGTTCGCCATGCGCGGCACCGTCGAAGCGGCCAGCAGCGACTTGGCGGTGCCGCTGGCGCGGTCCGTCGGGAACAGCCGCATCAGCACCTGCAGATAGTCGCGGTGGTAGTCGAACAGCGCCGCAGTGCTGTCGCGCGCGTGGTCACCCGTGGGCGCCAGGCGATCCAGCGTCGGCGTGATCTGGTGCATCAGGTGGACCATCGAGGCCTGCGTGTGCGGCGTCAGCGTGGCGATGCGCTCGGTGGTGGAACGCTCCCACCAGTCGTACAGGCGCCACAGGTTCTTCATCGCCGTGCCGTAGCCCGTGCCTTCGCGCGAGCCGCCGCCGACGAGGTCGCGGTTGAAGGTCGGCACCAGCTGGTTGGCGATCTTCGCCGTGCGGAACTTGTCGATCCAGGCAGCTGCCTGCGTGTTCTCGCCATAGGTGGCCAGCCCCAGCAGCATGGTGGCCTCGAGGAACGAGTAGTAGTAGTTGTTGACCGGGTTGTCGATCGACCAGCCGCTCCACGCATAGGTGGTATTGCCCCACTTGGCCTGCTGGTAGTTCCAGACGTTCCACACCGCCTGGTTGGCGTAGTTCATCCAGCGCGTGCGCTGGCCGGCGGTCATCGAGTCGCGGCACCAGTCGTAGACCAGGGAGACGTTGCCGATGATCGGGCCGACTTCGAGGTAGCTGTCACCAGCCACCGTGGCGCGCTGGTTGGAGGCGATCAACGCTTCTTCCGATGCGACGAAAGCCTCGGTGCGCGAGACGGCGTACGTGCAGTACGAGGCCGTTCCGGTGACGCGCCCCATCAATGCCGCATACCAGGGCTCGAAGCCATAGATGTTGCTGCCGGCCATCTGGCTGTCGACCATGCCCTTGAAGCGAGTGGCCGACGGTGCCTGGCTCGTCACCAGCGTGCGATAGCGGTTGAGCGTGGCGGCATCGGAGATCAGGATGCGCGGCGTACCGAGCGGCTGAATGACGATGTTGCCGGCCGGTGCCGGCGCGGGTGCAGGTGCAGGTGCAGGTGCAGGTGCAGGTGCAGGTGCAGGTGCAGGTGCGGGTGCAGGTGCAGGTGCGGGTGCAGGTGCAGGTGCAGGTGCGGGTGCGGGTGCGGGTGCAGGTGCGGGTGCGGGTGCCGGTGCCGGTGCCGGTGCCGGTGCGGGTGCGGGTGCGGGTGCGGGTGCCGGTGCCGGTGCCGGTGCCGGCGCGGGAGCAGGAGCAGGAGCAGGAGCAGGAGCAGGTGCAGGTGCAGGTGCAGGTGCAGGTGCAGGTGCAGGTGCAGGTGCAGGTGCAGGTGCAGGAGCAGGAGCAGGAGCAGGTGCAGGTGCAGGTGCAGGTGCAGGTGCAGGTGCAGGTGCAGGTGCAGGTGCAGGTGCCGGCGCGGGTGCCGCAGCCTCTTGCGGCCCGTTCACGGCCGCTGTCGTCGTTGTCCGGTTTCCAGCGGCATCCTCGGCCGTGATGGTCAGGTTGTTGGTGCCGGTCTGCAGGGCGATGCCAGAGGCCGACCAGTCGGCCGCCTGATAGGTCCCGCTGAGCCTGGCCAGCCCATTGCCGCCGCGATCGTTCACCCACCGAACCTTGTACAGGCGCAGGTTGTCGGCAGCCTTGCCGCGCAGAACCAGGGTGCCCGTGCCCGAACCCGACTGGCTATCGATCTCGACCGTGGGCGATTCCTTGTCCATCGACCTCCAGCGCAGCCGTTCGGCCTGCGCCATGTCCGAATCGTCGAGAGTGGCCGTCTGCTGCGCGGTCGTGTCGGCACCACCGCAACCAGCGAGTGCCAGCGCGGCCAGCGCCTGGGCCACGATCAAAGCGGTCTTGTTCAGCTTGAGTTTCATTCCCAACGATCCTTGTGAGGTGTGACCTGCGGCGCCTTCAGCGCGCCTGCATGGCTCATCGACCTGCACGGTACCGGCGCACAGCCCACCCCCGGTAACGGGGGGGCCGACATGTAACGTCGGCAGATGCTCGCCAGCGAAAGCGGCGCAGCCCGCCGGACCCGGATCGCGCCGCGGGAAGCGCAGCACTTGTTACATCACCGCACCGATCAGAGCGTCCTGTATCGCCGAGCCGCGCGACCCGGAGATGGGTGTTGATCGGTTGAGAAGGGCTCGCCATCAAGCAAAACGGCCCCCGAAGGGGCCGCTCTGCTCTGGCGCAAGCAGGGATCAGTTGCGGAACAGCGGCGGGGCCACCACCGTGGTCGGCAAGCTACCGCTGAAGGCGGCCGCACCGTTGAAGGCTGGCAGTTCGAGCGTGCCGCCGGTGCCGCTGTTGGAGAAGCGCACCGTGGCCGTACGTCCGTCGGCCAGCGTGATCTGCGCGCCCGTCTGGTCGGTGCCATTGGCGGCCACGGCGTTGGTGACCGAACCATTGGTGCCCAGCACGTTGAGGAACAGCGACTGCCCCGCGGCACTGTCTGCCACTTCGACACGCCGGCCAGAGAGCGTCGAGGTCAGGTTGGTCGGCGCCACACGCCGCACGTCGAGCCGGTTGGCCCCGGTCACATAGCTGATCAGGTTGCCGTTCAGCGTGGGCGTACCCGGCAGATTCAACGTCCAGATCTTGCTCGTGTTGGTGCCGGTGACGACGCGGTCGAACACCACAAAGGTGCTGGGCCGGATGAACAGGAACTCGCGCTGCACCTTGGTCACCGCCGCGCTGCCGTTGTAGATCGGCGTGACGTCGGCCACCGCGTACGTGAACTGTGCGTTGTCGGCCAGCGCGAGCAGGTTGCAGCGGGGCGCGCCTTCGCGCTGGGGAACCGTGCTGCCGCCTTGGGTGATGCGGACGAGGTTGTGCATTTCCTCGCCCTGCTCGATGCCAGAGGCCGAGTCGACGTTGGCGTCGTAGGCGAGCCAGTTGCCGCGGTAGACGACGAAGCTGCCCTGGTCGTGGTGGGCGTGGCTCTCGCTGTATGGGCCGCAGATGAAGTTGGAGAACGCCGCGCCGGTGTCCCAGCCCGAACGCATCATCAACTGGCCTGTGCCTGGGCCCCAGTAGGTGGTCGACAGGTCGGTCAGCGCCGTCGCCGACAGCTGCGGCGGCTCGTAGATGTAGTCGACGAAGTATTCGAAGTACTGCGACATGCGCGGCACGCTCGACGCGTCGAGCAGCGACTTCGCGGCTCCCGACAGCCGCTCCTGCGGGAAGATCGATATCAACTCGAGCAGGTATTCGCGGTGGTAGTCGAACAGCGCGGCGGTGCTGTCGCGTGCGTGGTCGCCCGTGGGTGCCAGGCGGTCCAGCGTGGGCACGATGCTGTGCATCAGGTGCGCCATCGATGCCAGCGTGTGCGGCGTGCGCGTGGCGATGCGCTCGCCGGTGGAGCGTTCCCACCAGTCGTAGAGCTGCCACAGGTTCTTCATCGCCGTGCCGTAGCCCGTGCCCTCGCGCGAGCCGCCGCCGTCGAGATCACGGTTGAAGGTCGGAATGAGCTGGTTCTCGATCTTCTCGGTGCGGAACTTGTCGATCCAGGCCTGCGCCTGCGAGTTCTCTCCCTGGCTCGCCAGGCCGAGCAGCATGGTCGCCTTCAGGAACGAGTAGTAGTAGTTGTTCGAGGGGTTGTCGATCGACCAGCCACTCCACGCGTAGGTGGTGTTGCCCCACTTGGCCTGCTGGTAGTTCCAGACGTTCCAGACCGCCTGGTTGGCGTAGGTGATCCAGCGCGTGCGCTGCGTCGGCGTGAGCAGGTTGTAGGTCCAGTCGTAGACCAGGGCCACGCTGCCGATCATCGGCCCGACTTCGAGGTAGCTGTCGCCGGCCACCGTCGCACGCTGATTGGCGGCGATGAGCGCCTCTTCCGATGCCACGAACGCATCGGTCCGCTGGATTGCATAGGTGGCGTAGGCTTGCTGGCCGGTCACCTGGTACATCAGCGCCGCGTACCACGGCTCGAAGCCGTAGATGTTGCCGCCGTTCATCTGGCTGTCGACCATGTTCTTGAAGCGCGTGGCCGACGCCGAACCGGAGTTCAGCAGCTGCTGAAGGCAGCTCTTGGTCGCCGCGTGATTGAGCAGCACCTTCGGGTGCGTACTCGAGACCACCGGTGCCGTGGCGGTACCGCGCGGCAGCGTGCAGCCCGCGACGGGGCCGCCCGAACTGGCGAAATTGGCCGACACGATCTGCGCCTGGGACAGCGTGACCACGCAGTTGCCGGTGCCGCTGCACGGACCGCTCCAGCCGCTGAAGGTGTAGCCGGTCGCGGCACTGGCCGTGAGCGTGACGGTGGTGCCGGTGACATAGGCCTCGCCGCAGTCGGTGCCGCAGTTGATGCCTGCCGGGCTCGACGTGACGGTGCCCGAGCCCGCCTTGGAAACGGTCAGCGCGCTGGAGTTGGAGGGCACGGCGGCAAAGCTGGCCGTGACCGTGGTGTCCTGGGTCAAGGTCACCGAACAGCTGCCCGTGCCGCTGCAGGCGCCACCCCAGCCCGAGAACAAGGCACCGGAGGTCGGCGTGGCGGTCAGGGTGACGGTGCTGCCTGCGGCGATCGTCTCGCTGCAATCATTGCCGCAGCTGATGCCCGCCGGCGTCGAGGCGATGCTGCCCGTCCCGGAGGTGGAGGTGGTGAGAACGAAAGTCTGCGTACCTCCGCCTCCGGCATCGGCCGCCTTTTCGCTTCCCGATCCCCCTCCGCACCCTGCGACGGCCATCACCAGCGCCACGATGGCGCTCCCACGAATCAGACTCGAAACCATCAAACCCCCAAAAGGCCGTCGTCAAACACACTTCTGCTCGAAAGCGCAATACGGAATAGTCGCCGGTATTCGGCACCGTTACGTATCCAGTGGTTTCCACGGCGTGCCGCGAACGGCCACGGCAGCCCGGTCACCCGTGTACCCCGGTCACCATCAGTTGCAACTGGTCAGCGACGAGATCCAGCTGCGCAGCAACGCGACGCCGGCCGTGTCCACCACATGGCTGCCGATCGGTGGCATCTGGATCAGGGCGGCACGGCTGTTCACGCGAGCCAGCAGCACTGAACTGTCCGGCAGACCGGGCGAAATGATCTTGGGATTGGTCAACACACCTGCATTCCCGGCGGTCGGATCGACATTGCAGGTGTTCGTCGCCGCCAGCGAGGCCGTGGCCAGCAGGTTCAAGCTCGACGGCGTCGGCCCGTTCGGGCGATGGCAGAACGAACAGTTGGTGTGCAGCCAGGCCCGCGCGCGCAGCGACACGCTGTCAGTGCCGAACGGATCGGACATCTTGGGCTGCGCGGCCGGGTCGCTGATCTGCGGCGTCAACATCGCGATGACTGGCGCGCTCAGCGTGGTGAGCTGGTGCGCCGTGATGCCGGTCTGCGAATAGAGCGCCGTGCGGTTCATCTGCTGCGTCTCGGGCCCCAGGCTGAAGCCGGCCACCGAGGTGTGGCACTGCAAGCACTGCTGCCGGCTCGGGTAGCTCCAGGTCTGGCCGGCGATGGTCACATCCTTGCCGGCCGCGGCGACCAGGGTGGCGTCTGTCTGCCCCGTGTTCCACTCGTAGGAGTAGCCCGCCCAGTCGCCGTTGGACTGCTTCATCATCAACCGGGTCTCGATCAGTTGCCCGCCCAGACGGAAGTCCTTGCGGAACACGCTGCGCGCCGGCGTGCTCCAGTCGCCGTCGGTGCCCGGAGTGAAGGACGCGGTCGAGTTCGGCAACGCGAAGAAGCGTGTCTTCACCGCGTTGTCGGACCAGAACGGCGCATTGATCTCGTAGCCCACCATGCCGGTCGACGGATTCTGCGGGTTGCTGGCCGCGCAGCCGGTGGCCGACAGCTGCGTGGGCACGACAGGCCCGCCGCCTCCGCTGCCCGACGAGAAGGTCAGCTTGTGGATGAAGCCGGTGTCGAAGCCCAGCACGTAGAGCTCGCCATCGGTGCCTTCACCGAAGGACGACGGCATCACCGAGTTGCTCGAGAACGGCGCGATCAGCTGTCGCGTCGTGTAGGTGCCCGCGGTGCTGCCGGCCACCACGGCGCTGAACATCTTGCTGCCGAAGTCGCCGAAGATGTACTGGCCCGCCAGGTCGGTGGTCTGTGTTCCGCGGTAGACGTAGCCACCTGTGATCGATTGGCCGTCGCCGCGCGGCACGGCATAGACGGGATCGGTCAGCCCCGCGCAACCCGAAGTGCAATAGCCCTCCTTCTGTGGCCAGCCGTAGTTGGCCCCCTTGGTGACGATGTTGACTTCCTCGAAACTGCCCCAGCCCACGTCGCCCACCCACAGACGGCCATTGTTGCGGTCGAAGCTCCAGCGCCACGGGTTGCGGAAGCCGCGCGCCCAGACTTCGGGGCAGTTGTTCGCTCCGCCGCGTCCGGTGGCACTGCACAGGGGTTGGCCGGCGTTCGGGTTGTCTGCCGGGATCGCGTAGGTCACCGCGCCGGTGCTCGCGTTCGGATTGATGCGAATGATCTTGCCGAACAGGAACTTGTCGTCCTGCGCCTGCGGGTTGGGGTCGCCGCCGCCGTCGCCGAAGCCGGCGTAGAGGTAACCGTCCGGGCCGAAGGCGAGGTTGCCGCCGTTGTGGTTGCTATCCAGCTTTTCCAGTCCGAGCAGAGGAACCTCGGAGCTCGAGAGCGCCGAAGTGGCCGCCGAGTTGGCGGTGAAGCGCGAGATCTTCGAGCGCAATCGGAACCCACTGGCCGGCGCACCACTGTAGAAGAGATAGAAGTTCTGGTTCTTGCCGGCACCCACGCCGAAGTTCGGGTCGAAGGCCATGCCCAGCAGGCCGGCCTCGAGTTCGCCGGCCGTGACGATCTTGGCCGTGATGTCGATGAACACCGACGAGGTCGTGGTCGAAGCGCTGTTGGCGAACACGCGCACCACACCGCTCTTCTCGACGACGAACCAGCGCGAACTGTCGCCGGGCGCCTGCAGCATCGCCACCGGTTCGGAGAACGACAAGCCGGTGAACGCACGCGGCAGCGTCAGGCTGGCCGTGGTGCTGGTGGGCGGATCGAAAGCGAAGCAGGTGGTGTTGCTCGGCCGCGTGCTCAGGCCGAGGGCGGAGCCGCCGGAGAAGGTGGCGGTCACGGTGGTGGCAGCCGTCAGCGCCGAGGTCGTGCAGCTCGTGCCCGTTCCCGAGCACCCGCCGCCGCTCCAGCCGCCGAACGTGGAGCCGCTGGTGGCCGCGGCCGTCAGGGTGACGGTGCTGCCGTTGGCAAAGCTCGCCGCGCAAGTCGAACCGCAATTGATGCCGGCCGGGGACGATGTGACCGTACCTGCGCCTGTGCCAGCCTTGGCCACGGTCAGCACGCGGGCGACGGCGAAGGTGGCGGTGACGTCGCGCGCCGCCGACATGCTCAGGGCACAGGTCGAGGCCCCTGAGCAGGCACCGCTCCAGCCGGTGAACACCGACCCGGCACCAGCGGCCGCCGTCAGCGTCACCGCCGTGTTCTGTGCATAGGACTCGGTGCAGTCGGCACCGCAACTGATGCCGGCCGGTGCCGAGGTGACCGTTCCCGTCCCTGCCCCGGCACGCGTGACGGTCAGGGGAAAGTTGACTGTCGAGAAGCTGGCCGACACCGTGGTGGCGGCGGTCATGGTCACGACGCAGGTGGTGCCGGTGCCGGTACAGCCGCCACTCCAGCCCTGGAACGAAGCGCCGGATTGCGGCGCCGCGGTCAACGTGACCTGGCTGCCCTGCGCGAGCGACTGCGAGCAGGACGGCGGGCAAACGATGCCGCCCACGCTGGACGACACCGTGCCAGCGCCGGTCACGTTCAGCTGCAGCGCAACGTTGCCAGCGGTCACGGCTGTGAAGGTGGCGTTCACGTTGAGATTGTTGTCGAGCGTCACCACGCAGGTCCCCGTGCCGGTGCATGGCACGTTCGCCCCTCCCCAGCCGGCGAACTGGTAGCCGGTGGCGGGCACCGGCGTGAGCGTCACGGCGGTGCCCTGCGCATACGCTTCACCGCAGTCGGAGCCGCAACTGATGCCCACCGGGTTCGACGACACCGTACCCTGGCCAGTCTTGTTGACTGAAAGCGTGAACGTGAGCTGGTCGAAAGTGGCGGTCACCGTGGCGGCCGCATTCATCGTCATCACGCAGGTTGCCGTTCCGTTGCAACCGCCGCCGGTCCAGCCGACGAAGCGCCAGCCCGCGGCCGGTGTGGCGGTGAGCGTGACCACGGTTCCCGAGGCATAGGTTTCGGCGCAATCGCCGCTGCTGCCGCTGCCGCAGTCGATGCCGGCCACACTGGACGCGATACTGCCCGTGCCAGCCACGGTCACCGTCAGGTCGGCCGTGGCACCGGCTTCGTTCTTGTCCGCGCCGGAGCCGCAGCCGGCCAGCAACAGGGCCACGAGCATCGTGAGCCAGATCATCGACTTGCCGAACCGCATTGTTTCTCCCGTCGTCGGCGGTGCATTCGCACCGACACATCTTGCCAAGCGACGACTATAGGCGGTCGCAAAGCGTGAAGGAATCCACATGTAGCACGGTGGCCAGCCCTTCACCCCAACCGAGGGGGGCGGACTTCGCTATGCGAACAAGGGCGGCACAGCCATCATGGCCCGGAAGCGCTCGCGCGACACATACCGCTCCACCGCCAGCCGGCGCAGCCGGAAGGCATCCAGGTGGGCCGGGTCGATGACGCCGGACTCGTAGGTGAAGCCGAACCGGTAGCCGGCGCGTCGCGCGACATCGATGACCCGATCGCTGTAGGCGCCGGGCCCGCCCACCGGATACGCCAACGCCACCACCGGCTTGCCCGTGTGGACTTCGATCTGCGCCTTGGACTCGAACAGCTCGTGCTCGAGCTTTGCGTTGTCGGTCAGCTTGGCGAGTACCGGGTGAGTCACCGAGTGCGAGCCGATCTCGACGCCGGCGTCGGAGAGGGCTCTGACCTGCGCCCAGCTCATCGGGCCATCGAGGCCGGCACAACCGGCGGGCGACTCCACCGCCATCAGGTCGCGCCAGCGGCGCAGGGTCTCCTGTCGAGCGCCGTCGGACAAGGTCTTGAGATGCGCGAGCGCACGAACGGCAGCACTCCGACGGGCCGCGTGATCGCCCCGGATATCGAGTTCCGGTGCGCCTTCCGCCAGGGGGAGATGCGTCGCCTTCGTGCGCAGCAACTCGTTGACGATCTGGTCGTACCAGTAGGTCTCGCTGGCGTCCATGTAGCCGGTCGCCACGAACACCACCGCCGGCACGCGGTACTGCTTCAGGATCGGCAGCACCACGTCATGGTTGTCGCGGTAGCCGTCGTCGAAGGTGATGATGACGGCACCCCGCGGCACGGGCCGGCCGGCATCCAGCAGTCCGGCCAGGTCGCGGCAGGTGATGACCTCATGATTGGCGGCCAGGAAACGCACCTGCCAATCGAACTCCTCCTGCCAGGCGCTGACGAGTTCGAGGTCAAACGGAAAACTGTTCTCGTCCACGCGAGGCACCACGCGGTGATAGGCAAGCACCTTCACCCGATGCAGCGTCGCCGAATAGACGGCCCCCAGCGGCCGGGCCAGGCCGGCCCGGACCACCAGTTGTGCGGCAAGTTCGCGCTTGGCGATCACGTCGCCACAGCCGTTGCACCCGCCGCCGCACGACTGGCTGCCGGGCGCGGCAGCACGTGATCGCGGTAGTCGGATGGGTTGCCCTCTAGGCCCTGCTCGGCCGCCTTGGCAATGTTGTAGACCTCGCGCGCGTTCACGTAGTGCAGGACGTAGCGCTTGCCGTCGTTGTAGGCTCTTTCGAGGTAGCTGAACATGGCGTCGGCGGGAGCGCCGAGGAGCGTCTCCATGTCGTTCTCCTGCGCGCCATGGGTGTGCACCTTCACGAACACCCACTCGGGCCGCCCCTGAACGTGGATGTGCTGGCGCACCCACAGGTCGACGCGATCATCCGTTGGTGGACTCGAAGCACGGACGTCCGAATTCTCGATGCGCGGAATCACGCCCCATTTGCGGCGGCGCCAGTTCAAGGCCAGTGGTCCCTGCACGATCATCAGGTCCCCACTTTCCTTGCGGCCGACCTCGACGTCCACCCCGTGGTTGTGGGAACAGGGTTTGTGCGGATCGTCCGTGGCGTAGTAGATGCTGTTGATCTTGGCTGTCTGCGTGTCGCTCGGTGCCGAGGGCAGCGTGAAGTCCGCGTAGCAGCCCAGCTCGGCGAGCACGCGGATCTCGTCATTGACGCCGCACCAGCGGCCATCCGGGCGCGAGTTGTCGAGCGCCCAGTTGCCGTGGATGAAGCCGAACTTCAGTTCGCCGGTGACGGGATCTCTCGGCAGAGCACCGTGGCGCTCGTGCAGGATGGCTCCGAAGCGGCGGATCTTCTCGCGCAGGCCATCTGCCGTGTCGTTGTCATGGTGCAGGTGCACCTCGATCTCGCCGTAGCCCCGCCGGCACAGCGCTTCGAGCTTGTCCAGGTGCGGCTTCTCGTATTCCTCTTCCGGGTAGAAGAAGGTGTGCTGGGGCGCCACGCCATCGGCATCACGGTGCCTCGACGCCATGCGCTCGTATCTCTCGCACCAGGCCTGCACGCGCCGCTCCTCGACATCCGCGCTCGGCCGGCCCCACTTCGGCTCGAAGTGGTCGACGAAGCAGAACATCACGTGAACAGGAGCATCAGGACGCGCAGGCAGGCGCCGGCGAAGGTACGAACCGAGCCAGATGTCGGCGTTCTTGCGCTTGAATTCACGTGCGACGACCGCTGCGCCCCCCAGCGCAAGCAGCATCGGCAGCAGCCACCAGATCATCGTTCCCGCCCCACTTATTTCTGTTGTAGTCGAATTGAAACATCAGCGGGCCGTTCGTGCCCACGTGCCGGAGAAGCCACCGGTCAAATAGCGGTAGTACCCCACCAACAATGCCATGTTCATGCTCACGAAGAACACCGGCAGCCGCAGCAGTTTCGGCACTGCGCCGCCCTTGCCCGCCACGTGGCCGACCGCGGCCAGCAGATAGAACAGGACCTGGAACACGAGCAGCGCTCGGTACACCGGATGGCCCGCCGCGAGCACCAAGTTGGTGAGCAGTGCGATCACCATGCAGTGCGGCGCAAACCAGCGCAGGCACTTGTGCGACAGAAAAGCCAGCGCCGCGTAACCATGTCGCGGGTGCAGCAAGCCGACATGCCGGCGCAGCGCCTGGTAGTTGCCGATGCCGATGCGAACGCGGCGACGGAACTCGTCTGATATGCGCGGTGGAATCTCTTCCGTCGCGCGCGCTTCCGGGTCGTAGTGGCATCGAAGCCCCTGCTCGATCAGGGCCACGGAGATCGAGAAGTCGTCGACGATGGTGTCGGGTGGGATGGGCCGGTAGTGCTCGCGCCGCAATCCGTACACGCCGCCGTTGGCACCCAGCAGGGCTCCGAGCCGCCCCTCGAAGAACTTCAGCACGCGCTCGTAGCGCCAATAGACGTTGTCGGGGTTCTCGTTCTTCGAGCCCGCCACCAGCCTCAGTTCGCCCGACACGCAACCGATGCTCGGATCCGAGAAGTGCCGCACAAGCCGGCGCACGGCGTCGGGTTCGAACGAGGTGTTGGCGTCCGTGAACACAAGAATGTCTTCTTTGGCCAGCGCAGCGAGATCGTTGATCACCGAAGGCTTGCCACGACGTTGCTCGAACGGGCGGAACACGATGCGCTCGTGCCGGGCTTCGTCCACGAGCCGATTGGTCGCGTCTGAAGAACCGTCCGAGCCGATGTAGATGCGCAGGAGCTCCGGCGGGTAGTCGCAGGCCAGGAGGTTGCGGATTCGTTCGGCGATATGCCGTTCCTCGTTGTAGGCAGCCACCAGCACGGCCACCGTGGGCAGATGCTCGTTGCCCTGCAACGGGCGGCGCGTGGCACCCTGCGAGACGTAGCGCAGGTCGGCGCGCAGCTGCTTGAGCGCGCTCAGCAGCATCAGCACCACGGGGTACAGGAAGTACGTGTACACGATGGCCAGGGCGGCCAGCCAGAAGACGATCTCGACGGCGATCATGGTGTGAGGGGCGCCTGCGCGCGTTGGGCGGCGTGCTCGATCAGTTCTCGCAGCCGGGTCACGTTTTTATCCCAATCGAAGCCACGTGCATGTTCGACGATGCGTTCGCGGTCCCATTCGGTGTGCAATGCTGTGAACAATGCCGATTCGAGTGCAGCCGTGTCCTGGGCCTGCACCATCGCGCCGGCATAGTCGGGCAGGACTTCGGGAATGCCGCCCACGCGCGTGCTGACCACCGGCGTCCCGCAGGCCATCGATTCGAGCACGACGTTGGGCACGCCCTCCGCATGGCTGGGCAGGCAGAACACGTCCGCAGCACCGAACCACTGCACGATCTGCTCGTGTGCCAGCCTGCCGGCGAAGCGGACTCGACCGGTGGCTCCCATCGCTGCCGCCCGCTCTGTCAGTGCGCGCACCAGCGGCCCGGCTCCGACGTAGACCAGCGTGAGGCCCGGCAGGCGCTCGCGCAGCCGCCCGAACGCCTCCATCAGGTCCATGCAACCCTTGCTCGCCAGGATGTTGCCGACATACAGAATGACCCGTTCATCGTCGGCAAACCCCAAGGCGCGCCGGGCTTCGGCACGCGGAACGGGATGGAAGCGCACCGGGTCGACCCCGTTGTAGAGCACCGTGGTTCGCGCCCGGTCCACGCCCAGTTCGGCGAGCCGGTCTGCCAGTGCCTGGCTGACTGCCACCACGTGGCTAGAGTGGTTCAGCGCCCAGCAGATCTGCGCTCGCCGCGCGGGCTCTCGCGTGAAGACGTTGACATCGGAGCCGTGCACCTTCGCGATCATCGGTATGCCGGTCAGCTTCGCGACGGCAGCCACGGCGACGGCATCCGGGTAGCCCCAACTCCCGAACAGGCAATCCCAGCGCCTGAAGAGCAAGGTGGGCAGGCGCTGCAACAGTAGCGACAGAAACAGGAAGGCCGCGTGAAAGCGCCGACCGATGCCCGGCACGTACCAATAGATCACGTAGTCGGCAAAGGGCCAGCGCTCGAGCGTCTCGCGCCGCAACCGCCGGTAGGCCAGCGGTTGCCTGATCACCTCCAGCCACGACACGGGCACCATCACCGTGAGGTCGACCTGCCCGGCCAGACGGCCGAACTGCTGCTGGTTGAAGGTGGCGCGCGACGCGTTGAACGGGTCGGCAAAGAGGTTGGTGACGATCAGAACGCGCAAGCGCATGACGATGGGCTCGACCTAAGCCGAGATGCCATCGCGCAAGCGCGCGGCCGAGGATTGCTCGGTCTCGCCGTACAGGCGCTGGTAGCCATCGCACATGGCGTCGAGCGAGCCTTCCCGCAGGGCCCAGGCTCGCGCCTGCGCGCCCAGCGACGCTCGCCTCGGGGCATCCAGCGCGAGTTCGCGCATGGCGGCGGCGAGACGATCGTCGTCGCCCGCCGGAATGACCCGGCCGGTGACGCCGTCGTGCACGATCTCGGCATTGCCACCGACGGCGGTCGCGATGATCGGCAGGGCCGCGGCGCTCGCTTCGACCAGCGCCAGCGAGTAGCCCTCGGTGCGTGACGGCAACACGAAGACATCCATCGCAGCGAGCAGGTCCGGCACGTCGTTGCGCGCACCGAGCAGCCTGACGCGTTCGCGCAGGCCCAGACTGTCCGTCTGCGACTCGAGTGCGGCGCGCAGTTCGCCGTCGCCAGCGATGACCAGGGCCGCAGGCACGCCGCTGTCGAGTAGGGTGCGCAGGGCGACGAGCAACCGACCCTGCTGCTTGGCCTCGTTCAGACGGCCGACCGTGCCGAACAGGACCACCTCGTCGGGCAGCCCCAGTGCCGTGCGCAAGGCGGCGCCAGCGGCCTCGTTGCGGGCAACGAACCGCGAGAGGTCGATGCCGTTGCGCACCACGCTGGCCTTGCGCGCCGGCATCACGCCGTGCGCGACGAAGCGCTGCCGCGCCGCATCGCAGACGCTGACCGCATGATCGGTGGCCAGCAGCGCCAGCCGATAGAGCTTCTCGCGACGCGCCGAAAGCTCACCGGAGCCCATACCGTGGCGGGAGTTGAGCACGCGGGAAATGCCCAGGCCCAGCGACGCTGCCACGGCGTAGTAATGGGCCATCGGGTTGTGCGTGTGCAGGACATCGCCACCGAATTCGCGCAGCAGCGTCCTCATGCGCCGCAGCGCCTGAGCGTCCAGCCCCGACTTCTTGTCGCAGCACTCGACGCGCACGCCTGCAAGTTCGGCACGTTCGGCCAGGGCGCCACGCCGCCACAGGCAGATGATGCGCACCTCGTGCCCGCGTGCACGCTGGGCGGCGGCGAGCGCCACGACCACGTGCTCCAGACCACCGATATCCAGGCTCTCGACGACGTGCGCGATCCTCATCGCTTCCGGCCCGGCTCCTGCGCTGCTCGCGCGCCGTGCGCCGGCTCGGTCTCGAGTACGGCCAGCCACTGCAGCACCGCCTCGACCGCACGCTGGTCGGCAGAAGGCTCGCCCGCAACCGGCTCTCCGGCGAGGATTTCGTCGACGGCTCGAGCCAGGGACGCAGCATTGGCGCCGTCGTCAGCCAGTTCCAGGTAAGGCTTTCCGAGGCAGGCGGCCTCTTCGACCCACCTTGCCCTCGCGTCGCCGATCACCAGGCTCGCACGCGACATCAGCGCCAAGCCGTCGAGAAGTCCGAGCGACGGCAGCAGCGTGACGCGATGGCGTTCGAGCCGGCTCTCGAGCGCGGCCGTGCGGATCGCATCGGCCGTCGACCGATCGGCGACCCAGAGCATGGGGATGCTTCCCTTGATCTGAGCAAAGAGTGCTTCGAGCCGGCTGGCCATCGAAGCCTCCGCGGTACCGGTCAGCGACAGCAATGCGAAGGGTCGGGCGGTGTCGAGCGCCGCAGTGGGCAGCCCGAATCGGCGCAGGACTTCTGCCGCTTCCGGCAGCGCTGCGCGGGTGGACTCGAGCAAGGCACCGAACAGACTCCCAACACACTGCACGCGTTCCGAGGGGATTCCTTCGCGGTACAGCGCGTAGTGCGAGTTCACGCTGCGAGTGAACACCGCCGAAGCCAGCCGATCGACCAGCGCGGGATTGGCGCCGCCCGGCGACGACGTGGGCGCTTCACGCAGTCCGCCATCGAGTCGGAGCAACGGGATGCCTCGCAGGTTCGCAGCCAGGGCACAGGCCAGCACGGCATCGCCATTGCCGATGACGGCCACGGCCGCAGGGGCCAGATCGACGATCTGGGCGTCGAATCGAAGCAGAACCTGCGCGACCATCTCCGCACCCTCGTTCGTGCCTGCATTGAGGCAGACCTCAAGCATGGGTGCGGGCAACGCATCGGCAGCGGTTTCATCGCTGCGCACGTCACGCAAGCTGCGCGAGGACACGAGGACCGGCGCGCAGGTCGAGCCTGCGGCTTCGAGTCTGGCCGCGAGGGCTCGCAACTTCAGGTAGTCGATCGGCGAATCCGCCACCAGCAGCACAGGCCGCTCAGGCTTCGCACCCGGCGTGCGGTGAAGCCTCATCACCTCGGCGGCCGACGGCAACGCCTTGACGGCAGATGGTGCGGCAACCGGCCCGCGGGGCGCCTGACCCACGCTGGCCTGCTCCCCGACTTCGGCGCGAAGATCATCGGCCACGCCCTTCACCGACTCTGCGGTGATCTGGTCGTTCTCAGCCAGGAAGGCCGCCAGCATGACCCGGTTGCACAGGACGTTGATGCGCCGCGGAATGCCGCCCGTCGCCGCATGAATCACGTCGAAGGCTTCGGGCTCGAAATGCGGCCTGTCCTCCCAGCCTACCTTGCGCAGCCGGTGTTCGACATAGGCGCGGGTTTCCGGCAGATCGAGCGGCCCGAGGTGGCAGGACGCGATGACACGCTGTCGCAACTGCTCCATCGACTTCGACTGGAGCAAGCGCCGCAGTTCAGGTTGCCCCACCAGGAAGCTCTGCAGCAGTGCATGCTGATCGAACTGGAAGTTCGACAGCATGCGCATCTCTTCGACAGCCTCCAGGTTCAGGTTCTGGGCCTCGTCGATGATCAGAAGCGCCCGCTGGCCGCGCGTTGCAAGCAGAGTCAGGAAGGCCTCGAGCGAAGCGATCAGCTGGGCCTTCGTCAAACCGGCCGAGCTCACGCCGAAGGCGGTGAGAATCGAACGCAGCAGGTCCCCGGCCTCGAGTTGCGTGCTCACCACCTGAGCGGCGACGACCTTGTCGGTGTTCAGCTCGGACAGCAGCGCCCGCACCAGCGTCGTCTTGCCCGCACCGATCTCTCCGGTGACGACGATGAAGCCCTCGCCCTGGTAAGCCCCGAAGCGCAGATATGCGAGCGCATTGCTGTGGCCCTTGCTGTCGAAGTAGAAGCTCGGGTCGGGACTGAGCTGGAACGGAGGGGCACTCAGCCCGAAATGCGATTCGTACATGGAATTGGCTCAGAACCGGTGCAACAAGGCCCCGACGACGGCCATCTCGTTCGCCGGGCTCGTCACGGACGACGACACCGTCTGGTATCGCAGCCCCGCGCTGATTCGGGTGTTGATGCTCACGATCCGGGTCATGCCGAAGCGGATCGCGGCGTCGCGGCTGGCCTGCCCGTCGCGGATGCCGAGGCCTTCGATGCGCGTATAGCGAATGCCGCCGTCAGCCGTCAGCACCGGGGACAGCCGCCGCGACACGTCGATCTCAACGCCATACTGAACGTTGTCGGATGAAAGTGAGGCCGGTGCAAGGACATCCTCCACGTCCGCCAGTCGCGTGCGCCGGCGGCCGAAGACGGTCGCGGACGCCGTTGTCAGGCGCCCGAAGAAGAGTGCGGTGGCGGAGACGTTGTCCTGCAGCTGGGCATAGCTGGTGTACAGCTCGACCGGGCCAGTCAATGTGCCTGGGAGGTTCAGTTGCCGAACCAGGTCATTCACAGCCGTGCTGCGTTGGCCGGGGTCGGGATAGCGGGTCGTCAGCACCCCGTCGAGCAAGCTCACGAGATTGTCGCCGGCTGCCCCGAAGAGATGGGAGCCGGACTGAGCCACCGGCGTGCGGTTCGCACGGATCGAGAAGCCGAGGAACGGCGAGCGCTGGCGCCACTCGAGGTCGCCACCCGTGCCGAAGAAGCGCTTCTCGATCGATGCGTTCACTTCACCACGCTCGTTCGGCTGCCAGTTGAGCCTGACACCCACGATCGAATCTGAACGGTCGATCAAAGAATACTCGTTGTTCTCGCGGCCGACGCTGACTCCGACGATCAACTGAGGTCCGACGGCATAGGTGCCGATCGCCCGCGCGGCGGTCTGCGTCAGGATGGCCTGGTCCGAGTAGCGAAGTCGAGTCTCCTGACGGGTGAGTTCGGCGGTCCAGCCGAACGGCTGCGGGCGCTGCGCAAGACGCAGGGTCTGCTCCTGCTCGTGCGAATCGCGCGCCACTTCGGTCGAGGCCGCACCCGTGGGCGAACCCACGCGCCGCGTGACGATGTGATCGGTTCGAGCCAGCAGGGACAGCGACGGCGTCAGCTCGCGCTCGATGTACGGCGTGAAGCGGTACCGCATCTGCGTGTAGTCGTTGAATGCAGTCGCACTCTCCGGCCGTGCTGCAAAGGGATCTGCGCTGATGCGATCGGCAGTCACCGATGCGTCGAGATACATCAAGCGCTCGACCAGCTGGCTTCGCAGACTGAGTGAGCCACGCGGGCGGACGATCGAGTCCTGCGCGTTGTTGACGTAGGTGACAGCCTCGAGTCCGAAGGTCCCCTCGATGGCTGCCCGCCCCCCGCGAGAGGTCACATGAAGGCGCGGATTCACGCTGATGATCGTGTCGGACTGGGCCTGGTCACGGGAGGTGAACGAGGCGTTGTTGGTCACGGTGACCGTACTCTCGACCTCCGGCTGAATGCGCAACGCCTGCGCGCCGACGTGATCGCCAAAGGCACCCAGCCCAATCAGGACGGCCACGGGGCCGAGTCTCGACACACCGGCCCGACGGTCAGTCGCCGTAGCCATAACCATTGCCATAGTTGCGCAGGATGCCGCTGCGGCGATTGAGGATCGACATCACGTTCTTGCAGTCCTTGATCGTCCCGAAGGCCTCGGTCAGGACGCCCTGCGACGTGCTTCCGGCATCGACGATCATCACAACCTGCCCTGCACGGGTCGCCAGCGTACGCGCCTCGGTCGTAGGCAACAGGGGCGGGGCGTCCACTATGATGATGCGATCTGGGTAGCGCTGTGCCAGCTCATCGAAGAGCTGCTTCATGTGCCCACCCGCCAGCAGTTCCGCCGAGTCGGCGCGCGGCTTGCCGGCCGGCAGCACCGTGAACTTGGGGATATTCGTCTTCAACAGCAAGTCGGACAGGTCGATGCTCGGATTCGACAGCAAATCGAGCAGGCCCGCACGGGCCTCGATACCGAGTCGGCTGGCCACGGAGGGTTTCAGCACATCGGCGTCCACCAAGAGCACCGTCTTGTCCACCTCCGCAGCCATGCTCAGCGCCAGATTGATCGCGCAGAAGGTCTTTCCTTCGCCCGGCACGGCACTTGTCACCACGATGAGATTGCTGCCCGGAAGCGCTGCGCCGGCCCCGCTGACGAGATTGGCGACGAGCGGTCGCTTGATACCCCGGAACTCGGCAGCGAGCTCCTGGTGCTGATTGCCCGGCACCAGCATGAGCGACTCCGCCAACTTCTGGAGATCGAGTTCGATCGACTTCGATGCCTTGGGCGGCGAAGCCGGTTCGGCGGGCGTTTTCCTGACAAGGGCATCGCCCGCGTCTTGCCGCGAGGCGCGGGCAGCGACGTCTGCCGATGCACCGGCTGCTGGGACAGCCGTCTGCTGCTGCCAGGACACTTCGACGCCGGCCTGGCGCAGTTGCTCCAGTCGCTTGGTTGCCTGTTCAATGATGCTCACGGATGCCCCGGATTAGATTCTGCTGCTCACGACCACCCAGCCCAGCCACGCCACGCTGGCCAAGATCAGCAGCCCAGCCGTGCCGCCGAACTGGAACATCTGCCACCGGTGAGCCCGCTGACCGGCACTGTCGAGCACGACGGACACACTGCCGATGACCGGGCGATCGGTGACCGCCTGCAGTTGTTTCTCGTCGAACAAGGCCGGGAAAACGAATGTCATGCCGAACGCTGCTGCGATGCCAGCGGCAATGGACGCGATCACCGCCGCAAGTGCCAGAACGCTGCGCGACGGGAACACCGGCTTGGGCGCGACCATCGCCGGCTCGATGATCCGGAAGTCGGCCAACTGCGCGGAGTCGTCGAGTTTGATGCCGAGGGAGGCCGATTCCCGCCGCTCGACCAGTTGCTGGTAGTTGCGGCGAATGACGTCGTAGTCCCGATTGAGCTGCGCCAGCTCCGCCTCGACCTGAGGCATCTTCGAGGCCTGGCTGCGGACCAGATCGAGTCGGCCTTGCTGAACACCGAGCTGCGAACGCAGCGAAGCCACCTGCGCTTCCGCCTGCGCGAGCGAAACACGAAGTTGCTGGAATACCGGATTCGTCGGCGCCATGCCGCGCGCGCCGTTTCGCGCCGCGTCGGCTTCTTCCTTGCGCTGCCGCTCGATCTGGGCGATGTTGCGCCGCGCGGCAATCACGTCCGGATGAACTTCAGTGAAGCGGCGCAGGAGGTCGTCCAGAATTCGACGCTGAGCGTCGAGTCGAGTCTCGAGCTCACTCGGAGCCATGGGCGCTCGGGCCTGCAAGGCTTCCGCAGGCAACTGCGGCGCTTCGGAACTGAGCTCTCGCTTCAACGCATCGCGCGCCTGCTCGGCGGCGTTCAGTTCAAGGCGAAGTCGATTGACTTCGTCCGACGTCGTAGCCATCCGTGCAAAGAAGTCCTGGTTGGTCGCGCCGGACATGCCGAAGTTCTTCAGCTTGAAATCCTTCAGGCGCGACTCCGCCTCGGTCAGCTTCTTCTCGTTCTCGACGATCTGCTCGTCGATGAACTCGCGGGCACGCTCGGAGTCGCGGCGCTTGCTGACCGCGCTCGATTCGACGAAGAGGTTGACCAGTGTTTCCACCAGCCGCCTTGCGCGGACGGGATCGCGATCGCGATAACTGATGGTGTACAGGTTTCCTGACGTGCTGCCTTCGAGCTTGATGGCAGCGACAAGGTCGTTGACGATCCGCTCGCGCACGCGCGGACCGTCTTGCTTCTCCGCGAAGTCGAGCGAGTCGATCAGTTGTTCGATCCGCGGCCGAGAGATCAGCGTCCGGGCCAGCATGCGCACCTGCTGGTCGATGTCGGGTTGAACTGCCAGCTGAGCCATCAGGGGCTTGAGCACGGTCTGCGTATTCACGTGGACACGCGCACTTGCTTCGTAGCGATCTTTGAAGAAATGCAGGCCCGCGGCGGCGAGCAGCGCCACAACCCAGGCGACAGTCACGCCCACCCAGCGGTAGCGCCATGCGCCACTGGCTCGAATCAGGCCGAGACGAAGTGCGTCGTTCATTTGGAACTCAATGATCCTTTTGCAAAGTCAACAGCCCGGCCAGCCCACCACCGCGGGTCTTCCTGCGCTGCTGCAGCGCACAAAATGACAGTCGTCGATCGTAGCGCCACCACTTCGGTACGAGTGGCGCTATCCGGTCGCGGTACACGCTGCGCCGCGACGAAATGCCGCTTAGAACCAGCTTTGCGGAACGATGATGATGTCGCCCGGCAGGACCGGCGCATTGGCGGAGATGTCGCCTCGCTTGAGCAAGTCCTTCAATCGCAAGCTGTACTGCCTGCCTTTTTCGGAGCCGCGCACGAGCACGGCGGCATTGCCGTCGGCGTAGTCGGTCAGCCCGCCAGCCTGGATCATCACGTCGAGAACCGTCATCTCCTGTCGGAAGGGCACTGCCTGCGGCCTGGCTGCCTCGCCCACGATGCGGATCTGCTCCCCGTAGATGCCCTGGAAGCCGCTCACGATGACCTTCACGGACGGATCGCGCAACAGCTTGGCCAAGCCTTTTTCAAGTTCCCGCGCGACTTCGCTGGGGTTCTTCCCAGCCGCCATCACGTCATCGATCAAGGGCATCGAGATGCGACCGTCAGGACGCACGGTGACCGTGGTGGACAACTCGGGGTTTCGCCAGACGGTGATGGCCAGCACGTCCAGCGGACCGACCTTGTATCTGTGCTCGACGGAAGGCACCGAAGAAGGCGCCGGCGCGTAGCCGCTGTTGCTCGCACACCCGGACAGGCCGAGCAGGCCGATCGCGAAGGCAAGGGTGGCCCACACCTTGGCGAAAGTCACCGAAAAGTTCATTCCCATATCAAGGCCCCCGATGCCGTTGGTTCAAGCGAAATGGACCCAAGCCACGCTGCCGACTTGGCAGCGCGTTCAAGTTCCATCCAATCGTTACTAGTTTAGGTCGAATCGGCTCGCCCACCGATCGATCTGTCCCCCTAGGGCGCGGCCCAGGCCGGCCAGCCCCGGGGCTTACTGCCCTTCGCCGAAGAGCACGACGCTCACCGTCTCGATCAGGATCACGATGTCGAGCAGCAGGGAGTTGTTCTTGATGTAGTACAGGTCGAACTGATGCTTGCGGCGCGCGTCCTCGACCGAGGCACCATAACAGTAGCGCACCTGGGCCCAGCCGGTCACGCCGGGCTTCACGGTATGGCGCAGGTCATAGAACGCGACCTTGCTCTGCAGTTCCTTGACGAAGCTGGGCCGCTCCGGGCGCGGCCCGACGATGCTCATTTCGCCCTTGAGCACGCTGAACAATTGGGGAAGCTCATCAATTCGCGCCTTGCGGATGATGCGCCCGACACGCGTCACCCGGGCGTCATTCTTGGTGGCCCAACGCGCCACGCCGTCGCGCTCCGCGTCCGTGCACATGCTGCGGAACTTCAGGCACATGAAACTGCGACCACCCAGCCCCACGCGCTCCTGCCTGTAGATCAGGGGCCCGCGGCTGTCGAGCTTGATCGCCACGGCAGCAGCGATCATCACCGGCAAGGCGAGCACGAGCAGAATCGATGAGGTCACGATGTCGAACCCGCGCTTGAGCGCCTGGCGAACACGCCCCTGCACGAAACCCGGCCCGTAGACGAGCCAGCTGGCCTTCAGGCTGTCCAGCGGGACCTCGGCGTGCGTGCGCTCGTAGAAGCCTGCGAGATCCATGACCGGGATGCCCATTGACCGGCAGATCACCAGTTGATCCATAGGCATCGCGCCACCGCGCTGTTCGCGTGTGGCGACGATGATCGAGTCGATCTCGAGCTCGCGGGCCAGTTGTTCCAGCGGCACTCGCGCGTCGAGCAACAGCTTGCCGTCGATGTTCTGGTCTGGCGCCACGGCCGGGGTCGGGTAGAAGCCGATGACCTCTCCGCTCACGCGCGAGCTGCGACGCAGGTCGTTCGCCACAGAGACAGCTTCGGGGCCGGTGCCCACGATCAACACGCGGCTGGACCCTTGGGCAGCGCGCACGAGCATGATCGTGCCGCGGACCAGGAGGATCGCCAAGATCAGGTTCACGACGGAGTAGCCGACGAGGCGGCTCGGATGGCCGTCGAAACCGACCTCCTTCAGAACCAAGTAGGTCAAGTAGCCACCGACGCTCATCGCCACGAGCAGCCGGGCGAGCTGGGATGCGAAGGACAGGCCCGCCTGGCGATACAGCCCCAGGAACGACTGGAGCATCGCCATGCAGACCGCGAAACCCGAGGCAGCGAGCATGACCGAAGGGTTGGCCAGCGTCCGGCCGAACTCGCTCATCGGCACCGCGCTGATTGTCCAGGCCGCGATCAGCACGGCGAGGAACCCCAGCAAGGCGTCCATGCCGGCATCGAGAAGCACTGCAGCGTATGCACGGTGGTGAAAGGCGCGGAACATTCTGTCTCCTGTGCCGCAGCAGCGAATGCCGCGTGGTCGCAATGTGAACTGGTGCGTCAGCCAGACCCCGCTCAGACGACCAGCCAGAATCGGATCGCGAGGGCCACCTGCTACTTCCTTGGCACCCTTCAACTTGTGACGAATTATGTTTGGCGCCATGTCCGCCGCAACCCTCCATGCGGGGGGCTCCCCCACAGTCATTGCGTCATGGCGTTGTGCTTCAGCAGGTGATTCAGCGTGCGGAAGTACACACTTTTGCCCACCCCCCAAGAATGGACCCCCACGTCCGCCCAGCGATCGGCGGCGGCCTCTCTGGCAGAATCCGCGCCCGCATGGAGTGGCAATCGAAGATGCTCAAGCGCAAAGGATGGATCCTGCTGTTGGCCGCCATCGTGGCACTGGCTCTCGCCGCCTGGCTGACGCCCAAGGTTCTCAGAAGGCTCGACATGCAAGGCCTGCGGCCGGTCACGGTGGCGAAGGGACTGGAGCACCCCTGGGCGATCGCTTTCCTGCCGGATGGCCGGATGCTTGTGACCGAACGGCCGGGGCGGATGCGCATCGTCACGGCGAATGGAGTCTTGAGCGAGCCCCTGGTGGGGCTCTTGCCCGTGGCCTCAGGCGACGAGGGCGGCTTGCTCGACGTCGTACTCGACCCCGGCTTTCCGGCGAACAGGACGATCTACTGGTCGTTCTCCGAGCCCTCGGGTTCGTCGCCGCAGGCGCGGAGCACGGCGGTGGCCCGGGGTCGGCTGATCGATGACAGGATCGCCGATGCCCGTGTGATCTTCAGGCAGCCCGTCAAGTCTGAGGATGGGTCGCACTTCGGATCCAGACTGGCCTTCGCTCGAGACGGCAGCCTCTTTGTCGGCCTCGGTGATCGCGGAGCGCGCCCGGACGCTCAGGATGTCGCATCGGCGCACGGAAAGATCTTGCGTATGGACGTACAGGGCAATGCGCTGCCCGACAATCCGTTGGCGTCGACACCGAGCGCGCTGCAACACGTGTGGTCCTGGGGACACCGCAACGTCCAGGGCATGGCCTTCCATCCGGAAACCGGTGAACTCTGGGCCACCGACCATGGCCCGCAAGGAGGTGACGAACTGAACGTCATCGATCGCGGAAAGAATTACGGCTGGCCGACGATCACCTACGGGACGGAATACGCAGACAGCGCAAAGATCGGCGAAGGCACGGCCAAGAGCGGCATGGAACAGCCCGTCACATGGTGGGGTCCCATCTCCATTGCGCCAAGTGGCATGGCCTTCCTCACCAGCGACCGCTACCCGGGCTGGAAAGGCCAGATGTTCATCGGAAATCTACGCGGCCGAGCGCTGTTGCGCGTCAAGCTCGAAGGTCGCCGGGTGGTCGAACAGCAGCGCTTGGTGACCGGGCTTCTGGAGAGGATTCGCGATGTTCGCCAGGGCCCCGACGGCTGGCTCTATGTCGTCACCAACAGCCCAGAGGGCCGGATCATCCGAATCGAGCGCTGAGCAGGTCAAATGCCGGCCCGGACATAGCCCCGAAACAATTTCTTGAAGCTGACCAGCGCCCAGGCCAGTGGGTACTTCAGTGCATCGACCCAAGGCCGCTCTCCCGGCGCGCGGGGCACCAGCCCCAGCTTGCGCAGGAAGCGGTTCAGGATGTGCAGGTGCGCCGTCCTGCGCGTGACATCCGTGTAGAAGACGACGCCAATACTGATCGACACCCCGTCACCCGGCTTCGTCCAGTCCGTTTCGCTGCGCGTCATGTGAGGTGACGTGCTCGGGAAGTAAACACCATCGCCCGGGCCCACGTCGAACTCGTGGCTGCGTTCACGGAAGCCGTCCTTGAGTCTGACATTGTCCAGACTGGCATTCACGATGAATGTCTCTCGATCGACCGTGGGCACGACGTGAGTGTCGGTCGCCTCCCAGACGTTCATCGTCTTCCGGCCCCTGATCTGCAGCCAGAAGTTGTTCTCCCGATCGATGTGGAACGGTGTGACCGAAGGTGGAGCGGAGACGAAGATGAACCCGCCGACGTTGAACATGCCGGGTTCCTGAGGCTCGACCAGAGGGCGCACGTTGGCCGCAATTTCCTCGAGCAATGCGCGATAGGGTGGATGGGTTTCGACGTTGTACAGCGCCACCCAGGAGCCGGACTCCTCGATATGCGCGAAGACTTCGTCGATGCCACGACCGCCGGGGTCGACCGCGTCATGTTCGAACGGCGCATTCTGCCGGGCCCCTGGCATGATGAAGCGGCATTGCTTCGTGCTGTAGAGAACCTTTGCCAGCTTGGCCAACTCCGGCAGCTGGAACAACGGATGATCCTGAAAGCTGTGCCGAATGGCCTGCACACGTGCGGTCGAGAATCGGACCGGGTCGTCCACCGAGACCTGGAAGCGCCGCGGCTGAAGCGATCGGCCCAGCGCAGATTCGTTTGCTTGGAAACCGGCGGACAGATCGGGAGTGCGTGACATGGATAGCTTCTCTGAAGGAGCCGGCCCAGTATAGAAGTTGGTGTTTGCCGAGGCAGCCCTGCAATCGAGGGCTCTGCCCTGTCAAGTATTCACGGCTCAAAGCAAAAAGGCACCCGAAGGTGCCTTTGCTGGAATCATCGCTCGACGATCATCGCTGACCGAAAAGGGATGGCGGAGTGGACGGGGCTCGAACCCGCGACCCCCGGCGTGACAGGCCGGTATTCTAACCAACTGAACTACCACTCCGCGTGGCCGGCAACTTCAGGATTGCTCCTCAAGCGCTGCCGAAACTTGGCGTCCCCTAGGGGATTCGAACCCCTGTTACAACCGTGAAAGGGTCGTGTCCTAGGCCTCTAGACGAAGGGGACTTGAACTCCTTCGACTCAAAACCGCGCTGTGCATACCGTGGCAACTTTGGTGGAGGTAAGCGGGATCGAACCGCTGACCTCTTGCATGCCATGCAAGCGCTCTCCCAGCTGAGCTATACCCCCGTTTTGATGCCGTTGGTGCAGCAGTCGCAGTTTCAAGCGAGACTGCGATTATAGCCAGCTTTTCAGGCGCCCTGCAATCTGAGCAGCACCAGCTCGCGAGGGAACAGTTCGAGCACGGCATCGATAGACGGCGTCTGGGCGCGTCCGCACACGAGCACGCGCAGGGCCGGTGCCAGTTGCGGCATCTTCAGTCCGTGAGTGGACAGCGTTTCCTTCATGGCGGCGGCGATCGTGCCCTTGTCCCAGTCGATATCGGCCAGGCGGTCGCGAAGCGACTGAAGAGCCGGCCGAACGGTCGCCGTGACGTGCGCCGCCAAGTCCTCATCGCGCGGCTTGATGTCGAGGAAGTACATGCCCAGCCAATCGGCCAGTTCAGCCAGCGTGGCACAGCGGTCCTTGAAGACGGCGCACATCCTCTTCAATCGTTCGTCGACACTCAGGCTGACACCACGCAGTGCAAACTGGCGAACCACACCGCTCGCCAGCGCTTCGTCGGGCATGCCCTTGATGACATGAGCATTGACCCAGTTCAGCTTGGCCGCATCCCACTGCGCCGGGCTGCGTGCCAGGTGGTGGCCGTCAAACCAGGCGACCAGTTGGTCGCGGCCGAACAGTTCGTCATCGCCGTGGCTCCAGCCGAGCCGCGCGAGGTAGTTGAGCATCGCCTCGGGCAGGTAGCCGCCCTCCTCGTACTGCATCACGCTGACCGCGCCGTGCCGCTTGGAAAGCTTGTCGCCGTCCGGGCCCAGGATCATCGGGACGTGACCGTACTCGGGCAGTTCGGCGCCGAGCGCGCGCAGGATGTTGATCTGGCGCGGCGTGTTGTTGACGTGGTCGTCGCCGCGGATCACGTGGCTGATCTGCATGTCCCAGTCGTCGACCACCACGCAGAAGTTGTAGGTCGGCGTGCCGTCGGGGCGGCTGATGATCAGGTCGTCGAGTTCGCGGTTGCTGATCGTGATCGGGCCCTTGACCATGTCGTTCCAGGTCACCTCGCCATCGACCGGGTTGCGAAAGCGGATTACCGCCGGCACGCCCTGCGGCACCTCGGGCAGCTGCTTGCCCGGCTCGGGACGCCAGCGCCCGTCGTAGCGGGGCTTCTCGCCGCGGGCACGTTGTGCCTCGCGCATCGCGTCGAGTTCCTCCGGGGTGCAATAGCAGTGGTACGCCGAGCCCTCCACCAGCATCTTGGCGATGACCTCGCGATAGCGGTCGAGCCGCTTCATCTGATAGAACGGCCCCTCGTCGTAGTCGAGTTCGAGCCATTGCATCGCCGCGATGATCTGGTCGACCGCCTCCTGCGTGGAACGTGCGACGTCGGTGTCCTCGATGCGCAGAATGAAGTCGCCGCCATGGTGGCGTGCGAAAGCCCACGAGAACAGCGCGGTACGCGCGGTGCCGAGATGTAGAAAGCCCGTGGGCGACGGGGCGATTCGGGTGCGGACTCTGCGGGTCATTGTTAGGTTCGGGTTCAAAGCGAGGCCAACCCGCGCAGCAGGTCGGCCTGGATGTCGCGCACGTCCTCCAGGCCCACGGCGACGCGAATCATGCCCTGCGTGATGCCTGCGGCCTGGCGCTGTTCTTCGGTGAGGCGCCCATGCGAGGTGCTCGCCGGGTGGGTGATGGTCGTCTTGGTGTCGCCCAGGTTGGCCGTGATCGAACACACCTTCGTTTGGTCGATCACGTGAAAGGCTTGGCGCCGCGCATCGGTGGCCCCATCGGCGCGCACGATGAAGGACACCACCGCCCCGCCGCTACCTGACTGCTGCGCCATAGCCAGCTGGTGCTGCGGATGCGACTCGAGCCCCGGATAGAAGACCCGATCGACCTGCGGCTGCGTTTCGAGCCAGCGCGCCAGTTCCAGCGCGCGCTTGCTCTGCGCTTCCATGCGGATCGACAGCGTCTCGAGCCCCTTGAGCACCACCCACGCGTTGAAGGGCGACAGGCTCATGCCGGCGCTGCGCATGACGGGCACGAACTTCTCGTTGACCAGCGCCTCGCTGCCGCACAGTGCACCGGCAATCACGCGGCCCTGGCCGTCGAGGTACTTGGTGCCGGAGTGGATGACCAGATCGGCGCCGTACTCGATGGGCCGCTGCAGTGCCGGCGAACAGAAGCAATTGTCGACCGCCAGCCAGGCTCCGGCGCGCTTGGCGATGGCTGAGAGCGCAGCGATGTCGCACACCTCGGTCAAGGGGTTCGTCGGCGACTCGGCGAACAGCAGCCGCGTGTTGGGCTTCACCGCGCGCTCCCATTCCGAGACGTCGGTCTGCGACACGAACGTCGTCTCGACGCCGAACTTCGCGAACTCGCGCCCGAACAGCATGATGGTGGAGCCGAACACGCTTCGCGAGCAGATCACATGGTCGCCTGCCTTCAGCAGACCCATGCCGAGCAGCAGGATCGCGCTCATGCCGCTGGAGGTGGCGATGCAGGCTTGCGCCCCTTCCAGCGCTGCCAGTCGACGCTCGAACATCATCACCGTCGGGTTGGTGAAGCGCGAGTAGATGAACGCCTCTTCCTCGTTGGCGAAACGTGCGGCAGCCGTCGCGGCGTCGGGTTGGCGGAAGCTGCTGGTGAGGAACAGGGCCTCGGAGTTCTCGCCCCAGGCACTGGGCGGCAGGCCTTCGCGCACGGCCAGCGTGTCCAGATGGACCCCCTCCGGCAGATCGACGCGAGGGATGCGCTTGTCGTTCATCAGCGCGTCTCCGCCGCGTTCTGCAAGGCCAGGCGAGAGCGGTCGTCGCCCTCTTCTTCTTCGCCCTGCGACTTGCGCTGGGCGGCCATCGTGTCGAAGTCGGCCGCAGTGATGTCGCCGGTGACGTAGACGCCGTCGAAGCACGAGGCTTCGAAGCCATGCAACTTCGGATTCAATGTGGCGACCACCTTCTTCATCGCCGCGACGTCCTGGTAGATGAGTGCATCGGCGCCGATGTACTGGCGGATCTCCTCGTTGCTGCGGTTGTGGGCGATCAGTTCGTCCTTGGTCGGCATGTCGATGCCGTAGACATTCGGGAATCGAACCGGCGGCGCGGCCGAGGCCATGTAGACCTTGCGCGCACCGGCATCGCGCGCCATCTGCACGATCTCCTTCGATGTCGTGCCGCGCACGATGGAGTCGTCGACCAGCAGCACGTTGCGCCCCTTGAACTCCGAGGCAATGGCATTGAGCTTCTGGCGCACCGACTTCTTCCGCATGCCCTGCCCCGGCATGATGAAGGTGCGGCCGACATAGCGGTTCTTCACGAAGCCCTCGCGGTAGGGCTTGCCGATCTTCTGCGCGAGCTGCATGGCTGACGGCCGGCTCGACTCCGGGATCGGGATCACTACGTCGATCTCGCTCGGCGGCATGGTGGAGATCAGCCGCTGCGCCAGCGTTTCGCCCATGTTCAGCCGCGCCTGGTACACCGAAACGCCATCCATCACCGAGTCGGGCCGGGCCAGGTACACGTACTCGAACATGCAGGGGTTCAGGCTCGGGTGCTCGGCACATTGCTGCGCATGCACGCGGCCGGCGAGATCGATGAACACCGCTTCGCCGGGGGCCACGTCGCGCACCAGCTTGTGTCCGGTGCCCTCGAGGGCGACCGATTCGCTGGCCACCATCGTCTCGGGACCATCCGGCGTGTCCGCTTCGCCGAAGCACAACGGCCGGATGCCGAACGGGTCGCGGAAGGCCAGCAGGCCATGGCCGGCGATCAGCGCGATGACCGCATAGGAGCCCTTCAGACGCTTGTGCACCGCCGCCACCGCCCGGAAGATCGACTCGGGCGTGAGCGGCAGGTCGCGCGCCACCTGCTCGAGCTCGTGGGCCACGACGTTGATCAGTACCTCGGTGTCGCTTTCGGTATTGATGTGGCGGCGGTCGATGTCAAAGAGTTCCTTCTTCAGCGCCTGCGCATTGGTGAGGTTGCCGTTGTGCACCAGCACGATGCCGAACGGTGCGTTCACGTAGAAGGGTTGCGCCTCTTCTTCGCTGTAGGCGTTGCCGGCCGTCGGATAGCGAACCTGGCCCAGGCCCACGTTGCCCGGCAGCCCCCGCATGTTGCGCGTGCGGAAGACGTCGCGCACCATGCCGCGCGCCTTGTGCATGAAGCACTTGGTGCCGAGCATGGTGACGATGCCGGCCGCATCCTGCCCTCGGTGCTGCAGCAGCAGCAGCGCGTCGTAGATCAACTGGTTGACCGGCGAGCGGGAGATCACACCGACGATGCCACACATGTCATCAACTCCTGTTCATCGCAGCGTGCGCATCAGGCACGGCGAAGGTGACCGGCCACCTGGGGTGGCAGCAGCGGCATCAGGCCCTCGATCAGCGCGGCCAGCACCCCGGCGCCACGCGACTGTTGCCAGGCCATCGACTTGGCCGCCGGCGTCAGACCCACTGCCACGGCCACCGCCATCAGCAACACCACGCCGCGCAGCAGGCCGAAGACCACGCCCAGGCCGCGGTCGACGACGCTCAGCGGCGTGGCGTGAAGTACCAGCCGGATCAGCCGTGCCGCGATCGCCCAGACGATCAGCGCGGCAACGAAGACCGCGGCGAAGGCGACCGCCAGGTTCAGCGCCGATCCGTTCGCGCCTACCGGGATGTAGGGGGCGACCTGCGGAGAGAACCATTGCGCTGCAAACCATGCGGCAATCCATCCGACCAGCGACAGCAACTCGAACACGAAGCCACGGATCGCGCCGACGATCACCGAGATCACCAGCACGGCGATCAAGACCGCATCGACCCAACCGATCTGGGAGAAGTCCATGGCGTGCCGTCAGAGGGTCAGCACCACGGCGTTCAGCCCGGCGGCCCTGGCCTTGGCGAGAGCCTTCTCGGCCTCGTCGCGCGAATCGAACGGGCCGGCACGTACACGCGTGCGGTTGCCGCCCGAGGTCTCGACGACCTGCATGTAGCTCTTCAGGCCCAGCTTCTCGACCTTGGCGCGCATCTCGCGCGCCGCGGCCGCATCGGCAAAGGCTCCCACCTGCACGACAAAGCGGCCTGCGTCGGGCTTGGCCGCGGTCGCCGCCGGTTTCGCGGACTCCTTGCCTTCGAGCAGCGCCTTCGCGCGTGCAGATTCGGGAGCAGGCGCCGGTATCGCCGCAGGCGGACGCGTCTCGACAACGGTCTTCTTCGGCGGCTCGACCACCGGAGCGGCAGGCTTCGTCACGGCTGCGCTGGCGGGCGGAGTCGCTTCTCGCGGCGCGTCGACGGCCACTTGCGGTGGAGCCTCGTCGCGCGGCACGGCCAACGGCGCCGAGGCCTTGGTTGCGGCAGGCCGGGCCGGCGGCATGGGCAGCGCCGGCGCGCCATCCTTGCGGGGGATCTCGATGGGAATGTCGACCGGGATCGGCCGCGGCTGTGTCTCGAACACCAGCGGAAAGCCGATCACGCCGGCCATCACCAGCACCGCGGCACCCATCAACCGACGGCGCGCGCGGGTGCGGGCCGCCGTGATCGCATCGCCCGTCTCGGTGGGTCTGGGCGGCACGTCGGCACCGCTGTTGCGGCGCTGGAAAATGGACAGCAGACCCATGCGATGCGTCAGGTGCAAGTAGGCGGTGAGGGTCGGCGCGCCACACCCTCATGCGCGAGGATGCCGGCCGCTTGCTGCGATGCTCAGCCGACGTGCCGCGCCCCGAGCCGGGGCACGCCGTCCTTCAACACGCCGCCGACGGTGTAGAACGATCCGAAGACGACGATTCTATCAGCGGGGTCTGCTGCAGCCAGCGCCGCCGCCAGGGCCGCCCGCGGCTCGGCATGGCAATCGACGGTCACCGGCCCGGGAGGCTTCGCCCCGCTCGCGGCGTGGATGGCAGCCAGTTCCTGCGCGCGGGCGGCACGCGGCAGCGGCAGGTCGGTGAAATGCCATGAATCCACGAGAGGCACCATGCGCGCGATGATGGCCGCCACGTCCTTGTCGCGCATGGCGCCGAACACCGCATGGGTGCGCGGGTGAAAGCCCATCTGGTCGAGGTTCTGCGCCAGCGCCGCCACCGAATGCGGGTTGTGTGCGACATCCAGCACCAGCGTGGGCTGCCCGGCCACGATCTGGAAGCGGCCGGGCAAATCGACCAGCGCGAAGCCGTTGCGCACCGCCTGCGCGGTGATCGGCAGCACGCCGCGCATCGCCTCGAACGCCGCCAGCGCGCCGGCGGCATTGAGCAACTGATTGGCGCCGCGCAGCGCCGGATAGGCCAGGCCGTTGTAGCGGCGCTCGCGGCCGGCCCAGTTCCATTGCTGGCGGTCGCCAGCGTAGTTGAAATCGCGGCCGAACAGCCACAGGTCGGCGCCGAGGTTCTCGGCCTGAGCGATCACGCTGCGCGGAGGCAGCGGGTCGCTGACGACCACCGGCTTGCCGGCGCGCATGATGCCGGCCTTCTCGCGCCCGATCGACTCGCGGTCGGGGCCGAGGAACTCCATGTGGTCGAGGTCGATGCTGGTGATGATCGCGCAGTCGGCGTCGAAGGCGTTGACCGCGTCGAAGCGCCCGCCCAGGCCCACTTCCAGGATCACCAGGTCCAGCGGCGCCTGCGACAGCAGCCGCACGATGGCCAGCGTCGTGAACTCGAAGATGCTCAACGTGATCTCGCGCCGGGCGGCCTCCACGGCCTCGAAATGCGGCAGCAGCTGCGCCGCATCGACCATGTGCCCGTCGACGCGGCAGCGCTCCTCGAAATGCACCAGGTGCGGCTTGGCGTACAGGCCGACGCGGTAGCCGGCCTGCAGAGCGATGGCCTCCAGCATGGCGCAGGTCGATCCCTTGCCGTTGGTGCCGGCCACGGTGATCACCGGCACCTTGAAGTCGATGCCCAGCCGCGCCCGCACCTCGACCACCCGCTCCAGCGACAGGTCGATCTCGGTGGGATGCATGGCCGCGCAGTGCGCGAGCCACTGGTCGAGGGTGCTCGGAGTCATGGGGGTGCCCGGCGTGCCCGCAGCGTGCGGGCAGCCACGGCGCCTGTGAGTCGAATCAGGCGATGGCGTCGGCGCTGAGGCCTTGCAGCATCGCGATCGATCGCGCCACCGTCGAGCGCATCTCGCGGCGATCGATGATCATGTCGATGGCGCCGGTGCCGATCAGGAACTCGGCTCGCTGGAAGCCCTCGGGCAGCTTCTCGCGCACGGTGTTCTCGATCACCCGCGGGCCGGCGAAACCGATCAGCGCCTTCGGCTCGGCGATGACCACATCGCCCATGAAGGCGAAACTGGCCGAAACCCCGCCCATCGTCGGATCGGTCAGCACGCTGATGTAGGGCAGGCGCGCCTTGGCCAGGCGCGTCAGCGCGGCATTGGTCTTGGCCATCTGCAGCAGGCTCAGCAGGCCTTCCTGCATGCGTGCACCGCCGGTGGCCGTGAAGCTGACGAAGGGCGTCTTCTGCTCGACCGCCGTCTCGACACCGCGCACGAATCGCTCGCCGACCACCGAGCCCATCGAGCCGCCCATGAAGTCGAACTCGAAGCAGGCCGCCACGATGGGCACGCTCATCACCGCACCGCCGATCACCACCAGGGCGTCGGTTTCGCCGGTGGCCTCGAGCGCATCCTTCAGCCGCTCCGGGTACTTCTTGCTGTCCTTGAACTTGAGCGCGTCGACCGGCAGCACCTCCTGGCCGATCTCGTAGCGGCCTTCCGGGTCGAGGAAGGCATCGAGCCGCGCACGCGCGCCGATGCGGTGGTGATGGCCGCATTTCGGGCAGACGTTGATGTTCTGCTCGAGATCGGTCTTGTAGAGCACCGTTTCGCACGAGGGGCACTTGATCCACAGCCCTTCCGGCACCGTGCGGCGTTCGCTCGGGTCGGTCTGCTGGATCTTCGGGGGCAGCAGTTTTTCCAGCCAACTCATGGTGCCGTTCCTTTCACGAATCGAGGGCGGCGCGGATGCCGCCGATGAAGTCGGCCGCGGCCGCGGCCACGTTGCCACGCTCGCGCGTCTCGAGCAGTTGCACGAGCGCCGAACCGATGACCACCGCGTCGGAGACGTCGGCCACCGCACGCGCAGTCTTCGCGTCGCGGATGCCGAAGCCCACGCCGACGGGCAGCTTCACATGCTGCTTGATGCGCGGCACCATCTCGGCCACGGCGGCGATGTCCAGGTGCCCGGCACCCGTCACGCCCTTCAGCGACACGTAGTACACATAGCCGCTGGCCATGCGACCGACGTCGCGGATGCGCTGCTCGGTGGAGGTGGGCGCCAGCAGGAAAATCATGTCCAGGCCCGCAGCACGCAGCGTGGCGGCAAAAGCCTCGCACTCTTCCGGTGGGTAGTCGACGACGAGCACGCCATCCACGCCGGCCGCCTTCGCATCGACCACGAAGCGGTCGACGCCGTAGCGCTCGATCGGGTTGGCGTAGCCCATCAGCACCACCGGCGTGCGATCGTCGCGTTGGCGGAAGGAACGCACGGCGTCCAGCACCTGCGTCATGCCGATGCCGCGCGCCAGGGCGCGTTCGGATGCCTTCTGGATCACCGGGCCGTCGGCCATCGGGTCGGAGAACGGCACGCCGAGCTCGATCACGTCGGCACCGGCCTTCGCCAGCGCGACCATGATGTCGGCCGTCGCGTCGGCGTACGGGTCACCCGCGGTCACGTAGGGGATCAGCGCCTTGCGGCCCCGCGCCTGCAAGGCGGTGAAGGTGGCGGCGATGCGGCTCATCGTGCACCACCCTTGACCGTCTGGCCGCGGCAAGACGGCCGGCAGTAGAACTCGGCACCCGACAGGTCGGCGACGGTGCCGATGTCCTTGTCGCCGCGGCCGGAGAGGTTGACGAGCAGGTGCTGGTCGCTGCGCATCGTCGGCGCCAACTTCATCGCATGGGCCACGGCATGGCTCGATTCGAGCGCCGGGATGATGCCCTCGGTGCGGCACAGGCGATGGAAGGCCGAAAGCGCCTCGTCGTCGGTAATGCCGACGTACTCGGCGCGGCCGATGTCCTTCAGGTACGCATGCTCGGGGCCCACGCCGGGGTAGTCCAGTCCGGCGGAGATGGAGTGCGTCTCGGTGATCTGGCCGTTCGCGTCCTGCAGCAAGTAGGTGCGGTTGCCGTGCAGGACGCCGGGCGTGCCGGCCGACAGCGACGCGGCGTGCTTGCCGCTGTCCAGGCCTTGCCCCGCAGCTTCGACGCCGATCAGGCGCGTGCCTTCGTGTTCGATGTACGGATAGAAGATGCCCATCGCATTGCTGCCGCCGCCCACGCAGGCGATCACGGCATCGGGCTGACGGCCGATCATCTCGGGCATCTGCACGAGGCACTCGTCGCCGATGACGCGCTGGAAGTCGCGGACCATCATCGGGTAGGGGTGCGGGCCGGCGACCGTGCCGATGATGTAGAAGGTGCGCTCGACGTTGGTGACCCAGTCGCGCAGCGCTTCGTTGAGCGCGTCCTTGAGGGTCTTCGAGCCGCTCTCTACCGGCACCACCGTGGCGCCCAGCAGGTGCATGCGGTAGACGTTGGGCGACTGGCGCTTGACGTCCTCGCTGCCCATGTAGACCACGCACTCCATGCCGTAGCGTGCGCAGATGGTGGCGGTGGCCACGCCATGCTGGCCCGCGCCGGTCTCGGCGATCACGCGCGGCTTGCCCATGCGGCGCGCGAGCATCGCCTGGCCGATGGTGTTGTTCACCTTGTGCGCGCCGGTGTGGTTCAGGTCCTCGCGCTTCAGGTAGATCTGCGCGCCGCCGAGTTCACGGCTGAGGCGCGCGGCGTGGTAGACGGGGCTCGGCCGGCCGACGAAGTGGGCGAGCTCGGAGCGGAACTCGGCCATGAACGCCGGGTCGTTGCGCGCCTCGTCGTACGCCTGCTTGAGCTCATCGAGGGCGTGGATCAGTGTCTCGGCGACGAAGGTGCCGCCGTAGACGCCGAAGTGCCCCCGTGCGTCGGGTTGCTGGTAGTTCAACATGGTGGAGAAGGATTCAGGTTTCGGAGATGGCGATGCGTGCATCGGCTTCGCGCACGGCATCGCAGAAGCGGCGGATCAGCGCGGCATCCTTGATGCCCTTGGCAGCTTCCACGCCGGAACTCACGTCAACGGCCCAGGGCCGCACCTGAAGAATGCCTTCGGTCACATTTCCGGCATGCAACCCACCAGACAAAACGACTGGAGAGGGCACGTTTGCGGGAATGAGCGACCAATCGAATACCTTTCCGCCGCCGCCATAACCCTCGACATGCGCGTCGAGCAGGATGGCCTGGGCGTTCGAGAACTGCGTGGCGAAGTCTAGCAAATCGAAGGCTTCGCTCATACGGGCGGCCCGCAGGTAGGGCCGGGACGCTGCCTCGCAGCGCTGCGGGCTCTCGTCGCCATGGAACTGCAGCAGTGCCAGGGGCATCGCCGCGATGGCCGCAGCGATCTCGGCGTCCGAGGCATTGACAAGCAGTGCGACCGGCGTCACGAAGGGCGGCAGCTGCCGGGCGAGTTCGGCCGCGCGCGCCGGGCTGACGTGACGCGGGCTCTTCTCGTAGAGGACGAAGCCGACCGCATCGGCACCCGCCTGCACGGCCGCGTCGACGTCGGCCTCGCGCGTCAGGCCGCAGATCTTGATGCGGGTTCGCTGGGTCATGGGTCGGGCCTCAGGGCAGCCAGTCCATTGCTGCCGTGGTCTCGGGAATCTGGAGCCCCGGATCGTAGTACGGTCCGGCGAAGTACAGGCCATCGGCGGCGAAGGTGGGCGCTGCCAGGCTGCGGTCGCGCGATTGCAGCACCGCAGTCAGCCAGTCAGCGTCGCGCGAGCCGTTGCCCACCGCCACCAGACAGCCCATGATGTTGCGCACCATGTGATGCAGGAACGCGCTGGCGTCGAACTCGAAGCGCCAGTAGGCGCCACGCCGCTCGACGCGGATCTCGCGCAGCGTCTTCACCGGCGAGGCCGCCTGGCACTCGGCGGAGCGAAACGCGGTGAAGTCGTGTTCGCCGATCAGGCGCTGGACAGCGAGATTCAATGCAACCTCGTCCAGCGGGCGGAAGCTCCAGCCCACCAAGCCGGCTTCGAGTGAAGCACGCACGGGCGATTCGCGCAGCACGTAGACGTAACGGCGTCCACGTGCACTGTTGCGGGCGTGGAACTGCTCAGCGACCGGGCGACACCACTGAACGGCGATGTCTTCCGGCAGGAAGCGATTGGTGCCGCGCAGCCAGGAGAAGGGCTCGCGCTGCGCCTCGCAGTCCAGGTGAACCACCTGGTTCAGCGCATGCACGCCGGCATCGGTGCGGCCGGCGCACATCACGCGCACCGGAGCGTCGAGGAATTGAGCCAGGGCCCGTTCGAGCTGGTCCTGCACGGTGCGCCCGCCGGGCTGGCTCTGCCAGCCCTGGTAGGCGGTACCGCGGTAGCTGACCCCGAGCGCAACCCTCACGGCAGGCTCACTGGCCGGCGCCGAAGCGCCGCTGCGCGTCAGCCGAGCTGCTCAAGCATGCCCTGGGCCTTGGACTTCAGCGAGCCCGAGGCCTTGGACACCACTTCCTGCAGCAGGTCGCGGGCGCCTTCCATGTCGCCGATCTGGCGGAACTCTTCGGCCAGTTCGAGCTTGCGCGACAGCGGATCGCCAACGTCGTCTTCGTCGAAGCCCGACAGGCCCGATTCGCCGAAGCCCGAAGGCACCGTGGTCGGCCCGGTAGGCGACGCGGCGGCCGATCCGCCGGCCGGCAGATCGAGATCGAGCGAGATGCCGGCGAGATCGAACTCGACCGCCGGGCTGCCCGCGGGCATGGCCGCCGGCGCGGCGGGCGCGATGTCGGGCAGGGTCAGATCCGTCATCGGCGAATCGAAGTCCATCGAATTGCCCGCCGGCGCGGCAGGCGCCAGCGTCTGCGTGGCTTGCAGCGGGGCCGGCTCGGTCGGGCCCGGCGCAACGCCACCCAGGTCGAGGTCCAGATCGACGTCGGTGCCGCCGGACGGCGTCGAGTCGATGATGGAGGCGTTGAACTGCGACGGCGACGGCAGCACCGATTGCGGCATCGTGCTGGCACCCAGCGCCTCGACCATCTGGCCCGCCGCGGCTGCGCCACCGGCCGGCGCGCCGCCAGGCTGGTACAGCGCATTCTCGGGATCGATCTGCATGCCGAGTTCCTGGGCCTTGGCCCAGTCCTCGCCCTGACCTTGCGTCAGCGAATAAAGCTGGGTGGCCAGCAGTTCGAAGCCCTTGGTGTCGCGGCGCTTGGCGTAGACCTCGAGCAGCTTGGTCCGGATCGCCATGCGCTCGGGATTGCCGCGCATCGCTTCCTTGAGGATCTCTTCGGCCTGCAGGTCGCGCCCGTAGGCGAGGTAGACATCCGCCTCGGCGACCGGATCGACATCGCCGATCGCATCGAGCTGGCTCAGCGAGTAGCTCATCGACGACGAGTTGCCACCGGCGTCGCGCGTGTCGATGCGCTGGCCACCGCTGGCGCCGAAGAAGGAGTCGGGCTGCAGGCGGCTCTCGAGGAACGAGGTTTCGCCGCTGTCCTTCTTCGAACGTCGCGTGAATCGGTAGATGCCAAAACCTGCCAGGAGCGCGATCAGGCCACCGCCCAGCGCCAGCGCCAACGGGTTGTCATCCAGCAACGAACCGAGGAATCCCGGCTCTTCCTGCGAAACGACGACCGGTGCCGGCTTCGGGATGGCCGGCCGGGCCACGGAAGCGGCCGGAGCAGCCGCCACGACAGGTGCCGAGGCCGGCGAAGAGGCCGCCGCGACGACAGGGGCAGACACTGGTGCAGCCTGGGCTACCGACGCGGGCGCTGCGGGAGCCACGGCCACGGCGGCCGAAGCCACCGGGGCCGGCGCAGCCGCCACGGCCGGTGCGGGCACCGAAGCGGGTGCCGCGGGCTTCGCCACAGGCGTTGCCACCACGGCAGGAACCGACGCAGCCGCGACCACGGCGGGCTTGGCAGCCACCGGCGCGGCAGGAGCCGCTGCCGTCGCGGGCACCGACGCCTTGGCTGCCTCGGCGCCGAGCTTCTTCAGCTCGGCCACGTTCTTGGACAGTTCGGCCACGCGGGTCGAAACGTCCTTCTTCTCTCCGCTCTTGGCGATCTGCTCTTCGGCGCCCGCCTTGGCTGCAGCGCCCTTGCTCAGCGTCAGCTTGTCGGGGGCAGGCGCAGCCGCGGACTTGCGATCCTGCACCTCTGTCTGAACCTTGCCCTCCGCCTGACGCGTGCTGCCCGTGTCCTTGGCGGCAGGTACCGCACCGGCCAGGCGCTGGCGATAGGCACCGAAGTCGGCGCTCTGCGCCTGGATCACCTGGCGCGCTTCGGCCGTCGGCACGGCCTTCGCCTCCTCGGCGCTGGGGACCGCGAGCACGACACCGGCCTTCAGCCGGTTCATGTTGTTTTCGACGAAGGCCTCGGGGTTGGCGCGGTACAGCGAGACCAGCATCTGGTCGAGCGACACGCCAGCACGCTGCGTCTTGCCCGCGATGCGCGACAAGGTGTCGCCCTGGCGGACCTTGTACTCGTCAGCACCAGCAGGCGCCGGCGAAGCCGGCGCAGCGGCCGGGGTGGTCGGAGCGGCCACAGCGGCTTGGCGCGGCTCTGCGGCCGGGCGACGCGCAGGCGCCGGGGCCACTGGCGCCGGAGGAGCAGCGGCAATCGAAGGCGCCGTGGCCGGCGCGGTCGGTACCGGCGCGCGCGCCGTCGTCGCCGGATCGAACAGCATCGTGTACTCGCGCACCAGCCGACCGGTCGACCACGAGATCTCGAGAATCACGTCGACGAAGGGCTCCTGCACTGCGCGATCGCTGGTGACGCGCAAGTACGGACGGCCGTCGCCGCGGCGCTGCAACTCGACCTGCGTGACTGGCAGCACGGTGTTGTAGTCGACGCCAGCGGCGCGGTAGGCCTCGGGCGGCGCCACACGAACGCGCAGGCTGGAGGCCTCCTCGGGCGTGAGACTGGTGACGTCGATCTCGGCCCGCAGAGCCTCGCCCAGTGCCGATTGCACGGAAAGCCTGCCCAGACCCAGCGCGTACGCATTCGATGCGGCGAGCCAAAGGGCGGCTGCAGCCACACCGGTCAGGGCAAGACGCCCTGAGAAGGTCGAGTTTCGTTTCAAGGCGTCTCCCAATAGGACCGAGCGGGGCGCGAAACCTGCCCGCCGCTGTCGACAAGGTCACCGGCACGGAACATCCGCACCTCGCGCGAAGAGATGGAAATCACAATAACATCAAGAGGATACGAAGACAAGCTCATGCATTGGCTGACGTTCATCCTCTGGAGCGTTCGGAGCGGGTTCGTGTGACAAATGTTGCAGCGCGCCAACGGGCCATGACCAGTGTGTGGTGCGCCTGCTTCATCAAGCGTCGACCAGAATGCGCAGCATGCGACGCAGCGGCTCGGCTGCACCCCAGAGCAATTGGTCGCCAATGGTGAAGGCGCCCAAGTACTGCGGCCCCATCGCCATCTGGCGGATGCGACCGACGGGAATCGTCAGCGTGCCGGTCACCGCTACCGGCGTGAGGTCCCTCATGGAGGCCTCGCGCGTGTTCGGGACCACTTTCACCCAGGCGTTGTCGGCAGCGATCATGGCTTCCACATCGGCCAGCGGCACGTCTTTCTTGAGCTTGAACATCAGCGCCTGGCTGTGGCAGCGCATGGCACCGACGCGCACGCAGAAGCCATCGACCGGCACGGCGGCGGTGCCGAAGCCTTCACCCTGGCCGAGGATCTTGTTCGTTTCGGCGCCGCCCTTCCACTCCTCGCGGCTGATGCCGTTGCCCAGGTCCTTGTCGATCCAGGGGATCAGCGAGCCGCCCAGCGGCACACCGAAGTTGGCCGTCTCGGCCTCAGAAAGATCGCGCTGCTTCGCGACGATGCGCCGGTCGATCTCGAGGATGGCGCTCTTCGGGTCGTCGAGCAGTGGCCGGACCTCGGCGTTCAGCGTGCCGAACTGCGTGAGCAACTCGCGCATGTGCTGCGCGCCGCCGCCCGAGGCGGCCTGGTAGGTCATGGTGCTCATCCACTCCACGAGGCCGGCCTTGTACAGCGCGCCCACGCCCATCAGCATGCAGCTGACGGTGCAGTTGCCGCCGATCCAGTTGCGGCCACCCTTCGCGAGCGCGTTCTTGATGACGGGCAGGTTCACCGGGTCGAGCACGATGACGGCGTCGTCCTTCATGCGCAGCGTCGAGGCAGCATCGATCCAGTGGCCCGCCCAGCCCGCGGCACGCAGCTTGGGGAACACCTCGGTGGTGTAGTCGCCGCCCTGGGCGCTGATGATGATCTCGCAGCGCTTGAGCGCTTCGATGTCGTAGGCGTCCTTGAGCTTCGTCTCGTTCTTCGCCATCGACGGCGCAGCGCCGCCGGCGTTGCTGGTGCTGAAGAACACCGGCTCGATATGGGCGAAGTCGCCTTCCGCCTGCATGCGGTCCATCAGCACGGAGCCGACCATGCCGCGCCATCCGACCAATCCTGTGAGTCTCATCGTCGTCGCCCTTTCAGAAATTGCCTGGAAACTCTTGCATCCCCCGGGTCGTGTCGCCGGGGGATGAGGGGCGAAACGAACCGGAGCCGAACTAGCTCTTGGTAATGGTTTTGGTGGTCTTGCCAGAGAGCGCGGCGACCACGGCGTCGCCCATGGCGCGCGTGCCGACCTTGGTGGTGCCCTCGGACCAGATGTCTGCCGTGCGCAGCCCCGACGCGAGCACGTGCTGGACCGCCGACTCGATCCGGTCAGCTGCCTCGGGGTGGTTCAGGGAGAAGCGGAGCATCATGGCCACGGACAGCATTGTAGCCAGCGGGTTTGCAAGATCCTTACCGGCGATGTCGGGGGCGCTGCCGTGGCTGGGCTCGTACAGGCCGCGCCCTGCTTCGTTCAACGAAGCCGACGGCAGCATGCCGATCGAGCCGGTCAGCATGGCGGCCTCGTCCGACAGGATGTCGCCGAACATGTTGCCGGTGACGACCACGTCGAAGCGCTTGGGCGCCTTCACGAGCTGCATCGCCGCGTTGTCGACGTACATGTGGTCGAGCTCGATGTCGGGGTACTGCGCGTGCACCTCGGTGACCACGTCCCTCCAGAACTGGAAGGTCTCCAGCACGTTGGCCTTGTCGACGCTGGTGACACGCTTGCTGCGCTTGCGCGCCGCCTGGAAGGCGACGTGGGCGATGCGCTCGATCTCCGGGCGCGTGTAGCGCATGGTATCGAAGGCCTCCTGGGCGCCCTTGAACGGGCCGTCCGGCGCTTCGCGGCGGCCGCGCGGCTGACCGAAGTAGATGTCGCCAGTGAGCTCGCGAATGATCAGGATGTCCAGCCCCGCCACCAGCTCGGGCTTCAGGCTCGACGCATGCGTGAGCTGCTCGTAGCAGATCGCCGGGCGGAAGTTGGCGAACAGGCCGAGGTTCTTGCGCAGGCCGAGGATGGCCTGTTCCGGGCGCAGTGCACGCTCGAGCTTGTCGTACTTCCAGTCGCCCACGGCGCCGAACAGCACCGCGTCGGCTTCCTTGGCGAGCTTCAGCGTCGCCTCGGGCAGCGGGTGGCCATGCGCTTCGTAGGCGGCGCCGCCCACGGCGGCGGTCTCGGTCTCGAAACGCAGGTCGAGGCACTGCATCGCGCGCACGGCCTGCGCAACGATCTCGGTGCCGATGCCGTCGCCCGGCAGGATGGCGATCTTCAAGAGGAGGTCCTTCTCAGAGGGTGTGGGCGAGCCAGGGCTTCTTCAGCAGGCGCTCGGCCTCGAAGCTGCGGATCTTGTCGGCATGGCGCAGCGTGAGGCCGATATCGTCGAATCCGCCGAGCAGGCAGAACTTGCGGAACGGCTGCACCTCGAAAGGCAGCTCGGTGCCGTCGGCCTTGATCACCACCTGGCGCTCGAGGTCGATGGTCAGTTCGTAGCCGACGAAGGCCGCGACCTCGTCGAACAGCGCCGCCACCTGGTGCTCGGGCAGCACGATGGGCAGCAGCCCGTTCTTGAAGCAGTTGCTGAAGAAGATGTCGGCGTAGCTCGGCGCGATGATGGCGCGAAAGCCATACTGGTCGAGCGCCCAGGGCGCGTGCTCGCGCGACGAGCCGCAACCGAAGTTCTTGCGCGCGATCAGGACCGACGCACCCTTGTAGCGCGGCTGGTTGAGCACGAAGTCGGGGTTCGGCCGGCGCGTGGCCGGGTCCTGCCCGGGCTCGCCGCGGTCGAGGTAGCGCCACTCGTCGAACAGGTTCGGGCCGAAGCCGCTGCGCTGGATCGACTTGAGGAACTGCTTCGGGATGATCGCGTCGGTGTCGACGTTCTCGCGATCCAGCGGCGCGACCACGCCCTTGTGCACTTTGAAGGCTTGCATGGCAAATGCCTACTTCTTCTTCGCGGCTTCTTCAACCTTCTCGCCGCCGGTCTTGATGTCCTTGCCGAGGCCCTCGATGGTGTTGCAGCCGGCCAGCAGGGTCAGCGAGGCCATCAGGACGAACAGGGTGCGTTTCATGGCGGGTCTCCTTGGTGGTTGAGGCTCGTCAGGCGATGCGCCGGACGTCGACGAAATGGCCTTCGATGGCGGCCGCCGCGGCCATCGCCGGGCTGACCAGGTGGGTGCGGCCGCCGGCGCCCTGGCGACCTTCGAAATTGCGGTTGGAGGTGGAGGCGCAGCGTTCGCCCGGCTCCAGCCGGTCGGAGTTCATCGCCAGGCACATCGAGCAGCCCGGCTCGCGCCACTCGAAGCCGGCGGCGATGAACACCTTGTCCAGCCCCTCGCGCTCGGCCTGCGCCTTCACCAGGCCCGAGCCCGGCACCACCATCGCCAGCTTCACCGTCGAGGCGACCCGGCCGCCCAGGCGGCGCACCACGGCGGCGGCCTCGCGCAGGTCCTCGATGCGGGAGTTGGTGCACGAGCCGATGAACACCTTGTCGATGCGGATGTCGGCGATCGGCTTGTTTGGCTCCAGCGCCATGTACTGCAGCGCGCGCTCCATCGCGCCGCGCTTGTTGGCGTCCTTCTCGCGGTCGGGGTCGGGCACGCGGTCCTCGATGGACAGCACCATCTCCGGCGAGGTGCCCCAGGTGACCTGCGGGCGGATCTGCGCGGCGTCGAGTTCGACGACCGCGTCCCAGGCCGCGTCGTCGTCGGAGCGCAGCGTGCGCCAGTAGGCGGCCGCCTGCTCCCACTCGAGGCCGGCGGGCGAGAACGGCCGGCCCTTCACGTAGGCGATCGTCGTCTCGTCCACCGCCACCAGGCCGGCGCGCGCGCCCGCCTCGATGGCCATGTTGCAAACCGTCATCCGCCCTTCCATGCTCAAGGCACGGATCGCGGCGCCGCCGAATTCGATGGTGTAGCCGGTACCGCCAGCCGTGCCGATGCGGCCGATGATGGCCAGCACGATGTCCTTGGCCGAGCAGCCGCGCGCGAGCGTGCCGTCGACGCGCACCAGCATGTTCTTCGCCTTCTTCGCCAGCAGCGTCTGCGTGGCGAGCACATGCTCGACCTCGCTGGTGCCAATGCCGTGCGCCAGCGCACCGAAGGCGCCGTGCGTGGAGGTGTGCGAATCGCCGCAGACCACCGTCATGCCGGGCAGCGTGGCGCCCTGCTCCGGCCCGATCACGTGCACGATGCCCTGGCGCTTGTCGAGGAACGGGAAGAACGCCGCCGCGCCGAAGGCCTTGATGTTGGCATTCAGCGTGGTGACCTGCTGCTTGGAGATCGGGTCGGTGATGCCGTCGTAGCCGAGCTCCCAGCCGGTGGTTGGCGTGTTGTGGTCGGCGGTGGCCACGATCGAGCTGACGCGCCAGGGCTTGCGGCCGGCCAGGCGCAAGCCTTCGAACGCCTGCGGACTGGTCACTTCATGCACCAGGTGGCGGTCGATGTAGAGCACCGAGGTGCCGTCTTCCTCGGTGTGGACGACGTGTTCGTCCCAGAGCTTGTCGTACAGGGTGCGTGGCATGGCGATTCGCGGCAGGTCGCGGGAGAACCCGTGATTTTAGGCGCATGAGAAAGGCCCCGGCACTTCCGTGCGGGGGCCTTGCCGGGGAGCGCGCTGATCAGCCGCGCTGCGACAGCGACGTGACGTCGCGGCGCGTGGAGCCGTGGAACAGCTGGCGCGGACGGCCGATCTTGTACTCGGGGTCGCCGATCATCTCGTTGAGCTGCGCGATCCAGCCCACCGTGCGGGCCAGCGCGAAGATCGCAGTGAACAGCGACACCGGGATGCCGATGGCGCGCTGCACGATGCCCGAGTAGAAGTCGACGTTCGGGTACAGCTTGCGCGACACGAAGTAGTCGTCCTCGAGCGCGATCTTCTCCAGCGCCATGGCCAGCTTGAAGATCGGATCGTTGTGCAGGCCCAGCGCGTCGAGCACCTCGTGGCAGGTTTCGCGCATCAGCTTGGCACGCGGGTCGTAGTTCTTGTAGACGCGGTGGCCGAAGCCCATCAGCTTGACGTTGGAGTTCTTGTCCTTCACCTGCTTGATGAACTCGCCGATCTTCTCGACGCCGCCCATCTTTTGAACGTCTTCAAGCATGTTCAGCGCCGCCTCGTTGGCACCGCCGTGCGCCGGGCCCCACAGGCAGGCCACGCCGGCCGCGATGGCAGCGAACGGGTTGGTGCCCGACGAGCCGCACAGGCGCACCGTCGAGGTGGAGGCGTTCTGCTCGTGGTCGGCGTGCAGGATGAAGATGCGGTCCATCGCGCGCACCAGCACATCGTTCGGCACGTACTCCTCGCAAGGCGTCGCGAACATCATGCGCATGAAGTTGCCCGCGTACGACAGGTCGTTCTTTGGGTAGATGTACGGCTGGCCCACGGTGTACTTGTAGGCCATGGCCACCAGAGTGGGCATCTTGGCGATCAGGCGGATCGCCGAGATGGAGCGGTGCTCCGCGTTGTGGATGTCGGTGCTGTCGTGATAGAAGGCCGATAGCGCGCCCACCAGGCCCGTCATGATGGCCATCGGGTGGGCATCGCGTCGGAACCCACGCAGGAAGAATTGCATCTGCTCGTTGACCATGGTGTGGTTGGTCACGAGCTTCGTGAAGGTCGACTTCTGGCTCGGGTTCGGCAGTTCGCCGTTGAGCAGCAGGTAGCAGGTCTCGAGGTAGTCGCAGTTGGTCGCGAGCTGCTCGATCGGGTAGCCGCGGTACAGCAGCTCGCCCTTGTCGCCGTCGATGTAGGTGATGGTCGACTGGCAGGCCGCCGTCGACAGGAAGCCCGGGTCGTAGGTGAACTTGCCGGTCTGCGCGTACAGCTTGCGGATGTCGATCACGTCGGGGCCGATGGTGCCCTTGTAGATCGGCAGATCCATGCTCGGGCTGCCGTCCGAGAATGACAGGGTGGCTTTCACGTCAGACGGAGTCATGGTCGTTCCTTGAATGGCGGGTCGGGGGTGTGGCCGGGCTTGTCTTCACCACGCGGGCTCGATGCGGCCCCTGGTCTTCTTCTGCTTTGCTGAACTGCGGCGACCGCATCATGCCCAGCACTTCGATCACGTCGTCGCGCAGCAGCTCGCCCTCGGGCTCGCGGCGGCGCAGCAGCAGGTCGAGCAGGTCGTTGTCGGCGAGGTCCATCAGCGCGACCATGCCGGAGGCCTGCTGCTCGGTGACACGCCCTTCGCTGAGCGCGAAGAATCGCTCGACGAACAGGTCGTTCTCGAGCAGGCCGCGGCGGCAGCGCCAGCGCAGCTTCGAGAGGGCGCGTTCGTCGATCAGTCCGGGCATGGCAGGTGGCTGTTCAGGCGACGATCACACCGCGCGGCGGACCATCAGTTCCTTGATCTTGCCGATCGCCTTGGTCGGGTTCAAGCCCTTCGGGCAGACATCGACGCAATTCATGATGGTGTGGCAGCGGAACAGGCGGTACGGGTCCTCGAGGTTGTCGAGGCGGCCGGCTGTGTCCTGGTCGCGGCTGTCGGCGATGAATCGATACGCCTGCAGCAGGCCGGCCGGGCCGACGAACTTGTCCGGGTTCCACCAGAAGCTCGGGCAGCTGGTCGAGCAGCTCGCGCAGAGGATGCACTCGTACAGGCCGTTCAGCTCGTCGCGCTCTTCCGGGCTCTGCAGCCGCTCCTTGTCGGGCGCCTGCTCGTCGTTCACGAGGTAGGGCTTGATCGAGTGGTACTGCTTGAAGAACTGCGTCATGTCCACGATCAGGTCGCGGATGACGGGCAGGCCGGGCAACGGCTTGAGCACCACCACGCCGGGCAGCGTGCGCATGTTGGTCAGGCAGGCCAGGCCGTTCTTGCCGTTGATGTTCATCGCATCCGAGCCGCACACGCCTTCGCGGCAGCTGCGGCGGAAGCTGAGCGTCGGGTCGACCGCCTTCAACTTCATCAGCGCGTCGAGCAGCATGCGCTCGCTGCCATCGAGCTCGACCTCGAGGGTCTGCATGCGCGGCTTCGCGTCGGTGTCGGGGTCGTAGCGGTAGATCTGGAAGACACGCTTGGTCATGTCGATCTTTCGGGAATCAGAACGTGCGAACCTTGGGCGGAATCGACTCGGCCGTCAGCGGCTGGAGGTTCACCGGCTTGTAGTCGAGGCGGTTGCCCTCGCTGTACCAGAGCGTGTGCTTCATCCAGGTGGCGTCGTTGCGGCCGTTCGGGTGCTCGGCGGTGTCGCCGTAGTCGTTGACCGTGTGGGCGCCGCGGCTCTCATGGCGGGCAGCGGCCGAGACCATCGTGGCCAGCGCGCATTCCATCAGGTTCTCGACCTCGAGCGCCTCGATGCGCGCGGTGTTGAAGACCTTCGACTTGTCGGCCAGGTGGATGCTCTTGGCACGTTCGGCGATCGCCTTGACCTTCTCCACGCCCTCGTCCATCGAGGCCTGGGTGCGGAACACGCCGGCATGCTGCTGCATCGCCTTGCGCAGGTCGTTGGCGACGTCCTGCGCGTACTCGCCGCCGCTGCTCTTCTCGAAGCGCGCCAGGCGCGCGAGCGTCTGGTCGGCCGCATCGGCCGGCAGCGCCTTGTGGCCCTTCGTCTTCAGCGCGCTGTCGACGATGTGGTTGCCGGCCGCGCGGCCGAACACCAGCAGGTCGAGCAGCGAGTTGGTGCCCAGGCGGTTCGCGCCGTGCACGCTCACGCAGGAGCATTCGCCCACCGCGTACAGGCCGTTCACCACCGCGTTCGGGCTGCCGTTCTTCGGCACCACCACCTGGCCGTGGATGTTGGTCGGGATGCCGCCCATCTGGTAGTGGATGGTCGGCACCACCGGGATCGGCTCCTTGGTGATGTCGACGTTGGCGAAGTTGTGGCCGATCTCGAACACGCTGGGCAGGCGCTTCATGATCGTCTCCGCGCCCAGGTGCGTCATGTCGAGCTGGATGTAGTCCTTGTTCGGACCGCAGCCGCGCCCTTCCTTGATCTCCTGGTCCATGCAGCGCGACACGAAGTCGCGCGGCGCCAGATCCTTCAGCGTGGGCGCGTAGCGCTCCATGAAGCGCTCGCCGCTGCTGTTGCGCAGGATCGCGCCTTCACCGCGGCAGCCTTCGGTGAGCAGCACACCCGCGTTGTGAACGCCGGTCGGGTGGAACTGCCAGAACTCCATGTCTTCCAGCGGGATGCCGGCGCGCGCCGCCATGCCCAGGCCGTCGCCGGTGTTGATGAAGGCGTTGGTGCTGGCCGCGAAGATGCGCCCGGCGCCACCGGTGGCCAGCAACACGGTCTTCGCCTCGAAGATGTGAAGCTCGCCGGTCTCCATCTCGAGCGCCGTGACGCCGACCACGTCGCCTTCGGCGTCGCGGATCAGGTCCAGCGCCATCCACTCGACGAAGAAGTTGGTGCGCGACTTGACGTTCTGCTGGTACAGCGTGTGCAGCATCGCGTGGCCGGTGCGGTCAGCCGCCGCGCAGGCGCGCTGCACCGGCTTCTCGCCGTAGTTGGCGGTGTGGCCGCCGAACGGGCGCTGGTAGATCGTGCCGTCGGGGTTGCGGTCGAACGGCATGCCGAAATGCTCGAGCTCGTAGACGACCTTCGGCGCTTCGCGGCACATGAACTCGATCGCGTCCTGGTCGCCGAGCCAGTCGGAGCCCTTGACGGTGTCGAAGAAGTGGTAGTGCCAGTTGTCCTCGGACATGTTGCCCAGCGAGGCGCCGATGCCGCCTTGCGCGGCGACCGTGTGCGAGCGCGTCGGGAACACCTTGGACAGCACGGCGACGTTCAGGCCGGCGCGGGCGAGTTGCAGCGAGGCCCGCATGCCGGAACCACCGGCACCGACGATGACGACGTCGAACTTGCGCTTCGAGACGTTGGTGGAAGTCATGGAATCAGAGTCTCCAAAGGACCTGGATGGCCCAGCCCGCACAGCCCACCAGCCAGACGATCGTGAACACCTGCAGCGCGAGCTTGATGCCCACCGGCTTCACGTAGTCCATCCAGACATCGCGCATGCCCACCCACACGTGGTACAGGAGCGAAACGATGACGACGAAGGTCAGCACCTTCATCCACTGCCGGCTGAAGATGCCGGCCCACTTGTCGTAGCCCATCTCGCCGGGCAGCAGCACCTGCACGATCAGCGCGAGGGTGAACAGTGCCATCAGCACCGCGGTGATGCGCTGCGCGAGCCAGTCGCGCAGGCCGTAGTGCGCACCGACGACGATGCGCTTGGATCCGAAGTTCTGTGCCATGGGAACGGTGCTCAGAAGAACAGCTTGAAGCCCAGCGCCAGCGTGAGCGCGACGCTCAGCGCCAGCGTGACGATCGCCGAGAGGTGGCCGAATTCCTTGGTCACCGCGTGGGTGGCATCCATCCAGAGGTGGCGCAGCCCGGCGATCAGGTGATGCAGGTAGGCCCAGATCAGGCCCAGCACCACCAGCTTGAGGAACCAGCCGGGCAGGAAGCCCACACCGGCCGCGAAGGCCGCGCGGAACTGGCTGTACGAGATTTCAGAAGTGACGCTCGCGTCGAACATCCAGATGATGAACGGCATCAGCAGGAACATCACGACGCCGCTGACACGGTGCAGGATCGAGACGATGCCTGCGGGTGGCAGGCGGTACGCGACGATCTGCGAGACGTGGATGTTGCGGAACACGGGCCGCTCTTTGAGGGTGTCTGCCATGCCCAACCTTGTGCTCAGTGGTGATGTGATCGACGCGAAACCGAATGATTCTATTGCACTGCAGCAGGCTTGCACGGTGCTTGCGGGCGCCATGGGCAATGCGATTCAAGTGCGCTTCAGCTCAACTCGTTGCGATAGTGATGCGACTCGGTGTTGTACAGGCCGCGGCGCAATTCGACCGGCTTGTCTCCATAGCTCAGCGAGAGCCGCTCGACCGACAGCAGCGGCGCGCCCACCGGCACGGCCAGCAGCTCGGCGGCCTGCGCATCGGCGGCGACCGCGCGGATCTTCTCCTCGGCGCGGATCATGCGCACGCCGAACTCCGATTCGAACAAACCGTACATCGGCCCGCGGTAGCCCGACAGCCGCTCGGCCGTGAGGCCCTTGAAAGGCGCCGCCGGCAGCCAGATCTCGTCGAACACCACCGGCACGCCGCGCAGCGAGAGCACACGCTTGATCTGGATGGCCGCATCGCCCGAGCGCAGGCCCAGCGCGCGCGCCACGTCGGCGGGGGCGCGCAGGCGCCGGCAATCGATGAAGCGGCGCTGCGTGCCGCCGTCGGTCACGCCGTCGTCGGGCTGCAGGCGCAGGAAGCGGTACTGCGTGGTCTGCTCGGCGTGCGTGGCCACGAAGGTGCCCTTGCCCTGTCGGCGCACCAGCAGGTTCTCGGTGGCGAGTTCGTCGATCGCCTTGCGCACCGTGCCCTGGCTGACCTTGAAGCGCGCCGCGAGCTCGGTTTCGCTCGGGATCGACTCGCCCGGGCGCCACACGCCGGCCTGCAGGTCGCGCACCATCAGGGCCTTGATCTGCTGGTACAGCGGGCTGAAGGCCGGGCTGGCGGGTTCGGTCAGGGCGGCGGCGGACATGGGCGCATTGCAGCACAAGAGCCGCCCATCGTCCATGATCAGCTGACAGATGTCTTATAGAAGACAGAAGACTCGGGATTCCCCTCGCTCCGCGCCCTGCTTCGTCCTACACTCGCGCCCTGACCCCTCCCAAAAGACCATTTCCCTCTCTTCTGGAGCCTTCCATGAGCAAGAAACCCGTTCGAGTCGCCGTCACCGGCGCTGCCGGCCAGATCGGCTACGCGCTGCTGTTCCGCATCGCCTCCGGCGAGATGCTGGGCAAGGACCAGCCCGTGATCCTGCAGCTCCTGGAAGTGCCGGCGGAAGGGCCGCAGAAGGCGCTCAAGGGCGTGATGATGGAAATCGAGGACTGCGCCTTCCCGCTGCTGGCCGGCATGGAAGCGCACAGCGACCCGAAAACCGCCTTCAAGGACACCGACTACGCGCTGCTGGTCGGCTCGATGCCGCGCAAGGCGGGCATGGAGCGCGCCGAGCTGCTGGCGATCAACGGCAACATCTTCATCGGCCAGGGCAAGGCGCTGGACGCCGTGGCCAGCCGTGACGTCAAGGTGCTGGTGGTCGGCAACCCGGCAAACACCAACGCCTGGATCGCCATGAAGAGCGCGCCCAGCCTGAAGCGCGAGAACTTCACCGCGATGCTGCGCCTGGACCACAACCGCGCGCTGTCGCAGATCGCCGCGAAGACCGGCAAGGCCGTGGCCTCGATCAAGAAGCTGGGCGTGTGGGGCAACCACAGCCCGACGATGTACGCCGACTACCGCTTCGCGACCATCGACGGCAAGAGCGTCAAGGACATGATCAACGACCAGGTCTGGAACAAGGACGTGTTCCTGCCCACCGTCGGCAAGCGCGGCGCGGCCATCATCGAGGCGCGCGGCCTGTCGTCGGCGGCCTCGGCCGCCAACGCTGCCATCGACCACATGCGCGACTGGGCGCTGGGCACCAACGGCGAATGGGTCACGATGGGCGTGCCGAGCAACGGCGAATACGGCATCCCGAAGGACGTGATGTTCGGCTTCCCGGTGACCACCGCCGGCGGCCAGTACAAGATCGTCGAGGGTTTGGCCATCGACGCGTTCAGCCAGGAGTGCATCAACAAGACGCTCGCCGAACTCCAGGGCGAGCAGGACGGCGTCAAGCACCTGCTCTGATGACCCCTCGCGAGGCCCTGTTCGACGCCGACGACCACGCACCGGCCCTGCCGGTGTGTGATCACTACTCGGGCGTCGAGGCGCGCATGCGCAAGAGCCTCGAGCTGCAGGGCGAGCTCGGGCCGGTGTTCGACGTCACGCTCGATTGCGAAGACGGCGCACCGGTGGGCGGCGAGGCCGAGCACGCGCACCTGTGCGCCGAGCTGATCATGTCAGCAGCCAATCGCTTCGGCCGCGTCGGCGCCCGCGTGCACCCGATCGACCACCCGGCCTTCGAAGCCGACGTCGACACGCTGGTGCGCCGAGCCGGCTCGCGCCTGGCTTACCTGATGGTGCCCAAGCCTCGCGGCCTGGCCGACGTGGGCCGCGCCTGCGACGAGATCGACCACTTCATCCGCATTCATGGGCATGGCCGTTCGATCCCCGTGCACGTGCTGGTCGAGACGCACGGCGCGCTGCAAGAGGTCGGAGCGATCGCAGCGCACCCGCGCATCGAGTCGCTGTCCTTCGGGCTGATGGACTTCGTCTCGGCGCACCGCGGCGCAATCCCGGCCAGCGCCATGGGCGCCCAGGGCCAGTTCAGCCACCCGCTGGTGGTGCGCGCCAAGCTGGAGATCGCGGCGGCTTGCCACGCCTTCGCGAAGACGCCTTCGCACTGCGTGGTCACCGAGTTCAAGGACCTGCGCGCCCTGAATGCCGCGGCGACACGGGCCGCGCGCGAGTTCGGCTACACCCGCATGTGGAGCATCCACCCCGATCAGGTGCGCACCATCGTCGACGCCTTCGCACCGACGGCGGCCGAGACCGACCTGGCCATCGAGATCATCCGCAGCGCCCAGGCCGCGCATTGGGCTCCCACGCGCCACCGCGACACCCTGCACGACCGCGCCAGCTACCGCTACTTCTGGCAGGTGCTGGAGCGTGCGCATCGCACCGGGCAGCCGCTGCCGGCCGAGGTGCGGCAGGCCTGGTTCGACACTCCGGTCGGCTGAGCAACGTGGGGCGAGTGTGGCAAGCGCCACGTTCCGCACCCGATGCACGTTTGCACATGTAAGCGTCGCGGGGGCGGACGCTGCAGTTTGTTGCAAGGCCAGCGGCCGAAGCCTCATGCTTCGCGCACCGTGAAACGACTCGCGCTTGCGCACCCCGCCATGAACTTCAAGAGCACCCTCGCCATCGCCGCCGCCCTTTGCGTGGGCACCTCGATGGCCCTCGCGCAAACCGCCGCCCCGGCGAAACCGGCAGCCAAGCCTGCGGCCGCCAAGCCCGCGCCCAAGAAGGCCGCCCCCGCCGCGGCCGAGCCCGGCCAGGCGTCGCCGGAGCAGTTGGCCGCCGCCGAGCGCGTGCACTACGGCACCTACGATTGCGAGTTCGGCAAGGTCGCCGAAGTCTCCACCCTGGCCAAATATCCTGGCTACGTCGAGGTGAAGTCGGGCAAGCAGAGCTGGATGATGAAGCCGATCGCCTCGAGCACGGGGGCGATCCGCCTGGAAGACCTGAAGGGCCAGTTCCTCGTCATCCAGATCGCCAACAAGTCGATGCTGTTCGACAGCAAGTCGGGCCAGCGCGTGCTCGACGGCTGCGTGAACGAGAAGCAGAAGGAATCGGCAGCCGCCGTCGCCGCAGCCGCCGCCGGCAAGTAAGCCGCCGCCGCTTTCCCAAAGGCCCGCCGCGTGCGGGCCTTTTTCTTGCGTATGCGCCCGGAATGGCCGACGCTGACAGACCGGCGTCAGTCGACGCTGCGATGCTTCCCGCAAGTCTTATATAAGACATAAAATAGCGGGGTTACCCGTAGCCGCCTCGCCGACCCGAATTCGTCACCCGCCACCGGAGCCCCTGATGCTGCAAGCCTATCGCCAACATGCCGCCGAGCGCGCCGCCCTCGGAATCCCGCCGCTGCCGCTGGATGCGAAGCAGACCGCCGCGCTGATCGAGCTGATCAAGGCGCCGCCGGCCGGCGAAGATGCCTTCCTGATGGACCTGCTCACGCACCGCGTGCCTCCGGGCGTGGACGACGCCGCCAAGGTGAAGGCCTCGTTCCTGGCCGCCGTCGCGCACGGCGACATCAAGGTCGGCATGGTCTCCAAGGCCAAGGCCACGGAGCTGCTGGGCACCATGGTGGGCGGCTACAACGTGCACCCGCTGATCGAGTTGCTCGACGACGCGGAAGTCGCCGGCGTCGCCGCCGAGGCGCTGAAGAAGACGCTGCTGATGTTCGACTTCTTCAACGACGTCGCCGAGAAGGCCAAGGCCGGTAATGCCAAGGCGAAGGACGTGATGAAGAGCTGGGCCGACGCCGAGTGGTTCACCACCCGCCCCGAGGTGCCCAAGTCGATCACCGTCAGCGTCTTCAAGGTGCCTGGCGAAACCAACACCGACGACCTGTCGCCCGCGCCCGACGCCTGGAGCCGCCCGGACATCCCGCTGCACTACCTGGCGATGCTGAAGAACACCCGGCCGGACGCCGCCTTCAAGCCCGAGGAAGACGGCAAGCGCGGCCCGATGAAGTTCATCGAGGACCTGAAGAAGAAGGGCCATCTGGTCGCCTACGTTGGCGACGTGGTCGGCACCGGCTCCTCGCGCAAGAGCGCCACCAACAGCGTCATCTGGGCCACCGGCCAGGACATCCCCTTCGTGCCGAACAAGCGCTTCGGCGGCGTCACGCTGGGCGGCAAGATCGCGCCGATCTTCTTCAACACGCAGGAAGACTCCGGCTCGCTGCCCATCGAGGTCGACGTCTCCAAGCTGGAGATGGGCGACGTCATCGAGGTCAAGCCCTACGAGGGCAAGCTGGTGAAGAACGGCGCCACCGTGGCCGAGTTCAAGCTCAAGAGCGACGTGCTGTTCGACGAGGTGCGCGCCGGCGGCCGCATCAACCTGATCATCGGCCGCTCGCTGACCGCCAAGGCGCGGGAGTTCCTCGGCCTCCCCGCCTCCACCGTGTTCCGCCTGCCGCAGCCGCCGGTGGCGACGAAGGCCGGCTTCACGCTGGCGCAGAAGATGGTCGGCCGCGCCTGCGGCCTGCCGGAAGGCCAGGGCATGCGCCCGGGCACCTACTGCGAGCCGAAGATGACCACCGTCGGCAGCCAGGACACCACCGGCCCGATGACGCGCGACGAGCTGAAGGACCTGGCCTGCCTGGGCTTCAGCGCCGACCTGGTGATGCAGTCCTTCTGCCATACCGCGGCCTACCCGAAGCCGGTGGACGTGAAGACGCACCGCGAGCTGCCCGCCTTCATCAGCAACCGCGGCGGCGTGGCCCTGCGCCCGGGTGACGGCGTGATCCACAGCTGGCTGAACCGCCTGCTGCTGCCCGACACCGTGGGCACCGGCGGCGACTCGCACACGCGCTTCCCGATCGGCATCTCGTTCCCGGCGGGCTCGGGCCTCGTCGCCTTCGGTGCCGCCACCGGCGTGATGCCACTGGACATGCCGGAGTCGGTGCTGGTGCGCTTCAAGGGCCAGATGCAGCCGGGAGTGACGCTGCGCGACCTGGTGCACGCGATCCCCTACGCCGCCATCAAGGCCGGCCTGCTCACCGTGGCCAAGGCCGGCAAGAAGAACATCTTCAGCGGCCGCATCCTCGAGATCGAGGGCCTGCCCGACCTGAAGGTGGAACAGGCCTTCGAGTTGTCGGACGCGAGTGCCGAGCGCTCGGCCGCCGGCTGCACCATCAAGCTCAACAAGGCGCCGGTGATCGAGTACCTGACCTCGAACATCGTGCTGATGAAGAACATGATCGCCGACGGCTACGCCGACAAGCGCACGCTGGAGCGCCGCATCAAGTCGGTCGAGGCCTGGCTGGCCAAGCCGACCCTGCTCGAGGCCGACAAGGACGCGGAGTACGCCGCCGTCATCGAGATCGACCTGAACGAGCTGAAGGAGCCGGTGCTGTGCTGCCCGAACGACCCGGACGACGCCAAGCTGCTGTCGGACGTGGCAGGCACGAAGATCGACGAGGCCTTCATCGGCTCGTGCATGACCAACATCGGCCACTTCCGCGCCGCGGCCAAGCTGCTCGGTGGCCAGCGCGACATTCCGGTCAAGCTGTGGGTCGCACCGCCGACCAAGATGGACCAGAGCGAACTGATCAAGGAAGGCCACTACGCCGCCTTCGGCACCGCCGGTGCGCGCACCGAGATGCCGGGCTGCAGCCTGTGCATGGGCAACCAGGCGCAGGTGCGTGAAGGCGCCACGGTGGTCTCGACCTCGACGCGCAACTTCCCGAATCGCCTGGGCAAGAACACCAACGTCTTCCTCGCCTCGGCGGAGCTGGCCGCCATCGCCTCCAAGCTGGGCAAGCTGCCGACCGTGGCCGAATACCAGGAAGCGATGGGCATCATCAACAAGGACTCCGCCAGCGTCTACCGCTACCTGAACTTCGACCAGATCGAGGAGTACGCGGAGACGGCGAAGTCGGTGACGGTCTGAGCGATCGCTCCTGACCCGCCGTGACGGCCCGCTTCGGCGGGCCGTCGGCATTTCGGGCGTTGCGCAAGGTCAATGGCCCGGCCGCCCAGCCGCACCAGACTGCCGCCATACGGGCTGCGAAGGAGCTCACGGTGCGAGACACGATCCGGCAACAGGCTGTCCGCTCGCGGGCGCGCCGGCGGCTGGTCGGCGGCGCATTGTTGTCGCTCGCGCCGCTGCGGCTCGCGCGAGCCGCGCCCTACCCCGCGACCATCGCGGCGATGCAGACCGCCCACGAGGCGGAGATGAATGTCTACTACCGCTACACCGAATTCAGCCGCACGGCCGCCCAGGAAGGCTACCGCGGCATCGCTTACCTGTTCACCGCCTTCGCCGCGGCGGAACTGATCCATGCCGGCAACTTCGCGCGCATCCTGGCGCGGCTGAATGTCGAGGTGCCCCCGGTGCCCAGGCCGGCAGTGCAAGCGGGCACGACGCGCGAGAACCTGATCGCCGCGGCCGCGTCGGAGATGGCTTCGATCGACTCGCTGTATCCCGGCCTGCTCGAGCGCCTGCGCGCCGAGGACCACGCCGACGCCATGACCACGGTGCGCTACGCCTGGGCCACCGAGAAGCAGCACCGCGACAAGATCGCGCAGATCCAGCGCTGGTCGCCGAGCTTCTTCGAGCAGGTGGCCAAGCACATCGATGCGAAGACCGGCCAGTTCTTCATCTGCCAGCTGTGCGGCTGCACGCTCAACAAGCTGCCGGCCGAGACCTGCCCGGTGTGCGCCAACGCGGCGAAGCATTTCCGGCGCATCGAGCCGCCGGCCTGATCACACGGGCTCTGGCGCGATTTGCTCGGCGTAGTCGTACAGCGCTTCGAGGATCGCCTGGCCGCGCTCGTCGGCCGACTCGTTGAGCGTGTCGATGCGGTCGAAGAAGGCCTGCAGCGTCAGCGAGCCGCCCTCGCCATCGTGCAGGCGCCGCGCGCGGTGCTCCTCCCAGCGGGCGCGCTCGTCTTCAGACAGGGTGGCCGCGAAGTTGCGCGCCCGATAGCGGAACACGATCTCCTCCAGCCGCGCATCGTCGAAGGCGAGGCGCTTGGCCGCGAGCTGCTCGGGCGCGAGTTCGCGCAGCCGCTGCAGCCGCCCGCGATCGGCATTGCCGACGAAGCCGCCGTACAGGTCCTCGTCCACGTCCGGCGCCTGGGCCGGCGCGGGCCGCGCGAACACCTCGGGCCACAGCCCGGCGAGCGCCGTGCCCTGTTGCGCCGCGGCTTCGGCGTGCTGCAGCGCTTGCGCCACGTCGATGCCCCAGCGCGCGGCCATCTCCGGGCTCAGAGTCTTGAGGTTGCCGACGACGACCGGCGACTTGTTGATGTGGATGGTCTTGATCGGCAACCGCGTCACGCCCTCGGGCAACTCGTCGGCGCGGGTGAACATCCGCTCGCGGAGCGTCGCGGCGTCGAGCGACGACAGCTCGCCCGGATCGACCGCCAGGTCCCACACGATCAGCTCGTTCTTGTTGGTCGGGTGCGGCGCCAGCGGCCACACGATCGCCAGGCAGCCGCGCTCGGGCGGGTACATGCCCGATACATGCAGGAAGGGCCGGCCGCTGCCGATCTCGGCGATCACCGCATCCTTGCGGCGCAGCTTCAGGCAGAACTCCCACAGCCGCGGCTGCTGCGCGCGGATCAACCGGGCCAGCGCGATGGTGGCGCGCACGTCGGACAGCGCATCGTGCGCCGCCTCGTGCGCCAGGCCGTTCGCCGCAGTCAGGTGCTCGAGCTTGAACGAGGCACGGCCGTCGTCGTGCGTCGGCCAGCTGATGCCGTCGGGGCGCAGCGCGCGGGTGGCGCGCACCACGTCGAGCAGGTCCCAGCGGCCGCAACCGTTCTGCCATTCACGCGCATAGGGGTCGATGAGGTTGCGCCAGAACAGGAAGCGCGTCACCTCGTCGTCGAAGCGGATCGAGTTGTAGCCCACGCCCACGGTGCCCGGCCTGGCGAGCTGCGCTTCGATGGCCCCAGCGAAGGCGTGCTCGGGCACGCCGTGTTCGAGGCAATGCTGCGGCGTGATGCCGGTCAGCAGGCAGGACTCGGGGTCGGGCAGCGAGTCGCCGGCCGGCTGGCAATGCAGCATCACCGGCTCGCCGATCTCGTTGAGCTCGCCATCGGTGCGAACGCCGGCGAACTGCGCCGGCCGGTCGCGCCGCGGCACGACGCCGAAGGTCTCGTAGTCGTGCCAGAAGAACGAGAAGTCTGCGCCGGGCGAATTCATGCCCGGCACGATACCTCAGCCCTTGCTACTTCTTGCCGCGCGGCTTGGCCGCGCCGCCCTGCGTCAGCGCATCCGACATGCCGATCAGCACGCCGCTGACCAGCGCGGTGTAACTCTCGGCCAGCGTCTGCGCCGCCTTCAGGCTGGCAGCGCGGGTGTCGCGCATGGCCGTGTGCATCTGATTGACGAACTGCTCGGCGGTGGTGGCCGCCTTCGCGCCGGAGAGCGTGCCGCCGGCCTGCAGCTTCTCGAGGATCGGCGCCCATTGCGTCGAGGCCTGCGCACCAGCCCCTTCGGCGGCCTTCTTCAGCGTGCCGATGAAGTTGTCTTCCATCGCCTCAAGGTCGGTCAGCGCCTTCTTCAGGTGCTTCTCGCGCAGGTCGGCGCCCTGGTTGACGAACTGCTGCAGCGCCACGCGGTTCGCGTCGACCGCCTTGAGCAGCGCCTCGTCCATGCCGACCACCGCCTTGTCGAGCAGGTCTTCGACGTCCACGCCCGGCAGCTTGTTCATCGCCGCGCCGGCCGAGGCCGACTGCGCCACCGTCTTCAACACGCTGCGGATGTTCTTCAGGCTCAGCTCGCGGCCTTGCAGCGCGGCCAGCGTCGCCTGCGTCACGCCCTTGCGGACCTGCTCGGTGCCGCTCGCCGTGGCGGTGGCAAACATCTGGATCAGGGCGTCCTGGTCGATACCGGACTTCATCATGCGGGTCTCCTCGTTGGTTCGTCGGCCGGGGCCTGCGGCTCCCGCCGCGATGCTGTCACCAACGCCGCGCGGGCGCCAGGGGCCGAGGTCATGGAACGGACCTCGAATCTGGTTATGCTCTTCCCCCTCACCCGACCACCCGCCTGGAGACCCGTTCCATGACCCGCGTTTTCAACTTCAGCGCCGGCCCGGCCGCCCTGCCCGAGTCCGTGCTGCGCCAGGCCGCCGACGAGATGCTCGACTGGCACGGCTCGGGCATGTCGGTGATGGAGATGAGCCACCGCGGCAAGGAATTCATCGCCATCCACGCCGAGGCGGAGGCGCTGCTGCGCGAGCTGCTGGCCATCCCCGCCAACTACAAGGTGCTGTTCATGCAGGGCGGCGCGATCGGAGAGAACGCCATCGTCCCGATGAACCTGCTTCGCGGCAAGACCGGCGCCGACTACATCGACACCGGCGAATGGTCGAAGAAGTCGATCAAGGAAGCGGGCAAGTACTGCACCGTCAACGTGGCGGCCAGCGCCAAGGACAGCGGCTACACGACGATCCCGAAGCGCGAGACCTGGAAGCTCGACCCGAACGCCGCCTACGTGCACATCTGTGCCAACGAGACCATCGGCGGCGTCGAGTACCACTTCACCCCCGACACCGGTGAGGTGCCGCTGGTGGCCGACGTGTCGAGCAACATCCTCTCGCGACCGCTGGACGTGACGAAGTACGGCCTGCTCTACGGCGGCGCGCAGAAGAACATCGGCCCGGCCGGCCTGACCATCGTCATCGTGCGCGACGACCTGCTCGGCCGCGCGCTGCCGATCACGCCCTCGGCCTTCGACTACCAGCAGCAGGCCGAGGCCGAGTCGATGCTGAACACGCCACCCACCTACGCGATCTACATCGCCGGGCTGGTGTTCCGATGGATCAAGGCGCAGGGCGGCCTGGCTGCGATGGAGGCGCACAACCGCACCAAGGCCGCGCTGCTGTACGACTACCTCGACAGCCAGGACTTCTATGCCGCGCCGGTGGCCCGCGACTGCCGCTCGCTGATGAACGTGCCCTTCAAGCTGAAGGACGACAAGCTCGACGAAGCCTTCCTGAAGGGCGCGCAGGCGCGCGGCATGGTGCAGTTGAAGGGACACCGCGTCGTCGGCGGAATGCGCGCCTCGATCTACAACGCCATGCCGGTCGAGGGCGTGAAGGCGCTGGTGGCGTACATGAAGGAGTTCGAGGCCCAGCATGGCTGACGCCCCCGCGCCCTTCAAGGTCCTGGTGCTCAACCAGGTCTCGGCGAGCGGCCTGGCGCGGCTGCCTGCCGATCGATACCTGACGGGCAAGGACGTCACCGAGCCCGACGCCATCCTGCTGCGCTCGGCGGACCTGCACGGCGCCGAGATCCCCGCCAGCGTGCACGCCATCGCCCGCGCCGGCGCCGGCGTCAACAACATCCCGGTGGCCGCGCTCAGCCTGCGCGGCGTGCCCGTCTTCAACACGCCAGGCGCCAATGCCAACGCGGTGAAGGAGCTGGTGCTCGCCGGCATGCTGCTGGCCGCGCGCAACCTGCCGGCCGCGCTGCAGTTCGTGCAGCAGCTCGACCCCGCCGCGCCCGATCTCGACAAGCGCGTCGAAGACGGCAAGAAGGCCTTTGCCGGCGTCGAGCTCGCCGGGCAGACGCTGGGCGTGGTCGGCCTGGGCAAGATCGGCTGCCTGGTGGCCGACGCCGCCATCCGCCTGGGCATGAACGTGCTCGGCTTCGACCCCGAGATCACCGTCGACGCGGCCTGGAGCCTGCCCGCGCAGGTCAGGCGCGCCACCAGCGTGGCCGAGGTGCTGCGCGGCGCCAACTTCGTGACCCTGCACGTGCCGCTGCTGGCCGCCACGCGCGACCTGGTGAACGCCGACAACATCGTCCTGATGAAGCCCGGCGCGGTGCTGATGAACTTTTCGCGAGAGGGCGTGGTCAACGACGCCGCCGTGCTCGCGGCGCTGGAGCGCGGCGCGATCGGCCGCTACGTGTGCGACTTCCCGAGCGCGGCCACGCACGGCAACCCGCTCGTCATCGCGCTGCCGCACCTGGGCGCCTCCACCCGCGAGGCGGAGGACAACTGCGCGGTGATGGTGGTCGACCAACTGCGCGACTTCCTCGAGCATGGCAACGTGGCCAACGCGGTGAACTTCCCGGCCGTCTCGATGGCCCGTGAATCGGCGTACCGTGTGGCGATCGCCAACGCCAACGTGCCCAACATGCTCGGCCAGATCTCCACCGCCATGGCGAGGGCCGGGCTGAACATCCACAACATGGTCAACAAGTCGCGCGGCGACATGGCCTACACATTGGTCGACGTCGACAGCCCGGTGGCGCCCAGCGCGCTGGCCGAGATCGCCGCGATCCAGGGCGTGCTGTCGGTGCGCTCGCTCCCGCTCATCACCTAGAGGAAGAACATGTCTGCCCATCCCTTTGCCTCGACGCTTCAATCCTTCAAGACAGCCTCGGGCAAGGAGGGCCGTTTCTACTCGCTGCCCGAGCTGGCCCGCACGCACCCGCGCGTGAACCGGCTTCCAGTCTCGCTGCGCATCGTGCTCGAGTCGGTGCTGCGCAACTGCGATGGCAGGAAGATCACCCCGGAGCACGTGGCGCAGCTCGCGCGCTGGAAGCCGAATGCCGAACGCAGCGACGAGATCCCCTTCGTCGTCGCCCGCGTGGTGCTGCAGGACTTCACCGGCGTGCCGCTGCTGGCCGACCTGGCGGCGATGCGCAACGTCGCTGCCGCCATGGGCAAGAACGCCAAGACCATCGAACCGCTGGTGCCGGTCGACCTGGTGGTGGACCACTCGGTGATGGTCGACCACTACGGCAACAAGCACGCGCTCGACCTGAACATGAAGCTGGAGTTCGAGCGCAACCGCGAGCGCTACGAGTTCATGAAATGGGGCATGCAGGCCTTCGACACCTTCGGCGTCGTGCCGCCGGGCTTCGGCATCGTGCACCAGGTGAACCTCGAGTACCTGGCGCGCGGCGTGCACAAGGGCAAGGGCAAGGGGAAAGAGCGGGTGTACTACCCCGACACCCTGGTCGGCACCGACAGCCACACGACGATGATCAACGGCATCGGCGTGGTCGGCTGGGGCGTGGGCGGCATCGAGGCCGAGGCCGGCATGCTCGGCCAGCCGGTGTACTTCCTGACGCCCGACGTGGTGGGCTTCGAGCTCAGTGGCAAGCTGCGCGAGGGCGTCACGGCCACCGACCTGGTGCTCACCGTCACCGAGATCCTGCGCCGCGAGAAGGTGGTGGGCAAGTTCGTCGAGTTCTTCGGCGAGGGCACACGCACGCTCGCCCTGCCCGACCGCGCGACCATCGCCAACATGGCGCCGGAGTACGGCGCGACGATGGGCTTCTTCCCGGTCGACGAACGCACCATCGAGTACTTCAAGGGCACCGGCCGGCGCAAGAGCGAGATCGAGGCCTTCGAGGCCTACTTCCGCGCGCAGGGGCTGTTCGGCGTGCCGAAGGCGGGCGAGATCGACTTCAGCCAGATCGTCAAGCTCGACCTGGGCAGCGTGGCGCCCAGCCTGGCCGGCCCGAAGCGGCCGCAGGACCGCATCGAGCTCGGCCACGTCAAGCAGCAGTTCGCCAGCCTGTTCAGCAAGCCGCCCACCGAGAACGGCTTCAACCAGAGCGCGGCGAAGCTCGACACCGCGTACACCACGTCGTCGGGCCTCGCCATCCGCAACGGCGACGTGCTGATCGCCGCCATCACCTCCTGCACCAACACCAGCAACCCCAGCGTGCTTCTGGCCGCCGGGCTGCTGGCGAAGAAGGCGGTGAAGGCCGGCCTGACCGTCAAGCCGCACGTCAAGACCTCGCTCGCGCCGGGCTCGCGCATCGTCACCGAATACCTCGAGAAGGCCGGCCTGCTGCCCTACCTCGAGAAGCTCGGCTTCTACCTTGCAGGCTACGGCTGCACCACCTGCATCGGCAACGCCGGCGACCTGACGGCCGAGGTCAACGAAGTCATCACGAAGAACGACCTGATCTGCGCGGCCGTGCTCTCGGGCAACCGCAACTTCGAGGCGCGCATCCACCCGAACCTGAAGGCCAACTTCCTCGCCAGCCCTCCGCTGGTGGTGGCCTATGCGATCGCCGGCAACGTGATGCGCGACCTGATGACCGAGCCGGTGGGGACGGGCACCGGTGGCAGGCCGATCTACCTGGGCGACATCTGGCCGAGCAGCGACGAGATCTACGCGCTGATGAAGTACGCGATGGACGGCAAGGCCTTCAAGGCGAACTACGAGAAGGTCAAGAGCAAGCCCGGCAAGCTGTGGAAGGCCATCGAGGGCACCGAGGGCCAGGTCTACGACTGGCCGACCTCGACCTACATCGCCCGGCCGCCCTTCTTCGACGGCTTCACCGCGAAGCCCAAGGCGGTGTCGTTGAAGATCGAGGGCGCGCGCATCATGGCGCTGTTCGGCGACTCGATCACCACCGACCACATCTCGCCTGCCGGCTCGATCAAGGAGAGCTCGCCCGCCGGCTCCTGGCTGAAGGCGAACAAGGTGCTCAAGGCCGACTTCAACAGCTACGGCTCGCGGCGCGGCAACCACGAGGTGATGGTGCGCGGCACCTTCGCCAACGTGCGCATCAAGAACCTGATGATCCCGCCCGGCGCCGACGGCTCGCGCGAGGAAGGCGGCGTGACGCTGTTCCAGCCCTCGGGCGAGAAGATGGCGATCTACGACGCAGCGATGAAGTACATGGCCGCGGGCACGCCCACGGTGGTCTTCGGCGGCGAGGAGTACGGCACCGGCTCCTCGCGCGACTGGGCCGCCAAGGGCACGCAGTTGCTGGGCATCCAGGCGGTGGTGGCGAAGAGCTTCGAGCGCATCCACCGCAGCAACCTGGTGGGCATGGGCGTGCTGCCGCTTCAGTTCAAGGCCGGGGACTCGTGGCAGAGCCTGGGCCTGACCGGCCGCGAGATGATCGGCGTCGAACTCGGTGAAGAGCTCAAGCCGCAGGCCGAGGCCACGCTGTCGATCCGCCGCCCCGACGGCGTCACACAGCGCGTGCAGGTCATCCTGCGCATCGACACACCGATCGAGGTGGACTACTACCTGCATGGCGGCATCCTGCCGTACGTGCTGAGGCAGCTCCTGGCGGCCTGAACAGGGCCGACAAGGCCTCAAGGTTCATGCTGCTGCATCCACTGGGTGCGGTGGCGCACACAACGGCCTGACGCAGATCAAGCGCGGCACTCTTTTTTTGATGCGCATCATGCACAAACGCCCTGGTCGGCGTTACTTTCCGCTTCAGTCTTCCTTTCACTTCCACTCAGGACACCTTTCATGAAGCTCGGAACAATGATGCGCACTGTGCTCGGTTCGTCCTTCGCTGCAGTCTTGCTGACCGCGTCCGGTCCCAGCCTGGCTGTCGATGCAGACGCTGCCCAGGCCTTGGCCAAGAAGAACGACTGCTTCAAGTGCCACGCGATCGACAAGGAGAAGAAGGGTCCGTCCTACAAGAAGATCGCCGCCAAATACAAGGGCAAGCCCGAAGGACAGGACGCGCTGATCAAGAACTTCACCACCAGCCCCAAGGTGAAGCTGGACGACGGCACCGAGGAAGACCACAAGATGCTCAACACCAAGGACGTTGCCGCACAGAAGAACCTGGCGGACTGGATCCTCTCGCAGTAGCCGTCGCTTCCTGATGGGCGCCGTGAGGGCGGCGCAAGCCACAACAACAACAGAACGGCGGACGACATGCGTGCGATCCGATGGGTGGGGCGAGTGGCCGCATTGGGCCTGCTCGCATGGAGTGCGCTGGTGGCCGCCCCGGTGGCCTCGGCCGCAGCGGATGCGGGTGCGCTGGACAACGCGGGCTGCCTGAGCTGCCACGACGCCAAGGCACACAAGCTCGAAGTGCCCGCCGCCGACGGCAAGGCGCGCGCCTTGCTCGGCATCGCGCCCGAGAAGTACGCAGGCAGCGTGCACGCCAAGATGCAGTGCGTGGCCTGCCACACCGGCATCACAGACCAACCCGCTGCAGGCGCCGGCCACAAGAAGGATCCGGCCCGCACCACGTCCAGTTCCGCGGGTTGCGCCGACTGCCACCAGAAGCTGTGGGACCAGGCCAAGGCCGACAACACCGCCGCGGCCAAGCCGCGCCTGGGCATCGTTGTCGACAACATCGAGGCCTACCGCAAGTCGTTCCACGCCCGCGGCAGCAAGGCCGACCGGAGCAAGGCCAACGCCAGTTGCGACGGCTGCCACGACACGCACAGCTTCGACATCCCGACCAAGGCCAGCCCGGCGCACGAGAAGTGGCGCCTGACCAGCGCGGCGATGTGCGGCGAGACCTGCCACAGCGACGCGCTGGATGAATACACCGCCTCGATCCACGGCAAGGAAGCGCTGGTCAAGCACAACGTCAAGTCGGCCGTCTGCTCCGACTGCCACAGCGCCCACGCCGTCGGCAACACTTCGGCCGATCCGGTCAAGCTCACGATCACCGCCAACTGCGGCGGCTGCCACGCCGAGAACTACGCGTCCTACAAGGCCACCTACCACGGCCAGATCAGCACGCTGGGCTACGCCTACACGGCCAAGTGCTACGACTGCCACGGCAGCCACGGCATCCTCGAGGCGAAGAACCCCGAGTCGAAGGTCCACCCGGCCAACCGCATGGAGACCTGCGAGTCCTGCCACAACGGCAAGAAGGGCGTGGGCGTCGCGTCGGCGGGCTTCGCGACCTTCCAGCCGCACGGCCGCACCGACGACTTCGCGCGCTACCCGCAGATGTGGATCGGCTACCAGATGATGGTCGGTCTGCTCGTGGGCACCTTCGGCTTCTTCTGGCTGCACACCTTGTTGTGGTTCTGGCGCGAGTTCCAGGACCGCCGCCAGGGTGTACTGCGCCCGCACGTGGCGGCTTCCGCGCTGCCGGCGAACCTCGAAGCCAAGCACTACCGGCGCTTCAGTGCCATCTGGCGCCTGGCCCACATCACGTTCGCGCTCAGCCTGATGATCCTCACGCTGACCGGCATGCCGCTGTTCTACCCCGACGCCGCCTGGGCACCGTGGGTGATGAAGGCCCTCGGCGGGCCGAAGGTCGCCGGGCTGATCCATCGCGTCAACGCGGTGATCTTCGCCGCGGTGTTCTTCTGGCACCTGGGCTACATGGCGCTGAACCTGTGGCGCCAGCGCAAGACCTTCCGCTGGTTCGGCCCGGACTCGATGATCCCGAACCTGCAGGACGGCCGCGACATGCTCGCCATGTTCAAGTGGTTCTTCGGCAAGGGCCCGCGCCCGGTGTTCGACCGCTGGACGTACTGGGAGAAGTTCGACTACTGGGCGCCGTTCTGGGGGGTCACGATCATCGGCGTCAGCGGCCTGATGATGTGGCTGCCCGGACTCACCGGCACCTACCTGCCCGGCTGGGTGTTCAACGTGGCTGCGATCTTCCACGGCGAGGAGGCGTTCCTGGCGGTGGTGTTCCTCTTCACGGTGCACTTCTTCAACAACCACTTCCGGCCCGACAAGTTCCCGGTCGAGATCGTGATGTTCACCGGGACGATGAGCCTGGAGCACTACCGCCGCGAGCATCCCCTCGAGTACCAGCGCATGGTCGAGAGCGGCGAACTCGAGAAGCACCTGGTCGACGCACCGTCGGCACCGATGACGCTCGCGTCCAAGCTTCTGGGCTTCGTGCTGATCGCGGCGGGGCTGACCTTGCTGGCCGGTGTCGCGATCGGCTTCTTCTCCGGCGCTTGATCGATCGCAAACCCATGCCGCCGCAATTGCTTACAAGGGCGATACAGACGTGACGCCGCAGCGGTGACGCCACGAACGGGGCCGAAAGGCGCCGAACCAAGAACGGTGGAGGACGCAATGAAGCGCTCGTTGATCGGATGGGGAGTGGCGGCATCGATGCTCTTGGCCATGGCGGGCTGCGGCGGGGGAGGATCGTCCTCGACGCCCACGCCGCCACCCGGCCCGGGCACGACGGTCGGAGATGCGATCGTCGCAGCCGGCGCAGTGCCCGGCAATGACTCGGCGACCAACACCGCCTCCGCGTTCACGGTGCTTCAGGCGGCCGGCGTTCCCGCCGTGACGGTGAACAGCCCGCCCCAGGTCAACTTCACCGTCTTCTCCGATGGCGCCGTGAAGACGGGCCTGACCAACACGAACGTGCGCTTCGCGATCGCCAAGCTGGTGCCTGGCACCAACGGCGACCCCGATCAGTGGCTCAGCTACGTCTACCGCACCGAATCCACTGCGACCGCGCCCAACAATGTCGGCCCCGGCGGCACGCCGGCACTGGCCAGCGCCAAGCAGGCGACCACGGACCCGAACAGCGCGGCGCAGCTGGTCTACAACGCCGACGGCTACTACACCTACACCTTCAGCACCGACATCAAGGACCCCACCAAGACCAACGGCGTGGTGTTCGAGCCGGACCGCACGCACCGCATCGCCATCCAGCTGAGCTACCGAAACGCCGCTGGCGAGACGGTGCTGGTCAACCCGTACATCGACTTCACCATCGATGCCAACGGCAACTCGGTGCTGGTCACGGATGCAACCAAGACGCGCAAGATGACCGACGTCTCGTCGTGCAACAACTGCCACGAGAAGCTGGCGCTGCACGGCGGTGGCCGCGTCGACACGCAGTACTGCGTGATGTGCCACAACCCGGGCACCACCGACGCCAACAGCGGCAACGTGCTGACGATGTCGACGATGGCGCACAAGATCCACTCGGGCAAGCTGCTCAAGGCCAAGCTGGATGCCGGCAAGGGCGGCGAGGACTACGCGATCTGGGGCTTCGGCGCGGCCAAGGTCGACTTTGCCGAAGTCGGCTTCCCGCAGGATCTGCGCAACTGCACGAAGTGCCACTCGGCCTCCAATCCGAACACGCCGCAGGGAGACAACTGGAAGACCAAGCCGAGCAAGGAAGCCTGCCTGACCTGCCACGCCAACAAGCTCGGCTCCGACTGGGAGGCCAGCCACAAGGTGTTCGCCCGTGATCCCACGGTCACGCCCGGCGCCACCGGCACGGAAGAGGCCCTCAGCCTGACCAACGCGCAATGCGTGGCCTGCCACAAGGTCGGCTCCAACATCTCGCCGGAGCGCGTGCACTGGAACCAGAACGAGGAAAACGCGGCCAAGTACAAGATGAACATCGAGAGCGCGGTCTACGATTCCACCGCGCGCAAGGTGACGGTCAAGTACTACCTTTCGGATCCGACCAACAGCAATGCCGCCTACAACCTGGTGACCTCGGACTGCGCGAGCACGACGGTGCCCACCTGCGGCAACACGACGAAGTTCGGCAACCTGCGCTTCTACCTGGCCTATCAGAACCTCGTGGGTCAGTCGACCACGGTGACCGAATTCACTGCCAGCACCAACGGCACGAACGCCGCGAGCGGCTACGCCTACAAGGGCGCCAACGACGGCAGCAACCACTACACGCTGGACATCGTGCTGCCGGCCGACACGGCCACTGCGGTGGCGGCCGGAACGGCCCGCGTCGTCAGCATCGGCCAGGTGAAGGAAGCGAAGCTGCAGGCCAAGTGGGCCACCGACCCGCGGCCCGAGGCCATCCCGGCGTCGCTCGTCAACGTCGTCGCGCAGAACGCATGGACGGAAGTGGCCCTGGGCGGCACGCTCTCGCCGCGTCGTGTGATCGTGTCCAACGAAAAGTGCAATGCGTGCCACGCCGCGCTGGGCACGACCTCGGGTTCGAACACGCTGTCGGAGGCCTTCCACGGCGGTGCGCGCAACACGGTCGAGGCCTGCGTGGTCTGCCACGACGTCAACCGGATGTCGTCGACCGTCATGACCGACGGCCAGGCGCTGAACGAGTCGTACCAGTTCAAGCGCATGATCCACGGCATCCACGGCAACTCGAAGCGCACCTACCCGTTTACGCACGGCAACCCCGTGCAAGGGTCGTTCGACAAGGCCGGCAACCTCGCGCTGGGCGGCATCTTCCTGGCCAACTACACGATCCGGAACTTCGCTCCGGTCGTGCTTCCCGCCGGGACGGCCGTTGCCGCAGGCTCCACGTTCGAGACGATCGAGTCGCTCATCAACAGCGCTGCCGCGACCGCCGGCTACACCGGCGCGCCGCAGGTCATCGAGAACTATGCCGCCGAGGTGGCGTGGCCGGGCGTGGGCATCAACTGCAATGCCTGCCACGTCGACAACTCGTACAAGGTGGACAACGGCCCGCTCGGCTCGGTGGTGGCCAAGCCGGCCGGCGTGACCGACCCGACGGGCTGGCGCGTCATCTCGCCGAAGGCGGCGACCTGCACGGCCTGCCACAACTCGCCCACCGCGATCGCGCACGTCACGAGCTTCGGTAATGCCTCGTTCGCGAACCGGACGCAGGCTCAGTCGATGCTGGTTCAGGAGACCTGCGCCGATTGCCACTCGAGCGGCGGCTTCAAGGGCGTGGACATCGTGCACGGCCAGAACTGACATGCGCCTTCTGCCCGCCCTGGCCGCCTTGTTGATCTGCCTGGGCGGGCTGACCGGCCCTGCTTCGGCGCTGACGGAGGCAGAGGCGTCCAAGGCCTGCGTGGAGTGCCACGACGCCGAGGACCTGCCCGACATGAGCCAGGGCCCGCACGGCGAGGTGCCGAAGAAGAAGCCGCCGATGGATGCCGCGGCGTTGGCGATGCGCGGCAGCCCGATGGCGGACGCGTCCGACCCGCGCACGCCCAACTGCATCAGCTGCCACGGCCTGAGCCCGACGCACACCAAGAAGCCGGAGGGCATGAAGGAGCGGCCGCGGCCGGACCGCGTGTTCAGCAAGAACGGCGGCACCTCGGCGCATGAACGCAGCGAGGTCTGCCAGACTTGCCACCAGCGCGACGCCAAGCAGGCGCTGTGGGGCGGCAGCCAGCACGAGAGCGCCGACGTGGCCTGCTCTTCGTGCCACAAGGTGCACACGAACCGCGACAAGGCGATGGTGAAGGCAACGCAGACCGAGGTCTGCTACGCCTGCCACAAGGAGCAGCGCGCGCAGTTGCAGCGCCCCTCGCACCACCCGATCCCCGAAGGCAAGATGACCTGCTCGGACTGCCATGCCGTGCACGGCTCGGCCGGCCCCAAGCTGGCCTTGCGCGACAGCACCAACGCCACCTGCTACACCTGCCATGCGGAAAAACGCGGCCCCTTCGTGCATGCGCACGAGCCGGTCACCGAAGACTGCGCGAGCTGCCACAACCCGCACGGCACCACCGTGGCGAGCATGCTCAAGGCCCGCGTGCCGATCCTGTGCCAGCAGTGCCACACGCCGCACGTCGCGGGCGGTGTCGGCGCCGTCGGCGGCCAGCGCGGCGTGTTCCCGCCCGGCGCGCCGGGACAGGGGGGCGCGGCCATCGGCCCGGTCACCGGAGGCAAGAACGTGGTCAACATGTGGCAGGGGCGCAGTTGCACCAACTGCCACACGCAGGTGCACGGCTCGAACAACCCGTCGGCGAGCAACCCGACACCGCAGCTCTTGTTCCGCTGAGCGTCGGAGAGACATCATGAACAGGCCTGTCTCGATCCCCGCCTTCGCCCCGACCCTGATGGCAGCGGCCCTGCTCGGGGTCTTCGGCTCCGCGCGCGCGGAAGATGAACCGCCGCCGCCGCCAGAATCCTCGGTCACCGTGGGCGCCGGTCTGCTCAGCGGCAGCGACGCCGACCGCGCGCTGTTCGGCCAGTACAACGGCCTGCGCACCCACAGTGCGAGCGGGCTGCTGGGCTTCCAGTACAGGCGCCGCGACGACGAGACCGGAACCTCCCTGCGCCTGGAGGGCAGCGATTTGCTCGGCAGCCTGCGCGAGCTCGAGCTGGGCTGGAAGAAGCCTGGCGACTGGAAGTTCTCCGTCAGCTACGGCGAGACGCTGCGCGAGGAACCGAACCGCGCCAGCACGGGCGCCGACCTGCATCTCAAGCGCAGCAAGGTCGGCGTGGCCCTGATGAAGACGCTCGGCCCGCAGCTGCAGCTCGACGTTTCGCTGAGCAGCGAGAACAAGGACGGCCTGCGCCTGTTCGGCATCGGCATGAACTGCCCGTCGGCCGTGGCGCCCGGTTGCGGCGTGACCACCGGCACGCAGATCGGCTGGGCGGTGCTGATGCTGCCCGAACCGGTCAACGCCAACCACAGCCAGATCGAGGCCCGGCTCAGCTATGCCGGAGAGAAGCTCCACCTGAGTGCGGGCTACTACGGCTCGTTCTACCAGAACCACTTCGGCAGCCTGTCGCCGAACGTGCCGGGCACCTTGAACAACGCGCTGGGCACGCCGCTGCCGCTCGCACCCGGGCTGCAGGCGATCCTCAACCAGCCAGTGGCGCTACCGCCGGACAACCAGGCGCACCAGATCGACCTGTCCGGGCGCTACTCGTTCACGCCGACCACGCACCTGAACTTCAAGCTCAGCCACGCGCAGGCATTGCAGAACGACGATTTCGCCGGTGCCGGCTTCGCCGGCGCCCCGGCCGGCGTGAGCAACCTGGGCGGGCGTGTCGACACCACGCTCGCGCAAGTGGGCCTGAGCGCACGGCCCTGGGCCAAGCTGACGCTGCAAGCCAAGCTGCGCTACGAAGACACCGACGACAGCACGCCGATCGCGCTGTACAACGTCGAGGACACCGAGACCTACACCAACCGGCGCCTGCCCAGCACCAAGCTGCGCGGCCAGTTGCAGGCGCACTACCAGTTCAGCAGTGACTACCGCGGCACGCTGGGCGCCGAGGTCGAATCCATCGACCGTGGCGTCTTCACCGCCACCAGCGCCGCGGCCGGCATCACCGCGCTGCGCCAGAAGACCGACGAGACCACCGTGCGCGCCGAACTGCGGCGCCGCATGAACGAGCAGCTCAGCGGCGCGGTCAGCGTGTCGCGCAGCCGCCGAGACGGCTCGAACTGGCTGCGCGACAACAGCGGCACCGGCGTCACCGAGGTGCCCGATGCATTTGACCCGTCCACAGGCTTCGCGCGCGGCATCTTCATGCCCACGCTGGCCGACCGACAACGCGACAAGCTCAGGCTGCAGGCCGACTGGCAGCCCTCCGACGAACTGTCGCTGCAGCTCTCGGCGCAACACGGCATCGACCGCTTCTCGACGCCGAGCGTCTACGGCGTGCAGACCAGTGGCATGGACCATCTCGACCTCGACGCCAGCTACGCGCTGTCGGAGCGCTGGAGCCTGACCGGCAACCTGAACTACGGCACCGAGACGCTGCGGCAGGCGCGGCCCGACGCCGCCGCGCTGGCCTACGACAACACCAGCAGCGGCTTCGGCGTCGGCATCACCGGCAAGGCCACGTCGACGATCCAGGTCGGCGCGAACCTGTCGCACCTCGACGACCGCAGCACCTACGCCCAGGCCCTGGACACGACGGCCGACGGCGCCAGCGCCGCGCTGCTCGCCGCCACCGGCGGCCTGCCCGACATCATCTTCCGGCAGACCACGCTGAAGCTGTTCGGCATCTACACGCTCGACAAGCAGTCGGACCTGCGGCTCGACCTGGGTTACCAGCGTTCGACCTGGAGCGACTGGAGCTGGAGCTACAACGGCGTGCCCTTCACCTACTCGGATGGCACCGTCGTCGGACAATCCGTCCGGCAGCGCGTGGGCTTCGTCGGCCTGCGCTACACCTATCGCTGGCAGTGAACCGCCTGGCACCCCCCGCTTCAAGAGGAAACTGAATGCCTCCTCCGCCGTTTGAAGTCACCCTGGCCGGGAACGATCGATCTGGCTCCGTGACACCTCCGGTACCGCGCTATCTCGAACAGGTGTACTGGTGGGCCTACGTGCACCCGAAGGCCGTGCATCTGTTCGAGCGCGAATGGCTGGTCAACGCCATCCTGTTCAACAACTACGGTCGCCTGCGTGACGCGGCGCTGGCCGATCTCGGCCAGACGGTAAACGGCCGCACGCTGCAGGTGGCCTGCGTCTACGGAAACCTGACGCCGCGGCTGCAGGCGCGGCTGGCCAGCGACGCGCAGCTGGACGTGGTCGACATCCTGCCGGTGCAGCTCGCCAACCTGCGCAAGAAGCTGCCGGCCGACGAGCGCGTCACGCTCAAGCAGAGGGACGCCACTGCGCTGGACAGCGCCGACGCGCACTACGACCAGGTGCTGCTGTTCTTCCTGCTGCACGAAATGCCCGAGGCGGTGCGGCGCCAGACGCTGAGCGAGGCGATGCGCGTGCTCAAGCCGGGCGGCCGCATGGTGATCGTCGACTACCACCGCCCGGCGAAGCTGCACCCGCTGCGCCCGCTGATGCGGCAGGTGTTCCGCCATCTCGAGCCCTATGCCATGGACCTGTGGGGCCACGAGGTCGAGTCGTTCCTGCCCGCGGGCATGGCACCGGTCGCGATCGAGAAGAAGACCTACTTCGGTGGCCTGTACCAGAAGCTCGTGCTGACCCGCCAGGACCCGCCGTGATCGAAACCTTCCAGGCCGACGTGGCCATCGTCGGTGCCGGCGGAGCCGGCCTGCGCGCTGCCATCGCGGTGGCGCAGGCGCACCCCGAGCTGCGCATCGCGCTGGTCTCCAAGGTCTACCCGATGCGCAGCCACACGGTGGCGGCCGAGGGCGGCGCCGCGGCGGTGACGCAGGCGCACGACAGCCTTGAGGCGCACTTCCACGACACCGTGGCCGGCGGCGACTGGCTGTGCGAGCAGGACGTGGTGGACTACTTCGTCGGCCAGGCGCACGACGAGATGGTGCAGATGGAGCACTGGGGCTGCCCGTGGAGCCGCACGGCCGACGGCCGCGCCAACGTGCGCGCCTTCGGCGGCATGAAGATCGAGCGCACCTGGTTCGCCGCCGACAAGACCGGCTTCCACATGCTGCACACGCTGTTCCAGACCTCGATCCAGTTCCCGTCGATCCGGCGTTTCGACGAACATTTCTGCGTCGACCTGATGGTCGACGAGGGCCGCGTGCAGGGCGTGCTGGCCATCGACATCGCCAGCGGCCGCTTCACGCTGATCCAGGCGAAGGCGGTGGTCATCGCCACTGGTGGCGCGGGCCGCGTGTTCCGCGAGAACACCAACGGCGGCATCGTCACCGGCGACGGCATGGCACTGGCCTACCGCCACGGCGTGCCGCTGCGCGACATGGAGTTCGTGCAGTACCACCCGACCTGCATGCCCGGCACCGGGCTGCTGTTCACCGAGGCCTGCCGCGGCGAAGGCGGCTTCCTGCTCAACAAGGACGGCTACCGCTACCTGCAGGACTACGGCCTCGGCCCGGCCACGCCCGAGCCGCGCAACAAGGCGATGGAGCTGGGCCCGCGCGACCGGCTGAGCCAGGCCTACTGGCACGAGAAGCAGAAGGGCCGCACCCTGCCCGGCCCGCACGGCGCGGTCGTCCAGCTCGACCTGCGCCACCTCGGCGAAGCCAAGCTGCGCGAGCGCCTGCCGCAGATCTACGAACTCGCCGTCGAGTACCTCGGCGTCGATCCGGCGAAGACGCCGATCCCGGTGCTGCCGGCGGTGCACTACACGATGGGCGGCATCGTCGCCGACGGCCGCACCGCCTCGACGCTGCCGGGGCTGTACTCTGCCGGCGAATGCTCGAGCGTGGGCATCCACGGCGCCAACCGGCTCGGCTCCAACTCGCTGACCGAGCTGCTCGTCTTCGGCAAGCTCGCCGGGCTGGAGGCCGCGGCCTTCGCGAAGGCGGCCCCGAGCGGCAACATCGCTGCCATCGCACGGCTCGCCGAGGCGGCCAGCCAGCGCGCGCTGGCCGTCGCCGAGCGGCGCGGCGGCGGCGAGCGCATCGCCACATTGCGCCGCGAGATGGCGCAGAGCATGGAAGACGGTTGCGGCATCTACCGCACGGCGGCCACGATGCAATCGACCTGCGACAAGCTCGCGGAGCTGAAGCAGCGACTGAAGAACGTGCAGCTCGACGATCACTCGCGGGGCTGGAATACCGAATGGCTGCTCGCCATCGAGCTCGGCTACCTGCTCGACGTGGCGCAGGCGATGGCGCATTCGGCGCTCGAGCGGCGCGAATCGCGCGGCTCGCACCAGCGCCTGGACGGTTTCGAGCAGCGCGACGACGTGAACTTCCTGAAGCACAGCCTGGCCACCTACGCCGGCGACGACGCGCCGCGCATCGGCTATGGGCCGGTGAAGATCACGAGCTCGGCGCCAGGCACGCGTGCCTATGGCGCGGCCGGCGAGCAGGCCGATGCCGAGCGCAAGGCGAAAGAGACGAACCATGGCTGAGTCGCCGAAGACCATCGACGTCGAGGTGCTGCGCTACCGCCCCGAGCAGGAGAGCGAGCCGGTCTGGCAGCGCTTCACCGTGCCCTACACCGACGACATGTCGGTGCTGCAGGCGCTGCAGCAGATCAAGGACGACCAGGACGGCTCGCTGAGCTTCCGCTGGTCGTGCCGCATGGCGATCTGCGGCAGTTGCGGAATGATGGTGAACGGCAAGCCGCACCTGTCCTGCCAGACCTTCCTGCGCGACCTGCTGCCCGGGCCGGTGCGCATCGAGGCGCTGGCGCACTTCCCGATCGAGCGCGACCTGGTGGTCAGCGTCGACGGCTTCGTCAAGAAGCTCGAGAGCATCAAGCCCTACATCATTCCCAAGGAGCCGCGCACGCTGGCACAGGGCGAGTACCGGCAGACACCTGCGCAGCTCGAGCAGTTCGAGCAATACAGCGGCTGCATCAACTGCATGCTGTGCTATTCGGCCTGCCCGCAGTTCGGCCTCGACCCCACGTTCACCGGCCCGGGCGTGCTCGCGCTGCTGCACCGCTACAACGCCGACTCGCGCGACGGCGGGCAGGCACAGCGCATGGAGTTGCTCGGCTCGACCGAGGGCGTGTGGAACTGCACCGCGGTGGGCTACTGCTCCGAGGTCTGCCCGAAGGGCGTGGACCCGGCCAATGCCGTCAACCAGAACAAGGCGAACAGCGCGAAGGACTACTTCCTGCGCTTCCTCTCGCCGCGCGGGAGCAAGGCATGAACAAGCCCTACGTGCGCCCGATGACGGGCTGGTGGAAGCGCGATCCCTTCTTCATGCGCTACATGGCGCGCGAACTGACGGCCTTCGCGGTGGGCGCCTATGCGGTGATCCTTTGCGTGGGGGTGCTGCGGCTCGCGCAGGGCGAGGCGGCCTGGAACGGCTGGCTCGCGGCGCTGCGCTCGCCGGTCTCGATCGTGCTGCACGTCGTGCTGCTCGTCTCGATGGTGGTGCACGCGAAGAGCTGGTTCGAGATCATGCCCAAGACCATGCCGATGATCCACGTCGGCGGCAAGCGGCTGGGCGGGCAGACGATCACCCGTGTCGGCTGGGCGGCGACGCTGATCGCCTCGCTGTTGCTGCTCGCGCTCGTCTGGGGCTGGCGATGAAGCGCTCGCACGCACCGATCTTCTGGCTGCTGTTCGGCGGCGGCGGCATGCTCGCGGCACTGTTCGGCACGGCCCTGGTGCTCGTCACCGGAATCGTCGTGCCGATCACCGGCAGCGAGGCGCTCGCCTACCCGCGCATGCTCGCCCTCGCGCAGAGCTTCGTCGGCAAGGCCTTCCTGCTGGCCGTGATCGCCCTGTTCGCCTGGCATGCGGCGCACCGCATTCTGTGCAGCCTGCACGACGTCGGCATCCACAAGGGGCTGGTGGCCAAGCTCACCTGCTACGGCGCGGCGATGCTGCTCAGCCTCGTCGCCGCCGCGAGCCTGTGGCGGGTCGGGTTCTAGGCGCCGTTCACCAGCTCGCTTCGCGCTCCGGCGTGGCGCCGATCTTGTGGATGGACAGGTCGGCGCCTTCGTATTCTTCCTCGGGCGTCAGGCGCAGCGAGGTCAGCGCCTTGATCGCGCCGTAGACTACCAGGCCCCCGGCCAGCGCCCAGGCCACGCCGGCCAGGGTGCCGAGCAGCTGCGCAAGGAAGCCCACGCCGCCCAGGCCGCCGAGCGCCTGCTGGCCGAAGATGCCGCAGGCGATGCCGCCCCAGGCGCCGCACAGGCCGTGCAGCGGCCACACGCCCAGCACGTCGTCGATCTTCCAGCGGTTCTGCGTCAGCGTGAACATCACGACGAAGATCGCGCCGGCCACGCCGCCGACGACCAGCGCGCCGGCCGGGTGCATCACGTCCGAGCCAGCGCACACCGCCACCAGCCCGGCCAGCGGGCCGTTGTAGGCGAAGCCCGGATCGTTCTTGCCCAGCAGCACGGCCACCAGCGTGCCGCCGACCATCGCCATCAGCGAGTTCACGGCGACGAGGCCGGAGATCTTGTCGATGGTCTGCGCGCTCATCACGTTGAAGCCGAACCAGCCCACCGCCAGCACCCAGGCGCCCAGCGCGAGGAAGGGGATGCTCGACGGCGGGTGCGCGCTGATGCCGCCGTCCTTGCGGTAGCGGTTGGCGCGCGGCCCGAGCATCAGCACCGCCACCAGGCCGATCCAGCCGCCCACGGCATGCACCACCACGCTGCCGGCGAAGTCGTGGAAGGCGACGCCGGCCACCGACTCGATCCAGCCTTGCAGCCCGAATCGCCCGCCCCACACCGCGCCCTCGAACAGCGGGTAGATCGCCCCGACGATCACCGCGGTGGCCGCGAGCTGCGGCCCGAAGCGCGCGCGTTCGGCAATGCCGCCGGAAACGATGGCGGGAATCGCCGCCGCGAAGGTCAGCAGGAAGAAGAACTTCACCAGCTCGTAGCCGTTCTTCGCCGCCAGTGTCTCGGCGCCGCTGAAGAAGCTCACGCCGTAGGCCAACGTGTAGCCGATGAAGAAGTAGGCAATGGTCGAGACCGCGAAATCGACCAGGATCTTCACCAGCGCATTGACCTGATTCTTCTTGCGCACCGTGCCGAGTTCGAGAAACGCGAACCCGGAGTGCATGGCCAGCACCATGATCGCGCCCAGCAGAATGAACAAGGCATCGGTGCCTTGTTTGACCTGATCCATCGCTTGCCCCCTCGTGCGTCGTTGTGATGCCGTTCGCACCGGAAGCGGACGAAAGGCGCACCAAGTTAGCAATTCGTGTGCCTTCATTGGTGCGCACTGCCTGCACCGACTCGGTGATTCTTGGGGGCGGCTGGTTCGTTTTCGGTGCATCCACGCACGATGCTCGTGCGTCGCCGCCGGCGGCTATGCTGGCGCGCCATGGCCGAACCGTTCAAGAACCTGATCAATGCCGAGGTGGTGCGCCTGATCCGCCGCCACCTGCAGCGCGCCTGGCCCGGCTTCGCCGGCGCGCGTTTCGAAGCGCTGGCCGGCCATGGGCTGGAGTCGCTGGAGCTGAAAGCCCGGGCCCAGCACCTGTGCGCGGCGCTGGAGGCCACGCTGCCGGCGGACTTCGAGGCCGCCGCCGCCGTGATCGAGGCCAGCCTCGCGCCGACGCCGGGCGACGAGGCCCTGTCGGTGCTGCGTGCCGGCGATCACGGCCTGGCCGGCTGGGCCGTGTGGCCGCTGGCGGAGTTCGTCGCAGTTCGCGGCCTGGCCACGCCCGAACGAGCGCTGCAGGTGCTGCATGCGATCACGCAGCGCTTCACCGCCGAATGGGCGGTGCGGCCCTTCATCGTGGAGCACCCCGCGCTGGCCTTCGAGACGCTGCATCGCTGGGCCCGCGACACGAGCCCCCACGTACGCCGCCTGGCCAGCGAAGGCAGCCGCCCCCGCCTGCCCTGGGGTGTGCAGCTCAAAGGGCTGATCGCCGACCCGTCGCCGACCCTGCCTCTGCTCGCCGCGCTGCAGGACGACGAGAGCGAGTACGTGCGCCGCAGCGTGGCCAACCACCTGAACGACATCGCCAAGGACCACCCGGCGCTGGTCGCCGAATGGATCGAGACGCACCTGCCCGAGGCCACCGCCGAACGCCGCGCGCTTCTGAGGCACGCCAGCCGCACGCTGATCAAGCGCGGCGATGCGCGCGTGCTCAAGGCCTGGGGCCTGGGCCGACGTTTCGCGGGCGAGGCCACGCTCGCTGTGTCACCGAAGCGCGTGGCGCTGGGCGGCACGGTCGAACTGTCGCTGACCCTGCGCTCGACGGCTAAGCGCGTGCAGAAGCTGGCGATCGACTACGCCGTGCACCACGTGAAGGCCGATGGCCGCGCCAGTGCCAAGGTGTTCAAGGGCTGGGTGCTCGAACTGGCGCCCGGCGAAACGCGCGAGCTGGTCAAGCGGCATTCGATGCGGCCGGTCACCACGCGCCGCTACCACGCCGGCCGGCATGTCGTGGACCTGCGCATCAACGGCGAGGTGCGCGCCGAAGGCGCCTTCGAGCTGAAGCTCTGAACGCGCGGTCGTTCCGCTCAGCCCAGCACGCGCGCCCACTCGTCGGCATCGAAGCCGACCAGCACCGTGTCGCCGCGCACCAGCACCGGCCGCTTGATCACGCTGGACTGCTCGTTCATCACCGCCAGCGCGCTGGCTGCGTCGGTCACGGCGGCCTGCCGGGCCGGCTCGAGCTTGCGCCAGGTGGGGCCACGGCGGTTGAGCAGCTTCTCCCAGCCGTGCAGCTTCATCCACGCACGCATGTCGGCCTGCGGCACGCCCTGCTTCTTGTAGTCGTGAAAGGCGTGGGCGAAGCCCCGCTCGTCGAGCCAGGCACGCGCCTTCTTGACCGTGTCGCAGTTGGGAATGCCGTAGAGGGTGATGTTCATCGCCTGAAGATGCCGTGCAGGGGTTTGTCCACATCGTCGCAGATCGGGTCGGGCCCGTAGCCCGTGTCCTCGACGACACCCGCTTCGCTGAGCCCGACCTGGAACCACTGGCAGAACGGGCTCGCGTAGCGGTACGACCAGACGGTCTGCGTCTTGTGCCAGCCGACGTAGCCGACGTTCGACGGCCGGCCGATCGTGCGCAGCACCTCGTCGGCGGTGGCGCCGGCGCGGATGGCGTTGAACTGCGTCTCGGTGAGCACCTGCGTGGCCGAGGTCAACCGGCCTTCGGCGTCGACGTCGAGCATCCAGGTCTGCTTGCCGAAGGGGCCGCGGGCGTACTCCAGCCGCTGCGCCCCGCCGGCCAGCGGGTAGCGGCCGGTGGGCTCGCCGAGCGACTGGCGGATCTCGTCGGCACTGGCGCCCGGTGCCAGCCGCGTCGGGTTGCTCATGTTGACGCAGCCGGCGAGGACCACGGCCGCGGCGGCCAGCGAGAGGATTCGGCTCCAGCCCATGTGCTTCTCTCCACAGCGATGCAGCCCATTGTGACCTTCGCGCGCAGACGAAGTTTCGATGCCGCGTTGCCTAGAATCAAGCTTCACTCCCGCTGCCCCCATGGCCGACCTCCCTTCGTACGCCCAGGCCATCGGCCACGGCATCCACGCCATCGACACCGGCTTCCACCGGCCGCTGTTCGACGCTGCCTACCTGATCGTCGAGAACGGCCGCGCCGCGTTCGTCGACACCGGCACCAACCATGCCCTGCCGCGCCTGCTGGGCACGCTGGCCGCACTGGGCCTGGCGCCCGAGGACGTCGACTTCGTCATCCCGACGCACGTGCACCTCGACCACGCCGGCGGCGTGGGCCTGCTGATGCAGCACCTGCCGCGCGCCACCGCCTGGGTGCACCCGCGCGGCGTGCGCCACATGGTCGACCCATCGGCGCTGGTCGCGGGCGCGACGGCGGTCTACGGCGAAGCCGAGATGGAGAAGTCGTACGGCCGCATCGTCGGCGTGCCTGCCGAACGTGTGCGCGAGACGGCCGACCACATGACGATCGAGCTGGCCGGCCGGCCGCTGACCTTCCTCGATGCGCCGGGCCATGCGCGCCACCACCATGCGGTGTGGGACGCGCGCAGCCGCGGCTTCTTCACCGGCGACACCTTCGGCCTGAGCTATCGCGAGTTCGACACCGAACGCGGCCCCTGGCTGCTGCCCACCACCACGCCGGTGCAGTTCGAGCCTGCGCCGCTGCGCGCCACGGTGCTGCGGCTGATGTCGTACCGGCCGGACAGCATCTACCTGACCCACTACGGCCGCATCGGCGACGTGCAGCGCCTGGGCAGCGAACTGCTCGATCAGCTCGACGCCATGGTGGCGCTGGGCCGCGCCTTGAGCGACGCGCCCGACCGCCACGAGGCGATCAAGCGTGGCCTGATGCAGCAGTACCAGGCGCGCGTGGCCGCGCACGGCTGCCGCTTCACGCCGGACGAGGTGGAACGGCTGCTCGCCATGGACACCGAGCTGAATGCGCAGGGCATGGGCATCTGGCTCGACAAGGAGGCGGCATGAGCAGCGTGCACTTCGGGCTCGACGGACGCGTCGCCATCGTCACCGGCGCGGCGCAGGGCATCGGCGAGGCCTGCGCGCGGCGCCTGGTGGCCGACGGTGCCAGCGTGTCGCTGTGGGACGTGGACGCGGCGCGCGGCGAGTCGCTGGCCGCGCAGCTGCGCGAGGGCGGCGCGACGGCCGATTTCCAGCGCTGCGACGTCTCGCGCAAGGCCGAGGTCGATGCGGCGCTGGCCGCGGTGCTGCAGGCGCACGGCCGCGTGGACGCGCTGGTCAACAACGCCGGCATCTTCAAGGCAGCGGACTTCCTCGACATCACGGAGTCGGATTGGGATGCCGTGCTCGCCGTCAACCTGAAGGGCGCCTTCCTCGTCGCGCAGGCGGTGGCGCGCGCCATGGCGGCCACCGGCGGCGGCGCGATCGTCAACATGAGTTCGGTGAACGGCGTGATGGCGATCCCCAGCATCGCCAGCTACAACGTCAGCAAGGGCGGCGTGGACCAGCTCACCCGCGTGATGGCGCTGGCGCTGGCCGACCGCGGCATCCGCGTCAACGCCGTGGCGCCGGGCACCATCGCCACCGAACTGGCGAAGAACGCCGTGCTCGGCAGCGAGGAGGCGCGCGCGCGCATCATGAGCCGCACGCCGATGCGCCGGCTCGGCGAGCCGGGCGAGATCGCCGACGTGGTGGCCTTCCTGCTCAGCGACGCGGCGAGCTACCTGACCGGCGAGATCGTCTACGCCGACGGCGGCCGGCGTGTGCTCAACTACACCGTCTGATCCTTCCCGGGAGACTGGCATGGCCGAAGCCGTCGACGTGGTTCTGCAAGGCGGCTGCCTGTGCGGCAGCGTGCGCTACGAGGTGCATCCCGATTCGCTGGAGGGCTACTACTGCCACTGCCGCATGTGCCAGCTCGCCTTCGGCAACACGCGCGCCGCTTTTCTCAACGTGCCCAAGGATGCGGTGCGCTGGCTCGCGCCGCCGCAGCACTACGCCTCGTCGAAGTTCGCGCTGCGAGGCTTCTGCGCGAACTGCGGCACGCCGCTGAGCTTCGAGTACCTCGGCTCCAAGCGCATCGACCTGTCGGTGGGCAGCCTCGACGAGCCGCAGCGCGTGCGGCCGGTCTCGCACTTCGCCATCGAGACGCGCATCGTCGAGTGGCATGCCGACGATGGCCTGCCTGGCGAGCGGCTGGACGAGCACCAGAAGCTGGTCGAGCGCTGGAAGCAGGCCTACGGCGACGACGTCGTGCCCGGCGTCGCGGCGACGCGCGAGCCTTGACTCAGGCGGCAGCCACCACCCGCGGCGGCAGTTCCTTCTCACGGATCGGCAGGTGCACCAGGGCCGCGCCGACGGCGAGCACGATGTCGGCGTACCACATCCAGTCGTAGCTGCCGGTCCAGTCGAAAGCCTTGCCGCCCAGCCAGGCCCCGAGGAAACCGCCGACCTGGTGCGACACCATCACGATGCCGAACAGCGTGGCCATGTGCTGCGGGCCGAAGAACTTGGCGACCAGCCCCGCGGTGGGCGGCACGGTCGAAAGGTAGGTCAGGCCGATCACCGCGGCGAACACCAGCATCACGGCTTCCGTCTTCGGCGAGAGAACGAACACCAGCACCGCCACGGCACGCGCCGCATACACGAGCGACAGCAGCGACTTCATGCGCCAGCGCCCGACCGCCCAGCCCATCGCGAAGCTGCCGATGATGTTGAACAGGCCGATCACGCCGATCGACCAGGCACCCACGGCCGGCGGCAGCTGGCAGGCCGCCACCACGCCGGGCAGGTGCGTGGCGATGAAGGCGACGTGGAACCCGCAGACGAAGAAGCCGGCGCACAGCAGTCGGTAGCTGCGGTCGGCGAGTGCGCGCGACACCGCCTCGCGCGTGCCGACCTTCTTCGCCGGTGCGGCGCCGGGGGCGGCCGCCGCCTGCATCGAATTGCCGCGCAGCACCCAGGCCGCCGGCAGGGCCAGCAGCGTCATCACGGCCAGGCTCTGCAATGCCACGGCCCAGCCGGCCGCGGTCGAGATCGCCCCGGCGATCGGCGCGAACAGGAACTGCCCGAACGAACCGCCGGCATTGACGATGCCGGTGGCCATGCCGCGCTTATCGGGCGGAATGAGCCGCGTGGTCGCCGCCATCAGCACCGAGGGCCCGGCCATGCCGGCGCCACCGGCGGCGAGCACCCCGATGGCCAGCACCAGGCCGAGCGTCGTGGTCATGTAGGGGATCAGGAAGGTGCCCAGCGCCACCAGCAGCACGCCGGCCACGACAACGCGGCCGGCGCCGATGCGGTCGGCCACCATGCCGGCGAAAGGCTGGGTGAGGCCCCACCACAACTGGCCGAACGCGAAGGCCAGGCTGATGCTCGCCAGACCCAGGCCGGTGGCGGTGTTCAGGTTGCCGAGGAACAGGCCCATCGACTGGCGCGCACCCATCGTGAGCGCGAAGGTACCGGCTGCAGCCAGCAGCACCAGGGCCACCGGCGGCAAGGCGCGGCGCAGCGGTTCATTCATCATCGTTCTCCGAGACATCGAGGGCTTCGAGGCAATCGTCGATCAGCGCATGCAGCGCGAGCACGCGCTCGTTGCCCAGGCGGGCATTGAGCGCGAGCTGTGCCTGCTTCCAGGCGCGCTGCGCTTCGGCGCGCTTGGCGCGGCCGGCGTCGGTGGCGCTGACCGAGCGGCTGCGCGCATCCTCGCCCGGCCCCTGCTCCACCCAGCCGGCGGCCACCAGCGGGTGCAGGTTGCGCGTCAGTGTGGAGGCATCGATCTTCATGCGCGCCGCCAGGTCGGTGGGCCGCAGCGGGCCGAGCAGCACCACGTGCGAGAGCAGCGAGTACTGCGAGTTCTTCAGCCCGGTGGGTGCCACGTACGCGTCGTAGTGGCGCGTGACCGCACGGCTGAGCTGGCGCAGCTTCAGGTTGGTGCAGCCTTGTGGCTTGACAGCGTCCATCGTGCCAATTATTGTAGCTGCAATCATTGCATCTGCAAGTGAAAGGCGAAGGATGAGCAAGACGATCGATGCCGAGGCGACGCTGGCCCGCTGGCGCGAAGAGGAAGCAGCGATACGCGCCCGCCGCGGCGAGCCGGGCGTGGCCCGCCCGGAGCAGGTGGCCGGGATGAGCGGCATGCAGGTGTTCGAGGCGATGTTCGACGGTCGCCTGCCCTCGCCGCCGATCGGCACGACGCTGGACTTCCTGCCGGTGCACATCGAGCCCGGTTTCGCGGTGTTCCAGGGCAAGCCCGGCTTCCAGCACTACAACCCGCTGGGCACGGTGCACGGCGGCTGGTTCGCCACCCTGCTCGATTCCGCCGTGGGCTGCGCGGTGCACTCGTCGCTGCCCGCCGGCAAGGGCTACACCACGCTGGAGCTGAAGATCAACATCGTGCGCGCACTCACCGACAAGGTGCCGCTGGTGCGCGCCGAAGGCCGCGTGGTGCATGGCGGCAACCAGGTGGCCACGGCCGAGGGCCGGCTCGTCGGCCCCGACGGCAAGCTCTACGCCCACGCCACGACGACCTGCCTGGTCTTCGACACGCGGCGCTGAGCGCGCGCCGAATCAGCGCAGCTTGCCGGATTCCTGCGCCAGGCGGGTGATGCGCGCCCAGTCCTTCGCCGCCACGGCGTCGGCCGGCGTCAGCCAGGAGCCGCCGCAGACCTTCACGTTGGGCAGCGCCAGGTACTGCGGTGCGGTCTCGACGCTGATGCCGCCGGTCGGGCAGAAGGCCACGTCGGCGAACGGGCCGTGCAGCGCCTTGAGCAGCGGGATGCCGCCGGCCGCCGAGGCCGGGAAGAACTTCAGGAAGCCGTAGCCGTCGCCGTTGGCGCGCATCACTTCGCTGGCCGTGGCCACGCCGGGGAGCAGCGGCAATCCGATGTTGCGGCAGTAGTGGCCGATCTCGCTGGTGTAGCCCGGGCTCACGCCGAACTGGCAGCCGGCGTCGCGCGCCGCCTGCGCATCGTCCACCGTGCGGATGGTGCCGGCGCCGACGATGGCGTCCTTCACCGAGCGCGCGATGGCCTCCATGCATTTCAGCGCCACCGGCGTGCGCAGCGTGATCTCCAGCACCCTGACGCCGCCGTCGACCAGCGCCTGCGCCATCGGCACCGCGTCTTCCAGCTTCTGGATCACGATCACCGGGATCACCGGGCCGTGATCGGCGAGTTCGAGCGTGTTCATGACGGGTTCCTTGCGATTCAGAGCCAGGTGCAGGCGCCCTCTTCGGCGCTGAGCACGTTGCGGCGCATGCCGCCGAAGAGTTCGCGCCCGAGGCCGTGGGCGTTGGTCTGCGATGCCGCGTCGGTGATGTGGGCCGGGATGCGAGCTGCCCACTCCGCCGCATCGACCAATGCATCGAGCGTGCCTGCCACGGCGTCCAGGCGGATCACGTCGCCGTCGCGCACCTTGCCCAGCGGGCCGTCGGCCAGCGCCTCGGGGCTGACGTGGATGGCCGCCGGCACCTTGCCCGAGGCGCCGCTCATGCGGCCGTCGGTGACCAGCGCCACCTTGAAGCCCTTGCCTTGCAGCACCGCCAGCGGCGGCGTGAGCTTGTGCAGTTCGGGCATGCCGTTGGCGCGCGGGCCCTGGAAGCGCACCACGGCGATCAGGTCGCGCTCGAGCTCGCCGGCCTTGAAGGCCGCCAGCAGCTCTTCCTGCGAGGCGAACACGCGCGCCGGTGCCTCGATGACGTGGCGATCGTCCGGCACGGCAGAGATCTTGATCACCGCGCGGCCGAGGTTGCCGGTGAGCAGCTTCAGGCCACCCTCGGGGCTGAAGGGCTTCGCCACCGAACGCACGATGCCCTCGTCGCCGCTGGCCTTCGGCAGCGCGTTCCAGCGCAGCCCCGCGCCGTCCTGGTGCGGCGCCTTGCCGAACTCGTGCAGGCCGCCTTCGACGACGGTCGCCACGTCGGCGTGCATGAAGCCGCCTTCGAGCAGTTCGCGGATCACGAAACCGGGGCCGCCGGCCGACTGGAACTGGTTCACGTCGGCGCTGCCGTTCGGGTACACGCGCGCCAGCAGCGGCGTGGCGTGCGAGAGGTCGGAGAAATCGGTCCAGTCGATCTGGATGCCGGCCGCGCGCGCCACCGCCACCCAGTGGATCAGGTGGTTGGTGGAGCCGCCGGTGGCCAGCAGCGCGACCATCGCGTTGACGATCACGCGTTCGTCGACCAGCCGGCCGATCGGCGTGAAGCGCTTGGCCTTGACGATGCCGAGCACGGTGCGCACCGCTTCGCGCGTCAGTGCCTCGCGCATCTGCGCATGCGGGTGCACGAAGGCCGCGCCCGGCACGTGCAGGCCCATGGCCTCGAGCAGCATCTGGTTGCTGTTGGCGGTGCCGTAGAAGGTGCAGGTGCCCGGGCCGTGGTACGCAGCCGACTCGGCCTCGAGCAGCTTGTCGCGGCCCACCAGCCCCTGCGCGAACTGCTCGCGCACCTTGGACTTCTCGTTGTTCGACAGGCCGGTGCTCATCGGCCCGGCCGGCACGAACACGCAAGGCAGGTGCCCGAAATGCAGCGCGCCGATCAGCAGGCCGGGCACGATCTTGTCGCACACGCCCAGCAGCAGCGCGGCGTCGAACACGTCGTGCGTCAGCGCGATGGCCGTGCTCATGGCGATGGTGTCGCGCGAGAACAGGCTCATCTCCATGCCGGGCAGGCCCTGGGTGACGCCGTCGCACATCGCCGGCACGCCGCCGGCCACCTGCACGGTGGCACCCTGCTTGCGCGCTTCGTCGCGGATCAGCGCCGGAAAGCCTTCGTAAGGCTGGTGGGCCGACAGCATGTCGTTGTAGGCCGTGACCACGCCGATGTGCGGCGCGCGTTCGGCCACCACGCGCAGCTTGTCGTTCGGCGGCAGCGCCGCGAAGGCATGCGCCACGTTGGCGCAGCCCATGCGGTCGGAGCCGCGAGGGCGGTCGATGGCGGCCTGAACGCGCGCGAGGTAGGCCGAACGGCTGGCCGCGCTGCGCTCGCGGATGCGTTGCGTGACTTCGACGAGGGCTGGCTTCATGGCGTCACCGGGGCTGTAACTCAAGCCCTGATTATCCGGTAACCAGGTTACATCGTCAAAACAAGCGGCTTTGCCCTACTGCAGACGCAACTCGACGCGCCGGGCCTCGCGGGCGTCGGCACCGCCCGTCGTTTCCTGCGGCTTGTCGAGCACCAGCTGGCTCGGCATCACGCCGTTGGCTTCGAGCGCGTGGCGCACGGCCTGCGCCCGACGCTTGGCCAGGTCGGCGTTGTGCTCGGGGTTGCCGGTGGCGTCGTGGAAGCCGGAAATCAGCACGGTGGTGCCAGGCTTGCCGCGCGCAGCATCGGCGACGCGGTTCAGCACCTCGGCGGCGTCAGCCGGCAAGGCGTCGGAATCGACTTCGAAATAGACACGCGGCTGGGCCTCCTGGGGCGCGGCGGCCGCCGCCGGCTTGGCCGGCACGGCATTGCGGCTGGTGGAGACCGCCAGCGCGATCACTCCGGCCACGACCAGGGCCACCACGCCCGCCAGCACGGCCAGCGCGTAGTTCTGCACGTCGTCATTGGCATCGCTCATGCTTTTCCTTCAATGTTGTTCGATTCATTCTAGAGTGTCGGAATGATGGACGAAGGCGATCCGCTGCTGCTGCGCGACCCCGGCGCGATGCTCGACGAGACGCTGCGCGCCTGGGGCGGCGACGAAGACCTGTGGGTGTTCGGCTACGCCTCGCTGATCTGGCGCCCCGAATTCGACGCCGAGGAGCAGCGCGGCGCGGCCGTGCACGGCTGGCACCGCGCCCTGCGCATGCGCTCGCGCATCAACCGTGGCACGCCGCAACGCCCCGGCCTGGTGTTCGCGCTGGTGTCCGGCGGATCCTGCCGCGGCATGGTCTACCGCATCGACCGCTGCCGCGCGCCCGCCGAACTGGAGCGCCTGTGGCAACGCGAGATGCCCACCGGCGTGTACGACCCGCGCTGGGTGCCATGCCGCACGCCGCAGGGCACGGTGCGCGCGCTGGCGTTCACGCTGGACCGTGCCAGCCCGGCGCACACCGGCGAGCTCAGCGACGAGCAGTTGCTCGACATCCTGCGCCATGCCTCGGGGCGATATGGCAGCACGCTGGAGTACCTGCTCGAGACAGCGGCTTCACTGCGCCGCTGCGGCATCCGCGACCGCGAGATCGAGCGGCTCGAAAAGCTCGCGCTGGCGCTGGGCTGAGCCGCCGAAGCGACGCGGCGTCAGAGCCGCTGCGGCGCCTGTTCGCCGCGCTGCTGGGCCTGGCGCACGGCGTCCAGGTCGGCCTCGGTGTCGACGTCGATCAGCACGCCCGGGTCGTCGACTTCGATGCCCACCGCCGGATAGCGCGCCACCAGGCGGCGAGCGCCCTCGTCGCCGCGCAGGCTGGTCAGCTCGGAGTAGAGCTCCGCGGAGAATCCCACCGGGTGGCCGCGCATGCCCTTGTGCTGCGCGAACACCACCGCATGGCGCGCCAGTTCGCGCGCCACCTCGAGCAGCGTCGCGGTGCGCACCATCGGCATGTCGCCGGGCAGCACGAGCCAGCCGCCGGCATCGGGACAGGCGCTCACCCCTGCGGCGATCGAGTAGCCCATGCCCAGGCCTTCGTGGCCCGGCGCGCCGACTTCGGGCAGCACGATCACGTCGCGCGCGGCCACGCTCCGGCGCGCGACATCGGCAAGGGCTTCGGTGGTCACCGCGATGACGGGCAGTTGCGTGGCCACCGCGTGGCGCAGCGTGGTGGCCAGCACCGTTGCACTTCCCAGACGCTGGGCGAGCTTGTGGTCGGCGCCGAGAAACCGGCTTCCCTTGCCCGCCGCCAACACGATCACCGCCGGTTGCGCAGTCATGCGCCACCCCTGTTCTTGTTCATTGTCGATGGCACGAGCATGCCTCGCGCCTTGGAAACAGAATGGGATCCGCACTCCGAATCAGGTAGTGGGACGTATACCTAAGGCATTCCCCGTAAGCAGATTTGCTTAGCAATGTCTGTCAGGCGGGTAGACCCTGATCGACCGGGTCTCATCTCTATACTCGATGCATCATGAGCGACCCCTCCCGCGTCATCGCCGACCTGCGCAAGAGCTACGAGCGCGACGAACTCGACGAGTCCGCCAGCCATGCCGATCCGCTGCAGCAGTTCGAGCTGTGGATGCAGCAGGCGCTGAGCGCCGAACTGCCCGAGCCGAACGCGATGACCGTGGCCACCGTCGGTGCCGACGGCCGGCCCTCGACGCGCGTGGTGCTCATCAAGGGCTACGACGCCCGCGGCATCGTCTGGTTCACCAACTACGACAGCCGCAAGGGACGCGAGCTCGCCGGCCACCCCTTCGCGGCGCTGCAGTTCCACTGGGTCGAGCTCGAGCGCGTGGTGCGCATCGAAGGCCGCGTCGAGAAGGTCGACGAGGCCGAATCTGATGCCTACTTCAAGACGCGCCCGCTCGATTCGCGCATCGGCGCCTGGGCTTCGCCGCAGAGCCAGGTGATCGAGTCGCGCGCCGTCCTGGTGGCCAACGCGGCGCGTTATGGCGCGAAGTTCCTGCTCCACCCGCCGCGGCCGCCACACTGGGGCGGTTACCGGCTGGTTCCGGACCGCTGGGAGTTCTGGCAGGGCCGCAAGTCGCGCCTGCACGACCGCCTGCGCTACCGCCAGGACGGCGGCCACTGGGTGCGCGAGCGCCTGGCTCCCTGACGCTCGCGCAGCACCTCCGCCTGACTCAGAAGCTCACGCGCAGACCGAGCTTCAACGAGCGCCCGGGCAGCGGCGCGAGGTCGCGCACGGTCGGGATGGTCGATGCGTTGTAGGCCAGTGCATTGGTCGCGTTGGCCAGCTTCACGAAGGCCAGCGCGTCGCTGCCGCCCAGTGCGAAGCGCCGTGACAGCGCCAAGTTGAGCAGGCTGTGGCCCGGCGTGGCCACGTCGGTGGCCGCCACGCGGCCCTGCCGCGCGGCATGGTCGAGCTCCGCGCTTCCCGTCCACGGGCCCGTCACCGCGTCGAGCCCCAGCCTCAGCCGGGCCGGGGCGATGCGCGGCAGCGGCTCGCCACTGCTGAGGTCGTCGGCACGCACGAGATCGAGCTGACCCGACAGCTCGAACGACCAGGCCCCGGCGTCGAAACGGTGCTTCGCCTGCGCCTCGATGCCGCGCAAGCGCGCGCGCACCGAGCGGAACACGTACTCCGGCACGGCTTCCAGCGAGCCGTCTTCAGCCACCACGTCGACCGTGGCGCCGGTGGCCGCGAGGTTGATGAAGCGCGAGAAGCGCGCCTCGAACACGCCCACGCGCACCGAGCTGCGGCCGGCAGCCCATTGCAATGCCGCGTCGAGGTTACGCCCCCGCTCGGCGCCCAGGTCCGCGTCGCCGCGCTCGTAGGCACCGGTGGCCGCATGCACGCCGTTGGCGTAGAGCTCGAACGAGGTCGGCGCGCGTTCGGTGCTCGCCAGCGTGGTGGCGAGGCTCCACGCGGGCGCGAACTTCCAGACGTTGCCCAGCGAGACGCTGCGCAGCGAGAAACGGCGCGACGCCGGCGCGCCGAACTGCGCTGTCGCCGGATCGGCGTCGCCGGCCGAGTCGACACGTGCATGCTCCAGCCGCACGCCTGCGCTCAGCGTGCCGAGCGGCCAGGCCGTCTCTTCGAGCAGGAAGACACCCTGCTTTCTCGTCGTCGTGCCCGGCACGAAGGCCTCGGCACCGAGCGCGGCGAAGTCGCTGCGCTCGAACTGGGCGCCCAGCACGCCGCGCACCCCGCCGATGGCCGCGTGCTCCGCCTCGATGCGCGCCTCGGTGCCGCGCGTCGAGAACGTGGTGCCGACCTCGCCTGTGCCTTCGATCTCGCGGTGCTCGTAGACCGTGCGGCCGAGTTGCGCACGCACTGCACGCAGCGGCCCGCCGAGTTCGCGCCATTCGCCGGCCAGCGCCAGGTGCTCGCGCTGCATGCGGATGATCACGTCGGGTTCGGCGACGATGCCGTAGCGGCTGTCGTAGCTGTCGACCGCGGCACCGAGATGGCTCGTGGGCGTCGTGAAGGACGCGCCGAGCGCGCCACCGCTGGCGCGCGAGGCCGAGTTGCGCACGCGGGTCGATTCGGGCAGCGCCGCGCCGTCTTCCACCGGCGTGAAGCGGGGCACACGCAGGTCCGAGGTCTGCCGGCCGAAAGCGTCGGCATGCAGCGCCCAGCGCCCATTGCCCGTCTCGAGCAGCGCAGCGGCGGAGCGTTCGCGCTCGGCGCCGCCCAGGCGCAGCTCGGCGGCGCCGGTGGGCGCGTTCAGCGGCGACTTCGGGATGCGGTTGTCCAGCGCATTGACCACGCCGCCGACGGCACTGCCGCCGTACAGCAGTGCCGCCGGGCCGCGCAGCACCTCGATGCGCTCGATCACCAGCGGGTCGATCGGCACCGCATGGTCGAAGCTCAGGCTCGACGCATCGAACGACGCCCCGGCGTTGCCGAGGATGCGCACGCGGTCGCCGTCCAGGCCGCGGATCACCGGCCGGTTGGCGTTGGGGCCGAAGTAGGTCGACGAGACGCCTGGCTGGCCATTGAGCGTGTCGCCGAGCGAGCTGCCGCGCCTGAGCACGAGGGCATCGCCCGACAGCACGGAAACGGGTGCCGCCAGGTCGTCGGAGCGCAGCGGGTTGCCGGTGACGACGACCGGGTCCAGTTGGGTGACCTGGGCCGCCACGGGCAGGCCCAGGGAAGCGATCGCGCAGGCGAGCGCGTTGCGCCGATGGCGCGAAAGGGTTGTCGGCATGAGAGGGGTTCCATCACGGAGAAGAGCCGCACGGTGCACGGCAGCGCACCGCACGCCAGCCCGCGCGATGCGGGCCGGCGCACACGAAGACCGCCGGAAGGCGGCCGGGTCTTCAAGCCGTGAAAGGAGGCCCGCGGGCGAGGAAGCCCGCGGCCTGCGGCGCATGCCGCCCGCTGCGCAGGATGACGTTGACGCACACCTGCGTCGTGTCTGGCAGGGCCAGCACAGGCACGCCGCAGGCAACGTCGGCATGGGCCAGCTGGTCGTACAGGCGACAGGTCGCGTCGTCGCCGTGATCGCCGAACAGGTCGCCAGCTGCATCGTGCGATGCGGCGGACGTCGCATGCAAGGCATGCCCCGCACCGTGCCCGGTCCCGTGCATGACCGCGTGCAGCAGGCCGAGGGCCTGGAGCATCAACAGCATCGCCGCCAGCAGGGGCAGCGCGACGCGGCGGACGGTGGTGGAGGAGCGGATCAGCACCCGCACAGTCTATCCGTGCGGGCAACCACCCTTCGAGGCCGCGCTGCGCGGACTCGGCCGCGCCAGCGAAGATCGCCTCACCTGAACTCGTGCTTGGCGGTCAGCGCGAGCATCCAGTTGCGCGGCAGCGCCGGCTCGAAGAAGCGGCTGTTGGCGTCGTTGACGATCACCGAGCCGGCGTAGGTCTTGTCGGTGGCGTTCTCCAGCCGCAGCAACTGGCTGAAGGTCCAGCCGCCGGCCTTCTGCGCAAAGCCCACGCGCAGGTTCATCACCGTCGCGGCCGGGGCCGAATCGATGTTGGCGTCGTTGACGTACAGCTTGCCGGTGTGCACCAGCTCGACGCCGCTGTTGAAGCCGCCCCAGGCGCCCTTCGGCGTCCAGGCCAGTTCGGCGAAGGCGCTGCGCTCGGGCGTGCCGGGCAGGCGGTTGCCCGCCGGCACGTTGACCGCGGTCGCGCCGCTGCCGCTGACGAAGTCGTCGGCAAAACGTGCGCGCAGCGCCGACAGGCTGAGCGTGGCGCGCAGGCTGTCGGTCATCTGGCCGAGGTACTGGAACTCGGCGCCCTTTCGCGTCGTGCGGCCGGCGTTCTTGAAGGTCGTGCGGCCGCCCGCGTTGGTGTCGACGACGATCTCGTTGCGCGTGGTGATGTCGAACACCGCCAGGTCCAGACGGTGGCCGGTGGCGATCTTCCACTTCATGCCGACTTCGGCATGGCGGCTCTTCGATGCCTTCAGGTCGAAGTTCAGGCCCGAAGCCGGTGCCGGCCGGTAGGACAGCTCGGTGAAGGTCGGCGTCTCGAAGCCCTGGCCGGCATTGGCATAGAGGTTCAGCGATTCGGCGGCCCGCCAGCTCAGCCCGACCACCGGGTTGGTGGCGCTGTAGCTGATGCTGCCGCTGTCGTCGCCGTTGTCAGGTGTGCCCGGCTGGATGTAGAGATCGCGGGTCTGGAACTCCACGCGGCTGGCGCGCACGCCGCCCGTGGCAGTGAAGCCGGGCGTGAGGTCCCAGGCGGCCTGCGCGTAGGCGTCGCGGCTGTCGACGGAGTTGCGTTCGTCACGCCTGAGCGCGCCCTGCACGCCGCCGGTGTTGAGGTAGCCCTGGCGGTCTTCCTTCATGCGGTCGTATTCGACGCCGCCGGTCAGCCGCAGCGCGCGCCCTTCGTCGAGGCGGATGGCATGCGAGAGCTGCACGCCGCCGCCCATGTAGCTGCGCGCGAAGGAGACGATGCCGCCGCTGCCGGTGTTCGAAGTCTGCGCCGGCGCCGTGGGCGGCACCGACAGCGCGTTGTCGAGATCGCGGTAGCCGACGTACAGCCGCGTGCTCAGCGTCGTCGCCTCGCTCAGGCGGCGCTCGTAGACGGTGCCGAGCTGGCTCTGGCTGACCACCTTGCGCGCGTCCTGCGACTTAACCACGGCCACCGCCTGCTCGGGGTTGGCCTCCCACTGCGCACGCGTCAGGCCGCCCGGGTCGAGCGACAGCGGCTGGTCGAAGGAGTTCGCCACCAGGCTGATCGTCGAGTCCTTGTCGATCACGTGGTCCCACTTGGCGTTGAGCTGGGTGCGCAACGCGTCGCTGTGCTCGCGGTAGCCGTTGGTGGCGTAGCGCGCCGCATCCAGCACCACGCTGTCGCGCTCGCTGTTCTGGCCGAACTTGACGCCGAACTTGGTCTGTCCGTACGGGCCCATGCCGACGCTGGTGCTGACGGTGGGCACGGTCGCGTCGGTGCCGGTGAACACCTGCACCACGCCGCCAGCGGCGTTGCCGTACAGCTGCGCCAGCGGGCCGCGCAGCACCTCGATGCGCTGCGCCGAGCCGAGCGCGATGGTCGAGGCCTGGCCCTGGCCGTCGGGCATGGTGGCGGGGATGCCGTCGACGATCAGGCGCACGCCGCGGATGCCGAAGGTCGAGCGCGAGCCGAAGCCGCGGATGGACAGCTGCAGGTCCTGCGCGTAGTTCTGCCGGTTCAGCACGCTGATGCCCGGCACGCGGTTCAGCGCCTCGGACAGGTTGACCTGGAAGCCGCCGTTGTCGATCACGTCGCGCGTGACGGCGCTGATGGCCGCCGGCGCGTCGAAGGTGGTCTGCCGGGTGCGCTCGGCAGTGATGACGACGGGGTCGAGCTCGACCTGGGCGTGGGCGGGAAAGGCGGCGGCCAGGGCAAGGGCCAGGGTGGACAGCGGCAGCGTCTTGTTCATGTTCTGTGGGTGGGAAAGAGGCACGGTGCACCGGGGCCCGGCGCGCGCAGCGAGGCTACGCGAACGCACGGTGCGCCGCGACGGGGTTTGCAGTTAGAGATTTTCTGGAGGTGCGCGCCGTCCCGGCGCGCACCTGCCGCAGGTCAAGGCGCGGTGGCCGTGATCCGGATCGACGCGAACCACGCAGCGACGTTGTCGATGTCCTCGTCGCTGAGCGGCTTGGCGATGACGTTCATCACCTCGTGCTGGCGCTTGCCAGTGCGGAAGGCCCGCAGTTGCCGGACGATGTAGCCCTCGGGCTCGCCCGCGAGATTGGGTGTCTCGGGAGCGACCGCGATGCCCACCGGCCCGTGGCAGACGGAGCAGGCCTGCGCCTTCAAGCGCCCTGCCGAGGCATCGCCCGCCACCGCCGCGCCCGGAAGCGCGGCGGCCAGCAGCAGGGGAAGTACCTGCTTCATCCTCACGGTGCGCTGTAGGTGATCCGGTAGATCGCGCCCGCGTAGTCGTCCGACACGAGCAGCGAACCGTCCTTCATCACCGCCACGTCGACCGGGCGACCGCGGTAGATGCCGGTCTCGCTGTCGAGCCAGCCTTCGGCGAAGACGGTGCTCTTGTCCGCCGAGCCGTCGGCCTTCAGCGAGACGAAGTTCACCAGGCCGCCGCTGGCCTTGGTGCGGTTCCACGAGCCGTGCGCGGCCACGAAGATGCCGCCCTGGTACTGCGCCGGGAACATCTTGCCGTTGTAGAAGGTCATGCCGAGCTGCGCCTGGTGCGCGGGGAACTCGACCTGCGGCTTCGTCCAGGCAGCCGGAGCCTTCATGTCCTTCAGGTCCGGTGCCGCGGCCGTGCCGGCAATGGCGACGCTGTTGCCGTGGATGAACGGGTAGCCGAAGTGCTCGCCGCCCGCCTTGGTGATGCGGTTGAGCTCGCCGGGCGGCGTGTCGTCGCCCATGCCGTCGGTCTGGTTGTCGGTGAACCAGACCGTCTTGTCCTTCGGGTTGATGTCCATGCCCACGGAGTTGCGCACGCCGCGCGCCACCACCTCGCGCCCGCTGCCGTCGAAGGCGTTCAGGCGGACCATTCCACCGATGCCCAGCTGCTCGTACATCGCCACCTTGTCGCGCGGCTGCACGTTGTACGGCTGGCCCAGGGTGACGTAGAGCTTGCCGTCGTCGCCGACGCGGCAGGTGCGCGCGCCGTGGTTGTACGACTCCTCCTCGGGCGGCACCAGCTTGCCCTGGGGCACCACCTCGATCACGGCCACATCCGGGCCTTCGTAGAAGAACTCGGCGGCCGGGAAGTTCAGCACGCGGTTGTGCTCGGCGACGATCAGGAAGCCGTCCTTGGTCCAGCATACGCCGTTCGGGTTGGTGAACTTCAGGCTGGGCGCGAAGGACTTCACCTCGTCGGCCACGCCGTCGCTGTTGCGGTCGGTGACGGCCCACACGGTGGTCTTGCGGGTGCCGACGAACAGCATGTTGGTCGACGGGGCGACGGCCATGTGGCGGGCGTCCGGCACGATCGCGAACAGGTCGATCTTGAAGCCCGGCGGCAGCTTGACGCGCTTGAGGTTCTCGCGGATCGCCGCCGCGTTCAGCCTTCCTGAGGCACGACGGGGATGTTCAGGTCGGTGGTCGCGACCTTCATCTGCTTGAGCTTCTCGATGTTCTGCTGTGCCTGCACCGGCAGGCTCAGCATGGCCGCGCAGGCGATGCCTGCCAGCACGAAGGAACTCGACGTCTTCTTCAAAGGGTGTCTCCTGTGGGCGTGTTTTGGGACTGCTTGCGTTGCCGTCGCCTCGTCCGGCCGTCGCACTTCGAATTTACTGGTAATGGCCGTGCCGTTCCAGCAGCTCGATCTTGTACCCATCGGGATCCTGGATAAAGCAGAAGCGCGCGAGCAGCTCGTCGCCGCGCTTGAACTCCTTCACCGGCGCGGGCTCGTAGCCCTTGGCCACGAGCGCGGCATGCGCCGCGGCCACGTCGGGCACGACCACACCGACATGGCCGTAGCCGGTGCCGTGCGTGTAGGCCTCGGTGCGGCCCTTGTTGAGCGTCAGCTCGATCTCGACGTCGTTCTGCGCATTGCGCACATAGACGAGCGCGAAGTCGGGAAAGTCGAGCCGGTGCGACTCGTGCAGGTCGAGCACCTCGGCGTAGAACTTCATCGACTTCTCGAGATCCAGCACGCGGATCATGGTGTGGATCACCTTGGCCATGCGGACTCCGTGGCGAGAGAAAAGGGGCAGCGTCAGGAGCGTGTGCCCATGGCCACGACCCTGGGCCGCAGCGGCGAGGGCGCGGCCCCGCCCTCGTTTGGGCGCTCCGACTCCAGCGCCAACAGCTTGCGGCGCAGGAAGCGCATGCCGGTGACGCGCAGGAAGGAGGCGAAGTTCGGCACCTCGCCCCGATGCGCGAGGATCTCGTCGTGGAACTGCACGATCAACGCGTTGGTCGTGCAGCCCTCGGCTTCGGCCATCTCGGCCAGGATGTCCCACACCATGTTCTCCAGCCGGATGCTGGTGAGCACGCCGTGGATGCGGATCGTGCGCGAGCGCTGCTCGTACTGGATCGGGTCGGCCTTGACGAAGTATTCGCACATGATGGGTCTCCCTCGGATGGCGGCGGGCTCAGATGCTGCGCGCCGTCATCTGCTTGGCGATGTACTCGGCCTGGCGGATCGCCAGGGTGACGATGGTCAGCGTCGGGTTCTCGGCGCCGCCGGTGGTGAACTGGCTGCCGTCCGAGATGAACAGGTTGGCGATGTCGTGCGTCTGCCCATAGGCGTTGCACACGCTGTCCTTGGCCGAGGCGCCCATGCGGCAGGTGCCCAGATTGTGGGTCGACGGGTACGGCGGCGTGCGGAAGGTGCGGATCGCCCCTGCCGCCTTGTAGACCTTCTCGCCCTGCGCGAAGGCATGGTTGCGCATGGCGATGTCGTTGTCGTGGTCGTCGAAGTGCACATTCGGCGCGGCCAGGCCCCATTTGTCCTTCACGTTGCTGTTCAGCGTGATGCGGTTGCCCTCGCGCGGCATGTCCTCGCCGACCAGCCACATGCCGGCGGTGTGGGTGTAGTGGTCCATCCACCAGGCGAAGTCTTCGCCCCAGGCACCCGGGTCGAGGAACGCGGCCATGAAGGGCACGCCGAGCGCCAGCGTCTCCATCTCGTAGCCGCCGGCGAAGCCGCGCTTCGGGTTGTGCGACGCCTCGTCGCGGATGATGCCGGCCATGGTGGTGCCGCGGTACATGTTGACCGGGTTCTTGAAGGCGGCGTAGACCGAGCCGGTCATGTGGCGCATGTAGTTGCGCCCGACCTGGCCCGACGAATTGGCCAGCCCGTCCTTGAACATGGCCGAGGCGGACAGCAGCAGCAGGCGCGGCGTCTCGATCGAGTTGCCGGCCACGCAGACGATGCGGGCCTTCTGGCGCTGCTCCTTGCCGGCCTTGTCGAAGTAGACGACGCCGGTGACCTTGCCCTTGTCGTCGTGCTCGATCTTCGACACGTGCGACTCGGGTCGCAGGTCCAGGTTGCCCGTGGACTCGGCCTTGGGCAGCTCGGTGTACAGCGTGCTCCACTTCGCGCCGCTCTTGCAGCCCTGGAAGCAGAAGCCCAGTTGCAGGCAGCGGCCGCGGCCGTCGCGCGGCTGGCTGTTGATGGCCATGTTGCCGGTGTGCACGTCCTGGTAGCCCAGCTTCTTGGCGCCCGAGTACATCACCTTGAAGTTGTTGTTGCCGGGCAGGCCGGGGATGCCGGTGGTGCGCGTCACGCCCATCTTGTCTTCGGCGCGCGCGTAGTACGGCTCGAGTTCCTTCAGCGTCACCGGCCAGTCCATCAGATTGGCGCCCTTGATCTCGCCGTAGTGCGTCTTGACGCGGAACTCGTGCTCCTGCAGGCGCAGCGAGGCGCCGGCCCAGTGCGTGGTGGTGCCTCCCACTGTCTTGCAGATCCAGGCCGGCAGGCCGGCGAAGTCTTTCGCCACGCGCCAGTTGCCCGAGGTGGTGCGCGGGTCCAGCCAGGCGAGCTGGCCGAAGGACTTCCACTCGTCATTGATGAAGCTCTGGGGCGACTGCACCGCGCCGGCCTCCAGCACCACGACCTTGATGCCCTTCTGGCACAGCTCGTTGGCGAGCGTTCCGCCGCCCGCGCCCGAACCGATGATGACGACGACCGAGTCGTCGCCGAAGTCGAACTTCGCCATGTCTTGTCTCCTGCTTGTCTTGTGGTGTTCAGCCCAGGTGGGGCTTCGGGCTCGCGTCCAGCGGTGGCGCAGGCAGCCACTTCAGGTCCTGGAAGCCGCGCGTGATGTAGCCGCCCTTCTCCCAGGCCGAGCCCGGGTAGCCGAACACCTTGAAGGCCATGTCGTTGTCGTACAGCGAGGTGATGCACTGGCCGCGCACGGTGGCGAAGAAGGGCTGGCCTTCCATGCCCTTGACGATCTCCTTGCGCTTCTTCTCGCTGGCCTTGGCGAAGCTGCCGCCGGCCGCGGCGTTCAGCGCGGCGATGCCGTCCTTGATCATCTTGGCCGCGCCGGCGTCGCCGGCGGCCTTGGCGTCGATGTCCTTGGCCAGCAGCGCGTACACCGCATCGGGCAGTTTCTTGTGCGGGAAGAGCACGCGGCCCATCTTCATGACGGCCTCTCCCTCGGCCTTGCTCAGCGTCTTGAGCTCGACGGCCCAGACCGTGGAAGGCGCGAGCGTCGCCAGCACGCTGCCGGTGGCGAGCGTGCCCATCAGCACGCCCGAGCCCTTGAGGAACTCGCGGCGCGCCAGCGGCAGCTCGAGCCTGGGCACTTCGCCGGCCGATGCGTCTTCGCAGCCGGCTCCCTCGAACATGGTTTCGATCGGAATGACACGCATGCTTGTCTCCTGCTGTGGTCTGCAGCGGCAGTGGTCTGCCGTCTGGAGCACGCAGTGTTGCACCGGGTCCGATGACCCTGGTGATAGACGGCTACATACGAGGGGAAGTCCTAGTCTGTGCCAAAGCGGAGCATCGCCCGCCAGGTCAGTTCGTGCCCAGCGTGAGCTGCACGCGCGGCGTCCAGGCGGCGTCCTCCTCGCCGGAGGCGCGCAGCTTCGGTGCGGCAAGGAACAGACGCTCGCCGGGCAAACCCTTGGCCAGCAGCGCGTCGCGCACCGCGAGGCCACGCTGCAGCGCCAGCTCGCGCATCGCGTCGGTGGTGACCACGGTGTTCGACTTGAGCAGCGCTTCCATCTCCGGGCCCGGGATGTCACGCGCGAAGCCCAGCGCGTTGCGCGGCTTGTTCTTGAGATCGGTGGCGCGGTAGACCTCCTTGAGCACGCGCGCACGCGTCTCGGGCTCGAGCGTGGCCAGCGCGTCGGCTTCGGCGGCGGGCGTTCCGCCGCGCAGCAGTTCGCGGCGCCGCTCGGCGAGCAGGCGAGCCTCCAGCGCGGCACGCTGGAACTCCTCGCGCTCGCTGACCGGATCGGCGGCGCCGGTCACCGTCATCTTCAGCGACTCGCGCTCGGCCAGCGCCTTGGCCACCTTGTCGAGCGCGCCGCGCCCGCCCTCGGTGACGAGGGCCGTGCCGGGCCTGAACTCCACCAGGCTGAGGTCTTCGCTGCCGCCACCGGCGAGCAGCGAGAACGGCGCGGTGAGCGCCTTCACGAGCAGGTTGCCGATCACCTTGAGAACGATGCCGAACACGCTGAACTGCGGGTCGTTGATCGAGCCGCTGACCGGCAGGTTGATGTCGATCACGCCATTGCGGTCGCGCAGCAGTGCCACGGCGAGCAGCACCGGCAGCTTGGTGGCATCGGGCGAGTCGACCTTGTCGCCGAAGGTGAGCTGGTTGAGGATGACCTGATTGCGCGCGTCGAGCTTGCCGTCGGGCGAGATCTTGTAGGCCACCTCCATGCTGAGCTTGCCGCGCTCGATCGCGTAGCCGGCGTACTTGCCGGCGTAGGGCGACAGCGGCGCGAGCTCGAGGTCGGTGGCCTTGGCCTGGATGTCCAGCGCCAGCGGGTCGGCTGTCGGGTTGACCGCGCCGCGGATGTCCAGCAGCGCGGTACCGGCGGCGCGACCGCGCAGCTCGATCGTGGCCATCTCGCGGGTGCCGGAGCGGAAGGCGCCGAGCTGGCCGTTGAGCTCGGTCAGGTTGGCGCTGTAGTTCGGCCTGATGAAGCGGTCGCTGAAGTCGACACGGCCGTTGGCGAGCTTGACGCCGCCCACGCTCAGCGCGATCGGCAGCTCCGACGGCCCCGCCGCAGGCGCGGACGCCGCAGCTGCCACGGCCGGCGCAGGCGCGCTGGCCCCCGCGGCCGGCGTACTGGCGGCGCCATCGGCAGCCGCCACGTTGCTCAGGTTCAGCCGCCCCTGCTCGGTGACCACGAGCCGCGCGAAGAAATCGTTCAGCGCCGCCTCGCGGATCTCGAGCTGCGGCACCGCCGCCGGCGCCATCGCGAAGCGCACGCCGCTGAGCGTGAAGGCCTGCCAGCTGAGCAGCTCGTCGCTGCTGTCCGCGCCGGGCGCCGCGCGCGTGTGCACGCGCACGTCGCTCAGCCGCGCGTCGCCGTTGGCGCTGACCGTCCAGCCGGCCGGTGCAGCCTGTGCGTTGAAGTCGCCCTGCCAGCCGGCCTCGGCGCGCAGCAGGCTCAGGCGCACGGCGTCGCCGAAGTAGGGCTCGAACAAGTGGACCGGAAAACGGTCGATGCGAAGCTTGCCGCCGGCCGCGAGCGGCTCGGGCGCGGCGCGGCCGCTCCACTCGATGCTGCCTGTGGCGGGCGCGGCCTGCCCCGGCATCGCCACGCCGGCCACACGCGCAGCGAACTGGACGCGCGCCGGCGGCGTGCCGCGCGCCCCGGGCCAGGCGGCGTCCTGCACGTGCAGGCGCAGCGCGCTGGCGTCCACGCGCAGCGGCGTCTCGGCCGCGCGGCCGGCGGCAAAGGCGTCGGTGAACTGCACGCGCCCGCCGTCGAGCTGCAGGTCCTTGAGCTGCACGCGCCACGCCGGCGCGCTGGCCGATGCCGCGGGCGACTTGGGCGCCGCGGTGGCGGCGGGTGCGGGCGGAGTCAGCGAAGCGAGGTTCCAGCGCCCCTCGCGATCACGCTGCACGGCCACCGTGGGCTGCAGCAACTTCATGCGCCCGAGCTCGATCTGCCGGGCGACCAGATCGAGACGCGCGTCGGCCAGCGCGAGTTGCTTGAACGACAGTTCGTCGCGGGCCGCACGGCCGCTGCCCGACACGAGGCGCAGGGCATCGAGGCTGGCGTTGTCGATGCCCAGCGCCAGCCGGGGCGAGGCGGCATCGCTGCGCCAGTCGAAGCGGCCCTTGACGGCGGCGCGACCTTCCACACGAGGCAGCAGTGCCTGCGCCACGTAGGGCGCGAGTTCGACAGCGCGAGCTCGCTGAGCTCCAGCGTGCCGTTCGCCTCGCGGTCGCTGAAGTTCCCGTCGATGCCGAGCTGCCCGGCCGGCGCGGCACCGGGCGCCTGGCTGCGCAAGGTCGCCGAGAGGGTCATCGGCGCGGGTGCGGCCAGCGGCCACTGCCACTGCTTCGCACGCACGCGAAGGGCCTCGATCTGCAGCGCGGCGGCCGGCCGTGTGCTCGCATCGTTCCAGAGCAGGCGAGCGTCGTCGATCACCAGCTGATCGAGCGAGGCCAGCCAGACGCTACCGGCCGCGCGTGCCGGTGGCGCCGATGCCGCTGCGCTCGCCGCCGGCGCCGGCACCGGCGCTGCCGTGCCACCGAGCGCCTGCAGATTGAGGCGCCCGTCGGCGTTGCGCGCCAGATGGAGCAGCGCGCCGTCGAGCTTCACGGTGCCCAGCGCCACGCGCCGCGCGAAAGGCTGCACGTCGCGCAGCCCGACCTGCAGCTGCCGCCATCCGAGCACGGGCGCCCCGGCCGCATCGGCCACGGCGAGGTTCTTCAGGCCCGTGCTGCCGCTGAGCACCACGATGGGGTCGGCGCCCTCGGGCAGTTCGAAGCGCAGCGCCAGGTCGGCATTGAGCACCCCCTTCTGCAGGCGCAAGGGCAGCGAAGCGGGCAGGTAGGCGGCATAAGCGGCGAGGTCGAGCTCGGCGAAGCTCAGCTTCAGTTCGCCCTTGCGCCGCGCGGCGAAGGGCGTGGCCTGCGCGCCGCTGTCGAAGGCCGTGCCGTCGAGCCGGAAGGCCACGCGGGGCTGCGCCGTTACCTCCAGGTGCGCCGGCAGGTTGGACAGGAAGGGCAGCGACACCTGCACCGCATCGAGCCTGTGCACGCGAGCAACGGGGCGGTCATCGAAACTGAACGCCGCATCCCGCAACTTGAGGTTGTAGAGCGCGAAGCGCGGCGGATCGCCGGGCGCCGCAGGCGCAGCGGCCGGGTCGGGCGCGAAGCGCGCGAGCAGGTCGTCGATGTCGTAGTGGCCGGGCGAGGTGCGCGCCAGCTTCACCTCCAGGCCGTCGAGCTCCAGCGCCGCGATCACCGGCGCGCGCCGCCACAGCGAGCCGGCGTCGGCGTCCACGTATGCACGGGCCAGCTTCAGCAGCGGTTGCGTGCCGCCCGGCGCCGGACCGATGGCGACCTCGCTCACCGTGAGCTCCAGGCTCCAGGGGCGGAAGTCCACCGCGCCGATGCTGACGCTGCGGCCGAGCAGTTCGCCCAGCCGCGACTGCGCCTGCGACTTGAGCAGCGGCGGCACGGCCAGCCAGGCCAGCGCCCACAGCGCCAGCAGCACGGCCAGCGCGATGGCCAGCCGGCGCGGCCAGGCGCCCAGGCGACTCATCGGCCCGGCCCGCCGGTGGCGGTGGCGACGGTTGCTGGCGGAGCGAAGCGGGGCGGAATCATGCGAAGGGTCCTGCGTCGTGAAGTCTGCATCATGCCGCGCCCGGCGCGTCGCTCACAATCGTCGATCGACTCGCGCCACCTCCGGCCTGCCCCGTGAACGACATCTTCGTGCTGCTTGGAATCTCTTCGTGGAAGCCGGTTGTTGCCGCGCTGCTGCTGCCGCCCGTGCCCTTCATCCTGCTGATGCTGGTGGGCACGCGCCTGGTGCTGCCACGCCGTGGCCTGGGCTGGCTGGTCGCGCTCAGCGGCGCGGTGCTGCTGTGGCTGTCGGCCTGCAGCGGAACCGCGCGGTTGCTCTCCCAGGCCTTGCTCGCCCCGCCCGGCGCCTTGCCGCTGCAGCGCATCGCCGAATTGAAGGCCGAGGTGCAGGCCAAGCAGCCGATCGCGATCGTGGTGCTCGGCGGTGGCGCCAAGTCGCTCGCGCCGGAGTACGGCGTCAGCAACCTGTCCGGTCTGTCCCTCGAACGGCTGCGCTACGGACTCTGGCTGGGCCGCGAGACCGGCGCACCCGTGGCCTTCAGCGGCGGCATCGGCTGGGCCGACGTGGCCGCGAGCCCGGTGCCCGAGGCGCAGGTCGCCGCACGCATCGCCGTGCAGGATTTCGGCCGCCCGATCAAGTGGACCGAGGAGCGCTCGCGTGACACGCGCGAGAACGCGGCCTACACAGTTCCCCTGCTCAAGGAGCAGGGCATCCGCCGCGCCATCATCGTCACGCACGAGCGCCACATGCCGCGTGCCATGCGCGCTTTCGTGCAGGCCGCCGAGGGCAGCGGCATCGTCTTCGAGCCGGCACCGATCGACCTGCTCGACGCCCAGCTGCGCCAGCCCTCGAGCTGGCTGCCATCGACCGGCGGGCTGCGGATGGTGCGCGAGGTGCTGCACGAGGCCGCCGGCCGCGCCTTCGGCGCCTGAAGCACCCACCTGGTCGCGCAAAACGAAACGGGGCGCCTGCTTGCGCAAGCGCCCCGGCTTCGGAGTTGGTGGGCCCTGAAGGATTCGAACCTTCGACCAACGGATTAAGAGTCCGCTGCTCTACCAACTGAGCTAAGAGCCCGAAATCTTGCCACCTTCGGTGGTGGGTCGTGCGTGACTCGAACACGCGACCAACGGATTAAAAGTCCGCTGCTCTACCGACTGAGCTAACGACCCGAAAAGCCCACGATTATAGCGGCTTGTTTGGTCGAGTCTTCAGCTCCCGACAGCCGCGCATTCTAGCGCAACTTGCGCGGCCACCAGGCCGAAGGTCGCGGTCACGCTCACCGTCGAGCCGTAGCCATGGCAGTTGAGGTTGCCCTCCACGTCGCAGGCATCGCCCGGCGCCACCACCGGCTCGCGCGAGAACACGCAGCGCACGCCGATCGCGCCCTTGCGCGCCGCGCCGTGATGCTGGCGCAGGCGCTGGCGCAGCGCGGCGAGCAGCGGGTCGTGCGTCACGGCGCTCAGGTCGTCGACCTCCACCGCCTGCGGGCGCCGCTTGCCACCCGCGGCACCCACGACCACCAGCGGCGTTCCCGACGCAATCGCCCATGCGGCCATCGCCGCCTTGGCACGCAACTGGTCGCAGGCATCGATGACGACGTCCACCGGTTGCGGCATCACGGCGGGCCAGTTGTCGGCCTCGGCGAAGGCCTCGACCTCGTGCACCACGCAGCCCGGGTGGATGTCGGCGATGCGCGCACGAAGCGCCTTCACCTTGGCCATGCCCACCGTGGCGCCGAGCGCCTGCACCTGTCGGTTGATGTTCGATTCGGCAATGTGGTCCAGGTCGATCAGCGTGAGTTCGGCGACACCGCTGCGCGCCAGCGCCTCGGCGGCCCAGGAGCCCACGCCGCCCACACCGACCACCGCGAAGCGCGCCGAGCGAATACGGCCATAGGCCAGGTCGCCATACAGGCGGCGCAAGCCGCCGAAGCGCCGCTCGAGATCGGCATCCGCGAGCACGGGCTCGGCGCTCACTGGACTGCCCTTCGCGCGACGCGCTCCGGGATTCGCGCTTGGGAGCGGCCCGGCGCGCTCATGCCGAACGCTCGACCTGCCAGAACTGGAAGCGCAGCCCGGCCACCGCGCCGGCGATGATGGCGGCCACGGCAACGAAGCTCGTCAGGCTCAGCGTCGACAGGCCCGACAGGCCCTGCCCGATGGTGCAGCCCATCGCGGTGACGCCGCCGATGCCCATCAGCACGGCACCGAGCAGGTGATTGGCCGTGTCCTGCACGCCGCGAAAGCCTTCCCAGCGGAAGCTGCGCGTGGCGATCGCGTAGAGCCACGAGCCCACCACCACGCCGACCGTGCTGACGATGGCGATCGTCAGCAGCTTGCTCTTGTCGCTGAAGAAGATCAGCCAGTCGATCGTGTAGGCCATCGGTGCGACGAAAGTGAGCGACTCCATGCGCTGCGAGTTGGTGGCCACGAAGGCCTCCTGCAGCGTGTTCGGGTCCTCGGCCACGTGGCCGAGGCGGCCCGACACCCACCACAGCAACGCCACCACGGCGCCCAAGCCCAGCCCGCCGAGCAGGTTGTCGGCACTGCGGCCTTCCTGGCGCGAGAGCGCCCACGCGAGCAGGGCGGCGCCGAGTCCGACGCCGACGATGCCGGCGAGCGTCTGCTTGGCCATGCCGGTGGCAACCGCGAGCAGCGAGGGCAGGTCCTGACCGCCGGGGATCTCGATCGCCACCGCGTCGACCGTGGCCACGCGCAGCACGGCAGTGATGCCGCGCAGCGTGGCGAAGGCGGCGATGCCGAGCACGAAGAACACCACCAGCGACTTGAGGTTGCCGCCGCCGATGCGCACCAGCGTCTTGCTGCCGCAGCCCGAGGCCAGCACCATGCCGAAGCCGAACATCGCCCCGCCCACCAGCGCCGACAGCCAGATGAAGCGCGGGCCGGCGTAGACGGTCTTGCCGGCGTCGAGCCAGCCCAGCGCCACCATGGCGTTGAAGCCGACCATGGCCACGCCCATCGCGGTGACCCACATGCGCATGCGCGACCAGTCGCCCATGGTCATGATGTCGGACACCGCCCCCATGGTGCAGAAATGGGTGCGTTGGGCGATGGCGCCGAAGATCACGGCCAGCGCGAAGGTAGCCCACAGCACGGTGCGGCCGAGGGCCTGGATGTCGATTTCCTGCATGCCGCGATTTTAAGCAGCGCCTCTGCGCTGCCCGTCGCGGCCGGCGCCGCGCCCCTACTTGATCGAGGCCAGTCGCTCGCGGCCGGCCTGCGCGGCCTCCGACTTCGGGTAGGCCTGCACCAGCTCGCCGATGGTCTTGCGCGCGCCCTTCGGGTCCTTCAACTCGACCTGGCAGTTCGCGATGGCCAGCATCGCCTCGGGCGCCTTCGGGTGCTCGGGCCGCGCGGCCAGCAGCGCGCGGAACGAGCCGATCGCCTCCTTGTACTCGCGGCGCCCGTACTGCGCGTTGCCGAGCCAGAAGTGGGCCGAATCGAGGTAGCCGCTCTGCGGATAGCGGCGCACGAAGGTCGACAGCCCGGCCGCGGCGGCATTGAAGTCACCCTTGCGGATGAAGGCGAAGGCCTCGTCGTACATGCGCTTTTCTTCCGGATCGGCGAGGAACTCCTTCTCGTCGAGCGAGACCTTCACCGGCTCGAGCTTGCGGATGCGCTCGTCGATGCCGGACTGCACGTCCTTCTGCTTGCGCTGCAGTTCGGCCACGTCGCGCGCGAGCTGCTCGTCCTGGCCGCGCATCTTGGCCATCTCGGCGCGGATCTGCTCGAGCTGGTTGTTCAGGTCGAGCAGGCTGCGCTTGAGCTGCGAGAGCTGGTCGGCCATCTGCGCGTTGAGCTCGGCCTGGCGCACGCGCTGCGCCTCGTTGCTCTGCTCGAGCTTCTGGCGCAGGTCGAGGATGGCCTTGCGCGCCTCGTCGTCGTCGAAGATGCCGGCCTGGGCCGGCGCGAGCAGCGCCCCCGCCAGGCCAAGCACCGCGACGCCCCGCGTGAGTACCGACATCGGCGACATCAGCGGCTCCGGCTCAACGGTAGACGAGCTCGGCGCGGCGGTTCTTCGCGTACGCCGCCTCGTCGCTGCCCTGCACCGCCGGGCGCTCCTTGCCGAAGCTCACGGCCTCCATCTGCGCGTTGGTGGCGCCGAGCAGTGCCAGCGACTTGGCCACCGCCTCGGCACGCTTCTGGCCCAGTGCCAGGTTGTATTCGCGGCCACCGCGCTCGTCGGTGTGGCCCTCGATGGTGACCTTCTTCTTGGCGTCGGCGGACAGCACCTTCGCGTTGGCCTCGACGGTGGAGCGGAACTCGTCCTTGACGACGTAGCTGTCGAAGTCGAAGAACACGATGCGCGGCAGGTTGCTCATCATCGCGTTGTCGGTCTTCGCCAGGTCGACCGGCGTGACCTTGCTCTGCGAGGTACCCGAGCTGGCGCCACCGGCACCGGCGCCACCCGCGGCACCGGCGCTGCGCGACTCGACGGGCGCCTTGGTGTCTTCAAGCGGCGTGCTCGCGCAGCCGGCCAGCACGGCGGCGGCCAGCAGGGCCAGAGCAGCCCGGGGCAGATGATGGTGGTGCGTCGAGTTCATGGTGTGCTCCTCTTCGGATCGGTGGGACAGGGCCGCAATGCGCGGCGATAGGGGACGGGTTGCGGTCTGCATCGCGTGCAGGCCCTCAGCGGCCGTACGGGCTCCAGTTGGGCTCACGCACATCGGCGGTGGTGGAAACCAGCCGGGCCTTGATCTTGCCATCGAGCGTGGTGGTCATCAACACGTCGCGACCGCCGGCACGCGTGGCATAAATGATCAGCTTGCCATTGGGCGAGAAGCTCGGGCTCTCGTCGTCGGTGGTGTCGGTCAGCGGCACCGGCTGCGAGCCCGGCGAGGACAGGTCCAGCGTGTGCAGCTTGAAGCTGTTGCCCTGCCGCGCGATGAAGGCCAGCGTGCGCCCGTCGGGGCTGACGGCCGGGCTGATGTTGTAGCTGCCGCCGAAGGTGATGCGCTCGACGTTGCCGCCGCCGGTGGCGATGCGGTAGACCTGCGGGCCGCCGCCGCGGTCGCTGACGAAGTAGATGCGCTTGCCGTCGGGGTATTCGAACACCGGCTCGGTGTCGATCGCCTGGCTGCTGGTCAGGCGCCGCACGTTGCCGCCGTTGCGGTCCATCAGGAAGAGTTGCGAGCCGCCTTCGCGCGAGAGCGTGGCTGCCAGCGTGCTGCCGTCGGGCGACCAGGCCGGCGCGCTGTTGGAGCCGCGGAAGTTCGCGATCGGCCGCCGCTTGCCGGACATCACTTCCTGCGCGTAGACCACCGCCTTCTGGCTCTCGAAGGACACGTAGGCGAGTTCGCGGCCGTCCGGCGACCAGGCCGGCGAGATGATCGGCTCGGGACTGTTCAGCGCCACCTGCCCGCCCTCGCCGTCGGCATCGGCCACGCGCAGCGTGTAGCGCCCGCCACCGCGGGTGACGTAGGCGATGCGGGTCGAGAACACGCCCTTGTCGCCGGTGAGCTTCTCGTAGATGTAGTCGGCGATGCGGTGCGCGGCCAGGCGCAGGTCAGCCGCGTCGACGGCGCTGGCCTGGCCGCCGATCTCGCTGCCCTTGACCACGTCCCACAGCTTGAATCGCACGTCGAAGCGGCCGTCGGCCAGGCGCTGCACCGAACCGGCCGCCAGCGCATCGGCGCTGCGGCCGCGCCAGTCGGCCATCACGGGACGCGAGGTCTCGTCCAACGCCACGCCGTTGGCGTCGATCGGGCGGAAGAAGCCGCTGCGCTCGAGGTCGGCGCGGATGATCGCCGACACCGGTTGCGGCGCCTTCTCCTCATCGCGAAAGCGCGGCACGGCGATCGGCAGCTGCGTCGCGCCGACGCCGGAGATCTCGACGCGGAACTGCGCCTGTGCAGTGCCGAACAGCCCCAGAGAAGCGGGCAGCGCGGCCAGGTGGAGGACGGTTCTTCTTTTCATGGTGGTCGTGGCGACGGGCCATCCAGGCCGCGCCGCAGGTGGCTTCGGTGGGATCGGCGACAATTCGGATCATAGAGGGCGATCCCCCACGCACCATGCCGAACCCGCATTCGCTCACCATTGTGGTGGTCGCGAAAAACGAAGAAAGAAACATTGCGGAATGCATCGCGAGCGCCTCGTTCGCCGACGAGGTGCTCGTGCTCGACTCCCGCAGCACCGATGCCACCGCGCGCCTGGCACGCGAGGCGGGCGCGCGCGTGGTCGAGACCGACTGGCCCGGCTACGGCCCGCAGGTGGCGCGCGGCTTCTCGATGGCCGCCGGCGAGTGGGTGCTGTCGCTGGACGCCGACGAGCGCATCAGCCCGGCGCTGCGCGACGAGATCCGGCAGGCCATCCGCAGCGGGGCTCACGACGGCTACCGGCTGCCGCGCCTGTCGGAGTTCTGCGGCAAGTTCATCCGCCACAGCGGCTGGCGCCCCGACTACACGCTGCGCCTGGGCCGGCGTGCCAAGTCGGGCTTCACCGACCACTTCCTGCATGCGCACATGACGGTCGATGGCAGCGTGGCCGACCTGAAGGCCAGCATCGTGCACTTCAGCTACCCGAACATGCACGACGTTCTGGAGAAGCTCGACCGCTACTCCAGCGGTCATGCGCGCGACATGCTGGCCGCGGGCAAGCGGGGCAGCGTCTTCAAGGCCGTGCTGCATGGGCTGATGGCATTCCTGCGGACCTACGTGATTCGTCTGGGCTTCCTGGACGGGCAGCACGGCTTGATGCTGGCCATCTACAACGCCGAGTACACCTACTACAAGTACATCAAGCTGATGTTCCTGCAGAGTCCCGCGCAGCGGCCGGAGTTCCCCGGATGAGCGAAAAAGCCGCGGAAGTGGCCTCGCGCACGTTCTGGCAGCGCATCGGCGCCATCGCGCCCTACTTCCGTTCCAGCCGCCGCGGCATCGTGCTGGCCTTCGTCGGCTCGGTGATCGGCGCGCTCACCGAGCCGATGATCCCGTCGTTCATGCAGCACCTGCTGGACGCCGGCTTCCAGCAGCGCAGCATGCCGCTGTGGCAGATCCCGGTGATCGTGATCGGCCTGTTCGGCTTGCGCGGCTTCGCCGGCTTCATCGCCCAGTACGGCCTGGCCTGGGCCGCCAACCGCGGCATGGTCGAACTGCGCAGCGCCCTGTTCGCGCGGCTGATGAACGCCGAGCCCGCGCTGTTCGCGCGCAACGCGGCGAGCAGCCTGATCAACACCGTCACCTACGAGGTGCAGGCCGGCGCCGGCCAGCTGATGCATGCGATGACCGGCCTGGTGCGCGACTCGCTCACGCTGGTGGCGCTGCTGGGCTACCTGATGTGGCTGAACTGGCGGCTCACGCTGTTCGTGGGCGTGCTGTTCCCGGCGGTGGCCTGGATCATGCGCACGCTGAGCAAGCGGCTGCACCGGCTCACGGTCGAGGGCCAGCGCGCCACCGACGAGCTCGCCTACGTGGTCGAGGAGAACGTGCTCGCCTGGCGCATCGTGCGGCTGCACTCGGCGCAGGCCAGCGAGGCCTCGCGTTTCGCGCGCGTCAGCGAGACGCTGCGCCGACTGTCGGTGAAGGCCGCCGTCGCCGCCGCCACGATGACGCCGCTGACGCAGATGCTCGCGGCCTGCGCGTTGTCGGCCGTCATCGTCGTGGCGCTGTGGCAGAGCGGCCAGAGCGGCGGCTCGGTGGGCGGTTTCGTGGCCTTCGTGATGGCCATGCTGCAGCTGGTGGCGCCGATCAAGCACCTCTCGGAAGTGGCCGGCCCGATCACCCGCGGCGTGGCCGCGCTGGAGCGCGGCATCCACCTGGTCGACACCACGCCGGCCGAGGTGGGCGGCGTGCATGCGCCGGCGCGCTGCGAAGGCCGGCTCGAGTTGCGCGACGTCACGTTGCAATACAGCGGCGCGGCGGCGCCGGCGCTCGATCGGGTGTCGATCACGCTCGCGCCGGGCGAGACCGTCGCCCTGGTCGGCCCCTCGGGTGCCGGCAAGAGCACCATCGTCAACCTGCTGCCGCGCTTCCTCGAACCGAGCAGCGGCACGCTGCTGCTCGACGGTACGCCGCTGCACGACTGGGACATCGACGCGCTGCGCCGCCAGTTCGCGCTGGTCAGCCAGGACGTGGTGCTGTTCAACGACAGCATCGCCGCCAACGTCGCGCTGGGCGGCGAAGTGGATCGCCAGCGTGTCGACGCGGCGCTGCGCGGCGCCAACCTGTTCGACTTCGTGCAGACGCTGCCCCAGGGCATCGACAGCACCATCGGCCACAACGGCAGCCAGCTGTCCGGCGGCCAGCGCCAGCGGCTGGCCATCGCCCGCGCGATCTACAAGGACGCGCCGGTGCTGATCCTCGACGAGGCCACCTCGGCACTGGACTCCGAGTCCGAGCGCCTGGTGCAGGACGCGCTGGAGCGGCTGATGAGGGGCCGCACCAGCATCGTCATCGCGCACCGCCTGTCGACCATCGAGCGCGCCGACCGCATCGTCGCGCTCGAGGGCGGCCGTGTCGTCGAGCAGGGCACGCACGCCCAGCTGCTCGCCGCCGGCGGCCTGTATGCCAGACTGCACGCGCTGCAATTCCGGAGCCCCGCATGAGCATGAACCAACCGATCTCGCGTTATCCCGTGCCCGCCCTCGAATCGCTGCCTGACGACGTGAAGCGGCGCATCGTCGAGGTGCAGGAGAAGTCGGGCTTCGTGCCCAACGTGTTCCTGGCCCTCTCGCACCGGCCCGACGAGTTCCGCGCCTTCTTCGCCTACCACGACGCGCTGATGCTGCGCCCCTCGGGCCTCACCAAGGGCGAGAAGGAGATGATCGTGGTCGCCACCAGCGGCGCCAACCAATGCCTGTACTGCGTGGTGGCGCACGGCGCGATCCTGCGCATCTACGAGAAGAAACCGACGATCGCCGACCAGGTGGCGGTGAACCACCGCAAGGCCGACATCACGCCGCGCCAGTGCGCCATGCTCGACTTCGCGATGAAGGTCTGCCTCGATTCAGCCTCGGTGGGCGAAGCCGATTTCGAGGCGCTGCGCGCGCATGGATTCAGTGACGAGGACATCTGGGACATCGGCGCCATCACCGCACTGTTCGGCCTGTCCAACCGCATGGCCAACCTCACCTCGATGCAGCCGAATGCCGAGTTCTATCTGATGGGCCGCGTGCCCAAGGCTGCGTCGCCCGACAAGGCGCGATGAGCTCACCGGGAAAGCGGCGCTGGCTGATCCTGTCCCACGCCTACAACGTGGATGGGCGGGCGGAGAGCGTGACCATCACCGACAAGATCCCGCACCTGCTCGCCGCCGGCATCGAGACCGTGGTGTTCAGCAGCGTGATGGGCCTGCCCGACCCGCAGGTCACGCACCTGCAGATGCTGCCCTGGGGGCCGGCGGGCATCCGCTTCGACCTGCGCCACGTGCTCGCGCGGCGCTTCGGCCGCGGCGGGGTCTATCGCGTCCTGAGCCTGCTCGTCACGGTGCTGCTGGCGCTGCCGATCCTGGTCGAGAGGCTGCTCGGCGGCCTGCGCAGCCAGTGGTCGTGGGCGATCCCGGCGCTGCTGCGCGGCCGAGGGATGGTGCGGCGAGGCGAGGTCGAGCTGGTGTTCTCCACCGGCGGCGTGTTCTCGGCACACCTGGCCGGCTACTGGCTCAAGCGCTGGACGGGCTGCCGCTGGATCGTCGAGGTGCACGACCCGCTGGTCATCCCCGGCCGCGCGCCGCAGGGGCGGCACGAGCGCTTCCTGGCGCGGCTGGAAGAACGCATCTGCCGCCATGCCGACCTGGCCTGGTGGTTCACCGATGGCGCGCTGGCCGCCGCGCGCCGGCGCCACCCCGAGCTCGGCGAGCGAGGCATCGTCGTGCTGCCCGGCGCCGAGCCGCCGGTCGTGCGCACCGAGTACCAGCGCGGCCCGCTGTGCGTGTTCGGCCACTTCGGCTCGCTCTCGCCCACACGCAGCCTGGCGCCGGCGCTCGAGGCCATCGCGCAGCTGCTCGAGCGCGACCCGTCCTTGCGCGAGGTGCTGCGGCTCGAGGTGTACGGCAGCGCGCTCGACCCGCAGGCCGCGCAGCTCGTCGAATCGCTGAATCTCGCCGGCGTGGTGCTGCCGATCGGCCGGCTGGAGTTCGACCCCGCCACCGGCCTGTCGGGCCGTGCCCGTGTGATGCAGCGCATGCAGCAGTGCGACGTGCTGCTGATGATGCATGGCGACATGGCCGAGGCCGGCGAGTACATCCCGTCCAAGCTCTACGAGTATTTCTGGGCGCGCCGACCGGTGCTGGCACTGACCTGCGAGAACGCGCAGCTCGACGCGCTGGTCGTCGATCATGGCGGCTGGGTCGCGCCGACGCGCGACATCCCGGCGGTGACCGAGGCCTTCGCCGCCGCCATCGGCCGCTGGCGCGAAGGCGGCCTGCCCGACGTGAATGTGCCGCCGGTGACGGTGTCCGATGCGGTGAGCCGCATCCTGGCGGCGGTGGACGGCATGGGCAGCTCACGCCGTGGCTGACTTCGCCTTCGTCTGCAAGTCCTACCGCGGCGACGCGGCGCGCGTTCGCCGGCTGCTCGACTCGCTGGTCGAGCACAACCCGGAGCAGATCCCTGTGTTCGTGATCGTGCCGAAGGACGACCTGTCGCTGTTCCATGAAGCGCTCGCCGGTCGGCGGCACGAGCTGGTCTGCGACGACGACGTCGTCAACAGCCACCCGCAGGCGGCCGACCGGCACCTGCTCGAGCGCTATCGCGCCACGCCCGGCTACCGCTCGCAGCAGGTGATCAAGGCCGAGGCCTGGCGGCTGCTCGGCTGCAGCGCCTACCTGTGCATGGACTCCGACACGGTGTTCCTGCGCCCGGCGAAGCGCAGCGACTTCCTCACCCCCGCCGGCCACCCTTACACGCTGCTGCACCAGTCGCGCGAACTTCTGCAGCTGGCGGTGAATCGCGGCCATGCCAAGGTGGCCGAGGCCTTCGTGGCCGAGAGCCGCAAGCTCAAGGCGATGTTCGGCCGCGAGGGCCCGGACTACGACTTCGGCCCGCAGCCGCTGATCTGGTCGGCTCACGTGTGGAGCGACCTGCACGAGAAGTTCCTCGCGCCGCGCGGCTGGACGCTGTGGGACGCGATCGACCAGATCCCCACCGAGATCCGCTGGTACGGCGAGGCGCTGCTGGCCTACCGCAGCATCCCGCTCGACCCGATCGAGCCGCTGTTCCGCGTCTACCACCACGAATGGCAATGGTTCGTGCAACAGCGCCTGGGCGAGAGCGCGGCGACGCTGCCGGCGCAGTTCATCGGCGCGGTGTACCAGTCGAACTGGGAGTACGAGCTCGATGCCCCAGGCACTCGCTCGGCGATGTCGCTGCTGTCGCGGCGCCTGAAGCGCCTGCGCCGGCGCTGGCAGGCGCGAGGCTGAGGCGGGAGCATGGCGGCGAGCACGATGCCCTGGCTCAGCCTGGTGGTGCTGTCCTTCAAGCGCTTCGACACCACCACCGGCCCCTGCCTGGCCACGCTGACCGAAGCCGACGCCGATGAAGAGGTCGAGCTCATCCTCGTCGACAACGGCTCGGACGACGGTGCCGCGCAGCGCTGCGCCGAGATGGCCGCGGCACGCCCGCGCATCCGCTATGCGCCCGAAGCGACCAATCTCGGCTTCGCCGTCGGCATGAACGCCGGTGTGGCCCTGGCGCGCGGCGACTGGGTCTGCCTCGTCAACAGCGACACACTGTTCCCCGCCGGCGCCCTGGCCGCGCTGAAGGCCGCGCTGCAATCCATGCCACCCGAGGTGGCGATGGTCGGCCCGGTCACCAACGCGGCCGGCAACGGCCAGCGCCTGCCACTGCCCGACCTGGACCTGCAGGCCGTGCCGCCCATCGGCGAAGCGGCGATGAAGCTGCACACCGGCCTCGTCACGCCGAGCTACCGCACCGACTTCTTCTGCGTCGCCGTGCGCCGTGCCGTGTGGCAGCAGCTCGGCGGGCTGGACCGCGTCTTCGGCCTGGGCTACTACGAGGACTTCGACTTCAGCCTGCGCCTGCGCCGTGCCGGCTGGCAGCAGGTGATCGCCGAGGACGTGTTCGTCGCCCACGTGGGCAGCGCCTCCTTCTCGGCGATGGGCTCGAAGCAGCACGAGCTGATGCGCCGCAACCGGCAGCTGATGAAGGAGCGCCACCCTGATGTGCACTTCGAGCATGTGCGCGAGGGCAACGCGCTCGTGCTGCGCGCGCTGGTGACGAGGGCCTCGCAGACCGGCTGGACCGACGCGCTGCGCGCACGCGCTGCCTGGCGCGCGGCCGCCCTCGACTGGGACGAACCGCGCAGCCCCTTCAAGCGCCTGCGCTGGCGCTGGAAGAACCGCGACCTGCGCCGGCAGCTCGCCGCAGCCGGGATCGTGGCCCGATTTCCGCACACCGCATGAGTTTCCGGAGACCCGCATGAGCGCCCTGCCCGACCGCCACCTCGACCTCGGCTGCGGCGACGCGCCGCGCAACCCTTACGGGCGCCGCGAGCTGTGCGGCGTCGACCTGCGCGAGATGCCCTCGCGGCCCGGCGTCGAGCTGCGCGCGGCCAACGTCGTGCTCGACCCCATCCCCTACCCGGACGACCACTTCGCTTCGGTGTCGGCCTACGACTTCATCGAGCATGTGCCGCGCATCCTGCCCACGCCCGACGGCCGCGCCACCTGGTTCCCCTTCATCGGCCTGATGAACGAGATCTGGCGCGTGCTCGCGCCGGGGGGCCGGCTCTATGCGCTGACGCCGGCCTATCCCAATGCGGCGGTGTTCGTCGACCCGACGCACGTCAACTTCATCACCGAGCACACCCACGAGTACTTCAGCGGCGACAAGCCGCTGGGCCGCATCTACGGCTTCGAGGGCGGCTTCCGCGCGCTGCGCACCGAGTGGGTGGTGAACCTCGACTCGCTGGTGGCGCAGCCGCGCACGCTGCGCCAGTCGCTGCGCCGCTGGAACCGCCAGCGCAGCGGCAAGCTGACGCACTTTCTGTGGGAGCTCGAGGCGATCAAGCCCGGCCGCTGAGGCCAGGCGCGCGACGCGCTACATCAGCACGATGTCGTACTGCTCGGGCGAGGCGAAGGGTTCGGCCTTCAGCGAGATCGGCTTGCCGATGAAGTCCGACAGGCCGGCCAGGTGCTGGCTCTCCTCATCGAGCAGCATCTCGACCACCGAGGCCGAGGCGAGCACGCGGAACTCCTTCGGGTTGAACTGCCGCGCCTCGCGCAGGATCTCGCGCAGGATGTCGTAGCAGACGCTGCGCGCGGTCTTGATCTGGCCCTTGCCTTCGCAGGTCGGGCAGGGTTCGCACAGCATGTGGGCGAGCGACTCGCGCGTGCGCTTGCGCGTCATCTCCACCAGGCCGAGCTGCGTGAAGCCGCTCACCGTGATCTTGGTGCGGTCGCGCGCGAGCTGCTTGCGCAACTCGGCGAGCACGGCGTTCTGGTGCTCCTCGCGCGACATGTCGATGAAGTCGATGATGATGATGCCGCCGAGGTTGCGCAGGCGCAGCTGCCGCGCGATGGCCTGTGCCGCCTCGAGGTTGGTCTTGAAGATGGTGTCGTCGAAGTTGCGCGCGCCGACATAGCCGCCCGTGTTGACGTCGATCGTCGTCAGCGCCTCGGTCTGGTCGATGATCAGGTAGCCGCCGCTCTTCAGGTCGACGCGCCGCGCCAGCGCCTTGGCCACCTCGGCGTCGATGTTGAACAGGTCGAAGATCGGCCGCTCGCCCTTGTAGTGTTCCAGCCGCGCCACCGAGGTCGGCGTGTAGACCTCGCCGAAGGCCTTGAGCAGGTCGTACTGCATCTTCGAGTCGATGCGGATGGCGGCGGTGTTCTCGTGCGCCAGGTCGCGCAGCACGCGCTCGACGAGGCTCAGGTCCTGGTGCAGCAGCGTGCCCGGCGGCGAGCTGAAGCCGCGCTCGCGCACTGCCGCCCATGTCTTGCGAAGGTAGGCGATGTCGTCGGCGAGCTCTTCGTCGGTGGCTTCCTCGGCGTTGGTGCGCAGGATGAAGCCGCCGGGCGAACCGGCGCCCTCGGGCAGCGCCGCGAGCCGGTTCATGCGCGCACGCAGCTGCTCGCGCAGCTCGTGCGAGCCGATCTTCTGCGAGATGCCGATGTGGTCGTCCTGCGGCAGGAAGACGAGCAGCCGCCCGGCGATGCTGATCTGCGTGGACAGCCGTGCGCCCTTGGTGCCGATGGCGTCCTTGATGACCTGCACCATCAGCGCCTGGCCTTCGAAGACGAGGCGCTCGATCGGCGTGGGTGGCGTGTTGCCGTTGTCGCTGCGCGGCGGTGCGCCGGCCACGTGAACGTCGGCCACGTGCAGGAAGGCGGCACGGTCCAGCCCGATGTCGACGAAGGCCGACTGCATGCCGGGCAGCACCCGCGCCACGCGGCCGGTGTAGATGTTGCCGACGTGGCCGCGTTCGAGGGCGCGTTCGAGGTGCAGTTCCTGCACCGCGCCGTTCTCGACGATGGCGACGCGTGTCTCCTGCGGCGCCCAGTTGATCAGGATGTCTTGCATGAGGCGGTACTTCCTGGCTGCGGGTCAGAACCGCACGCCGGCCTGCCTGAGGAGCTGTGCCGTCTCGAAGAGAGGCAAACCCATGATACCGGAGTAGCTTCCGTCGATGCGCTCGATCCAGGCCGCCACGGCGCTCTGGATCGCGTAGGCGCCCGCCTTGCCGAACGGTTCGCCGCTGGCGACGTAGCGCGCGATGTCGCGCGGCGGAATCGCCGCGAAGTGCACCCGCGAGGTGTTCGCGACGAGCCACTCGCGCCGGCCCGCGGCCACGGCCACCGCGGTGATCACGCGGTGCGTGCGGCCGGACAGCGCGGCCAGCGTCTGGCTCGCGTGGGCGGCGTCCAGGGGCTTGCCCAGGATGCGCCGGCCCAGCGCCACGGTGGTGTCCGAGCACAGGATGGGCGCGGCCGGCAGTCCGCTGGCCGCCAGCCGGGCGCGCGCCGCCTGCAACTTGGCGCGCGTCACGCGCTGCACGTAGTCGGCCGGCAGCTCGCCAGGGCACTCGGCCTCCAGCGCCTCGGCGTCCTCGTCGGCACGCGGCAGCAGCAGCTCGAAACGCACGCCGATCTGCTCGAGCAGCTGGCGGCGGCGCGGGCTCTGCGAGGCGAGGTAGACGAAGTCGTGCTTCATGGGGGCTTCAGGACCGAGTCACTCGCGGTGGTACGGGTGGTTCACCATCACCGTCCAGGCACGGTACAGCGCCTCGGCCAGCAACACGCGCACGAAGGCGTGCGGCAGCGTCAGGTCCGACAGGCGCAGCGTCTCGTCGGCCGTGGCCTTCAGATCAGGGTGCAGGCCGTCGGGCCCGCCGATGACCAGCGCCACGTCGCGGCCGTCGCGTTGCCAGGCCTGCATCCGCTGCGCGAGCTGCGCGGTGGTCAGGCGCTCGCCGCGCTCGTCGAGCACGACGCGCCGCACGCCCTTGGGCAGCGCGGCTTCGAGGCGCACGGCCTCCGCGGCCATCAGCTGCTCGGCGCTGCGAGATCCGCGCGGCTCGGCCTTCACGGCCTTGAGCTCGAGCCGCATCTCCGGCGGGAAGCGCTTGGCGAAGTCCTCGTAGGCCGCATCGGCCCAGGCCGGCTGGCGCTGGCCGACCGCGGCGAGCACCAGCTTCATCGCGCCTGCGTCACGCCTTGCTGCGCTTGCCGGCCGGTGCCTTCTTGGCCGGGGCGCTGCGCTTCACGCCCACGCTGCGGGTGACCTGCTTGCGCGGCGCGATGGACTTCTTCGCCGCGGGCTTGACCACCAGGGTCTTGGTCGGTGCGCTCTTGCCTGGCGCCGCCTTCTTCGCAGGCGCACGTGCCGGAGCAGCCTGGCGGGCTGGCTGCGCGGCGCGCTTGGCCGGAGGCGATTTCTTCGACGGCGCCGTCTTCGCGGCCGGCTTCGGAGCCGTCCTGCCGCTCGCCTTGCCCGCGGGCGCAGCTTTCGCGGCAGCGCCCTTCTTCGCCCCGGCCTTGGACGGCGCAGGCTCCTCGGAGGCCTTGACCAGCCGCACCGGCGAGTCGTCGACCTTCATCTTGACCGGCTTGCCGCCCCAGATCTCCTCGAGGCGGTAGTAGTCGCGGATGGATGGCTGCATCACGTGGACCACGGCCGCGCCGCAGTCGACGATGATCCATTCGCCGTTGTCCTCCCCTTCGGTGCGCGGGGCTGGCAGCCCCTTGCTCTTGACGGCGTCGCGCACGCTGGCGGCAAGCGCCTTCGTCTGCCGGTTGCTGGTGCCCGACGCGATGATCACGCGTTCGAACAGCGGTGAGAGGTGCTCGGTGTTGAAGACGACGATGTTGTGGGCCTTCACGTCTTCGAGACCGTCGACGATGGCGCGTTGCAGCTTGCGGATGTCCAGGGGGGGCTCCAGTGGTTTCAGCCCGGCGGGCGTGGGGGACGTTGATAGAGGTGGTGCGCTTCAATATATCGCGCCACGCCGTCGGGCACCAGCGAACTGATGTCCCGGCCGTCGGCGACACTTGCGCGGATATCGGTGGAAGCGATGTCGAGCATGGGCAGCGGCACGGCCCGGTGCGAGAAGGCGAGCACGTCGGCGTGCGGGGCCTGTGCCGGCCCGGGCCGGTTGGCCACGGCCAGCGTGACGCGGCCGAGCAGCTCGCGCCAGTCGCGCCAGGTGTGCAGGCCGGCGTACTGGTCCTGCCCGATGACGAGGAACCACTGTGCGCCCGCCTCGGCGGCCTGCAGCTCACGCACGGTGTCCAGCGTGTAGCTCGGCCCGCGGCGTTGGATCTCGCAGCGCTCCAGCACGAAGCGCGGCTCGGAGCCCATCGCCAGCCGCACCATCGCCTCGCGATGCGCAGCCGGCGTGATCACACGCGCCTTCTGCCAGGGTTCGCCGGCCGGGACCCAGCGAAGCTCGTCGAGCGCGAGTTCACGCAGCGCCAGCGTCGCCAGCGCGACATGCGCATTGTGTGGCGGGTCGAAAGTCCCGCCGAACAAACCGATGCGCCGAGCTCGTGGGGTCGTCAAGCCGGTTTCCAGTCGGCCCAGTCGCGCGGACGCAGGAAGTCGCTGTACAGCCGCGCCTCCTGCGTGCCGGCCTCGGGCTTCCAGTCGTAGCGCCACTTCACGATCGGCGGCATCGACATCAGGATGCTCTCGGTGCGCCCGCCCGACTGCAGGCCGAACAGCGTGCCGCGGTCGAACACCAGGTTGAACTCGACGTAGCGGCCACGCCGGTAGGCCTGGAAATCGCGCTCGCGCTCGCCGTAGGGCATGTCGCGGCGACGCTTGACGATCGGCAGGTAGGCATCGAGGAAGACGTCGCCCACCGCCTGGATCATGGCGAAGCTGCGCTCGAAGCCCAGCTCCGAGAAGTCGTCGAAGAACACGCCGCCGATACCGCGCGGTTCGCCGCGGTGCTTGAGGAAGAAGTACTCGTCGCACCAGGTTTTGAACCGCGGGAACTTGTCGTCGCCGAAGGGCGCGAGCGCCGCGCGGTTGACGCGGTGGAAGTGCGCCGCATCCTCCTCGAAGCCGTAGTAGGGCGTGAGGTCCATGCCGCCGCCGAACCAGGCCACCGGCTCGCGGCCCTCGGGCTGCGCCGCGAACATGCGCACGTTCATGTGCACCGTCGGCACGTACGGATTGCGCGGATGAAACACCAGCGAAACGCCGAGCGCTTCGAAGGGTGCGCCAGCCAGCTCGGGCCGGTGCGCGGTGGCCGAAGGCGGCATCGCCTTGCCCTTGACGTGGCTGAAGTTGCAGCCGCCGCGCTCGAGCAGGTTGCCCTCCTCGACCAGGCGCGACAGGCCGTCCCCCTCGAGCCGGCTGCCCGGCTCGCGCGTCCAGCCGTCGCTGACGAAGGCCTTGCCGTCCTCGGCTTGCAGGGTGTCGATGATGCGCGACTGCAGGCCGAGCAGGTAGGTGCGAACGCTGGCGATGTCCATCATGGCTTGAGTCGGATGGGCGAGGCCTGCTGCGGATGGAGGCCGACGCAGGCATCGAAGCCTTGCGCGATGGCGGCCATGTCCGCGGCAGCATCGCCGCTGAGTTGCAGAAAGCGCCGGAACTCGACTTCGCGCCGTGCGTAGTCGAAACGGACCAGCCCGAGCGGCACCTGCGCCGCCAGGGCCAGAATGGTAAAGCCGGAGCGCCAGCCATCCACGTAGCGCCGCGTGCCCTCGGGGGCGAGGGCCAGCCAGAGGAAGCGGCCCTCGGCGCGCGCCGCCTTCATCGACTCGGCCATCGCGCCGACGATGCCGTGGCGGCTTCTACGGTCCACCGGCACGCCGCCGAGCCAGCGCAACCATCGGCCGAACAGCGGCAGCCTGAACAGCGCGTCCTTGCCCCAGAACGACACCGGAATGCCGATGCTCCACTTGGCCAGGATGCCGAGCGGGAAATCCCAGTTCGAGGTGTGCGGGTAGACGATCGCCACGCCCTGCGCCGCGGGCAGGCCGTCGAAGCGGACGCGCCAGCCGGCCAGCCGAAGCAGCGCACGCGCCAGCACGCTGCCGTGCAGCTGCACCGGACGCTCGCTCAACTCGACCAGAGCGGTGCCCATCTAGCGCTTGATCGCGCGAAAGCCGATGTCGCCGCGGTACTGCGCGCCGTCGAAGCGGATCGTTCGCAGTGCTTCGTAGGCCCGCGTCTGCGCCTGCTTGACGGAGTCGCCCAGCGCGGTGACGCACAGCACGCGCCCACCATTGACGGTGAGCTGCCCCTTGTCCAGCGCGGTACCGGCGTGGAACACCATCGCATCGTCGGCTTCGGCCGGCAGACCGGTGATGGCGTCGCCCTTGCGCGGCGTCAGCGGGTAGCCGTGCGCGGCCATCACCACGCCCAGCGCCACGCGGCGGTCCCAGTCGAGCTCGACCTGGTCGAGCGTGCCGGCGGTGGCGTGCATCAGCACGTCGAACAAGTCGCTCTTCAGCCGCATCATGATCGGCTGCGTCTCGGGGTCGCCCATGCGGCAGTTGAACTCCACCGTGCGCGGCTGGCCCTGCGCGTCGATCATCAGCCCGGCGTAGAGGAAGCCGGTGAACGGCAGGCCGTCGGCCGTCATGCCGGCCAGCGTGGGCAGGATGATCTCGTGCATCACGCGCGCATGCACGTTGGGCGTGACCACGGGCGCGGGCGAGTAGGCGCCCATGCCGCCGGTGTTGGGGCCCTGGTCGTGGTCGTGCAGGCGCTTGTGGTCCTGGCTGGTGGCCAGCGCGACGACGTTCCTGCCGTCCGCCAGCACGATGAAACTGGCTTCCTCGCCTTCGAGGAAGTCCTCGATCACCACCCGTGCGCCGCCCTGGTTGTGGGTGACGCCGAGCTTGTTGTCCAGCAACATCCAGTCGATCGCCTCGTGCGCCTCGGCCAGCGTGGTGGCGACCACCACGCCCTTGCCGGCCGCCAGGCCGTCGGCCTTGATGACGATGGGCGCGCCGCGCCGGTCGACGTAGGCGTGCGCCGCCGCGGCGTCCGAGAAGGTCTCGTAGGCCGCGGTCGGGATGCCGTGGCGCTTCATGAACTCCTTGGCGAAGGCCTTGGAGCTTTCCAGCTGCGCCGCGGCCTTCGTCGGCCCGAACACGCGCAGGCCGCGCGCGCGGAAGGTGTCGACCACGCCGCCGGCCAGCGGCGCCTCGGGCCCGACCACCGTCAGCACGATCTTCTCGGCGACGGCGAAATCGGCCAGCGCGTCGTGGTCGGTGATCGCCACGTTGTGCAGCCGCTTGTCGAGCGCGGTGCCGCCGTTGCCCGGCGCGACGTAGACCGTCTGCACCTTGGGCGACTGCACCAGCTTCCAGGCCAGTGCATGCTCGCGGCCGCCGCCGCCGATCACCAGGACTTTCATTCGGCAATCTCGGCGTTGTGATAGACGTCCTGCACGTCGTCGAGGTCCTCGATGACGTCGAGCAGCTTCTGCATGCGCTGCGCGTCGTCGCCGGCCAGCGGGATGCTGTTCTCGGCGCGCATCGTCACCTCGGCGATCTCGGGCTTCAGGCCCGCGCCCTCGAGCGCCGCCTTCACCGCCTCGAAACCGGGCGGCGCGCACAGCACCTCGATCGAGCCGTCCTCGCCGGTGACCACGTCCTCGGCGCCGGCGTCCAGGGCGACTTCCATCACCTTGTCCTCGCTGGTGCCGGGGGCGAACACGAACTGCCCGCAGTGCTTGAACTGGAAGGCCACCGAGCCCTCGGTGCCCAGGTTGCCGCCGTACTTGCTGAAGGCGTGGCGCACCTCGGCCACCGTGCGCACGCGGTTGTCGGTCATGCAGTCGACGATGATCGCCGCGCCGCCGATGCCGTAACCCTCGTAGCGGATCTCCTCGTAGCTCACGCCCTCGAGGTTGCCGGTGGCCTTGTCGATGTTCTTCTTGATCGTGTCGGCCGGCATGTTGGCCGCCTTGGCCTTGTCCACCGCCAGGCGCAGGCGCGGGTTCATGGCCATGTCGCCGCCGCCCTGGCGGGCCGCGACCATGATTTCACGGATGATGCGGGTCCAGACCTTGCCGCGCTTCTCGTCCTGGCGGCCCTTGCGATGCTGGATGTTGGCCCACTTGGAATGACCGGCCATAAGTGTTGAGTCCTCGCTCCTGTGCGGCAGCGCCGCTGCTTGGGCGGCTGGCCTGGATAGTTCGATAGACTGCGATTTTACGTGCCGTCCCAGAACTGCCCCTTTCGCAGGAGCCCGCGATGCCCGAACCGATCCTGGTTGCCCAACACGGCGACATCGAATGCCACCTGCTGCCCGGCCTGGCCAATCGCCATGGCCTGATCACCGGCGCCACCGGCACCGGCAAGACCGTGACCTTTGCAGACCATCGCCGAGGGCTTCTCCGCCTTCGGCGTGCCCGTGTTCATGGCCGACGTGAAGGGTGACCTGTCGGGCGTCAGCCAGCCGGGCGGCGACAATCCGAAGGCCGTCGAGCGCGCGAAGCAGATGGGAATCGAAGGCTATGCGGGGCGCGCCTTTCCGACGACCTACTGGGACCTGTTCGGCGAAAAGGGCCATCCGATCCGCACGACCGTGAGCGAAGTGGGCCCCGTTCTCATGGCGCGGCTCCTCCAGCTCAACGAAACCCAGGAAGGCGTCCTCAACATCGCCTTCAAGGTCGCCGACGAGCAGGGCCTGCTGCTGCTCGATTTCAAGGATCTCCAGGCCCTGCTGCAATGGCTGGCGGAGAATGCCGGCCAGCTCACCACCGAGTTCGGCAATGTCAGCAAGCAGTCGGTCGGCACCATCCAGCGTCAGCTCCTGATGCTCGATCAGCAGGGCGGGCAGGGCTTCTTCGGCGAGCCCGCGCTCGATCTCGCCGACATGATCCGCTGCGACGCCGCGGGCCTCGGCACGATCAACATATTGGCGGCCGATCGTCTGATGCAGAGCCCGCGGCTCTACGGCACGTTCCTGCTGTGGCTGCTGTCGGAGCTGTTCGAGGCGCTGCCCGAGGTGGGCGATCTCGACAAGCCGAAGTTCGTGTTCTTCTTCGACGAGGCCCACCTGCTGTTCAACGATGCGCCCAAGGCGCTGCTGGCGCGCATCGAGCAGGTCGTGCGTTTGATCCGCTCCAAGGGCGTCGGCGTCTATTTCATCACCCAGAACCCGCTCGACATCCCCGAGTCGGTGCTGGGCCAGCTCGGCAACCGCGTGCAGCATGCGCTGCGCGCATTCACCCCGCGCGACCAGAAGGCCGTCAAGGCCGCGGCGACGACGATGCGCGCCAACCCCAAGCTCGACATCGAGACGGCGATCACCGAGCTGGCCGTGGGCGAGGCGCTGGTGAGCTTCCTCGACGCCAAGGGCCGGCCGAGCGTCACCGAGCGCGTGTTCGTGATCCCGCCGGGCAGCCAGATCGGCCCGATCACGCCCGACCAGCGCAAGGCGCTGATCGCCGGCTCGCTGGTGGCCGGCGTGTACGAGAAGACGGTGGATCGCGAGTCGGCCTACGAGAAGCTCAAGGGCCGCGCCGCGCAGAGCGCCGAGGTCGCGAAAGACATGGCCAGCGAGGCCGAGAACGCCGTCAAGGCCAGCAAGCCCCTGCCCGGCCAGGCCAGCCGGCAGGCGCCTGCCGAAGAAGGCGGCGGCATGCTCGGCGGATTGAAGGACGTGCTGTTCGGCTCCACCGGCCCGCGCGGCGGCAAGCGCGAAGGGCTGGCCGAATCGGCCGCACGTTCGGCGATGCGCAGCGTGGGCTCGGCGGTGGGCCGCGAGATCATCCGCGGCGTGCTCGGCGGCATCCTCGGCGGCGGCTCGCGGCGCCGCTGAGTTCGCCGATCACGGCACCGCGGAGACCTTGAAGGCGGGCCGGGCCAGGACGCGCGCCACATTGTCGACGCGGCTCACCACGCCACCGGCGACATAGCTGCTCGGCGTGTCAGGCTCCAGCGCCGCCACGGCCAGGTAGGCCAGCGGCTGGTCCAGCGGCACATACCAGCTGCCCGGCGCCACGTCGACCAGCGCCGGCACGGCCTCCACCTGCACCAGCACGACGCCGCCGCCGTCGGCCGCACTCGGCGGGCCGTCCGAGGCCGGCACAGTGGCACGCGAAGTCTCGCGGTAGGTCTCGCCGCGCACGACGCCGTTGGCATCGACGCGCTGCACCGATAGCCCGAGCGCGCGCAGGCGCAGCATGGCCTCGCGCTCGCCGGCCGCCAGCCAGTAGCCGCAGGGACGCGCGCGCGACTTCAGCACCTGCAGCTGCAGCGCCGAATCCCAGGCGACCGAGACCGACCTGTCGGCACCGGTCTGCGGGTCGAGCAGGCGCAGCGGGTATTCGCTGGGCGTGGCGGCTGCCTCGACGACGACCTCGCCCTGGCAGGCCAGCCGGCTGACCTCGCTGTCGACGAAGCGGCGCAGCTTGACGAGATCGTCGGCACGCGCGGCGGCACTCTGCAGCACGCTCGTCATCGCCACCACCTGTGTGTGCACGCGGCGCGCGAAATGCGCCCTGCCGAGGCCGACACCGCGCGACTCGATCAGCAGGCTCACCGCATGGCGCAGGCCGCTCACGTTGCGGCCCATGTCGGGGCGCGTGCCGCCCATGGCCACGCGGCGATCGTCGGCAGCGGACGCCAGCGTGTGGTACCAGTCGCTGCTCAGCCCCTCGCGCTGCAGGCTGGCCAGCAGAGGCTGGCGGAACCACTCTTCGGCCGCCCGGGTCACGAACTCGTGGACGTTGCCGGCAGTGGCGTACTGCAGCAGCACATCGGCCCGCGCGACGGCACCGAACTTGTCGAGGTACAGGCCCGCCGCCGGGTATTCGTGCGCATCGGCGACGACCATCGGCTCGTAGTCGCGCATCAGGGCGGCGATCGCCTGCGCCTCGGGCGTGCGCAGCAGCAGGTGGTCGCGATTGGCGTCCAGGCCGCTGGCGGTGGCGCGCCGGCCCGCCTGCGCGCCGTCGGGGTTGGCGCGCGGCACGATCAGCACGTTGAGGCGATCGAGCAGCGGCGCGAGAGGGCCCTGCGCCAGCTGCCGGGCCAGCACCAGCAGGGCTTCGCTGCCGGCCGGCTCGTCGCCATGCTGCTGGCCGATCAGCATCACCGTCGGCCGGGCGGTGCTGCGCAGGGCAGCGCTGGCGGCATCGCCCAGGCGCGTGAGCAGCATCGCCTCGATCGGCTGGCCGCTCTGCGACTGGCCCGGCGAGAGCAGTTGCACGCGGGTCGGTGGCGGTGTCTCGCGGGCGAGCTCGCGCAGCATCGACTGCATTTCGGCGCTGCTCGTGAAGGCCTGCCGGCCGGTCGCGAACGCGGGAGTGGCGTAGCGCACCGGCGGGTCCGGGAAGCGCGCGGCCAGTGCCGGGGCTTCCGTGGGGGCCGGCACCTCGATGGCGGCGGCAGGCGCAGTTGCGGGCGGCGCCACAGGCTGGGCCGGCCGTGCCGGCACGGGCCCCGCCGGGCTCGGGCCGCCCAGGGGAGCGGGCACCTGGGACGCCGGGCGCGTCTGCACGGCCGTGCCGGCCGGCGGCGCGCTTGCGCAGGCAGCCAGCAAGGCGGCAGCCGCCAGTGCCCATGGCACAGGGGCGAATCCCCATCCGGGGCGTCGGGACGTCGGCTGTGGCATCGGCATCGAAGAATGGGCGGGCACCGGGAGCGGGCACTATAGGCGACCTATTGGCGACGGCCCGGGGGCGAGGGTCGGCGCGGGAGCCGCGCGCACCGCACAATCGGGGCAAACCATTCTTCGATGCCCGTTCATGGCCATTCTCAAGACGACGCTCCTCGTCATCGTGCTGCTGGCGCTGGCCGTGGGCCTCGCGGCGCAACTCGGCCTGCTGCGCGGGCGCTTGCCGGGCGACCTCGGCGCGCGTGACGGCCGCCTCAAGCCGCCATCGACGACGCCGAACAGCGTGAGCAGCCAGGCCGCGCTCTATCCCGACAATCCCCAGCGGGCCTATGCCGCCATCGCGCCTTTCAATGCCACCGACGGAGGGCCGCAGACGCTGGAGCGCATCCGGCGCATCTGCGAGGGCATGCAAGGCGCCAAGGTGGCCAAGAGCGACCCCGGCTACCTGCACGTGCAGTTCGAGACCCGCTGGATGAAGTTCGTCGACGACACCGAGTTCTGGTTCGACCCGCGCGCCGGCGTGATCCACGTGCGCTCGGCGTCGCGCATGGGGCGCAAGGACTTCGGCGTCAACCGCGCGCGCGTCGAGGCCATCCGCGCGCGGCTCGAGGCGGGCTGAGGCGATACAACTGGCACCGCGAGCCCGGCGTTTCGCGACCTGGGAGCCCCGCCTGTCGCAGCCGCCACGACGCCGCCTCCGGCCGGCGCCAGAATGCGGCCCATGACCTCCCCCGCGCACACCCTGGCCGCATCGCCCTGGCGCAGCTTCGCCTGGCGCGGGCTGAAGGTGCTGGCGATCGGCATCGGCATCGCACTGCTCTTCGCGTTGGCGCAGCCGCACAAGCTGGGTGTCTCGATGGCCTATGCGGTGCCGATCACCTTCGGCTGCTGGTTCTTCATCGATGCCGGCCGGATGCTCACGGCGCGCTGGCTGCAGCGCCGCGGGCCCATGGCGCACCCTCAGTGGCCGGGCTTGCCGTGGATGGCGGGAGTGCTGGTGCTCGGCACGGTGCTCGGCTACCAGACCGGCCACACGATCGGCAATCTGATCACCGGCCTGAACGCCCCCGGGCTGCTGTTCGAAGGGCCGGTGCGTGCCATCTCGCTGGTGGCGTTCTCGCTCGTGCCCGGCGTGCTGGCCACTTACTTCTTCTACACGCGCAGCCGGCTCGCCACCATCGCGGCGCAGGCGCAGGAAGCGCAGCGCCATGCAGCCCAGGCGCAGCTGCGACTGCTGGAATCGCAGCTCGAGCCTCACATGCTCTTCAACACGCTGGCCAACCTGCGCGTGCTGATCGCGCTGGACCCGCCGCGCGCGCAGGCCATGCTCGACCAGCTGATCGCCTTCCTGAGGGCCACGCTGAATGCCTCGCGCGCCGGGCAGCATGCGCTGTCGGCCGAGTTCTCGCGGATCGCCGACTACCTGGCGCTGATGAAGGTGCGCATGGGTGAGCGGCTGCAGACGCAGTTGGCGTTGCCCGACGAACTCGCCAGCCTGCCGGTGCCACCGCTGTTGCTGCAGCCGCTGGTGGAGAACAGCATCCGCCACGGTCTGGAGCCGAAGGTCGAGGGTGGGCGGATCGAGCTGGAGGCCTCGCGCGAAGGCGATGTGCTCGTGCTGCGAGTGCGCGACACCGGCACGGGCCTGTCCGAACCGTCCGCCGACGGCACGCACTTCGGCCTGCAGCAGGTTCGCGAGCGCCTGGCCACCCTGTACGGCGAGCGCGCCGGCCTGCGACTGGAAGCCGCCGACGACGGCCGAGGCGGCACTCTCGCCACGATCCACCTGCCCATCACGCCATGAACGCACCGACCGCCCTGATTGCCGAGGACGAAGCCTTGCTCGCCGCCCACCTGCAGGCGGAACTGGCGCGCCTGTGGCCCGACCTGCGGGTCGTCGCCAACGTGTCCCACGGCGCGGCGGCCGTCGAACAGTCGCTGGCGCTGCGGCCCGACATCGTGTTCCTCGACATCCGCATGCCCGGCATGGACGGGCTGGAGGCGGCGCAGGCGATCGGCGAGGACTGGCCGGAGGGCGAGGCGCCGCCGCTGCTGGTGTTCGTCACCGCCTACGACCAGTACGCCCTGCAGGCCTTCGAACAGGCGGCTGTCGACTACGTGCTCAAGCCCGTGCAGCCCGAGCGGCTGGCGCAGACCTGCGCGCGGCTGCGTGCGGCGCTCGAGTTCCGCAGCGAGCCGCAGGGCGGTGCCGCCGTGGAGTCGGCGCTGTCGCAGCTCAGGGCGCTGCTCGGCGCGCCGGGTCTGGGGGGAGCCGCGGCCAGCACGGCCGCTCGCCTGAATGTCATCCAGGCCGGTGTCGGCGCGGCGATCCACATGGTGCCGGTGCAGGAAGTGCTGTACTTCGAGGCCGCCGACAAGTACGTGCGGGTCATCACGGCCGAACGCGAGCACTTGATCCGCACTTCGCTGCGCGAACTGCTGCCGCAACTGGACCCCGACCGCTTCTGGCAGGTGCACCGCGGCACCGTGGTGCGCGCCGATGCCATCGCCTCGGCACTGCGCGACGAGTCAGGCAAGCTGACCCTCACGCTGCGCGGCCACGGCGACAAGCTGACCGTCAGCCGGCTCTACGCGCACCGGTTCAAGCCGATGTGAGCGCGTGGCGCTCAGGCCAGAGCGAAGGCCCTGCGAAGCTGGCCAGCATCGGCCTGAGGATGAGCCCCATACGGTGCGCAATGGCATAGGCTCCTCCCTTCGGCGGCTCAGTGCGCCAGGTCGGTCTGCGCGAGCGCGATGCGCACCATCGCGGCCATGGTCTGCTGGAGATCGCGGCCCGGGCCGGCCAGGCGGGCGGCCGCGTCGTCGAAGCCATCGTCGCCGCGTTCAAGCCGGGGCGGCGGCTCGGCGGCCGGGCGGGTGTTGCGCGGCCGGTAGGGCCAGACCACCGTCGGGGAGGGCGTGTGGCGGTTCATGCGGCGCTCGAGGTGGTTGCCGCACGCGCGATGGCAGGCGGGTTGAAGACCATCAGCGCGGTGACGGCCAGGGTGGCCAGCATCACCACGCCCACCAGGCCCACCGCGAACTGGCGGCGGCGACGGGCCTTGGACTCGGCCACGTACGATTCGTAGTGCTTCATGCAGGGACTCCTTCGCGGGAATCGGCGCGGGATGAGCCGATGCAGCAAATCTAGGGGAGCCCCGCCGAGTGCGCATCGCTCGTTGGGGGGACGGGCCTAGAGAGGCCCGTCCAATTCTTCAGTGGCTGTACTTGCGGTTGTCGCGGCGGTCGTCGCGCCGATCTTCACGGCGGTCATCGCGGCGGTCGTAGCGATCGGGCACGCCGTCGCGATCGCGGTCGCCGTAGCCGCGGTTGTCGTAGCGGTCCCAGCGGTTCGGCACGCCGTCGTGGTCGCGGTCGCCCCAACCCGGGCCACGGCCGTAGTAGCCGTAGCCGATGGGCACCGGGCGGCTCACCACCACCGGGGCCGGGTAGACCACGCGCGGCGCCGGGCGATAGACCACGGGAGGCGGCGAATAGACGACGGGCGGGGGCGAATAGACCACCGGAGGCGGCGAGTACACGGGAACCGGCGCGTAGATCGGCGCCGGCGCATACACCGGCCCGTTGGAGATCACCGTACCGATCGGAGGCGCGCTGATGCCGATCGACCAGTAGACGTCGCCGGCCCGTGCGGTGCCTGCGGCGAGCAGCGTGGCTGCGGTGGCGACGGCTGCGATCAGGGACTTGTTCATGCGTTTGCTCCTTGGGTGGCGCGCATTCGGTGCGTGCCTGCCGCAAACAACGCGGTGCCCCGGGGGGCCAGTTGACCCGGGAAGGTAAAGAGATATTGCTGCCAGCCCCCCTCCGAAGGGGGTGTCCGCAGGGCGCGCCGATAGAATCAAACCATGAGTTCCGCTCCCGCCGACGACAGCCCCAAGTCCAGCAACTTCCTGCGCCAGATCGTCGAGCGCGACCTCGAACAAGGCACCTACGGCGGCCGCCGCTTCGCCGGTTCTCCCGGCGATGCGGCCCACCACGCGGCGGCGGCCATCGATCCGGCGCGCATCCGAACGCGCTTTCCGCCCGAGCCCAACGGCTACCTGCACATCGGCCACGCGAAGAGCATCACGCTGAACTTCGGACTCGCATCGGAGTACGGCGGCGTGTGCCACATGCGCTTCGACGACACCAACCCCGAGAAGGAAGAGCAGGAGTACGTCGACTCCATCCTCGACGCGGTGCAGTGGCTGGGCTTCGGCTGGACGGCGAACGGCGTCGACCACCTCTACTACGCCAGCAACTACTTCGACTTCATGTACCGCGCCGCCGAGGCGCTGATTGGCGCGGGCCTCGCCTACGTGGACGAGCAGACGCCCGATCAGATGCGCGCCAACCGCGGCGACTTCAACACGCCGGGCACGGCCAGCCCCTTCCGCGACCGCACGCCCGAAGAGAACCTGGCGCGCTTTCGCGAGATGCGCGACGGCAAGCACGCCGACGGCGCGATGGTGCTGCGCGCGCGCATCGACATGTCCTCGCCCAACATCAACCTGCGCGACCCGGCCATCTACCGCATCAAGCACGCCGAGCACCACAACACCGGCAACCGCTGGTGCATCTACCCGATGTACACCTTCGCGCACCCGATCGAGGATGCGCTGGAGCAGATCACCCACAGCATCTGCACGCTGGAGTTCGAGGACCAGCGGCCGTTCTACGACTGGCTGCTCGACACGCTGGCGAATCTGGGGCTGCTCGCGCAGCCGCGGCCGCACCAGTACGAGTTCGCGCGGCTGAACGTCACCTACGTCATTACCAGCAAGCGCAAGCTCAAGCAATTGGTCGACGAGAAGATCGTCGACGGCTGGGATGACCCGCGCATGCCCACGATCGTGGGCCTGCGCCGGCGCGGCTATACGCCGGAAGCGATCCGCCTGATGTGCGAGCGTGCCGGCACCAGCAAGGCCGGCGGCTGGACCGACTATGCGAGCCTGGACATCGCGCTGCGCGATGACCTGGAGGGCAAGGCAGCGCGTGCCATGGCCGTGCTCGACCCGATCCGGCTGACGCTGAGCAACTGGAGCGAAGTGTTCGGAGCGGCACCCAGCGAAGCCTGCCTGGCACCGGCGCATCCGCAGCGGCCCGAACTCGGCGAGCGGCGGTTCGGCCTCGGCCCGCAGGTATGGATCGAACGTGACGACTTCGCCGAGGTGCCCCCGAAAGGTTTCTTCCGCCTGTTCCCCGGCAACAAGGTGCGCCTCAAGTACGGCGTGGTGGTCGAGTGCACCGGCTGCGTGAAGAACGACTCCGGCGAAATCGTCGAAGTGCTCGCCGCCGTGGTGCCCGACACGCGCAGCGGCACGCCGGGCGCCGACAAGGTGAAGGTCAAGGGCACCATCACCTGGGTCGGCGTGCACGATGCCGCGCCGGTGGAACTGCGCCTGTACGACCGACTCTTCACCGAACCGCAACCCGACGCCGGCGGGCGAGACTTCAAGGCCAGCCTGAATCCGGCGAGCAAGCGTGTCGTGCGCGGTGTCGTCGAGCCGTCACTCGCCGGTCTGGCCGCCGACACGCGGGTTCAGTTCGAGCGGCACGGCTACTTCGTGACCGACCGCGTGGATCATCGCGCCGACACACCGGTGTTCAACCGCATCACCGGTCTGAAGGACACCTGGGCCAAGTGAGGCCCGACCGCGCCGCGCCTCAGCCGATGCAGGTTCGGTTCTTGCCCGTGCGCTTGGCCTCGTAGAGGGCCTGGTCGGCGCGCTCCAGCGCCGCCTCGATGGTCTCGCCCGGCCGGTAGTCTGTGACCCCGGCCGAGAAGGTCACGAAGATCGTCTTGTCCTCGTGCATGAACAAGCCGCCCGACAGCGAGCGCTGCAGGCGCGTGAGGATCTGCTGGCCCTCGTCGATCGGCGTCTCGGGCAGCAACACGACGAACTCCTCGCCGCCGTAGCGTGCCACCAGGTCGGAGGGCCGCAGTGTCTTGCTCACCACCTCGGCCAGCGACCGCAGGGCCACGTCGCCGGCGGCGTGGCCGAGTTCGTCGTTCAGGCGCTTGAAGTTGTCGATGTCGAGCAAGCCCACGGCCAGCCCGGCCGCACCGCGCTCGACACGCGCTCGCTCGGCCTCGAAGGCCTGCAGCAGGCCGCGGCGATTCGCCACCTGCGTGAGCTGGTCGGTCGACACTTCGCTGGACAGGCGGCGCAACTCGCCTTCGAGTTCACCCACGCGCTGCGTCAGCTCGCTGGCCTTCGCGTGCTCTTCCTGCAGGCGCCCCTGAGTCTGCTGCACCAGCACCTGCACCGTGCGGGTCTCCTCGACCATCTCGCGCACCACGCCGGCCAGGCTCTCCAGCGAATCGGCCTTCTCGATCACGTCGGCATAGCGCCCCACGCTTTCGTGGAAGCGGCCGGTCTGCGAGCCGAGCTCACCCAGTTCGCTGAGCATGCGGTTGATCAGCGACTTGAGTGCATCCCGCGCCTTCTCTCGCTCGGCGCGCAGCGCACCCTGGCGCTCGCGGGTGTCGCGCAGCAGTTCGTTGACGGCGCGCACGCCGCGGGCGGTGAGGCCCTCGTCGAGCTTGACGCGCATGGCCTCGCACTGGCCCTTGGCCCAGCTGTCGTCCTCGGCCAGGTCGGTCAGGCTGGCGGTCAGCTCCTGGCACAGCGCACCGAGCTGATCGACCAGGTGGTGGCGGTGCTGCAGCACGATGCCGGCACGCCGGCACATCGTGTCGAGCTCCTCGGCCAGCGGCGCCGAAGCACCTTCGCTGCCGATGCGCTCGACCAGGCCCGCGAGCGCCTGCGACAGCTGCGCCGCCGCGTCGTCGTTCGGCGGAAGCGCCTGGCGCGTCGTGCCGCCCAGCGTGCCGACGACGCGGCCCCAGGGCCGTTCGTCGCCGAGGTTCAGCGAGATCGGCGCCACAACCGGGGCCACGTCGGCGGGCGCTGCGGGTGTTTCCAGTGCGTCCAGTGGCGCCGGCTCGGTCTCGACGCCGGCATCCGGAGTGTCGGCGTCCCAGCTCGCCGCAAGCTGCGTCAGCCGCTGCTGCAGGCGCTTCGCGTCGCTGCGGCTGCTTTCGAGCACCCGCTGCAGGCTGTCCTTGCGCCGCGCGGACGTCCAGTGGCGCCCGCCACGTTCGACGCCGCGCACGAGCTTGCCGATCAGGGTCGCCAGCGCCGCGCCGTCGGCCGCCGCCGGGGAAGCCTCGCCGGATTCCTGCGCATAGGCGCGGGCATAGTTCTCCGGGGTCGGCTCCTGCTTGTCGAGCACGAGGCGGCGCAGGGCCGCCTTGGCGATCTGGGCCGGCAGGGTCTCGGCACCCGGGCGTGCCGCCGTGGTGCGGTTCGATTCCGTCGTGCTCACGGGCTCAGCCGACCGGCTTGATGCGGGTTTCGCGCGGGTCGGCCGGCCGCAGCGCGTCGGCCAGGTCGACCATCTCGCCGGCCTTGCCGATCCACGGCGCCTTGCGCGGCAGCACGGTCTGCTGCAGCCAGGTCTCGATGTCCTCCGGCGGCTGCGGCCGGCTGAACAGGTAGCCCTGCATGATCCCGCAGCCCAGGCGGTGCAGCACCTCCATCTGGCGCAGGTTCTCCACGCCCTCGGCGATCACGCGCAGGCCGAGCGAGCGGGCCAGCGCGATGATCGCGGTGACCACCGCCGAACTCTGCGGCGTCATGCCCAGGTCGCGCACGAAGCTGCGGTCGATCTTCAGCTCGCTGATCGGCAGCGTGGTCAGGTAGGCCAGCGACGAGTAGCCGGTGCCGAAATCGTCGATCGAGATCTCGACACCGATCTCGTTGAGCCGGTGCAGCGACGGGATCACGTTCTGCAGGTCCTTCATCAGGCCTGTCTCGGTGATCTCGAGCTGGATCGCGTGGTGCGGCACGCCGTAGGTGGTGACCGCGTTGTGGATGTGCTCGACCAGGTCGGTGCGCTCGAACAGCCGGTTCGGCAGGTTCACCGCGATCGAGTCGGCAAAGCCGAAGCTGTCCTGCCAGACGCGCGCCTGGCGCGCCGCCTCGCGGATCGCCCATTCCGACAGCGGGATGATCAGGCCGGTTTCCTCGGCCAGCGGGATGAAGTCGGCCGGTGGCACCAGCACGCCACCGCGCTGCCAGCGCATCAGCGCCTCGGCACCGACCATGCGCGCACCGCGCACGTCGATCTTCGGCTGGTAGTGCAGCACCAGCTCGTTGCGCTCGATCGCCTTGTGGAGCGCGCTCTCGAGCTCGAGCTTCTCGCGGCCCTTGCCGGCCAGTGCCGGGCTGTACAGCGACGAGCTGTTGCGGCCGCTGGACTTCACCGCGTACATCGCCACGTCGGCATTGCGCAGCACGTCGGCCATGGTGGCGCCGTCGCGCGGGTACAGCGCGATGCCCACGCTAGCGGTGACGAAACATTCCTGCCCGCCAACGAAGATCGGCTCGCGCATCAGATCCAGGATGCGCTTGGCCACGCGTTCGGCATCGCGCTCGTCGGCCACTTCCGGCAGCAGCGCCACGAACTCGTCGCCGCCCAGGCGGCCCACCGCCTCGAGCGTGCGGTGCGAGCGCGAGCCCATCGCCTCGAGCGAGCTTTCCATCACCTGGTCGGAGTGGCGCACGCAGGAGCGCAGCCGGCGCGACACCTCCATCAGCAGCTCGTCGCCGGCACCATGGCCCAGCGTGTCGTTGATGACCTTGAATCGGTCCAGGTCGATCAGCAGCAGCGCCACCTGGTGGCCCAGTCGCCGCGCATGCTCGAGCGCGCGTTCGGTGCGCCAGATCAGCTGGCGCCGGTTCGGCAGGCCCGTGAGACCGTCGAAGTTGGCCAGATGCTTGATCTTGTCCTCGGCCATGCGCCGGTCGGTCACGTCCTGCACGATGCCGGTGTAGCCGATCAGGTTGCCGTGCTCGTTGAACTCGGGCTCGGCCTCGACGTGAACGATGCGCTGGCGGCCGTCGAGCAGCGTGACCGGCACGTCGGTGGCGAGCACCGAGCTGTGCTTGAGCACCTCGCGCAGCACCGTCAGCAGGCCGCTGCGGTCTTCATCCGGCAGCATGCGCAGCAGGGTGCGGAACGGCAGCGATTCGTCGGGCGCCAGCCCGAACACGCGCAGGCCCTCGGGCGAGAAGATCGGCCCGCCGTCGCCGCGCTTCCAGTCGAAGCTGCCCATGCGCGCCAGATCCTGGGCGCGTGCCAGCCGCGACTTGTTGCGCTCGAGCTCCTGGCGGGTGCGCGCCGAGCGCAGCAGGTAGCGCAGCCGGCCGGCGAGCAGGCTCCATTGGGTGGATTTGACGAAGAAGTCGGTGGCGCCGGCCTCGTAGGCGCGGGTGATCGAGGCATCGTCGTCCAGGCCAGTGAGCATCAGCACCGGCAGCGACTCGAAACCGGGCAGATGGCGCAGCTCGCGGCAGGTCTCGAAGCCGTCGAGGCCGGGCATCAGCGCGTCGAGCACGACGACGTCGGGCAGCCAGTCGGCCAGCATGCGGATCGCCTGCTCTCCGCCGTTGGCCTCGGTGATGTCGAAGCCGCGCTCGCGCAGGGCGATCGAGGTCAGCAGGAGGTTGACCTCGTCGTCATCCACCAGCAGCACCTTGGGCTGCCGGGGCAGATCGTCGTCTTCCTGAACCGCGCGCTTGGTCATGCCTGGTTGTCCAGCACCGTTTGTATCGCTTTTAGCACGACGGCGAGCTCTGCGGACAGGGCATCGAGCGGCGCATTCAGGTCTTCCGTGTTTTCCAGACGGATCAGGGTCTCGACTTCCGCGCAGCGCTGCGACAGAACGAGTGCACCGATGCTGGCCGAGGACGACTTGAGCGTGTGCGCCACGTGGCGGATGCCGGCGCGGTCGCCGCTGCGGCGAGACTCGTCGAGCTGAGGCGCCAGCCTGGCCACCGAGGTCTCGAAGGCCTTGAGCACGCGCTCGATCAGCCTGTTCTCGCCCTTCGGATCGAGTTCACGCAGGCGCGCCAGCGCCTGGGCGTCGAGCACGGCCGGCATCGCGGGGTCGGCGGCTTGCGCCGACCCGGCTTCGGGCGCGTCCTGCCCGGGCAGCGGCGAACTGGGGCGGAGGTGGTGGTTGAGCATGGCGAGCAACTGGCTTTGGCGGAAGGGTTTGGAGAGGTAGTCGTCGAATCCGAGATCGCGAAACCGCTGTTCGTCACCGTCCAGGGCGTTGGCGGTGACGGCCACCACCGGCGTGCCGGGCAGCGTGAGGAATGCACGTCGCGTGTCCGGCCCGCGGCGAAACGCGCGCAACACCTCCACGCCGTCCATGCCCGGCATCTGGATGTCCATCAAGACCAGATCGAAACTCTGCTCGCACAGCGCCCGCAACCCTTCCGAAGCCCCGGAAGCCACCGTGGCCCTGCAGCCGAGTTGCCGCAGCATCTGGCCGATGACTTCCTGATTGACGGTATTGTCTTCGACAACCAGAACCCTTCGCCCGAGGTGCGTGTCGGGCAGCGGTGCTTCGCGGCGTGAGGATGTCACGCCGAGCAGCGCTTGTCGCAACTCGGCCTGCCGGACCGGCTTGGCCACGAAGCGCAGGAATCCCGCGTCGTGCGCCGCCTGGACGTCGTCGGGGCTGGACACCGAAGACAGCAACACGAGCTTGAGTGCACGGTGGCGGCCCGACGCGGTGAGGGCACGTGCCAGGCCGAGGCCATCGAGCCGGGGCATGTGCATGTCCACCAGGGCCAGGTCGAATGGCGAGGCCCCGGTGCCGGTCGCGTCGAGCAGTTCCAGGGCGCGCACGCCGTCCTCGGCCAGCGTGACCTGCATGCCCCAGTCGCCCAGCATGTGCTCGAGCACCGTGCGATTGGTCGGGTTGTCTTCCACGACCAGCACGCGCAGCGCGGCCAGATCGGCCTGCAGGCCGTCGGGCAGGCCGGCGCGGCCCTCCAGCGCCACGAGCGGCAGCGTGAAGCGGAACTCCGAACCGAGCCCGGGTGCGCTGCGTGCCTCGATGTGGCCACCCATCAGGCCGACAAGCTGGCGCGAGATCGCCAGGCCGAGGCCGGTGCCACCGTAGCGGCGCGACATGCCGCCGTGCGCCTGGGTGAAGGCATTGAACAGGCGCGGCAGCACCTCGGCCTCGATGCCGATGCCGGTGTCGCGCACGCCGAACTCGAAGGCCAGCGTGCCGGCCGGCACCTCCCCCGGGGGATGCGGGCCGAGGCGAAGGTCGACGACGACTTCGCCGTGCTCGGTGAACTTGATCGCGTTGGCCACCAGGTTGGTGAGCACCTGGCGCAGCCGCAGCGGGTCGCCGCGCACCACCTCCGGCAGGTCGGTGGCTGCGCGGAAGCTCAGCTCGAGTCCCTTCTCGTGGGCGCGCGGCGCCAGCAGTTCCAGGGTGTCCTCGACCACGGCGCGCAGCGTGAACTCGGTGGGCGCGAGCTCGAGCCGGCCGGCCTCGATCTTCGAGAAATCGAGGATGTCGTTGATGATCTCCAGCAGCGACTCGCCGGAGCGGTACACCGCCTGCGCGAAGCGGCGCTGGCGCTCGTCCAGCGAGGTGCCCAGGAGCAGTTCGGTCATGCCGAGGATGCCGTTCATCGGCGTGCGGATCTCGTGGCTCATGTTGGCCATGAACTGGCTCTTGGCCTGGCTGGCGGCTTGCGCCTCGTCGCGCGCGCGCTCCAGGTCCAGCTCGCGCTGCCGCTCGGCGGTGACGTCGGTGACCATGCCGTACACGCGCAGGCTGCCGTCGGGCATCGGCTTCGTCCGCGTGCGCGTGCGCAGCCAGCGCAGGCCGTGCGACGGATGGCGGATGCGCACGCTGACGTCGGCGCTTTGCTGCCGTTGCTCGGCCTGCCGGCGTGCTTCGAGCTGCGGCCGATCCTCCTCGACGACGTTGTCGAAGATGCGCCCCGGCTCCCGCTCGACCAGCTCGCGCGGCACGCCCCAGGTGTCGAACGCGCTGCTGGCGATGAAGCGGAATTCGGATCGGTCGGGGTTGCTGACGAACAGGCTGTCGTCCACGGTCTCGGCGAACTCGCGCGCCCGCGCCTGGGACTCGAGCAGTTCGCGCCGGCGCTGCCACTCCTCGGTCACGTCGCGCAGTACGGTCAGCATCAAGCGCGCCGACTCGCCCGCCTTCAAGGCTCCGTGCACGGCGGAGATCACCCGCGTGCCCTGCGGCGTCGGCAGCTCGAACTCCTGGCTCACCGGTGCTTCGGCCGCTGCGGCCTCGGCCAACGACGGCGCCACCCGGGCCTGCACGGCGTGGCCAAAGGCCTGTGCCACCGTGAGCCCGACCAGCACGTCGCGCTGCAGGCCGAACTCGCGCTCGGCCTGGCGGCTGAGCTCCAGCACGCGACCGTCCGTCGCGTCGGTGACGATCACGCTGGCAGGCAGGCTGCGCAGCAACTCGTCGCCGGCCGGCCGTGTCGGCTCGGCCGCGGCGCCACCGAACTGGCCCAGTTGCAGGCGCGCCAGATCGAACAGGGACTTCAGGGCCTCGGTCGGCGCCTGCAGCGCCACCGGACCCAGCTCGATCACGGCCACCGGCGCCTGCGCGCGCAGCACCGGGATCGCGAATGGCCCGAGCCCCGCGCCGGCCACGCGCCGCTCACGCAAGGCTTCACCGAGCGGCGAACGCTCGAGCCGCACACGATGTTCGACTCCGATGCCGCCGGCCTGGCCCTCGACCAGCGTGGCCAGGTGCGCCAGCGGCGGCTCGATGGCGAGCACGCGGTGTACCGTGGTCTCGCGCGAGCCGAGTTCGGCGCGCAAGGTGTCGGCCGCCGCATGCAGCGCCGCATCGAACCCGCTGCTGCCGGCAATGGCCTGCGACAGCCGCGTGGCGATCTCCAACAAGGCGAATTCGTCGAGCTGGGCGGGCTCGGTGGCGTCGCCATCCTCGTGGGCCGCCCGGCGGTCATTCGCCATCGCCAGCCGCCAGGCGCCGTACGACAACAGCAGGCCGACACCCGCTACCGCGGTCAGCACCGTCGCGAAGCGCTCCGGGCCGAGCAGCGCCAGGCCCGCCGCGGCGGCGGCAAGCCAGAACAAGGTGCGATAGAGAAAATTGAGCATGGCGGGGCGAAGGGCGAGCGGCCACTGCGTCGGAACGGCGCGACACCTGAGGCTCATCGGCCCCCTGCCCCCGAACTTGAACTGGCCTCAGTGACGCCTGCCTCGGCAACGCCTCTTTACAATCTTCGGCATGCACGTGGCTCCGGCGGTACCCGCTCGACACGGCCTGGCCTCGCGGACTGCGGCGCTCGGCGCGGCCCTGGCGTGGTGCGCCACGCCGGCGCAGGCGGCCGACACTGCTTCGGCGAGCAGCGTGTGGGCCGTCGCCCTGCCGTCCTTCGTGATCGGCGCCTTGCTCGCGCTGTGGGCCGGCCGCAGGCACTGGCAGGCGCTGGCTGCGCTGCGCCGCAGCCGCGACGAGTTGCGCCGGCTCGAGGAGATGCTCGACCTGTGGCAGTGGCGCAGCGATGCCGGACACCGGCTGCAGACGCTGAAGGCCCCGCCCGGCTCGGCCGCGGAGGCCGAAGACGCCACTGGCACCTTGCTCTGGGAGCGTTTCACCGACTCCGACACCGATGCCGCTTCGCTGCGCTCGCAGCTCGACGGCCGCCTGCCGCTGCAGGACGTCGAGGCCCGCTTCGCCCCGGCCCACGGCGGCCCGACGCGCCGCGTGCGCCTGCAAGGTCGCGTCTGCATCGACGAGGCAGGCGGCTTTGCGGGCTACGCGGGCACGCTGCGCGTGCTCGACGACCCGCTCCCAGCAGCCCCTGATGCCAGCGCCGAGGCCGAGCGCGAATCGTTCAGCTACACCGTGTCGCACGACCTGCGCGCGCCGATCCGCGTGGTCGAGGGCTTCACGAAGATCCTCAAGGAGGACTACGGCCACGCGCTCGACCGCATCGGCAATGACCACCTCGACCGCGTGCTCGGCGCGGCCGCGCGCATGAACAGCATGATCGACGCGCTGCTGACGCTGTCCAAGCTGTCGTCGCAGCCGCTGGCGCGCCAGCCGGTCAACCTGTCGCAGCTGGCCACCTACGTGGCCGAGGACCTGCGCCGCCAGTCACCCGGACGCGAGGTGCTGCTGCACGTCGAACCCGGACTGCAGGTCACCGGCGACCCGACCCTGCTGCGCCTGGTGCTCGAGAACCTGCTGGGCAACGCCTGGAAGTACACCGGCAAGTGCCGCTCGCCCGAGGTCTGGCTGGAGCGACGGCCCCAGCATCCCGGCACCTTCACGGTGCGCGACAACGGCGCGGGCTTCGACATGCGCTTCGCCGAGAGGCTGTTCGGCGTGTTCCAGCGCCTGCACAGTGCCAGCGACTTCCAGGGCACGGGCATCGGCCTGGCCACGGTGCGCCGCATCGTCCGGCGCCACGGCGGCGAGGTCTGGGCCGAAGCCGAGGTCGACCGCGGCGCGAGCTTCCACTTCAGCATCCCGCCGGGGTGAGCGCCCCCGGCGGCCCGCGTCAGTGGCCTGAGCTCGACAGCAGTTCGACCGCCTGCAGCAGCCGCTCGGCCTGGTCGGCCAGGCCGCGCTGTTCGCCAGCGGCTTGCCGCTGCAGGCGCTCCAGCGCCGCGCCGCGACCCAGTGAATAGCGGTGCATCAGCACGCCCACCGCCATCGCCACCGTGGGCTCCAGCGACTCGGTGCCTGGGCTGGCCGTGTGCGGCTCGACGGCCGGCGCCGGTGCAGCGGGCCCGCGGCGTGCGTCGATGTGGGCGAAGGCCGCTTCGACGGCCGGCACGATCTGCCGGATGTCCAGCGGCTTGACGAGGTAGGCCACGGCGCCGAGCGCCTTCACCTGTGCCACCGTGGCGTCGTCGGAGAAGGCGGACAGGAACATGAACGGGATCTGGCAGTACTCGCGCAGGTAGGCCGCCACGTCGAAGCCGCTCTTGCCCTCCATGCGGATGTCCAGCAACGCCAGGTCGGGCCGGCGCTCGCGGGCGAGCAGGATGGCGTCGTCGCCGTTGTCGGCATCGATCACCTCGTAGCCGGCCTGCATCAGGCCGTGGCTCAGCGTCGCCAGCACCAGCCGGTCGTCGTCCACCACCAGGATCCTGCCCTTGCCCGTTGTGGCCACCGTCACGCCCTGTCGTCGAAGTCGCGTTGCAGCACATTGTCCGACAAACCGGGCCCCGTATTCATGCCGGCTCCAGCCGGGTGATGCTCGGCGGATCCAGCGTCACCGTGGCGAGCACCTGCGCGCCGTCCTGCACGATGCTCAGCGAGGCGCTGCGCCGCGGCAGCAGCGCGCGCACCAGGCCCAGGCCGGACACCCCGCCCGGCACGCGCGCGAGGTTGAAGTCGGCCGGCAGCACACCGACATTGCGGATGGCCAGGCGCACGCCCTCCTCTGCGCAGGTCAGCGTGCAGCACACGTCGGCCTCGATGCTGTGCTTGACGGCGTTGGTCAGCAGCTCGTTTATCGTCAACGCGATCGGGATCGATTCGGCCTCGGGCAGCGCCCAGCGATGCGGCGCCGGGCCTTCGAGCGAGAAGCGGATCGTGCGGCCGAAGGTGCGCTGCACCGATTGCGCGATCGCCTCCACCACGCTCTTCACCCGCAGCGGCCCGGTCACGCCGACCTGCAGGCCGTAGACCTGCGCGATCGCCTGCACCTGGCCGACGACCTCGGACATGACGCCTGCCACCTCCGGCTTGCGCTGGGCGATCTGCTGCAGCAGACCGGCCACGCCCTGCAGGTTGTTCTTGATGCGGTGGTGCACTTCCTTGACCAGCATCTCGCGCTGCGCGATGGCCGCCTCGAATCGCGCCTCCTGCGCGGCACGCTGCTCGGTCACGTCGGTGGCCACCAGCAGCAGCTGGTCGGGCGGCTGGCCGGGCACCGTGGACAGCGGCAGGTAGCGCGCATCCCACACCTGCGGCACGCCATCCACCTCGACGCGGTACTCGCGCTGCGTGAGATCTCGCGAGGCCAGCGCCAGCTCCATGTCGGCACGGCGTTGAGCGGCCGCATGCGCGTCGAACAGCTGCTCGGGCGCCATGCCGATCATCTGCTCTGGTTCGCGGCCGGCATTGCGCGCCGCCACCTGGTTGACCTGCAGCACCTTCAGCGTGCGCGCGTCGCGCAGCGTGATCGCCATCGGCGCAGCTTCGATGATGCGCTGCAGCGAGGCCTGCGCCTCCGACATGCGCGCCTCGGCCTGGCGCCGGCGTTCGATGTCGAGCAGCGCGTAGGTGAGCTGGCGGCCGGTGGAATCGCGCGCCGTGGCCACGGCATTGCCGACCACCCAAAACTCACGCCCGTCGCGCGCCTTGACGCGGCACTCGAAGGTCTCGGCCTGGCCCTCGGCCAGCTCTTCCAGGTAGTGCGTGCGGCGGAACGGGTGCGTCGGCTCGGGCGTGGCCACCGTCGAGATCGGCTGGTTGAGAAAAATCCGCCAGTCGCCGCCGAACATGCGCCGCGCCGAGCGGTTCATCCACTCGATGCCGTGGGCGCCGACAGTCACGATGCCCACCAGCACCGAGTCGAGGATGGCCCGCGTGCGTTCGGCCTGCAGCGTGACCGCCAGCTCCGCGCGGTGGCGCGCGTCGACGTTCACGACGGAGGCGATGAAGCCGACCGACGGATCGCCCTGGCTGACCAGGCGCAGGCCCATCTGCACCCACAGCAGCTGGCCGTCGCGGCGGCGCAGCTGCATCTCGCCGCTCCAGCGGCCCTGCAGGCGCAGCTCGCGCTCCTGATGCGGCCAGCGGCGCGCATAGTCGGCCGGGTCGGCGTAGAGCGTTGACAAGGTCAGCGAGGCCAGCTCCGGGGTCGGCCAGCCGGCCAGCTGGGCCAGCGCGTCGTTGGCGCGCTGGATGCGGCCGTCGCGCACCGAGGCGATGCCCACCTCCGACAGGCTGAACATCAGCTCGCGGTCGCGTGCCGCCAGCTCCAGCTCGGTCTGCTGCAGCTTCAGCCGCGTGATGTCGGAGAGCACCGCGATCAACTCGACGCTGCCCGTGCCGGAATCGGTGCGGCGCACCGACAACCCGTACCACAGCATCGGCAGGCCGGGCGGCGCGAACTCGAACTCGGTCTCCATCACCTCGCCGCTGGCCAGCGTGTTCAGCGCCTCGACCGCCACGTGCCGCACCTTCGGATCGCCGCCGAACAGGTCGACCAGGCCACGCCCGGCCGCGCTGCCCGCAGCGAGCCCGACCATCGCCTCGAATCGCTGGTTGCATCGCACCAGCAGGCCACCGCGCAGCTGCGCGATGCCGGTGACGGTGCTCTCGAGGATGTTCGACATTTCGCGCAGCAGCTCCTCGCTGCGCAGTTGCGCCTGCTGCTGCTCGGTGACGTCCAGCGTCACCACCGAGGTGGTGCGCTGGCCCGAGGCCATGGTGGCCGGCTCGACACGCGTGAGCAGCCAGCGCTGGCCGAGCTCGGGGTGGCGCACGGCGTAACGCACCTCGGCGCGCTCGCCGAGCTTGAGCGCACGCTGCAGCCGCTCGTACTCGGGCAGCGACTCGGGCATCACCACGTCGCGCCCGATCGCCTGCAGCGTCGAGGGCGCGCCGCCGCCACCCCCGGTCTGGCGCTGGCGCACCCAGCCGGAGGACTCCTGGAAGGTGGCCAGGCCGACACCGGCGGTGTCCATCATCGCGCCGATCTGCATCTGCGCGAGGTCGCGCTCCTCCTCCACACTGCGGTCCTCGACCACCGCCATGTGGCGGCGTTGCCCGCCGGGCGCCTTGTAGCAGCGCACGATGGAGCGCAGCCGCAAGTCGGCGCCGCCGGGCTGCGGCATCCAGACCTGGCGCTCCAGCGGCTGCGCGCCGGGGCGCAGCGCGGCGTCGGGCGCCTCGCCGGCCCAACACAGCAGTTCCTGCAGCGGGGGGGTCGCGTCGGACAACATCACCGGCATGCTGCCCACCAGTGCCTCGAACGCCGGGTTGCTGCGCACCAGCAAGCCGCGATCATCGAACAGCACCATGCCCACCGGGCTGAGGTCGAACCAGTTGTCCAGCTCGCGGGCCGAGCGGTCGGCGCGTTCGCGCGCCACATGCTCGGCGGTCGAGTCCTGCATCACCACCAGCAGCAAGGTGCGGCCCTGCGCATCGGTAACCCGGCGCCGCGCGGCGCGGTACCAGCGCTCATGGCCGCCGGCGTCGAGCAGGCGTCGTTCGAACAACGGGCCGGTGTCGGCCAGCGCAGAGTTGGCGAGGAAGGCCGCGCGTGCCTCCAGGCTGCTGGCGCGGTCTTCGGCAGGCTGCAGTTCGAGCGGGTCGCGCCCGATCAGCCATTGGCGCGAGTGCCCGGTGAACTCGAGATAGGCCGGGTTGACGTCGACGAGCCGGAAGTCGGCATCCTGCAGCGTGGCGGGGAACGGTGCGTCCCAGACCAGCCGGAAGGCCTCGTGCACCGCATGCACCGGCTCCGACGGCGGCGCCGACGCGGCCGCAGGCAGCAGGCGCAGCACCGCTTCTCCCGAATCGAGCCGGCGCCAGGCCAGCGTGAGGGCGTTGCCGTCGGGCAGGCGCGCCAGCGGCGGCTCGGCGGCACGGGCCTCCCCGCGCTGCGCGGCCTGCAGCCAGGCCACGGCCGGCGCGCCGAACAGGGCCTCGAGCCGGGGCAGCGACAGGCCCACGGCATCGGGCACGAGCCGCGTCGCGGCGCTGTTGGCAAAGCTGACTTGCCCGGTGGCGTCGAGCAGCAGCACGGCCTCGCCGAGGCTGTCGAGCAGGGGGTGCCAGGCCGCCAGCGGCAGCCGGGTTTCGGGGCGGATCGGGCCCCTCAGTGCCACGGCGGCAGCCGCCTCATTCGAGCTGGCTCGCCGCCATCAGCGCGCGCAGCTGCGCGCGGTTGATCTCGCTGACGCTGGTCATCAGCGCGTCCGCACATTCGCGGAAGTCGAACAGCGATTCGTTCTCGATCGCCCGCACCATGTTCACGTAGGGCTGGAAGGGGCCGGTCTCCTCGGCCAGCGCCTGGAACACGCGCTCGGGCACCGGGATGTTGGCCAGCAGCTCCTTGAAGGGCTGCTGGAACATGCGGTCGAGCAGCGAGAACACGCCGCAGATGAACATCTCGCTGCGCATCTCCTCGTCGCTGCTTTCGCGGCCGAGCTCCTCCATCAGCAGGCCGCGGCGCACCGCGGCGAACATCACCGGCTTGAGGTTGACGTCCTTGCTGGCGGTGGCCAGCAGCAACGCCACCCAGCGCTTCAGGCGCTTGTAGCCGAGCATCATGATGGCGTGGCGGAACGAGCTGATCTCCACGCGCAGCCCGAAGGCCGGCGAGTTGATGTAGCGCATCAGCTTGAAGGCCAGCTGCGGGTCGCGCTTGAGGGTGTTCTCGAGTTTCTCGATCGGCTCCTCCGCATCGACCTGGCGGATCAGCTGCACCATGGTCTGCATGTCGGGCTGGCCGGCTCGGGCCTTGGCGTTGCCCGCCTGGATGGCGTCGTCGATCGGCCAGCCCAGCACCGCCTCGGCCCCGCGCGCGAAGGCGTGCTCCATCTCGGTGATGGTGCGCACGCCGGCCTGTACGTGCGGGATGTTGCGCGTCACGCCGGGCGGCGGCTTGGAGCCGTCGGCACGGCGGTCGTCGGCCAGGTCGATGATCGAGTACTTGAAGCAGGGCAGCACCTCGCGCGGCAGTTCCGACAGCGGCCGGCCCTTGAGCAGCAACGAGTTGCCGTTGGCATGCAGCGAGACGATGGAATCGGTGTTCGCCGGGTCGCAGGCCATGAAGGCCGGGATCTCGACCATCACGTTGGGCGCCGGCTGGGCCTGCATCAGGTCCTGCAGCAGCGACTCGCTGGCCACGTTGAGCGACACGCGTGCGCCGTCGGCCGGCCACACGCCGCCCACGGCGTGCAGCAACTGCGCGGCGTCGGGCGCGCTGTCCGTCTTCAGCGGGAAGACGGTCAGCCGCGTGGCCGACACCGCCCGGTTGCGGTCGATGAAGGGCGAGTAGCCGAAGGCCACCTGGCCGAGGATCGCAACGTCGAGCATGGGGGCCTTACGTGTTGAGATACTGGAACAGCGACAGTCGCTGCACCATCGAGTACGACTTCAGCGCGGCATCGTATCCGGTTTGCAGGTTCTGGAACTTCGAGATCGCATCGGTCATGTCGAGATCTTCCGCACGACTGCGCTCGCTTTGATTGGCCAGCTTCTGGTCGGCCAGGCGGCCGGTCTCGCTGTCGATGCGCACCAGCATCTCGCCGGCGGCGGCGCGCGCGCCCTGCAGCTGAGACATGGACTGGTCGAGGTCGCGCAACGCGTCGGTGTTGCCCTGGGCGATCTGCGCGGCCGTGCGGCTCGGCGTGCCGAGCTGGCCGATGGCGCGGTCCAGCGTGTCGAACACCGACAGCGTGGCGGTCGACGGCTGCACCGTGAACTGGTCGCCGCTGGCCGGCGCGCCGCTGATGCGGAAGGTCTGGCCGTCCACCGTGATGTCGCGCCCCGAGACATACGGCGCTGCGGTCACGGCCGTGGGCAGGCCGTTCTCCAGCACCGCGTAGGTGGTGGCGCCGGCGGCGATGCTGAACTGCAGCGTGTAGGTGGAACCGGTCAGCGCGGACGGGTCGCTGACCTGACCATTGTCAATCCAGGCCTGCGTGACGCCGGCCGCTGCGCTGGTCTGGAACACGCCGTTGCCGGTCAGCGAAGTCATGAACACGCCGTCGCCGTTGATCGTCAGCGGCAGGTCGGTGGCCGGTTCGGTGCGGCGTTCGCCAGCGATGCCGCGGTACTGCACGCCGCCGGCCGCATCGACGAAGGGCGCCGAGCCGGCGCCCTGCCCGCCGAACAGGAAGCTGCCGGCACCATCGGTGCGGTTGGCCACCGACAGCAGCTGCTGGCGGATCGAGGTGAGCTTCTCGGCCAGGCCGCGGCGCTCGTTGTCGGTGTACGAGGCATTGCCGGCGGCGACCATCGCCTCGCGCGCCTGCTGCAGCAGCTCGACCACGTCGCCCATCGCCGTCTCCGACAGCGACATGGCAGTGCGACTGGCCTCGACCGCGCGCTCGCTGGTCTGGGCACGCATCTCGCCGGCCAGCGCGCGCTCGGCGCGGGCCGCCGCGGCCGGGTCGTCGCTGGCCTTGGCCACGCGCTTGCCCGAGGTGAGCCGTTCCTGGGCGCCGGCGAGCTCGACCTGCCGCTTCTGCAGGGTCTCGATACCGGCCTCGTGGACGCGGGTGGTGCTGATGCGCGATGACATGGTGTGCTTCTCCTTCAGCCGGCGGTCTGCAGCAGCGTGTCGAACAGCGACTGCGCGACCTGCAGCATCTTGGCCGCGGCCTGGTAGCTCTGCTGGAACTGGATCAGCCGCGCCGCTTCCTCGTCGAGGTTGACGCCGGTCTTGTCGGTCAGGGCGGCCTTGGCGTCGTCGGCGATCGAGGCCGACTGCTGCGCCGAGTACTTGGCGCTCTGCACCCGCACGCCGACGTTGGCCAGCACGTTGGCGTAGGCATCGGTGACGCTGACGCCGGGCACCACCGTGCCGCTGGCCTGCGTGACCTGGCCGACCAGGCCGGCATCGCGCAGGCCCATCATCGCGCGGGCATTGCCGTTGTCGGCGGCGGGGAAACTGGTCTTGCCCACCGTCAGGATGTCGCCGCTGCGCGGCACGCCGCTGAGCGAGAGCTCCCAGTCGTAGCGCTGCGCCGGCGTGGCCGGCGTCCAGGCGTCGCTGCGGATGCTCTGGCCGGCCGTCCAGGTGCCGGTGCCGCTGCGCACCAGGGCGTTGCTGGCGTCGCGCAGCTCCCAGTTGTACGCGCCGGTGTTGTTGGTGAAGGTCAGCGTCGCGGTCAGTTCGGCCGCGGCCGGCGCCGTGCCGGTGGCGCTCAGCGCGGCCAGCGTGGCCGTGCCGGTGTTGTCGACGTCGAAGGTCGCCATCACCGGCGAAGCCGCGGCGATGCCGCGCGGGTTGTCCAGGGCCAGCGTGGCCCGGCTGGCCGCGGCCGCCACCGGCTGCAGCAGGAAGCGGTCGTTGGCCGCCGGGGCGGGCGCGACGATGTCGATGCGGAAGCCGTCGACGATGGAGCCGTTGCTCACCGTCTGGCTGCTGCCGTCGCTGCGCCGCGTCAGCGTGTAGCTGCCCGCGGCGAGGCTGGGGTCGGCGAAGAGTTCGTAGTCGCTGGCCTGCAGTTCGGTGGGTTCCACCACTGACAGGCTCACGCTGGGCACGCGGTCGCCGCTGCCGTTGACGTAACTCGCCACCGGCACCCCGGCGACGCTGGCGTTGTTCGACGAAGGCAGCACCCGCGGGCCGCCGACCGACAGCAGCGGCGAGCCGGCCACCGCCGGCTGGCTGCCATCCAGGCCCAGGGCCTGCTGGCGGTTCACGCTGCCGGCCACCGCCGCGGCGATCTGGCCGAGCTGGTTGCGCGCATCGATCAGATCGCTGTTCTGGAAGCGCAGCAGCCCGGCAATCGATCCGCCGGTGATCAGCTCGTTGGGCATCTCGCGCAGCGAGCCGGAGTCGTTCACGCCGAGCTGCAGGCGCGAGGGATCGAAGGCATCCGTCACCGCGACCAGCTTGGTCGTCTGCGTGCCCAGCACCAGCTTCTGGCCGCCGCCGATGAACACGCTCATGCTGCCGTCGCCGGCCGCGATGGTGTTGACCTGCAGGTACTGGCTGATGTCGCTGATGGCCTGGTCGCGCTGGTCGAGCAGGTCGTTGGGCGTCTGGCCGGAACCCTGCGCCGCGGCAATCTTCTGGTTCAGCTCGGCCACTCGGCCGGCCAGCATGTTGACCTGTGTGATGCTGGCGCGCAGCTCCTCGGTCACGCCCTGCTGGATGTTGTCGATCTGTTCGCCGGCGCTGCGCAGCCGCGTCGCGAACTCGCCGGTGCGTGCCAGCACCACCTGGCGCGAGGAGGCGTCGGCCGGCTTGTTGGCCACGTCGACGAAGGCGTTGAAGAGCTGCCCGGCCGCGTAGCCGATGCCCTGCTCGCCGAGCGGGAAGGCCTTCTCGAGCTGCTGCAATTGATTGCTGCGCGCCTCGTCGGCGGCGGCGATGGCGCGGCTGGTCGAGGCCTCGCGGGTGAGGAACTCGCTGTGCTCGCGCTTCACGCTCGCCACGTTGACGCCCTTGCCGAAGAAGCCGGCGCCGGTGAACTGCCCGCCGTTGGTCTCCAGCTCGACGCTCTGGCGCGAGTAGCCGGCGGTGTTGACGTTGGCGATGTTGTGGCCGGTGGCCTGCAAGGCCGCGTAGTTCGCGGTCATCGCGCGCATGCCCAGCGACATCAGTGCGGAAGCGCCCATGGCGTCGGTCCCTTCAGGTCACGGCGCGCTGAAGGCGCAACGTGGTGTTGATCGTGCGGGCCAGCTTGTCGGCATAGGCCGGGTCGGTGGCGTAGCCGGCCTTCTGCAAGCCGCGTGCGAAGCCTTCGGCGGTGCTCGCGTTGGCCAGCACGCCGGTGTACCGCGGGCTGGTCTTCATCAGCTGCGCGTAGTCGGCGAAGGAGTCGGCGGCCGAGGCGTAGGCGCGGAACTTCGCCGTCACCTTGCGCGGCTGCCCGTCGACGTATTCGGTGGTCGTCACCTCGGCGACCGCGCCCTTCCAGGACGCGCCGGCCTTGATGCCGAACAGGTTGTTCGACGAGCTGCCGTCGGCGTTGCGGATGTCGCGCTTGCCCCAGCCCGATTCATGCGCCGCCTGCGCCACCATGAAGGCTGCCGGGATTCCGGTGGCCGCCTCGGCGGCGCGAGCGGCGCTGCTGTGCTGCTGCACGAAGCCGGCCTGCGTGGGCGTGACCTTGGGCGGCGTCTTGGTCGCGGCGGTGTCGGGAATCGCCGGCTGCGCACCGCCCATCTGCCGCTCGAGCTGCCGCGCGATCACCTCCGACAGACCGCCGGGCAGGCCGGTCATCTTGGTGGCGAACTGCGTGTCGAGCATCTCGGTGCCCATCTGCGTGCCCGAGTTATCGAGCATGCCCGAGCTCATCGTCGACTCGCGCATGCTCTTCATGATCTGCTGCATGAACAGCGCCTCGAACTGCTTGGCGGCCTCCTTGATGGCGGCCTTCGGGTCGCGCGCGGCGCTGGCCTTCAGCGCGTCGATCGAGCGCGTGTCGGTGGCCAGCGGGGAATTCGCATTGATGGCCATCAGATCACCTCCAGCTCTGCGTTGAGTGCGCCCGCGGCCTTGATGGCCTGCAGGATCGCCAGCAGGTCCTGCGGCGTGGCGCCCAGCGAATTCAGCGCCTTCACCACGTCGACGAGCTGCGTTCCGGCGGGCATCTGGATCAGCGAGCCGGGCGCCTGGTTGATGGTGATGTCGGACTTCTCGCGCGCCACCGTCTGCCCGCCGGACAGCGGGTTGGGCTGGCTCACGACGGGCGTGGTGCTGATGGTCACCGACAGGTTGCCGTGTGCCACCGCGCAGGACGACAGCGTGACCGCCTGGTTGACGACGATCGAGCCGGTGCGCGCGTTGATCACCACCCGCGCGGCCGGCGCGGCGCGCTCGATGGGCAGGTTCTCGATGTCGGCCATGAAGGACACGCGCGCATCGGGCGAGGCCGGCATGCGCACGCGGATGACACGGCCATCGAGCGCCAGCGCGATGCCCTCGCCCATCTTCGTGTTGATCGCCTTGGCCACCTCGCGCGCGGTGCCGAAGTCGTTGGCGTTGAGATCGAGCTGCAGGAATTCGCCCTGGTTCAGCGGCGTGGGCACGGCGCGCTCGACGGTGGCGCCCTCGGGCACACGGCCGGCGCTGAGGTGGTTGATCTGAACCTTGGAGCCGCCAGCCGAGGCGCCCGCGCCGCCGACGATCAGGTTGCCCTGCGCCAGCGCGTAGACCTGGCCGTCGGCGCCCTTGAGCGGCGTGGCGATCAGCGTGCCGCCGCGCAAGCTCTTGGCGTTGCCCAGCGAGGAGACATTCACGTCCAGCGTCTGCCCCGGTTGCGCGAAGGGCGGCAGCTGCGCGGTGACGAGCACCGCGGCGACGTTCTTGAGCTGCATGCTGGCGCCGGGGGGCACCGTCACGCCCATCTGCTGCAGCATCGCGGCGATGCTCTGCGCGGTGAAGGGGGTGGAGGTGGTCTGGTCGCCAGTGCCGTCCAGGCCCACGACGAGGCCGTAGCCCACCAGCGGGTTGCTGCGCACGCCCTGAACGGAGGCGAGCTCCTTGATGCGCGCGGCGTTCGCGGTGACCGGCCACCACAGGGCGGCGCTGGCCATCACCACCGTCGCTGCGATCAGCGCACGGATCAGGCGTTCGGTGCGGTCGGGGTGGGAGTCATTGTCCATGACCCCATTCTTCGCGCTGCTAGATCGGCAGAACGTTCAAAAAGAAGCGTGCGAGCCAGCCTATTCCCTGCGACTCGGCCTGCGCGCCGCGGCCGCGGTGCTCGATGCGCACATTGGCGATCAGCGCCGAGGCGACGGTGTTGCCCGGCTGGATGGCGCGCGGGTCCACCTGGCCCGAGAAGCGCAGCACGTCGACGTTGTGGTTCACGCCGATCTGCTTCTCGCCGGCCACCAGCAGGTGGCCGTTGGGCAGCACGCCGGTCACCGTGGCGGTGATGGTGCCGGAGAAGTCGTTGGTGTTCTCGGTGCTGCCCTTGCCCTCGAAGGTGTTGCTCGAGGTGCCGGCGGCGCTGGCGCGGCCGAAGGAGTTGGCCGAGACGAAGGGCAGCGCGGTCACGCCGGCGCTGAGCTTGCCGCTCTTGTCGATGCTGCTGGTGCTCTTCTGGCTGGCCGAGACCTTCTCGACGATCTGCACCGTCAGCGTGTCGCCGACCAGCCGCGCGCGGTGGTCCTCGAACAGCGGCCGGTACTGCGCGGCCTGGAAGATCGCGCCGTTGTTGACCACCGGCGCGGGCTGCGCAATGGGCAGCGCGGCGGTGGGCTCGGCAACGTCGACCTTGGCCGGGGCATTGAGCGTCTGGCAGCCGGACAGCAGCGTGGCAGCGGCGATGGCGGACAAGGCAGCGAGCGGTCGGAGCATCTTGTTCATCACAGCTGGCCGAGCTTCTGCAGCATCTGGTCGGAGGTCTGGATCGCCTTCGAGTTGAGCTCGTAGGCGCGTTGTGTCTGGATCATGCCGATCAGCTCTTCGACGACGTTGACGTTCGAGGTCTCGACGAAGCCCTGCTTCAGCGTGCCGAGCTGGTTGCTGCCCGGCGCGCCGGTGGCGGGAGCGCCCGAGGCGGCTGTCTCGGCGTACAGGTTCTGGCCCTTGGGCTCCAGGCCGGCCGGGTTGACGAAGCTGGCGAGCTGGATCTGCCCCACCGACTGCGGCTGCGCCTGGCCCGGCAGCGAGACGCTGACCGTGCCGTCGGTGCCGATGGTCACGCTCTGCGCGGTGGCGGGGATGGTGATGCCGGGCTGCAGCAGATAGCCGTTGTTGGTGACCAGCTGGCCCTGCGCGTTGACCTGGAACGAGCCGTCGCGCGTGTAGCCGGTGGTGCCGTCGGGCATCTGCACCTCGAAGAAACCGTTGCCCTGCACGGCCAGGTCCAGCGGGTTGCTGCTCTGCTGCAGGTTGCCCTGCGTGAAGCTGCGCACGTTGGCCACGGCACGGGTGCCCAGGCCGACCTGCAGGCCCGTGGGCAGCGTGGTTTGCTCGGAGCTGTTCGCTCCGGCCTGGCGGATGTTCTGGTACATCAGGTCCTCGAACACCACGTGCGACTTCTTGAAGCCGTTGGTCGAGGCGTTGGCGAGGTTGTGCGAGATGGCGTCCAGCTGCGTCTGCTGGGCTTCCATGCCGGTCTTCGAGGTCCACAGCGATCGCATCATGGCTAGAGCCCTTTCTCGGTTGCTGCCGATCTTGGCTCGGGCTTGAGTCGTGCGACGCGCTGAAAAGCGGGTGGAAGTCGGTCCTTCTTGGTCCCCTGCGGAGAGCCCGCCGGTCTCGCCCGGCCGGCGAGGTCCTTTCTTCTGCTGGCCCAGAAGAAAGGACCCAAAGAAGAGGGCCTGAACACGATTTGGCTGCTGCCGCTGGCCAAAGGGTTCGGCTGGTGAATGCCAAGCCCCATCGAACCGCAAGCTCGTCCAACATCCGCTCGACGCTCCGGGTCAGCAGAGCGCGGAACAGCCGCCTCGGGTCTGCTGCCATGCAAACCGGCCTGATCGTGTTCGAGGCCCTTTGCTTTGGTGACTTTCATTTGGGCCAGCAAATGAAAGTTACCGCCGGCCGGGCGCGACCGGCGGGCTGTCACGCAACGAACAGTCCGTCAGGACATCGACAGCAACTGCGCCGCCGTCTTCTCGTTGTTCTCCGCCGTCTGCAGCATGCGCATCTGCGCCTCGAACTGCCGTGCCGCGGAGATCATGGCGACCATGGTCTCGACCGGGCTGACGTTGCTGCCCTCGAGCGCACCGTCCTGCAGGCGAGCCGTCGCATCGGCGGGCAGATCGCCCTCCGTCGCGCGGAACAGGCCGTCGGTGCCGCGCTCCAGCGGCGCCTCGGGCGTGACCAGCTTGAGCCGGCCCACCGTCGCGCTTCGGCCGTTGGCACCACGCGCGCTGACCGTGCCGTCGGCGGCGATGCTGACTTCGCTGTTGGCCGGCACCTGGATCGGCCCGCCGTCGCCGAGCACCGTCAGGCCGCTGTGCGTGACCACGGTGCCGTCGGCGGTGGTCTCGAGCGAGCCGCCGCGCGTGTAGGCCTCGGTGCCGTCCAGGCCTTGCACCGCGAGCCAGGCGTTGCCGCGCATCGCCACGTCCATCGGCCGGCCGGTGTTGCTGACGACGCCGGGCGCGTCGCTGTAGCCAGGCGTCGACTCGAGCGCGTAGACGCGCGTGCTGGCGCCGCTGCCTTCGACCGGCACCGAGCGGAAGGCGTGCAGCTCGGCGCGAAAGCCCACCGTGGAGGCGTTCGCGAGGTTGTTCGCGAGCACGTCCTGGCGCTGCATGGTCGCCTTCGCGCCGGACATGCTCAGGTAGATCATGCGGTCCATGGCGGTCCTTCAGTTCAGTGCGTGCGCGTCGTGATCAACGCAGGTTGACGAGCGTCTGCAGCACCTGGTCCTGCGTCTTGATCGTCTGCGCGTTGGCCTGGTAGACGCGCTGCGCGGTGATCATGTTGACCAGCTCGCCGGTGAGGTCGGTGTTCGATTCTTCCAGCGAGCCCGACTGGATGGTGCCCAGGTTGCCGTCGCCGGGCACGCCCAGCACCGGGTCGCCCGACGCGAAGCTGCGCGACCAGGCGTTGCTGCCCAGCGGCTGCAGGCCTTGCGGGTTGCGGAAGGTGGCGATCTCCACCTGGCCGGCCGGCTTGGACTGGCCGTTGGAATAGCGTGCGGTGATGATGCCGTTGCCTTCGAACTGGATGCCCACCAGCTGGCCCGGCGCATAGCCGTTCTGCGACAGGTCGGTCACCGCGAAGTTGGAGCCGTACTGCGTGGCGCCCGACAGGTCGAGCTGCACGCCGCTGATCGCCAGGGTCTGCGCGCCGTTGGCGTTGGTCGAAGCCGGGATGTTCAGCGTCACCGTGCCCACCGGCGCGGTCGGCGTGCCGCCGTTGGCCGGGAAGTTGATCGTCGTCGACGGCGCCGGAACGCCGGCGCCGGTGGTGGAGATCGGCGTGCCGTTGGCGGTGACGTAGACGTTCCAGGTGTCGGTGGCCGCCTTCTGGAAGTAGTACGTCAGCGCGACGTCCTGGCCCTTGTCGTCGTACACCGTCACCGAGGTGGCGTTGTTGTAGGTGGTCGGGTCGGTCAGGATGATCTGCGGCCCGGCCGCGGGCACCGTGGTGGCCGCGCGCGAGTCGAGGTTCATCTCCATCGTGATGGTCGAGGTGGCCGCCGGGTTGATGCCCGCGGTGGGCATGCGCAGCGCGCTGGCGTTGCCGGGCTGGATGGTGCCGGTGCCGTCGGCCGGGTAGCCCATCAGCTGGCCGCCCGAGTTGTTGACGACGTAGCCGTCGCGGTCGACCTTGAATTGGCCGTTGCGCGTGTACGTGACGGGGCTGCGGCCGTCGGTCACCTGGAAGAAGCCCGCGCCGTTGAGCGACAGGTCCATCGGGTTCTCGGTGGTGACGATGTTGCCCTGCGTGAACTGCTGCGACACCGCGGACAGGTTCACGCCGATGCCGATGTTGCTGGTGCCCGAGCCGTTCATCGAGGTGGCGTACATGTCGGCGAACTCGGCGCGCGCTGCCTTGAAGCCAAAGGTGTTGGCGTTGGCGACGTTGTTGCCGATCACCTCCAGGTTCTTGCTGGTGGCGTTCAGTCCGGAAAGACCTTGCTGGAAGCTCATGGTGTGTCCTCGGTGATATTCGGGATCAATTGAAGGCCTTGACCGCGCTGTACTCGACGCTGCCCGAGCGGGCCAATTCGAGGCTGAAGCCGGTGCCGCTGGTGCTCACCGCATCGACGCGGTCGCGCATCAGCGCGGTGGCGGTGGTGGTGGTGCCGCCAAGCGTAGAAGTGACCTTGAAACGCAGGCCGCTGTCGTTGGTAGCGCTGCCGGCAGCCCAGTCGAAGCTGTGCACGCCGGCGCTCTGCGCGCCGAGCTTCAGGGTCTCGACGACCTGGCCGCTGGGCGAGAGGATCTCGACCTTCACCGCGTCGGCCGGCGAAGTCAGCTCGAAGCCGCCCTGCCCCACGCCGTCGACGATGTCGAGCTGGCTGCCGGGCACGATCACGTCGCGGCCGACCAGGCTGGCGCCCTGCAGCGCCTGCATCTGCATGAACTGGGTCGACAGCCCCGCCACCGAGCTGTTCAGCTTCTCGATGCCGGTGACGGTGTTGATCTGCGCCATCTGGCTGGTGACCTGCGCGTTGTCCATCGGGTTGAGCGGGTCCTGGTTCTGCATCTGCGCGACCAGCAGCTTGAGGAAGCGGTCGGACGCGTCGCCCGGGGCAGCGCTGGTCTTGGCGGCCAGGTCGGTCGAGGCGGAGGTGACGGATGAGACGGCCATGGTGTGTGTTCAGTCCGGGTTCACTGGCCCATCTGCAGAGTCTTCAGCAGCAGGCTCTTCGCGGTGTTCATCACCTCGACGTTGTTCTGGTACGAACGCGAGGCGGAGATCATGTTGACCATCTCCTCCACCGGGTTCACGTTGCTGTAGGTCACGTAGCCCTCGGCGTCGGCGCCGGGGTGCTTGGGGTCGTGCACGCGGCGGCCTTGCGTCTGGTCTTCCTGCACGGTGCTGACGCGCACGCCGGCCGCGCCGACCTCGCCCATCAGCTGCGTCTGGAACACCACCTGGCGCGCCTTGTAGGCCTGGCCGTCGGGTCCGGCCACGGTGTCGGCGTTGGCGAGGTTGCTCGCCACCACGTTCAGCCGCTGGCTCTGCGCCGATGCGGCACTTCCCGAGACGTTGAAGATGTTGAACATCGACATGCGAGTTCTCCTTATTGGCCCTTGATGGCGTCGAGCATCGTGCGCACGTTGCCGTTGATGAAGCGCAGCGTGGCTTCGTACTTCACGCTGTTGTCGGCGAAGGCGGCGCGCTCGCGGTCCATGTCGACGCTGTTGCGGTCGAGGTTGGTCTGGCTGGCGCTGGCGTACAGCAGGTTGGGCTCGGCGCGCGCGCCGGTGGCCGCAGCGATGTGGCCGGCGGTCGAAGTGTTCAGCGTCGAGGGCAACCCGCCGCTCGCGTTGCCGGTGGCCTGGCGCAGCGCCGAGGCGAAATCCATGTCGCGGGCCACATAGCCGGGCGTGTCGGCATTGGCGATGTTGCTGGCGAGCAGCCGCTGGCGCTCCGACCGCAGCGCGAGGGCCTGACCGTGGAAGTCCAGCGAGTTGGTGAGTCGGTTCAGCATGGTGGCGCGATCCGGGTTGGGCCCGACCGGAGACCCGGTAAGGCGATGTGACAGGATTCTGTTCAGCCCCCGGCCGGACATAAGCGCGAATAGAACGGCAAACCGCCGCCATTTCCCGCCTCTGTACTTGTCGACCTGCTCCTACAGTGACGACATGCATTCCTGGGCTCTCGTCTTCCCGTTCCTGCTGCGCCTGCTGGCGGCGGCGGTGCTGTGCGCACCGGCCGCGCAGGCCGCGCCGCTGGACGAGTCGCCGCTGCAGCAGCAGGTGCGCCGCTTCGCCGCCACCGCCACGCCTGAACAGAAGGCCGCGCGTGTGGAAGTGGATGTGGGCACGCTCGACCCGCGCCTGCGCCTGGCGCCCTGCGACGAGGTGCAGCCCTATCTGCCGCCAAACGCCCGCATGTGGGGCCGCACCCGCATCGGCGTGCGCTGCCTGCGCGGGCCGACGCGCTGGAACGTGTTCCTGCCCGTCACCGTGAAAGTCTTTGCCAGGCGCTGGGTCGCCACCCGCGCCCTGCCCGTGGGCAGCACGCTGGTCGAGGGCGACTTGGCTCAAGCCGAGGTCGATCTGGCCGAAGAAGCGGCTGCGGCCCTGATGCGGCCAGAGCAGGCCGTCGGCCGTACGCTGGCACGCCCGATGGATGCGGGCCGCAGCGTGCGAACCACGCACCTGCAGCCGCGCCAGTGGTTCGCCGCCGGCGACACGGTGCAGGTGGTCGCGCAGGGCAGCGGATTCAGCATCTCCGGCGAGGGTCAGGCGCTGACACCGGGGAACGAAGGCCAGCCGGCGCGAATTCGTACCGAAAGTGGGCGCATCCTGACCGCCGAGCCCGTGGGCGAACGCCGCGTGGAGGTCAAACTGTGATCAGCGCTTCCCCCCTGTTCGAGGGACTTCTCCGAAAAGAGCCTAAAGTCACGGCGGGCCGCACCGATATTCCGACCATGAACGTCGGGAAGTGCTCCGGCTCCTCCCTCAGGAGAACACCATGAAGATCGGCAATCCTGCAGAGAAACGCAACGTGGCGGCCGCTGACAGCGCCGCCGCCCCCGCCAAGGCGGCGGCCGAGGCTGCCAAGCCGCAGGCCGGCAGCGCCACAGCTGCTGACCCCAGCGCCAAGGTCGAACTGTCCAGTTCGGCCGCCAGCCTGATGGCCGGCGCCAGCTCGGCGGACTTCGATGCCGAGAAGGTTTCGCGCATCTCGCAAGCCATCGCGGATGGCAGCTACAAGATCAACGCCGAGGTGATCGCCGACAAGCTGATCGCCAATGCGCAAGAAGTGCTGGGCAAGGTCCAGCGCTGATCCACCCATGAGCGACGCGCCGCAAGGCAGCTCCGACCCCCGCCTCGATGCCGCGCTGACGGCCGTCGAGGAGCGTCTGGCTGCGCTCGGCGAAGCGCTGCGCTCACGCGACTCGGCCGGCATCGAACTGCAGGCCAACGAGTTGCACCGGGCGCTGTCGGGCGCGGTCGACCAGTTCGCCCGCGCCGCCCGCAGCGGCCCCGTCTCGCCGGCACTGCGCCAGCGCCTGGCCCGCACCAGCGGTCTGGTGGCCGCCCAGCGCGAATCGCTGTCCCGCGCCACCGCGGCGCTCGACCGCGCGATGGACGTGCTGATGCCACGCGACGGCCACACCACCTACTCGCCCCAGGGCAGCGCCGACCGCGGCCTGCGCGGCGGCGCCATCGTCGCCTGATTCCCGCCCCCCGCGGCGGCGCTTGCCGTCGCCTCGCGTGGCCGCTATGCTGTATGGATGTACAGCCCCGATGCGCCGCGCCTGATCGCGCATCTCGACATGGACGCGTTCTACGCGTCGGTCGAACTGCTGCGCTACCCTGAACTGCGCGGGCTGCCGGTGGTCATCGGCGGCGGCCGCCGCCACCAGCCCGAACTGCTGCCCGACGGCACGCGCCGCTTCTTCCGGCTGCGCGACTACACCGGCCGCGGCGTCATCACCACCAGCACCTACGAGGCGCGTGCGCTCGGCGTGTTCTCTGCCATGGGCACGATGAAGGCGGCCGCGCTGGCGCCCGACGCGGTGCTGCTGCCGGTGGACTTCGACGAGTACCGCAAGTACTCGCGCCTGTTCAAGGCCGCGGTGCGCGAGATCGCTCCCTGCGTCGAGGACCGCGGCATCGACGAGATCTACGTCGACCTGAGCGGGCTGCCCGGCGTGCACGACGATGCCGGCAGCGCCATCGGGACGCGGCTGAAGCAGGCCGTGAAAGACGCCACCGGCCTGACCTGCTCGATCGGCATCACGCCCAACAAGCTGCTGTCCAAGCTGTGCTCCGAACTCGACAAGCCCGACGGCCTGACGCTGCTGGGCTTCGCCGACATCCCGGCGCGCATCTGGCCGCTGGCCGCGCGCAAGGTCAACGGCATCGGGCCGAAGGCCAGCGAGAAGCTCGCCGGGCTCGGCCTGCACACCATCGGCGACATCGCGGCAGCCGACCCGGTGTTCCTGGTCGAACATTTCGGCGCCAACTACGGCCGCTGGCTGCACGAGGCCTCGCACGGCCGCGACGCGCGCGAGGTGGTCACCTACAGCGAGCCGGTGTCGATCAGCCGCGAAACCACCTTCGAGCGCGACCTGCACGCCGTGCGCGACCGGGCCACGCTCTCGGCCATCTTCACCGAGCTGTGCGTCGAACTCGCCGGGGACCTGGCGCGCAAGGGCTACGCGAGCAAGACCATCGGCATCAAGCTCCGCTTCGACGACTTCAAGTCCGTCACGCGCGACCTCACGCTCCCGGCGCACACGCTCGACGCGCGCACCATCCGGCGTGCGGCGGGCGAATGCCTCAAGCGGGTCGACCTGACGCGCCGGCTGCGCCTGCTGGGGGTGCGCGCCGGCGCGCTGGCCAGGCTGAGCGACCTGGTGGCGCCGCTCGCGCCCGAGCCTGCCGCAGCCTCCCGCGCCGAAGAACCGTCTGCCCACTACGGCCTGCCGCTGTTCGACCTGCACGGCGCCGACTGACCGTCATCGGCTGATCGAGGCCGCTGGCGTGACAAATGCCCGCAGCTCGGTGCATCCGGTCCGCAGGTGGCTCCGTATCCTGCACCGTTCGCCGCAAGACCCGGAGTCGTACCCATGCCATGCCCCCTGCTGCGCGCCCTTGCCTGGGCGGCGCTCGTCGCTGCTTCTGCCAGCCCGGCACTCGCCTTCACGCCCGGCCAGGGCAAGTTGCTGCTCACCGGCGGCGTGAGCAGCATCGACGGTGCGGCCGGAGGCGGGCTCACGCCCTGGGCCGTGACCGGCAGCCACGCCACAGGCAGCGAGATCGGTGCGACGGCCTTCTTCACCCGCGTGAAGGTGCAGGACTACGCGCTCGGCGTGTACGGCGCCGCGGTCGGTTTCGGCGACCGCGCCGAACTGTCGATCGCCCGCCAGGATTTCGATGCCGGCGACAACCTCGCGCCGCTGGGCCTGCCGGGGCTGCACCTCAAGCAGAACATCGTCGGCGCCAAGCTGCGTCTGGCCGGCGACGCCGTGCTCGACAGCGACACGCTGATGCCGCAGGTCGCCGTCGGCGTGCTCCACAAGAAAACCGACGCCGGCGCGCTCGGCCCCACGCTCACCGGGCCGCTGGGTGCCAAGGACAGCGGCACCGACCTGTATTTGAGCGCCACCAAGTTGTTCCTCGCGCAAGGTTTGCTCGTCAGCGGCACCCTGCGCGCCACCAAGGCCAACCAGAACGGCCTGCTCGGCTTCGGCGGTGCCGCCGGCGGCAGCTACAAGTTCCAGCCCGAGGTATCGGTGGCCTACCTGCTGCGCCGCGACCTCGCCCTCGGCGCCGAGTACCGCGCCAAGCCCGACAACCTCAACGAATCCGTGCTCGGCAGCGACGCGCTGAAGGAGGACGACTGGTCCGACCTGTTCCTCGCGTGGGCGCCGAGCAAGCACCTGTCGATCACGCTGGCCTGGGTCGATCTGGGCCGTATCGCCCCGGCCGTGCAGCCGCGTCGCCAGCGCGGCGCCTACCTGTCGGCGCAGATCGGCTTCTGATGAAAGGCCACCGCATGAACTCCATGTTTCGCCACCTCGCCCTGGCCGCTGCGTTGTTTGCCAGCGCCGGCGCCTTCGCCCAGACCGCCCCGCAGCGCACGGCCGACGACAGCCTCTACCAGGCGCTCGGCGGCAAGGGCGGCCTGACCACGCTGATGGACCGTTTCATGGAGCGGCTGCTCGCCGATGCGCGCATGCGCCCCTTCTTCAAGGATTCGGACCAGCAGCACGTGAAGGAGCAACTCGTCCTGCAGATCTGCGAGGTGTCCGGCGGCCCCTGCCGCCGCGACGGCCCCGACATGAAGAAGGCCCACGACGGCATGGACGTCACGCGCGGCGACTTCAATGCGCTCGTGGAAGTGCTGCAGGACACGATGGATGCGCAGGGCATCCCGTTCGTCGCGCAGAATCGCCTGCTCGCAAAGCTGGCGCCGATGCACCGCCAGATCATCAACACACCCTGAAGGGACGTGACGGCATGAAGCAGATCCTCCTCGGCGCCGCCATGGCGCTCGGCAGCCTCGCCGCGCAAGCCGGCTCCGTCCAGATCACCGTCACCGACAAGGACGGCAAGCCGACGCCCGATGTCGTCGTCCTCGTCGAGACACCAGGCCGGCCGGTGCCGGCGAACGTCGGCGTCACCGCCACCATCGCGCAGGAGGACCTGAAGTTCCAGCCCTTCCTGACCGTGGTGCCCGCGGGCAGCACGCTGCGCTTCGTCAACCGCGACGGCTACGACCACCACGTGCGCTCGATGCCCAGCGGCCCGCTGGGCAGCACGCCGCCCGCGCAGAGCATCGAGCTGCGCCTGGACGCGTCAGCCCCGGCGCCGCGCAGCGCCGACGACGACTACCAGAACAAGCCCCCGCCGGTGCGCAAGAAGAGCGGCACCAGCAGCGTCGACGTGAAGGTCGACAAGGCAGGACCGATCGGCCTGGGCTGCCACCTGCATTCGTCGATGCGCGGGCAGGTCTACGTGAGCGCCACGCCGTGGTTCGCGAAGACCGACGCCAACGGCGTCGCCCGGCTCGAGAACGTGCCCGATGGCGCCATCGAACTGTCGCTGTGGCACCCCGACCAGTTGCAGGAGCAGCCGATCCAGCGCGTCCAGTCCACCGCCGCGCCGCTGACGCTGACGGGGCAGCTCAACTTCGTGCCGCGCCGCCGCCGCAGCTGACTGCGGCAGCGCAGGCCACCGGCCGCGCCGCTTGGCGACAATCGGCCAATGGCGTCGCCGGACATCCGCTTCCCGTCGATCGAGGGCCTGAGGGCCTTCGAGGCGGCCGCGCGCCTGGGCAGCTTCGAACGCGCCGCCGAGGAACTGAACGTGACGGCCAGTGCGATCGGCAAGCGCATCGCCGCGCTGGAGGACCTGCTGGGCACGCCCTTGTTCAGCCGCGGGCCGAAGGCGCTGTCGCTCACCGCCACGGGCAAGGAGTACCTCGCGCAGGTCGGCACGGCGCTCGGCCTGCTGGCTGCGGTGCCGCTGCACCGGCGCACGGCGCAGCGCGTCGAGCGTCTGCGCGTGAGCGCGCCGCCCACCTTCGCGCGGCAGATCCTGGTGCCGGCGCTGGAGCGCTTCACGGCGGCGCATCCGCAGGTCGAGCTGGAGGTGGTGCTGTCGATTCCCTACCTCGACGCGGCGGCGACCGAAGCCGACGTCGAGGTGCGCCACGGCGACCCGGCCTCGCACGCCGGAGAGCCACTGCTCGACGAGCAGGTGCTGCCGATGGCCGCACCGGCGCTGCTGCAGCGCCTGCGGCCGATGACGCAGCCGCGCGACCTGCGCGACGCGCCGCTGCTGCGCACGCCGCTGGAACCCTGGGCGCCTTGGTTCGCCGCGGCCGGCCTGGACTGGGGCGAACCGGCGATGGGCACCAAGCTCGTCGACCTGGGTCTGACACTGGAAGCGGCCGTCAGCGGCCAGGGCGTCGTGCTGGCGCGGCCCAGCCTGGCGCGGCACTGGCTGGCAGCGGGCGCGCTGGTGCCGGTGTTCCGCGTCACTGCGCCGCCGGCCTTCCGCTACTACCTGCTGCCGCACGCGGCGCAAGGCCCGGCGGCGGCCTTCGCCGACTGGCTGCGCGGCGAGTGCGAGCTGGCCACGCAGGCGGCGGCGGCACTGGTTTCGGGCAAGCCCTGAAAATCTTTCCGGGGTCGGCGTTCGCGGCGCCGCTAGCATCGCCGGCTACAACGAGACAGGAGACAAGACCATGCCCGTGATCACCAACATCGAAGACCTGCGCGTGCTGGCCGAGAAGCGCGTACCGCGCATGTTCTACGACTACGCGGACTCGGGCTCCTGGACCGAGACCACCTACCGCGCCAACGAGAGCGACTTCCAGAAGATCAAGCTGCGCCAGCGCGTGGCGGTAAACATGGAGAACCGCTCGACGGCGACGCAGATGGTCGGCCAGGACGTGAAGATGCCCGTGTGCATCGCGCCTGTCGGCCTGACCGGCATGCAGCATGCCGACGGCGAGATCCTGGCTGCACGCGCGGCCGAGAAGTTCGGCATCCCGTTCACGCTGTCGACGATGAGCATCTGCTCGATCGAGGACATCGCCGCCAGCACGAAGGCGCCATTCTGGTTCCAGCTCTACATGATGCGCGACCGCGATGCCATGGCGCGCATGATCGACCGCTGCAAGGTGGCGAAGTGCAGCGCGATGGTGCTCACGCTGGACCTGCAGGTCATCGGCCAGCGCCACAAGGACCTGAAGAACGGCCTGACCGCCCCGCCCCGGCCGACGATCGCCAACATCATCAACCTGATGACCAAGCCGCGCTGGTGCCTGGGCATGGCCGGCACGCGGCGACACACCTTCGGCAACCTGGTCGGCCACGTCAAGGGTGTCAGCGACATGAGTTCGCTGGCCGCCTGGACCCACGAGCAGTTCGACCCGCGCCTGTCCTGGGCCGACGTCGAGTGGGTCAAGAAGCAATGGGGCGGCAAGCTGATCCTCAAGGGCATCATGGACGTCGAAGACGCGCGCCTGGCGGTCGGCAGCGGCGCCGACGCGATCGTCGTCAGCAACCACGGCGGCCGGCAGCTCGACGGCGCGCCCAGCAGCATCGAGGCGCTGCCGGCGATCGTCGAGGCGGTGGGCCGGCAGACCGAAGTCTGGATGGACGGCGGCATCCGCAGCGGCCAGGACGTGCTCAAGGCCTGGGCGTTGGGTGCGCGCGGCACGATGATCGGCCGGGCGATGGTCTACGGGCTGGGCGCCATGGGCGAGGCGGGCGTCACCAAGGCGCTGCAGATCATCCACAAGGAGCTCGACGTGACGATGGCTTTCTGCGGCCACACGCAGCTGACCCAGGTCGACCGCTCGATCCTGCTGCCGGGCAGCTACTGACGCGTCGCCACGTTCATTCCGTCGCAATTCGGGGCTGGCGCCTGGCTGACGCCAAACTTACACTGTGCGCATCCGTCGCCCCCAGGGGATGCGCCATGACCCTCGACCAGTTCCAGGAATTGCGCCAGTGGTTTCTCCGGCATCGGGGTGACCATCCGATGGAGGGCCATGTCTGGACCACCCTCCTGACGCTGTGGATGGTCGGCTGGGTCGGCGCACCGACCGCCTGGCTGCTGCAGTGGGATCTGGCGGCGCTGGGCGCCGTGCTGCTCGTCTTCGCGCCGGGCCGCTACGTCGCGTGGCGCGACCGGCTGCACCGCCGCGGCTGGCTGCGCTGCGACTGGATCGCGCTGCTGCGCTGAGAGCCGATCAGAGCTGGCGCGCCTCGAAGGTGTTGCACTGCTGGACGCTGCCGGTCTGCAGGCCGCGCTTGAACCAGGTGACGCGCTGCGCGCTGCTGCCGTGAGTGAAGCTCTCCGGCTGCACGGTGCCGCGTGACTTGCGCTGCAAGGCATCGTCGCCGATCTGGCCGGCCGCATTGAGCGCTTCTTCAAGGTCGCCCTGCTCGAGGATCTGCCGCGCCTTCTGGGCGTGGTGAGCCCACAGGCCGGCAAAACAGTCGGCCTGCAACTCCAGGCGCACGCTCAGCGCGTTGCCCTGTGCCTCGCTGACACGGCCTCGCGTGGACTCCACCTTGGCGGTGATGCCCATCAGGTTCTGCACGTGGTGGCCGACCTCGTGGGCGATCACGTAGGCCTGGGCGAAATCGCCCGGCGCGCCGAGCTGCGTGCGCATGGTCTCGTAGAACCCGAGGTCGATGTAGACCTTCTGGTCGCCCGGGCAGTAGAACGGCCCCATCGCCGCCTGGCCCTGGCCGCAGGCCGTGGGCTCGGAGCCGCGGAACAGCCGCAGCTTCGGCTCGCGGTAGGTGGCGCCCATCTGCTGGAACTGGGCGCGCCAGACGTCTTCGGTATCGGCCAGCACCACCGACACGAAGCGCGCCATGGTGTCGTCCGCAGGCGGTTTGCCCGCCGGCGCCGACTGCTGTTGCGGCCCCGGCCCCTCGCCGCTGAGCAGGCCCAGCACCGTCAGAGGGTTGATGCCGAAGATCCAGCCGGCCACCAGGGCGATCGCCACCGTGCCCAGCCCGATGCCGCGCCCGCCGCCCAGGCGCATGCCGCCGCCGCCCCGCGAGGAGCGCGCATCCTCGACGTTGTCACTCTCGCGGTTGCCTTCCCACTTCATGGCGGTCTCCCTGTTGGTGGGCGGCTCAGGTCTTGGGCAGCGTGACGCCGCGTTGGCCCTGGTACTTGCCGCCGCGGTCCTTGTAGCTGGTTTCGCAGACTTCGTCACTCTCGAAGAACAGCACCTGCGCGCAGCCCTCGCCCGCGTAGATCTTCGCGGGCAGCGGCGTGGTGTTGCTGAACTCCAGCGTCACGTAGCCCTCCCACTCGGGTTCGAAGGGCGTGACGTTGACGATGATGCCGCAGCGCGCATAGGTGCTCTTGCCCAGGCAGATGGTCAGCACGTTGCGCGGAATGCGGAAGTACTCGACGGTGCGCGCCAGAGCAAAGCTGTTGGGCGGGATGACGCAGACGTCGGCCTCGATGTCGACGAAGCTGCGCTCGTCGAAGTTCTTCGGGTCGACCACCGTGCTGTAGATGTTCGTGAAGACCTTGAACTCCCGCGCGCAGCGGATGTCATAGCCATAGCTGCTGGTGCCGTAGCTGACGATCTTGTGGCCGTCGGGAGCGGTGCGCACCTGTCCGGGTTCGTACGGATCGATCATGCCGTGCTGTTCGGCCATGCGCCGTATCCACTTGTCGCTCTTGATGCTCATGTGCGCAATTCCGGGTCGGGAAGCGTGCATTTTAGGGACCCCGTCCCGCACCTCCGGCCGAAGCTGTGCGACAGTTGAGCCTGAAATGATCCCGGAGAACCGCATGCGTGCCGCGACCGACCTCCTGAGCCAATACGCCCTCTACCACCGCGACCGCCGCAACATCGCGAGCCACTTCGTCGGCGTGCCGATGATCGTGTTCGCCGTCGGCGTGCTGCTGGCCAAGCCGGCTTTCGCGCTCGCCGGGCTGGCGCTGTCGCCGGCCTGGGTGGTGTTCGCGCTGGCGGCCGCCTGGTACCTGACGCGTGGCAACCTGTCGCTTGGCATGGCCACCACCGCGGCGGTCGGCGCACTGATCGCCCTGGCCCACCACGTGGGCAACAGCGGCACCGGCGCCTGGCTGGCCTGGGGCATCGGCTTCTTCGTGGTGGGCTGGATCATCCAGTTCATCGGCCACTGGTATGAGGGCCGCAAGCCGGCGTTCGTCGATGACATCGTCGGCCTGCTGGTCGGCCCGATGTTCGTCACCGCGGAGGCTCTGTTCGCGCTCGGTTGGGGCAAACCGCTGCTGCGCGAGATCGAGCGCCGTGTCGGCCCGACGATGATGCGGGATCTTGCCCGCATCGCCTGAGCCCCTTCAAGGCGCGGTGCGCGCCGGCTCCGGCTCGGCCTCGAAGCGCTCGAAGCCCCCGTAGCAGATGAAGTGCCGGTTGGTCGCCCGGCCGAACAGACACAGCCCGAGCCTACCCGCGATCTCGTGCCCCATCTGCGTGATGCCGCTGCGCGACACGATGATCGGCACACCCATCTGCGCCGACTTGATGACCATCTCGCTGGTCAGCCGCCCCGTCGTGTAGAAGACCTTGTCGCCGCCGTCCACGCCGTTCAGCCACATCCAGCCGGCGATGGTGTCGATGGCGTTGTGGCGGCCGACGTCCTCCACGAACATCAGCAGTTCGTCCTGTCGGAACAGCGCGCAGCCGTGTACCGAGCCGGCCGACTTGTAGGTGCTCTCCTGGCGCCGCACGGCGTCGAGCAGGCCGTACAGGCTCGACTGGCTCAGCCGCGCCGCGGCCTCGCTGGCCGGCGGCAGTGAAATGCTGTCGAGGTCGCCCATCAGGTCGCCGAACACCGTGCCCTGGCCGCAACCGGTAGTGACCACGCGCTTGGCCGTCTTCTCGTCGAAGCGCTCGATGCCGGCCCGCGTGGCCACCGCCGCGGCCTGCACGTCCCAATCCACCGTGATCGAATCGATGTCGGCCACGCTGTCGACCAGGCGCTGGTTGCGCAGGTAGCCCAGCACGAGCAGCTCCGGCGCAGCGCCCAGCGTCATCAGCGTGACCAGTTCGCGCTTGTCGACGAACACCGTCAGCGCGCGCTCGGCGGGGATGGCGATCTCGCGGGTGGCACCGAACTCGTCGCGCACCTCGATCGAGTGCATCAAGGGCGCGCTGGCCTGGGTCAGTCGGACGGTCATGCCGGAACTCTACGGGAAGCGGGGAAGGCCCACGGAGAGCCGCGGAATGAGAACGGGCCGCTGCAGCAGCGGCCCGGGCCCGGCGAATGCCGCTTTCAGGTCTTCTTGGCCGGTGCAGCGGCAGGCGCCGCCGCCTTGGCCGGCGCGGCAGGAGCGGCCGCCGGCGCCGCCGCGGTGCCCGCCGGCACGAAGGGGCCGGGGTCGGCGCAGGCCGGTGTCTCGGTGGCCTTGTTGACCGTCTTGCCGGCCTTGGCGGCATCGGCCTGGTAGCGGGCCGCGACCCTTTCCATCGAGCGACACAGCAGGAAGGCCTCGACCTTGCCGCCGTGCGCGGTCTTCGCCGCGGCCTCGGCCGCCTTGGCCTTGGCCTCGTCGGAAGGCGGCGGAAGCTTGGCCACGGCCGAAGCCGCCAGAACGGAACCCAGCACGGCGATCAGGAGTTTGCGCATGGTCGGACTCTGCAGGTCAGGTTTGCGGAGCAGCCACGGTCGCGCCAGGCGGCGTGCTGCGTTGAGCGGGGATCTTGCCGGCGCGGATGTCGTCGAGCCAGAGTTCGTGGTGCTCCTTGGCCCAGGCTTCGTCGACGTAGCCGGTGCGCATGCCCTGGAAAGCACCGCGCGTGCCGATCGTTCCCATGTAGATGTGGCCGATGAACAGCACCAGCATCAACACGGCTGATACGGCGTGGATCATGTGCGCCACCTGCATGTCGGTGCGCAGGTAGGCCAATCCGGGAACGAGTTTGTCGAGCACCAGCCCGGAGCCGACGGACACCAGTCCACAGACGAACACGCCGCTCCAGAAAATGAGCTTCTCTCCGGCGTTGAAGCGGTGCGACGGGACTTCCTGTTCGCCCAGCATGCCGCCACCCTTGGCCAGCCACGTCAGATCGGAGGCCTTGGGCAGGTTGTCGCGCACGAAGGTCACGATGACGATCACCAGCGACACCGCGAACACCGGCCCGGCGAAGTTGTGGGCCGTCTTGAGGGCATACGTCAGCCAGCCGAACAGCGTGCCGCCGATGACGGGCAGCAGGAAGAACTTGCCGAAGGCCATCACGATGCCCGAGATGGCCAGGATGCTGAAGGCGATCGCGTTGGACCAGTGCGCACTGCGCTCGAAGGGCGTGAAGCGTTCGACCACGCGCCCGGTGTCGGCCACATGGCCGCCCAGCGGGCCCTTGCGCCAGTAGAACAGCGCGAGCGCCAGCGTGACGATGAGCAGCAGCGCTCCGCCGTACGGGATGATCCACTGGTTGCGAACCTGGCGCCAGGCTTCGCCGGCGTTGGTGTAGCGCGAGCCGGGGTACTCCACGAAGGGCTGGATCAGCACGCCCTTCTCGGCCCCGGGCAGGTTCGACACGCCCGCGTGGTTGCCCGACTCGCGCACCGCGCGCCAGAACGGCGCATTGTTGCCGGGCTGGCTCTTGGCGCGCTGGGCGTTGTTCTCGTCGGCCTTGGGCAGGTCGGCGGCGGCGGCCGCAGCAGGCTTGACCGCTGCGGCGTCCGCCTGGGCCAGCGCGATGCCCGGGCCGAGCAGTGCTGCCGCCAGGAGCAAGGTGCGCATCACGTGGTGCATGGTTTCTCCTCGCTTCGCAACAAGCTCACTTCAGCGCGGGGGCGCGGTTGTACTCGTTCTGGCCTTGCGCGCGCTGGCGCATCTGGGTCTCCCAGCTGGCCTGGTCGCCGGCCTTCCAGCCCTCGGCGACGTAGGCGCTCGGGGCCGCTTCCCAGGCCTTGCCGTCGGACTTCTTCATCGCCGGCTGTGCAGTCTGGGGCTTCTCGCCACAGGCCGCCAAGCCTGCCGCGAGCATGGCGACGATCAGGATCCGGTTCATCATGACTTGGTGGTCTCCGCCTTCGGTTGTGCGGCGCCGCCCGAGCTGGGCTTGCCGTAGGCCGTGCCCCAGCCCCAGACTTCGGAGCCCTTGCCGCGAGTCAGCACGCGGGTGCGGAAGATGTCCGCCACCACGTCGCCGTCGCCGCCGAGCAGGGCCTTGGTCGAGCACATCTCGGCGCAGGCCGGCAGCTTGCCTTCGGACAAGCGGTTGCGGCCGTACTTGTCGTTCTCGGCCTCGCTGCCGTTGGCCTCGGGGCCGCCGGCGCAGAAGGTGCACTTGTCCATCTTGCCGCGCAGGCCGAAGGTGCCGTTGGTCGGGAACTGCGGCGCGCCGAACGGGCAGGCGTAGGAGCAGTAGCCGCAGCCGATGCAGGTGTCCTTGTCGTGCAGCACCACGCCCTCGTCGGTGCGGTAGAAGCAGTCGACCGGGCACACGGCCATGCATGGCGCGTCACTGCAGTGCATGCAGGCCACCGAGATGCTTCGCTCGCCGGGCACGCCATCGTTGAGCGTGACCACGCGGCGGCGGTTCACGCCCCAGGGCACGTCATGCTCGGCCTTGCAGGCGGTGACGCAACCATTGCACTCGATGCAGCGCTCGGCATCGCAGATGAACTTCATTCTTGCCATGTCGTGTTCTCCTTAGGCCGCGCGCTCGATCTGGCAGAGCGTCGTCTTGGTTTCCTGCATCATCGTCACGCTGTCGTAGCCGTAGGTCGTGGCGGTGTTGACCGACTCGCCGCGCACCACCGGCACCGCGCCGGTCGGGTAGTAGGGAGCGAGGTCGACGCCGCCCCAGCGGCCGGCGAAGTGGAACGGCAGGAACACCGTCTCCTCGTTGACCCGCTCGGTCACCAGCGCCTTGACGCGCAGGCCCTTGAACTCGGGCACGGCGGCCATCGGCGGGGTCTTCACCCAGACGTATTCGCCGTTGCGGATGCCGCGGTCGTTGGCGACCTTCGGGTTGATCTCGACGAACATGTCCTGCTGCAACTCGGCCAGCCAGGGGTTGGAACGCGTCTCGTCGCCGCCGCCCTCGTACTCGACCAGGCGACCCGAGGTCATGATCAGCGGGAAGGTCTTGCCGATGTCCTTGTTCTTCTCCTGCACGGTCTTGAACAGGGTCGGCAGCCGCCAGAAGGCCTTCTTGTCGTCGTGCGTCGGGTACTTGGCGATCAGGTCCGGGCGGTTGCTGTACAGCGGCTCGCGGTGCTGCGGCACCGGGTCGGGGAAGTTCCACACCACCGCCCGCGCCTTGGCATTGCCGAACGGGTGGCAGCCGTGCACCTGCATGGCCACGCGGATGATGCCGCCCGATGGGTCGGTCTTCCAGTTCTTGCCCTCGGCGGCCTTCTTCTCGGCCTCGCTGAGGTCGTCCCACCAGCCGAGCTTCTTGAGCAGCAGGTGGTCGAACTCCGGGTAGCCGGTGGTCAGGTCGGCGCCCTTGCTGTGCGAACCGTCGCCCGACAGCAGGGACACGCCCTCACGCTCCACGCCGAAGTTCGCGCGGAAGTTTCCGCCGCCTTCCATGACGTGCTTGCTGGTGTCGTACAGGTTCGGCGAGCCGGGATGCTTGAGCGCCGGCGTGCCGTAACACGGCCAGGGCAGGCCGAAGTAGTCGCCGTCGAGCTTGTAGCCGGTCTCCTTGTCGATGCCGCCCTTGGCCTTGAGCGTCTTCACGTCGAAGACGTTCATGTTGCGCATGTGCGCCTTCAGGCGCTCGGGGCTCTGGCCGGTGTAGCCGATGGTCCAGACGCTGGCGTTGATCTCGCGGAGGATGGATTCGACCTCGGGCTCGTCCATGCCGCCCTTGCCCTTGACCATCTTGTAGTTCTTGACCAGCTCCTTGTCGAAGCCCAGCTTCTGCGCGAGCTGGTACATGATCATGTGGTCGTTGCGCGACTCCCACAGCGGCTCGATCACCTGCTCACGCCACTGGATCGAGCGGTTCGACGCGGTGCACGAACCGCTGGTCTCGAACTGCGTCGTCGCCGGCAGCAGGTAGACGGCGCGGTTCGGGTTCTGGTCTTCGGGCTTGCCCGGCATCGCGGCCAGCGCGGCGGTGGCGCTAGGGAAGGGATCGACGACGACCATCAGGTCGAGCTTGTCCATCGCCTTCTTCATCTCGAGGCCGCGGGTCTGCGAGTTCGGCGCGTGGCCCCAGAAGAACAGGCCGCGCAGGTTGCTGTCCTGGTCGATGAGCTCGTTCTTCTCGAGCACGCCGTCGATCCAGCGCGACACCGTCATGCCCGGCTTGGTCATCATGCCCGGCGCGTACTGCTTCTTCATCCACTCGAAGTCGACCTTCCAGACGTTCGCGAAGTGCTTGAAGGAGCCTTCGGCCAGGCCGTAGTAGCCGGGCAGCGAGTCGGGGTTCGGGCCGACGTCGGTGGCGCCCTGCACGTTGTCGTGGCCGCGGAAGATGTTCGCGCCGCCGCCGCTGGTGCCGATGTTGCCCAGTGCCAGCTGCAGGATGCACGAAGCTCGCACCATCGCATTGCCGATGGTGTGCTGGGTCTGGCCCATGCACCACACGATGGTGCTCGGGCGGTTCTCGGCCATGGTCTTGGCGACTTGCAGGCAGGTGGCCTCGTCGACGCCGCTGGCTTCCAGGACCTTGTCCGGCGTCCACTTCGCGAGCACGTCCTCGCGGACCTTCTCCATGCCGTAGACGCGGTCCTCGATGTACTTCTTGTCTTCCCAGCCGTTCTTGAACACGTGGTACAGCACGCCGAACAGGAACGGGATGTCGCTGCCCGAGCGCAGGCGCACGTACTGGTCGGCCTTGGCCGCCGTGCGCGTGAAGCGCGGGTCGACCACGATCATCTTGCAGCCGTTCTCCTTCGCATGCAGCACGTGCAGCATCGACACCGGGTGCGCCTCGGCGGCGTTGCTGCCGATGTAGAGCGCCGCCTTGGCGTTCTGCATGTCGTTGTAGGAGTTGGTCATCGCACCGTAGCCCCAGGTGTTCGCGACACCCGCGACCGTGGTGCTGTGGCAGATGCGCGCCTGGTGGTCGCAGTTGTTGCTGCCCCACAGGCTCATCCACTTGCGCAACAGGTAGGCCTGCTCGTTGTTGTGCTTGGAGGAGCCGACGACGAACACCGAGTCCGGCCCGCTCTGCTTGCGCAGTTCGAGCATCTTGGCGCTGATCTCTTCGAGCGCCTGGTCCCAGCTGATGCGCTCGTACTTGTTGCCCACCAGCTTCATCGGGAACTTCAGGCGGAACTCGCCGTGTCCGTGCTCGCGCACCGCAGCGCCCTTGGCGCAGTGCGCGCCGAGGTTGATCGGCGAATCGAACACCGGCTCCTGGCGCACCCAGACACCGTTCTCGACCACCGCATCGATTGCGCAGCCCACCGAGCAGTGGCCGCACACCGTGCGCTTGACGACGACCTTCTTGTCGCCCGAGGCGGCCTTGGCCGCATCGGCGGCCTGCGCCTTCTTGACCAGCGTCAGCTGCGACACCGCGATGCCGGCGCCGACCCCGAGGCCGGATCGGCGCAGGAACGAGCGGCGGTCCATCGTGGGAATCGCGCGCGACACCCCGCGGGCGAGGCTGGACACCAGCGAAGAGGCCGAGCCCGGTGCGGACGACGACGATTTGCGCGTGAGCAGCATGGAAACTCCTTGATCGTGCAACGGCGGGCCGGATCGGCCCGGTCGGAAACGGCGAGTGCTCAGACCCGAGCGGTCTGGTAGTAGCGCAGCACGTGCTGCGTCACCTGGTAGCCGCCCTTGTCGGCATCGGGCTGTGCGCCAGTCGCGACGGGCGCCGGCTCGGCAGGCGCCTTGGGCAGAACGGCGGCCACGGCGGCGAGCGCACCGGCGGTACCGGCACCCGCAAACACCGTGCGGCGGGAGAGCTTGGGCTGAACCTTGTCCATCGTGGCCTCCTGTGCAGCACAGATTGACCTGTGCAAAAGTGTGCATATCTTAGCCACGCATCTGTCAATTCTTCGTCGCGGCGAACCCTCGCAAACACCCATGCCGCGACACGACAAGGTGTCGCAGGGCCTCACCCGGCAAACCGCGACAACTTGTCGCGGTGACCGACGAATGACCGAGGGTATCCACTCGGTCCAGCGCCCTGCCCGACCGGTGCGATGCGGCGCGTGTGCCACAGTAGCGCCTTGCGAAACACCGCGATCCGATGCCCTCGACCCCGATCCCGCCCGAATGGCCCCTGGCCCACCTGCTCGTCGTCGACGACGAAGCCGGCATGCGCAACTTCCTCGAGAAGACCCTGGCCAGCCGCTGCGGCGAGGTACACAGCGCGGCCGACGCCGAGTCCGGCGACGAGTTGGTGCGGCGCCACCGCTTCGACCTGCTGATCCTCGACATCACGTTGCCCGGCAAGAGCGGCATCGCCTGGCTGCGCGAGCTGCGCGAGCGCGGCTTCGGCGGCGAAGTGGTGCTGATCACCGCCTTCGCCGACCTCGACACCGCGATCGAGGCCCTGCGTGCCGGCGCCAGCGACTTCATCCTCAAGCCGTTTCGCGTCACTCAGATCCTCAACGCCGTGCGCCGTGGCCTGGAGCGCGCGAAGCTGCAGCGCGAGAACTGGGTGCTGCGCCGAGCGCTCCTGCAGCGCACGCCGCCGGCCGACGGCCTGATCGGGCGCTCGATCGCCATCAAGGGCCTGCAAAGCGCGCTGCAGCGCGTGGCCGCCGTCAACAGCACGGTGCTGCTGACTGGCGAATCGGGCACCGGCAAGGAGCTGGCCGCGCTCGCCCTGCACCGCAACAGCCCGCGCCGTGGCGGCCCCTTCGTGCCGGTGAACTGCGCCACCATGTCGCCGGAGCACGTGGAGCACGAACTCTTCGGCCACGCGCACGGTGCGGCCGAAGGCCGCGGGCCGGGGCGCGACGGGCTGTTCGTGTATGCCCAGGGCGGCACGCTGTTCCTCGACGAGATCGGTGACCTGCCGCTGCCGCTGCAGGCCACGCTGCTGCGCGTGCTGGAGGACCGGCGCATCCGCCCGGTGGGCAGCGAGCAGCAGATCCCGGTGGACGTGCGCATCGTCGCCGCCACCAACCGCCGACTGGCCGACGAGGTGGCCGAGGGCCGTTTCCGCGCCGACCTCTACTACCGGCTGCAGGTGGTGGAGATCAACCTGCCGCCGCTGCGCTCGCACAAGGAAGACATCCCCGACCTCGTCGAGCACTTCATCGCCACGCTGGCCCCGCAGCTCGGCGTGGCGCCGATGGAAGTGACGGCCGAGGAGCTCGGCTATCTGGCGCAATACGACTGGCCGGGCAACGTGCGCGAACTGCGCAACCTGATCGAGCGCTCGCTGATCCTCGGCGCGCTCAACGTCTCGGCGCTGTACCAGGGGCTGTCGCGCATGCAGGCCGAGCCGCGCGCAAGGGCCGCTGCCGGCCCCACCGACCTGCATGCGCTGGAGAAGCAGCACATCCTCTCGGTGCTCGAATCGGTGGGCGGCGACAAGACACGTGCCGCGCAACTGCTGGGCATCTCGCGCCGCACGCTGGAGCGCCGCGTCGCCGAATGGAGCGAGGGTGCTACGAGCGCCCGCTCCGCGCGACCGGCCTGAGTGCCGCCCGCCCCGATGATGGGACGCTTCCGCGACCTGCCCATCCGCGGCAAGCTGCTGGCGATGGTGCTGGTGCCGCTGGCGGTGGTGCTGCCGCTGCTGGGCATCATCCTGCTGGTGTGGGCCGACCTGTCCTTCGACCGGCTGCTCATCACCAAGGTGCGCTCCGACCTGGCTGTGGCCAACGGCTACTTCGAGCGCGTGCTCGGCGAAGTCGGCGCGAGTGCCGCGACGCTGGCGGACTCGAACGCGCTGCACCTCGAGCTGGCCCGGCAGCCGGCGGCCGAGCTGGTGCCGCTGCTGCAGCGCTTCAAGACACGCGAAGGGCTGGACTTCGTCAACTTCCGCCGCAGCGACGGCACGCTGGTCGCCACGGACTTCGCGCCGGCCGGCGAGACCAGCGCGGCGCCGGCATTCCGCCTGCGCGGCGCGGCACAACGCCGCGCCAGCGTCGAGATCCTCTCGCCCGACGAGCTGGAGCGCCTGGCGCCGGCGCTCATCCCGCGCGTCACGGTGCCCCTGGTCGAGACGCGCAACGCTGCGCCGACCACCCGCGCCCAGGAAGACCGGGCGATGGTGGTGCTGGCCAGCGCGCCGGTGGTGTCGGCCGACGGCCGACAACTCGGCCATGTGCAGGCCGGCGTGCTGCTCAACCGCAACCTGCCCTTCATCGACCACATCAACGGCATCGTCTACCCCGAAGGCTCGCTGCCCTTCGGCAGCCAGGGCACGGCCACGCTGTTCCTCGACGACGTGCGCATCAGCACCAACGTGCGCCTGTTCGGCGCCGACCCGACCAACCGGGCCATCGGCACCCGTGTGTCGCAGACCGTGCGCGACGCCGTGCTCGGCCGCGGCGGCACCTGGCTGGACCGCGCCTTCGTGGTCAGCGACTGGTACGTCTCGGGCTACCAGCCGCTGGCCGACGGCGCGGGGCAGCGCGTGGGCATGCTCTACGTCGGTTTCCTCGAGCAGCCGTTCACGCTGCTCAAGTACGGCGCGCTGGCGGCGATCGGGCTGATCTTCGGCGCGGTGATGGTGGCCGCCGCGCTGGTCTCGCTGCGCGGCGCACGCGGCATCTTCGGGCCGATCGAGCAGATGGCGCAGACCATGCAGCGTGTCGAGGCCGGCGAGATGGGCGCGCGCGTCGGCCCGGTGCCCGGCCACGACGAGATCGGCCAGCTCGCCGGCCACCTCGACCACCTGCTCGACACCATCGACGACAAGACCCAGGCCCTGCAGCGCTGGAATGCCGAGCTCGATGCCAAGGTGGCCGAGCGCACGCGCGCGCTCGAGGCCGCGCAGCAGCAACTGGTGCGCAGCGAGAAGCTCGCCGCGGTGGGCCAGCTCACCGCCAGCATCGCGCACGAGGTGAACAACCCGATCGCGGTGATCCAGGGCAACCTCGACCTGGCGCGCGAGCTGCTCGGCGCGGATGCGCAGCGGGTGTCGGGCGAGCTGAGGCTGGTCGACGAACAGGTCGAGCGCATGCGGCTGATCGTCACGCAGCTGCTGCAGTTCGCGCGGCCGAACGAGTTCGCCGGCTACATCGACAACGTCGACACTGCACAGGCGCTGCAGAGCTGCCTGGTGCTGGTGGCGCACCTGCTCTCGCGCACACGCATCGAGCTGCAGCGCGAGCTGCACGCCACGCGGCTGCCGGCGGTGAACCGGAACGAGCTGCAGCAGGTGCTGGTGAACCTGCTGGTCAACGCCATCCACGCCATGCCCGAGGGCGGCACGCTGACACTGGCCACGCGCGACGCTGGCGACGACGCGGTGGAGATCGACGTGGCCGACACCGGCGCGGGGCTGGACGCCGAGCTGCTGGCCGAGCTGTTCCAGCCTTTCGTGACGCGCAAGAAGGACGGCACGGGCCTGGGCCTGTGGATCAGCCGCAGCATCGTCGAGCGCTACGGCGGCGACATCCGCGCCGCCAACCGCGGCGACGGCCGGCCCGGAGCGGTATTCACCGTGATGCTGCGTGTCGAGGACCGCGGCGCGCGCGTCCCAGGCTAGGGCGCTACTGCTCCAGCAGGTCGAAGCCCTGCGTCTCGACCTGCACGAAGGCGCGCGTGAAGTCGGCCAGCGCTCGGTACAGCTGCGCGCGCGGCTGCGCATCCACCGCATCGCACAGCTTCTCGACCCAGGGCTGCAGGTGCCCGCGGAAGAAGCGGCGCTGCTGCTCGAGGTTGCACACCGCCACGTCGTCCCCGGCGATCAGGTAGCGCATCACCTCGAAGACGCCGGCGATGTGGTCCTCGGTCTCGCCGCGGGTCTCGTCGCGCGCCAGGCCGAGCGCGGCCAGGTCGTGCCGCAACGCGGCCAGCGGCTTCTCGTTGAGGAAGCCGCTGAGGTAGTACGAGCCGTAGAGGAACACCTCCGGCTTGCCCACGCCGAGGAACAGGCCGTCGTACTCGCGCGCCGCGGCCTCGGCGGTGGTGGCGCGCATCGCGGCCACCAGCGCCTGCCACGGCCTTTCGAGGAAGGCGCCTTCCTGCGGCGCCTGCGTCACCGCGACACGGAACTGCGCCAGCAGCGCCTCGTCGGGCGCGGCCAGCCACAGCCGCGACAGCAGCCCGTACAGCTCGGCTCGCGCCAGCTCCTCGCTGTCGTCGGCGCTGGCGAAGGTCATGGCGGTCGGCTTGTCGCTCATAGGTCGGTGATCTTCGTTTCGTTCGGGTTGCTGTAGATGTCGATCACGCGGCAGTCGCCGCACATCTGCAGCCGCTTGAGCGCCTCGCCCTGGAAGGCGCTGTGGCCCGACAGCTTGGTCAGCATGTTCTCGATCGCGCGCATCGTGCCGAAGGGCTTGCCGCACTGGATGCAGCGGTAGGGCTCGGCCTCGTTGAGCACGCGCGCGGCCTTGCGCGCCTTGCCGCCATCGGCCAGCCACAGGCGCGGCTGCAGCGTGATCGCGCCCTCCGGGCAGGTGGTGGCGCACAGGCCGCATTGCACGCAGTTCTTCTCGATGAACTTGAGCTGCGGCTTGTCGGGGTTGTCGGCCAGCGCGGCCTCGGGGCAGGCGCCCACGCAGCTTAGGCACATCGTGCATTTGGCCGTGTCGACAAGCAGGCTGCCGAAGGGCGAGCCGGCCGCCGGCAGCGCGATCTCGTCGGCCGCGGCCGGTGCCTGCGTGAGCAGGTGGTCGAGCGCGAGGTCCAGCGTGGCGCGTTTGTCGGCCTGCGCGGCCAGCGCGCCGGGCTGCGCCACGCCTTGCGCGGCCGGCGCGCGCAGCGCCGCGTCGAGCGCCGCGAGGTCGCGCGCATCGCGGGCCTCGATCAGCCTGAAGTGCTCGCCGCGGTAACCCAGGCCGGAAAGAATGGCCTGCGCCACCGCCATCTGCTCGGCCAGCGCCGCGCGGTACTCGGGCGCCTCTTCCTCGGTGAGCAGCACCCACACCTGGTTGGCGCCGCCCGCGATCGCGGCCAGCCACAGGTCCAGGCCGACGCTCGCCGTGTGCCACAGCGCCACCGGCAGCACGCGCGCCGGCATGCCGCGCACGGCCTTGTCGGTGCGCGCCGCACGGCCGAGCTCGCCGATCAGGCGTGTGCCCGCAACTTCGCTGTGCAGCAGCAGCGCCGCGTCCTTGCCGCCGGCCAGCCGGTAGGCGCCGAGCATGGTGCGCAGCTTGCGGCCCTGGTCCACCGTGCCGGGGTAGCCGAAGGCCAGCGCGCCGCTCGGGCAGACCGTGCTGCAGGCGCCACAGCCCACGCACAGGTGCGGTTCGACGACGATGCCGCCGGCCGCCTCGCCCTTCGACTTGCCCTTGCGCGACGCATCGCTGCGGATGGCGCGCGTCGAGCACACGTCGATGCAGGCCGTGCAGCCGATCTGCTCGTTGCGGCTGTGTGCGCACAGCTTGGGCTTGTAGTGGAAGAACTTCGGCTTCTCGAACTCGCCGTCGCGCTCGCGCAACTCGAGCACGGCCTTGAGCAGCCGCCGTTCGGCATCGCCGCCGCGGCCGACATGGAAGTAGCCCTGCGGCGGCTGGTGCATCGTGAAGGCGGGGCTCTCGCGCAGGTCGAGCACAAGGTCGAAGTCGTCTTCGGCCTGTTGCGGGGCGCGCTGGAAGTCGATCGCGCCGGCAGCGTCGCAGACTTTCACGCAGTCGCGGTGGCTCTTGCAGCGAGACAGGTCGACCTGGTAGCTGAAGTCGATGGCGCCTTCGGGGCAGGCGTCGACGCAGGCATTGCAGCGCGTGCACAGGTCCAGGTCGATCGGGTTGCCGCTCTCCCACTCGGCATGGAAGGCGCCGAGCCAGCCGGTGAGCTTCGTCAGCCGCCCCGCCATCACGGCGCGCTCACGCACCTGCGGCAGCGCGCCGCCCGGCCGGTCGATCAGCAGCACGACGTCGAGCTTGTCGGCCAGCATCGCTGCGGCGCGCTCGGCGTCATCGGCCTGCCCGATCACCAGGCAGCGGCCCTGCGAGCGGTAGCTCACCGTGGCCACCGGGTCGGGGTCGGGCAGCTGCGCGGCGGCGATCAGCGCGGCGATCTTCGGCGCGGCGTCCTTCGCGTCCTTCGACCAGCCGCCGGTCTCGCGCAGGTTGACGAAGCGGATCGGCCGCTCGGCCACGCGCGGCGCGCCCTCGGTCTGCTCGTTGAGCTCGAGGAACAGCCGGCTCTCCTGCGTGCAGGCGACCAGCAGGTCGTCGCCCTCCTTGGCCGCGCGCTGGAAGGCGCCGGCCTCGCGGCGGCACAGCAGCGTGTGGACGGTGTCCAGCCCCTCAGGGCTGGCCAGCGGCGTCTTCGCCAGCGCCTGGCTCACCGGCGCCAGGCTCGCCGGCGTCAGCGGCATGGTGCGGTTGCAGTCGCAGATCAGCGTCTTCATCGGGGGCGTCTTCCTTCGGGTCGGTCGGTGCCGGTGCCGCCGCGGCGGCGGCCGGCTCGTCCGTCTTCTTCTCGTCGTCGAACAGCCCGAGGAACTGCGACTGCACCATCTGGCGCAGCATGCCCTCGGGCAGCGGGTCGGGCTTGCCGTAGTCGTCGATGTAGGTGTCCAGCCCGTCCATCACGTTGTAGTGCGGATCGGTGAAGAGCTTCTTAAGCGCCGCGTTCTTCACCGTCGGGTCGACGTCGTGGGCAACGAAGCGGCTGAAGTCGGACTCCGCGGTCAGCGTGGCGACGTCGTCGAGCGTGAGCGCAGGCTCGGCCGCTGTCTCCCCGGCGACCGGGAGCTGGGCCTCGGTGGCGAGCGGTGTGGCGGCGGCCACCGGGGCCTCGATCGGTGCAGGCACGGGCGCCGTCGGAACGGGCTCGCGCCCCTCGCGCACCTGGGCCTTGCGCCGCGCCCAGCGCGACAGGAAGCCGCCGTCCTCGCTGGCCATCAGCGCCTCACGAACCGCGCCGCTGCGGCGCCTGGAACGACGCCGGGCGCTTGCGCTGCTTGGGTTCGGGCTTGTAGTGTTCGTCGGTGAAGGCCTGCAGCCATTCGCGCCACTCGGGCTGCAACGGCACGTTGTCGACGCGCTCCTGCGCGTCGAGGCGGCGGCCGGCCTCGTTGTACGACAGCGTCACCTGCTCGGGCCAGGCCCGCGACGGATCTTCGTCGTCGCTGCGCCAGACGACGAACCACACCGGCGCACCGCTGCTCAGGTTGAGGTAGTAGCCCTCGCCCTCGTCGGCGAACAGCTCGACGCGCAGGCCCGGGTGCAGCGTGCTCTGCAACTTGCCGTCGTCGCGCAGCACGCGGGCGGTGTCGCCGAAGGCGTCCTGCATCGGCACCACCTCGGCGATGCGGTGCCGCCAGTCCTCCCAGCGGTTGGGCTGGAAGTCGCGCTCCATCACGACCGCGACGGTCACGGCAGGGCGCTCGGTCATCGGCGGCGGCCTCTCAGGTGTTCTTCGAGATCGAGATGGTCGGGAACTTCGCACTGAAGTCCTTCGCGCGCTGCGCGATCTTCACCGCCACCTGCCGCGCCACGCTCTTGTACAGGCCGGCGATCTCGCCGTCGGGGTCGCTGACCACCGTGGGCCGGCCGGCGTCGGTCTGCACGCGGATCGACAGGTTCAGCGGCAGCGCGCCGAGATAGTCCATCTCGTACTCGGCAGCCATCTTCTTGCCGCCGTCCTCGCCGAAGATGTGCTCGATGTGGCCGCACTTCTCGCACACGTGCACCGCCATGTTCTCGACGATGCCCAGGATCGGCACGCCGACCTTCTCGAACATCTTGATGCCCTTGCGCGCGTCGAGCAGGGCGATGTCCTGCGGCGTGGTGACGATCACCGCCCCGGTCAGCGGCACGCGCTGGCTCAGCGTGAGCTGGATGTCGCCGGTGCCCGGGGGCATGTCGATGATCAGGTAGTCGAGGTTGCCCCAGTTGGTCTGGCGCAGCAGCTGCTCGAGCGCCTGGGTGGCCATCGGGCCGCGCCAGATCATCGGGTTGTCCTGCTCGATCAGGAAGCCGATCGAGATGACCTGCACGCCGTAGTTCTCCAGCGGCTCCATGGTCTTGCCGTCGGCGCTCTCGGGGCGGCCCTCGATGCCCATCATCATCGGCAGGCTGGGGCCGTAGATGTCGGCGTCGAGGATGCCCACCGTGGCGCCCTCGGCGGCCAGCGCCAGCGCGAGGTTGACCGCCGTGGTGCTCTTGCCCACGCCGCCCTTGCCGGAGGCCACGGCGACGATGTTCTTGACATTGGGCAGCAGCTGCACGCCGCGCTGCACGGCATGGGCGATCACCTTGGTGGCCAGGTTGGCGCTGACGTTCTCGACGCCGGCCACGCTGCGCGCAGCGGCGATCAGCGCCTTGCGCAGCGCCGGGATCTGGCTCTTGGCGGGGTAGCCGAGCTCGACGTCGAAGGAGACGTCGCCGCCCTCGACCTTCAGGTTCTTCAGCTGCTTCGTCGAGACGAAGTCTTTGCCCGTGTTCGGGTCGGTCACGCCCTTCAGGGCTTCGAGCAGGGTGGATTCGGTGGCGGCCATGAATGGGGGTGCATAGGAGGCGGGCAGACGGCGCGCAGTCTAGCGCAGGGGGCATGCCCCCACGCCGCCATGGAGACCAGCGCCGCCCGGCCGCTCCTAGAATGCGGGTTTCCCCGCGAAGCCTTCGCGGGCAAGCCTCAGGCCCACGCCATGACCCGCAAGCTCTTCGTCACCACCGCCCTGCCCTACGCCAACGCGCCGTTCCACGTCGGGCACATGATGGAGTACATCCAGGCGGACATCTGGGTGCGCTTCCAGCGCATGCTGGGCAACGAGGTGCACTTCGTCTGTGCCGACGACGCGCACGGCGCGCCGATCATGATCGCCGCCGAGAAGGCGGGCCTGACGCCGCAGGACTTCGTCGCCAAGATCGCCGCCGGCCGCAAGCAGTACCTCGACGGCTTCCACATCGCCTTCGACAACTGGCACTCCACCGACGGGCCCGAGAACCACGAGTTCGCGCAGGACATCTACCTGAAGCTGCGCCGCCAGGGCCTGATCGCCGTGCGTTCGATCGAGCAGTTCTACGACCCGGTCAAGGGCATGTTCCTGCCCGACCGCTACATCAAGGGCGAGTGCCCGAAGTGCGGCGCGAAAGACCAGTACGGCGACTCCTGCGAAGTGTGCGGCGCGGTCTACACGCCCACCGACCTGAAGAACCCGTACTCGACGCTGACCGGCGCGACGCCGGTGATGAAGAGCAGCGAGCACCACTTCTTCCAGCTCTCCTCGCAGCGCTGCATCGACTTCCTGCAGCAGTGGACGCAGGAGCCCGGGCGGCTGCAGAGCGAGGTGCTGAACAAGATCCGCGAGTGGTTCGCCACCGACGAACAGGGCCACGTCAGCCTGGCGGACTGGGACATCAGCCGCGACGCGCCCTACTTCGGCATCCGCATCCCCGACACCGAGGACAAGTACTTCTACGTCTGGCTCGACGCACCGGTGGGCTACCTCGCGTCGCTGAAGAACTACTGCGCGAAGACCGGCCGCGACTACGACGCGCTGATGGCCGACCCGACGCTGGAGCAGATCCACTTCATCGGCAAGGACATCACCTACTTCCACACCCTGTTCTGGCCGGCGATGCTGCACTTCAGCGGCCGCAAGGCGCCCGACAAGGTGTTCGTGCACGGCTTCATCACCGTCAATGGCGGCGAGAAGATGAGCAAGAGCCGCGGCACCGGCATCTCGCCGCTGAAGTACCTCGAGCTCGGCCTGAACGCCGAATGGCTGCGCTACTACATCGCCGCCAAGCTCAACGCGAAGGTCGAGGACATCGACTTCAACCCGGACGACTTTGTCGCCCGCGTCAACAGCGACCTGGTCGGCAAGTACATCAACATCGCCAGCCGCTCGGCCGGCTTCCTCGCCAAGCGCTTCGCCGGCAAGCTGTCGGCGGACATCGGCGTGGAAGGCCGCACCCTGCTCGACGGCCTGCGCGCCCACCGCGCCGAGATCGAGCGCCTGTACGAGGAGCGCGAGTTCGGCAAGGCACTGCGCGAGACCATGCTGCTGGCCGACCGCGTCAACGAGTACGTCGATGCCAACAAGCCCTGGGAACTGGCCAAGCAGGCCGGCCGCGACGCGGTGCTGCACGACGTCTGCACGGTGTGCATCGAAGCCTTCCGCGTGCTGACGATCTACCTCAAGCCGGTGCTGCCGGCGCTGGCGGCGCAGGTCGAAGCTTTCCTGAACGTGGCGCCGATGGACTTCGCCGACGCCTCGCGCGCGCTCGGCGCCCATGTCATCGGCGAGTACAAGCACCTGATGCAGCGGGTCGACCCGGCACTGCTCGACAAGCTCTTCGAGCCGCCGGTGATCGAATTGCCGCCGCCCGGCGGCGAGCCGCTGGCCGACGAGATCAAGGTCGACGACTTCGCGAAGATCGACCTGCGCATCGCGAAGATCGTCAACTGCGAGCATGTCGAGGGCAGCGACAAGCTGCTGCGCCTGACGCTGGACGTCGGTGAAGGCCGCACCCGCAACGTGTTCAGCGGCATCAAGTCGGCCTACCAGCCGGAGCAGCTGATCGGCAAGTTCACCGTGATGGTGGCCAACCTCGCGCCGCGCAAGATGAAGTTCGGCGTCAGTGAGGGCATGGTGCTGGCCGCCAGCCATGCCGACGAGAAAGCCAACCCGGGCCTGTACGTGCTCGAGCCGTGGCCGGGCGCGACTCCCGGACTGCGCGTGCGCTGAAGCCCGGTCGCAGGCGCGTCACTGCGGGTTGCATCTGCGCCTACTGCGACTTCCATGGTCGCCTGGCACGGGTGAACGCTTCAAGCTCGGGGGCACACGCCGCGGCCAGTGCCTCGCGGCGCGCCACAAGCCAGCCCAGCGCGAAAGCCACCGCCGCGTCGGCGGGTGACGCGCTGCGAAAGGCCGTGATCGCCACACCCACGTCGTTGAGCGCGCCGAGCCGGTCCTGCAGGTCGCTCAGCGCACGCAGGTAGCGCGCCAGCTTCTTCCGGCCGAACAGGGCCTGGGTGAATTCGAGCGCATAACGCAGCCGCTTGACGCGCTTGCGCAGGCGATGGCGCGCCGCATCGTCGAGTCCGGCGAAGGCGCGCACGTCACGCTTGACCTGCCGATGCCAGCGCTCCAGGCGCGAAGCGAGCAGCGCCGCCAGCGGCGAATCGTCTGCGGCATCCTGCGCCGTCTTCGTCGGCAGCGTCGCATTCAGCAGGTCGAGCAGCATGGCCTGTGCCGCAGCGCTGCGCAGCACCCGGGCCGGATCGGCGCCGTTACCCTGCGGCAGGCTCGGTGCGACCAGTGCCAGGCCGGCGGACGCGATCGCCTGCTCGAGCTGCGCGCGCAGCGGCGCACCGATGGCGGCCTGGTCGCGAGCGGCGCCGAGCTCGCGGAACAGTGCCGCGCTGGCAGCCGCCAGCGGCGACGCTTCGGCCTCGGTATCGGTGGCGCCGTCGAACAGCGCCAGCGCCGCGCGCAGCCGGCGCAGCCCGACACGCAGCTGGTGCAGATGTTCGTCGCCGAAGATGCCGCTGGCGACCTGGCTCGCATTGGGCAGCACCTGCTGCGCGCAGGCCTGCAACACGGCACGCCGCGCCGCTGCGGCCGGCATGTCGGCGGACAGACGCACGGCGACCGCCTTGCGCGCGGGCGTGTACGGCAGGCCACGCGCCAGCAGATCGCCACGCTCGGCCTTGCTGCGCGTGTCCAGCCACAGGCCGTGGCGGGCCACCCATTGCCGCGCACAGGCCAGCAGCGCGTCGGGGGCGCCGCGCAGCAGTTCGATCTCGAGTTCGCACAGCGGCCGCGACTGCGTTTCGGCCTGCACGCTTCCCGTGTCGAAGGCCAGCTCCACCACCGCACCATGCGTGCGCACCTGGCGCGACAGGCGGCGGATGTCGGTGCGGAACTGGCAGGCCAGCACCGGATCGGCTGCGCCCGAGAGCACCTCGGCCAGGCGCGCACCGGCGGGCGTACCGGCATGCAGTGCCACGTCCAGTGGCGGCGCGGCAGCTGTCCGCCCCGGCCGCACGACGTTGTGCTCCAGCCGGGTCATGGCATCGCCGCCGCTGGCCTTGAGCGTCTGCACCCAGCGTGGACCCTCGCGACGCAGCCGCAGCGCCACGCCGGCGTTCGCCAGGGTGCGCTCGGCGGTGTCGTGGTAGGCCGCCTGCAGGCGCTGCACCTGCCCGGCGCCGGAGCGGCCGGCCACCGCCGCCGCCACGGCCGCGCGTCTTTCGGCGGGCACCTGGAACTTCAGCTCGATTTCGGTCATGCCGCATCGTGACAGAGCACCCCCCTGGGTTTGATGAAACACCCCGCCCGGGCGCTGCGATATCCTTGCCGCATCCCGACTGATTCTCGACGCCGTGGGCTTTCTCGACGACCTCAAACGCCAGGCCGAAGCTGTCAAGGCCGAACAGACCGTCGACGTGGCGGCGCTGGAGCGAAACACGCTGCTGGCCGAATCCGCGTGCAAGACGGTGTTCACCTACTTCGATACGCTGCTGCGCCAGCTGGAGGTGCTCAAGCCGGTGTCCAAGGTGCGCTACGTGCTCGACCGGCGCACCTCGTTCGACCAGCTGCCGCTGACCGGGATGAAGGTCGACGCGCGGCGCAAGAAGCTGCGCGGCAACGACGTCTACGACCACATCGCGCTGCATGCCCGGCTGCGGAACGGCCAGAAGCTCGCGCTGGTGAAGGACTTCCTGCCAGACATCGAGCAGATCGAGTCGCGCATCCGCCAGAGCGGCGCGCCGGTGCATTCGCAGGCCGTGCGCAACCCCGACAACGGCAAGCTGCAGGAGATGCGCTACGAGCTGGCGGTCGATTTCGTGCTGGGCGTGCATGTCACGCCCGAACACGACCGCGGCCGGCTGCACTTCAAGTTCGTCAACTTCGACGGCTTCGAGACGGTGACGGCGGAATTCTCGGCGCTCGAGGTGGGCTCGACCCGCCTGGACGAGCTGGCCCGCTGGCTGTTGGGCGAACCGCACCGCTTCCTCGAGGGTGCGCAGGGGCTGCGCCGGGTCGAAGCCTAGGGGGCCTTCACCGCTGCCGGTAAAATGGCTAGTTCAACTTCGTGCCGGCACCCTCGACAGGGCTGCAGCACCCGCGCCATGCCGCTGTTCTGGAAACCCTACACCTCCGACGTCACCAGCTTCATCGAGCAGCTCAAGGCCGCACGGCCCACGCTCGAAGACGAGCAACGCGCCGGCCGCGCCCTGCTGTGGGACAAGCGCATCGACCGCGCGGCGCAGGCCGACTACCAGGACGCCCGCGTCCCGCAGCAGCCCTACGTCTACCAGACCAAGGCGGAGTGAGCCAGCACGCCCTGGCACCCGAGGTGCCCGTGATGCCTGCGCCCTCGCCCGACGCGCAGGCGCTGCCGCCGGCCGTGGTCGATGCCGTGGCGGTGGCGCGCCTGTACGGCGAGCCGCTGTTCGCGATGCCCACCGACCTGTACATCCCGCCGGATGCGCTGGAGGTGTTCCTCGAGGCCTTCGAGGGCCCGCTGGACCTGCTGCTCTACCTGATCCGCAAGCAGAACTTCAACATCCTCGACATCCCGCTGGCCGACGTGACGCGCCAGTACCTCGCCTACGTCGACCAGATCCGCAAGACGAATCTCGAGCTGGCCAGCGAGTACCTGCTGATGGCGGCGATGCTCATCGAGATCAAGTCGCGCATGCTGCTGCCGCCGAAGAAGAGCGTGGACGGCCAGGAGCCCGAGGATCCGCGTGCCGAACTGGTGCGCCGCCTGATCGAGTACGAGCAGATGAAGCTCGCGGCCGCGAAGATCGATTCCCTGCCGCTGCTGGGCCGCGACTTCCTGCGCGCGCAGGTGACGATCGAGCAGTCGCTCGCGCCGCGCTTCCCCGACGTCGACCCCGACGAACTGCGCGCCGCCTGGGCAGACATCCTCAAGCGCGCCAGGCTGAACCAGCACCACACCATCACCCGCGAGCAGCTCAGCGTGCGCGAGCACATGAGCATCGTGCTGCGCCGCCTGCAGGGCCGGCGCTTCGCGCTGTTCGAGGACCTGTTCGACACCGGCCACGGCCCGCAGGTGCTGGTGGTGACCTTCATCGCCATGCTCGAGCTGGCGCGCGAGCGGCTGCTCGAGATCACCCAGGCCGAGGCCTTCGCGCCGATCTACGTGCGGCTGGCCTACGCACCGGCCTGAATCAAGCACCCGGCGCCGGGGTACCGGCGCCATCCGCCGGGCGGGTTGCTCGCCGGGCTTGGGGCGGCCCGGCGCCCGGCGAGTCGCACATCAGGCGGACTTGACGTTCAGCTTGAACGCGATCATCGCGCGCAGCTTGTTGGGCACCACCGGCTTGAGCAGCAGGTGGAAATCCTTCTCCTGCGCTTCCTTGTCGAGCGTGCTCATGGTGCTGCCGGTCACCACGATGGCCGGCGTGGCGGCGCCGAAGCGCTCACGCAGCAGCTTGATGGCGTCGACGCCGTTTCGCCCGTTCTCCAGCCGATAGTCGACGATGAGCAGGTCCGGCCGCACCTGCTGCACATCGGCGGCCGCAGCCCAGGCGGCCGACTCGGCGACGCTGTCGAACGACACGACCTGCGCGCCCCAGCCCTGCATCAACACCTCGAGGCCGCTGCGCACCGCGGGCTCGTCTTCCACCACCACGATCAGCCGGCCGTCGAGCGTCAGCCCGAGCGGCCCCTTGGTGCTCGGCATGGCCGCCTGCTGCCGCGGCCTGCTCCCCACCGGCAGTTCGAGCGTGAAGACGGTGCCGCGGCCGGCTTGCGAGCGCAGCGTGATCGGCGCCCCCATCAGGTCGGCCAGGCGCTTGACGATCGCCAGGCCCAGGCCCAGGCCCTTGCGCTGGTGCGGCGCCACCGCCGGCGTGTTGGGCACCTGGTAGAACTCCTCGAAGACCTTGGCCTGCTCCTCGGCACGGATGCCCAGGCCCGAGTCCCAGACCTGCAGCAGGACCTTGTCGCCACGCAGGCGCGCCCCGACCAGCACGCCGCCGTCGTTGGTGTAGCGGATCGCGTTGCTCACCAGGTTGCGCAGGATGCGCTCGACCAGCAGCGGATCGGCATGCACCACGCGGGCCCAGCCCCTCAGGCGCAGCGCGAGGCCCTTCTCGAACGCCGTCGGCTCGAAGTGCAGGCGCAGCTTGCGCAGGATGTCGCCCACCTCGAACGACTGCGGATGCACCTCGACGCCGCCGTTGTCGATGCGGGTGATGTCCAGCAGTTCGGAGAAGAGGCCCTCCAACGCGTCGACCGAGGCATTGATGCTGTTCACCAGCTGCGCCACCTCGGGCTCGTGCACGCGCTGGCGCAGCGCCTCGGCGAACAGGCCCATGGCGTGCAGCGGCTGGCGCAGGTCGTGGCTGGCGGCGGTGAAGAACTGCGTCTTCGCGCGGTTGGCCACTTCGGCCTCGTGGCGCGCGGCCTCCGCGGCCTGCTTCTCGACGCGCAACTGCACGAGCAGGTCATCGGCGCGCAGCTTGAGCTCGATGACGCGTGCCAGGGCCTGCCGGTAGTTGCGCGCCAGCACCGTGGTCAGCGTGATGATGATCAGCAGCATGCCGGCCAGCTGGTAGCTGTACGCGTCGCCGCCGGTGGCGATGCGCACGATCAGCGGCCCGAAGCACAGCATCACGTAGGCCAGGAACATGCGCGGCTGGTTGGCCAGCACCGGCACCACGGCGATGCAGAAGGTGTAGATGACGAGGATCAGGCCGGTCTGCTGGATCCCAAGACCGCGCGTGAAGAACAGCCAGCCCGACAGGCCCCAGGCGCCGGCCGAGCACAGCGTCAGCACGTTCCAGTACAGGCGCCAGCGGCCCCAGTCGAGCTCGACTTCGTGTCGCTTCACCGCGGACTGGAAGCGCCGTGCGATCACGATGCGCACGAACCACAGGCCGACGAACAAGGCCATCCACGGGAACATCAGCGCCGACGGCGTCGAGGGCCAGAACAGCGTGGCGAGCATGAAGAAGCCCGCGGCCAGCCCGGCCAGCGTGGCCGGGGTGTAGGCGTAGACGGCGAGCACCTCCTCGCCGAGCGCCGAGTGGCGCGACGCAGGCTCGGCCGCCGGGGCCGCCTCGGCCGCGGCCCCTCCCGTGGCCAGGTTCACCGCGTCGGATTGCGCCATGCGTTGAGGCCGCCCTTGTGCGTCATCTGGCTGACTGCCAGCACCGCCTGCGTGCGCGAGCTGACATTCAGCGTGCGCAGCACGGCGGCGACGTGGTCCTTCACCGTCTCGACCGAGAGGTTGAGGTCGCGCGCGATCAGCTTGTTGGGCTTGCCCTGCAGCAGCAGCGCCAGCACGTCGGTCTGGCGCGGCGTCAGGCCGAGCGACTGCAGCGGCGGGTGGCCCTGCACCTCGCCGGCCTCGGCCTGCTCGCGCACCACGCGCAGCACGCTGGGCACGGTGTCGCCCTCGGGCTTGAGCGGCGCCGATTCGGCACCCATGGTCATCGGCGGCACGTAGATGCCGCCGGACATCACCACGTGCAGCGCCTCGAACAGCGACTCGTTGCTGGCGCGCTTGGGCACGAAGCCCATCGCGCCGAGGTCGATGGCATGGATCACGTCGCTGCTGCGGTCGGAGGCCGACACCACGACCACCGGCAGCGCCGGGTACTGGGCGCGGAACTCGCGCAGCACGTCGAAGCCGTCGGCATCGCCGAGCGAGAGGTCGAGCAGCACCAGGTCGAAATCCGAATCGGCCTGCAGCGCCTCGCGGCCGGCCTTCGCGCTGCCGGCGCCGATCACGGTCACGTCGTCGCCCAGCCCCTGGATGACGCTTTGCAGCGCCGACAGGATCAGCGGGTGGTCATCGATCAGCAGGACTTTCATCGCCACGGCCTCCGCAATGCATGCGGACCGGATCGTAGCCCACCGGCGCGCAAGCACCACGAACGTGGGCCGCAGCGTCCCCAGTTCGCATGAGGCACCCTGGCCGGAGGCCGCCTAGATTGATCGCGTGCGGCCACGTCGGCGGCGCTGCCCGGCCCCCGCGCCGGGCTCCACCCACCCTGGAGAGCAGTCATGAGTTCACGCCACGGCCGAGAGGCCTTCTTCATCGTCGGTGAGGGGATGCGGCAGATCGGCAGCGATGGGCGTCCGGAATCGGTCGCGCCGAGTTCGCTGCAGGACACCACCGAGTTCCGCTTCTCGCGTTTCGTTCCCGGCCTGCGCAACGAGCGCGAGAACAGCACCAACGTGCTGGCCAAGCTGGCGGTGGCCATGGTCGGCGGCGCCGGCCGCACCGACCCCACCCTGCCCGCCGGCTACACCTACCTCGGCCAGTTCGTCGACCACGACATGACGCTCGACAAGGCCGAGCTCGACCTCGGCCAGCCGGTGGACATCCCCGGCCTGCTCTCGCAGCGCTCGCCCACGCTCGACCTCGACAGCCTGTACGGCAAGGGGCCACGGGAGCAACCGCAGTGGTACGAGGACGACGGCATGCACCTGCGCCGCGGCACCCCGCTGAACTTCGAGTCGCCCAAGGCCGCCAAGCCGGGCTTCGACCTGCCGCGCTGGGGCGCCCAGGGTGCCGGCCAGACGCCGGCGCTGGCGCCGCGCCGCGCGCGCATTCCCGATGCGCGCAACGACGAGAACCTGGCGGTGGCGCAGGTCCACGCCGCCTTCATCCGCTTCCACAACTGCGTGGTCGACGACATCCTGGCCGGCGCAACGCCTGGCAGCCCGCAGGAGGTGTTCGATCGTGCGCGCGGCATCGTCACGCGCCACTACCAGTGGATGCTGCGCACCGACTACCTGCCGCGAATGGTCGACCCCGCGGTCGTCGACGCGGTGTTCAGCCAGGGTCGGCGCTTCTTCGAGCGCCATGGCGAGCGCGACGCCACCATGCCGGTGGAGTTCTCCGGCGCGGCCTTCCGGCTCGGACACAGCATGATCCGCACGGCCTACAACTGGAACAAGCACTTCAACGCCGCGACCGCGCAGGCACAGGGGCCGATCCGCTCGGGCCACCTGTTCCGCCTGTTCCGCTTCAGCGGCACCAGCGGCACGCTGGCGCCGACCGACCTGCCGCCGGGCTCGGCGGCCGACCTGGCCGACCTCGAATCCGGCAACAACGTCGGCGACGTGCTGCCGGCCAACTGGGTGGCCGACTTCACCCGGCTGTTCGACCTGCGCCGCTTCGGCCCGGCCTTCACGCCGGCGCCCTCGGACATGAACTTCGCGATGGCGATCGATACGCAGATCGTCGACCCGCTGAAGTCTCTGCCGATCGCGTCGTTCGGCGGTGTCGGCGAGCCCGACCTGGCGCTCAAGCGCAGCCTGGCCTTCCGCAACCTCGCGCGCGGCCGCATGCTCGGCCTGCCGTCGGGCCAGCAGCTCGCCTATGCGCTGCAGGTGGCGCCGCTGACGGCCAGCCAGATCATCAACGGCAAGGGCGGTGTCGAGATCCCCGACAGCCTGTTCGCCGGCGCCGACCGGCTGCAGCTCGAGACCAACACGCCGCTGTGGTTCTACGTGCTGCGCGAAGCCGAGATCGGCGGCAAGAACCGCCTGTCGGGCGTGGGCGCGATCATCGTGGCGGAGACCTTCCACCGCGCGATGCAAGCCAGCACGCACTCGGTGGTCAACGACACGGCCTTTCGGCCGACGCTGGGCCCGGGTGCCTCACAAGGGCGCTTCGACATGGCGGACCTGCTGCACTACGCCTTCGAGGGGAAGGCGGACATGCTCAACCCGCATTGAATCGGCGACTCGCGGCCCGTCGTGTTCTTCGTGGGTCTGCTTTCGTGCGACGGGCATGGTCGCAGGTCGACTGCGGTGGCCTGCCGTCACGAGAACCTCGATGGTTGTGGGGCAGGTGGTTCGGGTGTGCGATCGCAGGCCCCATTCGCGGTCGCCCAGGCGGGTGCAGGCCGCAGGCGTCGTTGACGAGGCGGCGCACTGCGGTCCTCGGTGGTCGCCCGCGAGCGTGGGCCGGAGAGCGCATACCCGGACCGCCTGCCCGCGCGCCGGACGAAACGGTCGGTCGTGAATGTCACTCCAGGACCGCGAGTCCCTGTCAGACGTAGCGGCGCGACAGCGACTCCGCCACGCAGACCGGCTTGGCCGAGCCTTCGCGCTCCATCGTCACTTCCATGGTGATCTGTGCGCCGCCTTCGAGCGGCTCGAAGGTCGTGAGCTTGAAGTGCCCGCGCAGCCGGCTGCCTACCGGCACCGGCGCCGGGAAGCGCACCTTGTTCAGCCCGTAGTTGACGCCCATGCGCACGTTGGCGAACTCGATCGCCGATTCGGCCATCACCGGCAGCAACGACAAGGTCAGGAAGCCGTGCGCGATGGTCGCCCCGAAGGGCCCGGCCGCCGCGCGCACCGGGTCGACGTGGATCCACTGGTGGTCGCCGGTGGCGCGCGCGAACTCGTCGATGCGTTCCTGCGTGACGGTGATCCAGTCGCTGCTGGCCACGGTCTGGCCGATCAGCGCGCCGAATTCCTCGAGCGACTCGAAACGCCTCATGCCTCGACCCATTCCAGGATCGGCTTCCACTGCTCGATGTCGCGCTCGAAACGCGACGAGGTGACGTCCCACAGCGTCAGCCCGTGGGCGGCCAGGTGCACGTAGTTCTGCGTGTCGCGCAGGAAGCCGAGCACCGGCACCTTCAGGCTGTCGACGAAGGCGCGCAGGTGGTCCGCGGAGATGGTGCCCTCGCGGATGCGCATGCCGACGATGGCGAACTTCACCTTGTCGCTGCGCCGGTGCGCCAGCAATTCGCGGACGAAGGCGTGCGTGGCGTGGATGTCGAAGATGCTCGGCTGCAGCGGAATCACCACCTTGTCGGCGATCTTCATCACCTCGTCCAGCCGCTTGCCGTGCAGGCCGGCCGGCGTGTCGAGCACCACGTGGGTGGTGCCCTTGGGCGGGCGCACGATCTCGTCGTGGCTGGTCTCCCAGGTGCCGATGGCCGGCAGGTGCTTCGGCCGCAACAACAGCCAGGTCAGCGCGGACTGCTGCCGGTCCACGTCGCCGAGCATCACCGCATGCCCCTTCGAGGCGAGGTAGCCCGCCAGGTTGGTCGACAGCGTGCTCTTGCCCACGCCCCCCTTGGGATTGGCCACCACGATCACCGGCATCTGGACCTCCGTCCTCGCGTCTGGTTGTTCGGCTTTTGCGGTTATGTTACGGCACCATCCCGACCCGCCCCATCGAGTGCAACCCCACGCCATGCCCGAGCCTCATCCCTCGCCCGGCGCCGCATCCGCCGAGGTGCTGGTGCTGGTGGCCCACCCGCAGATGGAACAGTCGCGCGCCAACCGCACGCTGATGCGCGCCGCCGGCGAGGTGGCCGCGGCTTCGCAGGGCCGCTTAGAGGTGCGCGACCTGTACGCGCTCTACCCCGACTACCTGATCGACGTGGCCGCCGAGCAGGCGCTGCTGGCGCGCGCGAAGCTGGTCGTCTGGCAGCACCCGGTGCACTGGTATTCGATGCCGCCGCTGATGAAGCTCTGGCTCGACGAGGTGCTTGCCTTCGGCTGGGCCTACGGCCCGGGCGGTACGGCCCTGCAGGGCAAGGATCTGTGGCTGGCCGCCAGCACCGGCGGGCCGGAAGATTCGTACCGGCCCGACAGCTACAACCGCTACTTCTTCGACGCCTTCCTGCCGCCCTACGAGCAGACGGCGGCGTTGTGCGGCATGCGCTTCCTGCCGCCCCTGATGCTGCATGGTGCGCACCGCGTCGGCCAGGCGGCCATCGAGGCGCACGCGCGCATCTATGCCGAGCGCCTGGCCGCCTACCCGGAATGGCCCGAACTGGCCGAGCTTGCCGAGTGCGTGGCCTGCGAGGTGCCGGCCACGGCACGCCCGGCGACCGAGCCGGAGGGCGCCTGATGGAACACGGCTCCTGGCTGACCGGCAGCCTCGTCTACCTGGCCGCGGCGGTGCTCGCGGTGCCGATCGCCAAGGCGCTCGGCCTGGGCTCGATCATCGGCTACCTTGCCGCCGGCATCCTGATCGGCCCCTGGGGCCTGAAGTTCGTCACCGATCCGCAGGACATGCTGCACTTCGCCGAGTTCGGCGTGGTGCTGATGCTCTTCCTGGTCGGCCTGGAGCTGGAACCTCGCCGCCTGTGGGCATTGCGCCGGCCGATCTTCGGCTGGGGCAGCGTGCAGCTGTTCGGCTCCGCCGCGCTGATGTGCGGCGCGGCGGTGCTGCTGGGCGTGGACTGGCGCCTCGCGCTGGTGGCCTCGCTGGGCCTGGCGATGAGCTCCACGGCCATCGGCCTGGGCGTGATGGCCGAGCGCAACCTGATGGCCACCACCTCGGGCCAGAGCGTGCTCAGCGTGATGCTGCTGCAGGACGTGGCGGCCATCCCGATCCTGGCGCTCGTGCCCTTGCTGGCCGTCAGCACCGAACATGCGCAAGGCGGCGGCTGGCTGGGTGCGGCCAAGGCGGTGGGCGTGATCGCGCTGATCGTGCTCGGCGGCCGCCTGCTGCTGCGCCCGGCGCTGCGCTGGATCGCCCGCAGCAAGACGCCGGAGATCTTCACCGCCGCCTCGCTCCTGCTGGTGGTGGCCACGGCGGCGCTGATGCAGTCGGTGGGCCTGTCGATGGCGCTGGGCGCCTTCCTGGCCGGCGTGCTGCTCGCCGAGAGCGAATACCGCCGCGAGCTGGAGACCGACATCGAGCCCTTCAAGGGCTTGCTGCTCGGCCTGTTCTTCATCGCCGTGGGCATGAGCATCGACTTCGCGGTGGTGCTGGCGCAGCCTCTGCTCGTGGCCGGCATCGTGCTGGGCTTCCTGGTCGTCAAGGGCGTGGTGCTGTGGGCCATGGGCCGCACGATGCCGATCCCGCTGGCCGAGCGGCCGCCCTTCATCATCCTGCTCGCGCAGGGCGGCGAGTTCGGCTTCGTGGTGTTCCAGACCGCCGCCGGCGCCGGTGTGATCGACGCGCCGACCTCGTCGCTCCTGGTGGCCGCGGTGGCCCTCTCGATGCTGCTCACGCCCCTGGTGCTGCTGCTGTCCGACCGCTGGTGGGCCGCGCGCCTGGCGGCGCGCGCCCTGGACCCGCAGCTTGACGAGATCAGCGAGCCGCAGCACGCGCCGGTGATCATCGCGGGCTTCGGCCGCTACGGGCAGATCGTCGGCCGGCTGCTCTACGCGAACGGCCTCGCGGCCACCGTGCTGGAGCACGACGCCGAGCAGGTGGAGGCCGTGCGCCGCTTCGGCTGGCCGGTGTTCTACGGCGACGCGGCGCGGCTGGACCTGCTGCGCACCGCCGGCGCGGACAAGGCTCGCGTGATGGTGCTGGCCATTGACGACATCGAACAGAGTGTCGAGGTGGCCAAGCTGGTGCGCGAGCATTTCCCGCGCATGACGGTCGTCGCACGGGCCCGCAACGTCACGCACTACTACGAGCTGCGCAACCTGGGTGTCGAGATCATCGAGCGCGAGACGCTGGACGCCGCGCTGATGAGCGGGCGCAGCGTGCTCGAGCTGCTCGGCTTCGAGCGCCACCAGGCGCGCACGCTGGCGCTGCGATTTCGCCGGCACAACGTGGCGCAGCTCGAGGTGATGCGGCCGCACTTCGGCGACGAGGCGAAGCTGATCGCCATCGCCAAGCAGGGCCGCCAGCAGCTCGAGGAGCTGTTCGCGCAGGAGCGCGAAGCGGCACGCCAGCGCACCGAGCGCGCAGGCTGGGGCGGGCAGGACGGCGCGCAGAGCGACGAGGACCCCGCCACACCCCGCTGACCCCGGATTCGACTCGGGTTTCGGCAGGCCTCAGCAAATGCAATTGCATTTGCAATAAGATGCGCCGATGGAATCCCGCCAGACTCGACAGAAGCAGGCCGTGCTGCAGGCGCTCGCCTCCAGCGGGCGCTCGCTCGCGCCGGCGGAGATCCTCGATCTGGCGCGCGGCGAGGTGCCGACGCTGAACCTGTCGACCGTCTACCGCCAGTTGCGCACGCTGCACGACGAAGCCCAGGTGGTGCGCGTCGACCTGCCTGGCCAGGCGGCGCGCTTCGAGGCACCCTGCGCCGAGCGCAGCGCGCATGCGCACGAGCACCATCATCACCACCATTTCCATTGCACCGTGTGCGACCGGGTGTTCCCGATCCACGGCTGCCCGAGCGGCATCGACCGGCTGGCGCCGGCAGGCTTCCGCGTCGAGCAGCACGAGTTGACGCTGCGTGGCCGGTGTGCCGACTGCGCGAGGGCCACATGAGCCACGAGCACGCCCATGCGCACGAACACGTGCACGAACACGCGCATGATCACGCGCACGACGAACGCCGCCCGCACGATGAGGATGTCCCCGCCAGCGTGCTGATGAGCGGCGCGCTGCCGCGTTTGGCTGCGGCACTGGCCGCCCTCGTGCTGCTGTGGGCTGCGGTGGCCTGGGCCCTGGCGGACCTGACGACATGAACGCAGTGCGCTTCATCGACCTGACGGTGACGCACCAGCGCCACCCTGCCGTGCATCACCTCAGCGGCGAGATCGACCAAGGTGCGTTGATGGCCATCGTCGGGCCCAACGGCGCCGGCAAGAGCAGCCTGCTGGATGCACTCGCGGGCCGGCTGCCGGTGAACTCCGGTCGCATCGAGATCGCGCCGGCGCTGGTCGGCCGTGTGGCCTACCTGCCGCAGCAGTCGCAGATCGACCGCAGCTTCCCGGTCGGCGTGCTCGATCTCGTTTCGCTCGGCCACTGGCCGCGCCGTGGTGCCTTCGGCGCCATCGACCGGCCGCTGCGCGAGAAGGCGCGCGAGGCGCTGGCCTCGGTGGGCCTGTCGGGCTTCGAGCAGCGGCGCATCGGCGAGCTCTCGGTCGGGCAGTTCCAGCGCGTGCTGTTCGCCCGCGTGCTGCTGCAGGACGCACAGCTGATCCTGCTCGACGAACCCTTCAACGCCATCGACGCGCGCACCAGCGCCGACCTGCTCGCCGTGGTGCGGCGCTGGCACGGCGAAGCGCGCACCGTGGTGGCGGTGCTGCACGACATGGAGCTGGTGCGCGAGAACTTCCCGCAGACCCTGCTGCTCGCCCGCGAGGCCGTGGCCTGGGGGCCGACGGCGCAGGTGCTGCATGCCGAGAACCTGTTCCGCGCGCGCCAGATGTCGGAGCGCTGGGACGAGTCCGCACCGGTGTGCGAGCGGGCCTGAGGGCATGACCATGGGCCCGTACGAGATCTTCCTGCAGCCCTTCGTGGAGTTCGGCTTCATGCGCCGCGCGCTGGTGGCCTGCGTCGCGCTTGCGCTGGGCAGCGCGCCGATGGGCACGCTGCTGGTGCTTCGCCGCATGAGCCTGATGGGCGACGCGATGGCGCATGCCGTACTGCCCGGCGCGGCGATCGGCTTCGCGCTGGCCGGGTTCTCGCTGCCGGCCATGGGTGCCGGTGGGCTGGCGGCGGCACTGCTGGTGGCCGTGCTCGCCGGGTGGGTGGCGCAGGTCACCACGCAGCGCGAGGACGCCAGCTTCGCAGCCTTCTACCTGATCGCGCTGGCCGCCGGTGTCCTGATCGTCTCCACCCACGGCAGCCCGGTGGACCTGATGCACGTGCTGTTCGGCAGCATCCTCGCGGTCGACGACACCGCGCTCATCACGGTCGCGGGCGTGGCCAGCGTCACGCTGCTGGTCGTCGCGGCGGCCTACCGGCCGTTGCTCGTGGCCAGTGTCGACCCCGGCTTCCTGCGCTCGGTGGGCGGGCGTGAACGCGCGCTGCACTTCGTCTTTCTCGGCCTCGTGGTGCTCAACCTCGTCGCCGGCTTCCAGGCCCTGGGCACGCTGATGGCCGTGGGCCTGATGATGCTGCCGGCCACCGCGGCGCGCTTCTGGGCCCGCGAGGTGTGGAGCCTGGCCGCCACGGCCACCGCGATCGCGCTGTTCAGCGGCGCCGGCGGCCTGCTGCTGAGCTACCACCTGCAGTTGCCCTCGGGCCCGGCCATCGTGCTGCTGGCCGGCGCGGCCTACCTCGTCTCGCTGGCCGCCGGCCGCCACGACAGCCTGCTCGCCCGCCGCAGCGCGCTGCACGCGCACCGCGTGGCCTGAACCACCATGCGTCGCCTCGTCACACTCTTCCTTGCGCTCGCGCTGCTCGGCATCGCCGCGCCGCTGCGCGCGCAGACCGCCCGGCCGCTGCAGGTGGTGGCGAGCTTCTCGATCCTCGCCGACATGCTGCGCGAGATCGCCGGCGATGCGGCACAGGTGCACAGCCTGGTCGGCGCCAACGCCGATGCGCATGTGTTCGAACCCACGCCGGCCGACGCGCAGCGCCTGGCCAAGGCCGACCTGGTGGTGGTCAACGGGCTGCACTTCGAAGGCTGGATCGATCGCCTGGTGCGCAGTTCCGGCTACCGCGGCCCGGTGATCGAGGCCTCGCGCGGGATCGAGCCGCGGCGCGTCGGTCGTGCGGCCGATCCGCACGCCTGGCAAAGCCTGGCACACGCGCAGCGCTACGTCGAGAACATGCGCGCGGCACTGGTGGCCGCCGCGCCGGCGCAGGCCGCGGCGATCGATGCACGCGCCGCCGTCTACCGCGAGCGCATCGTCGCGCTCGATGCGAGCGCACGCGCCGCGTTCGAAGCTGTGCCGCGCGAGCAGCGCCGCGTGGTCACCACGCACGATGCCTTCGGCTATCTTGGCGACGCTTACGGGATCACCTTCATTTCTCCGCGCGCCTGGAACACCGACAGCGAAGCTTCCGCCGCCGGCGTGGCCTCGGTGATCCGGCAGGTTCGGCTGCACCAGGCCCGCGCGCTGTTCGTCGAGAACATCACCGACCGCCGCAGCATCGAGCGCATCGCTCAGGAGACCGGTGCGCGCGTCGGCGGCACCCTGTACTCGGACGCACTGTCCCAGCCGGGCGCCGGTGCCGACACCTTCCTGCGCATGTATGCGCACAACGTGAAGTCGATCGCCGCGGCGCTGCAGGCCGTGGCAGCACGCTGACCGACGAGGATGGCCAAACGATGAAGCAGCACCTGATCGCCGCCACGCTGGCGACTCTGATCTCCTTGCCGGCGCTGGCCGGCAAGGCCCACGAACACGGCGCGGCGAAGCTCGACATCGCCGTCGAGCCGGGCCGCCTGGTCATCTCGCTCGAATCGCCGCTGGACGGCCTGCTCGGCTTCGAGCGCGCGCCGCGCAGCGCCGCCGAGAAGCGCGCCGTCGAGTCGATGGTCGCCACGCTGAAGGCGGCCGACACGCTGTTCCGCATCGACCCCGCCGCGCAGTGCAGCCTGGGGCCGGTCTCGCTGGCGTCTGCGCCGCTCAAGCTGGGCGATGCCAAGTCCTCAGCCGATGACGGCCACGGCGACCTCGACGCCGACTTCGAGTTCACCTGCAAGTCGGCCCCGGCCTTCGTCGAGATCGGCCTGTTCAAGGCCTTCCCGCGTCTGGCCCGGCTGGAGGTGCAGAGCGCCACGTCCAAGGGCCAGCGCAAGCAAGTGCTCGTCCGCCCGGCGCAGCGCGTCGAGCTGGCGCGCTAGCGGCTCGGCGTGATCGAGCTGCACGATCTGCGCTACGCCTGGCCGCGAGCCGGGCGCGACTGCCTGGCCATCGACACGCTGCAGGTCAGCGCCGGCGAGACGCTGTTCCTGCACGGCCCGAGCGGCTGCGGCAAGAGCACGCTGCTGTCGCTGCTGGCCGGCGTGCTGGTGCCACGTGCCGGCAGCGTGTCGATGGCCGGCCGCTCCTGGGGCTCGATGTCCGGCGCGGCGCGCGATGCCTTCCGCGCCGACCATGTCGGCTACCTGTTCCAGCAGTTCAACCTGCTGCCCTGGCTGAACGTGACCGACAACGTGCTGCTGGGCTGCCGCTTCTCGCCCTCGCGCGCCGCACGCGCCACGCAGCGCAGCGGCTCGCCGGCGGCGCAGGCGCGATCGCTGCTCGAGCGTGTCGGGCTGGATTCAAGCCTGTTTCCTCGTGACGCGCGCGAGCTTTCGGTCGGACAGCAGCAACGCGTGGCCGCGGCGCGCGCGCTGATCGGCGCGCCCGAGGTGGTGATCGCCGACGAGCCGACCTCGGCGCTGGACGCCACGTTACGCGACGACTTCATGGACGTGCTGCTCGGCGAATGCCGCGCCGCCGGCAGCACGCTGGTCTTCGTCAGCCACGACGAGCGACTGGCGCGCCGCTTCGACCGTGCGGCCTCGCTGCCGGATCTGAACCACGCCTTGCACGAGGCTGCCGGATGAAGGCGCTGCTGAGCCTGGCGGCGGCCAGCGCCTGGAACCGCCGCGGCACGCTGTCGCTGGTGGCGCTGTCGATCGCGCTGTCGACGCTGTTGCTGCTCGCCTTCGATCGGGTGCGCATCGACGTGCGCGACAACTTCTCTCAGGCCGTCAGCGGCACCGACCTCGTCGTCGGCGCACGCACCGGCTCCGTGCAGCTGATGCTCTACGCCGTGTTCCATCTCGGCGGCGCCACCAACAACGTGCGCATGGAAAGCATCGAGGAGATCGCGAAACACCGCGCCGTCGACTGGGTGGTGCCGCTGTCGCTGGGCGACTCGCACCGCGGCTTCCCGGTGCTGGGCACGACGAAGGCGTTCTTCGAGCGTTTCCGCTACGGCGAGCGGCAGGCGCTGCGGCTCGAGCACGGCTCGCCCTTCAGCGGCGATCTCGACGGCCTGTACGGCACCGTGCTCGGCGCGGAGGTCGCGCAGCGCCTGCGCTACAAGCTCGGCGACCCCATCGTGCTCAGCCACGGCAGCGGCACGCTGCCGGGCAGCGAGCATGCCGACAAGCCCTTCACCGTGGTCGGCATCCTCGCGCCGACCGGCACGCCGGTGGACCGCACCGTACACATCAGCCTGCCCGCGCTCGAAGCGATCCACCTCGACTGGTCGGCCGGCACGCCGATGAAGGGCCTGGCCATCCCGGCCGAGCAGGCGCGCAAGTTCGATCTCGCGCCCAAGCAGGTCACCGCCGCGCTGGTCGGCCTGAAGGGGCGCGCCGCGGTCTTCGCGGTGCAGCGTTTCGTCAACGACTACGAGGGCGAGCCGCTGATGGCGGTGCTGCCCGGCGTGGCGCTGGACGAACTCTGGAACGTGGTCGGCGTGGGCGAGAAGCTGCTCATCGGTCTGTCGGCTCTGGTGGCGCTGGTCAGCCTGGCCGGGCTGGTGGCCACCGTGCTGGCCGGGCTGAACGAGCGCCGCCGCGAGCTCGCCGTGTTGCGCGCCGTCGGCGCCGGCCCGCGCGACGTGCTGGTGCTGCTGGCCGCCGAGGGCCTGCTCGTCACGCTGGCCGGCATGCTGCTGGGCACGCTGGCCTGCGTGGCACTGATCGCCGGGGCCGGGCCCTGGGTACAGTCTCACTACGGCGTGACATTGAACCTCGGCGAGCCGAGCGCATCACAAGGGCTGCTGCTCGGCGGCGTATTGGCGGCCGGCGTGCTGGCCAGCCTGATCCCGGGCCTGCGCGCCTACCGGATGTCGCTGTCCGACGGCCTGTCGCCGCGCAGCTGAACGAGGAACCGACGATGAACCGAACCGCTCCCTGGCTGATTGCGATGGCCCTGGCCCTGCCGGGCGCGCACGCCGCCGCGCAGGACAAGCCGGCCGCCAAGGCCGCCGCCCCGGCCCGCGCCGGCTTCCCGGAAATCACCTGGGACGATCTGGTACCCAAGGACTGGGATCCGCTCAAGCAGTTCAAGGACATGAACTTCGGCGTGCTCAGCGATGCCGACCCGCGCGCGGCCGCCATGCTGAAGAAGATGCGCGAGACCTGGGACAACGCACCGACCAACAACGCGATGGACGGCAAGGCGATCCGCATCCCGGGCTACGTGGTGCCGCTCGAAGAAGGCAAGTCGGGCATGACCGAGTTCCTGCTCGTGCCCTACTTCGGGGCCTGCATCCACTCGCCGCCGCCGCCCTCGAACCAGATCATCCACGTGCGCCCGCGCGAGGCCGCCAAGGGCGTGAAGTCGATGGACGCGGTGTGGATCAGCGGCACGCTGAAGACGCTGCGTTCGGACACCTTCATGGGCGCCAGCGGCTACCGGCTGGAAGCCGTGGCCATCGACATCTACACCGACAAGAAGTAGCCCCCGCTCACTTCAGCCCGTCGTACAGCAGCTTCGCACCGGTGAGAAACATGCCGGTGTAGGCGAGCCGGTAGAACCAGCTCGCGTCGATGCGGCGCGTGGCCCACACGCCCAGCCACACGCCCAGTGGCGCCAACGGCATCAGCACGAGCGAGGTGCTCATGTTGCGCAGGTCGATCAGGCCCAGCCAGGCGTAGGGGATCCACTTCGACAGGTTCACCGCGGCGAAGAACACCGACATGGTCGCGGCATAGGTCAGCGGTGCCAGGCGCAGCGGCAGCACGTAGGCATTGATCGGCGGGCTGCCGGCATGCGCGACGAAGCTGGTGAAGCCCGACGCGATGCCCAGCACGAAGCCCAGCGGGCGCGGCGGCGGCGGGCTGTCGGCACGCGGCGGGAACAGCAGCCGCTGGGCGAGAAAGAGCAGCGTCAGCGCGCCCACCACGGCGGCCACCGTCGCCGTGCTCAGCACGCCGAACAGCACCGTGCCGACCACCGTGCCGAGCAGGCCGGCGGGCAGAAGCAGGCGCAGCAGCTCGCGGTCGCAGTGTCTCCACAGCTGCTGCAGGCCGGTCGCGTCCATCACCAGCAGCAGCGGCAGCATGATCGCCGCCGCCTGCGGCACCGGAATCGCCAGCGCCATCAGCGGCACCGCCAGCGAGCCGAAGCCGCCGAGGAAGCCGCTCTTGGACAGGCCCATCATCAACACCGCCGGCACAGCCACGGCATAGAAGGCCGCATCGTGGATCAGCGGCAGCTCGCTCCATGCCGTCATCAGGGTCCGTCTTTTCCTGTCGAGAGACAATTGTCGGATGTTTGCTCCTTCCCAGAACGACGTGCGCCGATTCTTCTGCGACACGCGCCGCAAGCGCCGCGACGGCCTGCCGCTGATCCCGATGGAGGCGCTGGCCGCCGACTGGATCGACGAGCATCCGGAGTACCACGCCGAACTCGACGACCTCGAAGCGGCGCTGGCGTCGGTCTACGACGTCGAGAGCGGCCGCACCAATCCCTTCCTGCACCTGTCGATGCACCTGACGATCACCGAGCAGGTGTCGATCGACCAGCCGCGCGGCATCCGGCAGGCCTTCGAGCTGCTCGCTGCCCGGCGTGGCTCGGCGCACGAGGCGCACCACGAGGTGATGGAGTGCCTGGGCGAGATGGTCTGGGCCTCGCAGAAGAGCGGGCTGCCGCCCGACGGCGAGCGCTACCTCGAATGCGTGCGCCGGCGCGCGACGCGCTGAGGCACGTGGCAACGCTCTAGGCGGCTTCCCGGTTGTCCGGCACCGGTGCCGTGCGTGCCGCCAGCAGCGAGGTCTGGCGCGTCTCGCCGAACAGCGAGTTGCGGAACACCGAGGCCTCGCCACGGTCGCCGATGGCCCACAGCAGCAGCGCGCGGGCCGACATCGGCTTGGCGAACAGGTAGCCCTGCAGTTCGTCGCAACCCAGCTCGGCCAGGATCTGGTGCTGGCGCGGGTTCTCCACGCCCTCGGCGACCACCTTCAGCCCCAGCGCGTGGGCGAGCTTGAGCACCGCATCGACCACCGCGCGGGCGTCGGGGCTGTGCTCCAGGTCCTGCACGAAGCTTCGGTCGATCTTCAGCTCCTCGGCGGGCAGCTTGCGCAGATAGGCCAGGCTCGAGTAGCCGGTGCCGAAGTCGTCGATCGACAGGTGCGTGCCGAGTTCGCCGAGGCGGCGGAAGGTCTCCTGGGTGGCCAGCGTGTCCTCCATCGCTGCAGATTCCGTGATCTCGCAGGTCAGCAGCGAGGGACGGATGCGGTGGCGCTTGAGGGCCTCGATGATGCGGTCGACGATGTCGTCCTGGCGCATCTGGTAGGCCGACAGGTTGATCGCCACGCGCATGCGCAGGCCCTTGTCGCGCCAGGCGCGCGCCTGCCGGCACGCGGCTTCGATGACCCAGTCGCCCAGCGGGCCGATCAGCCCGGTGCGCTCGGCCAGCGGCACGAACTGGCCGGGCAACACGAGACCGAGCTTCGGATGGTTCCAGCGCAGCAGTGCCTCGGCGGCGGTGACCTTGCCGCTGCGCGCGTCGATCTTCGGCTGGAAGTACAGCTCGAGTTCGTTGTTGGCGATGGCGCGGCGCAGATCGCGCACCATGTCGAAGTTCTGCTTGGCGTCGGAATCCATCTCCGGCGAGAAGAAGGCATGCCGCGTGCCGCCGGCGCGCTTGGCGGCGTACATCGCCGCGTCGGCGCGGGCGATCAGCTTGCTGGCACGGCAGCCGTCGGGGTAGATGGCGATGCCCACCGAGCAGGAGATGCCGATCTCGCGGTCTTCCACCTTGTAGGGCCGGCTGAGGATCTCGATCAGCGCCTTGGCGATGCGCGTCACCGACTCGGTCGACGAGATGCCCGGGATCAGCAGCAGGAATTCGTCGCCTCCGACGCGCGCCGCCACGTCGGAGCCGCGCGTGAGCGAACGCAGACGCACGCCGACCTGCTCGAGCACGCGGTCGCCGCAGGCATGGCCGAAGGTGTCGTTGACCGGCTTGAAGCCGTCGAGGTCGATGAACAGCACCGCCAGCTTGGCCTGCTTGGCGTCGCAGCGCCTGGCCGCCGCCGTCAGACGCTCCTCGAAGAACTGCCGCGTCGGCAAGCCGGTCAGCAGATCGGTGGCGGTCACGCGGACCGGGCGCGCCACCATGTCCTGCGAGTCCGAGGGTTGTCGCAGCATCGCCAGCACCATGGCGCCGAGCGCGGCCACCAGCGAGAGCACCGCCAGTTCATGCCAGGCGGTGTCCGGAACGGACGGCATGGTGGCCATGAATCCGGTCAGCGCCAGCGCCACCACCCCGGCCGCGGCCGACACCGACATCGCGCGGACCCATTGGCCCACACGTTCGTTCTGCGTCGGCAGGAACATCGCGATGCTCGCCATCGCCAGCCCGAGCACCAGCGCACCTTCGCTCACCGGCAGATCGATCGGGGCAATGCGGAACAGGCTGGGCAGCAGCAGCATCGCATATGCATAGGCCGCCACCACGGTGACGACGCCGCCCAGCACCGTGCCGGCCCAGGAGCCCAAGGCCCAGGCCCGCGTGGTGGCCAGGCCGAGCGAAAACAGCGCCAGGGCAGGCAGCCAGGCCAGCATCGAGCGGGCGCCCGCCGACGCTGCCAGGGTGCCCTCGGTCTGCAGCGCGTGCGCCGGCCACCACAGGGCACAGGCGCTGAGCACGATGGCGATGCCACGCACCCGCCATGCCATCTTGCTCGACCGCCGCTCGGCCAGAACGCCGATGCCGGCGGCCAGCCACAGCAGCAGGGCGGTCACGACAAGGCAGGCGGCGAGAAGCATCGAGTGAGAAACGTGGCGAGGTGTTCGAGGACGGGCGTCCGCGATCTTCAGGCCTTTCGGCAGCTTGCCGCTGCCCTTGAGCGTCACTTATCCGGCCCGGCCGTGACACACGCCTCAGCCCGGCGGCGCCGACCGCGCCGCGGCCATCGTCAGTCGCCGACCAGGCCGTTGCGGATGGCGTAAACGGTCATCTCGGAGTTGTTCGCAAGCGACAGCTTCTCGAGCACACGGGCGCGGTAGACGCTCACCGTCTTCGGGCTGAGCTTGAGCTCTTCGGCGATGTCCGACAGGCGCTTGCCCGAGGCGATCAGCACCAGTGTCTGCAGCTCGCGGTCGGAGAGCTTCTCGTGCGAGTTCTCTACCACCGGCGTGGTCAGGCTCTCGACCAGCATCTGCGCGATCTCGGGGGTCACGTACTTGCGGCCCTGCGAGACGGTGCGCACGGCCGTGACCAGCTGTGCCGGGTCGCCTCCCTTGTTGACGTAGCCGAAGGCGCCGGCACGCAGTGCGCGGATGGCGTACTGGTCTTCCGGGTACATCGAGACGACCAGCACGCGCATCGGCAGGCCCTCGTCCTTCAGCACGTGCAGCACGTCCAGCCCGCTGCGCCCGCCGGGCAGGTTGATGTCGAGCACCAGCACGTCGCAGGCGTGGCTGCGCAGCAGCGTGCGCAGTTCGCCGTAGTCGCCGGCCTCGCCGATCACCTCGATGTCGGGGGCGTCCGACAGCGTGTCGCGGATGCCGCGGCGGATCAGCGCATGGTCGTCGCAAAGAATGACTTTGATCACAGAGTGCCCCACTGCGAAGGATCTTCCGGCTCGCGCAGCGGGTGCGCGGGCGCGGGCGACGTGTCCCCGATCGGGTTCAAGGGGACCGACAGTATCAGCGTGGTGCCGGCCGGCCCACTGGACAGGTCGACCCAGCCGCCCACCGTGCCGGCGCGTTCGTGCAGCCCGCGGATGCCGAAGGAGCGCGCCTTGGCCAGGTCCTGCTGGCTCAGGCCCCGGCCGTTGTCGCTGATCTCCAGCGACATCACGCCGCCGGCCAGCGACAGGTCGATCTGCACCCGCGAGGCCTGCGCGTGCTTGGTGATGTTGGTCAGCGCCTCCTGCGCGGTGCGGTAGGCCACCAGCGGCACGCCGGCGGGCCACTCGGGCGTCTGCGTGGGCAGCCTCAGCTCGCAGGCGATGCCGGTGCGCTTCTCGAAGCGCGAGGCGATCCACTGCAGTGCCGCCACCAGGCCCTGCTCGAGGATGGCCGGGCGCAGGTTGTGCATGATGCGCTTGCTCGATTCGATCGCCAGCGTCACCGTCTCGAGTGCGGAATTCACGCGCAGGCGCACCCCTTCGTCGGTGGTGTGGCGGGCGATCCAGGCCAGGTCGAACTTGAGCGCCGTCAAGGAGCCGCCGACGTCGTCGTGGATCTCGCGGGCGATTGCCGCGCGCTCCTGCTCGATGCTCGTCTGCAAGTGCTGCGCGAGTTCGCGCAGGCGCTGCTTGGACTTGCCCAGTTCGCGGTCGGCGCGCTCGCGGGCATGGCGCGTTTCGGTGGCCTCCACCGCATGCATCAGCGCCGGCACCAGCCGCGCCAGGTTGTTCTTCAGCAGGTAGTCGCTGGCGCCGTTGCGCATCGCCTCGACCGCGGTGTCCTCGCCGATCTCGCCGGAGACCAGGATGAAGGGCACGTCCAGCCCGCTGGCCTTGAGCAGGTCCAGCGCCACCAGGCCCGAAAAGCCGGGCAGGTTGAAGTCGGACAGCACCACGTCCCATTCCTGCTCCAGCGCAGCCAGGAAGGCCGACTCGGAGTCGATGCGCAGCGCCTGCACCTCCAGCCCGCCGCGGCGCAGGTGGGCCAGGGTCAGTTCGTGGTCCAGCGGCGAATCCTCCAGGTGCAGGACGCGCAGCGCATGGTCGAGGATGGGGGCCGCCATGCGTGAAGTATGCCGCGCCTGCGCCCGTGAAGATGCGCCGGAATTCCGGGCGACATCACCCTAATGATTCCGTGGTGGCTGCCGAAAATGCCCTGAGTCCCCGGCCCTTTGCCGACCTGCCCCTGGGCAGAGCCGTCATGCGGACGGTGAACCCTGACACATCGCGGAGCCACGATGCCTGAGCGCGTTTCGACAGACCCCGGAGGGGGAAGCACCCTGCCGCTGATGGCCGCGGCCGACCTTCAGGACAACCTGATGACGGCCTCGAACGACCTGGAGCGCCTGCAGCGCCTGCTCAGCGACGCCAGCGAGGCGCTGCTGGGCCACTTCTATGGTGCCTCGGGCCAGCTCAACCACCTGCTGCACGCGATGGCGCAGCACCCCGAGCTGAACACGCGTGAACTGCACGACGCCATGCAGCACATGGCCGGTGCGATCACCGCGATGCAGTTCCAGGACATGGCCTCGCAGCTGATCCACCACACCAATTCGCGACTGCGCAACTGCGCGGATCGCCTGGCCGCGGAAACGATGGGCGACGACGAGGACGGCGAGGCCGTCGTCGAGAGCGCCCCGCTGCGGCCCAACCCCGTCACACAGGACGAGATGGACGCCGGGTCCGTCGAGCTCTTCTGACCGGCGCCGTTCAAGAAACCCCCCAACTTCCCGAAATCCACTCGTTACCTGGAGCCAGACATGCATTCAATCCTCGCTGTGGACGACTCGGCCTCGATGCGCCAGATGGTCTCTTTCACGCTCAAGAGCGCCGGCTACAACGTGGTCGAGGCGGTGGACGGGCAGGACGCCTGGGAGAAAGCCGGCTCGCGCGATTTCGACCTCGTGCTGACCGACCAGAACATGCCGCGCCTGGACGGCATCGGCCTGACCAAGAAGCTTCGCGACAACCCGAAGTTCAAGGCCACGCCGATCCTGATCCTGACCACCGAGTCCAGCGACCAGATGAAGCAGGCCGGCCGCAGCGCCGGCGCGACCGGGTGGCTGGTCAAGCCCTTCGATCCGACCAAGCTGCTCGAAGTCATCAAGAAGGTGATCCGCTGAGGCTTCCTCGCGCACACAAGAAACCCGGGAGCACGACCCCATGGCCGAGATGAATTCGGAAAGCGCGAACGCAGGCGCCGGCATTGACCTGAGCCAGTTCTATCAGGTCTTCTTCGAGGAAGCGGGCGAGAACCTCGACCGCATGGAGCAGTTGCTGCTCGAGGTCGACATCGAGGCCGCCGACGACGAGGAGCTGAACTCGATCTTCCGCTGCGCGCATTCCGTCAAGGGTGGCGCGGCCACCTTCGGCTTCAACGACGTGGCCGAGCTGACCCACCAGATGGAGACGCTGCTCGACAAGCTGCGCCGCCACGAGCTGCAGCCCACCGCGCCGATGGTCGACGTGCTGCTCGCCTCCGGCGACGCGCTGCGCGCCCAGCTCGCACGCCACCAGGGTTCGGGCGGCCCCGAGGTCGACACCACCGAACTGCTGTTCAACATCCGTGCGCTGGTCGCCGGCGAAGCGCCGCCGGCGCCGCTGGCCGTGGCCGTGCCGGTCGCACAGGCCGCAGCCCCCGCTGCCCCGGCCGCGGCGCCTGCCAACCCGGCCCGCCAGCTGGAGCTGCGTGTCGGCCCGCTCGACCAGCCCGAGCAGGCCGACAACCTGATCGATCTGTTCAAGGAAATCACCGACCTGGGCACCATCGAGCCGATCGACGGCGGCCAGTCCAGCGACGGCATGCGCCGTTTCAAGATCACGACCACCAGCAGCGAGAGCGACCTGCTGGACCTGTTCACCTTCCACGTCGCCCGCGAGGCGGTGGCCCTGCTGCCGCTGGGCCCGGGCTACGGCTTCCACCAGGGCGCGCCGGGCGCGCCCCAGGAAGACCCGGCTGCACCGGCCGACCTCGGCTACGGCTTCTTCGACGACGCGCCGGGCGCTCCCGGCTCGACCGCGGCGAACAGTGCAGGCGTACCCGCGGCGACGGCCGCGCCGGAGGCCGCCGCCAAGCCGGTCGCCCGCCCGGCGGCCAGGGTCGAGAAGCCCGCGGCTGCCGCGGTCGAGGCCTCGACGCTTCGCGTGTCGGTCGAGAAGGTCGACCAGCTCATCAACCTGGTGGGCGAACTCGTCATCACCCAGGCGATGCTCGCGCAGAACAGCAAGAGCGTCGACGCGGCGCTGTACCAGCAGATGGCCGCCGGCCTGGCCGACCTGGAGCGCAACACGCGGGACCTGCAGGAATCGGTGATGTCGATCCGCATGATCCCGATGTCGGTCGTCTTCAACCGCTTCCCGCGCATGCTGCGCGACCTGGCCGCCAAGCTCGGCAAGAAGGTCGAGTTCGTGACGCACGGCGAGGCCACCGAGCTCGACAAGGGCCTGGTCGAGAAGATCACCGACCCGCTGACGCACCTGGTGCGCAACAGCTGCGACCATGGCATCGAACTGCCGGCCGAGCGGCTGGCCAAGGGCAAGCCCGAGCACGGCACGATCACGCTGAGCGCGTCGCACCAGGGCGGCTCGATCGTCATCGAGGTGCGCGACGACGGCAAGGGCCTGTCGCGCGAGAAGCTGCTGAAGAAGGCCCGCGAGAAGGGCATCGACGCGCCCGACTCGATGACCGACCAGGAGGTCTGGAGCCTGATCTTCGCCGCCGGCTTCTCGACCGCCGAGGTGGTGACCGACGTCTCCGGCCGCGGGGTCGGCATGGACGTGGTGAAGAAGAACATCCTCGGCCTGGGCGGCACCGTCGAGATCGACTCCGCCGAAGGCTACGGCATGAGCGTCAAGGTGCGCCTGCCGCTGACGCTGGCCATCATGGACGGCATGAGCGTGGGCGTCGGCGAGGAGTGCTACATCCTGCCGCTGTCCTCGGTGGTCGAGTCCTTCCAGGTTCAGCCGGGAATGATCCGCACGATCGGCGGCACGGGCCGCGTGGTCGAGGTGCGCGACGAGTACATGCCGGTGCTCGAGCTCGAACGCATCTTCAACGTGCCGCGCTTCGACTTCGAGAACGTCAGCGCCATCATGGTCGTGGTGGAAGCCGAGGGCGGGCGTGTCGCGCTGCTCGTCGACGAACTGCTCGGCCAGCAGCAGGTCGTGGTGAAGAACCTCGAGGCCAACTACCGCCGCGTCGACGACGTCTCGGGCGCCACCATCATGGGTGACGGCCGCGTCGCGCTGATCCTCGACGTCGGCAGCCTGGTGCGCCGTTCGCGCCACTGAGACCCCATTCCAACAAGAGCCACGCGATGAACCTCAACAACCTCAAGATCGGCCGTCGCCTGGCGCTCGGCTTCGGAGCGCTGCTGGCGCTGATGGCGGGCATGTTCGCCGTCGCGTTCTGGCAGTTGTCTCTCAACACAAAGCACAGCCTGGAGGCCGAAGAGTACGACCGCCGCGCCGCCCTGGTCGGCGAGTGGACCGGTCTGACCGAGTTGAACGTCACCCGGACGCTCGCCATCGCCAAGGCGGCAGGGCAGCCACAGGTCGAGCAGTACTTCGGCCCGCAGATGAAGGAGACCACGGCGAAGATCTCCGAGATCCAGAAGGAACTCGAAGCGATCGTCGTTTCCGAGAAGGGCAAGGCGCTGATGGCCACTGTGGCCGACAAGCGCAAGGTCTACGTCGATCTGCGCAAGGACCTGATGGCGCTGATCAAGAACGCCGATCCGCTGGCCGCCGAGGCGCTGCTGAGCAGCAGGGTGCTGCCTGCAGCGCAGGAGTACATCGCCTCGATGCGTGCGACCCGTGACTTCCAGCTCGGTCTCGCCGCCGAGCATGGCCAGGACGTGAAGAACGGTCTCGATCGCGCCAAGCTGATCCTCTCGGTGCTGCTGCTCGCGGGCCTGGCCGTGGGCAGCATGATGGCCTGGTCGATCGCCCGTTCCGTGACCAGCCCGGTCCATGAGGCGGTGAAGGCCGCCGAGGTGATCGCATCGGGCGACCTCTCGCACTCGGTGAGCTCGCAGCGCGGCGATGAACTCGGCGACCTGCTTCGCACCATCGGCCGCATGCAGGAATCGCTGCGCACGCTGGTCGGCCAAGTGCGCACCAGCACCGACAGCATCGGCACCGCCAGCGTCGAGATCGCCACCGGCAACCAGGATCTCTCCGCGCGCACCGAGCAGACGGCGAGCAACCTGCAGCAGGCCGCCTCGTCGATGGAGCAGCTCAACGGCACCGTCAAGCAGAGCGCCGACTCGGCGCGCCAGGCCAACCAGCTCGCCGCTTCCGCTGCCGAAGTGGCCCAGCGCGGCGGCCACGTCGTCTCGCAGGTGGTCTCCACCATGGACGAGATCAACGCCAGCTCCAAGAAGATCGCCGACATCATCGGCGTCATCGACGGCATCGCCTTCCAGACCAACATCCTGGCGCTGAACGCCGCGGTCGAAGCCGCCCGTGCCGGCGAGCAGGGCCGCGGCTTCGCCGTCGTCGCCTCCGAGGTGCGCAGCCTGGCCCAGCGCTCGGCCGAAGCCGCCAAGGAGATCAAGGGCCTGATCGGCGCCAGCGTCGAGCGCGTCGAGGCCGGCTCCAAGCTCGTCGCCGACGCCGGCCAGACCATGGGCGAGATCGTCGGCTCGGTGCAGCGTGTCTCCGACATCATCGGCGAGATCACCGCCGCCGCCGCCGAGCAGAGCGACGGCATCGGCCAGGTCAACACCGCCGTCACCCAGCTCGACCAGATGACGCAGCAGAACGCCGCCCTCGTCGAACAGTCCGCCGCCGCCGCCGAATCGCTCAAGGACCAGGCCATGCGCCTCGCGCAGGTGGTGGCGAGCTTCCGCCTGGCCGGCCACGCCGGCGTGGCACCGCCCCAAGCCACCGTGACGGCGCACTCGCCCGTCGCCCGCGGGCGGGTGATCGCGCCGACACCGAAAGCTGCGCAGCCAAAGCCCGCGTCGCTGAAGGCCGCGTCACCGAAGGCCGCGCCGCAAGCTGCAGTGCGTCCGGCACCGAACCCCATCGCAAGCACCGCAGCCGTATCGGGTGATTGGGAAACCTTCTGATCACACCTTCACCTTTCACGGCGGCCCCATGAACCTCCAGACCCTGCTTCGCGGCTTCACCATCCGCACCCGCATGCTCGGCGCCATCCTGATGGTCATCGGGCTGTTCATCCTGGTCGGCGCGACGGCGCTGTGGGGGGGCGGCCGGCTGAAAACGCTGAACAGCGAGTTCATGGACCATTCGGTGCACGAGATCGCCACCGTCGGCGAATTGCGCGCCACGGTGGGCGAGCTGCGCCGCCATGAGAAAAACATGGTGATCGACTACGAGGACGGCGTGGCCGTGCTCAAGCACCGCGAGGCCTGGGTGGCCACGGCGCAGGCGCTGAAGAAGTCGTTCGAGGCGATGCTCGAAGGCGAGGAAGACGAGGACAACAAGTTCGCCCGCGAGGCCGTCAAGAGCCTGGAGGCCTATGTGGTGGAGTCCAAGCCCGTGCTCGACGCGGTGCAGAACGGCGCGTTCGACACCGCCAAGGTGGCCGACAAGCGCCTGGACAAGGCCAAGGCGCACGTGAACGCGGTCGAGAAACACATCGAACAGATCGGCACCATCGTGCGCGACGAAGTCAAGGGCCGGCAGGCGGAGTTCGCCGCCGCGATGACGACGACGCTGTACGCCTTCGCCGCCATGCTCGGCTTCGCGCTGGTGCTGGTGGTGCCGCTGACGCTGCTGAACTCGCGCTCGATCGTGCAACCGGTCGAACATGCGCGACAGATCGCCCAGGCCATTGCCTCGGGCGACCTGACGGGCCGCATCACCGTGGAAGGCCGCGACGAAGCCAGCGCGCTGCTGGAATCCCTGAACCAGATGCAGGACTTCCTGCGCACGCTGGTCGGCCAGGTGCGCATCAGCGGCGAGAGCATCGGCACGGCCAGTGCCGAGATCGCTTCCGGCAATCAGGATCTCTCCGCGCGCACCGAGCAGGCCGCCAGCAACCTGCAGCAGACCGCCAGCTCGGTCGAGCAGCTCAACGGCACCGTCAAGCAGAGCGCCGACTCGGCGCGCCAGGCCAACCAGCTCGCCGCTTCCGCTGCCGAAGTGGCCCAGCGCGGCGGCTCGGTCGTCTCGCAGGTCGTCTCCACCATGGACGAGATCAACGCCAGCTCCAAGAAGATCGCCGACATCATCGGCGTCATCGACGGCATCGCCTTCCAGACCAACATCCTCGCCCTGAACGCCGCGGTGGAAGCCGCCCGTGCCGGCGAGCAGGGCCGCGGCTTCGCCGTCGTGGCCTCCGAGGTGCGCAGCCTGGCCCAGCGCTCGGCCGAAGCCGCCAAGGAGATCAAAGGCCTGATCGGCGCCAGCGTCGAGCGCGTCGAGGCCGGCTCCAAGCTCGTCGCCGACGCCGGCCAGACCATGGGCGAGATCGTCGGCTCGGTGCAGCGTGTCTCCGACATCATCGGCGAGATCACCGCCGCCGCCGCCGAGCAGAGCGACGGCATCGGCCAGGTCAACACCGCCGTCACCCAGCTCGACCAGATGACGCAGCAGAACGCCGCCCTCGTCGAACAGTCCGCCGCCGCCGCCGAATCGCTCAAGGACCAGGCCATGCGCCTGAACCAGGTGGTCGGCACGTTCCGCGTGCACGCGGCGGCCTGACCCCGCACTCCTTTACTCCAGCCCAGCGAGATTCAACATGGACATGATCACAGACGCAAAGCACGTGGCCCAGCACGAGGCCGCCCGCGCCCAGGCCCACGCCGGCGGCGAGTTCCTGACCTTCCGCCTGGGCGAGGAGGAGTACGGCATCGACATCCTGCGCGTGCAGGAGATCCGCTCCTACGAGCAGCCCACCCGCATCGCCAACGCGCCCTCCTTCATCAAGGGCGTGGTCAACCTGCGTGGCGTCATCGTGCCCATCGTCGACCTGCGCATGAAGCTGGGCTGCGATTCGGCCGAGTACAACACCTTCACCGTCGTCATCGTCCTGAACGTCAAGGGCCGTGTCGTCGGCGCTGTCGTCGACTCCGTCTCCGACGTGCTCGAACTCTCGCGCGAGACCATCAAGCCCGCCCCGGAGATGTCTTCCGCCGTCGACGCGGGCTTCATCACCGGCATCGGCGCCGTCAAGAACGGTGACACCGAACGCATGCTCATCCTCATGGACATCGAGTCCCTCATGGCCAGCGCCGAAATGGGCCTGATCACCGAGCTCCATTGACAGCGGCAGGGCGGCGCGCCCGGGCGCCAGCCTTCAGTCGGAGGCGCCCCGGCCGATAAGTCCATGCAGGACACACTCATCTTTTGCGGGAAGACCAGCCCATGGACATGATCACCGACGCCCAGCACGTGGCGCAGCACGAGGCGGCCCGCGAGGCCGCGCAGGCCGGCCACGCCGGCGGCGAGTTCCTGACCTTCCGCCTGGGCGAGGAGGAGTACGGCATCGACATCCTGCGCGTGCAGGAGATCCGCTCCTACGAGCAGCCCACCCGCATCGCCAACGCGCCCTCCTTCATCAAGGGCGTGGTCAACCTGCGCGGCGTCATCGTCCCGATCGTCGACCTGCGCATGAAACTCGGCTGCGACTCGGCCGAGTACAACACCTTCACCGTCGTCATCGTCCTGAACGTCAAGGGCCGTGTCGTCGGCGCTGTCGTCGACTCCGTCTCCGACGTGCTCGAACTCTCGCGCGAGACCATCAAGCCCGCCCCGGAGATGTCTTCCGCCGTCGACGCGGGCTTCATCACCGGCATCGGCGCCGTCAAGAACGGTGACACCGAACGCATGCTCATCCTCATGGACATCGAGTCCCTCATGGCCAGCGCCGAAATGGGCCTGATCGACCAGCACCGCTAGACCCCCTTCCATCGCCACGAACGCCATGACCACTCACGTTTCCTCGTCGCAAGCCGCCGCCACGGCCCTCGGCCGCACCGCCGACCTGATCATGCTGGGCACGCTGCTGGTCTATTCGGCCGCAGCGCTGGCGATCGGCTCGTACTACGGCGCGCCGGGCCTGGCCGCGGGCGTGTCGCTGCTGCTGCTTCTCGTCGGCGGCGCGGCGTTCTCCACGGCCGGCGGCTCGGGCCTGTCGCGCAGCGTGCTCGCGCTGTGCCTGTCGGCCGCCGTGGCGCTGCATATCCACCTCGGCCGCGGCACGCTGGAGTTCCACTTCGGCGTGTTCGTCACGCTGGCGCTTTTGCTCGTCTACCGCGACTGGCGGCCGATCGTGGTCTCCGCGGCCTTCTTCGCCGTGCACCACGTCGCCTTCGACCGCATGCAGGCCGCCGGCATGGGCGTGTACTGCACGCCGGAACCCAACTTCCTGAAGATCGTCATGCATGCGGGCTACGTGGTGCTGCAGACGGCCCTCGAAGTGCTGATCGCGGTGCGCATGGCGGCCATCGCTCGCCAGGGCGAAGAACTCTCGGTGCTGGTGCACGAGGTCGGTTCCGACGGCCAGATCTCGCTGGACCTGAGCCACGTGCCCGCCACCACGGCCGGCGCCGTGGCGCTCAAGCAGGCCCTGGGCCGTGTGCAGCAGACGCTGCAGCAGGTGCGTGCCTCGGCGGGAAGCGTGACCACTGCCAGCGACGAGATCGCCTCGGGCAACCACGACCTGAGCTCGCGCACCGAACAGGCCGCCAGCAGCCTGCAGGAGACCGCCAGCGCGATGGAGCAGCTCACTGCCACGGTGCGAAACAGCGCCGAGTCGGCCCGTCAGGCCAACCAGCTCGCGGCCTCGGCCGCCGAGGTGGCCCAGCGCGGCGGCTCGGTCGTCTCGCAGGTGGTCTCCACCATGGACGAGATCAACACCAGCTCCAAGAAGATCGCCGACATCATCGGCGTCATCGACGGCATCGCCTTCCAGACCAACATCCTCGCCCTGAACGCCGCGGTGGAAGCCGCCCGTGCCGGCGAGCAGGGCCGCGGCTTCGCCGTCGTCGCCTCCGAGGTGCGCAGCCTGGCCCAGCGCTCGGCCGAAGCCGCCAAGGAGATCAAGGGCCTGATCGGCGCCAGCGTCGAGCGCGTCGAGGCCGGCTCCAAGCTCGTCGCCGACGCCGGACAGACCATGGGCGAGATCGTCGGCTCGGTCAAGCGCGTGAGCGACGTGATCGGCGAGATCACGGTCGCCTCCGGCGAGCAGAGCGACGGCATCGGCCAGGTCAACACCGCCGTGACGCAGCTCGACCAGATGACTCAGCAGAACGCCGCGCTCGTCGAGGAATCGACCGCCGCGGCGGAAAGCCTGCGCACCCAGGCACAGCGTCTGGCGCAGGCGCTGGCGGGCTTCCGCCTCGCCGGGGCCTGACGCGGCAGGCTGACGAGAGCCGCCCTACTCGGCGGCGCGCCGAAGGGTCTCGACGACCGGGCGCCGAAGCACCTCGCGCAGGCCCCACCAGCCGGCGGCCAGCGCGAGCAGCGCGCCGGCCACGCCTCCGGCCAGCGGCACCAGCGGCGACGGGTTCCAGCTGAACTCGAAGGCGTAGCGCGCCAGCGCCCAGCCCACCGCCATCGCCGCCAGCGAGGCCAGCACGCCGGCCAGCGCGCCGACGCCGAGCAACTCGGCACGCTGCACCTGGCCGAGCAGCCTGCCGCTCGCCCCCATCGCGCGCATCACCGCGAACTCGCGCGCCCTCGCCTCGCGCGTCGCCGTCACGGCGGCGAACAGCACCACCAGCCCGGCGGCCAGCGTGAAGCCGAACAGGAACTCGACGGCGCGGATCACCTGGTCGAGCACGCGCTGCACCTGCGCGATCGAGGCCGATACGTCGACGTTGGTGATGTTCGGGAAGTCGCGGCTCAGTGCGTTGTCGAAGGACGCGCCCTTGTCGCGGCCCGGCGGCGCCTGGAACGCGGCGATGTAGGTGGCCGGCAGCTCGGCCATCGTGGCGGCCGGGAACAGCACGAAGAAGTTGACCCGCATCGAGCCCCAGTCGACCTTGCGCAGGCTGGTGATGCGGCCCTCGGCCGGCATGCCGGCGATGTCGAAGCGCAACGTGTCGCCGAGCGTCACGCCCAGCGTCTTCGCCAGGCCCTCTTCGACGCTCAGCGCGTTCGGCTCGTCGGGCGTCCAGCGGCCGCCGACGAGTTCGTTGTGCGCGGGCAGGCGCGTGTCGTGGCTGAGGTTGAACTCGCGGTCGACCAGGCGCTTGGCACGCTCTTCGGTCATGTCCTCCGGGCGCACGCCCTTGCCGTTGATCGCCACCAGCCGGCCACGGATCATCGGGTACCAGTCGTAGCCCTTGATGCCGCTGTCCTTCAGCCGCTGCTGGAAGGCTTCGCCCTGCTCGGGCTGGATGTTGATGACGAAGCGGTTCGGCGCATCCGGCGGCGTGGCCTGGCGCCAGCTGCTGATCAGGTCGGTGCGCAGCAGCACCAGCAGCACCAGCGCGAGCAGGCCGACACTCAGCGCCGACACCTGCAGCACCGCGAAGGCCGGCCGCGCGGCGATCTGCCGCGTGGCCAGCACCAGCCAGCGCGGTGCGTTCGACTCCGGCACGGCGCGGCGCAGCAGCGCCACCGCCAGCCACGACAGCGCAGCGAACATCGCCACCGCCGCGGCAAAACCGCCCACCGCGATGAGCCCGAGCTTGAGGTCGCTGGACACCGCCATCAGCAGCGCGACGAAACCGGCCGTGCCGGCCGCCAGCACCGCGATCGAGGCCGGCTTGAGCGCGCCGACGTCGCGCCGGATCACGCGCAGCGGCGGCACGCGCGCGAGCTGCAGCACCGGCGGCAGGCCGAAGCCGAGCAGCAGCGTCATGCCCACACCCAGGCCGAACAGCGCCGGCCACAGGCTCGCCGCCGGCAGCGCGCCGTCGACCAGCCCGGCCAGCAGCCACACGAACACGTAGTGCACGCCGAAACCCAGCGCCACGCCGGCCAGGCTGGCCACCAGGCCGACGCAGCCGAACTCGATCAGGTAGAGCATCGCGATGCGCCGCTGCGGCTGGCCGAGCACGCGCAGCATCGCGCAGTCGTCGAGGTGGCGGCTGGCGAAGTCGCGCGCCGCGATGCCCACCGCCACCGCCGCCAGCAGCGCGGCCAGCAACGCGACGAGGTTGAGGAACTTCTCGGCGCGATCCAGCGTCTGGCGCATCTCCGGGCGGCCGCTGGCCAGCGACTCGACACGCAGGCCACGCAGGTTCTTCGCCTTGATCTCTGCCTCGGCCCATTGAACGAAGGTTCGCACCGGCGCATCGTTGTTGCTGGGTGAGGCCACCGCGAGCCGGTAGGTCACGCGGCTGGCCGGCTGGATCAGCCCGGTGGCCGGCAGGTCGGCCTGGTTGAGCATCACCCGCGGCGCGAAGCCGAGGAAGCCCGCTCCGCGGTCGGGCTCGATGACGATCACCTGGGCGATGCGCAGGCTGGCGTCGCCCAGCAGCAGCGGGTCGCCGACCTGCAGGCCCAGCGCAGGCAACAGCGCCGGGTCGACCCACACGGTGCCAGGCTCGGGCGCGCGGGCCACCTCGGTCTCGGCCCCGCCCGGCGTGCTGGCCAGGCGCAGCTTGCCGCGCAGCGGGTAACCCTCGGCCACGGCCTTGGCAGTCACCAGGCGCGTGGCCCCGCCCTTGTCGTCGCCGGCGCGGCCCATGCTCGGGAAGCTGGTGGTGAGCGCCGCGCTCAGGCCCAGTTCGGCGGCCTTGGTGGCGAAGGCCGGCGGCGCGGGCTGGTCGCTGGCGACGATGGCGTCGCCGCCGAGCATCTGGCGGGCGTCGCGGGTCAGGCCGGTGTTGATCCGGTCGGCGAAGAAGCCGACCGCAGTGAGGGCCGCCACGGCCAGCATCACCGCCGCCACCAGCAGCCGCAACTCGCCGGCGCGGAAGTCGCGCGCCATCTGGCGCCAGGCGAGAGAGAACACGGAAGCGGAGCCGGCGGTGGGTTGCATGGTGGCCGGACTGTGCCATGACTCGCGGCCGCAACCGGAACGTGAGGGAATGCGCGCTTCAGGCCTGCCGCCGCTGTGCCCGCCGCCAGCGCGCGCCTACAGTGCGGCCATGAGCGACCTGCAGTGCCTGCTGTACATGAGCACCGCCGCGCGGGACATGGCCCCTGACGAGCTCGATGCCATGCTGTTGCGTGCCCGCGCCCGCAATCAATCGATGGGCATCACCGGCGCGCTGCTGCATTACGGCGGGCGCTTCGTGCAGATCCTCGAAGGCGAGTCCGCCTCGGTCGAACAGTGTTTCCAGCGCATCAGCGCGGACAAGCGCCACGGCGAAATCACTCGCATCCACAGCGGCCCGGTGGCGGCACCGAGCTTCCCCGACTGGTCGATGCGCTATGTCGTCAACGCCGGCCCGCCCGACCGTGCCGTCGTCGCCTTTCTCGACGAGCTGCAGTGCAGGCCATCGCCCGAGACTGTGCGCCAGGCCATCGCCCTGCTCGGCCGCCTGGCCGGCGGCAGCGCCGACTGGCAGTCGCGCTGAACGCTGCGTGCAATTCGCCTGAGCGCCGCGCCCGGCAGTGCGGCGTCCAATGAGGTCATGGACCACCTTCGACTTCCCTCGATCTTCGTCTCCCACGGCTCGCCGATGACGGCGCTCGAGCCGGGAGCCGCCGGAGCCTTCATGCAGGCGCTGGGCACGCGCATCGACGCGCGGTTCGGCCGCCCGAAGGCGATCCTGGCCATCTCGGCGCACACCGCCGCGCGCGCGCCGGTGCTGCTGGCCGGCACGCGCCACGAAGCGGTGTACGACTTCGGCGGCTTCGACCCCAAGCTGTACACGCTGCGCTACGACGCGCCGGGCGCACCCGCGCTGGCCAGCCGTGTCACGGCGCTGATGAGCGCGGCCGGCCTGCCGGTGCACGTCAGCCCCGAGGGCGGGCTCGACCACGGCAACTGGACGCCGCTGCGCTACATGTACCCCGACGCCGACGTGCCGATCCTGCCGCTGGCCTTCGTGCCCATGCACAGCCCGGCGCAGCAGTTCGCGCTCGGCCAGGCGCTGGCGCCATTGGCCGACGAGGGCGTGCTGATCCTGGCCAGCGGCAGCATCACGCACAACCTGCGGCGTGTCTTCGAGCACGGCCTGCGCGGCCCGGTGGACCGGCCGGAGATCGCGGAGAGCGCAGCTTTCCGCCACTGGCTGCTGACGCGCAGCGGGGCACGCGACTGGGATGCGCTGTTCGATTACCGGGCGCGGGCACCGCACGCGGCCGACATGCACCCGACCGACGAGCACCTGCTGCCCTGGTACATCGCCGCCGGCGCGGGCGGTCGCGAGAACGCGCCGCTGCGCCTGCACGACAGCGTGACCTACGGCTCGCTGGGCATGGACGCCTACGCCTTCGGCGCGCAGGCCGCCCGGCTGCTGGAGCACGAGCCAGCGGGCGCCGCGCTCACCTGACCGTCACCCAGCGCAGCTCGGCCACGTCGTTCGACCACTGCACCAGGTCGACGTCCGGACGCATCGCCCAGGTGTGCTGGCGGCGGTACAAGGGGATGATCGCGACGTCGTCGCGGATCAGCTTGAGAACCTCGCCGACCAGGGCCCGCCGGCGCGTCAGGTCGGGCTCGACGCGCACGGCGTCGATCAGCGCGTCGTACTTCGGGTTCGAGTAGCGCCCGCCGTTGAAGGCGCCGGAATACATGCCGTCGTTCGTGCGCAGCAGTGTATTGAGCACGAACCAGGCATCGGAGCCCGGCGCCCAGCCGAACTCCATGAAACTGCTGATGGCCTGCGTCACCTTCGGGAAGAAGGTCGCCGCCGGCGCGGGCACGAAGTTCACCTTGATGCCGACCTTCTCGAGCATCGAAGCCATGGCCTGGCAGGCGGCGGCGCGCACGGACACGCTCACGCAGTCGAGCGTGACGCGAAACCCATCCGCATACCCAGCTTGCTTGAGCAGCGCACGCGCGGCGGCGGGGTCGTAGGGCGGGCGCGCATCGAGCGCAGCGACATGGCCGTCGACCAGCGCCGAGACGGCCGAGCCGGTGCTCATGCCTTGCCCTCGCAGCACCTGGCGCACGATCAGATCGGTGTCGATGGCCTGCCAGACGGCCAGGCGCACGCGGCGGTCCTTGAAGGGATTGCGGCCGCTGACGCCGGAGTCCGGCAGCTCGGCGCGGTGCTGGTCGAGTGCCAGGTACTGCGTGCCGATGTCGGCCGAGCTGACCAGCTTGATCGACGGGTCGGCCTTCAGGCGCGGCAGGTCCTGCAGCGGCGGGTCGAGCACCAGGTCGACCTGCTTCGAGGCCAGTGCGGCCAGCCGCGTCGCGTCGGACTGGATGACGACGAACACCGCCTCGTCGAGATTGCCGCCGCCGAAGGGCGTGCCGCGGCCCCACCAGCGCGGGTTGGCCTTCAGCACCGTGCGCGCGTCGGCCTCGTAGCGCTCGAGCACGAAGGGCCCGGTGCCGTTGGCGTTGCGCACGGAGAAGGTCTCCTGCCGCGCGTTGTAGTCCTGCGGCTGGGTGACCTTGTTCTTCTCCGCCCAGGCCTTGCTCATCATGGCGACGAGCCACAGCTTCTCGGGCAGCACCGCGTCGGTCTCGGCGGTGCGGATCTCGATCGTGCGGGCGTCGAGCTTCTTCACGCCGGCGATGCCGCGCAGCTGGTTGGCGCGCTGCGACGTTCGCGACATCGCGCGCTCGATCGAGAACACCGCGTCGTCGGCGGTGAACGGCGTGCCGTCGTGGAAGCTCACGCCGGGCCGCAGCCTGAAGCGCCACACCAGCGGCGCAGCGCGCTCCCAAGACTCGGCCAGCGAGGGCTCGAGCTTGAAACTGCGGCTGCGGTTGACCAGGCCTTCGTAGATCTGCGTGACCACGCGCGACTGGTACTGCAGCGACAGCGCGTGCGGGTCCATCGACTGCGGGTCGTTGGCGCTGGCGATGCGCAGCGTGCGCGCGTCGGCGCCGGCGCACAGCGCGGCGATCAGCAGCCCCCCACCCAGAACGGATCGCAGCATGGCCCGGCCCCGTGGATACGATGGGCTCATTGTCCCGGCAAGCTGCCGACCACGCCAGCGGCCAGCCAGTTCATCGTGGCGATGGCCGCGTCGTCGAGCGTGCCGCGCGGCAGGCGCTCCGTGCCGGCGTTGTCGACGAGCCGGCCGGAGAAGGGCTTGAGCTTGCCGGCGACCACCGCCTGGCGCCGGGCCTCCAGCTGCGCACGCAGCTCCTTCGGCAGCGAGGTATCGACCGCGCTGAGCTGCACCAGGCCGTCCTTCATGCCGGCCCACACCGGCTGCGCCTTCCAGCGCCCATCGAGCACCGATTGCGCCACGAGCGTGTAGTGGCCACCCCAGTGGTGGGTCACGGCCGCCAGCTGTGCGTCGGGCGCGAAGGCCTTCATGTCGCTCTGGTAGGCGATCACGCGCACGCCCTTGTCCCTGAACGCGGCCTGCGCCGCCTGCGGCACGGCGGGTGAGCCGCTGTGGTTGGTGAGCACGTCGGCGCCCTGGTTGATCAGGGTCTGCGCCGCCTCGCGCTCGCGCGCCGGGTCGAACCAGGCGTTCAGCCACAGCACACGCAGCTGCGCCTTCGGGTTCGCTTCCCGCATGCCGATCGCGAAGGCGTTGATGCCCTGCACCACCTCGGGCACCGGAAAGCCGGCCACGTAGCCGGCAATGCCCGACTTGCTGGTCTTGCCGGCCAGCCAGCCGGCCAGGTAGCGCGCCTCGTAGTAGCGCGCGTTGTAGGTGTTCAGGTTGGCCGCCGTCTTGTAGCCGCCGACGTGCTCGAACTTCACGTTGGGGAACTCGGCCGCCACGCGCAGCGCCGGCTCGAGGTAGCCGAAGCTGGTGGCGAAGATGAGCTGGTAGCCCTGCGCCGCGAGGTCGCGCATCACACGTTCGGAATCGGCACCCTCGGCCACGGCCTCGACCACGGTGGTCTGCACGCGCGCGCCGAGCGCACGCTCCATCTCGCGGCGGCCGAGGTCGTGCTGGTAGCTCCAGCCGGCCTCGCCGACGGGGCTGACGTAGACGAAGGCGAGCTTCAGCGGCGGCGTCTGGGCGGGGGTGTGGAAGGGACTCAGCAACGCAGCGGCGAGCGCGGCCGCGCGGGCGAGGTTTTTGTGCATGGTGTTCCTCTACATGGCTCCGGATGAAAAGCACGAAGCGGCAGGGAGCACTGCCGCTTCGTGGCGTCGATTGTCGCAGCAAGGCCATCCGGATACCCGCGCAGGGCTCGCGTCTATTTGCGAATCGTTCTCATTTGCGACAGAATCGGCGCCATGTTCCGTGCAGGAGAAAGCCCATGCCGTCGCGCATCCGCCCCATGACCGAAGAACATGAACTGCCCAGCCTGGAGGCCATGCTCGCCGGCACGCTGGCGCTGATGACGGGCTACAGCCAGGCGCTGCAGGCCGATCTGCACCCGCAGCAGCGCCTGCTGATGGGCGCGAAGATCGGCAGCAACCTCGACCTGCTGGCCGGCCACGTTGGTCTGAGCGAATCCTTCCAGCGCATCCTGCTGGGCCTGCGCGCGCGCTGGCAGCTGATGAGCGCCTGCACGGAGCAGGCCGAGCCGCGCGCACTGCCCGCGTCGGCCCGGCTTCACTGAGGCGAAGCCGCCTCCTCGAAGGCCAGATCGAGCTGGTTGATCCAGTGCGACTTGGCGCCGGCATCGGCGAAGCTGGCCTCGAAGCTGTTGCGCGCCAGCGTGTAGGCCTCGCGCGCGCCGAGCTGCGGCAGCGCGGCGAAGGTCTCCATGAAGTTCTGGTTCATGTAGCCGCCGAAGTAGGCCGGGTCGTCGGAATTGATGGTGGCCTTCAGTCCGGCGGCCAGCAGCGCGGGCAGGTTGTGATCGGCCATGGTCTCGAACACGCACAGCTTCACGTTGGACAGCGGGCACACCGTCAGTGCCATGCCCTCGGCGGCCAGGCGCTGCACGAGCGCCGGGTCTTCCACGCAACGCACGCCATGGTCGATGCGCTCGACGTGCAGCACATCGAGCGCGCTGCGGATGTAGGCCGGAGGCCCCTCCTCGCCGGCGTGCGCCACCAGATGCAGCCCGGCCTCGCGCGCCCGCGCAAACACGCGCGCGAACTTCTCCGGCGGGTGGCCGCGTTCGCTGCTGTCCAGGCCGACGCCGATGAAGTGGTGCTTGTAGGGCAGCGCCTCCTCCAGCGTCGCCATCGCCTCGTCTTCGCTGAGGTGGCGCAGGAAGCACAGGATCAGCTTGGCGCTGATGCGCATCTCCTGGTGGGCGCGGTGACAGGCATGGTCCAGACCCTTGATCACCGTCTCGAAAGGCACGCCGCGAACGGTGTGAGTCTGCGGGTCGAAGAAGATCTCGGTGTGGATGACGTTGTCGGCCGCGGCGCGCTCGAGGTAGGCCCAGGCCATGTCGAAGAAGTCTTCCTCCTTCAGCAGCACGCTGGCGCCGGCGTAGTAGATGTCGAGGAAGCTCTGCAGGTCGGTGAAGGCGTAGGCGGCGCGCAATGCCTCCACGCTGGCGTAGGGCAGCGTCACGCCGTTGCGCTGCGCGAGCCTGAAGATCAGTTCCGGCTCGAGCGAGCCCTCGATGTGGATGTGCAGCTCGGCCTTGGGCATGGCGCGCAACAGCCCGGGCAGCCGCCAGCGCGGGATGGCGTCGAAGTTCATGGTGCTCATGGGTTCGGCTCCTCAGCAGATCCCGAAGGAGATGCCGCATTCCAGCAGGAAGCGGCGGTAGGCGGCCGAGCTGCGGTCGGCGGCGCAGTGCACTTCGCCGCCGGACACCGGCAGCCGGCGCGGCACTTGCGACTCCAGCACCGGCTGGTCCTGCGTGAAGATGGTGTGCTGGAAGGCGCTCAGTTCCTCGTCGCTCGAGTCGTGGTCGGTGACGGCCATGCGGAACCAGACGCGGCTCTTCTCGGGCTCCACAGGGCAGACGAACAGCGCGATCTCGTCGCGGTAGCCGTCCTGCAGCTGCGGCAGCTTGGTGAGCACTGCGGTGTAGGGCGCCATCACCTCGTAGCGGTAGTCGACCCAGCTGCCTTCGGTGGACAGGCGGTTGCTCTGCGGCTGCCAGGCACGGCAGCCGCTGGCCACGAAGCCGGTGGCCGTGCTCTGCACGCGGTAGTCGTCGAGCGAGGTGTGCCCACGGTCGCCCAGCCAGCCTTCGTGCACGAAGCCGAAGTGCGCCAGGTCGAGGAAATTCTCGACGATGCGCGGCGCGCTGGTCGCCACGTCGTAGGGGCCGACGTTGAGCTTGCGCAGCTTCGCATCGGCCTCGCCATCGAAGCGCGGCAGGTTCACCCCGCCGTCGAGCTGCAGCCAGAGCAGCCCATGCGCTTGCAGCACGCGCAGCGGGCTCAATGCGTGCGAGTCCGAGGGCGTGAACGAGGGCAGCGCCGGGATCTGCGTGCAGCGCCCGGCGCCGTCGAAGCGCCAGCCGTGGTACGGACATTCGATCTGCCCTTCGCAGACCCGCCCGAGGGACAGTTTCGTGCCGCGGTGCGGGCAGCGGTCGCGCGCGGCGCAGGGCATGCCGGAGGCGTCGCGCCAGAGCACGTAGTCTTCGGCCAGCAGCCGCACAGCCAGGGGAACCTCGCCGAGCGCCTGGGCGTCGAGCACGGGGTGGGCAAAATTCGCTTCGTTCATGGTTCGGGTCCCGACAAGAAACAAGGCCGCCGGGTGTTCGTCACACCGCGGCGGCCTGCTCGCATGGCAGTTCAGCCGGCGATCACTTGTCGCCCGGCACCTTGCCTTCCACGCCCTTGACGTAGAACTTGACGCCGCCGAGCCACTTGTCGTCGGCGACCTCGTCCTTCTTCAGGACCTCCTTGCCGTCCTGGCCGAGGATCGGGCCCTTCCAGATCGCGAAGCTGCCGTCCTTCAGGCCGGCCTTGACCGTCTCGACCTTGGCCTTGATCTCGGCGGGCACCTTGTCGGAGATGGACACGATGTCGATCGTGCCTTCCTTGACGCCCCACCAGGAGCCCGTGCCGCCGGTCCACTTGCCTTCGAGCGCATCGCGCGTGGCCTTGATGTAGTACGGGCCCCAGTTGATGATGGCCGAGGCCAGGTGCGCTTCGGGCGAGTAGGCGCTCATGTCGCTGTCCCAACCGAAGGCGAACTTCTTGGCCTTACCAGCCGTCTGCAGCACGGCCGAGGAGTCGGTGTTCTGGAACAGCACGTCGGCGCCGCCGTTGAGCAGCGATTGCGCGGCTTCGGTTTCCTTGGGCGGGTTGAACCATTCGTTGACCCAGACCACCTTGGTCTTGACCTTCGGGTTCACCGACTGCGCGCCCAGCGTGAAGCTGTTGATGTTGCGGATCACCTCGGGGATGGGGATCGAGCCGACCACGCCCAGCGTGTTCGACTTGGTCATCGCGCCGGCGATGACGCCGGCCATGTAGGCACCTTCATAGGTGCGGCTGTCGTAGGTGCGCATGTTCTCGGCCTGCTTGTAGCCGGTGGCATGCTCGAACTTCACGTCCTTGAGGTCGGCCGCGGTCTTGAGCATTGGCTCCATGTAGCCGAAGGTGGTGCCGAAGATCAGCTTGTTGCCCTGGCTGGCCATGTCGCGGAACACGCGCTCGGCGTCGGCAGCTTCGGGCACCTTCTCGACGAAGCTGGTGACCACCTTGTCGCCGAACTCCTTCTCGACCGCCTTGCGGCCGTTGTCGTGCGCAAAGGTCCAGCCGCCGTCGCCCACCGGGCCGACGTAGGCGAAGGCGATCTTCAGCGGCTCGGGCTTGGCCGGGGCGGCGGCCACCGGCGAGGCAGCGGGCGCGGCGGCCGGCGGCGCCGGTTCTTCCTTCTTGCCGCAGCCCACCAGGGCCGCGGCGGCCGCCAGCGAACTCCAGCCGGCCAGTTTGATCAGCGAACGCTTGCTTTGTGACGTCATGTCGTCTCCAGGTTGAGGTGCGAGAGGAGCGGGAAAACAAGAATTATGGGTCAGCGCGACAGCGCGTCAGGACCCCGGGAAGAACGGCTTGCCAATGGACGCCGGCATGTTCACCTTGATGAAGTTGGCGTTGCGCGAGATCAGCACCAGCACCACGATGGTGGCCACGTAGGGCAGCATGGTGAGGAACTGGCTGGGCACCTGGACGCCTTCTCCCTGGAGGTGGAACTGCAGCATCGTCACGCCGCCGAAGAGATAGGCACCGAGCAAGACACGTGCCGGTCGCCAGGTGGCGAAGGTGGTGAGCGCCAGCGCGATCCAGCCCTTGCCGGCGATCATGCCTTCCACCCACAGCGGCGTGTAGATCACCGAGATGTAGGCGCCCGACACCCCGCACAGCGCACCGCCGACCATCACCGCCATCAGCCGGATGCGCCGCACCGGGTAGCCCAGTGCGTGCGCCGACTCGGGCGACTCGCCGACCGCGCGCAGCACCAGGCCGGCGCGCGAGCGGTAAAGGAACCACGCCAGCGCGATCGTCAGCAGCACGGCGATGTAGACCATCGGGTGCTGCTTGAACATCGCCGGGCCGATGAACGGGATGTCCGACAGCACGGGGATGTCGAAGTGCGCGCGCTCGCTGAGCTTCTCCTGCGTGTACTTGATGCCCACGAAGGCCGAGAAGCCGGTGCCGAACAGGCTCAGCGCCAGGCCGGTGGCGTACTGGTTGGTGTTGAGCCAGATGACCAGCACGCCGAAGGCCGCGGCCATCAAGGCGCCGGCGCCGGCGCCGGCCGCGAAGGCCAGCCAGTCGTTGCCGGTGGTCACCGCGGTGGCGAAGCCGGCGACGGCGGCCACCAGCATCATGCCTTCGGCACCGAGGTTGACGATGCCGGCGCGCTCGTTGATGAGCAGGCCGAGCGCCGCGATGGCCAGCACGGTGCCGGCGTTGAAGGTGGCCGCGAGCAGGAGTGCGAAGGATTCCATGTCAGGCTCCCTTTCCGGTGGTGGCGGTGGTGCCCGCGCCGGTGCTCACGGGCGCCGGCGCGGCCGGCTTGGCGGCGTGCGGCTGCGCCGACTTCCAGCGGATGCGGTAGTGGATCAGCGTGTCGCAGGCCAGCAGCGTGAACAGCAGCAGGCCCTGGAACACGCCGGTCAGCGACTTGGGCAGGCCCAGTCGCGACTGCGCGAGTTCGCCGCCGATGTAGAACATGCTCATCAGCACCGCCGAGAAGATCGCGCCCACCGGGTGCAGGCGGCCGACGAAGGCGACGATGATGGCGGCGAAGCCGTAGCCCGCCGGCACGTGCGGCGTGAGCTGGCCCAGCGGCCCGGCCGCTTCGAGCGCGCCGGCCAGGCCGGCCATGCCACCCGACAGCAGCAACGCCATCCACAAGGCCTTGCGCGACGAGAAGCCGGCGTAGCGCGCCGCCGCCGGCGCCAGGCCGCCGACCTGCAGCTGGAAGCCGGCGTAGGTGCGGAACAGCAGCACCCAGAACACCGCCACCAGCACCAGCGCGATCGGCAGTCCGAGGTTGACGCGCGAGCCGTCGAACAGCCGAGGCACCTGCGTGCTCTTCAGGAAGGTGATGGTCTGCGGGAAGTTGTAGCCCGCCGGGTCCTTCCAGGGGCCGTAGACGAGGTAGCTCAGCACCATGTCGGCGATGTAGACCATCATCAGGCTGACCAGGATCTCGCTGGCGTTGAAGCGGTCGCGCAGCAGCGCCACGATGCCCGCCCAGACCATGCCGCCGAGCACGCCGGCGAGCAGCACCGGCACGACGATCCAGCGCCCCGTCTCCGGCCCGGCCTGCATGGCCACGCCGCTGGCGAAGATGGCACCGACGATGAACTGCCCCTCGGCGCCGATGTTCCACACGTTGGAGCGGAAGCACACCGACAGCCCGAGCGCGATGAGCAGCAGCGGCGTGGCCTTCATGGCCAGCTCCGACAGCGCGTAGGCGCTCTTCACCGGCTCGATGAAGAAGACGTAGAGGCCGCGCATCGGGTCTTTGCCCAGCGCGACGAAGAGGATGGTACCCAGCACCACGGTGATCGCCAGCGCCAGCAGTGGCGAGGCGATCGACATGACCCTCGATGCTTCCGGGCGGGCTTCAAGCTTGAGCATGATCCGCCTCCTTCGCGTCGGCCTTGTCCCACAGGCCGGACATCCACTCGCCGATCATCTCGATGGTCGCCTTCGAGGTCGCGATGCTCGGCGACACCTTGCCCTGCGCGATGACGACGAGGCGGTCGCAGATCTCGAACAGCTCGTCGAGCTCCTCGCTGACGACCAGCAGCGCGCAGCCCTTGTCGCGCAGCGCCAGCAGCTCGCCGCGGATCTGCGCGGCGGCGCCGACGTCCACGCCCCAGGTCGGCTGCGAGACGATCAGCAGCTTCGGGTCGGCATCGATCTCGCGGCCGACGATGAACTTCTGCAGGTTGCCACCCGACAGGCTCTTGGCTGCCGCCTGCGGCCCGCCGGCCTTCACGTTGAAGCGCTTGATCAGGTCCTGCGCGAGCTGCGTGACCTCGGCAGTGCGGATCCAGCCCGAGCGCTCGACCGTGCCGGTGCGCGTGAGCAGCGTGTTCTGCGCGAGCGACAGCGTGGGCACCGCGCCGCGGCCCAGGCGCTCCTCGGGCACGAAGTGCAGGCCTTCCTTGCGTCGCTTGCGCGGCGAGTCGTGCGAGATGTCCTGGCCGAACAGCGCGATCGATCCGGTGGGCGCGCGCAAGTCCTCGCCGGACAGCGCGGCCATCAGCTCCTGCTGGCCGTTGCCCGAGACCCCCGCGATGCCGACGATCTCGCCGGCGCGCACGTCGAAGGCGATGTCCGACAGTTCGGTGGCGAACGGGTCGTCCTTGGGCACCGACAGCCCCTTCACCGCGAGCACCGTGCCGCCCAGCTTGGCCTGGATGTGCTGCAGTTGCGGCGGCTCGGCGCCGATCATCAGGCGCGAGAGGCTGGCGTTGCTTTCCAGTGTCGGGTCGACCTCGCCGGTGACCTTGCCGCCGCGCAGCACCGTGCAGTGGTGGCACAGCGCGCGGATCTCGTCGAGCTTGTGGCTGATGTACAGGATGGAGCAGCCTTCGTCGGCCAGCTTGCGCAGCGTGACGAAGAGCTTGTCGACCGCCTGCGGCGTCAGCACCGAGGTCGGCTCATCGAGGATCAGCAGCTTGGGGTTGGTGAGCAGCGCGCGCACGATCTCGACGCGCTGGCGCTCGCCCACCGACAGCGTGTGCACCGGGCGCAGCGCATCGACGTCCAGCCCGTAGACGCTGGCGACCTGATTGATGCGCTCGGTCACTTCGGCGAGCGTCAGGCTCTTGTCGAGGCCGAGCCAGACGTTCTCGGCCGCCGTCAGCGTGTCGAACAGGCTGAAGTGCTGGTAGACCATGCTGATGCCCAGCTGCCGCGCCTGCGCGGGCGAGGCGATCTGCACGGCCTGGCCGTTCCAGCGGATCTCGCCCTCGTCGGGGCGGACGGCGCCGTAGATCATCTTCATCATGGTCGACTTGCCCGCGCCGTTCTCGCCCAGCACGGCATGGATCTCGCCGGGCTTGACGCGCAGGTTGACGCGGTCGTTGGCCTTGACGGCCGGGTACTGCTTGCTGATGTCGATCAGTTCGAGGCGAAGCATGTCTCCTCCTTCGCGGGTTGCCCGCGGCCTGCTGGCCGCGGGTCGGGTTCCCTGCCTCAGATCAGAAGTGGTACTCGGCGCGAAGCATAGGCGTCTTCGCGAACGCGCCGTCGCCGGCCGGGCCGGACGCGTCGTTGCCGAACTTGTTCTTCCAGTACTGGTACTCCAGGCCGACCTTGAAAGTGCCCTTGGGGCCGCCGGAGAGCGCGCCGACGTCGAGCATGATCTGCATGTCGATGTTGGTCTCGGCCGCGGTGTCGCCGCCGAATTCGTTCTTGCCCTTGGAGGCGATGAAGTTGGCGAAGCCCTCGAACGAGATCGGGATCTCCTTGGACAGCGGGATGCCCCAGGCGGCCGTCAGCATCGGGTGCGTCTTGTAGCTGTAGCGCGGCGTGCTGGTGTTCGAGAAGGTGTTGTACGGCGCGTTGCTCTCCTTGAGCACCAGCAGGCCGACGTTCAGGAAGCCGGGCACGTCGATGCTGAGCGTCGGGCCGAACACGAACATGCGCTTCTTGGAGTTGTAGCCCGCGTCGGTCTTGGCGTTGACGTCGAAACCGAGGGTCAGGCCGACACCGCGGACCGGCCCGAACTTCATCGGCGTGCCGGTGGTCTTCTCGATGTCCAGCGTGTTGCGGTAGACGATGTAGACCTCGTGCGCACCGTTGGTGGAGCCGGCGCCGGCCGGGTCCTTCTCGTCGGACATCAGGAAGTCGGCATTGAAGAAGTTCGAGCCGTACTTGTAGCCGCTGACGTGCGTCAGGTTGACGATGTTCTTGTGGATCTCGGTCGAGCCGAAGGGCTCGGCGAACTTGCTGCCGGTGCGAAAGCCGATCGAGGTGTCGCTCCAGTCGGCGGCGTGGCCGGCGGTGGAGGCCGCGACAAGCAGCGCGGCGGCGGTGATCTTGCTGAGAGCGTGCATGGTTGTCCTTTGTGTGATGGGTGAAACGGATTCGGCAAGGTGCCGGAAGGCCCGAAGCGCAATTTCCATGCCTCAGCTCCGGCGGTAGGCGGGGCGGCCGGCCACGTAGGCCGCCGCGAGGTTGCGCTCGTCGCCGAGCGTGAGCCAGGCGAACACCTGCTCGTGCAAGGCCTGGGCGACGGCCATGCGGCGCCCGGCCACCGGGCCGACGGCCCAGTCCCACACCGCCACGTCGGCATGGCGGCCGGGCTCCAGCGAACCGATCTCGTCGCCCAGGCCGAGCGAGCGCGCCGCGCCACGCGTGGCGGCGTGCAGCGCCTTCCAGGCCGTCAACCGCTCGCCGGCCATCGCCTGCACCTTGTAGGCGTCGGCCAGGGTGCGCAGCATCGACAGGCTGGTGCCGCCGCCCACGTCGGTGGCCAGGCTGACCGCCACACCTGCCGCCTCCGCGGCGCGCCAGCCGAACAGGCCGCTGCCGAGGAACAGGTTGGACGACGGGCTGTGCGCGATCTGCGCGCCGCTGTCGCGCAGCGCGGCACGGTCGGCGTCGTCGAGCCAGATGCCGTGCGCCAGCACGCTGCGCGGGTGCAGCAGCCCGGCACGCGCGTAGACGTCGAGGTAGCTGCGCGCCTCGGGGAAGAGTTCGCGCACCCATTGCACCTCGGCACGGTTCTCGGCCACGTGGGTCTGCATGTACAGCGTCGGGTCCTGCGCGCACAGCCGCCCGGCCATGGCCAGCTGTTCGGGCGAGCTGGTGGGCGCGAAGCGCACCGTCACTGCGTAGGCCAGGCGCTCGTGGCCGTGCCAGCGCTCGATCAGCTCGCGGCAGTCGCGCTCGGCCTGCACCACGTCGTCGCGCAGGCCGTCGGGGGCGTGGCGGTCCATCAGCACCTTGCCGGCGATCAGCCGCATGCCGCGCTGCGCGGCGGCGGCGAACAGCGCGTCGGCCGACACCTTGTGCACGGTCGGGAACACCACCGCCGAGGTGGTGCCGTGCGCCAGCAGCGCGTCGAGGAAGAGCGCCGCGCCGGCCTCCGCCTGCGCGGGATCGGCGTAGCGCCGCTCGGCCGGGAAGGTGTAGGTGTTGAGCCAGTCGAGCAACTCGGTGCCGTAGCTGGCGATCACGTCGAGCTGCGGGCTGTGCACGTGGGTGTCGATGAAGCCGGGCAGCACCAGCCGGCCGGCGTGGTCGTGCCGCTCCCAGCTCGCATCCGGTGCATCGGCCTGCACCGCGACGATGCGCCCGCCTTCGACCAGCAGCCAGTGCGCCGGCCGCCAGCGCACCGCGCTGGACAGCGTCTCGCCCCAGGCCGGTTCGGCCGTGAAGTCGAGCAGGTCGCCGAAGATCGCGACCCGCGCCGTCATGCCTTGCCCTCGGTGCGTGCGCGCGGCCGCCGCAGCATGCCGTGGCCGGACAGGTTGCGCGCCACCTCGCGCACCTGCTCGCGCAACCAGCGGTTGGCGGCGGAGGCGTGGGTCAGGTCGTGCCAGAGCTGGTAGTAGGTCAAGGGCGGGAAGGCCACCGGGCAGCGCACGATGCGCACCGGCAGGCTGTCGACATAGCGCGAGCAGAACAGGCGCCCGGTGGTCAGCACCAGCAGGCTCTGTGCCACCATCAGCGGGATCAGGCTGAAGTGCGCCGTGCGCACCACGATGTCGCGCCGCACGCCCAGCGAAGCCAGGTGCTCGTCGATCACGCCGGGGGCATTGGCATGCAGCGGCGTCGGAGCCACGTGCTGGCACTCGAGGTAGCGCTCGGCGGTCCAGGCGCGCGCGCTCAGCCGGGCGGCCGGGTGGTCCTCGCCGACCAGGCAGACGATCTCGTCGGACATCAGCCGGCCCAGGTGCAGCTCGCCTGGCGGCTCGAGCCAGTTGCCGATCACCAGGTCGACGGCACCCTGCGCCAGGCTGCGCCGGTAGTCGAAGGCGCCGGACAGCGGCATCAGCTCGAGGCGGGCCCCCGGAGCCTGCCGCTGCAGGTGCGCCACCAGCTCGGGCAGGAACAGCGGGTCGAGGTAGTCGCTGGCGGCGATGCGGAAGGTCAGCGCGCTGTGCGCCGGCTCGAAGGACCGCTGGCGCGAATGCGGGCTGAACAGGCGGTCGGCATCCTGCAGCAGGCGGCTGGCCGGGTCCAGGAGTTGCAAGGCCGTCTCGGTGGGCGTCATGCCGTTGCCGGCACGCACCAGCAACGGATCGCCCGTCAGCGCACGCAGCCGCTTGAGCTGGGCGCTGACGGCGGGCTGCGTGCTGTTCAATCGCACGGCGGCCCGGGATACGCTGCGTTCGGTGATCAAGGTCTGCAACACCCGGATGAGATGGAGCTCGATCTTGTCGAAATCGCCGCGCTGTGCCATATGAGTTCCATGATAGGTAATATGCACATGATCGTATACGCAAGCCCGCGCAAGGGCGTACCGTCCGGCCGAACGCATCTGTCCTGAGAGCGCCATGCACACCCGCCCGATCCGCTTCTTCCACCGCGGCCGCGTCGTCGAAGTGGCCGACGCCGCCCCCACCCGCAGCGTGCTCGACTGGCTGCGCGAAGACGCGCGCTGCACCGGCACCAAGGAAGGCTGCAACGAGGGCGATTGCGGCGCCTGCACGGTGGTCATCGGCACGCTCGCCGCGCCGGGCGACAAGCAGGCGGTGCGCGGCCTGACGCTGCAGACGGTGAACGCCTGCATCCAGTTCCTGCCCACGCTGGACGGCAAGGCGCTGTTCAGCGTCGAGGACGTGAAGGCGATCGCGCCGGGCGAGGCGCTGCACCCGACGCAGCAGGCGATGGTCGAGTGCCACGGCTCGCAATGCGGCTTCTGCACGCCGGGCTTCGTGATGTCGATGTGGTCCTGCTACGAGCAGCACCGCGCTGCCGGCAGCGTGCCGACGCGGCAGGCACTGGCCGACGAACTCTCGGGCAACCTGTGCCGCTGCACCGGCTACCGGCCCATCCTCGACGCCGGGCAGCGCATGTTCGAGCTGCCCGCGGCGACGCTCGACACCGCGCCGGTGGTGAAGGCGCTGCGCGACCTGGCAGCGCCGGGCACCTTCCACTACGCGCAGGGCGCGGGCTTCCATGCGCCGAAGACGCTGGACGAACTCGCCTGTCTGCGCGAGGCCAAGCCCGATGCGCGGCTGCTCGCCGGCTCCACCGACGTGGGCCTGTGGGTCAACAAGCAGTTCCGCGAACTCGGCGAGATCGTCTACCTCGGCGAGGTGGCAGAGCTCAAGCGCATCGAGCCGCTCGATGCCGGCGGCCGGGGCGGCCTGTGGATCGGCGCCGGCGCTTCGCTCGAAGCCGCCTGGCGCGCGCTGGCGCAGCGCTGGCCCGCGCTGACCGACGTGTGGCTGCGTTTCGCCTCGCCGCCGATTCGCCATGCCGGCACGATGGGCGGCAACGTCGCCAACGGCTCGCCGATCGGCGACAGCGCGCCGGTGCTGATGGCGCTCGATGCGCAGATCGAACTGCGCCGCGGTCAGCGCGTGCGGCGGATGCCGCTTCCCGATTTCTACGTCGACTACATGAAGAACCGGCTCGAGCCGGGCGAGTTCGTGCAGGCCGTGGTGATCCCCGCGCTGCCGGCACGCCGGCAGGTGCGCGCCTACAAGATCAGCAAGCGTTTCGACTGCGACATCTCGGCGCTGTGCGCCGGCCTCGCGATCGAGCTCGACGGCGACACGGTCAGCGCGGTGCGGCTGGCCTTCGGCGGCCTGGCGGCGGTGGTCAAGCGCGCCGCGGCGGCCGAGGCGGCGCTGGTCGGCCAGCCCTGGTCGCAGGCCAGCGTGGCGGCGGCGCAGGCGGCGCTGGCCGAAGACTTCAAGCCGCTGAGCGACATGCGCGCCAGCGCCGCCTACCGCGCCCAGGTGGCGGCCAACCTGCTGCAGCGCTTCTGGCTCGAGACACGCACGAAAGACCCGCTGCCGGCCAGCGCCACGAGCGTGTTCGCCGCCATGACCCACGAGGAGGCTTGAGATGAACAAGCCGATCGCTCCCGCCCTGCTCTCCACTGCCACGCCGCAGGTCGGCATCGGCCGGCCGCACGAGTCGGCGCACCTGCACGTGGCCGGCGAAGCCACCTACATCGACGACCTGCCCGAGCTCGCCGGCACCCTGCACTGCGCACTCGGCCTGTCGCCGGTGGCGCACGGCACCCTGAAGAGCCTGTCGCTCGACGGCCTGCGCGCCCTGCCCGGCGTGGTGGCCGTGCTGACGGCCGCCGACATCCCCGGCCCGAACGACTGCGGCTCGATCGTGCACGACGAGCCGATCCTCGCCGAGGGCGAACTGCGCTTCCTCGGCCAGCCGGTGTTCGCGGTGATCGCGACGACGCGCGACATCGCGCGCCGCGCCGCCGCGCAAGCCAAGTCGGTGATGCAGATCGAAACGTTGCCCGCCGTGCTGACGCCGCAGGAGGCGCACGCGAAGGGCCAGTACGTGCTGCCGCCCATGCACCTGCAACGCGGGGAGGCGCGATCGGCCATCGAGCGCGCACCGCATCGCATCAAGGGCAGCTTCGACGTCGGCGGGCAGGAACAGTTCTACCTCGAGGGGCAGATCAGCTATGCCATCCCGAAAGAGGACGACGGCATGCTGGTGCACTGCTCGACGCAGCACCCCAGCGAGATGCAGCACCTGGTGGCGCACGCACTGAAGCTGCATGCGCACCACGTGCAGGTCGAGTGCCGGCGCATGGGCGGCGGCTTCGGCGGCAAGGAGTCGCAGTCGGCGCCCTTCGCCTGCATCGCCGCGGTGGCAGCCCGAAAGCTGAACCGCCCCGTCAAGCTGCGCCTGGACCGCGACGACGACTTCCTGATCACCGGCCGGCGCCACTGCTTCTGGTACGAGTACGAGGCGGGCTACGACGACGCGGGCCGCATCCTCGGCGCCGAGGTAACCATGGTGTCGCGCGCCGGCCATTCGGCCGATCTTTCCGGCCCGGTGATGACGCGCGCGCTGTGCCACTTCGACAACGCCTACTGGCTGCCTGACGTGGCCATGCACGGTTATTCGGGCAAGACGAACACGCAGAGCAACACCGCCTTCCGCGGCTTCGGCGGCCCGCAGGGCGCCATCGCCATCGAGAACATCCTTGACAGCGTGGCGCGGACACTCGGCAAGGATGCGCTGGACGTTCGGCGCGTCAACTTCTACGGTCAGGGGCAGAGCACGCCCTACGGACAGAAGGTCGAGGACAACGTCATCCACGAACTGGTGGCCGAGCTGGAGAAGACCAGCGACTACCGCGCCCGGCGGGCCGCCATCGCGAAGTCCAACGCCGCCAGCCCGCTGCTCAAGCGCGGCCTGGCGCTGACGCCGGTGAAGTTCGGCATCTCCTTCAACGTCAAGCATTTCAACCAGGCCGGGGCGCTGGTGCATGTCTACAACGACGGCTCCATCCTGGTGAACCACGGCGGCACCGAGATGGGCCAGGGCCTGAACACCAAGGTGGCGCAGGTGGTGGCGCACGAGCTGGGCGTTCGCTTCGAGTCGGTGCGCGTCACCGCCACCGACACGCAGAAAGTGGCCAACACGTCCGCGACCGCCGCCTCGACGGGCAGCGACCTCAACGGGAAGGCGGCGCAGGATGCTGCGCGACAGATCCGCGAGCGCCTGGCCGCCTGCGCGGCCGCGCACCACGGCGGGGACGCCGCGTCGGTGCGCTTCGCCAATGCCCAGGTCGAAGTGAATGGGCGCAGCCTGCCCTTCTCGGCCGTGGTGGCGCAGGCCTACCAGGACCGCGTGCAGCTCTGGTCCGACGGCTTCTACGCCACCCCCGGCCTGAGCTGGGACCGCGAGAAGCTGCAAGGCCGGCCGTTCTACTACTTCGCCTACGGCGCCGCGGTCAGCGAGGTGCTGGTGGACACGCTGACCGGCGAATGGAAGCTGCTGCGCGCCGACGTGCTGCACGACGTGGGCCGCTCGCTCAACCCGGCCATCGACATCGGCCAGTCGAGGGGCGCCTTCATCCAGGGCATGGGTTGGCTGACGATGGAGGAGCTGGTGTGGCACCCGGTCAGCGGCAAGCTGACGACGCATGCCCCGAGCACCTACAAGATCCCGACGGCCAACGACTGCCCGCCGGTGTTCAACGTGAAGCTGTTCGAGAACGACAACGTCGAAGACAGCATCCACCGCAGCAAGGCGGTCGGCGAGCCGCCGCTGCTGCTGCCCTTCTCGGTCTTCTATGCGATTCGCGATGCGGTGTCGTCCGTGGGCGGGCACCGGGTCGACCCGCCGCTCGCCGCGCCGGCCACCAGCGAATCCATCCTGCGCGCCCTCACGGCCGTGCAGCGGGGCTGAGGCGATGGCGTCCCTGCGAGACACCGCCGCCCGCTGGCTCGCCGAGGGCACGCCGGCGGTGCTGGTGGAGGTGACCCAGGCGCTGGGCTCCGCACCCCGCGAGGCGGGCACGCGCATGCTGGTGAGCACCATGCGCTGCGAAGGCACGATCGGTGGCGGCCACCTGGAGCTGAAGGCGATCGAGCGGGCGCGCCGCCTGCTCGCGGCGGGCGACGCCACCCCCCAGTCGGCGCACTACCCGCTCGGCCCGGCGCTGGGCCAGTGCTGCGGTGGCGCGGTGACGCTGGGCTTCACGCGGCTCGACGCCGCGTCCGTCGCGGCCTGGCCGCTGGCCGCGCCACGCTTTCACCTGCAACTCTATGGCGCCGGCCACGTCGGCCGGGCGATCGTGAACGCACTCGCGCCGCTGAACGTACGCGTGGACTGGATCGACGAGCGCGACGACGAGTTCCCGCCCGACGGCATGCTGCCGGCTCACACGCGCAAGGTCTGCGTCGACACGCTCGAGGCCGAGGTTCGCGAGGCGCCGCGCGGCGCCTTCTACCTCGTGCTCACGCACCGGCACGACCTCGACCTGCGCATCGCCGAGGCGATCCTGCGCCGCGGCGACTTCGGCTTCTTCGGCTTGATCGGATCACAGACGAAACGCGCGCGCTTCATCCACCGCTTCGAGGAACGCGGCATCCCCGCCGAGGCGATCGCGCGCCTGACCTGCCCGATCGGCGTGCCCGGCATCGTGGGCAAGGAGCCCGAGGTGATCGCCGCGTCCGTGGTGGCGCAACTGCTGCAGGCGGCGAGTGCCGCCTGCGAGCCCGCCGGCGCCGAGGCTCAGGCTTCGGCGAGCAGGCGCAGCGCCGCGACGTCCAGCACCTTGACGGTGTAGCCCATCACGTAGATCAGGCCCTTGCGGCTGAGCTGGCGCAGCAGACGCGACAAGGTCTCGGGCGTGATCGCGAGCTGCGACGCGATGTCGCGCTTGCGTTCGCTGAGCGCCACGGTGATCGAGCCATCGCTGCCCGCTTCGCTGGCGCAGCGCTGCAACAACCAAGCGGCAAAGCGGCCTTCGGCGTCCTTGTGCATCAGGTCGTGGGTCGCCATCGTGAGCGAGTGAACCTGTTGCGCAAGCGTCACGACGATGCGCCGGCCGAGTTCGGGGTAGCGTTGCAGCAGCGATTGCACCTCGGCGCGCGGCAGCGTCACCACCTGCACGTCGGACAGCGCCATCGCGTCCTGCGCCGGCGTGCCGCCGAGCCAGGCGCTGCTGGCGTCGATCCAGGCCGGCCCCTGCAGGCTGCGTTCGGGCTGGAACGGCCCGTCGTCGGGCGCGGTCCCCAGCGCCGCGTCGCCGCGGGCAAGCAGGCACAGGTCGCGGGCCTGTTCACGGCTGGAGACGAGCAGGCTGCCCGCAGGCAGCTCTCGCACCTGCGCCATCTCCTGCAAGGCAGAGAGGATCTCGACCGGCAAGGCCGGCGGGCCGAGCACGGCCGTCCAGAACGCGGCGCCGCCCGCCGCTGGCGCCGGGATCGAACCCGGTGCGATTCGGCGCGGCCGCATGGCCCGCACGGGCCGGGCGGAGGTGCCGCTGCTGGTGGTGTGGGTGTCCAAGCGCAGTCCCCGGATGTGGTTCTCGATGGAGTGGACTGTGTCTCGCCCCCTTGACAGGCGTCTTGCGGTGGATCAATAGGCCTGCGTGCCACGCCACCGCGTTGCACGGCCCTTGAGCGGGCTCAGGCGATGTCGTGTCTGGCCAGCAATTCCAGCGCGCGCACCAGTGCCGAGTGGTCCTGGTCCTGCATTCCGTGCGCCGCGCAGGCCTGCATCAGCTGCGCCACGTTGGCCGTGCCCGGCAGGCTCACGCCCAGCGCCTTGGCGCCCTGCAGCGCCAGGTTCAGGTCCTTCTGGTGCAGCGCGATGCGGAAGCCCGGGTTGAAGGTGCGCTTGATCATGCGCTCGCCATGCACCTCGAGGATCCGGCTGGCGGCGAAGCCGCCCATCAGCGCCTGCCTCACCTTGGCCGGGTCGGCCCCGGCCTTGCTCGCGAACACCAGCGCCTCGCCCACCGCGGCGATGTTCAGCGCCACGATGATCTGGTTGGCCACCTTGGTGGTCTGCCCGTCGCCGTTGCCGCCCACCAGGGTGATGTTCTTGCCCATCAGCTGGAAGAGGGGCAGCACCTTGTCGAACGCCGCCTGCGGGCCGCCCACCATGATGGTCAGGCTGGCCGCCTTGGCGCCGACTTCGCCGCCGGACACCGGTGCATCCAGGTAGTCGCAGCCCAGCTCGTTGATCCGCTTGGCAAACGCCTTGGTCTCGATCGGCGAGATGGAGCTCATGTCCACCACCGTCTTGCCCTTGCTCAGCCCCGCTGCCACCCCGCTCTCGCCGAACAGCACCTTCTCCACGTCCGGCGTGTCCGGCACCATCGTGAAGACGATGTCGGCACGCTGCGCCACGTCCTTCGCCGAGCTGCAGGCGACCGCGCCCGCATCGGTGAGCGCCGCAGGTACCTTGCTGCGCGTGTGCACGAACAGCTCGTGCCCTGCCGCTCGCAAGTGGCCCGCCATCGGCGCGCCCATAATGCCCAGCCCGATGAATCCGATCTGCATGTGAGTTCCTTGGGGGTCACTTGGCGCGCATCGCGCCGAGCAGGTCCTGCGAGCCGCCGGCCAGCAGCCGCGCGTCCGAGCCCACCGTCACGAAACGGAAGCCCTTGGCGATGCGACCCAGCGCCACGTCGGGCCGGCCGTTGTGGATGCCGGCCACCACGCCATGCGCCTTGGCGCGTTCGACGATGTGGTCGATGGCCTGCGCCGCTTTCGGGTCGACGTCGTCGAACACCGGCTTGCAGCCCAGCGCCAGCGACAGGTCCGAGGGACCGATGTAGATCGCGTCCAGGCCCTCGACGGAGAGGATCGAATCGAGGTTGTCCAGCGCCTGCGCCGTCTCGATCATCGCGAATCGCACGATGGTGTCGTTGGCCTGCGTCGGGTAGTCGGCGCCACCGTACAGCGAGGCGCGCACCGGGCCGAAGCTGCGCGTGCCGCGCGGCGCGTAGTTCGTGTAGGCGATGAAGCGCTGCGCCTCCTCCCGGTTGTTGACCATCGGGCAGATCACGCCGTAGGCACCGGCATCGAGCGACTTCATGATGATGCCCGGCTCCAGCCAGGGCACGCGCACCACCGGCACGGTGGCCGTGGTCGAGATGGCCTGCAGCATCGTCACCATGGTGGCGTAGTCGATCACGCCGTGCTGCAGGTCGATGGTCAGCGAGTCCCAGCCCTGGTGGGCCATGACCTCGGCGGAGAAGCTGTTCGGGATGGCCAGCCAGCCGTTCACCACGGCCTGGTCGTTCTTCCACAGCGTGCGCAGTCGGTTCTCTCTCATTGGGTCTCCCTCGGGTCGGATTCAGTTCGGCAGCGGCGCCGGCGAAACCATGCGGCCGTCGCGCAGAAAGCCCTGCAGGTTGTCGAACGTGCGGTCGGCCATGGCCTGCCGCGTCTCCTGCGTGCCGCTGGCGATGTGCGGCAGCAGCACCACGTTGTCCAGCGTGAAGAGTTCGGAGGGCACCTGAGGCTCGTTCTCGAACACGTCCAGGCCCGCCCCTGCGATGCGCTTGTCGACCAGCGCGCGCACCAGCGCCGCCTCGTCGATCACCGAGCCGCGCGCCACATTGACGATGAAGCCGCGCGGGCCGAGCGCGTCCAGCACCTCGGCATTGATCAGGTGCTTCGTGCCCGCGCCGCCGGCGGTGATGACGACGAGGAAATCGCACCAGCGCGCCAGTTCGATCAGCGAAGGCTCGTGCCGCCACGGCGCGCCCTCCACCGGCCGCCGGCTGTGGTAGCGGATGTCCATCTCGAAGCCGCCGGCGCGTTTCGCGATCGTCTGCCCGATGCGGCCCAGGCCGACGATGCCCAGCTTCGCGCCGCTGACCTTGCGCGCCAGCGGGAAGCTGGCCACGCCCGGGGTCGTCCAGCCGCCGCGGCGCACGTAGCGGTCGGCCTCGCTGACGCGGCGCGCCACGTCGAGCATCAGCACCATGGCGAGGTCGGCCACGCAGTCGTTGAGCACGTCCGGCGTGTAGCCCACGGCGATGCCGCGTGACTGGGCAGCAGCGAGGTCCAGCTTGTCCAGGCCGACGCCGAAGCTGGAGACGACGCGCAGCTTCGGCATCCTGTCCATCGTCGCGGCGCTGATGCCCACGCCGGCCGAGGTGACGAAGCCCTCGAACTCGCCGCCATGCGCGGCCAGATAGGCCTGCGGGTCGGCTTCGCTGGCCAGCAGGTGGGTGTCGAACTCGGCCGTCAGCCGCGCCTCGAGCGAGGGCAGCAGCCGGCCGGCTTGCAGGATGCGGTGCTTCAAGGGATTCCTTCAGTCGATCTTCACGCCGCCCGCGGCGACGACGCCCGCCCAGTTCTTGCGCTCGCGCTCGAAGAAGCTCGTGAACTCGGTGGGCGACATCGTATAGACCTCGGCGCCCTGCGAGACGAGGCGTTCGCGCACCTCGGGCGAGCGGATGATGCGGGTGAGCTCGGCGGAGAGCTTCGCCAGCACCGCCGGCGGCGTGGCCGCAGGCACCAGCAGGCCCTGCCAGGTGCCCGACTCGAACCCCTTGACGCCCTGCTCGGCGATGGTCGGCACATTGGCCAGCAGCGGCACGCGCGTGGCCTTGGAGACGCCCAGCACCTTCAGCTTGCCCGACTGCACCATCGGCAGCGTGGCCAGCATGCCGTTCATCAGCACCTGCGTCTGGCCGGCCACCGTGTCGCCGATGGCCTGCGAGCCGCCCTTGTAGGGGATGTAGGTCCACTCGGCCTTCGTCGCCTTCTCCACCGCCACGCCGGCCAGGTGCGGCGCGCTGCCGATGGCGGTGACGGCGAAGTTGAGCTTCTCCTTGTGCGACAGCGCCACCAGCTCCTGCAGGTTGTTCGCCTTCACCGAGGGGTGCACCACCAGCAGGTGCGGCGAGTAGGCCAGCATGGTCACGCCGCGCAGGTCCTTGCTCGGCTCGAAGGGCAGCTGCTTGTAGACCGAGGCGGTGATGGCCAGCGCGCCGACGTCGCACAGCAGCAGCGTGTGGCCGTCGCTGGATTTGGCCACCGAGTCGGTGCCGGTGTTGCCGTTCGCGCCCGGCCTGTTCTCCACGATCACCGTCGTCTTCAGCGCCTCGGCCAGCGGCTGCGAGATGGCACGCGCGATGATGTCCGAGGAGCCGCCCGGCGGGTAAGGCACGACGATGCGGATCGGCTTGCTCGGCCAGGCCTGCGCCGAGGCGTTCACGGTGAGGGCCGCCAGCGCGGCGAATATCAGCTTCTTCATGGTGAGTCCTGGAATGTGAAGGGTGCGGTGCGTCAGCGCACCAGGCAAGGCCGCTTGGGGTCGAAGGTCCAGTTCGGCACGAGGTACTGCATCGCCATCGCGTCGTCGCGGGCGCCCAGGCCGTACTGCTGGTAGAGCTGATGGGCCTTGTGCACCTCGGCCATGTCGAGCTCCACGCCCAGGCCCGGCTTCTTCGGCACCTGCACATGGCCGCCGACGATCTGCAACGGGTCCTTGGTCAGGCGCTGGCCGTCCTGCCAGATCCAGTGCGTGTCGATCGCGGTCACCTTGCCGGGCGCCGCGGCGCCGACGTGGGTGAACATCGCCAGCGAGACATCGAAGTGGTTGTTCGAGTGCGAGCCCCAGGTCAGGCCCCAGTCGCGGCAGGTCTGCGCCACGCGCACCGAACCGGCCAGGGTCCAGAAATGCGGGTCGGCCAGCGGGATGTCGACCGACTGCAGCGCGAGCGCATGCGAGAGCTGCCGCCAGTCGGTGGCGACCATGTTGGTGGCGGTGGGCAGCCCGGTGGCGCGGCGGAACTCGGCCATCACCTCGCGGCCGCTGAAGCCCTGCTCGGCACCGCAGGGGTCTTCGGCGTAGGCGACCACGCCGCGCATGCGGTGGCCCAGGCGGATCGCGTCCTTCAACCACCAGCCGCCGTTCGGATCGAGCGTCACGCGGGCCTGCGGGAAGCGCTCATGCAGCGCGATCACTGCGTCGACCTCGGCGTCGCCGGCGAGCACGCCGCCCTTGAGCTTGAAGTCGTTGAAACCGTAACGCTCGCTCGCCGCCTCGGCCAGGCGCACGATGGCCTGCGCGTCCATCGCCGGCTCGTGGCGCAGGCGCGACCAGGCGTTGTCGGCGCCGGGTTCCTCGGCATACGGCAGGTCGGTCTTGCGCCGGTCGCCGACGTAGAACAGGTAGCCGAGCATCTCCACTGCGTCGCGCTGCTGGCCTTCGCCGAGCAGCGCCGCCACCGGCAGGCCCAGGTGCTGGCCGAGCAGGTCGAGCATCGCCGACTCGACGGCGGTGACGGCATGGATCGTCGTTCGCAGGTCGAAGGTCTGCAGGCCCCGGCCGCCGCTGTCGCGGTCGGCGAAGGCGCGCTGCATCTTCTGCATCACCGCCCGCACGTTGGCGACCGGCTGGCCGACCACCAGCTCGCGCGCATCTTCGAGCGTCTGGCGGATCTTCTCGCCGCCCGGCACCTCGCCAACGCCGCTGCGGCCGGCGCTGTCGGTGAGGATCAGCAGGTTGCGCGTGAAGAAGGGGCTGTGCGCGCCGCTCAGGTTGAGCAGCATGCTGTCGCGGCCGGCGACGGGGATCGCCTGCAGCGAGGTGACGATGGGGGCTGAAGACGTGGGCAAGGCGGACTCTCGCGCAAAGCAAGTTGTCAGTCATCCTACAACTAAACCGACGCAAGTCAACGCGGGCAAACCCAATTCAGGGCGCCGCCACACCCTGCTCCGCAAACGCCCGGCGGCGCCGCTCGCGGCTGTTCGCCAGGTGCGTGCGCATCGCCGCGCGCGCCGCTTCCGCGTCCTGCGCGACGATGGCGTCGTAGATGCTCTCGTGCTCCGCGTTGACGCGGCGCAGGTAGGCCTGGCGCGGCGGGTCGGCCTCGCGGGCAGCCTCCAGGCGCGCACGCGGAATGATCTGGGCACCCAGGGTTGCCAGCAGCCCGGTGAAGTGCTCGTTCTGCGTGGCGCGCGCGATCTCGGCGTGGAACTGGAAGTCGGCGGCGACCGCGTCGCGCCCCTCTTCCACCGCGATCGCAAAGTTGTCGAGCGCGGCACGCATCACGGCCAGGTTGGCCACGCTGCGCCGCTGCGCCGCCAGGCCTGCCGCCTCGCTTTCGACGCCGATGCGCAGTTCGAGCACGGCGATCACGTCGCGCAGCGTGGCCAGTTGCTGCGGCTCGATGCGGAATACCGAGGCATCGCCCACGCCAACCACGAAGGTGCCGATGCCATGCCGCGTCTCGACCATGCCGGCCGCCTGCAGCTTGGAGAGGGCCTCGCGCACCACCGTGCGGCTGACGCCGAACTCGGCCATCACCGCCGCCTCGGTGGGCAGCTTGTCGCCGGGCGCCAGGCGCCCCTCGCGGATGCGCTCGCCCAGGGACTCGACCACGCCGAGGGCCAGGGTGCGCGGTCGGCGTGCGGCAATGACATCCTGATTCACGAGACCTCCGGATAAACCCTGTACGGACGACCTTGACAGTGCCACGGCCGACTCCAAGAATCGACCAAGTTATACGACAACTGACGTCTTACCTCAAGCGGTATCGACGCGACTGTAGCAAGCCCCATGACTTCGCCCCACCCTTCCCCGCTGCGTTTTCGCCGCCTGCTGCTCACCGGCGCGGCCGGCGGCCTGGGCCGCGTCCTGCGCCCGCGGCTGAAGTCGCGCTGCGACGTGCTTCGCGTGTCCGACATCGCCGAGCTCGGCACCGCCGCGCCCGGCGAGGAACTGCAGCCGGTGCGGCTGGAAGACCGCGCCGCGATGCGCGCTCTGCTCGAAGGCGTCGACGCGGTGGTGCACCTGGGCGGCGTGTCGACCGAGCAGCCCTTCGACCTGATCCTGCAGGCCAACATCGTCGGCGCCTTCAACCTCTACGAGGCGGCGCGTGTGCAGGGCGTCAGGCGCATCGTCTTCGCCAGCTCCAACCACGTCACCGGTTTCTACCGGCAGGACGAGGTGATCGACGCGCGCGCGCCGGTGCGCCCCGACGGCCACTATGGCCTGTCCAAGGCCTACGGCGAGAACCTGGCGCAGTTCTACTGGGACCGCCACGGCATCGAGACGGTGAGCCTGCGCATCGGCTCGTCATTCCCCGAGCCGAAGGACCGACGCATGCTCGCCACCTGGCTGAGCTACGACGACCTCGAGCGTCTGGTGGTGTCGGCACTCACCGCGCCGGGGGTCGGCCACAGCATCGTCTACGGCATGTCGGCGAACACCACGAGCTGGTGGGACAACACCGCGGCACGCCACCTCGGCTATGCGCCGCAGGACAGCTCCGAGCCCTTCCGCGCCGCGGTCGAGGCGAGGCAGCCGCTGATCGACCGCGACGACCCGGCCACGCAGTACCAGGGCGGCGCCTTCGTGCGCACCGGCCCGTTCGACTGAACGCAGCTCACAGACCCACAGGAGACACCCCATGAAGATCCACGCTCGACTGCTCGCCACCGCTGCGGCGCTCGCCGTGCTCACCGCTGCCGTGCACGGGCAGACCCTTAAGGCGGCCGACGTGCACCCGGCCGGCTACCCGACCGTCGTGGCGGTCGAGAGCATGGGCAAGAAGCTGGATGCCGCGACGCAGGGCCGCATCAAGTTCCAGATGTTCCCCGGCTCGGTGCTCGGCGGCGAGAAAGAGATGATCGAGCAGACGCAGGTCGGCGCGATCCAGCTGCTGCGCACCTCGCTCGGCCCGGTCGGCCCGGTGGTGCCCGAGGTCAACGTGTTCAACATGCCCTTCGTGTTCCGCAACCCGGCGCACATGCGGGCCGTCATCGACGGGCCGATCGGTCAGGAGATGCTCGACAAGATCAGCGCCTCGCCCGCCCGCCTGGTGGCGCTGGCGTGGATGGACGGCGGCTCGCGCAGCCTGTACACCAAGAAGCCGGTGCGCAAGCCCGAAGACCTGAAGGGCCAGAAGATCCGCATGATGGGCAACCCGCTGTTCGTCGACACGATGAACGCGATGGGCGGCAACGGCATCAGCATGGGCTACGGCGAGGTGTTCACCGCCATCCAGACCGGCGTGGTCGACGGCGCCGAGAACAATCCTCCCTCGCTGTTCACGGCTAACCACTTCCAGGCCGGCGCGAAGTACTACACCCAGACGAACCACCTGATCATCCCGGAGATCCTGGTCATGTCGAAGGTGACCTGGGACAAGCTGAGCGCGGCCGACCAGGCGCTGGTAAAGAAGTTCTCGCGCGAGGCGCAGCTCGAGCAGCGCACGCTGTGGGACCAGTACGTCGTCGATTCCGTGGCCAAGCTGAAGGCGGCCGGCGTGGAGTTCATCGAGATCGACAACAAGCCCTTCTTCGACGCGACCGTGCCGGTGCGCGCCAAGTACGGCGCGCAGTTCGCCGACCTGATGAAGCGCATCGAAGCCGTCAAGTGAGCCGCGACCCCGTCTTCGTGCAGCTGATGGACAGGCTCTACCTGGCCGCCATCTGGCTGGCCGGCATCGCCATCCTGCTGATGTCGCTGATCATTCCCTGGGGCGTGTTCTCGCGCTACGTGCTGGGCCGCGGCTCGCAATGGCCCGAGCCGATCGCAATCCTGTTCATGATGGTGTTCACCTTCGTCGGCACGGCCGCGGCTTACCGCGCCGGTGGCCACATCGCCGTTACCCTGTTCACCGACCGCCTGCCCGCTGCGCTGCAGGGCGCGGCAGCGCGCCTGGTCGACCTGCTGATGGCGGTGGCCTGCCTGTTCGTCGCCTGGTACGGAACCCGCCTGGCGCTGGAGACGATGAACCAGAGCATCAGCGAGCTGCCCTGGCTGCCGGTGGGCGTGACCTACGCCGCCATTCCGCTGGGCGCCGCGATGACCTTGGCCTTCGTGATCGAGCGCATCGTCTTCGGCGCGCAGACGCAGCGCGCGGTCGTGCGCTTCGAGGAGCTCTGATGGACGCCTTCGTCCTGCTGGGCAGCTTCGTCGCGCTGATGGTCGTCGGCGTGCCGATCGCCTACTGCCTGGGCCTGTCGGCCCTGATCGGCGCGCTGTGGATCGACATCCCGCTCGACGCGGTGATGATCCAGCTCGCCTCGGGGGTCAACAAGTTCTCGCTGCTGGCGATCCCGTTCTTCGTGCTGGCCGGCGCGATCATGGCCGAGGGCGGCATGGCGCGGCGCCTGGTCGCTTTCGCCGGCGTGCTGGTGGGCTTCATCCGCGGCGGACTGTCGCTGGTGAACATCCTCGCCTCGACCTTCTTCGGCGCGATCTCGGGCTCGTCGGTGGCCGACACGGCCTCGATCGGCTCGGTGCTGATCCCGGAGATGGAGAAGAAGGGTTACCCGCGCCCCTTCGCCACCGCGGTGACGGTCAGCGGCTCGGTGCAGGCGATCCTGATCCCGCCCAGCCACAACGCAGTGCTGTACTCGCTGGCCGCCGGCGGCACGGTGTCGATCGCCGGCTTGTTCATGGCCGGCGTTCTGCCGGGGCTGCTGATGGGGCTGACGCTGGCCGTGCTGTGCCTGTTCATCGCACGCAAGGAGAACTACCCGAAGGGCGAGGTGATCCCGCTGCGCCAGGCGCTGAAGATCTGCGCCGATGCGCTGTGGGGCCTGATGACCATGGTCATCATCCTCGGCGGCATCCTCTCGGGCGTGTTCACCGCCAACGAGTCGGCCTCGATCGCGGTGCTGTGGGCCTTCTTCGTCACCATGTTCGTCTACCGCGACTACAAGTGGCGCGACCTGCCCAGGCTCGTGCACCGCACGGTCAAGACCGTGACCATCGTGATGATCCTGATCGGCTTCGCGGCCTGTTTCGGCTACCTGATGACGCTGATGCAGATCCCGATGAAGGTGACCGCCTTCTTCACCGGCATCTCCGACAACCGCTACGTCATCCTGCTGCTCATCAACGTGATGCTGCTGGTGCTGGGCTGCCTGATGGACATGTCGCCGCTGATCCTGATCCTCACGCCCATCCTGCTGCCGGTGGTCAAGATGCTGGGCATCGACCCGGTGCATTTCGGCATGATCATGATGGTGAACCTGGGCATCGGCCTGATCACGCCGCCAGTGGGCACGGTGCTGTTCGTCGGCAGCGCGGTGGCCAAGCTGCCGATCGGCGTGGTGACGCGCGCGATGATGCCCTTCTTCGTCGCGCTGTTCATCGTGCTGATGATGGTGACCTACGTGCCCTGGCTGTCTCTGTGGCTGCCACGCACGCTGGGGCTGTAGGCTGCGCCGCATGGCCACCATCGTCTACATCAGCAACGCCGACAGCGGTGAAATCACCGTGCTCGCGCTCGACGAGTCGCGCGGTGCGCTGGCCACAGTGCAGACCGTGGCTGCGCTCGGCACCGTGATGCCGATGGCAGTGAGCCCCGACCGTCGCACGCTGTACGCCGCGCGTCGCAACGAACCCTGGTCGGTGCTCGCCTTCTCGATCGATCCGCGCGACGGCCGCCTCGAGGCCTTGGCCGAGGCGCCGCTGCCGCAGAGCATGGCCCACATTGCGATGGACGGCAGCGGCCGCTGGCTGTTCAGCGCCTCGTACCACGGCAACCTGCTCGCGCTGAGCCCGATCGATGCCGATGGCCGGCCCGGCGTGGCGACGCAAGTGATCCCCACCGGCCCGAAGGCCCATGCGATGCGCGCGGCGCCGGGCAACTGTTTCGTCTACGCCACCTCGCTGGGTGGCGGCGTGGTGATGCAGTTCGGCTTCGATGCCGAGAACGGCACGCTCACGCCGCTGGCCCCGCGCGCCTTCGCCGTGCGCGAAGGCGCCGGCCCGCGCCACCTCGCCTTCCACCCGCGCGGCGGCTTCGTCTACCTGCTCAACGAACTCGACGCGTCGGTCGATGTGTTCAGCCTCGATCCGCACAGCGGTGCGCTGAACTGCGTGCAGAGCCTGTCCACGCTGCCGCCGGGCTTCGCGGGCGAGCCCTGGGCCGCCGAACTGCGGCTCACGCCCGATGCCCGCTTCCTCTACACAAGCGAACGCCGCGGCAGCACGCTGGCCGGCTTCGCCGTCGACGCCGCCAGCGGCCGGCTCGCGCCGATCGGCCACTGGCCCACGCAGGCGCAGCCGCGCGGCTTCGCGCTCTCGCCCTCGGGGCGCTGGCTGATCGCCGCCGGGCAGCTATCGCACGCGGTCGGTGTGCACGCCATCGATCCGCGCACCGGCCGGCTCGAACTGCGCCACGAACACGCCGTGGGCCGCAACCCCAACTGGGTCGAGGCGATCGCCCTGCCCTGACCCACCCCTGAACACAACGGAGACTCTGATGAACCTCACTCGTCGCACCCTGCTGGCCGGCTTCGCGTTGGCCGCCTTCACGCCCCTGCCGGCCACCGCCCAGGAATGGCCGGCCAAGCAGCCGATCCTCATCGTCGTGCCCTTCGCACCGGGAGGCACCAGCGACATCCTGGCGCGCACGCTGGGCGAGCGGCTGCAGGCCACGCTGAAGCAGACCGTGGTGGTCGAGAACAAGGCCGGCGCCGGCGGCGTGATCGGCGCCGATTCGGTGGCCAAGTCACCGGCCGACGGCTACACGCTGCTGCTGGGCACCATCGCCACGCACGCCATCAACCCGGCGCTGCAGCCGAAGATGCCCTACGACGCGGCGAAGGACTTCGCACCCGTGTGGCTGATCGGCAGCATCAGCAATGTGCTGCTGGTCGGCGCCGATCAGCCCTACAAGAGCGCGAAGGACGTCATCGCCGCCGCCAAGGCCAAACCCGGCGCACTGGTGTTCGGCTCGCCGGGCCAGGGCACCTCGCAGCACCTGTCGGGCGAGACGCTGAAGATCATGGCCGGCATCGACATCGCCCACGTGCCCTACAAGGGCAGCGGCCCGGCCACACAGGACCTGGTCGCCGGCCAGATCCCGATGACGGTGGACACCGCGCTGGTGGCTCTGCCGCACATCCAGAGCGGCAAGATCCGCGCACTGGCCGTCACCTCGGGCAAGCGCACCGCGGTGCTGCCCGACGTGCCCACGCTGGCCGAAGCCGCGGTGCCGGGCTTCGACGTGTCGTCGTGGCAGGCGCTGTATGCACCGGCCGGCACGCCGGCGGCGATCGTCGCGCGGCTGAATACCGAGCTGGCACAGATCGCCGCCCAGCCCGAGATCAAGGCCAAGCTCGCCTCGCTGGGGGTGGACCACAATACCAACACGCCGGCGCAGTTCGGCGAGTTCCAGAAGGCCGAGCAGGCCAAGTGGGTGAAGATCGTCAAGGACGGCAACCTCAAGCCCTGAATCGAGCGTGGAACCGCTGCTCATCCGCATGCACGATCGCGACAACGTCGCGATCGTCGCCAACGACGGCGGCCTGCCCGCCGGCACCGCCTGCCCCGGCGGCCTGGTGCTGAAGGATCAGGTGCCGCAAGGCCACAAGGTCTCGCTGATCGACCTGAAGGCCGGCGACGCGGTGCGCCGCTACGGCGTGAGCATCGGCCGCGCCTTGCGCGACATCGAGGCCGGCCGCTGGGTGCACGAGCGGCTGCTCGAGATGCCCGGGGCGCTCGGTCTCGAAGGGCTGCCAATGGCCGTGGCCCAGGCGCCGGTCTTGCCGCCGCTCGACGGCTTCAGCTTCCAGGGCTACCGCAACGCCGACGGCTCGGTGGGCACGCGCAACCTGCTGGCCATCACCACCACCGTGCAGTGCGTGGCCGGTGTGGTCGAGCATGCGGTGCGGCGAATCCGCACCGAGCTGCTGCCCTCGTACCCCCATGTCGACGATGTCGTCGGCCTGGAGCACAGCTACGGTTGCGGCGTGGCGATCGACGCGCCCGACGCGGTGATCCCGATCCGCACGCTGCGCCACATCAGCCTGAACCCGAACTTCGGCGGCGAGGTGATGGTGGTCAGCCTGGGCTGCGAGAAGCTGCAGCCCGAGCGCCTGCTGCCGCCGGGCAGCTTCGCGATCGGCGAGGCGGCCACGCAGCCGGCGCTCGACGTGGTCTGTCTGCAGGACGATGCGCATGTCGGCTTCGAATCGATGATCGACTCGATCCTGCGCCAGGCGCGCGTGCACCTGGAGCGGCTCGACGCGCGCCGCCGCGAGACCGTGCCGGCCAGCGAGCTGGTGGTCGGCGTGCAGTGCGGCGGCAGCGATGCCTTCTCCGGCGTCACCGCCAACCCGGCGGTGGGCTTCGCGAGCGACCTGCTGGTGCGCGCCGGCGCCACCGTGATGTTCAGCGAAGTCACCGAGGTGCGCGACGCCATCGACCAGCTCACCGCGCGCGCCGCCACGCCCGAAGTGGCGCAGGCCATGGTGCGTGAGATGGCCTGGTACGACGCCTACCTGCAGCGCGGCCAGGTCGACCGCAGCGCCAACACCACGCCGGGCAACAAGAAGGGCGGCCTGTCGAACATCGTCGAGAAGGCGATGGGCTCGATCGTCAAGAGCGGCAGTGCGCCGATCAGCGGCGTGCTCGCGCCGGGCGACAAGCTCGCGCCCGGCCAGCGCGGGCTGATCTACGCCGCCACGCCGGCCAGCGACTTCATCTGCGGCACGCTGCAGCTGGCGGCCGGCATGAACCTGCACGTCTTCACCACCGGCCGCGGCACGCCCTACGGCCTGGCCGAATGCCCGGTGCTCAAGGTGGCCACGCGCAGCGAGCTGGCGCGGCGCTGGCATGACCTGATGGACCTCGACGCCGGCCGCATCGCCACCGGCGAGAAGAGCATCGAGGAGATGGGCTGGGCGCTGTTCCACCGCCTGCTCGCGGTGGCCAGCGGCGAGCGCACCTGGGCCGAGCGGCACCGGTTGCACAACGCGCTGGTGCTGTTCAACCCGGCGCCGGTGACCTGAGCGGGACGGCGTCGCGCGGCGACGGCGGCGGCAGTGCGCCCGCGGCCATGACACGGTCGCGCCCGGCAGCCTTGGCGGCATACAAGGCGCGGTCGGCCTCGGCCCAGCAGAGTTCCCAGTCGGCGCGCTCGTTGCAGCGCCGCGAGATGCCGATGCTGACGGTGCAGCGCACCGGCATCTTCACGCCGGGCAGCATCACTTCGAGCTTGCGCACGCCGTTCAACAACCGGTCGGCGAGCGCGCGGGCCACGCCGTCGTCGGCGGCCACGCAGCCGACGAGGAACTCCTCGCCGCCGACACGCGCGATGAAGTCGCTGGCCCGGATGTTGGCGTTCAGCGAGCCGGCAACCTCGCGCAGCACCAGGTCGCCGGCGGCGTGACCGTGGCTGTCGTTGATGCGCTTGAAGTTGTCGATGTCGACCTGCATCAGCGTCACCGGCCGCGTGGCCCGCTCGGCGAAGTGGCGCGCCAGCACCTCCTCCAGGCCGTTGCGGTTGAGCACCCGCGTCAGCGCATCGCGCGAGGCCAGCTCGGTCAGCTGCGTGTTCAGACGCGCGAACACCATCCACACCAGGTTCAGGCCGAGCAGCACGGCGGCCAGCGACGCGTAGGAGTAGTAGATCTGCGCATACAGGCCGCGGTAGACGACCTCGGTGCCATGGATGCCGATGAAGAAGCCGCGTGCACCGGTGAGCAGCGACAGCGTGCCCATCACCAGCGTCAGCACGATCAATGGGGAGGCCAGCGCACGCCCCTGCGCCGCGCGGGCCAGGCAGGCCTCGACGGCGATGGCGCCATAGATGAGCCCGAGCGTGACGTTGAGCAGCACATGGCGGCCGACGATGTTCCAGAGCTGGACGGCCAACAGGTGCAGCACCGCATAGAGCAGGACCGCGGCGGCGAAATGCAGCCAGCGCCAGGAAGCACGGCCGAGGAACTGGCGCAGGCCCGCGTGGAAGAAGCAGGCCGCCAGCACCATGGCCGCGTCGGCGGTCAGCATCCCCGCTGCGGCGACGTCGCGTCCGGCCAGCATGCGGACGATGTAGGCCGAGCCGAACAACACGCCGCCGGCCGACCACAGGCGCAGGCCGCTGCGCGGCGGCATGCCCCGGCCGATCAGGTAGTACAGCCCGCCTGAACAGATCAGGTGGGTGGCCAGCATGATGATGACGGTGTTTGGATCCATGGCGTGCCCGCGGGCGGCGCCATGATAGGGGCAGAGCTCAGCTCACCAGCAGCGCGCGAAAATCATTCACGTTGGTGAAGGTCGGGCCTGGCGCCACCAGGTCGCCCAGCGGCGCGAAGAAGCCGTAGGCATCGTTGTAGTCGAGGAAGGCCTGCGCCTTCATGCCGAGCGCCAGGCCGCGGGCCAGGGTGTCGGGCGTGACGATGGCGCCGGCGTTGTCTTCCACGCCGTCGATACCGTCGGTGTCGGCGGCCAGCACGTGCACGCCGGGCTCGCCCTGCAGCGCGATCGCGCAGCCCATCAGGAACTCGGTGGCGCGGCCGCCGCGGCCGCCCTTGCTCTTCACGGTGACCGTGGTCTCGCCGCCGGACAGGATCACGCAGGGCTTCGCGAAAGGGGTGCCGCTGCGCGCCACCGAGCGCGCCAGCGCGGCGTGCACCTTGCCGACCTCGCGCGACTCGCCTTCCATCTCGTCGCTGAGGATGTAGGGCGTGATGCCGGCAGCCCGCGCCACCGCGGCGGCCGCCTCCAGGCTCTGGCGCGGCGTGGCGATCATGTGCACGGCGTGGCCGGCAAAGCGCGGGTCGCCGGGCTTGGGCGACTCGAAGGCACCGCTTTCCAGGCCCGCGCGCGCCGCTGCGGGGATCTCGATGCCGTAGCGCGTCAGGATGGCCAGGGCGTCGGCGCAGGTCGTGCTGTCGGGCACGGTCGGGCCGCTGGCGATGACCTCGGGTGCATCGCCCGGCACGTCGCTGATCAGCAGCGTGACCACCCGCGCCGGCGCGCAGTTCGTCGCCAGGCGCCCGCCCTTGATCGCCGAGAGGTGCTTGCGCACGCAGTTCATCTCGTCGATGGCCGCGCCACTCTTCAGCAGGGCCTTGTTGATGGCCTGCTTCTCCTCCAGCGTGATGCCGTCGGCCGGCAGCGAGAGCAGGGCCGATCCTCCGCCGGAGATCAGGCAGAGCACCAGGTCGTCGGCACTCAGGCCCTGCGCAAGCTCGGCGATGCGCTGCGCGGCGCGGCGGCCGGCTTCGTCGGGCACCGGGTGCGCCGCTTCGACCACCTCGATGCGGCCGGGCTTCGCCTTGTAGGCGGGCGGCACGTGGTCATAGCGCGTGACGACCAGGCCCGACAGCGGCGAGCCCTGCGGCCACAGCGCATCGACCGCCGCGGCCATCGCGCCGCCTGCCTTGCCGGCGCCGATGACGACCGTGCGGCCCTTCGGCGGCGGCGGCAACCACGCGGCGGTGGTCTCTGCCGGCAGCGCGCGCGCCACCGCGGCGTCGTAGAGGGCGCGCAGGAAGCCGCGCGGGTCGGTGTGGGGATTCGGCGTGCTCATCCGCCGGATTATCCCGGCGTGGCTCCGGACACCTCGTGTTTGGCGAGCAGTTCCAGCGCCCGCACCAGTGCCGAGTGGTCCTGGTCCTGCATTCCGTGCGCCGCGCAGGCCTGCATCAGCTGCGCCACGTTGGCCGTGCCCGGCAGGCTCACGCCCAGCGCCTTGGCGCCCTGCAGCGCCAGGTTCAGGTCCTTCTGGTGCAGTGCGATGCGGAAGCCCGGGTTGAAGGTCCGCTTGATCATGCGCTCGCCATGCACCTCGAGGATCCGGCTGGCGGCGAAGCCGCCCATCAGCGCCTGCCTCACCTTGGCCGGGTCGGCCCCGGCCTTGCTCGCGAACACCAGCGCCTCGCCCACCGCCGCGATGTTCAGCGCCACGATGATCTGGTTGGCCACCTTGGTGGTCTGCCCGTCGCCGTTGCCGCCCACCAGGGTGATGTTCTTGCCCATCAGCTGGAACAGCGGCAGCACGCGGTCGAACGCCGCCTGCGCGCCGCCGACCATGATGGTCAGGCTGGCCGCCTTGGCACCCACCTCGCCACCGGACACCGGTGCGTCCAGGTAGTCGCAGCCCAGCTCGTTGATCCTCTTGGCGAAAGCCTTGGTCTCGATCGGCGAAATCGAGCTCATGTCCACCACCGTCTTGCCCTTGCTCAGGCCTGCGGCCACCCCGCTCTCGCCGAACAGCACCTTCTCCACATCCGGCGTGTCCGGAACCATCGTGAAGACGATGTCGGCGCGCTCGGCCACGCCGCGCGGCGTGGTGCATTGCGTCGCGGTGCTCGAGGCGATCTCGGGATGCACCTTGCTGCGCGTATAGACGAAGAGCTGGTGGCCGGCCTTGATCAGGTGCAGCGCCATCGGCGCGCCCATGATGCCCAGCCCGATGAAGCCGATCTTGAGAGGAGTCGTGGTCATGAATGTCTCGGAGTCAAAGTGATGGCTCAGCGCACCGGCCGCAGCTGGCGCCGCGCATGCTCCAGCCAGACGAGGCCGGCCTCGGTGCCGTTCTTCGGCTTGTACTCGCAGCCGACGAAGCCCTTGTAGCCGAGGCGATCGAGCTGCGCGAACAGGAAGGCGTAGTGGATCTCGCCCGTGCCCGGCTCGTTGCGGCCGGGGTTGTCGGCCACCTGGATGTGGCCGATGCGCGCGAGGTGCTTCTCCATCGTCGCGGCGAGCTCGCCCTCCGTTCGCTGTGCGTGGTAGATGTCGTACTGCAGGAACAGGTTGTCCGCGCCGACCTCGTCCATGATCGAGATCGCCTGTGCCGTGCGGTTCAGGTAGAAGCCGGGGATGTCGTAGGTGTTGATCGGCTCGATCAGCAGCTTCAGGCTCGCCTTCTTCAACTCCGCCGCGGCGTACTTCAGGTTGGCGACGAAGGTCTTGCGCAGCAGGTCCTCGCCGGCGCCCAGCGGCACCTTGCCGGCCAGGCAGTTCAGCTGCGGCGCGCCCAGCGCGGTGGCGTACTCGATCGCCTTCGCCACGCCATCACGGAACTCGTCGACCCGGTCGGGCAGGCAGGCGATGCCGCGCTCGCCGGCGTCCCAGTCCCCGGCGGGCAGGTTGTGCAGCACGACCTGCAGGCGGTTGCCTCGGAGCTTGGCCGCCACCTCGCCCGGCGTGTGCGCATAGGGGAACAGGAACTCGACCGAGCCGAAGCCGGCGCGCGCGGCGCGGTCGAAGCGCTCGATGAAGGGCACCTCGGTGAACAGCATCGAGAGGTTGGCGGCGAAGCGGGGCATGTCTGTCTCCGGGTGTCGTTGTTATGGTGTCGGCAAGTTCACTCGAGCAGGCCGGCCATCTCCAGGCCCTGGCGGCCTTCGGGGTGGCGGCAGTCGATCTCCTCGAACTCGTTGATCTTGTCGATCTCGGTGCCCATGGCGATATTGGTCACCTTCTCGAGGATCACCTCGACGACCACCGGCACGCTGTACTTGCGCGCCATCGCCTGCGCCTCGACCATCGCGGCCTGGATCTTCTCCGGGTCGGTCACGCGCAGGCTCTTGCAGCCCAGGCCCTGCACCACCGCCTGGTGGTCGACGCCGTAGCTCTTCAGCGTACTGTCCTCGACGTTCTGGTTCTCGAAGGCGAGCTGCACGCAGAAGTCCATCTCGAAGCCGCGCTGGCTCTGGCGGATCAGGCCGAGGTAGCTGTTGTTGACCAGCACCTGCACGTAGGGCAGGCGGAACTGCGCGCCCACCGCCAGCTCCTCGATGAGGAACTGGAAATCGTAGTCGCCCGACAGGCCGACCACGGTGCGCGTCGGGTCGGCGGCGACCACGCCGAGCGCGGCGGGGATCGTCCAGCCCAGCGGGCCGGCCTGCCGCAGTTGATCCCACTGGCGCGGGCCGTAGACGTTGAGGAACTGCGCGCCGGCGATCTGCGACAGGCCAATCGTCGTCACGTAGATGGTGTCGCGCGGGAACACCTTGTTCATCTCCTCGTACACGCGCATCGGCTTGATCGGCGTCTCGGTGTAGTGGGTCTTGCGGTGCATCAGCTTCTTGCGCTCGGCGCAGCGGTGAGCCCAGTCGCCGTAGCCCTTGAGCTGGCCGCCCGCCTTGCGCTCGCGCGCCACCTGCACGAAGAGCTCCAGTGCCGCCTTGGCGTCGCTGACGATGCCGAAATCGGGCATGAAGACGCGGCCGATCTGCGTGGGCTCGATGTCCACGTGCACGAACTTGCGGCCCTTGGTGTAGACCTCGGTGGAGCCGGTGTGGCGGTTCGCCCAGCGGTTGCCGATGCCCAGCACGAAGTCGCTGGCCAGCATCGTGGCGTTGCCGTAGCGGTGGCTGGTCTGCAGGCCGCACATGCCGGCCATCAGCGGGTGGTCGTCGGGGATGGTGCCCCAGCCCATCAGCGTGGGGATCACCGGCACGCCGGTGATCTCGGCGAACTCGACCAGCAGCGCCGAGGCGTCGGCATTGATGATGCCGCCGCCGGCGACGATCAGCGGCTTCTCGGCGGCGGCCAGCATGTCCAGCGCCTTCTCGATCTGCTTGCGGCTGGCCGCAGGCTTGTAGACGGGCAGCGGTTCGTAGGTGTCGATGTCGAACTCGATCTCGGCCATCTGCACGTCGAAAGGCAGGTCGATCAGCACCGGGCCCGGGCGGCCCGAGCGCATCAGGTGGAAGGCCTGCTGGAAGGCGCGCGGCACCTGTGCCGGCTCGCGCACGGTGACGCTCCACTTGGTCACCGGCTTGCTGATGGATTCGATGTCCACCGCCTGGAAGTCCTCCTTGTACAGCCGCGCCCGCGGGGCCTGGCCGGTGATGCACAGGATCGGGATGCTGTCGGCGCTGGCCGAATACAGGCCGGTGATCATGTCGGTGCCGGCCGGGCCGGAGGTGCCGATGCACACGCCGATGTTGCCGGCCTTGGCGCGCGTGTAGCCCTCGGCCATGTGCGAGGCGCCCTCGACGTGGCGCGCCAGCACGTGGGCGATGGAGCCGCGCTCGCGCATCGCGGCGTACAGCGGGTTGATGGCGGCGCCGGGCACGCCGAAGGCCTGGTTGACGCCTTCCTTCTCCATCACCAGAACGGCTGCCATTGCGGCTTTCATGCGGGCCATGTCGGTCTCCTCGGGTTTGTGACTGCTGGCATGGATGCTCGGGCCGCAGGCCGCCGATGAGAAGAGCAGGTCGGGCATGTTTGTCATTCCGTGCAGGAATGACTGGCCCCGGCCGGTGCATCATTGGGGCTGGAGACAAGACCCCATGGACCGCATCACCGGCGTGCAGCTGTTTGCGCGCATCGTCGAGACCGGCAGCTTCAGCAAGGCGTCGTCGGACCTCGGGATTACCCAGCCCACCGCCACCAAGCATGTCGCCGCACTGGAAGCCAAGCTCGGCGCCCGGCTGCTCAACCGCAACACCCGCGGCGTGAGCGCCACCGAGATCGGCGCGCTCTATTACGAGAAGTGCAAGGCGATCCAGCGCGAGCTGGACGAAGCCGACAGCCTGGCCGCGCTGCTGCAGAGCAAGGTCGGCGGTCAGCTGCGCATCAGCACCTCGGTGGCCTTCGGCCGCCGTGTGGTCACGCCTCTGGCGCTGCGCTTCATGCGCGAGCACCCGGACATCACGCTGGACCTGAGCTTCGACGACCGCTACGTCAACCTCGTCGAGCAGGGCGTGGACCTGGCGCTGCGCATGGGCCGTCTGGCCGATTCGGCGCTGGGCGCGCGCTACCTGGGCAGCAACCCCTGGCTGACCGCGGCCTCGCCCGACTACCTGGCGCGTCGCGGCACGCCGTCCTCGCCTGCCGAACTGTCGAAGCACGACTGCCTCGTCTACAGCAGCGTTCAGGGCGACGACCGCTGGACCTTCTCCGAGCCGAATGGCGAGCCAGTCTCGGTGCCGGTGAAGGGCACGCTGCGCTCGAACAATCTGTCGGCGGTGCTCGCCGCCTGCCGCGCCGGGCTGGGCCTGGCTGTGCTGCCCTGGTACGTGGCGCGCGAGTCGGTGGCCGACGGCGTGATCGTGCCGGTGCTGCCCGGCTTCTCGCTGCCCTCGCAGGAGCTGCACGCGGTGTTCCCCTCGCCCAAGCTGGTGCCGGGAAAGGTCAGCACCTTCATCGACTTCCTCAAGCTGCAGCTCGACGGCGAATGGTGGCTGCGCGCGCCGGGGGCCGCATGAACGGCGCGGCGCAGCGGGGCTTCACGATGGTCGAGCTGATGATGGTGCTCGCCGTGGTGGCGATCCTGGCGATGATCGCCATGCCGAACCTGCAGGACCGCATGGTGCGCGACCAGATCGTCGAGGCCGTGAAGCTGGCCGATGTCGCCAAGGAGCCGATCGCCTTCGCGTGGAAGCTGACGCGCTCGCTGCCCGCCGACAACGCAGCCGCCGGGCTGCCGGCGCCGGATCGCGTGGTCAGCAACCTCGTCAGCGCCGTGACGGTGGAGAACGGCGCGGTGCACCTCACCTTCGGCAACCGCGCGAGTGCCGCGCTGCGCGGCAAGGTCTTGAGCTTTCGCCCCGCCGTGATCGACGACGCCCAGGTGGTGCCGGTGGCCTGGGTCTGCGCGGCGGCAGCGGCACCGCCGCCGATGACGATCCACGGCAGCAACCGCACCGACGTGCCGGCGCGCTACCTGCCGCTGAACTGCCGGGCTGCGCCGTGATGCGAGCAGCCGTCCTGCTGCTCGCCCTGCTCGCGGGCGGCGCGGCTGCCGCGCCCCCGCCCGACACACTGGCGCAGCGCGTGCAGGCCTGCACGGCCTGCCACGGCAAGGAAGGCCGCGCCGCGGCCGACGGCTACCACCCGCGGATCGCGGGCAAGCCGGCGCTGTATCTGTACCACCAGCTCGTCAACTTCCGCGAAGGCCGGCGCCGATACGGCCCGATGGTCTACCTCGTCGACCACCTGAGCGACGACTACCTGCGCGAGATCGCCGGCCATTTCGCGGCGCTCGAACTGCCCTACCCGCTGCCGGCGCCAGTCAGCGAGCCCGCGGCGACGATGCAGCACGGCGAGCGCCTCGCGCTGCAAGGCGACCCGGCGCGCAAGCTGCCCGCCTGCGTGGCCTGCCACGGCCAGGCGCTGACAGGCGTGGCCCCGGCGATCCCCGGGCTGCTCGGCCTGCCGCGCGACTACCTGAAGGGCCAGATCGGCGCCTGGACGAACGGGCAGCGCCGCGCCCACGCGCCCGATTGCATGGCGGACATCGCCAAGCGTCTGACGCCGGAAGACGTCAGCGCGGTGGCCGCCTGGCTGGCCAGCCGGCCGGTGCCGGTGCCCTCGAAGGCCGCCGCGTCGCTGCCCGAGCCGCTGCCGCTGGACTGCGGCAGCGTGCCGCGCTGAGGGACACCGCATGCTGCGACGCGGTCTCCTCCTCACCCTCGTGCTGCTGGCCGCCTTTGCCGGCCTGGTCGCCTGGCTCAACGTGCGCGGCGAGGCGCCGATCGCCGCCGATGCCGCGCCCGCCGACGGCACGCCGCAGCAGATCGAGCGCGGCGAGTACCTCGCGCTCGCGGGCAACTGCATGACCTGCCACACCACGCGCGGCGGCCTGCCGTATGCCGGCGGCCGTGGCATTGCCACGCCCTTCGGCACGGTGTACGCGGGCAACCTCACGCCCGATGTCGAAACCGGCCTCGGCCGCTGGAGCGCCGAGCATTTCTGGCGCGCGCTGCACCACGGCCGATCGTTCGACGGCCGCTTGCTCTACCCCGCCTTCCCCTATCCCGACACGACCCGCGTGACGCGCGAGGACAGCGACGCGCTCTACGCCTACCTGCGCTCGCTGCCGGCGGTGAAGCAAGCGAACACCCCGCATGCGCTGCAGTTCCCCTACGACACGCAGGCGGCGCTGGCGGTGTGGCGAGCGCTGTTCTTCCGCCCCGGTGCCTTCGAACCCGAGGCAACGCAGTCGGCAGACTGGAACCGCGGCGCCTACCTCGTGCGCGGCCTGGGCCACTGCGCGGCCTGCCACGGCGGGCGCAACTTCCTCGGCGCCACGCCGCAGGGGGGCCTGTCGCTGGCCGGCGGGCTGATCCCGATGCGCAACTGGTATGCGCCAGCGCTGAGCGCACCCGACCAGGCCGGCGTGGCCGACTGGCCGCTGGACGACATCGTCGCGCTGCTGCGCACCGGCGTCTCGCCGCGTGGCTCGGCGCTCGGGCCGATGGCCGACGTGGTCTACCGCAGCCTGCAGCACCTGCGCGTCGACGACCTGCGCGCCATCGCCACCTTCCTCAAGGCCTTGCCGGCGACGCGCTCGCAGGCCAGCGAGGGCAAGCCGCCCGACCCGGCGCTGCGCGAGCTCGGCGCCAAGCGCTACGAGAAACACTGCGCCGAATGCCACGGCGCCCAGGGCGAAGGCGTGAAGTCGTCCGCCGGCACCTGGATGTATCCGCCACTGGCCGGCAACCGCACCGTCACCATGGACCCGCCTGCCAACCTGGTGCGAGTGATCGTGCACGGCGGCTTCCTGCCGGCCACCGCCGGCAACCCGCGTCCCTTCGGCATGCCGCCCTTCGGGCTGGCGCTCGACGACGACGAGATCGCTGCCATCGCCAGCTTCCTGCGCAGCAGCTGGGGCGCGGCGGCGCAGCCGGTATCACCGCAGGACGTGGCCCGCTTCCGCGGCAGCGCGGGCGACTGAAGGCGCCACGGAAACCAATTCACACACCCGTGACGAGCGTGGACCCCGACAAGGTGGCGTGCAAATGTTAGATTTGCACATTATGAAGAGGCATCCTCTTCTTTCCCTCGCCACCGAGAGTCGCCATGAACCTCCACCCGCTTCTTCGCCCCTGGGCCGCCACCGCCATGCTCGCGGCCGTCACCCTGCTTGCTGCCTGTGGCGGCGGCGGTTCGTCCACCAGCGGCAGTGCCGCGGGCCAGGGCACGCTGCGTGTCGCCTTGACCGATGCGCCGTCCTGCGGCTTCGACGAGGTCAACGTCACGGTCGAGAAGGTGCGAGTGCACCGCAGCAGCACGGCTGCCGACGCCGATGCCGGCTGGTCCGAGGTGGTGCTGAACCCCGCCAGGCGCGTCAACCTGCTTGACCTGACCAATGGCGTGCTCGCCGAACTCGGCCAGACCGAACTGCCGGTGGGCACCTACACGCAGCTGCGCCTGCAGCTCGCCTCGAACGGTTCCACGGCCCCGTACGCGAACTCGGTGGTGCCCACCGGCGGCACCGAGACCCCGCTCGACACGCCGAGTGCCCAGCAGTCCGGCCTGAAGATGAACCTGAACCTGACGGTCGCCGCCAACGAGCTGGCCGACGTGGTGCTCGACTTCGACGCCTGCAAGTCGGTCGTGACGCGCGGCGCTTCCGGCCGCTACAACCTCAAGCCCGTGGTCACCGTGCTGCCGCGTGTGCGTCTGGACGGCCTGATCGCCGAAGGCATGGTCGCCCCGGCGATCGCACTGCCGACCACGACCGTGTCGTTGCAGCAGGCCGGCGTGCCGGTGCGCGCCACCGTGCCCGACGCCTCGGGCCGCTTTGTGCTCTACCCAGTGCCCGCCGGCACCTACGACCTGGTGGTGAGCGCCGACGGCCGGGTGACGGCGGTGATGACGGGCGTGCCGATCAGCGACAGCTCACGCACCTTCGCCACGCCCGCCGGCACGGCGATCGACCCGCCCGCCGGCACGCCGCGCAGGATTGCCGGCGCCGTCTCGATCACCGGCTCGACGACGATCCCGCTGGCGACGATGCGCGCGCTGCAGACCGTCGCGACGAGCACGGTCGAGCGCCACTCGACGACCAACGACGCCGTGACCGGCAACTACGCGCTGAAGGTGGTGGCCGGTGCGCCGGTGTCGAGCGCCTACAGCGCGGGCGCGACGACGCTGTCCTTCGTCGCCGACCCGACGGCCGACCACGCCGGCAAGCTGCAGGTGGCGGCCAGCGCCGACGGCCTGGTCGCGCTGAGCCTGCCGGCCGACGTGACGGCGGGCGACGTGGCCTTGCCCGTGGTGTTCGCAGCCCCTTGAACCTGCCAGACTCGGCGACCCGCCACCCCTCAAGGAGCCCACGATGACCCAGCGTCTCGCCTTTGCCAGCCTGCTCGCACTGGCCGCCACCGCGCCGGTGCATGCCGCCGATGTGGATGTCGGCGTGTCCATCAACATCGGCCAGCCGGGCTTCTACGGCCGCATCGACATCGGCAACGTGCCACCGCCGGTGGTGATGTACCCGCAGCCGGTGATCATCCAACAGGCACCGGTGGCCGTGGTGCGCCAGCCGATCTACCTGCACGTGCCGCCAGGGCACGCCAGGGATTGGTCGAAGCACTGCTACCGCTATGCCGCGTGCAATCAGCCGGTGTACTTCGTGCAGGACAGCTGGTACCAGCAGGTCTACGTGCCGCAGTACCGTCAGCGCTATGCGCCGCCGCCCCCGCCGTCACGCAAGTACAAGCATGACGACCGGGGCGACGACCGCGGCAAGGACCGCGGCAACAAGCAAGGCAAGGGTCACGGCAAGGGCCGCGACAAGGACTGAAGCCAGCGCTTCAGCTCGGACTCGGCGTCTTCGCCTTGTCCGACCAGAGCACGCCGCCGCTGGCCCAGTCTTCGCGGCGCATGTCGAAGAACAGCACGTCCACGCCGTCGGCGCTGCCGCCGAGCACGCGCACGCAGGCCTCCGTCAGTTCCTTGGCCAGGGCGCGCTTCTGTTCGGCCGTGCGGCCTTCGAAGAGTTCGACGCGCAGGGTGGGCATGGGTGTCTCCTTCGGTGGTTGATGATCAGTCGCGGTAGCCGGGCAGGCTGCGGTCCAGGCCGCGCAACAGCGCCGGCCATTCCAGGTCGCCGTCGAGTTCACTGCCGTCGCCCACCCACTGCCGGCGGGTGAGTTCGGCGATCTCGTCGCTGACCACGCGCAAGCGCCCGCCGGTCGCGGCCATCGCGGTGAGCTGCGCCTGCGCAGCGCGGTCGAGCAGGTAGCTCAGCATCCAGGCCTCGGCCACCGTGCGGCCGACGGTCAGGGTGCCGTGGTTGTCGAGGATCAGCCCGTCGAGCGTGCCGAGGTGGGCGACCAGCCGCGCCTGCTCGGCGGCGCCGAGCGCCAGGCCCTCGTAGGCGTGGCGGCCCAGCCGGCCATGCAAGCGCATCGCGAACTGCGAGGTCGCCTGCAGCCCATCGGGCAGCATCGACAGGGCCACGCCCCAGGGCGTGTGCAGGTGGATGACGCAGGCGGCATCGGCCCGCGCGGAATGCACCGCGCCGTGGATCGCAAAGCCGGTCGGGTTGACGCTCGCGCCCGAGCCATCGGCCACGCGCCCGGCCACGTCGACCTTGACGAGGCTGCTCGCCGTGATCTCGTCGAAGCGCGCACCGAACGGATTGATCAGGTAGTGCCCCGGCTCGCCCGGCACGCTGGCCGACAGATGCGTGTAGATGGTGTCGTCCCAACCGCGCTGCGCGGCGAGGCGGTAGGCCGCGGCGAGGTCGATGCGGACCTCTCGTTCGCTGGGTGTCGGGCGTGCCATGGGGATGCGCAATACGCGTGAATTGGAGCGGGCAACCTAGAAATGCCCCCCACGAAAGAGGACTGCCGCCCCCCCATTCTGGATGAAGCGCGGGGGAGGCCGGACTCCTATCCTGACTTCCATCGAGAGCATTTGCTTTCGCCGGAGGCCTGATGAAGCTGCCCGCCCTGCTCCGCCCCGCCGTCGCCCTGATCGGGCTGCTGCCCGCCTGGTGCGCCGCGGCTTCCATCGGCATCGTCACCATCGTCGACGGCGACGTTGCCGTGCTGCGCGACACGCAGCGCTTCGCCGCCGCCGAGGGCCAGCGCGTGCGCAACGACGACATCCTGCGCACCGGCCCCGACGCCAGGCTCGCACGCATCGAACTCGCCGACGGCACCACGCTGGACCTCGGACCCGACACCGAACTGATGCTGCAACCGCGTGCCGGCGGTGCCTTCGGCGAACGCGCCGCGACGCTGTATCTCGCACGCGGCTGGCTGAAGATCGGCACCGCTGCCGAGCCCGGGGTCGCCGGCGTGGCCAGCGCCACGATGGATCTGCAGCAACTGACCGGCACGGCCGTGCTGCGCGCCACGGCCGGCGCCACGCTGCTGTTCGTCGAAGCGGGCCAGGCGCAGGCCGCCGACGTGCAGGACGGCCGCGCTGCCAGGCCCCAGTCCCTGAAGGACGGCGATGCGCTCGTGAAGCGCGCGAACGAAACGTCGAGCCTGGCGCGCCGGCCACCGGCCGATCTGCTGCAAGGCATGCCGCGCGGCTTCGCGGATTCGCTGCCGCGCCGCGCCGCGCGCTTCCAGGCCAATCCGGTCGAGCCGGGAGCGGCCACGCCGGTGGCCTATGCCGAGGTGTCGCGCTGGCTGAATGGTGAGCCACCGCTGCGCGCGATCGCCGTGCCGCGCTTCACACCGCGCATTGCCGACCGCGGCTTCCGGGCCGCGCTGGTCGCCGAACTGCGTGCCCACCCCGAGTGGGATCGCGTGCTGTTCCCCGAGAAGTACCGCCCGAAGCCGGTGGTCGTGGCGAACCGCCCCGCGCCCGCCGCCGCCGCAACCGCCGCGTCGGCACCGGAGCCGGCCCCCGTGACGGCCAGCCTGCAGGGCCTGATGAGCTGGCCGAGCGCCGCTCGCGACTACACCCCGAACTCGCCCATGGAGGCACGATGAAACTGCTGCTCAAGTTCAACCTGGTGTTCGTGCTGATCTTCCTGATCGGTCTGGGCGCGACGGGCGCCATGACGCGCCAGATGCTCGAGCGCAATGCGCAAGAGGAGACGCTGCAGCACGCGCGATTCCTGCTCGAGAAGGCGCTGGCCGTGCGCTCCTACACGTCCACCCAGGTGGCGCCGTTGCTGGAGACGCAGATGAAGTACGCCTTCCTGCCGCAGTCGGTGCCGGCCTTCTCGGCCACCGAGGTGCTGGCGAAGATCAAGAAGAACCACCCCGAGTACGCCTACAAGGAAGCGACGCTGAACCCGACCAACCCGCGCGACCGCGCCGTCGAGTGGGAAGCCGACGTGATCGCCGAGTTCCGCAAGTCGCCCGACACCAAGGAGTTCATCGGCGAGCGCGACACGCCGGCCGGCCGCGCGCTCTACATTGCGCGCCCGATCAAGATCACCGACGGGGCCTGCCTGCGTTGCCACAGCACGGTGGAGGCCGCACCGCGTACGCTGGTCGACAAGTACGGCCCGGCCAACGGCTTCGGCTGGCAGCTCGGCGAGATCGTCGGCGCGCAGATGGTGTCGGTGCCGATGGCCATCCCGATGGCGCGGGCCCAGCAGGCCTGGGCGCTGTTCATGGGCATGCTGTCGGCGGTGTTCGTCGTCATCGCCGTGGCCCTGAACCTGATGCTGTGGTGGCTGGTGATCCGCCCGGTGACGCGACTGTCGCGCCTGGCCGATCGCGTGAGCCTGGGTGAGCTCGGCGCGCCCTCCTTCGCGCTCGGCGCACGCGACGAGATCGGCCGACTGGCCACCTCGTTCAGCCGCATGCGCAAGAGCCTGGTGCAGGCGATGAAGATGCTCGAAGGGGCGCCGTCATGAGTGCCCGCCCGCTCGGTCTGGCCGGAATCGATACCGGCCATCCGCTGCCGCAGCGGCTGGGCAAGTACCTCGTCTCGCACCTGCTCGGCGAGGGCGCCATGGGCGTGGTCTACAAGGCGATCGACCCCGACATCCACCGTGCCGTGGCGATCAAGGCGATCCGCGCCCCGCTGCTCGCACCCGACGCGCAGGACATCTCGGCCACCGCGCGATTCCGCACCGAGGCGCAGGCCGCCGGCCGGCTGTCGCACCCGAACATCGTCTCGGTGTACGAGTACGGCGAGACGCCCGACCAGCACTACATCGCGATGGAGTACGTGGACGGCACCTCGCTGCAGGAGCTGGTCTCGCGCGGTGACCGGTTGCCGCTGGACGATGCTCTGAGCGTCATGCTGCAGCTGCTCGACGCGCTCGCCTGCGCGCACGAGCAGGGCGTGTGGCACCGCGACATCAAGCCCGCCAACCTGCTGCTCACGCCCGAAGGCCGGCTGAAGGTGACCGACTTCGGCATCGCGCGCATCGACTCGGCCGACCGCACCCACCGCACCACCGTACTCGGCTCGCCCGGCTACATGGCGCCCGAGCGTTACACCGACGAAGCGCCCGATCGCCGCGTCGACCTGTTCTCGTGCGGCGTGCTGATGTACGAGCTGCTCACCGGGCGGGCGCCGTTCCGCGGCACCGCGAGCTCGGTGATGTACCAGGTGCTTCATGTCGAGCCCGCGGCGCCGTCGACGCTGGAGGTGCAGCCGGGCGTGCCCTCGCACTTCGACGCCGTGGTGGCACGCGCCATGGCCAAGCGCGCCGACGAACGTTATGCCGACGCCGCGCAGATGCGCGCCGCGCTGTGCGCTGCCGCCGAACGGCCGATCGCGCCGAGTGTCTGCGCCGAGACGATGCGTCGACTGCGCTTCGGCCGCATCGAAGCCACGCAGGTGATGCCGCGCCCGATGGCGGCGCCGGCGCAAGGCAGCAGGCCGATGCCATCCACCCCGCAGCCGCGGGCGCCTGCGGCGCCGTTCGTGCCGGTTTCGCCGAGCCTGCCAGAATGGGACGCAGGCACCCTGCGCGCCATCGAGGCCCTGCTGCTGCCGCAACTCGGGCCGATGACACGCATCGTCGTGCGCGACGGAGCGCGCCGGAACCACGATCTGCCCGGGCTGATCGCCTGGCTGGCTGCAGAAGTGGTGGAGCCCGACGAGCGGCCCGTCTTCATCTCCCGGGCGCGGGCACTGGGCCCCGCCCCGGAAGCCGCCGCCCTGCCGGTGCCCAGTGGCCCCTTGCCGGTGCTCGGCACGACGCCGATGAAGACCGAGCTGGTCGAGCAGGCACAGCGCGTGCTGGCCGAGCAGATCGGCCCGATCGCCGCCGTGCTGGCGCGCCGCGCGGCGACGACGGCGACGACGCGCGAGGCCTTCTTCTGCGCGCTGGCCGATGCGGCGGGCGCCGGCGTCGACCGCAAGCAACTGCTTGCGCAGTTGTGGCGCTTGCGCTGAGCTTCGTCGCGACTCGCGCTCGAAGCCACGGGCCCGGCGCGAGCGGCCGGCGGCTCGCGGCCCGTTGCGGTCTTCGTGGGTCTGCCTTGCGTGCGACGGGCATGGTCGCAGAGCGACGGCGGTGCCCTGCCGGCATCCGCGGTGGCCTGCCGTCACGAAGTCCTCGGTGCTTGTGGGGCAGGTGGTTCGGGTGTGCGATCGCAGGCCCCATTCGCGGTCGCCCTGGCGGGAGCAGGCCGCAGGCGGTGTTGACGAGGCAGCGCGCTGCGTCCCTCGGTGGTCGCCCGCGAGCGTGGGCCGGAGAGCGCGTACCCGAACCGTCTGCTCGCGCGCCGAATGAAGCGGTCACTCGTGAATGTCGCTCAAGGGCCGCAACCAATCACTGCGAACGTGTCACCGCCTTGATTCTTGACGCAGTCCCGTCTCAGTGACCGGCCAACCGCGCCGCCAGCGCGTTGTGCCGCTCGATCAGGCGAGGCAGGTCGAGCGTGGCGAGTTGCCCGTCACGCACGACGACGCGGCCGTTGACGATGCTGTGGGCGACGCGCGGCACGTGGCAGAAGAACAGTGCGGCGAGCGGGTCGTGCAACGCACCCGCCATGCCGATCTCGTCGAGCCTGACGGTCGCGAGGTCGGCCGCCATGCCCGGCGCGAGCACACCGATGTCGTCGCGGCCAAGCACCTGCGCACCACCGCGCGTGGCGATCTCGAGCACCTCGCGCGCCGTCATGGCCGAAGGGCCGCTGACCGGGCCGTGCGCCACACGCTGCAGCAGCAGCGCCAGCCGCGCCTCGCCGAGCATGTGGCCACTGTCGTTCGATGCCGAGCCGTCCACCGCGATCGACACCGGCACGCCGGCATCGCGCAAGGCGCGGATCGGCGCGATGCCCGAAGCCAGCCGCATGTTCGAGCCCGGGCAATGCGCGACGCCGGTGCCCGTGCGCGCGAACATGGCGATGCCGGCCTCGTCGAGCTTGACGCAGTGCGCATGCCAGACGTCGCGGCCCAGCCAGCCGAGCTGCTCGGCGTATTCGGCCGGCGTGCAGCCGAACTTCTCGCGCGTGTAGGCGATGTCGTTGTCGTTCTCGGCCAGGTGCGTGTGCAGCGACACGCCATGCTCGCGCGCCAGCAGCGCCGCATCGCGCATCAGCTCGCGGCTGACCGAGAACGGTGAGCACGGCGCCACCACGATGCGCTGCATCGCGTAGCGCTTCGGGTCGTGCCAGCGCTCGATCACGCGCTGCGTGTCGGCCAGGATGTCGGCTTCGCGCTCCACCACGCGGTCCGGCGGCAGGCCGCCCTGCGACTGGCCCACGCTCATCGAGCCACGCGCCGCATGGAAGCGCATGCCGATCTCGGCGGCGGCCTCGAGGCTGTCGTCCAGCCGCACGCCGTTGGGGTAGATGTAGAGGTGATCGCTGCTCGTCGTGCAGCCCGACAGCAGCAGCTCGGCCATCGCCGTCTGCGTGGACACGAACGCCATTTCCGGGGTCAGCCCCGACCAGATCGGGTACAGCGTGCGCAGCCACTCGAACAGCTCGCAGTCCTGCGCCGGGCGGATCACCCGCGTCAGCGTCTGATACATGTGGTGATGCGTGTTCACCAGCCCCGGGATGACGATCTGGCCGCGCGCATCGATCACCTCGTCGGCCGTGGTGGGCAGCGCACCGCTCGGCCCCACGGCCTCGATCACGCCATCGCGCGCGAACAGGCTGCCGTCGGCGATCTCGCGCCGCGCGTCGTCCATGGTGACGAGCAGCGCGGCATGGCGGATCAGCAGCGTTGCCATCAGGCTCAGTGCGCCTCGGCGGTCTTGGCCGCTTCGATGGCGCCTGCCGTGTCTTCCTTCGCGCCATTGAAGAACACGTTCAGCACCACCGCCGCCACCGCAGTCAGCAGGATGCCCGACTCCAGCAGCGGGTGCAGGCCATGCGCCATCTGCTGCGTCCAGCGCGGCGCCACCAGCGGGATCAGGCCGAAGCCGATCGACAGCGCGACGATGTACAGGTTGTGGCGGTTGCCCTTGTAGTCCACCGTCGAGAGGATGCGGATGCCGGTGGCCGCGACCATGCCGAACATCACCAGCCCCGCACCGCCGAGCACGAACTGCGGGATCGATTCGACGAAGGCGGCCATCTTCGGCAGCATGCCCAGCACGATCATGATGATGCCCCCGGCCACGCACACCCAGCGGCTCTTCACGCCCGTGACGCTGACCAGGCCGACGTTCTGCGAGAAGCTGGTGTACGGGAAGGTGTTGAACAGGCCGCCGATCAGCGTGCCCAGGCCATCGGTGCGCAGGCCCGCGGCGAGCGCGGGCTGGTCGATCTTCTTGCCGGTGATGTCCGACAGCGCAAGGAACATGCCGGTCGACTCGATCATCACCACGATCATCACCAGCGTCATGGTCAGGATCATCACGATGTCGAAGGTCGGCAAGCCGAAGGCGAAGGGCGTGACCACGTCGAACCAGTGCGCCTTGCCGACCTTGTCGAAGTTCATCTTGCCCATCGCGATGGCCACCGCGCAGCCGGCCACGATGCCCAGCAGCACCGAGATGTTGGCGACGAAGCCTTTCGCGTACTTCACCAGCAGCAGGATGAAGACGAGCACGGCCGCCGCGATGGCCATGTTCTCGAGTGACCCGTAGTTCGGGTTGTCGACCATCGGCACCGGGCCGGCGAGCTTGATCGGCGCGCTGGCCGCCTGTGCCGTGGCCTTGGCGGCGTCGACCATGGCCACCAGCTTGGGCACGTCGACGCTCTGCGCGAGCGGCGCCGGCCCGCCCATCGCCCAGCCCACGCCGACACGCATCAGGCTGATGCCGATGATCGCGATGATGGTGCCGGTCACCACCGGCGGGAAGAAGCGCAGCAGCTTGCTGACCACCGGCGCGATCAGCATCGAGACGATGCCCGCGCCGATGATCGCGCCGAAGATCGCGCGCGCCCCGTCGACGCCGGGCATCGCGTTGGCGAAGGCCACCATCGGGCCGACGGCCGCGAAGGTCACGCCCATCATCACCGGCAGCTTGATGCCGAACCAGCGCGTGAAGCCGAGCGACTGGATCAGCGTGACCAGGCCGCAGCAGAACAGGTCGGCCGAGATCAGCAGCGCCACCTGTTCGGGCGTGAGCTTGAGCGCACGGCCGACGATCAGCGGCACGGCGATGGCGCCGGCGTACATCACGAGCACGTGCTGCAGGCCGAGCGCCGCGAGGCGCGGCGCGGGGAGTTTCTCGTCGACGGGGTGGACGGTGGTGTCGCTCATGCTTGTCTCCTCGTGTGGTTTTGTGGGGTCTGCCTGCGCGCCGGCCGCCGTGCTTCAGTAGCGGTGGCGGATGCCGACCGAGAACGCGCTGCCGTTGCTCTGGCCATCGATCTTGTCGTTCATGGCCACCGCGTACAGGTCGGTGCGCTTGGACAGGAAGTAGTCATAGCCAGCCGAGAAGGTCTTGCGCTTGGCGCCGGTCTCGGGCTTGATCTGTCCCCATTGCGCCAGGATCTTGCCGTTGCCCACCGGCACGCTCGCACCCAGGCCGGCGATGTCGTACTCATTGCCGCTCGTCTTGTTGGCCACGTTGCCGAACTGGCCGAACAGCCGGGCCACGCCGAAGTCGTAGCTCGCCGCCGCCTGCCAGCTCTTGGTGTCGGCCACGGGCGTTGCGCCGTCCTTCTTGACGTCCTGCCATGAGAAGGCGGAGTCGAAGGCGCCGGCGCCCCAGCGCAGGTTGACGCCGTGATTGCGCCCGTTGCTGCCCGCCTCGCCCGCCGCCATGAAGAGCTGCAGCGTCGCGCCACCGAGCTTCGGGCTGGTGTAGAGCACCGAGTCGCTCCAGCCCGAATCGCCCGTCAGCGTGCCGCTGGTGAAGTAGTGGCGGATGCTGGGCGAGTAGCCGAACGAGTCGCCGAAGGGATTGAACGACAGGGTGGTGACGAAGAACGGCGTGGTGTTGCGGCCGATCGTGACCTTGCCCAGGGAGTTGCTGGCCAGGCCCACGAAGGCGTTGCGGGCCCAGAAGGTGTCGGCGCCGAAACGGCCGGAGGCGCCCGTGTCAGCGCGCATGAAGGACTGCAGCGTGAACAGCGCGGACAGTCCACCGCCGAGATCCTCGCTGCCGCTGGCGCCGAACCAGCTGGTGGTCATCTGGCCGTTGTCCACGCCCCAGACCTTGTTGCTGCTGCCGGCCGCCTTCGACTGGCCGGCGCTGATGTCGAGCAGACCGGACAGCGTGACGCTGGATTGGGCCATCGCCGTGCCCGGCAAGGCGCACGCGACCGAAGCAGCGACCAGGGCACTGCGCAAAGCTGAAGAACGATTCATGGCGGTTTTCCTCCTCGGGTTGTCGAACGTTTCTTGGTGTCAGTTCAGGGGTGCACCGGCCTCGAACCAGCGCCCGAGCAGGGCACGTTCGGCGTCGGTGATCTGGGTGGCGTTGTTCATCGGCATGGCCTTGAGCACCACGGCCTGCTGGTACAACGCCTGCGCGTTCTTCGCGATCAGCTCGGGCGTGTGCAGCTGGATGTTCTTGCTGATGACCTGCTCGTTGTGGCACATCGCGCAGCGCTGCGCGATCACCGCCTGCACCTGCGCGAAACTCACCGGCGCCGCTGCGGCGGCCTTGGGCAGCGGCGCGGGCGCCAGCCAGACGGCCAGGCCGACAATCACCGCCGTGCCCACGCCGGCGTAGAGCCAGGGCACCGGCTGGCCCTGCACCAGCGCCTTGTGGCGCGCCACGAAGGAGTGGCGGATCAGCGCGCCGGCCAGCATGATCAGCACCAGCACCAGCCAGTTGTGTGCCGCCCCGTAGAGGAAGCCGTAGTGGTTGCTGAGCATCGCGATCAGCACCGGCAGCGTGAAGTAGGTGTTGTGCACGCTGCGCTGCTTGGCGCGCTGGCCGTGCACCGGGTCGACGGGCTGGCCGGCCTTCATCTGCGCGATCACGGTGCGCTGCCCCGGAATGATCCAGAAGAACACGTTGGCGCTCATCGACGTGGCCATCATCGCTCCCACCAGCAGGAAGGCGGCGCGGCCAGCAAAGAACTGGCAGGCCAGCCACGACGCGACCACCACGGCAACCGTCACGCCGATGCCGACGATGCGGTCACCGCCCTCGCGCTGGCCGAAGAGTCGGCAGATGCCGTCGTAGACGATCCAGAACACCACCAGGAAGCCCAGTGCCGCGGCGATGGCGGCGGCCGGCGACCAGGCATGCACGTTCTTGTCGATCAGGAAGGTGCCGGCCTGATAGAGGTAGAGCACCGTGAACAGCGCGAAACCGGTCAGCCAGGTGGAGTAGCTCTCCCAGTAGAACCAGTGCAGGTTCTCCGGGATCGACTTGGGCGCCACCATGTACTTCTGCGGGTGGTAGAAGCCGCCGCCGTGCACCGCCCACAGCTCGCCGTCGACACCCTTGGCCTTGAGCTCCGGGTCGGCCGGCTTCGTGAGGCTGCTGTCGAGGAAGACGAAATAGAACGACGAGCCGATCCAGGCGATCGCCACGATGACGTGGGCCCAGCGCAGCAGCAGGTTGACCCAGTCCAGAACGTACGCGTCCATGCGTCACCACTCCCTTCGGACACCGGCGCGCGCAAGAAACGGGCCTGTGTGCAACCTCACCACAGCGGGCTCTGTGAGGCGGGAAGGTCGCGACCGGCTGGGGGCCGGGCTCCGCGGCGACGCATCTCAACTGTATACACGGATGCATCCCGGACGATCCGGAATTACCCGCGCTCCAGCCCTCCCGGCGCGTCAGCTGCCGCGGTAGGTGGAGTAGGCCCAGGGGCTGGCGAGCAGCGGCACGTGGTAGTGCTGGCCCACGGCCGAGAGGCCGAAGTCCAGCGGCACTTCGTCCAGGAAAGGCGGCTCGGCCAGCGCCGCGCCGCGTGCGCGAAAGTACGCCGCCACACCGAACACCAGCCGGTAGAGCCCGGGCTGGAACGCCTCGTCCTGCAGCAGCGGCGCATCGGCGCGGCCGTCGTGGTTGAGCACGATGCGTTTCAGTTCAGTGGCGCTGCCGTCGCCCGCCAGGCGGTACAGCCGCACGGCCATGCCCGCTGCCGGGCAGCCGTTGGCGGTGTCGAGCACGTGGGTGGTCAGCTTGCCCATGGAATCCTTTCGGTGAGTGGCCGGCGAGGCGGTCGCAGACGGCGCTTGAAGTGTCGGCAAAAGTGTATACACTTCCATCAGCAAATCAAGCCCGATCCATGTCTCGCCAGCCCCCGCCCCTGCAGGTCGTCCGTCCCGCACCGCGTACCAGCAAGGTGCGCGCCAGCGCGGGCGAAACGAGCCCGAGCAGCACGCAGCGCATCGTCGAATCGATCACCACGGCCATCGTCGAGCGCCGCCTGATGCCGGGCACCAAGCTGGCCGAGCAGAAGATCGCCGACATCTTCAAGGTCTCGCGCACGCTGGTGCGCCAGGCGCTCAACCAGCTCAGCCGCGACAAGCTGGTCACGCTCGAGCCGGCGCGCGGTGCGCGCGTGGCCGAGCCGAGCATCGAGGAGGCGCGCCAGGTCTTCGAGGTGCGAAACATGCTCGAGTCGGCCATGATCCGCCGCGCCGCCGCCGAGCTCAGCGACGCGCAGCTCGCCGAATTGCGCACCCACCTGCGCGACGAACAGGCCGCCGTGCAGCGCACCGACGTGTCGGGCCGCACGCGGCTGCTCGCCGACTTCCACGTCGTCATCGCCACCATGTTGGGCAACCAGGTGCTGGCCGAGCTGCTGTCGGACCTGGTGACACGCTCCTCGCTGATCGCGCTGATGTACCAGTCCTCGCACTCGGCCGAACATTCCTTCGACGAGCACGTCGCCATCGTCGACGCGCTGACCCGCCGCGACGCCAAGGCCGCCGTGCGGCTGATGGAAGATCACCTGCACAACGTCGAGCGCAACCTGCAGCTCGACCCCCGCGTTCCCGACCTCGCCGCGGCACTGATGCCGCGCAACTGAATCCACCTCACCGACACCGCACGCCCATGAGCACCCCCACGGACTCGCGCGAACTCACCTCCACCACCGGCTACCCGCGCGACATGCGCGGCCACGGCCGCGACGTGCCGCATGCCCGCTGGCCGAACGGCGCGCGCATCGCGGTGCAGTTCGTCCTCAACTACGAGGAAGGCGGCGAGAACAACCCGCTGCACGGCGACCCGACCTCGGAGACCTTCCTCTCCGAACTCGTCACCGCACAGGCCTACGAGAACCGCCACATGACCATGGAGTCGATGTACGAGTACGGCTCTCGCGCCGGCGTGTGGCGCATCCTGCGCGAGTTCGAGCAGCGCGGCCTGCCGATGACGATCTTCGGCGTGGGCATGGCGCTGCAGCGCTACCCCGAGCTGCTCGAAGTGTTCATGAAGAACGGCTACGAGATCGCCAACCACGGCCTGCGCTGGATCCACTACCAGAACCTCCCCGAGGCGACCGAGCGCCGCCACATCGACATCGGCACGCGCGTGCTGAAAGACCTGACCGGCGGCGCCTGGCCGGCCGGCTGGTACACCGGCCGCGACAGCCCGAACACGCGCCGCCTCGTCGTCGACCAGGGCGGCTACGAGTACGACAGCGACTACTACGGTGACGACCTGCCCTTCTGGACCGAGGTGACGAAGACCGACGGCAGCACGGCGCCGCACCTCGTCGTGCCCTACTCGCTGGACACCAACGACATGCGCTTCGTGCAGGCGCAGGGCTTCAACACCGGGGACCACTTCTTCACCTACCTGCGCGACAGCTTCGACGCGCTGTATGCCGAGGGCGACCCGGCGGGCCTGGACCGGCCGAAGATGATGTCCATCGGCATGCACTGCCGGCTGCTCGGCAAGCCCGGGCGCATCGGCTCGCTGCAGCGCTTCCTCGACCACATCGGCGCGCACGACAAGGTCTGGGTGTGCCGGCGCATCGACGTGGCGCGCCACTGGAAGCAGGTGCACCCCTACCAGCCGCGGGCCTGAAGCTTGCGTCGCCCGGCCTCCCGACCTGCACTCGACTGGAGACAGCCATGACCGACCGCACAATGCATTCCCCGTCGCGCCGCGACTGCCTGCGCCTGGCCGCCGGCGGCGCTGCGGCGCTCGCCCTGCCCGCGCGGGCCGCCTACCCGGAGAAGGCGATCACCATCGTGGTGACCTTCGCGGCCGGCGGCGCCAGCGACATCGTCGCGCGCGTCATCGGCGAGCAACTCGGCAAGAAGCTCGGCCAGGCCGTGATCATCGACAACAAGCCCGGCGCCGGCGGCAGCATCGGCGGCACCGCGGTGGCGCGCGCCGCGGCGGACGGCCACACGCTGATGCTGTCGAACTCCACGCCGATCTCGATCGGCCCGTTCGCGCTGGAGAAGCAGCCCTACGACCCGATCGCCGACTTCACCCACATCGCCTCGATCGGCTCGGCGCCCTGCGTGGTGATGGCCAACCCGGCGGCCGGCATCAACACCATCGTCGACCTGGAGAACACCGCGCGCAAGGCCGGCAACCTGCAGTTCGGCTCCGGCGGGCCGGCCTCGATCGGCCACATCTGGGGCGAGCTGATGGTGCGCACCCTGGGCGTGAAGATGAGCCACGTGCCCTACCGCGGCGGTGCGCCGATGACCACCGACCTGATCGCCGGGCTGATCCCGGTGGGCATCGACGTCGTCACCGCCTACGTGCCCTACTTCAAGAGCGGCCAGCTGCGCCCGCTGGCCGTGACCTCGGCGCAGCGCTCGCCGCTGGTGCCCGACGTGCCCAGCGTGCTCGAGTTCGGCCAGCGCAAGCTGGTGCTCGACAACTTCTTCGGCCTCACCGGCCCGGCCAAGCTGCCGGCTGACGTGGTGGCGCGCCTGAACACGGCCGTGAACGAGGTGCTGGCGCAGGCCGACATCAAGAAGCGTCTGCTCGAGCTCGGCGTCACCGAGACGCCGGGCACCCCCGCGGCCTTCACCGGCTTCGTGCGCGAGCAGGTCGCCGCGCTGCAACCGCTGGTGAAGAGCATCCGCGTCACCCTCTGACAAGCCACTCCATGCCCCTGACCCTGCCCCAGCTGAACGCCGCCTCGCCCGACGAGGCGGCCGCCCTGCTCGACGGCCTGTACGAGCACTCGCCGTGGATCGCCCAGCGTGCGCTGGCCAAGCGCCCCTTCGCCACGCTCGCGCAGCTCAAGCGCGCGATGGTCGAGGTGCTGCAGGAGGCCGGGCGCGACGCGCAGCTCACGCTGATCCGCGCCCACCCCGAGCTCGCCGGCAAGGCGATGGTCAGCCGCTCGCTCACCGCCGAGTCCACCAACGAGCAGACCACCTCGGGGCTGACGAACTGCACGGCCGAAGAGTTCGCGCGCATCCAGCAGCTCAACGCCGACTACAACAAGAAGTTCGGCTGGCCCTTCATCCTGGCGGTGCGCGGGCCGCGCGGCGCCGGGCTGTCGCGCCGCGAGATCATCGACACCTTCGCGCGCCGGCTCGACAACCACCCGGACTTCGAACTCGCCGAGTGCCTGCGCAACATCCACCGCGTGGTCGAGATCCGGCTGAACGACAAGTTCGGCGTCGAGCCCGTGCTCGGCAACCAGGTGTGGGACTGCGCCGAGCTCCTCGCCCAGCACACCGACCCCGGCTATGCCGCGCAGGGCCAGCTCACCGTCACCTACCTGACCGAGGCGCACATCGCCTGCCAGGTGCAGCTGAGGCGCTGGATGCACGACTGCGGCTTCGACGAGGTGTCGGTCGACGCGGTGGGCAACGTGGTCGGCGTCTATCACGGCACAGACCGAAACGCGAAGCGCCTCCTCACCGGGAGCCACTTCGACACCGTGCGCAACGGCGGCAAGTACGACGGCCGACTGGGCATCTTCGTGCCGATGGTGTGCGTGCGCGAGCTGCACCGCGCCGGCCGCCGCCTGCCCTTCGGCTTCGAGGTGGTCGGCTTCGCGGAAGAAGAAGGCCAGCGCTACAAGGCCACCTTCCTCGGCTCGGGTGCCTTGACTGGCCATTTCGAGCCCGCCTGGCTGGAGCAGCGCGATGCCGACGGCGTGTCGATGCGCGATGCGATGCGTGCCGCCGGCCGGCCGGCCACGCTGCCCGCCATCGCCGCATTGCAGCGTGACCCGGCGCGTTACCTCGGCTTCGTCGAGGTGCACATCGAGCAAGGCCCGGTGCTCAACGAACTCGACCTGCCGCTGGGCGTGGTCACCTCGATCAACGGCGGCGTGCGCTACCAGTGCGAGGTGAGCGGCATGGCCAGCCACGCCGGCACCACCCCGATGAACCGGCGCCGCGATGCGGCCGTTGCCGTGGCGGAGCTCGCGCTGTACGTGGAGAAGCGCGCGGCACGCGTGCCCGACGTGGTCGGCACCATCGGCATGCTGCAGGTGCCCAACGGCTCGATGAACGTGGTGCCCGGCCGCTGCCTGTTCAGCCTGGACCTGCGCGCCACCACCAACGAGGCGCGCGACGCGCTGGCGCGCGACGTGCTCGCCGAGCTGGCCACGATCTGCGAGCGCCGCGGCCTGCACTTCAAGGTCGAGGAAACCATGCGCGCCGCTGCTGCGCCCAGCGCGCCGGCCTGGCAGCAACGCTGGGAACGTGCGGTGGAGTCGCTCGGCCTGCCGGTGTTCCGCATGCCCAGCGGCGCCGGCCACGACGCCATGAAGCTGCACGAGGTGATGCCGCAGGCGATGCTGTTCCTGCGCGGCCTGAACGCCGGCATCAGCCACAACCCGCTGGAAGCCGTCACCAACGACGACGCCGACCTGTGCGTGCGTGCCTTCCAGCACCTGCTCGAACAACTGACCGAAGAAGCCGCATGAGCCCCTACGACAAGCTTGACGACTGGATCGACGCCCACTTCGACGAAGAGGTGCGCACCCTGCAGGCCCTGGTGCAGGTGCCCACCGACTCGCCGCCGGGCAACAACGCCCCACACGCCGAGCGCACCGCGGAGTTGCTGAAAGGCTTCGGCTTCGAGGCGGAGAAGTTTCCGGTGCCGGCCGAACAGGTGAAGGCCGCCGGGCTGGAGAGCATCACCAACCTGATCGTGCGGCGCCGCTACGGCGCAGGCCGCACCGTGGCCTTGAACGCCCACGGCGACGTGGTGCCGCCCGGCGAGGGCTGGACCCACCCGCCCTACGGCGGCGAGGTGCACGAGGGCAAGCTCTACGGCCGGGCCTCGGCGGTGAGCAAGTGCGATTTCGCGACCTTCATCTTCGCCACCCGCGCGCTGGAGTCGCTGGGCCTGCCGCTGAAGGGCGGCATCGAGCTGCACTTCACCTACGACGAGGAGTTCGGCGGCGAGCTCGGCCCAGGCTGGCTGCTCGACAAGGGCTACACGAAGCCCGACCTGCTGATCGCCGCCGGCTTCAGCTACCAGGTGGTGACGGCGCACAACGGCTGCCTGCAGATGGAGGTGACGGTACACGGCAAGATGGCGCACGCCGCCATCCCGGACACCGGCGTCGACGCGCTGCAGGGCGCCACGGCGATCCTCAACGCGCTCTATGCGCAGAACACGCTCTACAAGCAGGTCACGTCGAAGGTGAAGGGCATCACCCACCCCTACCTGAATGTCGGCCTGATCCAGGGCGGCACCAACACCAACGTGGTGCCGGGCAAGGTGGTGCTCAAGCTCGACCGCCGCATGATCCCCGAGGAGAACCCGGCCGAGGTGGAGGCCACCCTGCACCGCGTGATCGCCGAGGCGGCGAAGCAGGTGCCCGGCATCACCGTGGACATCAAGCGCATGCTGCTGGCCCGCGCACTGACGCCGCTGCCGGGCAACCAACCGCTGGTCGAGGCGCTGTGCAGGCACGGCGAGGCGGTGTTCGGCGAGCCCATCCCCACCTCGGGCACGCCGCTGTACACCGACGTGCGCCTGTACTGCGAGCGCGGCATCCCGGCGGTGATCTACGGCGCCGGGCCGCGCACCGTGCTGGAAAGCAACGCCAAGCGCGCCGACGAGCACATCGTGCTGGAAGACCTGCGCCGCGCCACCAAGGTGGTCGCACGCACGCTGCACGACTTGCTGGCCTGATCGCACGACTCAAGCTGGTGCGTCGCGCACCAGCCTGAGGTCGCGGCGCTGCGCATGCTTCTTGCGACGGGAGGGTGAAACAGGATTCACCTTTCCCGGAGTACCGCATGTCCTTGATCAAGCCCCTCGCCCGCCGCGCCCTGCTCGGCGCCGCCGCCTCGCTCGCCCTCGCGGCCACCCTGCCCGCCCTGGCGCAGGAAACGCCGGTCAAGTTCCAGCTCGACTGGCGCTTCGAAGGCCCGGCGGCACTGTTCCTCGTGCCCGCGGCCAAAGGCTACTTCAAGGCAGAGAAGCTCAATGTCACCATCGACGCCGGCAACGGCTCGGGCGGCACGGTCACGCGCGTGGCTTCGGGCACCTACGACATGGGCTTCGCCGACCTGGCTGCGCTGATGGAGTTCCACGCCAACAACCCGACGGCGCCGAACAAGCCGGTCGCGGTGATGATGGTCTACAACAACACGCCGGCCGCGGTTCTGGCGCTGAAGAAGAGCGGCATCGCCAAGCCGGCCGACCTGTCGGGCAAGAAGCTCGGCGCGCCGGTGTTCGACGCCGGCCGCCGCGCCTGGCCGATCTTCGCCAAGGCCAACGCGGTGAAGGACGTGGCCTGGACGGCGATGGACCCGCCGCTGCGCGAGACCATGCTGGTGCGCGGCGACATCGATGCGATCACCGGCTTCTCGTTCACCTCGCTGCTCAACCTCGAGGCGCGCGGCGTGAAGACCGAAGACATCGTCGTGCTGCCGTACTCGCAGTACGGCGTGAAGCTGTACGGCAACGTGATCATCGCCGGCGAGGACTTCCTCAAGAAGAACCCGGAGGCCGTGAAGGCCTTCCTGCGCGCCTTCACCAAGGGCGTGAAGGACGTCATCGCCGATCCGAAGGCCGGCGTGGCCACGGTGAAGGAGCGCGACGGCATCGTCAACGCCGACCTCGAACTGCGCCGCCTCAAGCTCGCGCTCGACCAGACCGTGCTCACGCCGGATGCCAAGGCCGAGGGCTTCGGCGACGTCAACGCCGCGCGGCTGGCGCTGATGGCCAGCCAGGTCTCGGACGCCTTCGCGTCCAAGGAGCGCGTGGTGGCCACCTCGGTGTGGAATGCGGGCTTCCTGCCGAGCGTGACGGACCGCAGCATCTTCAAGAAATGACCGCCTTCGTCGACTTTCATGACGTCTGGCTCGCGTACAACGATGATCTCCTGGCCAAAGGCCAGTTTGCCGTCGAGGCCATCGACCTGAAGGTGCGCGAGGGCGAGTTCATCGCCATCGTCGGGCCTTCGGGCTGCGGCAAGAGCACCTTCATGAAGCTGGCCACCGGGCTGAAGCGGCCGAGCAAGGGGACGGTGATCATCGGCGGCCAGCAGGTCACCGGCCCGCTCAAGATCACCGGCATGGCCTTCCAGGCGCCCAGCCTGCTGCCCTGGCGAACGACGCTGGACAACGTGCTGCTGCCGCTGGAAATCGTCGAACCCTACCGCTCCAGCTTCCGTGCGAAACGCAGCGAGTACGCCGCCAAGGCGCGCGCGCTGCTGGCCAGCGTGGGCCTGGCCGGCTACGAGGACAAGTTCCCCTGGCAGCTCTCCGGCGGCATGCAGCAGCGCGCCAGCATCTGCCGCGCGCTCATCCACGAGCCGAAGATGCTGCTGCTCGACGAGCCCTTCGGCGCCCTGGATGCATTCACGCGCGAGGAGCTGTGGTGCATCCTGCGCGACCTGCAGGCGGCGCAGAAGTTCAACGTCATCCTGGTCACGCACGACCTGCGCGAGAGCGTGTTCCTCGCCGACACCGTCTACGTGATGAGCAAGAGCCCGGGGCGCTTCGTGGTGAAACGCGAGATCGAGCTGCCGCGCCCGCGCGACCTGGAGATCACCTACACGCCGGCCTTCACCGACATCGTGCACGAGTTGCGCGGGCACATCGGTGCCATCCGCGGTCAATCCGGCCAGCCGGCGGGAGCGACGGCATGAAGTCGCCTCTGGAACGCGCCGCGCCCTGGCTGCTGCTGCTGGCCACCCTGCTCGTTTGGCAGCTGATCTGCAGTGCCTTCAAGGTCAGCGAGTTCATCTTCCCCAGCCCGGCGGCCATCGCCGAGGCGACCTGGGAGCACCGCTGGACCATCCTCGGCCATGCGTGGCGCACCTTCTGGGTGACGATGGTCGGCTTCGCGATCGCCATCGTGGTCGGCGTGCTGCTCGGCTTCCTGATGGGCAGCTCGCGGCTGGCCTACGATGCGATGTACCCGCTGATGACCGGCTTCAACGCGCTGCCGAAGGCGGCCTTCGTGCCCATCCTCGTGGTGTGGTTCGGCATCGGCGTGGGGCCGGCGGTGCTCACCGCCTTCCTGATCAGCTTCTTCCCGATCATGGTCAACATCGCCACCGGCCTGGCCACGCTGGAGCCCGAGCTGGAAGACGTGCTGCGCGTGCTCGGTGCCAAACGCTGGGACGTGCTGATCAAGGTCGGCCTGCCGCGCTCCATGCCCTACTTCTACGGCTCGCTGAAGGTGGCGATCACGCTGGCCTTCGTCGGCACCACGGTCAGCGAGATGACGGCCAGCAACGAAGGGATCGGCTACCTGCTGATCAGCGCCGGCAGCTCGATGCAGATGGGCCTGGCCTTCTCCGGCCTGGTGGTGGTGGGCCTGATGGCGATGGTGATGTACGAGCTCTTCTCGGTGATCGAGAAGCGCACCACCGGCTGGGCGCACCGCGGCTCGCAGGGCCACTGAGCTCCATTGACGTAGAGTGCGCGCATGGACGAGCGCACCGAACCGACCCTCGCGCAGACCCTCGCGCTGCTGCAGCGCGCGCAGGCGCTGGCCGAGCGCGCCGCGGCGGCGGGCCACCACCCCTTCGGCGCGCTGCTCGTCGGCCCTGATCACGAGACGGTGCTGATGGAGCAGGGCAATGTCGATAGCGTCAACCACGCCGAGGCGGTGCTGGCGCGCGACGCGGCGAAGCGCCTGCCTGCCGATCTGCTGTGGCAGTGCACGTTGGTCACCACCGTCGAGCCCTGCGCGATGTGTGCCGGCACGCAGTACTGGGCGCACATCGGCCGCGTGATCTTCGGCCTGGAAGAGCGTGAGCTGCTTCGCCTGACCGGCAACCATGCCGAGAACCCGACGCTGGACCTGCCCTGCCGCGAGGTGTTCGCGCGCGGGCAGAAGGATGTGCGCGTGATCGGCCCGGTGCCGGCAATGGCCGAGGCCATCGCGGCGACGCACCGGCGCTTCTGGAAGACGCGCTGAGAGCCCTTCGCGCGCAGGGATTCGAACGCAGGCGAGCGGCGGCTCGCGGCCACCTGCAGTCGTCGCCGGCCGGCCGCCTGAACGCAGGCCACACATCGCTGCGATCCTGCTCGCATCCACAATACCGGCTCGCGCATGCACCGCGTGGCATCAGACAGGGCCGACCCTTGACCTTCCCTCCCCCCAACTTCGATCCGTCCATCGACCCCGCGGCCGATCAGGTGCGCGCATTGCGCGATGCCGGGCCTGACGGCCCAGTGGTGATGCTCAACCTTCTGAAGTTCCGCGAGCATGCGAACTACCCCGCAGAGTCGCCCCATGCGCCCTGCTCGGGTGAGGACGCCTACCGCAGGTACCAGACGGCATTCGTGGAAACGGTGGGTGACGTGAGCTGTGCCGAGGTGGTTTGGGAGGGGCAGGTCGACAGGACCTTCATCGGCGACGCCACCCAGGACTGGGACAAGTGCCTGCTGGTCCGCTACCCGAGTCGCCAGCACTTCCTTGCAATGATGGCCAACGCAGCGTATCGCGAGGCGCTCGTCCATCGGTATGCGGGAGTCGAGCGCACCATCCTCTTGCAGATGCAGGGCTGACGACTCGTAGGGAGCCTGGCAGAGCTTTGCGGCAGCGTCGCCGGCGTAATGAATGTCGCTGATGGGTCGAGCGCTGCTGCTGCAGCGAGTCCCGATCTCTTCCGTCGAACTCGGCAGGCCGCGACTGATCAGAACGGATAGTGCCGCGGCGTCGTCTGCACCGTGATCCAGCGCAGTTCCGTGAACTCGGCGACGCCGGCCTTGCCGCCGAAACGCCCGAGCCCCGAGCCTTTCACGCCGCCGAAAGGCATCTGCGCCTCGTCGTGCACCGTCGGGCCGTTGACGTGGCAGATGCCCGACTCGATGCGCCGCGCCACGTTCATCGCCCGGCCGATGTCGCGGCCGAAAACCGCGGCCGACAGGCCGTATTCGTTGTCGTTGGCGCAATCCACCGCCGCGTCGACGCCCTTCACGCGCACGATGCACTTCACCGGGCCGAAGGTCTCCTCGTGGTAGATGCGCATCTCGCGCGTCACGCGGTCGAGCACGGTGGCGGGCATCAGCGTGTCCTTCGCCTTGCCGCCGCACAGAAGCTTGGCGCCCTTGGCCAGCGCATCGTCGATCAGCGCATTGCAGTGCTCCACCGTGCCCATGCCCACCACAGAGCCCAGCACCACCGGCGCAGGCAGGCGCGGGTCGCCCAGCGGCAGCTTGCTCGCCTTGCCGACGAACTTGTCGATGAAGGCATCGGCGATCTTCTCGTCGACGATGAGGCGTTCGGTCGACATGCAGATCTGCCCCGAGTTGGCGAAGCAGCCGAAGGCCGCCGCGTTCACCGCGTCGTCGATGTCGGCGTCGTCGAGGATCACCAGCGGCGCCTTGCCGCCGAGCTCCAGCACCACCGGCTTGAGGTACTTCGCGCAGGTCATCGCGATGATCCGCCCCACGCGCGTGCTGCCGGTGAAGTTGACGCGCCGCACCGCCGGGTGCGCCACCATCGCCTCGACCACCTTGCCGGCATCGGCCGGCGCGTTGGTGAGGTAGTTCACCACGCCGGCCGGGAAGCCGGCGTCCTGGAAGGCCTCGATGATGAGCTGGTGCGTGCGCGGGCAGTTCTCGCTGCCCTTGAGGATCACCGTGTTGCCGCAGGCCAGCGGCGTGGCGATGGCACGCACGCCCAGGATGATCGGCGCGTTCCACGGCGCGATGCCCAGCACCACGCCGGCCGGCTGCCGGATGCCCATGGCCAGCGAGCCGGGCACGTCGGACGGAATCACCTCGCCGCTGATCTGCGTGGTCAGCGACGCCGCCTCGCGGATCATGCCGGCCGCCAGCATCACGTTGAAGCCGGCCCACATCGCGGTGCCGCCGGTCTCGGCGGGCACGGCCTCGCAGAACTTCGGCGTCTTCGCTTCCAGCGCATCGGCAGCCTTGAGCAGCAGCGCGCGGCGTTCGCCGGGGCCGGTCTGGCTCCAGGTCTTGAAGGCCTCGGCGGCGGCCTCCACCGCGGCCACGGCATCGGCCTCGCTCGCGGCGGGCGCGCGCGTGGCAACGCTGCCGTCCAGCGGGTTGCGGCGCTCGAAGGTGGCGCCCTTCTCGGCCGAGACGGCCAGGCCGTTGATCAGCATCGACAGGTCGGACATGGTGTGCTCCTTGTGAACAGCTTGGGATGCAGTGGTGCCAGCGCCCTGGCCCAGGTAGGCGTGGCGGATGACGGTGGATCGCGCGAGCAGGAAGGCCGGCCCGCTGGCGACCAGGCGGCCGCGCTCGAGCACGTAGCCGCGGTCGGCCACGGCCAGCGCCTTGCGCACGTTCTGCTCGACCATCAGCACGGTGGTGCCGGTGTCGGCGATGCGCCGCGCAATGGCAAGCAGCTCGTCAACCATCTTCGGCGCCAGGCCGAGCGAGGGCTCGTCGAGCATCAGCAGGCGCGGCGCGCTCATCATGGCGCGCGCCACCGCCACCATCTGCTGCTCGCCGCCGCTCATCGTGCCGGCGAGCTGCGTGGCGCGCTCGCGCAGTTTCGGGAAGTCCTCGAAGGCCTGTTCGAGCCGCTTCGCCCGCTCTTCCGGCCCCAGCAGCCACCCGCCGAGCTCCAGGTTCTCGGCCACTGTCATCTGCGCGAACAGCTGCCGGCCCTCGGGCACCAGCGCGATGCCGCGCCGGACGATGTCGGAGGTCTTGGCGTCGGGCTCGATCTCCTCGTCGTCGAGTTTCAGCATGCCGCCGCGCGGGATCAGGCCGGCGATCGCCTTGAGCAGCGTGGTCTTGCCCGCGCCGTTGGGGCCGAGGATGACGGTGAGGCCGGGGCGCGCCTCAAGCTTCAGGTCGCGCAGCACGAGGAACGGCCCGTAGCCGGCGCTCAGACCTTCGATCTTCAGGTGCGCCAGCCGGCGCTCCAGCATGGCTTCGACCTCGTTCTTCATGCGACCTCGACCATTTCATCCCCGAGGTAGGCTTCCACCACCTCGGCGTTGCGCACCACCTCCGCCGGCGTGCCGTCGGCGATCTTGCGGCCCTGGTGCAGCACCAGCACGCGTTCGACGTGGCGCAGCAGCGTGGTCACCGCATGCTCGATCCAGATCACCGACAAATCCAGGTCGTCGCGCAGGCGGCGGATCAGCTGGGCCATGCTCTCGATCTCGGATTCGGTCAGGCCTGCGGCCACCTCGTCGAGCAGCAGCAGCCTGGGCCGCGTGGCCAGCGCCATGCCGATCTCCAGCAGGCGCTGCTGGCTGGGCGTGATGGCCGCGGCCGGCAGCGCGGCCTGCGCGGCCAGGCCGATGAGATTGAGGATGCTGGTCTCGTCCTTCAGCAGCCACGAGGCCGTGCGGTGCCGGCCGGCGAACTGCAGGCCGAAGTCGATGTTGGCGGCGACGCTCAGCTCGGCGAACACGCGCGGCGTCTGGAAGGTGCGCGCGATGCCCTGCTGGGCGAAGCGGTGCGGCTTCGCGCCGGTGAGGCGCTGGCCGAGCGCGAACAGCTCGCCCTCGCTCGGCTCGATCACGCCCGACAGCGCGTTGAAGAAGGTCGTCTTGCCCGCGCCGTTGGGGCCGATGATGCCGACCAGCTCGCCCGGCGCAAAGGCAGCGCTGACGCTGTCGACCGCGACCAGGCCGCCGAAGCGCACCGTCACGCCGCGGGCTTCGAGCAACGGGTGGCCGTTCACGCCGGCACCTTCTTCGACTTGTCGCGGCGCAGCTCGCGCCACCAGCCACGCACATCGTCGCGCCACATCGTGAAGGTCTCGCGGCGCAGCGAGGCCAGGCCGCCTGGCAGGTAGAGCACCGAGAGGATCAGCAGCAGGCCCAGCGTCATCATGTACAGCTGCGGCAGCTGCAGGCGCAGCGTCTCGGCGAGCAGGCTGAACACCACCGCAGCGAGCAGGGGCCCCCACAACGTGGCGGCGCCGCCGATCAGCGCGATCAGCACGGTCTGGAATCCGATGAAGGGGTTGAACACGGTGGCCGGGTCGATGTACGTCCAGCGCACGCTCATCGCCGCTCCGACCGCACCGGCGAAGGCCGCGGTCAGGGCGAAGCCGCCGATCTTCACCAGGCGGGTGTTCACGCCCAGCGTCTGCGCGCGCTGCTCGTCGGCGCCGATGCCGGCCATCGCCAGGCCGAAGCGGCTGCGCCGCACGAGGATGGAGACGAGGATGGCCAGCACCGCCAGGCCGAGCACGGTGAGGTAGACGGTGTCGCGCTCCGGCACCACCGTGAGCACGCGGCCCACGGTGCCGGTGACCTGCTTCTCCCAGGTGGTGATGGCGTGGCGGATCAGCTCCGTCATGCCGAAGGTCAGCACGGCGAAGTAGGTGCCGCGCAGGTGCAGCACCGCCGCGCCCATCACCACCGCCACCGCGGCGGCAATGGCCGCGCCCAGGCCGATGGCGCCCAGCCAGCCGACCTGCTCGAGCGACAGCGCGCTGCAGTAGGCGCCGATGCCGAAGAAGGCCGAGGTGGCCAGCGACAGGTAGCGCGTGCTGCCGCAGAACAGGCTCCAGCTCGACGACAGGGTCGCGTACATCAGGCAGGTCAGCGCCATCGACACGGCGAACTCGCTGCCGTAGTGCGGCACCGCCAGCGCCCAGCCGGCCAGGGCGAAGAGGACGAGGAGATCGCGCTTCGTGTTCATTTGCGGACAAACAGGCCGTTGGGCCGCCACAGCAGCACGGCGATGAAGATGCCGTAGGACAGCAGCGACTTCAGCGAGGGGCTGGTGAAGTGCATGCCCACCGCCTCGATGACGCCGAGCGCCAGGCCGCCGACCAGCGCGCCGCTCATGCTGCCGAAGCCGCCGAGCGTGATGACGATCAACGCCGTCACCGTGTAGGGCTCGCCCATGCTCGGCGAGATGGTGTACGTCATCGACAGCAGGCAGCCGGCCACGCCCGACAGGCCCAGGCCGACGCCGAACATCAGCGGATGCAGCCGCTCGGTGTCGATGCCCACCAGCTGCGCACCGGTGGGCGACTGCATCAGCGCGCGCACGCCCTTGCCGTACAGCGTCTTCTTCAGCACGACGATCAGCGCGGCGCTGAAGGCCAGCGCGAGCGCCAGCAGCAGCAGCTTGTTGGCGGCGAACTGCGCGGAGCCGATGGCCACCGGCTCGGTGAGGAAGTCGTAGCCGCGCAGGTCGCCGCCCCAGGCCATCTGCGCGAAGTTCTGCACCAGGAACATCAGGCCGAAGCTGACCATCAGGCCACGCGCCTCGAAGACGTCGAGGTTGGGGCTGGTGCGGGTGAGGCGGCGGAACACCAGCCGGTGCACGCCGAGGCCGAGCGCCATCAGCAGCGCGAAGGCGACCGGGATCATCAACAGCGGCGAGAGGCCGAACTGCGTGGTGGCCATCCAGGTCAGGAAGGCGCCGACCATCAGGAACTCGCCGTGCGCGATGTTGAGGATGCGCATCAGGCCGTACTGCAGGTTCAGGCCGAGTGCGACCAGCGCGTACACGCCTCCGGTGATGAGGCCGGAGGCGATGAGTTCGAGCCAGGCGCCTGCGGTCACGGCCCGTGCGTCCTCAGACCCACGCGGGCTTCTGCGGCACCAGCGGCGCCGTGGCATTCGCCTTCGGCCACACCACCTCGAACTCGCCCTTCTGCCACTGGCTCACCGTCCCCGGCGTGCCCACGTTCTCGCTGCCGACGAACTTGATCTTGCCGAGGATGGTGTTGTGCTCTCCGCCCGCCACGTAGTCGCGGATCGCCTTGCGGTCCAGGCCGACCTTGCCCACCGCGGCCGTCAGGATCTCCAGCGAAGCCCAGGCCGCGCCGCTGGCCCAGCGGTCGGGCTCCTTGGCGGCGCCGAACTTCTTCACGTGCGCGTCGAAGTAGGCCTTCGCGCCGGCGCTCGTCTTGCCGTTCCACGAGCCCATGCCGAGCACGCCTTCGGCGCCGGCCTGCATCACGTTGCGGTAGAGCTGGAAGGCTGTGCCCACCGAGGCGTAGAAGAACTTCGGGTTGAAGCCGACCTCCTTGGCCTGCTTGCTGGCGAGGATGGTGTCGGGCGGGTAGGTCAGGCCGATGAAGGCATCGGGGTTCTTGTCCTTCATCGAGCGCAGCACCGGCGAGAGGTCCTTCACGCCCAGCGGGTAGCTCTTGTCCTCGACCAGGCTGATGCCGCTGCCGGCCAGCGCCACCTTCAGCGCCGCGTAGTTCTCCAGGCCGAACAGGTCGTCGACGTAGATCACCGCCGCGCTCTTCGCGCCGCTGGCCTTGAGCATGTCGACCAGCGCATCCATCATCGGCTTGGGCTGCTGCAGCATCAGGAAGAAGTACGGCAGCTTCATCTCGATCAGGCGCCGGCTCAGCGCCGTGGGCGCGAGGAAGGGGTAGCCGAAGCGGTTGGCCAGCGGCGCGACGGCGAAGTTGGCGTTGCTGCCCCAGGGCGGCAGGACCAGGTCGACCTTGTCGCTGCCCATCAGCTTCTCGTAGGTGCGCACGCAGGTCTCGATGTTGCTCTGGTCGTCGCTGCTGATCAGCTCGATGGGCCGCTTCGTTCCCTTCACGTTCAGTCCGCCCGCGGCGTTCTGCTGCTCGGCCCACAGCAGGTAGTTGGGTTCCTGGCTGACCTGCGCGCCGGTGGTCCACGGGCCGGTGCGGGCGATGGCATAACCCACTCGCACCGGCGCGGCCTGGGCGCGCACGAGCGAGGGAAAGGCCAGCGCGGCAGGGGCGGCGGCGAGGGCCTGGACGACGGTGCGGCGAGTGCTCATGGTCTGTCTCCGTGATGGGTAGAAACCCGGCTCGATCCGGCCGGTGGACGGTGTCTGACGGGAGCGGATTCTTCGCACCCGCGCCCGACTTGGCTTTGCGCGCCGTGCAGCGGCGCTTGACGATCCGTGCACGCCGGCTAGGGCTTTCCCTCGCCCATCACCCCGGGGCTTGAGAGGGCTCCGGCGAGCCGCTACGCTGCCGGACCGGTCACCGTCAGGCCGTCCCGCGAGGCACCCCATGGGCATTCCCGTCAGCGCGATGAGCACCGACCAGGTCGCGGCCGCAGAGCGCCCGGGGTTCTGGACCGACTGGATCCACCGCCTCTTCCACGGCCTCGATTCCGACCTCTACGGCGACACCGGCTTCGACGGCCGCATGGCCACCGTGCGCGCCGGCGACGTCGTGCTGACGCGCCTGGAGGCGAACCGCCACCGCGTGATGCGCTCATCGTCGCTGGTGCGGCAGTCGGAGGTCGGCTACCTGAAGATCGTCGCGCCCTGGGTGGGCTGCGCCGGCGTCGAGCAGAAGGGCCGCGAGGCCTGGGTGACACCCGACCAGTGGAGCATCTACGACACCACCGACAGCTACGCGGTGGCCAACCCGGTGCGCGTGGAGCACCTGATCGTGATGGTGCCGAAAGACCGCATCGTCGAACGCGGCATCGCGCTCGACCCGCTGATGGCGCGCCGCCTGGGCGGCAGCGGTGGCGTGGCGCGCATCGCGCTGGAGACCATGCGCAACGCCTACCGCGAGCTGCCCGGCATGTCGGAGACGGGCGCACGCGGCGTGGGCGACGCGATCACGCAGCTCGTGCACCTGTCGATGCTCGACCTGGCCGGCATCGGCACCGCGGTGACGCAGCGCGAGGCGCTGCGCGAGCGCATCAAGCAGCATGTGGGCGAGCACCTGGGCGACCCGCAGCTCACCGTGGACGGCATCGCGCTGGCGCTGAACTGCAGTCGCCGCCAGCTCTACAACGCCTTCGCGGACGAACCCGACGGCGTGGCCGGCTACATCCTGCGGCGCCGGCTCGAGGCCTGCCGCCGCTGCTTCGACGATCGCACGCAGGCGCACCGCTCGATCACCGACATCGCCTTCGACTTCGGCTTCTCGAACATGGCGCACTTCAGCCGCGTGTTCCGCAGCCACCTGGGCCTGCCGCCCAGCGACTACCGGCGCGGCGCCGCCGGCGCCTGACGGCGCCTCTGCGCAGGCCGCGGCCCTGGCTACACTGCCGGGCCACTTCAACTCGACCGCCCATGGGCTGGCACGGCCACCTCACCCTCGACTACCGCCGCGACGGGGACACCACGCAAGCCCACGACCGCCACGACGGCCCGCTGCGCGTGCTGCAGCGCCTGTACCCGGAAGGCCCGGGCATCTGCCACCACGTGCTCGTGCATCCGCCCGGCGGCATGGTGGGCGGCGACACGCTGGACATCGATGTCTCGCTGGCCGAAGGCGCCCACGCGGTGATCACCACCCCCGGCGCGGCGCGCTTCTACCGCAGCAGCGGCGCGGCGGCGGTGCAGCGCCTGCGCGTGCGCGCGGCGGCCGGCACGCGGCTCGAGTGGCTGCCGCTGGAGACCATTGCCTACAGCGGTTGCGAGGGCGAGAACCTGCTGCGCTTCGAACTCGAGCCTGGCGCCGAAACGATCGGCTGGGACGTGCTCGCGCTCGGCCTGCCGGCCGCCGACCAGCCCTTCGAGCGTGGCCGCTACCTGCAGAGCATCGAGCTGCCCGGCCGCTGGCTCGAGCGCGGCATGATCGCCGCCGACGACCACAGCCTGCTCGACTCGCCGCTCGGCCTGGCGGGGCACCGCGTGATGGGCACGCTGTGGCTGGCCGCCGGCCACGCCATGACGGACGCCCGGCGTGACGAGCTGCTCGACGCTGCGCGCGCCGCCTGCGAAGGCCACGAACTCGCGCGCAGTGCCGGCGCCACGGCGCCGCACGACGAGGTGGTGGTGCTGCGTGCACTGGCGCCACGCGTGGAGCCGTTGATGGCGCTGTTCAAGGACGTGCGCAACCGCTGGCGTCGCGTCGCCTGGGGCCTGGACGGGGTGCAGCCGCGCATCTGGACGACCTGAGCCGCCGTAGCGCGGCGCACAATCGGCCGACGCCCCTGGGCAACAACCTGGCGAACGCCCGCGCGAACCGCATGGCCACCACCCGCACCGAAACCGACAGCTTCGGGCCCATCGAGGTGCCCGCCACCGCGCTGTGGGGCGCGCAGACCGCGCGCAGCCTGCACTTCTTCGCCATCGGCGAGCAGCGTATGCCCCGCGCCATCGTGCACGCGCTGGCCGAGGTGAAGCGGGCGGCCGCAGAGGTGAACGGCGCGCTCGGCCTGCTCGAACCTGCACGCGCCCAGGCCATCGCCGACGCGGCGGCGCGCGTGGCGGCCGGGGAGTTCGACGCTGAATTCCCGCTGTCGGTGTGGCAGACCGGCTCCGGCACGCAGAGCAACATGAACGCCAACGAAGTGATCGCCAGCCTTGCTTCGCTGGCACTCGGCGGCGGGCTGGGGGCGGACCGCATCGTTCACCCGAACGACGAGGTGAACCGAGGTCAGTCGTCCAACGACGTGTTCCCGACCGCGATGCACGTCGCCGCGGTGCTTCAGATGCGTTCCTTGTTCGGCTCGCTCGGTGCCTTGCGCCTGGCGCTACAGGCGAAGGGCGCGGCCTTCGCGCAGACGCTGAAGATCGGCCGCACCCACCTGCAGGACGCCACGCCGGTGACGCTGGGCCAGGAGTTCGGCGGCTACGACGCGCAGCTCGAACTCGCCGAAGCCGCGCTGCGCCAGGCGCTGCCGGCCGTGCACGCGCTGGCCATCGGCGGCACGGCCGTGGGCACCGGGCTGAACACGCACCCCGAGTTCGGCGCGCGCGTCGCTGCGGCGCTCGCATCGCGGCTGGGCGAGCCTTTCGTCGTCGCGCCCAACCGCTTCGCGGCGATGGCCGGCCACGAAGCGCTGGTCGGCCTGCACGGCGCGCTGCGGCTGCTCGCCATCGCGCTGACCAAGATCGGCAACGACATCCGCCTGATGGGCAGCGGCCCGCGCGCCGGGCTGGGCGAACTGCAGCTGCCGGAGAACGAACCGGGCAGTTCGATCATGCCGGGCAAGGTCAACCCCACGCAGGTGGAGGCGCTCTCCATGGTGTGCGCCCAGGTGATCGGGCACGACGTGGCCATCGGCATCGCGGCCAGCCAGGGCCAGTTCGAACTGAATGTCTACAAGCCGCTGATTGCGCTGGACGTTCTCGACAGCATCCGGCTGCTCGCCGATGCGATGGCCAGCTTTGCGCAGCACTGCGTGGCGGGCATCACGGTGAACGAGGCGCGCACTCAGGAACTGCTCGAGCGATCGCTGATGCTGGTGACCGCGCTGGTGCCGCACATCGGCTACGACCGCGCGGCCGCCATCGCCAAGCACGCGCACCGGCATGGCCTCGCGCTGCGCGACGCGGCGCTGGCGGTGGGCGGCGTCAGCGGCGTGGATTTCGATGCCTGGGTCGACGCGCGGCAGATGCTCGGGCCGCGCTGAGCGTTGCGCGGAGACGGGTACCGGTCTCCTGCCAACGAGTCGGCTCGTGGCGGGGACGAGTAGGGGCTCGCGGCCAGGAGCGGTCGTCTGCGACCGTCTGCTTCAAGGTCTGGCGCCAACCGCCGTTCAACGCCATCGCGCACAAGCCCTTGCATCCGCCGTGGCGAGCTTCACCATGCCCGCCCGCATGGCGAGACCATGAGCCCACTCACGATTGACCATGGTCGCCGGCAGTTCGCTTATGTGCAGCCCACTGAAGCTTGGATCTGCCGGCAGCGTGGAAGCCGAAGCTGGTGCCATCGGCCGCAGGTTCGCGCCATGCGGTTGAGGTGACTTCAAGGTGACTGTAGGCGCCACCTTAACGATGTAACCTGTTGCATCGGCGTTTCCGCGAACCCACGCTGGCATCGTTGTGCACGGCATCGCAGAATTGCAAGTCGATCGCTAGGGATGGGCCTCGCTGCGTTGCGGCAACATCATCCCGCTCCCGGCGTCGCAAGGCGCGATGTCCAAGCGCCAAACGCCGGGCGGGAGTCTGCGAGTGGAGGCACAGCACCGGCTCCGAGTCGCGCTCGATGCTCGACTGTCGCCGGCTCAACGGGAGGCGGCACGTTCCGCGGCGCGCGCTCACGAGCAGCTGAAGATCGTCGAGACAGCTGACCAGCAGCCGGTCGATGTGATGGTGGTTTCGCGCGTCGATCCGACAGGTTTGGCGGCGCTGGCCAGCCTCGGACCGCTGCCCGTGGGCGGGCGCGTGCTGGTGTGCTGCGAGGTTCCCCCGGTGCGGCGTGCACTGGAGGTGCTCGCCTGCGCGGCGACCGATCTGCGTTGCGGCAGGCCGATTGGCGAGATGCTCGCGGCCGTTGCCGAACGTGCGTGCCGCGAAGCCCGGATCGAGCAATTGCTCGACACCCCGCTAGTCCAGGACAACTTGTGCGGGCACAGCGCGACTTGGCGTGCCGCACTGCGCGAGGTAGTGCTTGCCACGCACGGGTCGCGCGCCCCGGTGCTGCTTCTGGGGGAAACCGGCACAGGCAAGGAACTGCTCGCGCGCCTCGTCCACACGCTGGACGAACAATGTGGCCGTGGCGAGCTGGTCGTCGTCGACTGCACCACGCTCTCGCCCGAGCTGGCGGCCAGCGAACTGTTCGGCCACGAGCGCGGCTCCTTCACCGGCGCCGTGGGCGCTCGCCGGGGCGCCGTGGCGGCTGCCGACGGCGGGACCCTGTTTCTTGACGAGGTGGGCGAACTGCCGCTCGCCGTGCAGGCCCAGCTGCTGCGAGTGCTGCAGGAAGGCAAGTACAAGAGCGTGGGCGGCACGCACTGGCAAGCGGCAGACTTCCGCCTCGTCTGCGCGACCCATCGCGATCTCGAGGCGGCTGTCGCGCAAGGGAGCTTCCGCGCCGACCTCTACTACCGCATGGCCGCCAGCGTGGTTCAGTTGCCCACGCTTCGCGAGCGGCGCGGCGACATCCTCCCATTGGCCCGACGCTTTCTCGCCGAATGCGGCTGCAGCGAGGGACCTGACGCACTGATGCAGACTTTGCTCGAGGCGGCGCCGTTTGCCGGCAACGTGCGCGAGCTGCGCCAGCTGATGCGGCGGGCGGCGGCGGCGCATGGCGCGGAGAAAGGGCCCGTCTCTGTCGGCTGCCTGCCGCGGGCCTGGCTGGTGCAAGCCGGGCTGATCGAATACGGGAGCGCGGACGAGGTCTCGGCAGGCGCCGAAGCAGAGGATGTCGTGCGCCGCTGGCTGGAAGATGGTCTCGGCCTCGCGGACATCGAAGAGCGCGCTGGCGAGATCGCGATCCGTCTGGCGCGAGCGATGGAAGGCGGGCAGGTCGGCCGCGCCGCACGCCGGCTTGGCGTCACCGACCGGGCGCTGCAGAAGCGCCAGCGGCGGCAGAGCGAGACCGCGCCCGGCCAGCGCGACGGCTGAGCAGCCGCATCAGATTGCCGCCGCCGATCAGCGCGAAGTCCCGATCGGGCAGCCCGATCGCGCGGATCTTCGCCAGTTCGACGGCCGGGTGCAGCCACGGCCCGTCGGAGCCGAACAGAATCTTCTCCGGGCCGGCGCGGCGCACCGCTTCGACGAGCAGGTCGAAGCGGCGCACGCCGGCGGTGTCGGCAAAGACGTTGGGGTGTCGCTGCAGGTGGTCGATCAGGGTCAGCTGCGCCTTCCAGTCGTCGGCAAAGCTGCCCAGGTGGGGGATGATGAAGTCGACCTCGCGATACTCGGGTGCGAACAGTTCGAGCGTGGCCACCTCGCCGGCGAGGTCGTAGAGCACCGGCACGCCGAACTCGGCGGCGAGTTCGCACACCGCGCGCGAGATCGGAGCGTCGTGCCGGTGCAGCTTGATGCCGGCGAAGCCCTGGCCGCCGACGTAGCGTTCCAACTGCTCGCGCATTGCCTCGCGTGGCATGCGGGCGTCGAGGAAGACGAAGCCGATGAGGCGTTGCGGATCGAGTGCGACCAGGCGAGCCACCGCGGCGTTGCCGGCGCGGTAGTCGCGCTGCAGCGCGGCGAACACCACGCTGCGATCGATGCCCGCCGAGCGGCAGCGGCGCAAGTAGGCGCCGAGATCGGCGCGCGTGTCCCACGGGCCGGTGAGTCCATCGCCGGGGCCGGCGTGGCAGTGGCAGTCGATGAGCATTGGCGGCCGTCACGCCGTGTCGAGCCCGGCCTCCAGCTCCTTGCGGTTGCGGAAGCCGATAAGGCCGTAGGCTGCGCGCCGCTCGGGCGTGGCCCGGGGTTCCTCGGCAAGCGGGCGCCGGATGATGCTGTTAAGGTACGACCGCTCCATTGCGGTGATTGCCGGCTTGCCGTGGTTGTGCATATCGAGCCAGTAGACGCGGAACTGACTGCGCTGTTCGTTGCTGAGTGGTCCGAAGCTGAACCCGTAGTACTCCTTGAGGTGGTCGAGCACGCGAGCCTGGATGCCCTTGTGCTGCGCGGACAGTCCCAGGTACGCCCCGTGCGGCCAGACGATCAGGTACAGGCCGCGTTTCGGCGGCAGCACTCGATCGAGGTTCGGTCCAGCACGCGAGATGTCGAGGAATGACACCGGGCCTTGCCACCTGCTCTGCGGGTGGCCCGGAATTTTTTCCGGGATCGCTGACAGCCGCGGCGCCGCGCCGGCGCGCCACGCACGCGACGCGATCGCCGCGCGCCACGTGGGATCTTCGTGCTCTTCGACGCCTTCGCCTAGCGCGATCGGGTCAATCGAGATGTCGATGACCGCCGGAGCAGCGGCGTCGCCGCCGACGAGCACGTTCATCGGACGCGGTGCGAGGATGCTGCGGAACACGGACAGCGGCCCGCCCTGCGGTCTACCACCCCAGGCTCCGACGTAGCGTGCCCCGCGCGCAATACCCCGCACGAAGCGCTGTGCCGCCGCCTGGCAACCCCCGCAGCCCGCGCACCCACAACTCGAATACATCCCCGCCCGCCGCAACTTCGCGAACATCCGCGGCCAGCGCGCCTCGTCGATCACCACCTCGCGCAACGTGTCCATCGTCCCGCTCCTTCCGCGTCACCTCAGTACGCCACGGCCGCCTGCTGCCGCGCCAGGCGCGCCTGCAGCAGCCGCGCCGGCATCACGGTATTGACAGGCTCGATCGTCAAGTCGGCACCGGTGGCGGCCTTGTAGGCGTAGATGTAGCGCTGAATCTCGGGACGCCAGTAGTCGGCCCAGGTCTTGGCTTCCTCCTGGTCATTGGTGGTGGCCCAGGGGCCGTGGCGCACCGACAGCAGCACCGCCTCGCCGGTGGTGGCCAGCTCGTGGAAGTGCGTCACCGTCACGTCGCTCCAGCCCTGAAGCTTCTTCATCGTGTCCACCTGGCCCATCCATGCCTCGTGGTAGGGCACCATCGCGCGGCCGCGCAGGAACTCGCGGATCTCCGGCCGCGCCAAGAACCACTGTTCGATCAGCATCTCGACGCGGCTGGTCCAGGGCAGGTCGCCGTACTGGTTGTGCGCGCCCTCGGCCAGGATCAGGTGCACGTGGCGCAGCGCGTTGAGCAGCGGGAAGCCGTCGGGGATGCGCGTGGTGTCAGCACGCTCCACGTAGTACAGGTGCGCGATGTGCAGCAGCGAGTGGAAGGCCTCGAGGAACTTCGAGCGACTGTCTGCCGACAATAGCTGCGGCACCGCCTTGCCGAGCAGCGTCAGGCCGTAGTGGTGGTCGTACTCGTAGGCGCGGCGTTCGACGGTGAGCCGCTTGTACGAGGCTTCCACCCAGCCCCACAGCAGGTTCTGCGCCGGGCGCAGCGGGTCGATCGCCAGATTGGCCAGCGGGTCGCGCCCTGGCCGGCTTTTGCGGTTCTGGAAGCGCAGCGCGATCGCGTTCATGGCCTGGCACTGCGCGCCTTCCTCGTGCCAGTAAGACCAGATCAGCTCGATCATGCTCGGGCACTCCCAGCGGCCGCGGTAGGCATTGCCGAGGCGGTCGGGTGGAGGCAGCGTTGGCAGCAGCTGGTTGACGATCAGGCTCAGGTACGGCGTTGCCGCACCCGGCGAGACGAACTTGTCGATGTACTCCTCGACGCGGGACTGCAGTTCAGCCGCATCGATTCCCCAACGTGTCGCATCGGCGGCGTAGTGATCGGCGAGCAGGAGTCCCTCCTTGGCCGGGTCTTCCGCGAAGTCGCTGCAGGCTGGCCCGCAGCGCGTCAGCAGCCACAGTTCAGTAGCCAAGCGCAGCAACTCGTAGGGCACCGTGCCGTGGATCTTGAACAGATTTGTGCCGTTACCGAAGCGGTTGAACATGCGCTGCCGAGGATCCGCGCGGCGCAGATCGGGACCGGTGTCCTCCGACGCCTCGGCTGCAGGAGGCACCTGGTTCGGTGCCGTGTTCGTCAGCGCGTCCATGAACTTCTTGTACTCGTTGAAGCTAGCCAGTTGCGTCTGGTAGCGGATCAGCGTGTTGATCTCTGCCTGCTCGGTGTCTACCGGCGGGCGCGCGGACAGCGTCACCTCGATCGGCCCGTCGCATGGCGAGCAGCCGCCCTGGCCATGGCGCAGCGCGCCTTCCGGCGTATGGGGCTTGGCCTCGGCCAGCTTCTCGGGCACGGGGGTCTTGCGCGTGTCGCGGGAATCACGGGTAGCCATGTTCGATCTCCTTGGAACGGTTCAACGATCACGAGGTGCGCTCGGCCTGGGCCCAGCGCGTCAGCAATGATGAGAAGAGCTCGATCTCCGGCACCGGCAGGCGGGCGCGGACGAGCTTGCAGTAGCCGGCCACGGCGAAAGCCTGGCAGGGCCGTAAGCGATGCAGGTGGCCCGGGCGGCGGGACCACTGCTCGACGTGTTCGTCCAGGCGTCGCGCGTCGAGCTCGGGGTCGACCAGCAGCCGGCCGATCGGCTGCGCGGGCACGCCCGCATGCTGGCGCAGCAGCCAGGTCACGAAGTCCGGCACGTGGGCGGCGAGCTCGCGCACGATGGCGGCCTGCGGGCCATGGCTCGGCGGCGGGTAGCTGGCCAGCCAGAGATCGAGCAGCCGGTCCCATTGCGCATGCGGATAGATCTGCCGGCCGATCTCGACGCTGATCAACACGCGCACCCAGGGAGTCGGGTGCGGATCGTCGAGGTTCGCACGGAAGACGAACACGCGAGGCAGGCTCACCACGTTCATCAATCCCAGCGTCGATGCCACGCCGAGCCGCGACACCGACCAGAGGTCGGCGACGATCTCGGAGATCCAGCGGTACCAGCACTGCCAGGGGCTGCGGGCGCGGGCGGCGCTCAGGTTCGGCTCCATCGCGCGGCGCAGCAGCGGCACCAGATCGAGCAGCGCAGCGCCCTGGTGACCGGCTTCGTGCACCAGCGACGAGGCGATGCCTAGGCCGACCATGCGTTCGCGCGGCACGCGGATGATCGCCACCGGGTTCTCGCCGCCGCCGGGCAGGCGCGTGCGGGCGCGGCGGATCGCCGCGCCAATGCCGCGGTCGAGGTAGCACAGCAGTGGCGGGGCGGCCAGCGCGGTGTGCGGCATGTTCAGCGCGTCGTGCGCCAGCGCATCCAGGCCGGCGAGCAGCACACCGGTCCCGGCTTCGCTGCGCTGGGTGATGGCGTCGGCGAACAGGTCGAACTTGGTGAGCTCGAGGTTCACGCGCAGGCGCAGGAACACGTACAGCCGGTACACCGCGGCAGCGCTGTGGCGGCTCGCACGGCCGCCGGCGAGCCAGCGCACGAAGCGCCGCGCCAGTGCGATCAGTGAGCGGCGGCCGCTGTCGAGGTGGAGGTCGATGTCGCGCAATGCGCGGTGCGACGGCAATGCCGCCGGCACCATGGTCTCGTGCAGCGCGAAGGGGCGCACCTGCTGCAGCCGGCCGATCAGGCCGGCCACTTCCTGCTCGAGCAGGCGGGCCGCGAACACCGACAGCGCCATCTCACACCCCGAGCAGCACGATGTGGCGGCCACGGCGCACCCAGCGCCCGCTTTGCGCCTGTCCGCCTGCTGCGGTGCCGGCCCCGGCGGCGCCCTGCATGGCCGTCTTGACGGCCTGCATGGCCACCGCGGCGGGGTTGGCGCCGGCCGGTGCCTGCGCGGCGGTGCGCGCGGCATCGGTGGCCAGGCGGACGACCTGCTTGGCAACCTCGAACTCGCGGTCCTCGGCACTCAGCCCGGTCTCGAACTCGAGCGCACTGGCAAGCGCTTTGCCCGCCATCGTGCCGACGGCCGTGCCGACGCCGGGGATCGGGATCAGCGAGCCGAGCGCACCGCCCACCGTGGGCAGCGCGGTCTTGGCTACCTGCTTGAGCACGCCGCCGAGGGCCTTGCCAGCTGACGACTTGGCGAAGCTCGAGATGCCCGAGGCGGCCTTCTTGATCAGGCCCCCGAGGAACTGCTCCAGCTCCTCCTCGTTGCTGACGGTGAGCAGCTCGGCGGCCAGAGCCTCCTCGTTGAGCATGGCGCCTTCACCATCGCTCTCGAACTCGGCGCCGAACGGGCCGGTCTCGTACTCCATCTCGTTGAACATCTGCTGCGGGCCGAGCACGCGGTCGAGGTTGTGCATGTCGCTTCTCCTGGTGGTGGATTCACATGAGGGTGATGGTCCGGCCGCGCCGCACCCAGCGGCCGGTGCTGGGAAAGCTGGACAGCGGCGAACCGATGCGCGTGCCCGGCAGCAGGCCAGGTGCGTTCTCGCGCGCCGATTCGACGTAGGCGCTTCGCGCGTCGGCGGCGCTGCTGCCGCGGCCGGGCAGGCGCTGCGCGGCGCCCTGCGCGAAGCGCACGAACTGCCGCGCCATCTCGAACTCGCTGTCCTCGTTGCTGAGACCCTCGAGTTCCAGGCCGAGCAGGCGGCCGGCACCCGCGGCGACCTGACCGCCGAAGCGAGCGCCGGTGGCGCCGCCGAAGTGGCCGCCGATCGCCTGACCCACCTGGGGCAGAGCCTTCTTCGCGGCCGACTTGAGCAGCCCGCCGAGCTGCTGCCCGGCGGAGCTCTTCAGGAAGCTGGAGCCCAGACCGACGGCCTTGCTGATCAGCCCGCCGAGGAACTCCTCGAGCTCCCCTTCGCTGGACACGCCGAGGAGTTCAGCGGCGAGCTGCATCTGTTCGGAATCGCTCTCGCCAGCCAGCGGCGATGACTCGAATTCGTCGCCACTCGCCTCGAACGCTGAGCTCGCCTCGAACTCGGAATCAAGGTTCGGGAATCGCATGGGCATCTCCTCGCAACAGGTTGGACAGGCCTCGTTTCGCAATCACCGTGCCATCTCTGAATCCCCTGGAAACGGGCCTTCTCGGGCCGGCAACGCGAACTGCGGTTCGCATCGGCACCGGCGGATGTCATACGGGCGAACCGCTGTTCGCCCTGCAACTGCTGACCTCGGAATCAGCAGCACGTGGCATGGCATGAATCCGCCGGAGCGACAACGCTCGCGTTCGCCGACTCTTGCTGCAAGGCATCGGGCCACGCGCCGGCTGAGGTCAGGCGCGAGAAGGTACTCGACGACACCCGACTGGCCGGGCAGGCAAGGGCGAAAGAATCTCGGGCGTGCCAATCAGCTCCTGTCGGTCAACGTCGAGGCGCCTTTGCCTGTGGCCGCGTGCAACGTCCATGGCGGCGAGGTTCAAGAGCAGGCCTGTCCGCACAACGGCAGGTCTCGGGCGCAGAGTCAGGCCACCTGTGGATCTGCCTCAGGTCGCGTCAGGCAGCCGACGCTCCTGGGCCGCACTCGTTCGATTCAGATCGGGTGCGAACCGCAGGCCTTGGCGCGACCTTGAAGTGGCAGTCGCGCAACGGCAGTCAATCACTTCAGGTTCTGCCTCCGTCCCCGTGCGAGCGGCGAATGCCGCCGTACCCACATCGACTAGGGAGTGACGAACGCTATACCGAGCATTCGAATGCTGGCCATGGCAGCTTGTTGGAGTTCGACATGTGCTTCGTGTTCCCAGTCAAGTTCGTTAACCTTGCCGTGTACCTCACAACAAGGACGACGCGTGTCCCGCGCGTGGAAGCTTGGCCCCTTCGCCAGTTCCTGGGCAACGTTGCCAACGAGGGCCAGACTCGGACCTGGACACCGGAAGGCCGTGCCCAGCTCGCGGTCGCTGCCGAGGAGTCACTGCAGCGCCTAGGCCGAAACGAGTCGAACTTCCTGCTCGAGCCAGCGCGCCTCGCTGCGATCACCGCGCCGGTGCGGATCTTGTTCGAGAGCCACATGCTCTTCGCCCTGCCGACGGGCGGCGGACACGGCAGCCTGGACACGCACAAGCTCGACGCTGCACTCCACTACATGGCTGCCGCGTCAGGAAAGCATGCTTTGGTACTGATTCCCGATGTCTACGATGACCGGTGGAGTCGCACCATCGTTGATCCCATGCCGGCAGTGGAACTCCTGTGCAACTACATCGAGCAGTGGCCGGGCGTGTTGTTCTGGTCGAGCAGCGGCGCGGCGGCGTTCGCAGGACTCGGCGACGTGATGAACTTGTATTCGCAGCTCGAAACGCACTTTGAAGGAGGGCTCGACGCGATCGACCGAATACTGCAGTCGCATCGTCCGAGGAAGCGCTCGAGGCGACTCCTTCACCTGAGCGATCTCCACTTCGGCACCCCTGCGTCGCGGCGAAATCTGGACTACCTCCGAGAGGGCGTGATGGCGGAGTCCCACGACGTCTCACGCGTCGTGATCACCGGCGACCTGATCGATACGCCCCGCGACGCGGATGACGACGACTTTGCAGAGTTCAAGGAGTTCCGGCGTTGGTTGTCCACCCAGGTTGGCAAAGACGTGATCGTCGTGCCCGGCAACCACGACCAGCGTTGGCGCGGCAACAGACTCGGCTTTCTGGGAGACAACAAGCGCGCCGTCGCCGACCTGGCATGGCACAGGGCCGTGGCAGATGACGATCTGATGTGCAGCTTCCTTTGCCTGGATTCGTCACGCGACGGCAGTTCTGCGCGCGGAGAGCTCTCGCAAGCGCAACTGGATGACGTGGCTCACGAATTCGAAGCCCTTTGCGCCCGTGAGCCGGCAGCGAGGGCCTATCGCCGCGTGGCCGTTTTGCACCACCATCCCAGGAGCTACAGCCGACATGACGATCTGCTGGTTCAGCCCCTGATAGAGGGCGGCCTTCTGGATCAGGAATCCTTGCTCGGCCTTGTAGATGCCGAACGGTTCATGACCTGGTGCAGCCGCCTGGAGATCAGCGTGGTGCTGCACGGCCACAAGCATCTGCAACGTTTGCGGCCAGGCCGAGCCTCGGAGCCGGCAATCGTGGGTTGCGGCACTTCCCTCGGGGCCGAGAACAAGCCTCTTTCCTATAACGTGCTGACTGTCGACCCTCTCACGCGTCGCGTATCGGTCGCAATGTATTCGGATGACGGACATCAGGGGGGATTCCGGAACCTCGCCAGCTCCGTCGTGCACCTGAGTTGACAGGGTTGCGTCCAACGTCGGGGCCTCAACAGTCCCGACCGCAACCAACGGCTGCGACACACGACCTCAAGGCTGGAACTCGACCTCGGCACTCCAGGGGCAAGTGGTGGGCAGTCCGAGCTTCGAACGCCGACCTCGTCACGCCCCCGGACTGCGCCCGGCACGCGCCGCCCGCTTGCGTGCCCGCCAAGCGAAGTAGCGGCCCGTCAGCGGCTGGGCCGTCAGGCCGTGGGCGACGATCGAGGCCGCCACCGTCCACAGGGTCAGCGACACCAGCGTGTCCGCGACGTCGCCGGCCAGGCCGAACTGCAGCGCGAACAGCAGGTAGAACAGCGAGCCGATGCCGCGGATGCCGAACCAGCCGATCAGCGCGCGCTGCGGCAGCGTCAACCCCTCGCCCACCGTGGCCAGCACCACCGACAGCGGCCGCAGCAGCAGCATCGCCACCGGCACGAACCACCACACGGCGGGCAGCGGCCGTGCATACGACAGCATCGCGCCGAGCACCAGCACCAGCACCATTTCGGCCAGGCGCTCGAGCTGCTCGTTGAAACCCAGCACCGAGTCGCGCATGGTCGCGCTGGCGTGGTGCGAATGCGTGGCCAGCGTGGCGTACGGGTGGCCCTGCAGATCGTCGGCAGCCTTCAGCGGCCGCGTGTGCGGCTGCGGACGCTCGCGCACACGATGCAGCGCCAGACCGGCCGCAAAGACGGCGAGGAAGCCCGAGGCCAGGCACAGCTGCGCGATGCCGTAGGCCATGCCGACCAGGCCCAGGCCGAGGAACTCGTCGAGCCCCACCGCCTCGTCGTGCCGGCTGCGCAGGTAGACGACGAGCCTGCCGGTGGCCAGGCCGAGCGCCGCGCCGATGGCGATGCCGCCCAGCGTCGACCACAGCAGATCTACGCTCCACCAGCGCAGCAGGCCCTCGCCCAGCGGGTGCAGGCCAAGCAGGCCGAGGCCGAGCAACACGAAAGGGAAGGCCGCGCCGTCGTTGAGCCCGCCTTCGGCGGCCAGGCTGAAGCCGAATCGGTCGGGCTTGTCGGGGTCGTCGGTCAGCACGCCGGCGGCGAGCACCGGGTCGGTCGGCGCGAGGATCGCACCCAGCAGCACGGCCGCGCCGAGCGGCAGCCCGAGCAGCCACACGCCGAGTGCCGCGACCATCGCCACCATCGCCGCCATCGACACGAAGGCCAACCGCAGGGGCAGCCGCCAGCGCCGGTCGCGCAGCGGCACGCCCAGCCGCAAACCGACAGCGAACAGCGAGATGAGCAGGCCTGCCTCGGCGAGCCAGCCGAGCAGTTCGGCGTTCGGCACCGGATCGGGCCGCAGCACGTCGGCCACGTCCGGCCCGAGCAGCCAGCCCAGCGCGAGATACACCATCGCGCTGCTCAGCGGCAGGCGGCCCAGCAGCGTGCCGGCCAGCACCATGGTGACCAGCAGCGCGCCGATGGAAAGCGCCCACTCGGCTAGCGACATGGCCGTGGCCCGGCGCGCAGGCGCTGCAGCGGGGAGAGGCTGCGCGTCAGATCGAGCGGATGCGCGTGGCCTGCGGGCCCTTGGCGCCCTGGCCGACGTCGTACTCGACGCGCTGGCTTTCGGCCAGGGTCTTGTAGCCGTCGCCGACGATCTCGCTCACGTGAGCGAAGATGTCCTTGCCGCCGTCATCCTGGGCGATGAAGCCGAAGCCCTTGTCGTTGTTGAACCATTTCACGGTGCCGGTCTGGGTTGCCATGAGATTTCCTCTGAAGGCCTGTGGGATGCGGCGGCGACATGCCGCGCGCATGCAGAAACACTCAAGGAAGTCGGCTGGGGAGTTCCGGCACTCGGCCCGGGGTGGGGCGAGGCGTCGAAGAGACCTCAAGAAACTGGGTCTTGCGTATACCTACAAGTCCGAATGTACGCCTTTGAGCGCTGGCGCCCTGCGGCGATCTCCTTGCGCCGCGCAGCGGTACGCCTCAGACGACGCGTTCGGCCGGCGGCGGTGGCGGTGGCAATGCGTGGCCGACGATGGCCAGCGTGCGGCTGGCCTCGTGGTCGAAAGTGCCGATGGTGTGCTCGGAGATCGGCGCGTGCAGCAGCACGGTGCGCGCAATCTCGGCGTGCGCCTCGAAACGCTGTCGCAGCGCGGCGCGTGTTTCCGGCGGCAGCACCTGGACCAGCGACATCAGCAGAGTGTCGAGCACGAGCAGGCTGCCCTTGAGCTCGCAGATCTTCTCGGTCGCTTCCTGCAGGTTCTTCATGGGGGCTCCTCCGCCTGGGCCCCCAGTGTGCGCCAGCGCGCCGAACTGCGCGATCGGTTCTACGCGAAGCTGTACGGCCCGCCGCGCTCCAGCGCCTTCTTGTAGGCCGGCCGTGCATGGATGCGCTGCAGCCAGCCGTGCAGCTTCGGCCGGCTCGCGTCGAGCCCGGCGCGCTGCGCCGAGGCTTCGAGCGGGAAGCTCATCTGGATGTCGGCGGCGCTGAACTCGCTGCCGGCGAACCAGGGGCGCTGCGCCAGCTCGGCCTCCATGAAATCGAGCTGCCGGACGATGTTGGGCATCACGAAGCTCTTGAGCACCTGGGCCGAAATGCCCCGTGCGATCGGCTTGACGAAGAAGGGCATCGGCGACGAGGCCACCTTGTCGAACACCAGCTTCATGAGCAGCGGCGACATCGCCGAGCCTTCGGCGAAGTGCAGCCAGTAGCGGTACTGCAGGAACTCGGGCGTTCCCGCCGCGGGCCGCAGCCGGCCGTTGCCATAGCGGTCGAGCAGGTATTCGATGATCGCGCCCGACTCGGCCACCGTGGCCTCGCCATCCGTGATCACCGGCGACTTGCCCAGCGGGTGCACCGCGCGCAGCTCGGGCGGCGCGAGCATGGTCTTGCTGTCGCGCTGGTAGTGCTTGATCTCGTAGGGCAGCGCGAGCTCCTCGAGCAGCCAGAGCACGCGCTGCGAGCGCGAATCGTTGAGGTGGTGGACGGTGATCATTTGTCGGTGCGGCGGCGTACAGAAACGCATTGTGGCCTGCAAGCAAGCCATCGTCCGACACGCGGATGCCGGTTCGGCCGACTGCGCGGGCCAAGCGCCCTGCCTAGAGTCGTCTCACTTTCACTGAACTGTGTCGAGGACCTCCCCATGAACCCTTCCACCAAGCTCTTGCTGGCCATCGCGCCGGTGTTCCTGATCGCCGCCTGCGGCGGCAGCGACGACGACTCGCTGGACGATCGCCTGAACATCGCCGACCCGAAGGTGCGCCTCGTGCACGCCGTGCCGCTCGCCCCCAATGTCTCGCTGTTCCGCGCCGACGTGGCCCAGGCCGCCGACGTGACGAACATGGCCTACAAGGGCGCCTCCAACTACTTCGACGTGTCGACCTCCACCGCCGTCTGGGACGTGCGCACAGCCACCACGCCGGCCCTGCCCGTGGGCAGCGTGACCTTCGACGCGAACCGCGGCCGCAAGTACACGCTGCTGGCCGTGCCCGATGCCGGCTCGGTGACCGAGGTGGTGCTGATCGACGACCCGTACACCCGCGGCATCGTGACCGACAACGCCCGCGTGCGCATGTTCAACGGTTCATTCAACGCCGCGAGCGTCGACGTCTACCTCACCGCGCCGGGCGCCGACCTGGCCACCGCCACGCCGAACTTCGGTGCGGTGGGCTACAAGCAGGCGGCACCGGCCACCGGCGTCAACTCGAGCGAGATCGAGGGCGGCACCTACAGCCTGCGCATCACCACTGCCGGCACCAAGACCGTGATCTTCACCTCGCCGGTGAACCTGGCCAAGAACGCCGACTGGCTGATGACTTCCGTTCCCGGCAGCGTCACCCCGGGCGACGTGAAGGTGCTGGTGATCCGTTCCGACGAAGGCGCGCCTTCGACCGAGCTGGTCAACACGCCTTAAATCGACATGCGGTCGCGCACGCCCTCTGCTTCCATGGCGCTGCCGCGACCGCGCTGGACGATCTCTCCGCGTTCCATCAGCAGGTACTGGTCGGCCAGTTCGGCGGCGAAGTCGTAGTACTGTTCGACCAGCACGATGGCCATCGTCTTGCGGTCGGCCAGCATGCGGATGACGCGGCCGATGTCCTTGATGATGCTGGGCTGGATGCCTTCGGTCGGCTCGTCGAGGATGAGCAGCTTCGGCCCCGCAGCCAGCGCGCGCGCAATCGCGAGCTGCTGCTGCTGGCCGCCGGAGAGGTCGCCGCCGCGGCGGTTGATCATGGTCTTCAGCACCGGAAACAGCTCGAACAGCTCGGCCGGGATCGGAGTGCTGCCGCTCTTGTAGGCCAGGCCCATGCGCAGGTTCTCTTCCACCGTCAGGCGGCCGAAGATCTCGCGGCCCTGCGGCACGTAGCCCACGCCCTTGCGCACGCGATCGTAGGGCGTGTCGCGGGTGATGTCCTGGCCGTCGAGCTGGATCGTGCCGGTCTTCACCGGCACCACGCCCATCAGCGACTTCAGCAGCGTGGTCTTGCCCACGCCGTTGCGGCCCAGCACCACCGTCACTTCGCCGATCTTCGACTCGAAGCCGAGGTTGCGCAGGATGTGCGAGCCGCCGTAGTACTGGTTGATGCCTTCGACCTTGAGCATGTCAGCGACCCAAATACACTTCGACGACCTTGTCGTTGGCCTGCACGTCGGCGAGCGACCCTTCGGCCAGCACGCTGCCTTCATGCAGCACGGTGACCTTCTTGCTCGCCTTGCCCTGCGTGAGTTCACCGATGAACTTCATGTCGTGTTCGACGACCACCAGCGAGTGGTTGCCCTCGAGCGAGAGGAACAGTTCCGCCGTGCGTTCGGTCTCCTCGTCGGTCATGCCGGCCACGGGCTCGTCGAGCAGCAGCAGCTTCGGGTCCTGCATCAGCAGCATGCCGATCTCCAGCCACTGCTTCTGGCCGTGGCTGAGCAGGCCGGCGACGCGCTGCGCGCTGTCCTTCAGGTGGATCAGCGTGAGGATCTCGCCGATGCGGTCGAGCTGCATGCCCGACAGGCGGAAGAACATCGACGAGCGCACGCCGCGGTCGGCCTTCAGCGCGAGCTCGAGGTTCTCGAACACCGACAGCTGCTCGAACACCGTGGGCTTCTGGAACTTGCGGCCGATGCCGATCGAGGCGATGTCGTTCTCGCGCATGCGCAGCAGATCGATGGTCGAGCCGAAGAAGGCCTTGCCGGCGTCAGGCCGCGTCTTGCCGGTGATGACGTCCATCATGGTCGTCTTGCCGGCGCCGTTCGGGCCGATGATGCAGCGCAGCTCGCCGGCGCTGATGGACAGGCTCAGCGCGTTGAGCGCCTTGAAGCCGTCGAAGCTGACGGTGATGTCGTCGAGGTAGAGGATGGCGCCGTGCGCCACGTCCAGTTCGCCTTGCTTCACCACGCGGCCGTAGGCCGCGGGCGCGGTCGCCGACAGTTCGCGCGGCGCGGCGCGCTTCTCGTGCTCCTCGCGGATCCTCGCGCCCGCCTTCATCAGTTCGGGCGTCATGAGCGCTCCTCCTTCTTCACCCGGCGCACCAGGCCGATGATGCCCTGCGGAAGGAACAGCGTCACCGCGATGAACAGCGCGCCGAGGAAGTAGAGCCAGAACTCCGGGAAGGCCTGCGTGAACCAGCTCTTCGCGCCGTTGACGAAGAAGGCGCCGACGATCGGGCCGATCAGCGTACCGCGGCCGCCCACCGCCGCCCAGATCGCCATCTCGATGCTCGCCGCCGGGCTCATCTCGCCCGGGTTGATGATGCCCACCTGCGGCACGTAGAGTGCGCCGGCGATGCCGCACATCACCGCCGAGATCACCCAGATGGTGAGCTTGTAGCGGATCGGGTCGTAGCCGGTGAACATCACCCGGCTCTCGGCGTCGCGGATCGCCTGCAGCACGCGGCCGAACTTGCTGGCCACGAGCCAGCGCGCGAAGACGAAGAAGCCGATCAGCACGAGGCCGGTGATCACGAACAGGACCATGCGCATCGACGGCGTGGCGATCGGGATGCCCAGGATGCGCTTGAAGTCGGTGAAGCCGTTGTTGCCGCCGAAGCCCGTCTCGTTGCGGAAGAACAGCAGCATGGCGGCGAAGGTCATTGCCTGCGTGATGATCGAGAAGTACACGCCCTTGATGCGCGAGCGGAAGGCGAAGAAGCCGAACACGAAGGCGAGCAGCCCGGGCACCAGCACCACCATGAGCATCTGGAACACGAAGCTGTCGCTGAAGGCCCAGTGCCAGGGGTATTCCTTCCAGTTCAGGAACACCATGAAGTCGGGCATCTCGGACTTGTACTGACCGTCGGTGCCGATCTGGCGCATCAGATACATGCCCATCGCGTAGCCGCCGAGCGCGAAGAACAGGCCGTGGCCGAGCGACAGGATGCCGGTGTAGCCCCAGATCAGATCCATCGCCAGCGCGCAGATGGCGTAGCACATGATCTTGCCGACCAGCGCGACGGCGAAGTCGCTCATGTGGAACACGCTGCCTTCGGGCACGACGAGGTTGAGCACCGGCGCCAGCACCACGACGACGAGCAGCGCGCCGAGCACGCCGAACCAGCTCTTCAGCGAGAGCACACGCGTCGGCGAGGGAGCGGCCGTGGCAGGCAACACGGCACTCATGCTTCGGCACTCCGGCCCTTCATGGCAAAGATCCCCTGCGGCCGCTTCTGGATGAAGATGACGATGAACACCAGCACCATGATCTTGGCCAGCACCGCGCCAGCCACGCCCTCGAGCAGCTTGTTCAGCACGCCCAGGCCGAGTGCCGCGTAGACGGTGCCGGCGAGCTGGCCCACGCCGCCGAGCACGACGACGAGGAAGCTGTCGACGATGTAGCTCTGGCCGAGGTCCGGACCGACGTTGCCCACCTGCGAGAGCGCGCAGCCGGCCAGGCCCGCCAGGCCCGAGCCGAGCGCGAAGGCATAGGTGTCCACGCGCGCCGTGTTCACGCCGACGCAGGCGGCCATGCGGCGGTTCTGCGTCACGCCGCGCACGAACAGGCCCAGCCGCGTGCGCGCGATCAGCAGCGCCACACCGGCCAGCACCAGCACCGCGAAGACGATGATGGCAATGCGGTTGAAGGGAAGCGTCAGGTTGCTCATCAGCGACACGCCGCCAGACAGCCAGGCCGGGTTCTCGACCGGCACGTTCTGCGCGCCGAACAGCGTGCGCACGCCCTGCATCAGCACCAGGCTGATGCCCCAGGTGGCCAGCAGCGTCTCCAGCGGCCGGCCGTAGAGCCAGCGGATGACGCTGCGCTCCATCGCCGCGCCGACCAGCGCCGAAGCGAGGAACGACAAGGGGATGGCCGCCAGGATGTAGTAGTCGAACAGCCCGGGCAGGTGGTTGCGGAAGACGTTCTGCACCACGTAGGTGGCGTAGGCGCCGATCATCAGCAGCTCGCCGTGCGCCATGTTGATGACGCCCATCAGCCCGTAGGTGATGGCCAGGCCGAGCGCGGCCAGCAGCAGGATGGAGCCGAGGCTGGCACCGGTGAAGACCACGCCGATGCGCTCGCCCCAGGCGAGGCGGTCGCGCACGCTGTCGAGCGCGCGGCCGAGCGCGGCGCGCACCTCGGGGTCGGTCTCGGCGTCAGGCGCCAGGCGTTCCTGCAGCAGGCTGGCCACCGCGCCCTGGCCGCTGCCGGCGAGCGCGGTGATGGCCGCCAGACGCTTGGCCTTGTCGCTCGACGAGACGAGGATGGTGGCGCGCATGCGCTCGAGCGAGGCTTTCAGCGCGGCATCGGTCTCGGCCGCGAAGGCCTTCTCGAGCAGCGGCAGCTGCGCCTCCTCGAGCTGCTGCTTGAGCAGTTCGGCCACACCGGCCCGGCGCGCCTCGATGTCGGGCGAGAGCAGTTGCAGGGCGCCCATGGCGGCCTGCAGCGCGCCGCGTACCCGGTTGTTGTTGACCACGTCTTCCGCGTCGTCGGGCACGGTGGCCGCGGCGCCGGTGGCCGCATCGACCGCCTTGTCGCCCTGCACGATGAAGACCTTGTCGCCCGCGACCTTGACCGAGTCGTCGAGCAGCGCCTGCACGAAAGGCCCGAGCCCGTCGGCGGCACTCGCGGCCGCCTCGTTCAGCGCAGCGATGCGCTCGTCGCTGTCACCCGACGCGATGGCCAGCGCCTGCTGGGGCGTCAGCGCGAAGGATGCGAGCGGCAGGCACAGCAGCAGACAGCAGAGAACGATTCGTCGGAGCATGCGTGTCGAAAGGCAAAGGACGATGCGGACCGGGCGAAAGCCCGTCCGCACCCTCAAGCGGACGCCGCGGAACCGGCTTCGCCGGGCCGCTGGCGGCGCCCCCCTTGGGGGGAGGCGCCGTCAGGCGCTTCGGGGGGTTACTTTTTTTCCGGCACGTTCTTCTTGCCCTTGTTCTCGGCGATGTAGTCGCTCCACGGGTCGGCAACCACCGGGCCCTTGGTCTTCCACACCACGTTGAACTGGCCATCCGCCTTGATTTCGCCGATGAACACCGGCTTGTGCAGGTGGTGGTTCTCCTTGTCCATGGTGGACATGAAGCCGCCCGGCGCCTTGAAGGTCTGCCCGGCCATCGCCGCGATCACCTTGTCGGTGTCGGTCGACTTCGCCTTCTCGACTGCCTGCTTCCACATCATGATGCCGATGTAGGTGGCTTCCATCGGATCGTTGGTCAGCGGCTTGTCCTTGTGGCCCGGGATGTTCTTGGCCTTGGCGTAGTCGCTCCACTTCTTGACGAACTCGGTGTTGGCCGGGCTCTTGATCGACATGAAGTAGTTCCAGGCGGCCAGGTGACCCACCAGCGGCTTGGTGTCGACGCCGCGCAGCTCTTCCTCACCCACCGAGAAGGCCACCACCGGCACGTCGGTCGCCTTCAGGCCCTGGTTGCCCAGTTCCTTGTAGAAGGGCACGTTGGAGTCGCCGTTGATGGTCGACACCACGGCAGTCTTCTTGCCCTCGGAGGCGAACTTCTTGATCTTGGCGATGATGCTCTGGTAGTCGCTGTGGCCGAAGGGGGTGTACTCCTCGATGATGTCGGGCTCGGCCACGCCCTTGGCCTTCAGGAAGGCGCGCAGGATCTTGTTGGTCGTGCGCGGGTAGACGTAGTCGGTGCCCAGCAGCACCCAGCGCTTGGCCGAGCCGCCGTCCTTGCTCATCAGGTACTCGACGGCGGGGATGGCCTGCTGGTTCGGTGCGGCGCCCGTGTAGAACACGTTCTTCGACAGCTCTTCGCCTTCGTATTGCACGGGGTAGAACAGCAGCGCGTTCTTCTCTTCGAACACCGGCAGCACCGACTTGCGGCTCACGCTGGTCCAGCAGCCGAAGGTGACGGCGACCTTGTCCTGGTCGATCAGCTGCTTGGCCTTCTCGGCGAACAGCGGCCAGTTGGAGGCGGGGTCGACGACCACCGGCTCGAGCTTCTTGCCGAGCACACCGCCCTTGGCGTTGATCTCGTCGATCGCCATCAGGGCGACGTCCTTGAGCACCGTCTCGGAGATGGCCATCGTGCCCGACAGCGAGTGCAGCACGCCGACCTTGATGGTGGCCTGGGCCTGGGCAATGGTGGCGAAGCCCATCGTGCAGGCGGCAGCGGCCAGCGCGGTGAGCGATTTCGCGGCGAAGCGGCGGGACAGATTCATGGTGAACGGACTCCTGGCTTGTGGGTCGGGGTTGTGGGACAGGCGCAGGTTAGGTGCGCCGCCACGTCCGGCCAATACGCAAGGTGGCGTAGGCGGCGCTCGGCCACCCCCGCCCCGTTCACCCGCCGACCCTAGGGTGCCGGCCGCCCCGGTGCCTGGCTGCCCTGGGCACGGGCCGAGAGGTAGGCGTACAGGTCCATGATGTGGGCGTTGACGCGCGGTTCGCTCTCCCAGGCCGGCATGACGAGCTGGCCTTCCCGGCGCTGCAGCACGTCTTCGACCAACGCCTCGCGCGCCGCGCCCTCGCTGCCGGCGCGCGCGGCGGGCATGCTCCAGTCGTAGCGCCGCAGCACCAGGCCGACGAACTGCCGCGAGCCCATCTCGCGGACCTTGGGCAGCAGGTCGGGCCCGCGCGGCGTACCGCCGGCATCGGGCCCGTGGCAGCGCGAGCACTTGTCCTGGAAGACGCGCCAGCCGGGGTAGACCGATCCCGCCGGCTTCGCGCTCTGGGCGATCTCCTGCGCGGGCTGGCGGTTCTGCACCTGCACGGCGCAGCCGGCCAGCGCCAGGGCTGCCACGAGGGCGGCGCCGAGTGCCGCTGCATGGCGCGGCTTGCGCGCAATCGTCGAGCACTGGGACATGGTCGTCACCTCCGTGTGACGCGTGCCCGGACGATTCCGCGCACGCCGTGGACGATTGTGGCGAGACCCCGGTGCGCCCGGCTTGCCAAAAATCAGCCCTGCGGCATGCCCGGCCGCACGACGCGGTCTTTCAGCGCCGGCCAGGGGACCAGCTCTTCCGGCGGCACGCCGGCAGAGGGCGCGCGCAAGGCCAGGCCATACCAGGCCACGTCATGCCAGCCTCCCAGCTTGAAGCCGACCTGAGGGTACAGGCCCACCGGCTCGAAACCCATCGCACGGTGCAGGCCGACGCTGGCCTCGTTGGGCAGGGTGATGCCGGCGAAGGCCGACACCGCCCCCTGGCGGCGCAGCAGTTCGAACAACACGGCGTACAACTGCCGGCCAATGCCGCGGCGGTGCCGGCCATCGCGCACGTAGGCGCTCACCGTGACCGACCAGCGGTAGGCCTCGCGCTCGGCGAAGGCGCCGGCGTAGCAGTAGCCCAGCACCTCGCCGCCCTCCTCGGCCACCAGCCAGGGCCACATCGCCGTCACCCTGGCCAGGCGCGCAGCCATCTCGGCGGCATCGGGCGCGCGCAGTTCGAATGACGTGGGCCGATGCAGCACGCTCGGCGCGTAGATCTCGGCCAGCGCGGCGGCGTCGCGCACTTCGGCCGGCCGGATGCTCAGTGTCATGGAAGCCTCCTTCAGCGTGCCGGCGAGAGCTGCCGCACCCGCCCCATGGCCATCGACGCCGCAGCGGTGCGCGTCTCGACGCCGAGCTTCTCGAAAACGTGCTCGAGGTGCTTGTGCACCGTGCGCGGACTGGTGCCGAGGATGTCGCCGATGTCGCGGTTGGTCTTGCCCTGCACCACCCAGTAGAGCACTTCAGCCTCGCGCGCGGTGAGCTTGAAGGCCAGGCCAAGCGCCTCGATGGTCGACTCGTCGGACGACTCGCTCATCACCAGCAGCCACTCGTCGTCGCCGCCGCTCTCGCCGCCGCTGGCCGCGCTGGCCTCGTGCAGTGCGAAGGCCAGGCGCTTGCCGTGCCGCGCGATCGTCAGCGGCTGCGGCGTGCCGCCGGTGGCCTGCACCACGGCCTGCGCCTGCAGCCAGTCGAGCAAGGCCTCGCCGAGGTGGTGGCCGTCACCGGCCTCATGGGCGGTGAGCAGCTGGCGCGCCAGCGGCGTCTGCCAGAGGATGCGGCCGTCGGCGGCGCGCACCGACAGCGTGGCGTGGCCGAAGGCATCGAGCGCGTTGCGCGCCTGGCGCCGCTCGCGAGCGCCCTGCACGTGCGCGGCGATGCGCGCGAGCACCTCCATCGGCTTGATCGGCTTGGCCACATAGTCCACGCCACCGGACTGGAAGGCCTTGAGCACGTGCTCCGTCTCGGTCAGGCCGGTCATGAAGATGATCGGTATCGCCGCGGTGGCCGCGTTCGCCTTCAGCCGCCTGGCGACTTCGAAGCCGTCCATCCCCGGCATCATCGCGTCGAGCAGGATCACGTCGGGCATGGCCTGCGCGGCGCGCTGCAGCGCCTGCTCGCCGTTGGTGGCCACCAGCACGGTGTAGCCGAACTCGTCGAGCGCGTCGTGCAGCATCGACAGGTTGTCGGGCACGTCGTCTACGATGAGCACGACGTCGGAGTTGTGGCGGTCGAGGTTCATTGTTCGGTGGGCCGACAGCCCGCCGGTCTCGCCCGGCCGGCGAGATCCTTTCTTCTGCTGGCCCAGAAGAAAGGACCCAAAGAAGAGGGCCTGAATACGATCAGGCTGCTGCTGCTGGCTAGAGAGTTCGGCTGGTGAATGCCAAGCTCCATCGAAGCGCAGGCTCGTCCAACATGCGCTCGGCGCTCCGGGTCAGCACAGCGCGGAACAGCCGCCTCGGGTCTGCTGCCATGCAAACCGGCCTGATCGTGTTCGAGGCCCTTTGCTTTGGTGACTTTCATTTGGGCCAGCAAATGAAAGTTACCGCCGGCCGGGCGCGACCGGCGGGCTGCTGCAAAGTGAACAAGCCTAGAAATCACGAATCCAAAGCCCTGGTCAAGACACCGTTCATCTCGTCGAGCTGAAACCCTCGCGCCATCGCCCGCATGCGCTCGACGAACGCGGCGCAAGCCGGGGACTCCGTCTCGATCTGGTCGAGCCGCTTGACGATCCCGCGCACATAGCCGATGTTGACCAGCTCCTGCAGCGCACGCAAATGCGGCTCTGCCGGCAGCGCCAGGCTCTCGGTGGCCACGGCAGGCGCCGCCATCGCCACCACCGCATCGGCCGTGATCCACTGCAGCGCCAGCGAACGCCCCAGCCAGTCGAGCAACTCCCCCACGCGCACCGGCTTGGTGATGAAGTCGCGCGGCGTGATGCCCACGTCGTTGTCCAGCCCCTTGTCGAAGGCGTTGGCCGAGACGATCGCCAGCGCCGCCGGCCCGATGGCCTCGTGGCGGATGCGGCGCAGCGTCTCCCAGCCATCGATGCCGGGCATGGCCAGGTCCATGAAGATCGCATCGGGCCGCCAGCCGTCGGCATGCAGCCGGCCTTCGCGCAGCATCGCAAGGCACTGCTCGCCGGAGGCCGCAGTGCGCAGATCGAAGCCCAGCGGCTCGAGCACGCTGACGAGCAGGCCGCGGTCGGCCTCCTCGTTGTCGACGACGAGGATGCGCCGGCGCTCGCCCGCATAGCCGATGCGCGCGGCCGCCTGCGGCGCCGGCAGTGCATCGGAATGCAGCTCGGGCAGGAACAGGCGCACGCGGAAGACGGAGCCGCGGCCGGGTTGGCTGTCCACCGTCATCTCGCCGCCCATCAACTCGGTGAGCATCTTGGCGATGGTCAGGCCCAGACCCGTCCCCCCCGAAGCCTGGCCCGCGCCCTGCCCCGCCGCCGAACCGCGCGCGAAGGGCTCGAAGACGCGCGCCACTTCGTCGGGCGGCATGCCCGGGCCGGTGTCCTCGATCTCGAAATGCGCGATCTCGCGCGCATAACGCAGCCGGAACACGACGCGCCCGCTGCGCGTGAACTTCACCGCGTTGCCGAGCAGGTTGATGAGGATCTGGCGCAGCCGCTTATCGTCGGCGCGCACCAGCTCGGGAGCCTGGGCGTCGATCTCGGCGACGAAGCCGATGCCCTTGGACTGCGCCTGCAGCTCGAACAGGCGCGCAATCTGCTGCAGGCTTTCGCGCAACCGCCAGGGCGCGGGCTCCAGCGTGAGTTTGCCGCCTTCGATGCGCGCCATGTCCAGCGTGCCCTCGATCAGCGACAGCAGGTGATCGCCGCCGCGCTTGATGACACGCACCGCCTGGCGGCGCGCCTCGGGGATCGACGGATCGTCATCGAGCAGTTGCGCGTAGCCGAGGATGCTGTTCAAGGGCGTGCGCAGCTCGTGGCTGATCGCCGAGATGTAGCGGCTCTTCGCCTGGTTGGCTGCGTCGGCCACGTGCTTGGCCTGCTGCAGCGCTTCATCCGTGCGGCGGTGAGACTCGATCTCCTGCACGAGCAGCAGCGTCTGGCGGTTCGATTCCTCCTGCGCCACCTGCGCACTCTTGTGCTTGAGCACCAGCCACCAGGCCACCACCGCGCTGGTCACGAGCAAGGCCGCGTAGACCTTCACGAAGCCCATCTGCAGCGCCGCCTCGGCCTCCGGCGCGATGGCGCCGAGCGCGCGCCGCTCCTGCGTGTAGACGGTGGCGAACAGTGCCGCCAGCGCGGGCATGGCCAGCGCCATCAGCATCAGGTAGTGGCCGAGCTCGGTGTCCAGGCGCTGCCACAGGCCCGGTGGCACGATGCCCGACATCGCCGAGCGCCACTGCACCGACAGCCGCGCGTCGGGCTTGCACAGGTCGTGGCAGCGCGCGTCCAGTGAGCAGCACAGCGAGCAGATCGCGCCGCCGTAGGCCGGACACGAGGCCATGTCGTCGTGCTCGTAGTCGCGCTCGCAGATCGTGCAGCGCGTCAGGCGCTTGTAGCTCCCTTGTTCCTGCGGCGCCGCGTCAGGCTGGCGGGCAATGTAATAGCGGCCCTTCGTCCACCAGGCGATCAGCGGCGAAGTCACGAACGCGGTGACCAGCGCGATCAGCGCCGAGAAGGCCTGCGCCATCGGCCCGAGCACGCCGAGGTAGGCGACGATGGACAGCGCCGAGGCGATGCCCATCGCGCCCACGCCGACCGGGTTGACGTCGAACAGGTGCGCGCGCTTGAACTCGATTCCCTTGGGCGACCAGCCCATCGGCTTGTTGATCACCAGATCGGCCACCACCGCCATCATCCAGCTGATGGCGATGTTGGAGTACAGGCCAAGCACCTTGCCGAGCGCCTGAAAGACGTTCAGCTCCATCAGCATCAGCGCGATCAGGGTGTTGAACACCATCCACACCACGCGGCCCGGGTGGCTGTGGGTGAGCCGCGCGAAGAAGTTCGACCAGGCCAGCGAGCCGGCATAGGCGTTGGTGACGTTGATCTTGAGCTGCGAGACGATCACGAACACCGCGGTGGCCGCCACCGCCCAGCCATAGTTCGAGGTGACCGCGCCGTAGGCGATCAGGTACATCTGGGTCGGATCGACCGCGCGCGCCACCGGCACCGCGTAGCCGATCGCCAGGTAGGCGAGCAGGCAGCCGGCCAGCATCTTCAGCACCCCGGGAATCACCCAGCCGGGGCCGCCGATCACGACGCCGGCCCACCAGGCGAAGCGGTTGCTGCGCTGCCTTTCGGGCATGAAGCGCAGGTAGTCGGCCTGCTCGCCCATCTGCGTGATGAGTGCGATGCCCACCGTCATCGCGGCGCCGAACTTCATCAGGTCGAAGCCGGCGGGTTGCAGCTCGTCGCTGCCCGAAGCGCCGGAGACGATGCCGCCGAAGTGCCAGATGTCGGTCAACACCGTCGGATGCTGCTGCAGCACGTAGGCCAGCGGCACAATCAGCATGGCCAGCCACAGCGGCTGCGTCCACACCTGCAGCCGGCTGATCGTCGTCACGCCGTGCGTGACCAGCGGGATCACCAGCAAAGAGCACAGCAGGTAGCCCCAGGCCGGCGGGATGTCGAAAGCCAGCTCGATCGCGTAGGCCATGATGGCCGCCTCGAGCGCGAAGAAGATGAAGGTGAAGCTCGCGTAGATCAGCGAGGTGATCGTCGAGCCGATGTAGCCGAAGCCGGCGCCGCGCGTGAGCAGGTCCATGTCGACGCCGTGCCGCGCCGCGTAGACGCTGATCGGCCACCCGGCCAGGAAGATGATCAAGCCCGTGGCGAGGATGGCCCAGAAGGCGTTGATGAAGCCGTAGTCGACCAGCAGCGTGCCACCCACGGCCTCGAGCACCAGGAACGAGGCCGCACCGAACGCCGTGTTGGCCACACGCAGCGACGACCACTTGCGGAAGGAGCGCGGCGTGAAGCGCAGCGCGTAGTCCTCCATCGTCTCCTTGGCGACCCAGCTGTTGTAGTCGCGCCGGACCTTGATGACACGTTGCACCGCCTTGGTGCTCGCAGGCGTGGCGATGCCCGGCCCGATGGGCAGATTCTCCTGGGGCAGGGCCGGGTTCGCACTCATGCGCCTTCTTGGGGCAAGGCCTGTGCCAACGGGGCGAAGCCTCGTAGCATCTGGCACGTCTCCTGCTGAAGCCGACCCCATGGAACTCACGCCCCGCGAGAAGGACAAGCTGCTCATCTTCACCGCCGCGCTTCTCGCCGAGCGGCGCAAGGCGCGCGGGCTGAAGCTCAACTACCCCGAGGCGGTGGCGCTGATCAGCGCCGCGATCATGGAGGGTGCGCGCGACGGCAAGAGCGTGGCCGCGCTGATGAGCGAGGGCAAGACGGTGCTCAGCAAGGCCGATGTGATGGACGGCGTGGCGGAGATGATCCCGGACATCCAGGTGGAGGCCTCGTTCCCCGACGGCACCAAACTGGTGACCGTGCACCAACCCATTGCATGACAACGAAATCGAGGGAGACGCTCATGAATCGAACCCTGATCGCCGCCGCGCTGCTGCTGGCCAGCGGCTGGGCCGCCGCCCACGAGGGCCATGGCCTCGCCGGTGCGCACTGGCACGCCAGCGACCTGTTCGGCCTGGCGCTCGCGCTGGCCGCCGGCGCCGGCATGGTGTGGTGGCGAGGCCGCAAGTGAACCCCGGCGAACTGCTCGTCGATGCCGGCGACCTGACGCTCAACCCCGGCCGCCGCACGATCACCCTGGTGGTCGAGAACGGCGCCGACCGGCCGATCCAGGTCGGCTCGCACTACCACTTCGCTGAGACCAACGGCGCGCTCAAGTTCGACCGCGGCGCGGCACACGGCATGCGGCTGAACATCGCTTCGGGCACCGCGGTGCGCTTCGAGCCGGGGCAGCAGCGCACCGTCGAGCTGGTCGACTTTGCCGGCGACCGCGAGGTCTACGGCTTCCGCGGCTTGGTCCAAGGGAAACTTTGATGGCAACGATCGGCAAACGTGCCTACGCCGAGATGTTCGGCCCCACCGTCGGCGACCGCGTGCGCCTGGCCGACACCGAGCTGATCGTCGAGGTCGAGAAGGACTACACCCTCGAGGCCGGTGGGTACGGCGAAGAGGTGAAGTTCGGCGGCGGCAAGGTGATCCGCGACGGCATGGGCCAGAGCCAGCGCGTCAACGGCCCCGGCCGCCAGGAGGCGGTCGACTGCGTCATCACCAACGCGCTGATCATCGACCACTGGGGCATCGTCAAGGCCGACATCGGCATCCGCGGCACGCGCATCGCCGCCATCGGCAAGGCCGGCAACCCCGACGTGCAGCCGGGCGTGGACATCGTCATCGGCCCGGGCACCGAGATCATCGCCGGCGAAGGCATGATCGTCACCGCCGGCGCGATCGACTCGCACATCCACTTCATCTGCCCGCAGCAGATCGAGGAGGCGCTGTCCTCGGGCGTCACCACCATGCTCGGCGGCGGCACCGGCCCGGCCACCGGCACCTTCGCCACCACCTGCACGCCGGGGCCGGTCAACATGGCGCGCATGCTGCAGGCAGCCGATGCCTTCCCGATGAACCTGGGCTTCCTCGGCAAGGGCAATGCCAGCCGGCCGGAGGCGCTGCGCCAGCAGGTGCTGTCCGGCGCGATCGGCCTGAAGCTGCACGAGGACTGGGGCACCACGCCGGCGGCGATCGACTGCTGCCTGGGCGTGGCCGAGGAGACCGACACGCAGGTCGCCATCCACAGCGACACGCTGAACGAATCGGGCTTCGTCGAGAACACCATCGCAGCGACGAAGGGCCGCACGCTGTGCGCCTTCCACACCGAAGGCGCGGGCGGCGGCCATGCGCCGGACATCCTGCGTGTGGTCGGCGAGGAGAACTTCCTGCCCTCCTCCACCAACCCGACAATGCCCTACACCGTCAACACGCTCGACGAACACGTCGACATGCTGATGGTGTGCCACCACCTCGACGCCGGCATCGCCGAGGACCTGGCCTTCGCCGAGAGCCGCATCCGCCGCGAGACCATCGCCGCCGAGGACGTGCTGCACGACCTGGGCGCGATCAGCATGATGAGCAGCGACAGCCAGGCCATGGGCCGCGTCGGCGAGGTCGTCATCCGCACGTGGCAGACGGCGCACAAGATGAAGCTGCAGCGCGGCGCGCTTCCCGGGGATTCAGCGCGCAACGACAACACGCGCGTGAAGCGCTACATCGCCAAGCTCACCATCAACCCGGCGCTGGCCCACGGCATGGCGCACGAGATCGGCAGCATCGAGGTCGGCAAGTGGGCCGACCTGGTGCTGTGGAAGCCGGCCTTCTTCGGCGTCAAGCCGGCGCTGATCCTCAAGGGCGGCTTCATCGCCGCGGCGGCGATGGGCGACCCGAACGCGTCGATCCCGACGCCGCAGCCGGTGCATTACCGGCCGATGTTCGGCGCCTTCGGCGGCGCGCTGCACCACGGCTCGCTGACCTTCATGAGCCGCGCGGCGCTGGAAGGCGGCATCCCCGAGCAGCTCGGCCTGCACAAGCGCATCGCCGCGGTGAAGGGCTGCCGCAGCGTGCGCAAGCAGCACATGGTGCACAACGGCCTGACGCCGAAGATGGAGGTCGACGCGCAGACCTACGAAGTGCGCGCCGACGGTGTGCTGCTGACCTGCGAGCCGGCGAAGGTGCTGCCGATGGCGCAGCGCTACTTCCTGTTCTAGGGGGCACGAACGCGGTAACTCCTTGTTCCGGCGACGCGCCGCGCTGCGCGTCGCCGATATCCTGCGGGTGCATCAGCATGGAGCAGGGAGGCGGGCGTGAATCACCGTGCATGGATGTGTGCACTGGCCGCGGCGATGCCGGCTGCCGGCGGGGCCGCCCCACCGGCCGACGAAGCGCTGCTGAAAGCCGTGCTGATCGTTCGCACCTTCGACCATTTCGCCGCAGCCTGCCAGCGACGCGGGGGCTTCAAGCCGGCCGACGCCTCCACCGTGAAGGCCTGGGAGCGCGACCACGGCGTCGCTCAGATCCGCGCCAAGGCACAGGCGATCGACAGCGAGCCCGCGCAGAAGCAGCAACTCGAGCGCGGCGTGAGCACCATCGTGCGGCAGATCGACGCACAGGGCGTGAGCCCCTGCCTCGCCGCCGTGACAGCCAGCCGCACGCGCGACGCGCAGTTCGCCGCGGTGGCGCCGCAACTGCTTTCGGGGGCCGTCAGCGCCGCACCGGCCGCGAAGCCGGCCCTGCCCGCGACGGCCCCGGTGGCCGGAGTCAAGCCCGATGCCGCGCTGCTGGCCCAGATCGACTCCTTCGGTTTCGACACCCGCCCGGCCATGGGCATCGGTGGCTTCATCACCACCGACATCTACCCGGTGGTGCTGTTCCGCGACGGCCGGCTGCTCACCGACGTGGAAGGGCTGATGTTCGCGGGCGGCATGGCCGCGCACCAGGCGGCCCATCCCAAAGACTGGACACGCTGGCGGCGCCAGGGCGGCGAGCTGCAGATCGCCGGCGAGAAGGGCTGGGAGAAGCTGCCCTTCCAGTCGACCTTCCGGCAGCTGCCCAAGGACTTTCGCCTCGACGGGCTGTTCCGGCGCCTGGGCGGCACGGGCAACGTGGCGGTCGGCGGTACCGCGTCGGTGGCGGCGTGGAACGAATACCGCTTCACGCCCGATGGCAGGGTCAGCCGCGGCGGCGGCGCGGGCGGCCGCGCCGAGAGCACCGGCGGCTCGGTGGTCACGCGCAGCCAGGCCGCCGGCCAGCAGGGCAGCTACCGCATCGAGGGCGTGATGCTCAACATCCGCTACGACGACGGCAGCGAGGAATCGCGCCTGATCATCACCGACCCGAAGGACCCGACCGGCGCGATCTGGCTCGATGGCCAGGGTTACGCGCAGCGGCGTCGCTGAGCGGCACAATCCGATCCATGCTGACCCTCAACAAGATCATCCCCGGCGGACGCGGCCTCGCCGGCGTGCTGCTCAAGCGCGCCGCCACTGTCGAGCTGGACTGGGACGTGCGCCAGAAGAGCCGCTTCGACGCCACCGATTCGCAGGGCCGCGCGCTCGGCGTGTTCCTGCCGCGCGGCAGCGTGGTGCGCGGCGGCGACGTGCTGGTGGCCGAAGACGGCTCGCTGGTGCGCGTGCTGGCTGCGCCGCAGCCGGTGCTGCGGGTGACGCACTGCAGCCAGCACGGCAGCCCTTACGACCTGCTGCGTGCCGCCTACCACCTGGGCAACCGGCATGTGCAGCTGGAGCTCAAGCCCGATCATCTGAAGCTCGAGCCCGACCATGTGCTGGCCGAGCTTCTGAACCAGATGCACATGATCGTGAAGGAAGTGCAGGAGCCCTTCGAGCCGGAGTCGGGCGCCTATGCGCCGGGCGCGCACGCCCATGCGCACGCTGGTGCGCACGAGAAGGCACACGACCATGGCCACGCCGCGCACGCGCATGATCACGCCCACGATCATGGGCACGACCACGCACATGGCCACGACCACGGTCACGGCGGCCACGATCACTGAACCGCTGTGCCGCGCGTCCGCACCGTTGCACCGCCCTTCGCTCCGAGCGCGCTTTTGCAGTTGATATGGCTGGCCTCGCCGGCCCTGCCGGTGGGCGGCTTCAGCTACTCCGAGGCGCTGGAAGCCGCGGTCGAGTCGGGTCACGTTGCCGGCGAAGCCGATGCCGCGCGTTGGCTGTGCGACCAGCTCCAGCTCGCCCTGGCGCGCAGCGAGCTTGCCGTGGTCGCCAGGGCTTTCGGCGCCTGGCAGCGGGGTGATGCCGCCCATGTGCGCGAGCTCAACGACTGGGTGCTCGCCACGCGCGAGACGCGCGAGCTGCGCGCGCAGGCCGAGCAGATGGGCCGCTCGCTGGTCGAGTGGCTGAAGAACCGTGGCGTGGTCGACGAGCGCGTGGCGGTGCTCGCCGCACTGCCGCCGGCGCCGACCTGGCCGGTGGCCTTCGCACTCGCGGCGGCGCAGACCGGTGCACCGCGGCGCGAAGCACTGCTGAGCTTTGCCTTCGGCTGGGCCGAGAACATGGTGCAGGCGGCGCTGAAGTCGGTGCCGCTGGGCCAGAGCGCGGGGCAGCGCATCCTCGCGGCGCTGGTGGCCGCCATCCCCGCCGCGGCCGAGCAGGCCGCGCGGCTCGCCGACAGCGAGCGGCAGGCCTTCTCGCCGATGCTCGCCATCCTGTCGTCGCAGCACGAGACGCAGTACTCGCGCCTGTTCCGATCCTGAGCGGAGTGTCAGCCCGGCGCCTATCATGGGCCCCATGAGCAGCCTGCACCACATCCCCTCGCGAACCAAGAAACTGCCACCGCTGCGCGTGGGTGTCGGGGGCCCGGTCGGCTCCGGCAAGACGACCCTGGTCGAGATGCTGTGCAAGACGATGCGCGAGCGCTACGACCTGGTGGTCGTGACCAACGACATCTACACCAAGGAAGACCAGCGCCTGCTCACCGTCGCCGGCGCGCTGGAGCCCGAACGCATCATGGGCGTGGAGACCGGTGGTTGCCCGCACACGGCGATTCGCGAAGACGCCTCGATCAACCTCGAGGCGGTGGATCGCATGCTGGGCAAGTTCCCGAACGCCGACATCGTCTTCATCGAGTCGGGCGGCGACAACCTGGCGGCGACCTTTAGCCCCGAACTGTCGGACCTGACGATCTACGTGATCGACGTCGCCGCCGGCGAGAAGATCCCGCGAAAGGGCGGCCCCGGCATCACCAAGAGCGACCTGTTCGTCATCAACAAGACCGACCTCGCGCCCTACGTCGGCGCCGACTTGGCCGTGATGGAAGCCGACACGAAGCGCATGCGCCCGACGCGGCCCTACGTGATGACCAACCTGAAGACGAAGATCGGGCTGCAGCAGGTGATCGAGTTCATCGAGACCAAGGGGCTGCTGAAGTGAGCCGGGCCGACGAGCTGCGCGCCGCGCTCGTCCGCAACCTGGCGGACGTGACACTCGAGCGGCAGCAGCGCGAGCCGCTGTACGACACGCTGTGCGGCGGCGTCTCCGACGGTACCGCGGCAGTCAAGCTCGGCGCCGGCTTCGACATCCTCGCGCCGGGCAAGCGCAGCTGCCCGTACCACTTCCACCATGCGCAGGAAGAGATGTTCGTCATCCTCGAAGGCGAAGGCACGCTGCGCGTGGCCGGCGAGACGGTGCCAGTGCGTGCCGGCGACGTGGTGTTCATCCCGCCCGGCCCGATGTACCCGCACCAGTTCATCAACACCTCGGCCGCGCCGATGCGCTACCTGAGCATCAGCACGCAGGAGCGGCCAGAGCTGTGCGAGTACCCGGATTCGGGCAAGGTCGCCGGCTACACGCGCGGCCTGCGCATCATCCAGCGGCCGGCCGACAGCCTGGACTACTGGGAGGGCGAGCCCTAAGGCCCGCTCCTCGATCAGCGCAGCGGCGGCGCCATCTCGCGCAGCGCCCGCACCGCGCCGGCGCCGACCGAGGCGCCGAAGCGCTTGGCCAGCCGCTCGGCCACGTTCTCCTTGGGCGTGTAGTCGATCACCTCTTCGGCGCGGATCACCTCGCGCGCCACGAAGTCGAGGTTGCCGGTCTTGTCGGCCAGGCCGAGCTTGATGGCCTCCTCGCCGTTCCAGAACAGGCCCGAGAAAGTGTCCGGCGTCTCCTTCAGGCGCTTGCCGCGACCCTGCTTGACCACGGCGATGAACTGCTGGTGGATCTGGTCGATCATCGACTTGGCGAACGCGCGGTGCTGCTCGTTCTGCGGCGAGAACGGGTCGAGCATGCCCTTGTTCGCGCCGGCGGTGAGCAGGCGGCGCTCGATGCCGAGCTTTTCCATCGTGCCGGTGAAGCCGAAGCCGTCCATCAGCACGCCGATGCTGCCCACCAGGCTGGCCTTGTCGACGTAGATCTCGTCGGCTGCAACAGCGATGTAGTAGGCGCCCGAGGCACACATCTCCTCGACCACCGCGTAGACCGGCTTCTTGTGCAGCGCCTTCAGGCGGCGGATCTCGTCGTAGACGATGCCGGCCTGCACCGGGCTGCCACCAGGCGAGTTGATGCGCAGCACCACCGCCTGCGCGCCCACATCCTCGAAGGCCGATTTCAGTGCCGCGACGAGGTTCTCGGCGCTGGCCTCCGTGTCGGCGGCGATCTCGCCGCGCACCTCGACCAGGGCCGTGTGCGGCGTGCTCGGCGCGGTGGGGCCCATGCGCGACGAGAAGGTCAGCGAGACGATGAAGAAGAGTAGCAGCAGCCAGGCGAGGCGGAAGAAGATGCGCCAGCGGCGTTCGCTGCGCCGCTCGCGCAGGAAGTCGCGTGCAACCTGCTCCAGGCCAGAGGTCTCCAGCGTCGCCGGGCGTGCCGCGGCGCTGGACGGCGTGGGGGATGCCGGCGGCGGCACGCTGCCGAAGGCGGGCTCCACTCGCCCTGGGTTGCTGGGTTCGTCGGGTGTGCTCATGGGAAGGCTTTCGGCCCCGGCCGACGCGTCAGTCGGCAAAGGCGGGTTGGGTGTCGCGGGAAGGATACCAATACACCTGGCCATCGCGTTCCTCGACGTCGATGACGACGAGGCGGCCGCGGCCGCAGGGCCCGGCGACGCAGCGGCCGCTGGACGGCTCGTAGGCCGCACCGTGGATCGAACACAGGATGAAGGCACGCTCGCTGTCGAGGAACTGGCCGGGCTGCCAGTCCATCTCGGCGGGCACGTGCGCGCAGCGGTTCAGGTAGGCGACCACACGGCCGTCGAAGCGCAGCGCGAAGGCGCGGGCAGGCTGGCGGTACTGCAGCACGTCGAACACCATGGCATCGCCGCGCTCGGCCAGTTGCTCCGAGGCGCACAGGTGCTGCGCGTGACCGCGCTCGGCCGCCTCAGGCATGGCGCATCAGCCAGTCGTGCAGCTCGGCGGTGGAGTGCGCCACGTAGCGGGTCTCGAAGCCGGCGAAGCTCTCGTGCGCATGCGCGCCGTAGCTCACGCCGATGGCCGCGGCGCCGGCGTTGGCGGCGAGCTGCAGGTCGTGCGTGGTGTCGCCGATCATCAAGGTGCGCTCGGGCTCCACGCCGAACTCGCTCATCAGCTCGATCAGCATCTGCGGATCCGGCTTGGACGCCGTCTCGTCGGCGGTGCGGGTGGCGTCGAACAGGCCCTGCAGCTGCACGGTCTGCAGCGCCTCGTCCAGCCCGCGGCGCGACTTGCCGGTGGCCACGCCCAGCCAGTGGTTGCGCGCCTTCAAGGCCTGCAACATCGCCAGCGTGCCCTCGAACAGCACGATCTCGTGCTGCTTCGCGAAGTAATGGTGGCGGTAGCGCTCGCCGAGCTCCTTGTAGCGCTCGCGCGGGAGGTCCGGCGCGGCATGCTGCAGCGCCTCGATCAGGCCCATGCCGATCACGTAGCTGGCGTCCTTGTCGCTGGGCACCGGCACGCCCAGGTCGGCGCAGGCGGCCTGGATGCAGCGCGCGATCAGCGCAGTGGAGTCGAACAGCGTGCCGTCCCAGTCGAAGGCGATCAGGTCGAACTGCCTCGGTCGTGTCATGTCGAGAGTGTGGCGAGGAAAGCCACGCATTCTGCCGGCAGGGGCGATTCGAGCTCGATCACCTCGCCGCTGGCCGGGTGCTGGAAACGCAGCCGCCGGGCGTGCAGGAACATGCGCTCGAAATGGGCCGCGCCGCGCGAGAGCGACTTGTTGAGCGCAAAGTCGCCGTACTTGGCGTCACCGACGATGGGGTGGCCCTCGTGCGTCAGGTGCACGCGGATCTGGTGCGTGCGGCCGGTCTTGATGGTCACGTCCAGCAGCGTGAAGTCGCGATAGCGCTGCGCCACCTTGACCAGCGTGATCGAGCGCTTGGCTTCGTCGTGGCCGGGTTCGACGGCGCGCACGCGGCGCTCGCCCTCGCCGGTGAGGAACTTGTGCAGCGGCACGTCGATGACCTTGCGGCTGGCCGGCCAGGCACCGATCACCAGCGCCACGTAGGTCTTGCCCGTTTCGCGTTCGCGCAGCTGGTCCTGCAGCGCCACCAGGGCCGAGCGCTTCTTGGCGATCAGCAGCAGGCCCGAGGTCTCCTTGTCGAGGCGGTGCACGAGTTCGAGGAACTTAGCCGCCGGCCGCGCCTGGCGCAACTGCTCGATGACGCCGAAGCTCACCCCGCTTCCGCCGTGCACCGCCACGCCGGCCGGCTTGTCGACGGCGATCAGGTGCTCGTCTTCAAAGACGACCGGAAACTCCCGCGCCGGCGCCGCTGGCTCGGCCGATCGGTCGGCCACGCGCACCGGCGGCACGCGCACCACGTCGCCGATTTCCAGCCGGGTGTCGGCGGCGGCACGGCCCTTGTTGACACGCACCTCGCCCGAGCGGATGACCCGGTAGACGTGCGTCTTGGGCACGCCCTTGAGCAGCCGGATCAGGAAGTTGTCCAGCCGCTGGCCTTGCGAGCCTTCGTCGACCGTGAGACGCAGCACGCTCGGGGCATTGGCGGCCGCTGCGGCCGGCTTCGGTTTGGCCCCTATAATCGGCGCGTTCACGTTGTGCTCTAAGTGCTTGATTCCACGGAGTTTAGCCTCGCAGGCCAGCGTGACGGGCCGTTCAGGAGAGCGGCCACCCGGTGATGCAACGCAACGTTGCCCGGGCGGGCGGCGTCCCCAAGTGACGCCGCGGCCCAGGGCGCGAAGCGGCAGAGCGAACGAAGAACGAACCACCCAACAAGGTTTTCGGACAGGAGACACCCGCGGCCGAGCGTGAGGGCGAATGCCCCGCGAAAGCCGACGTCTCCCGTCTGCGTCCAGTGATCCAGCGGATGTTGTTCCCGGTCCCCCACCCCCCGCGCTGCGAGCGTGCGCCTGACAGGACATGGTCCTGCGCTGCGCCGTCGCTCCCGGGTTCCCGGTGGCCCAGGACCCAGGACTTTCATGCAGCGCGCGGCCGGCCCACGAGGCCTCAGCGCGCAGTGCCAACCGCCCACCCCACTGTCGCGCACGCGCCAACGCTGCCCCTGCGGCCGATCTGCTGATCGACACCGCAACCAGGCAGTCCAGGGCGATTCCTTCCGGTTCCCACGCGTTTCTCGTGCATCGAAGCGTCGCCTCCTGCATCCGCAGGCGGTGACTGTCGATAGCGCGCCGCCCACGAAGGCGGCGCAGGAGGAGTGCACATGAAACGCATGCTGATCAATGCGACGCAGCAGGAAGAGCGTCGCCTGGCGATCGTCGACGGGCAGAAGCTGCTCGACTTCGAGACCGAGATCGAAGGGCGCGAACAGCGCAAGGGCAACATCTACAAGGCCGTCGTGACGCGCGTCGAGCCGTCGCTGGAGGCCTGCTTCGTCGACTACGGCGAAGACCGCCACGGCTTCCTGCCGTTCAAGGAAATCTCCAAGAACTACTTCCGCGAAGGCGCCAGCGTGCGCGACGCGAAGATCCAGGACGTCATCTCCAACGGCCAGGAGCTGCTGGTCCAGGTCGAGAAGGAAGAGCGCGGCAACAAGGGCGCGGCGCTGACCACCTTCGTCTCGCTGGCCGGCCGCTACCTGGTGCTGATGCCCAACAACCCGCGCGGCGGCGGCGTGAGCCGGCGCATCGAGGGCGAGGACCGCGAGGAGCTGAAGGAAAACCTCGACCAGCTCGAGTACCCCAAGGGCATGAGCCTGATCGCCCGCACCGCTGGCATCGGCCGCTCGGCCGCCGAGCTGCAGTGGGACCTGAACTACATGCTCAAGCTGTGGGAGGCCATCGACGGCGCTTCCAAGGGCGGCAAGGGCGCGTTCCTGATCTACCAGGAATCGAGCCTGGTGATCCGCGCGATCCGCGACTACTTCACCGCCGACATCGGCGAGATCCTGATCGACACCGACGACATCTACGATCAGGCGCTGCAGTTCATGACCCACGTGATGCCGGAGACGGCAAACAAGGTCAAGCGCTACCGGGACGATGCGCCGCTGTTCAGCCGCTTCCAGATCGAGCACCAGATCGAGACGGCGTTCTCGCGCACAGTGAACCTTCCCTCGGGCGGCGCCATTGTGATCGACCACACCGAGGCGCTGGTCTCTGTGGACGTGAACTCGGCGCGCAGCACGCGCGGCAGCGACATCGAGGAGACCGCGACCCGCACCAACCTCGAAGCGGCCGATGAGATCGCCCGCCAGATGCGCCTGCGCGACCTGGGCGGCCTGATCGTCGTCGACTTCATCGACATGGAAGAGTCGAAGAACCGCCGCGAGGTCGAGACCCGGCTTCGCGACGCGCTTCGGCAAGACCGCGCCCGCGTGCAGTTCAGCTCGATCAGCAAGTTCGGCCTGCTCGAACTCAGCCGCCAGCGCCTGCGCCCGGCGCTGAGCGAAGGCAGCCACATCACCTGCCCGCGCTGCAACGGCACCGGCCACATCCGCGACACCGAGAGCTCCGCGCTGCAGATCCTGCGCATGGTGCAGGAGGAGTCGATGAAGGAGAACACCGCCGCCGTGCATGTGCAGGTGCCGGTGGAAGTGGTGTCGTTCCTGCTCAACGAGAAGCGCACCGAGATCACCAAGATCGAGCTGAAGCAGCGCGTCACCGTGCTGCTGGTGCCGAACAAGAACCTCGACACGCCGAACTACCGGCTCGAGCGCCTGCGCCACGACGACCCGCGTCTGGAGAACCTGCAGGCCAGCTACACGATGATCGACGAGATGGACGAGGAAGTCGGCATCACCCGTCGCGAGAAGGCCAAGCCCAAGCAGGAGCCGGTGATCAAGGGGATCATGCCCGAGACGCCCGCGCCCCAGCCGGTGCCCAAGCCCGAACCCGTCGCGGTGGCCCCGGTGGCCGCGCCGGCGCCGGTGGTGGCGGCACCTGTGGCGGCTGCGGCCGGCACGGGATTCTTCGGCTGGGTCAAGCGCCTGTTCTCGGCCGAGCCGAGCACGCCGGCTGCAGCACCGGCCCCGGCCGCCAAGCCTGCGATTCCGGCTGCCGGCGAGCCGCGCCGTGAAGGCCGCGGCGAGCGTGGCGGCCGCGGTGGCCGCGATGCCAAGCGAGGTGAACGTGGCGAGCGCGGCGAACGTGGTGGCGAAGCACGTGCCGACGGCCGCGGTGGCCGTGGTGGCCGTGACGGACGCGGTGAAGGCGGTGGTCGCGACGGGCGCGGGCCGCGCAACGAACGTGGCGAGCGCAGCGAGCGTCCGGAAGGTGAAGAAGCCACCGTGCGCACCGAGGCCGGCGTCGAAACGCGCGGCGAAGCGCGTGGCGAAGGCCGCCGCGGTGGCCGGGGCGAGCGTGGCGAGCGCGGTGATCGTACCGAGCGCAGCGAGCGCCGTCCCGCACCCGAGGCGGGCAGCGCAGAGGCTGTGCCCGTGCAGCAGGCCTTCGTCGACACCATCCCGGTGGCAGAGGGTGCTGCCGAGAGCGGCGAGGCGCAGGCCGAACGCAATGGCCGCCGTCGCAACCGCCGTGGGCGCGGTGGTCGTGACCGCGATGAATCGCGCGGAGCCGAAGGCGCGGTAGGCGATACGCCGGTGAGCGCTGAAGGCGAAGTCGCCACCGAGGTCGTGAGCAGCGGGGCCGCCGAGGCCGCGCCGCAGGCGACCGAAGGCGGCGAGGAGCGCGACAGCCGCCGTCGTGGTGGTCGCGGTGGCCGCGATCGTCAGCGCCGTGAGCGCCGTGACGAAGCCGCGCCGGGCAGCGAAGTACCGCTCGGCGAGGGCATGCCGGCCATCGCCGAACAAGGCGCCGTGCCCGCCGAGTTCGCCGAATATGCGCCGGTGGCTGCGGCCGAATCAGTCGCGCAACCGGTGGCTGCGGTCGAACCGATTGCCGAGCCGCTGGCCGAAGCCTTCGTCGCGCCGTTCGTCGCAGCACCGGCGCCTGTGGCCGCCCCCGTGGCAGCACCGGTCCCCGCCGCTGCACCCGTCGTCACGAAGGTCGAACCCTTCGTGCTGCCCGCCGGTCAGCTGGCCGAGGTCGCGCAATCCGCTGGTCTGCAGTGGGTGAACTCCGACGCCGACAAGATCCGCGCCGTGCAGGAGGCGATGGCCAACGAGCCGAAGCCCGTGCACGTGCCGCGCGAGCGCAAGCCGGTGGTGGTGGCCGACGAAGGCCCGCTGGTGCTGGTCGAGACGCGCAAGGATCTCTCGCAGATCACCCTGCCCTTCGACCAGGCTGCGCAGGAGCCGCGCGCACCGCAGTAAGTACGCGTCGCCTTGTGCGACACGCCGCCGCGGCCCAGGCTTCGGCGGCGTTGTCGTTTCTAGGGCAGCCGTTCCAGCGCGCGCTGGTACAGCGGGTCGTGCATCAGGTCGTCCCAGGCCAGCGGCGCGGTCTGCGGCAGCAGGCGCTGGCGTCGCGCCTCGCTGTCGGGGTCGGATTGCCAGTGGCCTTGTGCATGCTGCGCCTCCAGGCCGTCGAGCAAGGCGTCGACGGCCGCACCGCCGTCCACCGACTGGTTGCACAGCAGCACCAGGTCGCAACCGGCGTCGAGCGCGATGGCGGCGGCCTCGGCATAACTGACCTCGACGCCGCCGACGCGGCGAGCGCCCTCCATGCTGAGGTCGTCGCTGAACACGGCGCCGGTGAAACCGAGCTGCAGGCGCAGGATCTCCTTCAGCCAGCGCGGCGAGAAGCCGGCCGGGTGGGCATCGACCTTCGGGTAGACCACGTGCGCCGGCATCACGCTGGCCAGGCTGGTGGACAGCCACTCGTAGGGCTTGGCGTCGTCAGCCAGGATGGCCTTCAGGCTGCGCTTGTCGACCGGCACCTCGGTGTGGCTGTCGGCCTTCACGAAGCCGTGCCCCGGGAAATGCTTGCCGCAGTTGGCCATGCCGGCCAGCAGCAGGCCATGCATCAGGCTCTTGGCCAGCATCGTGGCCACGCGCGCATCGCGGTGGAAAGCGCGGTCGCCGATGACGCTGCTGCCGCCGTGGTCGAGGTCGAGCACCGGCGTGAAGCTGAGGTCGACACCGCAGGCGCGCAGCTCCATGCCAAGCACCTGGCCGGCAGCGGTGGCGGCGTCGGTGGCGGTGAGCGGGTCGCGCATCCACAGCTCACCCAGCGCGCGCATCGGCGGCAGGTGCGTGAAGCCGTCAGTGCGGAAACGCTGCACACGCCCGCCTTCGTGATCGACGCAGATCAGCAGGTCGGCGCGCAGCGACTTGATCTCGGCGGTCAGCTCGACGAGCTGGCGGCGCTCGGACCAGTTGCGCGCGAACAGGATCAGCCCGCCGGTCAGCGGGTGCTGCAGGCGGCGGCGATCGTCGGCCGACAGGCTCAGGCCGGCGATGTCCAGGATGACGGGGCAATGGGGGCTCATCGGTTCTCTCGGGTTTCGACGACGACGAAGCTCGCCGCGTAGTCGGTTTCGTCGGTCACGCTGACGTGGGCGCGCAGGCCGCGTGTCTCGAACCACTCGGCCAGCGCGCCATGCAGGCGGATCTCGGGTTTGCCGCTGGGCGCCTTGACGACTTCGCAGTCGCGCCAGGTCATGGGCATGCGCATGCCCATGCCGATGGCCTTGGAGAAGGCCTCCTTGGCCGAGAAGCGCGTGGCCAGGTAGCTGATGCCGCGCGACTCGACCTTGGCCAAGCGCTGGCGGAACACCTCGATCTCGTGCGGGCCGAGCACCTTGGCCGCGAAACGTTCGCCGCGTCGCACGTAGGTCTCGCGCATGCGCCGGATGTCGCAGATGTCCGTCCCGATGCCGAAGATCATGCTCGGCTCAGGCGTGCGCCCGGTGGATGCAGCGCAGGTAGTCGCGCACCGTCTCTGCCAGACCGAGCTCCAGCGCATCCGCAATCAGCGCATGGCCGATCGAGACCTCCTGGATGCCCGGCACGGCCTGCAGGAAGTCGGTGAGGTTGTCGCGGTTCAGGTCGTGGCCGGCGTTCAAGCCCAGGCCTTCGGCCAGCGCGGCCTGCGCCGACGCGGTGAAGCCGGCCAGCACGGGCGCCTGCTGCGGCGTGCCGTGGGCACGGGCATAGGTCTCGGTGTAGAGCTCGACGCGGTCGGCGCCGGCCTCGCGCGCACCGCGCATCTGGCCTGGCTCCGGGTCCATGAACAGGCTCACACGCAGACCCATCGCCCGGCACTCGGCAACCAGCGGCGCCAGGCGCTGCAGGTCCTGCGGGAAGCGCCAGCCGTGGTCGGAGGTCGGCTGATCGACGCTGTCGGGCACGAAGGTGACCTGGTGCACCGGAAGGCCACGGCGCACCAGGTCGCGAACGCAGTCCATCAGGTTGTGAAAAGGGTTGCCTTCGATGTTGTACTCGGCCTGCGGCCAGGACTTCAGCAGTTCGCCGAGGTCGACGACGTCCTGCGCGCGAATATGGCGCTCGTCGGGCCGTGGGTGCACCGTGATGCCCTGGCAGCCGGCCTCCAGCGCCAGCGTGGCAGCGCGCGTCACGCTCGGGATGCCCAGCGCGCGTGTGTTGCGAAGCAGGGCCACCTTGTTGAGGTTGACCGACAGCGCGGTCATGCCGCGGTGGGCGTCGAGTCCGGTGGTCAGCAGTGGATTCATGGGGCGAGGTTCTGCACGTCCAGCATCGCCTGGCGGGTGCGCAAGGGGGCGGAGCCGAGATGATAGTGAAGCAGCGCGCGCAACTGTGCCTTCAGCGCCGGTAGCGCGCCGGCACAGACCTGGTGCAGGGCCTCGAGGCTGCCGTGCTCGAGCGCGGCCTGCACACCGACCAGCGTGGCGCCCGGCATGCCCGACTCGTCGCCGCGCGCCTCGATGACGCCGGCCTCCGGCCGAAGCGCGTACAGCGCTGCGGACTGCAAGGGTTGCTGCGTCTGCGTCGCCACGCTCAGGTCGGGCAGCAGCCCGATCTCCTGCAGCAGCGTGAGCTCGAAGGCGCGCAGCGCCGTCTGCGTGCGGGCATCTTCGCCGGGGCCGAGCAGCGGCAGGGTCTGCGCATAGGCATCGAAGAGCACCGGGTGCGGGTCGTGCCGGGCGAGCAGCTTCATCAGCAATTCGTTGAGGTAGAAGCCGCTGAACAGCGCCGCCCCGGTCAGCATGGCCGCGCCGCCGCCCCACTCGGCCTGGCGCAGCGTCTGCACCTCGCCAGCACCCTCGCCTTCCGGCAGCCGGCCCAGCGAGACATGGACGCGCTGAAACGGCAAGAGGATCGCACGCAGATTGGAGTGCGGCTTCTTGGCTCCGCGCGCCGCCACCGCCACGCGGCCCTGCGAACGAGTGAACAGATCGAGAATCAGGCTGGATTCGCTCCAGTCGTATCGGTGCAGCACGAAGGCCGCCAGCGGGGCCGCGCCGCGCGCCGTGGCCATCGTTACTCGTAGCCGTAGCTGCGCAGGTGGTCCTCGTCGGCCGCCCAGCCGGATCGCACCTTGACGAACAGCTCGAGGAACACCTTGGCGTCCAGCAGCTTCTCGAGCTCCTGGCGCGCCTCGGAACCGATGCGCTTGAGCCGCTCGCCACCGGCGCCGATGATCATGCCCTTGTGCGCGTCGCGCTCGACGACGATGGACGCCGCGATGCGCCGCAGGTTGCCTTCTTCCTCGTACTTGTCGATCACCACCGTCGAGGTGTAGGGCAGTTCGTCGCCGGTCAGGCGGAACAGCTTCTCGCGGATGAGTTCGCTGGCAAGGAAGCGGTCGCTGCGGTCGGTGAGCGCGTCTTCCTCGTGGAACCAGGGCTGCTCTGGAAGATAGGGCCGCACGATGCCGAGCAGGCGCTCGACGTCGGCCGCCTTCTTGGCCGACAGCGGCACGAACTCGGCGAAAGCGTGGCGGTCCTGCATGCTCTTGAGCCAGGGCGCCAGTTCGGCCCGGCGCTGCACGGCGTCGAGCTTGTTGGCGATCAGGAACACCGGCTTGCCCTTCATGGCCTCGCCCTGGATGAGGGCGAGCACCTTGGCGTCGTCCAGCCCGAAACGGCCGGCCTCGACGACGAAGAGCACCACATCGACATCGGTCAGCACGCCCTGCACCGTGCGGTTCAGCGTGCGGTTCAGCGCTGCGGCGTGGCGCGTCTGGAAGCCGGGCGTGTCGACGAAGACGAACTGCGAGTCGCCCACCGTGCGGATGCCGGTGATGCGGTGGCGGGTGGTCTGCGCCTTGGCCGAGGTGATGCTGATCTTCTGGCCGACCAATGCATTCAGCAATGTCGACTTGCCGACGTTCGGCCGGCCGACGATGGCGATCAGGCCGCAGCGCTGCGCCGCAGGAGGTTCTTCGGCCGAGGGGGTGTTCGTCATGAGCGGAGCGGGCCGCCGGGGCGGTCACTGGCCTTGAGCAGGTCGATCATGCGGCGTGCCGCTTCCTGCTCGGCCTGCCGGCGGGACTTGCCCTCGCCGGCTTGCGTCAGGCCCAGTGCCGGCACCTCGCAATCGACCTCGAAGGTCTGCGCATGCGCCTGGCCGCGTGTGCCGCTGATGCGGTAGGTCGGCACCGGCAGGCGCCGAGCCTGCAGCCATTCCTGCAGCTCGGTCTTGGCGTCCTTGGCCCAGCCGCCGATGTCGGTGCCCGCGATGACCTCGCCGAACAGTCGCTGTACCAGCGCACGCGCCGATTCGAAGCCGCCGTCGAGGAACACCGCGCCGATCACCGCCTCCAGCGCATCGGCGAGGATGGACGCACGCTGCGCGCCGCCGCCGCGGGCTTCGCCCTCGGACAGCCGCAGCACCTCGGGCAGGCCGACCTGCAGGGCGACACGGTGCAGGCTCTCCTCGCGAACCAGGTGGGCGCGCACGCGCGTCAGGTCGCCTTCATCGGAGCCGGCAAAGCGGTCGAACAGCAGGCTGGAGACAGCCAGGCTGAGCACGGCATCGCCGAGGAATTCGAGCCGCTCATTGTGATCGGCGCCGAAGCTGCGGTGCGTGAGCGCACGCGGCAGCAGATCGGCCTGGCGGAATCGGTGGCCGATTCGTTGCTGAAGTTCGTCGAGTCGTTCGTCCATCGGGTTGGTCGCGGTCAGGTGCCCTCGCACCCGGATTGGCCCCGCTGCGCTACTTGGAGCGCCCCTCGTACTTGATGAGCAGGTAGACCGGAGCCATCAGCTCGATCTCCTTGTCGTAGGCGAAACTCACCACGACCTTCTCGTTTTCCTTGGTGATCTTCAGGTCCTTGCCTTCGATCGAATTGATCGAGTACTCGATCTGCTTCTGCTTCTCGAAGGCGTTGCGGATCTCGGGCACGGTGGTGCCGCCTTCCTTGGCGATCTTCTCGACCGCGCGCTGGATGGTGTAGTACTCGTTGATCGTCGGCAGCACGCGCATCGTGACGAGCGCGCCGAATCCGATCAACACGGCCCAGAACATCAGGCCGAAGAGAGTGACACCGCGCTGGCGGCGGCTCGATACAGGCTCTGCAGTCATGCGTTCATGCTCCCGTCGTGAACCTCGTGCCCCGGCGCGTCAGTGGAACGAACCGATGCGCTTCGGGTTGCCGAAGTTCATCCACACGAAAAAAGCCCGGCCGACGATGTTCTCGTCGGGCACGAAGCCCCAGTAGCGCGAGTCCTCGGAATTGTCGCGGTTGTCGCCCATCATGAAATAGTGTCCCTCGGGCACCCTGCAGCTCACGCCCTCGGCACTGTACCGGCAGTTCTCCCGGAAGGGAAACGTGTAGGCCCCATCGGCGCCGAACGGCCGCTGCGCCTGCGGGTTCACGAGGATGCGGTGCTCGACGTCGCCGAGCTTTTCCTTGAACTCGGGGAAGTAGCGCAGCGAGTCCTCGTCGTAGAAGCCTGGCGCGGGCATCGCCTCCAGGGGGACTTCCTGGCCGTTGATCGACAGCTTCTGGTTGCGGAAGCTGACCTCGTCGCCCGGCAGGCCGACCACTCGCTTGATGTAATCGATGCTGGGATCGCGCGGGAAGCGGAACACCATCACGTCGCCGCGCTTCGGGTTGTTGTTCGGGATGATCTTCTTGTTGATCACCGGCAGGCGCACACCATAGTGGTACTTGTTGACGAGAATCAGGTCGCCGACGAGCAGTGTCGGAATCATCGACCCCGACGGGATCTTGAACGGCTCAAACAGGAACGATCGCAGCAGGAAGACTGCCAGGATCACCGGGAACAGGCCGGCCGTCCAGTCCAGCCACCAGGGCTGCATCAGCAGTCGTTCGCGCGCCGGTTCCAGATCGGTGTCGATCTTGGAGATGCCCTGCGCGGCGAGCTGGGCGCGACGGGCAGTGTCCTGTTCTTCCAGTGCACGGGCGGCCACGAGGCGCCGCGGCGCGAAGTGGAAACGTTCGGCCAGCCAGTAGGCCAGGGTCACGACACTGAGAATGAACAGCAGCAGCGAGAAATTGCCCGTCCACTTGCCGAGGTACCAGCCCCCCAGGTAGAAGGCGAGCACGCCATAGAGCACACCGGTCAGGTAACCCATCAGTCGTCCACTTGCAGGATGGCGAGAAACGCTTCCTGCGGCACTTCGACGGAGCCGATCTGCTTCATGCGTTTCTTGCCGGCCTTTTGTTTTTCGAGCAGCTTGCGCTTGCGGGAGATGTCGCCGCCGTAGCACTTGGCCAGCACGTTCTTGCGCAGCGCCTTGATTGTCTCACGCGCGATGATGTTGGCGCCGATGGCGGCCTGCACCGCCACGTCGTACATCTGGCGCGAGATCAGCTCGCGCATCTTGCTCACCACGGCGCGGCTGCGGTACGCGCTCTGGCTGCGGTGGACGATGATCGACAGCGCGTCCACCTTCTCGCCGTTGAGCAGGATGTCCACCTTCACGACATCGGCGGCCCGGTACTCCTTGAACTCGTAGTCCATCGACGCGTAGCCGCGCGACACGCTTTTCAGCTTGTCGAAGAAGTCGAGAACGATCTCGGCCAGCGGCATCTCGTAGGTCAGCATGACCTGGCGGCCGTGGTAGGCCATGTTGATCTGGTTGCCGCGCTTGAGGTTGGCCAGCGTCATGACCGGGCCGACGTAGTCCTGCGGCATGTAGAGGTGCACGGTGACGATCGGCTCGCGGATCTCCTTGATGCGGCCCAGATCAGGCATCTTGGAGGGGTTCTCCACGCGCAGCAGCGTGCCGTCGTTGAGCTCGACCTCGTAGACGACGCTCGGCGCGGTGGTGATCAGGTCCTGGTCGAACTCGCGCTCCAGCCGCTCCTGCACGATCTCCATGTGCAGCAGGCCGAGGAAGCCGCAGCGGAAGCCGAAGCCGAGCGCCTGGCTGACCTCCGGCTCGTAGCGCAGGGACGAATCGTTGAGCTTGAGCTTCTCGAGCGCGTCGCGCAGCTGGTCGTACTCGCTCGCTTCGGTCGGGTAGAGCCCGGCGAAGACCTGCGGCTGGATCTCCTTGAAGCCGGGCAGCGCCTCGGTGGCCACGCCCAGGTTGTTGGGCAGCTTCTTCTCGAGCGTGATCGTGTCGCCGACCTTGGCGGCCTGCAGCTCCTTGATGCCGGCGATCACGAAACCCACCTCGCCGGCGTTCAGCGTGTCGCGCGGCACCGACTTCGGCGTGAACACGCCGAGCTGCTCGGCTCCGTAGACCGCGTCGCTGGCCATCAGCCGGATTCGCTCGCCCTTGGACAGCGAGCCGTCGACCACGCGCACCAGCATCACCACGCCGACGTAGTTGTCGAACCAGGAGTCGATGATCATGGCGCGCAGCGGCGCCTCGGCCTTGCCGCGCGGCGCCGGCATGCGCGTGAGCACCGCTTCGAGGATGTCGTCGATGCCTTCGCCCGTCTTGGCGCTGCACGGGATGGCGTCGGTCGCGTCGATGCCGATCACATCCTCGATCTCTTCCTTGGCACGCTGCGGGTCAGCCTGAGGCAGGTCCATCTTGTTGAGCACCGGCACGACCTCGACCCCGAGTTCCAGCGCGGTGTAGCAGTTGGCGACCGTCTGCGCCTCGACGCCCTGGCTCGCGTCGACCACCAGCAAGGCACCCTCGCAGGCCGACAGCGAGCGGCTGACCTCGTAGGAGAAGTCGACGTGCCCCGGCGTGTCGATGAGGTTCAGCGTGTACTTCTGGCCGTCTCGCGCGATGTAGGTCAGCGCCGCGGTCTGCGCCTTGATCGTGATGCCGCGCTCGCGCTCGATGTCCATCGAGTCGAGCACTTGCGCCTCCATCTCACGGTCTGACAGACCGCCGCAGCGCTGGATCAGCCGATCGGCCAGCGTGCTCTTGCCGTGATCGATGTGGGCAATGATGGAGAAGTTGCGGATGTGGTCCATGGACAGCGGAGCGTGAGCCTCAGGCGATAAACACAACGGCCATTGCGTTGCGGCGGAGACTCAAATCGCGAAGCGATGTGAAGCCGCGAAGCGGCGTGTCGAAACCAAAAAAAAGGCACGTCGAAAGATTGACGCGCCTTCCAACAAAACGTATGGCAACTGCTTGTTGGGCCTTCATTGTAGCCAAAAGCACCCGGCTGGAAACCGCGCCAATCCTCGATTTCTCGTCGTTGCAGGGTGCCAACAGGAAAAGTCATCAACAGCTTATCCACAAAGCCTTGTGGATCAGTTGGGGATAGATCTGAACACCCTGCTTTGTTGATCGAATCAGCGAAACAGGGCGGTGGCAGACCCTGATTCTACCGTTCGGTCAGTGCAATCCCCGTTCGGGCACCAATGTTAGCGAGAGCTGACTTACTGCAATCTGAAAAGCTGGCCCGCAGCCTCGCTTCTCGGGTGCCATCACACCGCCTCACATCCCGGATCATGGAAAGACCCGCCTCCACAGTAGGATGCCCGGCGCCAACGCCAGGCTCCCCACAGGCCCGCCGCGGCGGTCAGCGCACGGGACGGATGATCAGAAAGTTCACCGTGTCGCCGCGCCGCACGAGCGCGGTGACGGCGCGCGACTTGTCCAGCTTCGAGACCACGGCCTCGAACTGCTTGGCGCTGGTGATCTCGGTGTTGTCCAGCGACAGGATCACGTCGCCCTCGCGCAGGCCAGCGCGTGCCGCGGCGCCATCGGCCACCTCCACCCGCACGCCGTTCTTCAGCTTGAGTTCGCGCTTCTGTGCCTCGTTCAGATCGGACACGGCAATGCCCATCGTCGAGACGGTGGCCGGCGGCTTGGTCTCTGCCTCGGCGGTACGCTTGACCTTGTCCGGTTCGATCTCGGCCACCATCACCCCGAGATCCTTGTAGGCGCCACGCCGGAACACCTGAACGGTCGACTTGCTGCCTGGCTTCACGCCGCCGACGATGCGCGGCAGGTCACCCGACTTCTCGACCACGCGGCCATCGAAGCGCGTGATGATGTCTCCCGCCTCGATGCCGGCCTTCTCGGCCGGGCCGCCGGCTTCGACGCTTCGCACCAAGGCACCCGTGGGCTTGCCCAGGCCGATGGATTCGGCCACGTCCTTGGTGACCTGATCGATACTCACGCCGATGCGGCCGCGGCTGACGCGGCCGGTCGTCTTGAGCTGTTCGGCCACTCGGCTGGCCTCGTCGATCGGGATCGCGAACGAGATGCCCATGTAGCCACCAGAGCGGCTGTAGATCTGCGAGTTGATGCCCACCACCTCACCGCGCATGTTGATCAGCGGACCGCCCGAATTGCCGGGGTTGATGGCCACGTCGGTCTGGATCAGCGGCAGGAACTCGCCGGTATCGCGTGACTTCGCGCTGACGATGCCGGCGGTCACGGTGTTCTCCAGTCCGAAAGGCGAGCCGATGGCGATCACCCATTCGCCCACGCGAAGGCGGCTGACGTCGCCGATGCGCACGGTCGGCAGCCCGGCCGCGTCGATCTTCACCAGCGCCACGTCAGAGCGACGGTCGGCACCGATGATGCGGGCCTTCATCTCGCGCTTGTCGGTCAGCGTGACGAAGACCTCGTCGGCACCCTCGACCACGTGCGCGTTGGTCATCACGTAGCCGTCGGCGCTCAAAATGAATCCGGATCCCACGCCGCGCTGCTGCGGCTCGCCATCTGGCGCCGGGCGCTGACCGCGCGGCGAGGGCTGGTTGGGGATGGGCAGGCCGAAGCGCTTGAAGAATTCCAGCATGTCCTCGTCGATCTCCGGCCCGCCACTGCTGCGCGCAGAGCGCCTCTCGGTGGTGCGGATGTTGACCACCGCCGGGCCGACACGATCGGCGAGGTCGGCGAACTCCGGCAGCGCCTGGGCCCGTGCCGGCTGACTGACGATGCCGCCTGCCGCGGCCAGGACGAGGCCGAACAGAACGGCGACGAGGCTGCGGCGTGCGGCCTGCGGAACGAGGGAGTACATCTGGGTCATGGGTGATGGCCTCAAACAGGAAACCGAGCCAGTTGGCGATTCACTTCTTGCGTTCAAGCCCGTTGGCGAACATCAGCAGGGTCGCGGGCGGAACGTCGCCAACGACAGTGACCCACCAATCGCCATGCCGGCGCATCAGGGTCTGCGTCGCGCCGACGGCAGTGCGCATGGAGCGCTGGTGGCGCTGCGCATTGAATGGCTCGATGAACAGCGACACGTAGGTCAGCCCGTCGGAGAAGATCGTCTGCAGCACCGGCTCTGCCGAAGCCTCCTGGCTGTTCGAGGTGGGCGACTCCATCGGCCGCTTGACGCAGCTGACTTCGCGGAACCCGGGCACCAACTGCCGCATCGCCCAGCCTTCGGCGTCCAGCCGCGTGGCGGTCAGCGCGGGCCGGATCACACGGTACCCGTCGAGCTTGCGCATCGGCACGGTCACGCTGTCGAGCTGCGGCTTCACACCGATCGTCACCTCGGAAAAGGCCGAAGTCTCGAGCACCTCGTTGCGGTCGTTGACCACGTCGGCTCGCAGCAACAGGCCCGAGGCCTTGTCCGACCAGAGCCGGTAGCCAAAGCGGTTCGCGTCGCGCGGCTGCACCATCAGCACGTTGGCCTCGCGCCCGGCCACGCGCTCGCTGCCCTGCGGATTGACCTCGTAGAACTCGGCCAGCCGGTCGACGCCTCCTTGCAGCAGCGCGGGAAAGCTCGTCAGCGACTGCGCCTGCTCGACCAGAGCGACGCGGCTGGCCGGCCACACCGTGTGGACCACATCGTTGAGACGGAAGACGTGGCGCGCCTGCCCGTCGAGCGACTCGATCCGCTCGTACTGGTTGCTGCCTTCGCAGTAGTGGGCGATTCGGGCACTGGAGACCGCTCCGCCGCCGCTCACCACGAACGTTCCCTGGAAGTTCTGCTTGCCCGCCGCCTCGTGGATGCGCGTCAGCCAGACACGCACCTCGCGAGCTTCGGCATCGGTGGACGCGGTTCCGCCACCCGCCGCGGACACAAAGCCGCAGAAGGCGCCGAGCAGAGTCAGCGCAAAGATCGGACGGATGAGCATGTGGGAAACGGGCCGTTCGCGGAAGTCAGCGCTTCGAGGCATCGGTGGTCGCACTGCGCAGGAATGCCGACGGCACGCCCAGCGCCGAAGCGCCCGCGAACTGCTGGTGGGCCGCCAGGTAGCGATCCAGTCGCGCGTCGCGCATGACCCGCCCGTCGGTGACATAAGCTGCCTGCTCGACACCGGCATCTGCTGCGACCGGCACCACAGGCGAGGCCATGGGCGCGCGAGCCAACTCCGGCGCCGTCTGCGGCGCTGGCGAACGCATCACGACCAGCACGCCCGCCACGGCGACAAATCCGGCAGCGACGGCGGCACCCGCCCGCCAGTGCCGCAATGCGCGGCGGCCAGCGATCCCCGGCACGGCGGAAACTGCCGGCACAGCCGACGGCGCCAGCACCACCGGCTCGTCGGCAAGACGCTCGCGCAGGCGATTCAGGAAATCCACGTCGCGAGCAGGGCGCGAAGCCAGATCGTCGGATCGCAGCACGTCTCCGATCAGGTGGTACGCGTGCCACGTCTGTCGCGACCGGGCGTCGCTGCGCCAGCTCGCGCAGGCGCGCACCACACCATCGGGGCCGAGTTCTCCATCGACCAGCGCAGAAAACTCTTCCGCGCCGTTCGAATCGACTGACTGTTCACTGGACATCTTCGACTCCAAACATCTCCCGCCCCCTCACCACCGTTCACCTTCACGCGTGTCGAGCAACGGCCGCAGCCGCAACGCGATCGCCTCGCGGGCCCGGAAGATGCGCGAACGCACCGTCCCGATCGGGCAGTTCATCAATTCGGCAATCTCTTCGTAGCTCAGCCCTTCGATCTCGCGCAGCGTGATCGCCTGGCGAAGGTCTTCCGACAGCGCTTCGATCGCGGAGTTCACTGCAGACGCGATTTCTTTGCTCGCCAGCACCGCCTCGGGGGTTTCGCCGTCGGTTAGTTCATTTTCGACGCGCGAAGTTTCCTCGTCCTCATCACGCGAGGCGAGTGCGGATTCCGTCACGATCGGGTCGCGCTTGAGGTCGACCAGCGCCTTCTTGGCGGTGTTCACCGCGATCCGGTACAGCCAGGTGTAGAAGGCGCTGTCGCCACGGAACTGCCCGACCGCCCGGTAGGCGCGGATGAAGGTCTCCTGGGCGATGTCGGGCACCAGGTCGACGTCGCGCACCATGCGGCCGATCAGCCTTTCGATGCGCCGCTGGTACTTGACGACCAGCATCTCGAAGGCCTTGACGTCGCCTTGCTTGACGCGTTCGATCAGCGGTGCGTCGGCGTCGTTGGGATTCATGCGGAAGGTGCGGCAGGAGCCTGCGCCGAGCGGCCGGCCGGATCGGGTCGCGGCGAATATACCGCACAGCGCAGGTCGTGCCATTGACCGCCGATGTCGCGACGACTCAGTGCCAGCCAGCGCACGCGCCGCCTCGAACCGGCCGGCGTGGCGCGAAAACGCAGCAGCATCCAGCGGCCGCCGTCCAGCGCAACGGCCACGCTGCCGGGCGTCTCCTCAGCGCTGCCTGGGGCGCCGTCGGCCAGCCGCCAGACTTCACCCTCCAGGCGCAATTGGCCGCTGCGGATCCAGTGCATCGCCGCCGCGGCCCCGAGCGCCAGCGAGGCCGGCAAGCCAAGCCAGATCCATCCCGTCGCGTTTCGTTCGAAGGCTGTCACGAGCCAACAGCCCATGCTCAGCGACGCGGCCAGCGTCAAGGCAGCCACCCCGAACCGCCAGGCGGCAGCCGTTCGGATCCGGATGGACAGCGCGTTGGAATCGGGCATGACAGCGGGTGCGCCCGCGCGCCCTCAGGCGCGACGGAACACCAGCGTGCCGTTGGTGCCGCCGAATCCGAAGTTGTTCTTCACGGCGTACTCGATCTTCATCTGCCGCGCCTCGTTGGCGCAGTAGTCCAGGTCGCACTCGGGATCCTGGTTGAAGATGTTGATGGTCGGCGGTGACACCTGGTGGTGCAGCGCCAGCACAGTGAAGACCGACTCGATGCCGCCGGCTCCACCGAGCAGGTGCCCTGTCATCGACTTGGTCGAATTCACCACCAGCTTCCCGGCGTGGTCGCCGAAGGCGAGCTTGATGGCGTTGGTCTCGTTCACGTCGCCCAGCGGCGTGGAGGTGCCGTGGGCGTTCAGGTACTGCACCTGGTCGGCGTTGAGGCCGGCATTGCGCAGCGCCGCACGCATCGAACGCTTCGGGCCATCCACGTTGGGCGCAGTCATGTGGTACGCGTCGGCGCCCATGCCGTAGCCGCTCAGCTCGGCGTAGATCTTCGCGCCGCGCCGCTTGGCATGCTCGTATTCCTCGAGCACGACCACGCCCGCGCCCTCGCCGAGCACGAAGCCATCGCGGTCCTTGTCCCAGGGGCGCGACGCGGTGGCGGGGTCGTCGTTGCGCGTGGACAGCGCACGCGCCGCCGCGAAGCCACCGATGCCCAGCGGCGACACCGTCGACTCGGCGCCGCCGGCGACCATCACGTCGGCATCGCCGTACTCGATCAGGCGGCCTGCCTCGCCGATGCAGTGCAGCCCGGTGGTGCAGGCGGTCACGATGGCGAGGTTCGGCCCCTGGAAGCCGAAGTGGATCGACACGTGGCCGGAGATCATGTTGATGATCGACGCCGGCACGAAGAACGGCGAGATGCGGCGGGGGCCGCGGCTCGCGTACTCGGCCTGCGTTTCCTCGATCAGAGGCAGGCCGCCAATGCCCGAGCCGACCAGGCAGCCGATGCGCTCGGCCGCGTCTTCGCCCAACGCATCGTTGGTCGGCAAGCCGGCATCGCGCACCGCCTGAATCGACGCCGCCAATCCGTAGTGGATGAAGGTGTCCATGTGGCGCGCTTCCTTGGCGGGGATGTAATCCTCGATCTGGAAGCCCTTCACCTCACCGGCGAACCTGCACGCGAACGCCGACGCATCGAAGCGCGTGATGTTTGCGATGCCGGAGCGCCCGGCGATCAGGTTGGACCAGCCGTCGGACACCGTGTTGCCCACGGGACTGATCAGACCGAGCCCGGTGACGACGACGCGGCGACGGCTCATGCGCTATGCGAGTGCAAGGGGAACGAACGAAGGAGCGCGCTCAGGCGGCCTTCTGGTGCTTCACGGCGTAGTCGATCGCCAGTTGCACGGTCGTGATCTTCTCGGCTTCCTCATCGGGAATCTCGATGCCGAACTCGTCTTCGAGTGCCATGACCAGTTCCACCGTGTCGAGCGAATCGGCGCCGAGGTCGGCCACGAATGCTTTTTCGTTGGACACATCGGCCTCGGGAACACCCAACTGCTCGGCGATGATCTTCTTGACTCGTGCTTCGATGTCGCTCATGACTCCTCCGGGAGTGTTTACAGAAACAGGGCGGGATTCTAAGGCTTGGCCGGTCCGGGCCGCGCGCGGGGCGCGAAGCCGGTTTCAGGCCATGTACATGCCGCCATTGACGTGCAGTTCGGCGCCGGTCACGTAACCGGCCAACGGCGAGGCGAGAAAGGCCACCGCATGGGCGATCTCGGCAGCCAGGCCGAGCCGGCCGACCGGGATCTGCGCCAGCAGCGCGGCCTTCTGCGCCTCGGGCAGCGAGTGCGTCATGTCGGTGTCGATGAAGCCGGGCGCCACGCAGTTGACGGTGATGCCGCGGCTGCCCAGTTCGCGGGCGAGCGATCGCGTCATGCCGGCCACGCCGGCCTTCGCCGCAGCGTAGTTGGCCTGGCCCGGGTTGCCGCTGGCACCCACCACCGAGGTGATGTTGACGATGCGGCCGTAACGCTGCTTCATCATCGGCCGGATCGCTGCGCGGCTGGCGCGGAAGACGGCCTTGAGGTTGGTGTCGAGCACGGCGTCCCAGTCTTCGTCCTTCATGCGCATCGACAGCGTGTCGCGCGTGATGCCGGCATTGTTGACCAGCACCTGCAGGCCGCCGTGCTGCTTGACGATGCCGTCGATCGCCGAGTCCAGGGCGGCACCATCGGTGACGTCGAGCTTCAGCCCGCTGCCGCCCTGTGCGCCGAGCGCCTCGCCGATGGCGGCAGCGCCGGCCTCGCTGGTCGCCGTGCCGATGACCTTCATGCCCTGCGCTGCCAGCGCCATCGCGATCGCCCGGCCGATGCCCCGCGAGGCGCCGGTCACCAGCGCCACCTGGCCCTGCGTCGTCACCTCGCTCATTGCAGCATCCCCTTCGCTTCGGCCAGCGTCGCCGGGTCGAGAACATTGCCTACGACCAGGCTCGCATCGATGCGCTTGGCCAGTCCGGCGAGCACCTTGCCCGGACCGCATTCGAACAGGTGGGTGGCACCGCGCGCGCGGATGGCCTGCACCACCTCGACCCAGCGCACCGGGCCGAAAGCCTGCCGGTACAACGCCTCGCGGATGTCGTCGGGGTCGGTCTGCACCGCCACGTCGATGTTGTTCACCAGCGGGATCGATGGGGCACGCAGCGTCACCGAGCGCAGCCGCTCCTGCAGCCGCTCGGCTGCCGGCTTCATCAGGCTGGAATGGAACGGGGCGGAGACCGCCAGCGGCAACGCGCGCTTGGCACCTCGGCCCTTGAGTGCTTCGCAAGCCTGGTCGACCGCGCCCTTCGTTCCGGCAATCACGATCTGCTTGGGATCGTTGAAGTTCGCCGCCTCGACCGGTTCGCCGACGGCCGCAGCCACTTCGGCGCAGGTGATGCGAACGATCTCGGCATCGAGCCCCAGGATGGCCGCCATAGCGCCCACACCGACGGGCACCGCCTCCTGCATCGCCTGGGCACGAAAGCGCACCAGTGGCAGGGCATCGGCCAGCGTCAGCGAACCCGCGGCGACCAGCGCGCTGTACTCGCCCAGCGAGTGGCCGGCGACCACCGCCGGCGCCTGTCCGGTCTCGGCCATCCAGGCGCGGTAGCAGGCCACCGCAGCGGCCAGCATGACCGGCTGCGTGTTGGTGGTCAGGTCGAGCTGTTCCTTCGGGCCTTCGTGGATCAACTGGCCGATGTCGGTGCCGAGGGCGTCAGACGCCTCGGCCAGAGTGTCTCGCACGGCCGGGTGGTCACCCCATGCGTCGAGCATGCCCACCGTCTGGGATCCCTGCCCGGGGAACACGAATGCGAAGGTCGTCATCGCCTGTTGTCTCACTCTTTGCTTGTGGGCCCGTGGCCGGGCCTCGAACTCAATAGTCGAGCAGCACCGCGCCCCAGGTGAAGCCGCCGCCCACGCCTTCGAGCATTACGGTGTCGCCGCGCTTGACCTGGCCACGGCGCACCGCGACGTCCAGCGCCAGCGGGATCGACGCAGCGGAAGTGTTGCCGTGTTCGGCGACGGTGACCACCACCTTGTCCATCGGCAGCTTCAGCTTGCGCGCCGTGCTCTGCATGATGCGGATGTTGGCCTGGTGCGGGATCAGCCAGTCGATGTCGGCCTCGCTGCGGCCGGCCTTGTGCAGCACGGCCCGCGCAGCGCTCTCGAGCACGCCGACGGCGAGCTTGAACACCGCCTGGCCATCCATCTTCAGCAACGGATCGCCGAGCACCTGCCCACCGGAAACATTGCCGGGCACGCACAGGATCTCGACGTGGCGGCCGTCGGCATGCAGGTCGGTGGCCAGGATGCCGGGCTGATCGCTCGCCTCCAGCACCACCGCGCCGGCGCCGTCGCCGAACAGCACGCAGGTCGTGCGGTCCTTGAAGTCAAGGATGCGCGAGAACACTTCGGCGCCGATCACCAGTGCGCGGGTGGCCGCGCCGCTGCGGATCATCGAATCTGCGATGGTCAGCCCATAGACGAAGCCGGAGCACACAGCCTGCACGTCGAAGGCCGCGGCACCGAAGGCACCGAGCTTGTTTTGCAGGATGCAGGCCGTCGACGGGAACACCATGTCCGGCGTCGAGGTGGCGACGATGATCAGGTCGATGTCGGCCGCCGTGCGGCCGGCCGCCTCGAGCGCGTGGCGTGCCGCATGAACCGCCAGCTCGCTGCTGGTGACGTCGGGCGCCGCGAAGTAGCGGGCACGGATGCCGGTGCGCTCGACGATCCAGTCGTCGGAGGTCTCGACCCCGTCGCGGGCCAGTTGCGCCGCGAGCGCCTCGTTCGACACGCGGTTCGGTGGCAGGTAGCTGCCGGTGCCGGTGATGCGGGAGTAGCGAGGTGTGATCGAGCTCATCGTGATGCGGCCAGTGCCGGCAGATCGGACTGAAGCTCCGCAGCCGAGGCCGGCATCGCCGCCAGCGTCTCGAGGATGCGGTCGTGCACGCGGTCGAGCAATCGATTGCGCGAGGCATCATAAGCCCGATTCAGCGCCTGCTGGAACGCGAAGGCATCGGCTGAACCGTGGCTCTTGAAGACCAGCCCGCGCAGGCCGAGCAGCGCCGCGCCGTTGTAGCGGCGGTGGTCGACACGCGCCTTGAAATGCTTGAGCACCGGCAGCGCGACGATCGCGGCCATCTTGGTGAAGATGTTGCGGGTGAATTCCTGGCGAATGAAGTTCGACAGCATCGAGGCCAGGCCCTCGGCCGTCTTCAGGGCCACGTTGCCGACGAAACCGTCGCACACGACGAGGTCGGTGGTGCCCTTGAAGATGTCGTTGCCTTCCACGTTGCCGTGGAAGTTGATGTGCCCGGCGGCAGCGGCGGCGCGCAGCAGTTCGCCGGCCTGCTTGATGGTCTCGCTGCCCTTGATGGCCTCTTCGCCGATGTTGAGCAGGCCCACGCTGGGGTTCTCCTTGCCCTCGACGGCGGCGACCAGCGCGCTGCCCATCACGGCGAACTGCAGCAGGTGCTCGGCGCTGCAGTCGACGTTGGCACCGAGGTCGAGCACGGTCGTGTAGCCGTCGCGCTCGTTGGGCATCACCGAGGCTATGGCCGGGCGGTCGATGCCTTCGAGCGTCTTGAGCACGTAGCGCGAGACCGCCATCAGTGCCCCGGTGTTGCCGGCGGACACGCAGGCCTGCGCGGCGGACCGGCCGTCTTCGCCGGTCTTCACCTGCGAGACCGCCACGCGCAGCGACGAATCCTTCTTGCGGCGCAGCGCCACTTCGACGGGGTCGTCCATCTCGACGACCTCGCTGGCCGCGACGATGGTGCAGCGCGACCACGCAGCGGCAGCGGCGAGCGCATCGGCCTTGCCGACGAGGATCAGGTGGGCCTGCGGGTGCGCGTCGAGGAAGGCGCGGCAGGCGGGCAGCGTGACCGACGGGCCGTGGTCGCCGCCCATGCAGTCGACGGCGAGCGTGACGCGAGCTTCGGCGGCCGCGGCAGACGAGGCGGCTGTGTTCATCTCAGACCGATGGGCGGACGGGCCGCGCCACGGATAACGCGATCAGGCGTCGGCCTTGGTCTTCAGGACCTTGCGGCCGCGGTAGAAGCCGGTCGGGCTGATGTGGTGGCGCAGGTGCGTCTCACCGGTGGTCGGCTCGATGGCCGTGCCGGGCGCCGCGACGGCATTGTGCGAGCGATGCATGCCGCGCTTCGAGGGCGACTTCTTGTTCTGCTGAACGGCCATGGAATTCTCCTGTGTAGCGGGGCAAGCCCCAGGGTCCGCGACACGGACCGACTCGAACTCTCGAGCGGTCCCGCGCCCTGGCGCCCCAACCGACACCCGCCCTGAAAGCTCACGCAGCCGGGTAGGCGTCCGATGAAAAGCCCGCGATTCTATCACGGGCAGGCTGCCCGGCGGACAGATCCGGTCAGTGGCGCCCCGGGCGCTTCAGGGCGGCCAGCGCCGCGAAGGGGTTCGGACGTTCTTCAAGGGGCTCGGGTTGGCTGCCGGCCAGCGGCATCGGCGGGGCGCACGATTCGTGGCGCGGCACCAGCGGCAGAGACAGCAGAAGCTCGTCTTCCAACAGTTCACGAAGATCCAGCGCGCGAGTGAGCGCCAACACATCGTCCTCGCTTTCGGCATCGAGCGCGGCGGCCGCAGCCTCGCCGTGAACGAAGCAGAAGCTGCGCGACACATCGAGCGGCACCGCCATCGGCTGCAGGCAGCGCTGGCATTCAAGATTCAGCGAGGTCTGCGCGCTCAGGTGCAGCCACGGCTGTGGCGCCGCGCCACGCACCGGCCGCATCTCGCCGCGGGCCTGCCAGTGGACCCTGTCCGATTCGGTCGGCCGTGCCTCGGGGTGCGCGGTTTCGGCAAGCCGCCGCAACTGTCGCAGCGGCCACTCGCCTTCCAGCTCGCCACCCTCCTTGGCGAAGGGCTCGACGTCCAGCCGCGAGGGGTCTCTTGAACGCGCACTCATGGCGCCGAGTGTACGGGCGCCGATGGGACAATCCGGCCATGACCGCACGCCCGCCGCTGATCCTCGCCTCCACCTCACGCTACCGACGCGAGTTGCTCGAGCGCCTGCGCCTGCCTTTCGAGGTCGTCTCGCCGCAGGTGGACGAGACACCCAGGCCGGGAGAGGCACCGGCCGACCTGGCCGTGCGGCTGGCGCATGCCAAGGCGGCGGTCGTCGCGGTGCTGCACCCGAACGCCGTAGTGATCGGCTCCGACCAGGTCGCCGAACTCGACGGCCAGCCCATCGGCAAGCCGGGTACGCACGAGCGAGCCGTGCAGCAGCTGCGCACGATGCGCGGGCGCAGTGTGGTGTTCCACACGGCCGTGGCCGTCCAGCGTGGCGCCACAGGCTATGCCGGCGCGGCGCTGGCGCCGGTCACGGTGCACTTTCGCATGCTGTCCGACGCCGAGATCGAACACTACCTGCGCGCCGAGCAGCCCTACGACTGCGCCGGCAGCGCCAAGTGCGAGACGCTGGGCATCGCGCTGCTGCAGGCGATCGAATCCGACGATCCCACGGCGCTGGTCGGCCTGCCGCTGATCCGCACCTGCGAGCTGTTGCGCGCGGCCGGATTCGATCCGCTGCAGCCATGACCGAGCCGGTGGGCCGCCTCTACCTCGTGCCGAACGCGCTGGACTTCGGCATCGACGGCGCCTCCGAAGCCGTGCCGCTGGACGAGGTGCTGCCGCTGGGCGTGATCCGCATCGCGGCGCGGCTGGATCATTGGGTGGCCGAGAACGCGCGCAGTACGCGCGCTTTCCTCAAGCGCGTGGGCCACATCGTGCCGCTGGCCCGACCACTGCAGCAGATCGAAATCGTCGAGCTGCCGCGCCCAGCCAAGGGCGGCAAGTCCGCGGCCACACCCGATCTCTCGCCCTTGCTGGCATCGGCGCGCGGCGGCGCCGACCTCGGCTTGATCTCCGAAGCCGGACTGCCGGCCGTGGCCGACCCGGGCGCGGCTCTCGTGCAGGCGGCCCACGCCCAAGGGCTCGAAGTGATCGCCCTGCCCGGCCCGAGTTCGCTCCTGCTGGCGCTGGCGGCCAGCGGCCTGAACGGCCAGAGCTTCGCCTTCGTCGGTTACCTGCCGGTCGATGCGGCCGAGCGCACGGCCCGCATTCGCGAACTCGAGGCACTCTCGCGCCGCACGCAACAGACGCAGATCGTCATCGAGACGCCCTACCGCAACGGCGCGCTGCTGGAAGCGCTGCTCGCGCATCTGCAGCCGGCCACCCGCGTGTCGGTGAGCTGTGGCCTCACGGCGCCAGGTGCCTTTACCCGCACCGACAGCGTCTCGGGCTGGCGAGCCCGCCCGTCGGCCTTGCCTGCCGACCGGCCCGTGGTGTTCGCCTTCCTGGCCGGCTGAGGCCGGCCGCAGGCGTCAGGACGAGGACACCTCGTCGGCCGCCTTCTGGCCGCCGAACAGCGCAGCGACCTTCTTCTTCGGCTTGATGTAGGGCGACAGGCCGCTGCGCGGCGAGGTCTGCAGCGTCTTCTGCTCCCAGGCGGCTTCGGTCTCGTTGCCGCTGGCCACGTAGGGCTGGTCGAAGAAGGGGTCGCTCGGCGCCTGCCGCGGCGACGGCGCACTGGCGCGCGGGGCCACCGTGCACGCCGGGCGCTCATCTTCGCCCTCGCGTCGCGTGCGGTCGCGGAAGCTCTCGCGGCGCGGCGGCTCGTCGTCGAACTCGAAGGGGTCGATCTCGATCTTCTTCTTGATCAGCTTTTCGATGTCGCCGACCATGCGCATGTCGTCGCGCGAGACCAGCGTCACCGCGAGGCCCGAGGCGCCGGCGCGGCCGGTGCGGCCGATGCGGTGCACGTAGTCCTCGGCATTGAAGGGCACGTCGAAGTTGAACACCGCCGGCAGGTCGGCGATGTCCAGCCCGCGCGCGGCCACGTCGGTGGCCACCAGCACATCGACTTCGCCGCGCTTGAAGGCGTCGAGCGCCTTCAGCCGCTCGTCCTGGCTCTTGTCGCCGTGCAGCGCGTTGGTGCGCAGGCCGTCACGCTCGAACGAACGCGCCAGGCGGGCACAACCGAGCTTGGAATTGACGAAGACCAAAGCCTGCGTGATCGCGCGGTCCTTGAGCATCTTCAGTACCGCGCGCCGCTTGTCGTCGGGCGCCACGCTGAAAAAGCGCTGTTCGACGTTGGTGGCGGTGGCGTTGGGCCGGGCCACCTCGACGAGGATCGGATCCTGCAGGTAGCTCTCGGCCAGGCGCTTGATCTCCGGCGAGAAGGTGGCCGAGAACAGCAGCGTCTGGCGCTGCTTGGGCAGGTAGCTGAGGATGCGCTGCAGGTCGGGCAGGAAGCCGATGTCGAGCATGCGGTCGGCCTCGTCGAGCACGACGTACTCGACCTGGTTGAGCACGCAGTTCTTCGCTTCGATGTGGTCGAGCAGGCGGCCCGGCGTGGCGATCAGCACCTCGACACCGGCCTTGAGCTCCAGCGTCTGCGGCTTCATGTCGATGCCGCCGAACACCACGGTGGCGCGCAGCTTGGTGAACTTGGAGTACTGCTTGACGTTGTTGGCGACCTGGTCGGCCAGCTCGCGCGTGGGCGCCAGCACGAGGGCGCGCACCGGGTGGCGCGCCGGCGACATGCTCGGGTTCTCGTGCTTGAGCATCTTCTGCAGCAGCGGGATCGAGAACGCGGCCGTCTTGCCGGTGCCCGTCTGCGCGGCACCCATCACGTCGCGGCCGGCCAGCACGATCGGGATGGCCTTCGCCTGGATGGGCGTCATCGTCTGGTAGCCGGAGTCGGCGACCGCGCGAAGCAGTTTCTCGTCCAGCGGCAGGGTGTCGAAACGGGCCGGCGCGGGTGGTGCGGCCTCGGGGGTGGCGATGCTGATGGCGTCGCCGGGGGTGGGGTCACTCATCCCACCATTATCGCCGCAGCGCAGCATGGATCAAAATCTGGCCCTTCTGCCCGCCTAGAATGCCAGGTTCGCCAGAACATCAAAGCCGTGCATTCATGATCCTCGTCACCGGCGGCGCCGGCTTCATCGGCGCCAACTTCGTCCTCGACTGGATCGCCACCACCGGCGAGCCGGTGCTCAATCTCGATGCACTCACCTACGCCGGCAACCTCGAGAGCCTGAAGTCGCTGGCCTACGATTCCCGCCACGTCTTCGTCAGGGGCGACATCGGCGACCGCGCACTGCTCGACCGCCTGCTCGCCGAGCACCGCCCGCGTGCGGTGATCCATTTCGCGGCCGAAAGCCACGTCGATCGCAGCATCCACGGCCCCGGCGCCTTCATCAAGACGAATATCGAGGGCACCTACACCCTGCTCGAGGCGGTGCGCGCGCACTGGTCGTGTCTGGCCGGCGACGCGAAGTCCGCATTCCGCTTCCACCACGTCTCGACCGACGAGGTGTACGGCTCGCTCGGCCCGGGTGACCCGGCCTTCACCGAGACCCACACCTACGAACCGAACAGCCCCTATTCGGCCAGCAAGGCCGCCAGCGACCACCTCGTCCGCGCCTGGCACCACACCTACGGGCTGCCGGTGCTGACGACGAACTGCTCGAACAACTACGGGCCCTACCACTTCCCCGAGAAGCTGATCCCGCTGATGATCGTCAACGCACTGGCGGGCAAGCCGCTGCCGGTGTACGGCGACGGCATGCAGGTGCGCGACTGGCTGTACGTGAAGGACCACGCCGCGGCGATCCGTGCCGTGCTGGCCAAAGGCCGGCCCGGCGAGACCTACAACGTGGGCGGCTGGAACGAGCGGCCCAACATCGAGATCGTGCGCAGCATCTGCGCGCTGCTCGACGAGATGCGCCCCGATGCGGCCGGGTCCTACGCGCGGCTGATCACCCACGTCACCGACCGGCCCGGCCACGACCGCCGCTACGCCATCGACGCTCGCAAGATCGAGCGCGAACTCGGCTGGCGGCCGGCCGAGACCTTCGAGACCGGCATCCGCAAGACGGTGCGCTGGTACCTCGACAACGCCGACTGGGTGCAGCACGTGCAGAGCGGCAGCTATCGCGACTGGGTCGCGACGAACTACAGCGCGCGCACGGCCGCATGAAGATCCTGCTGCTCGGCAAGAACGGCCAAGTCGGCTGGGAACTTCAGCGCGCACTGGCCACGCTGGGCGAGGTCGTCGCACTGGACTTCGACAGTCCCGGGCCGCTGAGCGCCGACTTCTCGAAGCCGCAGGGCCTGGCCGCCACGGTGCGCGCGGTGGCACCCGACGTGATCGTCAATGCCGCCGCCCACACCGCCGTCGACAAGGCCGAGAGCGAGCCCGATCTTGCCCGTGCCATCAATGCCGAAGCCCCGGCCGTGCTGGCGCGCGAAGCCGCGGCCTGCGGTGCCTGGCTGCTGCACTACAGCACCGACTACGTGTTCGACGGCAGCGGCGACGCGCCGCGCGGCGAAGACGCGCCGACCGGCCCGCTCAACGTCTACGGCCTCACCAAGCTCGAGGGCGAGCAGGCGATCCGTGCCAGCGGCTGCCGCCACCTGCTGCTGCGCACGAGCTGGGTGTACGGAGCGCGCGGCGGCAACTTCGCGCGCACCATGCTCAAGCTCGCGCAGGAACGCGAGCAACTGCGCGTCATCGACGACCAGATCGGCGCACCCACCGGCGCCGACCTGCTGGCCGACCTCAGCGCCCACATGCTGCGCACCGCGCGCTCGGACGCCTCCGTGGCCGGCACCTATCACGCCGTCGCCGCCGGCCAGACCAGCTGGCACGGCTACGCGAGCCATGTGATCGACTTCGCGCGCGCCGCCGGCGTGGCCGTCAAGGTGGCGCTGGGCGCCATCGAGGCGGTGCCCACCAGCGCCTTCCCGACGCCGGCGAAGCGCCCCCTCAACTCGCGCCTGGACACGTCGCGCCTGCGCAGCCGCTTCGGCGTGGTGCTGCCCGACTGGCGCCACGGCGTCGACCGCATGCTGACCGAAGTGCTCGGCCGCTGACCCGGAGACAAGCCCGCATGAACCGCAAAGGCATCATCCTCGCCGGAGGCTCCGGCACCCGGCTGCACCCGGCCACCCTGGCGATGAGCAAGCAGCTGCTGCCGGTCTACGACAAGCCGATGGTGTACTACCCGCTGTCGACCATGATGCTCGCCGGCATCCGCGAGATCCTGCTCATCAGCACGCCGCAGGACACGCCGCGCTTCGAGGCACTGCTCGGCGACGGCTCGCAGTGGGGCATCTCGATCCGCTACTGCGTGCAGCCCAGCCCCGACGGCCTGGCGCAGGCCTTCATCCTCGGCCGATCCTTCGTCGACGGCCACCCGAGCGCGCTGGTGCTCGGCGACAACATCTTCTACGGCCACGACTTCCAGCGCCTGCTCAACGACGCCAACGCGCGCGTGGCCGGCGCCACCGTGTTCGCCTACCACGTGACCGACCCCGAGCGTTACGGCGTAGTCGCCTTCGATGCCGACAAGCGGGCATTGAGCATCGAAGAGAAGCCGAAAATGCCGAAGAGCAACTACGCCGTCACGGGCCTGTACTTCTACGACGAGCAGGTGTGCGACATCGCGGCGAGCATCAAGCCATCCGCACGTGGCGAACTCGAGATCACCGACGTCAATGCGCGCTACTTGATTCAGGGCCAGCTCGACGTCGAGATCATGGGCCGCGGCTACGCCTGGCTGGACACCGGCACGCACGACAGCCTGCTCGAGGCCGGGCAGTTCATCGCCACGCTCGAAAAGCGCCAGGGCCTGAAGGTGGCCTGCCCGGAGGAGATTGCCTGGCGCTCGGGCTGGATCGATTCGGAGCGCCTCAATGCGCTGGCGCAGCCCATGCTGAAGAACGGGTATGGGCAGTACCTGGCCAAGCTGCTGAAGGAACAGGTGTACTGATGAAGATCACCCCCACCGCGATTCCGGATGTCTTGATCCTCGAACCGAAGGTGTTCGGCGACGAGCGCGGCTTCTTCATGGAGAGTTTCAACCAACGGACCTTTGACGAGGCCGTGGGCCGGCATGTCGAGTTTGTGCAAGACAATCATTCGCGGTCAACTACGGGCGTGCTGCGTGGCTTGCATTACCAGCTGCCTCCCCACGCGCAGGGGAAGCTTGTGCGGGTCACGCAAGGTCGAGTGTTCGATGTGGCAGTCGACATTCGGCGCAGCAGCAAGACATTCGGGCACTGGGTCGGTGTCGAACTTAGCGGAGACAACCATCGCCAGCTCTGGCTTCCGGAAGGCATGGCGCATGGCTTCTTGGTGCTCAGTGAAGCCGCTGATTTCCTCTACAAGACCACGAATTACTACGCATCCGTGTCAGAAGGCTGTATCCGGCACGACGACACGACACTTGCAATCGAGTGGCCCAACTTAGGTACGGCGTATGGATTGTCCGAAAAGGACCGCGCCGGCCTTCCTCTGCTGGTCGCGAGAATTTTCGACTGAGGCGCGTCGGTACTAGAGCCAGCGCGCCCGACTACGATAGACTATGCGTTCACGCCATGAACGCACCCCTAGACGACGAGCGCGCACACCCAGACGTTGCTGAAACCGAAAGGGAAACGACTCTACTGCTGTCCGCGCTCCGCCTGCTGTCGGAAGAACCTCGACTGTCCCAGCGACAACTCTCCAACGCACTTGGTTTGAGCCTCGGGAAGACGCACTACGTTTTGCATGCCTTGCTCGACAAGGGATTGCTGAAGGTGCAGAACTTCAGGCGCAATGACAACAAGGTGGCTTACGCATACCTGCTAACCCCAAAGGGGCTCAGGGAAAAGTTGACCATGACTCGAGCATTCCTTGTTCGAAAGGAAGCGGAGTTCGAGCGACTCCATTCGACCATCGAAGAACTGCGAAACGAACTTCAGCGGTCACACCCGCCTGGCTCGGCCGGATGACGCAGGTTTCAGCGCGCTCGGCAACCATCACTCACATCGCGAAAAACATGGCAACTGTCAGCAAGGTCCTCGTTACTGGAGCAGATGGATTCATCGGCTCCCATCTCGTTGAACTGCTTGTCGAGCAAGGCTATGAGGTCAAGGCGCTCGCGCAGTACAACTCGTTCAACCAATGGGGCTGGCTGGAAGATTTGGCGTGCCTCAAGGACATCGAGGTCGTCAGCGGCGACATCCGCGACGCGCACTTCTGCCGCACGATCTCACGCGGCGTCGACACCGTCTTCCACCTCGCCGCGCTGATCGCGATCCCCTACTCGTACAACGCGCCGGCCAGTTACGTCGACACCAACGTCACCGGTACGCTGAACATTTGCCAAGCGGCGCTGGACAACGGCGTCGCGCGGCTCGTGCACACGTCGACCAGCGAGGTCTACGGCACCGCGCGCTATGTGCCGATCGACGAGAAGCACCCGCTGCAGCCCCAGTCGCCTTACAGCGCCTCGAAGATCGCCGCAGACGCGATGGCGATGAGCTTCCACAATGCCTTCGCGCTACCGCTGACAATTGCGCGGCCGTTCAACACTTACGGTCCGCGCCAGTCGGCCCGCGCCGTGATCCCGACCATCGTGGCGCAAATTGCCGCCGGGCAGCGCGAGATCCGCCTCGGAGACCTGTCGCCGACGCGCGACTTCAATTACGTTGCCGATACCTGCCGCGGCTTCCTCGAGCTGGCCCGCTGCGATCAGGCGGTCGGCGAGACGGTCAACATCAGCTCGAACTACGAGATCTCGGTGCGCGCCACGCTTGAGCTGATCCGCGAGCTGATGGGCAGCCAAGTCGAATTCGTGAGCGACGCGCAGCGGCTGCGGCCGGAGAAGTCCGAGGTCCAGCGCTTGTGGGGCGACAACGCCCGCATCCGCGGTTTGACTGGCTTCCAGCCGACCTTTGACCTGCGCCACGGCCTGCAGGCGACGATCGACTGGTTCACTCGCCCGGCCAACCTCGCCAAGTACAAGGCGGGGATCTACAACGTCTGACCCGAACGTACCGGCCGACCATGTTCGACGCCTTGATCCGCTTCATTCGCGACGAGTACCGCACCGACGCGCCGATCCCGCTGCACGCGCCGCAGTTCCCGGGTCGCGAGCGCGAGTACCTGCTCGAGACAATCGAGTCGACATTCGTCTCCAGCGTCGGCGCCTTTGTCGACCGCTTCGAGCACGACATGGCCGCCTACACTGGCGCGCCGCGCGCGGTTGCGACGGTCAACGGCACGGCCGCGCTGCACGTCGCACTGATGCTCGCCGGCGTGCGCGCGGGCGACCTGGTTGTCACCCAGCCGCTGACCTTCGTCGCGACCTGTAACGCGATCGCCTACTGCGGCGCCGAGCCGGTGTTCGTCGACGTCGACCGGCACACGATGGGCCTGTCGCCCGCGGCGCTGCAGACCTGGCTGGAGGAGCATGCCGCGCTCGACGACGCTGGCTCGTGCCGGCTGCGCCGCGACGGCCGGGCCGTGCGCGCCTGCCTGCCGATGCACACCTTCGGCCACCCGGCGGACCTCGACGGCCTGGTGGAGGTCTGCGCCCGCTGGCGGCTGCCGCTGGTCGAGGACGCCGCCGAGTCGCTCGGCAGCCTGTACCACGGCCGGCACACCGGCACCTTCGGGCAGCTCGGCACGCTGAGCTTCAACGGCAACAAGATCATCACCACCGGTGGCGGCGGGATGGTGCTGGCCGACGAGGCGCTCGGCACCCGCGCGAAGTACCTGACGACCACCGCGAAGCGACCGCACCCCTACGAGTTCATCCACGACGAGGTCGGCTACAACTACCGCCTGCCGAACCTGAACGCGGCGCTCGGCTGCGCGCAGCTCGAGCAGCTCGACGGCTTCGTCGCCGCCAAACGCGCGCTGGCCGAGCGCTACGCCGCGCTGCTCGCCGGCAGCGGCCTGCAGTTCGTGCGCGAGCCGGCCGGCTGCCGCTCGAACTACTGGCTCAACGCGGTGATCTGCGACGGCCACGCCGAACGCGATGCGCTACTCGCCGCGACCAACGAACGCGGTGTGATGACCCGCCCGATCTGGCAGCTGATGAACCGGCTGCCGGCCTACGCCCATTGCCTGCACGGCGACCTGAGCGTCGCGCAGTGGCTGGAGGCGCGCGTCGTCAACCTGCCGAGCTCGGTTCCGGCCGGCGCAGCCTGAGGCGAGCATGAACCGACGCCGGATCTGTGTCGTCACCGCGACCCGCGCCGAGTACGGGCTGCTGTACTGGCTGCTGCGCGAGCTGCAGCAGGCGCCCGACGTCGAGCTGCAGCTGGTCGTGACGGGCGCGCACCTGTCGCCGCGCTTCGGCATGACGGTGGCGGCGATCGAGGCCGACGGCTTCACGATCGACGCGCGTCTGCCGATCCCGCTCGACGACGACAGCCCGCCGGGCGTCGCCCGCGCGATGGCTTCGGCGACTGTCGGCTTCGCCGACAGCTTCGCGCGCCTGGCGCCGGACCTGCTGGTGCTGCTCGGCGACCGCTACGAGATGCTCGCCGCGGCGCAGGCGGCGATGCTCGCCCGGCTGCCGATCGCGCACCTGCACGGTGGCGAGGCCACCGAGGGCCTGATCGACGAAGCCATCCGCCATGCGGTCACGAAGATGGCCCACCTGCACTTCGTCGCGGCCGAGGCCTTCCGTCGGCGGGTCATCCAGCTGGGCGAGGATCCGCGACGCGTGTGGGTCGTCAGCGCCACCGGCCTGGATAACATCGAGCGGCTCGAGCCGCTGGACCGCGCTGCGCTCGAGGCCGACCTGGGCATCCGTCTGGCGAGTCCCTGCTACCTCGTCACATACCACCCGGTCACCCTGCGCGGCGAGGACCCCGGCCAGGCCATGCGGACGCTGCTCGACGCACTGGACGACGAGCAGCCGCGCCTCGTGCTGACCGGCGTCAACGCCGACACCGGCGGCCAGTCGATGCGCCGCGAAGCCGAGCGCTTTGCGGCCGCGCGTCCGGGCCGGGTACTGCTGGCCGAGACCCTGGGCGCGCGGCGCTACCTTAGCCTGATGCGGCTCGTCGACGTGGTCGTCGGCAACTCCTCGAGCGGGCTGCTCGAGGCCCCCGCCGTCGGCACGCCGACGGTCGACATCGGCGAGCGACAGCAGGGCCGCCTGCGGGCACCTTCGGTGATCCACTGCGCGGCCGAGGCCGAGGCGATCCGCGCCGCGCTGCGGGTCGCGCGGTCCGCCGGCCACCGGGCCGTGGCCGCGCGCCGGGAGACGCCGTACGGAACGCCCGGCGCAGCGCGGCGCATTGCGCAGACCCTGCGCGAGCACCCGCTCGACGGCCTGGTGATTAAGCGCTTCCACGAACTGCCAGAGGCCGTGCGATGACGTTGCGGATCGCCTTCGTCGGTTGCGTCGAATCGAGCAGGGTCGCCCTGCAGTCCCTGCTGGACATCCCCACCGATACGGCGCGGCTGGTCGGCGTGCTGACCCGCCGTGCCTCGACCTTCAACGCCGACTTCGTCGACCTCGCGCCGCTGGCGCGGCAGGCCGGGCTGCCGCTGCTGGTCGCCGAGGATGCGCCCGAGGACGCCGAGCAGGCGGCCTGGCTCGAGCAGGTGGGCGCCGACCTGGTGTTCTGCGTCGGCTGGTCGAAACTGCTCGGCCCGCGCACGCTCGGCGCGGCACCGCGCGGCATCGTCGGCTTCCACCCCGCGGCGCTGCCCGCCAATCGCGGGCGGCATCCGCTGGTCTGGGCGCTGGCGCTCGGCCTGGAGCAGACGGCCTCGAGCTTCTTCTTCATGCGTGCCGAGGCCGACAGCGGGCCGGTGCTGAGCCAGCAGGCGATCCCGATCTTGCCCACCGACGACGCGTCGACGCTCTACGCGAAGGTGGTGGCGGCGCTGCGCGTGCAGATCCCCGCCATCGTGCAGGGGCTCGCGCGGGGCACGCTGCAGGCGATCGAACAGGATCATGGATTGGCCAACCACTGGCGGCGGCGGGGCATGGCCGACGGCCAGATCGACTGGCGGATGAGTGCCGAGGCCATCCACAACCTGGTGCGTGCCCTGGCCCGTCCCTACCCGGGCGCCCACTTCATCCGCGGCGACCAGCCGGTGAAGGTCTGGCGCTGCGAGACCCAGGCAGAGGGCCGCATGAACCTGGAGCCTGGCAAGGTACTGGCCGTCGACGGCCGGCAGATCCTCGTCAAGTGCGGCAGCCACGCCGTGCGGCTGCTCGACCACGAACTGGCCGAGCTGCCCCTCGCCGGAGACTATCTGTGAGCACGATCCTCGTGGTAGCCCCCCATCCCGACGACGAGACCCTGGGCTGTGGCGGCACGCTGCTGCGCGCGATCGCCGCCGGCGCCGAGGTGCACTGGGCGATCGCGTCGACGATGGCCGGTGCGCCGGGCTTCGACGCGGCACGCCTGGCGCCGCGCGAGCGCGAGATCGAGCAGGTCGCGGCCGCCTACGGATTCGCCGGCCTGCACCGCGCGCCGTTCCCGGCCACCCGGGTGGACACGGTGCCGATCGCCGAGCGGGTCGACTGGTTCGCTCGCGTCGTGGCCTCGATCCGGCCGGACACGCTGTACCTGCCGCACCCGCAGGACGCGCACAGCGACCACGCCGCCGTGTACGAAGCGGCGGCCGCCTGCACCAAGTCGTTCCGCTATCCGAGCGTGCGCCACGTGAACTGCTACGAAACGCTGTCGGAGACCGAGTTCGGGCTGCTGCCGCGCGGCGGCGGATTTCGGCCGAACCGGTTCGTCGACATCGCTGCGCAGCTGGAGCGCAAGCTCGAGATCATGGCCCTGTACGTTGGCGAGATGGGGCCACCGCCCTTCCCGCGCAGCGTCGAGGCGATTCGTGCCCTGGCCTGTCTGCGTGGCGGCGTCGCCGGCACGCCGGCGGCCGAGGCCTTCATGGTGCTGAGGAGCATCGAATGACCGATCGCATCTACGTCATCGCCGAAGCCGGCGTCAACCACAACGGCTCGCTGGAGATGGCCCTGCAACTCGTCGACGCGGCCGCCGAGGCCGGCGCCGACGCGGTGAAGTTCCAGACCTTCGACGCGAAGAAGCTCGCCTCGGCCGACGCGCCGAAAGCCGCGTACCAGAAGGAGACCACCGACCGCGCCGAGAGCCAGGTCGCGATGCTGCGCAAGCTCGAGTTGCCGCGCGAATGGCACGCCGAGCTGCAGGCGCGCGCGCGCCAGCGCGGCATCGAGTTCCTGTCGACCGCGTTCGACGCCGACAGCCTGGCCTTCCTCGATGCGCTGGGCGTGCCGCTGTTCAAGGTGCCCTCCGGCGAGCTGACCAACGGCCCGCTGCTGTGGCGCTTCGCGCGCACCGGCAAGCCGCTGGTGGTGTCCACCGGCATGGCCACGCTGGCCGAGGTCGAGCAGGCCCTCGCGGTGATCGCCCACGCCCTCAACGCCGACGCCGAGCCGACCGGCAGCGACGCGGTCTGGGAGGGCTGGAGCCTGGCCGCCTGGCGCGCCAGCCTGCAGGGCCGGGTCACGCTGCTGCACTGCACCTCGCAGTACCCGACGCCGCCGGCCGAGGTGAACCTGCGCGGCATGGACACGCTGGCCGCAGCCTTCGGCCTGCCGGTCGGCTACTCCGACCATACCGAGGGCGGCCTGATCCCGACGGCGGCGGTAGCGCGCGGCGCTATTCTGATCGAGAAGCACTTCACTCTCGACCGCTCGCTGCCCGGTCCGGACCACCGCGCCTCGCTCGAGCCGGCCGAGCTGAACCGCATGGTCGCCGACATCCGCGCGCTGGCGCTGGCGCTCGGCGATGGTCGCAAGGCGCCGCAGGCGTCGGAGTGGGACACAAGGCGCGCGGCGCGCCAGCAGGTCGTGGCGGCGCGCGACATCGAGGCTGGCACTCTGCTGACCCGCGCCGACCTGGGCACCGCACGCGCCGGGCGCGGGCGGCCCGCGATGGACCTCTGGGATCTGGTCGGGCAGCGAGCCGGCCGCGGGTACCGTGCCGGCGAGACCCTGGACCGATGAACGCGTCACCGATGCCCCGTGGGCCCGCGATCCTGCTCGGCGCCGGCGGCCACGCCAAGGTCGTGCTCGCACTGGCGCAGTTGCTCGGTTGGCAGGTGGTCGGCGTCAGCGACCCGGCGATCGCCGCGCAGGGCCTGCTCAACTGGCGCGGCCTGCCGGTGCTCGACGACCAGCGCCTCGCCGGCATGGCGCCGGGCTCGGTCGAGCTGCTCAATGGTGTCGGCCAGACCACCGGCGGCGGCGTGCGGCAGCGGCTGTTTGACGCCTTCACACTGCGCGGCTTCCGCTTTCCCGCGCTCGTGCACCCGGCGGCCATCGTCGACCCGAGCGCCCGCGTGGCCGATGGCGTGCAGGTCATGGCCGGCGCGGTGATCCAGGCCGACACGCAGATCGGCGCGAACTCGATCGTCAACACCCGCGCCGGAATCGACCACGACGCTACGCTGGGCGCCCATGTGCATGTAGCGCCCGGCGCTACCCTGTGCGGCAGCGTGCAGCTGGGCGACGGCGCCTTTGTCGGTGCCGGCGCGACCGTGGTGCAGGGCGTGCGGCTCGGCCGCGGCGCCTTCCTCGCCGCCGGCGCGCTGCTCGCGCGCGATCTTCCAGACGCGGGCCGCTGGCCCGAGCGCTCAGCGGCGCGGGCCGCCGCGAGCTAGCAGGAGCCCACGAGATGATGAACTGGCAATCGGTGCTGGTCGGATCCCAGCTCCCGCTGGGCGAGGCGATCGGCATCCTCGACCGCGGCGGCCTGCGCATCGCGCTGGTCGTCGACGCCGAGCGACGTCTGCTGGGTACGCTGACCGACGGCGACGTGCGGCGCGCGTTGCTGCGCCAGGTGCCGCTCGGCGCCGATGTCACACAGGCTATGAACGCGAAGCCATTGACAGCGACGCAGGCCTGGAGCCGCGAGCGCATGCTGGCGTTGATGGAGGAGCACCAACTGCTGCACGTGCCGGTGCTCGACGATCATGGGCGCGTGGTCGATCTCGAGACGCTGCACGGCCTGCTGCACAAGCGCCACAAGGGCAATCCGGTGTTCCTGATGGCGGGCGGCTTCGGCACCCGGCTGCAGCCGCTGACCGACAACTGCCCGAAGCCGATGCTGCGCGTCGGCGACAAGCCGATCCTCGAGCTGATCGTCGAGAACTTCGTCTCTGCCGGCTTCCACCAGTTCTTCATCTCGACCCACTACATGGCCGAGACGATTCGCGACCACTTCGGCGACGGCAGCCGCTGGGGCGCACAGATTCGCTACGTGCACGAGGAGCAACCGCTGGGCACGGCCGGCGCGCTAGGCCTGTTGCCGCGCGACGAGATTGACCAGCCGCTGTTCATGATGAACGGCGATCTGCTCACCAACCTGAACTTCGACAACCTGCTGAAGTTCCACAACGAACACGCCAGCCTGGCGACCATGTGCGTGCGCGAGTACGAGCACCGCGTGCCCTACGGCGTGGTCGAGAGCGATGGCCGGCGTGTGCGCTCGATGGTCGAGAAGCCGGTGCACCGCTACTTCGTCAACGCCGGCATCTACGTCGTCTCGCCGGAGCTCGCGCGCGCAGTCGAGCCCGGGACACGGATCGACATGCCGACGCTGCTTGAGCAGCAGATGGCTGCCGGCCGCGAGGTCCAGGTCTTCCCGATCCACGAGTACTGGCTGGACATTGGCCGCATGGAGGACTTCCAGCGCGCCCAGTTCGAGGTCGGGGGAATCTTCCATGCGTGAGGCGGGCGGGCTGCTGGCAGTCATCCCGGCGCGCGGCGGCAGCAAGCGCCTGCCGCGCAAGAACCTGCTGCCGCTGGGCGGCCGGCCGCTGATCGCGTGGACGATCGACGCCGCGCGAGCGAGTGGCGTGTTCGACGCCATCCTGGTCTCGACCGACGACGCAGAGATCGCCGCCGTCGCCCGCGAGGCCGGCGCCCTGGTGCCCTGGATGCGACCTGCCGAACTGGCCACCGACACCGCGACCAGCGCGTCGGTGCTGCAGCACGCACTGGCGTGGTACGAAGCCGGGCACGGCGCCGCTGAGGCAGTGGTGCTTCTGCAGCCGACCAGCCCGTTCCGCCGGGCGACATCGATCGCCGCCGCGGTGGCGAGCTACCGTGCGCAGTCGGGGCCAGCGCTGCACGCGGTAGTCAGCGTCAGCCCGGCGGCGGCGCACCCGGCCTGGTGCTTTCGAATCGAGGGCGAGGCAATGCAGCCCTTTCTCGGCTGGGACCCGCTGAGGCAGCGTTCGCAGGACCTACCGCCAGCCTACGCGCTCAACGGAGCGATCTACGTGCTTCCGCCGGCGCTTCTGCGCAGCGGCGCGCCGCTGCTGCAGCCCGGCACCCGCCCCTTCCCCATGGCCGACGCTGGCGAGGCGCTGGACATCGACACCGAGGACGACTGGCAGGTGGCGCTGGCGCTGGCCGACGCCGTGGCGGCTGGCCCCGCCTGAGCCCGGCTCATTCCGCAAGCGACTTCGCAGGCCGTCCCCATCCCATCCCGAACCAGCAGATCGAACATGAACAAGGTTGCACTCATCACCGGTATCACCGGCCAGGACGGCGCTTACCTCGCCGAGCTCTTGATCGGCAAGGGCTACATCGTGCATGGCGTGCGGCGCCGCGCGTCGCTGTTCAACACCGACCGCATCGACCACCTGTACCAGGATCCGCACGAGCCGAACACGCGGCTGTTTCTGCACTACGGCGACATGACCGACAGCTCCAGCCTGGTGCGCATCATCCAGCAGGTGCAGCCCGACGAGATCTACAACCTCGCCGCACAGTCGCACGTGCACGTGAGCTTCGAGGAGCCGGAGTACACCGCCAACTCAGACGCGCTCGGCCCGCTGCGCATCCTCGAGGCAGTGCGCCTGCTCGGCCTGCAGAAGAAGACCCGCTTCTACCAGGCCAGCACCTCCGAGATGTACGGTGAGGTGCGCGAGACACCGCAGACCGAGGCGACGCCGTTCTACCCGCGCAGCCCCTACGGCGTGGCCAAGCTCTATGCCCACTGGATCACGATCAACTACCGCGAGGCCTACGGGCTGTTCGCCTGCAATGGCATCCTGTTCAACCACGAGTCGCCGATCCGCGGCGAGACGTTCGTGACGCGAAAGATCACGCGCGCGCTGGCTCGCATCAAGCTTGGCCTGCAGAAGTGCCTGTACCTGGGCAACCTCGATGCCCGGCGCGACTGGGGCCACGCCAAGGACTACGTCGAGGCGCAGTGGCTGATGCTGCAGCAGGCGCAGCCCGAAGACTTCGTCATCGCCACCGGCGTGCAGTACAGCGTGCGCGACTTCGTCGACGCCGCCGCTGCCGAGCTCGGCATCACGTTGCGCTGGGAAGGCCAGGGCGTCGACGAGAAGGCCTACTGGGCCGATCCGGCCGCGCCGGCGGGCGCCCGCGAACGCGCGGTCGTCGCTGTCGACCCGCGCTACTTCCGTCCGGCAGAGGTTGAGACGCTGCTCGGCGACGCCAGCAAGGCGCGGGCCAAGCTCGGCTGGGTGCCGAAGACAAGCTTCGCCGAGCTCGTCCGCGCAATGGTCCGCGAGGACCTGGCGAGCGCCGAGCGCGACGAGCTGGTGAAGAGCCACGGCTACCCGACGATGAACAGCCACGAGTGAAGACCCGGACGCGCCCTCGCCGCCCTTGTTGCCTTGGACACTCGACGCATCCTGTCCTCCGCGGCCCTGTACGGCATGGCCGACATCGCCGTGATGGCGGTTGGCGGCTTTCTGCTGCTGCCGCTATACACACGCACGCTGTCTCAGGCCGAGTTCGGCATGTACGTCGCGGTGCGCGCCAACACCGACATCCTGACCTACCTGCTGCATTTTGGCTTGATCTCAGCGGTCGCCAGGCTCTACTTCGACCACCGCAAGCAGGGCCGGGCGCACGAGTACCTCAGTTCGGTGTTCAGCTTCTACCTCGCGCTGCTTGCGATTGCGGCCGTGCTGCTGCAATTCTTGGGCGCTCCGCTGTGGGCGCAACTGTCGCCGACAACCCCTGCCTGGCCCTACCTCGGCTTCAGCCTTGCGCTGGCCGCATTCGGCTTCCCGGCCGCGCTGGCCTCGCTGTGGCTGCGCATGGAGAACCGTGCCTTCGCGATGGTTGCTCTGCAGCTCAGCGCGGCGCTGGTGCTGGCGGTGGCGGCAGCCATCCTGCTCGTCGTGTTCGACGCCGGCCTGCCCGGCCTGCTGAGCGCGCTTCTGGTGAGCGCGGCCTGCGCGGCGGCCGCGCTGCCCTGGCTGTTCGGACGCCGCTTCCGGCTCGTGATCCAACGCGCCGACATCGCCGAGACGCTTCGCTATGCCTTGCCGATCCTGGTCGGCTACCTCGCCTACTTCGTGCTCAACCGGCTCAGCACGCTGATCCTGCAGCGCCACGTCGGCGTCGACCAAGTCGCGATCTACGGCCTGGCGCAGCAGCTGGCGATGATCGTCGCGATCGCCGGCACCTCGTTCGGCATGGCCTTGCAGCCGGCCATCTTCGCCGCCGAGCCAGGCCAGGTCGGGGCGATGCTGCGCCGGTCGGGGCGGATCCTAGCGATCCTGATGTTCGCGGTCACCGCCGTGCTGATCCTGTTCGCAGGCGAACTCTTCGCGTTGGTCGCGCCGAGGAGTTACGGCAGCGGGCAGCAGATCCTTCTGCTGCTTCTGCTAGCCAACTTCGGTAACGCGTTCACGCTGATGTCGGACACCGCGCTGCTCTACCACCGTCGGCCGAAGACTTCGGTCGCGGTGTCGATCGTCGGCGCGCTCGCCGCCACCGGCCTGGGCTTGTGGCTTGTGCCGCTGCTGCACTTGCCGGGAGCGGCGCTGTCGCTGCTTGGGGCGTTCACGGTCCGGATGCTGATCAGCCACTGGCTGGCGTACCGCGTCACCGGCTACTCGGCGCTGGGCACGATGGCGGCGTCCTTCGCGGTCCTCGGTGCGATTGCCGCGTTCGCCGCCTGGCTGCCGCAGCAGTCGCTCGCGGCGGCAGCCGCAGTCGTCGCCAAGCTACTTGTCGTCGCCCTGGCCCTGGGCCTGGCCACCTTTGCCTATCGAAAGTCTCGACCCCCGCCATGCGCGAAATGATGGAAAGACTGGCCCGCCGACTGTGGTGGGACCGCCTGCCGGCAACATGGCTGCGCGACACGCGGCGCATGCGCCGCTTCGTCGACGAGATCGAACCGACACCGCCGAGGCACGACGGGCTCGCATTCGGTATCGTGCTGGCCCCCTGGTGCGGCTCGGCCGTGCCCTGGTTCTCTCTGGTCGTCGGCCTGCTGTTGCTGGCGCGTGGCCACCGCGTCAGCCTGATCGTCGACAACATGCCCTTCGGCGAGCCGAGCCGCGGCTGGCGTTTCCAGCTTGCATGCATCCGCGCCGTTCTGCGACGGCTGCGCGGCCGCCATGCCATCGTCACGCTGAGCAACCATGCCCACGGCGGTCCCGTGCTCGACGACGCGGCGCGGCGTTCGATTGAACGCCTTGCGACGCTGAACGTCGTGTGGGCCCAGCGTGGCGAATCGACCATGCCGACCGGCGATGTCGAGCTGCTTCGCCGGCAGCTGACAGCCAGTCGTGGCGCCATCGCCGGCGTGATGGCCGCGCAACGATTCGACGTGCTGTTCGTGCCCGGCGGCGTATGGGGCTCCTCGGGACTCTGGGTCGAGCTCGCCCGCGCGGCCGGCGTGAGAGTCGCCAGCTACGACTCCGGCGGCTACGGCATGTTGCTGCTGGCGGCCGACGGCATCGCCTGCCAACTGCGTGACATCCCGCGCGCCTATGCGCTGCTTCAGGCCCGCTGCGCCGGGTCGGCGCAGGAACGTGCCTTCGTCGTCGAGTCGGCGCGGGCCGAGATCGAAAAGCGCCGCGCCGGAACGGATAAGTTCGCGTCCCAGGTCCAGGGCGCGCGGCCGAAGGATCCGCGCTTCGCCGGCGGGGTGCTCTTGGCGCTGAACTCGCCTTGGGACTCGGCCGCCCTCGGTCTTCACACGGTGTATTCCTCGACCCAGAAATGGATCGTCGAGACTGTGCGTTACCTGCTCGAGCACACCGAGGCGCCGGTGATCGTGCGCCAGCATCCAGTCGAGCGTCTCGAGATCGCCCGCAGCAGCGACGACTACCGCGCCATGCTGGTGCAGCACTTCGGCGCCCACCCGCGCCTGCACTTTGTTGCCGCCGAGGACCCGGTGAACAGCTACGACCTGCTGGAGCAGGTCGCGACAGTGGTCGTCTACACCTCGACGATCGGCACCGAGGCAGCCGCCCACGGCAAGCCGGTCGTCACCGAGTCGAGCTCCTACTATGCCGAGCTCGGCTTCGTGCGCCAGGCGACGACGGAAACCGCATACCGGGAGCACTTGTCCGACGCCGTCGCGGGCCGCTCGCAGGTCACGCCGGCAATGCGCGACGACGCGCTGGCCTGCTACTACCTGACGCAGTGCTGCAACTGGGTTTACACGCCACTGAACGTGCCGGGATTCCCAGAGTGGAGCCAGCGCCGCTTCGTCGACCTGGCAGGCGAACCCAGCGTGCGCAACGTCGTGCGGTCGCTCGAGGAAAACGTGCCGGTCGCGTTCCTGAACCACCTGGCCCGGCTCGAGCCGCCGCCCTGCGGCACTTGACGATGGCCGGCGCCCTCTTCGACCTGCTGGCGTGGATTGACCGTGCGCTGACGGTCGGCCACACGCTGGCCGCCCGTGGCAAGTTCGCCGCCTGGGGGCCGGGCTCGCGGCTGGGCCGCCGTGCCCGGCTCGTCTCGCCTGGGCTGTGCGAGGTCGGCGCCGGCGTCACGCTCGGCGAGCAGGCTTGGCTGAACGCCAAAGACGACCGCGGCGACGGCAAGCCTACGCTGCGCATAGGCGACGGCACCTACATCGGCCGCCTAGCCCACATCAACGCCTGGCGCAGCGTGACTATCGGCCGCCACGTGTTGATCGCAGACCGGGTATTCATCAGCGATGCCGACCACGACCACGCCGACCCGACGCGACCGATTCTGCTGCAGGGCGACTCCTTTGGCGGCCCGGTGACGCTGGGCGACGGCTGCTGGATCGGCATCGGTGCCGTTATTCTTCCCGGCGTAAGCGTGGGGCGCAATGCCGTCGTCGCCGCCAACGCCGTTGTCACCCGCGACGTGCCCGAGCACACCGTGGTCGGCGGCATCCCGGCCAAGGTGATCAAACCCATCCGAACAGAGGCAGAGACCCGTGCTATTGAAGCGAATCCGTAGAACCCTCGCGCGCCTCAATGCGCTGCCCGAGCGCATAACCCGCATCCAGGAGGCGCTCGGCCGCATCGAGGCCCGCCAGGTCGCCGGCGGCACCGACCCGTCGCTTGCCGAGTTCCGAGTGTTCTCGCAATGGGGCGAGGACGGCATCATCCAGTACCTGGTCGCCAACGTGCCAATCGAGCGGCCGGTGTTCGTCGAGTTCGGCGTCGAGAATTACGTCGAATCGAACACACGCTTCCTGCTCACCCACAACCGCTGGTCCGGACTAGTCATCGACGGCAGCGCGGAGAACATCGAATACATCCGCCGCGACCCGATCTATTGGGCGAGCAACCTGAAGGCCGAGCACTCGTTCATCACCCGCGAGAATATCAACGAACTGCTCGCGCGTAACGGCATCGCAGGAGACATCGGCCTACTATCGGTGGACATCGACGGCAACGACTACTGGGTCTGGGAGGCAATCGACGGCATCTCGCCGCGCATCGTGGTCTGCGAGTACAGCAGCCAGTTCGGACCGAACGCCGAGGTGAGCACGCCGTACGACCCGACTTTCGTCCGCGACCAAGCCCATTTCTCCAAGATCTACTATGGCGCGTCGATCTCGGCCCTGACCGCGCTGGCCGCCCGCAAGGGCTACTCGCTGGTAGCGGCCAACAGCGCCGGCAACAACGTCTTCTTCGTGCGCAGCGACCTGCTCGGGCCGCTGAAGGTGCTAAAACCGCAGCAGGCCTACCGACGCGCCCAGTTCCGCGAGTTCCACGACGAGAACGGCCAACTGACCTTTGACGATTTCGAGGCCCGCCTGCGCAAGATCAGCCACCTGCCGCTGCACGATCTGAAGACTGGTCAGGTGGCCCGGATCGCGGACATCCCTGGCATTTTGCCGCCCTGAAGCGATGAACTCGACGTCCATGCAGCGCAGCGTCCTCGTCACCGGTGGCGCCGGCTTCCTCGGCCGGGCCGCGGCACGCACTTTCAAGGCGCGCGGCTGGCGCGTCGTGGGCGTCGGCCATGGCCGCCTCACGCCGGAGGAGGCCTCCGCCCAGGGCTTTGACGCCTGGCTCACGGCCGAGGTCTCGCTGGCCGGCCTCGCAGCCCTGGACGAGCCCTTCGACGTCGTCGCGCACTGCGCCGGCAACGGCTTGGTGGGTCACTCGCTGAGCCAGCCGCTGGACGCGTTCCGCAGCACGGTTCAGAGCACCGCGGAGCTCCTCGAGCACCTGCGCCTGACGGCCTCGAAAGCGGTGTTGGTCTACCCCTCCAGCGCCGGCGTCTACGGCGCGGCCGACGACCGACCGCTGCGCGAGAGCGACCGGCCGAACCCGGTGTCGCCGTACGGCTACCACAAGAAGCTGGCCGAGGACCTGCTCGAGTGCCAGTCGCGGTACTTCGGCCTGAGGGTGGCGGTGATCCGCTTCTTCTCGATCTACGGCCCTGGCCTGGCCAAGCAGTTGTTATGGGACGCGGCGGGCAAACTCTGCGCTGGCGGAGCACGGGTCGACTTCTGGGGCACCGGCGACGAAACGCGCGACTGGATACACGTGAATGATGCGGCTGCGTTCATGGCCGACCTGTCAGCTGTCAGCGAACCCTTCACAATCGTCAACGGGGCGTCCGGAGAACGGGTGACGGTACGCACAGTATTGGAGTTGCTGAGAGAAGCGCTAGGCGCCGATGTGCAGATCGGCTTCAACGGCACGGTGCGAACCGGCGACCCACGCTTCTATCATGCCGATATGGCGCAGGCTGGCAGCCTGGGGCTACGCGCGAGAATTCCGCTCGCGGAGGGCCTGCAGGATTACGCACACTGGTTCAAGTCGACATGGTCAAGGTAGCTTTCTGGTTCGACGCCCCAATCGAGTACAGCGGCGGACTCAACTACATCAAGAACCTTCTTCACGCGCTGTCACTGGTGAATGACGGGTCGGTTCAGCCCATTGTGTTCTTTGCTGCTGACTTGCCCGAATCCGTCGAGCAACAGTTCATCCAGTACGCGAAGGTTGTGAGAACCAAAGTGCTGCAGCGTCGAACTCTGCCGTGGCTGGCCCACAAAGTCTTGTACAAGGCTTTTCATTCGATGGCGGTAGTAAATTCGCTGCTGAAGTCGCACGGCATCGACATCGTGTCTCATGCTTGGTTCGTTTACAAGGGCCAGCCGCCTTTCAGGATTATTTCCTGGATTCCTGATTTTCAGTATTTGCATCTGCCGGAAATGTTTCCGAATCTCGATTCAGATTCAGAGACAGAAGTAAATCGTCAAATCATTGCTCAGAGCCAGGCGGTCATTCTTAGCAGCAAGGATGCCTTCGAGGACTTTAAGCGCATCGCGCCGCCCGGCCACTATGAACGCGGCGCAGTCCTGCCGTTTGTCTCACAGCCCGGCAGTGCCGCTGCCTTGGCCTCGCTCAGCATGGATGCGATTCAGGGCAAGTATGGCTTTCGCGGTCGTTACTTTCTCCTCCCGAACCAATTCTGGGCACACAAGAATCACATGGTGGTTCTCAAGGCGGTGAATGAACTTCGGCATATGGGCATTGAAGTACAAGTGCTCTGCACCGGAAATACGAAGGACTACCGACTCGAGGGCACGCCATATGTCGATAATCTTCGCGCCTACATTGCGGAGCATGGCCTGACAGAGCAAGTCAGGATCTTGGGGATGATCGATTACTCCGAGCTGCTGCTTCTCATGCGCCACGCCGTGGCAGTGATCAACCCTTCGCGGTTTGAAGGCTGGAGTTCCAGCGTCGAAGAGGCCAAAAGCATGGGGCGTCCAGTGGTGCTTTCACGCATCGGTGTACACATCGAACAGATGCCCCCCCGAGGACACTACTTCGATCCGGATGACGTGCCAGCGCTGGCGGCAATCTTGTCGCAAGTATGGTCCGCTGACGACGGCTCTGCGAACCCCGAAGCAGAGCGATATGCCCAGCAGTCTTTGCGTGAACGCACATTGGAATTCGGCCGCAGCTATCTGGGCCTACTTCAGGCGGTTGCACAGCGCAATCAAGTTGGCGCGGTCTCACAGCAATGAGTTCGAAATGCTGAAGCCGTCAAGCAGATCGGCCAGAGGATGAGGATGCGCACCACTGCGCCGCGCTCCTCGCGAAAGGCCGTCGCGACTCTACTGCTCGGGCTGTTCTTCACAGTCACGCTGGTCGCGCCCGCTGCTCCAATCAACAAGGTACTGTTCGCGGCGATTGGCGCCTGGCTGCTCAAAGACATGCTGCTCGCGCCAGCCGGTACGGTTTCGCTGATCTCCGCGCCGTTCGCCGTACTCGGAATATTCACATATGGCTTCATTCTGTCCTGGTTCAACCGCTCGAATGAAGCCTTAGCGCTTCAGTTCTTCACTTCTTCCTTCGTACTCTTCCTGATCCATTTCGTGCGCCGCCATGAGATCGACGTCGATCGACTCGTCGAGCTTTCAGCCCTGGTACTCCTCGCTTTCACTGCGCTTTTCTGGATCACCACGTTGTGGCCGGACCTGTCCATAGCCGCGTCCCTGAAGGGCCTGATGGAGGAGGTGAGCCTGGGCGCAGTGGCGGAGCGGGATTTTCTGGAGGCACCGACCTTGTCCCTGCACCTCGGCACGGTGCCATTCCTCTTCATCGCCTTTTGCCTCCGCGCGGTTCGCCTATTTCACGGCTACCGGTGGCGCGATGCATTTCTGCTCGTGGCGCTCCTGGTCGGCATTTTTCTCAGCGCCTCACGCGGACTCATCGCGATCAGCGTGCTTTTCCTTCTGATCCTGCTGATCGGTAAGGTGCCGCTGATCGTGAGAGTGGCTGCGGTGCTGATCGTCGCGGTACTCCTCTATGTGGCCACTGAGTTCTACCTCGGAAACTCGCTCGTCCTCAGCGCTGAAGAGACTTCCAATGCAGTCAAGATTGGCCACTTTCAGTCGTACTTCGATGACCTCACTGCAGGCAGCTTGATTGCCGGCCGGGGCTTGGCGGCTTATTACTTCTCGAGCGGATCGGGTGCCTTTATGGCTCACACCGAGATCACTCCGCTGGACATGGCACGCTACTTCGGCGTGGTCTTGGCCACACTTCTCTATTTCACGATCGTCTTCCCCACCCTGCGTCTGAAGCGTTATGGCGGTCGCAATCGAATCTGGCTGATCGCGTTCTTGTTGTACCTGGTTCTATCCGCAACGAACCCAGTGATGTTCAACTCCTACGGCATGTTGGTTGTGCTGTGGTACTGGTCAAAGCTCATTGGAGTGTCTCGGCCAATGACCGAAGCACATCGAGGCACTCCGATGTATGGCCAGAAGGCGACTGCATGAATGCCTGGGCCGTGATTGTTGCCTATCACCCGTCGGGGCCTGCACTGTCCTTGTTGGCCGAGAAGCTATTGATGGACAGCGTCTATGTGCTGGTCGTTGACAACACACCGGACGTGAAGGGCCCCCCATATCTTCTGCCAGCGGGATGCGAGCGATTGCAGCTTGGACGGAACACAGGAATTGCGGCAGCGCAGAACCTTGGCATCGCCTTCGCACGGCAGCACGGTGCGGAAGCGATCGTGTTCTTTGATCAGGACAGCGTCATCGTCGAAGGCTACGTGCCAGCACTCCTGCGTCATCTGCGCCCGACGGTGCCTGGAGTCGTCGGGCCGGCATGTTTTGACCTTGAGCGCGGATTCGAGTACCCGTCCTTTCGTCTGGACGATTGGGGCTGGGCCCACAAGGTGTTCTCGCGTCCGGGCTCGGGGCTTCAGCCAGTGGACATGATGATCTCCTCGGGCTCAGCTACGACGGTAGATACCTTCGATGTTGCAGGCACGATGGATGAAGACTTCTTCATTGACTATGTCGATCTGGAGTGGTGCATCCGCTGCCGCAGACACGGCGTTCCCATCCACGTGGCCCCCGACTGCACCATGACGCATTCGATCGGTCAATGCTCGGTTGATGTCGGCCCGCTCAAGGCGTTCCTGCATAGTCCAGCGCGCTCCTACTATCGCGTGCGCAATGCTTTCCTCCTGCTTCGCCGTCGTCACGTCCCACGACTGTTTGCCATCAAAGAGATCGCCGCGGCCCTTGTCCATCACTTGCTCGTACTTCCACAGTCGACAAGCCGGGCAGAGCACATGCGCGTCTACCTTTCAGGCATCTCAGATGGTATTCGCGGGATTTCGGGCCCCAAGATCTAGACTTGAACATGCAGCCCAATCAATCTCCCTTGGCAGGAGCCGGCATGCCACCGTGCAGTGGCTCTGGCCCCGCCGCGATCAGTGTCTGCATGGCCGCCTACAACGGCGTGCGGTACCTCCGTGAACAAGTGCAGTCCATTCTTGCGCAGCTCGGCCCAGACGACGAGTTGGTAGTTGTAGACGATGCATCGACAGACGAGACATTGGCGCTGTTGCGGTCGTTCGGTGACCCTCGAATCCACGTCCATCGCAATGCTCAAAACCTCGGCCACGTTCAGAGCTTTGCTCGTGCGCTCTCGCTCGCGCGCCACGATCTGCTGCTCATGTCCGACCAGGACGACGTTTGGCTGCCGGAACGGTTGGCTCTCATGCGCTCAGCGCTCGTGCATCCGAATGCATGGGTGGTGTCCACCAACTCTCGCTACATAGACGGCGAGGGTAAGCGCATCAACTTCGACGCAGAAGGTGTTTGCGCTTCGCGGTCGACCCACCATTTCGCCAACATCATCAGCATCTTCACGGGTCGTAGACGCTACTACGGCTGCGCAATGGGGCTGCGGCGCGAGATCTTGCCGATCGTTCTGCCGATTCCGGACTTCGTAGAATCCCACGATTTGTGGATCGCTCTGGCCAGCAACTTGGCCAGGGCGAATCTGCACCTTGACTGCGAGACGCTTTCGCGACGCGTACACGGGTCGAATGCAAGCATCGTCACACGTCCATTTCGTCAAAAGCTGTGGTCACGGGTGATTTTTCTGAAGTCTCTCGCCGTGCTGCTCTATCGGCTGCTGGCCATGCGCGAAGTCGCCAGCCGACCCGTGCCACTCTGAATTTCGACATGATCAAACGTACATACGCCATCTGCGCCAACTGCATCATGGATACGAGCGACTCGAACATCACGTTCGACAGCCGTGGCTGGTGCGACTACTGCAACAACTACCACTCCAACATCCTCCCTCACTGGCATACGGATCAACGAGGCGAGCGAGAAATCATGGACAAGGTCGCGCAGATCAAGCGCGACGGAATAGGAAAGTCGCATGATTGCATCATCGGGCTCAGCGGCGGCGTCGACAGTTCCTACGTCACGTACCTGGCCAAGGCCAAGTTCGGATTGCGTCCGCTGCTGTTCCATGTAGACGCCGGCTGGAACTCTCAGCAGGCCGTGAACAACATCGAGAAGCTGGTCGATGGTCTGGGTCTGGACCTGCACACCGAGGTGATCAACTGGGAAGAGATGAAGGATCTGCAACTTGCCTTCTTCAAGGCTCAGGTACCACATCTCGACACTCCGCAGGATCACGCCTTCTTCGCAGGGCTGTACAACTTTGCTGCCAAGAATGGCGTGAAGTACATCCTCACCGGGGCGAATTACTCGACCGAATGCGTGCGCGAGCCCCTGGAGTGGCACTACCACGCGTCTGATCTGCGTCAGCTCAAGGACATCCATGCGAAGTTCGGCACGCGCCCGCTGAAGACATTCCCAATGGCGGACATCTTCACGTACAAGTTGTATTACCGATTCGTCAAGGGCGTGCGTGTCGTGAAGCCGTTGAACTGCGTTCCTTTCCACAAGGAACAGGCGATGCAGGAGCTGGTCGACAAGTTCGGCTGGCAGAAGTACGCGCACAAGCACTACGAGTCGCGCTTCACTCGCTTCTACGAAGGCTATTGGCTACCGAAGAAGTTCGGCTACGACAAGCGCCGCGCCCACTTCTCCAGCCTGATCCTCACGGGCCAGATGTCACGCGACGAGGCCTTGGAACGCATCGCCAAGCCGGCCTACGACCCGGAGACCGTGGCGCAGGACTTCGAGTACATCGCTACCAAGCTCGACCTGACAGTGCCCGAACTGCAGCAGCTTATGGACGGCCCGAACAAGAGCTACAGGGACTATCGCCACGCCATGTCACTCATCGAACTGGGCACGCGCGCACTTCGGGCAGTCGGCGTCCAGCGGGCCATCATCCGATGATCTCTATCGTCGACTACGGGTTGGGGAACATCCGGGCGTTCTCCAACATGTACGGCCGGTTGAATATCGAGGCACGTGCGGTGACGCACGCCGATGAGTTGCGCGGCGCCACGAAGATCATCCTCCCGGGTGTTGGCGCCTTCGATCACGCCATGCAGCTGCTGCAGCAGTCAGGCATGCGCGAGACGCTGGACGATCTGGTGCTCCGGCAACACGTACCCGTGATGGGCATCTGCGTAGGAATGCAGATCCTCGCGGAAGGCAGCGACGAGGGGCAACTGCCCGGGCTGGGCTGGGTCCCTGGTCGCGTCCGTGCCTTCAACTCCAATTCGCTGACACAAGGCCTGCCGCTGCCCCACATGGGCTGGAACGACGTCAAGCCAAAAAGTGGCCTGAAACTGTTCGATGGCCTGGAAGTCGACGCCCGCTTCTACTTCCTCCACTCCTACTACTTCGATTGCGCATGTCCGGACTCGGTGGCGGCAACAGCGTCCTATGGCATCGACTTCAGTTGCGCCGTGCATTCGGGCAATGTCTTCGGCGTACAGTTCCACCCGGAGAAGAGCCACCATTTCGGGGCGCAGCTGCTGAAGAACTTCGCGGAGCTCTAGGGCATGCTGAGACCTCGAATCATCCCCTGCTTGCTGGTTCACGACGGAGGGCTCGTCAAGACGGTCGGCTTCAAGGAGCCGAAGTACGTCGGCGATCCGATCAACGCTGTCAAGATCTTCAACGAGAAGGAATCCGATGAGCTGATCGTGCTCGATATCGACGCGACAGTGAAGAAATCGGAGCCCGACTACAAGATGATCGCCCGGCTGGCCGCCGAGTGTCGTATGCCCCTGTGCTACGGCGGTGGCATCCGCACCGCGGAGCACGCCAAGAAGATCGTCGGGTTGGGCGTCGAGAAGGTGGCCATCAGCGCGGCCGCTGTGGCGGATCCAGGGCTGATCACTCGGATCGCCGACGAGATCGGCCGGCAGAGTGTCGTCGTCGTGCTCGACGTGAAGAAGCGCATGCTGGGCAAGGGGTACGAGGTGTGGACGCACAACGGCCGCACCAATACGAAGCTTGACGCCATTGAATTCGCGAAGAGAGCCGAGTCTCTTGGCGCGGGCGAGACCGTCATCAATTCCATCGAACGCGACGGGCGCATGAATGGCTACGACCTTCCCCTCGCCAGCCGCCTTCGGCAGGAGCTTCGCATTCCCATGACGGTGCTGGGAGGTGCGGGCTCGCTGGCCGACATGCGTCAATTGTTCGAGGCCTGTGGCCTCGTCGGGGCAGCAGCCGGCAGTCTCTTCGTTTTCAAGGGTGCCTACCGCGCAGTGCTCATCAATTATCCGGTGCCCACGCAAAAGGACGAACTCACTAGGCCCGTGCATGCAGGCGCGTCCGGTCCGTCTGCGGGCTGAACTCCGAAACCAATCAGATGAATCCAACCATGTTTAAGGACCGCGTCCTTCTCATCACCGGGGGAACGGGTTCGTTCGGCAACGCAGTGCTGCGCCGCTTCGCGACTTCCGACCTGCGCGAGATCCGCATCCTCAGCCGCGACGAGAAGAAGCAGGATGACATGCGAAAGCGCTACGCGAGCGCGAAGCTGAAGTTCTATCTCGGCGATGTCCGCGACGAACGCAGCGTGGAGGCCGCCATGCGTGGCGTCGACTTCTGCTTTCATGCAGCAGCGCTCAAGCAGGTGCCATCGTGCGAATTCCATCCGATGGAGGCCGTGCGGACCAACGTCCTCGGGACCGAGAACGTGCTCCATGCGGCCATCGCTGCCAGCGTGCGTCGCGTCGTGTGCCTGAGCACCGACAAGGCCGTGTACCCGATCAACGCCATGGGGATCTCCAAGGCGATGATGGAAAAGGTGATGGTCGCGACCTCTAGAAACCTCGAAGGCTCGGGAACGCTGATCTGCGGCACGAGATACGGGAACGTGATGGCGTCGCGCGGCTCCGTCATTCCGTTGTTCGTCGACCAGGTGCTCGCAGGTCGGCCGCTGACGGTCACCGATCCGGCCATGACCCGATTCATGATGACCCTGGACGACGCGGTGGAACTCGTGCTTTACGCATTCGAGCATGGGCGCAACGGTGACATCTTCGTTCAGAAGGCACCGGCAGCGACTGTCGAGGTGCTCACCCGCGCCATTCTGGAGGTGATGCAGCGCCCGCAACACGAAGTGCGCGAAATCGGCACGCGGCACGGCGAAAAGCTGTTCGAGGTGCTGCTCAGTCGAGAAGAGCGCGCGAGTGCAGAAGACCTTGGGAACTACTTCCGCGTCCCCTCCGACAGCAGGGACCTGAACTACGCGAAGTTCGTGGAACAGGGCGAAACGCGCATTTCCCACGGTGAGGACTACAACTCCCACAACACTACTCGCCTGGACGTCGCGCAGATGAAAGACTTGCTGCTTCGCCTCGACTTCATGCGGCGCATTGTGCGCGGCGAGAGCTCGAATCCCGAGGATTGACTGGAATGAAGATCGTATTGACCGGTGCCGATGGTTTTATCGGGCAGAACCTGAGTATTCGACTGAAGGAACTCGGCGAGATGGATGTGGCGGCCATCACTCGCGACAGCTCTAAAGACGATCTCCATGCAGCGGTCACCGGAGCCGACCTGGTCTTCCACTTGGCCGGCGTCAATCGTCCAAAGGATCCGGCCGAATTCGCAACCGGGAATGCAGGCTTCACCGAAGAACTCTGCGCCGCGCTGGCCAGCACGGGCGGGCGAGCACGGATCGTCTATGCGTCATCGACTCAAGCCGAACTCGACAACGATTACGGCCGCAGCAAGCGCGCTGCCGAGGAAGCGCTCCTTGCGCACGGCCGATCCACCGGGGCGCCGATCCATCTGTTCCGTCTGACTAACGTGTTCGGAAAGTGGTGCAGGCCCAACTACAACTCGGCCGTGGCCACTTTCTGCCACAACGTCGCTCGCGGCTTGCCGATCACAGTCAATGACTCGTCTGCGCAGTTGCGTCTGATCCACATCGACGATGTCGTCGCGGCCTTCGTCGATGTCATGTTGCGTCCCGATCATCCCCAGGGCCTGTGCGAAGCCGGACGGGTGTATACGACGACTGTGGGCGAGATTGCCACCCTGTTGCGTACCTTTGTCGACAGTCGTACGACGCTCGTTTCGCCGCCCACGGGCACTGGCTTCGTGCGCGCGCTCTACTCCACATACGTCAGCTACCTGCTCCCGCAAGACTTCGCGTATACGGTACCTCGGTATGCAGATCCGCGTGGCGAGTTCGTTGAGATGCTCAAGACCTCGGATTGCGGCCAGTTCTCGTACTTCACCGCCCACCCCGGTGTGACGCGGGGCGAGCACTACCACCATACCAAGACCGAGAAGTTCCTGGTGATCAAAGGCCGTGCGCATTTCGGCTTCCGCCACATCGTGAGCGGCGAGATCCATGAGATCGTTACCCATGGAGGCGAGGGCCGCATTGTGGAGACCGTGCCCGGTTGGACGCATAACATCACCAATGTGGGCGACGAGGAAATGGTGGTCATGCTTTGGGCGAACGAGATCTTCGATCGAGCGCGACCAGACACCGTATCCCTGAAAGTCAAGCCATGAAGAAGCTGCGCGTCGTGACTGTGGTCGGGACTCGGCCAGAGATCATCCGTTTGTCGCGGGTCATCCTGGCGCTCGACGAGCACTGCGACCACATCCTGGTTCACACCGGGCAAAACTACGACTACGAACTCAACCAAGTCTTCTTCGACGACCTCGGGCTGCGCAGGCCTGACCACTTCCTCGATGCGGCGGGGCAGGGTGCGGCGCAGACCATCGGCAACGTGATCATCGCGATGGACCGGGTGCTGGCTGAGGTCTGCCCCGAGGCCATGCTCGTGCTCGGCGACACGAACAGTTGCCTGGCCGTGATTCCAGCGAAGCGCCGCAAAGTACCAATCTTTCACATGGAAGCAGGCAACCGCTGCTTCGACATGCGCGTCCCCGAAGAGACGAACCGGCGCATCGTCGATCACACGGCCGACGTCAATTTGACGTACTCGACCATTGCCAGAGACTACCTGCTTCGCGAGGGGCTGTCGCCGGACCTCGTGATCAAGACGGGCAGCCCGATGTTCGAGGTGTTGACACACTATCGCCAGAGCATCGACGCGTCTGACGTGTTGCACCGGCTCGGACTCACCGAAGGACAGTTTTTCCTCGTCAGCGCGCACCGTGAAGAAAACATCGATTCCGAGCGAAACTTCGCCAAGCTGGCTGCTGTGCTCAATGGTCTCGCCGTCGAGCACGACTCCCCGGTGATCGTGTCCGTGCATCCGCGCACCCAGAAGCGAATCGATGCCGTCGGGGCTCAATTTGATCCCCGTGTCCGGCTGCTCAAACCGCTGGGATTCCACGACTATGTGAAGCTGCAAATGTCCGCGCGGGCAGTGTTGTCCGACAGCGGTACGATCACTGAGGAGTCCTCGATCCTCAACTTCCCAGCCTTGAACATCCGCGAGGCGCACGAGAGACCAGAGGGCATGGAGGAAGCTTCCGTGATGATGGTCGGACTCGATCTCGACCGAGTCCGGCAGGGGCTATCTGTGCTTGCCGGGCAACCTCGGGGTGACTTGCGCGCACTGCGGTTGGTCGGCGACTACTCCATGCCCAACGTATCACAGAAGGTCGTGCGGATCATTCACAGCTATGCGGACTACGTGAATCGCGTGGTCTGGCGCAAATACGACTGAGGACTGATTGCGTGCGCTTGCTTGTCGTCAGCCAGTACTTCTGGCCGGAGAACTTTCGGGTGAACGAGTTGGTTTCGGAACTGGTCGCTCGAGGGCACGACGTGACTGTGCTAACGGGCCGCCCCAACTATCCCGAGGGCAGAACTTTCGCAGAGTACAAACAAGACCCTGGCCGCTTCGAATCGTACAAGAATGCTCGAATCGTACGAGTGCCTCTGAGACCGCGCGGAAACGGTAGCCTGCAACTGGCGCTCAACTATTTGAGCTTTCTATTTTGGGCTACCTTGCTGGGTTCATGGCGACTGCGCGGACGACAGTTCGATGCGGTCTTCTCCTTTCAGGTATCTCCCGTTACGTCAGCGCTGCCCGCACTCTGGATGAGCTACCTGAAGCGGGTCCCGATGCTTATGTGGGTTCTCGATTTGTGGCCAGAGACTCTGTCGGCTGTGGGAGCCGTGAAATCTCCGCGTGCATTGATCGCCATCGGGCGCATGGTCGGTTACATCTATCGACACTGCGATCGTGTGCTCGTTCAGTCGCAGGCTTTCGTTGCTAGCGTCGAGCGCTGGTCTGGATCCTCCGCTCGCGTTAGATACTTTCCGGCTTGGGTCGAGGCGGTCTTTGACAACGGTAGCTCAGAGATCGCGCCCGAGGTCGCCAACTTCCATGACAGCTTCAATGTCATGTTTGCCGGAAACATCGGTGAGGCCCAGGATTTCCCTTCGATCTTGGCTGCGGCGACGTCCATGAAACACCGCAAGGACATACGTTGGCTCATTGTTGGCGACAGCCGGGCGATGGGTGAAGTTCGTACAGAGATTGAACGGCGAGGTTTGGAAGGCACCATGATCTTGCTTGGGCGACATGCACTTGAGCGAATGCCGTCGTTCTTCAAAGCGGCTGACGCCATGCTCGTGTCTCTCAAGTCTGATCCGGTTTTCGACATGACCATTCCGGGCAAGGTGCAGAGCTACCTCGCAACTGGTGTGCCAATACTCGGCATGCTTGGAGGCGAAGGGGCCCGAGTGATTGCCGAATCGGGCGCAGGCCTGGTGTGCGATGCTGGCGACGGCACGGCACTTGCCTACAACGTGGAGAAACTGGCTGCGATGCCCTCGGGCGAGCGGGCGGCAATGGGGGAACGCGGCCGCAACTACGCCCGACTGGAGTTCGATAGAGCTGTGCTAATTTCTCGGCTCGAAGAGTGGCTCAGCGAACTGACTCGTTCTGGCACTGATCCTCGCAGACCCGCTCGATCGTCATGAGCAGCGGCTTTTTCTTGGCTGTGCTCAGTGCCGCAGCAATAGCGATCTCATGGGCGTTGACGCTCGCGGTGCGCCGCTACGCTATGGCTGTCGACTTGCTTGACCACCCAAACGAACGCAGTTCCCACAGCGCGCCCACACCTCGAGGCGGCGGCGTTGGTTTCGTCGCGTGCTTCATCGCCTTGTCAGCGATGCTGTGGCATCGCGAGCTCGTCGGCACAGATATGTTCGCTGCACTCTGCGGCGGTGGTGGGCTTGTCGCGGTGCTCGGATTCGTCGACGACCGAAAGCCCTTGCCCGCACGGGTTCGCTTCGTAGGTCACGTTTTCGCTTCGGCATGGGTGTTGTGGTGGCTCGGCCCCCTGCCAGCTGTGCCAATCATCGGAATGATCATCCCCCTTGGGACAGTCGGTTTGATAGCTTCTGTGGGCTATTTGGTCTGGTCGATCAACTTGTTCAATTTCATGGACGGCATCGACGGTATCGCCGGCGTTGAACTGATCTCCGTAGCGCTCGGCGGCGCACTCGTCTGGCACCTGGGCGGCGAAAGCACTGAGTGGTCGGCAGCCGTCCTGCTGGCCGCCTGTGTGGCAGGATTCTTGGTGCTGAACTTTCCGCCGGCGCGTGTCTTCATGGGCGATGCCGGCAGCGGCTTCCTTGGATTGCTGATTGCCGCTCTTTCGCTATGGTGCGGACGAGATCACCCCGTGCTGTTCTGGAGCTGGCTGATCCTCTACGGCTGCTTCATGGTCGACGCGACCACTACGCTCGTGCGCCGGGTGCGCCGCGGCGAGCGTTTCTACGTCGCTCATCGCAGCCACGCCTACCAGTACGCCTCGCGCCTGCACAAGTCCCACCGCACAGTGACGTTGGCCATCGGCGCGATCAACCTGGCTTGGCTCCTGCCGGTGGCGCTGATGGTGGCGCTGCGGCGCCTCGACGGCGTAGTCGGCACACTGATTGCGTACGCTCCGCTGGTCTGGCTGGCCTACCGATACAAGGCCGGAGACCGGACAGCTCAGGCCGCCTGAGACGCTCCTCGTGCCGTAGCACAATCGAGGCCCATGTCGCCCATTCAGATCGCCCGCCGCCTGTCTGAAATCTCGCCGCGCGCGAAGATGCTCATCATGCTCGGCGGCGACGCGGTGTTCCTGCCGCTGTGCATGATCGCCGCCGTGTCGCTGCGCCTGGGCTCCGTCGCAGACGCGCTGCGAACCGACGCCGACATGCAGCTGATGCTGGCACTGCTGACCATCCCGGTGCTCGGCGTGGCAGGCCTGTACCGCACGGTGGTGCGCTACATCGACCTGCGCGTGCTGCTGGTCTCCGGCGTGGCGCTGGCCGTGGCGGTGGTGCTGGTCTACGTTCTGGCCACGCTGATGCAGTTCCTCGAGCTGCCGCGCTCGTCGGTGCTGATCTACTGGTTCGTCGCCTTCGCCTACGTGGTCACCTCGCGCTTCGTGGCGCGCACGCTGCTGCGCCGGGGCATCCGCTCGGGCGGGCGCACGCGGGTGCGCACCGCCATCTACGGCGCCGGCGAAGCCGGCGCGCAGCTGGCCTACAGCATGGCCTTCAGCAGCGAGTACCGCGCGCTGTGTTTCCTCGACGACCGCCGCGATCTGCAGAACAAGACGGTGGCCGGCCTGAAGGTCTACTCGCCCGACCTGCTCGCCGAGGTGGTGTTCCGCCACGAGATCGACCAGATCGTGGTGGCCATCCCCTCCGCCAGCTCGGCGCAGAAGCGCCGCCTGATCCGCCGCGTCGAGGGTGCCGGGCTGCCGGTGAAGATCCTGCCCGGCCTCGTCGAGATGGTCGACGGCAAGGCCGGTGTCTCCGACATCCGCGAGGTCGACGTCGCCGACCTGCTGGGCCGCGACGCCGTGCCGCCGGACCCGACCCTGTTCGCCCGCAACATCGCCGGCAAGGTGGTGCTGGTCACCGGCGCCGGCGGCTCGATCGGCAGCGAGCTGTGCCGTCAGGTGCTCTCGCAGCACCCGAGCCGCATCGTGCTGCTCGATCACTCCGAGTTCGCGCTCTACACCATCGACCACGAACTGCAGCACGCCGCGCGCGGCACCGAGATCGTCGCCAGCCTCGGCTCCGTGCTCGACGAGGCACTGGTGCGCCACCTGATGAAGGCGCACGGCGTGCAGACGGTCTACCACGCCGCCGCCTACAAGCACGTGCCCATCGTCGAGGGCAACATGCAGCAGGGCCTGCGCAACAACGTCTTCGGCACGCTGAACATGGCGCGCGCCGCGGCCGAGGCCGGTGTCGAGACCTGCGTGCTGATCTCCACCGACAAGGCGGTGCGCCCGACCAACGTGATGGGCGCGTCCAAGCGCGTCGCCGAATTGGTGATGCAGGCGGCGGCCCTGCGCGCCGGCGGCCGCACCGTGTTCTCGATGGTGCGCTTCGGCAACGTGCTCGGCTCGTCGGGCTCGGTGGTGCCACTGTTCCGCCGGCAGATCCGCGCCGGCGGGCCGATCACCATCACCCACCCGGACATCATCCGCTACTTCATGCTGATCCCGGAGGCGGCGCAGCTCGTCATCCAGGCCGGCGCGATGGCCAAGGGCGGCGACGTGTTCGTGCTCGACATGGGCGAGCCGGTGCGCATCGCCGACCTGGCGCGCTCGATGATCCGGCTGTCGGGCCTGAGCGAGCGCACGGTGGACAACCCGGGCGGCGACATCGAGATCCAGTCGGTCGGCCTGCGCCCCGGCGAGAAGCTGTTCGAGGAGCTGCTGATCGGCGACGACGTGGCACCCAGCGGCCACCCGCGCATCATGACCGCGCACGAGCGCCACATCGACCCGGCCCTGCTCGACAAGATGCTGCAGTCGCTGCGCCAGGCCTGCGAGGCCAACGACAGCGAGTCGATGCTGCGCCAGATCCGCAACCTGGTGCCCGAGTACCGCTCGGCCGACGAGGTCAATGCCGAGGCCGCGGCCGGCCTTGCCACGCGGGCCTGAAAGCCTTCGCCTTCAGATCACCTTCGCGCGCATCAGGTCGTTGGAGTTCAGCGCGCCGACCAGCAGCCCGTCGTCGTCGATCACCAGCACGCTGGTGATGCGATGCTTCTCCATCAGATCGGCGGCGTCGACGGCCAGCGCGTCGGCGCGCACCGTCTTCGGCGTCGGGTAGAGCACGTCGCGCGCGCGAAGCTCGCGCAGGTCGGCGCCGCGCTCGATCAGGCGGCGCAGGTCGCCGTCGGTGAAGATGCCGGCGACCTGGCCTTCCGGCGTCACCACGGCGGTGGCGCCCAGGCCCTTGCGCGTCATCTCGCGCATCATGTCCACCAGCGGCATCTCGGGCGGCACGCGCGGCACGGCGTCGCCGCTGCGCATCACGTCGCGCACATGGGTGAGCAGCTTGCGGCCGAGCGAGCCACCCGGGTGCGAGCGTGCGAAATCCTCCTCGCGGAAGCCGCGCGCATCGAGCAGCGCCACCGCCAGCGCGTCACCCAGCGCCATCTGCGCGGTGGTGCTCGCGGTGGGGGCCAGGTTCAGCGGGCAGGCCTCCTGGTCGACCGCGCTGGACAGCACGATGTCGGCATGCCGGGCCAGCGTGCTCTCGGGCTTGCCGGTCATCGCCACCAGTGTGACGCCGAGGCGCTTGATCGCCGGCACGATGGCGGCGAGCTCGTCGCTCTCGCCGGAATTGGAGATCGCCAGCACCACATCGCCGGCGGTGACCATGCCGAGGTCGCCATGGCTGGCCTCGGCCGGGTGCACGAACATCGCCGGCGTGCCGGTGGAGGCCAGCGTGGCGGCGATCTTGCGGCCGACGTGGCCACTCTTGCCCATGCCCATCACGACGACGCGGCCGCGGCTGTCGAGCATGGCGCGCACCGCGTTCACGAAGGACTCGCCCTGGCGCGCCTTCAGGCCGATCAGCGCGCGCGCTTCGATATCGAAGGTCTCGAGCGCCAGGCGCATGACGCGCTCGGCGTCGAAGGGCAGCGAGGAAGGTGCGTTCACGATGGCGCCGATTCTAGGTGGGCACGGCTTCCGGCGCGTCGTGCACTTCCATGCGGGGCGGCACGCTCATCACCGCCAGGCCGGTCTGGCGTGCCAGCTCGATGGCCCGCTCGCGCCGCTCGGCGGCCACGCCGGGCATCGCCACGATCACGTGGGTGGCACCGGCCAGCAGGTGCGGCAGCACCACGTCGGCGATCGTGCCCTGCACCGTGACGCCGCCGATGCGCAGGCCCTGCTTGGCCGGGTCGTCGTCGAGCAGGGCCAGCACCGTCCAGCCGTCGCGGCGGTGGATGGTGCCCACCAGCCGGCGCGCCGCCTCGCCGGCACCCATCACGATGGCGCGGCGCGGCTCGCCCTCCACGCCGCTGGTCAGCGAGCGCGCCTGCTCCCAGACCATGCGGTAGGCCATGCGCGCCAGGCTCAGCGTGAGGATGCAGAACAGCGGGTGCAGCAGCAGCACGGCGCGCGCCACGCCGGTGAGCTGCGCCATCAGCACGGCCACCGCGCTGATCGTGCCGGCCAGCAGGCAGGCCAGCGCGATGCGCTTGAAGTCGTCGAAACCGAAGAAGCGCCACAGCCCGCGCGGCACGCCGGTCAGCGCCAGGAACACCAGGTAGCACAGCACCACGCCCAGGGAGACGTAGTCGTCGTACCAGGGCCGGCCCGGCTGCCAGCGCTCGAAGCCGAGGCGGAACAGGTAGGTCAGGTGCCAGCAGGCCAGGATGACCGCCGCGTCCACCGCCATCGCGACGGCACGATTGCGCGGCCGCAGTGCCGACATGGTCTGGTCGAGCCAGACCCAGAGTTTGCTGTCGTTCATGCCGAACATCCTCGTGGGTGAAGGAAGGGTGGGGACGAACACCGTGCTCAGCGTCAGGCCGATCACGCGCAGGTCGTTGGCGAAGGTGGGCCGGTCGACGTAGTGCAGCGCGTACTGCAGCTTGGTCGGCAGGATCACCTCGATGTACTCGCGCTCGGGGTCGTGTGCCTGCGCGAGCAGTTCGTTCTCGTCGCGGTAGCGCACCGAGGCGAAGTCGGTGATACCGGGGCGCACGGAGAGCAGCCGCTCGCGCCATTCCGGCGGGTAGTGGGCCACGTAGCGCGGCACCTCGGGGCGCGGGCCGACCAGGCTCATGGTGCCGCGCAGCACATCGATCAGCTGCGCCAGCTCGTCGAGCTTGCTCTTGCGCAGGAACGCGCCGACGCGGGTGATGCGCGCATCGCCGGCCACCGTGAGCGGCACGCCGCCGCTGGGCGGCGCCACCGTCATGGTGCGGAACTTGAAGATGCGGAACGGCCGGCCATGGCGCCCGACGCGCTCCTGGCGGAAGAACACCGGCCCGGGCGACTCGAGCTTGATGGCCAGCGCGATCAAGGCGAAGAACGGCGCCAGCAGCAGCAGGCCGGCCGCCGAAGCCACCACGTCGACGAAACGCTTGAACATCGACTAGCCGACGAGCGCCTCGCGTGCGGCCGCCGCCACGCGCAGCACGTCGGCCTCGGTCATGCGCGAGTACATCGGCAGGCTGACCATGCGCTCGTAGGCATGCTGGCTGTGCGGGAACTGCTCGGCGCGCAGGCCGTAGCGGTCGCGCCAGTAAGGCTGCAGGTGCAGCGGGATGTAGTGCACGCTGCAGCCGATGCCGGCGGCGAACAGCTTCTCGATGAAGCTGTCGCGCGAGATGCGCGCCTCATCGGTCAGGCGCACCACGTACAGGTGCCACGAGTGCAGGTCGCCCACCACCGGGCCGGGCGGGCGCAGCAGCGGCAGGCCGGCCAGCGCCTGGTCGTAGGCATGGGCGATCGCCTGCCGGCAACGCTGGAACTCGTTGGCGCGGCGCAGCTGGTGGATGCCCAGCGCCGAGGCGATGTCGGTCAGGTTGTACTTGAAACCGGGCGCGACGATCTCGTAGTACCAGCTCGGCACCTTGGCGGTGAAGCGATCGAAGGCATCCCGGCTGATGCCGTGCAGGCGCATCACCTTGACGCGGCGCGCCAGTGCGTCGTCGCGCGTCACCACCATGCCGCCCTCGCCGGTGGTGATGGTCTTGTTCGCGTAGAAGCTGAACACCGTGGCGTCGGAGTCGAGCGTGCCGATCAGCCGCCCGCCGCTGGTGCTGGGCAGTGCATGCGCGGCATCCTCGACGACGCGCAGGCCGTGCTTGCGCGCCAGTGACAGCAGCCGGCCCATCTCGGCGGCCAGGCCGCCGTAGTGCACGGGCACCACGGCCTTGGTGCGCGGCGTGATGGCGCGCTCGACGGCATCGACGTCGATGCACAGCGTGGTCGGGTCGATGTCCACCAGCACCACGTCGGCGCCGAGGTAGCGCACCACCTCGGCGGTGGCGGTGAAGGTGTGGGTGGTGGTGATCACCTCGTCGCCGGGGCCGATGCCCAGCGCCTCCAGCGCCAGGTGCAGCCCGGCGGTGGCAGAGTTCACCGCCAGCGCGTGCAGGCCCGGCGTGCCCAGGTAGGCGGCGAAATCTTCCTCGAAGCGGCGCGTCTTCGGGCCGGTGGTCACCCAGCCCGAGCGCAGCGTGTCGACCACCTCGGCGATCTCGGCTTCACCGATGTCGGGCAGGGCAAAGGGCAGGAAGGGCTGGACGGAGTCGGTGCTCATCGGGGCAGATCGGGCTTGGCGATCCAGGCGAGCACGTGCGTGCGCAGCGCCGGAACGGTGTTGAACAGAGTGTAGAGGGACGGGTGCACCCGGGCGACGCGGCGGGCGATCGGCGGCGCCAGCGTGACGCGCCGCGCGTCGACGCGGCCCTGCGGGAACAGCTGCCGCACACGCGCCAGTGGTACGCCGCGCACGTCGCGGTTGGCCGGGTTGTCGACGGTGAAGTCGTACCAGAGCACGCCGCCGCCCGGGCGCACCCAGCGCCACATGACCTCGGCCAGTCGCTGCTGGAAGGCGTCGTCGAGCAGCGACGAGAACACGGTGGAGACGAACACGATGTCCTGGGATTGCGCTTCGAGTGCGAGCGCGGTGGCGTCACCGCCGTGCAGCACGGTGGCCGCCGGCAATGTGGCCCGCGCCGCGGCCAGGCGCTCGGGCAGCAGTTCGGCGCCGGCCACGTGCTCGGGCCGGAAGCCCAGGCGCAGCAGTTCGAGCAGGTTGCCGCCGCTGCCGCAGCCGACCTCGAGCAGGCGCAGCGAAGCCAGGTCCGCCAGGCCGTGCCTGACGAACAGCCCGAGCATGGCGCGCTGGCGCTCCTGCACGGTCTGCCAGACCTCCGGGCGCAGCAGGCTGTAGCGGCTGTCGACGGCGGCACGGCGCGCGTAGCGCTGCGTGACGGCGTCGGCTTCGTCGTGGCGCTGCGTCATGCGATGGCCTCCAGGAAGCGCCGCGCCAGCACCGGGTAGGCGTGGTGGGCGAGCACGAAGTCGCGGCCGCGTTCGCCCATCGCGCGGCGGGCGCCGGGCGACAGGACGGCCAGCCGGCGCAGGCCTTGCGCCACCGCCTGCGCCGACTCCGGCGCCACGGTGAGGCCGCAGCCCGCCTCGGCCACCGGGTCGTTGCCGGCCTCGACCGAGTGCAGCACGGGCACGCCCGCCATCATGTAGTCCATGAGCTTGTTCGGCGCGATGCCGAAGCGGTACAGCGGCTGGCGCTTCCAGCCGATGTAGGCGATGTCGGTGGCGGCCAGCAGCGCCGGGATCTGCGCCTTCGGGATCGGATCGAACAGGCGCACGTGACGCAGCGCCTCTCCCTCGTCCTGCACGCGCTGCGCCAGCCGCGCCTTCTCGTGGCCGTCGCCGACCAGCACGAAGGCGAAGGGCTCGGTCTGCATCGCCGCGGCCGCGTCGAGCAGCACGTCCAGCGCATTGGGCTCGCCGTGCGAGCCCGCATAGACCACCACCTGCCGGCCGGCGGCACGCTGCTGGGCGATGTGGGTCGCGATGGCCGGGGCCAGCGAGACCGCGGCGCCCTGCCACTCTTCCGGCGAAATGCCGTTGGGCACGATGTGCAGCTTGCGCAGGTCCAGCCCGTGCAATTGCAGGTGCTCGGCCACCTTGGGCAGCATGGACACCACCACGTCGGCATCGCGGCAGGCGTCGTTCTCGGCCTTCTGGCACAACAGGATGAAGGGGTGCCGCGGAGACATGCCCGACAACTCGATCGGCGAGGCCGGCCACAGGTCGTGCACCTCGTGCACCAGCTTTGCTCCGGCCAGGCGGGCGATGCGTCGCGCCACCCAGATGTCCATCGGGTAGGTGCTGGAGGCGATCACCGCGTTTGGCCGGAACTCGCTGGCCCAGCGCGGCGCGTCGCGCCACAACTGCCTCAGGAAGGCCCAGATGTTGAGCACGCGGCCGACACCATTGCCGCCGTAGGGCGGCGTGGGCAGCCAGCGGTAGCCGATGCCATCGATGACCTCGTCGCCGGGCTCCGCGGGCTGCACGCTGCGCACGTGCGACCAGCTCGCCGCGACGATCTGCACCTTGTGCCCCAGGCGCACCCATTCGCGCGCCAGGTAGTAGGGCCGGTACTCCATGCCGTGGCGCGGCGAACCGGCGTAGTGGTTGATGAGCAGGATGTTCACGGCAGCAGCGTCTCGTAGAGCGCGAGCAGCTCGCGCTCGGCCTGCGGCCAGTTGTACTGATCGAGCACGGCGGCGCGGCCGGCCCGGCCCATCGCCTGCACGCGCTCGGGCGCGTCGACGATGGCACGGATCGCCCCGGCGATCGCCGCCGGGTCGGCCGGGTCCACGCACACGCCGCAGGCCTGCCGCACGACGATGTCGCGCCACAGCGGGAAGTCCGAGGCGATCACCGGCAGCTCGGCCGACATGTACTCGAACATCTTGATCGGCAGCGAATCCACATAGCTGGGCATGGGCAGCAGCGTGACGAGGCCTGCGCTGGCGCGCGCGAGCACGCTGCGCACCTGCTCGCGGCCGATCAGGCCGAGGTAGTCCACCTGTGCCCAGCCGGGCTCGGCGCGCAGCGCCTGCTCCAGCGCCGCATCCTCGAAGTTGCCGGCCAGCAGCAGCCGCACGCCGGGCGCCTGCGGCAGCGCGCGCACCATCTCGAAGATGCCGCGCGTGCGCATGATGCCGCCGACGTAGCAGACGACCCGCTCGCGCGGCACCGGCGCAGCCGGCGGCGCCAGCTCGCCGAGGAAGGGATAGTTGGCCACCGAGACGCTGCGCCGCGCCACCGCGGCGAAACGCTGCGCGATGTGCGGCGTGGCCGCCACCACGGCCGCCAGCGGCCGCACGCGCGCGTTCTCGTAGCGCTCGAAGCCCCAGGAGAGCGCCATGCGCAGCGGCGAGGCGATCCACTGCTTGGTGAGGATCTGGCGCGGCACGTCCTCGTGCGCGTCGTAGACCGCCAGCACGCCCTCGCGCGCCATCGCACCGGCCAGCGGCAGCAGCTCCGGGTCGTGCACGTGCACCAGCGCTGGCGCGAGCGCGCGTACCGCCTCCAGCGCCCGCCGCGGCTGCTGGCGCATGCGCGCGAGCCGGCCGGCCGGGCGCGCGCCGATGTCGACGATGCGCACGCCGTCGACCACGGCTTCGCCCAGGCCATCGCCGACGACCTGCACCACCTCGTAGCCGGCACGTGCCAGCGAGACGCACTCCTTGCGGAAGATGCGGATGTCGTCGCGCGGGTGCACGGTGGTGACATGGACGATGCGGCGCGGTGGGGTGCTCATGCCGAGTGCTCCGTGAGCTCGTCATACAGCGCCACGAACTGCTCGATGTTGTGGGGGAACAGGGCCTTCTCCGTCACCAGCGCCTCGTTGATCGGCCGGCCTTCGCGCACCCAGCGGCCCGACTCCGACCACTCGATCGCCTGCTCCAGCGCGGCACCGAGATGGGCGGGGTCAGCCACCAGCAGGCCGTTGCGGCCCGTCTCCACCCACTCGCGGTTGGCCGGCAGGTCGCTGAGCATCGGCAGGCAGCCCGCGGCCATCGCCTCGAGCAGGCTCACCGAGGTGCCGTCGGTCTCGGGCACGCTCACGAACACGGCGCTGCGCCGGTAGGCGCGCCACAGGGCGGCGGCGCCGAGCATGCCGCTGAACTCCACGCGCTCGGCCACGCCGAGCTCGGCCGCGAGTTGCTGCAGGGCCGGCGTCTGCTCGCCACTGGCGGCCACCTCCAGAACCCAGTCGGCTCGGCTCGCCGGCAGGCTCGCGAAGGCACGCAGGATCGCATCGATGCGGTACAGCGGCTTGTGCAGGCGGCACGAGAGCAAGCGGCGCTCACGTGTCTGCGAGCCGGGCGGCGGCACGTCGATGCCGATCGGGATCCATTCGCGGCGGATGCTTTCGCAGGGCCCGGCGATCTGCGCGGCCGCATCGAGCAGCACGCGCGCATCGGCGGTCCATGCGGCAGCGCCTTGCAGCGCGCTGCGCACCATCCAGCGGTGCAAGGGGCTGCGCGAGGGCAGCGTCAGCACGTCGGAGCCCCACAGCGTCAACACGACCGGCACGGCGCCGCGCGCTGCACGCACCGCGTGCCAGGCCACGCTGTTGACCTGGTGCGCGTGAATCACCGACGGTGACCACTGCCGCGTCAGCGCACGGATGCGGCGCACCGCCGACCACGAAGTAACGGACAGGTCGAGCACCACCTGCTCGCGCAACCCCGGCAGAGGGCCGAGCGGCAGTTCGCCATGCGTGGCCAGCACGACGCTGCGACCGGCGGCGCAAAGGCCGCGCACGAAACGCGCGACGTGGATGGAGGCGCTGCCGAGCACGAGCACAGGGGCTTCGGTCCGGTCGATCATGCGGCGCTCCGGGCGAACACCAGCCACTGCGTCGGCGAGCCGGCGCGGTCCATCGCGTCGCGGTCGGCGTCGGCGGCCTGCGCACCGAGGCGTTCCAGCCAGCCGCGCACCCGTGGCAGCCGCCAAGGGGCCAGGCGCGACAGCAGGCGCACCAGCGGGCGCCGGCGGTAGGCCAGGAAGGCCGGCGTCGGGCTTTCGCCGGGGTGATAGAAGCCGCGCTGCGAACGCAGGGCGAGGCCGACGGCAGCGAAGGCCGCCACCAGCGACTCGAGCGTGCGGCGCTTCAGGTAGCCATTCGCCGCAGGCGTGCCGCTGGCGAAGGTCTCCAGCACCACCACCTGCCCGCCGGGCTGCAGGGCTGCGGCGAAACGCTGCAGCAGCGCGTGAAGTTCGGCGTCGTCGACCACGTGCTGCAAGACCGTCACGCACAGGATCAGCGCATACCGTTGCGCGAGCGCTTCTTCGGCATCGGCGCTGTAGCGGATGCGCGGCGAGGCGTGCCGCTGCGCAGCCAAGGCGAGCACGGCGGGAGCGAGGTCGCAGCCGACCACCGCACCGAATCGCTCGGCCAGCAGCGCGCAGAAGTCGCCGGTGCCGCAGCCGAAGTCGAGCGCGGTCGCCTCGGCGGGAAACGCCTGGGAGTCCAGCCATTGGCGCAGTGCCGCCAGGCGCAGCCGCTGGTCGTAGGCATACACCGCCGCGTCGGACCAGCCGGTGTGGCCGTAGCGGCGCACACGGTCGGCCCAGAATTGCGCGCCGCTCATCGCCCGCTCCGTGCCAGGCGCTGCAGCCACACGCCGTAGGCCAGCAACACGGCGCTGGCCGCCGCCGACTGCAGCGTCAGCGTGTGCAGCACCGGCCAAGCCAGCGCCCAGCCGAGCGCGAGTGGCAGCACCATCGCCAGCTGGTAGACCACGCCGAAGGCGAAGGCGCCGCCCTGCCGCCCGACGATCAGCGGCAGCTGCGACATCGGCGAGGTCAGCAGGCTGAGGATCATCCACGGCGCCAGCACGCGGGCGTAGAGGCCGGCGTCGCTCCAGTTGTCGCCGAACACCCAGGCGAACAGCTCTGGCGCCCACACCACCGCCACGCCGAAGGGCGCGGCAATGAGCAGCAGGCGCTGCGTGGTGTGGCGCGACAGCTCGGCGAGGTCGCCGCCCGACTCGGCCAGCCGCGCCGCGCGTTGCTGGAACACCTGGCCCACCGACGAGCCGATCATCGCCAGGGGCGTGCGCGCGATGCGCAGCGCGAAAGCGTACCAGCCGAGCACCGCGCCGCCATAGGCTGCGCCAAGCAGCGCCAGCACCACGCTGGCCTGCGCTGCGTCGAGCAGCGCATGCGGCAGGTTGATGCGCGGGAAGTCGCGGTAACGCTGCGCGAGTTCGGCGAGCGTCGTCTGGGCGGCCTCGCCCTGCCCGCGCGGCCGGCGCGACACCAGAAGCCAGGCCGCACCGGCCTGGCCGATCACGCTGCCCAGCATCAGGCCGGGGCTGGCCCAGCCCGCCGCGCCCAGGCCCACGCTGGCCGCCGCGGTGACACCGCTTTGCGCCACGCGATTCACCGCCAGCGCACCGTAGGCCTGGCGCCGGTTGGCCCACACCGTCAGCGTGTTGATCAGCGCGGTGAGCAGCACCGCGACCGGCAGCAGCCAGGCCCACACCGCGAGCCGCGCGTCGCCGACATGTTCGACCAGCGCGTTGCCGCCCAACGCGACGGCCAGCAGCGTCAGCGCCGTCACCGGCAGGGCGATCAGCAGCGCGAGCTTCACCACCTGCCAGGCTTCGGCATCGCTGGCCGGCAGGATCACCGCCAGCTCGTAGCGGCCGGTGGCCACGGTCGCGATCAGCGTCACCAGGCTGGCGAACAGCGCGAACACGCCGAAGTGCTCCGGCGCGTACAGGCGCGTGAGCAGCGGGCTGGCCGCCAGCGCGATGGCCTGCGCGAGGCCGGCGCCGCCGAGCAGCGTCAGCACCTGGCGCCACGCGCCCTGGCTCATTGGGTGGCGTCGAGCAGCGCCTGCACGACGCGCAGCTGGTCGGCCTCGGACAGGTCGGCGCTCATCGGCAGGCTCATGACACGCTGCGCGGCGCGCTCGCTCTCGGGGCAGCACTCGGCGCAGCAGTACGCCGCATAGGCCGGCTGTCGGTGCAGCGGCTTGGGGTAGTGCACCGCCGTCGGGATGCCCTGCGCCTGCAGCGCCGCCTGCACCTTCGCGCGCTCGTCGACGAACACGGTGTACTGAGCCCAGACACAGTCGCGGTCGGGCCGCACGGCCAGCAGATCGATGCCGCGGCCTTCGAGCAGCAGCTGGTATCTCGCGCCGATCTCGCGCCGGCGCTGCAGCTCCCAGTCGAAGCGCTCCAGCTTGGCCAGCACCACGGCGCACTGCAGCGTGTCCATGCGCCCGCCCACGCCGACGCGGGTGTGGGTGTAGCGCGCGCTCTGGCCGTGCACGCGGATCTCGCGGCAGGCCTGCGCGAGCGCGTCGTCGCTGGTGAAGATGGCGCCGCCGTCGCCGTAACAGCCCAGCGGCTTGCTCGGGAAGAAGCTGGTGCAGCCGAAGGTGCTGAGGTTGCCGCTGCGCGCGCCCTGGTAGGTCGCCCCGAAGCTCTGCGCCGCGTCCTCGATCACCGCCAGGCCGTGGCGCGCGGCGATGGCGTTGACGGCCTCCATGTCGGCGCACTGGCCGTACAGGCTCACCGGCATGATGGCGCGGGTGCGCGGCGTGATCTTCGCCTCGATCAGCCGGGCGTCGATGTTGCAGGTGTCGGGCTCGATGTCGACGAACACCGGCACGCCGCCGCGCAGCACGATCATCTCGGCGGTGGCCGCGAAGGTGAAGGCGGTGGTGATGACCTCGTCGCCGGGCTGCAGGTCCAGCGCCATCAGCGCGATCAGCAGCGCCTCGGTGCCGCTGGCCACGGTGATGCAGTGCTTGGCGCCGGTGAAGGCGGCCAGCTGTTCCTCGAGCTCCTTGACCTCCGGGCCCATGATGTACTGGCCGTGGTCGAGCACGGCCTGCATGCGCACCGCGATGCGCTCCTTCAGCGCCGCGTACTGGCTCTTCAGGTCGATGAAGTCGAGCTTGGCGGTCATCAGGATGCCTCGGCGAGGCGGCACACGCCGGCGACCAGTCGATAACGCTCACCGGTGGCCGGGCAGGCGGCTTCGGCATCGCCGCTCAGCGGCAGATCGAGCCGCTCGCCGTGCCGGCTGACCCAGCCGATCTGGCGCGCCGGCACGCCCACCATCAGCGCGAAGTCGGGCACGTCGCGGTTGACCACCGCCCCCGCGCCGACGAAGGCATGGCGGCCCACGGTGTGGCCGCAGACGATCGTGCAGTTGGCGCCCAGCGTGGCGCCACGGCGCACCAGCGTGCGCCGGTACTCGTTCTTGCGCGTCACCGCCGAGCGCGGGTTGTAGACGTTGGTGAACACCATGCTCGGGCCGCAGAAGACATCGTCCTCCAGCGTCACCGCGTCGTACACCGACACGTTGTTCTGGATCTTCACGTTGTCGCCGATGGCCACGTCGTTGCCGACGTAGACGCCCTGCCCCAGCGAGCAGCGCGCGCCGATGCGGGCGCCGGCGCACACATGGGCAAAGTGCCAGACGCGCGTGCCCTCGCCGAGCTGCGCGCCCGCGTCGACGATGGCGCTGGGGTGGATGGTCCCGCTCATCAGAACACCAGCGGCAGGCCGACGCGCGTGCCGTCGCGTGCCGAGCGGTAGGCGGCGATCAGCACCTCCAGCGAGCGCAGGCCCTCGTAGCCGTCGACCTCGGCATGCGCCTCGCCACGCAGCGTGTTGATCACGTTGTCGTAGTACAGCGGGTGGCCGGGGCCGTAGACGCTCTCGACGCCGTAGCTGGCCGAGGCCACCTTGGCGTCGTCCTCGTGCGGCGTGTCGAACTCCCAGTGCTCGATCTTGTTGACGGCCACGCCGCCCACGCGAACCGTGCCGCGCTCGCCGAGCAGCGTGATGCTGCCCTCGAAGTTCTTCTTGTGCGTCAGCATGGTCACGTTGACGCTGGCCAGCGCGCCGCTGCGCAGGCGCAGGCTCATCACGCCGGTGTCCTCGGCCTCGATGTCGCGCGCCAGCGTGGCGGTGTAGGCGTGCACGTTGTCGACCGGGCCGACCAGCCAGTCGACCATGTCGACGTAGTGGCTGGCCTGGTTCATGAAGGCGCCGCCGTCCATGTCCCAGCGGCCGCGCCAGGGTGCGTCGTCGTAGTAGCTCTGCGGGCGCGTCCAGAACACGTTCACCGTGACCATCGCCATGCGGCCGAAGCGGCCCTGCTCCACCGCGCGCTTGACCAGTTGCAGCGTGCCGTTCAGGCGGTTCTGTTTGACGACGAACAGCTTCACGTTGGCGTCGCGGCAGGCGCGCACCATGGCCACGCCTTCGTCCCACTTGGTGGCCATCGGCTTTTCGCTCAGCACATGGCGCCCGGCCTGGGCGACGCGGATCGCCTGGCGCGGGTGCAGGCCGCTGGGTGTGCACAGCACCACCAGGTCGGCGTCGCTGCCGGCCAGCAGCGCGTCCAGCGAGGCGAAGCCGGCGGCACCGGTCAGCGCCACGGCCTTCTCGAGCGCGGCCGGCTGGTTGTCGCACACCGCCACCAGCTCCACGCGCGAGGCATGCTGCTTCAGCGCGGCGAAATGGTTCTGCGCGATGCGGCCGCAGCCCACGAGGGCGAAACGCAGCTTGCGGTCGCGGATGACGGACGGGGTGGTCATGACGGGGTGGGCCCAGGCGGGCCGCCGGGAGGCGGGAAGTGCGCGATTTTATTCGGCCGGGGGCCCCTGGTCCGGGAGCCTGAGCGGGGGCCCCTAAAATCGCGGGCTATCAGAAAGAGGCCCATGAGCGACGAACGCCCCCCGACCGATGAGAACCAGCTGATCGCCGAGCGCCGCGAGAAGCTCGCCGGCATCCGCGCCCAGGCCCGGGCCAGTGGCACCGCCGCCTTCCCGAACGACTTCAAGCCCACCCACCAGGCGCTGGCCCTGCTGCGCAAGCACGGCGAGCAGCCCAACGAAGAGCTCGAGCCGCTGGCCGTGAAGGTGGCGCTGGGCGGCCGCATGATGCTCAAGCGCGTCATGGGCAAGGCCAGCTTCGCGACGCTGCAGGATGCCTCCGGCCGCATCCAGCTGTTCGTCACGCGCGACGCGCTGGGCGAGGATGTCTACGCCGCCTTCAAGCACTGGGACCTGGGCGACATCCTCGGCGCCGAGGGCACGCTGTTCAAGACCAAGACCGGCGAGCTGTCGGTGCGCGTGACGCGCCTGCGCCTGCTGACCAAGAGCCTGCGCCCGCTGCCGGACAAGTTCCACGGCATGACCGACCAGGAGCAGAAGTACCGCCAGCGCTACGTCGACCTGATGACCGACGAGGACGCCCGCGTGCGCTTCACGGCGCGCAGCAAGGCGGTCTCGTCGATCCGCAACTTCATGGTCGAGCACGGCTTCCTCGAGGTCGAGACGCCGATGCTGCACCCGATCCCGGGCGGCGCGAACGCCAAGCCCTTCGTGACGCACCACAACGCGCTCGACCAGCAGATGTTCCTGCGCATCGCGCCCGAGCTCTACCTGAAGCGGCTGATCGTCGGCGGCTTCGAGCGCGTGTTCGAGATCAACCGCAACTTCCGCAACGAAGGCATCAGCGTCCGGCACAACCCGGAGTTCACGATGATGGAGTTCTACGCGGCCTACTGGAACCACCACGACCTGATGGACTTCACCGAGGCAGTGCTGCGCCACGCGGCGCGCCAGGCCACCGGATCCGCGAGCCTCACCTACGCCGGCCGGCCGGTCGACCTGGACCGGCCCTTCGCGCGCCTGTCGGTGAAGGATTCGCTGGTCGTGCACGCCGGCCTCACGCCCGACGAGGCCGGCGACGCGAAGGTGCTGCACGAGAAGATGAAGCTGCACGGCGAGGAGCCGCCGGCGCACTGGACGCTGGCCGAGCTGCAGTTCGGCCTGTTCGAGGCGGTCGTCGAAGAGAAGCTGTGGGACCCGACCTTCATCATCGACTACCCGGTCGAGGTGAGCCCGCTGGCGCGCGCCTCGGATACGAACCCGGCCATCACCGAGCGCTTCGAGCTGTTCATCACCGGCCGCGAGTACGCCAACGGCTTCTCGGAGCTGAACGACGCCGAAGACCAGGCGGCGCGGCTGCAGGCGCAGGTGGCCAACAAGGATGCCGGCGACGACGAAGCGATGTACTACGACGCCGACTTCATCCGCGCGCTCGAGTACGGCATGCCGCCCACCGGCGGCTGCGGCATCGGCATCGACCGCCTGATCATGCTGCTGACCGACAGCCCGAGCATCCGCGACGTGATCCTGTTCCCGTCGCTGCGCAAGGAAGGCTGAGAACGTGCAGCGCGTCGAGACACTCGCCGAAGTCGAGGCCGAGGTCTGGCGGCAGCTCGCGCTGTGTGCCGGCGACAAGACGCATCCCTGGCGCACCTCGGTGCTGGCCACCATCAACGGCGAGATGGCCGATGCGCGCCTGGTGGTGATCCGCGAAGTCGACGCGCGGCAGAAGCAGTTGCTCTTCTACACCGACGAGCGCGCCGGCAAGGTGGCGCAGCTGCTGCACCATCCGCACGGCACGATGGTGATGTGGTGCCCCACGCTGGCCTGGCAGCTGCGCTGCCGGGTGCGCCTGGCGATGGAGATGTCGGGGCTGTCCGCCTCGTCGCGCTGGGCGCGCATCCGGCTGTCGCCGGCGGCGCAGGACTACCTCTCGCCGCTGCCGCCGGGCACCGCGCTGCCTGCGGTGCCGGCGCACCCGCCGGTGGCACGCGACTACTTCGCGGTGATCGACGCCACCATCGAGTCGATCGACTGGCTGGAACTGCACCCCGACGGCCACCGCCGCGCCATCTTCGACGGCCACGGTGCCCGCTGGGTACAGCCGTGAGCCCCCGAGGGGGCCGGCCCGCTATCGCTGCTTGAAGTCCGGCTTGCGCTTGCCCACGAAGGCGTTCATGCCTTCCTTCTGGTCTTCGGTGGCGAAGGTCGAGTGGAACAGGCGGCGCTCGAACATCACGCCGTCGGAGAGCGAGCCCTCGTAGGCGCGGTTCACGCATTCCTTGGCCATCATGATGCTCGGCCCGCTGAACTCGCAGATCTGCTGCGCAGCGGCGAAAGCGACGTCGAGCAGTTCGGCGGCCGGCACCACGCGGGAGACGAGGCCGGCCCGCTCCGCCTCGGCGGCGTCCATCATGCGGCTGGTCAGGATCATGTCCATCGCCTTCGCCTTGGAGATGGCGCGCGGCAGGCGCTGCGTGCCGCCGGCGCCGGGGATGATGCCCAGCTTGATCTCCGGCTGGCCGAACTTGGCGCTGTCGGCGGCGATGATGAAGTCGCACATCATCGCCAGCTCGCAGCCGCCGCCCAGCGCGAAGCCGGCCACCGCCGCGATCACCGGCTTGCGCACGGCGCGGATGGTTTCCCAGTTGCGCGTGATGTAGTCGGTCTTGTAGACATCCATGTACGACCAGCTCGCCATCGCGCCGATGTCGGCGCCGGCGGCGAAGGCCTTCTCGCTGCCGGTGACGACGATGCAGCCGATGGACTCGTCGGCATCGAAGGCCTTGAGCGCTTCGCCCAGCTCGTTCATCAGCGTGTCGTTCAGCGCGTTGAGCTGCTTGGGGCGGTTCAGCGTGACGAGGCCGATGCGGCGCTCGCCGCTGCCGCGGGTGTCGACGAGGATGGTTTCGTAGGTCATGGGGGGTCTCCTGGGTCTCGAAACTATAAATCGGTGCTGCTTGCACGCTCACGGCCCGGCCAGCTCGGGGCGGCGCGACAGCACCAGGTCGATGAAGGTCTCGCGGTCCTGCTCGATGCGGATGCGCGCCGGCAGGTAGCGCAGCTGCGGCGCGAACCACACCTCGGCGACCAGCTCGCCGCCCGGCCGCGACACGCGCCGCGGCTTGAGGTGGAAGGCGTTCACCGGGCCGAAGGCCGTGGCCACCGACTCCTCCTCCAGCACGTCGTAGACCCAGCGATCCACACTGCGCGGCAGCGCGAGCGCGAAGTCGACGGTGTTGCCGGTGCGCAGCAGCTCGGGCCGCGTGGTGAAGATCCAGCTCAGCTGCACGAACTGGCTGGCCGTGTCCTGCGTGCCGGGGAAGCGCGGGCGGCGCTCGCCGTTGGGCATCAGCACGGCGTCGGGCTCGAAGAGCATCGTCAGCCGGCGGCGGTTGGCGAACATCACCTTGGTGTCTTCGTCGTAGCGGCGCGGTGCCAGGCCCAGCTCGGTGAGATCGCCGTCGCTGCTCATGCGCCGCGTGATCATCGGCGCGACGGGGATGCCGACGGTGAGGTCCAGGTGCACCTGGTAGCGGTCGCCCTGGCGCACCCACTCCACCTGCGCATCGCCATGCACCTCGCCGCGCACGTTGCCGCTGAGCTTGTAGCTCAGGCGGGTGGACGCTGGCCACTCGAAGGGCAAGGCGCCCGAGGCGGCCGCCGAAGGCGGTGCGGCGGTGAGCACCGGCGCGGGCGCAGAGGCCACCGGCTCGGGCGCGGCTGCGAGTTGCGGCGCCGGTTCGGGCGGCGGTGGCGGTGGCGGTGGCGTTGGCGTTGGCACCGGCTCGGGTTCGGGCGCGGGCTCCGGTGCGGCCTGCGCCAACTGTGTCGCCACCGGCGCCGAAGCGGCCGGCTTCGCAGCGCGCGGACGGCGTTGCGGTTTCGGCGGCGCGGGCGGCGGCGCCGGGGCCAGGGCGGGCGGCGGCGCCAGCTCCAGCTCGCGCACGTAGGCCACCTCGATGCGGATCGGCATCGCCTGAGCGGGGTCGAGCGAGGCCATGCGATCGGCCAGCTCGTCCGTCAGCCAGCCATGCACGGCCAGCACCGCCAGCGCCAGCGCGGCAAGCGCGATCCGTCGGCGCGGCGTCGAGAGAGCGCTCAGCGCGTGAGCCATGCCTCGCGCAGCGATTGCGCCGCCTTGCCCGGCTTGGCGTCGGCGACAAGCTGCACCGGCGCACCCAGGCCCGCGTCGGCCGGCAGGGTGACCCGCAGTGTCAGCACACGCTGGTCACGGGCCACCAGCAGCTCGGCGGGCTCGCCCGGGGTCATGACACGCTGTGCATCGTCGAGGCGGCGCAGCCTCCAGCCGGCCACGGCGAGGATCTCGTCGCCGGCAGCGATGCCGGCTGCTTCCGCCGCGCCGCCGCGCAGCACGTGGGTGGCCTTCACGCCGGTCAGTGCGCTCTCGTTGACGCGCAGGCCCAGCCGCTGCGCGATCGTCGCGGGCTGGCTCTGCCACTCGATGCCGGCGCTGTAGAGCAGGCCCTGCAGCGGCAGCTCGACCGTGCCGTGCACCCACTCGGCCAGTTCGCGTTCATACGAACGGCCGCCGCACTGGTGCAATGCCGAGGCGATGTCGGCCTCGCCGATCGGGCCGCCGTCGCTCGCCTTCCACAGCTTGCGCATCACCTCGTCGAGCGAGCTGCCGTCGCGGCGCAGCGTGAGGTCCAGCGCCAGCGCGACGAGCGAGCCCTTGGCGTAGTAGCTGATCGTCGCGTTCGGCGTGTTCTCGTCGCTGCGGTAGTACTTGACCCAGGCGTCGAAGCTCGCCTGCGCGACGCTCTGCACCTGCCGCCCCGGCGTGGCGGCCACGCCGGTGATGGTGCGCGCCAGCAGCTTCAGGTAGCGCGGCGTGTCGATCAGGCCGCAGCGGCGCAGGAACAGGTCGTCGTAGTACGAGGTGAAGCCCTCGAAGAACCACAGCAGCAGCGTGTAGTTCTCCTGCGTGTAGTCGTAGCGCGCGAACTCCGCCGGGCGCAGCCGCTTCACGTTCCAGGTGTGGAAGTACTCGTGGCTGATCAGGCCGAGCAGGTCGGCGTAGTTGTCGCTCGTCTCGGCACGGCCGCGCTGCGGCAGGTTGCGTCGCGCCGACAGCAGCGCCGTGCTGGCGCGGTGCTCCAGGCCGCCGTGGCCGTCTTCGGCGGTATTGAGCAGGAACACGTAGCGGTCCATCGGCGCGCGGGCCTTCTTGCCCGCGCCATGCCAGAAGGCGATCTGCGCCTCGCAGATGCGTTGCGCGTCGGCGAGCAGACGCTCGCCGTCGAAGTCGGGCAGCGCGCCGGCGACGACGAACGCGTGCGGAACACCGTGCGCGTCGAAGCTCCCGCGCCAGAACGTGCCCAGCTCGAAGGGGTGGTCGACCAGCTCGTCGTAGTCGGCCGCCTCGTAGAGCCCGCGTCCGGCCGCGTCGACCTTGACCGCGCGCATCGCGGTGGCGACCTGCCAGCCGCGCGGCAGCGTGCCGGTCTGGATGCGGTGCGCCTCGGCCTCGCGGCCCTCGACGCGCAGGCACAGCCCGGTGCCGTTGAAGAAGCCGCGGCTCGCATCGAGGAAGGCGGCACGCACCGAGGTGTCGAAGGCGTAGACGAGCGCACTCACCACCAGCTCGGCGCGGCCGCTGCAGCTCGCCACCCAGCTCGCCTTGTCGAGCTGTTGCAGCTCGACGGGCTCGCCGCCCTGGGTGGCGCGGACGTCCGACAGATGCCGCGCGAACTCGCGCACCAGGTAGCTGCCGGGGATCCACACCGGCAGGCTCAGGCGCTGCTGCGCGGCCGGGTCCGGCACGCGCAGCGTGACGCGGAACAGGTGGGCGTGGACGTCTTCGGCGTCGATGCGGTAGGTGATCATGGGCGTGGAGGTTCAGCTGCCCGCTGCGCCGATGAAGCAGCTCAGCGAGGCGACGGCGGTGAGGCGGAAGCGCAGCGTCAGCCAGGCGGCCGCGCCCTGCGCCGGGTAGACGCGGCGGTCGACGAGGTAGCAGGCGACGAGCATGGCACCGAGCACGATCAGCCCGGCATAGGGCGGCATCACCACCGCCACCCAGGCCACCAGCGAGGGCACCACGCCCCAGCCGGCCAGCGAGCCCGGCGGGTCGGCCTGGCGCATCGCGAAACCCCAGTGGATGCCGCCGAGGAACGAGACGATCACCGCGGCATAGGCCGACAGCGCGGCCGTCACGTAGGGGTGTGCATCGGGGCGCACCAGCCAGACGAGGGCGGCGCCGAGCACGAAGGGCAGCAGGCCCGCATGGCCCAGGCGCAGCGCGGCGGCGGTGGGCGAGGTGGCTGACGGCACGGGATTCAAGCGCGGCTCCGGATCGAAACGGGCGCCATTGTCGCCGCAGGGCCGTCACCGGCGCAGCGGCGGGGCCACCGGGCCCAGGCCGTTAGCCCCTGCGCTCGACAGCGGCATTCCTGAGTTTTCAGGATTTCCTGAAAGTTCTTGTAGAGTCTTGACTCCGATCAATGCCGGCGCGACGCTGTTCCCACCATGAATGCACTGTCTCCCCTGGTCCGCAGTTTCGTCGGCCACTTCGGTGAAATGGGCAGCCGCTGGGGCATCAACCGCACGGTCGGGCAGATCTACGCGCTGATCTTCGTCTCGCCGGTGGCGCTGAACGCCGACGAGATCGCCGAGCGCCTGGAGTTCTCGCGCTCCAACGTCAGCATGGGGCTCAAGGAGCTGCAGGCCTGGCGGCTGGTGAACCTGCGCCACCTGCCCGGCGACCGGCGCGAATACTTCGACGCACCCGCCGAGGCCTGGGAGATCTTCCGCACGCTGGCCGAAGAGCGCCGCCGGCGCGAGATCGAGCCCACGCTGTCGATGCTGCGCAATGCGCTGCTGGAGGACCCTTCCAGCGACGCCGACCGCGTGGCGCTGGAGCGCATGCGCGGCATGCACGACCTGATCGAGCTGATGACGACCTGGTTCGACGACGTGCAGCGCATGGACCAGCAGACCCTGGCCAAGCTGATGAAGATGGGCTCGAAGGTCCAGCGCCTGCTGGAGTTCACCGACAAGGTCAAGGTCGTCTCCGGCGGCAAACGATAGGAGCTCCCACGATGGACGCCCTCATCCTGGCGCGAATGCAGTTCGCGGCCAACATCACCTTCCACATCCTGTTCCCGACCATCAGCATCGCGCTGGCCTGGGTGCTGCTGTTCTTTCGCTGGCGCTACCTGCGCGCCAGCGAGGCCGCGGCGAAACATGCGTGGCTGGGCGCCTACCGCTTCTGGACCAAGGTGTTCGCGCTGAGCTTCGCGCTGGGCGTGGTCAGCGGCATCACGATGAGCTTCCAGTTCGGCACCAACTGGCCGGGCTTCATGGAGCGCGTGGGCAACGTCGCCGGGCCGCTGCTGGGCTACGAGGTGCTGACCGCCTTCTTCCTCGAGGCCGGCTTCCTCGGCGTGATGCTGTTCGGCCACGGCAGGGTCAGCGAGCGGGTGCACCTGATGGCCACCTTCTTCGTCGCGCTGGGCACCACGCTGAGCGCCTTCTGGATCCTGGCGCTGAACTCCTGGATGCAGACGCCGGCGGGGCACGAGATCATCAACGGCGAGTTCCACGTGAAGAGCTGGATCGAGGTGATCTTCAACCCCTCGTTCCCTTACCGCTTCACGCACATGTTGCTCGCCTCGGCGCTGACCTGCGCCTTCCTGATGGCCGGCCTGTCGGCCTGGCAGCTGCTCAAGGGCGGCGGGCAGAGCGCGGCACCGCGCGTGCTGCGCGTGGCGCTCACGCTCGCTGCATTGTTGATCCCGCTGCAGATCTTCGTCGGCGACGAGCATGGCCTGAACACGCTGAAGCACCAGCCGCAAAAGATCGCCGCGATGGAAGGCGTGTGGGAAACCGAACGCGGTGCGCCGCTGCTGCTGTTCGCCATTCCGGACGAGACAACGCGCAGCAACCGCGCCGAGATCGCCATCCCGAACCTGGCCAGCCTGATCCTCACCCACGACGCGCAGGGCGAGATCCGCGGCCTCAACGAATTCCGCGGCGCGCACCCGCCGGTGCTGCCGCTGTTCTTCGCCTTCCGCATCATGGTCGGCGTCGGCGTGCTGATGCTGGCCACCAGTTGGATCGGCTGGTGGCTCTATCGCCGCAGCGGCTGGCGGCCCGAGCGGCTTCCGCGCGCACTGCTGTGGGTGCTCGCCGGCATGACCTTCTCCGGCTGGGTGGCCACGGTGGCCGGCTGGTACGTCACGGAGATCGGTCGCCAGCCCTTCATCGTGTACGGCCTGCTGCGCACCGCCGACGTCGCGTCCACCGTGCCGGCGCCGATGATCGCGCTCACGCTGGCGCTCTACGTGACTGTGTACCTGGCGCTGATCGTCGCCTACATCGGCGTGCTCAAGTACATGGCCGAGAAGCCGGATGCCCCCGATGCGCCCGAGCCCGGCGCCGTGTCAGCGCTGCCCGCCAGAGGTGCCGCATGAACACGATGAGCTTCGACGAGGCACTGCCCGTCGTCTTCATGGCGCTGATGGGCCTGTCGATGCTGATCTACGTCGTCAGCGACGGCTACGACCTCGGCGTCGGCATGCTGATGCACCGCGCCAGCGAGGCCGAGAAGGACGTGATGATCGCTTCCATCGGTCCCTTCTGGGACGCCAACGAGACCTGGCTGGTGCTCGGCGTGGGCATCCTGCTGGTGGCCTTCCCGAAGGCGCACGGCCTGGTGCTGACCCAGCTGTACCTGCCGGTCACGCTGATGCTGGTAGGGCTGATCCTGCGCGGCGTGGCATTCGACTTCCGCGTCAAGGCCAGCGCCTCGCACAAGCCGACCTGGGACCGCCTGTTCTTCGCCGGCTCCACGCTGGCCGCGGTGTCGCAGGGCTGGATGCTCGGGCGTTACGTCAGCGGCTTCGGCGAGGGCTGGAACTACCCGCTGTTCGCCGCCGCCATCGCTGCCGCGCTGCCGATGGCTTACGTGCTGCTCGGTGCCGCCTGGCTGGTCATGAAGACCGAGGGCGAACTGCAGGAACGCGCGGTGCGCTGGGCCAAGATCGCCTGGGCGCCGATGGTCGGCGGCCTGCTGCTGATCTCGATGGCCACGCCCTGGATCAGCGAGACGGTGCGCGCACGCTGGTTCGTGCTGCCCGAGGTGATCGCGCTGTCGGCCATCCCGCTGATGACCGGCGTGCTGTTGCTGGCGGTGCGCGGCCTGCTCAACTCGCACGTGGTGCGCGGGCCGGCCTCATGGCTGCCCTTCGTGCTGCTGATCGCGGTGTTCGTGCTCGGCTTCCTCGGGCTGGCCTACAGCATCTATCCCTACGTGGTGATCGATCGCCTGACGATCTGGCAGGCGGCCAGCAGCCCGGCCTCGCTGAAGTTCATCCTGTTCGGCGTGTGCATCTCGGTGCCGGCCATCGCGGCCTACACGGTGTTCTCGTACCGAGTGTTCCGCGGCAAGACGGGCGAGCTGCGTTACGCCTGAGGCATCCTGCCGCTCAGGGCCTGGCGGCGCGGCTGGCGACCAGCTGCTTCTCGATCTGCTCGGCGTTCATCGCGCCGGGCACGCGCTTGCCGTCCTCGAAAACGATCGCCGGCGTGCCGTTGATCTTGTACTTGCGGCCCATCTCGGCGGTGCGGTTGAGCGCGCCGAGATCGCACTGGCCCATGACCTTCGGCGGCGTGACGCCGTCGAGCATCCAGTCGCGCCAGGCCTTGGTGCTGTCCTTGGCGCACCAGATGTTCTTCGACTTCTCAGGCGAATCGCCACCGAGGATGGGGTAGAGGAAGGTATAGACGGTGACGTCCTTGACGTTGTTCAGGTCGCGCTCGAAGCGCTTGCAGTAGCCGCAGTTCGGGTCGGCGAAGACCACCAGCTTGCGCTCACCCGTTACCTGCTTCCAGACGATGGCGTCCTTCAGCGGCAACTTGCTCACGTCGATCTGCGTGAGCTTGTCGACGCGCGCCTGCGTGAGGTTGACACGCGTGCGCGTGTCGATGATGTGTCCCTCGATCACGTGGTTGCCCTGCTCGTCGGTGTAGAAGACCTCGGTGCCGATGCGGAACTCGTACAGGCCCGGGATGGGCGTCTTCGTGATCTCGTCGATCTTCGGGAAGTCGGGCAGCCGCTCGCTCAGGTTCTTGCGGATGACCGCCTCCTGGGCCAGGGCGGGCAGCGCCAGCGCGGCGGCGAGTGCGAACGGAACGAAGCGGATCATGCGGGGGCCTTCAGGCGTCGAGAGCGCGGGCCGTCAGCCAGCGCTTGAGAGGGGTGAGCTGGTTGACCAGACTCAGCCCGCGGTTGCGAAGTTCCCGCACGGCGGGCGCCGGCTGTGCGAAAAGCTGCAGCAGGCCGTCGGTGACCTGCGCCATTGCCCAGGTGGGCAGGGTGCGTTCGCGCGCATAGCGGCGCAGCAGCCGCTCGTCGCCCAGCGGCCGCCACGGCTCGCGCGCGGCGATCACGCGGGTCAGCGCGATCACGTCGGCCAGGCCCAGGTTCAGGCCCTGGCCCGCCAGCGGGTGCACCACATGGGCAGCGTCGCCGAGCAGCACCCAGCCGGGGCCGCTCCAGGCGGTGGCTTCGGCAATCGCCAGCGGCCATTCGGCGCGCGGCGAAGCCACAGTCAGTTCACCGGCCTCGCCGCGGCTGGCTTCCATCAGGGCCGCGGCAAAGGCTGTGTCGTCGAGCGCCATCAGTTCGTGCGCACGCTCGCGCGGCATCGACCAGACCAGCGCATACGAACAGCTCGGCTGCGGCGAATCGAAGGGCAGCAGCGCCAGCACGTCGGGCGAGCGGAACCATTGCCGTGCCGTGCCCCCGTGCGGCCGTGCGGCCACCAGACGCGCAGCGATGGCACTGTGTCCGTAGTCGTGGCGCTCGAAACCCACGCCCAGGCGGGCGCGGCTGGCCGATTCCTTGCCCTCGCACAGAGCGGTCAGATCGGCCCGCACGCGCTCGGCCGTGGCAGGCGCCAGCGCATGGATGTGCGGCGAGAAGCGCACCGCCGCGCCCAGCTCGCGCTCGAGCACCGGCGCATCGACGATCCAGGCCAGCTCGCCGACCTTCTGCTCCCAGGCAGAGAAGTCGATCGCCGCGCCGTCGGCATCGCCCTGCACGTGCATGTCGTAGACCGGCGTGGCGGCATGCGCGGGCAGCGAATCCCACACCTTCAGGCTGCGCAGCAGCGCCACTGAGGCGGCGTTCAGCGCGTAGGCGCGCACATCGGGGCTGCCCTCGGGGCGCGGTGGCTCCGCGCAGAGCCCGACCTGCAGCCCGAGCCGCGCCAGCGACAGCGCCAGGCTCTGCCCGACGATGCCCGCCCCGCGCACCAGCACATCCACGTGTTTCATCGCCTTGCATTGTAGGGAGCCGGGCCCGGCACCGTGCTGTGCAGGGGGTGCACAATCCCGGCTCCCGATCGGCTCCATGCGGGCGCCGCTGCGGCCCGCTCCCCTGTCCATGTCTGCCTGGATCAAGAGAATCGGCATCGCGCTCGCGGTGCTGCTGCTGGTGGCCATCGCCGCCGCCGTCTACCTCGTCAGCACCTTCGACCCCAATCGCTACAAGGGCATGGCGGTCGACTGGATGAAGGCGAACCGCAACCGCACGCTGGTCATCGACGGCCCGATCGAGCTGTCGGTGTTCCCGCGGGTGGCGGTCAAGCTGAGCCGGCTCAGCCTGAGCGAAGCCGGTCGCAGCGAGCAGTTCGCCGCCATCGACAGCGCCGCGCTGGCGGTCGACGTGATGCCGCTGCTCAGCGGCCGCGTCGTCGTCGGCCGTGTCGAGGCCAGCGGCGTGCGTGCTCAGCTGCTGCGCGATGCCCAGGGCAGGCGCAACACCGACGACCTGGCCGGCCCCGCCGCGCCGGCCTCGGCGCCGTCGAAAACCGAGCCGAAGTCCGCCGCCGGCAAGCCGCTGGACTTCGACATCGATCGCGTCACCCTCAAGGACGTGCGTGCCCGCGTGAAGGACGATCAGGGCGGCATCGACGGCGAGCTGGTGCTCGATTCGCTGAGCACCGGCCGCATTGCCAACGGCGTGGAGTCGGCCATCGAGCTGGCCGCGAAGTTCGATTTCAGGAAGCCGGTGCTGAAGGGATCGCTCGACGGCAAGACCCGTCTGACACCGGACCTCGCCACCGGCTCGGTGCGCCTGGCCGACATGAACCTCACGTTCAAGGGCGACGTGCCCGGCGCCAGCGCCGTCGAGACCAACGTGCGCGGCGCCCTCGCCTACGACGGTGCCAAGGGCTCGGTCGACGCCAAGGGGCTGGAGTTGCAGCTCGCGGCCCGTGCCGGCGCGATCCAGGTGGCCGGCAGCACGCTGTCCATCGGCGCCTTCGGTTACGACCCGACGAAGCAGGCCCTGCGTGTCGAGCAGCTCAAGCTGCGCGTCAAGGGCAGCCGCGGCAAGGACCCGCTGGCGCTCGACCTCGACTGGCCGCAACTCGACGTCGAAGGCCAGAAGCTCAAGGGCAGCCCGCTCGAAGGCAAGCTCGATCTCGGCGGCGAACTGCCGGTGAACGCCACCTTCAAGAGCGGCGCACCCACCGGCACTTTCGACGCCGTCGCCCTGCCCGCCTTCGAGGCGAAGCTGTCGAGCAACAGCGCGGCACGCAAGCTCGACGGCACGCTGCGCGCCAACCTCGGCATCAAGCCGGCCAAGTCGGCGATCAGCCTGGAGGCGCTGGCGCTGCAGGCCAACGTCGAGGACAAGGGCCTCAAGCCGGTGGCGCTGTCGCTCAAGGGCAGCGCCTCGGCCTCGCCGCAGGCCGCGCAGTGGGCGGTGTCGGGCCAGGTCAACACGAACAACTTCGCGATCGATGGCAACGCCAACCTGTCGGCCAGCCCGCTGTTCGTCAAGGCCAACGCACGCTTTGACGCGCTGGACCTGAACACCCTGCTGCCCGCCGGCGCCTCCGCCGGCGCCACGCCGGACAAGAACGCACCGGCGCCGGCCGATGCGCCAGTGGACCTGTCGGCCCTGCGCGCGCTGAACGCCAACGTGTCGCTGCGCGCCGGCAGCTTCGTGTTCCGCCAGTACCGCATCGCCGATGCGCGCATCGAGGCGCAACTCGACAACGGCATGCTCAAGGTGCCGGTGCTGCAGGCCAAGGCCTGGGGCGGCGCGCTCGATGCCAACGCACTGGCCGACGCACGCGCCAACCGCATCGCGGTGAAGGCGGTGGCCACCGGCGTGAACGTCAACGCGCTGCTCAAGGACGTGGCCGGCAAGGACCTGCTCGAGGGCACCGGCCGCGTCGCGATGGACGTCGACACCACCGGCAAGAGCATCGGCGAACTGCGTTCGCACCTGCGTGGCACGGCCTCGCTCAACCTGCGCGACGGCGCAATCAAGGGCATCAACCTGGCCAAGAGCATGCGCCAGGCGAAGGCCGCGCTGTCGCTGAAGGACGACGCCTCGACGAAGGCGGTGCAGACCGAGAAGACCGATTTCTCCGAGCTGAGTGCCAGCTTCCAGATCGCCGACGGCGTGGCGCGCAGCAGCGACCTCGACCTGAAGAGCCCCTACCTGCGCCTGGGCGGCGACGGCGCGGTGGACATCGGCAAGGGCCGCATCGACTACACCGCGCGCGCCACCGTCACCGGCACGGCGGCGGGGCAAGGCGGCGCCGAGCTCGCCGCGCTGAAGGGCGTGACGGTGCCGGTGCGACTGACCGGCCCGTTCGAAGCGATTGAGTGGAAGATCCAGTGGTCGGCGGTGGCCGCCGGCGCTGTGCAGAACAAGCTGGAAGACAAGCTGCGCGACAAGCTGGGCCTGAAGGCCCCGGCGGGCGGCGCCTCGGCGGCGGCCGGCGCAGCCTCGGCGCCCACGCCCAAGCAACAATTGAAGGAGAAACTGTTGAAGGGGTTGTTCAAGTGAGCCCGACGAGCGAGAAAGCTGGCGACATCGAGGTCCGCATCGCCGGGCTGAACCTGCACCCGATCAAGTCCTGCGCCGGCATCGCCGTGCCCGAGGCGCTGCTCATCGAAACCGGCTTCGAGTTCGACCGCGCCTGGATGGTGGTCGACGAAGCCGGGCTGCTCGTCACGCAGCGCGAGCTGCCGCGCATGGCGCTGATCCAGCCCACGCTCAAGCACCACGACATGGTGCTGCGCGCACCGGGCATGCTGGCGCTGCACATCGCGCTCGACACCGTCGAGCAGCCGGTGCAGGTGACGGTGTGGAACGACACCGTGAAGGCCTACGACATGGGCGACCTGGCCGCGCAGTGGTTCAGCGACTTTCTCGGCCCGTACCGCAGCGGCAAGCTGCGACTGGCGCGCTTCGACCCCGAGCAGCGCCGCCTGTCCGACGCGCGCTGGACAGGCCCGATCGAGGCCGGGAACGCCTTCGCCGATGCCTTCCCGCTGCTCGTCACCTCGACGGCCGGGCTCGATGAGTTCAACCGCCGGATGGTGGCGGCCGGCCATGCGCCGGTGACGATGCAGCGCTTCCGGCCGAACATCGTGCTCGACGGCCTCGATGCACATGGTGAGGACCACCTCGACGAGATCGTCTTCGCCGCACCCGAGGGCCCGGTGCGCATCAAGATGGTCAAGCCCTGCAGCCGCTGCACCATGCCCGACGTCGACCCGGCCACCGCCGAGACCGGCCACGCCGTGGGCGACACGCTGGCCAGCTACCGCGCCGACGCGCGGCTCGACGGCGCGCTGACCTTCGGCATGAACGCGGTGATCCTCGAAGGCATCGAGTCGACCTTGCGCGTGGGCTTGACCGGCACCGCGACCTATCGGTTCGACTGACGCGGCGGCAGCGGGATGAACTCGGTCTCGCCCGGGACCTTGTCGAAACGCTGCGCCTCCCAGTCTTCTTGCGCCTGCACAATGCGTTCGCGGCGCGAGGAAACGAAGTTCCACACCATGAAGCGGTGGCCCAGCGGAGCCCCGCCGATCATCACCACCCGTGCCCCTTGGCGCGCATGCAGCAGCGGCTGCGAGCCGGGCTCCAGCACCGCCAGCGTGCCCGCGGGAACGGGCGTGCCGCCGATCTCGATGTCCACGTCGGTGCTGTAGACCGCGCGTTCGATCGCCACGTCGGGCAGCACCAGCGAGCCGCCCGAGGCCAGCGCGATGTCGAGGTACAGCGTGGGCGAGAGCGTGGCCACCGGCGAGGTGACGCCGAAGGCCGAGCCGATCAGCACGCGCACCGCCGCCTCGGGCAGGTTGAGTTCGGGCAGTTCGTGCGCCGGATGGTGCTGGAACGCCGGCGCGTCCTCCTCGTGCTCGGCCGGCAGCGCGCACCAGAGCTGCAGCCCATGGCTGCGCCGTACCATGCCGCGCAGGTCGTCGGGTGTGCGCTCGGAGTGCACGATGCCGCGCCCCGCCGTCATCCAGTTGATCGCGCCGGGCTCGATGCGCTGCACCACGCCAGTGGAATCACGGTGCAGCATCGCGCCCTCGAACAGATAGGTCACGGTAGCCAGGCCGATGTGCGGATGCGGGCGCACGTCGTGGTTGTCCGAAGGCTGCGCCGTGATCGGCCCGAAGTGGTCGAAGAACAGGAACGGCCCGACCGCCTGGCGCTGCGCCGAAGGCAGGCAGCGGCGCACGGTGAAGCCGCCGCCGAGGTCCTTGGATTGGGGGCTGATGAGCTGCGGCAGGGTCATGGTCGGGGCAGTGTAGGCCGGCCCCCTAAAATCCACGTTCTTCCCGCGGAATATCGAAAGCCCCTCCATGAGCCTCAAGTGCGGCATCGTGGGCCTGCCCAACGTCGGCAAGTCCACCCTCTTCAATGCCCTGACCAAAGCCGGCATCGCCGCCGAGAACTACCCGTTCTGCACCATCGAGCCGAATGTCGGCATCGTCGAGCTGCCCGACCCGCGGCTGGCGCAGCTGTCGGCGATCGTCAAGCCCGAGCGCGTGGTGCCGGCAATCGTGGAGTTCGTCGACATCGCCGGCCTGGTGGCCGGGGCGAGCAAAGGCGAGGGCCTGGGCAACCAGTTCCTCGCGCACATCCGCGAGACCGACGCCATCGTCAACGTGGTGCGTTGTTTCGAGGACGAGAACGTCATCCACGTGGCCGGCAAGGTCGACCCGATCTCCGACATCGAGGTCATCCAGACCGAGCTGTGCCTGGCCGACATGACGACCGTAGAGAAGTCGCTGGCCCGCTACACGAAGGTCGCCAAGACCGGCCACGACAAGGAGGCGCAACGCCTGGTCGACGTGCTGGTCAAGTGCCAGGCGGCGCTCAATGAAGCGAAGCCGGTGCGCAGCATCGACTTCAGCAAGGAAGAGCTGGTGGTGCTCAAGCCGCTGTGCCTGATCACCGCCAAGCCGGCGATGTTCGTCGGCAATGTCGACGAGCACGGATTCGAGAACAACCCGCTGCTCGAGAAGCTGAAGGCCTACGCCGAGGCGCAGAAGGCGCCGGTGGTGGCGATCTGCGCGAAGACCGAAGCCGAGATGTCGGAGATGAGCGACGAGGACAAGGAGCTCTTCCTCGCCGACATGGGCCAGACCGAGCCGGGCCTGAACCGGCTGATCCGCGCCGCCTTCAAGCTGCTCGGCCTGCAGACCTACTTCACCGCCGGCGTGAAGGAAGTGCGCGCCTGGACCATCCACGTCGGCGACACCGCGCCGCAGGCGGCCGGCGTGATCCACACCGACTTCGAGCGCGGCTTCATCCGCGCGCAGACCATCGCCTTCGACGACTTCATCGCCTACAAGGGCGAACAGGGCGCGAAGGACGCCGGCAAGATGCGCGCCGAGGGCAAGGAATACGTCGTCAAGGATGGCGACGTGCTCAACTTCCTGTTCAACGTCTGATAGGCATCCGCCTCAACGACGACCGGAATCATCTGGTCGACGGGCGGCTTGCGGCCAGTTGCGGTCTTCGTGGGTCTGCCTTGCGTGCGACGGGCAGGGTCGCAGGTCGACGGCGGTACCCGCGTTCTCCGGCCCACGCTCGCGGGCGGCCACTGCGTGCCGCCACCGTGGCCGCATCAACACCGGTTGTGCCATGCCCTCGCCAGGGCAACCGCGAATGGGGCCTGCGCCCGCGGGCACCACCGCCGCCCAGCCGGCACCAGCGGTGGCCTGCCGTCACGAAGTCCTCGGTGCTTGTGGGGCAGGTGGTTCGGGTGTGCGATTGCAGGCCCCATTCGCGGTTGCCCTGGCGCGGGCAGGCTGCAGGCGGTGTTGACGATGAAGTTCGCTGCGTCCCGCGGCGGTCGCCCGCGAGCGTGGACCGGAGAGCGCACACCCGGACCGCCTGACCGCGCACCGAATGAAGCGGTCACTCGTGAATGTCGCTCAAGGGCCGCAAGCGGTTCGACGCCTGATCCTTGAATAAACGCGCGCATGAGCGCGCCTTATCCTGCGTCAACGGCTCTGAAAATCGAGGCTCGCAAAATGGCCTGATCGGCGCCATCGTGCGCCGCTGTCTGGTCGCACCATGAGCAACGACGCCCCGCACGAAGAATCCCCCACCGAGCGGCTGGACCGCACGCTGCACGCCGCCGCGGCGCCGCTGACCGGTGGCCTGTCGCCGGTGTCCTTGTCGCTGGCGCTGGCCGACTGGGCCTGGCACCTGGGCGTGTCGCCGGGGCGGCAGATGGAGCTGGCGGCGCTGGCCGCGCAGCTCGCCACCGACACGCTGCGCGGCGACGACGCGCCCACCGGCGCCGCCGACGACGACCCTCGCTTTCGCCACCCCGACTGGGCGCGCTGGCCCTTCAACGTGATGCGCGCGGGCTTCCGCAATGCCGAGAGCTGGTGGCATGCGGCGTCGCGCCTGCCGGGCATGACGCGCCACCACGCGGAGCTCACCGATTTCATGGCACGGCAGTGGCTGGGCGTGCTCACGCCGGCCAACTGGCTGCCGACGAATCCCGTGGTGCTGAACGAGAATGCCGAGAACCTCGGCGGCCCGCTGCAGCGCGGTTTCGCAAACTGGCTGGAGGATCTGTCCACGCCGCCGGCTGCGCGTGCCGCCGCCGAGCGCGAGGCGCATTTCAAGGTCGGCCGCGACGTCGCCGTCACGCCGGGCGAGGTGGTGATGCGCAACCGGCTCGTCGAGCTGATCCGCTACACGCCGCAGACGAAGGCGGTGCATCCCGAGCCGCTGTTGATCGTGCCCTCGTGGATCATGAAGTACTACATCCTCGACCTTTCGCCGCACAACTCGCTGGTGCGCTACCTGGTCTCGCAGGGCCACGTGGTCTACATGCTGTCCTGGCGCAACCCCGATGCCGCCGACCACGAGCTGACGATGGACGACTACCTGCAGTTCGGCCCCTTCGAGGCACTGGAGGCGATCGCCAGGCTGCACCCGCCGCGCACGCCGGTGCATGCGATGGGCTATTGCCTGGGCGGCACGCTGCTGGCCGTCGCCGCAGCGGCACTGGCCCGCGCGGGCATCGTGGCCGGCGCGAAGAAGCTCGCGCCCCTGGCCACGCTCACGCTGCTGGCTGCACAGACCGATTTCTCCGAGCCGGGCGAGCTCGGCCTGTTCATCGACGAGAGCCAGGTCGCCTACCTTCGCGAGCTCACGCGCGGCACCGGCTACCTCACCGGCGAGGCGATGGCAGGCTCGTTCCAGTTCCTGCATTCGCGCGACCTGGTGTGGACACGTCGCATGCGCGAGTACCTGATGGGCGAGCGCGAGCAGGCGAGCGACCTGATGGCCTGGAACGCCGACACCACGCACATGCCGGCGCGCATGCACAACGAGTACCTCACCTCGCTGTACCTGCACAACGCGCTGGCGGCAGGCGCCTACCGCGTCGGCGGCCGCGAGGGCCGGGCGGTGTCGCTGGCCGACCTGCGCGTGCCGGTGTTCATGGTCGGCACCACCCGCGACCACGTCTCGCCGTGGCGCTCGGTGTACAAGCTGCACCACCTGTGCGAGGCGCAGATCACCTTCGTGCTGGCCAGCGGCGGGCACAACGCCGGCATCGTCTCCGAACCGGGCCATGCGCGCCGCAGCTACCGCATCGGCACGCGCGCCGCGCACGGCCCCTGGATCGACCCGGCCGCCTGGGAGCGCGAAGCCGCCGAGCATGAGGGCTCGTGGTGGCCGGCCTGGCACGAATGGCTGGCCGCGCATTCGTCGAAGAAGCGCGCGCCACCGGCATTGCCGCGCGGCGCCTCGCTCGGTGCCGCGCCGGGCGAGTACGTGCTGACGTGCTACGACGACTGAGTCCACCGCGTCATCGCGGCCGCAAGGCGTTGCGCCGGCTGTTCCAGCGCAGCGCGGTGCCGCAGATGCTGCGCGGGCGGCACTGGGGCCAGCCGCTGCCGGCGCAAGCTTCAGCACACCTGCTGGCCGCAGCGCAGGCCGAGCCCGAGGCGCTGTTGCAGCAGCTGCACAGCCACCCCGACGGGCTGAGCGCCAAGCAGGCAGCCGCGATCCGCCGGCGCAGCGGCCGCAACGAAGTCGCCCGCGCCGCGCACGTGCCCTGGCCGCTGCACCTGTGGCATTGCTACCGCACGCCGTTCAGCCTGCTGCTCAGCGCGCTGGCGGCGCTGTCTGCCTTCACGCACGATGCCCGCGCGGCGATCGTCATCGGCGCGATGGTGCTGCTGTCGACGCTGATGCGCTTTGTCCAGGAAGCCCGCGCGCAGCGCTCGGCGGAAGCGCTGCGCGGCCGCGTGGGCAACCGGGCCACGGTGCTGCGGCGTGGCCACGAGCCGGCGCAGATCGAGCTGCCGATCGCGCAGCTGGTGCCCGGCGACATCGTCCTGCTTGCCGCCGGCGACATGGTGCCCGCCGATCTGCGCCTGCTCTCGGCCAAGGACCTGTTCATCGACCAGTCGGCGATGACCGGCGAGTCGTTGCCGGTCGAGAAGTTCGCGCGCAGCAGCGCGGCCGGCGCCGGGGATGCCGCCACCGCGCCCGGCATCTGCCTGATGGGCACGCACGTGATCAGCGGCAGCGCCACGGCGCTGGTGCTGGCCACCGGCACGCGCACGGTGTTCGGCACGCTGGCCGAGCACGCCACCAGCACGCCGGGCACGCCCACCGCATTTCAGCAGGGCATCGACCGCGTGAGCTGGCTGCTCATCCGCTTCATGCTGGTGATGGTGCCGATCGTCTTCGTTCTCAACGGAGCGACCAAGCACGACTGGCTGCAGGCGCTGCTGTTCGCGCTGTCGATCGCCGTCGGGCTGACGCCGGAGATGCTGCCGATGATCGTCACCACCACGCTGGCGCGCGGCGCCGTGGTGCTGTCGCGGCGCAAGGTGATCGTCAAGCGGCTGGACGCGATCCAGAACTTCGGCGCGATGGACGTGCTGTGCACCGACAAGACCGGCACGCTGACGCAGGACCGCATCGCGCTCGCGCGCCACAGCGACACCTTCGGCAACGAGTCGGCCCAGGTGCTCGAGCTGGCCTGGCTGAACAGCCACTTCCAGACCGGGCTGCGCAACCTGCTTGACGCCGCCGTGCTCGCGCATGTGGAGCTGCATCCGCGGCTGGGCGTGGCGGAGAACTTCCGCAAGGTCGACGAGGTGCCGTTCGACTTCCAGCGCCGCCGCATGTCGGTGGTGGTGGCGCGCGCCGACGGCACGCGCTTGCTGATCTGCAAGGGCGCCGTCGAGGAGGTGACGGCCGTGTGCACCACGGTGCGCCGCGAGGGCACCGAGCTGCCGCTGGACGAGGCGCTGCGCGAGCGCGTGCACGCCGTCACCGAAGGGCTCAACCGCGAGGGGCTGCGCGTGGTGGCGGTGGCGGTGCGCGAGTTCCCTCCCGGCGACGAAGCTTTCGGGGTGGCCAGCGAGAGCGGCCTGACGCTGGCCGGGCACATCGCCTTCCTCGACCCGGCCAAGGACTCCGCCGCGCCGGCCGTGGCCGCGCTGGCAGCGCGCGGCGTGGCGGTGAAGGTGCTCACCGGCGACAACCTCGAGGTCACGCTCAAGGTATGCGGCGACGTTGGTATCGAGGTGACCGGCACGTTGCAGGGCATCGACATCGAGGGCCTGGACGACGCGCGGCTGGCCGCCGCGGTGGAAACCACCACCGTGTTCGCCAAGCTGAACCCGCTGCACAAGGAGCGCATCGTGCGGGCGCTGCGCGCCAACGGACACGTGACCGGCTTCCTCGGCGACGGCATCAACGACGCGGCCGCGCTGCACGCCGCGGACGTGGGCATCTCGGTGGACTCGGGCGTGGACATCGCCAAGGAGGCCGCCGACATCATCCTGCTCGAGAAGAGCCTGGCCGTGCTCGAGGCGGGCGTGATCGAGGGGCGGCGCACCTTCGTCAACATGCTCAAGTACATCCGCATCACCGCGAGCTCGAACTTCGGCAACGTGCTGTCGGTGCTGGTGGCCAGCGCCTTCCTGCCTTTCCTGCCGATGCTGCCGATCCACCTGCTGGTGCAGAACCTGCTGTACGACCTGGCGCAGACGGCGATCCCCTTCGACAGCGTCGACGACGAGGCGCTGCGCACGCCGCAGCACTGGGGCCCGCACGACCTGCTGCGCTTCATGCTGCATTTCGGCCCGGTCAGCTCGGCCTTCGACGTGCTGACTTTCGCGGTGCTGTGGTCGGTGTTCCAGGCGCAGACGCCGGCGCTGCAGTCGCTGTTCCAGAGCGGCTGGTTCGTCGAGGGCCTGCTGTCGCAGACGCTGGCGGTGTTCCTGCTGCGCAGCCGCGCCCTGGCCTTCGTGCGCAGCCGGCCCGCTCTGCCGCTGGTCGCCGCCGGCGTGCTGGTCGCCGGGGCCGCGCTGTGGCTGCCGGCCAGTCCGCTGGCCGGCGCGCTGCAGATGCGCGCGCTGCCGCCGGCGTGGTTCGGCTGGCTGGCCGCGCTGCTGCTGGCCTACGCGGCCTGTGTGGAGGCGATGAAACACCTCTTTTCACGCCGTTTCGGCTGGCGTTGAACCGCCCATAATGATCGCTTCATGACGCTGCCACTGACCGAACTCGCGCCTGGCGGCCCCCGCCTGTCCCCCATCGTGGCGGGCGCCTGGCGGATGGCGGATTGGCAATGGGACGCCCAGCAGCGCCTGCGCTGGATCGAGCAGTGCGCCGAGCTCGGCGTGACCAGCTTCGACCATGCCGACATCTACGGCGGCTATGCGGTCGAGGGCCTGTTCGGCGAAGCGCTGGTGCTCGCCCCGGCGCTGCGCGAGCGGCTGCAGCTCGTCGGCAAGTGCGGCATCAAGCTCGTCGCGCCGGCCCGCCCTGAGCATCGCATCAAGCACTACGACAGCTCGGCGGCGCACATCGCGGCCAGCGTCGAGACCTCGCTGCGCGCGCTGCGCACCGACCGGCTCGATCTGCTGCTGATCCACCGCCCCGACCCGCTGATGGACGCCGACGAGGTGGCACGCGCCTTCGAGTCGCTGCGCGCGGCCGGCAAGGTGCGGCACTTCGGCGTGTCGAACTTCACGCCGGGGCAGTTCGAGCTGCTGGCCAGCCGCTTTCCGCTGGTCACCAACCAGATCGAGCTGCACCCGCTGCAGCGCGCGCCGCTCACCGACGGCACGCTCGATCAGCTGCAGCGCCTGCGCGTCCGGCCGATGATCTGGTCGCCGCTGGCCGGCGGCGCGCTGCTCGCCGGCGGCGGCGAGACCGAGCGGCGCGTGCAGGCGGCGCTCGGGCACATCGGAGCGCGGCTCGGCGTGAGTGCCGCCACGGTGGCTTTCGCCTGGCTGCTGCGCCACCCGAGCCGGCCGCTGCCGGTGGCGGGCTCGCGCCGCATCGACACGCTTCGCGAAGCCGTGGCCGCCGTGTCGTTGACGCTGGACGCGCAGGGCTGGACCGAGGTCTGGCAGGCCGCCGCCGGGCACGAAGTCGCCTGAGCCGATTGCCCCCATGCTGCCGACCACCCCCGCTTCCGAGGCACCCGGACCGCACAAGTTGCTGGCGCTTTGGGTGATCTCCGGCACCACGCTGGCTTACCTGCTCGTCGGTCTGGCAGCGCTGCAACTGGCCATCCCGCCGAGTTATGCGGCGCCGCTGTTTCCCCCGGCCGGCATCGCGCTGGCGGCCGTGCTGGTGTACGGCCGCATTGCGCTGCCCGGCGTGGTGCTGGGCGCGCTGGGCGTGAACCTGTCGCTCAGTGCCCTGCGCGGCAACCTGGACCTGTCGGCGCTCGGCGTGCCGGTGCTGATCGCGCTGGGCGCCGCGTTGCAGGCCTGGCTGGGCGCGTGGCTGGTGCAACGACATGCTCGCCACCCGCAGGCGATCGACGATCCGCGCGACGTGGCGGTGCTTTTCGGCCTGGGCGGGCTGCTCGCCTGCATGGCCAATGCGAGCGTGGCCACCCTGTCCCTGGTCGCCAGCGGAACGGTCCCCTTGGGCCAGGCGCTGATCACCTGGGTCACGTGGTGGGCCGGCGACTGCTTCGGTGCACTGATCGGCACGCCGATCGCCCTGACGCTGATCGGCAGGCCGCGGGCCGACTGGGCCGGCCGGCGCCTGATGGTCGGCCTGACGCTGGCGCTGGTCACGCTGGTGATGGCGCTGGGGATCGCGCAGGTCGGGCGCTGGGACGAGGAGCGCCTGCGCAACGTCTTCGCGCGCGATGCCAACCACGCCGCCACCGTGCTCGATGCTCGCCTGAAGGAGCCGCTGATGGCGCTCGAGGCGATGCGCGGCGTGTTCATCTCCTCCGACGAGGTGAGCCGCGATGAACTGCGCCGTGCCGCCTCCGCGTGGCTGGCGCCGGGCCGCATCACGGCAATCGGCTGGTACCAGGTCGTCGAACGCCATGCCGTTCCCGCCTTCGAGGCGCAGGCGAGGGCCGAAGGGCTGACGCAATTCCGTGTGTTCGACCGGGCCGATGCACCGGCGGGGTTTCCGCGCGACCGCGTGATCGCGATGCGCTACATCGAACCGATGCGCGACAACGTGGCGGCGCTGGGCCTGAACCTGCTGTCGCTGCCCGCCGCACGCGCGGCGGTGGAGCTCAGCGACCGCACCGACATGCCGGTGGCGAGCGAAGCCTTCACCTTGACCCAGCCGATGGCCGACGGCGATCGCACCGGGGTCGTGGTGTATCGGGCCGTGCACAGCGACGAGAGTTCGACCGAGCCGAAACACCACGGTACCCTGGATGGCGTGCTGTTCGTGACGCTGCGTCCGGGGCCGCTGCTGGCCGCGATCAGCTCGGACCTGCCGCGCTACCTGCGCCTGTGCCTGGTCGACGCCGACCCGCAGGCGGCTCAGCGTCGCCTGGCCGGGCCGCCCGATTGCGACCGCGCCGGCACACCCGGGCTCTCGCACACGAGCACGATCGAATACGCCGGCCGCCGCTGGGAGTTGCGCACCGGCGCCTTGCCGAGCGAGGTGCCGGAAGGCCAGGGCGTGAACGCCTGGCTGTTCTCACTGGTCGGCCTGCTCGGCGCAGCCATGCTGGGCGCGCTGCTTCTGGTGGTCAGCGGCCGCGCGCGACGCATCGAGGGCGCTGTGCGCGAGCGCACGGCTGCGCTCGAGGCCGAGGTGCACGAACGCGAGCGTGCGCAGGCGGCGCTGCGCGACAGCGAGCAGCGCTTCCGCAACATCCTGAACACCGTGCCGATCGGGATCATCTACACCGACCTGCGCGGCAACGTGAAGCAGACCAACCCGCGCTTCTGCGAGCTCACCGGCTACAGCGACGACGAGTTGCTGACCATGACCTCGGCGCAGTACACCCATCCCGACGACGTGGCGCAGGACGTCGAGCTGTCCGGCCGGCTGGTCATCGGCGAGATCCCGATGTACCGGCGCCAGAAGCGCTACATCACCAAGGATGGCCACACTCTGTGGGTGCAGGCGACGGTGACGCTGCTGCGCGACGAGTTCGGCCAGGCACGGCGCATCGTCGGCGTGGTGGAAGACATCGGTGAGCACCTGCGCCTGCAGGAAGCGGAGACAGCGCGCGAGCGGGCCGAGGCCTCGAATCGCGCCAAGAGCGAATTCCTCTCGCGCATGAGCCATGAGCTGCGCACCCCGCTGAACGCCATGCTGGGTTTCGCGCAGCTGCTCGAACTCGACCGCCGCCAGCCCCTGTCTGCCGACCAGCGGCCCTGGGTGGGCCAGATCCAGCAGGCCGGCTGGCATCTGCTGGAGATGATCAACGATGTGCTCGACCTGTCGCGCATCGAGTCGGGCAACCTGAAGCTGCAGATCGAGCCGGTCAACCTGCCCGAGCTGCTGGCGGCGAGCCTGGCCATGGTCGATGCCGACGTCAAACGCCGCGGCCTGCGCGTCAGTACCGAGCTGGCCGACGGTACCGGCGTGCTGATGGGCGACACCACGCGCGTCAAGCAGGTGCTGGTCAACCTGCTGAGCAACGCGGTGAAGTACAACACCGACGGCGGGCGCGTGCACATCGCCAGCCGGCTGCGGCCGCACGACATGGTGGAGATCGCCGTCACCGACACCGGCCTGGGCATGACGGCCGACCAACTCGGCGAGCTGTTCCAGCCCTTCAACCGCCTCGGCCGCGAACGCTCCTCCCAGGAGGGCACCGGCATCGGGCTGGTCATCAGCCAGCGCCTGGCCGAGCTGATGGGCGGCTCGCTGCGCGCACGCAGCATCGCCGGCGAGGGCTCGTCGTTCATCCTCGCGCTGCCGCGCGCCGTCGAGCCCGACACGGTGCCGTCGAACCTGGATCCGCTGATCACCTCGACCGCCGAGTACCACCGGCGCATCGTCCACTACGTCGAGGACAACGAGACCAACGTCGAGGTGATGCGAGGCATCCTCGCGCAGCGGCCTCAGGTGCAGATGGAAGTCTCGATGAACGGCCTGGACGGCCTGCGAGCGATCCGCGCGCAGTTGCCCGACATGGTGCTGCTTGACATGCACCTGCCCGATCTGTCGGGCCTGGAGCTGCTGGCGCGCCTGAAGGCCGATCCGGCCACGGCCGACATCCCGGTTGTGGTGGTGTCGGCCGACGCGACCGCGCAGCAGATCGACGCCGCGCTGCAGGCCGGTGCCAGCCTGTACCTCACCAAGCCGGTGAGCGTGGCGGAGCTGCTCGCCGTGGTCGACGAGGTGCTCGAGCGCAGCGAGACGCGCTTCGGCTGAAGCGTCGCGCTACCAGCGCGCGCCGAAGCTGCGCCGCAGTTCGTCGATTTGCGCCTCGCTCAGCGGATCGACCTCGCCGCGCGACAGCAGCCAGAGCCTGGCGGTCTCTTCCAGCTCTTCCAGGGTCGCCATTGCTTCGGCCGGGCTGTCGTGCCATACGTTCGGGCCCAGGCGCTCGAGCATCACCGCGCGGATCGGCCGACCGGCTGCGCGCGCGCCGGCGATGCGCTCGGCCACCCGCTCGGCAGCCTCGGGTGCGCCCGGCCGGTGGTACGGGATCAGCGGCACGTGACCGACCTTCATGACGTAGTACGGCGTGATCGGCGGCACGATGTCGTCGGGCCGCCAGACGCCCTGCAACGTCAGCGCCACGAGGTGCGTCGAATGCGTATGGATCACGCAACCCGCCGTGTCGTCGGCATCGTAGATGCGGCGGTGCAGTGCGAGCGTCTTGCTGGCGCGGTCGCCTTCGAGCTGGCGACCTTCGAGATCGAGCCGCGCCAGCTTGGCCGGGTCGAGCCTGCCGAGACAGGCGTCGGTGGGCGTGATCAGGTAGCCGTCGGGCAGGCGCACGCTGATGTTGCCGGCGCTGGCGTGCACGTAGCCACGCGCGTACAGGCTCGCGCCGACGCGGCAGACCTCCTCGCGCAGCGAGGCTTCGCTGCTCATCGTTGCACCTCGAAGGCCTTGTCGAAGAAGTCCGTGGCGCCGAAGTTGCCCGACTTCAGCGCCAGGTGCAGCGGCTGGCCGTTGCCCGTGACCGCATGGCACCAGGGCACGCCGGGGTCGATCTGCGCGCCGATGCGCAGGCTGCGCACGCCCAGCGCCTGCACGCAGGCACCGGAGGTCTCGCCGCCGGCCACCACGAGCTGGCCGGTGCCGCTGTGCACCAGGCCGGCGGCCACTTGGGCCAGCGCCTGCTCGACCAGCGTGCCGGCCTTCTCGACGCCCAGCCGGGCCTGCACGGCCTTCACTGCCTCGGGCTGCGCGGTGGCGTAGACGAGCAGCGGCTCGCTGCCCAGCCGCGGGGCCGCCCAATCCAGTGCCTGCGCCGCCATATCGGTGCCGTCGGCCAGGCGCAGCGGGTCGATCGCGAAGCCGCGCCCGGGATGGCGGGCGAGAAAGGCCGCAACCTGCGCGTTTGACGCCGTCGAGCAGCTGCCTGAAACGATGGCGCGTGAGCCCTGTGGCTCGGGCAGCTCGGCCGCGCCGGCGCTGGGCACCAGGCCGAAGTTCGCGGGCAGGCCGATGGCCACGCCGGAGCCGGCGGTCAGCAGCGGCAGCGTGGCAAAGGCGCGGCCCATCGCGTGCAGGTCGGCGTCATCGAGCGCGTCGACGATGGCGATGCCCACGCCGGCGTCGCGCAGCTCGCGCATGCGCTGCGTGATGGCCTCGCTGCCGCGGCGCACCACGGCCTGCTCGATCAGCCCGACGCGGCGCCGGCTCTGCCGCTGCATGACGCGCACGAGGCTCGGGTCGGTCATCGGCGTCAGCGGGTGCTCGCGCATGCTGCCTTCGCTGAGCAGCACGTCGCCGGTGAACAGGTAGCCCTTGTAGACCGTGCGGCCGTTGGCCGGGAAAGCCGGGCAGGCGATCGTGAAGTCGCAGCCCAGGGCATCCATCAGCGCCTCGGTGACCGGGCCGATGTTGCCGCGGTCGGTGGAATCGAAGGTCGAGCAGACCTTGAAGTAGATCTGCTGCGCGCCCTGCGCCCGCAGCCAGCGCAGCGCCGCCAGCGACTGCGCCACCGCCTCGGCGGCCGGGATGGTGCGTGACTTGAGCGCCACCACCACGGCATCGGCGCCGGCGGGCGCGTCGCCGCCCGGTACCCCGATCGTTTGCACCGTGCGCATGCCCGAACGCACCAGGTTGTTGGCGAGGTCGGTGGCCCCGGTGAAATCGTCGGCGATGCAGCCCAGCTTCATGCACTGTCCTCCAGGGCCGGAAGTCTGGCACAGGCGGGCCGCGCCGCACGGGCCCCGTCCGGACCCCGTCCGACCGGCCTGGCGATGTGAGCGACTGCACACATTCGCCGGCTTGGCGCCGTCAGCACTCTCGGGACGCGAGTGCTAATATGGGGGAACAAAAGGAGACTCAGAGTGTCTGATGCTTCCATGAACATGAACTCGACCACAGCACTGACCGTTCGCGACCCGTGGGCGATGGTGCCCTCGCTGGGCAACCTGGATGCCTACATCAGCGCCGCCAACCGCCTGCCCCTGCTCACGCAGGAAGAAGAGGTGTCTCTGGCGCGCCGGTTGCGGGCCAGCGGCGATCTCGACGCGGCCGGGCAGCTGGTGCTGTCGCACCTGCGCCTGGTGGTGTCGATCTCCCGCCAGTACCTCGGCTACGGCCTGCCGCACGGCGACCTGATCCAGGAAGGCAATGTCGGCCTGATGAAGGCCGTCAAGCGCTTCGACCCCGAGCAGGGCGTGCGCCTGGTGAGCTATGCGATGCACTGGATCAAGGCCGAGATCCACGAGTACATCCTGAAGAACTGGCGCATGGTGAAGGTCGCCACGACGAAGGCGCAGCGCAAGCTGTTCTTCAACCTGCGCTCGATGAAGCAGAGCCTGAAGGACGACGCCGCCGACATCGACACGCACCGCTCCACGCTGACGCAGGGCGAGGTCGATACCGTGGCGCGTACGCTGAACGTCAAGCGCGAAGAAGTGCTCGAGATGGAAACGCGCCTGTCCGGCGGTGATGTGGCCCTGGAGCCGCAGACCGACGACGGCGAAGAGAGCTTCGCGCCGATCGCTTACCTGGCCGACGACTCCCACGAGCCCTCGCGCGTGCTCGAAGCGCGCAACCGCGACTGGCTGGCCAGCGACGGCATCGCCCACGCGCTGGGCGCGCTCGATGAGCGCAGCCGCCGCATCGTCGAGGAACGCTGGCTGAAGGTGAACGACGACAGCAGCGGCGGCATGACGCTGCACGAACTGGCGGCGGACTACGGCATCAGCGCCGAACGCGTGCGCCAGATCGAGGTCGCGGCGATGAAGAAGATGCGCAAGGCGCTGGCCGAATCGGCCTGAGCCTTCACGGCAACGCACGACGGCCCCGCGAGGGGCCGTTTGTCATCGTGGGTTCGCCCGGGCTCAGCCGGTGGCCAGCAGGGCCTTGATGTCGGTCGCCAGCGATTCGGCGCCGCCGCCATAGCGCACAAAAAGTCGCAGCTTGCCAGAGGGGTCAAACACGTAGGAACCGGCGGTGTGGTCCATCGTGTAGCTGCCCTCGGTCTTGCCCGGCACCTTGGCGTAGAACACCTTGAACTCCTTGGCCGTGGCGGCGACCTGGTCGGCCGTGCCGCGCAGCGCGACGAAGCTAGGATCGAAGCTGCCCATGTAGGCCTTCAGCAGTTCGGGCGTGTCGCGGTCCGGGTCCACGCTGATGAACACGCCCTGGACCCGCTCGCCATCGGCGCCGAGCGACTTCTTGACCTGGGCAAGCTCGGCCATGGTGGTCGGGCAGACGTCGGGGCATTGCGTGTAGCCGAAGAAGACCACCGTGACCTTGCCCTTGAAATCGGCCAGCGTGCGCACCTTGCCGTCGGGATCGGGCAGCGAGAAGCTGCGCGCGTACTCGGCGCCGGTGACGTCGACACCGCGGAACGAAGGCGCCGCCGCGCCGGGAGCCGAACCTGGCTTCTCGCAGCCGGTCAGCAGCGCCGCAAGGGCAAGGATGCACAGTCGTCGGTGGGCGTTCACAGCAGCAGTCCCAGGTAGTGATCGATCAGCAGCGCTGCGAAGAGCAGCGACAGGTGCCAGATCGAGAAGCGGAAGGTCTTGCGCGCCAGTTGGTCGGAGTACTCGCGCCAGAGTTTCCAGGCGTAGGCGATGAACCCGGCGCCGAGCAGCACCGCCGACAGCAGATAGAACCAGCCGCTCATGCCCGAAATGAAGGGCAGCAGCGTGGCGGCGAACAGCACCAGCGTGTAGAGGAATACGTGCAAGCGCGTGAACTCGGAGCCGTGCGTGATCGGCAGCATCGGCAGGCCCGAGCGGCGGTAGTCTTCGGCGCGGTACAGCGCCAGCGCCCAGAAGTGCGGCGGCGTCCACAGGAAGATGATCAGGCACAGGATCAGCGCCTCAGGGCCGACCTCGCCGCGGATGGCCGCCCAGCCCAGCACCGGCGGCATGGCCCCCGACGCGCCGCCGATGACGATGTTCTGCGGCGTCATCGGCTTGAGCACCACGGTGTAGATCACCGCGTAGCCGACGAAGGTGGCCAGCGTCAGCCACATCGTCAGCGGGTTCACCATGAAGTACAGCAGCGCGCCGCCTGCTGCGCACAGCAGCCCGGAGAAGATCAGTGTCTGCGTCAGCGTGAGCTCGCCGCGCGCCGTCGGCCGCCAGGACGTGCGTGCCATGCGCGAATCGATCTGCTGCTCGATCAGGCAGTTGAACGCCGCGGCGGCCGCGGCCACCAGCCAGATGCCGGCGGTGGCGGCCAGCGCCAAACGCCAGTCGGGCAGGCCCGGCGTGGCCAGCAGCATGCCGATGACAGCGCAGAAGACGATCAACTGCACCACGCGCGGCTTGGTCAGCACGTAGAACTGGCGCACGCGCGACGGCAGCGAGGTCGCGGTGGCGGGATGGGTTGCGAGGGTGTCGGACATGGTCTGGCGGGCGTCGCAGCCTACAGCATCGCGCGGGCGGGCCGGGCGGGCTGTCGGCTGTCGCCTGTTTCTGGAAGGGAGGCCGGTGCCGTGCGGACCAGGAGCACGGCCAGCAACGCGACGAGCACCGCCGCGCCGGCGGTGTGCGCGAGTGCGGCCGCCAGCGGCCAGCCGAGCACCACGTTGCCCAGGCCCGAGGCCAGCTGCCACAGCGCAACGCCGATCAGCGCAAAGGCGGCGCGGCGCGGCGCCGCCTGGGCGCTGCGATGCAGACGCCAGGCCAGCCACAGCAAGGCCACGAACACGGCGTAGGCCATCAGCCGGTGCGTGTAGTGGATCGCCGTGAGTGCGGCAAACGGCAGGAAGTCGCCGCCCCGGGTTTCGCCCAGCTCGCGACGCAGCGTGAAACCGTGGCGGAAGTCCATCTCGGGCCACCACGCGCCCTGGCAGGTGGGGAAGTCGCTGCAGGCCAGCACCGCATAGTTGGTGCTGACCCATCCACCGAGTGAGACCTGCAGCAGCGTCAGCGCGGCCACGGCCAGCAACAGCCGGCGAGTGCCGTGGTCGAGCACCATCGGCCGCGGCAGCGCCAGTTCGCCCTGCACGGCCAGCAGGGCAAGCAGCCCGATGCCGCCGAGCAAGTGCAGCGTGACGATCGCCGGGTAGAGCTTGAGCGTGACGGTGAGCGCCCCGAACGCGCCCTGCGCACAGACCCACACCAGCGTCGCTGTTGCCCACCACGGCGAGATCGTGGACCGCCCACGGCGCGCTTCGTACCAGCTGGCCAGCGCCATCACCGTGATCAGCACGCCCACCGCCGTGGCGAGGTAGCGGTGAACCATCTCGACCCAGGCCTTGCCATGGGTGACCGGGCCGCTGGGGCGCAGCGATTGTTCGGCATGAATCTCGGCCTTCGCACCGAGCGGGCTGGCATTGCCGTAACAACCTGGCCAGTCGGGGCAGCCCAGGCCGGAGTCGGACAGGCGGGTGAAGGCGCCGAACACGACGAGATCGAACGTGAGGAACAGCGTGAGCAGCGTGAGCGCGCGCATCCGGACGGCCGGCGTGGCGCCGCGATGGCGCAACCACACCCAGGCCAGCGGGCCCAGCGCCAGTACCACGCCGAGCGCGGCCATGCGCACGATCGGCGTGAGGTCGTAGAGCGGCTGTGCATCCATGGAGGTGCCGGCGCTCAGGGGCGACCGGCGCGGTCCCATCCGGCCGAGGCGCGCAGCAGCCGCTCGATGTCGCGCTTCAAGCGAGCCGGCTCCGGGTCACCGGGCGCGCGCAGCATCCAGTTGCCGATCGGATCGACCACGTAGAAGTGCTGCTCGAGCGTGTGGCCGGCGGCGGGCGACAACCACTGCGCCAGTGCCTCGCGCGGCACCCGCAGCACGGTGACCGGGTCGCCCTGGCTGACGGCCTGCAGCGTTTCGGGCCGAAGTGCCTGTGCATCGTCGACGAGCCAGACCTTGTCGACGCGGTCCTTCTCGCGCCCGAGCGCCTCGCGCAGCTGGCGCTGCAGCCACAGGCGCTTCTCGCAGCCGGTGTCGCAGGCGCCGCCGGCCACCACCACGAGCAGCCACTGGCCGTGCAAGGACTTCGCCTCGACCGCTCGGCCCTGCAGATCGCTCAGCGGCAGCGCTGCAGGCAGCGGGCGCAGCGGGTCGACGAGCTCACCGTAGTTGGTGCGCCCCTCGGGTCGGTAGAAGAAGTAGGCCATGTAGGAGGCGATCACCGGCGCGGCGCAGACCGCGAGGATCAGCAGCATCTTCAGCCGGCCGCTGGCCGTGCGGCGTGCCGCGTCATCGAGGCCGGGCGAAGGCATCGTGTGCACCGTGAAGCTCAGCGGAGACGCCGCTTCAAGCTTGGCGTCGGAGCCGGGGACGGACGAGTTGGAACCAGACATAAAGACCCGTGATCAAGGCCGCGAGTGCGAACCACTGGAAGGCGTAACCGTAATGCTTGTGGACGTCGACCGCCGGCGCCGGCCATTGCCGCAGCAGCCCGTCGCCCGCGGTCCCGGCACTGTCGGCCTGCAGCAACGACAGCGGCCGCAGCCGCAGCCCCGTCTCTTGTGCGAACCCGTCGAGATCGAGATTCTGCCGGATCGGCCCCTGCCCTTCGGCGCCGAGCTCGTAGAGCCTTGACGGTGGCGGGGCGATGCGGCCCTCGACTTCCACCACGCCTTCGGTCGCCGGCACGGCCGGCACGCGCGTGCGGTCGTTGGCATCGCGTGGCACCCAGCCGCGCTGCACCAGCACGGCGTCGCCGCCTTCTCCGATCAGCAGCGGCGTCACGACGTAGAAGCCCGGCCGGCCGGCCATCGGGCGGTTGTCGAGGAACACCGTGCGGCCATCGACCCAGCGGCCGCGCAGCGCGACGCGCCGGAAGTGCTGCGTCGCGGCCTGCTGCACTTCGGCAGCCAGTTCAGCCTGCGCCAGCGGTGGCGCCGAACCGCGCGAATCGAGCGCGGCCTGCGCCTGCTCCTTCTCGGCGGCGCGAGAGAGTTGCCACGCGCCCAGCCGGGCGGTCAGGCTCGCGCCGAGCAGCGCGGCCAGCAGCACCAGAGCGGCCCGTTGCCGCACGCCGAGCCCGCTCACCTGCGAAACCCCTTCACGGGGCAAGGCGGATAATCGGCTCGCATGAAGATCCTGCTTGCGGTGGCGTTCGTCGGCATTCTCGGAGCGCTGTTGTCGGCGGGCGTGTTCATGGTGCGCGATGGCCGCGACGGCAAGCCCAAGACCGGCAACATGATGCGCGCACTAGCCCTGCGGGTGGCCCTGTCGGTGCTGCTGTTCGCCTGCGTCATGCTGGCCTGGTGGATGGGGTGGATCCAGCCCAAGGGCCTGCCGATCGGTCGCTGAACCGCGCGGTGATCGGCCGGCAATGAAAAACGCCGCTTGCGCGGCGTTCTTCGCGGGTGCCGGGTCGCTGCGTCAGGCCCAGTACACCACGATGTACAGGCCCAGCCAGACCACGTCGACGAAGTGCCAGTACCAGGCGGCACCCTCGAAGCCGAAATGCCGCTGCGGCGTGAAGTGGCCCTTCATCAGGCGCAGCGTGATGAACAGCAGCATCAGCATGCCCACGAGCACGTGGAAACCGTGGAAGCCGGTGAGCATGAAGAAGGTCGATCCGTAGGCGCCGGAACTGAGCTTGAGGTTCAGGTCGCGGTAGGCATGCATGTACTCGTAGGCCTGCACGCACAGGAAGGTGGCGCCCAGCAACACGGTGATCCACATCCACAGGATCGTCTTTCCGCGGTTGCCGGCGACGAGCGCGTGGTGCGCGATCGTGAGCGTCACGCCGGAAGTCAGCAGCAGCAGCGTGTTGATGGTGGGCAGCGGCCACGGGCCCATGGTCGTGAAGGGCTCGACGATGCCGGCCGGCGACCCGGTGGCCCCGGCGGCGGCACTCGGCCAGACCGCCTTGAAGTCGGGCCACAACAGCGCGTTCTCGAGGCTGCCCAGGTTGGGCAGAGAGTGCAGGCGAGTCCAGTACAGCGCGCCGAAGAAGGCGCCGAAGAACATCACCTCCGAGAAGATGAACCAGCTCATGCTCCAGCGGAACGAGACGTCGATGCGACTGCCGTACAGGCCGCTTTCACTCTCGTTGATGGCCGCGCGGAACCAGCCCTGCAGGATGAACGCCCACATCAGGAAGCCGAACAGCGTGACCCAGGCGCCCCAGCCGTGGCCATTGACCCACTGGCCCGCGCCGAGGATGACGAAGAACAGTCCCGTGGCGGTGAGCACCGGGAAGTGCGAAGGCGCCGGGATGAAGTAGTAGGGGGTCTGCCCGTGTTGTGTCGCTGCCGACATGATTTCTCCTCAGGGTCCTGTTCGATTCTCTATGTCGCCACACCGCTGGCGATGATCCAGTTCACCAGCAGCGCCAGCGCCGCAATGAACAATAACGCGCCGATCACGCCGGCAATCACCACGTGCACCGGGTTGAGCTTGCCGATGTCCTGCTCGTAGCCGCTGGACTTGCGGATACCGAAGAACGACCAGGCCACCGCCCGCATCGTCTGCAGGAAGGAGCCCTTGCGCTGCACCGCTTCGCGCAGGCCGTCGCTCATGTGCGCGGCTCCTGCACGGGCGCACGCACCGTCGCCTCCGGTTCGGCCGGCGTCTTGCCGCCGACCTCGAAGAAGGTGTACGACAGCGTGATCGTGCGCACGTCCTTCGGCAGTTTCGGGTCGACGATGAACACCACCGGCCACTGCTTGCTCTCGCCCGCCTTCAGCGTGTATTCGTTGAAGCAGAAGCACTCGATCTTGTTGAAGTGCGCCATTGCCTGCCGCGGCGCGTAGCTCGGGATGGCCTGCGCGGCCATCGTGCGGTTCTGCTTGTTGCGGAACTCGTACATCACCGTGGCCATCTCGCCCGGATGCACGTCCACCGAGCGCTTGGCGGGCTTGAAGTCCCAAGGGCCGCGGGCGTTGGCGTCGAACTCCACCGTGACGACCCTGCTGGTGTCGACCTGCGTGTTGCGCTCGGCAGGCGCGTTTCCCGGCACCTGCCGCTCGGCCACCGACAACACGTTGATGCCCAGCGCCGAACAGATGGCACGGTACATGGGCACCAGGGCATAGCCGAAGCCGAACATCAGCGCAGCCACGACGACCAGCTTGCCGACCATGCGCAGGTTGTCGCTGCGCAGGGTCGGATCGGGCCCGATCGGAGGGTTCGACATGCCGGATTCAGACGCCGATGAACGCGCTCTTCACCATGAAGCCGACGAACAGCGCCACCGCCACGGAGGCCAGGATCAGGCCCAGGCGCAGGTTGCTCTTCTTCTGCTCGGGGGTCAGCGCCATGGTGTCAGCCCAGCACCTTGGTGGCCGACGGGTTCAGCAGCGGCGGCGTCTCGAAGGTATGGAACGGCGCCGGCGACGGCACTTCCCACTCCAGGCCTTCGGCGCCGTCCCAGGGCTGCTGGGGCGCCTTCGCGCCCTGGCCGCGCATGGTCGGTAGCACGACGAAGAAGAAGAAGTAGACCTGCATCAGCCCGAAGCCGAAGGCGCCCACCGACGCGAGCATGTTGAAGTCGGCGAACTGCATGGGGTAGTCGGCATAACGGCGCGGCATGCCGGCCAGCCCGAGGAAGTGCATCGGGAAGAAGGTCACGTTGAAGAAGATCAGCGAGCCCCAGAAGTGGATCTTGCCGCGCGTCTCGTTGTACATGACGCCGGTCCACTTCGGGCTCCAGTAGTAGTAGCCGGCGAACAGCGCGTACAGCGAGCCGGCCACCAGCACGTAGTGGAAGTGCGCGACGACGTAGTAGGTGTCCTGGATCTGGATGTCGACCGGCGCCATCGCGCAGATCAGGCCGGTGAAGCCGCCCATCGTGAACACGAACAGGAAGCCGACGGCGAACAGCATCGGCGTCTCGAAGGTCATCGAGCCGCGCCACATGGTGGCGATCCAGTTGAACACCTTCACGCCGGTGGGCACCGCGATCAGCATGGTCGCGTACATGAAGAACAGCTGGCCCGTCACCGGCATGCCGGTGGTGAACATGTGGTGCGCCCACACGATGAACGACAGGATGGCGATCGAAGAGGTCGCATAGACCATCGAGGTGTAGCCGAACAGCTTCTTGCGCGCGAACGCCGGGATGATGGCGCTGACGATGCCGAAGGCCGGCAGGATCATGATGTAGACCTCGGGGTGGCCGAAGAACCAGAAGATGTGCTGGTACATCACCGGGTCGCCGCCGCCGGCGGGGTTGAAGAAGTGCGTGCCGAAGTGGCGGTCGGTCAGCGTCATCGTGATGGCGCCGGCGAGCACGGGCATCACCGCGATCAGCAGGTAGGCGGTGATCAGCCAGGTCCAGCAGAACAGCGGCATCTTCATCAGCGTCATGCGCGGCGCGCGCATGTTCAGGATCGTGACGATGATGTTGATCGAGCCCATGATCGAGCTCGCACCCATGATGTGCATCGCGAAGATGCCGGCGTCCATCGACGGGCCCATCTGCAGCGTCAGCGGCGCGTACAGCGTCCAGCCTGCGGCGGGCGCGCCGCCAGGCATGAAGAACGAGCCGACGAGCATCGCTCCGGCCGGGATCAGGAGCCAGAAGCTCAGGTTGTTCATGCGCGCGAAGGCCATGTCCGCTGCGCCGATCTGCAGCGGGATCATCCAGTTCGCGAAGCCGACGAAGGCCGGCATGATCGCGCCGAACACCATGATCAGGCCGTGCATCGTGGTCAGCTGGTTGAACAGCTGCGGGTTCACGATCTGCAGGCCGGGCTGGAACAGCTCGGCGCGGATCAGCAGCGCGAGAACGCCGCCGACCATCAGCATCGCGAACGAGAACAGCAGGTACATCGTGCCGATGTCCTTGTGGTTCGTCGCGAACAGCCAGCGGCGCCAGCCGTGGGGTGCGTGGTGATCGTGATCGTGGTCGTGATCGTGGGCGTGGTCACCGTGGTGGCCATGCTGGTCAATGACTGCGCTCATGCCGTTTCCTTATGCCTTCTGATTCGACGAGTTCTTACTTGCGTGCAGCGACGACGTCGGCCGGCTGAACGAGCTGCCCGGTCTTGTTGGACCAGTTGTTCTTCGTGTAGGTGATCACCGCGGCGATCTCCGTGTCCGACAGCTGCTTCCAGGCGGGCATGGCACCGTTGTTCTGGCCATTGAGCAGCACCTGGATCTGCTTGAGCTTGTCAGCATCGAGCACCACGGCAGCGCCGTCCAGCGGCTTGATCGGGCCGGCGCCCTTGCCGCTGGCCTGGTGGCAGGCGGCGCAGTTGGCGGCGTAGACCTTCTCGCCGCGGGCCACCAGCTCGTCGAGCTTCCATTCCTTGGTCGGGTCGTCGGCCAGCGCGGCCATGGCCTTCTTCTTGCCATCGACCCAGGCGGTGTAGTCGGCAGCCGACAGCACCTTCACGTGGATCGGCATGTAGGCGTGTTCCTTGCCGCACAGCTCGGCGCACTGGCCGTAGAAGTCGCCGGTCTTCTCGGCACGGAACCAGGTGTCACGAACGAAGCCGGGGATCGCGTCCTGCTTGATGCCGAAGGCCGGCACCATGAAGGCATGGATCACGTCATTGGCGGTGGTGATGATGCGGATCTTCTTGTCCACCGGCACGACCAGCGGGTTGTCGACCTTGAGCAGGTAGTTGTCGGTCGCCGGCGGCTTGCCGCTGTTGGACATCTCGCGGTGCGTCACGTCGAGGGTGGAGACGAAGCCGATGCCCTCGCCCTCGCCCTTGAGGTAATCGTAGCCCCACTTCCACTGGATACCCGTCGCCTTGATCGTGAGGTCGGCGGAGCTGGTGTCCTTCATCGCCACGACCGTCTTGGTGGCGGGCAGCGCCATGCCGATCACGATGAGCAAGGGCACGACCGTCCAGGCGATTTCCACCTTGACGCTCTCGTGGAAGTTGGCCGACACAGCCCCCTTCGACTTCCGGTGCTTGAAGATCGAATAGAACATCACGCCGAACACGGCGACGAAGATCACCGTGCAGATGACCAGCATGAAGTAGTGCAGCCAGCGCTGGTCGGCGGCGATCTGCGTGACCGGCGGGTGCAGGTCGAGCTGATTGACCGCCGGGCCGCCGGGCAGGTTGTTCACGGCCATGGCGGCTTGCGTCGCCAGCGTGGCACCTGCGGTAAGGGCGACTCGCGCCAACGTTGCACGGAGTGATTTGATCGTCTTCATCGTTGTCACGTCAGTTTCTGGATCCCGCTCAGGCCGAACCAGGCACGAGCCCCTGCACCGCTTCATGCCGCCGCAGCACCCACCGCATCTCATCGGCGAGTTGCCGCCGCAACTCGGGTCGCACGAAGCGCCCCACCCTCACCTTCCGGCCACGCTCGCACAGCTCGATCAGCGAACCGTCACGGGACATGGACACCACCCTCACCCACTCGGTGCAGAACTCGCACCGCTCGGTTCGCGCGCCAGAGGCCCGCTCGACCGTCAACAGCCCGCCCTGCAGCCAGATGCTCTCTCGGTCGGTGACGTGGCGCGCGTGCACCAGCAGCGCCACACCGACCGCCAGCACTTCCAGCCAGGCGAAGGGCATGACCAGCGTCGCACCCAGCCACCAGAATATTCCGGCAATGCCGAGAGAGATGCCGCTCAAACCCAGGTAAAACCCCAACATCTGCCTCGGCGTCAACGAACAATTGCGTCGAAGCTCCCATTGCACCGAACAAGGACCCGAACCCGCCTGCGAAGCGCGCCCGAACCGCAATCGTGGCGGACCGGGATCGCTCGACATCGAAGAGGCGTCGATCGTCATCCTTGCTTACTGCTCGCTGACTGCGCGTACGACCTCAAAGCACGATCTTTTCTTCGCTGCTTTGATCAACTGCAAGAGTTTAGCTCACCGGCCCGGCTCTCCGGCCACGCACCATGGCGCGCATGTCGTCGAGCGACACGGTCGTCTCCTCGCCGCCACGCAAGCGCGGGGCGGCGCGGAACGCGTGGCCGTAGGCCACCTCGAATGCAAGCGCGGGGCGGCCGTCGGCGCCAGCCAGCGATTCGAGTTCGCGCAGCAGCCGCCGTTGCCAGCGCGGCGTGCGCAGGCCACCGGCGCGCAAGGGCGAGGCGTTGCAGCCGAGGCTGCGCAGTTCGTCGAGCAGGGCCTGCGTGCTCGGCCACTGCAGCGTGATCGTCTCCTGGTCCATCACCGGGTCGGCGAATCCGGCCTGCACCAGCATGTCGCCGAGGTCGTGCATGTCGATGAAGTTCGGCGTAGGCATGGGCCAGCCCAGTCGCCCATAGAGCGCACGCAGCTCGCGCAGCGTGCCAGGGCCCAGGCACGAGAACATCACGAAGCCGTCGACGGCCAGCGCCCGCTCCCAGCGCGCGAACAGCGCCGGCGGATCCACCACCGCGTGCAGCATCATGTTGGCCCACACGAGTTGCGTGCCGCGGGGCAGTTCGTCGCCCTCGCCCAGCACGATGGGTGCTGGCGACGTCCAGCGTCGGGTCGACCACCAGGGTGCACGCAGCGCGGATTCGCTGCGCGAACGCAGCGCCGGCGTGGGTTCGACGGCGATGCGCCGCGCCGCAGGGTAGGCATCGGCCAGCAGTTCGGCACCCGCGCCCAGCCAGCTCCACCAGTCGATCAGCTGTGCGGGCTGCAGCCGGATGATGGCCAAGCGCTCGGCCATGCGCCGCGCCACCTCGCGGTGCAGCCACGGCGCTTCGTCGGCGCGCGCCAGACGGCGCAAGGCAGCATCCACTGCCACCGGATCGAGGCCGCGCGCAGTCAGGTCGGAGGCAGGCGGCTCGCTCATGGGCGGGCAGTATATTGAGCCGGTGTCGCTGGCGTCGCTTCTCGGCTCCCTTCCTGGTCAATGCAGCATCTGCCGCGACTGGGGCCGCGGTGCGCTGTGCGACGCCTGCCGGCAGCGTTTCGCTGCGCCACGGCCGCGTTGCGAGCGCTGCGCGATCGCCGTGCCGGCCGGGCAGCCGGTGTGCGGCGAGTGCCTGCGCGATCCGCCGCCCTTCGAACGCACGATCGCCGCGCTCGACTACGGCGCGCCGTGGAGCGCCTTGATCGCGCGATTCAAGTTCCAGGGCGGCGTCGAACTGGCGCCTGTGCTGTCGGGACTGCTTCGCGAGGCCGTGCGCGGGCAGCCGCCGCCCGAGCTGCTCCTGCCAGCGCCGCTGAGCGACGCGCGGCTTCGCGAGCGAGGCTTCAATCAATCGTGGGAGATCGCTCGCCGCCTCGGCCCGCCGGCCGACGCCCGGCTGCTGCTGCGCATCCGCGACACACCGCACCAGGTCGACCTGCCGCTCGATCGGCGCGCATCGAACGTGCGCGCGGCCTTTGCGGTCGAGCCGCTGCGCCGGGGCGAGATCGCCGGCCGCAGCGTCGTGGTGGTCGACGACGTGATGACCACCGGCGCCACAGCCGCCGAGATGGCGCGCACGTTGCTGCAGGCCGGCGCGTCTCGCGTGCAGCTGTGGGTGCTGGCGCGCACGCCGCGGCCCGATGGTGCCTGAGCAGGCCTGGGCGCCCGCGCTGCGGGAGAATCGCCTCACCATGTTCAACATCGTGCTCGTGCACCCGGAGATCCCGCCCAACACCGGCAACGTGATCCGCCTGGCCGCCAACACCGGCTGCACGCTGCACCTAGTCGACCCACTGGGTTTCTCGATGGACGACAAGCTGCTGCTGCGCGCCGGGCTCGACTACCACGAGTACGCCAGCGTGCGCCGCCACGCCTCGTGGCAGGCGCTGCTGAGCGACTGCGCGCCGCCTCCGGAACGTTGCTTCGCCTTCACGACGCGCGGCACACGTGGGCTGGCCGACATCGCCTGGGCACCGGGCGACTGGCTGGTGTTCGGATCGGAAAGCGCCGGCCTGCCGCCGGACCTGCGTGAGCGCATCGCGCCCGCGCAGCGCGTGCGCCTGCCGATGCGTGCGGGCCAGCGCAGCCTGAACCTGAGCAACGCCGTCGCCGTCGCGGTGTTCGAGGCATGGCGGCAGTGCGGCTACGCCGGCGCCGCGACGCCATCCGAGGTGCCCGCTACTCCTGCTTGACGTCGGCCCGCTTGATGACCTGAGCCCAGCCCAGCCGCTCGCTGGTCATCAGGCCGGCCAGTGCGGCCGGCGCGGTGCCGGCGGCGCTGAAGTACTGCGCGAGCATCTTCGTGCGCACCTCGTCGCTCTTGATGATGCGCACCAGCTCGCGCGACAGGCGCTCGATGACGGGCGCAGGCGTCTTTGCCGGCGCGAGGACCGCCTGCCACGAGATCGCCTCGAACTCCGGGTAGCCCTGCTCGACCAGCGTCGGGAAGTCCGGCAGCGCGGCCGAGCGCCCCAGCGTCGTGACGCCGAGCCCGCGCAGCTTGCCGGCACGCACCTGGCCCATGGCGATGCCAGGCACCATGAAGCCGGCCTGCACCTGGCCAGCGAGGATGGCATTGACCACCTGCGGGAAGCCCTGGTAGGGCACGTGCACGAGCTCGATGCCGGCACGCCGCTTGAAGAGCTCCATCGCCAGGTGCGCCGCGCTGCCGTTGCCCACGCTGCCGTAGTTGAGTTCGCCTCGCCGGGCCTTGGCCACGCGCACGAAGTCGGCCAGCGTCTCGGCGCCCAGCTTCGGGTCGACCACAAGCAGGTTCGGCGAGGTGGCCACGAGCGTGACCGGTGCCAGTTCCTTGACCGGGTCGTAATTCAGGCTCTTGCTGAGCAGCGGTGCAGTGACCAGCGGCCCCTGGATGGTGAAGAGCAGCGTGTGGCCGTCCGGATCGGACTTGGCGACCATGCCGGTGCCGACATTGCCGCCGGCGCCGGGCTTGTTGTCGATCACCACCGGCTGGCCCAGCGCGGCCGACAGCGGCTCGGCCACCAGGCGGGCGATCAGGTCCGGCGAACTGCCCGGCGGGAACGGCACGACCAGCCGGATCGGCCGTGCGGGCCAGGCCTGCGCGAAGCCGGGCAGCGCCAGCGTGGCCGCGGAAGCGGCCGCAGTGCGAAGGATCAGGCGACGATGCATGCGGCGTTCCCCGTCTCAGGTTTCGGACCGCGCTTCGCGGCCCATCAGCAGGCCCAGCGCCTGCGCGGGCGTGATGCGGCGCTCCAGCACCGCCACCACCGCCTCGGTGATCGGCATGGCCACGTTCAGCGCCCGCGCACGCTGCAGCACCGTGGCGGCGCTGAGCACGCCCTCGGCCACGTGGCCGAGCTCGGCGAGGACCTGCGCCAGTGTCTGGCCCTGCGCCAGCAGCAGGCCGACACGGCGGTTGCGCGACAGCTCGCCGGTGGTGGTGAGCACCAGATCGCCCAGGCCCGACAAACCCATGAAGGTCTCGGCGCGCGCGCCCAGCGCCAGGCCCAGCCGTGTCATCTCGGCCAGGCCGCGTGTGACCAGCGCGGCGCGCGCGTTCAGGCCGAGCTGCATGCCGTCGGCAATGCCCGTGGCGATGGCCATCACGTTCTTCACCGCGCCGCCCACCTCCACCCCCACCGGGTCATTGGAGGTGTAGATGCGCATCGTGTCGCTGTGGAAGGCCTCGACGGCGCGCTCGGCGAGCGCCGCGTCGTGGCTTGCCGCCACCAGTGCGGTGGGCTGGCCGCGCGCGACCTCGATGGCGAAGCTCGGGCCCGAGAGCACGCCGGCGCTCAGTGACGGGCAGGCGGCACGGGCGATCTCGTGGCCGAGCAGGCCGCTGCCTTCCTGGAAACCCTTGCACAGCCACAGCACGCCGGGCGCGTCGGCCGGCAGGCGGCGAAGAATGCCTTCCAGCCCGGCCATCGGCGTGGCCACCACCAGCAGCCCGCCGCGTGCGTGCGCCACGGCGGCGTCGAAGTCGGCGTCGATCTGCAGCGCGGGCGGCAGCGTGATCTCGTTCAGGTAACGCCGGTTGCGCCGCTCGCTGCGCATCGCCGCGGCCTGCGCCGCATCACGCGCCCACAGTCGTGTGGGCTGCCGCGTGCAGGCGCTCACGGCCAGCGCGGTGCCCCACGCTCCCGCGCCGAGCACCGTCAGGTTCATGCGCGCCGCGGCAAGCGCCTCAGTTGACGCTGGTGATGATGCCCGAGCCGTTCTGGCCCGCGGCCTGGGCGCGCTGCGCCTCGAACATGGCCTGGAAGTTCACCTCGGCCAGCAGCACCGGCGGGAAGCCGGCACGCGTGCACACGTCGGAGACGATGGCGCGCAGGTAGGGGTAGACGATGCCGGGGCAGGCGATGCCGATGATCTGGTCGAGCTGGTCGCCCGGGATGTTGCGGATCTCGAAGATGCCGGCCTGCTTGGCCTCGACGAGGAACAGCACCTTGTCGGCGACCTTGGTCGTCACCGTCGCGGTGACGGCCACTTCATAGACGCCGTCGGCGATGGCCTCGGCGCCCAGGCCGAGCTGGATGTCGACGGCCGGCTGCGACTGCTCGAGCAGGATCTGCGGCGAGTTGGGTTGCTCCAGCGACAAGTCCTTCAGGTACATGCGCTGGATCTGGAACACCGGGGTCAGGTTGTCGTCGGCCATGGAAATCTCTGGATGAAGGGGTGCCGTCGAAATGGCGGCGAGCCCGGGATTATCGCTGCGCGGCGAGTCAGCCAGCGAGCAGCGGCGCGAGGCCGCCGCGCTGGTCGAGCGCGACCAGATCGTCGCAGCCACCGACATGCGTGTCGCCGATGAAGATCTGCGGCACGGTGCGCCGGCCGGTGAGGTGCACCATGGTGTCGCGCTCGGCGGGGTGCAGGTCGACGCGGATCTCCTCGATCTGCTCGACGCCGCGCTGCTTGAGCAGCGCCTTGGCGCGCTGGCAGTACGGGCAGACCTGGGTGGTGTACATCTTCACGGCAGGCATGGCGCGTCCTCAGGCGTTCTTCTCGACGGGCAGATTGGCTTCGCGCCAGGCGGCCAGGCCGCCGGCGAGCACATGCGAGTTCTCGAAGCCGAGCTTCTTCAGCGTCGCGACGGCGCGCACGGCGCGCGTGCCGCTCGGGCACACCACCACCAGCGGCAGCGTCTTGTTCTTCGGCAGGTCGCCCGAAGCCTCGAGCCGGCCCAGCGGCACGTTCTTCGAGCCGGTGGCGTGGCTGCCGGCGAACTCGTCGGGCTCGCTGACGTCGATCAGCACGGCCTTCTCGCGGTTGATCATCTGCACGGCCTGCGCCGGCGAGATGCGCCCGGCACCGCCACCGCGCGAAATCATCGGCCAGAGCAGGAGGCCGCCGGAGGTGATGGCGGCCAGGAACAGAACCCAGTTGTCGATAAAGAACTTCACGGGAGCCTTCAGCCGCTGCGGCGAAAAACGCGAATTATAGAATTCACGGTTGACGCCACCGGGCCGAGCCCGGCATTCCCTCATCCCGAACCCGGCCAGCCCATGCACAAGCTCGTACTGATCCGCCACGGCGAATCGACCTGGAACCTCGAGAACCGCTTCACCGGCTGGACGGACGTGGGCCTCACGCCCACCGGCGTGGCGCAGGCGCGCGAGTCGGGCCGGCTGCTCAAGGCCGAGGGCTACGAGTTCGACGTCGCCTACACCTCGGTGCTCAAGCGCGCCATCTGGACGCTGTGGCACGCGCTGGACGAGATGGACCGTACCTGGCTGCCGGTGGTGAACTCCTGGCGCCTGAACGAGCGCCACTACGGCGCGCTGCAGGGCCTGAACAAGGCCGAGACGGCGAAGAAGTTCGGCGACGAGCAGGTGCTGGTCTGGCGCCGCAGCTACGACACGCCGCCGCCGGCGCTCGAGCCGGGCGATCCGCGCAGCGAACGCAGCGACCCGCGCTACGCGAAGCTCGCCGACGGCGAGGTGCCACTGACCGAATGCCTGAAGGACACGGTGGCGCGCGTGCTGCCCTACTGGAACGACACGCTGGCGCCGGCGATCCGCTCCGGCCAGCGCGTGCTGATCGCCGCGCACGGCAACAGCATCCGCGCGCTGGTGAAGTACCTCGACGGCATCTCCGAAGACGCCATCGTCGGCCTGAACATCCCCAACGGCATCCCGCTCGTCTACGAACTGGACGACGCGCTCAAGCCGATCCGCAGCTACTACCTCGGCGACGCGGAAGCGGCGGCGAAGGCGGCGGCAGCGGTGGCGAACCAGGGCAAGGCCTGATCCGGGATCCGGGTCACTCCGGCAAGCCGAACAGCCGCTCCGGCGGCACGCGCAGCACCAGGTTCGTCTCCGCCGCGAGCGCGGCGATGGCGAATTCGGGCTTCGAGGTGTCGCGCACGACCGTATTGACATTGGGCATGCCGTGCCGGTCGGTGATGGCGGCGGCCAGCGGCGTGCTGGCATTGGCGCCGCGGCGCACCACCACCGCCATCTCGCCCGACTTGAGCTGCACGAACTCGCCCGGCGGGTAGATGCCGAACTCCTTGATGATCGCCGCCGACGCCGGCGCGCCGCCGGATTCCTGGAAGAGCTGCCGGGCGGCGAGCTGCGCAGACAGTGGTGCGCGCAGCGCCCGCGGCGCCATCTTGGCCATGAACACGTCGATATAGCGCAGCACCGTGGCCTGTTCGCCCGATTCGCGCAGACCAGCCGGGTAACCCGTGCCGTCCGGCCGCTCGTGGTGGTGCGCGATGGACTCGAGCCAGGGCAGTTCGTCGATGCCGGCCGCCTTCAGCATCTCCACACCCTGCGTCGGGTGCACGCGGATCATGTCCATCTGCGGCGGCGTGGGCGGCACGCCCTGTGCGGCCATGCGGCCCTGCAGGTCGAGGATGGCGATGTTCATCGTCAACGCGGCCTTCATCAGCGTGTGCGTGGACTCCTCGTCCCAGCCGAGCCGCCGTGCCATGAGTAGCGACACCATCGCGCAGTGCACGGAGTGGGCCAGCGCGTAGATCGTCAGTCGCTTCGGGTCCTGGCGCACCGTCAGGTAGATCGCGATGTCGGGGTCGCGCAGAGTCAGCGCCTCGATGCGCTGCACGAGTTCATTCACGCGCTGGCCGAAGCCCGGCTCGCCGCTCACGCTGCGCAGCACACGATCGAGCTGCCACAGCACCTGCTCCCACTGCGCGAACAGGCTCACCGGCCGGGCCGTATCGGCGTCGCCCCGTGCCGCCGCGCGCACCTCCTCGATGTCGACGCTCGCACCACGCTCGAGCAGGGCGGCGAGTTGTGCCTCGTTGGCGATCACCTGCCCACGGGCCAGCAGCAACTTGCCCTGCTGGTCACGCACGCCCCAGGGCAAGGGCTCGCCGAGCTTCACCTGGCTTTGGATCAGCCTGAGCAGATGCATGGGCTCCCCTAGCGATGCGAGAAGCCAGTGTGGGATGCGTTCCCATTCAGTCGCAATCCGCGATTGCCCTCGCCAGCAGGGGCGCGACCGTGACAACGTTGCTCGAATGCGGCACGGCGTCGGTGCTCCACACGCGGCGGACGCCGGCCTGCATCAACCGTTCGATCGCATCACCGCCGAACAGCGCATGCACCACCGCCACGTCGATCGAGGCGACGCCCCGCTCGCGCAGCGCCGCTGCAGCCTGCACGATCGTGTGGCCTGTGCTGGCCACGTCATCGATGATCACCACATCGCGCCCAGTGATGTCCTGTGCGGGGAGTTCGACCGTCACATCGCGATCGCCGCGTCGCGTCTTGCGGCAGACCAGCCCCTGCAGGCCAGTGCGTTCGCCGGCCGCACGCACCCACTGCTCGGCCTCCTCGTCGGGACCGACGAGCAGCGGCAGCGCGTCGGCCGGCCACTGCGAAGCGATCCAGGCGCCGAGCAGCGGCGCTGCGGTCAAGGCGACGCCCCGCGAGCCCGGCATCACTTCGTCGAGCGAAGCGATGCGATGCAGGTGCGGATCGATCGTGATCACGCGGTCGAACAGGCTGCCCAGAAAGCCGACGACGATGCGCTGACTCACGGCCTCGCCGGGCTGGAAGGCCATGTCCTGCCGCATGTAGGCGAGGTAGGGCGAGGCCAGCGTCAGGTGGCGCGCGCCGAGCTCGCGCGCGGTGCGCCCGGCCAGCATCAGCTGCACCAGGCGGTCGTTGGGCTGCTGCAGGCCGCGCAGCATCACCACGCGTGGCGGCAGCGCCGGCGGCAGCCGCAGCTTGATCTCGCCATCGGGAAAGTGGTGCGTCTCGACGAAGGCGAGCTCGCAGTCCATCTCGCGCGCCAGCGCGTGCGCCAGCGGGCTTTCGTCGGCAAAGGCCAGCAGCATGCGCACTCCCAGGGTCAGAACCCGGCACCGTTGTCGCGCAGCACGTAGTCGCGCGGCAGTTCGTCGGCCGTGCCGACACGAAAGCCCGCGTCGGCTTCGGACTTGCGCCGCGCGTAGTCGAGGTCGGCCTCGAAGCGCGCATGCACGCGGTACAACGCCTGGCCGGCCTTCACGGCGTCGCCCAGGCGGTGCAGCAGGTCGATGCCGGCACCGGCCACCTTGGGCGCGCCGGCCAGTTGCGCGATGCGCGCCACCGCCAGGTTGTCGATTGCGGTGACCACGCCGTCGCGCGGCGCCAGCACGTCGAAGGACAGCGGTGCCACCGGCGGTGCCGCCCACGAGAACGGCCGCCGGCCCTGCGCATCGATGATCTGGTTCATCTTCGCCAGCGCACGGCCGGAGTCGAGGATGTCTCGCGCGATCGCGAAGCCGTCGCCGCCGCGCACGTCGGGGTCGAACTCGATCACGCGGCCGGCCAGGCGCAGCGCCTTCTGGCGCAGGTCCATCGGCGCGGCAGGGTCGTTCTCGAGCACCTGCATCACGTCGCGCGCCTCCAGCACCGGGCCGATGCCGCGGCCGATCGGCTGGCGGCCGTCGGTGATCACCACGTCGATGTGCAGCTGCAGCCGCGAGGCCACGTACTCGAACAGCTTCTTCAGCCGCTGCGCCTCGGGCATGCCGCGCACCTTGGCGCTCGGTCCGACCGGGATGTCGAGCACCAGGTGCGTGGAGCCGGCGGCGATCTTCTTCGACAGGATCGAGGCCACCATCTGCCCTGGCGAGTCGATGCCCAGCGGGCGCTCCACCGCGATCAGCACGTCGTCGGCCGGCGACAGGTCGGCCGTGCCGCCCCAGGCGAGGCAGCCGCCGGTCTCGCGCACGATGGCGGCCAGGCGGTCGAAGGGCAGCTCGACCTGCGCAAGCATCTCCATCGTGTCGGCGGTGCCGGCCGGCGAGGTGATCGCGCGCGACGAGGTCTTGGGGATCAGCATGCCGTGCGCGGCAACGATGGGCACCACCAGCATCGAGGTGCGGTTGCCGGGGATGCCGCCGATGCAGTGCTTGTCGACCACCGGCCCGCTGCGCACCTCCTGGTGCCAGTCGAGGCGGCGGCCGGCGGCGATCATGCCTTCGGTAAGGTGCAGCACCTCGTCGCGGTCCATCTCGAACTGGTTGGCCGCCACGACGAAGGCCGCCAGCTCGATCTTCGTGTAGCGCATCTGCGCGATGTCGCGGATGATGCCGTGCAGATCGTCGCGCGAGAGGCGCTCGCCGGCGATCTTGCGGTGCAGCGCGGCGATCGAGGCCGGCGGCTCCGCATGCTGCAGGCTTGCGCCGTGGCCGGCCGCCAGGCCCAGGCGGGAGAAGGCCTCCTCGCTCAGCCCCAGCTCGGTGGGGCCGACGATGCATTCGTCGTCCACCACGTTGAGCACCGCCAGGATGCTCGATCCGTTGCCGCTGACCTCCACCTTCGACAGCGCCTGGAAGCCTTCGGCGCGCACGGCCGTGCAGTCGCGGTGCAGGTAGGCCACATGCTCGCGGAAGGTGTCGATGGCGACACGGCGGATCGTCAGCGGCGTCAAGCCCGGTCCTCCTGCAGCCGTCCCAGGATGGTCTCGCGCAGATGCTCGGCCAGCGCGCGCCGGTCGGCATGGCGCGTGCCCTGGGCATTCTCGACCACGACGCGGGCGACGAGCTTGTCGGCCGTCACGGTGGACCACAGGGATTGCACGAGGCTGGTGTCGCCCACGTAAGACGCAGCCTGACTCACCGGCGAGGCCGCGTCACGGTAGCTCAGCACCACCGGCTGCACCGGCGCCTCGGTGGCGATGGCGGCCTGCAGCAGGTTGGCGTGGAAGGGCAGCACGCCATGGCCATCGCCCGTGGTTCCTTCGGGGAACACCGCGACCACGTCGCCCGACTTGAGCGCTTCGGCGATCTGGTGCACCACGCGCAGCGCGTCGCGCTTGCGCTCACGCTCGATGAACAGCGTGCCGCCGCAGGCCACCAGCCAGCCGAGGAAGGGCCAGTGCTTCACGTCGGCCTTGGAGACGAAGCGCGCCGGGTGCACTGCATTGACGGCGAGGATGTCGACCCAGGAGATGTGATTGGCCACCAGCAGCACCGGCCCCGGATGCACGGCGCCCTGCGCCTCGAGCCGGATGCCCAGCGCGCGCAGCATGCGCGCCGACCAGCGGCCGACATGTGCCATGCGCTGCGCCGGCTTCAGGAAGGGGAACAGCACGGCACAGATGAGCGCTCCGCCCAGGACCTGCAGCACGGCGGCACCGAGCCGCCACAGCGCGATCAGCCCACGCACCCTGGCGCCGGCCTCAGTCGCGCGCGGCTTCGAAGGCCACATGCCCGCCGACGATCGTGGCCTTCACGCGGCCCGGCAGCTCGTAGCCGTCGAAGGGCGTGTTCTTGCCCTGGCTGCACAGCGCCGCCGGGCGCACCAGCCAGTGCGCCGCGGGGTCGAACAGGCACAGGTCGGCCACGCCGCCCTCGACCAGGCGGCCTGTGCTCGAACCCAGCGAATCCAGCGCATCGCCGAGCACCGCCACCGGCCGCTGCGTGACGGCGGCCAGCGTCTTCGCCAGCGGCAGGCCGCTCTCGGCGCCCCACTTCAGCGTCAGGCCGAGCAGCAATTCCAGCCCGGTGGCGCCGGGCTCGGCCTCGGCGAAGGGCAGGTTCTTGGCGTCGGCGTCGACCGGCGTGTGGTCGCTGACCAGCGCATCGACGGTGCCGTCGGCCAGCGCGGCGCGGATCGCATCGCGGTCGCGCTGCTGGCGCAGCGGCGGCGTCAGTCGCATCGCGGCGTTGAAGTAGCCGATGTCGACGTCGGTCAGGTGAAGATGGTTCACGCTCACGTCGCAGCTCACGGGCAGGCCCTCGGCCTTGGCAGCGCGGATCAGCTCGATGCCCGCGGCGCTGCTGATGCGGCACAGGTGCACGCGGGCGCGCGTGTCGCGCACCAGCTCGAAGATGGTGTTCAGCGCGATCGTCTCGGCGATCACCGGCACGCCCGACAGGCCCAGCCGCGTGGCCAGCGGCCCCTTGGCGGCCACGCCGTTGCCCAGCCAGCTGTCGTTCGGGCGCAGCCATACCGTGTAGCCGAAGGTGCTGGCGTACTGCAGCGCGCGGTGCAGCACCAGCGTGTCGCGGCAGGACACCTCGGCCTGCGAGAAGCCGACGCAGCCGGCCTCGGTGAGCTCGGCCATCTCGGTCAGCGTGTCACCCTTCAGGCCGCGCGTCAGCGCACCCAGCGGGTACAGGCGCGCGAGGTTGAGGTTGCGCGCGCGGAACTTGAGCATCTCGACCAGGCCGGGTTCGTCCAGCGGCGGGTCGGTATCGGGCAGGCAGACGAGGCTGGTCACGCCGCCGGCCATCGCCGCGGCCATCTCGCTCTCGAGCATGCCCTCGTGCTCGTGGCCGGGCTCACGCAGCCGCACGGCCAGGTCGACGAGGCCGGGCGCGACCACCAGGCCGCTGGCGTCGATGATGCGGTTCGGCGTGAAGTCGGCGCTGACGCCGCCGATGGCGACGATGCGCCCGGCGGCGATGGCGACATCGGCCGTCTCGTCGCGGCCGCTGGCGGGGTCGACGAGGCGCCCGTTCTGGATGAGGATCTTCATGCGTTGTTGCCCGCGATGATGGACATGACCGCCATGCGCACCGCGATGCCGAAGGTCACCTGCGGCAGGATGACGCTCTGGGTGCCGTCGGCCACCGCCGAGTCGATCTCGACGCCGCGGTTGATCGGCCCGGGGTGCATGACGATGGCGTCGGGTTTGGCCAGCGCCAGCTTCTCGGGCGTCAGTCCGTAGTTCTTGAAGAACTCGCCGGCGGACGGCAGCATCGCGCCGCTCATGCGCTCGTTCTGCAGTCGCAGCATGATGATCACGTCGGCACCGCGGATGCCCTCGGCCATGTCGTGGCACACGCGCACGCCCATCTCGCGCAGGTCGCCGGGCACCAGCGTCTTCGGGCCGACGGCGCGGATCTCCGGCACGCCCAGCGTGGTCAGCGCATGGATGTCGGAGCGCGCCACGCGCGAGTGAACGATGTCACCGACGATCGCCACCGTGAGCTGCGTGAAGTCGCGCTTGTAGTGGCGGATGGTGTACATGTCGAGCAGGCCCTGCGTCGGGTGCGCATGGCGGCCGTCGCCGGCGTTGACCACGTGCACGTGCGGAGCGCAGTGCTGCGCGATCAGGTAGGGCGCGCCGCTCTCGCTGTGCCGCACCACGAACATGTCGGCGTGCATCGCCGACAGGTTGGCGATGGTGTCGAGCAGGCTCTCGCCCTTGGCGGTGGAACTGCGCGCGATGTCCAGGTTGATGACGTCGGCCGACAGGCGCTTGGCGGCGATCTCGAAGGTGGTGCGCGTGCGCGTGCTGTTCTCGAAGAACAGGTTGAACACGCTCTTGCCGCGCAGCAGCGGCACCTTCTTCACCTCGCGGTCGTTGACCGACAGGAAGGTGCCGGCGGTGTCGAGGATCTGCGTCAGCACCGCCTTGGGCAGGCCCTCGATCGACAGCAGGTGGATCAGTTCGCCGTGGGCGTTGAGCTGGGGGTTGCGTCGGGACAGCATCAGGTGGCGTCCTTGATGTCGAAGCTGAATCGGCCCTGCTCGTCGCGGGCCAGGGACAGGCGCTGGCCGCGCGGCAGGGCCACGCGCGCGGCCGAGAAGGCCGGCTGGATCGGCAGCTCGCGCCCGCCGCGGTCGACCAGCACCGCCAGCGTGACGCTGGCCGGGCGGCCGAAGTCGAACAGTTCGTTGATGACGGCGCGCGTGGTGCGGCCGGTGAACAGCACGTCGTCGATCAGCACGATGTGCCGGCCCTCGACCTCGAAGGGCAGCCGCGTGTGGTCGGCGCCGGCGGCCATGCCGCGCGAACCGAAGTCGTCGCGGTGCAAGGCGCTGGAGATGACGCCGTGCTCGCCCTCGATCTTCAGGTCGCGCTGCAGGCGCTCGGCCAGCCAGGCGCCGCCCGACCAGATGCCCACCAGGGCGCTGCCGGGCTGCATCAGCATGCGCACGCCGGCCAGCAGGTCGGCATAGAGCGCTTCGGCATCGAGGAGAAGGCTGCTCATGGCAAGGTCCCGAGAAACTGTTCCAGGATGATCGCAGCCGAGGCTGCATCGAGGTCGCGCGCCCCCGCAGCCGCGGCCTCGGTGGTGGTGTAGCGCTCGTCCACCTCGTGCACCGGCAGCCCGAAGCGCCCGTGCAGCTGGCGGGCGAAGCGCCGCGCGCGCCGCGTATTGTCGTGCTCGGCGCCGTCCGGGTGGAACGGCACGCCCACCACCAGCGCATCGGGTTGCCATTGCGCAATGAGGCGGGCAATTTCGGCGAAACGCGGCTCGCCTTCGGCCGACACCGTCTTCATCGGCGTCGCCTGGCGGGTGAGCGAGTTGCCGCTGGCCACGCCGACGCGGCGAAGCCCGAAATCGAAGGCGAGAAAGCTGCGGGGAATGGAAGGCATGGCCGGCACCGCCATGCTCATGCGTGCCCCGCCTCCTGGCTGAGCATGCGCGGGTCGATGCCCAGCAGCGACAGCGCCTTGTCGTAGCGCTGCTCGACCGGCGTGTCGAAGATGATGCCGGGCTCGGCGCCGACGTTGATCCAGCCGTTGCGGCTGATCTCGTCTTCCAGCTGCCCGGCGCTCCAGCCGCTGTAGCCCAGCGTCACCAGCACCTTCTTCGGCCCGGCGCCGTTGGCCAGCGCCTCCAGCACGTCCTTGCTGGTGGTCATTTCCAGGCCGCCGGGAATCTGCAGCGAGGAGTTGTAGGTGCCGCCTTCGGTCGCGTCGCCGCCCAGGCGCTCGTGCAGCACGAAACCGCGCTCGGTCTGCACCGGGCCGCCGAAGTAGACCGGCTCCTCGGCCAGGTCTTCGCGGTCCAGCGTGAGCTCCACCTTCTCGAACAGGTTCTTCAGCTTGATGTCGATCGGCTTGTTGATCACCAGGCCCAGCGCACCCTTCTCGGTGTGCTCGCACAGGTAGATCACCGTGCCGGCGAACGTGCCGTCCCCCATGCCGGGCATGGCGATGAGGAAGTGGTTCGTGAGGTTGATCGCTGCGCCGGCCATGCGGCCATTTTATAGACTCGGCCCATGCATCACGACAAGAATGCCCCCGCGCTGGACTCCGCACTGGTCTGGTTCCGCCGCGACCTGCGCGCCCACGACCATTCGGCGCTGTTCCACGCGCTGAAGGCGGCGCGGCAGGTCTGGTGCGTCTTCGTCTTCGACCGCGACATCCTCGACCCGCTGCTGGAGCGCGGCCTGCGCACGGACCGGCGCGTCGAGTTCATCCACGACAGCGTGACGCAACTCGATGCGGCGCTGGCCGCGCTGGGCGAGCAGCACGGCCGCACCGGGGTCCGCCTGCTGGTGCGCCACGGCCATGCGGCACACGAACTCGTCGCGCTGGCCAGCGCGCTGCACGTGCAGGCGGTCTATGCCAACCACGACGACGAGCCGGCGGCCCTGCAGCGCGACGCCCGTGTGCGCGGCCTGCTGGCCGGCGCCGGCATCGCGCTGCACACCTCCAAGGACCACGTGGTGTTCGAGCGCAGCGAAGTGCTCACCGCGGCCGGTTCGCCCTACGGCGTGTTCACGCCCTACAAGAACGCCTGGCTGCGCAAGCTCGAGCCCTACTTCGTCAAGGCCTATCCGGTGGCGGCACACGCGGCCGCGCTGGCGCCGGTGCCACCGCAGGTGGCCTGCGCCCTGCCCTCGCTCGATGCGCTGGGCTTCGAGCGCAGCAACCTGCATGCGCTGAAGATCCCGGTCGGCGAACGTGGCGCGCAGGCGCTGCTCGACGACTTCCTGCCGCGCATCGACGAATACGGCCGCACGCGCGACTTCCCGGCCGTGAAGGGGCCGAGCTACCTGTCCGTGCACCTGCGCTTCGGCACCTGCTCGATCCGCACGCTGGCCCGCGAGGCCTGGGCCAGGCAGCAGGCCGGCAGCGAGGGCGCCCGGGTGTGGCTGTCGGAGCTGGTCTGGCGCGACTTCTACCACCAGATCCTGCATCACCACCCGCGTGTCGTCGGGCACTGCTTCAAGCCGGAGTTCGACGCCATCCGCTGGGACCACGGCAAGCATGCCGACGAACTGTTCGCCGCCTGGTGCGCCGGCCGCACGGGCTACCCGCTGATCGACGCCGCGATGGCCCAGATCAACCAGACCGGCTACATGCACAACCGGCTGCGCATGGTGGTGGCGAGCTTCCTGACCAAGGATCTCGGCATCGACTGGCGGCGCGGCGAACAGTATTTCGCCGACCACCTGAACGACTTCGACCTCGCGGCCAACAACGGCGGCTGGCAATGGGCGGCCTCGACTGGCTGCGATGCGCAGCCCTGGTTCCGCATCTTCAACCCGGTGTCTCAGAGCCGCCGCTTCGATCCGCAGGGGCGCTTCATCCGCCGCTACCTGCCTCAGCTGGCTGCGCTGCCCGACGAGCTGATCCACGCGCCCTGGGAGGCCCGGCCGGTGGACCTGGCGGCTGCCGGCATCGAACTCGGGATGCACTACCCCGCGCCGGTGGTGCAGCACGACGAGGCGCGTCAGCGCACGCTGGACCGGTTTGCCGTGGTGAAGAAGAAGGACTAGCGGACCGGCGGACGGGCGAGCTAGAACAGCTCGACGTCACCGACCTTGGCGTCGTCTTCGAGGTGCCCCGAAGCCACCAGTTCGGCGTGGTGCCTCACCTGGTTGCGGCCCTGGCCCTTGGCGAAGTAGACCGCCTTGTCGGCCCGCTCGAAGGCGCCGCTGGGCGTGTCGCCCCGCTTGAGCTCGGTGAAGCCGATGCTCACCGTGATGTGGCCCACCTGCGGGAACACGTGGCGCTCGACGTGGAAACGCAGGCGCTCGAAGGCCAGCGCCGCGGCCGGCGCGTCGGTGCAGCGCATCAGCACCACGAACTCCTCGCCACCGAAACGGTAGAGCCGGTCGTCGAAACGGAAGCTGGCACGCATCAGCCGTGCGAGCAGCAGCAGCACCTCGTCGCCGATCAGGTGGCCGTAGGTGTCGTTGACGCGCTTGAAGTGATCGATGTCGATCACGCCCATCCAGTAGCGGCAGCGCTGCGCGGCGGTGCGCCGGTCTTCGCCTTCGCCATCGGGCGGCGGCAGCATCGGCTCGGCCACCGCCTTCATGAAGCTCTCGTCGAAGGTCTTGCGGTTGAGCAGGCCGGTCAGCGTGTCGCGCTCGCTGTAGTCAAGCAGGCCCTGGAAGTTGCGGTAGATGCGCAGGATGCTCATCACCAGGCGCTGGTCGCGCTCGTCGAGCGCGCTGTCGCTCTCGACCTCCATCACGCCCAGGCTCTCGCGGTCGGTGGCGACCGGGAACAGCGTCAGGTGCACCGGCCCCGGCAACTGCACGATGGTCTGCCGTCGAAAGGCATCGAGTCGCGCCGGGTGCTCGTGGTGGGCGGGCAGGCTCTCGAGGTCGACCCAGCCCGGGTCGGCCCGGGCCGCCAGCTCGCCGGCCTGCAGTCTCGCGCGCGTCAGCCAGCGCTCGTGGCCGGCCTCGCCGACGCTGCGGTAGATGGCCACCGCACGCGGGCGCAGCAGGTCGCGCAAGGCGCCGACCAGCGTCACGTCGAGCAGTTCCCGATCGCGGAAGCCGGTCAGTTCGGCCAGATGGTCGACGAGTTCGGCCATGGCCTCGCCGGCATCAGGCCGTGGTGACCGCGGCCGTGTAGCGGCCGATCAGCGCGAGCAGGTCTTCCTCCGAGTACGGCTTGCCGAGGTAGTGATCGACCCCCAGCTCGGCGGCGTAGTCGCGATGCTTCTGGGCGATGCGCGAAGTGATCATGATCACCGGCAGATCGCGCAGGCGGGCATCGCCGCGGATGTTGCGCACCAGGTCGAAGCCGTCCATGCGCGGCATCTCGATGTCCGACAGCACGATGCTCGGCCGCTCTTCGGCCAGGCGCTCGAGCGCGTCCATGCCGTCCTTGGCGAGCACCACGCGGTAGCCCTCGCGCACCAGCAGGCGCTGCGTGACGCGGCGCACGGTGAGCGAATCGTCGACCACCAGCACCAGCGGTGCCGCAGCCACCTTCGGCTCCTGCGCGGCCTGCGGCATCGCCGGTGCGCCGCCGCGCATCGCGTTCAGCGCCGCGGCAGTGGCAGCGCGGGCGGCGTCGCCGTACAGCGTGGCCAACGCCACCGGGTTGTAGATCAGCGCCACGGCACCGGAGGCGAGCAGCGTCATGCCGGCCAGACCCGGCAGTCGCGACAGCTGCGGCCCGAGGTTCTTGACCACCACTTCCTGGTTGCCCAGCACTTCGTCGACGTGCAGTGCGACGCGCTGCTGCGCACTTCGCACCACCACCACCGGCCGCGTGCGGCCGATGGCCTCGGTCGGGGCCGGGCTGGTCTGCAGCAGCGAGCCCAGCCAGAAGAACGGCAGCACCCGGTCGCCCAGCGGATAGCCGCCGCCGGCGTAGGCCTGCTCGATTTCCGCAGGGGTGGCGCGGCGCACGATCTCGATCAGCGTTGACGGCACGGCCACGGTGGCGTCGCCGCAGCGCAGCATCACCACCTGCGTGACCGCCGTGGTCAGCGGCAGCACCAGCTTGAACGAGGTGCCCTGGCCCGGTGCGGTGGCGGTCTCGATGCGTCCGCCCATGGCGTTCACCTCGGATCGCACCACGTCCATGCCGACACCGCGGCCGGCGAGTTCGGTCACCGATTCGGCGGTGGTGAACCCGGGCGTGAAGATCAGGTTGGCAAGGTCGGCGTCGCTGACGGCCTGGTCCGGCTGGATCAGGCCCATCGCCAGGCCCTTGGCGCGGATGCGATCCAGGTCGAGGCCCTTGCCGTCGTCGCGGAACTCGATGCCGACTTCGTTGCCTTCCTGCGTCAGCGAGACCAGGATTGCGCCGGCAGCATCCTTGCCTTGCGCGGTGCGCGCGTCGGGATTTTCGATGCCGTGGGTGACGCTGTTGCGCAGCAGGTGCTCGAAGGAGCCTGTCATGCGATCGAGCACACCGCGGTCGACTTCGATCGAACCGCCGACGATGTCCAGGCGCACCTGCTTGCCAGTTTCCTTCGCGGCCTGCCGCACGACGCGGTAGAGGCGGTCGGACTGGCCTTCGAATTCCACCATGCGGGTGCGCAGCAGGTCATCCTGCAGGTCGCGCGTCAGGCGGGCCTGGCTGGCCAGTTCGTCTTCGGTGCTGTCCAGCGAACGCTGCAGCGTGCGCTGCACGGTGGCCACGTCGTTCACCGACTCGGCCATCATGCGGGTGAGTTCCTGGAATCGCGTGAAGCGGTCGAACTCCAGCGGGTCGAAGGACTGCGACATCGCCTTGGCCGCCTCGAGCCGCGAGCTCATCTGCGTCTCGGCCTGCAGTTCGATGTCTCGCAGCTGCTGGCGCAGGCGCTCGAGGTTCTCCGTCAGGTCGACCAGCGAACCCTTGATCTGGCCGACTTCGGACTCGATGCGAGAGCGGGTGATCGAGACTTCGCCGGCCTGGTTGACCAGGCGGTCGAGCAGCGGCGCACGCACGCGCACGGCCGACTGCGAAGCACTCTGCGACTTGTCGGCGACGACGCGGCTGGTCACTCCGCCCAGCGCGAAGCGCGACCAGTCGATTGGCGGCAGTTCAGTGGCCGACGCCAAGTCCACCGGCGCGGCCGGAGCCGCCGCGGGTTCGGGTTCGCTCGCCGAGGCCGCCACGGGGACTTCCGTTTCGGGCGCAGGCGCGACGATCAGCGGCTCGGGCACCGACACCGGCGCAGCGGCCACCGGAGCGGCCACCGGCGCAGCGACCACGGCCGCGCTGGCTTCCTCGTAGGCCTGCGCATCGCGTGCACGCAGCGCCTCGAAGACCTGCGACAGCGCGTCGCCGCGCATCTGCAACTGCTCGACATCGGCCGCCACGATCGGCGGGTTGCCCAGGATCTGCTCGATGCGCGTTTCCAGGCGGTGGGCCATTTCGCCCAGGCGCATCGCACCGGCCAGGCGGGCTCCGCCCTTGAGCGTGTGCAGCGTGCGCATGCACGACGCGGCATGGCTGGTCTCGCCGGGCCGCTTCGCCCAGTCGCGCAGGCGACTGGACAGCTGTGGCAGCAGGTCCTGCCCTTCCTCCTCGAAGATCGGGAACAGCTCGGCGTCGACCGCGTCGACCGCGTCGATGTCTTCCGTGCCCTCGATCGCCAGCTCGCGCTCGGCACTGCGAGCGGATGCCGTCGGCAGCTCGGCCAGCGGCTTCAGCTCGGCCACGCCCAGCGCGTCGACGCGGGTGTCCAGCGCGCCGAAGCTGCTGACTGACAGGCCGCTGGTTTCGAAGAACGGCGCATGGCTCGACGGCACCGTGGCCGCCGGTTGCTCGGCCTCGGGCTGCGCATCGGGCGATTCCGACAGGTCGATGCGCTCCAGCTCGGGCGCTTCGTCCAGCTCGCCCATGCCGGTGGCTGGCGGCAGGTCGGCCGCCGCGGTGGCCGCCTCGAGGCGGCGGGCGGATTCGATCTCGTGCTCGGCCAGGCGGGCCAGAAGCTCCGGCGCAGGTTCCTTCAGGAATCCGGCGGCGAACTGGTGCAACAGGCGACGAACCTCTTCCGCCGCATCGACGAACAGGCGTGCTTCCTCGGGCGTGCCGTAGCCGATGGATTGCGAGCGCATCTGCGCATGCTCGAGCAGCCTCGCCAGATGCGACAGGTCGTTGAAGCCGACCGTGGCCGAGCTGCCGGCCAGGGAATGTGCCAACGCGATCGGCGTTTCGCCGATGGGGCGGTGCAGTTCCATCGCCCACTCGGCGACTTCGGTGGTCAGGCGACGCGACAGCTCGTCGGCCTCATTGAGATAGATGTTGAAAAGCGGAATGCCGATGCGCAGCGTGCCGACGACCTTGACGTTCTCGTCTTCGGCGGGTGCGGACGCGGCGTCACCGATGTCGAGCGGCAGGTCGGCCGAGTCCTGGAAGGGCTGTGCCGCGCTCGGCTCGATCGTCTCTGCCAGCGGCTGGTTGGCAGCTTCGCTGCCCAGGTCGAGGTCGATCAGATCGAAGGCCAGATCGACAGGAGCCGCTGCGGAAGCCGGCATCTCCGACAGCGGCAGAGGCTGCGTGGCCTGCGCGTCGAACGGCTCGTCCAGGGCATGCAGGTCGAAGTCGATGGCCGTGGCGGACGGTGCGGCCACGGCAGGCGCTGCGGCGGCAACGCCGTCGAGCGCGGACAGGTCGAGCTCGAAGGCCACCTCGGGTGCGGACGCGGCGGGTGCAGCCTGTGCCGCCGGCAGCTCCAGTGCCTCTGCCGTCGGCAAGTCCGGCGGCAGGCTGAAGCCGAAAGCCGACAGGGCCTCGGCCTCCGACAGCGGCGCCGGTGCTGTCACCAGCGGCAGGGCCGGCTGGCCGGCGGCAAGCCGTTGCGCCGCCGCCTTGATGGCCGACCCTGTGCGTGCGGCGTCGCGGTGCGCCGCGATGTCGGCAACCCAGTCGCTCAGGCGTGCGAGCACGCCCTTCGTGAAATCGATCAGTTCGGGCCCGGCGGCGCGGTGGTCGGCGAGCTGGGTGTTGTACATCTGCTCGCAGGCCCAGGCGGCTTCGCCGAACTCCTTGAGCCCGACCATGCGCGAGCTGCCCTTGAGCGTGTGGAAGGCGCGCCGCACGGTGGTGAGCAGTGCCAGGTCCGAGGGCGCATGCGCCAGATCATCGGTGGCCACGCCGGCGTCGTGCAACACCTCGCGCGCTTCCTCGAGGAAGACCTCGCGCATCTCGTCGTCTTCGGCGAGCTCGGCGGTGGCAGACGGCGGCACGGGGGCAGACACCGTGGCGGCGCGGACGGGCGCGAGGCTGCTGTCCAGGCCCATCGGCTCGGAGGTGCTCGAGACGAAGTCGACGAGCACGTCGGTGAGTTCGCCGCGCACTGAGGCCACGCCTTCGCGGTCGTCGGCCTCGTCGGCCTTGGCGAGAGCCTCGCGCGAGCGCTCGACCTTCTCGACCAGGGCCGACTGGTCGGCCACGCTCGCCTCTTGAGACAGCCGCTCAAGGTCGCGGGCCACGTCGGACACCGGCACGTCCGGGCGCGCGGCATTGAACGCCAGTTGCTGGGCCTGCTCGATGAGCCGCGGCTCCACCGGCGTGGGCGTGGACATCTGGCGGTGGCTGGGGCCGCGCCCCATCACCGGGTCGAGCGTGCCCGTGCGCGGGTCGAACACGAACAGCGACTTCGCCATCTGCGGCTGCACGCTGAGCATGTCGATCAGGAAACCGAGCGCGCCCAGGTTGCCGGCCAGGCGATCGAACAAGCCGGTCTGCGCGATGCGCTGGGGGTCGATCTCGGTCTGCACCAGGCCCTCGACCTCGTCGCGCATGCGCAGCAGCGCAGCCGTGGCTTGATCCATGCCCAGCACCGACAGCACGCCGCGCATCGCGGCCAGCTGGTTCGGCACCGGGATCAGCACTTCGCGGTCTTCGGGCTTGCGGAAGAACTGGTCGATCTGCTTCTCGGCCTCGGACAGGGAGGCGCGCAGTTCCTGCACGACGCTGCCCATGGTCTGGCGGTCGGAGACGCGGCGATACAGCTCCTCCATCCACGGTTCGAGCGGATCCGGCGCCTTGCCCTCGCGCACCGAACCGAGACGGTCGGCCAGACGGCGCACGCGCTCGGCCTGGGCGGGGTTGTCGAAGTCGGCGTCCTCGAGTGCAGCTTCGACGTAGAGCAGGCTGGTGGCCACCTCCATCGCCAGCGGTGCCGGCGGTGCCGAGCCGCTGGACAGCGTCTGCGACGCGGCCATCTGCAGCTCCGCAGCAAAGGCCTCGCCGAGCGGGAACAGGCGCTTGAGCGAATCGCCGACCAGCGAGAACTGTTCGTTCAGGCCGGTCAGGCGATGCAGTTCGCCGCCGGCCACGGCCGACCACGATTCCTTGGCGGCAGCCACGCGCTTGCGCGCCTGCACCACCATCGCCGGGTCGAAGCGGCCCAGCGGGCTGACGTTGTAGTCCACCGGCACGTGGTGGGCCAGGCCATAGACCTGGCGCACGGCGGCCAGCCGCGGCGCGCGCCGGCCATCGCCCGGCGAGGCGCTCTGCGCGCAGAAGAACAGCAGGTCCTGCGCGAGGCGCTCGGACACTTCGTTGTCACCGCGTTCGAGCACGCGGTACTGCGCGAGCAGCCGCGAGGCGACCCGCTTGCTGAAGACGTCGAAGCCGAGCAGGCCCTGCCCTTGGGCCTCGAACACGGCCGAGGCCAGCTTCCACAGCGTGGCGGCCTGCGCGTCGCGCGCGGCGGCGCCGAGGCCCGCGCAGCCCTCGCTCATGCGTGCGGCGGCCAGCGTGGGCTGCGGCGTGCGCATGATGCCCAGCAGGTGGCCCTCCATCGCGCTGCGCGTCGCGGCGTCGAGCGCGCGCGGCGGCACCGAGGTGTCGGAGGGCAGCTCGCGCCATTGCCAGTCGACGTTCCACAGGTCGGCCGGGTGGATGCGCTCCGCCCCGGCAGCTTCCTGCACGGCGCGGTACTGCGGGAACATCGACAGCGCCGCCACCGGTTTGCCGGCCAGCCGGCGCGCCAGGTAGTCGAGCAGTGCGAAGGAAGCCTTCTCGATGTCTTCGACGATCGATGCTGTCAGCTTGTGCGGCTTGGCGACGAACTTCTGCACCAGCGCCTCGCTGGATCGCAGCACGAGCGCGGCCTCGGGCAGGCCGACGAGCTCGAGCGCGCCCACGCCCTGGTGGAGCTGCGAGCGCGCGCTGCGAAGCACTGCCGGGTCGACGGTGTCGACGTCGGAAGCGCCCAGCGACTCGGCCTCCTTGAGGCAGCGGCGCATCGACTTGTGCGCCGCTTCGAGTGTGCGACGCAGTTCATCGTGCACCCATGCCAGGGCGCTGAGGTCATCGGCGGGTTCGCCCCGCGAGGTGGCCGACGTGGCGGTGCGCGTGTCCATGCAGGGCTCTCAGGCGAAGAAGGTCACTCGATCTTGAAACGCGCCACCGACTGCTTGAGTTCCTCCGCAGTCCGCGACAGTTCGCGCACCATCGCGGCGGTCGAGCGAGTACCTTCTCCGGTCTGCTCGGTCACCGCGAAAATGTGCTGGATGTTGGCCGCCACAACGTTGGCGGACTGCGCTTCCGAGAGCGCCTGCGACGAGATCTGCGCAATCAGGTCGGCCAGCTGGCGCGACACGCGGTCGATCTCGCCCAGCGCCGTACCGGCCGCGTCGGACAGTCTTGCACCCTCGACCACACCCTGCGTGGAGCGCTCCATGGCGCCCACCGCGTCCTGGGTGTCGGTCTGAATGGTCTTCACCAGCGCAGCGATCTGGCGCGTCGCATCGGCGGAGCGTTCGGCCAGACGCTGCACTTCTTCCGCCACGACGGAGAAGCCTCGTCCTGCGTCACCGGCCGATGCGGCCTGGATGGCGGCGTTCAGCGCCAGCACGTTCGTCTGCTCGGTAATGTCGGAAATCAGCTCCGTGATTTCGCCGATCTCCTGCGACGACTCGCCCAGCCGCTTGATCCGCTTGGAGGTCTCCTGGATCTGGTCGCGGATCAGGTTCATACCGCCGATGGTGTTCTGCACCGCGCGCAGGCCCGACTCGGCGGCGTCCAGCGATTGGCGCGCCACCTGGGCCGTTTCCTGCGCCTTGCCCGACACGTCGTTGATTCGGCCGGCCATCTGCAGCACCGATTCGCCGGTGTCGCGGATCTCGCGCAGCTGTTCGGTCGAGGCGGCGAGCAGTTCGGTCGACGTGGCTTCCACCTGCTGCGTCGTCTCGGTCACGCGACCCACCGTGCCCTGCACCTGCGACACCAGCGAACGCAGCTCTTCCACGGTGTAGTTCACCGAGTCGGCGATGGCGCCCGTGATGTCTTCCGTCACCGTGGCCTGTTGCGTCAGGTCGCCCTCGGCCACCGTCTGCAGTTCGTTCATCAATCGCAGAATGGCCGCCTGGTTGGCGTCGTTGACGCGCTTGGCTTCCTGCTCCTGGCGTTCGGCTTCGAGTCGCTGGCCTTCGGCGAGCTGCGCACGCAGGGCCTGGTCACGCACATACAGGCGCAGGAAACCGACGCCGCCCAGGATCATGGTGGCCGCGAAGGCAATCAGCGCCAGAAGGCTGCCCGCGCCGAAACCGGTCTGCTTGGACAGGCCGTCCTGCACCGCCTCGAGGCCTTTGCGCAGCGGCTCGCTGTCCGCGATGATCGAGGCCTGCGCCTCGCGCGCCGAAACCAGGCCCTGCAGGTTGCCCAGAATGGCGCTGGCCTGCGTGCGGGTCTCTTCGTACTGCTTGAGCAGCGCGACCAGGCGTTCCTTGGTCTGCGGGTCCTTGGTGCCGGGCAGGCGCAGTTCCTGATTGCCGTCGGCCAGGCCCTGGGCGATTTCGCGGAACGAGTTCAGGTCCTTGCCGAGCAGGAACACGGCCTCGGGGCTGACGCCTTCCATGGTCAGGAATTCGTTCGCGCTCTTGCCGATGCGCTGGGTCAGCATCACCAGCTGGCCGACCGCGGACAGTTCGGCCGGCGAGGCCTCCTGCTGCAGCTTCAGCGACGACACCGTCTCGGCGATCTCGAGCAGGTCGGACGACTGGCGGTTGATGGTGCGAAGCGCCTGGCCCACCTGGGTCAGGATCTTCTGCTGTGCAATGACGGTGTTGGCGTTCTTCTCGGCACGGTCGACCAGGGGCAGCAGCGGGTCGAGCGATTCCTGCACGCTGGCCGGCGCAGCCGCCAGGCTGCCTTCACCCGTCTTGAGGTCGCGCACCGTCTTGGCCATCACGTCGGTGCTCTCGCGCACCTCCGGGAAGGCGGCCGGGCTGCCGATCAGGGCCTGCGACACCGACTTGGCCAGCCGCTGCGACTGCATCAGGGCCTGACCGGTGGCACCCACCTGGGCCGAGCCCCGGCTCGCGGCGTTCAGCGAGCTGATGGTTACTGCCACCACGCCGATGAAGCCCAGCAGCACCAGGCCACCGAGAATTCGCTGTTGCTCGCCCAGGGGCCGGTCGCCGATCACCGGCAGGCCGCTGCCCGCTGCGGACGCGTCGGCGTCACCGGCGCGACGCACCTCGGTGAACTCGGCCATCTCCGAAGGTGCCGCCTCGGTGATGATGGACGAGTCCATCTGTGCCGTTTGCTGCATCGCCCCGACATCGAGCGCCACCGTGCCACCCGATCCGGGCAGCGCCATGTCGTTCGCATCGTGTCGGCCCGGCGCGTCGTCGTATCGATCCTGCTCCAGGGTGTCGATGTCGTTCGTGCTGTCCTTGCGGCCCAGTCCCTTGAACTTGTTCAGGAAGCTCATGTGTTCCTCTTGCGGTCTTGTTGTGCCTGATCAGCCAACGATCCTCAGGAAAGCCTCGTCGCCGGCGAGTGCGGCCAGACTCAGTTCCTGCCACTGTCGGCCGGAGCCGTCTCGGTAGCGCGCGCCGACGAAGGTGGGCCGTGCCACGCCGTCGTCAGGCTCACGCTGCAGTTGCTCTTCGCCGCGCAGGCCGGCCAGCCGGTCCACCAGCAGCACGCAGTTCAGATCGAGCGACTGGTTGAATCCCACCAGCTGCTGCGATTGCGTCGAACTGCCTTCGTTCGTCTTGATGCCCAGGAAGCCGGCCAGGTCGACCACCCCGTGCAGGTGCCCGCGCAGGTTGGCCACGCCCATGAACCAGCGGTGCGTGTGCGGCACCGGTACCAGCACGGACATGGCGAAGATCTCGCCCGCCTCGCGCAGCGGGAACAGGATGCCGCGCCCGCTGCATTCCACCGCCAGCCAGGAGCTGCCGCGCTGCTGGGTCCGCGCGGCCTGCAGCCGCTCGGCCAGCCGGCTCTGGAGTTCGCGCAGTGCTTCCTTCTTGGCCATGGGTCGCTGTCAGTCGAAGGCGCGGATCTTCGCCACCAGCTCGTCGGCATCGACGGGCTTGACGATGTAGTCGCGAGCGCCCTGGCGCATGCCCCAGACCTTGTCGGTTTCCTGGTTCTTGCTCGTGCACATGATCACCGGCACGTTGGTGAAACGCGGGTCGCGGGTGATCGCGCGGGTCAGCTGGAAGCCGTTCTGGCCGGGCATCACCACGTCCATCAGGATCAGGTCGGGCTTTTCTTCGCCCAGGCGACGCATCGCGTCCTCCCCGTTCTCTGCGGTGCGCACGGCAAAGCCGCGCTTGGTCAGCAGGTCGGACAGGTGGTGCAGTTCGGTCTTGGAGTCGTCGACCAGGAGGATCTTCTGGATCGGCATGGCGGGTCCTCAGTGAGCGCCGGCTTCTCGCCGGCGGCAATCGCTAGAAGCTGCGGGCTCGAGCCCGCGGGTTTCACAACAGGGGTCGATCATGCGGCACGCCGGTGCTGCGCCACGGCCTGCAGAAGCTGATCTTTCGTGAACGGTTTGGTGAGATAGTCCTCCGAACCCACCATCCGGCCCCGCGCCTTGTCGAACAGACCGTCCTTGGACGACAGCATGATCACCGGCACATTGGCAAAACGAGCGTTGCGCTTGATGATGGCGCAGGTCTGGTACCCGTCCAGGCGCGGCATCAGGATGTCGCAGAAGATCAGGTCGGGGTCGTGGTCGTTGACCTTGGACAGCGCATCGAAACCGTCCTCGGCGAGCAGCACGTTGTGGCCACCCTGCTTCAGAAAGATCTCCGCGCTGCGGCGGATCGTGTTGCTGTCGTCGATGACCAGCACCTTGATGCCCATGGCATCGGCGGGGACTTCATTGCTCACCGAGCATTCTCCTCATCGACTCGACGGACGACCCCCTGGGCGACTCGGCGCATGGGGGTCAGATCTGGACCATCTCGAAATCTTCTTTGCGGGCGCCACATTCCGGGCAGGTCCAGTTCATGGGCACCGCTTCCCACGCGGTACCCGGCGCGATGCCGTGTTCGGGATCTCCGGCGGCCTCGTCATAGATCCATCCGCAGATGAGGCACATCCAGGTTCGGGGTTCGCTCACGACGCGTCTTCGCCTTCACTACAATGCAACGGAACCGGATTGTAGCCACCCGAAATGGCAAAAAATCAAGGCTCCGTAGGCACATACGCAACATTCTTCACGTTCGGCTGTAAGTCCGCGGGACCCTCTCGGCGACCGAATCCCGCGGCCTTCAGCCCCCCACCATGAGCCCTGAAACCACCCCCACCGACGCCACCAGCGAAACGCTGCAGGAGCAGCCCGCGCCGGCCTGCGTCATGAGCTTCAATGCCAGCGACCCGAGCGGCGCCGGCGGCGTGGCCGGCGACGTGGCGACCATCGCCGCCATGGGCGCCCACGGCCTGCCCATCGTCACCAGCATCGTCATGCGCGACACCGCGGAGGTGTTCGACCAGCACGTCATCGACGCCGACGTGGTCGTCGAGCAGGCGCGCAGCATCCTGGAAGACGTGACCATCGCCGCCTGGAAGGTCGGCTTCCTCGGCTCGGCCGAGGGCGTCAGCGCGGTGGCGGAGATCCTCTCCGACTACCCGGATGTGCCGCTCGTGTCCTACCTGCCCAACCTGTCGTGGGTGGAAGAAGACGCCCAGCAGGCCTACCTCGAAGCCTTCCGTGAGCTGGTGCTTCCGCAGACCGAGGTGCTGGTGGGCAGCCACCAGACGCTGACCGACTTCCTGCTGCCCGACTGGGACAGCGAGCGCCCCGCCTCGCCCCGCGAGCTGGCGGTGGCCGCATCGGAACACGGCACACGCTTCGTGCTGGTCACGAGCGTGGTGCTGCCCAACACCAAGGGGCCGGACCAGTTCCTCGACAACGTGCTGGCCTCGGCGCAGGGTGCCATCACCGGCGAGAAGTTCGAACGCTTCGACGTCGCCTTCGTCGGCGCGGGCGACACGCTTTCGGCGGCCCTGGCCGCGTTGCTGGCATCTGGCGCGGAACTGCATGCCGCGGTCGGCGAGGCACTGACCTTCCTCGACCAGGCGCTGGACGCGGGCTTCCGCCCCGGCATGGGCAACGTGGTGCCGGACCGCTTCTTCTGGGCCCTGCCGCCCGGCGAGGAAGGCGACGAAGCGCCTGCCGACGAATCCTCCTCCGACGACCTGCCCAAGGGCCCCCGCCATGTCCACTGAGTCCAAGACCAACGCGGGCCTGTTCGCCCGCGCCCAGAAAGTCATCCCCGGCGGCGTGAACTCGCCCGTGCGCGCCTTCCGAGCCGTCGGTGGTACGCCGCGCTTCATCGCCCGGGCCCACGGCGCCTACATGGTCGACGCCGAAGGCAAGCGCTACATCGACTACATCGGCTCCTGGGGCCCGATGATTCTCGGCCACGGCCACCCGGCGGTGCTCGAGGCCGTCAAGAAGGCCGCCGACGACGGCTTCTCCTTCGGCGCGCCGACCGAGCGCGAGATCGAGCTGGCCGAGGAGATCCTGTCGCTGGTGCCGAGCATGGAGCAACTGCGCCTGGTCAGCTCGGGCACTGAGGCGGCGATGAGCGCGCTGCGCCTGGCGCGCGGCGCCACCGGCCGCAGTTACATCGTCAAGTTCGAGGGCTGCTATCACGGGCATGCCGACGCGCTGCTGGTCAAGGCCGGTTCGGGCCTGGCCACCTTCGGCCACCCGACCAGCGCCGGCGTGCCGCCCGAGGTTGTGCAGCACACCATGGTGCTCGAGTACAACAACCTCGCGCAGATCGAGGAAGCCTTCTCGCTGCACGGCAAGGACATCGCCTGCGTGATGATCGAGCCGATCGCCGGCAACATGAACTTCGTGCGCGCCAGCGTGCCCTTCATGACGAAGCTGCGCGAGCTGTGCACGAAGCACGGTGCGCTGCTCGTGTTCGACGAGGTGATGACGGGCTTCCGTGTCGCGCTGGGCAGCGCGCAGAGCCTGTACGCGAAGCTGATCCCGGGCTTCACGCCCGACCTGTCGGTGTTCGGCAAGGTCATCGGCGGCGGCATGCCGCTGGCGGCCTTCGGCGGCAAGCGCGCGGTGATGGAACAGCTCGCGCCTCTGGGCCCGGTCTATCAGGCCGGCACGCTGTCGGGCAACCCGGTGGCCACGGCCTGCGGCCTCGCCACGCTGCGCGAGATCCGCAAGCCGGGCTTCTACGAGGCCCTGGGCGCGAAGACGAAGACGCTGGTCGACGGCCTGCTCGGCGCGGCCCGCGAGGCCGGCGTGCCGATGGTCGGCGACCGCGAGGGCGGCATGTTCGGCTTCTTCTTCGCCGACCAGTTGCCGCAGAACTACCCGGCCGTGATCGCAACCGACAAGGAGCGCTTCAACGCGTTCTTCCACGCCATGCTGGAGTCGGGCGTGTACTTCGCGCCGGCGCTGTACGAGGCCGGCTTCGTCAGCGCCGCGCACAGCGCCGATGACATCTCGGCGACCGTGGCGGCCGCCGCGCGCTGCCTGCGAAAGCGCTGAACCTCAGGCCGGCGACGAGCGCAGGCCGTAGGTCGCCGTGCCGACGAGCAGGTACTCGACGCGCAGCACCGGCTCGCCCTTCTCGCCGGCGAAGGTGTAGCCGACCATCGCCACCGCGTCGCCGTCGCGCAGCTCGGTCACGTTCCAGGCGCCCATGCGCGTGAGCGGCGCGAGCTCCACGTGCCACAGCCTGTCCTTGCGCGTGGGCAGTTGCGCCGACGCGAACAGGCGCGCGCCATCGATGCCCGCCGATTGCGCCGGCACCGGTCGTTTCGCGAGGTCGGCCGGCAGCTTCAGGTCAGCGTCGATCTCGAGGTCGAATTCGGCGTGCGGATTGCGCCAGGCGACCTTGCGCGCCCTGCCCGACAGGTACAGCGGGCGAGCCGTGTCGAAGCTGCTCCAGCCGTGGTGGGCGAAGACCGTGCGCGCCGGCAGGATGGCTACGGCGAGCAGGAGATGTCTGCGCTGCATGCTTGCTCCCTTCGTGTCATGAGTAGGCGATCCAACGTCCGCAGATGATGACGGCCCCCCAAAGCCCCAGCGAGATCAAGGTCTGCGCGCGCGCCACGCGATCGAGCGACTGCAGGCCACCGCGGGCATGGAACGAAGCCGCGTTCAGGCCAGCCAGCATCAGCAGCACCATCTTCACAGCGAACACCCGGTTGGCGAGCAGTTCACCCGGCTGGCTGATGAACATCGTCAGGCCCGTGAACGCGGCCAGGCCGAAGCCGGCCAGCGTGAGCGGCAGCGCCAGCCGCGCCAGCGGCGCCACCGGCAGCGCCGCGCCGAAGCCCCAGACACGCAGCTCCAGCACGGCCAGGCTGCCCAGCAGCAGCGCGATGCCGACCACGTGCAGGGCCTCGAGCAGCGGATACAGCCACGGGTGCGTGGCGATCCAGGCAAAGGCCGTGATGGCGCGCGGTTCGGGCATGGCCCCCGCACCTTAGCAGTTCCGCACCGCTCCACGGTCCATAGAATCGGCCCATGCACATCCACATCCTCGGCATCTGCGGCACCTTCATGGGAGGCCTGGCGGCACTGGCGCGCGAGGCCGGCCACCGCGTCACCGGCTGCGACGCCAACGTGTACCCGCCGATGAGCGACCAGCTGCGCGCGCTGGGCATCGATCTCATCGAAGGCTTTGGCGCGGAGCAGCTCGCGCTCAAGCCCGACCTGTTCGTCGTCGGCAACGTGGTCTCGCGCGGCAACGCGCTGATGGAGGCCATCCTCAACGCCGGAGCGCCCTACACCAGCGGGCCGCAGTGGCTGTCGGACCACGTGCTGCAGGGCCGCCACGTGCTCGCCGTGGCCGGCACGCACGGCAAGACGACGACCACCTCGATGCTGGCCTGGATCCTCGACCGTGCCGGCCTCACGCCGGGCTTCCTGGTCGGTGGCGTGCCGCTGAACTTCGGCGTGTCGGCGCGGCTCGGGTCGGGCAAGACCTTCGTCATCGAGGCCGACGAATACGACACCGCGTTCTTCGACAAGCGCAGCAAGTTCGTGCACTACCGGCCGCGCACGGCGATCCTCAATAACCTCGAACTCGACCACGCCGACATCTTCGAGAACCTCGCGGCGATCGAGCGGCAGTTCCACCACCTCGTGCGCACGGTGCCGGGTGAGGGCCGGATCGTGGTCAATGCCCGAGAAGACAGCCTGCAGCGCGTGCTGGCGATGGGCTGCTGGAGCGAGGTGCTGCGCTTCGGCGCGCGCAAGGAGGAGCCGGGCGCGCTGCGCGCGCGCGGCGAGCCGCACGCCTTCGATGTGCTGCGCGGCAGCCTGAAGATCGCGCGCGTCGAGTGGGCCTTGCTGGGCGAGCACAACCAGCTCAACGCGCTGGCCGCCATCGCCGCAGCCGAGCATGTCGGCGTTTCACCCGAGGTGGCGGCCAAGGCGCTGGCCAGCTTCGAGAACGTGCGCCGCCGGCTGGAGCTGCGAGGCGAGGTCAATCGCATCAAGGTCTACGACGACTTCGCGCACCACCCCACCGCGATGCGCACCACCGTCAACGGCCTGCGCCGCAAGGTGGGCACCGAGCGCATCCTGGCCGTCTTCGAGCCTCGCTCCAACACCATGAAGCTGGGCACGATGAAGGCGCAGCTGCCCTGGTCGCTGGAGGAAGCCGACCTCGCCTTCTGCCACAGCGGCGGCCTGGGCTGGAACGCCGAGGAGGCGCTGGCGCCGATGGGCAAGCAGGCGGTGGTGTGCGACAGCATCGACAAGCTCGTCGCGCGCGTGGTCGCCACCGCGCGGCCGGGCGATCACATCCTGTGCATGAGCAACGGCGGCTTCGGCGGCATCCACGCGAAGCTGATCGAGGCGCTCGCCGCCGCGGCGCGCTGATCAGCGCGGCGCGGTGCCGGTCGAGATGCCGGTGTCCCAGGCGGTGCGCAGCAGCGGGTGATCGAGCGGCACATTGCGCGTGCGGCCGGCCACGTCGGCCAGCGGCACACTCTCGATCTGCGTGCCGCGCAGCACCACCACCCGGTTGAAGTTGCCCTGCGCCACCAGTTGCGCCGCGGCATGGCCGTACTGCGTGGCGAGCACGCGGTCGAAGGGCGTGGGGGGCCCGCCGCGCTGCACATGGCCCAGGATGGTGGTGCGCACCTCGCAGCCGACCAGCGGCTCGAGCTGCGTGCGCAGCACGTTGCCCACGCCGCCCAGGCGGATCGGCTCGGGCGAGTCCTCGATGCGCTCCTTCACCGTCAGTTGGCCGCCTTCGGGCCGTGCGCCTTCGGCGATGGCGATGAGGGTGTAGTGCTCGCGCGCCTCGCGCTCGCGGCACACCCGCGCCACCTCTTCGAGCCGGTAGGGCAGCTCGGGGATGAGGATGATGTCGGCACCGCCGGCCAGCCCGGCGTGCAACGCAATCCAGCCGGCATAGCGCCCCATCGTCTCGAGAATCATCACCCGGCCGTGGCTGCGACCGGTGGTCTGCAGCCGGTCCAGCGCTTCGGTGACGATGGCCACGGCGGTGTCGAAGCCGAAGCTGCGGTCGGTGTGCGCCAGGTCGTTGTCGATCGTCTTCGGGCAGCCGACGACCGGGATGCCCTTGGCCGCGAGCTGGTGCGCGATTGCCATGCTGCCGTCGCCGCCGATGACGACGATCGCGTCCAGCCCGAGTTCGCGCACGTAGGCGCAGGTCGCCTCCGACACGTCGGCCCCGCCGGCGCCGAAATAGCCGAACGGGTTGGCCTTGTTGTGCGTCCCCAGGATGGTGCCGCCGGTGGCCATGATGTCGGCCACCGAGTCCAGGTCCAGCGGTCGCACGCGGCGCTCGATCAGGCCGAGGAACCCCTGCTCGATGCCGATCACCTCGGTGCCGTCGAGCTGGATCAGCGAGCGCGCCACGGCGCGGATCACCGCATTCAGCCCCGGACAGTCGCCACCGCCCGTGAGGATTCCCACTCGCATGCCCGCCTCCTTCGATGCCTTGTCAGGCCCAGTGTAGGCGGCGCCGATAGACTCGGGCCCGACCCGCCTTGATCATGCGCAAGCCACCGACCCATCTGCTCTACCTGCACGGCTTCCGTTCGTCGCCGCAGTCGGCCAAGGCCCGCCGCATGGCGGCCTGGGTGCAGGCGAATCGGCACGAACTGCACTGGTGGTGCCCGCAGCTGCCGCCCTCGCCGCGCGAGGCGATGGCGATGCTCGCCGAGACGCTCGCGGCCTGGCCGGCGCAGCGCATGGCGGTGATCGGCAGCTCGCTGGGCGGCTTTTACGCCACGGCAGTGGCCGAGCGCCACGGCTGCCCGGCCGTGCTGCTGAACCCGGCCATCGACCCGGCCCGCGACCTGGCGAAGTACATCGGCGAGCAGACTGCCTTCCACGACCCGGCCGAGCGCTTCTTCTTCCGCGCCGAGTTCGTCGACGAGTTGCGCGACCTGACCCCGGCGGCGATCACCGATCCACAGCGCTACCTCGCCATCATCGCCAAGGGCGACGAGGTGCTCGACTGGCGCGAGATGAGCGCGCGTTACGCCGGCTGCCGCATCAAGCTGCTAGACGGCGGCGACCACGCGCTGTCCGACTTCGACGCGCACCTCCCTGACATCCTCCACTTCCTGCAACTCCCATGAGACTCCAAGACAAGGTCTGCATCGTCACCGGCGCCGCCCAGGGCATCGGCCTGGCCACCGCGCTCAAGTTCGCGCGCGAGGGCGGCATCGTCGCCGTGTGCGACATGCGCGCCGACGCGGTCGACGCCGCCGTTGCGCAGTGCCGCGCGCTCGGCGCCCGCGCCGAGGGCTACATCGTCGACGTGACGAACCGCGAGGCGGTCGATGCCATGGTGGCTAAGGTGCGCGAGACCTTCGGCCGCATCGACGTGCTGGTCAACAACGCCGGCATCACCAAGGACGCGCGGCTGCAGAAAATGTCGCTCGCGCAGTTCGACGCCGTCATCGACGTCAACCTGCGCGGCGTGTTCCACGCGTCGCAGGCCGTTGCCGACGTGATGGTGGGCCAAGGCAGCGGCGCGATCCTCAACGCCAGCTCGGTGGTCGGCATCTACGGCAACTACGGGCAGACCAACTACGCGGCCAGCAAGTTCGGCGTGATCGGATTCACCAAGACCTGGAGCCGCGAACTCGGCCCCAAGGGCGTGCGCGTGAACGCCGTGGCGCCCGGCTTCATCGAAACGCCCATCTTGGCGACGGTGCCCGACAAGGTGCTCGATGGCCTGCGCGAGCAGGTGCCGCTCAAGCGCCTGGGGCGTGCCGAGGAGATCGCCAACGTGTATGCCTTTCTCGCCAGCGACGAGGCGAGCTACGTGAACGGCGCGGTGATCGAGGTCTCGGGCGGGATGACGGTCTAGTCCGCCGCAGCGCGGCGCCTCAGGACGTCTTCGGCGAGTTCCAGGTCAGGATCGTCCAGACCACGCGGCCCCAGACCTCGAGGTTGAACCAGAACAGCGCGATCAGGATGGTGAAGTGCCGCAGCCGCGTGCCCAGTTCCTTGAGCCGGTCGTCGTCGCGCAGCACGTAGAGCGCGACCGTGAAGAACCAGCCCGCGGCGAACAGGCCGCCGATCACCCCGATCACCCAGCGAAAGATCGTCATTCCCTGACCTTCACAACACCATCGCCATGCGCTCGAGCAGCAGCACGGCAAAGAAGCCAAGCCCCGCGACCACCGTCCACTTGACGATGCGGATGCCCATGTAGCGCCACTTGGGCTGGCCGGTGCCGACGTACATCGCGAAGCACAGCAGCCCGGCCACCAGCAAGAGCAGGACGATCCAGCGGAAGATCAGCATCGTATCGGAGCGTGCTTACCAGGCCGGGGCCAGTTCGGCCAGGCCGCGCGGCAGCTGCGAGGCGTCGGCGAAGGTGACGATCTCGTAGGCCTCGCGGTCGGCCATCAGCTTGCGCAGCAGCTTGTTGTTCAGGGCGTGGCCCGACTTGAAGGCGCTGTAGGCGGCCAGGATCGGCTGGCCGGCCATGGCCATGTCGCCGATCGCGTCGAGGATCTTGTGCTTCACGAACTCGTCGTCGTAGCGCAGGCCTTCGGTGTTGAGCACCTTGGTCTCGTCGACCACGATGACGTTGTCCATGCTGCCGCCCAGGCCGAGGCCGCGGGCGCGCATCATGTCCACGTCCTTCGTGAAACCGAAGGTGCGCGCACGGGCGATCTCGCGCTTGTAGTTGCCGGTGCCCATGTCGAAGCTGACGCGCTGGCCGGTCTGGTCGACCGCCGGGTGGTCGAAGTCGATCTCGAAGCTGAGCTTGTAGCCCTCGAAGGGCTCGAGCTTCGCCCACATCAGGCGCGCGCCTTCGCCTTCGCGCACTTCCACCGTCTTCTTCAGGCGGATGAAGCGCTTGGGTGCGTCCTGCAGTTCGATACCGGCGCTTTGCAGCAGGTAGACGAAGGAAGCGGCCGAGCCGTCGAGGATCGGCACCTCTTCCGCAGTGATGTCGACGGTGAGGTTGTCCAGCCCGAGGCCGGCGCAGGCCGACAGCAGGTGCTCCACCGTCTTGACCTTGGGCGCACCGGGGTCGCCGCCGGGCGACAGCGTAGTCGCCATGCGCGTGTCGCTGACCACTTCGGCCGACAGGCGGATCTCCACCGGCTGCGGCAGATCGACGCGGCGGAACACGATGCCGTGATCGGGCGGCGCCGGGCGCAGAGTCAACTCCACCCGCTGACCGCCGTGCACGCCCACCCCGACCGCGCGGGTCATGGACTTGAGGGTGCGTTGCTGCAGCATGGCCGGGATTGTCCCCGATCCCGGCCGCCATCGCGCCGCGAAGCGATCAATCACGTCCATAGCACCTCCGGTCTCGATCAAGCGGACGCCACGGATCCGGCTCCGCCGGTCCGTTGGCGTCGCCCCCTCGAGGGGGAGCGCCGTCAGGCGCTCCGGGGGTGGTCTCAATCTGCTTGCTTGCGCAGGAAGGCCGGGATCTCGATCTCGTCCATGCCGTTGCTGGCCAGCGCGTCGACCTTCGCCGCCGCGGTGCGGCCGTTGCGCCACACGCTCGGGGTGGTCAGCGCGCTGTAGTCGTGCGCGGGCGGCGTGGTCTGCACCGGCGTAGTCAGGATCGGGATGTTGTCGGTGCCGGTGCGCTGCACGGGCGCGCTGTGCACGACCTGGATCGGCGTCTGCACGCGTCGCGCCGGGCTCAGGCCGGTGGCGATGACCGTCACGCGCAGCTGGTCGCCCAGGCTCTCGTCGTAGGCGGTGCCGTAGATCACGTGCGCATCGTCCGCGGCGTAGCGACGGATGCAGTTCATCGCGTTGCGGCTTTCGGCCAGCTTGAAGTTGGCACGGTTGGCCGCGATCAGCACCAGCACGCCGCGCGCGCCGGACAGGTCGATGCCTTCGAGCAGCGGGCAGGCCACGGCGGCCTCGGCGGCCTTGTTGGCGCGGTCCGGGCCCTGGGCCATGGCCGTGCCCATCATCGCCTTGCCGGGCTCGCCCATCACCGTCTTCACGTCCTCGAAGTCGACGTTCACCATCCCCGGGATGTGGATGATGTCGCTGATGCCGCCCACGGCGTTGCGCAGCACGTCGTTGGCGTGCGCGAAGGCCTGGTCCTGGGTGACGTCGTCGCCCAGCACCTCGAGCAGCTTGTCGTTGAGGATGACGATCAGCGAATCGACGTTGGCCTCGAGCTCGGCGAGGCCCGTATCGGCGGCCTTCATGCGGCGGTTGCCCTCGAACTCGAAGGGCTTGGTCACCACGCCGACGGTGAGGATGCCCATCTCCTTGGCCACGCGCGCGATCACCGGCGCGGCGCCGGTACCGGTGCCGCCACCCATGCCGGCGGTGATGAACAGCATGTTGGCGCCGGTGATGGCTTCGCGGATGCGGTCCACCGCCTCTTCGGCCGCGGCCTTGCCGGCCTCGGGCTTGGCGCCCGCGCCCAGGCCCGTGCTGCCGAGCTGGATCAGCTGGTTGGCGGCCGAGCGGTTGAGTGCCTGCGCGTCGGTGTTGGCGCAGATGAACTCCACGCCTTGCACGCCATTGGCGATCATGTGCTCGATCGCATTGCCGCCGCCGCCGCCGACGCCGATGACCTTGATCCGCGTGCCGAGGTCGAACTCTTCGATCATTTCGATGGGCATGGTGTTGCTCCGTTCCAGTGTTGCAGTTGCCGTGAGGTGAGTTGCGTCTTGTCCAACGCGGTCGTCTTCTTGTCGCCCGGATCGAGCCGGGTCTTGTGGATGCAGGGGTGGGTCATGGTTGTTCATGGCTCGCCCTTCAAAAATTGCCGAGGAACCAGTCCTTGGCGCGGCCGAACAGGGTCTGCACCGAGCCCACCTGCTGTGCCGCGCGCTGGCCGCGCGTGCGTGACAGGCGCGCTTCCTCGAGCAGGCCCATCACCGTGGCCGAGCGCGGGTTGGCGATCATGTCGGCCAGCGGGCCGTGGTAGGTCGGGATGCCCTTGCGCACCGGCTTGAGGAAGATGTCCTCGCCGAGCTCGACCATGCCGGGCATCACTGCCGCGCCGCCGGTGATGACGATGCCGCTGGACAGCAGCTCCTCGTAGCCGCTCTCGCGTATGACTTGATGCACCAGCGAGTAGATCTCCTCGATGCGCGGCTCGATCACGCCGGCCAGTGCCTGGCGGCTGAGCATTCGCGGCGCGCGGTCGCCCAGGCCCGGCACCTCGAGGTTCTCGCTCGGGTCGGCCAACAGCTGCTTGGCCACGCCGTACTCGATCTTGATCTCCTCGGCGTCCTTGGTGGGCGTGCGCAAGGCCATCGCGATGTCGCTGGTGATCAGGTCGCCGGCGATCGGGATCACCGCGGTGTGGCGGATCGCACCGTCGGTGAAGATAGCCACGTCGGTGGTGCCCGCGCCGATGTCGACCAGCGCCACGCCGAGGTCCTTCTCGTCCTCGGTGAGCACGGCGTGGCTGCTGGCGCTGGGGTTGAGCACCAGCTGCTCCACCTCGAGGCCGCAGCGGCGCACGCACTTGACGATGTTCTCGGCCGCGCTCTGCGCGCCGGTGACGATGTGCACCTTCACCTCGAGGCGGCCGCCGCTCATGCCGATCGGCTCCTTGACCTCGTGGCCGTCGATCACGAACTCCTGCGCCTGCACCAGCAGCAAGCGCTGGTCGTTGGGGATGTTGATCGCCTTGGCCGTCTCGACGACGCGCGCGACGTCCACCGGCGTGACCTCCTTGTCGCGCACGATCACCATGCCGGTGCTGTTCTGGCCGCGGATGTGGCTGCCGGTGATGCCGGTGTAGACACGGGTGATCTTGCAGTCGGCCATCATCTCGGCCTCTTTCAGCGCCTGCTGGATGGACTGCACGGTGGCGTCGATGTTGACCACCACGCCGCGCTTCAGGCCGTGGGTGGGTGCGACGCCGAGGCCGGCGATGCGCAGCTCGCCATCGGCCTGCACCTCGGCGACCACCGCCATCACCTTGGCCGTGCCGATGTCCAGGCCGACGACGAGATCCTTGTATTCCTTGGGCATCTTCTAGTTCCTCCCGCTGGCCGAGGGCACGGAGGTCGAGACCCCCTTGAGCCGGACCGCATATCCGTCGTTGTGCCGAAGGTCGGCATGCACCAGCGGCCTGTTGTGCTGGGCGATCACCTGCGGCACCGTGGCCACGAAACGCTGCACGCGCTCGACGATCTCGTCGTCGCTGCCGCGGCCGATCTCGATCTCGGCGCCGCCGTCGAGCTCGGCCGTCAGCGAGCTGCGGCCCGACATCGACAGCATGTCGATGCGCATGCCCAGGCCCGCGACCACCGGCTGCAAGCGCTGGTACAGGCCGAGCAGCCGGGCCGACGAGCCGTCGGGCCCCTGCAGCACCGGCAGCGTGTCTTCGTCGACGTCGCCCGGGTTGGCCTCGAACACCTCGCCGAAGCTGTTGACCAGCTTGTCGGAGCCGCTCTCGGTGGCCCACAGCGCGGCGGCACGGTGCTCCTCCAGGCGCACCGCCAGCCGGTTCGGCCAGATGCGCTGCACCACCGCGTGGCGCACCCAGGGCACCGACTCGAAGGCCTGGCGCGCGGCGGCAAGGTCGAGCGAGAAGAAGTTGCCCGCCAGGTGCGGCATCGCGTTGGCGCGGATCGTCGCCACGCTGTTGCGCGTGACCTCGCCCTCGACGCGGATCGCGTGCAGCGAGAACACCGGCTGTCGTGCTGCCCACACCACCAGCACGCCAGCCAGCAGCAGCGCACCGATCAGCGCCATCAGCAGCGCCGAGGCGTTCATCAGGCGCACGTCGCCCGGCAGGCCGTCGGCCTGTCTCGCAGCGTTGCGGGTGTTGCGGGCGGTGGCCATGGTTCAGGAATCCAGGGCGGCGCTGGCCGCGATGTGCAGGCACAGCTGCTCGTAGCTCATGCCGGCAGCCTTGGCCGACATGGGCACCAGCGAGTGCGAGGTCATGCCCGGACTGGTATTCATCTCCAGCAGGTATGGTTGGCGATCGGCGCCGCGCACCATCAGGTCGGCGCGGCCCCAGCCGCGGCAGCCCAGCGCGCGGTAGGCCTCGACAACGATGCGCTGGATCTCGCGCTCCTCCGCTTCGGGCAGGCCGCTGGGCACCAGGTATTGCGTGACGTCGGTGAAGTACTTGTTCTGGTAGTCGTAAGCGCCTTCGGGCGCGACGATGCGGATCACCGGCAGCGCGCGGGCGCTGTCGCCCTCGCCGAGCACCGGGCAGGTCAGCTCGTCGCCTTCGATGAACTCCTCGCACAGCACGACCTCGTCGTACTTCGCCGCCAGCGCCACGGCGTCCTGCATGTCCGAGTAGCCCTTGACCTTGGTGACGCCGATCGACGAACCCTCGTGCGGCGGCTTGACGATCAGCGGCAGGCCGAGCTCGTCCGGCACCGTGCGCACGCGCTCGCGGCCTTGCGCGTCGCGAGGCAGCGTCACGTACTTCGGCGTGGGCAGGCCCACTGCCTGCCACAGTCGCTTGGTCATCACCTTGTCGATGGCAATGGCCGAGGCCATCACGCCCGACCCGGTGTACGGGATGCGCAGCAGCTCCAGCGCGCCCTGCACCGTGCCGTCCTCACCGTGGCGGCCGTGCAGGGCGATGAAGCAGCGTGCGAAGCCCTCGTGCTTCAGCTCGGCCAGCTCGCGCTGCGCGGGATCGAAGGCGTGCGCGTCGACGCCCTGCGATTGCAGTGCGGCCAGCACGCCGCCACCTGACATCAAGGAGATCTCGCGCTCGGCCGAGGTGCCGCCCAACAGCACCGCAACCTTGCCCAGGCTCTTCGGGTCGATGTTCATGCTGCGGCTCCCAGGAGATCCACCACGTGCTGCGCAGTGCTGCCGATCGAGCCGGCGCCCATGGTGATGACGACGTCGCCGTCCTTCACGTGTGCGGCGACGGCCTGCGGCATGGCGACGATGTCGTCGACGAAGACCGGGTCCACACGCCCGGCCACGCGGATGGCACGTGCCAGCGCGCGGCCGTCGGCGGCGACGATCGGCGCCTCGCCGGCGGCGTAGACCTCGGCGAGCAGCACCGCGTCCGCGCTGCCGAGCACCTTGACGAAATCCTCGAAGCAGTCGCGCGTGCGGGTATAGCGGTGCGGCTGGAAGGCCAGCACGATGCGACGGCCCGGAAACGCGCCGCGCGCCGCGGCCAGCGTGGCGGCCATCTCGACCGGGTGGTGGCCGTAGTCGTCGACCAGGGTGAACTTCCCTCCGGTGGCGGCGACGACATCGCCGAAGCGCTGGAAGCGCCGGCCCACGCCGCGGAACTCGGCCAGGCCCTGAACCACGGCCGCATCGGGCAGCTCCAGCTCGGTAGCCACGGCGATGGTGGCCAGCGCGTTGAGCACGTTGTGCTCGCCGGGCAGGTTCAGCGTCACCTCGAGGTCGGGCATGCGCACGCCGTTGCGGCGCTGCACGGTGAAGCGCATCGTGCCGCCCGGCTGAGCCTGCACGTTCACGGCTCGCACCATCGCGTCCTCGCCGAAGCCGTAGCTGACCAGCGGGCGCGAGATCATTGGCATGATCGAGCGCACGCCAGCGTCGTCGACGCACAGGATGGCCGCGCCGTAGAACGGCATGCGGTGGATGAATTCGACGAAGGCCTGCTTCAGCTTGGCGAAGTCGTGGCCGTAGGTGTCCATGTGGTCGGCGTCGATGTTCGTCACCACCGCCATCACCGGCATCAAGTTGAGGAAGGACGCATCCGACTCGTCGGCCTCGACGACGATGTAGTCGCCCGAGCCCAGGCGCGAGTTGGCGCCGGCGGCATTGAGCTTGCCGCCGATGACGAAGGTCGGGTCCACGCCGGCCTCGGCCAGCACGCTGGTGACCAGGCTGGTGGTGGTCGTCTTGCCGTGCGTGCCGGCGATGGCGATGCCCTTCTTCAGGCGCATCAGCTCGGCCAGCATCACCGCGCGCGGCACCACCGGGATGCGCTTGCCGCGTGCGGCGATCACCTCCGGGTTGTCGCCCTTCACCGCGGTGGAGGTGACCACGGCTTCCGCGCCAGCGATGTGTGCGGCGTCGTGCCCGATCGCCACGCGGATGCCCAGCGAGGCCAGGCGCCGCGAGGTGGCGCTGTCGTTCTGGTCGGATCCTGAAACGACGTAACCCAGGTTGTGCAGGATCTCGGCGATGCCGCTCATGCCGGCCCCGCCGATGCCCACGAAATGGATGTGCTTGACGGCGTGCTTCATGCGGCCACCAACGATTCGATCTGGTCGGCGACGCGGGCCGCCGCCTTGGGTTGGGCCAGCGACCGGGCCTTCGTCGCCATGGCCAGCAAGGCCTCGCGCGTCAGGCCCGCCAACAGATCGGCCAGTCGCCTGGGGCTGAGTTCAGTCTGCGGCAGGTGGATCGCCGCGCCCTGCCCGGCCAGCCACTGCGCGTTGTCGCGCTGGTGCGAGGTGGTGCTCACCACCAGCGGCACCAGCACCGCGGGCACGCCGGCGGCGCACAGTTCGCTGACCGTCACCGCGCCGGCGCGGCAGACGATCACGTCGCAATCCGCCAGGCGCTGCGCCATGTCGTCGATGAAGGGCAGCAATTCGCCCTGCACCTGCGCCTGCGCATAGCCGGCGCGCACGGCCTCGAGGTTGGCGTTGCCGGTCTGGTGCGTCACCTGCGGTCGCTGCGCAGCGTCGATCAGCGCCAGCGCCTGCGGCACCGCCTCGTTGAGCGCGCGGGCGCCCAGGCTGCCGCCGACCACCAGCACGCGCAGCGGCCCGCTGCGGCCGGCGAAACGCCGCGCGGGCTCGGGCAGCGCCTCGATCTCGGCGCGCACCGGGTTGCCGGTGACCACGGAACGCTTGATGCCGCGCAGCGTCGGGCCGTCGAAGCCGAAGGCAATGCGGTCGGCCACCGGCAGCAGCGCCTTGTTGCTCATCAGCAGCGCGGCATCGGCGTTCACCAGCACCAGCGGCTTGCCCAGCAGCGAGGCCATCAGCCCGCCGGGGAAGCACACGTAGCCGCCCATGCCGAGCACCGCGTCGGCGCGGCGCGCACGCAGGATGCGCAGGCAGGACCAGAACGCGCCGAGCAGGCGCAGCCCGCCGGTCAGCGTGTGCAGCAGGCCCTTGCCGCGCACGCCGCTGAAGGCGATGTTGTCCATCGCGATGCCCGAGGGCGGCACCAGCTTGTTCTCCATGCCGTGCGTGGTGCCCAGCCAGCTCACCGTCCAGCCGCGCGAGAGCATCTCGCGGGCGACCGCGAGGCCGGGGATCACGTGGCCGCCGGTGCCGGCCGCCATCACGACGAGGTGGCGCGTCACGATCGCCCTCCTCTCATCATCTGCCGGTTCTCCACGTCGATGCGGATGACGATGGCCAGCGCGACCAGGTTCATCACGATCGCCGAGCCGCCGTAGCTCATCAGCGGCAGCGTCAGGCCCTTGGTGGGCAGCACGCCCAGGTTCACGCCCATGTTGATGAAGGCCTGGCCACCGAACCAGATGCCGATGCCCTGCGCGTACAGGCCCGCGAACACGCGGTCCAGCGCGATCGACTGGCGGCCGATGTGGAAGATGCGCCGCGTCAGCCAGAAGAAGGCGACGATCACGCAGGCCACGCCAATGAAGCCGAGCTCCTCGCCGATCACGGCGAGCAGGAAGTCGGTGTGCGCCTCGGGCAGGTAGTGCAGCTTCTCGACGCTGCTGCCCAGCCCCTGGCCGAAGAATTCGCCACGCCCGAAGGCGATCAGCGAGTGCGTGAGCTGGTAGGCCTTGCCGAGCGCGTACTCCGGGTCCCAGGGCTTCAGGTAGGCGAAGATGCGCTCGCGCTTTTCGGGGCTGGAGGCGATCACCAGCACGAAGGTGCCCACCAGCACCGTGCCGCTGAGCAGGAACATGCGCCCGTTCACGCCGCCGAGGAACAGGATGCCCATGGAGATCAGCGCGATCACCATGAACGCGCCCATGTCGGGCTCGCGCAGCAGCAGGAAGCCGGTGAAGCCCAGCGCCACCGCCATCGGCCAGACGGCGCGCACGAAGTTCTCGCGCGCTTCCATCTTGCGCGTCATGTAGCTGGCGGCGTACATCGCCATCGCCAGCTTGGCCAGTTCGCTCGGCTGGAAGTTGATCACGCCCAGTGGGATCCAGCGTCGCGAGTTGTTGACCACCTTGCCGATGAAGGGCACCAGCACCAGCACCAGCAGCACCAGCGCGGCGACGAACAGCCAGGGCGCGGCCTTCTCCCACACGCTGACCGGTATCTGCACGACCACCAGTGCGGCAAGCACGGCGATGGTAATCTGGATGGCATGCCGGGTCAGGAAGTGCGTCGGCGCATACCGCGCGAACTTCGGGCTGTCGGGCAGCGCCACCGAGGCGCTGAAGACCATCACCATGCCCAGCGCGAGCAGGGCCACGACGACCCACACCAGCGCCTGGTCGAAGCCGAGCAGGCGTGCCGGCTGCGCGCTGCCGACGTTGATCCAGTCGCGCACCGGGATGACGGTGGCGCTGGGTTCGGGCTTGGCACGGCGCGGCAACGCTGGCGCGCTGCGCCTGAACAGCCCGGCCAGGCGCGCCCGCCAGGCACCGAAGCCCGGCAGGAGCCGATCGCGTACGAGGGTGTTCATGCGTTGAGCTCCCCTCGGTCGGCCGCCAGGCCGAACACCGTGGCCACGAAGACCTCGGCACGGTGCGCGTAGTTGCGGAACATGTCCAGGCTGGCGCAGGCCGGGCTGAGCAGCACGGCATCGCCGGCATGGGCGCGCTCGAAGCTCCACTTCACCGCGGCTTCGAGCGTGTCGTGGCGCTGCAGCGGCAGGTCCAGGCCGGACAGCGCCTGCTCGATGCGCTCGGCGTCGCGTCCGATGGTCGCCACCGCGCGGGCGTGGCGCGACACCGGGCCACGCAGCGGCGCGAAGTCCTGCCCCTTGCCGTCGCCGCCGAGGATCACCACCAGCTTCGCCGGCGCGCGGTCGGCGCCCAGGCCGTCGAGCGCGGCCACGGTGGCCCCGACGTTGGTGCCCTTGCTGTCGTCGAAGGCGTCGACACCGTCGACCGTGGCGACGAACTCGACGCGGTGCGGCTCGCCCGTGTACTCGCGCAGGCCGTGCAGCATCGGCCCGAGCGGGCAGCCGATGGCGGTGGCCAGCGCCAGCGCGGCCAGCGCATTGGCGGCGTTGTGGCGGCCGCGCAGGCGCAGCGCATCGGCGGGCATCAGGCGCTGAATGTGCAGCTCTTCCTCGGCCTCGCCCTTGAAGCGCTTGATGGTCTCGTCGGCTTCCATCGCGCGCACCAGCCAGGCCATGCCATTCTCGGTGCGCAGGCCGAAGTCGCCAGGGCGATGCGGCTCGTCCAGGCCGAAGCGGATCACTTCGCGCTCGATCGGCTTCGCATGGCGGCCTTTCACCGGGATCGGCTCGGGCACGAGCTTCTCGACCGCTGCGTCGTCGCGGTTGATCACCATCACCGCCTGCTTGCCGAACACGCGCGCCTTGGCGGCCACGTAGGCGGCCATCGAGCCATGCCAGTCGAGGTGGTCTTCGCTGATGTTGAGCACCGCGGCCGCGTCGGGCTCGAAGCCCTTGGCTTCGTCGAGCTGGAAGCTGGAGAGCTCGAGCACCCAGACCTCGGGCAGAGGCTGCGGCTCGTCCTCGGTCGCACTCGCCGCGCGATCCAGTGCATCGGCCAGCGTCTGCAACATGGTGGGGCCGATGTTGCCGGCCATCGCCACGCTGCGGCCGGCGCGCTCGACCAGCAGCGCCGTCATCGCGGTGGTGGTGGTCTTGCCGTTGGTGCCGGTGATCGCCAGCAGCTTGGGCGCATAGGCCCGCTGCGCCTTCAGGTCGGCCAGCGCGCGGGCGAAGAGTTCCAGCTCGCCCTGCACCAGCACGCCGGTATCGGCCACGCGCAGCAGCGGTGCGGCGATGCGCGCATCGGTGGGAGCGAGGCCCGGGCACGAGCACACCAGGCGCACGCCGGCGAAGGCGTCGTCGCCCAGTTCGCCGCGCAGGCGCTGCACCTGCGGCAGCTGCTCGGCGAGCACGGCGTCGTTCGGCACGGCATCGCGCGAGTCCCACACGCGAACACGTGCGCCGTGGCGAACGCACCAGCGCACCATCGCCAGCCCGGATTCACCGAGGCCGAGCACGATCACGTCGATGTCGTTGAGGTGGTTCATCAGCGCAGCTTCAGGCTTGCCAAACCGATCAGGCACAGCAACATGGTGATGATCCAGAAGCGCACGACGACCTGCGTCTCCTTCCATCCCGACTTCTCGAAGTGGTGGTGCAGCGGCGCCATCTTCAGGATGCGCCGGCCGGTGCCGTATTTCTTCTTCGTGTACTTGAACCAGCCGACCTGCAGCATCACCGACAGCGCCTCGAGCACGAAGACGCCGCCCATGATTCCGAGCACGATCTCCTGGCGCGTGATGACGGCGATGGTGCCCAGCGCGCCACCCAGCGACAGCGCGCCCACGTCGCCCATGAACACCTGGGCCGGGTGGGTGTTGAACCACAGGAAGGCCAGGCCCGCGCCGGCCATCGCCGCGCAGAAGACCATCAGTTCGCCGGCACCGGGGATGTAGGGGATCAGCAGGTACTTGCTGAACACCGCGTTGCCGGTCACGTAGGCGAAGATGCCCAGCGCCGAGCCGACCATCACCACCGGCATGATGGCCAGGCCGTCCAGCCCGTCGGTGAGGTTGACGGCGTTGCTCGCGCCGACGATGACGAAGTAGGTCAGCGCGATGAAGCCGAACACGCCCAGCGGGTAGCTGATCGTCTTGAAGAAGGGCACGATCAGGTCGGCCTTGGGCGGCAGGTCATTGGAGAAGCCGCTCTGCACCCAGCGCAGGAACAGTTCGAGCACGCGCAGGTTGGAGGTCTCCGAGACGCTGAAGGCGAGGTACAGCGCCGCCACCAGGCCGATCACCGACTGCCAGAAGTACTTCTCGCCCGAGGCCATGCCCTCCGGGTTCTTCTGCACCACCTTGCGCCAGTCGTCGACCCAGCCGATGGCGCCGAAGCCCAGCGTCACCAGCATCACGATCCAGACGAAGCGGTTGCTCCAGTCGAACCACAGCAGCGTCGAGACGCCGATTCCGATGAGGATGAGCACCCCGCCCATCGTCGGCGTGCCGCTCTTGGCCAGGTGCTCCTGCACGCCGTAGTCGCGGATCGGCTGGCCGATCTTCAACGCCGCCAGGCGGCGGATCACCCAGGGCCCGAAGGCCAGGCCGATGAGCAGCGCCGTCAGCGCGGCCATCACGGCGCGGAAGGTCAGGTACTGGAAGACGCGGAAGAAGCCAAACTCCGGCGACAGCGTCTGCAGCCATTGGGCCAGGCTAAGCAGCATGCGCGGCTCCTTCGCTCAGGGCGGCCACGACACGCTCCATCTTCATGAACCGGGAACCCTTGACGACGATGGCGGCGGCCTGCGGCGCCTGGCCCAGCGCCGCGATCAGCGCCGGCGCATCCTCGAAGTGGCGCGAGCCGGCAAAGGCGTCGGCGGCATGCCGGCACAACGCGCCGGCGGCCCAGAAGTGCTCGATGCCGCGTTGCTTCGCGTAGGCGCCGACTTCGGTGTGGAAGGCCGGGCCCTGGTCGCCCACCTCGCCCATGTCGCCCAGCACCAGCCAGCGCGGGCCGGGCAGCGCGGCGAGCACGTCGATGGCGGCGCGCACCGAGTCGGGGTTGGCGTTGTAGCTGTCGTCAACCAGCGTGATCTCGATGCCGCCGCGCGCCAGGCGCTTGAGCTGCGAGCGGCCCTTCACCGGCTCGAAGGCCTGCAGGCCGCGCACCACGGCCTCCAGCGGGCAGCCCGCGGCCAGCACGCACGCCGCGGCCGCCAGCGCATTGCGCACGTTGTGCATCCCCGCCACACGCAGGGCCAGCGCGGCACGGCCGGCCGGCGTGACGAGTGTCATGTCCCAGTGGTCGACCGACCAGCGGGCCTCGGCCGTGACGTCTGCCGCGGCGTCGGTGGCGAAGGTCGTCACCCGGCGCGCGCCGGCCAGGCTGCGCCAGATCGGCGCATGCGGGTCGTCGGCGGGGAACACCGCGGTGCCGTCGGCCGGCAAGGCGCTGATCACGCTGCCGTTCTCGCGCGCCACGGCTTCGACGCTGGCCATGAACTCCTGGTGCTCACGCTGGGCGTTGTTGACCAGCGCCACCGTGGGCGCGGCGATGGCCGCGAGCTGCGCGATCTCGCCGGGGTGGTTCATGCCCAGCTCGACCACCGCGGCGCGATGCCAGACCTGGTGATCCTGACGCAGGCGCAGCAGCGTCAGCGGCACGCCGATGTGGTTGTTGAAGTTGCCCTCGGTGCCCAGCGCGGCGTTGCCCAGCCAGGTGCGCAGGATGGTGGCGATCATCTGCGTGACGGTGGTCTTGCCGTTGCTGCCGGTCACCGCGATCAGCGGCAGCGGCAGGCGCGCACGCCAGCCGCCGCCGAGCTGCATCAGCGCGGCACCGCTGTCGGCCACTTCGAGGCCGGGCAGGCCGGCGTCGTCGAGGCCGCGCTCGGCCAGCGCCGCCACGGCACCTGCAGCCTTGGCCTGCGCGAGGAAGTCGTTGGCATCGAAACGCTCGCCGCGCAGCGCCACGAACAGGTCGCCCGCACGCAGGCTGCGCGTGTCGGTGTGCACACGCTGCACGACGATGGACGGGTCGCCGACCAGCCGGGCGTCGGGCAGCAGCGCGTAGAGCCGGGCCAGCGTGGTCATGCTCATGCGCGCGCCTCCAGCGCGAATCGCGCTTCGTCGACGTCGGAGAACGGCAGCTTATTGCCGGCGATCTCCTGGTAGTCCTCATGGCCCTTGCCGGCGATCAGCACGACGTCGTTCGCACCGGCTTCACGCACTGCGTGGGCGATGGCCTTGCGGCGGTCCTCGATGACGTTCACGCGTTCCTGACTGCCCGCCAGGCCGGCCACGATCTGCAGCAGGATGAAGGCCGGCGGCTCGTGGCGCGGGTTGTCGCTGGTCAGCACCACGCGGTCGGCCAGGCGCTGCGCGATACCGCCCATCAGCGGGCGCTTGGCGGTGTCGCGGTTGCCGCCGCACCCGAACACGCACCACAGCCGGCCGCCACGCTGGGTGGCGAACGGACGCAGCGCTTCGAGCGCCTTCTCCAGCGCATCGGGCGAGTGGGCGTAGTCGACCACCACCTCCGGGCCCGGCCGCGTCGCCTCGACCCGCTGCATGCGCCCGGGCACCGGCGTGAGCACGGCGCAGGCCTGCGCGGCCTCGGCCAGCGGCACGCCGAGCGCGCGCAGGCCGCCGATCACCGCCAGCAGGTTGGACACGTTGTACTCGCCGATCAGCGTGCTGCGCACCGTGGCGCGCTGATCGCCCTCGATCACCTCGAATGCCAGCCCGCCGTCTCGGTAGGCGATGTCGCTGGCGCGCAGCCGCGCCGGCCCGCGCACCGAGTAGGTCCAGCAGTCGAGCCCGCGCAGGCGCTCGGCGAGTGCCGCGCCTTGGGGGTCGTCGACGTTGAGGATCGCCGCACGCAGGCCCGGCCAGTCGAACAATGCGCTCTTGGCCTCCCAGTACGACGCCATGCTGCCGTGGAAGTCGAGGTGGTCCTGCGTGAAGTTGGTGAACAGCGCGACTGCGATGCGCGTGCCCGCCAGGCGCTGCTCGACGATGCCGATCGACGAGGCCTCGATGGCGCAGGCCGCGAAACCTTCGTCGGCAAAGCGGCGCAGCGCCTGCTGCAGTGTCACCGGGTCGGGCGTGGTCAGGCCGGTCGATGCGACATTCGCTGAAGGCTCACCGATCCCCAGCGTGCCGATCACGCCGCAGCGCCGCCCGAGTTGGCTCAGCGCCTGCGCCGTCCACCAGGCGGTCGAGGTCTTTCCGTTGGTGCCGGTGGTCGCCACCACCTGCAGCAGTTCGCTGGGCCGGCCGTAGAAGCCGTCGGCGATCTCGCCTGTGCTCGACTTCAGGCCTGCCACTGCCGCCACCGGCGCGCCCTCGCCGAACTCGAAGGCTTCGACGCCGTCTGCCTCGACCAGGCAGGCCACCGCGCCCGCGGCCAGCGCCTGCCCGACGTACTGCCGTCCGTCCAGCGCGTGGCCGGGCCAGGCGATGAAGGCATCGCCGGGCTGCACACGCCGGCTGTCGACGGCAAGCGAGCGCACGCCGCGCTGCGCCAGCCAGTCGCTGGCCGCGCGGGCATCGCCCAGGCGTTGCAGCGCCATCAGTAGCTCTCCTCGACGACGGGGATGTCGCGCGCGACGATCTGCGTCTTCACGTCGAGATCCGGCGGCACGCCCATCGTGCGCAGCGTCTGCTGCACCACCTGGCTGAACACCGGTGCGGCCACGTCGCCGCCGAAGAACTTGCCGGCCTTGGGCTCGTCGATCATCACCGCGACGACGATGCGCGGCTTGTCGGCCGGCGCCATGCCGACGAACCAGCCGCGGTGGCGGTCGTTGGCGTAGCGGCGCTCCTTGTCGACCCACTTGCGCGAGGTGCCGGTCTTGCCGGCCACGGAGTAGCCCGGCACCGCCGCCTTCAGCGCCGTGCCGCCGGGCTGCGTCACCATCTCGAGCATGCGGCGCACTGCCTTGGCAGTCTGCGCAGAGACGACCTGCTGGCGCACCTGCGGCTCCAGCGGCGCGCCCTCCTCGGGCAGGGTCAGCGACAGCGGCACCATGTCGCCGTCGCGCGCGAACACGGTGTAGGCCTGCGCCAGCTGCATCAGCGAGACGGAGACGCCGTAGCCGAAGCCGATGGTCGCGTGGTCGATCGGCCGCCACGACTGATGGGCGCGCAGCTTGCCGGTGACGCGGCCGGGGAAGTCGATCTGCGGCTTCTGCCCGAAGCCCACGCGGGTGTACAGGTCCCAGATCTCGCGCGCGGGCATCTGCAGCGCGATCTTCGCGGTGCCCACGTTGCTCGACTTCTGCACCACCTGCTCGACGGTCATGGCCGGCATGGAGTGTTCGTCGGTGATCGGCAGGCCCGTCACGTAGAGCTTGCCTGGCGCCGTCTGGATCACGTCGGACGGGCGGAAGCGGCCAGACTCCAGCGCCAGCGCGGCAATGAAGGGCTTCATCGTCGAGCCCGGCTCGGCGGTGTCGACGAGCGCGAGGTTGCGTCGTGCCGAGGCCGCCGTGATGCCGCGCACGCCGGGCGTGAAGCTCGGGTAGTTGGCCATCGCCAGCACACCGCCGGTGGCCACGTCGAGCACCACCACGCTGCCGCTGGTGGCGCGGTGCTCGGCCACTGCGTCGCGCACGCGCTGGTAGGCGAAGAACTGGATCTTGGTGTCGATCGTCAGTCGCAGGTCGCGGCCATCCACCCGCGCGACGCTCTCGCCGATGTCCTCCACCACGCGGCCCAGCCGATCCTTGATGACGCGGCGGGTGCCGTCGGCGCCCGAGAGCTCGGCCTCGTGGGCGAACTCCACCCCCTCCTGGCCATGCTCGTCGGCGTTGGTCGAACCCACCACGTGCGCTGCGGCCTCGCCCTCGGGGTACTTGCGCTTGTACTCGCGCTCCTGATGGATGCCCTTGAGGCCCAGCGCCAGCACGTCCTTGGCGGTCTGTTCCTCGACCTGGCGGCGCAGCCAGACGAAGTTGGGGTTGTTGTCGAGCTTGTTGTCCAGTTCGGGCGGCGTCATGCCCAGCAACCTGGCGAGCTGGCGGCGCTGGGCGCGGTCGGCCTCGAAGTCCTTGGGCAGCACCCACAGTGACGGCGCAGGCACGCTGACGGCCAGGATCTGCCCGTTGCGGTCGAGGATGCGGCCCCGGCTGGCCAGCAGGTCGATCGTGCGCGCGAAGCGGATCTCCCCCTGCTTCTTGAAGAAGTCGCTGCCCAGCACCTGCACGTACAGCGCGCGGCCGAGCAGCACGACGAAGCTCAGGCCGACCAGCGCGACGACGAACTTCGATCGCCACGGCGGCGTCTTCGAGGCCAGCAGCGGGCTGCTCGAATAGGCCACGCTGCGCACGCTGGCCGCGCCGCTGCGCGAGCGTGCGCCACCGCGGCTGTCGCGACGGAAGAAGCGCCCGAAGTTCATCGCGCCGCCCCCGAAGCACTCGCCGAAGCGGCTCGCGCATAGGTCACGTACTGCGTGACGGCCGGCGTGGCATTGCGCATGGCCAGCTTGTCGCGCGCCAGTCGCTCCACCTTCAGCGGCGTCGACTGGCCCTGGCGCTCGGCCTTCAGGCGCTCGTACTCGGTGTCCAGAGCCCGTTCCTCGTTGCGCGCCTGGTCGAGCTCGGCGAACAGTCGACGCGAGTCGTAGGACACGCGCACCAGGTACACGCTGCTGGCCACCAGCATCACGAACAGCACGATGTTGAGCCTGTTCATGCCGGCACCTCGGTGCGCTCGGCCACGCGCATCACCGCCGAGCGCGCACGCGGGTTGGCACGCAGTTCCCCATAAGACGGCTTGATGCGGCCCAGCGCCTTCAGCCGGTGCGGCTGCTCGGGTGCGAACGGCGCACGCCGGTCGACCTCGCTGCGGCTTTCGCGTGCGATGAAGGTCTTCACGATGCGGTCTTCCAGCGAGTGAAAGCTGATCACGACCAGGCGTCCCGATGGATGGAGCAGTTCGACTCCCGACTTCAGGCCTTGTTCGAGCTCCTCAAGCTCGGCGTTGACGTGAATCCGAAGGCCTTGAAATGTGCGCGTTGCAGGGTCCTGGCCCGGTTCGCGGGTTTTGACCGCACGAGCCACGACTTCGGAAAGCTCCCCAGTGGTTCGAACAGGGTTCCCGCCTTCGCGCCGAGCAACAAGCGCCTTTGCAATCTGTACAGCAAACCGTTCTTCCCCATGGTCACGAATCACCTCTGCGATGTGGCGCTCGTCGGCGCGGGCCAGAAAGTCCGCTGCGCTCTCGCCGCGGGTCGGATCCATGCGCATGTCCAGCGGCGCTTCGAAGCGGAAGCTGAAACCTCGCGCGGGGTTGTCGATCTGCGGCGAGCTCACGCCCAGGTCGAGCAGCAGGCCGTCGATGCCCGTCACGCCGAGATCCGCCAGCGTCTGCGACATCGCGCCGAAGCGTGCGTGGTGGATCGAGAAGCGCGCATCCGAGATGCCCGAGCGGGCCGCGGCCACCGCCTCCGGGTCGCGGTCGAAGGCGATCAGCCGGCCGCTCGGCGACAGCCGCTCCAGCAACGCGCGCGAGTGCCCTCCGCGGCCGAAGGTGCCGTCCACGTACACACCGTCCGGCGTGGTCAGAAGCGCGTCGATCGCTTCGGCCAGCAGGACAGTGGTGTGTTGCCATTGACCGCCGCTGTCCATCAGAGGATAAAGTTGCGGATCGACTCAGGCATCGGCGACGCGGTGACCAGGGCTTCCTGGTCGAGGTAGCGCCGCTTGTCCCACAACTCCAGGCAACTGCCCATGCCCAGCATGATCACGTCGCGCGACAGGTCGGCGAACTCCCGCAGTTCCGGCGCGATCAGCATGCGCGACGAGCCGTCGATCTCGATCTCGGTCGCGTTGCCGATGAACAGGCGCCGCCAGCCGGCGGATTCCATCGGCAGGGCCGCCACGCGCGCGGCGAAGTCTTCCCACGCCGCCGGCGGAAACACCAGCAGGCAGCCATGCGGATGCTTGGTGACGGTGAGCTTGGACACACCCATGGTCCCCAGAACTTCGCGATGGCGCGCGGGCATGGCGACGCGCCCCTTGCTGTCCAGGGTCAGGTCCGCGGGGCCCTGAAAACCAATGTTCGCCACAAAAACCCACTAAAGTGCACTTTGCGCCACTTTAGCGGATGGCCTGTGACCGGGTCAACGAAGTTGTAAAGAAAAATCAGTGAAATCAATCACTTAGCGCCGTTTTTTGAGGCACCTTCGCGCAAGAACCCTTTCAAAAACAAGGACCTGCGCGAGGCACTGAAAGTGAACACTGAGGTTGGAGGCCAAACGAAAGGGCCGCCCGCAGGCGGCCCTCGTTTCAGGGGGGTGCTGTTCAGGCTGCGGCCAACTCCCCGGCCCGGAAGATCCGTACCGCCTCGGCCACCACCTCCGCCTGTCCGCTGAGCGAACTGGCCGCCGCGGAGAGCTGCTCGACCATCGCCGCGTTCTGCTGCGTCAAGGTATCGAGGTTGGCCACCGCGGCGTTGACCTCGATGACGCCCGTCGACTGCTGTTCCGACGCCATGCTGATGTCCGACACCAGTTGGGTGACTCGCTGCACGGCGTCCAGGGTCTGCTGGACCGTGGCCCCGGTGTCGCCGACGAGCTTGGTGCCTGCCTCGACCTTGTGCGCCGAGTCCTCGATCAGGCCCTTGATCTCGCGTGCGGCGCCGCTGGTGCGCTGGGCGAGCTGGCGCACTTCGGCAGCCACCACCGCGAAGCCGCGTCCGGCCTCGCCGGCCCGGGCCGCTTCCACGGCGGCATTGAGGGCGAGGATGTTGGTCTGGAACGAGATCCCGTCGATCACGCCGATGATCTCGACGATGCGCCCGGAAGACTGCTTGATCTCGTCCATGCGCCGCATCGCGTTACCGGCCGATTCACCGGTGCGACGTGCCACGTCGGTGGCCTGTTGCGCGAGGTCGGCCGCGGTGCGCGCGGCATCGGCGTTCTGACGGATCGTCGCGGTGATCTCCTCCAGCGCCGCCGCGGTCTGCTGCAGGTTGCTGGCCTGCGATTCGGTGCGCGAGCTCAGGTCGTGGTTGCCACTGGCGATCTCGTGCGAGGCGGTATGGATTCCCTCGACCTCGCGGCGCACGTCACCGACGATGGCCTGCAGGTTCACGTTGAGCTGCGCGAGGCCGCGCATCAGACGGCCCACCTCATCGAGCCGGCCCGCTTCAGCGGAAGGCGACAAGTCGCCTGCCGCCATGCGGTTGGCGGTTGCCGTGGCCTGCCGCAGCGGCGCGACGCACAGCGCGCTCAAGCCCAATCCGGCGGCGATCGCCGCGACCAGCCCGGCCGCCAGCACCGGCAGCGCCGCAGCACCAGCCATCACGGCTGCAGCAGACACGAGCAGCGGCGCCGCGCCCGCAGCCAGGCCGACGCGCGCGCCGAAGCCGGGCCGAAAGTGGCGATCTATCCAGCCCGCGGCGTTGCGCATCACCACTTCACCGCGATACAGGGTCGTGACGAGTCGCTGTGCCGAGGCTTCCTCGCGCATGCGGGCATACAGCGCCTCGGAGGCTTCGACCTCGGCGCGCGTCGGCTTGGTGCGCACCGACATGTAGCCAGCGACTCGGCCGTTCTCGATGACCGGTGTGACGTTCGCGCGCACCCAGTAGTGATCGCCGTTCTTGCGGCGGTTCTTGACCAATGCCGTCCAGGGCTGCCCGGCCTCCAGCGTGTCCCACATGTCGCGGAACGCCTCGGCCGGCATGTCGGGGTGGCGGATCAGGTTGTGAGGCTGGCCGAGCAGTTCGTCGCGCTCATACCCGCTGACGGCGATGAAGCCGGGATTGCAGTAGGTGATGCGGCTCTTCAGGTCGGTGGTCGATACCAGCGTCGAGCCGTCGTCGATGATGAATTCTCTCTGCGTGACGGTGCCAGTTCTTCTCACGGTACTTCCTCGAACGGCAGATGTGCCTGAGGAACATTTCGACCGGCAGTCGCTGCGCTTGAGCGCTGATTCGTTGGCACGGCCTTGAAGTTGCTTGCGGCCTGATGTGGGTCAAGCCGCGTCGGCGCAACTAGAACAATTTCACGCCAATCAGCCAGCCGTGCGCCCATGTCACGAACAGCGCGTACAGGCCCAGGCCGCCGACCAGCGCGATCACGTCGTTCAGCGGGCCGGCCGGCGCGCCGGGCACGGCACGCGCCACGCGACGCTTCATCGAGATGCGGTCGGCCACCGCCCAGGCGAGAAAACCGCCGAACAGCAGCACGTCGCCCAGGTTGCCGTTGGCCAGCAGGTGTGCCGTCGCCCACAGCTTGGTGGCCAGCAGCATCGGGTGCTTTGCCGCCGACTTGATGCGCCCGGGCAGGTAGGCGGCCAGCAGCAGCACGAACACCGGCAGCATCAGCAGCAGCGCGACATGGCGCAAGGCGGTGGGCGGCGTGTACAGCACCACCGGCGCCTGCCGCGCCAGGCCATAGCCGTAGATGATCAGCGCAAAGCCGACGATCGAAAGCAGCGAGTAGATCCCCTTCCAGGCGTTCTCGCCGCGCTGCGCCACCTGCGCGTCGCGCCAGGCCGGCGCGAAGATCGACACCGAATGCAGGCCGAGGAAGATCAGCAAGCCGAGGATCAGCAGGGTCATGTCGCGCATCCGGAAAGAGGGATGCGCGAGAGTCTAGACGCTCAGTTCGATTCCTTGATCAATCGCCCCGAAGCCGACTGGATCGGCCTGGCATTCATCGGGTACAGGCGCGAGAAGATCGCGATCTGCTCCTGCGAGATCGACACCGGCTGCTTCATCACCATCCACAGCACGCCCTCGCTGCACGGCGGCGTGGTCAGCGAACCCATGTAGGTGAAGTAGCTGCGCTCCGGCGGCAGCAGCGCGTTGAGGTCGAGCGAGCCCTTGGCCGGCACCTCGTCACCCTTCTCGAGCGGCAGGTTGTTCCAGACCGTCTGCACGATCGGCTGGGCACTGCCGCGGTCCAGCAGCACCGCGACGACGGCCAGGCGGCCCTCGGCATCTTTGTGCACGAGATGCGCCACCATGTCGAACTGCTTGCCGTCGATGCGCTCCTCGGAAGGCCGATGGAAGTGGAACTGCAGCAGGTCGTAGCGCCGGCCCATCACCTCGATCGAGTTGCCGGCGGCCACGTTGACCTGCACGGTGTGGCCGTTGTCGATGACACGAAAGCCGCTGGGCCGGTAGTCGAACTGCACCGGGTCGAGCTGCACCTTGATGCCCTCGCGGATGTCGATCGGGCTTTGCCGCGTGCCGGTGGAGCACTTGGCGAACTCGGGCTTCATGGCGCCCCAGCCGGACGGGCCGCCGGCGCCCTCGTAGCTCCAGTGCGCGGCGTGGCCGGCCGGCGCATCGTGCGACACGACGGCACGCGCCTTCGGCGCCGCGGGCCGGGCGGCATGGGCCGCAGCAGTTGCGGCAGCCGGCGCATGCTCGGGCTCGGCACTCGCCCGCGCGGCCACACGCACCACATTCGGGTTGCTCGGCGCCGCTTTGGTCGCGCCGAGCTTTTCGGCCAGGCGCTCACGCAGCTTGTCCATCGGGTCCTGCGGAGGCTCGGCGCGCGCGGCCGGCTTGGCGGGCTTGGTCTCGGCGGCCGATGCGGCCGGCGCTTCGGCCACGGCCTTCTTCGCCGCGGCCGGCTTGGCGTCGTGGCCGTGGCCGTCGGCGGGCAGAACGGGCAGGCTGGCGCCGGCGCAGAACAGCGCGGCGATCAGGTGCGGCAGGCGCGGGGTGCGGATCTTGGACATGACAACGGTCTCCTCGGGCGCCACGAAGGCGCGGGGCATCGTTGTCTTATCGGCCGCCGCAGCCGGCGCTTGAGAGAGGAGCCGCTCAGCTCACGTGCGGCTTGACCCAGATCCAGGCCACCACCCCGATGCTCATCATCAGCAGCGAGGCCACCGCCAGCGACACCGTGGAGTGCATCACCAGCGGCGCGATCACGCCGGCCACCAGGCCGTTGGCCAGGCTGCCCACGCAGGCCTGCAGCGAACTGGCCATGCCTCGCCGGTCGGGCGCGAGGTCGAGCACCATCAGCGTGACCACCGGCACCATCAGCGCCCAGCCGAAAGCGAAGATGGCGATCGGCCACAAGGCCCACCAGGCCTGGGGCTCGAAGAGCAGGTTGAGCGCCAGGTTGATCAGCGAGATCGCCACCATGATCACGAAGCCGTGGCGGATCTGGTGCTTGGGCTTGATGCGGCCGGCCAGCCGCCCCGACAGGAACGAGCCGGCCATGATGCCGGCGATGGTCAGCGTGAAGAACCAGAAGAACTGCGCCGGCCCGAGGTGCAGCAGCTCGCCGAGGAACACCGGCGCCGACAGCACGTAGAGGAACATGCCGTTGAAGGGGATACCGCTGGCCAGCGCGAGCATGAAGAAGCGCGGGTTCGAACTCAGCTGCCAGTAGCCGCGCAGCAGGTGGCGTGCGTTGAACGGCTGGCGCTGCGAATCGTGCAGCGTCTCGGGCAGCAGCTTCCAGTTGCCGATCCACAGCAGCACGCCCACGGCGGTGAGGAACCAGAAGATCGCATGCCAGTTGACGTGCACGAACAGGAAGCCGCCGACCATCGGCGCGACGGCTGGCGCCACGCCGAAGTAGATCGTCACTTGCGACATGACGCGCTGCGCGTCGGCGGGCGGGAACATGTCGCGGATCACCGCGCGCGACACCACGATGCCCGCGCCGGCCGACATGCCCTGCACCGCGCGCCAGAACACCAGCGTTCCAATATGCTCAGAAAGTGCGCAGCCGGCCGAGGCGACGGTAAAGGCGGCGATGCCCCACAGCACCACCGGCCGGCGCCCGAAGCTGTCGGACAACGCGCCGTGGAACAGGTTCATCACTGCGAAGCCGAACAGGTAGGCCGAGAGCGTCTGCTGCATCTCGGTGGGCGTGGCGCCGATCGACTGCGCGATGCCCGAGAAGGCCGGCAGGTAGGTGTCGATCGAGAACGGCCCGAGCATGCCCAGGCAGGCCAGCAGCAGGGCCAGCGCCCAGCGCGGGGCGCGCCAGAGGGTGTGCGCGTCGGGGTTCATGATCGGCTCGTGAAAAGTGTGAAGCGGGCCGATAGGCCGGATTCTGTGCGGCGGGATTCCCCTTGCGAGGCACCCCGCCGTGACCGCCATTCCTCTGGGCCGCGCATCACTGCGCGGCTCGGTGCCACCTACCCGCACACTCCTCGGGCCGAATCATCGTGTGCCTATTCGGTGTTGCTGCGCGTAGAGATTGCCCGTTTCACCCGATGCCCCTCTTGCGAAGAACACCGACTCGTCTCTGTTGCTCTGATCCTCGGCTCGCGCCGGACAGCCGTTAGCTGCTACGCCGCCCTGTGCAGTCCGGACCTTCCTCCCGTGCAACCTTTCGGATCCTGCACCGGCGGCGGTCTGGCCCGCTTCACAGAGTCGATTATCCCCGCGCGGGGCGGAACACGCCGGCGTCGTCGTAGAAGCCTGGGTTTTCGTTGGCCGGCCACCAGGTGGGCACGCCCAGCACGGGCAGCGGCAGGAAGGGTTTGACGGACCACGACGCCGCGGTGATGCCCGACGGCTCGCCCACGTCACCGCTCGACACCCACAGGTGCGCCGTGATGGCCGTGCGCGGCTGCACCAGCTTCTCCAGCAGGGCATGGCCAACGAGCGTCAGCCGCGGCTGCGACCACAACGCACGGTGGGTGACGAACAGTGCGTGCCAGTCGCGCCGCTGCAGCGCGTGCACCAACTCCGCGGGGGCTTGCCACCAGGCGCCGTTCTCGTCGAACAAGGTCAGCGCATCACGCAGCGGGCCGCGCGCGGGTGAAATGCCTTCGGCGGCGATCTGCGCGGCATGCAGTTCGTTCAGGCGCTGCTTGAGCGCCGGAAAGCGCAGCCATACCAGCCCGTTGAACAGGTCGTGCAGGTTGTCGCGGGTGGGCACGCGGCCGGTGCGGCGGATGAAGGCCTCGTAAGCCTCGTCTTCGGTGAGTTCGGCCTGCGGCACGAAGCGAACTGGGCCGCTGCCAAGGCTCAAGGCCTCGGCGACGCTGTCGCCCCGGTCCAGCCGCTTCATCACCGGCCCGGCGAGCGCCGCATACGGCGCCAGCCAGGGCGCACGCCAATCGATGGCGCGCCAACCCTCGCCGCCCCGAGTCATCAGGCGCGCGGCGCAGCCTTGGCTTGCCGCTTGTCGCGCAGCACGAACTGCGAGCCGCGGCGGTCCAGGTCGAACAGCTGGGTCGCATCGATCAGGTCGATCAGCTTGCGATAGCCGTAGTTGCGCGGGTCGAACGAAGCCTGGTTGCCGATCTGCTGGCCCACCGAGCCCAGCGGCGACCAGCCGTCCTCGCCCGCCGCCGACTCCACCGCATTGCGCAGCAGCGAGACGAGGCGCGCGTCCTGCTTGAGCGCCGCAGTGTCGAATCTCGAGGGCGAGGCGTCGAGCACGATGTCGACGGTCGCGGCTGGCGCCGGCTCGGCCTTCTTGCCATTGCGCGGCTTGCGGCCCGAGGCCGGCTTGGCCCGCGAGGTCTTCTCGGCCTCGTCCGCGGCCGCCTCGACGGCGCCACCGAGATGCTCGAGGAACAGGAAGCGCGAGCAGGCGTTGACGAAGGGCATCGGCGTCTTCTGCGCGCCGAAGCCGAACACCTGCGCGCCCTTGGCCCGCAGGTGCATCACCAGCGGCGTGAAGTCGCTGTCGGACGAGACGATGCCGAAGGCGTCGGGGCTGTCGCTGTAGAGCAGGTCCAGCGCATCGATCACGAGGCCCATGTCGGTGGCGTTCTTGCCCTTGGTGTAGTCGAACTGCTGGATCGGGCGGATGGCGTACTCGTGCAGCACGTTCTCCCAGCCTTTCAGCCCGTCCTTCTTCCAGTTGCCATAGGCACGGCGCACGTTGACGACGCCGAGCTTGGCCAGTTCGGCCAGGATCACGTCGATCTTGCTGGAGGGCGAGTTGTCGGCATCGATGAGCAGCGCGATGCGGGGTTGTTTTTCGATCATGGGCGGCCTTTCAGACCAGTTGCCACGCGAGCGTTTCGCCGCCGCGCAGGGGTTTGAGCGCGGCGTCGCCGAAGGGCACGGTCTCGGGCAGCACCCAGGGCTGCCGGCGCAGGGTGACGGTGCCGGAGTTGCGCGGCAGGCCGTAGAAAGCCGGCCCGTTGAAACTGGCGAAGGCCTCCAGCCTGTCGATCGCGCCGACCGCGTCGAAGGCCTCCGCGTACAGCTCCAGCGCGCTGAGCGCGGTGTAGCAGCCGGCGCAGCCGCTGGCGTGCTCCTTGAGGTGCGCCGGGTGCGGCGCGCTGTCGGTGCCGAGGAAGAACTTGCGGCTGCCCGAGGTCGCCGCGTTGACGAGCGCCTGGCGGTGCTCCTCGCGCTTGAGCACCGGCAGGCAGTAGTAGTGCGGCCGCACGCCGCCGAGGAAGATCGCGTTGCGGTTGTAGAGCAGGTGGTGCGCCGTGATGGTGGCCGCCGTCCTCGGCCCGGCCTCGCCGACGTACTGCACCGCGTCGCGCGTGGTGATGTGCTCGAAGACGATCTTCAGCTCGGGGAAGTCGGCGCGCAGCGGGATCAGCTTCTGGTCGATGAAGGCCTTCTCGCGGTCGAACAGGTCGATCTCCGGATCGGTGACTTCGCCGTGCACCAGCAGCGGCAGGCCGACGCGCTGCATCGTGTCCAGCGTCTCGTGCACCTTGCGCAGGTCGGTGACGCCGGCATCGCTGTTCGTCGTGGCGCCGGCCGGGTAGAGCTTGACGGCGACCACGCCGGCGTCCTTCGCGCGGCGGATCTCGTCGGGCGGCAGCACGTCGGTGAGGTACAGCGTCATCAGCGGCTCGAAGGCCACGCCCTTCGGCACGGCAGCGAGGATGCGCTCGCGGTAGGCCAGCGCCTGCGCAGCGGTGGTCACCGGCGGCTTGAGGTTGGGCATGATGATCGCGCGGCCGAACTGGCGTGCCGTGGCGGGCACCACGGCGGCCAGGGCCGCGCCGTCGCGCACGTGCAGGTGCCAGTCGTCGGGGCGGGTGATCGTGAGGGAGTCGCTCATGCAGCGATTCTCGCACCCGCCTGCGACAGACTCAGGCCGCGCCGCGCGCCTTCTGGCTCTCGAAATAGACGACCTTGCGCGAGCGCATCACCTCGCCCAGCGGCCGGTGCGCGGCCAGCGCCTGCCAAGGGTCGAAGACGGCGCGCTCCACCGCATCGGCGAAAGCCTTCGCCTCGGGCGCGCTCAGCTCCTGCGGCTCGATCACGAGTTCGGCCACGTCGACATAGGGCGCCACGCTCTCCGGCCAGTCGACCGAGGCGTCTTCGATGGGCGTGCGCGCTTCGTCGACGAAGCTCTGCAATTGCAGCCGGTAGACCAGCGGCCCCTGGTTCAACTGCGCGAGGTACTCGTCGGCCCAGCGCTCGGGGCTCCGCTGCGCATGCCGCCCCTGCGGCGGCAGCAGGCGCACGCGCACGGCGGAAGGCCCGCAGGCGATGGGTGCCGCGCTGAAGAAGGGCTCGGTCGCAAAGCCCGTGAAAGGCTGGTCGAACGAATCCTTCAGCCGCTTGAGCTGGCCGAACATCTTCACCGGCCCGTAGGTGCGCAGCGCCCAGCCGATCAGGCCTGCCGGCCCCTTGCCGGCGGCGAGCACGAGGCCCACGAACGGCCGGCTGTCGGGGAAGGCGAAGGCGCTCTTGTTGATGAGCGTGAAGTCCTGGTGGTCGGTCGTGCCGCCCAGCGCCGCCGGCCCGTGCAGGCCGTGCACCCGCATCGAGAAGCCGCGGATGTCGGGCACGCGATCCTTCGCCACGTCGGTGCCACCGTTGGACAGGCGCAGCGTGACGTCGTAGTCTCCCATGCGGGCGAACAGGCCGTGGCGCAGGTGCGCCGGCACGCCGTCGAGGACACGCAGCGTGCCCTTGAGCGCGAGGATGGGCTTGCGGTGCAGCGCGCGGCCGGGGCCGAAGCGCTTCGACTTCGCCTGCTGCATCGCCACCAGCGCGCGCGCCGCCTCGGCATGTCGCGCTGGCTCGCCGGGCTCGATACGTTCGGCCCAGCCCGTTCCCGGCGGCGCCATCGTTCAGTGCTGCAGGATCTTGGAGAGGAATTCCTTGGCGCGCGGAGTTCGGGCATCCGGGTCGCCAAAGAACTCGTCCTTCTTGCAGTCCTCGACGATCTTGCCGGCGTCCATGAAGATGACGCGGTGGCTGACGCGCTTGGCAAAGCCCATCTCGTGCGTGACGACCATCATCGTCATGCCCTCCTTGGCCAGCAGCACCATCACATCGAGCACCTCGCCGACCATCTCGGGGTCGAGCGCGGAAGTCGGTTCGTCGAACAGCATCACGATCGGGTCCATCGACAGCGCGCGGGCGATCGCCACGCGCTGCTGCTGGCCGCCCGAGAGCTGGCCGGGGAACTTGTCCTTGTGGACCATCAGGCCGACGCGATCGAGCATCTTCAGCCCGCGAGCCTTGGCCTCGTCCTGCGAGCGGCCGAGCACCTTGATCTGCGCCAGCGTCAGGTTCTCGGTGACGGTGAGGTGGGGGAAGAGCTCGAAGTGCTGGAAGACCATGCCCACGCGGCTGCGCAGCTTGGGCAGGTTCGTCTTCGGGTCGGAGATGGAGATGCCGTCGACGACGATGTCGCCCTTCTGGATCGGCTCCAGCGCGTTCACCGTCTTGATCAGCGTGCTCTTGCCCGAGCCCGACGGGCCGCAGACCACGACGACCTCGCCCTTCTGGATGCTGGTGGTGCAGTCGGTCAGCACCTGGAAGCTGCCGTACCACTTGCTGATGTTCTTGATGTCGATCACGGCGCTCTCCTATCGAATGATCTGGATCTTCTGCTGCAGGCGACGCACGAGCATCGACAGGCTGAAGCAGATGATGAAGTACACGACGGCGGCCACGAGATAGGTCTCGACCGGCCGGTTGAAGTTCTTGCCGGCCACCTCGAAGCCCTTGAGCAGGTCGTAGGCGCCGATGGCGTACACGAGGGACGTGTCCTGGAACAGGATGATGGTCTGCGTGAGCAGCACGGGCAGCATGTTGCGGAAGGCCTGCGGCAGCACCACCAGCTGCATGCACTGTGCGTAGTTCATGCCCACCGCGTAGCCCGCGTAGACCTGCCCCTTGGGCACGCTCTGGATGCCCGCTCGCATGATCTCCGAGTAGTAGGCCGCCTCGAACACCGTGAAGGTGATGATGGCCGACAGCTCCGCACCCATCGGCCGCCCGATCAGCAGCGGGATGAGCAGGAAGAACCACAGGATCACCATCACCAGCGGGATCGAGCGCAACGTGTTGACGTAGGCCGCTGCCGGCATCACCAGCCAAGGCTTGCCCGACAGGCGCATCAGCGCGAGCACCGTACCCAGCGCGATGCCGCCGATCATCGCGATCAGCGTGAGCTGGATCGAGAAGAAGAAGCCCTTGATGACGAAACCGGAGACGACGTTCCAGTTGAAGAAGCTGAAGTCCAGAGCCGTCATTTCCCGCCTCCGATCATCCCGGGCACCTGCACGCGGTTCTCGATGAACAGCGCGATGCGGTTGATGGCGAAGGCGGAGATGAAGTACAGGCCCGTCACCGCCAGGTAGATCTCGATGCCGCGCGAGGTCTCTTCCTGCGCCTGCATGGCGAACATGGTCAGCTCGGCGATGCTCACCGCAAAGGCCACCGACGAGTTCTTGATGATGTTCATCGACTCGCTGGTCAGCGGCGGGATGACGATGCGGAATGCCATCGGCAGCAGCACGTAGCGGTAGGTCTGCGGCAGCGTCAGTCCCACGGCGAGGCCGGCATAGCGCTGGCCCTTGGGCAGGGTCTGGATGCCGGCCTTGACCTGCTCGGCGATGCGCGCAGAAGTGAAGAAGCCCAGCGCGAAGACCACCAGCACGAAGCTCGGCACGCCGCGCAGCGTGAGGAAGATCGACGGGATGACGTGGTACCAGAGGAAGATCTGCACCAGCAGCGGGATGTTGCGGAACAACTCGGTCCAGGAGTTGCCCAGCAGCACCAGCCACTTGTTGGGCACGGTGCGCAGGATGCCCATCAGCGAGCCCACCAGCAGCGCCACCACCAGGGCGCACAGCGCCACCGACAGCGTCCAGCCCCAGGCGGAAATCAGCCACTCCAGGTAGGTCTGCCCTCCTCCGGTGTCCTGCAAGAACACCTGCCAGTCCCATTTCATTGCGCCGCCTCCTGTTGTTCTGTGCCGGCCGGCCCCCAAAAGAAAAGCGCGACGCGGTTGGCCCGACGCCGCGCTCCCCCAGCATAAGCAAGCCCCGAGCCCGCAGGCTCAGGGCTTCCCAGGGGGGCTCTTACTTCTTCATGTACTCCTCGACCGGCTTGTCGTTCGGGCTCGCCCAGGCGGCCTTGGTGGCGTCGCTGGCGGGCAGGCCGACCTTCGTGTTGCTCGGCGGGATCGGCTGCACGAACCACTTGTCGTAGGTCTTGGCCAGGTCGCCGCTCTTGATCTGCGCGATGATGCTGTCGTCCACCGCCTTCTTGAAGGCCGGATCGTCCTTGCGGATCATGATGGCGATCGGCTCGACCGACAGCACCTCGCCGACGATCTTGAAGTCGGCCGGGTTCTTCGCCTTGGCGATGTTGCCGGCCAGGATCTGGCCGTCCATCACGAAGGCATCGGCGCGGCCGGACTCGAGCAGCAGGAAGCTGTCGGCGTGGTCTTTGCCGAACACTTCCTTGAAGTCGATGCCGTTGGCGCGCTCGTGCTTGCGCAGCAGCTGCACCGAGGTCGTGCCGGTGGTGGTGGCGACCGACTTGTCCTTCAGCTGGGCGATCGAGGTGATGCCCGAGGCGCCCTTGACGGCGATGCGCACTTCCTCGACGAAGGTGGTGACGGCGAAGGAGACGTCCTTCTGGCGCGTGGCGTTGTTGGTGGTCGAGCCGCACTCGATGTCCACGGTGCCGTTCTGCACCAGCGGAATGCGGTTCTGCGAGGTCACCGGCTGGTACTTGGTCTCGAGCTTGGCCAGGCCCAGCTGCTTCTGGATGTCGGCCAGCACCCTGGTGCAGACCTCGACGTGGAAGCCGACGTACTTGCCGTCGCCCAGCGTGTAGCTCAGCGCGCCGGAGGATTCGCGCACGCCCATGGTCACCGAGCCGGTGTCCTTGATCTTCTTGAGCGTGTCGGCCTGTGCGCCGGTGGCGGCGGTGGCCGCGGCCAGGGCGATCGCCTTGATGATCATCGACTTGTTCATGCTGACTCCTGCAGAGGGGTTGGGAAGAGAGAGAACGGGATTCTAGGGAGCGGGGAAGCGGGGGTTTGCACGGACTTGCCCGCGTTTCGAGGGTTCGCCCCAGGGCCGAGGCATTGGGTTCGCAACCTTCATGCCACCAGGCGCACCGGTTGCGTGAGCCGCTCGGGCACGAGCAGCGCTTCCATTTCGGCGCGGCCCATGATGCCCAGCCGCTCGGCGGTCTCGGCGATGGTGCCGCCTTCGGCCAGCGCGGTCTTGGCGATCAGCGCCGCCTTCTCGTAGCCGATGATCGGGTTCAATGCGGTCACCAGCGTCACCGACTCGGCCACGCGCCGGCGCAGCAGCTCGTGGTTGGGCGTGATGCCCTCGACGCAGTTCACCTGCAGCGTGCGGCAGGCCCGCGTCAGGTGCGAGATGCTCTTGTACAGCGACCAGCCCATGATCGGCTCGAAGGCGTTGAGCTGCAGCTGCCCGGCCTCGGAGGCCATGGTGATGGTGACGTCGTTGCCGATCACCTCGAAGGCGACCTGGTTCATCACCTCCGGGATCACCGGGTTGACCTTGCCCGGCATGATCGACGAGCCGGCCTGCCGCGCCGGCAGGTGGATGTCGCCGAAACCGGCCTGCGGGCCGCTGGACAGCAGCCGCAGGTCGTTGCAGACCTTGCTGAGCTTGCAAGCCACGCGCTTGAGCACGCCCGACAGCTGCACGAAGGCGCCGGTGTCCTGCGTCGCCTCGACGAGGTTCTCGGCCATCACCACCGGCACGCCGCTGCTCTGCACGAGCAGGGGCACCACGGTTTCGGTGTAGCCGGCCGGCGCGTTGATGCCGGTGCCGATGGCGGTGGCGCCCAGGTTCACCTCGCCGATCAGCGCGCGTGCCTCGCGCAGGCGCTGTTCGTCCTCGCGGATCATGATCGCGAAGGCAAGGAACTCCTGGCCCAGCGTCATCGGCACGGCGTCCTGCAGCTGCGTGCGGCCGATCTTCAGCACATTGCGGAACTCGGCCGCCTTGGCCTCGAAGGCGCCGCGCAGTGCGGCCATGGCCGCGAGCAGTTGGTCGATGCCGGCCCAGGCCGCCAGACGCAGCGCGGTGGGGTAGACGTCGTTGGTGCTCTGCGAGGCGTTGACGTGGTCGTTCGGGTGCAGGTGCTGGTACTCGCCGCGCTGGAAGCCCAGGTGTTCGAGCGCCCGGTTGGCGATCACCTCATTGGCGTTCATGTTGGTCGAGGTGCCGGCGCCGCCCTGGATCACGTCGACGACGAACTGCTCGTGCAGCGCGCCGCCGATCAGGTCGTCGCAGGCCTGCTGGATGGCATCGGAGCGGCGCGCGTCGAGCACGCCGAGCTTGGCGTTGGCGCGCGCAGCCGCCTTCTTGACGTGGGCCAGCGCACGCACCAGTTCCGGCCAGCGGCCAACCGTCGAGCCCGAGATCGGGAAGTTCTCCACCGCGCGGGACGTGTGCACGCCCCAGTAGGCCTCGGCGGGGATCTGCTGGGTGCCGAGGAAGTCCTGCTCGGTGCGGGTGGCGCGCGGCGCCTGCGGGGTGGGTGTCGACATGGGGGCGGACTGTAGGTCCGCAGGCCGCCAGCAGGCCAATGCCGTTTGAGGGCCAGCTCATGCGCGGATCGCATGATCGATCAGGGTCAACCCGTAGACGCGCCCTTGGCGTCGCTGCGCAGGAACTCCCACAGCGCCAGCGCACCGGCCTTGTTGTGGCGCGCCAGTTCGGGGCGCTCGCGGTAGATGCGCACTTCCATCGTGATCTCGTACTGGCCCGCGTCGGCGGCGCGAACGAGGCGACGGCTCTTCAGCTCCTTCTTGACCGAGCTCGCCGGCAGGAAGGCCATGCCGTGGCCCTCGAGCGCCATCGCCTTCAAGCCCTCGGCCATGTCGGTCTCGTAGATCGGCTCAAGCTGCGGCGGCACGACGGCCTGCTTGACGATCACCTCGACGAGACGGCCGAGGTAGGCGCCTTCGCCGTAACCGAGATAGGGCACCCTGTGCGCACTCGTGCCCGGCAGGCGGAACAGCGGATGGCCCTGGTCATCGCCACGCGCATAGGGTGCCAGCGTCTCGTGGCCGAGGCTGAGCATCTCGTAGCGCTCTGGGCTCAGCTGCAGCGGCTGGCTCGGGTGGTGGTAGGCGATCAGCAGGTCGCAGCTGCCCTCGGTGAGCTGCATCACCGCGTCGTGCACGTTGAGCGTGATGAGGCGGCTCTTCAATGCGCCGAAGCGGCTGCGCAGGTCCATCACCCAGTGCGGAAAGAAGGTGAAGGCCAGCGAGTGCGGCACGGCGAACTCGATCATGTCCTGCGCGCCGGTCTGGTGGCCGCGCATCATGTTGCGCGTGGCCTGCAGCGCGCCGAGGATCTCCAGCGCCTGCCCATGGAAGGTCTCGCCGGCGGGCGTGAGCCGAGTCGGGTACGACGATCGGTCGACCAGGTCGATGCCGGCCCAGGCCTCGAGCGCCTGGATGCGGCGCGAGAACGCTGGCTGCGTGACGTGGCGAAGCTGCGCCGATCGCGAGAAGCTGCGCGTCTCGGCGAGGCTGACGAAGTCTTCGAGCCACTTGGTTTCCACGGCTGCGAAGTGTAGCCACCAGCCTGCAGCGGCCGGCCGACGCCGCTGCAGGCACACTGCGGGCCCGATGACTTCATTCCCAGCTTCCGCCCCTCCGCGCGCTGCCGCCTGGATCGTCTTCGCCGCCGGCGTGTGCGCCGCACTGCACGTGGGCAAGCTGCCGCCGGCCATCGGCGCGCTGCAGCAGGCGCTGGGCATGACGCTGCTGGAGGCGGGTTTCCTGCTCTCTCTGGTGCAGGCAGCGGGCATGACGGCGGGCATCGCCTTCGGGGTGCTCGCCGATGCGATGGGGCTGCGGCGCAGCATGTTGATGGGCCTGGCACTGCTCGCCGCGGCGAGCGCCGCCGGTGCCGCGGCCCACGGCGTGCCCGCGCTGCTGGCCCTGCGTGCGATCGAGGGCTTCGGTTTCCTGATGGCGGTACTGCCGGCGCCGGGGCTGATCCGGCGGCTCGTCGCGCCGCAGCGGCTGAACGTGATGCTCGGTGTGTGGGGCACCTACATGCCGCTGGGCGCGGCGCTCGGGCTCCTCGCCGGGCCGCTGTGGATCGACGCCTTCGGCTGGCGGCACTGGTGGGCGGCACTCGCGGCGTTGACGACTGCCATGGCGCTGTTGCTGTGGCGGGGCGTGGCCGACGCGGCCGCGCCCGAGCAGGCTGTGCCTGCCGACAGCGTGATGTCGAGGCTGCGGCTCACGCTGGGCGCGCGCGGCCCCTGGCTCGTCGCGATGAGCTTCGCGCTCTATTCCAGCCAATGGCTTGCGGTGATCGGCTTCCTGCCGGTGATCTACGCGGCAGCCGGCGTCGGCGCAGCGACAACGGGGGTGCTCACGGCGCTGGCCGCAGCCGTCAACATGCTCGGCAACCTGGGCTCCGGCCGGCTGCTGCAGCGCGGCGTGCGACCGCCTTGGCTGCTTGCGACCGGCTTCATCGTGATGGCGCTGGCCGCCACGGCGGCGTTTGCCGGCGGCGCGGACATCGCGCTGCCTCCCGCATTGCGCTACGCGGCGGTGCTGCTGTTCTCCATGGTCGGCGGCATCATCCCGGCCACGCTGTTCGCACTGGCGATGCGCGTCGCGCCGGGGGAACAGACCGTCTCGACGACGGTCGGGTGGATGCAGCAGTGGTCTGCCTTCGGCCAGTTCGTCGGGCCACCGCTGGTGGCCTGGCTGGCCGCCCGCGCTGGCGGGTGGCACTGGACCTGGGCAGCCACCGGCGCAGCCTCGCTGGCCGGATTGCTGCTGGCGCGAGCCATCGCCCGCACCGTGCCGCCGCGCTAGTCGCTCAGCGCAGTGCGGCCTGGGTCAGGACGCCGCGGAACGAACGGGCAAGGTCGTCGGCCAGGGCAACGATCGTCGCCTGGGGGGTGGCGGCATCATCGCCTTGCACCTTCATGTCGGCCGACCAGTACTTGCCGGTGACGCGGTCGACTGCGGCGAGGCGAAAGGTGATCTCACTGGGCCGGGCGCCACAGGCGAAGCTGCCACTGACCGGCGTCATCGTCAGGCCGTTCGCGCCACCCAGCGAAATGCCGGCCATGCGCGCAGCGCGTACCACGTCGCTCGACGCGCTGGAGCGCAGCGCCGCCAACGTGTCCTGGGCATCCTCGGCACCCGGCGTGGCGCTCAGCGCGGCACAGGCCTCGAGGCCGAAACTCTGGTTCTCGATCCACAGCGGGCTGGTGTCGATCGACGATTGCGCACCGGCGCTCGCGGCCAGCGTGGCGAAGACGAAAGACGCTGCCCAACGGCCGGTGTTCTTGATGGCTCTCATGGCGTGCAACCCGTGGTGATTGAAGGTGACGTCACTCTAGGGTCGGCATCCGGCGCGTGCACACGCCCGACTGCAGCGCACGGCCGCGTCGTTATCGAGTTCACGCTCCGATTTCACGCCGGGCGGCCTTCGGCGGGCTCAGATCGGCTCGGCGACCTCGGCCTCGTCGGCACCGCTTTGCTGCAGCCGCCACATCTCGGCGTAGCGGCCGTCCCGCGCCAGCAACTCGGCGTGCGTGCCGCGCTCGACGATGCGGCCCTGCTCCATCACCAGGATCTGGTGGGCGTCGGCCACGGTGGACAGGCGATGCGCAATCACCAGCGCCGTCTTGTTGCGCGCCGCGCTCTTGAGCTCTTCCTGGATGGCTCGCTCGTTGGCCGAGTCCAGCGCCGAGGTGGCCTCGTCGAAGATCAGCACCGGCGGGTTCTTCAGCAGCGTGCGCGCGATCGCGACACGCTGCTTCTCGCCGCCGCTGAGCTTGAGGCCGCGCTCGCCGACCATGGTGTCGTAGCCCTTCGGCGTGGACGTGATGAAGCTGTGGATGTGCGCCGCGCGCGCTGCCTCTTCCACCTCCGTACGCGACGCGCCGGGGCGGCCGTAGGCGATGTTGTATTCCACCGTGTCGTTGAACAGCACCGTGTCCTGCGGCACGATGCCGATGGCCTGGCGCAGGCTCTTCTGCGTCACCGAGCGGATGTCCTGCCCGTCGATCACGATGCGCCCGGTGCTCACGTCGTAGAAGCGGAACATCAGCCGCGCCAGCGTGCTCTTGCCCGAGCCCGAGGGGCCGACCACGGCCACCGTCTTGCCCGCCGGGATCTCGAAGCTCACGCCGTGCAGGATCTCGCGGTCGGTGTCGTAGCCGAAGTGCACGTCCTCGAAGCGCACGGTGCCGCCCTGGGTCGACAGCGGCAGCGCCCCCGGCGCATCGGCCACCTCGCGGTGCTGGCCGAGCAGCGTGAACATCTTCTCCATGTCGATCATCGACTGCTTGATCTCGCGGTAGATCACACCGAGGAAGTTCAGCGGGATGTAGAGCTGGATCATCAGCGCGTTGACGAGCACCAGGTCGCCCAGCGTCATGGTGCCCTCGACCACGCCGACCGTGGCGCGCCACACCAGCAGCAGCACGGTGACCGTGATGATCATGCTCTGGCCGACGTTGAGCAGCGACAGCGAGGTCTGCGACTTGACCGAGGCCTTCTCGAGCTGGCGCAGGTTCTCGTCGTAGCGGGTCTGCTCGAAGGGCTCGTTGCTGAAGTACTTGACGGTCTCGTAGTTGATCAGCGCGTCGACCGCCTTGGTGTTGGCCTTGCTGTCCTGCTCGTTCATGGCACGGCGGAAATGCGTGCGCCATTCGGTCACCGTCACCGTGAAGGTCACGTACAGCACCAGCGCGGTCAGCGTGATGACCGCGAACCAGCCGTCGAACTTGGCCGACAGCAGTGAGATCACCAGCGTCATCTCCACCAGCGTGGGCAGGATGTTGTAGATCGTGTAGTTGAGCAGCGAATGGATCGCGCGCGAGCCGCGCTCCATGTCGCGCGAGACGCCGCCGGTCTGGCGCTCGAGGTGGAAGCGCAGGCTCAGCGACAGCAGGTGGTCGAAGGTTTCCAGCGACACGCGCCGCGCGATGCGCGCCGCCACCGGGTAGAAGAGGAACTCGCGCAGTTCGGTGAACAGCGTCACCGACACGCGCAGTGCGCCGTAGGCGAACAGCAATGCCACCGGCACCACCAGCACGCTGCGGGCATCGCCGGGCTTCAGGTCGAGCGCGTCGACCAGGTTCTTCAGCACCAGCGGCACGCCGACGTTGGCCAGCTTGGCCGCCACCAGGAACGACAGCGCGATCAGCACCCGCCAGCGCCACTGCCATACGTAAGGAGCGAGCTTGCGCAGCGTGCGCCAGTCCGACCGCGTGGCGCCGGGAGCGGGCGCCGGTGCGGGCTGGACGGGCAGGCTGTGGCTTCTCATGAGGGAGCGGGAGGGGCGGCGTGAAAGAATGCGGGCGGGAACTAACGCAGGTGCAGCAATATGGCAGAGATTTCAAGCCCCACCCCGCACGCCGACGCACACCACCTTTCGCCCGTGCAACTGCCGGGCGATCGCCAGCTGGTATTGCGCGTCATGCCGATGCCGGCCGACGCCAACGGCAACGGCGACATCTTCGGCGGCTGGATCATGGCGCAGGTCGACCTGGCCGGCGCCGTGCTGCCGGCACGCATCGCCAAGGGGCGCATCGTCACCGTGGCGGTGAACCAGTTCATCTTCAAGCAGCCGGTGTCGGTGGGCGACCTGCTGAGCTTCTACGCCAAGGTCGAGCGCATCGGCACCACCTCGATCACAGTCAACGTCGAGGTCTACGCCGAGCGCAACCCTGCCAACCTGCAGGTGGTGAAGGTGACCGACGCCAACCTCACCTACGTGGCCATCGACAACCAGGGCCAGCCGCGCAAGATCCCGAAGGACTGAGCGCCGCCTCGGCTACTTGGTCTTCCTCGGCGGCAGCCCGGTGTGCTGCGTGAGGATGCGGCCCTTGGTGACGGGTGAGGTCTTCGTGCCCGTGCTGGTCGAGTTCTTGCGCCGCGCACTCTGGTAGCTTCCGTCGGTCGCCGGCTGGAAAGTCGGCACCAGGTGGTGCTTGCCGTTGCCGATGAGGTCGGCGCGGCCCATGGCCTTCAACGCCTCGCGCAGCAGCGGCCAGTTGTTGGCGTCGTGGTAGCGCAGGAAGGCCTTGTGCAGGCGGCGGCGCTTCTCGCCGCGCACGATGTCGACCTTCTCGGCGCGCGCCGGGTCACGGCTGATGCCTTTCAGCGGGTTCAGGCCAGAGTGGTACATCGCCGTGGCCGTGGCCATCGGGCTCGGGTAGAAGGTCTGCACCTGGTCGGCGCGGAAGCCGTTCTTCTTCAGCCACATCGCGAGGTTCATCATGTCCTCGTCGCGCGTGCCGGGGTGCGCGGCGATGAAGTACGGGATCAGGTACTGCTTCTTGCCGGCCTCGGCGCTGAACTTGTCGAACAGCTGCTTGAAGCGCTCGTAGCTGCCCATGCCCGGCTTCATCATCTTGGACAGCGGGCCGTCCTCGGTGTGCTCGGGCGCGATCTTCAGGTAGCCGCCGACGTGGTGGGTGACCAGCTCCTTGATGTACTCGGGCGACTTCACCGCCAGGTCGTAGCGCAGCCCCGAGCCGATGAGGATCTTCTTCACGCCGCGCAGCGCACGCGCGCGCCGGTACATGTGGATCAGCGGCCCGTGGTCGGTGTTCAGGTTCGCGCAGATGCCCGGGTAGACGCAGCTCGGCTTGCGGCAGGCGGCCTCGATCTCCGGGCTCTTGCAGCCGATGCGATACATGTTGGCGGTCGGCCCGCCGAGGTCGCTGATGACGCCGGTGAAGCCCTTGACCTTGTCGCGGATCTCCTCGATCTCGCGGATCACCGAGTCCTCGCTGCGGCTCTGGATGATGCGGCCCTCGTGCTCCGTGATCGAGCAGAAGGTGCAGCCGCCGAAGCAGCCGCGCATGATGTTCACGCTGAAGCGGATCATCTCCCAGGCGGGGATCTTCGTCGGCCCGTCGTGGCCGCCGGTCTCGTCGGCGTAGCTCGGGTGCGGGCTGCGCGCGTAGGGCAGGTCGAACACATGGTCCATCTCGGCGGTGGTCAGCGGGATGGGCGGTGGGTTCAGCCACACGTCGCGGTCGCCATGCCGTTGCACGAGTGCGCGCGCATTGCCGGGGTTGGTCTCGAGGTGCAGCACGCGGTTGGCGTGTGCATACAGCACCGCGTCGCTCTTCACCTGCTCGTAGCTGGGCAGGCGGATCACCGTGCGCTCGCGCGGCGGAAGGTTCAGCTTGCCGCTGACCGAGGGCACGAAGCGGATCGGCTGCACGGCTGCGCCCATCGGGCCGGCGCCATCTTCCTTGGCGCAGGTGCCACCTTGTTCCGCGGCCTGCTCGCTGGTCGTCTGGTAGGGGTTGATGTGGCTGTCGATGCGGCCGGGGCGGTCGACCTCGGTCGAATCGATCTCGAACCAGCCCTGCGCCGTCGGGTCGACGGTGCGGCGCATGAAGGCTGTGCCGCGCACGTCGGTGATGCGCTCGACCGGCTCGCGCGCGGCCAGGCGGTGCGCGATCTCGATGATGGCGCGCTCGGCATTGCCATACAGCAGCAGGTCGCACTTGGCATCGACCAGCATCGAGCGGCGCACCTTGTCCTGCCAGTAGTCGTAGTGCGCGATGCGGCGCAGCGAGGCCTCGATGCCGCCCATCACGATGGGCACGTCGTTCCAGGCCTCCTTGCAGCGCTGGGCGTAGACCAGCGCGGCGCGGTCGGGCCGTTGGCCGCCCTGCCCGCCCGGCGTGTAGGCGTCGTCGCTGCGGATCTTGCGATCGGCGGTGTAGCGGTTGATCATCGAATCCATGTTCCCGGCGGTGACGCCGAAGAACAGGTTCGGGCGGCCCAGCGCCTTGAAGGGCTCGGCCGACTGCCAGTCGGGCTGCGCGATGATGCCGACGCGAAAGCCCTGCGCCTCCAGCGTGCGGCCGATCACTGCCATGCCGAAGCTGGGGTGGTCGACATAGGCGTCGCCGCTGATGATGACGATGTCGCAGCTGTCCCAGCCCAGCGCCTCCATCTCGGCGCGGCTCATCGGCAGGAACGGCGCCGTGCCGAAGCGCTTGGCCCAGTAGGGCCGATAGCCGGTCAGGGGCCGGTCGGCGACGGGGGCGCGGCGGGTGTCGAGGGCGGTGGTCACAGGTCGCGATTGTCGTTGGTCGGGCCCGACCTACAGATTAGGGGGAGATGCGTACAGGCCGTGATATCCCGCAAGACGGACCGCAGCCGCGGGGCCACACTGAATGTATCGGCCACCGACTTCTGGAGATTGCCATGCGGTTCCATTCCTGCGGCTCTCTGGTCGCCCTTCTCGCCGCAGCCGCGCTCGTGGCCTGTGGGGGCGGCGGCGACAGCCGGCCCACCGTGACCTTCCCGACCGATTTGCGCACCAGCGTGGCCTCGGCGGGTGCGGACATGACGGTAGCGAACTTCCCCGAGTTGTCAGGTGACGCCGTAGAAGCCCTGCTGTCGACTGTCGGCGGCGGCGAAGCGCTGTTGCAGCCGCTCGGGGCCGGCCGTGCGCGGGCCGCGGCACTCGGCCGATGGGCTGCGACGCAGAGCGCATCGCGCGTCGCTGCGGGCGCACGCGCCAAGGCCTTGGCCGTGCAGCCGAGCAAGACTTTCGCGTGCAGCAACTACCCGAGCGGCTACGTCGTCGTGACGGCCAACGACGCCGACAACAACGGCGTTCTCACGGCTGGCGATTCGACCACCATCAGCTTCGTGAACTGCATCGAGCCGGCAGGGTCGCCGCCCATCGACGGCGGCTTCACCATGGTGTTCAACGCGCTGGAACTCGACTCGCAGCAGCAACCCACGGCCTTCGATGCATCGGTGACGATGAACGCGCTGACGGTGCAGGGCCTGGGCAGCCTGGACGGCTCGGCGCGGCTGTGGGTGGCGCCGGTGCCCGGCGGCGAGCGCAGCTTCGTGCGCTACTCCGACATGGTCTCCCGAACCAGCACGCCCGGCGGCGAGAAGGTCGCGGTGCTCAACTTCGACGTCGACGAGACCGTGACCACCATCACGCTCAGCCGCATCAACGGCAGCGTTCAGCTCGGCAGCGACATCTACGTGATCGCCCAGATCACCGCCTTCGACACGACCGCGGGCGACCCCGCGAGCGGCCAGCTTCGACTCACCGACGTACAAGGCGACCGGCTGGTGATCACGGCGCGCGGCGCGCTGGTCGACCGCGAGTTCTTTCTCGTGACCAACAACACGGCCACCCCGGACACCAGCATCATCGGCACGCCCTGGACGGCATTCAAGCAGTAACGCTGCTCACGCGGCTACGAGGCCATCCATGCGGACGACCTCGAAGTTGCTGCCGTGCACCTGGGCCAGTTCGGACACCAGCGCGTCGTTGTCCCAGCGGTCGTCAGGGGCACCGCTGACGTACCAGTTGCTGCCGTTGTCGGCAACGATCAATCCGTAAGTCTTCATGGCCGTGAGAAGCGCGCGCGTCTCGGCGCTGAAGCCGGTGGGAATCGTGTAGCTCGCCTTCAGGCGCACGCGCATGCCCATCGGCGGCAGGCTGGCGCTGGTGCTGTTCGATGCCGCATGGGTGGCCGGTGGCACGTAGGCATTGCGCGAACGCGCCACGGTGAAACGCAGCGCGTGACGGATGCCGCCAGGGCCGAGCGCCGCCTCTTCAAAGCGTGCCAGGCCGGGGAAGATCGGCAGGCCGGCGGCATCGGCACTCGTCCAGCCGGCCCGTCCGCCGGGACGCACAGTGTTGCTTTCGAGGTGGAAGAGCGCGCCGCAGTCAGCGTTCCAGCTGCGGCCGTCTGCCTGCAGGAAGGCCCGATAGAGCTCGTAGAGTCGATTGTTGTCCCGGTCGATGACCAGCACGTGCCGGTCGCCGTTCGAGCCGGAGCCCCCTTCGACCGGCGCCGCAGGCGGCACGGGGTAGGGCCCGGGGTCGCTCTCGTCGCCATAAGCCGTCCAGGTGATAGCCACCGGCGCCTGCGTGCCGGCCACCACCACGTAGGGAATGCCCAGCGGCGCGCCGTTGTACAGGCCTGCGCCGAAGTCCGGATGCAGGCCGGTGGCGGCGCCGATGCTGGCGATGATCGCGTCCGAGTTCGGGTCGACCGGATCGGCGGAGACGTCGCGGTTCCAGGCGTTGTCGGCCGGGAAGGCGACGGCGCCGTTCAACGCGGTGCCGGCACCCAGCGATGCGGCGCGGAAGTCGCCGTAGCGGGCGGTGCCCGGCGAGGGCGCCGGTCCGGGCGAAGGTGCAGGAGACGGCCCAGGCGATGGCGCCGGCGAAGGGGAAGGCGCCGGTGACCCGGCCACCGGCGCCGGATCTGCCCCGCCGCCGCACGCGGCCAGGAACAGCGTCGCCAGCACGGCGAGCGCCTCACGTCGATCGGTGGCAGCCAGGGCTCTCTCCCGTGGAATCGTCAGGAGCCCGATTGTGCGGAGCCAGAAAGCGCAACGGGCGCGATTCACGCGCCCGGTTCGCACAACTTACCGGAGGTCACACGGCCGGCGAGCGGCCGCGAATCGGTCAGCCCGTGAGCTGCTCCTTGATGATCACCGAGCCGTTTTCCTGCGTGTGGACCATGCCGCGCTCTTCCAGGTCCTTCATGACGCGGCTGACCATCTCGCGCGAGGCGCCGACGATCTTGGCCAGGTCCTGGCGCGACACCTTGTTGCGGATGATCTTCACTTCGCCTTCCATCTCGGCCATGTCGAGCAGCGCGCGCGCCACGCGGCCGTAGACGTCGAGCAGCGCCAGCGACTCGATCTGGCGGTCGGCGCTGCGCAGGCGCTGCACCAGGCCGCGCATGATCGCGTAGGACAGGCTGGAGTTCTCCGGCAGGCAGCGCGCGAACTCGGCACGGCCCAGGATGAGCATGTCGGTCTGCACTTCGGCGCGCACCGTCGCCGAGTGCGGCTCGTTGTCGATCAGGCTCATCTCGCCGACGTAGTCGCCGGGCTGCAGCACCGCCAGGATGACTTCGCGGCCGCGCGAGTCCGAGGTCAGAACGCGGGCGCGGCCCGTCAGCAGGATGAACAGGGCGTTCGACTTCTTGTTGTGCTCGACGATGATTTCGCCTCGGCGGAACCGCCGCTTGACCACGCTGTCGGCGATGCTCTGCGCCTGATCGTTCGTCAGCATCGAAAACAGCGGCACGCGCCGGATCAGGTCCAGGTTGGAGAGCATCGCCATACGTTGTTTCCTCTGTGTTGTTTCGGTCGTCTTGGCCGGCGCCACCGTGAAAAAGCCACAATTCACCGACGGGCACTATTGTCACCATTACGAGAAATGACGCTAGGGGATTCCCCAGCCATGTCAGACTTGTGCCCACAAGTTGTGGCGTCTTCGCCGACATTTCAGCCCATTGCCCAGGTGTTTCAGATGAGTTCGAACTCCATGCATGCCCATGTCCTGATCCTCGGATCGGGCCCCGCCGGCTACACGGCCGCGGTGTACGCCGCCCGCGCCAACCTCAAGCCGGTGCTGATCACCGGCATTGCTCAGGGCGGCCAGTTGATGACCACCACCGACGTGGACAACTGGCCCGCCGACGTCGATGGCGTGATGGGCCCCGACCTGATGCAGCGTTTCCAGAAGCACGCCGAGCGCTTCAACACGCAGATCGTCTTCGACCACATCAACCAAGTCGACTTCTCCAAGCGCCCGTTCACGCTCAAGGGCGACTCCGGCACCTACACCTGCGACGCGCTGGTGATCGCCACCGGCGCCAGCGCCAAGTACCTCGGCCTTCCCTCGGAAGAGGCCTTCATGGGCCGCGGCGTGAGCGGCTGCGCCACCTGCGACGGCTTCTTCTACCGCGGCCAGGAAGTGGCCGTGGTCGGCGGCGGCAACACGGCTGTCGAGGAGGCGCTGTACCTGTCGAACATCGCCACCAAGGTGCACCTCGTGCACCGGCGCGACAAGTTCCGCGCCGAGCCGATCATGGTCGACAAGCTGATGGACAAGGTGAAGGCCGGCTCCATGCAACTGCACCTGTGGCACACGCTCGACGAGGTGCTGGGCGACGCCTCGGGCGTCACCGGCGTGCGCCTGAAGGACACGCGCAGCGGTTCCACCACCGACCTGGCGCTCAAGGGCTGCTTCATCGCCATCGGCCACCAGCCGAACACCGACATCTTCAAGGGCCAGTTGGAGATGAAGGACGGCTACATCATCACCAAGGGCGGCAGCCAGGGCATGGCGACGATGACCAGCGTGCCGGGCGTGTTCGCTGCCGGCGACGTGCAGGATCACGTCTACCGCCAGGCGATCACCAGCGCGGGAACCGGCTGCATGGCTGCCCTGGACGCCCAGCGCTTCCTGGAGACGTGACTGACCCGCTTCAATCGGCTATACTCGCGGTCTTTGCCGAAATCTGTCGGCCAGAATTCTGGAGTGTTTGGAGTCGATATGGCACGCGTCTGTCAAGTCACGGGTAAAGGCCCGATGGTCGGAAACAATGTTTCCCACGCCAACAATAAAACGAAGCGTCGCTTCCTGCCCAACCTGCAGTACCGCCGCTTCTGGCTGGAAACCGAGAACCGCTGGGTGCGTCTGCGCATCACGAACGCTGCTCTGCGCCTGATCGACAAGGTCGGCATCGAGCAAGTCGTGGCCGACCTGCGCGCGCGCGGCGAGATCTGAACTAGGAGCCCAACATGGCCAAAGGTGGACGCGAGAAGATCAAGCTGGAGTCGTCGGCCGGCACGGGTCACTTCTACACGACTGACAAGAACAAGAAGACGACGCCCGAGAAGCTCGAGATCATGAAGTTCGATCCGAAGGCTCGCAAGCACGTGAAGTACAAGGAAACCAAGCTGAAGTAAGCACTTCGGCGAGGCAAGCAGCAAGGGCCGCATTCGCGGCCCTTTTGCATGGGCCAAAAAGAAAAGGGGTCGCAGCGCGACCCCTCTTTCCTATCTTGCCGAAGGCATTACGCGTGCGCAGAACGCAGCTTGAGCGAGAACTCCTGCAGCGCGGCGATGCCGCTGTCCTCGGCCTTGCGGCACCAGGCCTGCAGGTCCACTACCAGTTGCTCGGCCGACACGTTGCTGCGCGTCCAGAGCTGGCGCAGTTCCTCGCGCATGGCCACCAGCTTGGCCAGCGCCGGTGAGCCGGCAGCGGCCTGGGCCACGCTTGCTTTGAGCTCCGAAGGGATCTTGTCCTCGTCGCGGTGCAGCCAGCGCTTGGCCAGCAGCATTTCCTTCCAGCGCGCGGTGTTCTCGCCGCCTTGCGCCTTCAGCCGCTCGAGCTCGACACCGCAGGCAGCGCGAAGTTCGTTCGCGTATTTCGCCATCACCTCGTAGCGGTTGGCGATGATGGCCTCGAGTGTCTTGTCGTCCGCCACCGGCTTGACGGTGCCCAGCGCCAGCTTGGGCGGCGTCTTGCGCACGGTGGCCCAGCCGATGGCCTGCATGGCGCGGATGTACAGCCAGCCGATGTCGAATTCGTAGGGCTTGACCGAGAACTTCGCCGAGGTGGCGTAGGTATGGTGATTGTTGTGCAGTTCCTCGCCGCCGATCAGGATGCCCCAGGGCGAGACGTTGGTCGACGCGTCGGGCGACTCGAAGTTGCGGTAGCCCCACCAGTGCCCGATGCCGTTGATGATGCCGGTGGCCATCACGGGGATCCACAGCATCTGTACTGCCCACACCGTGGCGCCGATGCCGCCGAAGAGCATCAGGTCGAGGATCAGCATCACGCCCACGCCCTGCCAGCTGTAGCGGGTGTAGAGGTTGCGCTCGATCCAGTCGTCCGGCGTGTTGTGGCCGTACTTGGCGAGCGTTTCGGGAATCTTGGCCTCGGCGCGGTAGAGCTCGACGCCGGTCAGCAGCAGCGCCTTGATGCCGCGCGTCTGCGGGCTGTGCGGGTCTTCTTCGGTCTCGCACTTGGCGTGGTGCTTGCGGTGCACGGCGACGAACTCCTTCGTCACCATGCCCGTGGTGAGCCACAGCCAGAAGCGGAAGAAATGCGACGGGATCGGGCCGAGTTCCAGCGCGCGGTGCGCCTGGGCGCGGTGCAGGAAGATCGTGACCGCGGAAATGGTGATGTGCGTGACGACCAGCGTGAACAGGAGCACCTGCCACCACGTGGTCTCGACCAGCCCATGGGCCAGCCAAGCAACCAGACCCTCCCACACCGACATCAGAATGTTCATGCACTCGCCTTCACACCGTCAGGAGCGACGGCGCAACTATTGTAAGTGACACACCCCAAAAAGAGGCTTCGGAAACTACGCACCTCGGGTATGCCTCTTTCAAGCATTTGGCGGCTTTTTGCAGCCGATCAAGACCGTTGCCACACCGCTGCGAAAAATCCATCGGTTCCGTGCCGATGCGGCCACAGCCTCAGGCAGCCGTTGCGCACCAGACCCTGTGCACCCTGCACGTGCGCTGCGGCCAGCACTTCTTCGGCTTGCAGCGGACGGAACGTGGCCCGGTTGGCCTCGGTGAAGGCGTCGGCAATCGCTTCGTTCTCGACGCCCAGCAGGCTGCAGGTGGCGTAGACCAGCCGGCCGCCCGGCTTGAGCAGCCGAGCGGCGCTGGCCAGGATGGCCGCCTGCTTGACGCGCAATTCCTCGATGGCTTCGGGCGTCTGCCGCCATTTCATGTCCGGGTTGCGGCGCAGCGTGCCCAGCCCCGAGCAGGGCGCGTCCACCAGCACCCGGTCGATCTTGCCGGCCAGGCGCTTGATGCGGTCGTCGCGCTCGTGGGCGATCTGCACCGGATAGACGTTAGACAGGCCACTGCGCGCCAGCCGCGGCTTGAGCGCGGCCAGGCGATGGCCCGAGGTGTCGAAGGCATAGAGGCGCCCGGTGTTGCGCATCGCCGCGCCCAGCGCGAGCGTCTTGCCGCCGGCACCCGCGCAGAAATCGACGACCATTTCGCCGCGCTTGGCATCGACCATCAGAGCGAGCAGCTGGCTGCCCTCGTCCTGCACCTCGACGTCGCCGCGGGTGAAGACGTCGAGCTTGTGCAGCGCCGGCTTTCCGTGGATGCGCAGCCCCATCGGCGAGAACGGCGTGGGTTCGGCCTCGACGCCGGCTGCGGCGAGCGCCGCCTTCACTTCGTCGCGCTTGGCCTTGAAGGTGTTGACACGCAGGTCGAGCGGCGCCGCGGCGCTCATGCTATCGACGAAGGGCCAGAAGTCCTCGCCCAGTTCGGCATGCAGCCGCTCGGCCAACCACTCGGGCAGGTTATGGCGCAGTTTCTCGGGCAGCGCCGAACGGTCGACCGCCTGTACCTGGGCGATCCAGTGTTGTTCGGGCTCGCTGAGCGCGGCGCGCAGGAAACCTTCGTTGCCCTGCCAGGCGAGGATCGCCAGCCGCCGCTCCATCTCGCCCTTGCCTGACTGGGCCAGATGCTGGAACAGCAGGCGCTGGCGCAGCACGGTGTAGGTGGTCTCGGCCAGCGTGTGGCGCTCGCGGCTGCCGAGCGCGCGGTGCTCGCGGAAGAAGTCCGACACGATGTTGTCGGCCGGTTGCTTGAACTGCAGCACGCGGTGCACCAGTTCAGTGGCGAGTTCGAGCAGGGCGTTGGGGTGCATCAGGTCAGCAGTTGCGGTTCGCCACGCAGGTGGCGCACGCTGGCACCCTCCACACGCAGCAGGTCGTCGACGATCCAGCGCACGGCACGCGGGTAGATCATGTGTTCGCGCGCCAGCACGCGCGCGGCGAGGGTCTGTTCGGAGTCGCCGGGCAGCACCGGCACCACCGCCTGCGCGATGATGGGGCCATGGTCGAGTTCGGCGGTGACGAAGTGCACGGTGGCGCCGGCCGCCTTGCAGCCGGCGTCGATGGCGCGGCGGTGCGTGTGCAGGCCAGCGAACGCCGGCAGCAGGGACGGATGCACGTTCACCATGCGGCCGGCATAGTGCGATACGAAACCGGGCGTGAGGATGCGCATGAAGCCGCCCAGCACCAGCACGTCGGGCGAGAAGCCGTCGATGACACGCGCGAGTTCGGCGTCGAAGGCCTCTCGCGAGTCGTAGCGCTGGTGGTCGACCACCGCCGTGGCGATGCCGCGCGCGCGGGCAAAAGCCAGCCCGCTGGCCTCGGGCCGGTTGCTGACCACGGCGGCGATGCGCGCGTTCCAGCCCTCCGTCGCGCAGGCCTGCACGATGGCTTCCATGTTGGAGCCGCGTCCCGAGATCAGGACGACGATGTTCTTCATGCCGGGGCCGTCATTCCTCGTCGAACAACGCCAGCGCGTGCGCCACGTCCTGGGCGCTGACGCCTTCGCCGCGCGCTGCCGGCACCTCGGCCAGCGCCGCTGCGCGATCGCGCTTGAGCCGCACCACCCACTGGCCGGCCTCCTTGCCCTGCGCGAAGCCTTCGCTTTGCAGCAGCAGCCGGCCGTCGCCGTCGAGCAGCTTGAAGAAGAAGCGGCCGTCGGCCTCGCGGTATTGCTTGAAGACCGGAAGCGCCGGCTTGGACTTCGCCGTCGTCGCGACAGGTGACGCGCCCACCGCCACCATGCGGCGCAGGCCCACCGCCTCGCGCAGTTGCGCGAGAAAGGGCGCAGCGATCGCGCGGGCCTTCTGCGCCCCTTCGAGCAGTGTTTCCTCGATGCGCGCCGGATGGGCGATCAGCTCGGCGTACCGCTCGCGCATCGGCCCGAGTGCCAGCTCGATGCGCTGGGCCACACGCTGCTTGGCCTCGCCCCAGCCCAACCCCGCGATCAGGTCGGCGCGGAAGGCGGCGCGCTCGGCCGGCTCGGCGAAGGCCTCGTACAGCGTGACCAGGTGCGCGCTGTCCGGATCCTTCGGTTCACCAGGCAGCTTCGAGTCGGTGACGACGCGCGCCAGTGCGGCTTGCAGGCCCTTGGCGCCACCCTCGAAGAGCGGAATGGTGTTGTCGTAGCTTTTAGACATCTTGCGCCCGTCCAGGCCCGGCAGCGTGGCCACCTGCTCGTCGATCACCGCTTCGGGCAGCACGAAGTGCTCGCGCCCGTGGCCGAACAGGTGGTTGAAGCGCTGCGCGATGTCGCGCGCCATCTCGATGTGCTGCACCTGGTCGCGGCCCACCGGCACATGGTGCGCGTTGAACATCAGGATGTCGGCCGCCATCAGGATCGGGTAGCTGAACAGGCCCATCGTGACGCCCGAGTCGATGTCTTCGCCGGCTTCCTGGTTCGCGTCCGCCGAGGCCTTGTAGGCGTGGGCACGATTCATCAGACCCTTGGGCGTGACGCAGGTCAGCAGCCAGGTCAGCTCGGGGATCTCGGGGATGTCGCTCTGCCGGTAGAACACCACGCGCGAGGTGTCCAGCCCGGCGGCCAGCCAGGTGGCGGCGATTTCCAGGCGCGAGCGCTCGATGCGTGCAGGGTCGTCGCACTTGATCAACGCGTGGTAGTCGGCGAGGAAGAAGAAGCTGTCCACGCCCGGCTGACGGCTCGAGGCGATGGCCGGACGGATGGCGCCGACGTAGTTGCCCAGGTGCGGCGTGCCGGTGGTCGTGATGCCGGTCAGAACACGGGTGGCGCGGGTGGTCATGGCAGATCGATGAATGCGAATGCAGGGCGGCGCGCCGCAGGGGCGCAGCCGCGTATTGTCGCGGCAGTCGCGACGAGGCCCGATCAAGCGCTCAGATCGCCGCGGTGACGACGATCTCGATCTTCCACTGAGTGCGCGCCAGCCGCGCCTGCACCGTGGCGCGCGGCGGCGCGTCGCCGGGCGGCACCCAGTCGTCCCAGACTTCGTTCATGGCCTCGAAATCGGACAGGTCGGCCAGGAAGATCTGCGCCATCAGGATGCGCGCGCGGTCGGTGCCGGCTTCGCCGAGCAGCCGGTCGATGCTGGCCAGCACCTGTGCGGTCTGGCCGCGGATGTCCTGCGTGGCGTCGTCGGGCACCTGCCCGGCGAGGTAGACCGTGCCGTTGTGCACGGCCATCTCGGACAATCGATCGCCGACGTGGAAGCGGTGCAATCCCTGCGCGAGGTTCATGGCTTGGCTCCGTGCGACTCGTCGTGGTGCTTCTCGTGGTGGTGGCTGCGCCCTCGCGCCTGGCCGTGGCCATGCCTGACGCCAGGCTTCGCGGCAGCGGCAGCGGCAGCCGTCGCCGCCTTCTGCCCGAGTTTGCTCTCGGTGCCCTTGAGCAACTTCTGGATGTTGGCACTGTGGCGCCAGATCAGCAGCAGGCCCATCACCGCGACCGCCCCGGCGATCGGCCCGCCGCCCCAGATCAGCAGCTGGTAGAACGGAGCGAATGCCGCGGAAACGATCGCTGCCAGCGAGGAGTAGCGGAAGAAGCCGGCGATGATCACCCAGGTCAGCAGCGTCGCCAGGCCCAGCCAGGGGTTCAGGCCGAGCAACACCCCCGCAGCGGTGGCCACGCCTTTGCCGCCCTGGAAGCGGAAGAACACCGGCCACAGGTGGCCGAGAAACGCCGCCAGCCCGACCAGCGCCGCCGTGCCCTCGCCCAGCCCGTGCTCGGGCCCGTAGAGGGCCACCAGCAGCACCGGCACGTAGCCCTTGAGCGCGTCGAACACCAGCGTGAGGATCGCGGCCAGCTTGTTGCCCGAACGCAGCACGTTGGTCGCGCCAGGGTTGCCGGAGCCGTAGGTGCGCGGGTCGTTCAGACCCATCAGCCGGCTGATGATCACCGCGAACGAGAGTGAGCCGACCAGGTAGGCGGCCAGCGCGGCAAGAAGGGGGAGCAGACTCTGCATGGAGCCGATCGGAGTGGAACCTCCGCCATTCTGCACGCGCCGCCCCGGCGCGCACCCACGTTTGCCCCGGGGTCAGGCGGTGGGCACGGTCAACACGAAGCAGCTGCCACCGCCCTGGCGCGACTCGCAGCGCACGCTGCCGCCGTGGCGCTGCGCGATCTGCCGCACCAGGCTCAGGCCGAGGCCGACACCGCCGGCCTGCTCCGCATGGCCCGGCAGGCGATAGAACGGCTCGAAGATACGGTCGCGCAAGGCCTCGGGAACGCCCGGGCCGCGGTCGCACACGCGCACTTCGGCCCCCGCCGACGAGCGTGCGAGCTCGACCGTCACCTCGCCACCACCGTAACGGCGCGCGTTCTCCAGCAGGTTGCGCAGCGCGCGTCGCAGCAGGCGCTCGTCGCCCTGCACCGCCAGCGACGGGCCGTCGACCTCGGCCTCCACGCGGGAGCCCTCCTCGACCGCCAGCGCGAGCAGGTCGACTGCATCGCGTCGCTCGATCGACTCCGACGCGTCCAGCCGGCTGGCCAGCAGCAACTCTTCGACCAGCGCATCGAGCTCGGCCACGTTGGTCTCGATCTCGCGCTTGAGCTTCTCGTGCTGCGCTGGTGGCACCTCGTCGAGCATCGACACCGCCATCTTCATGCGGGCCAGCGGCGAACGCAGCTCGTGGCTGGCATTGGCGAGCAGCGACTTGTTCGATCGCACCAGCGCCTCGACACGCGCCGCGGCGTGGTTGAAACTGCTGGCCACGGCAGCGACCTCGTCACGCCCGCTCACCTCGACGCGGTGGTCGAGCTGCCCGGAACCGAAACGCTCGACGCCCAGCTTGAGCGACTCGAGCCGGCGCGTCAGCCGGCGCACCACCGGATAGGCGCCACCCGCGACGGCCAGGAACATGACGGTCAGGAACAAGGCCAGGCCGACGCTGCGCGGCATGGTCGGCGGCAGGAACGGCAGCATCAGTTCGCCGGGAGGCGGCGCCATGCCCCGGCGCATGTCCGGCGGATCGCCCGGGCGCGGCGGCAGCCGCAGCAGCCGCGGACGCAGGATCCACAGCATGCGGCCGTCTTCCAGCCGCACCGAGGCGATGCGCGCCCCTTCCTCTTCCTGCCGGCGCAGGAACGAGTCCGACGCGACGATGCGCGCACCCTGCTCGTCGTCCAGCGCCATCGGCAAGCGGAGTCGCTGCGACCAGTCGCGCACCGCCGCCGCCTGTTCGTCCGGCGGCGCAGCGGCGCCGGGCAGCGCGCGCTGCAGCAGTTCAGCCCAGGCCGCCGTGCGGTCGCCCAGAGCGCCCTCGACGCGCACGCGCTCCTGCTCGAGGTGGCGCTGGAACACCCAGCCCGACACTGCCGCGAACAGCAGCAGCACGGCCACCACCGTGAGGTAGATGCGCAGGTACAGCGACTTCATCGAGGCTCAGCCAGGGCCGTCATGACTCGTCGTCGGCATCCTGCTTCTTCGCGAACACGTAGCCCGCGCCGCGCACCGTGAGCACGCGACGCGGCGCCTTGGGGTCGTCCTCGATGACCGCGCGGATGCGCGAGATGTGCACGTCGATCGAGCGGTCGAAGGCCTCCAGCGGATGGCCCTTGAGCGAATCCATGATCTGGTCGCGCGAGAGCACGCGACCGGGGCTCTGCGCCAGAACCACCAGCAGGTCGAACTGGTGGCTGGTGAGGTCGCAGGCTTGCCCAGCCAGGCGCGCCATGCGCGCGCCCAGGTCGATCTCCAGGCGCCCGAAACGCAGCACCTCGTCGCCGGCAGGCTGCGGCGCGGCACGGCGCAGCAGCGCCTTCACACGGGCGAGCAGTTCGCGCGGCTCGAAGGGTTTGCCCAGGTAATCGTCGGCGCCGAGTTCCAGGCCGACGATGCGGTCCAGGGGCTCGCCGCGGGCGGTGAGCATGAGCAGAGGCAGCGAGCGGGTGCGCGGGTTGGCGCGCAGTTCGCGGCACAGGTCCAGGCCGTCGCCGTCGGGCAGCATCAGGTCGAGCACCAGCGCGTCGAAGTTCTCGGACGCCAGGCGCTCGCGCCCCGCGCCGAGCGAGCCGGCGGTGGTGACGTCGAAGCCGGCATTGCGCAGGTAGTCGCCCACCATGGCCGACAGGCGGGCGTCGTCGTCGATCAGCAGCAGTCGTGAACTCATGGTGCGGGCGGCGAAGGTGGAGTCGGCCACAGGCCCCGACAGGCCCGAGGGCCATGCCGAGGACAGGTCGCGCAAGGATAACGTCACGTTCGCCCCCGGTCTCATGACTTCGGCTGCTCGCGCTCCATGCGCTGCATGCGGTCGCGCATCATGTCGCCGCGCTGCTTCATGCGCTCGGCCATCTTGGCGCGCTGCTCGGGCGTGAGCACCTTGCTCGCATCGAGCCTGGCCTGCAGCATGCGCTTGCTGGCCTGGTCATGCTGCTGCAGCATCTGCTGGCGCACCGACTCGGCGGCGGCGGCATCGACGTTCGGCGCAGCGAAGATCTGCATCGAACGCTCGTGCAGCGCACGGCCCGCTTCGCGCTGCGCCTTCAGGTCGTCGGCGGCCGCCTTGTAGATCTGCTTGATCTGCGTGCGCTGCGTGTCGGTGGCGTTCAGGCCGTCGAGCATGTGGTCGACGCCGCGGCCGCCCATCATCATGCCGTGGCCGCCACCCATGCCGCCCATGCCGTGGTGGCCACCATTGGGCTGCGCCCAAGCCGACAGCGTCAGCGTCGCGGCCACCGCAAGCACCATGCTCGACAGCATCCACTTCATGCCGCGTGCGGCGGGTTGCTGCGTGACAGCGAAGACTTGGGTTCGGGACATCTCTTGCTCCTGGTCAATCGAGCCTTGCGGCCCATGGAGAGAGATGGTCCGCCCCGGGGGTGAAGGGGGGGTGGCTCGGGGGTAAAGATGTGTGAAAAGCGGGCATGAAAAAGCCGCCTCGCGGGCGGCCTGTTCACTGGCGGAGAGGGTGGGATTCGAACCCACGGTAACGCATAACGCTACACCGGATTTCGAGTCCGGCGCATTCGACCACTCTGCCACCTCTCCTGGTTTCGGCGGGTCGATGCCGAGCCGCGCATTGTAATGCAGCCGGGCCAGGCGTTCAGCGGGTGACGGTCAGGCGCAGCCCGGGCAGGCGCGCATCGCCCGGCCGGCTCTGCCAGACCTGCCCGGGCGCCATCGGCCAGGCATCGGTGAGCGTGCCCGTGGTGACGATGTCGCCGGCGCCCAGCGGCCAGGTCGGCGTGCGCTGTGCCATGGCATCCACCCACAGGCGCAGCGCGTTCAGCGGGCCGTCGAGCACGTTCCGGCCGTGGCCGGTGTCGACCACCTGGCCATCGCAGGCCAGCGTGAGTTCGAGCGCCGCCAGTTCCTCGCCGAGCTGCGCGAACGAGTCCACCGGCACGCGCGGGCCGACCAGCAGGCGACCGTGCAGCGCGAAGTCGGCCACGGTGTCGGCCGCCGTGAAGCGCCAGGCTTCGAAGTGCGTGTGCACGATCTCGTAGCCGTGGGCCACCCAGGCGAGGCACGCGCTCAGCTCGGCCTCGTTCATGCCGGCGCGCGGTGAAGCCCGAAAGCCAAACACGATCTCCGGCTCCAGGCGCGGCTGCACGAGGCCTTGCAGCGTGGTCGTGGCCTCGGCGACGTCGAGCAACCGGACCGTGCGCTCCCACACCGGCGCCCAGATCGGCTCGAACACGTTGTAGCGCGGCCAGATCGTCCGGTTGGTGAAGCCGATCTTGTAGCCCCGCGCCTGTTCGCCGCGCGCCAGTCGCGCCAGGCGCAACTGGTCGCCGACCTCGTAGGCCTGCGCCACCGTCAACCCACCGTCACGCTCGCTGGGCAGCGGGATCAGCCCGGCTGCGTCGTAGGCCGCGAGCAGTTCGGCAGCGAGGCCGAGCGTCGGCATGCGCTCAGGCCTGCAGCCGCTCGAGGCCGCCGAGGTACGGCCGCAGCAGCGGCGGCACGGCGATCGAACCATCGGCCTGCTGGTGGTTCTCCAGCACCGCCACCAGCGCGCGGCCGACCGCCAGGCCCGAGCCGTTGAGCGTGTGCACCCATTCGTTCTTGCCCTGCGCGTTCTTGAACCGCGCCTGCATGCGCCGCGCCTGGAAGGCCTCGCAATTCGAGCAGGAACTGATCTCGCGGTACGTGCCCTGCGCCGGCAGCCAGACCTCGAGATCGTAGGTCTTGGTCGAGCCGAAGCCCATGTCGCCGCTGCACAGCGCGACGACGCGGTAGGGCAGCTCCAGTTTCTGCAGGATCGCCTCGGCATGGCCGACCATCTGCTCGAGCGCCTCGTACGAACGATCGGGGTGCACGATCTGCACCATCTCGACCTTGTCGAACTGGTGCTGGCGGATCATGCCGCGCGTGTCGCGCCCGGCGCTGCCGGCCTCGGAGCGGAAGCAGGGGCTGTGCGCGGTCAGCCTGATGGGCAGCGCGCTCTCGGCCAGCACCTGCTCGCGCACGCTGTTGGTCAGCGAGATCTCGCTGGTGGAGATGAGGTACTGCTCGCGCTGCTCCTCGTCGCCGCCGCGGCTGACCCAGAACATGTCTTCCTTGAACTTGGGCAGTTGCCCGGTGCCCTCGAGGATCTCGCGGTTGACGATGTAGGGCGTGTAGCACTCGGTGTAGCCATGCTCCTGCGTCTGCACGTCGAGCATGAACTGGGCGAGCGCGCGGTGCAGCCGCGCCACCGGGCCGCGCAGGAAGGTGAAGCGCGAGCCGCTGAGCTTGGCGCCGGTGTCGAAGTCCAGTCCGAGCGGCGCGCCGACGTCGACATGGTCGCGCGGGGTGAAGTCGAAACTGCGCGGCGTGCCCCAGCGGCGCACTTCGACGTTGGACTTCTCGTCGGCGCCCAGCGGCACGCTCTCGTGCGGCAGATTCGGCACGGCCATCAGCATCTCGGCCAGGTCGGCCTGGATCGCCTCGAGGCGTTCGGCCGAGGCCTTCAGCGTGTCGCCGATGCCGCCCACTTCCGACATCACCGCGGTGGTGTCCTGCCCCTTGCCCTTGAGCTGGCCGATCTGCTTGGACAGGCTGTTGCGCTGGGCCTGCAGCTCCTCGGTGCGCGTCTGGATGGCCTTGCGCTCGGCCTCGAGCGACTGGAAACGGGCCACGTCCAGGTAGGGTTGCGGCGTCTTGCGCGCCTCGAGGCGGGCGACCACGTGCGCCAGGTCCTTGCGCAGCAGGTTGATGTCGAGCATGGGAGGCCGGGCCGCGATGGCGCGGCCGCAAGAGGACTGAAAGCTGCAGATTGTAGGCAGCCTGTAGGCAGCCGAACGGCGCGCGCGGGCGGCGCGGCTATGGTGGGGTTGGCGCTTGTGTCAGCCGAGCCGGGCCATCGACTTGTCGCCCAGTCCCATCGGCAGCGGAAAGTGAACCGACTCTTCCACGCCTGGCAGTGATCGCACTGACACCGCTCCCAGCGCACGCAGGCGTGCGATCACCTGCTGCACAAGGATGTCGGGCGCCGACGCACCCGCGGTGAGCCCGACGCGGCGCTTGCCCACGAGCCACTGCGCCTTCAGGTCCTCGGGCTGGTCGACCATGTAGGCCGGCGTGCCCAGGCGCTCGGCGAGCTCCTGCAGGCGGTTGCTGTTCGAACTGGTCGGGCTGCCGACGACGATGACCACGTCGACCGAGGGCGCCAAAACCTTCACCGCGTCCTGCCGGTTCTGCGTGGCGTAGCAGATGTCCTGTTTCTTCGGCTCGCGCACCTTCGGGAAGCGCCGCTTCACCGCGGCGAGGATCTCCGCCGCGTCGTCCACCGACAGCGTGGTCTGCGTCACCACCGCCAGCCGATCGGTCTGCGGCAGCTCCAGGCGCTCGACATCCTGCACGTCCTCGACGAGGAAGATGCCTTCGTCGAGCTGGCCCATCGTGCCTTCGACCTCGGGGTGGCCCTTGTGGCCGATCATCACGAAGTCGTAGCCCTCCTTGTGCAGCTTGGCGACCTCGACGTGCACCTTGGTCACCAGCGGGCAGGTGGCGTCGAACACACTGAAGCCGCGCTGGTCGGCCTCGTGGCGCACCGCCTGCGATACGCCGTGCGCGCTGAACACCAGCGTCGCGCCGGGCGGCACGTCGGCCAGGTCCTCGATGAAGATGGCGCCCTTGGCCTTCAGGTCGTTGACGACGTAGGTGTTGTGCACGATCTCGTGGCGCACGTAGATCGGCGCGCCGAACTTCTTCAGCGCCCGCTCGACGATCTCGATGGCGCGGTCCACGCCGGCACAGAAGCCGCGCGGCTCGGCCAGCAGCACCTCGTGCAGTTCGTCGGCCACCTTGTCGCCCATCACAGCACCCCGATCAGTTGCACTTCGAAGGTCACCGGCCGGCCGGCCAGCGGATGGTTGAAGTCGAACAGCAGCCAGTCGGTGCCGAGCTCGCGCACCACGCCGGCGTAGCTCGCCTGGCCGTCAGGCGTGGGGAATTGGACCACGTCGCCGAGGTGGTACTGCTGGTCCGGGTCTCCGAGCTCGGCCAGCAGCGAGCGCCTGACCCGCTGCAGCAGCTCCGGATTGCGCTCGCCGAAGGCTTCGCCGGCGGGCACGTCGAACACGCTGCGCGTGCCCTCGGCCAGGCCGATCAGGCGCTGCTCCAGCGGCGCGGCGAGTTCGCCCGTGCCCAGCGACAGCGTGGCCGGCTTGTCGGCGAAGGTGTTGACGATGTCCGCGCCGTCAGGCCCGGCGAGGCGGTAGTGCAGGGTCAGAAAAGACCCCGGCTGCACAAGGTTCACGGCGAAGCCCGCTCCAGTAGACTGGCCCGGATTTTACGAGGCACCGCGCCTGGGCCATCCCCGACCGTGATCAAGGACATTCCCCCCGACGCGCGCCCGCGCGAAAAGCTGCTGGCCCAGGGGCCCGCCGCGCTGGCCGACGCCGAGCTGGTGGCGCTGCTGCTGCGCACCGGGCTGAAGGGTGTGTCGGTGCTGCAGCTGGCGCAGTCGCTGCTCGACGAGTTCGGCGGCCTGGCCGGCCTGCTGCACGCCGGGCCGGCCGACCTGAAGCGCGTCAAGGGGCTGGGCCCGGCCAAGCGCGCCGAAGTGGCGGCGGTGGTGGAGCTGGCCCGGCGCTCGCTGCAGCAGCGGCTGGTGGAGCGGCCCGCCTTCGACGCGCCCGGGCGTGTGCGCGACTACCTTCAGCTGCACCTGGCCTCGCGCGAGCACGAGGTGTTCGCGGTGCTCTTCCTCGACGCGCAGCACCGGCTGCTGCAGTTCGACGAGATGTTCCGCGGCACGCTGACGCAGACCAGCGTCTACCCGCGCGAGGTGGTGCGCCGCGCGCTGGCGCTGAACGCCGCAGCGGTGATCCTGGCGCACAACCACCCCTCGGGCTTGGCCGAGCCCTCGCGCGCCGACGAGTTCCTCACCCAGTCGCTGAAGAGCGCGCTGCAGCTGGTCGACGTGCGCGTGCTCGACCACATGGTCGTCGGCCGCACGCAGGTGGTGTCGTTCGCCGAGCGGGGGCTGCTGTGAGCGCGGGCAAGGTTCGATCGTTGGCCGAGCTCGGCGCGCTCAGGCAAGCGCTGCAGGCCGCCGAGCGCGAGGCTGCCGCCGCGGCCGCGCGCGCCGAGGCCGAGCTGGCGCGCTTGCGTCGCGAGCGCGACCTGTTCGCAATCAGCGTCGGGGCGGTGGTGCCGCTGCGCCCGGTGACGCGCGCGCCGGCCAGCCGGGCGCGGCCGCACCCGGTGCCGCGCCAGCGCGAGCGTGACGAAGCCGCGGTGCTGGCCGAATCGATCTCCGACGAGTTCGACGTCGAATCGCTGCTCGACACCGACGAGGCGCTGTCGTTTCGCCGCCGCGGCGTCGGGCCGGAGGTGGTGCGCAAGCTGCGCCGCGGCGTCTGGGCCATCCAGGCGCAGCTCGATCTGCACGGCGCGCGCCGCGACGAGGCGCGCGAGCAGCTCGCCGCCTTCCTGCGCGATGCGGTGCGCGCCGGCCTGCGCTGCGTGCGCGTCGTGCACGGCAAGGGCAATGGCTCGCCCGGGCGCGAGCCGGTGCTCAAGGGCAAGGTGCGCAGCTGGCTGGTGCAGAAGAACGAGGTGATCGCCTTCGCGCAGGCCCGGGCGCAGGATGGCGGGCATGGCGCGCTGATCGTGCTGCTGCGGCCTTCGAAGGCCGCGACGAGCTAGCCGCCCTTGTTGCGCATCCAGTCGGCGGTGTTGAAGAAGGCGTCCTGCAGGCGCAGCGCCAGGTCGGTATCGACGCCCTGCTCCATCATCGCCTGCCGCATGCACGCCAGCCACTGGTCGCGCTCGCGGATGCCGATGGCGAACGGCAGGTGCCGGGCGCGCAGCCGAGGGTGGCCGAAGCGCTCGACATAGTGCTGCGGCCCGCCCAGCCAGCCGCACAGGAACCAGAACAGCTTGTCGCGCGCGTTGTCCAACGCGGGGCCATGCACCGCGCGCAATTCTGCGTAGCCGGGCTCCAGGTCCATCAGGTCATAGAATCGATCGACCAACGCGCGCACGCGCGACTCGCCGCCCAGCCGCTCGAAGGCGGTGACTTCCTGCGGCGCCTCGCTCATGACATCAGCTTGTCGGCAACGGCCGAGATGCCCTTGGCAGCCGGGCAGCCAGGCAGCGACTCGAGCAGCAGGCGGCGCTTCTGCACCGCCTCGCGCACCGCGGTGTCGGTCGGGATCTCGCCGAGCAGTTCGAGCTTGAACGGCACGCCCGGGTCCTGCATCTGCGGCGTCACGTAGCGGTCGATGACCTGCTGCAGCTGGCCGCGGATGACGCGGCCCTCGCCCAGCCGGCTGGTCTGGTTGACCACCAGCCGAACCGCATGACGTTGCTGCTGCGTGGCCAGCACCTTGATCGTGGCGTAGGCGTCGGTCAGCGAGGTCGGCTCGGGCGTGGCCACCACCAGCACATCGTCGGCCAGCGAGACAGCGTAGAGCACCACGTCGGAAATGCCGGCACCGGTGTCCAGGATGATGCGGTCGTAGCGCGGCGCCACCTTGTCGATCACCTCGAGCAGCTTCTCGCGCACCTCGACGGTCAGCCGCGAATACTCGACCAGGCCGGAGCCGGCCAGCAGCACCGAGAAACCGCCCGGCGCGGGCAGGATGGCGTCCTCCAGCTGCGCCTTGCCGGTGAACACGTCGTGCAGCGTGATCTTGGGGAACAGGTTCAGCACCACATCCAGATTGGCCAGGCCCAGATCGGCGTCGAGCACGAGCACGCGCTCGCCGCGGCGCGCCAGCGCGGCGGCCAGGTTGGCGGAGACGAAGGTCTTGCCGACCCCGCCCTTGCCGCTGGTCACGGCCATGATGCGGCCACGGGCCGCGGGCCGGACGGCGGCAGGGGCGGGCGGCGTGGCGGCGCTGTCGGTGCTCATTCGAGATCCTGGAACTGGGAGGTGCCGAACAGCAGACCCTTCTCTTCGGCGCTGACATGGGAAACCGGCGGCATCTCGAGGCAGGTGCGATTGCGGCCTTCGGCCTTGGCACGGTAGAGCTGCTGGTCGGCCCGCTCGATCCACAGCGGCGCCGAGGAGCGCACCCACTGCGGCGCGAAGGCGCCGCCGATGCTCACCGTGATCGACACCTCCTGCCCCGGCGCCACGCTCACCGGCCGCGAGGCGACGCGGCTGCGCACCCGCTCGGCCACCGTCTGGCCGAAGGCCGGCGGGCAGTTGGGCAGGATCATCGCGAACTCTTCGCCGCCGAAGCGCGCCACCGTGTCCATCGGCCGGATGCAGTCGTGCAGCGCACGGCCCACCTCGCGCAGCACCAGGTCGCCGGCCGGGTGGCCATGCGTGTCGTTGACCTTCTTGAAGTGGTCGATGTCGATCATCAGCACCAGCGCGGGCTCGCCGGCGCGCGCCACGCGGTCGATCTCGCGGGCCATCGCCAGCTCGAACTGGCGGCGATTGGCGAGCCCGGTCAGGGCATCGCGGCTGGACAGCTCGCAAAGGCCGTCGATCACGGCCTGCAACCAGCCGGCCGGATCACTCTCGCGGGTGCCGGGCAGCGACACGCCCGACTGCTGCAGCAACTGCAGCGCCACGTCCAGGCGCAACGAGGCGCTCTTGGCAGTCAGGGGGGGCGTGGGGGCGTCCAAATGAGGGTCGACAGCGGCTTTCGACCCAGTCTAGCAGCCGACCTGCACGGCCATGCCTGGAAGTGATTGGTTTTGACCCGCCTCATCTCTCGTGACGGTCGGCGCTCAAGGCGGGGCCGGGCGGGTCGATAACCCATCAGACCGCGTCGCCGGAGCCGCCTGGCCCTGGACGCCTCATACCGGGAGTCCGCATGAATGCCCTCGCCTCAACCGCCACGCCCAGGCCCGCCGCCCCCAGTGCGCCTGCCGCGACCGGGAACGGCGCAGACCAGGAGTTCAGCTTCAGCCAGGCCGACTTCGAGCGCGTTCGCGCCCTCATCTACCAGCGCGCCGGCATCAGCCTGCACGCGGGCAAGCAGGCCATGGTCTACAGCAGACTGTCGCGCCGACTGCGCGAGACCGGGCACCGCAGCTTCGGCAGCTACCTGCAATGGCTGGAGACGCACTCCGGCCCGGGCGGCGAGCAGGAATGGCAGGAGTTCATCAACTGCCTGACCACCAATCTGACGGCCTTCTTCCGCGAAGACCACCACTTCCATGCGCTGGTCGAGGACCTGAAGTCGCGCGGCGTGGCCAGCCCGCGCATCTGGTGCAACGCCGCCTCCACCGGCGAGGAGCCCTACTCGATCGCGATGACCGTGGTCGAGACGCTGGGCGCCAACACCGGTGCGCGCATCGTCGCCAGCGACATCGACACCAAGGTCCTGTCCACCGCCAGCCGCGGTGTCTACCCGGCCGATGCCCGCGGCCTGTCGCCCGAACGGCTGCGCCGCCATTGCCAGCGCGGCACCGGCGCGAACGCCGGCTTCATGCGCATCCGCCCGGAGCTGACCAAGCTGATCGAATTCCGCACGCACAACCTGATGGCGGCGCAGTGGTCGCTCGGCGAGCCGTTCGACATCGTCTTCTGCCGCAACGTGATGATCTACTTCGATGCGGCCACGCAGAAGCGTGTGCTCGAGCGCATCCATGCGGTGATGAAGCCCAAGGGCCTGCTCTACGTCGGCCACTCGGAGAACTTCTCCGATTCGCGCGAGTTGTTCCGCCTGCGCGGCAAGACGATCTACGAGCGGGTCTGAGGCACGCGCTTCAGCCACGCACACGCAACGCCGATATCGGATTCACCATGGCCCTGCCCCAGAGCATCAACGCTGCACCCGGCTCGCGACTCGCCCAGCTCAAGGCGCAGTCCCGCAAGCCCGGCGAGGCCTCGTTCTTCTTCTACGACGCGCACTTCAAGAACGACGCCGTGAAGATCCTCCCCGGCGAGTACTTCGTGCACGACGAGGACATGCTGATCATGACCACGCTGGGCTCGTGCATTGCCGCCTGCCTGTGGGACCGCAACGCCCATGTCGGTGGCATGAACCACTTCATGCTGCCCGACGGCGCCAGCGGCGGCGGCATGGACAGCGGCCGCTATGGCTCCTACGCGATGGAACTGCTCATCAACGAGCTGATGAAGCGCGGCGCGACGCGCTCCACGCTGGAGGCGAAGGTCTTCGGCGGCGGCCAGGTGATTGCCGGCATGAGCACGATGAACGTGGGCGAGCGCAACACCAGCTTCGTGCTCGACTACCTGAAGACCGAACGCATCCCCGTCGTGTCGAAGGACGTGATGGACGTCTACCCGCGCAAGGTGTGCTTCCTGCCGCACAGCGGCAAGGCGATGGTCAAGCGGCTGTCGCCGACCAACCCGGAAGCGCTGGTGGCACAGGAGCGCGCCGCGGCGCAGAAGACGACGCCGGCGGCCAGTGGCGCCGGCTCGGTCGACCTGTTCTGACAACGAAGTACGCGAGGAGGCAGCGAACATGGCCAAGACGCGCGTGGTGGTGGTCGACGATTCGGCCCTGGTGCGCAGCCTGCTGACGGAGATCATCAACCGCCAGCCGGACATGGAATGCGTGGGTGCGGCGGCGGATCCGTTCATCGCCCGCGAGATGATCCGCAACACCAATCCGGATGTGATCACGCTGGACGTGGAGATGCCGCGCATGGACGGCATCGACTTCCTCGGCAAGCTGATGCGCCTGCGGCCCACCCCGGTGGTGATGGTGTCGACGCTGACCGAGCGCGGCGCCGACGTCACGCTGCGCGCGCTGGAGCTTGGTGCGGTGGACTTCGTCGCCAAGCCGAAGATCGGCGTGGCCGACGGCCTGCGTTTGCTCGCCGAAGACATCACCGACAAGGTGCGCATCGCATCGAAGGCCCACCTGCGGCGGCTGACCACGCCGCCGCCCGCGGCGCATCCCACCGCGCCCGGCGCTCTGGACGGCGCGCCGGCCCGGCCGGCGCCGGTGGCCGGCATCGGCCGCCTGTCGACCGAGAAGATCATCTTCATCGGCGCCTCCACCGGCGGCACCGAGGCCACCAAGGAAGTGCTCATGCAGCTGCCGCCGGATTCGCCGGCGGTGATGATCACGCAGCACATGCCGCCCGGATTCACGAAGAGTTATGCCGCCCGCCTGGACGGGCTGTGCCGCATCCGCGTGGCGGAGGCGCGCGACGGCGAGCGCGTGCTGCCCGGCCATGCCTACATCGCCCCCGGCGGCCAGCACCTGAGCGTGGAGCGCAGCGGCGCCAACTACATCGCCCGCGTGCAGGCCGGCGAGCCGGTGAACCGCCACATGCCCTCGGTCGAGGTGCTGTTCAAGTCCGCCGCCCGCGTGGTCGGGCCGAATGCGTTGGGCATCATGCTCACCGGCATGGGCGCCGACGGTGCCAAGGCGATGCGCGAGATGCGCGACGCCGGCAGCTACAACCTCGTGCAGGACGAGGCGAGCTGCGTCGTCTTCGGCATGCCGCGCGAGGCCATCGCGCACGGCGCCTCGCACGAGGTGCTGCCGCTGACGCAGATCGCGCCCAAGCTCATCGAGCGCTTGCGCAGCACCTCGGGCATGTCGCTGAACCGGGTCTGATCCCGACCCGGTCTCAGTAGAAGCGGCCGGGGCCGGAACGGTCTCGCAGGCTGTCGATGGCGTTGCGCATGTCGCGCTGGTCGCGCCGGGCGCGGGCCTCTTCCTGCATCCACAGCGGCATGCCCATGTCGCGCAGGGTGGCCTCGTCGAGTTCGTTCAGGTCCTGCATCTCGCGGCGCTCGCGCCAGCGGCGCTGCAGCGTGGCCCAGGCGTCGCTGACGGCCTCGGCAGCGCGGGCGATCCAGGAACGGCGAAGGTGGATGGTGGTGGACGTCATGGCGTGCTCCTTGGGTTCGTGCTGGTAAGCATAGGAGCCCAGCTGGCGCGATGGAATTGACTTGTTCCGCCCAGCTTGGTCAGCTATGCTGAACAGCATGGCCCGCCTGCCGCTGCACACGCTGCCCGCCTTCCGCACCCTTGCCCGCCTGCAGAACCTGCGCGCCGCGGCGGAGCAGTTGCACCTCACGCACAGTGCGGTGAGCCAGCAGCTGCGGCTGCTGGAGGAGCAGATCGGCTTCCAGCTGTTCGATCGGAACGGCCGGCGCATCGTGCTGAACGCGGCCGGCAGCGCCTTCCTGCGCGCCGTGGAGCCGGCGCTCGCGCAACTCGACGAAGGCCTGCGGATCGCTTCGGCTGCGGCCAGCGGTTCCGACGACGAGACACTGCGCGTCACCTCGCTGCCCTCCTTCGCGCAACGCTGGTTGCTGCCGCGCATGGGCGCCTGGCGCGATCGCCATCCGCAGATCGCGCTGGAACTGCACGCCTCGCAGCAGATCGTGGACCTGGAGCGGGACGGCTACCACGCGGCGCTGCGCACCGGCAGCGGCCCGTGGCGTGGCCTGGTGGCCGAACAACTGCTCGATTCGCCCTGGATCGTGGTGGGCTCGCCGCAGGCGGCACGCCGGCTGCTCGGTTCGCCGGCGGAATCGCTCGCGCACGAACCCCTGCTGGGCGACGGGCCGATGTGGCAGCGCTGGTTCGCGTTGTCCGGCCACCGGGTCCGCATCAAGCCGGTGGCCGAGTTCAACGACGCCGGCATGATGCTGCAGGCCGCCGAGCAGGACCTCGGCCTGGCGCTGGCGCGCGAGGTCCTGGCGGCCGACGCGCTGCAACGCGGCCGGCTGGTGCGCCTGTCGACGGTGGCGCTGGATGACCCCGACGCCTACCCCTACTGGCTGGTCTACCCACCAGCGCTGGCCAACTGGCCACCGCTGGTGGCCCTGCGGGCGTGGCTGCGCGAAGAACTCGACCGCGCCGCGGCCCCGCTCAGTCCTCCAGAAACAGCGCCTGCAGGTCCGACAGGAAGTCGAAGCCCCGCGGCGTCGGCCGCAGCCAGGCGCCGTCGCGCTCGATGAGGCCGCGCTGCACGGCCTCGTTCAACGACGCGTCGATGGCCGATTGCGGCAAGCCCGTGCGTTCGGTGAAGCGCGCAAGCTCGAACCCCTCGCGCAGGCGCAGCGCGTTGAGCATGTACTCGAAGGGCAACGCGCGGCGCGACACCTCCTCGTCGTTCGACACCGCCTGACCAGCCAGCGCACGCGCCATGTAGGTGGCCGGATCCCGCCAGCGCACCTGGCGCACCACGCGGTGCGGGAAGCTCAGCTTTCCGTGCGCACCGGCGCCGATGCCCAGGTAGTCGCCGAAGTTCCAGTAGTTCAGGTTGTGCACGCAGCGATGCCCCGGCTGCGCGAAGGCCGAGACCTCGTAGCGCTGCAGCCCGGTGGCCGCGGTGCGCTCGGTGATCAGGTCCAGCATGTCGGACGACAGGTCGTCGTCGGGCAAACCCGGCGGAGGCGCGTTCGCGAACACGGTGTTCGGCTCGATCGTCAGGTGGTAGATCGATAGATGGGGCGGCGCGAAAGCAAGCGCGGTGTCGAGCTCGCGTGCCAGGTCGGCCGTCGTCTGACCCGGCAGCGCGTACATCAGGTCGATGTTGAAGGTGTCGAAGCAACGCGCCGCCTCCTCGATCGCGGCGCGCGCCTGCGCCGCGTCGTGCACCCGTCCGAGCGACTGCAGGCGCGCATCGTCGAAGCTCTGCACGCCGATCGACAGGCGCGTCACGCCGGCCTCGCGAAAGGCGCGGAAGCGGTTGCGCTCGAAGGTGCCGGGGTTGGCCTCCAGCGTGATCTCGCAGCTGGGCTCCAGCGGCAGGCGTGCGCGGATGTCGGCGATCAGCGTGCCGATGGCGTCGGGCGAGAACAGGCTGGGCGTGCCGCCGCCGATGAAGACGCTGACCACGCGCCGGCCCCACACGAAGGGCAGCGCGGCCTCGAGGTCGGCGCGCAGCGCGTCGAGATAGCGCGCCTCGGGCGGCCCACCGCCATCGCGCCACTCGTGGCTGTTGAAGTCGCAGTAGGGGCACTTCTTCAGGCACCAGGGCAGGTGCACGTACAGCGACAGCGGCGGCAGGGCCGGCATCGACAGCGTGCCCAACCGCATGTAGCGCGCCAGGCGCTCGGCGGTCGATTCCGGCGGCGGCTCCGCCGGCCGGATCGGAATGCCTTCAGCCAAGGTGCCAGGCCGAGCGCATCAGCGCCACCATCTGCGCCGCGGCCAGCGCGCGGTGGCTGTGCGCGTTCTTGGTGGCTGCATCGAGCTCGGCGACGCTGCTGGCCAGTGCCGGGATGAACATCAGCGGGTCATAGCCGAAGCCGCCGGCGCCGCGCGGCGCCTCGATGATCTCGCCTTGCCAGCGCCCCACCGCGACCAGCGGCTCGGGGTCGTCGGCCGAGCGCAGCGCGACCAGGGTGCTGACGAACTTCGCGCGGCGGTCAGTCGCACCCTGCAGGCGCTGCAGCAGCAGCGCGTTGTTGGCCGCGTCCTGCACGCTGCGCTGCACCTCGCGCTCGGCCGCCGGCAGCTCGACGCTCGCGAAGTGCGCTGAAGCCACGCCAGGCAAACCGCCCAGCGCATCGACGCACAGGCCCGAGTCGTCGGCGATCGCCGCGCCGCCGATCGCCTGCGCGGCATGCCGCGCCTTGGCCAGCGCGTTCTCGATGAAGGTGTGGTGCGGCTCCTCGGCCTCTGCCACGCCGAGCGAGCCCTGCGTGACGATGTCCAGCGGCAGCGCATCGAACAGCGCCTTCAGCTCGGCGAGCTTCTTCGCGTTGTTGGAGGCGAGTACCAGCCGCATGTTCAGACGGCGAGCGCGGCCTTCTGCGCCAGCACCAGCTCGCGGATGCCCTTGTCGGCCAGCGCCAGCAGCGTGGCCATCTCGGCGTGCGAAAAGGCGGCGCCCTCGGCGGTGCCCTGCACCTCGACGTAGCCGCCCGCGGCAGTCATCACCACGTTCATGTCGGTGTCGCAGGCCGAGTCCTCGACGTATTCGAGGTCGAGCAGTGGCGTGCCTTCGACGATGCCCACCGACACCGCGGCGACGAACTCGCGGATCGGCGAGGCCTGCAGCTTGCCCTGCGATTGCAGCCAGCTCACCGCGTCGTGCGCAGCGACGAAGGCGCCGGTGATCGCCGCGGTGCGCGTGCCGCCGTCAGCCTGGATGACGTCGCAGTCCAGCGAGATGGTGCGCTCGCCCAGCGCCTTGAGGTCGAACACGCAGCGCATCGAGCGGCCGATCAGGCGCTGGATCTCCTGCGTTCGCCCGCTCTGCTTGCCCTTGGCCGCTTCGCGGTCGCTGCGCGTGTGCGTCGAGCGCGGCAGCATGCCGTACTCCGCCGTCACCCAGCCCTCGCCGCTGCCGCGCTTGTGCGGCGGCACCTTCTCCTCCACGGAGGCGGTGCACAGCACCTTGGTGTCGCCGAAAGCGACGAGCACCGAGCCTTCGGCGTGGCGTGTGTAGTGGCGCGTGATGGTGACCGGACGCAGGGAGTCAGCGGCACGGCCTTGCGTGCGATGGAAGGTAGTCATGCTGCGATTGTCGCAGCGTGCTGCGAGATCAGCTCTTCTTCTGGGAAGATCGGCGGATCGCTTCGTTGATCTCGCGGATCGAGCGCTCGATCTCGGCGTCGTCGAGTTCGTCCGGCGCGTCGGTGCCCATCACGCTGGCCTGGATGGTCGAGGCGAAGACCTCCTCGCCGAGCGACTGCGTGGAGATGCCCATGCCGCTGTCGCTGTCCTCGGCGGCTTCCCACTCGACGGCCAGCACCGAGACGTTGTCGCTCTTCGGGCCGCCGTTGCGCAGCGCCTGCTCGACGAGCTCGGGTACGGCGTCGGAGATCGCGTTGCGCGACAGCTGGTTGGTGATCTCGGCATCGGCGACGCTGCTCCACAGGCCGTCGCTGCACAGCAGCAGGCGGTCGCCGGATTGCAGCAGCAGCGGGCCGACGGTGTCGACCACCGGCTTGCCCGGGCTGCCCAGGCAGGTGAACAGCACGTTGCGGTTGAAGCGCTCGCCCATGGGCACGACCTGGCTCATGGTCTCCTGCAGCTCGGAATACGAGTGGTCGCGCGTGCGGGCGATCAGCTTGTCGCCGCGCACCATGTACAGCCGCGAGTCGCCGCAGTGTGCCCAGTAGGCCGCGTTGCCCTGCAGCAGGCAGGCGACGATGGTGGTGCGCGGCGTGTCGATCAGCGCCTTCTGCGTGGCGTAGCGCAGCAGCTGGTGGTGGCCGGCGATGATCGATTCGTTGAGGAATCGCATCGGGTCGGGCAGCGTGGGCTTGGAGTCGCGCTGGAACATCGCGGCCAGCGTCTGCAGCGCGAGCTGCGAGGCGACCTCGCCCTCGGGGTGGCCGCCCATGCCGTCGGCCAGGGCGAACAGGCCCGAATCCCGCGTGTAGCAATAGCCCATGCGGTCTTCGTTCTTTTCGCGCCCGCCCTTGCGGCTGACCTGGTAGACAGAAAAACGCATGAAGGTACTTCCCTGCCGGCGCTCAGGCCTTGGCGCCGGTGGTCAGGTTCTCGATCTGCAGCTTCAGACGTTCGCTGAAGCTGAGCTTGGTGTAGCGGCGCTCGGTCTCGCGCGCCAGTTCCTTCTGCAGCGCGAACACGCTCTGCGGCCGCGACAGCGGGTCCAGAGACATGCACCACTCCGTCACCTCGATCAGGTTGTCGGAGTAGACGTTGCGCAGCCGCGAGAGCGACAGCGCCAGGCGGTCCTTCTCGATGCGCTGCGGCGCGTCGTTGGGCGGGTAGCCCTGCATGCAGGCGTAGATGCACGCGCCGATGGCGTAGATGTCGGTCCAGGGGCCGAGCGTGCCGTCGCGGCGGTACATCTCGGGCGCAGCGAATCCCGGCGTGTACATCGGGCGGATGAAGTTGCCTTCCTTGCTCAGCACTTCGCGCGCCGCGCCGAAGTCCAGCAGCACCGCCTTGTTGTCATTGGTGATGAAGATGTTCGCGGGCTTGATGTCCAGGTGCAGCATCTTGTGCTGATGCACGATGCGCAAGCCGCGCAGGATCTCGTCGAACAGCGAGCGGATGGTCGACTCGCGAAACACCTTGTCACGCTTGAGGTCGCGGGCGGTGACGATGAAGTCCTGCAGGGTGTCACCCTGCAGGTAGTTCATCACCATGTAGACGGTCTCGTTCTCGCGGAAGAAGTTCAGCACCGAGACCACGCTCGGATGGCTGATCTGCGCGAGCGAGCGGCCTTCTTCGAAGAAGCTCTTCAGGCCGAGTCGGTACAGCGGCTGCTTCTCGGGCTTCACGCGCGGCGTGAGCTCGCCGGGCGAGCGTTCGGCCAGCGACGAGGGCAGGTATTCCTTGAGCGCGACGAGGTGTCGATCGGGGTCTTCGCAGAGGTAGACGACACCGAAACCACCGGCCGCCAGTTTCTTGATGACCTGATAGCCGCCAACCACCGTGCCGGAGGGCAAAGGTGCTGGTTTGGGCTTTGACATAATCGCGTTTTTCGAGGGGAAAAGGCCTGATGGCAGTCTACAGCATGACCGGCTACGCCAGTGCCACGGCGGGGGCTCCCGCCCAGGGCGAGGAGGTCGGAAGTGCGGAAACTGGCACGCACCGCGCTCCCGCATCGTCGCAAGGCTCGGTGACCGTGGAGATGCGATCCGTCAACGGCCGCTTCCTCGACCTCGCACTGCGCCTGCCCGACGAGTTCCGCTCGCTCGAACCCGCCCTGCGCGACCTGATCGGTGCCGCCGTGCGCCGCGGCAAGGTCGAACTGCGACTCAATGCGCACACCGAGGCCGATTCCGCGTGGCCGCAACCGCAGCCCGAACAACTCAACCGCCTGACGCGGCTGGAAAGCACGATCCAGGGCTGGCTGCCCAAGGCGCAGGGCCTGTCGGTGCACGAGATCCTGCAGTGGTGCAAGAGCGGATCGAGTCCGGCCCGACTGGACGAAGCGGCGCTCGAGGCGGCCAGGCGCTGCATCGACGGCCTGCGCGAGGCGCGTGCGCGTGAAGGCGACAAGCTGGTGGCGGTGCTGATGGAGCGCGTGCAGCGCCTGCGCGAACTGGCCAAGCAGGCCGAGCCGCTGGTGCCGGCCGTGGTGCAGCGCCAGCAGCAGCGTTTCCTCGAGCGCTGGCAGGAGGCGCTCGAGGTCGTCGGCGCGGGCCAGACCATCCCGCGCGAGGCGCTGCAGGAGCGCGCCATCAACGAGGCTGCGGCCTACGCGATCCGCATCGACGTGGCCGAGGAACTGGCGCGCCTGCGCGCCCACCTCGACGAGATCCAGCGCCTGCTCAAGGCCGGCGGCGAGCTCGGCAAGCGGCTTGATTTCCTCGTGCAGGAGTTGCTGCGCGAAGCCAACACCCTGGCCTCGAAGGCCGCCTCGCTGGAGCTGACCAACATCTCGGTGGAGATGAAGGTGGCCATCGAGCAGCTGCGCGAGCAGGTGCAAAACATCGAATGAGCCTGGATCTTCACGGGCTCGTCGACTCGACTAGACTGGCGGCGTGAAGACTGCCATGCGTACTCTGTGGATCTGCCTCTTGCTGCTGGCGCTGCCGGTGCAAGGGTTTGCCGCGGCGCAGATGACGCAGTGCGGCCCAAGCCATGGGCCCATGCAGCACGCCTCGGTCGGCGGTCACGGCGATGTCGAATCCCGGCACATGCATGAGCAGCTTGCGCAAGAGCATCATCAGCACGCGGCATCGCATGCCGACGACGCGTCGAACGACGGCTCCACGCCTGCGGCCAAGCACCACTGCAGCGCCTGCGTCTCCTGTTGCGTGGGCTTGGCGCTGCCAAGCAGCTCACCGGTCGTGGTCGCGCCATCGGAGGCTACGCTCCACGTCGCGGCCCGCGGCGCCGCCGATCCGGTCTTCCTGACCAGCGGACTCGAACGCCCGCCTCGATCGCCCCGCGCCTGAGCCGCACTCGCCACGGCGAGTGCCGGGACCGGCCGCGCCCGCGGCCGGACGATGCCCCAGTTCACGCGAGGACGACATGGTCCCCATCACTTGGCGCGGGCGCACGCCCGCCCTGCTGGCAGCCGCCTTGCTGCTGGCCACTGCAATGGCCCCGGCCCAAACGCCAGGCGGCGGCGCCAAAGCCGATCCGCTGAATCCGCAGACCGCGGTGCCGGCACTCCGGCACGACTCGGCGCTGGCGACCTACCGACGGATCGGCGAGCCCCTTCCTCTTGGCTGGAAGGAGGCGAATGACACGGCAGCGCGCATCGGCGGCTGGCGCGCGTATGCGCGCGAGGCGGCTGCGCCCGCGGCGTCCGCCCCGCCGACGCCGCCCGGCGGGGGCGCACGATGAGCGCCCGCTGCATCCGGCTGGCCGCGCCGCTCGCGCTGGCCGCGCTGCTGGCCGGCTGCGCGTCGTTCAGCGCGGACGGTGGTTTCGGACAGGTCGAGCAGGTCGCGAAGGACAGGCTCGGCAAGGACCTGTACTGGGCACGCACCGAGGAGCAGCAATCGCGCATCGACCAGCGCGTGGCCGAGTTACTGAGCCGCCCGTTGTCGGCCGACGACGCGGTGCAACTCGCGCTGCTGAATAACCGCGGCCTGCAGGCGGCCTTCTTCGAGCTGGGCATCGGCGAGGCCGATCTCGTGCAGGCCGGCCGGCTGCCCAATCCGGGCTTCAGCTTCGGGCGGGTCACGCGTGGCGACGAGATCGAGCTGGAGCGCGGGCTGCACTTCGACCTCGCGGCGTTGATCGCGATGCCGATGCGGCGCGGCCTTGAATCGCGCCGCTTCGCGCAGACCCAGGGTGCTGCGGCGTCGAGCGTGCTCGCCCTCGCGGCCGACACGCGCAAGGCCTGGGTGCAGGCCGTGGCCACCGAGGAGACCTTGCGCTACACGCGCCAGGTGATGCAGGCCGCCGAGGCCGGCGCGGAGCTCGCGCGCCGCATGGCGCAGGTGGGCAACTTCAACAAGCTGCAGCAGGCCCGCGAGCAGGGCTTCTATGCGGACGCGGCGCTCAACCTGGCGCGCGCGCAGCAGGCCCGGCTGGCCGCCCGCGAGCGGCTGATCCGCCTGCTCGGCCTGTGGGGCACGCAGACGCAATTCACGCTGCCCGAACGCCTGCCTGACCTACCGCCGCAACCGGCCGACCTGCCCGACATCGAGCGCACGGCGCTCGCACAGCGCCTGGACCTGCAGGCCGCGAAGCTCGCCGCAGAGCAGACCGCCCGCAACCTGGGCCTGACGAAGACGACCCGATTCGTCAACGTGCTCGAGCTCGGCGCCGTGCGCAACAGCTCCAACGAGGCACCGACGCAGCGCGGCTGGGAGGTTTCCTTCGAGTTGCCGCTGTTCGACTGGGGCAGCTCGCGTGTGGCACGGGCCGAAAGCGTCTACCGGCAGTCCCTGCAGCGCGCCGCCGAGACGGCGATCAATGCGCGATCCGAAGTGCGCGAAGCCTACGGCGCCTATCGCACGGCCTGGGACATCGCGAAGCACCAGCGCGACGAGATCGTGCCGCTGCGCCAGCGCATCGCCGAGGAGAACCTGCTTCGCTACAACGGCATGCTGATCGGCGTGTTCGAACTGCTCGCCGATGCGCGCGCGCAGATCGCCGGGGTGAACGCCTCGATCGACGCGCTGCGCGACTTCTGGCTCGCACAGGCTGACCTGGACATGGCGATGCTCGGCCGGCCCACGTTCGTGCCGATGGCCGGCCCCTCGCCTGCGCCTGCCGACAGCGGCGGCGCCGGCCACTGAACCCGAAGGACACACCATGGTTTCCCGACGCAATTTTCTCGGCGCCACCGCCGCGGTGAGCGCGGCCACGGTGGGCAAGGCGGCGATGGCCGCACTGCCCGAGCCGGTGCTGCAGACCCGGCCCGACACGATGCCGCCGCTGGTGCCGCCCACCGGCCGACCCTACAACCCGGTCGTCACGCTCAACGGCTGGACGCTGCCCTGGCGAATGAACGCCGGCGTGAAGGAGTTCCACCTCGTCGCCGAACCCGTGGTGCGCGAGATGACGCCCGGATTCAAGGCCCACCTGTGGGGCTACAACGGCCAGAGCCCGGGGCCGACCATCGAGGTGGTCGAAGGCGACCGCGTTCGCATCTTCGTCACCAACCGGCTGCCCGAGGTGCACAGCGTGCACTGGCACGGCCAGCGCCTGCCCAACGGCATGGACGGCGTCACCGGGCTCACCCAGCCGGGCATCCCACCGGGCAAGACCTTCGTCTACGAGTTCGTCGCGCGCCGGCCGGGCAACTTCATGTATCACCCGCATGCCGACGAGATGGTGCAGATGGCGATGGGCCTGTACGGCATGTGGGTCACGCACCCGAAGGCCAAGCATCCGCTGATCGACGAGGTCGACCGCGACTTCTGCTTCCTGCTCAATGCCTTCGACATCGAGCCCGGCAGCGCCACGCCCAAGGTGATGACGATGCTCGACTTCAACCTGTGGGCCTGGAACAGCCGCATCTTCCCCGGCATCGACCCGCTCGTCGTGCGCAAGAACGACAAGGTGCGCTTTCGCATCGGCAACCTGACGATGACCAACCACCCGATCCACCTGCACGGCCACGAGTTCTTCATCACCGGCACCGACGGCGGGCCGACGCCGAAGAGCGCGCGCTGGCCGGAGATCACCGCCGACATCGCGGTGGGCCAGATGCGCCAGCTCGACTTCGTCGCCGACGAGGAGGGCGACTGGGCGATGCACTGCCACAAGAGCCACCACACGATGAACGCGATGGGGCACAACGTGCCGACGATGATCGGCGTGGACCATCGCGAGGTGGTGCGCCAGATCACCGGCCTGGTGCCCGACTACATGGTGATGGGCGAGCGCGGCATGCACGACATGACCGAGATGCAGATGCCGCTGCCCGACAACACCGCGCCGATGATGACCGGCAGCGGCCCGTTCGGCGCGGTGGGAATGGGCGGCATGTTCAGCGTGCTCAAGGTGCGGCGCGACCAGCCGCGGGGCGACTACCGCGACCCCGGCTGGTTCAAGCATCCGCCGGGCACCGTGGCCTACGAATGGACCGGCGCGCTGGCCGAGGCGCCACGCGGCGTACCGCCGGTGCCTGACAAGCAGGCCGTCGAAGTCAAGGTCCGCAAACCAGGAGCAAGCCATGAGCACCATTGATCGCCGCACGCTGCTGATCGCCACGGGCGCGCTGGCGTGCGTCGGCTCCGCGCACGGGCACGGCGAACCGAAACACCCGAACACCGGCGCGCCGGTGGCGAAGGAGCAGCAACCCTGGGGCATCGCCGGCGAAGCGCGGCGCGCGACGCGCACGGTCGATCTGCGAATGCTCGATTCGATGCGTTTCGTGCCGGATCGCCTCGCCGTGAAGCTCGGCCAGACGCTGCGCCTGCGCATCCGCAACACCGGCGCGGTGCTGCACGAGCTCGTCATCGGCACGCCGGCCGCGCTCGACGAGCATGCCGCGCTGATGCTGCGCTTTCCCGACATGCAGCATGACGAGCCCTGGATGGCCCACGTGCCGCCGGGGAAGACCGGCGAGATCGTCTGGACCTTCAACCGCGCGGGCGAGTTCGCCTTCGCCTGCCTCATCGCCGGCCACTACCAGGCCGGCATGGCCGGCCGCATCTCGGTGCGGGCCGCCTGACCCCCAAACAACCACTCCCGAAAGGAATCCGACATGAGAACCCCTTTGCTGTCACTGCTGCTCGCGAGCACCTGTGCCGTCGCCATCGCCGCGGACACCGCCAACCTGAGCGAAGGCGAGATCCGCAAGGTCGACAAGGGCGCCGCCAGGCTCACCATCAAGCACGGCGAGTTGAAGAACCTCGACATGCCCCCGATGACCATGGTCTTCCAGGTCAAGGACAAGGCCTGGCTCGACAAGCTCAAGGCCGGCGACAAGGTGCGCTTCCAGGCCGAAAAGCAGGGTGCCGACTACGTGGTCACGGTCATCGAGCCCAAGGCGGACTGACCGTGGCCTCGCCCAAGCTACTGTGGCTGGGAGCACTGGCCGTGTTCGCGGCGGGCGGTGCGGCAATGGCTTTGTGGGGCGTGACCCAGCCGCCGGGCGAGCCCTGGCGCCTGCAACCCGACGACGCGAAACTGGTGGCGCTGGGGCGGCAGGTCTACGAGGCGCGCTGCGCCTCCTGCCACGGCGCGCGCCTGGAAGGCCAGCCGAACTGGCGCCAGCCCGGCGCCGACGGCCTGCTGCCCGCACCGCCGCACGATGCCAGCGGCCACACCTGGCACCACCCGGACGAGATGCTGTTCCGCATCACCAAGTACGGCGTGGCCCGGGCCGCCAGGCTGACCAACCACGCCTCGGCGATGCCGGCCTTCGAAGGCGTGCTCAGCGACACGGAGATCGTCGCCGCGCTCTCGTGGATCAAGTCGCAATGGCCGCCGAGCGTGCAAACCCGGCACGACGCGCTCAACCGCCCCGAACCGGCATCGCGCTGAGCGGCGATACTTCGCTCTGGCCCGGCACACCGACGCGCTCATGGACTACCCCGGCAACCTCTTCGTCGTCGCCGCCCCCAGCGGGGCCGGCAAGTCGAGCCTGGTCAAGGCACTGCTCGAACTCGACTCGCACCTGGCGGTGTCGGTGTCGCACACCACGCGCGCGCCGCGCGGCCAGGAGCAGCAGGACCGCGAGTACCACTTCATCGGCGAGCCCGAGTTCCGCGCCAAGATCGCCCATGGCGACTTCTTCGAGTGGGCCGAGGTGCACGGCAACCTCTATGGCACCTCGCGCGAAGCCATCGAGGCGCGCATCGCCGGCGGCCAGGACGTGGTGCTCGAGATCGACTGGCAGGGCGCGCTGCAGATCAAGCAGTTGTTCCAGCATGCCGTGCTGATCTTCATCCTGCCACCGAGCTGGGAGGAGCTTCGCCAGCGCCTGATGCGCCGCGGCGAGGACGGCGTGGACGTGATCGCCAGGCGCATGGACAACGCGCGCATCGAGGTGGCCCAGGCCCGGCATTTCGACTTCGTTATAATCAACGCCCTGTTCGAGACGGCCCTCTTCGACTTGAAGACCGTCGTCCACTCCCAGCGTCTGAAGTACGCTGCCCAGCGCCGCAACAAGTCCCAGGTTTTTGCTGCGCTCGATCTGATCTGATCTCCCCCGGAGCATCCGCATGGCCCGCATCACCGTCGAAGACTGTCTCGTCAAGATCCCGAACCGCTTCCAGCTCGTGCTGGCCGCGACCTACCGTGCGCGCATGCTCAGCCAGGGCCACGCGCCGAAGATCGAAACCAAGAACAAGCCCGGCGTGACCGCGCTGCGCGAGATCGCCGCCGGCGAAGTGGGCATCGAGATGCTCCGCAAAGTCCCCGTCTGACGCGCCATTGACCCCATGGCGGCCCTCCTTCGGCCGCCTCGCCCTGCGGGCCCGGTGTCGGCCTGCTAAATTCCGGACATGGGCGACCGTACCCCCGAAGCACTGCGTGACTCGACCGCCTCGTCGAGCCGGCGCAGCGCTGCCCCGGCGAAGCTGGTCACTGCCGACGCCGCCGCCGCCTCCTTCGCGGCGCTGACCTCCAAGCTCGACTACCTCGACGCCGCCGACATCAAGCGCGTGCGCGACGCCTACCGCTTCGCCGACGAGGCGCACCTCGGCCAGTTCCGCGCCAGCGGCGAGCCCTACATCACTCACCCGATCGCGGTGGCCGGCCTGTGCGCCGAGTGGAAGCTCGACGCCCAGGCCATCATGGCCGCGCTGATGCACGACGCGATGGAGGACTGCGGCATCCCGAAGTCCGAGCTGATCGAGCGTTTCGGCGCGCCCACCGCCGACCTGGTCGACGGCCTCACCAAGCTCGACAAGCTGCGCTTCTCGACGCGCGAGGAGTCGCAGGCCGAATCCTTCCGCAAGATGCTGCTGGCGATGGCGCGCGACGTGCGCGTCATCCTCATCAAGCTGGCAGACCGGCTGCACAACATGCGCACGATGGAGGCCATGGCGCCCTCCAAGCGCGTGCGCATCGCCGGCGAGACGCTGGACATCTATGCCCCCATCGCCCACCGCCTGGGCCTGAACCAGACTTACCGCGAACTGCAGGAGCTGTCGTTCCAGCACCTGCGGCCGTGGCGCCACGCGGCGCTGTTCAAGGCCGTGCAGAAGGCCCGCGGCTACCGGCGCGACGTGGTCGAACGCATCCAGCGCGAGGTGGAGAAGGCCTTCACGCACTCCAAGCTGCCGGTGCAGGTGTTCGGCCGCGAGAAGACGCTGTTCTCGATCTACAAGAAGATGAGCGAGAAGCACCTGAGCTTCGCGCAGGTGAACGACATCTTCGGCTTTCGCATCGTCGTGAGCACCTTGCCCGAGTGCTACATGGCGATGGGCGTGCTGCACCAGCTCTACAAGCCGATGCCCGGGCGCTTCAAGGATTACATCGCGATCCCGAAGGCGAACGGCTACCAGTCGCTGCACACCACGCTGGTCAGCCCGCTGGGCACGGCGGTGGAGTTCCAGATCCGCACCGAGCAGATGCACGCCGTGGCCGAGAAGGGCATCGCCGCGCACTGGATGTACAAGTCCAAGGGCGCCGGCGGCAACCACGCACAGGACGCGCAGCGCCTGGGTGCGATGTGGCTGCAGTCGCTGCTGGATATCCAGGACGAAACGCGCGACGCCAGCGAATTCCTCGAGCACGTCAAGATCGACCTGTTCCCCGACGCGATCTACGTGTTCACGCCGAAGTCGAAGATCCTCGCGCTGCCCAAGGGCGCCACGCCGGTGGACTTCGCCTATGCGATCCACTCCGACGTCGGCGATCACTGCGTGGCCGCCAAGGTCAACGGCGAGCCGGTGGCGCTGCGCACCGAGCTGCGCAGCGGCGACGTGGTCGAGATCGTCAGCGCCCCCAACGCGCGGCCGAACCCGGCCTGGCTGAACTTCGTGCGCACCGGCCGGGCGCGCTCGAAGATCCGCCATTACCTGAAGACGATGGAGCAGGAAGAGTCGCAGGACCTGGGCGAGAAGATGCTCGCGCAGGCCCTGCGCGCCGAAGGCCTGCAGCTGCCCGACGAGCGCGAGGAACACGCGCCGCTGTGGCAGCAGGTGACGCGCTGGAGCGGCAACCGCAACCGCGCCGAGCTGCTGACCGACATCGGCCTGGGCCGCAAGATCGCCAGCATCGTGGCCAAGCGCGTGGCGCGGCTGATGGCCGAGGAAGGCCAGCGCCCCGACGCGCTGACGCTGACCATGGGCCGCTACGCCAGCGACGACAACGCGCCGCTGCAGGGCATGGTGCTGATCGACGGCAGCGAAGGCGCCTCCGTGCAGCTGGCGCCGTGTTGCCGGCCGATCCCGGGGGATTCGATCGTCGGCTACCTCGGCCGCGGCGAGGGCCTGACGGTGCACACCGCCGACTGCAGCGTCGGCAAGCGCCTTTTCGAGCGTGACAGCGAACGCTGGATGACGGTCGAATGGGCCGAGCAGCCCACCCGCGCCTTCGAGACCGCGATCGCCGTGCTGCTCAAGAACGGCAAGGGCGTGCTGGCCGAGGTGGCCTCGGCGGTGGCTTCGGCCGAGGCCGACATCACCCACATCGACATGGGCGACGAACGCGCCGCGCAGACCAGCGAGCTGCGCCTGCTGCTGAGCGTGCGCGACCGGCTGCACCTGGCCGAGGTGATGCGCGTGCTCAAGCGCTCTGCCTCGGTGCTGCGCGTGGCGCGCGTCAAGCCGTGAACGCCGCCGGCTGCCTGCGCGGCCTCGGCCTGGCGGCCGCTCTGGCTGGCAGCGGGCTGGCGTCGGCGCAGATCATGTCCAACCCCGGGCAGTGGTACATCAACAACCAGATCTATTCGACGCGCGTCTTCAACGCCACCGTCGGCACAGCCATGACCACCGGCAGCGCAGCGTCGAAGCCAGCGGCCGCGCCGGCTGCACCCCCGCGCGACACGACCCGTTTCGCGATGACGCCTGCACCGCTGCTGCCCGGCCGCATCGCCGAGCGCGAAGCCGCGAGCGCGTCCGCCCGGCGCGACGCGCAGGCGCGCTACCTGCGCTATGTCGAGCTGTATCGAAGCACGGCGCGCAAGGACGGCTTCCCGGCCGACGACCTGGCCTATGCGTACCAGTACTTCGTCGTCAACAACTACCAGATCCACAACGACCTGGTCGACGTGCCGCCCGAACAGGACCCGCGGCTGCGCGGCGCCGTGGACGGCTTTGCCCGCATCGAGGCGGCGGCGCGCAAGCGGCAGCTGCAGGTCTCGCCGTTGGCCGAGCGCAAGGTCTACCAGCAGTTCCGTGCACAGCTCGCTGCCAGCGCCGATGTGCAGAAGATGAACGATGCACAGAAGCAGGAGGCTGCCGAGACCCTGGCAATCGCCTACGGCGTCAACTTCGACGGCTACCTCGCCGGGCTCGCGCGCCGCGACGACGCCCTGGCGCAGCAGGCCCGCGACGCGGCCCGCACCGGCGTCGAGAAGCTGCTCGGCCGGCCGATGGCGCGCATCCGCATCGACGAACGCGGCATCGTTGCCGACTGATCGCCGGCCTCAGGCAGCACCCGGCGCCGGATAGTTCACTTCGACGACCTCGATGCGCTCGACGCCGCCCGGCGTCTGCAGCATCACCTCGTCGCCGACCCGCGCCTTGAGCAGCGCGCGGGCGATCGGCGCGATCCAGCTCACCTCGCCCTGCGTGCTGTCGGACTCGTCGATGCCCTTGATGGTGATGGTGCGCTCGTCGCCCTTCTGGTTGGCGTAGGTCACCGTGGCGCCGAAGAAGACCTGGTCGTGGCCATGGTGCAGCGACGGGTCGACCACCTCGGCGATGTCCAGCCGCTTGGTCAGGAAGCGGATGCGCCGGTCGATCTCGCGCAGGCGCTTCTTGCCGTAGAGGTAGTCGCCGTTCTCGGAGCGGTCGCCGTTCTTCGCCGCCCACGAAACCACCTCGACGATCTTCGGCCGTTCGTCGTCGAGCAGGCTCATCAGCTCGGCGCGCAAGCGCGCGTAACCCTGCGGGGTGACGTAGTTCTTCGTGCCTTGCGGCATCGCCGGCAGCGCGAGTTCTTCTTCGTCGTCGCCGTCGGATTCCTTGGTGAAGGCCTTGTTCATCGCGTCTCGATTCTGCCAGCCGCCGCTACGATGGCGGCATGACACACGAGACCGACGTGATCGTCGTCGGCGCCGGCATCGCCGGGGCCTCGCTCGCCGCCTTTCTGTCCGAGTCGCACCGCGTGCTGCTGCTCGAGGCCGAGTCGCAGCCGGGCTACCACAGCACCGGCCGCTCGGCGGCGATGTTCATGGAGAGTTACGGCACCCCGACGATCCGGGCGCTCACGCGCGCGAGTCGCGCCTTCTACACCGCGCCGCCGGCGGGCTTTTGCGCCACGCCATTGATCTCGCCGCGCGGGGCGATGTACGTCGGCACACCGGCACAGCACGATCTGCTCGACCAGAGCGAGGCCGAACTGCGGCCGCACACGCCGAACTTGCAGCAGCTCAGTGCCGCCGAGGCCATCGCTCGCGTTCCGGTGCTGCGCTCCGATCAGGTCGGCGGCGCGCTGCTCGATCCGGATGCGGCGGACATCGACGTGCACGCGCTGCACCAGGGCTTCCTGCGCCGCGCCAAGGCGAATGGTGCGCTCATCGCCACCGATGGACGGGTCAGCGGACTGCGGCGACAGGAAGGCCGGTGGCACGTCCGCAGCGCCGCGGGTGACTGGCGCGCAGCCACGGTCGTGAATGCCGCCGGCGCCTGGGCCGATGTGCTGGCGCAACTCGCCGGCATCGCGCCGATCGGCCTGCAACCGAAGCGCCGTGCCGCCTTCCTGTTCGCGCCGCCCGCAGGCATGGCGAGCGCCACCTGGCCCTGCGTCTGCGGCGTCGACGAGGGTTGGTACTTCAAGCCCGATGCTGGCGTGCTGCTCGGCTCGCCGGCCAACGCTGACCCGGTCGAGCCTCACGACGTGCGGCCGGAAGAACTCGACGTCGCCACCGGCATCGCCCGCATCGAGGAGATGACCACGCTGCAGATCCGCCGCCCCAGCCACACCTGGGCCGGCCTGCGCTCCTTCGTGGCCGACGGCGACCTGGTGGCCGGCTTCGACCCGTCGGCACCCGGCTTCTTCTGGCTTGCTGCACAGGGTGGCTATGGCATCCAGACCGCGCCGGCGATGGGCGAGCTGTGCGCCGCCTGGGTGCGCGGCGAGGCCACGCCTGCGCCCATCGCCGCCGCGGGTGTGGAAGCTGCGTACCTGCACGTCGATCGCCTGCGCCGACAATCCGATTCATGACCGGAGAACCTGCATGAGCCAAACCCACCGCATCGCCGTGATCCCCGGCGACGGCATCGGCAAGGAAGTGATGCCCGAAGGCCTTCGCGCGCTCGAGGCCATCGGCGCACGCCACGGCATCCGCTTCGAGTGGAAGCACATCGATTGGGCCAGCTGCGACTGGTACGCGAAACACGGCACGATGATGCCGGCCGACTGGTTCGATCAGCTCGCCGGCCTCGACGCGATCTACTTCGGTGCCGTCGGCTGGCCCGACACCGTGCCCGACCACATCTCGCTGTGGGGATCGCTGCTGAAGTTCCGCCGCGACTTCGACCAGTACGTGAACCTGCGCCCCTGCCGGCTGATGCCCGGCATTCCGTCGCCGCTGGTGGATCGCACGGGCCGCGCGCGGCAGCCCGGCGAGATCGACTTCTACGTGGTGCGCGAGAACACCGAGGGCGAGTACTCCAGCGTCGGTGGCCGCATGTTCGAGGGCACGGATCGCGAGGTGGTGATCCAGGAGACGGTGATGACGCGCGTGGGCGTCGACCGCGTGCTGCGCTACGCGTTCGAGCTGGCGAACCGGCGGCCGAAGAAGCATCTCACCTCGGCCACCAAGAGCAACGGCATCGCCATCACCATGCCCTACTGGGACGAGCGCGTCGCGGCGATGGCGAAGAGCTTTCCGGACGTGAAGGTCGACAAGTACCACATCGACATCCTCACCGCGAACTTCGTGCTGCACCCGGACTGGTTCGACGTGGTGGTGGCGAGCAATCTTTTCGGCGACATCCTGTCCGACCTCGGGCCGGCCTGCACCGGCACGATCGGCATCGCGCCGAGCGCCAACATCAACCCGGACCGCAAGTTCCCGTCGCTGTTCGAGCCGGTGCACGGATCGGCACCCGACATCGCCGGCAAGGGCCTGGCCAACCCGATCGGCATGATCTGGTCGGGCGCGCTGATGCTCGAGCACCTGGGTCACGCGCAGGCTGGCGCCGAGGTGCTGGCGGCGATCGAGAAGCTGCTGGCCGACCCGCACGCGCCGAAGACGCGCGACATCGGCGGCACCGCCGGCACGCAGGACGTGGGGCGCGCGCTCGCGGCGCTGCTGGCATGAAGGTCTGCATCGTCGGCGCCGGCGCGATCGGCGGCTTCATCGGCACGCGGCTGGCGCGCGCCGGCGGATCGCAGGTCAGCGCCCTGGCACGCGGGGCCACGCTGCAGGCGCTGCGCACGCAGGGCTGGCGGCTGCGCCAGGGTGGCGAGCTGCTTCAGGCACCGGCCTCGGCGAGCGACGACCCGGCCGTACTGGGCTTGCAGGACCTCGTCGTCGTCGCACTCAAGGGCCAGGCCCTGCCCGAGCTGGCGCCGCGCCTGGCGCCGCTGATCGGTCGGGAAACTGTCGTGCTGCCGGCAATGAACGGCGTGCCCTGGTGGTTCGGGCGGGGCGTGGCGGCGCTCGGCGACTCGCCGCTGCAGAGCGTCGACCCGGGTGGCGTGATCGGCCTCGCCATCCCCTTCGAGCGCGTGCTCGGCTGCGTGGTGCATGCCAGCACCGCGACTTCGGAGCCCGGCCTGGTCGAGCATCGCATGGGCCAGGGGCTGATCGTCGGCGAACCGCTGGGTGGCCTCAGCGAACGGGTGCAACGCATCGTCGCCTTGCTCGTGAATGCAGGCTTCGACGCCACGGCGTCGGCCAACATCCGCCAGGACATCTGGTACAAGTTGTGGGGCAACATGACGATCAACCCGGTGAGTGCGATCACCGGCGCCACCAGCGATCGCGTGCTCGATGATCCGCTGGTGCGGGCCTTCTGCTCGGCGGCAATGCGCGAGGCCTCGGCCATCGGCGAGCGACTGGGCTGCGCGATCGCGCAGAGCCCGGAAGACCGCCACGCCATCACCCGCAAGCTCGGCGCATTCCGTACCTCGATGCTGCAGGACGTGCAGGCCGGCCGCGCCATCGAGCTCGACGCCATCGTCGGCGTGGTGCACGAGCTCGCCACCCGGCTGAGCATCGCAACTCCGAACATCGACGCGCTGCTCGGCCTGACCCGGCTGTTCGGCAGCGTGCACGGGCTCTACCCTGAAGCACCGGGCGCGACCTGAGCCTCTGCTCTTTCGCATTCGATGGATCAGCAAGTTGGGCGATTGACCGGCAGTTCTCGGCCCTTTGCGGCCTTCGTGGGTCTGCTTTGCGTGCGACGGGCATGGTCGCAGGGCGACGGCGGCACCCGCGTTCTCCGGCCCACGCTCGCGGGCGACCACCGAGGGACGCGGCGGCTTCCTCATCAACACCGGGTGTGCCATGCCCTCGCCAGGGCGACCGCGAATGGGGCCTGCGCCCGCGGGCACCACCGCCGCCCTGCCGGCATCAGCGGTGGCCTGCCGTCATGAGGGCCTCAGTGCTTGTGGGGCAGGTGGTTCGGGTGTGCGATCGCAGGCCCCATTCGCGGTCGCCCAGGCGGTGGCAGGACGAAGTTGGTGTTGAGGAGGCATGCGAGGCGAGTCTCGGTGGTCGCCCGCGAGCGTGGGCCGGAGAGCGCATACCCGGACCGCCTGCCCGCGCGCCCATCATTGCGGACCTTCGTGAATGTCTGCAACGGGCCGCAAGCGGTTGCTTCGGAAAGATCCGCTCCTGGGACTTTGACTCCGCACCCGTGTCAAGCACCCAGCCGCAAGTGCTGGCCCTGCACCGCCTCGCCACCGCGCGTGGCGAGGAAGGCAATGGCGTCGGCCGCCGCCGCGGTGCTCACCCAGGCCGACCGATCGGCATCGGGCATCGCGGCGCGGTTGGCCGGCGTGTCCAGCGTGGTCGGCGCCACGCTGTTGACGCGGATGCCGCTGCCGGCCAGTTCGGCGGCAAGCGATTCGACCAGGCGCTGCAGCGCGCTCTTCGAGGCGATGTAGGCGCCCTTGAGCGCCTGCCCTCCGCCGGCCGCCGCCGCGGTCACAGCGACGATGCTGCCGCTGCCCTGCACGCGCATCTGCGCCACCACCGGCTTGGCCAGCGCGACGAAAGACCAGGCGTTCAGGCCGAACATGCGCTCCCACGAGGCGCGCGTCATCTGCGCCACGCCCTCCCCCATCTCGAAGCCACCAGCCACGTGCACCAGCGTGTCGATGCGGCCGAGCGCTTGCACGATGCGGCCGACGGCAGCGGCCACGGCGGCCTCGTCGGCGATATCGACCGCCTCGGCAAACGCGGCACCCGGGAACATCTGCTTCAGCACCGCCGCGTCACGGTCGAACAGCGCCAGCCGCGCGCCGTCGGCCTGGAAGCGCTGCACGACGGCGCGGCCCAGCGCGCCGGCGGCGCCGGTGACGATCACCACGGGGTCCTTCGTGTTCATCGTGTGTGCTCCGGCAAGGCCTGCGCGAGCGCGCGGGCGAGGTCCTTCTTCAGGTCATCGGGATGCTCCAGCCCGACCGAGTAGCGCACGAAGTTCGGCGGGATGCCCGCGGCCTTCATCTGTGCTTCGTTCATGGTGCCCGACCACATCGCCGCGGTGTGCACGATCAGCGACTCCACACCGCCCAGGCTCACTGCATGCGTGGCGAGGTGGAGCGCACCGACGAAGCGGCTGGTCGCCTCGAAGCCACCCCTCACCGCGAAGGCGATCACCGGCCCGCCGCCCTTCATCTGGCGCTGGGCGAGCGCGTGCTGCGGGTGGCTTTCCAGGCCGGGGTAGTGCACGCGCTCGACCTGCGGCTGCTGCTCCAGCCAGCGCGCCAGCGCCAGCGCACTGGCGTTGATGCGCTCGATGCGCACGGCCAGCGTGCGCAGCCCGCGCAGCAGCAGCCAGGCATCCATCGGCGAGAGCACGGCGCCCAGCGTGATGTGCATGCGCCAGATCTTCTCGGCCAATGCGTTCGAGCAGCACACCGCGCCGGCGGTGATGTCGTGGTGGCCGCCGAGCAGCTTGGTGGCGCTGTGCACCACGATGTCGATGCCCAGCGCATGAGGCTGCTGGTTCAGCGGCGAGGCGAAGGTGTTGTCGACGATGGTGAGGATGCCGCGCTCGCGTGCCATCGCCGCCACCGCCTGCAGGTCGGTCAGCACCAGCGTCGGGTTGGCCGGCGTCTCCAGCATGATCAGCTTCGTGTTCGGTCGGATCGCGGCGCGCAGGGCCTCGACGTCGCTCTGCTCGACCAGCGTCGCCTGCACGCCGAAACGCGGCAGCACCTCGTCGAACAGCTTGGCCGTGCTCATGTAGTGGCGCGTCTGCGCCACCACGTGATCGCCGGCCGAGACGAGCGCCAGCACGGTGGTGCTGATCGCGCCCATGCCAGAGGCGGTGAGCAATGCGGTCTCGGTGCCCTCGAGGCCGGCGATGATCGCCGCCACCCGTTCGTGCACCGGGTTGCCGTAGCGCGTGTAGTAGGCCGGGTGGCGCGCACGCGTGGCCATGTCGGCGAACTCACCGGCATCGCGGGCGCGGAAGGTGGCGCTGTAGTGGATCGGCGCGACCACCGACGTGTCGTCGGACAGGCCACTGTCGCCGTGCAGCACGCGGGTGTCGGCGTGCCAGTCGTGGGGGTCGTCGTTCATGCAGCGGGCTCCGGAGGCTGGCGCGGCGCGCCTATAGTGCGGCCGACGCATTATTCCGGAGAGCCGCCCATGCGCAGCGAGTGGATTTCGATCGAGGCCAGCGGAGGCGGCCGCTACGACGCCTACCTGTCGCTGCCGCCGGCCGGGCACGGCCCGGGCCTGCTGCTGTTCCAGGAGATCTTCGGCGTCAACCGCCACATCCGCGCGGTGGCCGACCAGTACGCGCTCGACGGCTTCGTGGTGCTGGCGCCGGACCTGTTCTGGCGCGACGCGCCGCGCGTCGAACTCGGCTACGCCGGTGCGGAGCGCGAGCGCGCGATGGCCCTGCTGAAAGCCGCCGACCCGGCCGACCTGGCCGCCGACATCCAGACCAGCCTCGCCGCGCTGCGCGCGCGGCCCGAGCGCGATGGTCGCGTCGGCGCCTTCGGCTTCTGCCTGGGCGGGCGCCTGGCCTACGTGGCCGCGGCCACCGCCGATGTCGACGCAGCCTCGTGCTACTACGGCGGCGGCATCCACGACCAGCTCGGCATCGCCAGCGGCGTGCGCTGTCCGATCCAGTTCCACTACGGGACGCGCGACTCGCACATTCCGCTGCCCGCCGTCGACCGGGTCAAGGCAGCGTTCAGCGGCCGCGACGTCGAGATCCACCTCTACGACGCCGAGCATGGCTTCAACTGCTGGGAGCGCGCGAGCTACCACGCGCCCTCGGCCGCGCTGGCGCATGCGCGCACGCTGGCGCACTTCGCGCGCACGCTGTTCTGAGCGGGCCCCGCGGGCAGTGTGCTTGTGATTCGTCAAGCGATGCACAGAGCACCGCGCCCACAATGAAGTCGAGATCCCGAGGAGTTGATGATGAGCCCGACCTTTCCGCTCGACCCGCGCAGTGCCGCTGCGGCACAGGTGCGCGCCACGCTGCAGGAGCGCGAACGCGCCCTGCGCGCCGAGGTGGAGGCCGCGCGGCAGGTGGGCCGGACCGACCCTTCCGCCGTGGCGCGCGAAGTGCGTGACCGCGAGGAAGAGGCCGAGGCACAGGTGAGCACCGGCATCAACGACGCCGAGATCGGTCGAGACGTGGGCGAGTTGCGCGAGATCGGCGAGGCGCTGCAGCGCCTGGATGCCGGCCGCTACGGCCAGTGCAAGGATTGCGACGAGCTCATCGACCCGCGCCGGCTGGCGGCCGAGCCCTTCGCGGTGCGTTGCACGCGTTGCCAGGGCGTGCGCGAGCAGGCGCAGCGCCGCATCTAGCCAGCCGCTCAATCCAGACGCAGCGTCAGCAGCGTCTCGCCCCGCATCACCACCATGCGCGTGCCGGCTTGCTGCCGCCACGCGAGCAGCGCCCGTGCCAGATCGGCACTGTGCGCGATCGGGCGGTCGTTGAGCGCCAGCACGATGTCGTCGACCTTCAGGCCCATGCGCTCGGCCAGGCTGCCACGGCGCACCGTGGCGACCATTGCGCCCTGCACCGTGCTGCGCCCGCGCGCCACGGCCACCGGCGCACTCACGTCGTCGAACTCGGCGCCCAGCCGCGGCCGCACGATGCTGCCGCTGGCGCGCAGCTCGCTGACGATGGCCAGGACGATCTCGATCGGGATGGACAGGCTGACGCCGGGCGCGCCGTAGGCGCCCACCACCGTGCGCAGGTTCATGCCGACGATGTCGCCGGCCGCGTCGAGCAGCGGCCCGCCGGAGTTGCCGGGGTTCAAGGCCAGGTCGGTCTGCACGAACAGCAGTTCGGGTTCGTCGCCGAAGTGGCGGTCCATGCCGCCGACGATGCCGGCAGCCACCGAGCGGTTCAGCCCATAGGGCTCGCCCACCGACAGCACCCAGTGGCCCGGGCGCAGCGTGGTGCTGCGGCCCAGCGGCGGCGCCACCGGGCCGGCGCTGTCGATGCGCAGCAGCGCGATGTCGGTGTCGAGGTCGGTGCCGATCACGGTGGCACGCAGCACCCGCTGGTCGGCCAGCTTGACGATCACCTCGTCGCTCTCGCTGACCACGTGGGCGGCCGTCACGATATGGCCCGCCGCGTCGATCAGGAAGCCCCCACCGATGCGTGCGTAAGGCAAGGTGGAGACGCCACGCTCGTCCGAGTTGGGCGGCAGGCCGCCGATCGCGGCCGGCTCGCTGCGCGCCACCCCATACACGCCGACAGCGAACGGCAGCGCGCGGGCCAGCGCCGTCGCAAAGCCGCCGCGCGGATCGGCCGGCGGGGTGCTGCAGGCGGCGAGCAGGCAGGTGGCCGCCAGCGTGGCGGCGCGAGCAGCCCCGGCCAGCCCCGTGAAGAACGAAGTCATCGCGCGGACTCTGCCACGACCCGCTGCAGCTTGCCGCTGCGGCCGGCGTGCCGCGAGGTGCCGCGACGCAGGGCCACCCGCACACCCGCGAGCCCCTGCCGGGCCAGATGCTCGTGCAGCGCGAGCTTCGCGCGGCGGGCATCGGGCTCGCCATGGCAGGCGCCGACGTCCAGTTGCAGGTGGCGCGCCCCGGTCTGGACCAGCTGGAAGTCCAGCACGCCGGCCTCCTCCAGCACGCTGACCAGGGCCAGCGGAGGGAGCATGACGCTGCGGCCTCGTGCATCGCGCAGGCGCAGCATGTCGTCGGTGCGCCCGAGCACATCCATCGCCGGCAGCGGCGAGCCGCAGGCGCAAGGCTGTGCGTGCAGCGTCACGCGGTCACCGATGTCGTAGCGGATCAGCGGCTGCACGTGGTTGGCCAAGTTGGTCAGCCAGGTGGTCGCGCCGCACACGCCGGCCGGCACCGCACTGCCGCGCTGGTCCACCGGCTCGAGCAGCACCCAATCGGCATTCAGGTGCAGCACGCCCAGCCGGCAGGGTGCGGCGATGGCAAGGAACTCGGAGGCACCGTAGCTGTTCGCCGCCGGGCAGCCGAACGCGGCCTCGATCTCGACGCGCATCGCCGTACTGAGGGATTCGCCACCGGTCCAGACCTCGGAGAGCGACAGTTGCAGCCGGCCGGCACGGGCTTCCTCGGCGAGCAGCAGCGCAGCACTGGGGTAGGTGGCCAGCACGGTCGGCGCATGCCGGTGCAACTGTTCGATCAGCTCGGGCAAGGGCTGCAGAAAGTCGAAGCCCTGCAGGCGATGCGCCAGGCCCGGCTGCAGGCGGCGCAAGCGCTGCATCGACACCGTGCTGGCAAAGTGCCCTGTGATGGCGCCGACGAAGGCGATGCGCTCGCCCAGGCACCAGGGATCGAGCCAGCGCCGCAACGGGTTCAGCGGTGGACGGCGCAGCCCCTCGAGCGCGTCGTAGACCGCCATCGCCCGGGCGTCCTGCACGAACAGGCCTGGTTCACCGGAGCTCCCGGAGCTTTCCCACACCACGAAGCGGCCGTCGAAGGCCTCGCCGATGCGCGCGGGGTCGGCCACGAACGCCTGCAGCGCCGGCAGGCGCAGGGCCGGGTCGGTCACCCAGGCCTCGAAGTGCTGCATCAGTTCCGGCTTGGCGATCGGCGCGATACCTTCGAGAGAGCCCTCGCCGCGCCGCCCGGCGAGCCGCCGGCGATAGACCGGCGAAGCGCTTGCTGCCTCCAGCAGCGCCGCCAGACGGGCCTGCCGGCGGCCGGCCAGCATGCGCGGTCCGCCGGCGGACACGGCCAGCACGTCGATGGCGGCCAGGCCGGTCTGCCAGGGGTCGTGGTCGTGGTGCATGGCTCCCGACGCTAGGCGCGACGGCCGCCACCGGGATTGCGCCGGCTCAAGCGCCGCCGGCCGGAAACGTCAAGCGGGAAACCTGCGGGGCCGATGTCTTGATTGACGCAAGGCAAGACGGTGTCTAATGTCGCCCATCCCGCTTTCGAGAATCACCGCCACGTGACGAACCCGACCCACCTTGCCGTTCTCGACGATGAAGTCGACATCACGCGCTTGCTGGGCCTGTACCTGGAGAGCCAGGGCTTCCGGGTCACCCAGCTGCACACCGGCGCGGCGCTGATCGACCTGATGGGCCGCGACCCGCCGACGCTGGTGCTGCTCGACCTCGGCCTGCCCGGCGAAGACGGCTTTGCCATCGCGCGGCAACTGCGCGAGCACTGGCACTGCGGTCTGGTCATCGTCACCGGTCGCGGCGACGCGATCGACAAGGTCGTCGGGCTGGAGGTCGGCGCCGACGACTATGTCACCAAGCCCTTCGACCTGCGCGAGCTGGTGGCCCGCATCAAGGCAGTGCTGCGGCGGCTGGAACCGGTGACCACCCGCCCGGCGCCGCTGCCCCTGGCGCCGGCCGCCGCGCTGGGCGAGAAGACGCGCTTGCGCTTTGCCCAGTGGGAGCTGGACACCGCCGCACGCCGCCTGTGCGACACGCAGGGCCGCGACATGCCGTTGACCTCGGGCGAGTTCGACCTGCTCAGCGTGTTCGCGCGCACGCCGGGCCGCGTGCTGTCACGCGATTTCCTGCTCGAGCAGACACGCGGCCGCAGCGCCGGCCCCTTCGACCGGACGATCGACGTGCAGGTCGGCCGTCTGCGACGCAAGCTCGAGGTCGACCCGGAGGATCCGCAGATCATCAAGTCGGTGCGCGGCGCGGGCTACATCCTCGTGCCGCCGGTGGCTGCGGAATGACCCTGTCGCCGTGAACCCCGCCCCGCCCCCCATCGGCCAGGCGCTGCCGGACGGGTTCGACGTCCAGGGCGTCTTCCGCTCGCTGTTCGCCGCCTATCCCGATGCCTTGCTGGTCGTTGACACCGAGGGCCGCATCGTGCTGGCCAACGACGGCGCGGCGCAGCTGCTCGGCTACGGCGTCGGCGAGCTGGTCGGCCTGGGCGTCGACGCACTGGTGCCCGACGCCATCCGCCCGCGACACGCCAGCTTTCGCGGCGACTACCTGAAATCGCCCCGCCCTCGGCCCATGGGCACGCAGATGGAGCTCGTGGCGCGCCGCCGCGACGGCACCGAGGTGATGGTCGAGATCGCGCTGAGCCCGCTGCAGCAGCACGGCCTGCCTTTCGTCGTGGCGGCCATCCGCGGCATCGGCGCCTACCCGCGTGTGCGCCAGGCGCTTCAACGCGCTCACTACGCCGAGCAGGTGGCGCAGTTCGGCCGCGTGGCCGTCGACGCTCGCGACCCGCACCAGTTGCTCGAACAGGTGCCGCGAGTGGCCGCCGAGGCCCTGCAGGTGGAATCGGCCGCGGTGTACCTGCTCGAGCCGAACCGGCTGGACTTCCGCGTCGCCTCCTGCCACGGCGACTTCCCCGGCGAAGCGCGCGGCGACCACGTGCCGAACCGGCCCGACACCTTGCCCGGCTTCGTGCTCGCGCAGGGCCGACCGGTGCGCGTCGACGACTGCGCCGCGGAGCATCGCTTCGCCGTCCCGGAGAGCCACCGACGCGCCGGGCTGGCCAGTGCGCTGGCCGTCCCCTTGTCCGATCGAGGCCGGATCGTCGGCGCGCTGTCAGTGCGCGCACACCGGCCCGGCCGCTTCGGCGACGACGAGCTTCGCTTCCTCGACGCGCTGACCAGCCTGCTGGCCACCAGCTTGCAGCGAGCGCAGACCGAAGAGGCACTGAACCATTCGCAGCGCCTGGAGAGCGTGGGCCAGCTCACCGGCGGCATCGCGCACGACTTCAACAACCTGCTGACGGTGATCTCCGGCAACCTGCAGGTGCTGGAAGACCTGCCGGCCGTGGCCGGTGACCCCTTCGCGCAGCAGCTCGTGGGCGCGGCCTCGCGTGCCAGCCGCCGCGGCGCCGAGCTGACAGGCAAGCTGCTCGCCTTCTCGCGCCGCCAGGTGCTGCAGCCCACCGCGCTGGATGCGGGTGCGCTGCTGCAATCGCTGGCCGACATGCTGCGGCGAACGCTCGACCAGCGCATCCGCATCGAAGTCGACACGCCCCCGGAGTGCCCGCCGGTGCTGGCCGATGCCGGCCAACTCGAGTCGGCGCTGCTGAACATCGCCATCAACGCACGCGACGCGATGCCCGACGGCGGGCTGCTCTGGTTCGCCTGCCGCGAGGTGCCGGCGCGTTCGCCGGACCTGCCCGCCGAGCTGGCGGAGCACGACGGCGTCTCCTACGTCGCCATCGCCGTCGGCGACAACGGCGCAGGCATGTCCGACGCGGTGAAGGAGCGCGCCTTCGAGCCTTTCTTCACCACCAAGGAAGCCGGCCGCGGCACCGGGCTGGGCCTGTCGACGGTGTACGGCTTCGCCAAGCAGTCGCAGGGTGCGCTGCGCCTGGACAGCACACTCGGGACCGGCACCACGATCACGCTGTTCCTGCCCGGCGAGAAGGGTGCAGCCAGCCTCGACGGCGAAGCCGACGCCGCGGTGGGCACGGTGCCGCCGGGCTTGCACGTGTTGCTGGTGGAAGACGATGCGGAGGTGCGCAGCGTGGCCCAGCGCTTCCTCGCCGCGCTGGGCTGCAGCGTGACGGCCTGCGCCAACGGAGAGAAGGCTCTGGAGGAATTGGGAAAGCCCGGCGACTTCGACCTGCTGCTCACCGACATCGCCCTGGGCACCGGCATTCGCGGCACCGAACTTGCCGAGCAGGTGCGCCAGCGCCTGCCGGGCCTGCCCGTGCTGCTGATGAGCGGGTACGCCAGCGCCCTGCTCGAGGCGCCGCCCGGCTGGGACCTGCTGCGCAAGCCCTACACCCGGGCCGAGCTGGGCCGTGCGATGGCACGCGTGCTGGGCGCGGGCGCGTGAGCGCCCGTTCGGGTTCCGGGGCTCGAAGACTTCAGTGAATCACCGCGGCGCTGCTGGCGGCAGCGGGCGTGACGCAACGCTGGATGAATTCGCTGAGCGCCTCGACCTGCGGGATCTGGATCTCGCGGCGGCCCTTCTCGGCGAAGCGGATCACGTCGGTGCGCGCCAGGCGCGACAGCGCGCGGCTCACCGTCTCCAGCGTCATGCCCAGATAATTGCCGATCTCGGCTCGGGTCATGCGCAGCGTGATCTGGTCGGTGCGCAAGCCGCGGTCGGACAATGCCTCGGCCCAGTTGCGCAGGAAATCGGCCACGCGCGCGTCGGCGGGCAGCGTGCACAGCGACATCATCGAGTCGCGGTCGCGGCCGATCTCGCGGCTCATCGCCTCGTGCAGCACCGACAGCAGTGCCGGCCGGGCGATGCAGGCCTCGAGCAGCGCGTCGTAGCGGAAGGTCCAGACCTCGCCGGTGTCCATCGCGATCGCGTCGCAGCCGTAGCTGCCGGTGGCGATGCCGTCGAATCCGAGCCAGTCGCCTCGGAAGTGAAGGCCCACAACCTGCTCACGGCCATCGGGGGAGAGATTGACGATCTTCACCATGCCCGAGTTCAGCACGTGCAGGTTGGTGAACCGTTCGCCGGACTGGTAGAGCGCGTCACCGGCATGCACCACGCGGCGCTGAATGGGCAGCGCCTCGCGCAGCAGGTCGAGGCAGGCGGCAATGCGCTGGCTGTTGGTCTGGGCGCCTTGGGGGGTGGTGGCATTCATGTGACTTGCTCCTTGTCAATGAAAGCGAGTCTCGGGGCCGAGCGAAAACACCGTGAGAACAGTGCGGCACGCTGGGTAACGCTGCGTAAACGGTCTGTCTCTGCGAGGTATCACGCGTCCGAACGCCGCTCACATTTGACGCCGATCAAGGCTCCGGCGCCCAATGTGGGTAGCTTCCAGCCTGAGATGTACCCTCGCCCCAGCATCCACCACCGCAACCTCTGGTCGGTGGGCACCCTGTCGCGTTCCGACGTGCTCGACGTGCTCGAGACGGCGCGCCGCCTCAAGCAGGCCCGCCTGAGCGGGCAGGCGGTCGCGCCGCTGCGGGGCTGCAACCTGGCCCTGCTCAACGACTCACCGCCGGCCGAAGGCACCGGCAGCCTCCGCCATGCCGCACTCGGCCTGGGCGCCCAGGTGTCTCACCTTCGCCCCAGCGACGCCCGCATCGCCCCCGACACCGCCGACGAGGCCACGGCACGCATGCTGGGGCGGCTTTACGACGCCATCGACTGCGAGTCCATGGCACCGGAACTGGTGGCGCGGGTCGCCCGCAGCGCCGGCGTCCCGGTGTTCAACGGCCTGGGTTCGCACGGTCACCCGACGCGTGTGCTCGCCGAACTCCTGAACATGCAGGACCAGTGTGGCGGCAAGCCGCTCGACAGCCTGAGCGTGTGCTTCGTCGGCGACCCACGCACGCCCTGCGGCGATGCGCTGTTGCACGCCGCCGCGGCCACCGGCATGGAGTTGCGCATCGCCGCACCCCGCCACCGCTGGCCGCCGCCGGAACTGCTGGAACGCCTGCGCGCGCGGGCCGTCGCCCGCGGCGAGCGCTTGAAGCTGTACGAGAGCACCGCACAGGCCGGCACGGACACCGACATCGTCGTCGATGCCCAGGCCGACCCGCCCTGGCCCATGGGCGGCCAGGTCGGCGCCGACCGTGGCGACTACCGGCAGTTCACGCTGCAGGCCTTGCTGGTGTCGACGATCTCCTGAACCAGGAGGCTCAGGCGCGCGAAGCGCCCGCCAGCCGCGACAGCAGTTCCCGGGCGGCCGACTCGGCTGCCACGGCGATCTCCAGCGGCGAGCGGCACAGCCCGGCATGGGCGTAGTGCTGGTTCTCGTACAGTTCGGCGGCGGCCGGATGGGCGGCCAGCACGGCGTTCAGCCCCTGGGTCGGCAAGTCGGCGCCCAGCGCATCCTTCAGGCGGTCGACCAGCACGAGGTACTGCTGGGCATCGACCGAGGTGCCGCTGCGCTCGACGCGCTCGAACAGCCCGGCCAGCATGGCCAGGTTTTCCAGGTTGCTGCGTTGCAGCGCGAAGCTTTGGGCGGACATGGTAGCTTCCTTGCGCCGTCGATCCGCGACGGCATGAAGCTCACATGCGGCCACCGCGCCGCGCTTCAAGCTCAGGCCAGAGCGAAGGCCGTGCGCAGTTGGCCAGCCTCGGCCTGATCTGAACCTGGCTCAGCCGTTCTTGATGCGGCTCACCAGGGCACGAGTGAACTCCGAGGTGCTCGCCTTGCCGCCGAGGTCGCCAGTGCGCACCATGTCGATGTTCAGGGTGGCGTCGATGGCACGGCGCAGGCGGTCGGCGAGGTCCTTGCGCTTGACGTGGTCGAGCATCATCGCCGCGGCGAGCATCAAGGCGATCGGGTTCGCCTTTCCCTGGCCGGCGATGTCGGGTGCCGAGCCGTGCACGGCCTCGAAGATCGCTGCGTCGGCACCGATGTTGGCGCCCGGGGCCATGCCCAGGCCGCCGACCAGGCCGGCGACCAAATCCGACAGGATGTCGCCGAACAGGTTGGTCGTGACCAGCATGTCGAACTGCCACGGGTTGAGCACCAGCTTCATCGCGCAGGCGTCGACGATCACCGTGTCCATCTCGAAGCGGCCCTTGTACTTTGCCTCGTACATCTGCTCGGCCGTCTCCTTGAAGATGCCGGTGAGCGCCTTCATGATGTTGGCCTTGTGAACGATCGTCACCTTCTTGCGGCCGGTGGCGATGGCATGCTCGAAGGCGAACTCGAGGATGTGGCGGCAGCCGGCCCGGGTGTTGATGCCGGTGGCCATGGCCACGGCGTGCGGGTCGTCGTCGATCTGCACGTAGTGCTCGTGGCCGATGTACAGCCCTTCGAGGTTCTCGCGCACCACCACCAGGTCGATCTTGTCGAAGCGGCCGCCGGGCACGATGGTCAGCGCGGGGCGCAGGTTGGCGAACAGCTTGAACTCCTCGCGCAGCCGCACGTTCGAGCTGCGGTAGCCGCCGCCCGAGGGTGTTTCCAGCGGGCCTTTGAGCGCCAGACGGGTGCGGCGGATGCTGTCCAGCGTGGCCTTCGGCAGCGGATCGCCGCTGGACGTCACGCCCGCCAGGCCGGCCACCTGGGGCTCCCAGTCGAAGGGTGCGCCCAGCGCGTCGAGCGCAGCCAGCGTGGCCTCGACGATTTCGGGGCCGATGCCGTCGCCGGCGATCAGGGTGGCGGGGATGCGGTTGGACATGGTCGGTTCTTCCGTGGGTCGGCGCAAAGGCCGTCAGCATAAACCCGCAATCTTGGCATCTCGCTGACACGGATCGCCGTCCTTGGGCGAGTGGCGCCTGCAGGCCAACGCATGCCGCTGCCCGCGATCCGACGATGCGCCTGATCGCGCCCGCCTTCGCGCTCAGGGCGCCACGCGGCGGTGCTCCTGTTCGTCCCCGGCTTCCGTCACGCTCACCAGGAACCTGCTCGCCGCGGGGTCCGCGGCGAAGCTGGCCAGCACCGGCCGCGCAGGACCGTCCTTGGGGCACAGACTGAGACGGCACGACGGTCGTCGTGCGCCGGCACCGACGCGCGAGACTGCCGATCTGAACTGGCGGGCGCTTTCGGGGTCGAGAAAGGCGTCGAAGGTCAGTCCAGGGGCAGCAGCGCGGCCGATACCCAGCATGTCGGCTCCGGTCTGATTCAGTTCGTGCATGACCAGCCGGGCATCGATGGTGAAGCAGCCCGCCGGCTGGTGGTCGTGGAGCTCGATCTGTCGGCGCAAGGCCGACTCCAGCTCGGCGCGGGATTCCCGCAGTTCCTGCGCCTGAAGATCGAGCTCGACCTGATGCACCTGCAGCTCGTGCAGCAGCGTCAGCGCATCCGCTGCCGTCACGGGGGAAGATGCCAAGGCATGCAGCACGCTCAGCGCATCGGCGGCCCTGGCCACGGAGCCCTTGGTAGCGGCTGTTCCCGTCAGCCGGGACGCAGCCCGCTTGCGAAGATCGGACAGGCGTTGCGTTTCGATGGCATGGACGGTCAGTTCGGACATGGGGCCTTCTGGATGACACGCGTGGTGCCCGCACTCTACGCCTCGCGCAGGCAGGACTCGCGTCCATTTGCTGTCGCGATGTCCGCGGAGCGGATCGCCGCGCCCCATGCGGCTACTCGTGGCTGGGCAAAGAAAAACGGGCCAGCCCTTGTGGAGCTGACCCGTTGATCTAGAACGAAAGTTCTGGTGCGGCTGGCAGGAATCGAACCCACGACCCCTTGGTTCGTAGCCAAGTACTCTATCCAGCTGAGCTACAGCCGCGTAGCCGCGCAGTATAGCAGTGTTCCAGACCGGTTCAGCCCAGCGTGGCTGCCGCCTCGTAAGCGCGGGCTGCGCGCGCGCCATCGTCCTGCTCGGCCGCAATGCGTGCCAGCTTGAGCCAGGCCTGGCGGCGCGCCGGCGCGGGCAAACCGGTGTCGGCGGCCGACTCTTCGAGCAGGCGAGCGGCCTTGCCCCAAAGCTGGCGCTCGGCCAATGCCATGCCCACCGCGAAGGCCATCGCCCCTTCGCGCGCATAGGCCCGTGCCGCGGACTCCAGGCGCGGCAGCCAGTCGACGCCGAGGCCAGATACGGCTTCCACCAACGCAAGCGAGACTGCCGAACGTTCCTCGGGCGACAACTCGTTCAATCGATCCCAGAAGGGTCGCAGCCAGCCGCGCGCCTCGTCGCTCGCGCCGAAACCGGCGGCACGACTGGCGGCGCGCGCGGCCACGAAGGCATCACGCCGGTCGAGCGCATCGAGCTGCATCCAGACGCGGCGCAGCTGGTCGGCATCACGCGCCGTGTCGAGGGACTCGAAGGCCAGCGAGCGCAGCAGGCCCTGAGCCGCCGATTTGGAGAAGCCCTGGTGCTTGGCCAGCAGCCGAGCCGTCTTCAAGGCCTCTTGCGGTTGCCGACCCAGGCGCGTGGCCTGCAGGCGCAGCCGCAACGCCTGGGTGCGCCTGGCGACGCCGGTCGGCAGCTCGCCGAGCAATTCGAGCGCACGCGCCGCGTCGCGGTCGTCGAGCGCCCACTCGGCCGCCAGCAGCCGGGCGCCCTCTTCGGCCGAACGCGCCGCGGCACTGTGGCTGGCCAGTTCCAGTGCGCGCTGGATGGCGCGGTCGCGGCCGGCACGGTCTTGCAGGCGATGTGCGCTGCCCGCGGCCAGCAAGTGGCCGAGCACGGTGAATTCGTTGTCCTGCGCGAGCTCGGGCGTGTCGCCCTGGATCGCCAGCGCGCGCAAGGCCGCCTTCTGCGCCCGGCTGTAGCGGCCTCCGAAGTACTGCGCCAGCGCTTCGCGCAGCGAAGCCTGCGCCGTGCGGTCGCGCCGCGCCACGCGCCATTCGCGCGCCCGTTGGGGCAAGCCGATCAACGCGCTGATCGCGTTGAAGACCGTGATCAGAACGAAGCAGGTACCCGCCAGCAGGATCAGGAACAGGTTGAGCGACAGGTCCAGCCGCTGGCCGGCCCAGTAGAAGCTGACCAGCCCGTCGTTGGTGCCCAGCGTCGTCGCGGCGACCACCGCCACGACGAAGAGCAGGACGAACCAGATGACCGCGCGCATGGACGGTGCGGGGCTCGTTCAGCGGCCAGCGGCGGCGGCCGTCAGCGCAGCGAGCGTGTCGTCCGGCCGCGGCAGCACGATCTGGCGAGACTGCTGTGCCACCTGCTTCATCAGCTCGCTGGCCGAGGTGGCGCGGCGGGAGCTGCGATCGAAGTAGCGGTCGATCATGGCCTGGGCGTTCAGCAGATCGGCTTGCGCGGTGGCGAACTGCCGGCTGAGCAGTGCCAGCCGTGCGTTGAGCAGCCGAAGCTTCAGGTTCTCGCGCACGAAGAAGGCCTGCTCGGGAGCCAGCAGCGCGGCCTCGGGATGGTCAACCGGCGTCACGCGCACCAGCGAGCGGATCTCGGCCCACACGCGCGAGGACACGCCGTTCCACGCCTCACCCCAGGCCGCGGGCAAGGACCAAGCCTGGGCTGACGCAGCCGCCGCAGCACGCGCTGCACTGGCCGCCGCGGCGGGGCGCTGCGATTCGCGCCGCGGCTCGGCCATCGCGAGCATCGGCAGATCATCGACCATGCGCATGGCTTCGTCGAGCTTGATGGTCAGGCTGGCCACGTCGGTGGCGCCGATCGACCTGACGCGGTCCAGGTCGCGTGCGATCGCGCGTCGCACGCCTTCCAGCCGGGGCTGGCTGTAGCGCGCCAGGCGTTCGTCGCTTTGCCGCAGCACCAGCACCAGCGGCTCGGTGCTGCCGGTGATGGCACCCTGCTGCTGGGCCATGCGGATGGCCGCTTCGATGTCGACGAGCAGGTTTTCGTCGCGCGAACGCGAGAGCGACTGGATCAGGTCCTCGAGCTGCGTGCGCTGCAGCGCCACCTCGGCGACGCGCGCCTCGAGCAGCGCCACCTTGGCCGCTGCGGCGCCCATGCCCTCGTGGGCCTGCTTGGCCAGCATCTGCGCCTCGACAGCCTGGCGGGCGCTGTCCTGCTGGCGCTTGACGAGCTCCTGCTCGAGGCTCGCGACACGCTGGTCGGTCTTCCAGGCCAGCGCCAGGGCCAGCACGCCGAGCACCAGCAGCAGCGCCGCGATGGCGGCCCACCAGCGGGTCGCCGGCGGCGCCACGGCCGCCGCGGCGGGCGCGGCAGCAACCGGCGGCGGGATCTCGTCGCGCGGTTCGGGGGTGGGGGCAACGTCGCTCACGTCGTGGGGGCCGGTGGATTCTCGATCGATTGTAGGCAGGCCACCACGGCGTCGACGGATGGGCGGCATTCGTGCACCTGGCCGAAGCCGGCCTCGCGCGCCCGCTGCGCGATACGCGGATGCGTGGCCAGCGCCTGCGCAGCCTGCCAGTCCGCGTGCGGGGCCAGCGCCTCGAGGTGCGCGATGGACTCGGAGCTGCTGAACAGCCAGGCCTGCGTCTGCGGGTGCGCCACGGCCTCGCGCAGCAGGGCTCGTTCGGCCTCGTCCAGCGAGGGCGCACCGCGCTGGTAGGCGGTGACGAAGTCGATGGCCGCACCGTGCTCGCGCAAGGTGTCGGCCAGCCAGTCGCGGCCGCTCTCGCCGCGCACGATCAACACGCGGGTCCCATGCCAGTCGCGAGGTGCCAGTTCCCGCCAGAGGGACTCGGAGTCGAACTGTGCCGCGTCGGCCGCCGGCTCCACGATGCAACTGGCCGGCACGCCCAAGGCCTGCAGCACCCGGCTGGTGCCCGGTCCGGGTGATCCGGCCAGCGTCCCGTCCGGCCAGGCGCTGCCCGCGGGCCGCAGCGCGAAGAACTGTTCGGCGGCGTTCGGGCTGACGAAGACGACGAGGCGGCGTGTGGCCAATGCGGCCCAGGCTTCGTGCACCGGGGCTTCGTCCGGCGGCGCGAAGATGCCGATCAGCGGCAGTGGCTGCGCCTCGACGCCACGTTCACGAAGCCAGCCCACCCACTCGACCGCCTGCGCGGCGGGACGGGTGACGAGCAGCTTCATGCCCGGTCGATCAGGATTCGGCGAGGTAACCCGCCGCGCCGTGCGAGCGCAGCGCCTGCGCGGCGCGCTCGCCCAGCGCGCGGGCCTGGGCGTCGGTCTGCACTGCCTCTTCGACTTCGGTGCGCAGCAGCGCGGCCAGCGGCTGCGTCGGATGGCCGAGCACGGCACGCAGCCAGAGCTTGTCGCCGCGCCAGCTGCCGTGCACGGCCAGCGGCATGCTGCAGCTGCCGCCGAGCGCGCGCGACACCGCACGTTCGGCCTGCACCGCCAGCCAGGTGGGGCGGTGCGTCATGGTACCCAGCTGGTCGAGCAGCGACCGGTTGTCGGCGCGCACCTCGATGCCCAGCGCGCCCTGCCCTGCGCAGGGCAGCATGTCGCCGGGTTCGAAAACGCTGCGGATGCGCTCGCCCAGGCCCAGGCGCTTCAGTCCGGCAGCGGCCAGCACGATGGCGTCGTACTGGCCTTCGTCGAGCTTGCGCAGCCGCGTGTCGAGGTTGCCGCGCAGCGGCTCCGACCACCGGTCGGGGCGCAGTGCACCGAGTTGTACCCAGCGGCGCAGCGACGAGGTCCCGACCTTGGCACCTTGCGGCAGATCGGAAAGACGTTCGTAGCGCGGCGAGACGAAGGCGTCGCGCGGATCCTCGCGGTCGAGCACCGCGGCCAGCGCGAAGCCCTCGGGCAGGTCCATGGGCACGTCCTTCAGCGAGTGCACCGCGAGGTGCGCACGCCCTTCCTCGAGCGCCGTCTCGAGTTCCTTGACGAACAGGCCCTTGCCGCCGACCTTGGACAGCGTGCGGTCGAGGATCTGGTCGCCGCGGGTGGTCATGCCCAGCAGATCGACCCGTGCCCCGAAACGCTGCGTGAGCAGGTCGCGCACATGTTCGGCCTGCCACAGGGCCAAGCGGCTTTCACGGGTGGCGATGACGATGGATTCAGCCATGGTCTGGATGCTAGCAGGCGCGCTCCTTGCTCCTCCTGCAGCCGGCCCGTCATCTCGAAACCGGTTGGTAACCGCGAGCGCCGCCATCGAGGCGCTTTCGCGGGATCCCGCTGCTAGGATGCCGGCGACGTAACCGAGTTACAGCCGCAGAGGAAACCCATGCCCACCGCCCCCCGCCGCAGCGCGAGCGACGCCGCCGAGAAGAACCGCCCGCTGGTGGAGGACATCCGGCTGCTCGGCCGCATCCTCGGCGACGTGATCCGCGAGCAGGAAGGCAAGGACGCTTTCGAACTCATCGAGCGGGTGCGCAAGCTGTCGGTGGGCTACCGGCTGAAGAGCGACGCGCAGGCCGGCCGCGCCCTCGACCGGCTGCTGAAGAACCTGTCGGGCGACCAGACCGTCAGCGTGATCCGCGCCTTCAGCTACTTCTCGCACCTGGCCAACATCGCCGAAGACCGGCATCACGTGCGCCGGCGCATGCACCACGAGGGCCAGGGCCACCTGCAGGAAGGCTCGCTGGCGATGACCTTCGAGCGCCTGGCCGAGGCCGACATCCGCGCCACCGAGATCGCACGCACTCTCAAGCACGCCTACATCAGCCCGGTGCTGACGGCGCACCCCACCGAAGTGCAGCGCAAGAGCATCCTCGACGCCGAACGCGCCATCGCCGAGCTGATCGGCGAGCGCGACGAGCTGCGCACCGAGCGCGACCGCGACGAAAACGTCGCCTTGATCCGTGCCCGCGTCACGCAGCTCTGGCAGACGCGCATGCTGCGCACCGCCAAGCTCACCGTGTCCGACGAGATCGAGAACGCGCTGTCCTACTACCACGCGACCTTCCTGCGGCAGATCCCGCGCATGTACCGCGAGATCGAGGAGGCGCTGCCCGGCCACGAGATCGCCAGCTTCTTCCGCATGGGCAACTGGATCGGCGGTGACCGCGACGGCAACCCCTTCGTCACCGAGGCCACGCTGCAGATGGCGCTGCGCCGGCAGAGCGAGACGGTGCTGCGCTTCTACCTGACCGAGGTGCACTCGCTGGGCAGCGAGCTGTCGATGTCGGCCATGCTGGCGCCGGTGACGGCGCAGATGCAGGCGCTGGCCGAGCGCTCGCCCGACCACAACGAGCATCGCCAGGACGAGCCCTACCGCCGCGCGCTCATCGGCATGTACGCGCGGCTGGCCGCCACGCTGCACGACCTCACGGGCACCGAAGCGCTGCGCCACGCGGTGGCGCCGGAGAGCCCGTACCTGAACGCCGAGGAGTTCCTCGCCGACCTGCGCGTCATCGAGGCCTCGCTGCACTCGCACCACGCCGGCGCGCTGGTCGGCCCGCGGCTGCGCCCGCTGATGCGCGCGGTGCAGGTGTTCGGCTTCCACCTCGCCACGGTGGACCTGCGGCAGAGCTCCGACAAGCACGAGGCGGTGGTCGCCGAGCTGCTGAAGGCGGCTCGCATCGAGGCCGACTACAGCGCGCTGTCCGAGGCCGACAAGCGCACGCTGCTGCAGCGACTGCTCGACGACGCGCGGCCGCTGCGCGTGCGCGCTGCGCAGTACAGCGAACACAGCGTGGGCGAGCTGGCGATCTTCGAGACCGCCGGGCGCATGCTGCAGCGTTTCGGCCGCGAATCGCTGCGCCACTACATCATTTCGCACACCGAGGCGGTGAGCGATCTGCTCGAGGTGCTGCTGCTGCTCAAGGAGACCGGGCTGATGCGCGGCGAGCTGCACGAGCATGCGGTGACCGACCTGATCGTCGTGCCGCTGTTCGAGACCATCGGCGACCTGCGCAATGCCGCGCCGATCATGCGCGAGTTCTACGCGCTGCCCGGCGTGGCAGCGATGATGAAGGCCTCCGGCGCCGAGCAGGACATCATGCTCGGCTACAGCGACAGCAACAAGGACGGCGGCACCTTCACCAGCAACTGGGAGCTGTACCGCGCCGAGATCGCGTTGGTCGAGCTGTTCGACGGCCTGCGCCGCGACCACGGCCTGACGCTGCGCCTGTTCCACGGCCGCGGCGGCACGGTGGGCCGCGGCGGCGGCCCGAGCTACCAGGCCATCCTGGCGCAGCCGCCCGGCACCGTGAACGGCCAGATCCGCCTGACCGAGCAGGGCGAGGTGATCGCCTCGAAGTACGCCCACCCCGAGATCGGCCGGCGCAACCTCGAGACCCTGGTGGCCGCCACGCTGGAGGCCACGCTGCTGCACCCGGCGAAGCAGCCGAAGATGGGCGCGCCCAAGGCCTTTCTCGACGCCGCCGACGCGATCAGCGACGCGAGCTACGCCGCGTACCGCAAGCTGGTCTACGAGACGCCGGGATTCACCGACTACTTCTTCAGCGCCACGCCGATCCGCGAGATCGCCGAGCTCAACATCGGCTCGCGCCCGGCCTCGCGCAAGGCCACGCGAGCGATCGAGGACCTGCGCGCCATCCCCTGGGGCTTCAGCTGGGGCCAGTGCCGCGTCGCGCTGCCGGGCTGGTGCGGCTTCGGCTCGGCGATCGAGCAGTTCCTGGGCAAGGAGGCGAAGCAGCGCAAGGAACGCCTGGCGCTGCTGCAGAAGATGCACAGGCAGTGGCCGTTCTTCCGCACGCTGATGTCCAATCTCGACATGGTGCTGGCCAAGAGCGACCTGGGTATCGCGGCACGCTACGTCGAGCTGGTGGAAGACCGCAAGCTGGGCAAGCGCATCTTCGGGCTGGTGCAGGCCGAGTGGCAGCGCACACACGACGCTCTGACGCTGATCACCGGCGAGAAGCGCCGGCTCGAGTCGAACCCGACGCTGGCGCGCTCGATCGAGCACCGCTTCCCCTACCTCGACCCGCTGAACCACCTGCAGGTCGAGCTGATGCGCCGCTACCGCAACGGCCGCGACGGCGACCCGGGCATGGACCGCGTGAAGCGCGGCATCCACATCTCGATCAACGGCGTGGCAGCCGGCCTGCGCAATACCGGTTGATCAGGGCTTGGGCAGGGTGGCTGCGAACCGCCGCACCGCCGCCAGCTCGCCCTGCGCGGCCAGCGCCGCGTAGTAGTCGATCTGGCGCTGCGCCGCCGGGCAGTCGTGCGCCTCGGCGCCGCTGAAGCCGGTGGCCAGGCGCGCGGCGGCTTCGAGGTCCTTGCCCGCCGCGGCCATGCGCTCCGGGTACCAGCCCAGGCGGCGGCCAACGGCGCGGCCGCTGGCCACGTCCTGCAGCGTCGCACCGCGCAGTACCAGGTGTTCCGCCAGCTGCTGGCACAGCTCGCGGCGGCCGGGCAGCTTGAGCTGCGCTGACGTGCAGTGGGCCGACACCGCCGAGCCACCGGGTTCGCGCCAGCCACTGCGCAGCGTGGCCAGCGCCTCGCCCATCTGCAGCTTCTCCTGAACGCCGGCGTCGGCAGGCTGGGTCGCCAGCGCCGCGCCGAGCAGCGACTGCTCGGCCAGGCGGCCGAACGGCAGAGCCAGCGCGCGCCGGAAGGCTTCGTCGGCCAGCTCGGCCTCGGTCTGCTCCTGCTCCTGCTCGGCCATGCGGAACCAGGGTTCGGCGTGCGCCGGGTCGGCGGCGATCCAGTCTTCCGCTGCGAGGCGCTGGCAGGCACTGCCTTCGGCGGGCGGCGAGCCTGTGGCGCAGGCCTGCATCGCCATGCCCAGCACGCCGGGGTCGCGGCTGGCCGCGGCCAGTTCGGCGAGCCGCTCGCGCTGCGCCGCCCAGGCCAGCACCCCGGTCACCGACGGCGACGGCGCGCAATCGGCGTCGGCACCGCAGGCCGCGCGAGGCATGGCCGACGGAGGTGCGGCCAGTACCGGCGTGAGCACTAGCGCTGCGGCCTTGCCGCGCGGCTCGGCACTGGCCTGAAGCGCCTCGAGCCAACGCGCCATCACCGGCCGCGTGCGCTCGGCACGCAGCCGTCGAGCCGCCAGGTCCGGGCCGTCGGCGCCGATCGGCACGCTGCCCAGGCCGCACACACGCAGCTCGGTGGCCGTGGCGGATGCTTCGGCAGGTGATCGAAGCAGGGTTTGCGAAGAGGCGACCACTGCGACCGTCGACAACGGCCTCGACGACGCCGCGCTGGCGGCGGGAGCCGATGCCCCCACCGTGTCGGCCGCGATGGTCGGCGCTTCGTCCCACAGGCCGCGTTCATCGGCGATCCACAGTGCCACGCCGATGGTGGCCACGGCAGCGATGACGATCGCTCGCCCCCAGCGCACGCCGGGGCGGTCGAACCAGATGCGGTTGATGCGCATGCTCGCGGTGCCCCGTCAGCGGCCGACCGCCACCAGCGCCTCGCGCACGGCCGCCAACTGGCGGCGCGACACCGCGAGCCATTCGTCGACCGGCGCCACGCGCACCGCCCAGGCCTCGCCGCCCTCGTCGTCGCCCTCGCCCGCGAGCGTGCGGCGCTCGAGGGCACGCACCGCCGGGCGCGCCACCAGCGCATTGCGGTGCACACGCAGGAAGCGTTCGCCCAGGCGCGTCTCCAGCTCGGCCAGCGAATCGTCGAGCACGAAGGTGTGCTGCGCCGTGCGCAGCGTCACGTACTTGAGCTCGGCCTTGAGGTAGAGCACCTCGGCCACCGGCACGCGCAGCACGCGCCCGCGGTCGCTGACGACGAGCATGCCTTCGTCCTCGGGTACCGGCTCGCTGGCCCGCTCGCCCTGCAGCGCGAGGCGCTGCGCGACACGCTGCAGTGCCGCCTGCAGCCGGTCACGCTTGACCGGCTTGGTGAGGTAGTCGACGGCCTCCAGCTCGAAGGCCTGCAGCGCATGCTCGGCATGCGCGGTGACGAACACCACCGCCGGCGCCTTCGGCTGGCTGCGCAGCCGGGCGGCGAACTGCATGCCGTCCAGCCCGGGCATGTGGATGTCCAGCAGCAGCAGGTCGCATTCGCGCGCCATCAGGAAGTCCACCGCCTGCGCTGCATTGGCGGCCTCGCCGACAACGACGGACGGCACCTCGATGCAATCGGCCACCAGCGAGCGCAGCCGCAGACGGGCGAGCTCCTCGTCGTCGACCAGCAGGACTTTCAGCGGGCCGGTCACAGGGGCACCACCAGTTCCACTCGAAATACGCCTTCGGCACGGCGCGTCTCGAACTGCGCGGTCATGTCGTGCATCAGGTGCAGCCGCTCGCGCACGTTCTTCAGCGCCATGCCGCTGCCCGGCCGCGAGGGCTCGGCGGGCACCGTGTTGGCGATCGTCACCATCGCGCGGCCCAACTTCGCCCGCGTGCGGATGCGCAGCGTGCCGCCTTCGGCCGAGGGCTCGACGCCGTGGCGCACCGCGTTCTCCACCAGCGGCTGCAGGATCAGCGGCGGCACGCGCGCCGTGCCGGCGGCTTCGTCGAGCTCCCAGCTGATCTTCAGGCGCTGGCCGAAACGCACCTGCTCGATGGCGAGGTAGCGGCGTGCCAGCTCCACCTCCTCGGCCAGCGTGACCGATTCGCCGATGTCGGTGAGCGCCACGCGGAACAGTTCCGCCAGGTCTTCCAGCACGCCCTCGGCCCGCGCCGGATCGACCCGCACCAGCGCGAGCGCCGTGTTCAGCGTGTTGAACAGGAAATGCGGGCGAATGCGCGACTGCAGTTCCGCCAGCCGTGCCGTCGTGTCGGCCGGCAGCAGCGCCCGCGCGCGCAGCTGCAGCCAGGCGTAGACGACACCGGCAATGCCGGCGCCGGCGAGCATGGGCGCCATCACCGGATGGCTGCCCAGCAGGTCGAAGCCCAGCGGCAGCACCAGCAGCGCCGGCACGGCGGCTGCCAGCGCGCCGAGCCCGACCGCCGCCACCCAGCGCACGGCTGGCGACAGCGCACCCAGCGGCCGCTTGAGCAGGCACGCCGCACTGAGCCACAGCAGCGCACCCGGCACGGCCACCGCCGAGCCCGAGGCGAAACGGGTCAGCCAGGACGGGAAATCCGCCGCCACGAACAAGGCGCCCACGCCCAGCACGCCGGCGGTGAACAGCACCGTGCGCAGCACCACGCCGGCGTGACAGACGTCGAACGGCGAGGCCGGCGCCTTCGCCACCAGCGTGTCGTTGGGGATCAGCGTGTCCAGCAGCGTCGAGCCGAAGCCGGTGCTGCGCCCGTCGCTGCTGCGGCTGGGAGCGGGGGCGGAGGCGGTGTTGGCGCTGGGCTTGGCGGTCATCGGGGGCGGGGCTCGCCGATAGAATCGGCGCACTGCGCGCATTGTCTCCAAACCCGGCGCCACGTCCATGCGCACGCAGCTCCGTTCACGCCTTGTTGCGCCCACCCCACCCGACATGTCCTCCAACCAACTCGACAAGAAGTCCCAGGCCTGGTCCGCGCTGTTCTCCGAGCCGATGAGCGAGCTCGTGCAGCGCTACACCGCCAGCGTGGGCTTCGACCAGCGACTGTGGCGGGCCGACATCGACGGCAGCCTGGCGCACGCGGAGATGCTCGCGGCGCAGGGGATCATCGGCGCCGACGACCATGCGGCCATCCAGCGCGGCATGGCGCAGATCCGCGCCGAGATCGAGTCCGGCGCGTTCGACTGGAAGCTCGCCCTGGAAGACGTGCACCTGAACATCGAGGCGCGCCTGACCCAGCTCGTCGGCGACGCCGGCAAGCGGCTGCACACCGGCCGCTCGCGCAACGACCAGGTCGCCACCGACGTGCGCCTGTGGCTGCGCGACGAGATCGACGCGATCGTGCTGCTGCTGATCGAGCTGCAGCGCGCGCTCGTCGAGGTGGCTGAGAAGAACGCCGAGGTGATCCTGCCCGGCTTCACGCACCTGCAGGTGGCTCAGCCGGTGAGCTTCGGCCACCACCTGCTGGCCTACGTGGAGATGTTTTCCCGCGACGCCGAGCGCCTGGCCGACGTGCGCCGGCGCACCAACCGCCTGCCGCTGGGCAGTGCCGCGCTGGCCGGCACCAGCTACCCGCTGGACCGCGAGCGTGTCGCCCGCACGCTGGGCATGGAGGGGGTCTGCCAGAACAGCCTGGACGCGGTGAGCGACCGCGACTTCGCCATCGAGTTCAGCGCGGCGGCGAGCCTGGCGATGATCCACGTCTCGCGCTTCTCCGAAGAGCTGGTGCTGTGGATGAGCCAGAACTTCGGTTTCATCGACCTGGCGGACCGTTTCTGCACCGGCTCGTCGATCATGCCGCAGAAGAAGAACCCCGACGTGCCCGAGCTCGCACGCGGCAAGACCGGCCGCGTGGTCGGCCACCTGATGGGCCTGCTCACGCTGATGAAGGGCCAGCCGCTGGCCTACAACAAGGACAACCAGGAAGACAAGGAGCCGCTGTTCGACACAGTGGACACCTTGAAGGACACGCTGCGCATCTTCTGCGAGCTGGTCGGCGGCATCGTCGTCAAGCCCGAGGCGATGGAGCGCGCCGCGCTGCGCGGCTACGCCACCGCCACCGACCTGGCCGACTACCTGGTGAAGAAGGGCCTGCCCTTCCGCGATGCGCACGAGGCGGTGGCCCATGCGGTGAAGGTGGCGATCCAGCAAGGCGTGGACCTGGCCGGGCTGCCGCTGGCGACGCTGCAGACCTTCCACCCGGCCATCGGCGAGGACGTCTTCGCGGTGCTCACGCTGCGCGGCTCGCTGAATGCCCGCAACGTGCTCGGCGGCACCGCGCCGGCGCAAGTGCGCGCCCAGGTGGCGCGGCACCGCGCACGGCTCAGTTCAGGAAGCTGATCTTCCGCGCGTCGAGCTGCGTGCCGTTGGCGCGCAACTGCCCGACGACCTCGATGTTCCGGTTCACGGCGAGCTGGGCCGCGCTGCCACCCGAGTACTGCACGCCGTTGCTGCCGTAGTAGACGCTCAGGCCCTTGAGCACCAGCGTCTGGGTCGCCGGGTCGACCGACTCGATCGCGCCCTTGAGCTTGAAGTTGCCCTGCACGCCGCCCTGGTCATCCAGGCGCACGGTACGGGCCACCAGCACGCCGGACTGGACGGCGCCATCGACCACCACCGACACCCCCAGCAGCACCGATCCCGGCGGGCCGGTGAAGTTGGCGTTGCGCGCATCGACTGGTTGGCCGTTCACGCTGAAGCTGGTGCCCGAGGTATACGCAGTGACCGGGCCGCGCAGGCGGGCCTGGTCGACATCCGGCAGCGTGCGTGCGCCCGCAACCACGCCGACAACGACCCAGCGCCCTGCGACCGGCGTGGTGGAGGCATTGACCCGGACGAAGGCATCAGGCACCAGCAGCGGCTGTGTGCCCGTGTAGCTGAACAGGGCCCCGCCGATGCGGAAGGTCCGCGCGGCGGTGTCGAGATCCTTCACCGTCCCGCGCACCTTGTAGGCCATCAGCGGTGCGGCCACCGGCTCGATGCGGGTGGCCTTGTAGACCCCGGCCGCCGCGTCCAGCGCACCGTGCACACGCAACGCGGCGCCATCGGCCACGCTGTTCAAGCCGTTCGGCAATGCGGCATCGAACACCGTCAGGGAATCCACCTTGACGGCCTGGTCGAAGACCGTCAGCGTGCCGTTCGCCGCATCGATGGCGTGGGCCAGGCCGACCACGTCGGCCACCACGCGGATGGTCGTCGCCGTTGCCGTGGGGGCGTCGGCGGTGCCACCGATCGCACCGCTGTCGACCTCCGTGCCCATGCCCAACCGCAGCGCGGAACGCGTGCTCGGCGCACCGTCGTCGTCGAACACCGAGGCGGTGGTGTCTTCGAACTCGATGCCGCCGACGAAGATCGATCCGAAGCCTTCGACCGGCCCGGAGGAATAGGCCCCGGTGCCGCCGACACCGACGCTGCCACCGCACCCCGCCGTCACGGCCGCGGCGAACATCAGCACCGCACTGCCCCAGCGCAGCCACGACGCGACGGCCGGCAGGTGGTTGGGATTCATGAGGACTCTCCTTCGGAGCGGCGCGCCGACTTCCTGGCGGCCGACTTGGCCACCGGCGCCACGGGCACCGGCGGATCCACCGGCACTTGATAGCTGAACAGCCCGATACGCAATCGGTTCCCTGCGCCGAGCGTGCTGCCGATGCCGGCAGCGTCGTCGTCGGCAATCATCTTTTCCACACGCGGGACGAGGTCGCCAGTGATCGAGCGCCAGTGATGCGCGACCAATTCGCGCAGAGTGGCCAGCGACTTCTCCGACAGGCCGTCGGCATACAGCGCCTGCTCGAAATGCTCGCTGCCGCCGGCCAGCACGTTGGCGACAGCGGCGCTGAAGTGGTCGCCCACGTTGGCGCCGAGGAAGGTGTCCATGCGCACCTGGTCGCCCCGCGGCACGAAGGCCTCGCGGCGCAGCGACACGAGGTCGGCGGCGGCATCGTGCTGGGCCAGGCCGAGGCGCAGCAGTTCCTCGAGCAAGCTGCGCGGGTGCATGTCGCGCGTCACCGACTGGGCGAGCGTCTCGAAGCTGGGCAAGGCGCCCAGCCGCGGCAGCACGCGCGGCCGGCCGTCCTGGTCGAGGTATTCCGGGTGCGTGGTCCAGCGGGCGAAGGCTTCGCTGGGGTAGGAGCGATCGGGTTCAGGACGCTGCTGCCGTGCGGCGGTCAGCCGCGTCACCTCGCGGCGATTGATGCCGGTGGCTGCGCTGATGCGGCTGACGCGCCGGTGCTCCAGCAGGTTCGGGTAGGCCGCGTAGGCCTCCTCGACGAAGGCCGCGCGCAGCATCTCATCGACGGTGGCGTGGGTCAGGCCACGCGCCACGGCCAGGCGAGCCAGCGGCACCAGCAACTGGCGCACGGCCTCGAGCAGGGCAGGCTGTTCGCCCGGGGGAGTGGCAGTGTCAGGCTGAGGTTCGGTCACAGGGATCCAATGGTACCGGGCGATGTGCCGTCGTCCGGGGCCCTCGCTGGCACTTCATCACGCGCAGATGTGTGAAAGTGCTATTGGCCCATGCAAAACCCGCGCGAACGAGGGGCGGGTGTGGTCTGGCGCCCACGCTCAGGCCAGCGGCGCGCGATACAGCCACAGCGGCTTGCGCCCGGGGGCCCGCAGCACCGCCGTCGGCCGCACGCCGGGCGCCTCGAACTCCAGGCTGGCCAGCCAGGCACCGGGGCGCAGCTCGCGCCGCGCCTTGTCGACCGCCCGCGGCATGCTCTCCGGCCGCTGAAAGAGGTAGACCAGGTCCTGCTGCGCCCAGTCGCTGGCCCACAGGTCGCCGCGCCGCACGTGAGCGAAGCGGCAGCGCCAGGCGCAGGCGATGCGCAGCGGCCAGCTCCATTCGACGCCGGCCAGTTGGGCGAGCGGGTACTCGCGCCGGAGCTCGCGCAGCCCGTCTCCCAGGCCGCAGCCGGCGTCGAGCAGCTTCGCGCCTTCGGGCAGGGGAGCGAGTCCGGCCAGCCCCTGCAAGGCACCGGCCGGCGTGGGGAACATCGGCGCGTCGCGCCAGCTGTTCACGGGGTAGAGCAGCACGAGCAGCACGAGCGGCAGCAGCCAGGCCCAGGCCGGCAGGCTGCCGGCCCATCCCGAGGCGGCGAGTGAGAGAGGAAAGCCGGCCGCGACGAAGATGCGCCGCCACGGCGTGGCGGCTGTCACCGCGAGCACGAGCCCGAGCGCCGCGGCCAGCCCCAGTGCCGGTGCGACCGGCGTGTCGGCCCGCGTCAACCCGATGAACAAGCCCCAGGACGCCGCCCAGGCCAGCAGTGCCGGCAGCGGCCAGATCACGGCGTGACCGACACGTCAGAACTGGAAAGCCAGCCGCAGCCCGCCCCAGTGGCGGCCGTTCACGACGATCGGCGCCGCGGCTTCTTTCATGATGATGAAGTTGCCGCCACCCATGTCGCGGCGGTAGGTCTGCAGCAGGAAGGGCCGCTCGTTGCGCGCCGACGCGAGGCCGGTGCGGTCGTTGAAGATGCGCCGCCAGCGGCTGTTGGCGGTGTTCCACACCACGTCACCCGCGCGCTGTGGCTGGCAGTACTTCTGGTTGTGCGTGGCAACGTAGCCGTTGCGATCCACCGCGATGCAGTAGACGACCTTCGGGCTGATCGTCAGCGCGTGCTCCTGCACCTGCGGAAACAGCCGATCGGCCAGGCCGACGAAACGCGTCGTGTGCTGGGCGGGGTTGCTGCCGCTGATCGGCTGATAGGCCTCGTCGAACAGGTCGGCCGCCGTCGCCACACCGGTACGCAGCGCGTTCTCGAGCAGTTGCGAGATCTGCGCGGCGGCGTGTTGCGCGGCCTGGATGTAGGGCGTGTCCTCGGTCTCGATGCCGCACTGCGACACCGTCTCGATAAGCTGCTCCGACACGCGCAGGAAAGACTCGCTGCGCTTCATCGCCACGTCCAGCGCGGCGCCGGTGCCGGCGATTTCGCGCTCGATGCCGGCCATGCGCTCGCCGAGGTCGCCGCAGATCGCACGGCTGCCGTCGGCCGCCGTGTTGATGCGTGCCACGCCGGCCTGCACCTCGCCGAGCGCGCGGTGGAAGGCGCCCTGCGCCGCCTGGCCCGGCTCGGCGCGAATCTCGGCGGCCAGCGACTCGATGCGTGCATTGAGCTCGGCCACCGTGCTCATGATCTGCTTGGAGCTGGCCTCGACCTTGCCGGCCAGGTCCTTCACTGCGTCGGCCACCACGCCGAAGCCGCGGCCGGCCTCGCCGGCCCGCTTGGCCTCGACCGAGGCATTGAAGGCCACCAGCCGCGTCTGCAGCGCGATCTGCGTGATGCCGCCGGCAGCGTCGGCCACCTGGCGCAGCGTGGAGACGATGGCCACCACCTCCTGGCCCACGCCTTCGACGGCGCCGCGCGCACGTTCGACCGCACCCAGGCTCTCCTGCGTGACCTGGCCGATGGCCTGTTGCGATTCGGTGATCTCCTGCACCCGGCGCGCCAGTGCCAAGACCGCCTCCGCGCTGCGCTGTGCGGACTGCGTGGTGTCGTCGATGACGCCACGCACCTCGGCGGCCTCGCGGCCCATCGAGCTGGCGCGGCCGGAGATCGAACGCACGGCCTCGCGCAGCGTGGCGCTGTCGCCCTGGCTGTCGTGGGGGTTCTCGACCGGCGAAACTGCTGCCGGCTCCTGGGCGCCCGGGCGCCGACGAAGCAGACTCAACATGACGCTCCTCCGGTCTTCAGTATTCGCGCAGCTTCACGCGCAGCCGCGCGATCGACTGGCTGTGCAGCTGGCACACCCGCGATTCGGTGACCTTCAGCACCGCCGCGATCTCCTTCAGGTTCATGTCGTGTTCGTAGTACATCGACATCACGTACTGCTCGCGCTCGGGCAGGTGCTTGATGGCCTCGACCAGCGCCTCGCGCATGCGGTGGTCCTGCAGCTGCGCGAGCGGGTTGGCCTGCTCGTCGGCGACGTGGCGGTCGAGGAAGTCGTTGTCGCCCTCGTCGCCCGACATGTCTTCCAGGTACACGAGCTGGGTGCCGCGAACCTTGCCGAGCAGCTCCTGGTACTCGACCAGGCTCAGGCCCATCTCGCGGGCGATCTCGCTCTCGGCCGGCGCGCGGCCGAGCTTCTGCTCGAGCTTGTGCACGGCCGATTCGATGGTGCGCTGCTGCTTGCGCGTGCCGCGCGACAGGTAGTCGTTGCCGCGCAGCTCGTCGAGCATGGCGCCGCGGATGCGCTGCGTGGCGAAGGTCTCGAACTGCACGCCCTGCGACTCGTCGAAGCGCGACAGCGCATCGGCCAGGCCGATCATGCCGACCTGGATCAGGTCGTCGAGCTCCACGTTGGCGGGCAGCTTGGCAATCATCTGATGCGCCAGCCGCCGCACCAGCGGGCTGTACTGCTTGAGCATCGAGTCGAGGTCGAGGCGACCCTTGGCGGTGTACATCGCGTGGCTCCCGTGGTCAGTTCATCGCCCGGCCGGCCGCGCTGTGCTGCGGTCGGTCGACGTAATAGGGTGCGGCCATCGAGGCCGGCACGGCGTCCAGGCGCAGCGTCTCGCGCACCAGGCGGCGCAGGTCTTCGCTGGGCGCTTCGTCGGCCAGCGCTGCCGGGTCGAGCCGCACCCAGTCGCGCAGCACGGCGCCGAGGAAATCGTCGGCACAGGTGGCCAGCTGCATGGCGATGCGCTCGGCACGCGGCGAGTTCGGCGCGGCGCCCAGCAGCAGGTCGTGCACCACCAGGCCGGCGCGCTGCGTCAGCAGCTTGATCGCCGCGTACGCATGGGTCACGCTGGCCGGCCTATCGTCGGCGAGCAGCAGCGGCCGCACCAGCGCGCTGTCGTCGCCGCTGCGGCGCGCCAGTTCGGCACTGCGCGCGAACAGGCGGCACAGCTCGGTGGCCGGCGCATGCACCAGCACCACGTCGGCCTGCGGCACGGCGTCGGCCAGGGCCTGCAGGAAGGGTGCGGTCGAGCCGCTCGCGTCGACATGTCGGATCGGCAGGCCGCGCGCCGCGAGGTAGCTGACCTGCGCGGACAGCGGCTCGATCGCATCGGCCAGGTCCATCATGGCGAGTTCGGAGGCCGCGCTGGCGCGCTCGGAGGCGTCGGCCACCAGCACGTGCAGGCCGTGTTCGGCGAAGCCCGCGCACAGGCGCTCGAGCATCATGCCGCCGAAGGCGACATGCGGATTGGACACCACGGGAATGAACTTCACGCGGTGGCGGGCGAACAGCCGCCGCAGGCCATCGGCCTGGTCCAGCGGCATGGGCTTGGAGTCGAAGTCGCGCATCGTCGGCAGGGGCTCGGGGATCGTGTCGGGGTGGGTGCGAAGCGGTGTCAGTGCGGCGTCAGTGCGCCGCCGCGGCGTGCATCAGGCCGCTGCGCGGCGCCGCGAAGATCAGGTTCACGTCGCCGGAGTCGAGCTTGTAGGCGCTGCTGCCGCCGCCGCGCAGCGCGCGGTGCACCAGGGCGTTGGCCGACAGGCGGTGCCAGTCTTCCGGCACGCGCTGGCCGTTGGCCACGCCGATCACCTTCAGCTTGTGGCGGATCAGCGCGTCGAGCGCGGGCCCGAGCTTGACGGCCTCGTCGAGCTTGGACAGCACCACGCCGCAGCAGCTGGCGGCACGGTAGGAAATCATCACGTCCTCGATGGTCTCGCCCTGCGAGGCGGCGTTGACCACCAGCAGGCGCTTGATGGCGCGGTGCTGCAGCATGTCGAGCAGCTCGCGGGTGCGGCTGTCGCGCTGCGCCATGCCGGCCGTGTCGATCAGCACCATCTTCTTGGCGGCCAGCAGCTCGAGCAGGTCTTCCAGCGAGGCGCGGTCGTGCGCGGTGTGCACCGGCACGCCGAGGATGCGGCCGTAGGCGCGCAGCTGCTCGTGGGCGCCGACGCGGTAGGCGTCCAGCGTGATCAGGCCGAGGTTGCCGGCGCCGTACTTGGCGGCGAAGGCGGCGGCGATCTTCGCCGTCGTGGTGGTCTTGCCCACGCCGGTGGCGCCGACCAGCGCGTACACGCCGCCCTGGTCTTCGAGTGCGCCGTCGGCCTCGCCGGTGACGAGGTTGCGCTCGAGCACCGAGGCGGCCCAGCTGCTCTCGTCGTTCACCTCGTGCGGCATGGCGTCGGCGAGCTTGCGGATCAGCGCCGGCGAGAAGCCGCAGTCGAGCAGCTTCTGCGTCAGGCGCGCCTGTGCCGGCTGGCGCTGCAGCTTCTCCATGAAGGCCAGGGCGCCGAAGCGCTCCTCGATCAGGCCCTTCACGAGGCGCAGCTCCTTCATCATGTCTTCCTGGTCGCGGCGTGCCGCGGCGGCGGTCTGCATGTCGGCGGCGGGTGCGGCCGGCACGGTGTCGTGCAGCATGGGCACCGGCATGGGGGGCACGGCGGCGCGGGCCGGCTGCGCATGCACCACCGGGGCTGCCGTGGCCATGCGGGCGCCGAGCGCACCGCTGCGCTCGGCCACCGGTTCGGCGGCACGGGCGGCCGGGCGAGCCGGCGCGGCGGCGGCCGGCGCTGAATTTGCGTGGGGCACTTCCTGGTACGAGCCGATGAAGGGCATGTCCACCGCGTCGTCGGGGAAGCGCGAGGCCTCGCTCATCGCCTCCTGGCGGCGCTTGAGCATGCGCTCGCGTACGAAGTCCTGGAACGACAGCGTGCTCATCGACAGGCGCTTCACGTCGTCCTCGACCGGCGAGGCGGCGCTGGGTTCGATGCGCTCGGCCAGGCCCTTGCCCTTGCGCACGGCGGGCGCAGCCGGCTGTGCCGCTGCAGGGCGCGCGGCCGGGGCCGACACCTTCGGCGCCGTGTTCGACAGCGCCTCGATGTGGGCCATGCTCTCCGGCGGCATCGCCAGCACCTCCACGCCTTCGGGGCAGGGCTTGGTGGACAGCACGACGGCGTCTTCGCCGAAGGCCTGGCGCACCAGGGTCAGCGCCTCGCGCGAATTGCGGGCCGTGAAGCGTTTGCAGTTCATGCCTGTGCTCCTATCACCGAGCCGATACGGATCGAATGCGTTTCAGGGATCTCGCTGTGCCCGAGCACGCGCAGCCGGGGCGCGGCGCGCTTGAGCAGCCGCGCCATCGGGGCGCGGATCATGTCGGGCACCAGCAGGCAGGCCGGCACGCCGAGGTCTTCCTGGCGCTTGGCGGATTCGGCGGCGCTGCGCGCCAGCGTGTCGGCCACGCCGGGGTCGAGCACCGCGCCATGCGGCGAGTTCAGCGCCTGGGTCACCAGGCGCTCGAGGTCGGGTTCGAGGGCGATCACGTCGAGTTCCTTGGTGGGCCCGTAGATCTGCTGCACGATCGACGGCGCCAGGTGGATGCGGATGCGGCGGGCCAGCTCCGACGGGTCGGTGACGGTGGCGCTGTGCTCGGCCAGGCACTCGACGATCGAGCGCATGTCGCGGATGTGCACGCCCTCTTCCAGCAAGAGCTGGAGCACCTTCTGCAGTGTGGCGATTCCGACCATCTTGGGCACGACGTCCTCGATCAGCTTCGGGGCCAGCTTGGTCACGTGTTCGACCAGCTGTTGCGTCTCGACACGACCGAGCAACTTGGCCGCGTGGAGTTGCATCAAGTGTGAGAGATGGGTCGCCACGACGGTCGAGCAATCAACCACCGTAAATCCGCCCATCTGTGCAGCCTCCCGCTGGCGCTCCTCGATCCACACCGCGGGCAGCCCGAAGGCCGGGTCGACGGTGCGCGTGCCGATGAGGTTGGTGCTCGCTCCGCCGGGGTTGATGGCCAGCAGCATGCCGGGGTAGGCCTCGCCCTCGCCCACCACCGCGCCGCGCAGCGTGATGCGGTAGGCGCTGGGCTTGAGCTCGAGGTTGTCGCGGATGTGCACCGGCGGCGGCAGGAAGCCGACGTCCTGCGCGAACTTCTTGCGAACGCCCTTGATGCGGCCGAGCAGGTCGCCCTGACGCGCCTTGTCGACCAGCGTGATGAGGCGGTAGCCGACTTCCAGGCCGAGCGTGTCGACCGGCTGCAGGTCGTCCCAGGTGGCCTCGGGGTTGGCCTGCGCGGCCTCGGCCGGGCGCACCGGATCCTGTTCCTTGGCCTTGCGGTCGCGTTCCTTCATCCACCAGGCCGCGTAGCCCAGGGCCGAGGCGATGCTGAGGAACACCAGGTTGGGCATGCCCGGAATCAGGCCGAGCGAGCCGATCACGCCGGCCGTGATGGCCAGCGAGCGCGGCGAGTTGAACACCTGCGCGGCAATCTGGCTGCCGACGTCCTGCTCCTTGCCGACGCGCGACACCACCATCGCCGCGGCCACCGAGATCAGCAGCGCCGGAATCTGTGCCACCAGCGCGTCGCCCACGGCCAGCAGGATGTAGCTGTTGGCCGCCTCGCTGGCCGACAGGTCGTGCTGCGCCACGCCGATGACGAAGCCGCCGATGATGTTGATGAACAGGATCAGCAGCCCGGCGATCGCATCGCCGCGCACGAACTTGCTGGCACCGTCCATCGAGCCGAAGAACTCCGCCTCGTCGCCGACTTCCTGGCGGCGGCGCTTGGCCTCCTTCTCGTCGATCAGGCCGGCGTTCAGGTCGGCGTCGATGGCCATCTGCTTGCCGGGCATCGCGTCCAGGGTGAAGCGCGCGCCGACTTCGGCAATGCGCTCGGCGCCCTTGGTGACGACGATGAAGTTGATCACCACCAGCACCGCGAAGACGATCAGGCCGACGGCGAAGTTGCCGCCGATCAGGAAGTGGCCGAAGGACTCGATCACCTTGCCCGCCGCGCCGGCACCGGTGTGGCCCTCCATCAGCACGACGCGCGTCGAGGCCACGTTGAGCGACAGGCGCAGCAGCGTGGTCAGCAGGATGACGGTGGGGAAGGCGGCGAAGTCCAGCGGCCGGATCATGTAGGCCGCCACCATCATCACCATCAGCGCCATCGCGATGTTGAAGGTGAACAGCAGGTCCAGCGCGAAGGCCGGCAGCGGCAGCACCATCATCGCCAGGATCATGATCACCGCCAGCGGCGCCATCAGCGCGCGCAGCGCCTTGCCGTCGGTCCCGAACAGGGATTGCATCTGCTGCAGCAAGGGGTTCATTCGAAGTGCTCCATGTCAGGGGCGGGCGTGTGGTGCGGGTCGAGCTCGGCCGGCACCGGCAGCTCGGGCAGATCGCCCGGCTGCGGCGCCTGCCCGGCCATCGCGGCGCGAAGCTGGTAGACGTAGGCCAGCACCTGCGCCACCGCGGCGAACAGCGCCGTCGGGATCTCGTGGTCGAGCTTGGTGTGGGCGTACAGCGCGCGCGCCAGCACCGGGGCCTGCAGCACCGGCACCTTCGAGGTCTTGGCGATGTCGCGGATCTTCAGCGCCAGCAGGTCGGCGCCCTTGGCGACGACGCGCGGCGCGGACATCTTGCCGTCCTCGTACTTCAGCGCCACCGCGTAGTGGGTCGGGTTCATCACCACCAGGTCGGCCTTGGGCACGGCAGCCAGCATGCGGCGCTTGGTCATCTCGCGCATGCGTGCCTTCTGCTTGCCCTTGACCTCCTGGTTGCCCTCGGATTCCTTGTGCTCCTGCTTGAGCTCCTGCACGCTCATCTTCAGCTTGTCGGCGTGCAGCTTGCGCTGCAGCGGCACGTCAATGGCGGCGAACACCGCCAGTGCCAGCACCAGCAGCGCCAGGCCGCCGAGCACGGTGCCCGCAGCGCTGCTCACCGCGGCGGGCAGATCCATGCCCAGCACCGAGGCGAACTCGCCGACGTGGGCCTTCAGGTACAGCGCGCCGATCGTGCCCAGCACCAGCGCCAGGCCGCAGGCCTTCAGCGCATCGATGGCCTGCTGCTTGGAGAACAGCCGCATCACCCCGCCGATCGGATCGAGGAAGTGGAACTTCGGCTGCAGAGGCTTGAGCGTGAAGTTCCAGCCGCCGGAGATCACGCCGACGGCCACCGCCACGATCGACATCAGCAAGCCCAGCGGCAGCACCATCCACATCATGGTGGCGGCCAGTTCGGCCAGGCGCTCGACCATGAAGCCCGGGTTCTGCACTGCGCGGTGGTCGAACTGCAGCGCGCGCGCCAGGCTTTGTTTGAGCCAGCCGCTGGCCGCCGGCGCGGCCGCGACCAGCACCGCACCGCCGACCGCGATGGCCGCGAAGTGGCCCAGATCACGCGAACGCGCGATCTGGCCCTGCTCTCGGGCTTTGCTCAGCTTGCGCGCTGATGCGGGAAGGTTGCGGTCTTGTGCGTCCTGGTCGGCCATGGCGAATGCACCCCGTTGTTCGGGTGCCTTGCCATTGTTCCGGCCGGGGCCGGAAACTTGAGCCGGATCAGAAGGGCGAAAGGGCCGCTTATCGCGGCCCTTTCGGCGGGAGAGTCGGAAGCGTCGGCGCCCTAGAAGCCCAGGCTGGCCAGCAGGTCGTCGACTTCGCCCTGGTTGGCGACCACGTCGGAGCGGCCTTCCGGATTGACCACCGGGCCGTTGAGGATGGCCGACTCGACCTTCTGCGCCTGCTCGGGCGGCGCGGCCTGCACGAGCAGCTTCACCAGGCTGTCTTCCAGGTCGGCGGCGAGCGACACCACCTTGGCCACCACCTGTCCGGTCAGGTCGTGGAAGTCCTGCGCCATCATGATGTCGGTCAGGTGCTGGTCGATGCGCTGCGTGGCAGCCTCGACGTCGCCGACGAAGTTCATCACCGCGCCCGAGGCGACGGCCTTGACCGGGTCCTTGACGATCGCTTCGGCAATCCGCCGCGTCTCGCTGGCGATGTGGGCGTGGTCGGCCTTGGCCTGGTCGACCGAGTTGAGCACCTTGTCTGCGGCTTCGCCGGTCTTCTTGGCGATGTAGGTCAGCCGGCTGCGCGCGTCGGGCAGGCCGTCGGCGGCCACCTGCAGCTTGGGCATCACGCCGAGCTGCGTCAGCGTGTCGTGCAGTTGCCGCGTGATCAGCCCGAGCTGGTGGAACACTTCGGGCGAGGCGCCCGCCGCCATCTGCGGCGCCAGGGTGGAAAGGTCGTCCATTTTCATGTTCTTGTCCCTTGTGCGCCGGTTCAGGCGGTGGCAGCGAGCTTCTGCATGATCTTCTGCACCTTCTCTTCCAGCGTGGCCTTCGTGAAAGGCTTCACGATGTAGCCGGCGGCACCGTCCTGGGCGGCGCGCACGATGTCTTCCTTGCGCGCCTCGGCGGTGACCATCAGCACCGGCAGGTGCTTGAGCGACTCGTCCTTCTTGATGGCGCCGAGCAGCTCGAAGCCGTTCATGTTGGGCATGTTGATGTCGCTGACGACGAAGTCGAACTTCGAGCTCTTCAGCATGTTCAAGGCCACGGCGCCGTCCTCGGCCTCCTCGGCGTTGTTGCAGCCCATCTCCTTGAGCAGGCCGCGCACGATGCGCCGCATGGTGGAGAAGTCGTCGACGATCAGGAATTTCAGGTCGCTGGGGGTGCTCATGTCGGTCCTCGTGGGGGCCAGGTTCGTGTGTTTATCGGGCGGGCGGCACGAAAGTTGAGATCGGCTCGATCACCGGCGTGGCGTGCTTCTCGGGCGGCTCGGCCTTCTCGGGCTCTTCGGTTGCGGCCGGGCGCAACACGCGCTCCTCGGCCTCGCGGTTCATCACGATGATGCTGATGCGGCGGTTGGCCGGGCTGGCCGGGTCGGCAGGATCGAAGAGCTGGCTGGAGGCCAGCCCCTGCACGCGCAGAACATGCTCGTCGGGCAGGCCACCGGCCACCAGCTCGCGCCGCGAGGAGTTCGCCCGGTCGCTGGACAGCTCCCAGTTGCTGTAGCCGCGGTCGCCGCCGGCAAACGCCTGTGCGTCGGTGTGGCCTTCCAGCGTGAGCCGGTTGGGCACCTCGGCGAGCACCAGGCCGATCTCGCGAAGCAGGTCGCGCATGTAGGGTTTCACGTAGGCGCTGCCGCTGTCGAACATGGCGCGGTTGAGCTCGTCGACGATCTGGATGCGCAGACCGTCGGCCGTCATGTCCAGCTGGATCTGCGACTTCATCGCCGCCAGCTTGGGGTTGGAGGCGAGCACGTCCTCGACCTTCTCCTTGATGGCCTGCAGCTTGGCCAGTTCGGCGCGCTTCTGCTCGGCCTTCAGGGCCTGCAGGTTGATGCTGCGCTTCTTGGCCTCGACCTCGCCGTTCTTGACCTGGCCGCCGCTGCGCGACAGGTCGGAGCCGCCGCCCTTGATGATCGACGAGGAGTCGCCCGAGCCGCTGCCGCCCATCATCGAGATCTTCAAGGGCGAGTTGAAGTAGTCGGCGATGCCCTTCTTGTCGCCCTCGGTGGTGGAGCCGAGCAGCCACATCAGCAGGAAGAACGCCATCATGGCCGTCACGAAGTCGGCATAGGCGATCTTCCACGCGCCGCCGTGGTGGCCATGGCCACCCTTTTTGATCTTCTTGACGATGATCGGCTGGAGCTTCTTGGAGTCGCCGGCCATTTACTTCTTTCCTTTGACGTGGCCTTCGAGCTCGGCGAAGGTCGGGCGGTCACCGGAGTACAGCACCTTGCGGCCGAACTCCACCGCCACTTGCGGCGCATAGCCCTGCATGCTGGCCAGCAGCGTGGTCTTGATGCACTGCAGTTCCTTGCCGTTCTCGTCGATCTTCTGCTCGAGCAGGCCGCCCAGGGGCTCGACCACGCCGTAGGCGAGCAGGATGCCCAGGAAGGTGCCGACCAGTGCCGAGCCGATCATGCCGCCCAGCACCGCCGGCGGCTGGCCGACCGAGCCCATGGTGTTGACCACGCCGAGCACCGCGGCCACGATGCCGAAGGCCGGCAGCGCACCGGCCAGGCGGGCGATCGCCGCCACCGGCGCATGCGCCTCGTGGTGGTGCGTCTCGATCTCGCTGTCCATCAGACTCTCGATCTCGTGCGCGTTCAGGTTGCCCGAGACCATCATGCGCAGGTAGTCGGTGATGAACTCCACCACGTGGTGGTCGCTGCCGACGGTCGCGTATTTCTGGAACAGCGGCGAGCTGTGCGGTTCCTCGACGTCCTTCTCGATGGACATCAGGCCTTCCTTGCGCGCCTTCTGCAGGATGTCGTAGAGCAGCGCCATCAGCTCCATGTAGCGCGCCTTCGAATACTTGGAGCCCTTGAGCAGGCCGGGCAGCGCACCCAGCGTGGCCTTCAGCACCTTGGGCTGGTTGTTCACCACGAAGGCACCCAGTGCACCGCCCAGGATGGCCATCATCTCCGTGGGCAATGCCTTGATGATGACGCTGATGTTGCCGCCATGGATGATGTAGGCGCCGAAGATGCAGCCCAGTGCGACGGCGTATCCGATGAGTACGAACATGGTGGGGTTCTGCGGTACCTGATGGCCACCCGGTGGCAGGAGGTTTGCACTCCTTATCGGCAGGGGGCGGTCTGGCTTGAGTGTGGGTGCGGCGTCACCGGGCCGGTGCGCGCATCAGGGCGGCGAATCCGGTGCAAAACCGGCGGCCCCAAGAAAAGAGCGGGTCCCGAGGGACCCGCTTCGAAGGCACTAGGGACGTGCCAGGAGGAGACAAGCAAGAAACCGTTTCACATGCCCTGTATCGGCGGGCCACCGGAAAACTTCAGTGCGCTGTCACGTGGGCTGACTTGGCGGCATCCATCCGGATGGAGCCGGCCGCATGGCCCTTGCCAGCGCGGGCCGGCGGGTTGCACAGGCCACAGACGTAGTGTTTCGCAATCTCGTGCGGATGGGTCACGAAGTGGCCCCCGCATTTCGAGCATTTCGTCATGCTGAGCATGCCGTTGTCGATGAACTTGACCAGTCTCCAGGCGCGCGTCACCGACAGCAGGGCCTCGAGGCCCTGGGCGGTGGTCTGCTCCTGGTAGAGCTGGTACGCCTTGATGACGGTGTCGATCTCGTCCATCTCGGCGACCTTGTTCAGGTACTCGTGGATGTTCAGGAACAGGCTGGCGTGGATGTTCGGCTGCCAGGTCATGAACCAGTCGGTCGAGAAGGGCAGCTGGCCCTTGCTCGGCGACTTGCCGGAGACTTCCTTGTACAGGCGCAGCAGGCGCTCATAGGACAGGTCGGTCTCCGACTCCAGCACCTGCAGGCGCGCGCCCAGGTTGATCAGCGTGACGGCACGCTCGATCTGGCGGGCCTCGGTGAGGATGCTCTTGGTGCGGGCCATGATCAGGCGGCTTCCTGGTGACGGCCGGCCATCAGGATGGAGGCGTGCAGGCGGGTCGTGGTGTCGTTGGAGGCCGACTTGCCGTGGCTGGTGAGCAGGCCCCAGACCAGCTCGTCGTCCATGCGGAACTTGCAGAGCAGCGTGTTGCCGGCGGCGATCTTCATCATCTGCGCGGGGGTCAGCAGCGAGATCATGGCGGCCGTGTCTTCGCTGATGCCCAGGCGGTACAGCGCCTGCTCGCGGTCCGAGCGGATCAGGCTCTGCGCCAGCATCAGGTAAGAGAGGTTGGCTTCGCGGATTTCGGTGAGGATCTGGTCGGCGTTCATTGCGGTGCTCCGGGTTCGTATGAGGTGTTGGTTGTCACTCGGGTTCAGCGGCCGTTGGTCGATGACGGCATGGAGGGAATTCTGAGCAAGGCAACTGGACTGGAACATCAGCCCATCTCTGTGGCTTGAGTCCAGATTCATCCACGAAGCGTGTCAGGCAACTTCCTACAAGACGTATCCGCAGGGGCTCGGTTCGTGCAGCCGGTCACAAACGGACGCAGGCGGACACCCGGCGGGCAAATGCGCCGCAATTGCCCGGCTGACGCGGCGATTGCTTCGCAGGGCTTCTCCCTAGACTGCTTCGAGCCCTGTTCCGCGAAAGCCTGCCCATGCCCGCCACGAGCCTCCCGCCAGCTGCCACCGCGAGCGCCGCGCCGCGCCTGTCGGTGCTGCTGCTCGGCCCTGACATCGCCGCTGCACGCGATACGCTGGCCGGGCAGACGCTGCCTGCGGATCAGCTCGAGTGGCTCACCGCGACGACGCATGCCGACGCCAATGCCGCGCTGCTGCGCGCCCGCGGCGAGGTGATCACCTTGTGCGATGGCACGCTGGTGCTGCCGGCGCACTTCGGCGAGAGCATCGTGGCGAGCTTCGACGATGGCCAGGGTGCGCTGAGCCGCCCGCTGCTGCTGCAGCACCGGCTGGCCGGCCACGAGCCCGACCCGCGGCGCGGCGCCTGCCTGTCGATGCGCCGCGTGGACGCGCTGCGCCTGGGCGGGCTCGATGAACACGCGGACTTCGCCGATGCCGGCGCGCCCTTCGAACTCGGCTGGCGGCTGATCAACGCCGGCATCGAGGCCGGCTGGCACCCGCGCGTCACGCTGGACCAGGCCCGGCCGGTGCCGCGCCGCGAAGCCGCGCTGGCCGCCGCACAAGGCGCCCTGAGCAGCGGCCGGCTGCTGCCGCTGCAGGAGAACCCCGCCGTGCATGCCGCCCGGCTGGCGCAGCGCCGCCCCGGCAGCGAGACGGAATCGCGGCTGGCCGGCGCGGTCACGCACGAACCGACTGTCGTGCCAGTCGCCGCTGCGGCTTCGGCGTCCACCGCGACGCCGCAGGCCGACGGCCTCGACTGGCGCGACATCCCCGTCTTCATCGTCAACCGCAACCGCCTCGACGCCCTGCGCCGGCTGGTCGGCTGGCTGCTGGCCGCCGGCACGCGCCGTGTGGTCATCATGGACAACGCCTCCGACTACCCGCCGCTGCTGGCCTGGTACGAGCAGCTGCCCGAGGGCGCCAAGCTGATGCGCCTGGAGCAGAACCACGGCCCCTACGTGCTGTGGCAGCAGGGCGTGCACCAGGTGCTGGACACGCCCTACGTGCTGACCGATTCCGACGTGGTGCCCGATGCCGCCTGCCCGGGCGACCTGATCGGTCGGCTGCTCGAGGTGCTGCAGCGCCACCCCGACGCGAAGAAGGTCGGCCCGGGCCTGCGCATCGACAACCTGCCCGACAGCTACGCCGAGGCCGACACGGTGCGCAAGTGGGAGTCGCAGTTCTGGGAGCACCCGGTGGCGCCCGGCGTCTTCGCCGCGCCGATCGACACCACCTTCGCGCTCTACCCGGCGCGCGGCGAGTTCTCCAACGAGGCCTGCAACCTGCGCCTGGGCGCGCCCTACCTGACCGAGCACACGCCCTGGTACGTGGACGAGGCCGCGCTGTCCGCCGAAGAGCGCCACTACCGCGAGCACACCAGCGCCACCTTCTCCAACTGGAGCGTGGCGAAGAAGGATTCGTGGGTGAAGAAGAGCGAGCGAGTCGCCGCGTTCGAGCTGCGCGCGAAGGTGCTGCACGTCGACGGCGGCCGCGAGTACATCCCGGGCTGGATCAACGCCGGCCACGGCGCCGGCCGCTTCGACATCGCCTTCGACCTGCAGGCCTGCCGCGCGCAGAAGCTGCCGCTGGCCGACAGCACGCTGGACGGCATCCACCTCAGCCACGTGCTCGAAGGCGTGCGCGATGCGCAGGCGCTGTTCGAGGAGCTGTACCGCGTGGCGAAGCCGGACGCGAAGCTGTTCGTGCGCGTCGCCCACGGCGCGCGCGACGATGCCTGGCAGGACGCCGCGCAGCAGCGCGTCTGGACCGAAGGCTCGTTCGCACACTTCGCGCAGCCGGTGCTGCCCGAGGGCACGGCCTACCGCGGCGACTGGGCACTCGAATCGGTACGGCTGGTTGCCGATGCCGGCGCGGCGCCGATCGACGAAGTGATCGCCGGCCGCAATCGGGTGCGCGAGATGGTCGTCGAGCTGCGCGCCGTGAAGCCGGCGCGGGCCGCGCGCGGTCAACACCCTGCGGCGCAAGTGCGGCCCACGGTGGTGACCGACGGGCGCATCGATCCGCGCTTCGGCGTGCTGGCGCGGGCCGCCGCATGACGCAGCGGCCCATCCGACTCGGCCTGCCCTGGTCGCTGCAGCACTACAAGCCGCTGAACGGGGCCCACCCGCTGGTGCTGTCCTTCCTCGAAGGCAACGGCGCCGTCGAGCCGGTGGCGATCACACCGGTGGCTGCCACGGTGCCGCGCGAGATGCAGACCCGGGTGCTCGCGCGCATGGCCCGACAGACGAATCCGTTGCCCGACGAACTGCTGCCGACCTTCATCGACTGGCTCAGCCTGCCCGACCAGGTGGCCATCGAGAGCCAGGCGTCCACCTGCGACGCGCTGTTCCTGCACACCGCCCCGCTGCATGCGGCCTCGGCGCCGTGGATCTTCCACTTCGAGAGCTTTCCCAGCCTCTTCATGCCGTTCATGTTCACCGGCCAGACGCGCGGCATCGATTTGCGCTCGCAAGGCTGGTTCCGGCAGGTGCGCGAGCGCCTGGCCGCCCCCGACTGCAAACGCATCTTCAGCCACATGCGCAGCAGCCTGGAGATCCTGACGCGCGTGTTCGACGACGCCGACATCGCGGCCAAGTGCCACCACGTGCCGCTGGGCATCGCCTTGCGCGAGACGGCCGAGCTGCTGCCGAAGTTCGAGCCGGGCGGCCGCCTGCGCATCCTCTTCACCAACTCGCTGCACGGCCACCCGAGCTCCTTCTACCTGCGCGGCGGCCACCACCTGCTCGATGCCTTCGCCTTGCTGCGCAAGCAGCGGCCCGATGCCGAGCTCACCGTCCTGTCGGCCGTGCCCGCCGACCTGACGACGCGCTTCCCGTCTTCGCATTTCATCGGCGTGAACTGGATCAACTCGCGGGTGGACGACGCCACGCTGGACCAGCTCTTCCTCGGCCACCAGCTGTTCGCGCTGCCGGCCGCCGGCCTGCACTCGCACAGTTTGCTGCGGGCGATGGCCCACGGCTGCGTGCCGATCGTCTCGGACGCGCTCGGCTACGAGGAATACACCGCCGGCATCGAGGACAGCGTGATGGTGTTGCGCGGCGTGCGCGACATGGTCTATCGCGACGAGCCCGAGGGCTGGGTCAGCGATCGCTACGAACCGTACCTGGCGCCCTCGGCAGGTTTCGCGCAGCAGATCCACGACCGCATCGCCGAGCGCGCGCAGCCCGGCCAGTTGCGCGAGATGGCGCTGCACAACCTCGATCACTGCCGCCGCCGGCATGCCGTGACGGCGTCGCACGACGGCTTCAACCGCATGCTGCAGGGCCGCTGAGCGAATGCCGTGCCAACACCGACCCACACGCAAAGGAGTCCGCCCATGAGGTTCTCGATCTGCAGCGGCAACCACGGCAATTCCACCAGCATCACCGACACGGTGACCTGGCTGCAGCGCGCACTGCAGGCATGCGGGCATCGCGCGGACATCAACAGCGGCATCGAGCCGCGCGCTGTGAACATCCTGCTCGAGCACTTCGTCGACGAGAAGCCGCTGCGCGACCTGCTGGACGGGCGGCGCAACGGCGCGCGCTTCGTGCTGATCGCCACGGAGCCGATCGTCGATGGCGTGTTCAACGGCGGCATCGAGAACCGCCACTGGCACTACGGCAACACCGACTACTGGAAGCTGCGCTTCGACGCCTTCAAGGTCGCCGCGCGCATGGCCGAGGAGATCTGGGTGCTCGCCGAGAGCATGCTGCCCGCCTACGCAGAGTTGTTCCCGGGCATGCCGGTGCGCTTCCTGCCGCACGGACACGTCGACGACCTGGCCACGGTGCGACAGCGGCCCGAGTCGGAGCGCGACATCGACTTCTACTTCTCCGGCTCGATGACCGAGCACCGTCGGCGGATCCTGTCGGAGCTCGCGCGGCAGCATGTCGTGGTGGTGAACGACCAGACGACACCCGAATACCTTCGCCAGGACCACCTCTCGCGGGCCAAGGTCTGCCTGTCGCTGCGGCTGTCGCCGCAGAACCGCATTCCTTCGGTGTCGCGCATGCACTTCCACCTGCAGAACCGCAGCTTCCTGCTGCACGAGGCCTACGAGCTGCCGAGCCCGCTGGACCCCTTCGTGCTGAGCGCCCCGTCAAATGACCTGATCCCCTGGGCGCTGGGCGCGCTCGAGCTGCCCAACCGGCGCGAGATCGCCGACAGCATGCACGAGAAGTTCAAGGCCGCCCTGCCAATGAGCCGCCTGCTGCCACCGTTGCTCGAAGAAATGCTGTCCCGCCGCGCGCCGGAGCCGCTGGCGCACGCGGCCTGAGCACGGCGCGCGCCATGATCGACCAGAACGACCTCGTCTACGTCGCCGGCCACCGCGGCATGGTCGGCTCCGCGCTGTTGCGCTGCCTGCGCTCGCGCGGCTACGGCCGCGTGCTCACGCGCACGCGCGACGAGCTCGACCTGCTCGACCAGCGTGCCGTGCACGGCTTCCTCGCCGAACACAAACCGCGCCAGGTGTTCGTCGCCGCCGCGCGCGTGGGCGGCATCCAGGCGAACAACGAGCAACGCGCCGACTTCCTCTACGAGAACCTGCAGATCGCCGCCAACCTGATCCAGGGCGCGCACCTGGCAGGCATCCAGCACCTGCTGTTCCTCGCCTCCAACTGCATCTACCCGCGCGAGTGCGTGCAGCCGATGCCCGAGAGCGCGTTGCTCACCGGGCCGCTGGAGCCGACCAACGAGCCCTACGCGATCGCCAAGATCGCCGGCCTCAAGCTGTGCGAGAGCCACCAGCGCCAGCACGGCCGCCACTACGTCAGCGTGATGCCAGCCAGCCTGTACGGCCCGAACGACAACTACACGCCCGGCCAGAGCCACGTGCTGCCGGCCTTGCTGCGCCGCGCGCACGAGGCGATGCGGCGCGGCGATGCGGAGCTGGTCGTGTGGGGCAGCGGCACACCGCGGCGCGAGTTCCTCTACGTCGATGACCTGGCCGAGGCTTGTGTGATGCTGGCCGAGACCGGCTACGACGGCGCCCCGCTCAACATCGGCTGCGGCGACGACCTGTCGATCCGCGAGCTCGCCGAAGCGGTGTGCGCCACGGTGGGCTTCCGTGGCCGGCTCGTGTTCGACACGAGCAAGCCCGACGGCATGCCACGCAAGCTGCTCGACTCCTCGCGCATCGGCGCGCTGGGCTGGCGGCCCACGGTGCCGCTGGCCGAGGGCTTGCGTCGTGCCTACGCGGCGGCGCCCTGGCGCGACCGCTGAATCCCGGCCGGCTTCAGGCCGCTGGCCCGTAGGGCACGGTCAGCCGGGCACCGTGCAGGCCGAGCGCCATCGCCGCCGCCCACAGCAGCACGTAGGCTGCCACGAACAGCGTCATCGCACGCTGCCGCCGGGGCCAGGCGGCCATCGCGAGCGCAGCGAGCGGCACCAGCTGCTGCGCGTGCAGCCCGATGAAATGCGCCGGGCGCAGGTCGCCACCAGCGAGGTGCCAGCCGAACAGCGGCAGGCCTGCGTTGGCCGGCGGCTGCATCGATCCGAGCGTCCCGCCGGCGCCGGCGCCGAGCACGAAGGTAAGAATCAACGCCGTAAGCACCGCACGGCGCCAGAAAGGATCGACGTCGTCGCGGCCGTGGCGCAGGATCTGCCAGGCCAGCAGCAACTGCGTGGCCGCCAGCGCCATCGCGACGGCGCCCATCGCAGAATAGGCCGCGATGTGCCAGGCATCGCTGAAGTTGTAGTGCGAGGCCTCGCCGCGGGCGGCCTGCCAGCCGATGTAGCCGTTCTCCAGCAGGCTGGCGACGATGACGGTCCAGACGACCACGAGCACGTTGCCGTCGCGCCGCCGCCCAGCCGGCAGCAGGCCGACGAACCAGGCCGTGGTCAGCGCGAAGAGCCCGGTGGAGGCGAGGAACTTCAACGGCTTCACCCACACGCCGACGCCGCGCAGGCTGCGGTCATCCAGGCCGTGCAGCGCGAGCAGCGGCAGCATGGCGGCCCACAGCAGCAGCGCAAACACGGTCAGCTCGGGCTGGCGCGCCATCGCCTCGCGCCACCATGCGCGCGGGCCGCCGACACCTTCAGGGGCGCACGGTGCCAGCAGCGGCTTGCCGCCGTTCATGACGCCGCTCCAGTCCGCAGCCTGAGAGACTGAGGCCGGCGCAGCGCGCGCAACAGCACGAAGGCGAGCAGGCCGGCCGGACCGAACAGGAAGGTCAGCAGAAGAACCGGCACTACCTGCCAGTGCGGCAGCCCGAGCGCGGCGGCGCGTTCGGCGATCCAGCTGCCGACGAAGAGATCGAAGGCCAGGTAGTGCAGCCAGCCGGCGACCAGGGCCCCGGGCACGTCGAACAGCGCGCGCACCTGCGCCAGCGAACCGAAACCGCCTTCGCCATTCCAGTGGGTGGCCAGCATCGCCACGTAGACAATGCTGAACAGGAAGGGCATCACCCGCCCGGCGACACGCCGCACGCTGGCGCTCCAGCGCGCCGACGGCGGCAAGGCCAGCAGCGCGACCCAGCCCAGCAAGGCGGCGCCGTTGGCCAGTCGAAAGACCAGGTCGGGGGTCGATTCCATGAGGCGGCTAGACAGTGTCAAGTGAGTGACGCGAATCCTAGGCACTACACTGGACACTGTCAAGTCGCACCCGCTCCGCCATGGTTGATCGCCGCCTCAAGCCGCCTCTCGCCAGCGCACCGCCCGCCCCGCCGGACCTGCGCCAGCGGATCCTGCTCACCAGCGAGCAACTGCTCGAGGAACAGGGCGTGGCGGCGCTGAGCCTGCGCGAGGTGGCGCGCCGCGCCGGCGTCACGCATCAGGCGCCCTACCACCACTTCGCCGACCGCGAAGCCATCCTGGCCGAACTGGTCACGCAGGGCTTCGACGAGCTGTCGCGCCGGCTCGCGCAGGCCAACGACCGCGTCGCCGTGGCCGGCAGGCGCGAGGCCCTGATCGCCTCGGGCCAGGCCTACGTCGGCTTCGCGCTCGAACATCCGGGCGTGTTTCGCATCATGTTCAGGCCCGACGTGTGCGACCCGGCGCGATTCCCCGGGGTGCAGGCCGCGGGCGAGCGGGCCCATGCCGAACTGCGCCGCCTGGTCCAGCTGCTGCACGAGGGCCAGGCCGTCGAGGTCTGGGCGAATCTGCACTGGTCGCAGGTGCACGGCCTGGCCTGCCTGCTGGTCGACGGACCGCTCGGTCAGGAGCGCGGCAGCCTGCGTGAACGCCGCGCCTGCATGACGCAGACCCTGAAGCAGTTCGCCGAGCTGCTGGCGAGCGCGCCGGCGCCGCGTCGCGGCGCGCGGCTATAGTGGGCCGCCGCCACCCCGACCCATGAGCCCCACGCTGTCGCCCGCCCTGCCACCCGCCCTCGCAGGCGAGTGCTACGACCTCGACAGCGCCGCGGGCCGGCTGCGCGTCTACCGCAGCGTGCCCAGCCAGGCCGCCACCACCCTGCCGCTGCTGCTGGTGCACAGCGTCAACGCCGCCGGCTCGGCGCGCGAGGTGCGCCCGCTGTACGAGCACTACCGCCAGCATCGCCCGGTGATCGCCTTCGACCTGCCGGGCTTCGGCCTGTCCGAACACGGCGACCGTCCCTACAGCCCGCGCCTGATGACCGACGCGGTGCTGGCCGTCGTGCAGGAAGTGCGGCGCCTGCACGGGCCGGTGCCGATCGACGCGCTGGCGGTGTCGCTGGGCTGCGAGTTCCTCGCGCGCGCCGCGGTCGAATCACCCGCGTCGTTTCGCAGCGTCGCACTGGTCAGCCCGACCGGCTTCAGCGGCACGACGCGGCGGCTCGGCCCGCCGGGCAGCACGCGCAAGGTGCCGGGGCTGCACGCGGTGCTGTCGGCACCGCTGTGGGGCGCAGGACTGTTCCGCGCGCTGACGCATCCGGGCGTGATCCGCTTCTTCCTCGAGAAGACCTGGGGGTCGAAGGCGATCGACGAGGACCTCTGGCACTACGACACCTTGATCACGCGGCAGCCCGGCGCGCACCATGCGCCGCTGCACTTCCTCGGCGGCGGCCTGTTCTCCGGCGACGTGAATGCGCTGTACGACGCGCTGGCCATGCCGGTTTGGATGTCGCACGGCACGCGCGGCGACTTCGTCGACTACCGCGGCAAGGCCGCCTATACCTCGCGGCCGAACTGGCGCTTCGACGTGTTCGAGGCCGGTGCGCTGCCCTACTTCGAGCTGCCGACCGATTTCATGCGGCGCTACGACGCCATCCTCGCCTCCGCCTGAACCGCGCGGCTACTGGAAGTGCTGGAGCATGCGCTCCAGCGCCAACGTGAACGGCGCCTGCATCATCGGCAGCGTCAGCAGCACGCCGACCAGCCCCACGCCCAGCGTGATCGGGAAACCGATCGCGAACAGGTTGAGCTGCTGCGCCACGCGCGCGGCGATGCCCATCACAAGGTTGACGAACAGCAGCATCGCCACCATCGGCAGCGCGATCCACAGCCCGATGGCGAACACCTCCGCGCCCCAGCGGTGCGGCTGCGCGGCCTTCACGAAGGCGAAGGGCTCGGGACCGACCGGGAACGACTGGAAGCTCTGCATGACGCCTGCGATCACCAGCAGGTGACCGCCGGTGACGATGAACAGCCAGCTCACCGTGACGCCGAAGAAGCGGCTCACCGCGGTGGTCTGGCCGCCGGTGGCGGGGTCGAAGAAGCCAGCGAAGTTCAGGCCCATCTGCAGGCCGACCAGTTCACCGGCGAACTCCACCGCGGCGAACACGATGCGCACCGCGAAACCGATCGACACGCCGATGACGATCTGCTGCAGCACGACGAGGAAGGTGAGTGCCGAGTCCAGCGGGATCGGTGCGACCGGCGGCAGCGTGGCCTGCGCGCACAGCGCGATCAGGAAGGCCAGCGCCACCCGCACGCGCATGGGCACGGCGCGCTGGCCGATCACCGGCAGCGTGCCGAACAGCGCCAGCACGCGCAGGAAGGCCCACAGGATCGGCGTGACCCAGGCGAGGATCTGCGCCTCGGTGAAGGTCAGCACGATTCGGGCCGGGTATTCAGCCGGTGATCAACCGACGACGGTGGGGATCGCCTGCAGCGTGCGCTGCAGGTACTCCACCAGCGTGGTCAGCATCCACGGCCCCGCGACGGCGAGCACCGCCACCGCGGCGAGGATCTTCGGCACGAAGGTCAGCGTGGCCTCGTTGATCTGCGTGGCGGCCTGGAAGATGCTGACCAGCAGGCCGACGGCCAGCACGGTGAGCAGCATCGGCGCGGCCACCATCAGCAGCGTGTAGAGGCCTTCCTGGCCGTAGGTGAACACCTGTTGCGGATTCATGGGTTTCCTAAGTCGCAAAACTTGCCGCCAGCGAACCCAGCAGCAGGTTCCAGCCGTCGGCCAGGACGAACAGCATCAGCTTGAAGGGCAGCGCCACCAGCACCGGGCTGAGCATCATCATGCCCAGGCTCATCAGCACGCTGGCGACCACCATGTCGATGATCAGGAACGGGATGAAGATCAGGAAGCCGATCTGGAACGCGCTCTTGAGCTCGCTGGTCACGAAGGCCGGCACCAGCACCTTGAAGGGCACCTCGGCCGTCTTCACCGCCGGGTCGAGCTTGGCCAGGCGGGCGAACAGCATCACGTCGGACTGGCGCGTCTGCTTGAGCATGAACTCGCGCATCGGCACCTCGCCGCGCTTGAGCGCCTCGTCGAAGGCGATCTTGTTCTCCGCGTAGGGCTGGTAGGCGTCGGCGTAGACGCGGTCGATCGTCGGCCCCATCACGAAGAAGGTCAGGAACAGGCTCAGCCCCACCACCACCTGGTTGGGCGGCGCGGCCTGCGTGCCCATGGCCTGGCGCAGCAGGCTCAGCACGATGACGATGCGCGTGAAGCCGGTCATCATCAGCAGCACTGCGGGCAGGAAGCTCAGTGCGGTGAAGAACAGCAGCGTCTGCACCGGCACCGAGTAACTGGTGCCGCCGGCGCCCTGGCCGATGACCAGTGGCAGGCCCGGGCCGGCGCCCTGCGCTAAAGCCGCTGCAGGAACGGCCGATAGTGCCGTCAAGGCCAGGAGCGACCAGGCCTTAGCGCGCATCGGCATCACCCGCAGGACGCTGAAGTTTCGCCAGCAGGCCGGCAAACGCCGGGCCGGTTGGCGCGGCCGGCGCGGCGCCTTCGACGGGCTCCATCGTGTGCAGCGTGGTGATGCTCGAGGGCGTGACGCCCAGCACCAGCCAGCGTCGCGAGTCGCCCTGCCCCACCTCGATGGTGACGATGCGCTGGCTGGCCGACAGCGGCAACGCCGCCACGCTCTTCATCAGGTTCGCGCTGCCCGCCCCACCCACCGGGGTGCGCTTGAGCAGCCAGAGTGCCGCCGGGATCAGCGCGAGGATCGCGATGAACCACAGCAGCGAGGTCAATCCGCTCGATGTCATCTCAACCCTTGCTGAGGCGGCGCATGCGCTCGCTGGGCGTGACGATGTCGGTCAGCCGGATGCCGAACTTGTCGTTCACCACCACCACCTCGCCCTGCGCGATCAGGTAGCCGTTGACGAGCACGTCCATCGGCTCGCCGGCCATCGCGTCGAGCTCGACCACCGAGCCCTGGGCGAGTTGCAGGATGTGCTTGATCGGGATGCGCGTGCGGCCCAGCTCCACGGTGAGCTGCACCGGGATGTCCAGGATCATGTTGATGTCGTTGCCCGCGTTCGTCGCCGTGGTCGGCGAGAAGTTGGTGAACGACGCCGGCGCCACCTGCTCGGGCTGCACCTCGGAGGCCGTCTCGTTGGGCTTGGCCTCCGCGAGCGCAGCGGCCCACTCGGCGGCCATCGCGTCCTGTTCTTCGGCGGCGGGGGTTTCAGCTGACATTGTGGTCTCCCAACCAGGACATGTTCGACCCGGTCAACGTTCGATCGATCTTCAATGCGTACTTGCCGGCGCTGGTGCCGTACTGGCACGCGAACACCGGCACGCCCACCACCTTGGCCTCGATGGACTTGTTCAGGTCGAGCTCGATGAAGTCGCCCGGCTTGAACGACAGCAGCTGCTCGACGGTGGCGTCGGCATGCGCGAGCTCGGCAACCAGCTCCACCTCGGCGGACTGGATCTGGTTCTTCAGCAGGTTCACCCAGCGGCGGTCGGGCTCGTTGGAGTCACCCTGCATCGTCGAGTACAGGACGTCGCGGATCGGCTCCAGCGTCGAGTACGGGATGCAGAAGTGGATGGTGCCGCTGGTGTCCCCGATCTCCAGCGTGAAGGAGGTGGCCACGACGATCTCGCTGGGCGTGGCGATGTTGGCGAACTGCGGCTGCATCTCCGAGCGCTGGTACTCCAGCTCGAGCGGGTAGATGCCCTGCCAGGCCTTCTTGTACTCCGCGATCACCACCTCGACCAGGCGGGTGATGATGCGCGTCTCGGTGGGCGAGAAGTCGCGCCCCTCGATGCGCGTGTGGAACTTGCCGGCGCCGCCGAACAGCGCGTCGATGACGGCGAACACCAGTGTCGGGTCGCACACGATCAATCCGCTGCCGCGCAGCGGCTTGACGCTGACGATGTTGAAGTTCGTCGGCACCACGATCTCGCGCAGGAAGGCGCTGTACTTCTGCACCTTGATGCCGCCGATGGCGATTTCCGGGCTCTTGCGGATGAAGTTGAACAGCCCGATGCGGATGTTGCGCGCAAAGCGCTCGTTGATGATCTCCATCGTGGGCATGCGCCCACGAACGATGCGTTCCTGGCTCGACAGGTCGTAGGAGCGGATGCCCCCGCTCGGCGCCTCTTCCTGCTCGAGCTTCTGGCTCTCGCCAGTGATGCCCTGCAGCAGCGCGTCGACTTCGTCCTGCGAAAGGATCTGCTGGTTCATTGGATGATGAAATTCGAGAAGTGCACGTGCTTCACGGGGTTCTCGACAGCCGGCTTGGCGGCCTTCTTCTTTTTCTTCTTCGGCTTGGGCGCGTCGGCGTCGTCTGCGGCCGCGTCGTCCGCAGCGGCGGCTTCCGGCTCAGGCTCGGGCGCGTCGATCTCGATGCCCAGCGGGCGCACCGTCTCGCGCATGATCTCGGCGGCCAGCGACTCCTTGCCCTTGCGCTCGAGCAGTTCGGCCGAGGACTTGTGCGCCAGCACCATCAGGATGCCGTTGCGGATGGCAGGCATGTAGGCCTTGAGCTGGTCGGCGACCTTGGCGTCCGCGATCTCCAGGGTGATGCCGATCTGCGCGTAGCGGTCGGTCTCCTTGTCGGCCAGGTTGACGACGAAGGGTTCCAGCGGCAGGAAGGTCGGCACGTGCGCGGCGTCGTGCTTGGCGTCCTTCTTCTTGCCGTGGGCACCGGCATCTTCGCCGTCGCCTTCGGCCTCGGCGGCCGCAGCGGCCTCGGCCGCCTTCTTCTTCATGTAGAAGACCGCGCCGCCGCCGCCGGCGATGGCCAGCAGCAGCACCGCCGCGATGATGATGATCAGCTTCTTCTTGCCCTTGGCGGGCGGCGCAGCGGCAGCGACTTCGGCGCCTGGAGCGGCAGCGGCAGACATCGGCTCTCCTTCGTGGGCAGGCACGGCACCATGGCCGGGCATTGCAGTGGATTATGAAAACCGCCCCCTGCACCGATGCGGCGAAAAGGGGGCGGATTGACCGCCAGTCCGCGGCCGGGGCGGCTGGCGTGGATCAGGCGTAGAGATCGACGCCGCCGGCCGTGACCCGGCCCCGCCACGCGGGCCGTGAAGTCGTACCGGTGGCGGAGGCCTCCCGCTCGCGCGTCGTGCTCGCCGCGCCATCGGGCGGGCCGTCGCGCCCGGCGTCGCCACGGCCCGGCGTGTGCTGCGACACGCCACCGCCACTGAGCGTGAGCCCGGCATCGCGCAGTGCGGCAGCCAGCTCGGGCAGGCTCGCCTCGATGGCGGCGCGGGTGGCGGCCGCCTGCGCGCCGAAATCGATGTGGGCACGCTCGCCGTCCATGGCGATCTGCACCGACACCGGGCCCATCTCGGCCGGGTTCAGGTGCAGCCGCGCCTCGTGCACGCCGTCGCGCGCGAGCACGCTGACCTGCACGCCGAAGGCCTGCGCGAAGTCAGGCGAATCGAGCGGCACGGGAACCGCCACGGCGGCAGCGGCTTCTGCCACGGTCGGGCTCGCGGCCTCGGCACGCAGCGCCGCGGCCGCCTGGGCCGGCTCGAAGCCAGCCGGCAGCGAGAAGCCCTGCGGTGCGGCAACGGCAGCCGTCTCGCGCTCGGCCGGCGCCGAGGCCGCCTTCGATTCCTCTGCGGCCTGCGCGGCCGCTTGCAGCGCGACGGCCGGCGACTCGCGACCGGTGCGTTCGGCCAGCCCGGCGCCAGTGCGATCGCCGGGGCGTGTGCCGGGGAGGCTGTTGTCTGCCGTGGGCACCTCGGCGGCGCGGCCACCGGACGGGGTCGGGACGGCGTCGTCGCCGGGCGAGACCGGGCTGTCGTTGGATGCGATCTTCGGCGCGGCCGCATCGGCCGGCGGCAGATGCAGTTGCGCCAGCCACTGCGCCAGCGCCGGGTCCATCGCAGCAGCGTCCTTCACCGTGGCCGGCGCGTCGGGGGTGCGCGCCGTCTCGTCGGCGGGCTCCGGCGGCTTCGCTGCGGGCCGGGCTTCGGCGTGGGGCGCCTGCGGCGTGCGACCGGCATGGCGCAGTCGCGCTGCGCGGCCCTCGTCGGGGCGTGTCGACGGCTCGGCGGCGTCTTCGCCTTCGACCGCGTCGGCGGAATCATGGTCGGCCGCGGCGTCGCGCGACTGCACGGACTCGCGTTCGCTGCGCGTGTTCGCCATCAGCTGCGCGAAGCCGCCTCCGGGCGCGCCCGGCGTGCCGGCGGACTCGGCGGTCTGCGGCAAGGCGGAGGGCTGCAACGCGAACGGAGGCTGGATCTGCATGGGGCGCGTTCTCAGTAGCGGGTGGTGGCGGCGGCCAGGCGGTTCCAGGCGGCGCGCGAGGCCATCTCGTCGAGCTGGCTCTGCTCGTGGCGCTCGCCCTTGCGCTGGATCTCGGTGACGCGGCGTTCGATCAGCTTCTGCACCGAGGCCACCCGCAGCTCCTGCTGTTGCAGCGCTTCCTGCGCACGCTCGAGCTGGTGCTCGGCCTGCGTGGCCACGCGCGCCTGGTGCTCGATGGCCTGGGTCAGGCGGGTCACGAAGCCGTGGTAGCAGCGCAGCAGGTCCATCTGGCCGGGCTGCGCGAAACGTTCGGCCCAGCGCTGCTCGTACTCGCGGCGGTAGTCGGCGAGCTGCCGAGATTGCGCACGCGCCGCGTCCAGCGCTTCCTGCATGCGCTGCCGGTGCGCCAGCGCGTCGTCGCGTTCGCGCTCGGCGTGCGACAGCAGGGCCATCAGCGGTTGCAGGTTCTTCATCGGTCAGTGAATGCGTCGATTCGGTTCATCGCGCTCAGCCCGCCACCACGGCGCGCAGCTGGCGCACGCTGGCTTCGAGCGGAGCGCTCTCGCGCATGTCCTGCTGCAGCAGGCCGCGCATCGCGGGGAACAGGCGCACGGCGGTGTCGAGCTCGGCGTCGTGCCCGGGTGCGTAGGCGCCGAGCTGGATCAGGTCGCGCGCCTTGTTGTGCTTGGCCAGCAGCTGGCGCAGGCGGCGAGCCGCCTCGACGTGCGGCTGCGGTGCCACGTTGGTCATCACCCGCGAGACCGATTTCTCGATGTCGATGGCCGGGTAGTGGCCGGCTTCGGCGAGCTCGCGCGACAGCACGATGTGGCCGTCGAGGATGCCGCGCGCGGCGTCGGCGATCGGGTCGTTCGGATCGTCGCCCTCGCTGAGCACGGTGTAGAAGGCGGTGATCGAGCCGCCGCCAGCGATGCCGTTGCCGCTGCGCTCCACCAGCTGCGGCAGCTTGGCGAAGCAGCTCGGCGGGTAGCCCTTGGTGGCCGGCGGCTCGCCGATGGCCAGCGCGATCTCGCGTTGCGCCATCGCATAGCGGGTCAGCGAGTCCATCAGCAGCAGCACGTTCAGCCCGCGGTCGCGGAAGTGCTCGGCGATCGCGGTGGCGTAGTTGGCGCCCTGCATGCGCACCAGCGGCGGCGCGTCGGCGGGCGCCGCCACGACCACGGCGCGCGCCAGCCCCTCTTCGCCGAGGATGTCCTCGATGAATTCCTTCACTTCGCGTCCGCGTTCGCCGATCAGCCCGACGACGATCACGTCGGCCTCGGTGTAGCGCGCCATCATGCCCAGCAGCACCGACTTGCCCACGCCGGTGCCGGCGAACAGGCCGATGCGCTGGCCGCGTCCGACGGTGAGCATGGCGTTGATCGCGCGCACGCCGGTGTCCAGCGGCCGGCGCACCGGCTCGCGGTCCATCGCATTGATCGGGCGGCGGATCAGCGGCTCGTTGTGCACGTGGTCCAGCGGCCCCTTGCGGTCCATCGGGTGGCCGTGCGAATCGACCACGCGGCCGAGCAGGCCGTCGCCCACCGGCAGGTGCAACGTGCGGTCCTCGCCGCGGCGCCAGGGGTGGCGCGCCGCGCCGAGCTTGAGAGGAACCACCGGCGTCGGCCGCGGAATGACCCGCGCGCCGCTGGCCAGGCCATGCACGTCGCCGGTGGGCATCAGGTAGGCCCGGTCGCCGTTGAAGCCCACCACCTCGGCGGTCACCGGCGGGGCGCCGTCCATGCGCACCTCGCACACCGAGCCCACGGGCAGGCGGATGCCGGTGGCCTCGAGCACCAGGCCGGCCACGCGCACGAGGCGGCCCACGGTCTCCAGCGGCACCGGTTCGGCCGAGAAATTGCGCAGGTCCGCGAGGAAGCGGTTCCAGTGCTCGGTCGTCGCCAGCGCACGTGTTTCGATCGGCGTGGTGATCATTCGGCGGCCTCCGGCGTCCACGGCGCTTCGGAGCCCAGCGCCGCGGCAGCGCGCCGCCAGCGCGACTCGATGCTCGCGTCGATGATGCCGATGTCGGATTCGACGATGCAGCCGCCGCGCGTCACGCCGGCGTCGGCGAGCAGCCGCGCGCCGCGTGCGGCGAGCACCTCTTCGGCGCCCTGCGCGACCAGCGGCTGGTCGTCGGGATGCACACGCACGGTCACGTGGCGGGCCGACAGCAGCAGCGTCTCCAGCGCTTCCTGCGCCACCGTCGCGATCTGCTGCGGATTGGCAGCCAGCTCGCCGCGAACCACCTGCCGCGCCAGCGCCGTGGCGGCGTCGGCCAGCGCGCTGGCCATGGCCTGCTGCAGCATGTCCATCTGGTCGCCGTAGGACTTCATCAGCGCGCCGACCTGCGCCGTGGCCTGCGAGGCGAAGCTCTGCTTGAAGCTCTCCAGCGCGGCGATGCCGTCGCGGTAGCCGTCGTGGTAACCGCCCTGGCGCGCGGCGCGCAGCGCCTCGGCCTGCTGTTCCTCGGGGCTGAGCTGCGGCTCGGCGGCAGCGGCCGCGGCGGCCTCCTCCTCGCCCGACAGCGAGCCCGGCGACCAGGCCGCGAAGGACGACAGTTCCTCGCGCGGGATGAAGCGCGCGTACATGCTGGCGCCCTTGCCGCCCCCGGCGGGCGGCGGCACCTGGCGGATGCGCTCCTTCGGGTTGCTCATCACAGGAACTCGTCGTCGCTACCGCCACCCAGGACGATCTGGCCCTCGTCGGCCAGGCGGCGCACGATCTTGAGCATTTCCTTCTGCTCGGCCTCGACCTCGGAGACGCGAACCGGGCCGCGCGACTCGAGGTCCTCGCGCAGCGTCTCGGCGGCGCGGGTGGACATGTTCTTGAACACCTTCTCGCGCATCTCCGGCGTCGCGCCCTTGAGCGCGATGACCAGCGATTCGCTCTGCACTTCCTTGAGCAGCGACTGGATGCCCTTGTCGTCGATCTTCTCCAGATCGTCGAAGGTGAACATGTTGTCCATGATCTTCTGGGCCAGGTCGTTGTCGACCTCGCGGATGTAGTCGAGCACCGCCGTCTCGACGCTGCTGCCCATCAGGTTGATCATCTCGGCGGCCGTCTTCACGCCGCCCAGCGAGGCCTTCTTCAGGCGGTCGCCGCCGGCCAGCACCTTGCTCATCACCTCGTTGAGGTCCTTCAGCGCCGAGGGCTGGATGCCGTCGAGCGTGGCGATGCGCACCATCACCTCGTTGCGCTGCCGCTCCGGAAAGGTCTTCAGCACGGCGCCGGCCTGGTCGAAGTCCAGGTGCACCAGGATCGCCGCGACGATCTGCGGGTGTTCGTTGCGCAGCAGTTCGCCCACCGAGCCCGGATCCATCCACTTCAGGCTCTCGATGCCGGTGACGTCGGCGCCCTGCAGGATGCGGTCGATCAGCAGGTTGGCCTTGTCGTCGCCGAGCGCCCGGCGCAGCACGGTCTTCACGTACTCGTCGGTGTCGGTGACGAGCATGCTCTGCTCGCCGGCCACTTCGGAGAACTTGACCAGCACGCCCTCGACGCGCTCGCGCGGGATCGACTTCATGCGTGCGATCGTCTCGCCCAGTCGCTGCACCTCTTTCGGTGCGAGGTGCTTGAAGACCTCGGAGGCCTCTTCCTCGCCGAGCGACATCAACAGGATCGCTGCGTTTTCGGTGCCTTCGTCGTCCATGCTCATGGTCCTGTCACGCCTCGCCGCTTACCCAGCCGCGCACGATGTTCGCCACCGCCGCGGGGTTTTCCTTGGCCAGCGCGCGCGCGGCGTCCAGGTGTTCGTTCGTCTTCGGTGCCGGCAGGGCGGGGATCGCGCTCTCGGGCAGCGCGTTGTCGTCGTCGACCACGGCGTTGAGCTGCGCACCCGGCGCAGGCGGCGGGGGCGGCGCGAGCGCGGCCTTCATCGCCGGGCGGATCATCCCGAAGAACACGATCAGCGCCACCAGAGCAAGGCCGGCAGGCACCGCGGCGGCGCGCAGCATGTCGATGACTTCCGGCTGCTTCCACAGCGGCAGCGGATCGACCTTGGCCGACGGGTCGACCTTGAACGGCGCGTTGATCACCTTCACCGAGTCACCGCGGTCCTGCTTGAAGCCGATGCTCTCGCGCACCAGCGCGGTCAGCTTCTCGACCTCCTCGGCCGACAGCGGCGTGGTGGTGGTCTTGCCCTTCGCGTCGGTCACGCTGCGGTGGTTCACCACCACGGCGGCGTTCAGGCGCTTGACGGTGCCGGTGGCGTTGCGCGTCACGCGCACCGTCTTGTCGACCTCGTAGTTGGTCACTGCGTCGCGGCGCGTGTTGGCGTTGGCGCCGCCGCCCTGTGCCGCCTGCAGCGCCTGCGGCGTGCCCGTCACCGGCGCGGTGGCCGGCACCGGCGGCTGGTTGGAGGCGGCGCCCGGCACGCCGCTGGGCGCGGCGCCGTTGCTGCCGCTGCTCTCGCTGACCTGCTGGCTGCGGATCGCGATGCTGGCCTTGTCGCCCTGGTTGGGCGCGAATTCCTCGGCGGTGGCCTCGGTCTGCGAGAAGTCGACGTCGGCGGTCACCGTGGCGCGCAGGTTGTCGCGGCCGACCAGCGGCTCGAGCAGTTCGAAGATGCGCTTCTGGTAGCCCGCCTCGACCTGGTTGACGTACTGCAGTTGCTGCGCGTCGAGGCCGGCCTGCGGGTTCTCCGCGCTGGCGGTGAGCAGCGCGCCGGTCTGGTCGAGCACGCTGACGGCCTTCGGGTTCATCTCGGGCACGCTGGACGACACCAGGTGCACGATGCCGGCGATTTGCGCGCGCTCCAGCGTGCGGCCCGGGTACAGCGTCAGCATCACCGAGGCGGTGGGCTTCTGCTGCTCGCGGAAGAAGCCGTTCTGGTTCGGCAGCGCCAGGTGCACGCGGGCGTTCTGCACCGCGGCCAGCGCGGTGATCGAGCGGGTCAGTTCGCCTTCGAGGCCACGCTGGAAGGTCAGCCGCTCCTGGAACTGCGTCTGGCCGAAGCGCGCGCCGTCCATCAGCTCGTAGCCGACCACCGAGCCCTTGGGCAGGCCGGCAGCGGCGAGCTTCAGGCGCACGTCGTGCACCTTGGCCGCCGGCACCAGGATGGCTGCACCGCCATCGGCATGCCGGTAGGGCACGTTCATCTGCGAAAGCTGCGCGATGATGGCACCGCCGTCCTTGTCGGACAGGTTGGCGTAGAGCACCTTGTAGTCGCCCTGGCTGCTCCACATCGTCATCGCCAGCACCACCGCGCCGAGCGCGGCGATGCCGAGGGCGAAACTCAGCTTGGCCTTCAGCGGCACGGCAGCCACACGGGCGCCGAACCCGGCGGGTTCGACCAGGGGCAGTGCGTTGGCGTTGGTTCTGGCGACGACGGCGTTGTCCATGGGCGATCGGTAGTGGCCCGGGGCGGAAATGCGCCCGGATCGAAACCGATTGTTCGAGAACTTGAGCCCCGCGAATGCCGCGAACAGCCCGTCAAACCGCGGCCAGTTCGCGCCACCGCGCTGACCGGCAGTGACTACAGTCACGCCATCCCCCCATGGTGAGGGCATGCCATGAACGTCACGCTGAAACCTTTCGATTTCGCCCAGGCCGCTGCAAGAGCGGGCCTGGCCACCAACGGACAGCCGCTGAAGGCAGGCCGCGCCGTCGAGGGCACCGGCTTCCAGCAGGCGCTGACCCAGGCGCTCGGCTCGGTGAGCAACAGCCAGAACCAGGCGAGCCGCCTGCAGCGCGAGTTGCAGATGGACAACCCCTCGGTGAGCCTGGAGGAAACCATGGTTGCGATGCAGAAGGCGCAGATCGGTTTCCAGGCCACGGTGACGGTGCGCAACCGCCTCGTGTCCGCCTACAGCGAGATCATGAACATGCAAGTCTGAGCGGCTCGCTCAGGCCCGGATGTTCTGCTCAGGCCTGCTTGTCGAGCTTCTCGCCGAGGATCGGCACCGTGCCATAGGGCGAGGGCTGCTTGGACGCCGGCTCCAGCTCGCGCGCCAGCCGGCTCAGCCACGGAAACCGCGGCGGGATCGGCTGCTGCGTGGACTCGTCCAGCTGGACGAGCGAGGACGCCGCGCCCTTGGGCGGGGTGCCCGAGGTCGGGGTGTCGGCTGGTCGGCTCGGCGTCGCCGGCAGCACGACGCGTCCGACGCCTGAGACGTGGTTGACGCTCATGTTGCGCTCCTTGAAGGGGCGAAAGTCGCTATGGCATGAGAATCGGCACGCCATCGCCGGACTTGAGGGGTGAATCCCCAAAGTCGTAACGGAGTGTGACTTTGACCGCGTGTGCGGTCGGTCCCGGCGCTAGTCCAGGGACATCAGCCGGCGCCGCTTCTGCGTCTGGTCGATGAAACGCTGCAGGATACGCTCCGCGTCGTTGGCCAGGTTGACGAACTCGCAACCCAGCCGCGCGCCCCGGGCCTCCGGGTTGAGCACGGTGGCGTGCTGCATGCGCAGGTTGGCCACCAGCCGCGTGTCGGCATCGAGATCGATCTGCACCTGGTTCATCACCATGCCCGCCTGGATGGCCGGCACGTCGTCGGGCAGGAACAGCGCGCAGCCGCCGATGCTCACGTCGATGACGCGCAGCGCGAGCTGCATCTCGGCGATCGCCGGGTGGCGCACGCGCGCCAGCGGCGAGCTGCGCAGCAGCGGCCGGACGCGGAAGGAGTTGCGCCGCTGGAAGCGGAACAGTTCGCGCGGCAAGCGCGCGCTGATGGCGCTGCCGCCGATGCCGCGCACCAGCACCAGGCCCTGCACGTCGAACTGGATCTTGATGCTGTCGAGGTAACCCACCGCGACGGCCTCGTCGCATTCGATCAGACGCTGGGTCACCGGCATGTTGGCGTCGGCACTGAAGCTGAGCTGCCCGCGATTCGGGTCCAGCGACCACAGCGTGGTCGACAGCATCGCGCCGTTGCTGCCGTTCAGGTTCAGCAGCACGTTGCCGTCCTGAAACTGCTTGAGCATGGCCGTGATCTCTCGCGGCGCGGTGATGCGGAACTCGTCCAGCCCGCCGTTCTGGGCGGCCAGCGAGTCCAGCGGCATCGGCAATGTTTCCATGTCGCTGCGCAGAAGAAAGGGGTTCAGTGCAGGGTCTTGGTGCGGCCGGCGAGCAGCTCGTCGAGCTGCTCGAGCCAGGGCTCGGCGAGCTGGCGCACCTCGGCGTCATTGACGAGGATGCGCTGCATGATGCGCGACTTCAGCTGCGCCTCTTCGGTGGGCAGCGGTTGCGCCGAAGCCGCATGCTTGAGCTGCGAGATGAGCAGCGCACAGGCGCCTTCGAGCTTGACCACCTGGTCCCAGTTGCCGCTGCGTGCGGCTTCCAGCATGTCCTGGCTGGCTTGTTCGATGGCTTCGTAGTAGTTGAGCAGTTGCGACGGCATGGCAGGCGTTCCGCAGAAGGTCATGGGGGATCGGCCGTCACTGCGCCGCTTTGGAGACGCGCGGGCCGATCTCGGCCCAGGCGCTGCGCACCGGCTCGATGAGGCTGGCGCATTCGTCCAGGGCCTGGGCATCGTTGTGCAGGTTCGCGTGGGTCAGCCGCATGCCCACATAGGCATACAGCGCGTCCAGGTCGGCGGCCAGCTTGCCGCCGTCGGCCAGGTTGAGGCCCGCCTTCAGGCCTTCCTCGACGATGCGCGCGGCATGGCTGATCGCACGGCCCTTGGCCTCTATCTGCCGGGCGAGCATCGCGCCGCGGGCCCGCGCGATCGCGTCCTGGAAGCCGTCGAACAACATCTCGATCAGCTTGTGCGGCGTCGCGTTCGAGGTGGCGGTCTCGAGCCCGACCTGCTGGTACGCGCTGGCCAGCGAATGCATGGCGCGCGGCTTGGAGAAGGTGGCTGCGAACATCGAAGGCCTCTTGCTGGTTGACTTGCGATGAATATCGGCCCACCACCGTGCGACTTGAGTCGCCGGACGCCCGTTAATCCCGGGCTGATCCGGCCTTCAGCGCTGCCGCATCAGGCCTTGTTCCACTGCGCGACCTGATTGGTCACGTAGGTGCTCAGGCCGTTGAGCGTGCCCAGCTTCGCATCGAGCATGCTGTACTGCTTCTCCAGCCGCTTCTGCGTCTGCGCCAGGCGCTCTTCCATGCGGTCCTGCGAGGTCTGGTTGCGCTTGAGCTTGTCGCTCAGGCCAGTGGTGCGCGAGGTCAGCGCACCGTCGATGCCCAGGATGTCGCTGGCCACCACGCGAAAGCGCTTGCCGAAGCCGTCGAGGTTCGCGTCGGTGAGGCTGGAGTTGGAGAACAGTGCCTTCAGCTCGGACAGGTTGGCGATCGCCTTGTCGAGCTTGGTGCTGTTGACCGTCAGGCTGCCGTCCTGCTGCATCTCGAAGCCGACATCGGACAGCCGCGCATAGGCCGTCGAGGCGCCGCTGCTCGCGCCGAGCATCGAGCGCAGGCGGTTCTGCAGGCCGACGATGGCACTGTCACCCTGCAGTGCCCCGGCCTTCTTGGCGGTCGCGTCGTACTTGGTGTCGGTGACGATCAGTTTGGAGAGTTCGGTGTAGGCAGTGGCGAACTCGGTGAGCGTCTTCTTCAGTGTCTCGGTGTCGGCGGCGACGTCGATCGTCACCGGGCCGGCCGTCTCGGCCGTCATCGTCAGCGTCACGCCGTCGAACACGTCGGTCAGCGTGTTGCTGGCCGAACTCACCGGCAGGTTGTTCACCGTGGCCACGAGGTTGGCGGCCGGCTGCGCGGGCGTGGCGCCGCCCGTCTGCGTGGCCGCGTTGAAGGTGAGGCCGTCCAGGCCGGTACCGCTGACCGTGGTGTTGAAGGCGTTGTCGGTGCCGGTGGCGTTGGCGCGCATCACCAGCCGCGCGCCGCTGGCATCGGTGAGGATGCTGGCCGTGACGCCGGCACCGGCCGCGTTGATCTTGTCGCGGATGCCCGCCAGCGTGTCGGTGGCCTCGATCGCGACGTCGAACGGGTCGCCGCCGCCGGTGCGCTGGATCGTCAGCGTGCCCGTGCCCAGCGTCGTGCTGCTCGTGGCCACGGCCGGCGCGGCGATGGTCTGCGCCTTGGCCAGCGACGTCACCTCGACCGCGAAGCTCGCCGGGCTTGCGGTGCTGCTGGTGGTCACGCCCACCGCCGTGCTGTTCGACTTGCCGGTGGTGGTGCGCCAGAAGTCGGTGGAGGCGAGCTTGGCTGCCACGTCGCGGAACTTGGACAGCGCGCTCTTGATCTTGCCGACCTCGGAGATCTGCGACTGGATCTTCGTCTCGGCGGTCTCGAGCTGCTTGAGTGGCTGCCGCTCGATGGCCATCAGCTGCGTGATGATCGAGCTGACGTCCAGCCCGCTGCCGATGCCCGGTGAGCTGATGGTGGCCATGGTGCTGCCCCTTCTTCAAAGACGAACGGCGCCGGCGCGAAACCGCTCGGGTCCGCTCGGCGCCTGGAACGAACCCGTGACTCCGCCTGTGCGGATACCGGGTTGTCGGCCGCGGCGGCGCGAACTTGAGCCGCGCCGCGACGGGCCTGGCTCAGCCCTGCAACAGCTGCAGCACCTGCTGCGGCAGCTGGTTCGCTTGCGCGACCATCGCCGTGCCGGCCTGCTGCAGGATCTGGGCGCGCGACAGGTTCGCCGTTTCTGCGGCGAAGTCGGCGTCCATGATGCGGCCGCGCGCGGCGCTCTGGTTCTCGCCGGTGATCTGCAGGTTGCTGATGGCGAACTGGAAGCGGCTCATCGCGGCACCGTAGGTGGCGCGACTGGTGGTGATGGCGTCCAGCGCAGCGTCGATGCCGCTCATCGCCGTCGAGGCCGTGCCGGCCGTCAGGATGTCGCCCGTCACCGTGGTCACGGTCGACGTGGTGATGGTCATCGTGTCGCCGTTGTTCGCGCCCACCTGGAAGGTCTGCGCACCGGCGCCCGAGCCGACGATGGCCGTGCCGTTGAACTTGGTCTGCGTGGCGATGCGGGTGATTTCCGCCGAAAGCTGCTGATATTCAGTGTCCAGGTTGGCGCGGTCGCTGGTGCCGTTGCTGCCGTTCTGCGCCTGCACCGCCAGTTCACGCATGCGTTGCAGCACGTCGGTCACGGTGGCCAGCGCGCCTTCAGCGGTCTGCGCGAGCGAGATGCCGTCGTTGGCATTGCGGATCGCGACGTTGATGCCGCGGATCTGCGCGTTCATGCGGTCGGCGATGGCCAGGCCGGCGGCGTCGTCCTTGGCCGAGTTGACGCGCAGGCCCGAGGACAGGCGCTGCATCGAGGTGGCCAGGGAACTCTGCGAGGTGTTCAGGTTTCGTTGCGCGTTCAGCGACGAAACGTTGGTGTTGATGGTCTGCGGCATGAAAGCTCCTGAAGGATCCGATTCCTGCCGGGCTTGCGACCGGCGACTTCAGGCCTCGTTCGGAGGTGTGGCCTGTCAAACGGATTCTTCGGCAGTTGCCATCCCGGCAGTCCGGCGAAAAGCGCCGGAATGGCCGGCCAGTTCGATGCCGGGGCGGCCCGCAAACGAAAAGGCCGCCCCGGGGGGCGGCCTGCCAACGCGCGGGACGAGCCCGCGGCGTGGTCGATCAGCGCAGCAGCGACAGCACGTTCTGCGGCAGCTGGTTCGCTTGCGCGACCATCGCCGAGCCGGCCTGCTGCAGGATCTGGGCACGCGACAGGTTCGCCGTTTCCGAAGCGAAGTCGGCGTCCATGATGCGGCCGCGGGCAGCTTGCTGGTTCTCGCCCGTGATCTGCAGGTTGCTGATCGCGAACTCGAAGCGGCTCATCGCGGCACCGTAGGTGGCGCGGCTGGTGGTGACCGTGTTCAGTGCCGTGTCCAGCGCGTCGACCGCGGTCGAGGCGTTGGCCGCCGTGGTCAGGTCGCCGGCGACGGTCGAGACCTGCGAGGTCGTGATCGTCAGCGTGTCGCCGTTGTTGGCGCCCACCTGGAAGGTGTTGGAACCGGCGCCCGAGCCGACGATGGCCGTGCCGTTGAACTTGGTCTGGCCGGCGATGCGGGTGATTTCCGCCGACAGCTGCTGGTATTCCGTGTTCAGGTTGGCGCGGTCGCTGGTGCCGTTGGTGCCGTTCTGGGCTTGCACCGCCAGTTCACGCATGCGTTGCAGCACGTCGGTCACGGTGGCCAGCGCGCCTTCAGCGGTCTGCGCGAGCGAGATGCCGTCGTTGGCGTTGCGGATCGCGACGTTGATGCCCTTGATCTGGGCATTCATGCGGTCGGCGATGGCGAGGCCGGCGGCGTCGTCCTTGGCCGAGTTGACGCGCAGACCCGAGGACAGGCGCTGCAGCGAGGTGGCCAGCGACGCGCTCGAGGTGAGGCTGTTGCGCTGCGCATTCAACGACGACACGTTGGTGTTGATGGTCATGGGCATGATGAAGACTCCTGTCAGTTGATAACACTCCCGGCCTAGCTGCCGGCGTTGAACTCAGGCCTGGTGGGGCGTGCCCCGCTTCGACCCTTGCCTATACCAGTGCACGTGACGAGTCGCCCCGTCCACCGGCACCGCCCGCGCCAGTCGTCCGTTGTGTCGTGCAGTTCAACTCCCTGCTCAACCATTGGCCGGCTAACCGGACACGACCCCGTTGCCAGGACCGTTGCGAGGGTTATCGGAGCGCGCTTTGCAGAACTTGAGGGGGCTTGCGCATCCCACCCCCCGGTCCGAGCCATTCGTCAAGCGGTCGATCGTGGAAATAGCACGGCCTTCCACCTTCACATCGACCGCACGGCAACATCCGGTTGCGACTGCGTGCTGCGCGACAATGCCAGGGCCATGTCTGAAGCCATCGCGCTGGTGATGATCGTCCGCAACGAAGCCCGTTGCATCGAGCGCTGCCTGCACAGCGCGAAGCCCTGGGTCGACGAGATGATCGTGCTCGACACCGGCTCCACCGACGCCACGCGCGATCTCGCCGCAGCCTGCGGTGCCAGGGTCTTATCGGCAGACTGGGCCGACGACTTCAGTGCCGCGCGCAACCGCGCGCTCGCGGCCACCGAGGCACCGTGGCGGCTCGTCCTCGACGCCGACGAATGGATCGCCGGCGGGCAGGCCGCACTGGCCGCGCTGCGCGGGGAGCCGCCGGCCTTCGTCGGCCTGATCACGGTGAGCAGCCAGGTCGAGGCCGAGGGCGGTCTGCTGCAGGAGGCACCCAGCTGGCTGCCGCGCGTGCTGCCGGCCGGCGTGCGCTACGAGGGGCGCATCCACGAACAGCCGGTGAGCCCGCTGCCGCGGCGCCGCCTGCCGCTGCTCTTGGGCCACGACGGCTACCTGGCCGCATCGCAGCAGGCCAAGGCCGGGCGCAACGAGCGCCTGCTGCGCCTGGCGCTGGCCGAGCAGCCGCACGATGCCTATCTTCACTACCAGCTCGGCAAGGACCTCGAGGTGCGCTCGCGCTTCGCCGAAGCCCTGCCTTTCTATGAAGAGGCGCACCGCCGCGGCGAGCCCAGCGCCGCGTGGCGGCACGACCTGGTGGTGCGCCTGCTCTTCACGCTGAAGAAGACGCACCGGTTCGAGGCTGCGCTGGCCCTGGCACAGGCCGAGCAGGCGCGCTGGCAGGACTCGCCCGACTTCTTCTTCACGCTCGGCGACCTGCTGCTCGACACCGCGCTGGCGCAGCCCGCGCAGGCCGCCGCCCTGCTGCCGCGCATCGAGGCCGCCTGGCAGCGCGCCGTGGCCATCGGCGAGCGGCCCGACTTGCCTGACAGCGTGCGAGGGCGCGGCAGCTTCCTCGCCGCGCACAACCTCGCGGCCTTCCACCAGAGCCTGGGCCAGGAGGCGCAAGCACGCACCTGGCGCGAACGCGCGGCGCAGTGGCGCGCCGCGGCCGCAATGACCGGCGTGAAATAGCCGGCTCGGGCCTGCCTTTTCCGGCGCTGGCGAGCGGGATGCGGCGCGTAACCTCGCCCGACCATGGCCTTGTCATTGCCCCAGCCGTCCCCGCCCTCGCCTGCCTCGCCGGCGCAGCAGCGCGCCTACCGCAAGTGGAGCGCAGCGCAATCCTGTGCGCAGCGCGAGCACTGGGGCCAGGCAGCGCTGGAGTTCGAGCAGGCCTTCGCGATGCACGACGAGTCGGCCTACGGCCTGGCCGCCGCGCACGCCCTCATCAAGGCGGGCCGCGCCGACGTGGCGGCGCAGCGGGCGCTGTCGCTGCGCCAGCGGCGACCGTCTCTGACGTTGGCCTACACGCTGGAGTCGCACGCCCTGATGGAGCGCGGCCGCAATGCCGAGGCCGTGGCCTGCCTGCAGGCGCTGCCTGCCGACGCGCCGCGAGACCACGCCTTCTGGGTGTCGCTGGCCGTTTCGCTGCAGCGCTGCCATCGCCACGATGACGCCATCCCCGCCTTCATGCAGGCGCTGGCCCTGAAGATCGACGAACCCGTGGTGCACTTCCGCCTGGGCATGTCGTTCAAGGACAAGGGCATGAAGGCCGAGGCCGCCGAATGTGTGCGCACCGCCCTGCTGCTCGGCCTCGACAGCAGCGAGCTCGCAGCCCGCGCGCAGCTCGTCTTCCTGGAGCGCGAGGCCTGCCGCTGGGCCCCCGCTGCCGACGAGCTCGCCAGGCTGCGCCGCGCCGTGCAGACCGCGCCGGCCGACCGCCCGGGCGAGACCGGTCCCTTCCCGCACGCGGTGTTCGTCGACGACCCGCTGGAGCAATTGAAGGTGGCGCGCCTGTATGCGCAGCACGTGGCCAGCCGCGTGAGCCCGCTGCCGCTGCGCAAGGCCAAGGCCCACGAGGGCCGCTTGCGCATCGGCTACCTGTCGGCCGACTTCCACACCCACGCCACCAGCCAGCTGATGGTGCAGATGCTCGAACGGCACGACCGCGAGCGCTTCGAGGTGACGTTGTTCTCCGCCGGCCCCGACGACGCCAGCCCGCTGCGCGCACGCATCGTGGCCAGCGCCGAGCACTTCGAGCACCTGCGCGGCCAGTCGCACGAGGCGATGGCCCGGCGCGTCCGCGAGCTCGGCATCGACATCCTCGTCGACGTGAAGGGCGCGACCCACGGCACGCTGATGCCGGTGACGGCCCACCGCGCCGCGCCGCTGCAGGTCAGCTGGCTCGGCTTCCCGGGCACGACAGGGGCAGCGTACGTCGACTACTTCATCGGCGACCCGCTCACCACGCCGCTGGCGCATGCCGCGCACTTCAGCGAGAAGCTCGCGCAGATGCCGGTCTGCTACCAACCCAACGACGCGCAGCGCGCGCTGCCCGCGCCATCGAAGCGCAGCGACTGGGGCGCGCCCGAGGGCGTGCCGCTGCTGTGTGCCTTCCACCAGTCGTACAAGATCTCCGAGGCGGTGTTCGACAGCTGGTGCCGTGTGCTGCACGCCGTGCCCGGCGCGGTGCTGTGGCTGATGCGCTGGAACACCAACGTGCAGTCGGCGCTCGAAGCGGCGGCGCGCGCCAGAGGCATCGGCCCCGAGCGTCTGTGCTTCGCACCCATGCTGCCGCTGGACCAGCACCTCAGCCGCCTGGCCTGTGCCGACCTCTACCTCGACGCCTGGCCGTGCAACGCGCACACCACCGCCGGCGAGGCGCTGTGGGTGGGCGTGCCGGTGGTCACCGTGATCGGCGAGACCTTCGCGCAGCGCGTGGCGCCCAGCCTGCTGCATGCGGTGGGGCTGGATGAACTCACTTGCACCACAGTGACCGACTACGAAGCGCGCGTGATCTCGCTGGCCGGCGATGCCGCCCGGCGCGCCGGCTTGCGCGAGCATCTGGCGGCACAGCGAAGGGCCAGCGCGCTGTTCGACGGCGCGCGCTTCGCCCGCGACATCGAGGCGCTGTACGAGCGCATGTGGGCGCGTGCCGTGGCCGGGCTCGCACCCGAGCACCTGGCGGCGGTCTGATGGCGATCGTCGCCTCGCGCCCCGCCTCAGCGCTCGACTCGCGTGCGCTCACCGCGCGCGGCCTCGAGCTGCAGGGCCGGCAGCTGCACGCCGATGCGATCCAGTGCTTCCTGCAGTCGCTGGCGCTGAAGGTGGACGACGCCTTCACGCACTACCGCCTGGGCGTCTCGTTCCGCGACTGCGGCATGAAGCTGGAGGCTGCCGAGTGCATCCGCACCGCGCTGCTGCTCGGCTTCGACGAGGCCCTGTTCGCACGCGGCCTGCTCGTCTACATGGAGCGTGAAGGCTGCCGCTGGGCAGCGGCCGACGCCGAGTGGGCGGCGCTCGAAGCGGCGATCCGCGCGTTGCCCGAAGGCGCGCCGCTGCAGGTCAACCCCTTCGTGCACGCGGTGCTGAGCGACGATCCGCTCGCGATCCGCCGCGTCGCCGAGCATTACGCGCGCTTCTTCGGCACCTTCGTCAAGCCATTGCCGCCGCGCCGCGCACAGCGCCATGGCGGGCGGCTGCGCATCGCCTACCTGTCGGGCGACTTCTACCAGCACGCCACCGCGCAGCTGATGGTGCAGATGCTGGAGAGCCACGACCGCGAGCGTTTCGAGGTCACGCTGGTCTCGGCCGGCCCCGACGACGGCAGCCCGATGCGCCGGCGCCTGCGCGCCGCCTGCCATCGTTTCGAGGACGTTCGCGGCCGCAGCCACGACGCGATGGCGCGGCGCATCCGCGAGCTGAACATCGACATCCTCGTCGACGTGAAGGGCGCGACCGACGGCACGCTGCTGCCGGTGCTGGCCGCGCGGCCGGCGCCGCTGCAGCTGAACTGGCTGGCCTTTCCCGGCACCAGCGGCGCCGGCTACATCGACTACATCGTCGGCGACCCGATCGTCACGCCGCTGGCCCATGCCGCGCACTTCACCGAGAGGATCGCGCAACTGCCCGGCTGCTACCAGCCGAACGATGCGCGTCGCGCGCGCCCAGTGAGCGCCGACCGCGCCGCCTTCGGCCTGCCACTGGACAAGACGCTGCTGTGCGGCTTCCACCAGTCCTACAAGATCTCGGCCGCGGTGTTCGACCGCTGGTGCGAGTTGCTGCAGCGCCTGCCCGACGCCGTACTGTGGCTGCTCCAATGGAATGCCAACGTGCGCGACTCGCTGCTCGCCGCCGCCGCCGCGCGAGGCATCGGCCCCGAACGGCTGCTGTTCGCACCGCTGCTGCCGCTGGACGAGCACCTGGCGCGCCTGGCCTGCGCCGACGTCTTCCTCGACACCTGGCCGTGCAACGCCCACACCACCGCTGGCGAGGCGCTGTGGGTCGGCGTGCCGGTGGTCACCGTGATCGGCCAGACCTTCGCCCAGCGCGTGGCCGCCAGCCTGCTGCACCAGGTCGGCCTGGACGAACTGGTCTGCGGCGACGAAGCCGGCTACGTCGCGACCGTGGCCGCACTGGCCCAAGACGAGGCCAGGCGCGCAGCCATCCGTGACCGATTGCGCACGGCGTGCAACACGGGATCGCTGTTCGACGGCCAGCGTTTCGCCCGCGACATCGAGGCGCTCTATCAGCGCCTGTGGGACCGTGCCTGCGACGGGCTGCCGCCCGAGCACCTGCCGGCCTGAGGCCCGAACCAGACGTCTTGCGGCCCGTTGCGGTCTTCGCTGGTCTGCTTTCGTGCGACAGGCATGGTCGCAGGTCGCCGGCGGTACCCGCGTGCTCCGGCCCACGCTCGCGGGCGGCCACCGCGGCATGCCATCCTCACCGCGTCAACACCGTGTCCGGCCTGCCCACGCCTGGGCGACCGCGAATGGGGCCTGCGCCCGCGGGCACCACCGCCGCCCTGCCGGCATCAACGGTGGCCTGCCGTCACGAAGTCCTCGGTGGTCTTGGGGCAGGTGGTTCGGGTGTGCGATCGCAGGCCCCATTCGCGGTCGCCCAGGCGGGAGCAGGCCGAAGGCGGTGTTGACGAGGCAGCGCGCTGCGGTCCACGGTGGTCGCCCGCGAGCGTGGGCCGGAGAGCGCATACCCGGACCGCCTGCCCGCGCGCGACATGCCACCCGGGCGCCCATCCGATTTGGCGGGCATTGCCGCCTTTCATCGGGCTTTAGCGCGAGCGAGCGCCGCCTAACCTCACTTCACCGGGCCTTGTTGCGCCCGCGCCGTCGTCTGGAAAGGCCAAGAATGAGCAAGCTGCCCGAGATCCACCTGTGCATCGTGCAACCCGCCGGGTACGTGCACTCCCTGGGTCTGGTCGACCAGGCGCGCTACTTCCGCTACCAGTTCCGCCGCCTAGGCGCGAACGTGAGCCTGGCGAAGAACCGGCTGCGCCACGACGCGGTGAACTTCGTGTTCGGCGCGCACCTGGGCTTCGATGCCACGCAGTGCCAGCGCAACGCCTGCGTGTTCGTCAACCTCGAGCAGCTCGGCGAGGGCGGCGCGACCGTCTCCGACGCCTACCGCCAGCTGCTGCGCCAGTCGGCCGTGGTCGACTACGACGCCGACAACGTGGCCGCCTACACCGACCAGCCCGACGCCGTGCCCGTGGTGCCGCTGCTGCACGCCCCTTACCTCGCCAACCCCGCGGCCCTGCCGCTGGAGGAGCGCCCGATCGACCTGCTGTTCATCGGCAGCATGAACGAGCGCCGCCGCGCCTGGCTGGACCGCATCGAGGCCTTCGGCCTGACCGTGGCCGTGTTCGACTCGGCGCTGTACGGCCCCGAGCGCGACCAGTTCATCCTGCAGGCCAAGGCGGTGGTGAACTGCCACTTCTACGAGAGCAGCCGCTTCGAGCAGGCGCGCGTGGCGCACTGCCTGTCGCTGGGTACGCCGGTGATCTCAGAGCGCACCGCGCAGACGCGCCCGCACGCCGCCTTCGAAGACAGCGTGTTCTGGCTCGAAGGCGAGCAGCTCGAGCAGTTCTTCGCCGAGGACTTCGGCACCGCCGACTTTTACGAGGTGGCGCGTGCCGCGCTGCAGCGCTTCGAGGCCGCCGACCCGATCGAGGCCTACGCCGACCTGCTGGCCTTCGCCGCCGGCTTCGCCGGTGCCCACCACGAGCGCCGGCCCACCGCGGCCTGGCAGCCCGAGCGCATCAACCTCGGTTCCGGCCGCGACTACAAGGCCGGCTGGCTGAATCTCGACGTGCTGGAGCGTGCCGCACCCGACCTGCTGCTCGACCTGTCGAAGCCGCTGGCCCTGCCCTTCGAGACTGCCTCGCCGACCGCCGGTGCCGTGCGCCTGGAAGCCGGCAGCGTGCAGGCCATCAATGCCAACAACGTGCTCGAGCACGTCGGCGACCTGCCCACGCTGATGGGCAACTGCCTTTCGCTGCTGGCCGAAGGCGGCGAGTTCCACATCGAGGTGCCCTACGAACACGCACCCACGGCCTGGCAGGACCCGACGCACGTGCGCGCGATGAACGAGAACTCGTGGCTCTACTACACCGAGTGGTTCTGGTACCTCGGCTGGTTCGAGCACCGCTTCGTTGTCACCACCTCGACCTACCTCGACGCGACGCTGAAGGAATGCGCCCGCGAGCAGGCCGCCTTCATGAAGCTGGTGCTGACCAAGACCGAGACAACGCTGCAGGAGCGCACCACCGCGCGCACGCTGCAGGCCGAGCTGCTGCTGCCCGACGACGCGGTCGACGCGGACCACGTCTACCACCTGGCCGCGCCGACCCAGCCCGGCGCGCTGAACGCGATCGCCGCCTGAAGGAGCGCCGGCGATGATCATCACGCGTACGCCGTTCCGCATCTCCTTCTTCGGCGGCGGCACCGACTACCCGGCCTGGTTCCAGAAGCATGGCGGCGAGGTGCTCTCCACCTCGATCGACAAGTACTGCTACATCACCTGCCGGCACCTGCCGCCCTTCTTCGACTACAAGCACCGTATCGTCTACTCGGCGATCGAGAACGTGCGCCACTGGGACGAGATCAAGCACCCCGCGGTGCGCGGCGTGCTGAGCTGGGCCAACTGCAACAAGGGCCTGGAGATCCACCACGACGGCGACCTGCCGGCGCGTTCGGGCCTGGGCTCGAGCTCGTCCTTCACCGTCGGCCTGGTGCACGCGCTGGCCGCGCTGAAGGGCAACATGGTCAGCAAGGAGCAGCTGGCACGCGACGCCATCCACATCGAGCAGAACGTGATCGGCGAGAGCGTGGGCAGCCAGGACCAGGTGGCCGCGGCCTTTGGCGGCTTCAACCGCATCGAGTTCCTGCGCAGCGGCGCCTTCCAGGTCTCGCCGGTGATCGTCAAGAAGAAGCGCCTGAACGAGCTGCAGAAGCACCTGATGCTGTGCTTCACCGGCTTCTCGCGCATCGCCGCCGAGGTGGCGCAGTCGAAGATCGCCAACCTCAAGCAGCGCGAGACCGAGCTGATGCGCATGCGCGAGATGGTCGAGGAAGCGGTGCAGATCCTGCACAGCTGCAACCGCCCGATCGAGGAGTTCGGCGACCTGCTGCACGAGGCCTGGCAGACCAAGAAGCAGCTGTCCGACAAGGTCTCGACCGGCGAGATCGACCAGATCTACCAGACCGCGCGCGACGCTGGCGCGATCGGCGGAAAGATCCTCGGTGCCGGCGGCGGCGGCTTCCTGCTGCTGTTCGTCAAGCCCGAGAACCAGCCCAAGGTGCGCGAGGCGCTCAAGCACCTGATCCACGTGCCCTTCAACTTCGACGAGTCCGGCAGCCGGGTGGTGCTCTACCAGCCCAACGGCCTGTGCTGAGGAGCCCCCCGCCATGATGACCGCACAAGACCTGATCGCCTTCGAGGACGAGGTGGCCGCGCGCTTCAACGCCGGCAAGATCCGCGCCCCGGTGCACCTGTACTCGGGCAACGAGGCCCAGATGATCGAGGTGTTCAAGGGCATCGGCAAGAACGACTGGGTGTTCTGCTCCTGGCGCTCGCACTACCAGTGCCTGCTCAAGGGCGTGCCTCCCGCGGCGGTGATGGACGAGATCATGGCCGGGCGCTCGATCTCGCTGTGTTTTCCCGAACAGCGCATCTACTCCTCGGCCATCGTCGGCGGCGTGCTGCCGATCGCCGTGGGCACGGCGCTGGCGATCGCACGCAGCGGCGAGGATGCCCGCGTGCACTGCTTCATGGGCGAGATGACGGCCGAGACCGGCATCGCGCACGAGAGCATCAAGTACAGCCGCAATCACCGCCTGCCGATCCGCTTCGTCGTCGAGGACAACGAGAAATCGGTCTGCACCGACACCCGCGCCGCCTGGAACCAGAGCAAGCTCAGCTTCGAGAACCAGCGCGACGAGTACATCCACTACTACCGCTACCAGACCCGCTACCCGCACGCGGGCGCCGGCCAGCGCGTGCAGTTCTGAGGAGCACACGATGAAGTACTTCGACGAACTCAAGCGCTCGATGGAATTCCTCGCCGCCGACCCGCGCGTGGTCTTCATGGGCCAGGCGGTGGCGGTGCCGGGCACGGCAATGAGCAACACGCTCAAGGACGTGGCGCCGGGCCGGCTGATCGAGCTGCCCGTCGCGGAAGAGCTGCAGATGGGCATGACCACCGGCCTCGCGCTGGCCGGCCAGGTGCCGGTGAGCATCTTCCCGCGCTGGAACTTCCTGATGTGCGGCCTCAGCCAGCTCGTCAACCACCTCGACAAGCTCGCGGTGATGAGCAACGGCGGCTACAAGGCGAAAGCTATCGTGCGCACCGGTATCGGCTCGGAGCGGCCGCTGCACCCGCAGCACCAGCACGTGGGCGACTACACCGAGGCGCTGCGCCTGATGTGCAAGAGCATCGAGGTGATCCGCCTGGACGAGCCGGAAGACATCTTCCCCGCCTACGAGCGCGCGCTGCTGCGCGACGACGGTCGCAGCACGCTGATTGTCGAGTACGGCGACTACTACTCCGAGAAGTGAGCGCAGCGATGGCAGCCAAGTACCCCCTGATGCGCAACAACATCGCGCGCGAGGACCTCGACGCGGTGATCGCCCACCTGCAGCAGGACGACCCCATCCTGACCAACGGCCCGCAGTGCGTGGCCTTCGAGCAGGAATGGTCGAAGTGGCTGGGCGTGAAGTACAGCGTGTTCGTGAACTCCGGCGCCTCGGCCAATCTGCTGTCGATGGCGCTGCTGAAGATCCGCCACCCCGAGGGCGGCGAGGTGATCGTGCCGCCGCTGACCTGGATCTCCGACGTGGCCACGGTGCTGCAGAACGGCTTCACGCCGGTGTTCGCCGACATCGACCCGCGCACGCTGGCGATGGCGCCGGATCAGATCCTCGCGAAGATCACCGACAAGACGCGCGCCGTGTTCCTCACCCACGTGCAAGGCTTCGACGGCCTGACCGACGGCCTGATCGCCGAGCTCGACCGCCGAGGCATCCCGCTGATCGAGGACGTGTGCGAATCGCATGGCGCCACGCACAACGGGCGGCGCCTGGGCAGCATCGGCTGGATGTCGAACTTCAGCTTCTACTACGCGCACCACATGAGCACCATCGAGGGTGGCATGGTGTGCACCGACGATGCCGAGGTCTACCAGCAGATCCGCATGCTGCGTTCGCACGGGATGGTGCGCGAGAGCAACGATGCGGACTACCGGACGGCGTGGCGCGAGGCGAACCCGGAGCTGAACCCGGACTTCATCTTCGCCTACCCCGCCTACAACGTGCGCAACACCGAGATCGGCGCCATCATGGGCCGCAGCCAGCTCAAGCGGCTGGACGCCAACGTGCTGCGCCGCACGCAGAACCTGCAGCGCTTCCTCGAGCGCATCGACGACAAGCGCTACCAGACCGACTTCAAGCTCGAAGGCAGCAGCAACTACGCCTTCAACCTGATCATGAAGGCGGCCGACCCGGAGTACGTGCAGCGCCTGATGGCGACGATGCGCGAGACCGGCATCGAGTTCCGCCGCGGCAGCGCCGGCGGCGGCAACCAGCTGCGCCAGCCCTACCTGCGCGGCATCGTGCCGAAGGACCATCACCTGGCCTTCCCGCACACCGAGCACGTGCACTTCTACGGCTTCTACATCGGCAACTTTCCGGACCTGCGCGACGACGAGATCGATGCGATCTGCCGCATCGTCAACGCGGTCTAGTGCACGGGCCGATCGCATGACCACCGCCATCATCCTCGCCGGCGGCCTCGGCACTCGCCTGCGCAGCGCCGTCCCCGACCTGCCCAAGCCCATGGCCCCGATCGCCGGGCGGCCCTTCCTGGCCCACCAGATGGACCACTGGATCGCGCAGGGCGTCGGCCGCTTCGTGCTCTCCGTCGGCTACCGCCACGAGGCGATCAGCAGCCACTTCGGCCGCCGCTACCACGGCGCCGCGATCGACTACGTGGTCGAGACCGCGCCGCTGGGCACCGGCGGCGCCGTGATGCTCGCCGCCGCGAACCTGCCGCGCGACGAGTACACGCTGCTGCTCAACGGCGACACGTACTTCGACGTGCCGCTGCGCGAACTCACGGCACGCGCGCGCCGCCACGACGCCGATTGGTGCTTCTCGCTGTTCCGCAACACCGACCCGGCGCGCTACATGGGCGTGGGCCTGTCCCAGGACGGCCTGATCACCGCGCTGCGCGCGCCCACCGCACCGCTGGCCAACGGCGGCGTCTACCTGTTCCGCCCCGGCGCGCTCGACGCCGTCAGTCTCGCCCCGGGACAGGCCGCGTCGCTGGAGAACAACCTGTTCCCGCAACTGCTCGCCGACGGCCAGCGTTTTGCCGGCGTCGAGAGCCATGGCGCCTTCATCGACATCGGCGTACCGGCCGATTACCACCGCGCCGCCTCGGTCCTGCCGACCGCACGATCCACGGAGCCCGCCCATGACCTCGCCGGTTGACCGCATCCGCCGCAACATCGACGCCTCCATCAGCGCCAAGCAGGCGCTGGCCGCCGACACGGCCACGCTGGCCGTGTTCGCGCGTGCCGTCGACACCGTGATCGCCCGATACCGCGCCGGCGGCCGCCTGTACATCGCCGGCAACGGCGGCTCGGCGGCCGATGCGCAGCACCTGGCCGCCGAATTCGTCAGCAAGCTGGCGCGCGACCGGGCGCCGCTGCCGGCCGAATCGCTGACCACCGACACCTCCATCCTCACCGCCATCGGCAACGACTACGGCTTCGACCAGGTGTTCGCCCGCCAGCTGGCCGGTAAAGCCACGGGAAAGGACGTCTTTCTCGGAATTACCACCTCCGGCGAATCGCCGAACATCCTCCAAGCCCTGGAGCAATGCCGTCGCATGGACATCCCCAGCATCGTCTTCACCGGCCGCAGCGGCGGCCGTGCGCGCGAGCTTGCGGATTTCTGCCTCGTCGCCCCGGGCAGCGCCACCAGCACCATCCAGGAACTGCACATCGTGATGGCGCACACGCTGTGCGAATGCGTCGAGGCGGCGCTGTTCGCGCCCGCCTGACCCCGACAAGACCCACGGAGAACGATTCATGGCCTACGACATCCTCGTCACCGGCGGCGCCGGCTACCTCGGTTCCACGCTGGTGCCCTCGCTGCTGGCCGCGGGCCACCGCGTCACCGTGCTGGACAGCTTCATGTTCCGCCAGATCAGCCTGAACCACGTCTGCAGCGACCCGAAGTTCAACGTCGTCAAGGGCGACATCCGCGTCGAGGGCACGCTCGCGCCGCTGCTGAAGAAAGCCGACATCGTGATCCCGCTGGCCGCGCTGGTGGGCGCGCCGATGTGCAACGCCGACCCGATCGGCGCCAAGACGATCAACCACGACGCCATCCTGCTGATGCTGCGCCTGGCCTCGCGCAACCAGCGCATCCTGATGCCGACGACGAACAGCGCCTACGGCACCGGCGACGCCAACAACTTCTGCACCGAAGAGTCGCCGCTGCGCCCGATCTCCATCTACGCGAAGGAGAAGGTCGCCATCGAGGGCGAGCTGATGCAGCGCGAGAACGCCATCAGCTTCCGCCTGGCCACGGTGTTCGGCATGTCGCCGCGCATGCGCATCGACCTGCTCGTCAACGACTTCGTGCACCGCGCCGTGCACGACCGCTTCGTCGTGCTGTTCGAGGGCGACTTCAAGCGCAACTACATCCACGTGCGCGACGTGGCGCGCGTGTTCCAGCACGGCATCGAGAACTTCGAGGCGATGCGCGGCCAGATCTACAACGTCGGGCTGAGCGAGGCCAACGTCTCCAAGCGCGAGCTGTGCCAGCACATCCAGAAGCAGCTGCCGGATTTCGTCTTCCTCGACGCCCCGGTGGGCAAGGACCCGGACCAGCGCAACTACGTCGTCTCCAACGCCAAGCTGGAGCGCACCGGCTTCAAGACCGCCGTGACCCTGGACGCCGGCATCGCCGAGCTGATCAAGGGCTTCACGATGGTAAAGAACACCGTGCACGGCAACGTCTGATCGCCGCACAGGCGCCGGCATGAAGATCCTCTACGTCCAGCACGACATGCTGGTCTGGGCCTCGGCCCGGCAGTGGTCGTACACCACGCACATGGCCTATGTCGAAGGCCTGCGCGCGGCGGGGCATGAGGTGCTGGTGCTGTTCACGAGCTGCTGGGCGGGGTCGCGCAAGCTGGTGGGCGACCACCGCTTCGACCAGGTCTGGATCAACGACGTCACCCACGTGCTCGGGCAGCGCCCGGCCTGGGAGGCGCCGCCACCGCTGGCAGAAGTTGACTTCGCCTGGCTGGCCACACTGGCCCCGGTGCGCGTGGGCATCGTCATGGAGACGCTGCACTACGACGCCGCCGACTACGCCGAGGTGCCCGAGCTCGGCCGCCGCGTGCCGCTGATGCAGCGCGCCGTGCTGCCCTACGTGACGCATTTCGGCGTCGTCGACGAGAACGACGTGCGCCACATCGAGAACATGGGCGCGCAGGCGGTGTGGACCCCCTGCCACGTGCCGCGCCGCTTCTTCCGCCGCAGCGCGCCGAACACGTCGCGCCCGGCCGTCTTCATCGGCAGCGCCTACCAGCGGCGTGCCAAGTACCAGCACAACGACCGGCTGAAGCAAGGCCTGCTCGAGTTCCGCGCCTCGGGCGAACACGCCACCGAGCTGCCGAAGATGTTCGATCAGCTCAACAATCCGGTGCGCCAGGCGATGCTCGAGCAGCCCTGCCGGCAGGCCGACATGGAGCGCTTCGTCGACACGTTGCAGCAGGTGCGCGCCAAGCTCTTCGACCTGTTCCTCGACGGGCTGTCCGACAGCCTGGCGACGGTGAACCTGACCTCCTTCGTGAAGACCTACGCGGGCCGCGTGGTCGAGAGCATGGCGATCGGCCAGCCAGTAGTCTCCTGGCGCATTCCGTCCCATCCGCAGACGGCGCGCTTGTTCCGCGAGGACGAGCACATCCTCTTCTTCGAAAACGACGATCCCGAGTCGCTGGCCGACACGCTGGAGCGCCTGAAGCGCGAGCCGGGCCTGGCCGAGCGCATCGGCGAGCGTTGCCTCGCCAACGCGAAGAGCCACCACACGTCGGAGCACCGCGTCGCGCAAATCCTCGAATGGACGCGCACCGGCATCGCCCCCCGCTTCTGGGACTGAACATGAACGAACGAGCGCTCGACGTCCTGCTGATCAACCCGGATTCGTCGGCCACCGCCTACCAGGGCCTGGCGGCTACCTATTCGGCGATCGAGCCGCCGACCTGGTCGCTGCTGCTGGCGCAATCGTGCCGGGCCAAGGGCTTCGGCGCGGCGATCATGGACTGCGATGCCGAGAAGCTCTCGCTCGAGGCCGCCGTGCAGCGCACGCGCGATCTGAAGCCGCGCCTCGTCGTCTTCGTCGTCTACGGCCAGAACCCGAACTCGGGCACGACCAGCATGATCGGCGCGACGCGCCTGGCCCAGCAGATCAAGGACGAGCTGCCCGGCCTGCCGGTGGCCTTCGTCGGCTCGCACACCAGCGCATTGCCGCGCGAGGTGCTGGCGCTGCCCTGCACCGACATCGTGTTCCTCAACGAAGGCGTGTACGCGCTGCACAACCTGCTGCGCGGCAACCTGAAGGACGACATCGCCAAGGTGGCCGGCATCGGCTACAAGAAGCGCGACCGCGAGGGCAAGCCGGTGCTGTGGCTGAACCCGCCGCAGGCCGTGGTGCCGCAGGAGAAGATGGACGAGGACCTGCCCGGCTACGCCTGGGACCTGCTGCCCTACAAGGAGCGCCCGCTGGACCTGTACCGCGCGCATTTCTGGCATGCCGGCTTCGACCATTCGAAGCGCACGCCCTTCGCCGCGATCTACACCTCGCTGGGCTGCAACTTCGGTTGCGACTTCTGCATGATCAACATCGTCAACCGCAACGACAACGGCGAGGAGGTGCATGCCGCCCACTCGCGCGGCATGCGGTTCTGGAGCACCGCGCTCATCACCGCCGAGCTGGAGAAGCTGGCGAAGATGGGCGTCGAGACGGTGCGCATCAGCGACGAGATGTTCTTCCTCAACCGGCGCTACTACGAGCCGCTGCTCAACAACATCGTCGAGCGCGACCTGAAGCTGCGCATGTGGGCCTACTCGCGCGTGGACACGGTGCGGCCCTCGGCGCTCGAGCTGTTCCGGAAGGCCGGTATCGGCTGGCTGGCGCTGGGCATCGAGGCGGGCAGCCAACTGGTGCGCAAGGAGGTCTCCAAAGGCTCCTTCCAGGAAGTGAACATCCGCGAGATCTGCAAGACGGTGCGCGACGCCGACATCAACGTCATCAGCAACTACATCTTCGGCTTCCCCGACGACACGCTGGCGACGATGCAGCAGACGCTGGACCTGGCGCTCGAGCTGAACACCGAGATGGCCAACATGTACCCCTGCCAGGCGCTGCCCGGCAGCCCGATCTACCGCCAGGCCATCCGCAACGGCTGGAAGTTGCCCGACAGCTACGCCGGCTACGCCTTCCTGTCCTACGACTGCGAGCCGCTGGCCACCAAGCACGCCAGCGCCGCCGAGGTGCTGCGCTTCCGCGACGAGGCCTTCCAGACCTACTTCACCAACCCCGACTACCTGGCGCTGGTCGAGCGCCGCTTCGGCGCCCCGCAGCGCGCCAACGTCGAGGACATGACGAAGATCCGCTTGAAGCGCCGGCTGCTGGGCGACTGAGGCAGGCCCGCGAGGCGGGCTAGACTGGGATGATGTCGACTGCCGCTGCCGTGCCCATGCGCCTGATCCTCTGCACCCTGGCCCTGAGCGGACTGGCCGCCTGCGCGGCGGCACCCGGTGCGGAGCCGCCCGCGCCGCCCGTCTCGCGCGAAGTGCACGGCACCTGGGTCATCGAGCAGGCGCGCACCGAGCCCATCCTCGACAAGCGGCGCGCCCGCCTGGTGCTCGGCGCAGACGGCCGCCTGTCGGGCCACACCAGCTGCAATGCGATGAACGGCCCCTACTCGCTCAGCGGCGACACGATCAAGATCGGCGCCATCGCCACCACGCGCATGGCCTGCGGCCCGCTGCTGCTCGAGCAGGAAGACCGCATCCTCACCGCACTGGAGCTCGCCGCCACGGCGCGCGTGCGGCCCGACGGGCTGCTGGAACTGCGCGATGCCGACGGCCGCGGCGTGCTGCGTGCGACGCGGGCGCCCGCGCAGCCCTGAGCCGCCGAAACGAGGCTCCGGCTCAGCGCCGGCCGGCAGGCACGGCGCGGGGGGGCTCGATGGCCTCGTGCGGCGGCACCGTGTCCTCGAATCCCGAAGAGTGGAAGTTCGTGCCCGGCCCCTGACCGTGCCAGTTCGATGGCCCCTCGTGGCGGCGTTCGCGCCACCACATCAGGCCGTGGTCGGCGATCAGCCAGACGATGACCCCGCCGACGACGAGCACGAGTGCAGTGACCATGAGCGACTCTCCAGGCATGGGCGCGACTCCCGTCGTCGCGCCTCGAATCGTGACAATTTACGCGGTGGGCGCTGCGGGATCAACGCTTCACCCCCTGGATGGAGGTGAGGGCAGCGGCCGCAGGGCGCCGGCTGCAGCCTCGACCACCGCCGCGGTGAGCGCGCGCAGCACCTCGGCCTCCAGGCTCCAGTGCTGCCAGTACAGCGCGACATCTAGGGCCTGCCCAGGCAGCAGCTCGACGAGCTCGCCGCGCTCGAGCAGCGGCGCGACGAGCACGTCCGGGTTCATTCCCCAGCCCAGGCCCTGCACGGCGGCATGGATGAAGCCGTGGGTGCCGGGCACGCGGTGCTGCGGCGGGGCCAGCCGCCGGCGCGACAGCCGACGCAGGAAGCGCGCCTGCAGCTGATCCTTCTGGTTGAACACGTTGCACGGGGCCTGTGCCAGTGCCTCGTCCGTGAGGCCCTCGGCGAAGTGGCGGCGCACGAAGGCCGGGCTGGCCACCGCGAGGTAGCGCATGAAGCCCAGCGGGCGCACGCGGCAACCCTGAACCGGCACGGGCTCGGCGCTCACGGCGGCGAGCACGCGGCCCTGGCGCAGCAACTCGCTGGAATGGTCCTGGTCTTCCACATGCAGGTCCAGGCAGACGTCGTGGCTCTCGCGCAGCGCGGCCAGGGCCGGCCACGAACCGGTGGCCAGCGAATCGGCGTTCACCGCCACGGCCAGCGGCAGCGGGGCCGGCGCCTGCGTGCCGCGAGCGCTCGGGGCCGAGTCGGCCAGGCCGAAGGGCGCCAGCGCCTGCGCCTCGAGCAGCTGCAGCTGCTGAGCGTGGCGCTGCAGCGACTCACCGGCCTCGGTGGCCAGGCAGGGGCTGCCGCGGCGGATCAGCACGCGGCCCAGGCGCTCCTCCAGGCCCTTGATGCGCTGGCTCACCGCCGAGGGCGTGACGTGCAGCGCCCGCGCCGCCGCGTCGAAGCTGCCTTCGCGCAGCACCGCGGCGAAGGCGGCGAGTTGGCGGGAGTCGATCTGCATCAGTTTTGCTAATGGAAGATCAGAAAGTTTAGCTGGTTCGATGTCACCGGTCCCCGGATGATGCCGGCATGGAAACCGTCTTCCTCCGCGGCTTCGCGACCTCGGCCGCGCTGATCGTGGCCATCGGCGCACAGAACGCGTTCGTGCTGCGCCAGGGCCTGCAGCGTGCCCACGTGCTGCCGGTGGTGCTGGTGTGCGCGCTGTCCGACATGCTGCTGATCACGCTGGGCGTGGCTGGCCTGGGCCGCTGGGTGCAGGAGCATCCCGCGCTGCTGGCGCTCACGCGCTGGGGCGGCGCGTCCTTCCTGATCGTCTACGGATTGCTCGCCGCCCGCCGAGCGCTCAGGCCGCACGCACTGGCGGTGCAGGGCCCGGCGGTGGCCGACTTGCGCAGCGCGCTCGCGGCCTGCCTGGCCTTCACCTACCTGAACCCGCACTGCTGGCTCGACACGGTGGTGCTGCTCGGCTCGATCGCCTCGCAGGAGCCCGAGGGCGCACGCGCCGTGTTCGGCGCCGGCGCTGCCTCGGCCAGCGCCGTGTGGTTCTTCGCGCTGGGCTACGGCGCGCGGGTGCTGGCGCCGCTGTTCGAGCGCCCCGCCGCCTGGCGGGTGCTCGACGGCGCGATCGCCCTGGTGATGTGGGCGATCGCGGCGGCGCTGCTACGCGGCGCCTGAGCTGTCGATCACTTGGCGATCGTGACCCACTGCACCTCGAGCCAGTTGTCGGCCCGGTGCACGGCGCTCACGTTGCTGCGTGCCGCCCAGGGGATCACCTGCCGGTGCAGCGGGATCACGTGCACCTGCTCCTTGTACTCGCGCATTGCCGCCTTGATCAGCGCCTCGCGCTTCTTCGCGTCGGGCTCGACGCTCGACTGCGCGGCCAGCGCGTCGAACTTGTCGTTCTTCACGCCGCCGAAGTTCCAGTAGCCCTGGCCCTTCTCGCCGCGGTTGCGCAGCACCGGCGTGAAGGTGGTCTCGGCGTCGGTGATGGCGCCGCCCCAGCCGAGCATGTACAGGCTGGTGTCCTGCTTCTCGATCTTCGGGAAGTAGGTGGCACGCGGCTGCGCGCTGACCTTCACCTTGATCTTCAGCTGCGCCCACATGCCGGCCAGCGCGATGCAGAGTTCCTCGTCGTTGATGTAGCGGTTGTTCGGGCAATCGAGCGTCACCTCGAAACCGTCGGCATACCCCGCGTCGGCCATCAGCTTGCGCGCGGCGGCCAGGTCGTAGGGCAGGCGCTTCTCGATCTCGGGGTCGTTGTAGGAGCCCAGCGGCGACGGCGTCAGGCCACCGGTCGGGTAGCTCTGGCCGTTCATCAGCTTGGTCTTGATCGTCTCGATGTCGACGGCCTGGTACATGGCGGTGCGCACGCGCACGTCCTTGAAGGGGTTCTTGTCGCCGGGCACGTTGCCGTAGAGCAGCTTGTCGCGGGACTGGTCCAGGCCGATGAAGACGATGCGGTTCTCCGGCCCGTCGATGATCTTCACGCCGGCGGTGTTGCGCAGTCGTGCCAGGTCGCGCGGCGCCGGGTCGAGCACGAAGTCGATCTCGCCGGAGACCAGCGCGGCCAGCCGCGTGGCGTCGTTGCCGATCGGCGTGTAGACGATCTCCTGCACGTTGCCCTCGTACTTGCCCCACCAGGCCGGGTAACGCTTGTAGACCGTCTTGATGCCCGGCGCGCGGCTGACCAGCATGTAGGGGCCGGTGCCGTTGGCGTTCAGGCCGGCATAACTCTCTTCCTTGTTCTTGAAGTCGAGCGGCTTGGTGACCTTGTTCTTCTCGCTCCACACCTTGCTCATGATCCACAGCGTCTCGAGGTGCTGCAGGAAGATCGGGTTGGGCGCGGCGAGCTGGAACTCCACCGTCAAGTCGTCGACCTTGCGCGGCTTGCCCACCGCGGCGCCGTACTGGTTGATCGTCGAGGTGGGCGCCACCGAGCGCTCGATGGAGAACACCACGTCGTCGGCGGTGAAGGGCGTGCCGTCGTGGAACTTCACGTTCGGCCGCAGCTTGAAGCGCCACAGCGTGGGCGAGACCTGCTGCCACTCGGTGGCCAGCGCCGGCACGATCGCCAGGGTCTTGTCGCGGGTGACGAGCTTCTCGTACACCTGCCCGTTCATCATGTTGGTCATGGACTCGTTCTGCGAGTGCGGGTCCATGGTCTGAGGGTCGCCCTGGCTGGCCCAGCGCAGCGTCTGCGCAAAGGCCTGCGGGGCGAATGCGAGCGCAGCGACGAGTGCGCTCGAGGTGATGAACTTGAACATGCGGCCAGCTCCCGTGATTGGAATGTGGCCGCAGTGTAGGCAAGCCGCGCGGGCGCGGCAGCGGGGGAATACCGACTCAGCGGGCGGGGTATCCCTCGTCGGCCAGCGCCTGCCTCACCGCATCGGCCGGCTGCGTGGTCTCGATGCGCACCGTGTGGCTGGGCAGGTCGCACTGCACCTGGGCTTGCGCGTCGAGCTTCATCACCGTGCCGGTGACGGTCTTCACGCAATGGCCGCAGGTCATGTCGGGCAGGGTCAGTTCAATCATTCGGGGCTCCTTCGGGATGGACGATGCTGCAACGATAGACCTTGACACCGTGGCAAGGTCAAGCGATGGATCAAGTGCGAAAGCGCTTGACCCTGACATCATGTCAAGGTCCAGACTGCCTCCATGAACACCGAAACCACCCTGTCCCTGCCCGTCGAGGGCATGACCTGCGCCTCCTGCGTCGGCCGCGTCGAGAAGGCTCTCGCCAAGGTACCGGGCGTTGCCCGCGCCACCGTCAACCTGGCCACCGAGGCGGCGGCGCTGACGCTTTCGCAGCGCGTGCCCACCGCCACACTGACCACCGCCGTCGAGAAAGCCGGCTACGCCGTGCCGCACGACGAGGCCGAGTTGCGCATCGAGGGCATGACCTGCGCCAGCTGCGTGGGCCGCGTCGAACGCGCGCTGCAGGCCGTGCCCGGCGTGCTGGCCGCCACGGTGAACCTGGCGACCGAGCAGGCGCATGTGTCGCGTGTGCGGGGCGCGGCCGGCGCCGCCGAGCTGATGGCCGCCGTGCAGAAGGCCGGCTACACGGCGCACCTGCTGAACGCCGAACAGCCGGCCGCGCCGCCCGCGCCGTCGCGCGACGGCTGGAAGGTGGCGCTGGCCGCCGCGCTCTCGGCCCCGCTGGTGATCCCCATGCTCGGCGACCTGTTCGGCCGCCACTGGATGCTCGATGGCTGGCTGCAGTGGCTGCTGGCCACGCCGGTGCAGTTCTGGCTCGGCGCACGCTTCTACCGCGCCGGCTGGATGGCGCTGCGCGCGGGCAGCGGCAACATGGACCTGCTGGTCTCGCTGGGCACCAGCGCCGCCTACGGCCTGAGCCTGTGGCTGCTGTGGCAGGCGGACGGTGCGATGGCGCACCTGTATTTCGAGTCCTCGGCGGTGGTGATCACGCTGGTGCTGCTGGGCAAGTGGCTGGAGTCGCGCGCCAAGCGCCAGACCACCGACGCGATCCGCGCGCTGCAGGCGCTGCGCCCGGAGACGGCGCGCGTGCGCCGCGACGGCGTCGACCTCGACGTGCCGGTGGCGGAACTTGCGGTGGGCGACCTCGTCGTCGTGCGGCCGGGCGAACGCGTGGCCGTGGACGGCCGGGTGGAAGACGGCCGCAGCCATGTCGACGAGTCGCTGATCACCGGCGAGAGCCTGCCGGTGGCCAAGCAGGCCGGCGACCGCGTCACCGGCGGCGCCCTCAACGCAGAGGGCCTGCTGCTGGTGCGCACGCTGGCCGTGGGCGCGGAGTCGACGCTGGCGCGCATCGTGCGAATGGTCGAGTCGGCGCAGGCGGGCAAGGCGCCGATCCAGCGCCTGGTCGACCAGGTCAGCGCGGTGTTCGTGCCGGTGGTCGTGGGGCTGGCGCTGCTCACGCTGCTCGGCTGGGGGTTCGTCACCGGCGACTGGTCGGCCGGCGTGCTCAATGCGGTGGCGGTGCTCGTGATCGCCTGCCCCTGCGCGCTGGGCCTGGCGACGCCGGCGGCGATCATGGTCGGCACCGGCGCGGCAGCGCGGCGCGGCATCCTGATCAAGGACGCGCAGGCGCTGGAGATCGCCCATGCGGTGCGCGTGGTCGCCTTCGACAAGACCGGCACGCTGACCGAGGGCCGGCCGCAGCTGGCCGCGGCCGAACCGGCCGCCGATGCGGGGCTGACCGGCGACGCGCTGGTCGCCCTGGCCGCGGCGCTGCAGTCGGGCAGCGAACACCCGCTGGCCGCGGCGGTTCTGGCGGCGGCGAAGCAGCCCCTGGCGCCGGCGTCCGACGTTCAGGCCCTGCCCGGCCGCGGCATCGCCGGCGTGGTCGACGGGCAGTCGCTGCAACTCGGCAGCACACGGCTGATGGACGAGAGCGGCGTGGCGCGCGGTGCCCTCGAAGCACGCGCGCTGGCGCTGCAATCCGAAGGCCGCACCGTGTCGTGGCTGGCCGGCCGGCACGGCGAGGCGCCCTGGCGGCTGCTGGGCCTGCTGGCCTTCGGCGACACGCTCAAGCCCGGCGCGGCCGCCGCCATCGCCACGCTGCGCGGCCTGGGCCTGCGCACGCTGATGATCAGCGGCGACAACGCCGGCAGCGCCATCGCGGTCGGACGCGCGCTGGGCATCGACGACGTGCGCGCCGAGGTGCTGCCGGAGCAGAAGGCCGGCCTGGTGGCCGCGCTGCGCGCCGAGATGGGCAACCAAGGCAAGGTGGCCATGGTGGGCGACGGCATCAACGACGCGCCCGCGCTGGCCGCGGCCGACGTGGGCATGGCGATGGCCGGCGAGCAAGGCGGCACCGACGCCGCGATGCAGGCCGCCGGCATCACGCTGATGCGCGGCGACCCGGCGCTGGTGGCGCAGGCCATCGACATCTCGCGCCGCACCACGGCGAAGATCCGCCAGAACCTGTTCTGGGCCTTCTTCTACAACGTGGTGGGGATTCCGCTGGCGGCCTTCGGGCTGCTCAACCCGGTGGTGGCCGGCGCGGCGATGGCAATGTCCAGCGTCAGCGTGCTGACCAACGCGCTGCTGCTCAAGCGATGGAGACCGAAGGCATGAACATCGGCGAGGCCGCGAAACAGTCGGCCGTCTCGGCCAAGATGATCCGCCACTACGAGGAACTCGGCCTCTTGCCCAAGGTGCCGCGCACCGATTCGGGCTACCGGCAGTACGACGAGGCCACGGTGCACACGCTGCGCTTCATCCGCCGCGCGCGCGACCTCGGCTTCGGCCTGCCGGAGATCGAGACGCTGCTCGGCCTGTGGCACAACCGCCGGCGCAGCAGCAAGGACGTCAAGCGAATCGCGCTGGAACATGCCGCCGACCTGCAGCGCCGCATCGAGGAGATGCGCGCCATGCAGCGCACGCTGCAGCATCTGGCGCATGGCTGCCACGGCGACGAGCGGCCGGACTGCCCGATCCTCGACGACCTCGCCGGCGGACGGGCCACGACCGACTGATCAGCCTTTGCCGAGCTTGCGCAGCACCTCGGGACCGGCCCACAGCTCGTCCAGGTGCGGGAACTGCCACTGCGCGTTGCTCTCGCGCGCGGCGATGCCGTCGGTGCAGGCCGGAGACGACAAGTCGAGCAGTTCGATGGTGATCGGCATGTTCGACTTGGTCGAGAAGAACAGCTTCACCTTCGGCGCCACCAGCGAGCCTTCGCTCTGCTCCACCACCACACCGAGCCTGCCCGAGCGCATGCGCACCAGCGAGCCGATCGGGTAGATGCCCAGGCTCTTCACGAAGGCCTGGAAGACGTCGTTGTCGAACTGCCCGGCCCAGGAGGCCATCCTGGCGATCGACTCGGCAGGGTCCCAGCCGCTCTTGTAGGGCCGGTTCGAGGTGATGGCGTCATAGACGTCGCACACCGCGCCCATGCGCGCCACGCGCGTCAGCGCGTCGCCCGACAAGCCGTGCGGATATCCCTTGCCATCGGGCCGCTCGTGGTGGTGCAGCGTGACATCGAGCGCGACCTCGCTGACGCCCTTGCCCTCGAGCAGCAGCTCGTAGCCATGCTGCGGGTGCGTCTTCATGATCGCGTACTCGGCGTCGGTGAGCTTGGCGGGCTTGTTCAGCACCTCCAGCGGCATCATCGCCTTGCCCATGTCGTGCAGCATGCCGGCCAGGCCGATCTCGCGCGCACTGTTCTCGTCCATGCCAAGCTGCCGGCCGAGCGACACCATGAGGGCACACACCGCCATCGAATGCATGTAGGTGTAGTCGTCGTGCGTCTTCAGCCGCGCCAGGCTGACGATGGCCCCCGGGTTGCGCCACACCGACGAGGCGATCTCGTCGACCAGCGGCAGGCACTTCTCGGTGTCCAGTGCGCGGCCCATGCGGGCTTCGGCGAACAGCGAGGTCACGGCCTCGCGCGACTGGTTGACCAGCGCCGAGGCGCGCTGCATTTCGGCCGCCATCGATGCGGTCGGTTTCGGCTCGGCGGCTGGCGGGGCGGGTTCGGAGGGCATCGGCCGCTCGCTGCGTGCCGAACGCGCAGCCGCGTCGCGGCGCGGTGCCACGCCAGTCGAGGCAGGCTCCACGTCACACCCCTTCACGACGTCGATCCAGACCTCGGTCACGGAGCTGGCGCGCAGCTTCTCCAGATCCGCCGGGTCGCGCAGGATGAACTTGGTCCGCCAGAAGGGATGGTCGAGCCACGCGCCGCACATGGCATGCAGGTGCATGCCCAGGCGCAGTTCTTCGACGGGAATCTTCTTCAGCATGGAAAGGCTTCGGCCATCGGTGCCGTCATCTCTGAGTATCGGCCCGCATCGGGGTGACTTGAGCACCCCAAAACGCACAAAGCCGCTGGAAACCAGCGGCTTTGTGCACGGCAGGAAAGCGATTCAGCGGAAGCGCGACTCCGGCACCGTCTTCAGGTCGGTGGGCAGCGAGGCGATGTAGCTGGCCATCTGCTTCAGTTCGGCGTGGCTGAAGGGCTTGGCCATGCCGGCCATGATCGCGTTGCCGCGGCCGACTTGCGGGTTGCCTTCGGTCTGATAGGCCTTCAGCGCCACGAACAGATAGTCGGCGTGCTGGCCGGCCAGCTTCGGGTAGCTCGGGTCGATCGGCTTGTTGAGGTTCTCCCCGTGGCAGGACGCGCAGTTGCCCTTCTTGAGCAGCTCGGCCACGGTGGCCGGCGGCGTGGGCGCGGGGGCCGACTCGGCGGTCGCAGGGCCGGCCTGGGTGGAATAGAAGGCGCCCAGATCGGCCATGTCCTGCTCGGTCAGCGAGGCGGCGATGGCCTTCATGCTCGGATGCTTGCGCTCGCCCTTCTTGTACGCCGTCAGCGCACTGGCGATGTACTTCGCGCCTTGCCCGGAGATCATCGGCACCTTGTGGATCTCGGGGAAGCTGGCCTGGTAGCCGGGGATACCGTGGCAGCCGATGCACATGGCGGCCTTCTTCGCGCCGGCCTGGGCATCCTGTGCCTGCGCGGCGGTGACGAAACCGGCGGCAGCGGCCAGCGAGATCAGGGCGGAGAGCACGTTCTTCATGGTGTCGTGGCAGGCAGGTTGGCGTGACAGCGCGCGATTATAGGGGGACCTTATACTGGCCTGAACATGAATCAAGACCGCCAACGATGAAGTTCCAAGGCTCCGACACCTACGTCGCCACCCCGGACCTGATGCTGGCGGTCAACGCGGCGATCACGCTCAAGCGGCCCCTGCTCGTCAAGGGCGAGCCCGGAACCGGAAAGACGATGCTGGCCGAGGAAGTGGCCAGCGCGCTGAAGCTGCCGCTGTTGCAGTGGCACGTGAAAAGCACCACCAAGGCGCAGCAGGGCCTGTACGAGTACGACGCCGTCAGCCGCTTGCGCGACAGCCAGCTCGGCGACGAGCGCGTCAAGGACATCCACAACTACATCGTCAAGGGCGTGCTCTGGCAGGCCTTCAGCGCCGAACAGCCGGTGGCGCTGCTGATCGACGAGATCGACAAGGCCGACATCGAGTTCCCCAACGACCTGCTGCGCGAACTCGACCGCATGGAGTTCTACGTCTACGAGACGCGCGAGCTCGTCAAGGCGCGGCATCGGCCGCTGGTGTTCATCACCTCGAACAACGAAAAGGAACTGCCCGACGCATTCCTGCGCCGCTGCTTCTTCCACTACATCAAGTTCCCCGACGCCGACACGATGCAGAGCATCGTCGACGTGCACTTCCCGAAGCTGAAGAAGGAACTGCTCGCCGCCGCACTGAAGAACTTCTACGACGTGCGCAACCTGCCGGGCCTGAAGAAGAAGCCCAGCACCTCCGAGCTGCTCGACTGGCTCAAGCTGCTGGTGGCCGAGGACATCCCGCTCGAGGCGCTGCAGAGCAAGGACGAGAAGGTCGCCGTGCCGCCGCTGGTGGGCGCGCTGCTGAAGAACGAGCAGGACGTGTCGCTGTTCGAGAAGCTCGTGTTCATGCAGCGTCACAACCGCTGATGGAACCCGTCGGCCCGGTCACGCTGGAGCGCGCGCCGGTGCGGCTGGTGCCGCTGGGCCTGGAGCACGAGGACGGCCTGCGACACGCCGCCGCCGACGGCGCGCTCTGGAACCTGCGCTTCACCTCCGTACCCGAGCCGCAGCACACGCGCGCCTACATCGAGACCGCGCTGCAAGGCCGCGCCCAGGGCCACCGCTTCGCCTTCGCGGTACTCGACGCCGCCGGCGGCGAGGTGATCGGCTGCACCAGCTACCACGACATCGTGCCGGCGGTCGAGCGCCTGGAGATCGGCTGGACCTGGTACGCCGCGAGCCGCCAACGCAGTGCCGTCAACACCACCGCCAAGCTGCTGCTGATGCAGCACGCCTTCGAGACGCTGGGCGCGCAACTCGTCGGCTGGCGCACCGACAACTACAACTTCGCCAGCCAGCGCGCCATCGAGCGCCTGGGTGCGCGCAAGGACGGCGTGTTGCGTCACCACGCATTGCGCCGCGACGGCACGGTGCGCGACACCGTGATGTACAGCCTGGCTGCCGGCGAATGGCCGGAAGTCAAGGCGCACCTGCTCTGGCAGCTGACCCGGCCGCGCTGAGCAGATCTCGTTCGAGGAGGAGGCAGACATGGCGATCGCCAGGAAGGCCATCACGGCCGAAGACCTGTGGAAGTTCGAGCGCGCCGGCGGCATCTCGCTGGCGCCCGACGGCGCGCAGGCGGTGTGCTCGCTGCAGACCTTCTCGATGGAGGAGAACAAGGGCGAGTCGGCGCTGTGGCTGCTGTCCACGTTTGGCGGCGGCCCGCGGCGGCTCACGCAGTGCGGCGAGAAGGACGGCCAGGCCGCCTGGTCGCCCAGCGGCGAGCGCATCGCCTTCGTCGCCAAGCGCGAGCAGCAGGGCAAGAAGGACGAGACGCCGCAGCTCTACGTGATCGCGCCCGACGGCGGCGAGGCGCGCCGTATCAGCGACTACGCGCCCGGCATCGAGGCCTTCAAGTGGTTCCCGGACGGTCGGCGCATCGCATTCGTCTCCTGGGTGTGGCCCGAGCTCAGGGGCAGCCACGCGCAGGCGAAGCGCCACAAGGCGTTCAAGGAGCGCAAGGAAAGCGGCTACGCCACCAGCGAGGCGCAGTACCGCTACTGGGACCACAACGTGCCGATGGGCCGTGTCGCCCACCTGCACGTGCTCGACGTCGCCAGCGGCCGCATCACCGACCTGTTCGAAGGCACCGGCCTGGAACTCTCGCGCGCCGAACCCGACGCGAACACCTTCGACATCGCGCCCGACGGCAAGCGGATCGCCTTCGTGCACGACGCGGCGGCCGAGAAGCGCATGGACAACTGCAAGGTGCTGTCCGAGCTGAACCTGCGCGCGCGCCGCACCGAGACGCTGGTGCACGACAAGGGCTGGGACCTGGAGCACCCGCGCTACAGCCCCGACGGAAAGCGCATCGCCTTCGTCGCCAGCCACCAGGGCAAGAAGCACACGATGCCGGCGCAGCTTGCGCTGCTCGAACGCGGCGAGCGCTGGCGCGTGCTCAGCGGCGACTGGGACCACGCCGTGCACGGCCCGCTGCGCTGGGCCGACGATGGCCAGAGCGTCCACTTCACCGCGGAGGCCGAGGCACGCAACCACCTGTGGCGCTTCGAGTTGCGCAGCCGCAGCGCCACGCGCGTGGCAGCCGGCGGCTGGGTGCAGTCCTTCGACGTGGCGGCCGGCGTGGTCGTCTGCGCGGCCGATGCGATGGACCACCCGGCGCGCGTGCACGCGCACCGCGACGGCGAACCGCCGCGCCGACTGGAGCGCTTCAACGACGATCTGCTCGCGAAGCTGCGCCTGAGCACCCACGAGGACGTGCGCTTCAAGGGTGCGCAGGGCGACGAGGTGCAGATGTGGGTGGTCTACCCGCCGGGTTTCGACGCGCGCAAGAAGTACCCGGTGCTGCACTCGATCCACGGCGGCCCGCACGCGGCCAGCGGCGACACCTTCCACTACCGCTGGAACAACCATGTGTTCGCCGCGCAGGGCTACGTGGTCGCCTGCGTCAACTACCACGGCTCGAGCGGCTTCGGCTACGCCTTCCTCGACAGCATCACGCACCGTTGGGGCGAGCTGGAGCTGCAGGACGTGGAAGCCGCCACCGACTGGCTGCTGAAGAAGCCCTGGGCCGACCGCAAGCGCGTGTTCGCCACCGGCGGCAGCTACGGCGGCTACATGGTGGCGTGGATGAACGGCCACGTGAAACCCGGCCGCTACCAGGCCTACGTGTGCCACGCCGGCTGCTTCGACTGGGTGTCGATGTTCGCCGAGGACGCCTACACCTGGTTCCCGCGTGAACTCGGCGCCTCGTACTGGGACGACATGGCCAAGGTGCATGCGCAGAGCCCGCATGCCTTCGCCGGAAAGATGAAGACGCCCACGCTGGTGATCCACGGCGCGCTCGACTACCGCGTGCCCGACGGTCAGGGCCTGGCCTACTACAACACGCTGAAGGCGCGCGGCGTGGACGCCCGGCTGCTCTGGTACCCGGACGAGAACCACTGGATCCTCAAGCCGCGCAACTCGAAGCTCTGGTACGCCGAGTATTTCGACTGGCTGCGCCGGCACGACCCGCACGCACCGCGCTCACGGCGGCGCTGAAGCACAGGGCGGTGCCGGCCGCCCATCCCCTGCACACGGGATGCAGCGGCCCGCCGCGCCGAGCCAGCATCGGGACGGCCCGAAGAGGCCGCATCCGCCATCACGACAACTCAGGAGGAGTCCCCATGCGCTTGCCACTGCCCCTCATGACCATCCTCGCCACCGCCGCGCTGATCGGCGAGCCGGTACAGGCGCAGGAGGCCTTCAAGCTGTACGACAACTTCGGCGCAGCGCCGCTCGACCCGGCCCGCTGGAGCAACAGCGAGCGCGTGCTGGCGATTCGCGGCGGCGCGCTGAACATCATGCAGCGCACCTGGGGGCTCGGCAACGTCGATGGCGCAGTCAGCTTCTCGAACTGGAACCAGGCCTTCCCGAATCCTGGCGCGATCACGGCGATGCGCGCCCGCATCAATGTCACCGCACTCGAGGTCGGGGCCTGCCCGGCCAGCACGGTGATCGGCCAGTCGCGTGCACGAATCGTCGGCGGCTTCTTCAACGTCGGCACGCCGGTACCCGGCTCGCAGGTCGGGGACGTGATCGCGCAAGTGCGTTTGACGCGTGTCTCGAATTCGACCGATCCTGCCGGCGTGCTGCGCGTGCAGGGCATCGTCTCGCAGTGCACCTCGGTGGAATGCAACCAGGCGGCCACCATCGGCAACATCGTCGACCTCGGCACCACGAATGTCGGCACGCCGACGGTGGTGCAGATGCGCTGGGATCAGGGTGGCAAGAGTTTCTTCTTCTCGCGGGACCAGGGGGTCTACGCCGGTTCGGTCGGCTACGCGCTGCCAGACAGCAGCCCGCCGGGCGTGCCCTTCAAGCAGCTGTCGACACGGCTGGACCTGCCCTCGTGCCTCAGCGGCCCGCGGGTGGCCGGCATGGTCGACGCACGCTTCGACAACGTCGCAGTCAACGCGTCGGCAGCACCCTGAGGTTGGCCGGCGAGGCCGGCGGCTCGACCTCCACGCGGTTGCGCCCGTTGGCCTTGGCGCGGTACAGCGCCGCATCGGCGCGGGACATCAGGGCTGCCAGCTCGTCGGCGGCGCCGGCCCATTGCGAGACCCCGAGCGACACGGTCAGCGGCACGGCACGCTCCTGCCAGCGAGGCGGCAATGCCTGAGTGCGCTCGCGCAGCCGCTCGGCGACTTCCTGCGCCTGCGCCAGCGGGGTGCCGGGCAGCACGACGATGAATTCCTCGCCGCCCCAGCGGCCGACACGGTCGATGTCGCGCATCTGCGCCGACAGCAAGGTGCCCAGGTGCTGCAGCGCCCGGTCGCCCGCCGCGTGGCCCTGCACGTCGTTGATCGACTTGAAGTGGTCGGCGTCGATCATCAGCACCGAGAACGGCTCGCCCAGTCGCCGCGAGCGCTGCAGCTCGTCCTCGAGCGCCTCCTGGGCGGCGCGGCGGTTGAGCAGGCCGGTCAGCGCGTCGTAGCGGGAGGCGCGGCGCAGTTCCACCACGCCGCGGGTGACCACCAGCGCCACCAGCGTGAGCTGGAACACCAGCGCAATGACGAGGTAGCTGAAGGCGGCGCTGACGTTCAGCGCGCTGTCGGCCGTCACCTCGGCGACGATGGTGCCCGGCGAGACCATCGCCCGGCCGGCACGCAGGCCGAACACCAGCCCGCCCAGCAGCAGCGGCACGGCCAGCACGGCGCCCCAGCGCAGTTCCATGCGCGCACGCGCCTCGCGCTGCATGTCCCAGCCGACTGACAGGCACAGCGCCGACAAGGCACCCGAGACAATGGCCACGCGCCAGGCGCCGTTGGCCGGGTCCAGCCCGAACCAGGTGGCCGCCCCGGCGGCGGCCAGCACCACGCCGTGCCACAGCCACGGCCGCGGGCAGGCGAAGAAGGCCCACACGCCTCGTTGCAGCACCACCAGCGAGGCCACGATGCACAGGTTGGCCATGGCGCGCAGGGGCTCGATGCCCGGCTTGACGGAGACCACGAAGAGCACCAGCGAGACGGCGCTGAGCGCCGCGTACAGCGCCCAGTGCAGCGCCGCGCGGCGCGACTCGGCCATCAGCGCGGCACCGGCCAGCCAGCCGAAGGCCAGCACGACCTGCTGGCAGGCCACCATCAGGAAGGCGATCTCGGTGGCGCTGAAGCTGGGCATCGGCCGGCATTGTCGGGTCAGCTGCGACGAAGCGAAACACCCAGGTCGCCACGCCGCCCCGCCCGGGCGTGTATCCTCCTCGAAACACCCTGCCCGAACGCCGGTTTCCCGATGCTGATCAACTTCTTCTACACGCTGCGCGCGGCCAAGCTGAAGGTCTCGGTCAAGGAGTACCTGATGCTGCTCGAGGGCCTGAAAGAGGGCGTGATCGACAACTCCGTCGACCAGTTCTACTACCTCGCGCGCACCACGCTGGTGAAGGACGAGGCCCAGTTCGACAAGTTCGACCGCGCCTTCGCCGCCTACTTCAAGGGCGTGGAGATGCTCACCGACTTCAGCCAGGAGATTCCGCTCGAGTGGCTGCAGAAGCACCTGGAACTCGAACTCAGCCCGGAAGACAAGGCCGCCATCGAGAAAATGGGCTGGGACGAGCTGATGGAGACGCTGAAGAAGCGCTTCGAGGAGCAGAAGGAGCGCCACGAGGGCGGCAACCGCATGATCGGCACCGGCGGCACCAGCCCGTTCGGCGCGTACGGCTACAACCCGCAGGGCATCCGCATCGGCCAGGACAAGGGCCGCAACAAGAGCGCGGTGAAGGTCTGGGACCAGCGGCAGTACAAGGACTACGACGACCAGCTGGAGCTCGGCACGCGCAACATCAAGGTGGCGCTGCGCCGGCTGCGGCGCTTCGCGCGGGAAGGCTCGCAGGAAGAGCTCGACCTCGACGACACCATCCGCAGCACCGCGGCCAACGCCGGCTGGCTGGACATCAAGATGGTGCCCGAGCGGCACAACAAGGTGAAGGTGCTGCTGCTGATGGACGTGGGCGGCACGATGGACGAGCACATCCACCGCGTCGAGGAGATCTTCAGCGCCGCCAAGAGCGAGTTCAAGCACCTCGAGTTCTATTACTTCCACAACTGCGTCTACGACTTCATGTGGAAGAACAACCGGCGCCGCTACAGCGAGAAGTTCCCGACCTGGGACATCATCCGCAAGTACAACAAGGACTACAAGCTGATCTTCGTGGGCGACGCGACGATGAGCCCCTACGAGATCCTGCAGCCCGGTGGCAGCGTCGAATACAACAACGAGGAGCCGGGCGCCGAGTGGTTGCAGCGGCTGACCGGCGCCTTCCCGAAGTTCGCCTGGATCAACCCCGAGCCGCAGGGCGTGTGGGGCTACCGGCAGAGCATCTCCATCGTCCAGCAGCTGATGAACCAGCGCATGTTCCCGCTCACGCTGCAGGGGCTGGAAGGGGCCATGCGACTGCTGAGCAAATGACGCCGGCCGCGCCGCGCCCGGCGCTGCGCGCCGGCCTGGCGGCGCTGGCCTGTGTCTGGCTGGCCGGCTGTGCGGCGCTGCCCTTCGGCCGCGAGGCGGCACCGGACGACAAGGCGGCGGCGGCCTCGTCGCGGGCGCAGTACCGCGTCGAGGTCGAGGCCCCCGACGAACTGCGCAAGCTGCTCACCGACTACCTCGACCTGGCGCGCTTCCAGAACGCGCCGGACACCGAGGCCATCGACACGACAGAACTGACCCGCCTGGCCGCCGCGGCGCCGGCGCAGGCGCGCACGCTGCTCGAGACCGAGGGCTACTTTTCCGCCGAGGTGCAGACCGCGCGCTCTGCCGACCCTGGCGGCGTGCCGGTGGTGCGCGTGATCGTGAAGCCCGGCCCGCGCAGCGTCATCCGCAATGTCGAATTCTCGGCGCGCGGCGAATTGCAGACGCAGGCCGCGCAGGAGGGCAGCGAGGCCGCGTCGCTGCTGGAGCGGCTGCGCCGGGATTGGCCGCTTCCCGTCGGCCAGCCGTTTCGCCAGCCGGCCTGGACGGCAGCCAAGACGACCACGCTGGCGCGCGTGCGCGCCGAAGGTTATCCGGCCGCGACCTGGCAAAGCACGGCCGCGAAGGTGGACGCCACCGACCAGGCTGTCGAACTCGCACTCGAGCTCGACAGCGGCGCGCTGTACCGGCTCGGCGCGCTGCGCATCGAGGGGCTGCAGCGCTACGACGAGAGCACGGTGCGACAACTGGCCACCTTCGGGCCCGGCACGCCCTACAGCGAGAAGCTGCTGCTCGACTTCCAGGAGCGGCTGCAGAAGCTCGGCCTGTTCGAGAGCGCGTCGGTCGAGCTCGATGCCGACCCCGCGGCCGCCGCGGCCGCGCCGGTGCTGGTGCGCGTGCGCGAGCTGACGCTGCAGCAGGCCACCGTCGGCGTGGGCATCAGCGCCAACACCGGGCCGCGCGTGACCCTGGAACACCGCCACCGCCGGCCGTTCGACATCGACTGGGTCGCCACCAACAAGTTCGAGCTCGGCTCCTCGCTTAAGTCGTGGAAGGGCGAGCTGATTTCGCACCCGCTCGAAGGCCTCTACCGCAACCTGATCGCAGGCACGGCCGAGCGGCTGCGCTCCGGCGAGGAAATCCGCACCTCGTGGAATGCGCGCATCGGCCGCACGCAGGACACGCCGCGCATCGAGCGTCTGTACTTCGCGGAGCTGACGCATTCGCGGGTCGACAACATCGCCAGCCGCACCAGCAGCGATGCGCTGTCGGCCAACTACCACTGGGTGTTCCGCGATGTGGACAGCGCACTGCTGCCGACCCACGGCTACACGCTGTCGCTGCAGACCGCACTCGGCCGCGCGCTCAACTCGACCGAGGAGAACGGGCCTTTCGCCCGCGGTTATGCGCGCTACACGCTGTACCAGCCGCTCGGCGCGTCGTGGTACGCCAGCGCGCGCGTCGAGGCCGGCCAGGTGTTCGCGCGCGACACCGTCGGCATTCCCGACACGCTGCTGTTCCGTGCGGGCGGCGACGACTCGGTGCGCGGCTACGCCTACCGCACGCTCGGCCCGCTGGTCGACGGCGCCGTCGCCAGCGGACGCACCATGTTCACCGGCAGCGCCGAGATCGCCCGGCCCATCTCGTCGAAGATGCCTGCCGTCTGGTGGGCAGTGTTCGTCGATGCCGGCAACGCAGCCCAGCGCTGGACCGACCTGAAGCCTGTCTACGGCTACGGCGTGGGCCTGCGCTGGCGCAGCCCGGTGGGGCCGCTGCGCGTGGACCTGGCCTATGGCGAAGAGGCGAAGGCATTGCGCATGCACCTGAGCGTGGGCATTGCGTTCTAGCCCCATGGAGCCGAGACAAGCTCGCTCGCCCGCCTGGGCCCGCTGGGGATGGTCGGCCTTGATCGTGCTGGCGGTCGCCTCCTGCGCGGTCGCGGCGGCGCTGTGGCTGCTGCGCACCGAGGCGGGTGCCGCCTGGTCGCTGGCTCGCGCGCCGGGCCTGCAGGCCAGCGGCGTGCGCGGTTCGCTGCTCGGTGGCGACCTGGACGTGCAGCGCCTCACGATCAGCCTGCCGCGTGGCGGCCTGCTGACGATCGAAGGCGCGTCGTGGCGTGGGCTGCGCATCAGCTTCGACGGGAGCTGGCGGCCGCACGTCGTGATCGAACGTCTGGCCGCGGATGCCGTCGACCTGAAGCCCGGCACCCCGGCCTCGACGCCGAGCCCGGCGCCCGAGTCGCTGGCGCTTCCGTTCGAGCTGCAGGTGAAGTCGGTCGAAGTGCAGACGCTGCGCGCCGTGCCGCTGGGCGCCACGCCGCTGCGCGAGCTGCGCGCCCGCATCCACCTCGGTGCCGAGGGCGGCTCGCTGCATCGTCTCGACGGCCTCTCGCTCGGCTTCGATCGGCTGCGCGCCCAGGGCAGCGCGACGCTGGGCAGTGCCGCACCACTGCCGCTGCAGGCCACCCTGTCGCTGGCGCAGGACGGTACCCCGGCAGAGTTGCAATGGTCGGCCCAGGCTTCGTTGGCCGGTTCGATGGCGGCGCCGGCACTGATCGCCACCGTGCGGGCACAGCCCACGGTCGCGCCGGGTGGCAAGCCGCTGCCGGCCCAGTCGCTCGACCTCAGCGCCGCCTTGCGCCCGTTCGAGGCCTGGCCGCTGGGCGATCTGGATGCGAAGGCGAAGGGGCTGGACCTCTCCGCCTTCCACCCGGCCGCGCCCGTGACGGCGATCAGCGGCAGCGCGGTCGCCAAGACACGCTCTGCGAGCGAGCCTGCGCAGGTGACGGCACGGCTGGACAACGCCGCTCCAGGCCGCTGGAACGAGGGCCGGCTGCCCGCGCAGAGCCTGGGGATCGAGCTGCGCGCGCGGCCCGACGACCCGACGCGGCTGGAAGTGCGCACCTTCGAAGCCGAACTCGGCACGCCGCGCGAGCCGGCCGGCCGGCTGCAGGGCCAGGGGCACTGGTCTCGCGAGGGCTGGCGACTCGAGGCCACGTTGAAGGCCCTGCAGCCGCAGCGCCTGGATGCGCGCGCCCCGGCCATGCTGCTCGACGGGCCGCTCACGCTCGACGGCAGCGCGCCCGCCGCGGCCGTGCAGACGCTGGCCGCACGCGGCGAACTGAACGGCAAGGTGCTCGACCGCGGCACCGCCCGCGCGGTTCGCCTGCGGCTCGATGGCGACTGGCGCCGCGAGGCCGGGGCCGACCGCATCACGCTGCGTGACGCACAGGCCGAGGCGGGCGGTGCCCGCGCCTCGGTGAAGGCCAGCGCAAGCCGCGCGGCGCCGGGCACGGCCTGGCAGCTCAAGGGCCAGGCCACGCTGGCGGCCTTCGACCCGGCCGTCTGGTGGCCGGGCCGCGAAGACTCGCCCTGGCGGCGCGGGCCGCATCGCCTGAACGCAAACAGCGAGTTCGACCTGACGCTGCCGCCGGCCGGCCCGGGCCGAGCGCTCGACCGGCTGGCCACGCTGCGTGGCCAGGCCACGGCCGTGCTGACCGACAGCGTGCTCGCCGGCGTGCCCTTGCGCGGCCAGTTGTCGCTGCGCGGCGCCGCCGCCGGCGCCTTGCAGGCCACCGCGCAGGCCGAACTGGACGGCAACCGCCTCGACGCCGAGGGCCGCATCGGCCTGGCCGCCGGTGGTGCAGACGATCGCTGGCAACTGACGCTGCAGGCGCCCACGCTGGCCAAGCTCGCGCCGCTGGCGCGCCTGGCCGGCGCGGACACGGCCGGCAAGCCGCTCGGCGGCGCGCTCACGGCCGAGCTGCAAGCCAGCGGCCGCTGGCCGGCGATCAGTTCGACCGGCAAGGCGCAAGCCACCGAGCTGCAGGCCGGCTCGCTCGCGTTGAAGAGCGGCAGCGCGCGCTGGCAGGCCGGCACCACACTGGACGCGCCGGTCGACGCCGAGTTCGACCTGGCTGGCCTCGTGCTCGGGGCGGCCCGCTTCGAGAACGCGGAGCTGCGTGCGCAAGGCAGCGGCCGGGCGCACCGCCTGGAGCTCAGCGCCAGTTCGAACGCGCGCCCTCCGGGATGGACGGAAGCCCTGCCGACAGCCCCGACGAGCATCGACACGAAGAACGGCACGCTGGCCTCGCTGCAGATGCAAGGCGGCTTCGTGGCCGGTAGCGCCGGCGCGATCGACGGCTGGCGCGGCACGCTGCAGCAACTCGAGGCACGCCCGGCCGGCGGCACGGCGGCCACGGCAGCCTGGCTGCGCACGCGCGATGTCGCCGTGCAGGTGCTGGGCCTGGACGCCGGCCCGCAGCAACTGTTGCTGCAGGCGGGGCGTGCCGAGCTGTTCGGCGCCGCGCTGCGCTGGGATCGCCTGGCCTGGCAGGCCGCGCAGGGCGGCACACCGGCGCGCATCGACGCCAAGGCCGAGATGGAGCCGTTGACGATCGCGCCGCTGCTGGCCCGCCTGCAACCCGACTTCGGCTGGGGCGGTGACCTGGCGGTGACGGGCCGGCTCGAGCTGCGCAGCGCCCCGACCTTCGCGGCGGACATCGTCGTCGAACGCAGCCGCGGCGACCTCAGCGTGACCGATGAAACCGGCACCCAGGCGCTCGGCCTGACCGACCTGCGGCTGGGGCTGAACGTGGCCGACGGCGTGTGGAGCTTCACCCAGGGCCTGGCCGGCTCGACCGTCGGCGTGGCCGCCGGCGCCTTCGTCGCGCGCACCTCGCCGCAGTCCACCTGGCCCTCGCCCGACACGCCGGTGTCCGGCGTGCTGGAGCTGCAGGTCGCCAACCTGGGCACCTGGGGCACCTGGGTGCCCGCCGGTTGGCGCATCGGCGGTGCACTGAGCGCGAGTGCGGGCATCGGCGGCAAGTTCGGCGCGCCGGAGTACACCGGGGCCGTGCGCGGCACGCGCCTGAGCGTTCGCAACTTCCTGCAGGGCGTGAACGTCACCGACGGCGAGGTGGCGATCGTGCTTCAGGGCGCCACCGCGCGCATCGAACGCTTCACCGCGCGCGGCGGCGCAGGCACGCTCGAGCTCGGCGGCGACGCGAGTTTCGGCGCCTCGCCGCTGGCCAGGCTGCAGCTCGAGGCGAAGCGCTTCCAGCTGCTCGGCCGGGTCGACCGCCGCATCGTCGTCAGCGGCAACTCGACGCTGCAGATCGAGCGCGACAAGTTCACCCTCGGCGGGAGACTGGCCGTCGACGAAGGCCTGATCGACTTCACGCGCAGCGACGCTCCCGGGCTGTCGGACGACGTCACCGTGAGCCGCCGCCCGGCCCGGGCGGCCGACCCGCAGATGGCGGAGCCGAAGCCGGCCGCGTCGAACGCGCGCGCACCGACCATCGACATGGACGTGCGCCTGGACCTCGGCGAGCAGCTGCGAGTGAAAGGCCGCGGCCTGGACACCGGCCTGCGCGGCGAACTGCGCCTGACGGCGCCGGGCGGCAGGCTGGCCGTCAATGGCACCGTGCGCACGGCCGGCGGCACCTATGCCGCCTACGGCCAGAAGCTGGAGATCGACCGTGGCAACCTGGTCTTCAACGGGGCGGCCGAGAACCCGCGGCTGGACATCGAGGCCACCCGCCCCAACCTCGACGTGCGGGTGGGCGTGGCCATCACCGGCACGGCGGTGAACCCGCGTGTGCGGCTGTTCTCCGAGCCCGAGCTGTCGGACCTCGACAAGCTCTCATGGCTGGTGCTCGGCCGCGCCAGCGATGGCCTGGGCCGCACTGACACGGCGCTGCTGCAGCGCGCCGCGCTGGCGCTGCTGACAGGCGATGGCGAAGGCCCGACCGACCAGCTCACGCGGGCGATCGGCCTGGACGAGGTGTCGGTGCGGCAGAGCGACGGCGAGGTGCGCGAAACCGTGATCTCGCTGGGCAAGCAGCTGTCGCGCCGCTGGTATGTCGGCTACGAGCGCAGCCTGAACGCCACCGCCGGCAGCTGGCAGCTGATCTACCGCATCGCCCAGCGTTTCACCCTGCGCGCTCAGTCGGGCGAGGACAGTTCGCTCGACGTGATCTGGACCTGGCGCTGGAACTGATCGGGCAGTGAGAGAATCCCGCCGCTCCCGCTCGCCGTAGTTCAATGGATAGAACGGCCGCCTCCTAAGCGGCAAATACAGGTTCGATTCCTGTCGGCGGGACCAACGCAGCGTCCAGCGACATCCCGATGTGTCTCGACGCATCTCCGGTTCACGAGTCCTCGTGCGGCTTGCAGGCCATTCGGATGTGGCCTGCTGCGCAAGTCCAGCCCGCTGCAGGCCAGCCAGCAGTTTCGACAGGTGTCGGCGTGCACTTTGCTCGCCGATGCGTCGGCTGGCGCCGTCTCCGGACGGGGCGTCACGTCCACTGCGCTCGAGCCCGTGCGCGAGCGACATGCGCCGAACGGTTTGCCGCTCCCGCTCAGGCTGCGGCGCGCCGGGGCAAGACCCAGTTCGGCCGCGCAAAGTGGCAGGTGTATCCACCCGGGTTGCGCTCCAGGTAGTCCTGGTGTTCGGGCTCGGCCTGCCAGAACGCACCCACCGGCGCGACTTCCGTGACCACCTTGCCCGGCCACAGACCCGAAGCCTCGACATCCTTGATCGTGTCGATCGCCTCGAGACGCTGGGCTTCCGTCACGAAATAGATCGCCGAGCGGTAGGCCATGCCGCGGTCGTTGCCCTGCCGGTTCGGCGTGGTCGGGTCGTGGATCTGGAAGAAGAACTCGAGCAGTCGCCGGTAGCTCATCACGGACGGGTCGAAGACGATCTCGATCGCCTCGGCATGGGTGCCGTGGTTCCGATAGGTCGCATTCGGCACGTCGCCGCCGGAGTAGCCCACGCGCGTGGACACCACGCCGGGCATCTTGCGGATCAGGTCCTGCATGCCCCAGAAACATCCGCCCGCCAGAACTGCGCGCTCGGTCGCCATCTCAGATCTCCTCGACTTGGTTAAGGAATTCGCCATAACCCTCGGCCTGCATGTCGTCGCGGTGCACGAAACGCAGCGAGGCGGAATTGATGCAGTAGCGCAGCCCGCCCCGATCATGCGGACCGTCGGGAAAGACATGTCCCAGGTGGCTGTCGCCATGGACGGAGCGGACCTCGGTGCGCACCATGCCGTGGCTGGCATCGCGCAGTTCGTTCACGTGCGCGGGCACGATCGGCTTGGTGAAGCTCGGCCAGCCGCAGCCCGACTCGAACTTGTCGGACGACGCGAACAGCGGCTCGCCGGAAACGATGTCCACATAGATGCCGGGCTCGTGGTTGTGCAGGTACTCGCCGGTCCCCGGACGCTCGGTGCCGCTGCGCTGCGTGACGTGGAACTGCTCGGTGGTGAGCCGGGCGATCGCTTCGGGGGACTTGGTGTAGGTCTTCATGGGCTTCGGTTCGTTGACTGCGACCCTTGAAGGTGGGCCGCGGGTCAATCCATTTCAACGGGACCTTTTGGTCGACCCGTGCGGCCGAAGATTACGTCACCGGGCGACTCCTCGCGGGCGAGAAGCGCCTTCACCGCGTTCGCCGCATGCTGCGGTGCCGCGGACGGCAATCCCGCCGGCGCTCGCCTCGCTGCCTCCACTTCAACCTAGGGGTCGTCGTGGCGGCGCCGGGCGCCGTCCGTTACGATGAACGAGTGGCAGGCCCATTCGGCCGCCCGGCGTGAACAGGCGAATCCTCATGGCTCGACTTTCGGCGAACAAGCAGCAGCCCGCGAAGCTGGTGTGGCGCGTCACCGCGAACGCGCCGATGGGCGAGTACGTCGATCCGCGTCAGGCGGTCAGCAACCCGCCTGCGTCCAAGGATGCCGTCGACCCGCGCGACAACGGCTGGCTGGCCTCGTCGCTCGAACTGCTCGGCGGCGTGCGCATCAGCGAAGCGCCGATGGATACATTGCCCGGCGATCTCATCGACGAGTTCTACCGACTCAAGCGCTGAACGCCGCCTGGGTCAGGCGCTGCCATAGCCCCGGGGCCCTGGCGGCCTGCTTCGCAGGCCGTTCCACCATCACCAGGGCCGGCTCCAGCGCCTGCACCAGCACCGGCCCGTCGCGGTCCAGGACGCAGGCCTCGCCGCAGGCCAGCACGACGTCGCGAGGATCGCCGTCCTGAGTGACCCACAGGCCGCCCTGGCGGCTTTCGATGCGTGTTCCCGGTCGGCCGGCCAAGGACAACACGTCTCTCTTGGACAGGCTGACGAGGCCGGCCGAGCTGTCGATTCGGCGAATGGTCATGATGCGCTCCTCGCATGTCTTCCACGCATGCTGGGTGTCGACGATCGATGCCCAGGAAGTGGATTCGGTGCGAGAATGATCGTCGCCTGGTTCTCAGTCCTCAAACGAGATCTCCGCATTCTTGGCATGCGCTCTAGGCATGCAAATCGACACCATGGTGCGCTCCCTGCCGTCGTTGGACCTGCTGCGCGGATTCGAGGCCGCAGCGCGGCAGCTCAGCTTCACGCGCGCTGCGGCCGAGCTCTTCCTCACCCAGTCGGCGGTCAGCCGCCAGGTACAGGCGCTGGAGGAGCACCTGGGGGTGCCGCTGTTCGAGCGCCGGCATCGCGAGATCCGCCTCACCGAGGCCGGGCAGCAGCTCTATCGCACGGCAACAGAGGCGCTGCGGCAGCTGACCGACACGGCCGATCGCATCCGCGCGCAGAACCAGACTCGCGCCTTGACGGTGTCATGCAGCATCGGTTTCGCCTCACTGTGGCTGGTGCCGCGGCTGGGCGACTTCCGGGCCCAGCATCCAGACATCGAGATCCGCATCGACGCCAACAACCGGCTGATCGACCTCGATCGCGAGCGCGTCGAACTCGCCGTGCGCTACTGCCCGGCGCAGATCGCGCCCAACGGCTCGCAGCAATTGTTCGGCGAGGAGGTCATGCCGGTGTGCAGCCCGGCGCTGCTCGATGTGCCAGGCAAGCCGCTGGCCGAACCCGCCGACCTTCGCCACCATGTACTGCTGCACTACCAGATGGCAGAGAAGGTCTGGCCCACCGGCGCCTGGCCGGTATGGCTGGAAACCATGAAGCTGCACGGCCTGCAGGCCGCCGGCTCGGTGCAGTTCAATCAGTACGACCAGCTCATCAATGCCGCACTCGAAGGCCAGGGCGTGGCACTGGGCGTCAGCCCACTGGTGCGTCGCCATCTGCGCCAGGGGCGCCTGGTCGCCCTGTTCGAAAAGCGTTTCGCGTCGCCGCGCGGCTACTTCCTCGTCACCGCGCGCTTCGCGGCCCAGCGGGCCGACGTGCAGGCCTTCTCCGGCTGGATGCAGGCAAGCGCCGAGCGTGACCGCGCCGAGCCGTGACGCAGCGGCGCTTTCACCGCTGAGCCGCGTCCGGCCGCATCGAGCGCGACAGCAGCAGCACCGGCAGCAGCCCGACCAGCACGATCGCAAGCGACGGCAGCGCCGCCTCGCCCAGCCGTTCGTCCCGGGCCAATTGGTAGGCGACCACTGCCAGTGTGTCGCTGTTGAACGGCCGCAGCACCAGCGTGGCCGGCAGTTCCTTCATCACGTCGACGAACACCAGCAGCAGGGCCGCCAGGCCGGCCCGGCGCAGCAGCGGCGCATGCAACTCGAAGAACATGCGCCGCCGCGATGCGCCGAGCAAGTGCGCAGTCTCGTCGATGGACGACGGCACGCGCGCATAACCCGCCTCGATCGACTGCAGCGCCACTGCCGAGAAGCGCACGAGGTAGGCGTACATGAGCCCGAACAGCGTGCCGGTGACCAGCGCGGCACTGCCGAGTTGAGGGAAGCGCTCCTGCAGCCAACCCACCGGAAGCAGGATGCCCACCGCGATCACCGCGCCCGGTACCGCATACCCGAGCGAGACCACGCGGGCCGAAAGACGCAACGCGACGCTCTCGCGCAGGCGCAAGGAAAAGCCGAGCAGCAGCGCGACAGACGTGGCCAGCACTGCGGCCAGACCCGCGAGCTTGAAGCTGACCCAGGCCCACTGCGCGAAGCGCGCCAGCGGCAGGCCGACCTCGCCATGTGCCGCTTCGATCCAGACCAGTCGCAGCAGCACCAGCACCGGCAGCACGAAGCCGAGCAGCACCGGCAGCGCGCACACGAGCACGGCCAGTGCCGCGCGCGTGCCGGTCAACGGGATGGCCCGCGCCTCGGCGGCATGCACCGCGCCGCTGCGCGTGGCGGAGAAGCGCAGCCGCTTCTGGGCGCGCTGCTCGACCCACAGCAGCAAGGCCACCAGCACCAGCAGCAACGAAGCCAGTTGCGCCGCGGCGTCGCGGTCGTACATCACCAGCCAGGCCTTGTAGATGCCGGTGGTGAAGGTCGACAAACCGAAGTAGGCACCAACACCATAGTCGGCCAGCGTCTCCATGAGCGCCAGCGCCACGCCGGCGGCCAGGGCCGGGCGGGCCAGCGGCAGCGCCACCTCGCGCACGCGCCGGGCGGTGCCGGCGCCGAGCAGCCGGGCGGCTTCCATCAGCGGCACCGCGCGTTCGCTCAGCGCGGCACGGGTCAGGAGGTAGACGTACGGGTACAGGCACAGCACGAACAGGGCGGCCGCACCCCACAAGCTGCGCACGTCGGGCCACAGCGCGCCGGTGGCACCGGTCCAGGCCCGCAGCCCGTTCTGCAGCGGCCCGCTGAACTGCAGGAAGTCGGTGGCCGCATAGGCCAGCACATAGGCTGGCATGGCCAGCGGCAGCAGCAGCGCCCACTCGAAGACGCGGCGCAGCGGGAAGTCGAACAAGGCCACCAGCGCGGCCGTGGCCCCCCCGAGCAGGGCCACGCCGATGGCCACCGTCAGCGCGAGCAGCAGCGAGTTCAGTGCGTACTCCGGCAGCACGGTGTCGAACTGGTGGCGCAGCACCTGCAGGCTGGCGGCGTCCAGGCCGATCCAGGACCCCAGCACACCCAGCACGGGCACGGCAAGCAGCAGGCAGGCGAAGGTCAGCAGTCGGGACATGCGCAAGGATCGCGGGGGTGGCACGCAGTGCGACTTGACGCGGCGCAAGTCTGATGCGAACGATTCTCGTTCTGTCGAGAAGGTCGATATCATAGGGTCATGTTCCTCGCCATCGAACACGCCTCGGTCAGCTATCCGGGCCAAACAGCCCGCGCCGCGGTCGATGCCGTCACGCTGGGGCTGCGCCGCGGTGAGATCGGCGTGCTGATCGGCCCCTCGGGCTGCGGCAAGACCTCGCTGCTGCGTGCAGTGGCCGGCCTGGAGCGGCTGGCCGCCGGCCGCATCCGCATCGACGGCGAGGTGCTGGCCGACGCTGCCACCGGGCAGCACCTCTCGCCCGAGGCGCGGCGCATCGGCATGGTGTTCCAGGACTACGCGCTGTTCCCGCACCTGAGCGTGGAGGCCAACGTCGACTTCGGCATCCGCCACCTGAGCGGCGCGCAGCGGCGCCAGCGCACGCAGGAGGTTCTCGATCTCGTCGGGCTGGCGCATGCCGCCAAGCGGGCGCCGCACCAGCTGTCGGGCGGCCAGCAGCAGCGCATCGCGCTGGCCCGTGCCCTGGCACCGAACCCGCGGCTGCTGCTGCTGGACGAGCCCTTCTCCAGCCTCGACGTCGACCTGCGCGAGCGGCTCGCCCAGGAACTTCGCGCGATCCTCAAGCAGGCCGGCACCACGGCGCTGTTCGTCACCCACGACCAGATGGAAGCCTTCGCGGTGGGCGAGCTGATCGGCGTCATGAACCGCGGCCGCCTCGAGCAGTGGGACGACCCTTACGCCCTGTACCACCGCCCGGCGACACGTTTCGTCGCCGATTTCATCGGCCACGGCGTGTTCACGACGGCGCAGATCGTCTCGCAGGGCGACGATCCGGTCGACGGCCACTGCAACTGCATCGTGCGCACCCCGCTGGGCGACCTGACCGACGTGGCCGAGTGCCCGCTGCCCGAGGCCTACCCCGACGGGAAGTGCGAAGTGCTGCTGCGCGCCGACGACATCGTGCACGACGACCTCGCCCCGGTGCGCGCCCGCATCGAAAGCAAGACTTTTCGCGGCGCCGAGTTTCTTTACACGTTGCGCCTGGCCAGCGGCGAGAAGCTGATGGCCCACGTGCCATCGCACCACGACCACCAGATCGGCGAGTGGATCGGCATCCGTGCCGAGGTGGATCACGTGGTGACTTTCGAGCGAAGCGCGGCCTGAACGGCCTGTTTCCAGGCGTTGCGCGAAAGCCCGCCGCCGCGTGCAACTTTCCCGGCAGCCCCCGGTCCTAAGCGGGGCACGCGTCATATACTGATTTCGCGTGCGTGTTTTCGCAGCACTGAAGCGGGTCTGAAGGGGTAGTCGATGGGAATCAAACTCAAGGTTGCGGGCTGGCTGGCTCTGGGCGCTGTCGCCGGGGCGCTGACCACCATGCAGTTCCAGGCGATCGCCCGCAGCAGCTCGGTCTCGCAGCTGCCGCTGGAGGAGCTGCAGCAACTCGCCGCCGTGTTCGGCATGGTCAAGAGCGACTACGTCGAGCCGGTCGACGAGAAGAAGCTCATCAACGACGCCATCTCGGGCATGGTCTCGGGGCTCGATCCGCACTCGCAGTTCTTCGACAAGAAGACCTTCAAGGAATTCCGCGAAGGCACCAGCGGCCGCTTCGTCGGCGTGGGCATCGAGATCGGCATGGAAGACGGCCTGGTCAAGGTGGTCTCGCCGATCGAGGGCTCGCCCGCCTTCCGCGCCGGCCTGAAGAGCGGTGACCTGATCACCAAGATCGACGACACCGTCGTCAAGGGCCTGACGATGGACCAGGCCGTCAAGAAGATGCGCGGCGAGCCCAACACCAAGGTGGTGCTCACGGTGTTCCGCAAGACCGAGACGCGCAGCTTCCCCGTGACCATCGTGCGCGAAGAGATCCGCGTGCAGAGCGTGCGCTCCAAGGTCGTCGAGCCCGGCTACGCCTGGCTGCGCGTGAGCCAGTTCCAGGACCGCACCGTCGACGACTTCGCCCGCAAACTCGAAGAGATCTACAAGCAGGACCCGAACCTCAAGGGCCTGGTGCTCGACCTGCGCAACGACCCGGGCGGCCTGCTCGAGGGTGCGGTGGCCATCTCGGCGGCCTTCCTGCCCAGCGACGCCGTGGTGGTGACCACCAACGGCCAGATCGCCGACTCCAAGGCCACCTTCAAGGCGGCGCCCGAGTACTACCTGCGTCGCGGCGGCAGCGACCCGCTGCGCAAGCTGCCCGAAGGCGTGAAGAAGGTGCCGCTGGTGGTGCTGGTCAACGAAGGCTCGGCCTCGGCCAGCGAGATCGTCGCCGGAGCGCTGCAGGACCACAAGCGTGCCATCGTGATGGGGGCGCAGACCTTCGGCAAGGGCTCGGTGCAGACGGTTCGCCAGCTCGGCCCCGACACCGCGCTGAAGATCACCACCGCGCGCTACTACACGCCCAGCGGCGCGTCGATCCAGGCCAAGGGCATCGTGCCCGACGTGATGCTCGACGAGACCGCCGAAGGCAACGTGTTCGCCGCCCTGCGCGTGCGCGAAGCCGACCTGGAGAAGCACATCGCCAGCGGCCAGGGCGCCGAAATGAAGGACGAGGCGCGCGAGAAGGCCCGCGAGGAAGCGCGCAAGAAGCTGGAAGACGAGGCGCAGAAGAAGGCCGCCACGGCCAAGCCGCTGCCCGAATTCGGCTCGGCGGAAGATTTCCAGCTGGCCCAGGCGCTGAACCGCCTGAAGGGCAAGCCGGTGCTGGTCAGCAAGACCATCGTCGAGCGCAAGGCCGAAGCCAGCATGACCAACTGACACAGACCGCTCCGCGTACGACGCCCGCCCCGCGCGGGCGTCGCCGCTTGTGGGTATGCTCGCGCGCATGAACGACGGCAAGCACGACGGCCTGAGCGATGAGCAGCTGCTGCGCTACTCGCGCCACATCCTGCTCGATGAGATCGGCGTCGAGGGCCAGCAGAAGCTGCTCGAAGCCCACGCCCTGGTGATCGGCGCGGGGGGGCTGGGTTCGCCGGTCGCGCTGTACCTGGGCACGGCCGGCGTCGGAACGATCACACTGGTCGATCACGACACCGTCGACGTGACCAACCTGCAGCGGCAGATCGCCCACACCCTGGAGCGGGTCGGCCAGCCCAAGGTCGGCTCCGCGGCGCGGGCCATCGCCGCCATCAACCCGGAGGTACGTGTCGTCGGCCTGCAGGAGCGTGCCGACGCGCAGCGGCTCGATGCGCTGGTGGCTGCCGCCGACGTGGTGCTCGACTGCAGCGACAACTTCAGCACCCGCCATGCGGTGAACGCCGCCTGCGTAGCGCACCGCAAGCCGCTGGTGTCGGGCGCGGCGATCGGCTTCGACGGCCAGATCTCGGTCTACGACACGCGTGCCGACAACAACCCTTGCTACGCCTGCATCTTCCCGCCCGAAGCCACCTTCGAGGAAGTGCGCTGCGCCACCATGGGCGTGTTCGCGCCACTGGTGGGCATCATCGGCACCATGCAGGCGGCCGAGGCGCTCAAGCTGCTCGCCGGCGTGGGCAGCTCGCTGGCCGGGCGGCTGCAGATGCTCGACGCACGATCGATGGAGTGGAACGAGATCCGCGTCGCCCGGGCACCGAAGTGCCCGGTGTGTGCGGCGCTGCGTCAGGGCGCGTAGCGCCGCGCGAACAGCGCGTCCCAGGCGGCCAGCGCCGGCTTGGGCACGAAGTCGCTGTCGGCCAGGCCGATGCTGGCGAACAGCGGCAGGTTGGCCGGCACCGGCGGCGGCACGCTGGCCAGGTCCACATCGGCGAACTGCAGCTGCAGCAGCGCCCTCGCCTTCACCGCGTCGAGCAAGGCCGCCTGGCGCGTGATGTAGCGCGCCTGCAGCTGCGGCGAGCTGACGATGCTGCCGCCCGAGGCGCTGGCCCAGCCGCCCTCGGTGACCATGACCGGCAGGTCGCGGCCGGCGACGAGGCGGCTGTAGTAGTCGGTCGGGATGTCCTCCGGTTGTGTCCAGCCGAAGTACGGGTAGGACGAGAGGCCGAGCGTCTGCGTGAACGGGAAGTCGGCCAGATCGGCGGCGATGCCGATGAAACCGGCGGCGCCACCGAGGCGGCCCCAGGCCGTCTCCACCTGCACGCTGGCCAGCAGCGTCGTCGTGCTGCCGGCCGAGCGCAGGGCGGCGGCCGTGTCGTTGGCGGTCTTCACGATGGCCGGGTAGAGCGCGGGCGCGGCCACGCGGATCAGGTTGCTCTCGGCGACCAGACCCAGCACGGCGGGCCGCAACTTGCGGTCGACGGCGAGCAGGTAGTCGCGATAGAGCTGCTGCACGGCAGGCTCGGTGATGCTGCGGCCTGCGGCGCGCAGCTTCGGCGCCTCGCTCTCGCGCGCCAGTCCGTCGTTCAGGTCGCCCATGAAGACGAGCTGCAGGCCCTTGCTGCGCAGGTACTGCACCAGCGCCACCTTGTCGTCGTCCAGGATGGCATCGGGCGACTTGCCGGCCAGCAGGTCGGTCCACGGCACTTCTTCGTGGATGATGGCCAGCTCGGCGCGGCGGCTCCACAGGTCGATGCCCTGCAGCACGCTCTGGACGGTGGGGCGCGGCGGGTTGGGAGAGAAGCCCATCTGCCAGCTGCGCGTGGCACCGGGGGCGGCGTCGCTGCCACCGGAGCCGCAGGCCGCCAGCGGGGCCGCAGCCAACGTCGCCACACCTTGCAGCAACCGGCGCCGCCGCACGCCGCGTCGTGATTCCCCGCCACACGCCATCGCCGCCTCACTGTCGACCGGATCGACAGCGATGATGACAGCCCGTCGGCTCAGTCCGCCGAAATCTTCGCCGCGGCGATCACCTTGGCCCAGCGTTCGACCTCGCTGTTCAGATAAGCCCCGAAGGCCTGCGGCCCGCGCGCGTCGACGCGGAAACCCTGCGTGCGCGCGCGCTCCTCGATCTCCGGCGCGGCCATGATCTTCAGCACCTCGGCGCCGAGTTTGGCCACCGCCGCCTCGGGCGTGGCCGCCGGCACCATGATCGCCGTCCAGTTCTCCACCGCGAGCTGCGGCAGGCCAGCCTCGGCGGTGGTCGGCACGTCGGGCACCAGTGGGTGGCGGTCGCTGCTGGCGATAGCCAGCGCACGCAGCTTGCCGCTCTTCACGTGGGCGATGCTTTCGGGCATGTTGGAAAACACCAGGTCGAGCTGGCCGCCGATCAGGTCGGTCATCGACGGTGCGCCGCCCTTGTAGGGCACGTGCTGCACCTCGGTCTTCATCAGGTCGTTGAACAGCGCCAGCGTCAGGTGCGGCGGCGTGCCGTTGCCGCTGGAGCCGGCGTTGAGCTTGCCGCCGCGCGCCGCGGCAATCAGCCCGGCGAAGTCCTTGATGGGGCTGGCCGCGGGCACGACCACCAGGATCGGCGAGCCGGCCAGCAGCGCCACCGGCCGCAGCTCCTTCTGGAAATCGAAGCTGGCCTTGCCCTTGAACAGCGTCACGTTGGCGGCGTGTGTCAGCGTGATGGCCAGCAGCGTCTGGCCATCGCCCGCAGACTTGGCCACCTCGGCCGCACCGATCTGCCCGCCGTTGCCGGGCTTGTTGTCGATCACCACGTTGACGCCCCAGCGCGTGCCGAGCTGCTGCCCGACCAGGCGCGCCATCACGTCCGTCAAGCCGCCCGGCGGGAAGGGCACGACGTAGCGGATCGTGCCGCCGGCCTTCGGATAGTCGGCCTGGGCCCAGGCCAGGGAGGAAGGCAGCAGCAGGGGCAGTGCCTTGAGCAGATCGCGTCGTTGCATGGTCGGTTTGTCTCCGTGGGAAGTCGCGCATGCTGCCTCTGGCGGGCGGCTGTCGCAACGATGGTGCTTATGCGGGAATCGTCTTTGCGTTCATGCCTTGTTCGACTGGTTCAGCCGCGCAGCACGGCGAGCATGTTGTCGGCCACCTCGATGCCCTCGGCCTCGGCACGCCGACGCAGCACCTCGCGGCGCGCGCCGGGCAGTCGCACGCCTTCGTCGCGCAGCATCTCGGCGATCAGCACCTCGATGCGGTCGAGGTAGCTGTCCGCCCCGGCCAACGCGCCCGGGTCGACGAGGATGAAGGCCTGGCCGATGCGCGGCCGGTTGCCCTCGTCGACGAAGAAGCTCGAAGCCTCGAAGCCGAAGTTCGCGCCGATCAGCGCGGTGACCAGCAGCTCGACCACCAGCGCGAGCATCGCGCCCTTGGGCGAGGAGACGGCGCCGATCGGCAGCATCGAGCCCTCCATGCCGGCCTTCGGGTCGGTGGTGGGCTGGCCGTCCTTGTCGAGCGCCCAGCCGGCCGGGATGGACTTGCCTTCCTTGGCGGCGACCATCAGCTTGCCGCGCGCCACCTCCGACAGGCTCAGGTCGATCATCAGCGGGTCCGCACCGCGGCGCGGGAACACCGCCGCCACCGGGTTGGTGCCGAAGATCGGATGCCGGCCGCCGGCCGCCGGCATCGCCGAGGGCGAGTTCGCAAAACCCAGCCCGACCATCCCGGCTGCGGCCGCCAGGCGCAGGTGATCGACGACCACGCCGCAGTGGTGGCTGTTCGTCACACCGGCGAAGGCCACGCCATGCTCGCGCGCTGCCGCGATGGCCTCGCGCACCGCCAGCTCGCAGGCCGGGAAGGCCAGGCCCTCCTGGGCGTCGACCAGCAGCGCCCCGCCCTTGCGGCGCAGCACGCCGGGCAGCGCCGCACCGTTGACGCGGCCGGTCCTCAGGTGCCCGCTGTACTGCGGGACGCGGCTCAGCCCGTGAGAGACCAGCCCCTGCGCTTCCGCGAGCACCAGCGCACGCGCGGTGCACTCGGCCATCGTGGCGTTGGCGCCGGCGCGCAGCAGTGCACCGGCCACCAGCGCCTGCAGCTGTCCGATGGCGAGCTTCATGCCAGCGCCTCCAGCACTTTCTGTGCGATCAGCGAGGACACCCGCTCGTTCGCCTCGGCCGTGAGGCCGGCCACGTGCGGCGTCAACACCAGGTTCGGGCAAGCCTCGAAATGCGGCGCGGCCGGCAACGGCTCGGTGCCGAACACGTCGATCGCCGCGCCGCCGAGCTGACCACTCTTCAGCGCCGCGGCGACGGCCGCCTCGTCGAGGATGCCGCCGCGGGCGGTGTTGATGAGCACGGCGCCCGGCTTCATCGAGGCGATGCGCGCGGCGTCGAACAGCCCGCGCGTCGACTCCACCAGCGGTACGTGCAGGCTGAGCACGTCGGCGCTGCGAATCACCTCGTCCAGGCCGGTGCAGCGCACACCGACCGCGGCGAAGGCGGGGTGGTCTTCGTCCATCATCGCGTCGAAGGCGATCACCGTCATGCCCAGCGCCCGCGCGCGCGTCGCGGTGAGCTGGCCGATCGAGCCGAAGCCGATCAGGCCCAGCGTCTTGCCGGCGATCTCGCGGCCATTGGACAGCGCCGTGCGCGGCCACTGCCCGGCGGACACCGCCGCGCTGGACTGGTAAGCCCCGCGCAGCAGCAGCATCGCCGTGCCGACCACGTACTCGGCAACCGACAGCGCGTTCGCGCCGGTGGCCGGGACCACGAGAATGCCGCGCGATTCGCAGCCGGCCACGTCGATGTTGTCCAGCCCCACGCCGAGCCGGCCGACCACCTTGCAGCGCCGCAGCGCCTCGAGCAGCGCGCCGCGAACCTGGGTGCGGTTGCGCACGACGATCGCGTCGGCCTTCGCCGCTTCGGCGAGCAGGCGCGGCGCATCGTCGACCAGCGCCGCGTCGTAGAGCACGTCGTGCCTGGCCGCGAGCTGCGCCACGGCGGCCGCGTCCATGAACTCCGAGATCACCACCCGCGCCATGTCAGGCGCTCTCGAACAGCCGCGTCAGCACGAACTCGCGGTGGCCCAGCGCCTCGGCGGCGGTCAGGCGCCCGTTGGCCGTGCGCAGCATGTTCTCGAGCAGCCGGTCGCCGGCCTGGTCGAGCGTGATCTCGCGCTGCAGCAGGCCCGAAGTGTCGACGTCGACGTGCTCGCTCATCAGGCGCACGGTGCGCGGGTTCGCGCAGATCTTGATGACCGGCAGGATCGGGTTGCCGATCACGTTGCCCTGGCCGGTGGGGAAGAAGTGCACCGCGTACCCGGAGGCCGCGCACAGCGTCACCATCTCGGCCGCCGCGCTGGACGAATCCATGAACCACAGGCCCGGGTGGGCGGGCATCTCGGCCTTGTCGATCACGCCGTCGACGGTGCACTTCTTGCCGATCTTCTGGATGTTGCCCAGCGCCTTCTCCTCGATCGTCGTCAGGCCGCCGGCGATGTTGCCCTTGGTCGGCTGGCTTTCGCTGAGGTCGGTGGTCTTGTGGCGGTTGATCACGTCCTGGTAGCGGTTGAACATGAACATGAACTTCTCGCGCACCTCGGGCGTCTTGCAGCGCGCCGCGACGATCTGCTCGCCGCCGGTCAGCTCGGTCGTTTCGCCGAAGCACAGGGTGGTGCCCAGCGGGTGCAGCTTGTCGAAGGCGTTGCCCACGGTCGGGTTGGCGCCGCAACCGCTGGTGGTGTCGCTCTCGCCGCACTTGGTGGAGACCCACAGCTCGTGGATCGCGCAGGCCTCGCGCTGCTTCTCGCTGGCCCACTGCACGTACTCGCGCGCCGCCTTGCTGGCGCGCAAGATGGTGTCGTGGTCGCCATGGCCCTCGATGCCGAAGCCGGCCACCGGCTTGCCGGTCGCGGCGATGCCGTCGACGACCTTCTTCGTCCAGCCGTCCTCGATGCCGATGACGACGACCGCCGCGACGTTCGGGTTGCAGCCGGTGCCGATCAGCGTACGGAAGTGCAGCTCCAGGTCGGCGCCGAACTGCAGCCGGCCGTAGGGGTGCGGGATCGCCATCGCGCCCTTGATGTTGTGGGCGACGGCCTCGGCGGCCGCGTTCGACAGGTCGTCCAGCGGCAGGATGATGACGTGGTTGCGAACGCCGACGCGGCCGTTCTCGCGGCGGTAGCCGAGGAAGGTGGTGTCCTTGGTGATGATGCTCATGGTCGGGGTCCTCGGCTTACCAACGCTTGGTCTTGATGTTCTGCACGTGCGCGTGCTCGCCGGCCTCGATCGGGGCGACCACCTTGCCCATGTCGATGCCGTACTTGATGACGGTGTCGCCGGGCTTCATCGCCTTGAGCGCCACCTTGTGGCCGATCGGGATGTCCTGCCGGGCGACGATGTCGACCATGCGGTCCTCGTCCATGATCCAGCCGGTCAGCGCCATGCCGGCCTTCACGCCCTCCACCACCACGACGGCGACGGTGTCGCTGGCGTCGTGCAATACGAAATGAATCATCGATGTCTCCGGGATGTCGAACCGCAGGGCGGCATCCTGCGCTGCCGATAACCCGTCGTCAAACAGGTCATACAGATGACTTGCTTGAGTGGCGAGCGCGTCGCTAGACTGCGCCGCCATGCCCGCCCGCCACGCCTTCCGCGCCATCGCCCCCGAAGCCGCCGGCATGCCCCTGTACCGCGTCGTCAAGCGCGCGCTGCTGCGCGCCATCGAGTCGGGGCAGGCGCCGCCGGGCCAGGCGCTGCCCAGTGAGACGGAGCTGGCGGCTTCGCTGGGCGTGTCGATCGGCACGCTGCGCAAGGCGGTCGACGAGTTGGTCGCCGAGCACCTGCTGGTGCGCCGCCAGGGCCGCGGCACATTCGTTGCGACGCACAACCCCGACCGCTTCCTGTTCCAGTACTTCCACGTCGAGCGCGCCGACGGCCTGCGCGAGGCGCCCGAGGTCGACCTGGTCTCGTACGAGCGCCAGCGATGCGAGGAAGACGCCGCCCAGGCGCTCGGCCTGCGTGTGGGCGACCCGGTCGTGCAGGTGGAGAACCGGCTGCGCCTGCAGGGCAAGGCGGTCGTGCACGACCGGCTGATGCTGCCCGCCGCACTGTTCAAGGGCCTCAGCGAGAAACGCTTCGCCGAACGCGAGGCGACGATCTACCAGCTCTACCAGTCAGACTTCGGCATCACCGTGGTGCGGGCGCTGGAGCGCGCCCGCGCAGTGGCGGCCGACCGCGCCGCCGCGCGCGTGCTGGGCATTCCGCTGGGCACGCCGGTGATGCAGGTGCGGCGAACCGCGCTGACCTTCGGCGACCGGCCGGTGGAGTACCGCGTCTCCACCATCGACACCCGCCACCACGACTACGTGCACCTGCTGTCGCGGCCGACGAGCCGGCATGAGTGATCAGGCCGCGAACGCGCCGGCCGCTGTGCAACGGCTGATCCTGCGGCTGTACGCCCTCGCTCCCGGCGCAGCGCTGGCCGGCGTGCTTGCGATGGCCGCCACCCTGGTGTCGGTGCTGCACGGCGGCCCGCAACTGCTCTACGCACTGTTCTTCGGCATCGCCTTCCACTACCTCAGCCACGAACCGCGCACCCGGCCGGGCATCGAGTTCTGCGCCCGCACCGTGCTGCGCCTGGGCGTGGGCCTGCTCGGTGCACGCATCACCGCGATGCAGATCGCGGGCCTGGGCTGGAGCACGGCGCTGATCGTCGTCGCGGCGGTGGCCAGCACCCTCTTCGTGGGCCACGCGCTCGGCCGGCGCCTGGGCATGACTCGCAGCCAGGGCATCCTGTGCGGCGGCGCGGTGGCGATCTGCGGCGCCTCGGCGGCGCTGGCGATCTCGGCGGTGCTGCCGCGCGAGAAGGACGGCGAGCGTTTCACGCTGTTCACCGTCGTGGCCGTGACCGCGCTGTCGACGGCGGCGATGGTGGTCTACCCACTGATCGCGCGGCTCCTCGACCTGACGCCGCAGCAGGCCGGCCTGTTCCTCGGCGGCACCATCCACGACGTCGCGCAGGTGGTGGGCGCGGGATACACGCTGGGCACCGAGGCGGGCGACTACGCCACCATCGTCAAGCTGTTCCGTGTGGCGATGCTGGCGGTGGTGGTGGTGGTGGTGTCGGCGGCCTTCAAGGCCCGCCGCGATCAGGCCGCCGCAGCGCAGGGCCATGCCACGACGAAGCAGCCGCTGGTGCCCTGGTTCCTGTGGCTGTTCGTCGCCATGGTGGCGGTCAACTCGGCCGGCGTGATCGCCGCACCGGTGCAGCAGGCCCTCGGTGAGCTTTCGCGCGGCTGTCTGGTGGCGGCGATCGCCGCCCTGGGCATGAAGACCTCGTTCATGCAGCTCGCCCGCGCCGGCTGGCGGCCGGTGCTGCTGCTTGCCGCAGAGACGGCCTGGATGGCCGCCCTGGTGCTGGGCGCCCTGCTGCTGCGCCACTGACGCCGCGGTTATCCTCCGCGCCATGGACAAGAAACAGGACCTGACGGCACGCAACTTCCCGAGCGCCGAAGAAGACGCCGAAGCCGTCGTTTCGCCGTCGCTCTACGCCGGCCCCGAAAGCGCCTACCGCCTGGCCTTCACCGACACCGAGTTCCTGCTGCGCGAGGAGCTGCGCCCGGTGCGCATGCAGCTCGAGCTGCTCAAGCCGGAGATGGTGCAGGCCGAGCACGGCATCCGCTCGACCATCGTCATCTTCGGCAGCGCGCGCATCCTGCCGCCGGAAGTCGCCATGCTGCGGCTGGAGGCGGCGCGCGCCGAGGGCGACGCCGCGGCCGTCAGGCGCGCCGAGATGGGCGTGAGCATGTCGCGCTACTACGACGAGGCGCAGCGCTTCGCCGGCATCGTCACGCGCAAGTCGCGCGAGCTGGAGTCGCCGGTCTACGTGGTCACCGGCGGCGGCCCCGGCATCATGGAGGCAGGCAACCGCGGCGCGCACGAGGTGGGCGGCAAGAGCATCGGCCTGAACATCGTGCTGCCGCACGAGCAGGCGCCGAACCCGTACATCACGCCGGAGCTGTGCTTCCAGTTCCACTACTTCGCGCTGCGCAAGATGCACTTCGTGATGCGCTCGATCGCGCTGGTGTGCTTTCCCGGCGGCTTCGGCACGCTCGACGAGCTGTTCGAGACGATGACGCTGACGCAGACGGGCAAGTCGCGCAAGCGGCCGATCCTGCTGTTCGGCCGCGAGTTCTGGACGCGACTGATCGACTTCGACTGGCTCATCGAGACCGGCATGATCAGCCCCGGCGACGTGAGCCTGTTCCGCTTCGTCGAGACCGCCGAAGAGGCCTGGGCGGTACTGGCCGAGGAATACGGCTTCGACCTGCCCGAAACCACCACCGGCGAGTTCGCCGACGACACCTGAGCCCCACGACACCATGAACAAGCAGGTCAGCCTGATCGGCGCGCCCACCGACATCGGCGCGGGCAGCCGCGGCGCGAGCATGGGCCCGGAGGCCTTGCGCGTCGCGCAGATCGTGCCGGTGCTCGAAGCCCACGGCCTGGAGGTGCTCGACCGCGGCAACCTCGCCGGGCCGGCCAACCCCTGGCTGCCGCCGGTGGGCGGCTACCGCCACCTGGCCGAGGTGGTCGCCTGGAACCAGGCGGTGCACGAGGCGGTTTACGCCGAATTGAACGGCGGCCGGCTGCCGATCCTGCTCGGCGGCGACCACTGCCTGGGCATCGGCTCGATCAGCGCGGTGGCGCGGCACTGCCGCGAGGCCGGCAAGAAGCTGCGCGTGCTCTGGCTCGATGCGCATGCCGACTTCAACACCAACCAGCTCACGCCCAGCGGCAACATCCACGGCATGCCGGTGGCCTGCCTGTGCGGCCATGGCCCGCAGGAACTGATCGAGATCGGCGGCACGGTGCCGGCGATCAGCGCGAAAGTCGTGCGCCAGATCGGCATCCGCAGCGTCGACCAGGGCGAGAAGCGCTTCGTGCACCAGGTCGGCCTGGAGGTGTTCGACATGCGCTACATCGACGAGATGGGCATGCGCCACACCATGGAGCTGGCGCTGGCCACGCTGGACGCCAACACGCACCTGCACGTCAGCTTCGACGTCGACTTCCTCGACCCCGACATCGCGCCGGGCGTGGGCACCACCGTGCCCGGCGGCCCGACCTACCGCGAGGCGCAGCTGTGCATGGAGATGATCGCCGACACCGGCCGGCTCGCCTCGCTCGACGTGATGGAGCTGAACCCGGCGCTGGACGTGCGCAACAAGACCGCCACGCTCGCGGTGGACCTGATCGAGAGCCTGTTCGGCAAGAGCACGCTGATGCGCCAGCCGGGCTGAGCGGCGCGCCCGCCCGCCTTCACGGGCAGGGGCCGTGTCGCTTGCGGAACACCCAGGGTTCGATCGCCGCCGGGTCTGCGAAGAGCCCGGCGCGTCCCGTCTGCGCGACCTGCTGCTCCTGCGCGTAGGGGCCAGGGTGGCGGTGGTAACGCGCGCTCCAGGCATGCCCTCGCGACACCATCCAGGCGCTCACGTCGCGCCCGTCGAGCATCAGGCCGCCGAGCAGGCGGCCGTGCGCATCGACACCGCGCGTGGGCACCTCCACGTGGCGGTGCAGCACCTGCGACGTGAGCGCGGCGGTGGCCTGCGCCCCCCAGGCCTGGCAGCGCTCGGGCGCGTCGATGCCCACCAGGCGCAGCTTCACCGGCTTGCGGTTCGGCTCGTCGGGCCTCACCCAGATCGTGTCGCCATCGGTCACATGCGTGACGATGCCGCTCATGGCCTGGGCGGCGCCGGACAGCGCCAGCCCCAGCAACCACACTCCGCCCCTCATGCGGCAGCGAACAGCCTCACCAGCCACCAGACGAGCAGGCCGAACAGCACCACCCACAGCAACACGATCAGCGCCGCACCCCACCACATGCGCGGCAGCTTCTCCGCCGAAGCTTCGGCCTCGCGCAGCCGCGCCTCCCACAGCGCCGGTGGCGTGAGCTTGACCGCCAGCGCCACGCCCAAGGGCAGCAGGATCAGGTCGTCGAGCTGACCCAGCACCGGGATGAAATCCGGGATCAGGTCGATCGGGCTGACCGCGTAGGCCAGCACGGCGATGGCCACGACCTTCGCCGCGCGCGGTGTCTGCGGGTGCTTGAACAGCTTCCACAGCGCGATCAGGTAGGTGGCCAGGCGCGCGGCGTTGGCGAACTTGAAGAAACGTGTGAACTTGCTCATCGGTCGGCCATTCTCTCCGCATCTCGCACGATGCGCTCCAGCCGGTCGGCCAGCTTCTCGTTGCTGAGCTTCTCACGGAAGCGCTCCACCATCAGCGGCAGGCTGAACGGGCTGGGCGCTTTCAGCTCGACGAACTCGATGCGGCGCGCGCTCAAACGCTTCAAGGTGGCGGCCAGGCGCAGGATGTCCAGCTCCTGGCTGAGCACCTCGGCCTGTGCCTGCGTGAGCAGCAGGTTGCCGGCGTCGTACTTGCGGAACACCTCGTAGAACAGCCCGCTGGAGGCCTGTAGCTGCCGCGTGCTCTTGGCCGCACCCGGGTAGCCGGTGAAGATCAGCCCGGACACGCGGGCGATCTCGCGAAAGCGCCGCTGGGCCAGCTCGCCGGAGTTCAGGCTGGCCAGCACGTCTTCGAGCAGGTGCTCGGCGCTGAAGACCTGCTGGTCGAGCAGGGAGGCCACGTCCACCGGCTCGGCGCTCAGCAACTCGAAGCCGTGGTCGTTGACGCTCATGCTGAAGGTGTTAGGCGCGTGTTTCGCCAGCCGCCAGGCCAGCAGGCTGGCCAGGCCCAGGTGCACGTTGCGCCCGGCGAAGGGGTACAGGTACAGGTGCTCGCCCTCGCGCGAGCGATAGCGCTCGATCAGCAGGGTCCTGGGCGTCGGCAGGCGCGACAGCTTCATCTGCGTGGCGAGCATGGGCGCCGCGGCCTGCATCTCGGGTTCGTCGGCGTCGCGCACCCAGTCGCCCTGCGCGGCCTCGGCGAGCAGCTCCACCACCGCATCGGCCAGTTCGGTGGACAGCGGCATGCGCCCGCCGGCCCACGACGGCACGATGCCGCGGCTCTTCGTCGCCTTTTTCACGTAGGCCGCCATGTCCTGCGTGCGGATGAACTCGAGCACGCGGCCGGCGAACACGAAGCAGTCTCCCGGGCGCAGCCGCGCGATGAAACTCTCCTCGATGGTGCCGATCTTGCCGCCGCTGAGGTATTTCACCTGCATCGACGCGTCGCCGACGATGGTGCCGACCTGCAGCCGGTGGCGCTTGGCGATGCCGCGGTCGGGCACGCGGTACAGGCCATCGACGAGCGCCACGCGGTGGTACTCCGGGTAGACGGCCAGGCTCGCGCCGCCCTTCTCGACGAAGTCCAGCGCCCACTGGAACTCGGCGCGCGTCAGCTCGCGGAAGGCGTGCGCGCCGCGCACCTCGGCGTAAAGCGACTCCGGCTCGAACCCGCCGCCCAGCGCCACGGTGACGAGGTGCTGCACCAGCACGTCCAGCGGCTTGTCGGGCGAGGCACGCTGCTCGATGCGCCCGGCCTTCGCGGCACGGCGTGCGGCAGCCGCCTCCACCAGCTCCAGCGTGTTGGTCGGCACGATGGTGACGCGGCTCGGCCGCCCCGGCGCGTGGCCGCTGCGGCCGGCGCGCTGCAGCAGCCGCGCGATGCCCTTGGGCGAGCCGATCTGCAGCACACGCTCCACCGGCAGGAAATCCACGCCCAGGTCCAGCGACGAGGTGGCGACCACCGCCTTGAGCCGGCCTTCCTTCAGGCCCAGCTCGACCCACTCGCGCACCTCCTTGTCGAGCGAACCGTGGTGCAAGGCGACGAGGCCCGCCCACTCCGGCCGCTCCTGGATCAGCAGCTGGTACCAGATCTCCGCCTGCGAGCGTGTGTTGGTGAAGACCAGCGTGGTGCTGCTGCGCTCGATCTCGGCCACCACCGGCAGCTGCATCTGCGCACCCAGGTGCCCGCCCCAGGAGAAGCGCCCCGGGTTCGCGGGCAGCAAGGTGTCGATCACGAGCGTCTTATCGATGCGGCCCTGCACCAGCGTGGCCTCGCGCGCGCCGACCAGCACGCGCATCGCCTCGTCCAGGTTGCCCAGCGTGGCCGACAGGCCCCAGACGACGAGATCCGGGTTCCAGCGCGCCAGCCGGGCAATTGCGAGCTGCACCTGCACGCCGCGCTTGTTGCCCATCAGTTCGTGCCATTCGTCGACGACCACGGTGTGCACCGCGCCGAGGTCCTGCGCCGCGTTCTCGCGCGTGAGCATCAGGCTGAGCGACTCGGGCGTGGTGACCAGCACCGTCGGGAAACGCTTGTCCTGCCGCGCCCGCTCGGCCGCCGGCGTGTCGCCGCTGCGCTGGCCGAGCGTCCACTCTGGCGCGAGATCGGCCAGCGGCATCGTGAGCGCGCGGGTGGTGTCGGCGGCGAGCGCGCGCATCGGCGTCAGCCACAGCACTTGCAGCGGCGGTGCGCCACGTGCGGGCTGCGCCAGGGCCAGGCCGCGCTGCAGCGCGCCGAGCGCCACGGCGTAGGTCTTGCCCGATCCGGTGGTGGCATGCAGCAAGCCACTGCGGCCCGCCACCATCGCCGCCCACACCTCGCGCTGGAAGTCGAAGGGCTGCCAGCCTCGCGAGGCGAACCAGCGCCGTGCGGGCTCGTCGTCAGGCGCAGGGGGCGGCGGTTCTCGCATCAATGCGAGTGTGCAGCAAGGCTGCGCCGGCGACTCAAGGCATGGACTGGCTCGGCGTCCTCATCCAAGGCGCACGGTGTTGCGCCCGTCCGACTTGGCGCGGTACAGCGCCGCATCGGCACGCTCGAGCATCTCGGCCACACCTTCCCCCGCACAGCTCATCGTCACCCCGATCGAACACGTGAGCTTGAGCTCCGCAGCGAGCTCGGACCAGGGGAATTCCTCCACGGCGCACCGCAGACGCTCCACGGCGAGCTGCACCGAATGGGCTTCGGGGCTGTTGGTCAGCAGCAGCAGAAACTCCTCGCCGCCATACCGCGCGATGCGATCGGTACTGCGCAGCTTGTCGGTCACGATCTTCGCAAACGCACGCAGCACCTCATCGCCCATGGCATGGCCATGCCGGTCGTTGACCCGCTTGAAGTGATCGATGTCGAGAATCGCCACCCCGAATGCCAGGCCACCGCGCGAAAACCGCGCCCTCTCTTCTGCCAGATGCGCCAGGATGCTGCGCCGGTTCTGCAGGCCGGTCAGTTCGTCCCGCTCCGACAGTTCGCGCACCTGGGCCAGTGCGGCCTCGAGCCGGGAGTTGCTCGCCGAGAGGGCCTTGCGCATCTCTGCACCGATCAGGTTGATGGCCACGATCTTGGCCAGCACCACGGCGAACCACAGGCCAGTGAGCAGACGCAACCACCCATCGTCCAGTGGCAGGCCGAACCGGACGCCGTTGAACAACAGCAGGGCCAGCGAGAAGGCCGCAATGAGGCCTGTCACCACCAACACGTGCCGGAGCGGCAATTGCAGCGCGGCCGTGGCCAGGGCGATGATCAGGGTCAGCAACAGCAGCACGCCGATCTGCGGCAGCGCGGCCGCCGTGACGAGCATCAGGCTGCACGCGCTCAGCAACTGGAGGGTCGTGAAGAGCGCGCCACCCATTCGCCGGTGAAGGCCCATGCGCACCATGATGGCAAACAAGCCCGTCAATCCGATGCCCGCAGCGCCGAAGGCCAGCGGGGCGACGGGAGGAAGCGCTCCGTGCGCGGCATAGCCGGCCATCAGGAGTGCGTCGACCAGGTAGAACGCAATCACCATGACCTGCGTGCGCATCGCCCGCCGGAGATGGCCGCTGAGCACGCGCGATGCAGGGGCCTCGACCGACGGGCTGAGCCTTGCTGGGGGAATGGCGGCTGGATCGGTCACGACACTCGAATGCGGCTGGGGAAGCGCCGCCGATTCGTCAAGTTTCGGCCATCGGGGCGGCGACTTGAGCCGAGCCTTGCGAATTTGCCGCAAATCAAGTCTGATCCAACGCACCGGCCACACCATCGTCGTGCCCATGCTGCACTTCCCCCGTCACCGGAACTCGCTGGTCCAGCTGCTGCGCGAAGCGCAGGAGCAGCACGGCTGGCTGCCGCGCCCGCTGCTGGCCGACCTGGCGCGCGAGCTCGGGCTGACGCTGGCGCAGGTCGAGGGGGTGGCCAGCTTCTATCGCTTCTTCCACCTGCAGCCCGTGGGGCGCTGGCGGGTGCTGTTCAGCGACAACATCACCGACCGCCTGCTCGGCAGCGAAGCGCTGATGGCCCAGTTGTGCGAGCGCTTGCGCGTCAAGCCCGGCGAGATGCGAACCGACGGCCGCGTCAGCGTGGCGGCCACGTCCTGCACCGGCCTGTGCGACCAGGGCCCGGCGCTGCTCATCAACCACCAGCTCGTGATCACTCGCCTCGATGCGCAACGTGTGGCCCGCATCGCCGAGCTCATCGAATCGGATACGCCGGCCTCGTCGTGGCCGGCCGAATGGTTCCGCATCGACGACAACGTGCGCCGCGCCGACGTGCTGCTGGGCCAGCCGATTGCCGCCGGGCAGGCGCTGGCCGCCGCGCTGGCGCGCGGCCCCGCGGCCATGCTCGAGGAGATGAAACGTTCCAACCTGCGCGGCCGCGGCGGCGCGGGCTTCACCACCGGCACCAAGTGGGCGCTGTGCCGCGAGGCGGCGGGCAGCGAACGGGTGGTCGTGTGCAATGCCGACGAGGGCGAGCCCGGCACCTTCAAGGACCGCGTGCTGCTGAGCCGCCACGCCGACCTGGTGTTCGAAGGCATGACGATCGCTGCTGCCGCCATCGGCGCGAAGCAGGGCCTGGTCTACCTGCGCGGCGAGTACCGCTACCTGCTGGAGCCGCTGCGCGAGACGCTGCAGCGGCGCCGCGATGCGCATCTGCTGGGCACGGCCATCCAGGGCCATGACGGCTTCGACTTCGACATCGACATCCACCTCGGCGCAGGTGCCTACGTGTGCGGTGAGGAGTCCTCGCTGATCGAGTCGCTCGAAGGCAAGCGCGGCACGCCACGCATCCGCCCGCCCTTCCCGGTGCAGCAGGGCTACATGGGCCGGCCGACCACGGTGAACAACGTCGAGACCTTCTGCGCCGCGGCGCACATCGCGGTGCAGGGCGGCGACTGGTGGGCGGCGATCGGCACGCCCAAGTCCACCGGCACGAAAATCCATTCGGTGTCGGGCGACTGCGAGCGGCCGGGCCTGTACGAGTACCCCTTCGGCACGCGCATCGGCCGCATCCTCGAGGACTGCGGCGCGCGCGACACGCAGGCCGTGCAGGTCGGCGGGCCCTCGGGCGTGTGCCTGTCGGCCTTCGAGTTCGGCCGGCGCATCGCCTTCGAGGACGTGCCCACCGCCGGCGCCTTCATGGTGTTCGACCGCTCGCGCGACATGTTCGAGGTGGCGCGCAACTTCGCGCACTTCTTCGCCCACGAGAGCTGCGGCTTCTGCACGCCCTGCCGCGTGGGCACGGCGCTGGTCGTCAAGCGCATGGACAAGCTCGCGCAGGGCCATGGCTCGCGCCACGACGTCGACGTGCTCTACGAGCTCGACAAGCTGATGCACGGCGCCACGCACTGCGGGCTGGGTGCGACGGCCTGCAACCCGCTGCGCGACACCATTGCCAAGTTCCGCCCGGCCTATGAGCGGCACCTGAAGTCGCTGTACTTCGAGCCCGCCTTCGACCTCGATGCCGAGCTCTCGGTGGCTCGGCAGATCACCGGGCGCGACGACCCGGCCTCGCACCTGGAGACGGCCGAATGAGCGAGCCCTGCTTCACGCTCGACGGCGAGGACGTGCCCTTCGTGCCCGGCGACACGTTGCTGCAGGCAGCGCGCCGCGCGGGCCACTACATCCCGCACCTGTGCTGGCACCCGGACTTCCGCGCCCACGGCTCCTGCCGCATCTGCACCGTCCGTGTGAACGGCCGCATGGCCGCGGCATGCGCCGTGCAGGCCAGCGAGGGCCTGGCGGTGGAGAACCACACCGAGGAGCTCGACGCGCAGCGCAAGACGCTGCTGCAGATGCTGTTCATCGAAGGCAACCACTTCTGCCCCTCGTGCGAGAAGAGCGGCAACTGCCTGCTGCAGGCCACCGCCTACCAGATGGGCATGGAAGGGCCGCACTTCGAGGAGTTCTATCCCGACCGGCCGGTGGACGCGAGCCACCCCGACATCCTGCTCGACTTCAATCGCTGCATCCTGTGCGAGCTGTGCGTGCGCGCCAGCCACGAGATCGACGGCAAGAACGTGTTCGCCATCGCCGGCCACGGCATCGGCACGCACCTGGTGGTCAACAGCGACAGCGGCCAGCTCGGCGACACCGACATGGCCCTGACCGACCGCGCCGCGGGCATCTGCCCGGTCGGCGTGATCCTGCCCAAGCGGCGCGGCTTCGTGATCCCGATCGGCGAGCGCCGCTACGACCAGGACAGCGTGGCCGAGCCCGGCCGCCAGGAGGCCTCGTGACCACGACGCTCACGCCCTACCCGGCCCATGGCCCGCGCAAGCTGAAGGTGGCCACGGTGTCGCTGGCCGGCTGCTTCGGCTGCCACATGTCGTTTCTCGACATCGACGAGCGGCTGCTCGAGCTGATCGAGCACATCGAGTTCGACCGCTCGCCGCTCACCGACATCAAGACCGTGGGCCACTGCGACCTCGGCCTCATCGAGGGCGGGCTGTGCAATGCCGAGAACGTGCAGGTGCTGCGCGAGTTCCGCGCGCACTGCAAGACGCTGGTGGCGGTGGGCGCCTGCGCGATCAACGGCGGCCTGCCGGCGCAGCGCAACCATCTCGATCTCGGCCGGCTGCTCACCGACGTGTACCCGCAGGGCGTGCCCAACGACCCGGAGCTGCCGCTGCTGCTCAACCACGTGCACCCGATCCACGAGGTGGTGCACGTCGACTACTTCCTGCCCGGCTGCCCGCCCTCGGCGGACGCGTTCTGGAGCTTCCTCACCGACCTGATGGCCGGCCGCACGCCGCACCTCGGGCATGGCCTGATCCACTACGACTGAACCATGGCCTTCGACCTCGAAACCGCTGCCACGCCTGAAGGACTGCGCCGCGTCGCCATCGACCCGGTGTCGCGCGTGGAGGGTCACGGCAAGGTGACGATCCTGCTCGACGAGGCGAACCGCGTGCAGCAGGTGCGGCTGCACATCGTCGAGTTCCGCGGCTTCGAGAAGTTCATCGAGGGCCGGCCCTACTGGGAGGTGCCGGTGATGGTGCAGCGGCTGTGCGGCATCTGCCCGGTGTCGCACCACCTGGCGGCGAGCAAGGCGATGGACCGCGTGCTCGGCGCGCACCCGGTGACGCCGAGCGCCGAGAAGATCCGGCGCCTCATGCACTACGGCCAGATCCTGCAGTCGCATGCGCTGCACTTCTTCCACCTCTCTTCGCCCGACCTGCTGTTCGGCTTCGACTCGGAGGTCCAGAAGCGCAACATCGTCGGCGTGATCGAGAAGCACCCGGACATCGCGAAGAAGGGCGTGATGCTGCGCAAGTTCGGCCAGGAGGTGATCCGCGTCACGGCCGGCAAGCGCGTGCACGGCACGGGCTCGGTGCCCGGCGGCATGAACAAGCATGTCAGCCGCGCCGACCGCGACGGGCTGCAGCGCGACATCGGCCAGACCCTCGCCTGGGCGCAGGACGCCGTGACGATCGCGCGGCAACTGCACGAGAGCAACGCCGTCCTGTACGACGGCTTCGGCAGCTTCCGCTCCAACATGCTGTCGCTGGTGCGCGCCGACGGCGCGATGGACCTCTACGACGGCGGGCTGCGCGCGCGCGATGCGGCGGGAAACATCCTGCTCGACGGCGCGAGCGACCAGCGCTACCTCGATCTGATCGCCGAAGAGGTGCGGCCCTGGACCTACATGAAGTTCCCGCACCTGAAGTCGCTCGGCCGCGAAGCCGGCTGGTACCGCGTCGGCCCGCTGGCGCGGGTGCAGAACTGCGACTTCATCCCCACGCCCCTGGCCGAAGCGCAGCGGCAGGCCTTCATCGCCCGGGGCCACGGCGTGCCGGTGCACGCCACGCTGGCCTACCACTGGGCGCGCATGATCGAGGCACTGCACGCCGCCGAGGTGATCGAGCAGTTGCTCGCCGACCCCGACATCCTTGCCGGCGAGTTGATGTCGACGGGGCAGAGAGTGGGCGAAGGCGTGGGCATCATCGAGGCGCCGCGCGGCACGCTGATCCACCACTACCGCGTCGGCGACGACGACCTGGTCACGATGTGCAACCTGATCGTCTCGACCACGCACAACAACCAGGCGATGAACGAGGCCGTGCGCTCGGTGGCGCGCGAGTACCTCGACGGGCAGGAGCTCACCGAGGGCCTGCTCAACCGCATCGAGGTGGCGATCCGCGCCTACGATCCGTGCCTGTCGTGCGCCACGCACGCGCTGGGCCAGATGCCGCTGGATGTGTCCTTGCTCGACGCCGACGGCACAGTGCTCGACCACGTGCTCAAGTCGCACGACGGTTCGCTGCAGCGCGATCTGGCCGCGCCCGTTGGCCTGCCGGCGTGACGGCTCCCTTGCTCGTCTTCGGCTGGGGCAATGCCAGCCGCGGCGACGACGCGCTCGGGCCGCTGTTCATCGAACGGCTGCGCGAGCGGCTGGCGCCGGCCGAGCTCGCACGCATCGACTTCCTCGACGACTACCAGCTGCAGGTCGAACATGCACTCGACCTGGTCGGCCGCGAGCGCGTGCTCTTCGTCGACGCGAGCCTGAACTGCGCCGCGCCCTTCGAGGCCGCGCCCGTGCAAGCACTGCGCGACCGCAGCTTCACCACGCACGCCATGTCGCCGGCGGCACTGCTGCAGGTCTATGTGGAGCTCCATGCGAGCGACCCACCGCCCTGCACGCTGCTGGCCATCCGCGGCGAGCGCTTCGAGCTCGGCGAGCCGCCGGGAGAGGCGGCGCTCAGGAACCTCGAACTGGCGCTGGGCTGGGCGGCGGGCTGGCTGCGCTGACGATCCAGCCTTCGAGCGGGTCGATCGTCGCCGGCAGGCCATAGTCCGGCTCGCCGGCGGCCCAGCCCGCCTGCACGAGGCACAGCACCGCGTCGAGCCTGTCGCCCGAGGCATCGGCCACCAGCGCGTCGCGCTGCGCGTGCGTGAGGCGCAGCCTCAAGCCGAGACGCGTGCGGCCTTGCTCCAGCGCTTCGAGCAGGTCCTTGCGGGCGATCAGCCGCTCGGGCGTCTGCTTGGCCTTCTCGTCGCTCTTGTAGGAGCGCTGGCCGATCAGCTCGCGGGCCAGCAGGCCGGGGTAGGCCTCCAGCGCCACGCGGCTCGCATCGCCCGCGTGCAGGCCGGGCAGATCGACGCCAGAGTCGATCAGCAGCGGTGCGCCAGCGTGCAGCATGTAGGCCACCGGCGGGTTCACCCACTTCATCGACGGCGACGAGCCGGCGGGGATGTCGCAGGCGCGGTGCGCGAACTTGCCGCCCACCGGCCGCGCATCGCAGAAGGCGGCGAAGGTGGCACGGATCTGCTCGCGCGACAGCGCCGCGTAGTGGCGCATCAGCGGCAGCCAGTCGGTCGGCCAGCCCAGCGTGATCACCAGTTCGCGCGGCAGGCCGAAGGGAAAGTCGAATGCGCCGAGCCAGGGCCCCGGCGTGCGCAGCCAGGCGGCGAAGGTCTCGAAACTGTCGTGCTCCTCGACCCGCACGAGTTTCACCGCGGCGCCGGCGCGTTCGCCCAGCGCCACGGTGATGGCTTTGCGCCGCGTGGGGCGGCTGGTGAAGTCGATGCCGGCAATCAGGGGGTACTGCATCGCGGCACGCTATCACGCCGCCAGCGACACCACCCCGGCGACGATGCACAGCGCGCCGGCCACGCGCAGGCCGCGGTCGCGCTCGCCGAGCAAGCGCCCGCCGATCAGCGCTGCGAACAGCATCGACACCTCGCGCGCCGGCGCCACGTGCGACAGCGGCGCCAGGCGCATCGCGTAGAGCACCAGCACGTAGCCGATGGGTCCGAACACCGCCACCACCAGCGCATGTTTCCACTGCGTGCGCCAGGCCTCGCGAAGCCCAGCGCGGTCGCGCAGCGCGCCAGGCAACAGGAAGGGAATGCGCAGCAGGTTGCCGAACCAGTCGACGAGGATGGGCGACACCATCAGCACCATCACCGCGTAACCATCGATCAGCGTGTAGCCGGCAATCAGCGCGCCGGTCAGCGCGCCGTAGCGGATGCCCCTCCGCACGCGCTCGCGCTGCGCCGGGTCGTGCACCTGGCTCCACAGCGCGGGGCCGCCGGCGATCAGGAACACGCCCGCCACCACGCCGGCCACGCCCACCATGCCGAGCGGCGACAGGCGCTCACCGAGCAGCAACACCGCGCCGGTGGCGCTGAGCAGCGGGCCGGTGCCGCGCGCGACGGGGTAGACCACGGTGAGATCCGCCAACCGGTAGCCGCGCAGCAGCGTGGTGAAGTACAGCAGGTGCACGATGGCGCTGGCCAGCACCGCCGCCCATTCGCGCCAGCCCCACAGCGTCACCACGCCCCAGCCCATCCACAGGCCCAGCGGCGCCCAGATCACGCTGAGCTGCACGGCGGCGATGAAGGCGAAGCGCTGGTCGCCGCCGGAGTGTTTGGCGACGATGTTCCACAGCGCATGCAGCAGCGCCGCGGCCAGCACGAGCGCGAGGGCGGACAGCGGCATGCCGCGGATTGTCGATGAGCCCGGCGTGAATGCCGTCACGGCGGAGACACCCCACGCGAGCGTCGACCGGAGGGCAGCCGCGACAATCGACCGGGTGAACCGCAACCGCCTCATCCTCCTCGCCGGATTGCTGGCCCTCGTCGCATTCGGCGCGGTGCTCGGCCTGCGCAAGGCCTCGGGACAGATCGAAGCCAGCCTGCGCGAGGCACTCGGCCCGCGGGCCAGCATCGGTGCCGTGCGCCTGGGCCTGACAGGCCTGGAGATCAGCGACCTGCGCATCCGCGCCGCGCCCGGTGCCTGGCCTTCGACCGACGAGCTGGTGGCCCGCCGCGTGAGCCTGCGGCCGGGCCTGGCCAACCTGTGGTCGCGCGGCTGGCACGTGGGCCGCATCGAGGTGGAAGACGGCTACCTGTCGATGCAGCGCAGCCGCCACGGCAAGCTGCGCGTGTTGCCGGCGCTGCTGGACAAGCCCGCAGCCCCCGGGGCCGAGACCGGCAGTGCACCGCACGTTCGCATCGCGCAGGTGGTGCTTCGCGATGTGGCAATCGACTTCCACGATGCCAGCGTGCGCCAGGGCACGCACAAGATGCGCTTCGAATCGCTCGACGCCTCGGTCGGGCCGCTGGCCTTCCCGGCATTCGACGAAGCCACCGACATCGACCTGCAGGCCACGCTGAAGGGCCCGCAGCGCAACGGCCGCATCAGCATCCGCGGCGAATTCACCGTCGCCTCGCTCGACGCGAAGCTGAAGGCCTCCGTGCAGGGTGTCGACCTGGTCGCGCTGCAGCCCTACCTGCTGAAGGTGAACGAAGGCGGCGTGAAGCGGGGTTCGCTCGACCTCTCGCTCGATGCCACCGTGAAGGCGAAACGGCTGCACGCGCCCGGCCGCGTCACGCTCAGCGGGCTGGAACTGGCCAGCGGCGACGGCCTGCTCGGCACCTTCGGCGGCGTGCCGCGCCAGGCCGTGCTGGCGGCAATGAAGCGCGACGGACGCATCGAGGTGGGCTTCACGCTCGACGGGCGCATCGACGACCCGGCCTTCTCGATCAACGACAACCTCGCCACCAAGCTGGCCGGCGGGCTGGCCGAGACGCTGGGCGTGAGCCTGGGCGGCGTGGTCGAAGGCGTGGGCGGCGTCATCAAGGGGCTGCTCGGGCGCTGAGCCTGGCCGGCTGCTTGCGCGCGCGCAAGAGAGGCCAGGCGCCCGCGGCCTAGACTTTTCCGGGTCAGACCTCGGGAGTTGTCGATGAAGTACCCGTACTCTGCGGCCCTGGCGGCCACCCTGCTCGCCCTGGTCGCGAGCAGCGCCACGCAGGCCTCCGAGAAGATCGCCATCCAGGCCGGCTGCGCCGCCTGCCATGCCGCGACCAGGAAGGTCATCGGCCCCGCCTACCGCGACATCGCGATCAAGTACAAGGGTCAGCCCCAGGCCGTGGCGATGCTCTCCGAACGCATCCGCAAGGGCGGCAAGGGCGTGTGGGGCGAGGTGCCGATGCCGCCCACTCCGGCGGCCCGGCTGAACGACGCCGACCTGAAGGCCGTCCTCACCTGGGTGCTCAAGACGCCTTCGTAGCCGGCGGCGCGCTTCAGCTCAGGACAGCCAGCGCGGCTTGCCCGCGGCCGCTTCGCCGATCAGGCGGGAGACCTCGGCGCACGCCAGCCGCGCGCGCCACGGGCAACTGCTTCTCACGCAAGGCGGCATGCCAATCCGGCAGCGCCGGGTGGTTCCAGAACATGCTGCCGTCGACCTCGCCGACGGCACCGGCGCCCAGGCCGAGCAGCGGCGTTGCTGGCGTGGCCGTGTAGCCGATCAGGTTGCGGCGCAGCCGGCCTTCCGGCCGGGCCAGGGCGAGTTCGTCGTCGTCGAGCACGAACTGGCTGGCGCCGATCGGGGCATAGCCGGCCGACAACATGGCCGACGAAGTCATCGAACGCAGTTCGCTGCACAAGGCGCTGTCGGGCAGCGCGGCGCTGTCGATCGCATGCTGTGCAGGCGCCTGATCGGGCCGGTGCTGATAGCACGACAGTGCGACGCGGTCGGGCGCCATGGCGATCAGGCGGTCGAGCGTGGATCGCCAGCTCGATGCGCTCTGGTGCGGCAGCCCGACGATCAGCTCGAGCTGGATGCGCTCGAAGCCAGCCTCGCGCGCCGTCATGCACACGTCGTCGATGAGCGCCTGCGAGTTGCGCCGGCCGATGGCCTGCTGCACCGTGATGTCGAAGTCGGCCACGCCGAAGCTGACGTGGCGGAAGCCGAGGCCGCGCAGCATCTCGAGGTGCTGCCGGGTCACGCGGCGCGGGTCGCACTCGACCGACATCTCCGCATCCGACGGCAGCCGCCAGGCCGACTGCAAGGCCTCCACCAGGGCGGCCAGCTGCGAATCGCTCAGTTCGTTGGCGGTGCCGCCGCCCAGGTGCAGTTGCAGCACGTCGCGATCGCGGCCGATGTGCTGCGCCAGCAGGGCCGCCTCGTCGGCCAGCGCCTCGGCGTAGCTGCCGATCACGTCGATCGGCTGCGCGGCCAGGATGTCGCGATCGCAGAACAGGCAGCGGGCGGCACAGAACGGCAGCCGGATCGACAGCGCGACCGGCCCGCCCGGCCGCTGTGCCAGCGCCTGCAGCGCGGACTGGTAGTTCGCCTGGGCGTTCTCGGTGTCGGCATGGGGTTCGGTATCGGGCCACTGCGCCGCGGCGTCGACCGGTGCATCGGCAGGGCGCGCCGAGCGCAGCCATCGCACGGCGCCCGCGCCAACCAGCGCCGACTCGCCATCTGCCGCGGAACCCGCCTCGCGTCGCCAGAACGGCTTCAGAGAGATTCTCATTTTCGGCTCCTCCCGGACACATGCCGAAGAGGCTGTGTCGACATTACCTTAGGCGGCGGCAGGGGGCCCATCGTTGACTGCCGTCAACGAATCGTGACACGATAACCGTCAGTCTCTCGTGACGCATCGCGGACCGGACAGGCACGTCGGCCGCGCCAGACTGGAGCGACATGCCCGACACCGATCCCCTTTCACGCAGCTTTGGAAACGCCTTCGTCGCATCGGGCGAACGCGAGCGCCGCATCCGCAATGTTTTCGAATCGGTCGCACCGCGTTACGACCTGATGAACGACCTGATGAGCCTGGGCATCCACCGCCTGTGGAAGCGCCGCCTGGTGGCGCTGGCCGCGCCGCGCGCGGGGCAGTGCATCGTCGACCTCGCCGGCGGCACCGGCGACGTGGCGGCACGCCTGGCCGGGCCGGACCGGCAGGTGACGGTGATCGACCCGAGCGAGGCCATGATGGCCGCCGGCCGGGCCCGCGGCCTGGCCCACGTCGATTGGCAACTCGGCGCGGCCGAGCGGCTGCCGCTGGCGGATGCCTCGGTCGACACGCTCACCATCGCCTTCGGCATCCGCAACGTCACTCACCTCGATGCGGCGCTCGCCGAGGCGCGGCGCGTGCTCAAGCCGGGTGGTCGCTTCCTTTGCCTCGAATTCTCGACGCCGCGGCCGGGGCTGCGGCCGTTCTACGACCTGTTTTCCTTCACCGTGATCCCGCGCCTGGGCGCCTGGATCGCCCGCTCGCCGCAGGCCTACGACTACCTCGTCGAATCGATCCGGCGCTTTCCTGACCAGGGCGCCTTCGCGCGCCACATTCAGGACGCCGGCTTCGCCGACGTGCACTGGCGCGACCTCAGTTTCGGCATCGCCTGCATCCATGCCGGCACGCGCCCGCCGGCTTGACATTGCGCAAGCTGCGCTTGCATCTTCCCTTCCGACAATCAAGACGCCATGACCGTCAAACGAGCTGCTGCCGACGACATCCATCCGGTGCGTGCCGGGTCCCTGCGTGCCTGGGCCGTCGCGGTGCGGCCGCGCAGCCTGCTGGTGGCGATCAGCCCGGTGCTGGTCGGCGGCACGCTGGGTTTCGCCCGCCAGGGCGCGATCGACCTGCTGGCCACGCTGCTGGTGCTCGGCGCCGCGCTGCTGATGCAGGTCATCACCAACATGCAGAACGACGTGGGCTACACCGTGCGCGGCGGCGAGCGCAGCGGCACGCGCACCGGCCTGCCGCGGGCCACCGCCAACGGCTGGCTGAGCGTGCGACACGTGCGCGCCGGCATCGTGGTCGTCGCGCTGGTGGCCACCGGCCTGGGCCTGGCGCTGGTGGCCTATCGCGGCTGGCCGGTGCTGGCGATCGGCGTGAGTTCGCTGCTGGCGGCGCTGGCCTACATGGGCGGGCCGCGGCCGATCGCCTACACGCCCTTCGGCGAATTCACCGTGTTCGTGTTCTTCGGCCTGGTCGCCGTGATGGGCACCGACTGGGTGCTCACCGGCCACGTCGGCATCGTCAGCGCTCTGGCCTCGGTGGCCATCGGCTCGCTGGCCGCCGCGGCGCTGGCGGTCAACAACCACCGCGACATCGCGCACGACCGGATCGTCGGCCGCCGCACCTTCGCCGTGACCTTCGGCGAATCAGGCTCGCGGCGCCTGTTCACGGCCTTGCTGTTCCTGCCCTTCGCGCTGCTCGCACCGATGCTGGCCTGGGGCCATTCGCCCGGCCTCGTGCTGCCGCTGCTGCTGCTGCCGGCGGCCTGGCGCCTGCGCCACGACTTCGTCAGCTGCCCGCGCGGCACGGCGTTCAACGAGGTGCTGTTCAGCACGTTCCGGCTCGAACTGTGGTTCGCGGCCTTGCTGTCCGCGGGTGCGCTGTTCGGCCGCGTGTCGGGGTGATGGCCGGGCTGTCCGTCACGCGGCGAGACTGCTGGCGGGCCCTGGCCGGCGCGCTGGGCGGCATGGCCGTGCCGTTGGCCCGCGCGGCGCGTCCGGCGGGTTTTCCGGCACACGCAGTTCGCATCGTCGTTCCCTACTCGGTGGGTGTCGGGCCCGACGTGGTGGCGCGCAGCGTGGCGCAGCGGCTGTCGCAGCGATGGCGCCAGCCGGTGCTGGTGGACAACAAGCCCGGCGCCTCGGGCATCGTCGCCTTCGGCGACGTGCGGCGCACACCGGCCGACGGGCACACGATGTACCTCGCCGACACCGCCACGCTGGCCGTCAACCCGCTGCTGCACGCCACCCTGCCCTACGACCCGCGGCGCGACCTGGTGCCGCTGACACTGCTGTTTCGCGCCACCTTCCTGATCTTCGTCGGCGGCGGCAACCGCTTTCGCAGCGTCGCCGAGATGCTCGACGCGGCACGGCGCAAGCCGGGCGCCGTGAGCTACGCGACGCTGGGCAACGGGCATGCGAGCCACGTGGCGGTCGAGAGCTTGGCGCGGGCCGCCGGCGTGCAGATGCTGCACATCCCCTTCAAGGACGCCGGCACGCTGCTGTCCGGCGTGGCCTCAGGCGAGGTGGACTTCACCACCATCGGCATGAACACCGTGGCGGGCCTGGTGGCCAGCGGCAAGCTACGGCCACTCGCAGTGGCCGCGCGGCAGCGCCTGGCCAGCCACCCCGACATTCCGACCCTGGCCGAAGCCGGCGGTCCGCCCGTCGAGATGCATCCCTGGGCCGCGCTGGTGAGCCTGGCCGGTACGCCCGCGCCGGTGATCGAACAGCTGCGGCAGGACATCCTCGGCGCGCTCGGCACGAACGAAGTGCGCGCCCGCGCGGAGCAGGCCGGCTTCGAGATCACGCCGTCGACGCCACAGGCGCTGCGCGAGCGCATCGAGGCCGACGTCGCGCTGTACGAGCCGCTGGTCCGCGAAGGCCGCGTCGCCCGGATGTAGGCGAAACCGATGATCGTGCGCCACAGCGCGCTGGTGGACCGCAGCGCCGAACACCTCTTCGACCTCATCGAGGCCGCCGAGCACTACCCGCAGTTCCTGCCCTGGTGCACGGGCGCGACCATCGTCAGCCGCGACGACGCCCTGGTGTCGGCCGACCTGCGCGTGCGCTGGGCCGGCAAGATCTTCGAGATGCGCACGCGCAACCCGAAGCGCCGGCCGGAGTACATGGCCATCCACCTCGAGCACGGGCCGTTTCGCCGCTTCGAGGGCGAGTGGCGGCTCGGCGCGCTCGGCGCCGACGCCTGCAAGGTCGCCTTCACGCTCGACTACGAGTTCGACAGTGCCTGGGTGACGCGAGCCGCCGGCCCGGTGTTCGACCGCATGGCCAACAGCATGGTCGACGCCTTCGTGCAGCGAGCGCTGGCATCATCCACTCCAGGCCCACGGAAACAGACCGAGGAACGATGAACCCGATCATGGTGGAGGTGCTGCGCGGCACGGCGCTCGAGTCGGTGCATCGCGGCGCGCTGGCGGTGGTGGATGCGGACGGGCGCAGCGTGCTGTCGCTGGGCGACATCGAGCGGCCGGTGTTCCCGCGCTCGGCGGTGAAGGTGCTGCAGGCGCTGCCGCTGGTGGCCAGCGGCGCCGCCGACACGTTGGCGCTGACGGCTGAAGAGCTCGCCCTCGCCTGCGCCTCGCACAACGGCGAACCCGAGCATGTGCACACTGCCGCCGGCATGCTGGCCAAGGCCGGCCTGGACGCCGACGCGCTGGAATGCGGCGCGCACTGGCCCGGCTACGACGTGGCCACGCGCGCGCTGGCGGCGCGTGGCGAGCAGCCCGGCGCGTTGCACAACAACTGCTCGGGCAAGCATGCCGGCTTCCTGTGCCTGGCCTGCGCGCGCCACGGCGCCGCCGGCCTGCGCGGCTTCGCGCGCGGCTACGTGAAGCCGGAACATGCCGTGATGCGCGAGGTGACAGCCGCATTGCAGGCGGCGACGGACTTCGATCTCTCGACCGCGCCGCACGGCACTGACGGCTGCTCGATCCCGACCTACGCGATCCCGCTGCGCCACCTGGCGCTCGGCTTCGCCCGCGTGGCCACCGGCCGAGGCCTGGCCAGCGAGCACGCGCAGGCGGCGAAGCGGCTGCGCGAAGCGGTGGCGAAGGCGCCCTTCATGGTCGCCGGCACGGGCCGCTTCGACACGCGCGTGATGGAGCGGCTGGGCGAACGTGTGTTCTGCAAGGTCGGCGCCGAGGGCGTGTACTGCGCTGCGCTGCCCGCGCAGGGCCTGGGCGTGGCGATCAAGATCGACGACGGCAACAACGCGCGCGCTGCCGAGGTGGTGATGGCTGCGGTGATCGAGGCGCTGGTGCCGCTGCAAGGCGACGAGCCCGCGCTGCTGCGCTCGCTCAGCGAGCCGATGCTGCGCAACTGGAACGGCATCGAGGTCGGTCGATTGCGCGCCAGCGCTGCGCTGCGCAGCGCACTCGGCAATCAGTGCGCGGCCGGCGCGGTGTAGACCAGCAGGCGGCCCTTGTAGGCGAGCTGGAAGCCGGCGGCCGCGCGGTCGAGCCGCTCTTCGCGGCCACTGAAGCCGGCGGCGATCATCTGCTTGTGGAAGGCGGCGCGGTTGCCGCGGTCGGGGTCGACGATCCACACCTCGCCGCCCGGCGCAGCATGGCGCGCGATGGTGCCCGACAGCGTGCCGTCGTCGTCGCGTTCGTAGAGCAGGTCGCTGCCGATGATCAGCTCGAAGCGGCCACTGAGCATCTCGGAAGCCGGCACCTCGCCGCGTGCCGGCGCGGCGGCATGGCCGCCCCAGTGGCCGTGGCGGTACTTCATCGGCCCGAGCTCGTTCAGGCGCAGGTTCTCGCGCAGGAAACCCTCGGCCAGCGGATGGCAGTCACTGGCTGTCATGTCGGCGCCGCGGCGATGCCCCACCAGGCTGGCCAGCGCGAGGCCGCAGCCGAGTTCGAGGATGCGTTCACCTTCGGTCACCGGGTGCAGAGCGATGCGCGCAGCGAGCTGCGCGCCCGAGGGCCACAACAGCCCGAAGAGCGGCCAGGCGGCCGACGAGATGCCCTGCTCCAGCGCGTCGCCGAGCGGGTCGCTGAACTGCTGGCGGTCGAGCAGCGAGCGGATGACGATGTCATCGACACCGCGCACGGCGATGTGCTCTTGCTTGGTCTGGTAGCCGGGCATGGGCGCGGGTGCGAAACCCGCGTCAAGGGCCTCGATAGAGGTGGAGGAGCCGCAGTATGGGCCCTGCGGCGATTGACCCTAGCGGCCGGTGCCGCGCAGGCTGAGAGAGAGGCCGCCGTAGCTGGCGTTGTACGGGTCGGTCACGAGCAGCGCCGAGGGCACGGACAGGCCGGCCTCGGTCGGTGCGAAGGTGACTGTGATGGTGCACTGGCTGTTCACCGCCAGAGAATCGGGGCAGTCGTGGCTCGCGCTCCAGCCGCTTGCCGCGGGCGCGGAGATGTTCAGCGTGTCGGCGGCATTGCCGATGTTCCGCACGATGAAGGGCAGCGATTGCGATGCGCCGCGCGGCACTTCGCCGAACTCGAGAACCGGCGTGCCCACGAACGCGATCGCGCCGAGCGCGGGGTCGAGCGGGTTTTGTGCAGCCCCGGTGATGGCCAGCACCTGGGGACTTTCCTTCGCATTGCTCGTCATGCGGATTTCGCCGGTCAAGGCGCCGGCGGCACCGGGCTGCCAGTACACGGAGAGATAGCAGCTCTCGCCTTCGGCCAGCGTGAAGGGCACGGTGGGGCAGGTACTCGTGGAGGTCAAGGTGCCGCCATTGACCGCCAGTCCCGTCACGTCCAGCGGCTTCACCTTCGCGAAGCCTGCGTCGCTGTTGCGCACCAGGAAGTCGAGCTGCTTGCGCGTGCCGACGAGCGTCCTGCCGAAGTCCGTCCCGGGCGTGCTGAGCGCCTCCAGCCGTGGCTTCGGGTCACTCTCCTCGACGCTGCCGCAGGCGGCAAGCGTGAGTGCGGCCAGCAGGGCCAGGATGGATCGCGTCATGGTGTTTGCTCCCTGGCCGCCATCGTACCCGCCCCGGCGCTGAACAGCAGGGCCTCCAGGTGACCCAAGGTGTCGGCCTCGTGCAGCGCCTTGTCGCTGCGGATGCGCAGCATGCGCGGGAAGCGCACCGCGATGCCGCTCTTGTGGCGCGGGCTGCGGTTGATGCCCTCGAAGCCGAGCTCGAACACCAGCGAGGGCCGCACGCTGCGCACCGGGCCGAACTTCTCGATCGTGGTCTGGCGGATCACCCGGTCGACTTCGGCGAACTCGGCGTCGCTCAGGCCCGAGTAGGCCTTCGCGAAGGTGACCAGCTGCAGCGCGCCGGGCTGCGCCGGCTCGCGCCGCTCGATGGCATCGAGCACCACCTGCGCCTCGGCGGCGTCGCGCGGTGTGCGGTTCCACACCGCGAAGGTGTAGTCGGTGTAGACGCTGGCGCGGCGGCCGTGGCCGGCCTGCGCGTAGACGAGCACGGCGTCGATCGACAGCGGCTCGATCTTCCACTTCCACCAGGTGCCATCGACCTTGGTGCGGCCGCTGCCGTAACGCGCCTGCCGGTGCTTGAGCATGAAGCCCTCGACACCGCGCTCGCGCGACTCGCGGCGCAGCGCGGCGAAGGCGGCCCAGTCGGTCGCATGGGCGAGCGGCGAGAGCTGCAGCGGCGTGCCCTGCAGCGCCGCTTCGAGCAGGGCACGGCGATCGTGCTGCGGGCAATCGCGGCGGTCTTCTCCCTGCGACTCGAGCAGGTCGTAGGCGATGAAGGCCACCGGTGCCTCGGCGAGCACCTTCTTCGTCAGCGTCTTGCGGCCGATGCGCTGCTGCAGCAGGTTGAAGGGCGCCAGCCGCGCGTCCTTCCAGACGACGATCTCGCCATCGAGCACGGTGCCGTCGGGCAGCGCCTGCGCGGCCTGCACGATCTCGGGGAAGCGCTCGGTCACCAGCTCCTCGCCGCGCGACCAGATCCACACCTGCCCCTCGCGGCGCACCAGCTGCGCACGGATGCCGTCGTACTTCCACTCGACCAGCCAGTCGCTGCTCGGGCCGAGTCGCGCTTCGAAGTCGGCTGGCAGCACATCCAGCGCGTGGGCGAGGAAGAAGGGATAGGGCTGGCCGGCCTCGATGCGGCCCTCGCCGGCCGGCGCCAGCAGCCGCGCGTAGGACGCCGCATCTGGCGCCGCCTTTGCATCGGTGTAGCCCATCATGCGTTGCGCGACGAGCTTGGCATCCAGCCCCGCGTGCGCGGCCAGCGCGCGCTGCACCAGCAACTTGCTCACGCCGACGCGAAAGCCGCCGCCGATCAGCTTGACGAGCAGAAAGCGCCCGGCGGCGTCGAGTTCGCCGAACCATTGCGCGATGCGCGCCGCCTGCTCGGCCGGCTCGGCGCCACGCAGCGGCAGCAGGCGCTGCTGCACCCACTCGGCCAGGCCGACGTCGCCGAGCGTGGCGGGCGGCGGCAGCACATTGGCAATGGTCTCGGCGAGGTCACCGACCGCCTGGTAACACTCCTCGAACAGCCACTCGGGGATGCCGGCGCGTTGCACGGCCATCGCACGCAGCGCCGCGGTGGGCAGCACCTGGCGCGGCTTGCCACCGGCGAGGAAGTACACCGCCCAGGCCGCATCGGCCGGCGCGGCCTCGGCGAAGTAGCTCTGCAAGGCCGCAAGCTTCGCGTTCGTCGCGGTGCTCGCGTCGAGTTCGGCGAACAGGCGCGCAAAGCGGTTCATGCAGCCACCTCGCCGTCGTCGCCAGGGTCGTCGCTGCCGTACTCGGTGCGGAACGATCCCGCCTCCAGGCCCTGCTCGGCCAGCCAGCGCACCATCACCGCCTCGTAGCCGTGGGTGACGATGACGCGCGACGCGCCGGTGGCCGCGATGGCACGCTGCAGGCCCGGCCAGTCGGCGTGGTCGGAGAGCACGAAGCCGCGGTCCACGCCCTGGCGGCGGCGGGCGCCGCGCAGCTGCATCCAGCCGCTGGCGAAGGCATCGGCGCAGTCGCCGAAGCGCTTCATCCATGCCGAACCCAGCACAGAGGGCGGCGCCACTACCAGTGCGCGCGGCAGCACGGCCTTGTCGCTCACCGCGGTGGCGAGCTGCGTGGCCGGCAGCGGCACGCCGGCTGCGCGGTAGGCCTCGTTGAGCGGCTCCACGGCGCCGTGCACGAGGATCGGCCCGATCGATGCATCCACGCCGGCCAGGATGCGCTGCGCCTTGCCGAAGCTGTAGCCCAGCAGCACGCTGGCGCGGCCCTGCGCGGCGTTGGCTCGCCACCAGTCGTCGATGGCCGCGAACACCTCGCGCTGCGGCGCCCAGCGGTACACCGGCAGGCCGAAGGTCGACTCGGTGATGAAGCAGTCGCAGCGCACCGGCTCGAAGGGCGCGCAGGTGCGGTTGTCGTCGCCGGCGCCGCTGACGAAGTAGTCGCCCGAAGCCACCCAGACCTGGCCGCCATGCTCGAGCCGCACCTGCGCCGAGCCGAGAACGTGGCCGGCCGGGTGCAGGCTGATGCGCACGCCGTGGTGCTCGACGACCTCACCGTAGGCCAGCGGCTGCAGCGTGATCTCGCCCAGCCGCGCGCGCAGCACGCCCTCGGCCGGCGCGGCGGCCAGGTAGTGGCCATGGCCGCGTCGCGCATGGTCGGCATGCGCATGGGTGATCACGGCGCGATCGACGGGACGCCACGGGTCGATGAAGAAGCCTCCCGGCGGGCAGTACAGGCCCTCGGGGCGTTGCACGACCAGATCGGCGGTCATTGCCAAGGCTTCAGTATTTCAGGCCCGTCACCATCAGCGCGAAGCGCATCAGGCCGTAGGCGACCCAGTTGAGTGCACGCGTGGACCAGGGCCGCGCCGCGTGTGCGTCGGGCTCGACCCGGCGCCCCTGGTGCGCGATGGCGTGGCGCAGGTGGCCCATCATCTCGGCGGCGAAGTCATCGTCGCGAACGAACACGTTGGCCTCGCGGGCCAGCAGCAGGCTGAAAGGGTCGAGGTTGGACGACCCCACCGTGGACAGCGCGCCCTGCGGTGCGTCCATCACCGCCACCTTGGCGTGCAGGAAGCTCGCCTCGTACTCGATGATCTCGATGCCGGCGTCCAGCAGCAGGCCGTAGACCGCGCGGCTGGCGTGGAACTGCATGAAGTACTCGTATCGGCCCTGCAGCAGCAGCGTGATCTTCACCCCGCGCCGCGCAGCGCGCAGCAGCGCGCGCTGCAGCTGCACGCCGGGGATGAAGTAGGCGTTGGCGATGACGATCTCGCGCCGCGCCTGCGCGATCGCCACGCGGTAGTTGCTCTCGATGCGCCGGCGAAAGCGGAAGTTGTCGCGCAGCACCAGCGCCGCCCTCGCGCCGCCGAGCAGGCGGCTCGGGTACGGGGGATCTTCGACGCCGGCTCGCGCGGCGGCGCGCACAGCGGCCAGCGCGCCCTCGGGGTCGCCCTTGCCGACCTTGCGCGCCGCCTGCAGCCGCCACCACAGCCGCGTCATCGTGTCGTGAACGTCGCCAACCAGCGGCCCGCGCACGCGCACCGCGAAATCCAGGCGCGGCTGCTCGAGCTCGCCGTGGTTGGGATCGTGGTGGTCGTCGAGCAGGTTGATGCCGCCGCAGAAGGCCACCTCGCCGTCGACCACGCAGAGCTTGCGGTGCATGCGACGCCAGCGCCGCGGCACCAGCAGGCGCCAGCCCCGTGCCGGGTTGAAGATGCGCCAGCGCACGCCGGCTGCGGCCCAGCGCAGGCACCATTCTTCGGGCACGTCGCCGGTGCCCAGGCCGTCGACCACCACGCGCACCGTGGCGCCGCGCTTCGCGGCGGCTTCCAGCGCCTGCGCAATGCTGAGTGCCGAGCGGCTGAAGTCGAAGATGTAGGTCTCCAGCATCACCTCGAAGCGCGCGGCGTCGATGGCCTCGACCATGGCCGGGAACAGCTCCGTGCCGCCCTTGAGCAGCAGCAGTTCGTGCTCGGCGCGCGGATCGGCCTGCGTCATTCGTGCACGAGCTCGGCGACCAGCGGCAGGTGATCCGACATGCGCGCCCAGGCCGATCCGCGCGGCACCGAGGTCGACACGCAGCGCAGGCCGCGCGTGTAGATGCGGTCCAGCGAGAACACCGGCACGCGTGACGGGAAGGTGTTTTGCCGCGCGCTGCTCACACCCTCCGGCAAGGCCCGTTGCATGCCGCACTCGCGCATGGGCGCATCGAGCTTCTGCCCCCAGTCGTTGAAGTCGCCGGCGACAACGAGCAGTTCGTCTTTCGGCACATGGGCCTCGATGAAGGCGGCCAGCCGCTCCACCGCGCACGCGCGGCTGGCGTGCATCAACCCGAGATGTGCGACAACGGCATGCAGCACCGCGCCATTCCAGTGCACCGGCACGTGCAGCAGGCCGCGCTGTTCGAAGCGGTGGTCCGACACGTCGTGGTGGCCGATGTCGCCCAGCGGCCAGCGCGACAGCAGCGCGTTGCCGTGCTCGCCTTCGCGGGTGACCGCGTTGGTGCGGTAGGCCACCTCGTAGCCTTCGGGCGCCAGGAAGTCGGCCTGGCCCTCGCGCGGCCAGCCGAACGAGGTGCGCGCGAAGCGCCGCGCCTCGCCGTGGTGGAAGCTGCGCACTTCCTGCAGGAACACCAGGTCGGAGTCCAGCGCCTCGATGCCCAGCCCCAGGTTGTGGATCTCCAGCCGCTTGCGCGGGCCGACGCCGCGCACGCCCTTGTGGATGTTGTAGGTGGCCACGCGCAGCATGTCGCCATGGCCCAGCGTGGTCGGCGCGTGGTGTCTCATCGCAGGAAGTTCGGCAGTTGCAGGATGGCTTCGGCGTTGCTGAACGAGAAGCAGCTGTCGGCCGCCTCGCGCCACGGCAGCCAGCGCCAGGCGAGGTGCTCGCGCGGCGCCAGCGTGACGGGCGTGCCGCGCGGCACGGTCAGGCCGAACACATGCTCGGTGTTGTGGATCACGCCCGGCGCATAACGATGCCTCCAGACGGGGTAGATCTCGTAGACATTGCGCAAGCCCCAGTCGATCAGTGCCTCGCGCGGCACGGCGGGCGAGCCGACGACGATGCCGGTCTCCTCGGCCACCTCGCGGATCGCCGTCGCTTCGAAGGGCTCGTCGTCGGTGTCCTTCGAACCGGTGACGCTCTGCCAGGTGCCCGGCGCATCGGCGCGTTCGATGAGCAGCACCTCGCGCTCGGGCGTGTGGATCACGACCAGCACCGACTCGGGGATCTTGAACGGCTTGTCCACGCGCAATGAAAAAAGGGCGCGATCAGACGCGCCCCGGAATTCTGCATCAGCCGCTTCAAGTGGCCGTCTGCACGTTGCGCAGCCGGATGTGCAGCTCGCGCAACTGCTTCTCGTCGACCGGGCTGGGCGCGTTGGTGAGCAGGTCCTGCGCACGCTGCGTCTTCGGGAAGGCGATGACATCGCGCAGGCTCTCGGCGCCGGTCATCAGCATCACGAAGCGGTCCAGGCCGATGGCGATGCCGCCGTGCGGCGGCGCGCCGTACTTCAGCGCGTCGAGCAGGAAGCCGAACTTGAGCTGCGCCTCCTCGGCGTTGATCTTCAGCGCGCGGAATACCTTGCTCTGCACCTCTTCGCGGTGGATACGCACCGAGCCGCCACCGAGCTCGATGCCGTTGAGCACCACGTCGTAGGCCTTGGCGATGCAGCGGCCCGGGTCGGTCTCGAGCCAGTCTTCATGGCCGTCCTTCGGGCTGGTGAACGGGTGATGCACCGCGTTCCAGCGCTGTGCGTCGTCGTCGTACTCGAACATCGGGAAGTCGACCACCCACAGCGGCTCCCACTGCCCCTGCACGAGGCCGCGCGACTTGCCGAACTCGCTGTGCCCGACCTTCACGCGCAGCGCGCCGATGGCGTCGTTGACCACCTTGGCCTTGTCGGCGCCGAAGAAGATCAGGTCGCCCGAGGCGGCGCCGGTGCGCGCGAGGATCTCGGCGATCGCCTTGTCGTGCAGGTTCTTGACGATCGGGCTCTGCAGGCCCTCGCGGCCCTTGGCCACGTCGTTGACCTTCACCCAGGCCAGGCCCTTGGCGCCGTAGATCTTCACGAACTCGGTGTAGCCGTCGATCTCGCCGCGGCTCATCTCGCCGCCGCCGGGAATGCGCAGCGCGACCACGCGGCCGTCCTCGGCGTTGGCGGGGCCGGAGAAGACCTTGAAGTCGACATCCTTCATGGAGTCGGTCAGCTCTGTGAACTCGAGCTTGACGCGCAGGTCGGGCTTGTCCGAGCCGTACAGGCGCATCGCGTCCGAGTACTTCATGACCGGGAAGTCCTGCAGCTTCACGCCGATCGCGTGCTCGAAGGTGCTGCGGATCATGCCCTCGAACATCGTGCGGATCTCCTCCTCGGTGAGGAAGCTGGTCTCGATGTCGATCTGCGTGAACTCGGGCTGGCGGTCGGCGCGCAGGTCCTCGTCGCGGAAGCACTTGGTGATCTGGTAGTAGCGGTCGAAGCCGGCCACCATCAGCAGCTGCTTGAACAGCTGCGGGCTTTGCGGCAGCGCGAAGAACATGCCGTCGTGCACGCGGCTGGGCACCAGGTAGTCGCGCGCCCCCTCGGGCGTGCTCTTGGTGAGCATCGGCGTCTCGATGTCGATGAAGCCGTTGACGTCGAGGAACTTGCGCACCTCCATCGCCACGCGGTAGCGCAGCATCATGTTGCGCTGCATCGGCGGGCGGCGCAGGTCGAGCACTCGGTGCGTCAGGCGCGTCGTCTCCGACAGGTTCTCGTCGTCGAGCTGGAACGGCGGCGTGACGCTGGGGTTGAGCACCTCGATCTCGTGGCACAGCACCTCGATCTTGCCGCTGGTGATGTTGGCGTTGGTGGTGCCGGCCGGCCGCTCGCGCACCTTGCCGACGATCTTCAGGCAGAACTCGTTGCGCACGCCCTCGGCGACCTTGAACATGTCGGCGCGATCGGGATCGCAGACGACCTGCACGATGCCTTCGCGGTCGCGCAGATCGACGAAGATCACGCCGCCATGGTCGCGGCGGCGATGGGCCCAGCCCATCAGGGTGATGGTCTGGCCGAGCAAGGCCTCGCTGACGAGGCCGCAATAGGTGGTTCTCATGGTTCGACTCCGGATTCTGTTCGGGGCGGGCGGCGCTTCGGGCCGCGCGCGTTGAATGGGACAGGCGTGTGGGGCGGTGGGGCACTGCGCGCGCAGTGCCCAATCAATTTCGGGCCGGGATCACCTCGGCGACGGCGCCCATCGGCGGCGCCACCACGCCCATCGAGATGACGTACTTGAGGGCTTCGTCGACACTCATGGCGAGCTCGATGACGTCGCGCCGCGGCACCATCAGGAAGAAGCCCGAGGTCGGGTTCGGCGTGGTCGGCACGTACAGGCTGAGGTAGTCGCCCACCAGGTGGTGTGCCGCCTCGCCGCCGGGCCGGCCGGTGACGAAGGCGATCGTCCACGAGCCCTCGCGCGGGTACTGCACCAGCACCGCCTCGCGGAAGGCGTTGCCGCTGCTGGAGAACAGCGTGTCGGAGACCTGCTTGATCGAGTTGTAGATCGACTTGACGATCGGGATGCGGTTGAGCAGCCGGCTGCCCTGCTTCAGCCACCACTGGCCGACGATGTTGGTCGCGAACACGCCGGTCAGCAGCAACGCCACCAGCGTGACGATCACGCCGAGGCCCGGGATGTGCCGCAGCGCCTCGAGCGGCGCGGTGGCGGCCATCGGCAGCACGGCCTGCGTGGCCGAGATGAACCAGCCGAACACGCCGTCGAGCACGCCGAGCACCGAGGTGAGCACCCAGACGGTCAGCGTCAGCGGCAGCCAGACCAGCAGGCCGGCGAGCAGGTATTTCTTCACAGGGGTTCCGGTTTGGAGCCGCTCAGTGGCAGGCGCAGGACGCGCCGCAACCACCGGACGCGGTGGTCGAGCCGCCGCTGCCGGCGCTGTCGCTGCCGGTGGACGGCGCGCTGGCGGGCGCGACCGCGTCCGCGGGCTTGGCCGCGGCATCGGCCGCGGGCTGGGCCGCCGCGCCGCCGCCCTTGAAGTCGGTCGCATACCAGCCCGAGCCCTTGAGCTGGAAACCGGCCGCGGTGAGCTGCTTCTGGAAGCTCGCGGCACCGCAGGCCGGGCAGTCGGTCAGCACCGGGTCGGAGATCTTCTGCAGAACGTCCTTCGCGTGGCCGCAGGCTGCACAGCGGTAGGCGTAGATCGGCATGGCTAAACCCTTGATTTCGGCAGGAAAACCGCCAATTATACGGCGCCGTCACGCGCCAGCCGCAGGCCATCGGATGCACTGCCTCGGTCGATGCGCGGCTGCACGGGTCCCGGCACGGGTCAACCTAAAATCGCGCCATCCGTTTGCGTCCCACCTCTACAGGAGTTCGATGTGATTCGCCGCACCGTCAAGTTCCTCACCGCCGCAGCCTTCGCCGCGTCGATTGTCACCGCCGGCATGGCGGACTCTGCTCTTGCCGCCGGCCCGGAAGCCAAGGTCCTGAACATCTACAACTGGTCCGACTACATCGCCGACGACACGATCAAGAACTTCGAGAAGGAAACCGGCATCAAGGTCAACTACGACAACTACGACAACAACGAGATCCTCCACGCCAAGCTGGTCGCTGGCAAGACCGGCTACGACATCGTCGTGCCGGGCGCGCACTTCGCCAAGCAGCAGATCGAGGCCAAGCTCTTCCAGCCGCTGGACCGCTCGCAGTTGAGCAACTGGGGCAACCTCGATCCGGCCATCCTCGAGCAGATGGCCAAGTTGGATCCGGGCAACCAGCACCTGGTGAACTGGATGTGGGGCTTCGTCACCGTGGGCATCAACACCGCCAAGGTGAAGAAGGCGCTGGGCGACCTGCCGATGCCGGAGAACCCCTGGTCTTTGCTGTTCGATCCGAAGTACGCATCCAGGCTCAAGGGCTGCGGCGTGAATTTTCTCGACTCGGCCTCCGAGGTGATGCCGGTGGCCCTGCTGTACGTGGGCAAGCCCGGCTTCAGCCGCAACGCGGCCGACTACCCGCCGGCCGGCGAGATGCTCAAGAAGGTCCGGCCCTACGTGACGCGCTTCTCGTCGTCAGGCTACATCGAGGAACTGGCGGGCGGGCAGCTGTGCGCGGTGATGGGCTACTCCGGCGACATCAACATCTCGCGCGCGCGGGCGCTGCAGGCCAAGAACGGCAACGACATCCAGGCCCTGGTGCCGTCCAGCGGCGCCACGCTGTTCTTCGACTCGATGGCCATTCCGGCCGACGCGGCGCACCCGAAGAATGCGCATCTGTTCATCAACTACATCCTGCGCCCCGAGGTGCATGCGTCGCTGACGAACAAGGTGTTCTATGCCAACCCGAACCGGGCCTCGCTCAAGTTCGTCAAGAAGGACGTGGCCGAGAACAAGTCGATCTTCCCGGGCCCGCAGGAGCTGGCGCGGATGACGGCACCCGACAGCCTGCCGCAGGATATCCGCCGCGTGCAGACGCGCACCTTCACGAACTTCAAGGCTGGCCGCTGAGGCAGGGGCCTGAGAGGCCGATAGAACGGCTGCTCAGGCCTGCCAGCGCAGGAGCACGAGCACCAGCAGCGCGCCGGCGGCGAAGCCGATCAACGAGGCGGTCAGGGCGAGCAGCCAGCGGTTGCTGCGCCGCTGCTCCTCGAGCAGCGCCTCCAGCACGCGGGTGTCGCTCGCGCGCGGCCGCGTCAGTGCCTGGTGCACCAGGCGCGGCAGTTCGGGCAGCAGCTGCACGTAGCGTGGCGCCTCGTTCTTCAGCCGCTCGGCCAGGCCGCGCCAGCCGATCTGGTCGTTCATCCAGCGCTCGAGGAAGGGCTTGGCGGTGTTCCACAGGTCGAGGTCGGGGTCGAGCTCGCGGCCCAGGCCCTCGACGTTGAGCAGCGTCTTCTGCAGCAGCACCAGCTGCGGCTGGATCTCGACGTTGAAGCGCCGCGAGGTCTGGAACAGGCGCAGCAGCACCTGGCCGAGCGAGATGTCCTTCAGCGGCCGGTCGAAGTGCGGCTCGCAGACCGCGCGGATCGCGCCTTCGAGCGCATCGACGCGCGTCTCCGGCGGCACCCAGCCGCTCTCGACGTGCAGTTCGGCCACGCGCTTGTAGTCGCGGCGGAAGAAGGCGATGAAGTTCTGCGCCAGGTATTCCTTGTCGAACTCGGTCAGCGTGCCGACGATGCCGAAGTCCAGCGCGATGTAGCGGCCGAAAGTGGCCGGCGCCACGCTGACCTGGATGTTGCCCGGGTGCATGTCGGCATGGAAGAAGCCGTCGCGGAAGACCTGCGTGAAGAAGATCGTCACGCCGTCGCGGGCCAGCTTCTTGATGTCCACGCCCGCCTCGCGCAGGCGGTCGACCTGGCTGATCGGCAGGCCCTTCATGCGCTCCATGACGATGACGCCCTGGGTGCACAGGTCCCAGATCATCTCGGGCACCATGACCAGGCGCAGATCCTCCATGTTGCGGCGCAGCTGGGCGGCATTGGAGGCCTCGCGCACCAGGTCGAGCTCGTCGTGCAGGTAGTTGTCGAACTCGGCCACCACCTCGCGCGGCTTCAGGCGCTTGCCGTCGACCGACAGGCGCTCGACCCACACGGCCAGGGTGCGCATCAGCGTGAGGTCGTCGTCGATGACGTCGAGCATGCCCGGGCGCAGCACCTTCACCGCGACCTCGCGGCCGTCCTTCAGCGTGGCGAAATGCACCTGCGCGATCGAGGCGCTGGCCACCGGCTCGGCGTCGAAGCTGGCGAAGATCTCGTCGATCGGCTTGCCGAAGGCCTTCTCGATCAGTGCGCGCGACTGCGCCGCCGGAAATGGCGGCACACGGTCCTGAAGCTTGGCGAGCTCCTCGGCGTAGTCGGGCGGCAGCAGGTCGCGCCGCGTCGACATCACCTGGCCGAACTTGACGAAGATCGGCCCGAGCCGCTCCAGGCCCAGGCGCAGCCGCACGCCGCGCGGCAGGTCCAGGCGCCGGCCGATGGTCAGCACGCGAACCAGCGCGCGTACCCAGCGCTGGCGGAAGCTGGACAGCGCCAGCTCGTCCAGCCCGTAACGCAGAACCGTGACGCAGATGAAGATCAGCCGGCCGACGTGCCTCATCGCGGAGTCGGTCCGCCGCCCTCGCCGCCCCCGCGCAGGCGCGAGGCCACGCTGCCGATGGCGCGCACCGCCTCGCGCATCGCGCCGGCCACGCTGCGGCCGAAGCGCGACAGCTCGCGCGCGGGCGCATCGCCGACGAGGCGGGCGAGGTCGTCCTCGAAGTCCCAGCGCAGGTTGTCGAACAGCCAGTTGACGTCGGTGGCGAGCTGCGCGTCGCCGGCGACCTCGATGCGCGGCCTGTCTCCGGCCAGTGAGCGCACCAGTGCCAGGGCGGGGTTCGAAGCGTCCACCGAGACGCGCAGGTCAGGCACCTCGGGCACTTCGTCGCCGCACCACTCGAGCAGGCCGGCGGCGGTGAAACGCAGCGCCAGCGGCGGCAGGGCCGGCAGCAGCGACGGCCAGCCCTCCAGGTGCAGCAGCACGCTGCGCCCGCTGTGCTCACGCAGGCGCTGGGCGGCGACCGGTTCGCTGGCGATCAGATGGTTGGCGAGGAGGATGGCGCGCTCGATGACCGCCGTCGATGCGAGCGCTTGCAAGCTGTGCAGCATTCACGGATTGTAGGCACGGCGTCACAATGTCCCCCCAGATTCAAGGGCGGCCCGCGAAGTGGCCGGGCCCAGAATCCGCCGACACCGAACCGATGAACCACGCCCCACCATCCTCCCTCACCGGTGCCACCGGCTACATCGCATCGCACACCTGGCTCGCACTGCAGGCCGCGGGGCTGCGCGTGCTCGGGCTGGACGACTTCTCGAACAGCTCGCCCGAGGTGCTGAACCGGCTCCAGCGCCTGTCGGGCCAGCGGCCGGACTTCGAGCGCATGGATGTGTGCGACGAGGCCGCATTGGAGTCGCTTTTCCAGCGCCAGCGCATCGATGCAGTGGTGCACTTCGCCGCCTTCAAGTCGGTGGGCGAGAGCAGCGCCAAGCCGCTGGCCTATTACCGCAACAACATCGGCGGCCTGCTCACTCTGGCCAGCACGATGCAGCGTCATGGCTGCCGGCGCCTGGTGTTCAGCTCCAGCGCGACGGTGTACGGCCAGCCGGAGCGACTGCCGATCACCGAGGATTCGCCGCTTTCGACGACCAACCCCTACGGCGCCACCAAGCTGATGGGCGAGAACATCCTGCGCGACCTGGGGCAATCCGAGCCGGGCTGGGCGATCGCGCTGCTGCGCTACTTCAACCCCGTGGGTGCGCACGCGAGCGGCCTGATCGGCGAGGCGCCCCAGGGCGTGCCGAACAACCTGATGCCCTATGTCACGCAGGTCGCCGTGGGCCTGCGCGAAAAGCTCAGCGTCTACGGCAATGACTACGACACGCCTGACGGCACCGGCGTGCGCGACTACATCCACGTGCTCGACCTCGCCGATGGCCACGTCGCCGCGCTGCAGCGGCTGCTCGGCGATGGCGCCTCGCTGACCGTCAACCTGGGCACCGGCCGCGGCCACAGCGTGCTCGAGGTGGTGCAGGCCTTCGAACGCGCCAGCGGGCGCCGTGTCCCCTACACGATCATGCCGCGCCGCCCCGGCGACGTGGCCGCGTGCTACGCTGACCCGTCGCTGGCCCAGCGGCTGCTCGGCTGGCGCGCCACGCGCGACCTCGACGCGATGTGCGCCGACAGCTGGCGCTGGCAGTCGATGAACCCGAACGGTTTCGAAGCCGCCCCGTTGAGCCAGTCCCTTTCCTGAATCGCCCATGACGCCCATCGACCTCCAACCCGTGGTGATGGCCGGAGGCAGCGGCACGCGGCTGTGGCCGCTGTCGCGTGCGCAGTTTCCCAAGCAGTTCCTGGTGCTGCAGGGCGACCGCAGCCTGTTCCAGCAGGCGGCGCAGCGCCTGGCGGCACTGGCGGCACCCGACATCCGCGTCGCACCCACCTGCGTCGTCGGCAACGAGGAGCACCGTTTCCTGGTGCTGGAGCAGTTGCGCGAGATTCAGATCGGCGCAGCGACTCTGCTGCTCGAGCCGATGGGACGCAACACCGCGCCGGCCATGACGCTGGCCGCCCTGCAGGCGGTCGAGGCCGGCGCCGATCCGGTGCTGGCCGTCACGCCGGCCGACCAGACGGTGATTGACGAGCCTGCCTTCACCGCGGCGCTGCAACGCGCCGTGCGCCAGGCAGCCGAAGGCGCCATCGTCATCCTCGGCGTGGCACCCGACCGCCCCGAGACCGGCTACGGATACATCAAGGCAGCGGGCGCGGCCGGCAGCATGATGGTGGAGCGCTTCGTCGAGAAGCCCGACCTCGCCACCGCGAAGCGTTACCTGGCCGAGGGCCAGTACTTCTGGAACAGCGGCATGTTCGTGGTGCGCGCCTCGGTGTGGCTGGCGGCGATCGAACGCTGCCGCGCCGACATTGCAGCGGCCACGCGGGCAGCATGGCAGGCGCGAAGCCTCGACGCCGCCTTCGTGCGTCCCGGCCGCGAGGCCTTCGCCACGATCCCGTCCGAATCGATCGACTACGCGGTGATGGAACCGGTGGCCGCCGAACCCGGCGCCTTCTCGCTGCGCATGGTGCCGCTGGCGGCCGGATGGAACGACCTCGGCGCCTGGGAGGCCGTCTGGCAGGTCAGCGAGAAGGACGATGCCGGCAACGCCAGCCACGGCGATGTGCTGCTGCGCGACAGCCGCAATTCGCTCGTGCACGCGGCCAGCCGCCTGGTCGGCGTGGTCGGGCTGGACAACGTGGTCGTGGTCGAAACGCCCGACGCCGTGCTCGTGACCGATCGCAGCCGCAGCCAGGAGGTCAAGCAGATCGTCGCCGAGCTCGACCGCGCCGGCCGCAGCGAACAGACGCTGCACCGCCAGGTGCACCGCCCCTGGGGCTGGTACGACAGCATCGACGCGGGCGAGCGGTTCCAGGTCAAGCGCATCCTGGTCAAGCCGGGCGCCTCGTTGAGCCTGCAGATGCACCACCATCGCGCGGAACACTGGATCGTGGTCAGCGGCACCGCGGAGGTCACCTGCGGCGACAGGGTGATCCTGCTGTCGGAGAACCAGAGCACCTACATCCCGCTGGGCGAGAAGCACCGCCTGTCCAATCCGGGCAAGGTACCGCTGGAGATCATCGAGGTGCAGTCCGGCAGCTATCTCGGCGAGGACGACATCGTTCGTTTCGAAGACACCTACGGCCGCGTGAAGTAGTTGCGCCGCCACACATGCCCCTGAACGGGCGGGTGCGTTTATCGCCCGCCTTCAAGGACAATCCCTATTGACCTCAGGGCCTTGGCCCGCAGCAAACCAGACACCACCATGAAAGTCCTCGTCACCGGCGCCGCCGGCTTCATCGGCATGCACGTGTCGCAGATCCTGCTGGCACGTGGCGACAGCGTGGTGGGCCTGGACAACCTGAACGACTACTACGACGTGCAGCTCAAGCTCGACCGCCTCGCCCGGTTGACGCCGAATGCCAACTTCCGCTTCGTCAAGATGGACGTGGCCGACCGCGAAGGCATCGCGAAGCTGTTCGCCGACGAGAAGTTCGACCGCGTGGTGCACCTGGCGGCACAGGCCGGCGTTCGCTACTCGCTGGTCAACCCGCACGCGTACATCGACAGCAACATCGTCGGCTTCACCAACATCCTCGAGGGCTGCCGCCACAACGCGGTGCAGCACCTGGCCTATGCGTCGAGTTCGAGCGTCTACGGCGGCAACACCGCGATGCCGTTCTCGGAGCACCACAACATCGACCACCCGGTCAGCCTGTACGCCGCCACCAAGAAGGCCAACGAGCTGATGGCGCACACCTACAGCCACCTGTTCCGCCTGCCCACCACCGGGCTGCGCTTCTTCACGGTGTACGGCCCCTGGGGCCGGCCCGACATGGCGCTGTTCCTGTTCACCAAGGCGATCCTCGCCGGCGAGCCGATCAAGGTGTTCAACCACGGCAAGATGGTTCGCGACTTCACCTACATCGACGACATCGCCAACGGCGTGGTGCGCGTGCTCGACCGCCCGGCCACGGTGGACTCCGGCTTCGACGCCGCATCCCCCGATCCGGCGCGCAGCAACGCGCCCTACCGCGTGTTCAACATCGGCAACAACGACCCGGTGCCGCTGATGGCCTTCATCGAGGCGATCGAAGGCGCGCTCGGCAAGACCGCGCAGAAGGAATACCTGCCGATGCAGGACGGCGACGTGCCAGCCACCTCGGCCGATGTGTCCGAGCTGGAGTCGTGGACCGACTTCCGCCCCGCCACGCCGGTGACCGAAGGCGTCGGCCGCTTCGTGCAGTGGTATCGAAACTATTTCAAGGCCTGAGAGAAGAAGGAAACATTCGCATGACCACCATCGCAGTCATCGGCCTGGGCTATGTCGGCCTGCCGCTCGCCGTCGAATTCGGCAAGAAGTTCCGCACCCTCGGCTTCGACCTCCATGCCGAGAAGGTGGCCGCCTATGGCCGCCACGTCGACCCGACCGGCGAAGTCAGCAGCGCCGACCTGAAGGCCGCCACGCAGCTGACCTGCAGCACCGACCCGAAGATCATCGCCGAGGCCGACTTCATCATCGTCGCCGTGCCCACGCCGGTCGACGATGCGCACCAGCCCGACTTCACGCCGCTGGTGAAGTCCTCCGAGAGCGTCGGTCGCCACATCAAGAAGGGCGCGATCGTCGTCTACGAGTCGACCGTCTACCCGGGCGCCACCGAAGAGGTCTGCATCCCCATCATCGAGAAGCACTCCGGCCTGAAGTGGAAGCAGGATTTCTTCGTCGGCTACAGCCCCGAGCGCATCAACCCGGGCGACAAGGAGCGCACCGTCACCAAGATCACCAAGGTGGTCTCCGGCGACACGCCCGAGACGCTGAAGAAGGTGGCCGAGGTCTACGGCGCCATCATCACCGCCGGCGTCTACCCGGCCAGCAGCATCAAGGTGGCCGAGGCCGCCAAGGTGATCGAGAACACCCAGCGCGACCTGAACATCGCGCTGATGAACGAACTCTCGGTGATCTTCCACCGCATCGGCATCGACACCCTCGAGGTGCTCAAGGCCGCCGGCACCAAGTGGAACTTCCTGCCCTTCCGGCCGGGCCTGGTGGGCGGCCACTGCATCGGCGTCGACCCGTACTACCTGACGCACAAGGCCGAGAAGCTGGGCTACACGCCGCAGGTCATCCTGGCCGGCCGGCGCATCAACGACAGCATGGGCAAGTTCGTCGCCGAGCAGACCGTCAAGGAGATGATCGCCGCCGATCTGCCGGTCAAGGGCGCCGACGTGATCGTGCTGGGCATGACCTTCAAGGAGAACTGCCCCGACCTGCGCAACAGCAAGGTGATCGACGTGGTCAACGAGCTGCGCAGCTTCGGCGCGCGCGTGCACGTGCACGACCCGATCGCCGAGTCGTCGGAGTGCGAGCACGAGTACGGCATCAAGCTGACGCCGTGGGAGCAGCTGCCGCGCGCCTCGGCCATCGTCGCCGCGGTGGCGCACAAGCAGTACGCGGAGATGGGCCTGAAGCAGATCGCCGCCAAGGCGGTCGACAAGGCCGTGTTCACCGACGTGAAGGCCGCCTACGACCCGGCCGAGATCGCCGCGCACGGCCTGAACGGCTGGCGGCTCTGAACCCCCGGCGGCCCTAGAGCAGCGCCTGCTGCCGGGCCAGGCGCCAGCCGCTCTCGGGCTGCTGGCGGGCCAGCATCCACACCTCGCGGAACGGCATCGCGCCGAGTTCCGCGGACTCTCGCACCATGCCGCTGAACTCGATGCTCGCCAGCTCCATCGGGCCGACGGCCTCGTGCGAGATCAGGTGAGCCTCGACCGAGAGCACGTCGGTGCGGTTCGGCTCGGCGCCGCGATGGGGCAGCTGGGCGGCCAGTTCGTCGAACATCGACTCGGTGGTGAGCTGGCGCAAGGCGTCGAGGTCGCCACGGTCCCAGGCCGATTGCAGTTCGAGGAACTGCGCACGCGCCATGCCGAGCAACTGACGTTCGCCTTCACTGCGCACCGCTCGCGCGAGCATCGGCCGGCCGGCCCGACGCTGAAGCCAGCGCGGCAGCACCCGAGCGAAGCCCGTGTGCGAACGCCTGGCCGCGACCAGCAGCAGGAGCAGCAGCATGGCCGTGCCGAGCAGCGCGGCGGCGTGGCCGGGCGAGCCGCCCTGCAAGGCCAGCACGGCGAGCAGCGAGCCGGCCAGGCCGAGGGAGGTGCTCAGGCCCGTCAACGCAGCCGCCGAGGCTTCGCGCGGCAAGACCCACAGGGCGGCCAGCAGCAGCACGCCGGCGAACGGCAGGCGCAGCGAGTTCGCGCCTCTCAGCACTTGATGCCCACGTGCAGCGCGACGACGCCGGCGCTGAGGTTGTGCACGTCGACGTGGGCGAAGCCGGCGCTCTTCATCATCGCCTTGAGTTCGGCCTGACCCGGGTGCATGCGGATCGATTCGGCCAGGTAGCGATAACTGTCCGCATCGCCGGCCACGAGCTGCCCGATGCGCGGCAGGATGTTGAACGAATACCAGTCGTAGGCCTTGGCCAGCGGCGGTGCGATCTTCGAGAACTCGAGCACCAGCAGACGGCCGCCCGGCCGGAGCACGCGGTTCATTTCGGCCAGCGCGCGGTCCTTGTGGGTCATGTTGCGCAGGCCGAAGGCCACGCTGACCAGGTCGAAGCTGGCGGTGGGAAAGGGCAGCACCTCGGCGTCGCAGATCACCGTGGGCAGCACCACCCCCTCGTCGAGCAGGCGGTCGCGGCCACGCTGCAGCATGGCCTCGTTGATGTCGGTGTGCACCACGGTGCCGCTCGCGCCGACCTTCTTCGCGAAGGCGCGGGCCAGGTCACCGGTGCCGCCTGCCAGGTCGAGTACGCGGTCGCCGGGGCGCAGGTTGGCCACCGACACGGTGTAGGCCTTCCAGGCGCGATGCAGGCCCATGGACATCAGGTCGTTCATCACGTCGTACTTCGACGCGACGGAGTCGAACACGCCGCGGACCTTCCGGGCCTTGGCGGCCTCGTCGACGGTCTGGAAACCGAAATGCGTCTGGCTCATGGCGTCTCGCTCAGTGGTGGTGGCCGCAGCCCGCGCCGGCGGCCGCCGGCATGTCGGCATCGCGCTGCATGCCGGCTGCCTGCAGGCGTTCCTCGTACTGTGCCCACAGCTGCGCTTCCTGCGAGCCGAGGAAGTACAGGTAGTCCCAGGAGAAGATGCCGCTGTTGTGGCCGTCGCTGAAGGTCGGCTGGACGGCGTAGTTGCCCACCGGCTCGAGCTCCGTCAGCTCGACCTCGCGCTTGCCGGTCTGCAGCACTTCCTGGCCGGGGCCGTGGCCCTGCACCTCGGCGGAGGGCGAGTAGATGCGCATCAGCTCGAACGGGATGCGGAAGGTCTGTCCGTCGGAAAAGCCGACTTCGAGCACACGCGATTGCTGGTGCACGGTGATGGCCGTGGGTTGAGGAGTGGAATTGCTGAGGCCGGCCATGGGAACGCTTCGATGAGTGAGCCGGCCGCAGTGTAGCGAAGCGTCTGTCGCGATGCGATCAGGGGCATTGACGCCGGTCAGGCCAAAGCGAGGGCCCTGCGAAGCTGGCCAGCGTCGGCCTGAACTGAGCCGCCTGCGCTGCGCACTTTCAGAGGCGCCTCGCTACGGCGGCTCAGGCCGACGCGAGAGCCTCGACGACCATGGCATCGAGTTCGTCCAGGGGCATGCCCAGCCGCGCCAACGCACCGCCGGGCACCTCGCGTTGCCGCGGGCCCCACACGGCCTGGGGGAACTGGCTGTCCCAGTCGAAGCGCGCGATCACGTGCCAGTGCAGGTGCGGCACCATGTTGCCCAGCGCGGCGAGGTTGACCTTCGTCGGCTGCAGGCAGTCGATCAGCACCCGCTCGATGGCGCAGACCAGATCCATGCAACGCTGCCGCTCCGGCGCCAGCAGCGCCGAGAACTCGCCCACATGGTGGCGCGCGATGACCCGGTAGTACGCCGGGAAGTCGCCATCCTCGGCACGGATCACGCGCCAGGCGGCGTCCTGCCACAGCGGCACGCCGGTGTGCTGGCGGCACAGCACGCAATCGGCGCGTGCGTCGTGCAGGGGCTCGAAATCGGCTGGCATGCGCCGATTATCGAGGCCCGGGCCGACTCAAGGCGCGAGGCTGAGCTTGTAGCTTGCGGTGCCGCCAGACGCGCGCGAGACGCGCAAGGCCACCGTGACGGCCGTGGTGCCGCTGTTGCTGATGGTGAACGACAGCGCCTGCCCCGGGCTCGCCTGGATCTGCCCGAGCGGCTGGGTTGCCGACAGGTAGACGCCGAGACCGAAACCGACGGCGGTGTTGCCCGGCAGCGTGGCCACGACGCGGCGACCGGCCGCGATGGTGATGCGATAGAAGTCGACGTCGGCCGTGCTGGCGAGCGTGCCCGAGATCACCGTGGGCGTACCGGCGATGGCCTGTGCTTTCGCGAAGGTGTCGTTGGACTCTGCCTCGACCACGGTGGGCACCGGCGAGGGCGCGGGTGCAGGGGCGGGTGCGGGCTTCGGTGCAGGGGCCGGTGCGGGAACCGGAGCGGGCTTGGGGGCCGGCGCAGGGGCAGGTGCCGGCGCGGGCTTGGGCGAAGGGGTCGGTGCGGGCTTCGGAGCGGGCGCCGGCGCCGGCGCGGGGGCCGGCTTCGGTGCAGGCACCGCCGCCATTGCCAGGGCCACCGCCGCATGGGCATCGACGATGCCGCTGCCGCAACCGCTGCACGCTGCCGGGAAGGCGCGCGCACTGGCCTTCAGCATCGTGCCCACCTGATCCGGCGTCAGGCTCTTGTTCACCGACAGCATCAGCGCGGCCACGGCGCTGACGTGGGGCGTCGCCATCGACGTGCCGGCGTAGGCCGCATAGGCGTCGGCGCCAGGTGTGGTGGTGCCGGCATTGAGCGTCGAGACGATGCCGCTACCGGCGTCGCCGCCCGGCGCGGCCAGCGTGACGTTGGCACCGGTGTTCGAGTACGAGGCCTTGCCGCCTGCCGCGTTGGTCGCCGCCACGGCGACGACGCCGCTGCAGTTGGCCGGCGTGGTGCGGCTCGCGTCGGCGTTGTCATTACCCGCGGCCACCACCACCACGGCGCCCTTGGCCCGCGCCTGCGTGATGGCGGCCTGCGACGTCCTGTCGCAGCTGCCGGTACCACCGAGCGACAGGCTGATCACGCGCGCCGGCGTCGGATTGGCCGGCAGCCCGGTGACGGCCACGCCCGCAGCCCAGACGATCGCATCGGCGATGTCGGAGGTGTAGCCGCCGCAGCGGCCGAGCGCGCGCAGCGACTGGACCTTGGCGCCGAAGGCGGCACCGACCACGCCGGTGCCGTTGCCGGCGACCGCGCCGACGATGCCCGCGACGTGGGTGCCGTGCCACGAGCTGCTGCGCGCTGGCGTGCCCGGCCCGCAAAGGCCCGCGCTGACCGCATCGCCGGGGTCGGATGCATCGGCATCGCGTGCCGTGTTGTCGTTCGAAACGAAGGGGTCGACCACGAAGTCGTAGCCCGGCAGCAGGTTGGCGACGAGGTCCGCATGCGGCCGCACGCCGGTGTCGACCACTGCGACGACGATGCCGGCGCCGCTGGACTTGTCCCAGGCCGCCGGTGCGCGGATGCCCCCGATCGCGTCCGACAGCGCCCATTGTTTCGTGTACATCGGATCGGCCGGCACGATCAACGGCTGCAGGATTCGGTCGGGCTCGGCGTACTCGACGGCGGCATCGCCGCCGCGCAGGCTCGCCGCGAGCACATCCGCCTCGTCGTGGCTCATCGAGCGGCCGAGCTTGTAGACATGCGCGCCGGAGAGGGTCTGTCGCAACAGGCGGATCGTGACGCCTTGGCGATTGGCCGCCACTTGCGCCGCGAACTGCGATCGCGGCGAGTTCGCCGCGGCAGCATCGCGGTACTTGACGATCAGGCGGTCGGTGACAGGCGCCGCGGCGATCGCTGCGCGCAACACATCGGCTGTGTCGGGACGCTGGAAGGCCAGAGCGGGAGCGGCCAGGCAGGCTGCGGCGGCGAGCGCGAGCGCGCACGGTCGGAAACGGTGTTTCATGGAATGCCTCGGTGGGGGTTCGAGGCCAGATCGCGAAGGCGATCCGGCAGCCCCGCTACCCTGGCATTGCTGCTGTAGGCCGGAGGCTTTGCGTCCCTCGCTTTCACGAGGTTTGCGACAAACGACGACTGTAGCCGCGCCGTAACAAGATGTCACCGGCTGCGCTGCAGTGAACCGGCCATGCCGTGATTTCTGGCCCGATCGGGATGTCGCGCGAGGGCGTCAGTCGCGCCGGCGCAGCGAAATCAGGCGGAGACAGCCACCGGGTTGCGATCCGGTTCCGCCTCGAGCGCGCCGGAGTGCGCCGCCCCTGATCGCTCGTCGGCGCTCGCGTGGCGCAGCGTATTGCGGCCTTCGGCCTTGGCGCGGTAGAGCTGGCGATCGGCCTCGTCGACCAGTGCCTCGACCGACTCGAACGTGTCGCGCAAGGCCGCCGCCCCCATCGACAGCGTGATGCCGTGCGGGTGAGGCAGGCCATGCACGGCCTGCGCTGCCAGCTGGTGGCGCAGGCGCTCGAAGATCATCGTGATCTCTTCCATGCCCGTACCGGGCATGACGAGCAGCCATTCATCTCCACCGTAGCGGCCCAGACGTTCCTGACCGCGCAGCACCTCGCTGGCGGCTTGTGCGAAGGCGCGCAGCACGCGATCACCGGCCGCATGGCCGCCCCGGTCGTTGACCTGCTTGAAGTGGTCGAGGTCGACCACCGCGATGCTCAGCGGCATGTCGAGCTTGCGGCACAGGCGGAACTGCTCCTGCGCGAAGGCCAGGATGGCGCGCCGGTTCGGCATGCCGGTGAGGTCGTCGCGCATCACCAGGTCAGCGAGCTGCCGGCGGCGGCGCAGTGCCCTGGCGCCCAACCAGAACGCGAAGGCCAGCAGCCCGACCAGCGCCACCAACGCGGCCCACAACGCCTGCTGCTGGGCCTCGCGGGCCTTGAGCGCCAGCCGATCGGCCTCGGCACGGTGGCGCAGGTCGGCCACCTCGGCCTCGCGCCGCGCAATCTCGTAGCGAGCCTGCAGCCGAAGGACCTGCGTGTCGCGGACCGACTGCTGGCTCTGCGACACCGCCTGGGTGGCGCGCTTGAGCTCCGCATAGGCCTCCCGGTGCAGGCCCTGCGACGCATAGCCGTCGGCCACCCGCTGGGCGAGTCGGGCCCGCTCCAGCGGCGGCAGCACCATGTTGTCGAGCGCACGAGCCTTGTCGATCTCCTGCAGCACTTCGGCGCGCTTGAGTCGAGTCAGGGCCTCGATGAGCAGGCCCCGCGCGCTGGCCAGGCGCACCGGCGCCTCGGTGCCTTGCACGCCCGGCAGTACGCCGCGAACCAGCTCGAGCACCCGCTGCGGCTCGTCCTGCGACAGCCGCAGTGCGGCCAGGTCGAGGGTGACGATTGCTTCGCCCGCGGCGTCGCCGATTTCGCGGCTGCGCGCCAGCGAGGTCTCGAAGGAACGGGCGGCCTTCTCGCCCTGGCCCTGGCGCGTCAGCATGTTGCCGCGCTCCCACTCGATCCAGCCGCGCTGGAATCGCGCCGGCTGTGCGCCCAGCACCTCGAGCGCACGCTCGAAGTAGCTGTCGGTCGGCGCCTTGCCGGTCAACGTGCCGGCCATGCTTCCCATGGCGATCAGCGCATTGGTCTCCAGGTGCAGCAGACCGAGCTTGCGACCGCAGCGTTCGGTTTCCTCGGCGACGCGCCAGGCCTCGTCCAGCGCATGCGTGTCGCGCAGCAGGAACAGGTCGCCCGCGGCGATCTCGCACAGCAGGTATTCGTCGGCCAGCGCCGCCGCGGCACGGCGCAACTCCACGCTGCGCGGAATGAGGCTGGCGGAATCCTCGGTGCGGAACTGGGCGCCGATCGCAAAGGCCTCGAGCCACAGATGGTGGCGCGGCGTGGCGGCCGGCACCCGGCCCAGCCGCGCGCGGGCCTCGTCGACGGAGCGCTGCGCGGCGCTGGGTTGGTCGATCAGCGTGTAGGCGGCGGCTTTGCCGAGCAGCCGCCAGAAGCGCGATTCCGAATCGAGCGTGTCCAGCGTCGCATCGGCCAGGGCGACGGCTGCGGCAGGGTCGTCCAGGGCCTGATCCTGCACGGGGCGCAGCGCCTCGGGGTAGGCCGGCCCGGCCAGCGCCGCCGAGCTGGCCAGCAGCGCCAGCGCCGACGCCCAGACCCGCCACAGCGGCGTCGCAGCAGGGGGTCGTGGCCGTTCGGGGACCGGTCGGCAGCGCGGTGACCAGGGCATGGAGAACAAGGGTCGCAAACGTGTCGGGGCCGACATTCTCGCCTGAGCCGAAGGGGTGCGAACCCAGGCCCCCCCGGAAAGCGGGCCCGCTAAGATGCCCGCTTCGTCTTCAGCACAGCGCCCACCGCCATGACCCTCGCCCTGCCCCGCCGCGCTCTCGTCGGCCTCGGCCTCGTCGCCGCGCTTTCGCCCCTGCACGCCTTCGGCCAGGCCTGGCCGTCCAAGCCGGTGCGCTGGGTGGTGGCCTACCCGGCCGGCGGCGGCTCGGACTTCCTCGCGAGGCAGCTCTCGCCTCAGCTGGCCAAGCAGCTCGGCCAGACGATCGTGATCGACAACCGCCCGGGTGCGGCCGGCATCATCGGCACCGACAACGCCGCCAAGTCACCGCCCGACGGCTACACCATCGTCACCGGCGACAACGGCGCGATGGTGTTCCACGAGGCGATGTACAAGAAGATCCCCTACGCGCCGAGTGACCTGACGCCGGTGGGCTTCATGGCGCGCTTCCCGCTGATCCTTGCCGTGAACCCGAACGCCGGCTTCGCCAGCGGCAAGCAGTTGCTCGACGACATCAAGAAGAACCCGGGCAAGTTCAGCTATGCGTCGCCCGGCGTCGGCAGCCCGCACCATCTGGCGATGGAACTCCTGAAGGACCGCACCCAGGCCTTCGTCGTGCACGTGCCCTATCGCGGCACGGCGATGGCGGTGCAGGATGTCATCGCCGGCCAGGTGCCGATGATGGTGCTCGACACCGCGGCCGGCCTGCCGCAGATCCGCTCGGGCAAGGTGAAGGCGCTGGCGGTGATGTCGAAGAAGCGCATCCCCTCGCTGCCGGACGTGCCCACGCTCGACGAACTGGGCGTGAAGGATTTCGAGGTCACCGCGTGGCAAGGCCTGTTCGTGCCCAAGGGCACACCGGCCGACATCGTCACGCGCCTGAGCGCCGAGATGAACAAGGCCATCGCCACGCCCGAGGTGAAGGCCAAGCTCGAGGACTTCGGGCTGGAGGTCACGCCAACCGATGGACCCGCGCTGGCGGCCTTCCTGCAGAAGGAAACGAGCTTCTGGCACACGCTCATCAAGGAGCGCAAGCTCTCGGCAGACTGATGCTTCTGCCGCTCAGGCGGCGCTGAACGCGAGGTTGGCGAACCAGGAGTCGGTGCGCACCTTCAGGTCGTCGGTGTCGGCCAGCAGGCCGACATGGCGGATGCGCCCGGGCTCGCCGCCGAACACGCGGCGGTAATCGGCCAGCACGTTGCGGCGGTAGCCGAGCCAGCGGCCCGCGCGCTCGGCGCCGCTCTCGACCACGAGGTACTGCACGCGCGCGGTGCGCGGGTAGGCGACGACGCGCTCGGGCGGCGCCTGCCCGTCCCAGACGTACATCAGCGTGGCGAATGGCAGCGTGGTGCCGGTGAACAGCTCCACGGTGTCGCGGAACAGCCGGTCGCGCAAGCTCAGGGTCGACACGTCGCCATCGAAGGCCACGACCACGCGTGCCGGCGAATCGTCGCGATCGTCGTCCTCGACCGAGGCGCCGTCAGGCACCTGGTCGACGCGCCATTCCCAGCTCAGCCAGGGCGTGGCCTGCGGGTCGATGTCGACGTCGCAGCGCAGGCCCGAGGTGGAGCGGTCGGCCATCGCGTGCACTGCCACGCGACCGTCGCGCTCGTCGAGCGAATACAGCGTCGGCGCGCGGTCGCGGCGCATCACGTGCGGAAGCCAGCCCGCGGGGAGCACGGCGCCGCGAAAGATCGCCGAGAACGGGGGCAGTCGGCCCGCCGGCGAGTCCGGCGCGCGCCTCACAGGAACGCCCCCGCAGCCGGCCAGCAGGCCCGCCGCGGCGAGGCACCAGTGCCGGCGGTCCACGCCCACTACACCAGCACGCGTTCGATGCCGCCGTCGTTGGCGCGTTCGACGTAGTCCGGCAGCCAGTCGGGCCCGAGGATCTTGTTCGCCATCTCGACGACGATGTAGTCGGCCTCCAGCAGGCCATTGTTCAGGTCGCCGGTGTAGCGCGACAGGCCCTGCAGGCAGCTCGGGCAGGAAGTGAGGATCTTCAGCGTGCCCGTGGCGGGCACGGCGCCGGTGGCGCGCAAGGCGGCCTCGTCACGCTGCAGTTCCTCCGTCTTGCGGAAGCGGACTTGCGTTGAGATGTCGGGCCGCGAGACGCCCAGCGTGCCGCTCTCGCCGCAGCAGCGCTCGCTCTTGCGCACGTTCTCGCCGACAAGCGCCTTCACCGTCTTCATCGGCTCCTGCAGCTTCATCGGGCTGTGGCAGGGGTCGTGGAAGAGGTAGCCGCCGGCGGCCTGGCTCGCGTCGAGCGTGATGCCCTTCTCGAGCAGGTATTCATGGATGTCGACGATGCGGCAGCCGGGGAAGATGTCCTCGAACTTGTAGCCCTGCAGCTGGTCGTAGCAGGTGCCGCAGCTGACCACCACGGTCTTGATGTCCAGGTAGTTCAGCGTGTTGGCGACGCGGTGAAAGAGCACCCGGTTGTCGGTGATCATCTTCTCGGCCTTGTCGAACTGCCCGCTGCCGCGCTGCGGATAGCCGCAGCAGAGATACCCTGGCGGCAGCACCGTCTGCACGCCGGCGTGCCAGAGCATGGCCTGCGTCGCCAGGCCGACCTGCGAAAAGAGCCGCTCCGAGCCGCAACCGGGGAAGTAGAACACCGCCTCGCTGTCGGCGGTGGTCGCCTTCGGGTCGCGGATGATCGGGACGTAGTCCTTGTCCTCGATGTCCAGCAGCGCGCGCGCGGTGCGCTTGGGCAGGCCGCCGGGCATCTTCTTGTTGATGAAGTGGATCACCTGCGCCTTGATCGGTGCGGTGCCCACGGTGGCCGGCGGCGCGGCGGTCTGCTTGTTGGCCAGGCCGCGCAGCAGGTTGTTGGCGAAGCGCTGGACCTTGAAGCCCACGTCGACCATGCCGCGGCGCATCAGCCGGATCGTCTCGGGGTTGGTGGCGTTGAGGAACATCATCGCCACCGCATTGCCCGGCCGGAAGCTCTTCTGCCCCATCTTGCGCAGCAGGTTGCGCATGTTCATCGAGACGTCGCCGAAATCGATCTTCACCGGGCAGGGCGACAGGCACTTGTGGCAGACGGTGCAGTGGTCGGCCACGTCCTCGAATTCCTGCCAGTGCTTGATGCTGATGCCGCGGCGCGTCTGCTCCTCGTAGAGGAAGGCCTCGATCAGCAGCGAGGTGGCGAGGATCTTGTTGCGCGGGCTGTACAGCAGGTTGGCGCGCGGCACGTGCGTCGCGCACACCGGCTTGCACTTGCCGCAACGCAGGCAGTCCTTCACCGAGTCGGCGATCTGGCCGATGTCGCTCTGCTGCATGATCAGCGACTCGTGCCCCATCAGGCCGAAGCTGGGCGTGTAGGCGTTGGTCAGGTCCGCCTTCAAGGCCCCGCCGCGCAGCAGCTTGCCCTTGTTGAAGCGGCCCTCGGGGTCGACGCGCTGCTTGTAGTCGGTGAAGCCGGAGAGTTCGTCCTCGGTCAGGAACTCCAGCTTGGTGATGCCGATGCCGTGCTCGCCGGAGATCACGCCGTCCAGCCGACGCGCCAGCGCCATGATGCGGCCCACCGCCTCATGCGCGGTCTGCAGCATCTCGTAGTTGTCGCTGTTCACCGGGATGTTGGTGTGCACGTTGCCGTCGCCGGCGTGCATGTGCAGCGCCACCCAGACGCGGCCCTTGAGCACCTGGCCGTGGATCTTCTGGCAGGCGTCGACGATGGGCTCCAGCGCCGCGCCGGCGAAGATGCTCGAGAGCGGCGCGCGGATCTGCGTCTTCCACGAGGCGCGAAGGGTGTGGTCCTGCAGGTCGGTGAAGATCGTGCGCCCGGTGTCGGCCTGCACGAGGTCGAGCTGCGCCATCCAGTGCAGCCACAGCGCACGCACGTCGCGCAGCACCACCAGCGCCTGCTGCACGCGGTCTTCGAGCAGTTCGGCGCTGGCGATCTCGCCGGCGTCGTCACTCCTGCCCAGCGGCAGGTTGCCCTCGACGAAGAAGGCCTCCAGCGCATCCACCAGCGCCAGCTTGTTGCGCAGGCTGAGCTCGATGTTGATGCGCTCGATGCCCTCGGTGTACTCGCCCATGCGCGGCAGCGGGATCACCACGTCCTCGTTGATCTTGAAGGCGTTGGTGTGCTTGCTGATCGCCGCGGTGCGCTTGCGGTCGAGCCAGAACTTCTTGCGCGCATCGGCGCTGACGGCGATGAAGCCCTCGCCCGCGCGGCTGTTGGCGATGCGCACCACCTCGCTGGTGGCGCGCGCCACCACGTCGGCGTCGTCGCCGGCGATGTCGCCCACCAGCACCATCTTCGGCAGGCCGCCGCGCTTGCTCTTGGTGGCGTAACCCACCGCCTTCAGGTAGCGGTCGTCCAGGTGCTCCAGGCCGGCCAGGATCGCCCCGCCGCGCTTGGCCTCGGCGAACATGAAGTCCTTGATCTCGACGATCGAGGGCACCGCGTCGCGCGCGTTGCCGAAGAACTCCAGGCACACCGTGCGCATGTGCGCGGGCATGCGATGCACGACCCAGCGCGCGCTGGTGATGAGGCCGTCGCAGCCTTCCTTCTGGATGCCGGGCAGTCCGGCGAGGAACTTGTCGGTGACGTCCTTGCCCAGACCTTCCTTGCGGAAGGTGCTGCCCGGGATGTCCAGCCGCTCGGTGCGGATCGGCGTCTTGCCGTCGGCGGCGAAGGTGCGCAGCTCGAAGCTCGCGACCTCGACGTCGTGGATCTTGCCGAGGTTGTGGTTCAGCCGCACCACCTCGAGCCACTGCGCCTGCGGCGTGACCATTCGCCACGAGGCCAGGTTGTCCAGCGCCGTGCCCCACAGCACCGCCTTCTTGCCGCCGGCGTTCATGGCGATGTTGCCGCCGATGCACGAGGCTTCGGCCGAGGTCGGGTCGACGGCGAACACATGGCCGGCACGCTCGGCGGCATCGGCCACGCGCTGCGTGACCACGCCGGCTTCGGTCCAGACGGTGGCCACCGGGTGGTCCACACCGGGCAGGGTGACCATCTCGACCTCGGTCATGGTCTCCAGCTTCTCGGTGTTGATGACCGCGCTGTTCCAGGTCAGCGGCACGGCGCCGCCGGTGTAGCCGGTGCCGCCGCCGCGCGGGATGATGGTCAGGCCGAGTTCGATGCAGCCCTTGACCAGCGCGGCCATCTCGGCCTCGGTGTCGGGCGTGAGCACGACGAAGGGGTACTCGACGCGCCAGTCGGTCGCGTCGGTGACGTGGGCCACGCGCGACAGGCCGTCGAACTTGACGTTGTCCTTGGCCGTCACGCGGCCGAGCACCCTGACGACGCGGCGGCGCAGCTCGGCCATCTCGTCGAACTGCTGCTCGAATCGCTCCACTGCCGACCGTGCCGACACCAGCAGCTCGCCGACGAAGGCATCGCGCTCGCCGTCCGCCTGTGGCGCGCGGCGCGACTCGATGGCGCCCAGGCGGTGATGCAGGGCCTCGATCAGCGCGGCGCGGCGCTTCGGGTTGTCCAGCAGGTCGTCCTGCAGGTAGGGGTTGCGCTGCACCACCCAGATGTCGCCCAGCACCTCGTAGAGCATGCGCGCCGAACGGCCGGTGCGGCGCTCCTCGCGCAGCCGGTTGAGCACTTCCCAGGCGCGCGGCCCGAGCAGGCGGATGACGATCTCGCGGTCGGAGAACGAGGTGTAGTTGTAGGGGATCTCGCGCAGGCGGGGCGCGCCCGCGTCGGCCGCGGCACCGGCGCTGGCGACGGCGGCCATGTGGGTCAGGGAAACGGGTGCGTTCATGGGGACCGGGGGCGCCTCGGCCCCCGTATTGGCGCTTGGAGGCGAATCGTAGCGCAGTGCAGCAATCCCCTTGGCCGGCCCGGGCCGGCGCGGCGGGTTATCCCCGTTGCCTCGGCGAGCGCCCGGGACCATAAACGCGGCTGTCACATCGCCAGCCTAGACTGGCCGGCCCGCCGCCCGGCGCGTCACATTTCCCTCACGGAGCCGTCATGAAGCCTTCTCGCCTCGCCCTTCCCTGCCTCGTTCTCGGCGCCGCCCTGGCCGGCCCGGCCCAGGCACAGACCGAGATCCAGTGGTGGCATTCGATGGGCGGCGCCCTGGGCGAATGGGTCAACGACCTGGCCAAGGAGTACAACGCCAGCCAGAAGGACTACAAGATCGTGCCCACCTTCAAGGGCAGCTACGACGAGTCGATGACCGCCGCGATCGCCGCCTTCCGCGCCGGCAACGCACCGCACATCCTGCAGGTCTTTGAGGTCGGCACCGCCACCATGATGGCCAGCAAGGGCGCCATCGTGCCGGTGGGCAAGGTGATGGCCGACGCCGGCCAGAAGTTCGACCCGAAGATCTACGTGCCCGCGGTGGCCGGCTACTACACGGCGCCGAACGGCCAGATGCTGAGCTTCCCGTTCAACAGCTCGACGCCGGTGTTCCACTACAACAAGGACGCCTTCAAGGCCGCCGGCCTCGACCCCGAGAACCCGCCCAAGACCTGGCCGGAAGTGACCCTGGCCGCGGCCAAGCTCAAGGCCAGCGGCCACAAGTGCCCGTTCACCACCAGTTGGCAGAGCTGGACGCAGCTCGAGAGCTTCTCGGCCTGGCACAACGTCGAGTTCGCCACCAAGCGCAACGGCTTCGGTGGCCTGGACACGCGGCTGGCCTTCAACACGCCGCTGCACGTGCGCCACATCGAGAACCTGGCCAACATGGCCAAGCAGGGCCTGTTCGTCTACAAGGGGCGCGGCAACGCCGCCGACGCGACCTTCGTGTCCGGCGAATGCGCGATGGCCACCGCCACCTCGGCGCTGTACGGCAGCATCAAGCGCAACGCCAAGTTCGCCGCCGGCATCTCGACGCTGCCCTACTACCCCGACGTGCCGGGCGCGCCGCAGAACACCGTGATCGGTGGCGCCAGCCTGTGGGTGATGTCGGGCAAGAAGGCCGCGGAGTACAAGGGTGTCGCGCAGTTCTTCGCCCACCTGTCCAAGGCCGACGTGGCCGCCGCCAGCCACCAGCGCACCGGCTACCTGCCGGTCACGCTGCCCTCGTTCGAGCTGACCGAGAAGAGCGGCTTCTACAAGCAGAACCCCGGCACCGACGTCTCGGTGACGCAGATGATCCGAAAGACGACCGACAAGTCGCGCGGCATTCGCCTCGGCAACTTCGTGCAGATCCGCACCATCATCGACGAGGAGATGGAGAACATCTGGAGCGGCAAGAAAGGCGCGCAGGAAGGCATCGAGGCCGCGGTCAAGCGCGGCAACGAACAGCTCGAGCGCTTCGAAAAAGCGAACAAGAGCTGAGACATCTTGGCCGTCGAGAAGCGCGTTCTCTTCAAGAGCTGGTGGCTGCCCTGGGTGCTGATAGCACCCCAGATGGCGGTCATCCTGGTCTTCTTCTTCTGGCCTGCGGGCCAGGCGCTCTACCAGAGCGTTCTGCAGCAGGACGCCTTCGGCACGACGACCGAGTTCGTCGGCATGCAGAACTTCCAGCGCCTGTGGGAGGACGAGACCTACCTGGCCTCGTTCAAGACCACCGCGGTGTTCTCGGTGCTGGTGGCGGGTTGCGGGCTGTCGATCGCGCTGCTGCTGGCGGTGATGGCCGACCGCGTGGTGCGCGGCGCGGCGATCTACAAGACGCTGCTGATCTGGCCCTATGCGGTGGCACCGGCGGTGGCCGGCGTGCTCTGGCTGTTCATGTTCGCGCCCTCGGTGGGCATTGTCAGCTATGCGCTGCGCGCCATGGGCTTCGACTGGAACCACCTGCTCAACGGCACGCACGCGATGGCGCTGATCGTGATGGCGGCAGTGTGGAAGCAGATCTCCTACAACTTCCTGTTCTTCCTGGCCGGGCTGCAGAGCATCCCGAAAAGCCTGATCGAGGCGGCGGCGATCGACGGCGCACGGCCCTGGCGGCGCTTCTGGACCATCGTGTTCCCGCTGCTGACGCCCACCACTTTCTTCCTGCTGGTGATCAACATCGTCTACGCCTTCTTCGACACCTTCGCGATCGTCGACGCGGCCACCAACGGCGGGCCGGGCAAGGACACCGCGATCCTCGTCTACAAGGTCTACTACGACGGCTTCAAGGCGCTGGACATGGGCGGCTCGGCGGCGCAGTCGGTGGTGCTGATGGCGATCGTCGTGGCGCTCACCGTCGTGCAGTTCCGCTACGTCGAGAAGAAAGTGCAGTACTGATATGGCCCCCCAGTCGCTCATCGCTCCTGCCCCCAAGGGGCGCAGCTCCGGCTTGAGGCGGCTCGGCGCCGGAGCCTGACATGGTCGAACGCGACAAAGTCGGCCGAGCGATCTCCCACCTCGTGCTGATGCTCGGCGTGATCGTCGTGGCTTTCCCGGTCTACGTGACCTTGATCGCCTCGACGCAGACCTCGGAGCAGATCGTGCAGCAGGCGCCGATGTCGATGGCGCCGGGCGGGCACATGCTGGAGACCTACCGCATCGCCCTGTTCGGCGGCACCACCAGCTACGGCAGCAAGGTGGCGCCGGTGGCGCCGATGCTGTGGGTCAGCCTGGTCAGTGCCGTCAGCATCGCGCTGGGCAAGATCGCGATCTCGCTGCTGTCGGCTTTCGCCTTCGTCTACTTCCGCTTCCCCGGCCGAGGGCTGTGCTTCTGGATGGTGTTCATCACGCTGATGCTGCCGGTGGAGGTGCGCATCGGGCCGACCTACGAGGTGGTGTCGAACCTGGGCATGCTCAACAGCTTCGCCGGGTTGACGGTGCCGCTGGTCGCCTCGGCCACCGCGACCTTCCTGTTCCGCCAGTTCTTCCTCACCGTGCCCGACGAACTGGTCGAGGCAGCGCGCATCGACGGCGCCGGCCCGATGCGATTCTTCAAGGACGTGCTGGTGCCGCTGTCGATGACCTCGATCGCGGCGCTGTTCGTCATCCAGTTCATCTACGGCTGGAACCAGTACCTGTGGCCGCTGCTCGTGACCACCGACGAGAGCATGTACCCCATCGTGATGGGCATCAAGCGCATGTTCGTCGGCGGTGACGCGGCCAACGAGTGGAACCTGATCATGGCCACGGCGATCCTCGCCATGCTGCCGCCGGCCTTCGTCGTGCTGCTGATGCAGCGCTGGTTCGTCAAGGGCCTCGTGGACACCGAAAAATAAGAGAAGGCAGTCATGGGCGCGATCAGCATCCACAAGGTCGTCAAGCGCTACGGCAGCGGGCCGAAGGCGAACCAGGTGATCCATGGCGTCGACGCCGAGATCGCCGACGGCGAATTCATCGTCATCGTCGGACCTTCCGGCTGCGGCAAGAGCACGCTGCTGCGAATGGTGGCCGGCCTCGAAGAGATCTCCGACGGGCAGATCTCGATCTCCGGGCGCGTCGTCAACGACATCGAGCCGAGCGAGCGCGACATCGCGATGGTGTTCCAGAACTACGCGCTGTACCCGCACATGACGGTGTTCGAGAACATGGCCTATGGCCTGAAGATCGCCAAGGTGCCGGTGGAGGAGATCAAGCGGCGCGTCGACAAGGCCGCCGGCATCCTGCAGCTCGGGCCCTTCCTCGCGCGCAAGCCGCGCGAGCTGTCGGGCGGCCAGCGACAGCGCGTGGCGATGGGCCGCGCGATCGTGCGCCAGCCACAGGTGTTCCTGTTCGACGAGCCGCTGTCCAACCTCGACGCCAAGCTGCGTGCGCAGACGCGGCTGGAGATCCAGAAGCTGCATGCCGAACTCGGCGTGACCTCGCTGTTCGTGACCCACGACCAGGTCGAGGCGATGACGCTGGCGCAGCGCATGATCGTCATGAACGCCGGCCGCATGGAGCAGATCGGCACGCCGGAAGAGGTCTATGCGCGGCCCGCCACGACCTTCGTCGCTGGCTTCATCGGTTCGCCGCCGATGAACCTGGTGAAGGGCCAGGCCGACAGCTCGCGCTTCACCGTCGACGGGCAGATCCTGCCGCTGCCGGCTGCCGCCCCGCGCTCGGGCGAGCTGATCATCGGCCTGCGCCCCGAACACGCCGCGCTGCGCCCGGCCGGCGGCCTGGGCTGGCCGTTCCGCGTCGAGATGACCGAGATGCTGGGCGCCGAGCGCCTCGTGCATGGCCTGATCGGCAGCACGCTGTTCACCGTGCGCATCGACGCGACGCTGGGCGCGCCGCGCGTGGGCGAGACACTGACACTGCAGGGCCCGCCCGAGCACCTGCACTGGTTCGACGCGGCGACGCAGCAGCGCATCGCCTGACCATGCAGGCCATGGACCCCTGGCCCTACCCCCTGTGGATCGCCCACCGTGGCGCGGGCAAACTGGCGCCGGAAAACACGCTGGCGGCCTTCCGCATCGGTGCCGCGCACGGCTACCGCGCCTTCGAGTGCGACCTGAAGCTCAGTGCCGACGGCCAGCCATTCCTGCTGCACGACGCCACGCTGCAGCGCACGACACCCGAGCGCGGCACGGCGGGCGAGCGCCCGTGGAGCGAACTCTCGCGTCTGGACGCCGGCGGCTGGCACAGCCGGGCGTTCGCCGGCGAGCCCATCCCGAGCCTGGAGGCGGTGGCCGCCTACTGCCTGCGCAACGGATTTGCGCTGAACATCGAGATCAAGCCGACGCCGGGCGACGAACTCGAGACCGGCCGCGTGGTGGCGCGCGAGGCCGCGCGGCTGTGGGCCGCCGACCGCACGGGCGTGGCGCTGCCGCCGCTGCTCAGCTCCTTCCGCCCCGAGTCGCTGCAGGGTGCGAAGGAGACGGCCCCGCAACTGCCCCGCGCGCTGCTGCTGGACACGTTGTGGAGCGGCTGGTTCGACATCGCCCGGGGGCTGGGCTGCGTGGCCTGCGTGACCAACTACAACCTGATGGACGCGGGGCTGATCGCACAACTGCACGCGGTTGGCATGCGCGCCCTCGTCTACACCGTCAACGATGCCGCCGAGGCGCAGCGCCAGCTGCGCCTGGGCATCGATGGCCTGATCACCGACGCGGTCGACAAGTTCTCGCCCGGCACCTCAGTGCTGGACTGAACTGGCCAGCGCCGTGCCCAGCGGCTCCTCGATGCCGCGCACGCGCGCATAGACGCGGGTGCTGCGCACCTCGCCCGTCGGCGTGAGGCTGTCGCCGCGCAGCAGCGCCTCGAGCGTGAAGCCGGCGCGCTCGGCCACCTTCCAGCTCGCCGAGTTGCCGTCGTCGGTGCGGATCTCCACGCGCCGCGCGCCGAGGCGATCGAAGGCCAGCCGCGCGAGGCCACGCGCCGCCTCGGTGATGTAGCCGCGGCCGCCGAACCCCTTGCGCCGCCAGTAGCCGATCTCGAAGCTGCGCAGCGACCAGTCGATGCGGTGAAGCCCGGTGCCGCCGAGGAATCGCCCTTCCCGGCCCAGCACGTCGCGCTCGAACATGAACATCACCAGGTCCTCGCGCAGCAGGTAGCGCGCCTGCATGCGGCGGCAATACGCCTCGGACTCGTCCAGGCTCTTGGCCGTCTGTGCCCAGGGCATCCAAGGCTTGAGCTCGGCCAGCGTCTCGCGCTCGGCCTCGTTCACCGTCGCTCCGTCGCCGGGCTTCGGGCAGCGCAGGATCAGGCGCTCGGTCTCGATACGCTCGGGCACCTCGATCAACAGCGGGTCCATGGCAGGTTCTCCTTTCTTCATTTCGTGGGTTCGGGGACGATGCCGGCGGATTCGGCGCCCAGCCAGTCGTCGTGCTGTTCGGGCTTGGGCAGTTCGCGCAGGTCGCGGATCACCGGCACGCGCGAGGCCACCAGCGCGAGCAGCAGCGCCGTGCCGCCGGCAAAGCCGAGCGAGGCCCGCAGGCCGACGTGCTCGCCCAGCCAGCCGCCCAGCAGCGCGCCCGGTCCGGCAGGGATCAGGATCAGCCAGCGCATCGTGCTCGTCATGCGCCCCAGCAGCGGCTCGGGCGTGACCGCTTGGCGCAGCGCCAGGAAGTTGATGAACACCAGCACCGCGCCGGCCGAGAACATCAGCAGCATCAGCGCGAACGCCGCCACGCCCCAGCGATTGGCCGGCGCGAAGGCGAGCATCAGCCAGCCGGCGCCGCAGATGGCGAAGCCCAGCGTCAGGCAGCGGCCCGGGCCGATGCGCCGGCTGATGCGGTTGCCGTAGACGCTCGCGACGATGGTGCCCAGGCCCATGCCCATGTAGCTCAGGCCGACCGCCTGCTCGCTCAGCCCGAGCGTGCGTGTGGCGAAGAGGATCTGCACCACGATCGCCGCGTGGTGGCACATCTGCCACACGCCGACCGCACAGGCCAGCGCCACCAGCAGCTTCTGCCGCGCGACGAAGCGCACGCCGGTCTTCAGGTCGCGCCAGAAGTGCGCATCGTGCCGCACCAGCCGCTCCTCGTTGACGACGATGCCGCGCAGGATGCCGGCCGACACCAGCAGCAGCACCGCGTCGACCAGCAGCGCGAGCGGCGCACCGACGAGCTTGATCAACGCCCCGGCGAAACCCGGCCCGGCGACCTCGGCCCCCGAGGTGGCCAGCGCGTTCTTCGCGTGCGCCTCGACCAGCCGCTCGCGTGCCACCACCTGCGTGAGCACGATCTGCGCGGCCGAGCCGGCCGTGGTGTAGATGGTGCCGATGACGAAGCCGACGACGTACAGCCAGGGCATCGTCAGCCAGCCCAGCCACCATGCCAGCGGTACGCTGGCCACGACGACGGACAGCGCCGACTCGCCGACCACGTAGACCGGCAGCTTGCGCACGCGATCCAGCCACACGCCGGAAGGCAGCGAGAACAGCACGAAGGGCACGATCTCCATCGCCGTCAGCAGGCCCATCTGGGTGGGCGAGGCATTCAGCAGCACCGCCGCCGTGAGCGGCAGCGCGAGCATCGTGACCTGCCCACCGAAGGAGCTGATCAGGATCGACGTCCACAGGCGACGGTAGGTGGCCTGGCGCAGCAGGTCGTCGCGCGGCAGCACGCCGTCCAGCCATCGCAGCAGCCGCACCAGCGCACTCTCTTTCAGACTCAGCAGCCATTGGGTCATGGTTGCCACCTCTCGTTCTTCTCTCGGCGGGCGCCGGTGGGCACCCTGATGGGTCGTTGGACCCGGTGTGGCGAGGGAATCGAAGGACCCGATCTCCCCGCCGATCTCTCAGCGGGGGCCTCGGTAGAGGCAGGGCTGAGAGGACTAGATGTCGGCGAACGCCCGCTTGAACGGGCGATTCACGGCGCAAAGGCCAGCTGCGGCGGTGGCTGGACGCTGCGATCGCGAGGCCGCAATCGACCACGCCATGCACCACGCACACGCGCCGGTGCCGGCGTGGTGTAGTGAGTGGTGGGCGGTGGTCATGGGCGTCGTGCTGAATGCGATGGAAACATCCTAGCAGCGAGCCGCCGAGACGCGCAATGCGGCAAACGTGGGGGGCGTTGTGCGGCGTTGACGCGAAGCGCGGTGCCACGGCGCGATACCGCCGGTGCCCGGCGCGCGCACCTGAGCAGGCTCGCTTGTGCGACCCGGGGCGTGCCGTGCAGCATCGCGCCGATTCGTACCACCAGGAGCCCGCGTGACGACTTCCTCGATGCCCTCATCCACCGCCGCCTCGCCGCGGCGCGACCTCGTGCTGCTCGCCGTGACCGCGCTGCTCGCACTGGCCTTGCTGCTGCACGGGCCGATTGCCCAATGGGCCAGCTACCACGCGTTCGCGGACCAGCGGCAGGCCTGGGGCATCCCGCATGCCGCCGACGTGCTGAGCAACCTGCCGTTTGCGTTCGCCGGGCTGTGGGCGTTATGGACCGCCCGCGGCGAGCCGCGCACGGGCGCATGGCTGCCGTGGCGCGCCTTCGCAATCGCCCTGGTGGCCACTGCAGCCGGCTCGGCGGCCTACCACTGGGCACCGCACAACGCCTCGCTGGCTTTCGACCGCCTGCCCATCGCCTGGGCCTGCGCCGCGTTGCTGTGCGTATTTCTCGCCGAGCGCCGGGACCCGCGCTGGGCGCGGCCGGCCGTGCTGGCGACCGCGCTGGCGCTGGCCAGCGCGTCGGTGGTCTTGTGGTGGGCCAGCGAACTGGCCGGCCGCAGCGACCTGCGCGCCTACCTGTTCGTGCAGTTCCTGCCCATGCTGATCGTGCCGGCCGCGCTGTGGATGCGGCTGCCTCGGCAGACCCATTCAGCAGTACGGGACAGCGCCTGGTGGGGCGTGCTCGCCGGCTACGCGATCGCCAAGGGCTTCGAACTGGCCGACCATGCCTTGCTGGACGCGCTGGGCGGCTGGGTCAGCGGCCACACGCTCAAGCACCTGGCAGCCGCGGCAGCGGCGGGGTGGATCCTGCACGCGGCGCAGCGCGCCGCGCGGCTCAGCTGCGGTAATCCGCGTTGATCTTCACGTAGTCGTAGCTGAGGTCGCAGGTCCACACCGTGGCGTGGGCCTTGCCGCGATGCAGATCGATGCGCACGGTGATCTCCGACTGCTTCATCACCCGTGCGCCGTCTTCCTCGCGGTACTCCGGGCGGCGGCCGCCTTGATGCACGACGTGCACGTCGTCGAGGAACATGTCGATGGTCGACTGGTCGAGATCGGCGATGCCGGCGTATCCCACCGCGGCGAGGATGCGCCCGAGGTTGGGGTCGCTGGCGAAGAAGGCCGTCTTGACCAGCGGCGAGTGCGCGATCGCGTAGGCAGCCTGGCGGCATTCTTCCTTGGTGCGGCCGCCGTCCACGCGCACGGTGATGAACTTGGTCGCGCCTTCGCCGTCGCGCACGATGGCCTGCGCGAGTTGCTGGGCGACGGCGATGAGCGCCTCGCGCAGCAACGCGCCGTCGCTCGACTCGGCCTGCGCGACCGGCGCGTTGCCGGCCTGGTGCGTGGCGATCAGCACGAACGAGTCGTTGGTCGAGGTGTCGCCGTCGATCGTGATTCGGTTGAAGGAGCGGTCGGCCGCTTCGCGCACCAACTCCTGCATCAGGTGCGGCGCGACCGCCGCGTCGGTGGCGATGAAACCGAGCATGGTCGCCATGTTCGGCCGGATCATGCCGGCGCCCTTGCTGATGCCGGTGATGGTGACCGTGCGGCCGCCGATCTGCACCTGCCGCGACGCCGCCTTGGGCAGCGTGTCGGTGGTCATGATCGCCTGTGCGGCCATGGCCCACTGGTCCGCCTTGGCGTCTGCCAGCGCGGCGGGCAACGCCGCCTCGATCCGCTCGCTGGGCAGCGTCTCCATGATCACGCCGGTGGAGAACGGCAGCACCTGCTCGGCCGCCACCCCCATCAGCGCGCCGAGTGCCGCGCAGGTCGAGCGCGCCCGCGCCAGCCCGTCGGCACCGGTGCCGGCATTGGCGTTGCCGGTGTTGACGACGATGGCACGGATGCCCTGCTCGCCGCCGAGGTGCTCGCGGCAGACCTGCACCGGCGCGGCGCAGAAGCGGTTTTGGGTGAACACGCCGGCCACCGACGCCCCCGGCGCCAGCTTCACCACCAGCAGGTCGCGGCGATTCGCCTTGCGCACGCCGGCCATGGTGATGCCGAGTTCGACACCCGCGACCGGGTGCAGGTCCGCCGGGTTCGGCGCGCTCAGGTTGACGGGCATGCCGTGCTCCGCGAAGGAAATGGGGTCAGGCCAGGCGGCCGTGGCACTGCTTGTACTTCTTGCCGCTGCCGCAGGGGCAGGGGTCGTTGCGGCCGACCTTGGGCACCTCGGCCGCCACGGTGGCGACATCGGGCTCCTCGGAGACGCTGCCGTCCTCGTTCGGGTGCGTGTAGGTCACGTTGCTGATGCGCTCGGCCTGCTCCTCGATCGCCTCGGCAGCCTTCACGGCCTCCTCTTCGCTCTGGATGCGCACCGTCATCATCACGCGGGTGACTTCCATCTTCACCACGTCGAGCAGCTGCGAGAAGAGCTCGAAAGCCTCGCGCTTGTATTCCTGCTTCGGGTTCTTCTGCGCATAACCGCGCAGGTGGATGCCCTGGCGCAGGTAGTCCAGCGCAGCCAGGTGCTCGCGCCAGTGCGAGTCGATCGCCTGCAGCAGCACCATGCGCATGAAAGGTGTGAACTGGCCGGCGCCCACGCGTTCCAGCTTGGCCTCGAAATGAGCGTCGGCGGCCTGGACGACCTTCTCGACGACGTCTTCGTCGGTGATGCTGCTGCTCTGCTCGACCTCGGCGGCCAGCGGCACCTCGACGTGCCACTCCTCGCGCAGCACCTTCTCGAGGCCGGCCAGGTCCCACTGCTCCTCGACGCTGTCGGCGGGCACGTAGGTGCGCACCACCTCGGCCATGGTGCTGGCGCGCAGGTTGCCGATCTGCTCGGTCAGGCTCTCGGCCTCGAGGATCTCGTTGCGCTGCTGGTAGATCACCTTGCGCTGGTCGTTCGACACGTCGTCGTACTCGAGCAGCTGCTTGCGGATGTCGAAGTTGCGCGCCTCGACCTTGCGCTGGGCGCTCTCGATGCTGCGCGAGACGATGCCGGCCTCGATGGCCTCGCCGTCAGGCATCTTCAGCCGCTCCATGATCGAGCGCACGCGGTCACCCGCGAAGATGCGCATCAGCGGATCGTCGAGAGAGAGGTAGAAGCGCGATGAGCCCGGGTCGCCCTGGCGGCCCGAGCGGCCGCGCAGCTGGTTGTCGATGCGCCGCGACTCGTGGCGCTCGGTGGCGATGATGCGCAACCCGCCCTGGGCCACGACGGCCTCGTGCAGGCCCTGCCATTCGTCCTTCAGCTGCTGGGCGCGCCGCGCCTTCTCGTCGGCGGGGATCGCCTCGTCGGCATCGATGAACTTGATCTGGTTCTCGACGTTGCCACCGAGCACGATGTCGGTGCCGCGTCCGGCCATGTTGGTGGCGATGGTGATCACGCCCGGGCGGCCGGCCTGCGCGACGATCTGCGCCTCGCGCTCGTGCTGCTTGGCGTTGAGCACCTGGTGCTCGAGCTTGGCCTTCTTCAGCAGCTCGGACACCTTCTCCGAGTTCTCGATCGAGGTGGTGCCCACCAGCACCGGCTGGCCGCGCTCGTGGCAATCGCGGATGTCGGCCACCACCGCCTCGTACTTCTCGCGCTCGGTCTTGTAGACGAGGTCGAGATCGTCCTTGCGGATGGTCGGGCGGTTCGGCGGGATCACCACGGTCTCGAGGCCGTAGATCTCCTGGAACTCGTAGGCCTCGGTGTCGGCGGTGCCGGTCATGCCGGCGAGCTTGCCGTACATGCGGAAGTAGTTCTGGAAGGTGATCGAGGCGAGCGTCTGGTTCTCGCTCTGGATCTGCACGCCTTCCTTGGCCTCCACGGCCTGGTGCAGGCCGTCGCTCCAGCGGCGCCCGGTCATCAGGCGGCCCGTGAACTCGTCGACGATGATCACCTCGCCGTTCTGCACGACGTAGTGCTGATCGCGGTTGTACAGGTGCTTGGCCCGCAATGCCGCATACACATGGTGCATCAGCGTGATGTTGGCCGGGTCGTACAGGCTGGCGCCCTCGGCCAGCAGCCCGGCCTCCGACAGGATGCGCTCGGCGTTCTCGTGGCCCGCCTCGGTGAGGAAGACCTGGTGGCTCTTCTCGTCGACGGTGAAGTCGCCCGGCTCGATGACACCTTCGCCGGTGCGCGGATCGGCTTCGCCGATCTGCTTCTTGAGCTGCGGCACGACCGAGTTGATGCGCACGTACATCTCGGTGTGGTCTTCAGCCTGGCCGCTGATGATCAGCGGCGTGCGCGCCTCATCGATCAGGATCGAGTCGACCTCGTCGACGATGGCGTAGTTCAGCCCGCGCGCGACGCGGTCGGCGGTCTCCTGGACCATGTTGTCGCGCAGGTAGTCGAAGCCGAACTCGTTGTTGGTGCCGTAGGTCACGTCGGCGCCGTAGGCTTCCTGCTTCTCCTCGCGCGACATCTGCGGCGTGTTCACGCCCACCGTCAAGCCCATGAAGGTGTACAGGCGGCCCATCCACTCGGCATCGCGCCGGGCGAGGTAGTCGTTCACCGTCACCACGTGCACGCCCTTGCCGGAGATGGCGTTGAGGTACACCGGCAGCGTGGCCATCAGCGTCTTGCCTTCGCCCGTCCGCATCTCGGCGATCTTGCCGTTGTGCAGGGTCATGCCGCCGAGAAGTTGCACGTCGAAGTGGCGCATCTTCAGCGAGCGCTTGCTGCCTTCGCGCACGGCTGCAAAGGCTTCGGGCAGCAGCGCATCGAGCGTTTCGCCGTTGGCGAAGCGCTGCCGGAACTCGCCGGTCTTCGCCTTCAGGGCATCGTCGGTCAGTGCCTCGAAGCTCGGCTCCAGCGCGTTGATCTGGGCAACGACGCGCCGGTACTGCTTCAGCAGTCGTTCGTTGCGGCTGCCGAAAATGGAGGTGAGAAGCTTGGGCAACATGCGGCGTCGGGATTGAGCGGTCGCCGCGCCCGCCGGCTGGCGGACCAGGCAGTCGAACGCGGGGAGCCAGGAGGTGGGGCCGCACCCGGCAGATGCAAGGCGAGCGGCACCTGGAAAACCCCGAAGTTTACATCCGGCGCCGCCGCCGGCCCGGCGCTCAGCGCCGGGTGCGTCCGCCCCTGGCAGCCGCGGTCTGGGCCGCGTCGCCGCCGGCGAGAAACTTGGCTGGATCCTGCGGCACGCCGTCAACGAGCACCTCGAAGTGCAGGTGCGGCCCGGTCGACCGGCCGGTGTTCCCGACTTCGGCGATCAGCTGACCCCGCTTGACGATGTCGCCCGCCCGCACCATCAGCTTCGACGCGTGCGCATAGCGTGTCACCAGGCCGTTGCCGTGGTCGAGCTCGATCATGTTGCCGTAGGCTGGGTGCGTCTCGGTGAGTTGCACCACACCGCCGGCCGCGGCCAGGATGCGCGTGCCCACGTCGGCCGGGAAATCCAGCCCGGTGTGCAGCGCCGTGCGGCTCGTGAACGGGTCGGTGCGGAAGCCGAAGCCCGAGCCGACAGGCCCGACGACGGGCGCACTGTTCGGGATCATCAGCGCGCGCAGGCGCGACTCGAGCAAGCGTGACTCGATCATGGTGAACATGTCGGTGCTCTGGTCGGTGGTCTGGTCGAGCGCCTCGACGATGCCGCGCAACTGTTCGAGGTTGGCAGCCTGCGGCGGCACGTACGGCCCGCCCTGCGCGGACGAGGCGGCCGCCGCCGGCCGCGACAACTGGCGCAGTTCGTCGTTCTTGACGCCAGCCAGGCCGGAAACGCGGTCGCCCATCGCTTCGAGCTTGACCAGCTTGGCCTGCATCTCGCCGACCTTCTGAGCCATCGCATCGAGGTTCTCGCGCATGAAGCGGTCGCGCTGGGCAAACTCGTCGCGCACCACCAGCCGCACGATCTGGCTGACCACGGGCCAACCTTCCCGCGCAGCCTTCAGGAACACGAAGTGATAGACCGTACCCGACAGCAATGTCAACACGGCCACCAGGCCGATCAGCATGCCCGCCAGCTGCCAGCGGTTGAAGTGCAAGACACGCGTACGGGCCAAGGTGCCGTGCGTGATGAGAATCTGCATCGCTACACTCCTCGTGTGAGCTCGAAACCGCTACCGACCGTCCCCGACTCGCTGCCCCTGGCCGAAGCCTTGAGGCGCAGCGCGCCGCTGGCGAATCTGCGCGCACGTCTGCAGGATTCGGCAGACCGCTTCTCGGCCATTCGCGGCGCCCTTCCCGGCGCGCTCGCCAGCCACGTGATGCCGGGACCGGTGGACGACGAAGGCTGGTCGCTGCTGGCAGCCAATGCCGCCGTCGCGGCCAAACTGCGTCAGATCAAACCACGCCTGGAGAGCATTCTTCAGGAGCGGGGATGGCAGGTTAGCTCAATCAGAATCAAGGTTCAATCGAACTGACACGCCGTTGCACCGGTTGCCGGGACGGGGCGTTCGGGGCGGCGTCGGCGTGACGCAGTTCACTGGTGCCGGCTTTCGGAATCGAACCGAAGACCTTCCGCTTACAAGGCGGGTGCTCTACCAACTGAGCTAAGCCGGCAGGCTGGAACCCGCCCGAAATCAGTATAGGCGCGCGATCCGGCGCGTCATTTGACGCGCTTGAGCGACGGGCGCCCGCCCGCCGGTGGCTCCGGCGGTTCGCTCGGCTCACCCGCAGCCTCGGCGTCGGGGCGCGGCGCCTCGGTGAGCGAGAGGTGCGTTGCGCGAGCCACGGGCGCCTCGGGGCTGGCCGCATCGGCCGCTGCCGAGCCCGATGAAGCCTCGTTGGGGACCGGAAAGGCCATGCCCTGCCCGTTCTCACGCGCGTAGATGGCGATCACGTGATCGACCGGCACGACGATCTCACGCGAAGTACCGCCGAAGCGCGCCTTGAACTCGATGAACTCGTTGCCCAGCTTGAGGGAACTGGTCGCCTCGAAACCGACGTTGAGAACGATCTCGTTGTTCTTGACGTACTCGGTGGGAACCTGCACCGAAGCATCGACGAACACCGCCACGTACGGTGTGAAGCCGTTGTCCGTGCACCAGTCGTGCAGCGCACGGATCAGGTACGGGCGCGTGGAGGTCCCGGAACCGGCGGGCGAGATCGGCGGCGTGCTGCTCATGAGGGCAAATACGAGGATCTACTTGCGCATCACCTTCTCGGACGGCGTGAGTGCCTCAATGTAGGCCGGGCGCGAGAAGATGCGCTCGGCGTACTTCAAGAGCGGCACGGCGTTCTTCGACATGTCGATGCCGTAATAGTCCAGGCGCCACAGCAGCGGCGCGATCGCGACGTCGAGCATCGAGAAATCATCGCCGAGCATGAACTTGTTCTTCAGGAAGATCGGCGCAAGCATGGTCAGTCGGTCGCGGATCTGCGCGCGCGCCTTCTCGAGTTGCTTGTCGGTCGGCTTGATGCCGCGCGACTCGAGGATGTTCACGTTCGAGAACAGTTCCTTCTCGAAGTTGAACAGGAACAGCCGAACACGCGCGCGCGCAACCGGGTCGCCCGGCATCAGTTGCGGGTGCGGAAAGCGCTCGTCGATGTACTCGTTGATGATGTGCGACTCATACAGGATGAGGTCGCGCTCGACGAGGATGGGCACCTCGTTGTACGGGTTCATCAACGCGATGTCTTCGGGCTTGGCGAACAGGTCGACGTCGCGGATCTCGAAGTCCATGCCCTTCTCGAAAAGCACGAAGCGGCAGCGGTGCGAGTACGGGCAGGTCGTTCCGGAATAAAGCACCATCATGGCGGTGTGCTCCTAGAGGCTTCGAAAAACACAAGCGCAGTGGCTGCCGGTTCGGGCAGGGCCACTGCGCATCGGGCCGCCACCCCGGCCGGGGCGGCAGGCACGCAGACGGTCACTTCACGTCTTTCCAGAACGCGGCATTCAGGCGCCACGCGATGAGCGTGAACACGCCGAGGAAGATCAGCACCCACACGCCCAGACGCACGCGCTGGCCCTGCGCCGGCTCGCCCATCCACTGCAGGTAAGCCACGAGGTCGGCCACGGCGGCGTCGTACTCGCGCGCAGACAGTTTCCCCGGCGTGAGTTGCTCGAAGCCGTCGAAGCGGTGCACCGTCTTCGCCGGGTTGTGCGCATCCTTCTCCTCGACGTACTTCGCGGCACGCTGGCCCTGCAGTTCCCACAAGACGTGGGGCATGCCCACGCCGGGGAAAGCCAGGTTGTCCCAGCCGGTGGCCTTGGTGTCGTCGCGGTAGTAGGTGCGCAGATACGTGTACAGGTAGTCGGCCCCCGAGCCGCCGGAACCGGCGCGCGAACGGGCGATCACCGTCAGGTCGGGCGGCACGCCGCCGAACCAGTCCTTGCCCTGCTTGGCGTCCAGGGCGACCTTCATGGTCTCGCCGACCTTGTCGGTGGCGAACATCAGGTTCTTCTTGATCTGGTCTTCCGTCAGGCCGATGTCGCGCAGGCGGTTGTAGCGCATGTACGAAGCGGCATGGCAGTTCAGGCAGTAGTTGACGAACAGCTTGGCGCCGTTCTGCAGCGACGGCAGGTCGTTCGCCTTTTCCTCGGGGAACTTGTCCCAGTGGATGCCGCCGCCGGCGGCGAGTGCGCCACCGGCCAGGCCCAGCGCCATGAGCAGGGAGATGAGGATCTTCTTCATGATGTGTTCGTTCCCGGCAGTCGCGTCAGTGGGCGGCAAAGGTCACGCGCTCAGGCACCGGCTTGAATTCGCCCAGCCGGCTCCACCAGGGCATGAGCAGGAAGAAGCCGAAGTAGAACAGCGTGCCCACTTGCGACACCCGCTCGCCGATCGGCGACGGCGGCTGAACGCCCAGGTAGCCCAGGATCAGGAAGTTGATGACGAAGATGCCGTACACGTACTTGTGCCAGCTCGGCCGGTAGCGGATCGACTTGACCGGGCTGAAATCCAGCCACGGCAGGAAGAACAGGATGACGACCGCGCCACCCATCACCACCACGCCCCAGAACTTGGCGTCGATGGCCAGCATCATCGCCACGATGACGAGCGCCCCGATCAGTATCGCGCCCTTGAGCAGCCCGCCCACCTTGGCTTTGAGCACTCCGAGCACCGCGCCAGCCAGCACGCAGGCGATCAGCGCGTACATCATCTCGCTGGTGATGGCTCGCAGCATCGAGTAGTACGGCGTGAAGTACCAAACCGGCGCGATGTGCAGCGGCGTCTTCAGCGGATCGGCCGGGATGAAGTTGTTGTACTCGAGGAAGTAGCCGCCGAACTCCGGCGCAAAGAAGATGATTGCGCTGAACACGAACAGGAACATGCCGACAGCGAAGATGTCGTGCACCGTGTAGTACGGGTGGAACGGAATGCCGTCAAGCGGCTTGCCGTTCGCGTCCTTCTTGGCCTTGATCTCGACGCCGTCCGGGTTGTTCGATCCGACGTCGTGCAATGCCAGCAGGTGCGCGACGACCAAGCCCAGCAGCACCAGCGGCACGGCGATGACGTGGAAGCTGAAGAAGCGGTTCAGCGTCGCGTCGCTCACCACGTAGTCGCCACGGATCAGCAGGGCCAGGTCCGGGCCGACGAAGGGGATCGCGGCGAACAGGTTCACGATCACCTGCGCGCCCCAGTAGCTCATCTGGCCCCAGGGCAGCAGGTAGCCCATGAAGGCCTCGCCCATCAGGCACAGGAAGATCGCGCAACCGAAGATCCAAACCAGCTCGCGCGGCTTGCGGTACGACCCGTACAGCAGCCCGCGGAACATGTGCAGGTAGACGACGACGAAGAACGCACTCGCGCCGGTGGAGTGCATGTAGCGCACCAGCCAACCCCAGGGCACGTCGCGCATGATGTACTCGACCGAGGCGAAAGCCAGTGCCGCGTCGGGCTTGTAGTGCATCACCAGGAAGATGCCGGTGACGATCTGGATCACGAGCACCAGCAGCGCCAGCGAGCCGAAGATGTACCAGAAGTTGAAGTTCTTCGGCGCGTAGTACTCGGACATGTGCACCCGGTACGCGTCGAACGCAGTCGGGAAGCGGTTCTCGAACCAGTTCGTCACCTGCTGGGCGACAGGCGCGCCGGCGGGCAGTTCCTTGAAATCAGCCATGTTCTTGCATCCTGTCCTGGTTAGGCCTTCTTGTCTTCACCGATCAGCAGACGGGTGTCGGACAGGTACATGTGCGGCGGCACCTCGAGGTTGTCGGGCGCCGGCTTGTTCTTGTAGACGCGACCGGCCATGTCGAAGGTCGAGCCGTGGCACGGGCACAGGAAGCCGCCGGCCCAATCGTCGGGCAGCGAGGGCTGTGCGCCCGGCTGGAACTTGTCGGACGGCGAGCAGCCCAGATGGGAACAGATCCCCACGGCCACCAGGATCTCGGGCTTGATGGAGCGATGCTCGTTGCGCGCGTAGTCGGGCGTGAGTTCCTCTGGCTTGCGCGCCGATTTCGGGTCGGCCAGCAACGCATCCACCTTCGGCAACGCCGCCAGTTGTTCCGGCGTGCGCTTGACGATCCACACCGGCTTGCCGCGCCATTCGACGGTGAGCTTCTCGCCCGGCTTGAGCGCGCCGATGTCCACCTCAACGGCGGCGCCGGCGGCGCGAGCGCGCTCGGAGGGTTGAAACGTGCTGACGAAGGGCACGGCGGTGAAGCCGACACCCACTGCGCCGGCACACCCGGAGGCGATGAGCCAGGTGCGTTTGCCGTTGTCGACGGGACTGTCACTCATGGGGATCCTCTGGCGAGTCTTCGAAATCAGGGACAACCTGCGATTCTAGCGGACGAGTCAAGGGCCTCCCTTCGATCGGGTTGGGCCCCACGCGTGTGCATTGCTACGCACTGCCGAAGCAGCTCGGTAACACCAAGCTCGAGCCCGTCACCCAGAGCGCCCATTCGCCTTGACTTCCATCCTCAGCCGGGAATACTTCACAACGCTGCGCATAAGTGACAGCCATTCCACGACAACAACAGAGAGGGGTTTCCCATGAGCTTCGTTAGCGAGTTCAAAGAGTTTGCGATGAAGGGCAACGTCGTCGACCTCGCGGTCGGCGTCATCATCGGAGCGGCCTTCGGCAAGATCGTCGACTCCATCGTCAAGGACCTGATCATGCCGATCGTCGGGCGCGTTCTCGGCGGCCTCGACTTCTCCAACTACTTCCTCATGCTGGCCAACCCGCCGGCGGACTTCAAGGGACCGAACACCTACGAGGCACTCAGCAAGGCCGGCGTGCCCTTGTTCGCTTACGGCAACTTCATCACCGTGGCGATCAACTTCATCATCCTGGCCTTCATCATCTTCATGATGGTCAAGCAGATCAACCGGCTGAAGAAGGAAGCCCCGCCCGCCCCGCCGGCCGCCCCGCCGGAAGACGTGGTGCTGCTGCGCGAGATCCGGGACTCCCTGAAGAAGTAGTTCGGCGCGCCGGCGCCCGCCGGCCGTCGCCAACTGCCGCCGTGACGGATCGCACAGCGTGGCCCGTGTTTTTCGGGCCATACTTCGATGAACGCCCCGCTGGCGGCAGTACCTGCAACCGCGGGGAGTGTGGCCGTGCCCCGCCCCCGCCTCGATGAACCCGACAGATCCCCGCCAGAAGGTCGCACTCGATGCGGCTGTCAGCCTGATCAACACGACCGTCGCGTCGGCGGCTGACCGCGTCTCGGATCTGCTGGGCACGCTGTCGATCTCGGCTACCAAGACCAGCGAGCGCGACGCGTTACTGGCGGCGCAGTTCGACCTGCGCCGCAACATGGCCAATTTTCATCTGGTGTTCCGAGACCAGCTGCGAGATGGCATCAGCAAGGACCTTGCGCCGCGCTCCGATGGCCGCCGCCGGCTGGAAGCGACCGACTGGCAGTCGCTCAGCCTGGTCGACGACAACGAAGTCGAGCAGCGCATGTACGCTGACCGCATCGCAGCGCAGATCAGCCAAGACTGCGAGTGGGAACTGAGCGAAGTGTCATCGCACCTCGCCAGCCTGCTCAACACGATCCGCCGCGACGAGGACCGCAATCCGCTGCGGGCCCAGTCTGTCGGTTTGGCCGCCTACCGCGCCATCGAATCGGTGACCAAGGACGCTGAACCGCGCAGACTGCTCGCCCGCGAGATGGGCATGGCGCTGGCGAAAGCCATGAAGGCCTGTTACGCCGAGATCCTGCGCGACCTGCAGGCTCGCGGCGTGAAGGCTGCCAGCATGAACCTGCGCTCCGGCGACGGGCCAGGATTCCATCTGCCGGGAGTCAACTCGGGGTATGCGACCCTGCAGCACTCCGAGTACCGCTCCACCGGCGGCTACGGCGGCGAGTCCGGTGCAGGCGACCTCGGGACGCATGACTCCGCGGCCGGCTACCGTCGCGGCCCCGGGCTGGCGGGACTTCCCCCTGCCTCGGGCGGTGGCACCTCGGGTCACGGCGGCTCAACGCTTTCGCGTGGCGAACTGGGTGCACGCGTCTCGTCGGCGCAGTCGCAGGCCGACGCCCATCTGATGACCCTGCTGCGTCGCCTGACGTCGCTGGCGAGCCGGCCCGGAGCGCTCGACGCCCTGCCCGCCGGCGGCGGAGTCGCCTTCGCGAGCACGGGGCGGCCCGGCTTGGCGGGCCTCGGCCCGGAAAGCGCCAGAGGCAGCCTGCGGGGCTCGGGCCCGGGGCAGGCCAGCCGCTACTCTGAGGGGCTGACCGGCCTGATGGCCGTGAACCTGATTCGCGCGCACCGCGAAGAGCTCATGCAGGCCTCGAGCGGCAAGCTCGACCACATGGTCATCGACGTGGTCGGCAGCCTGTTCGACCAGATCCTGTCGGACCCGCGCGTGCCGCCGCAGATGGCACGTCAGATCGCCCGGCTGCAACTGCCCGTGCTGCGTGTCGCGCTGAACGACTCGACCTTCTTCTCGTCGCGCCGTCACCCCGTGCGGCGCTTCGTCAACCGCATCGCCTCGCTGGCCTGTGCCTTCGACGACTTCGTCGACGGCCCCGGCAAGCTGCTGCTCGAACGCGTGCGTGACCTGGTGCAGGAGATCGTCGACGGCGACTTCGACCAGATCGATCTGTACACCGCCAAGCTGGAGGAACTGGAGCAGTTCATCTCCGAGCAGACGCAGGCGGTGGTTCAGCAAACGCCGACGGCTGCCACGCTGGAAGGCAAGGAATCGGAGCTGCGCATCCAGCAGCGCTACATGCTGCAGCTCAGCGCAGCGCTCAAGCCGATGTCGCTGCCGCCCTACCTGCGCGACTTCGTCTCGCAGGTCTGGAGCCAGGCATTGGTGCTGGCGGTGCGCCGCGACGGCCTGGCTTCGGATCGATATGCGCGCTTCAAGCGCGCCGGGCGCGACCTGGTGATGAGCGTGCAGCCCAAGGGTGCGCCGATGCTGCGCAAGAAGTTCCTCATGCAGTTGCCGCAACTCATGAAGGACCTCAACGAGGGCATGGCGCTGATCGGCTGGCCCGACCCCGCACAGAAGGCCTTCTTCGCGCAGTTGTTGCCGGCGCACGCAGAGTCGCTCAAGGCGGCGCCGATGTCCGAGCTCGACCACAACATGCTTGCCAAGCAGATCGAAGGTGTGTTCAACACCACGATCCCTGGCGTGGACTCGCTGTCGGTGGCCGACACGGTGCCCGAGGTCGACAGCGAGGTGATCGAGCGCCGTTTCACGCCCGAGGAGGCCCGGCAGGTCGGCCTCGTCGAGGAAAGCGCCGTCGACTGGTCGGGCCAGGTCGACATCGAGATCGACTCCGGCGGCGCCAGCGACGACGCCGGCGACACGCAGCCCGACGGGCTGGCCGACACCGACGACTCGGCGCCGATCGGCCTGGGCCTGGACCTGAATCTCGACCTGTCGCCTTCCGAGCCGCCCGAGCCTTCCCGCGGGCCTCAGCTGATGGACCACATCAAGCTCGGCTTCGCCTACCAGATGCACCTGAAGGACGAGTGGCAGAAGGTGCGGCTGACCTACGTGAGCCCGGGGCGCAGCTTCTTCGTCTTCTCGCGCGGCAAGAAGCACCAGGAGACCATCTCCATGACCGCGCGCATGCTCGCGCGCATGTGCGAAACCGGCCGCATGCGCGCCTACGAGAGTGCCTACCTGATGGAGCGCGCGACCACCCGGGCGCGCAAGCAGTTGGCCGCGCTCAAGGCGCCGACGCGCCACTGATCAGCCGGCGCGCCATGCGCACGGCGGCGGCCAGGCTCGAGGCATCCGCGCGGCCGCTGCCGGCGATGTCGAACGCGGTGCCGTGATCGGGGCTGGTTCGCACGAAGGGCAGGCCGAGCGTCACGTTCACGCCCTGCTCGACGCCGAGGTACTTGACCGGGATGAGGCCATGGTCGTGCGTCATGGCCACGACGATGTCGAATTCTCCGTTGTGGCCCGGCGCGTTGCGAGCGCGCATGAACACCGTGTCCGGCGCGAACGGCCCGGACACCTCGATGCCGTCGGCGCGTGCCGCTGCCACGGCCGGTGCAATGAAGCGGATCTCCTCGTCGCCGAACAGCCCGCCCTCGCCCGCATGCGGGTTGAGCCCGGCCACGGCGATGCGCGGCCGCGCCTGGCCCCAGCGCGCGGCCGCGGCATGGGCGATGCGGATGGTCTCGAGCACTGCCGCCGTGTCGATCGCGTCGATGGCACGGCGAAGCGACAGGTGGATGGTCACCAGCACGGTGCGCAGTTCGTCGTTGGCCAGCATCATGCGCACGGGCGGCACGGCGCCGCCGCGAGCCGCCAGCGCCTGCAGCATTTCCGTGTGACCGGGAAAGTCGATGCCCGCCGCCGCCAAGGCCTCCTTGTGGATCGGCGCGGTGACGATGCCGGCCACCTCGCCGGCTTGCACCAGCGCCACGGCATGTTCGATGCACCGCGCTGCTGCGGCGCCGGCACGCGGGTCGATGGCACCCAGCGGCGCGCCGGCCAGATCGGCGGGAAGTCCGGGCACGGGCAGGACTGGAATGCAGCGCGGGGGCACCGCCCGTGCGTCGACGGCACGTTCGATCACGGCCACGGCAAGCCCGCCGCCGGCAGCCGCTGCGGCACGCCGCATCACCGCAACATCGCCCAGCACCACGCAGGCGCCTGCGGCGCCCTCGCGGCACAACTTCGCGATGATCTCGGGGCCGATGCCGCAGGCATCGCCCATCGTCAGTGCCAGCAAGGCGCTCATGCCGATTCAGGCCGGGTTGTCGATGTCGATGAACTGGTGCTCGAGGCCGAACTGCTGCGCCACCTGGGCCGCCACCGCCGGAGCACCGTAGCGCTCGCTGGCGTGGTGGCCGCAGGCGAAGTAGGCCACACCCGTCTCGCGCGCGTAGTGCGCCTGCGGCTCGGACAGCTCGCCCGTGATGAACGCATCTGCGCCGGCGGCGATGGCGGCCTCGAAGTAGCCCTGCGCACCGCCCGTGCACCAGGCTACGCGCCTGAGCAGCCGGCCGTCGCCCTCGATCACCGTGGCGGCTCGGCCGAGCCGGAACTGCAGCAGCGCCGCGAGCGCGGCCACGGTCAATGGCTGGGCCGGCGCACCGATGAAGCCCAGGTCCTGATCGCCGAAGCGGGCGTCGGCCACCAGCTTCAGCCGGGCGCCGAACTGCGCGTTGTTGCCCAGTTCGCCGTGCGCGTCCAGCGGCAGGTGGTAGGCGAACAGGTTCACCTGGTGGGCCAGCAGCTTCTGCAGCCGCGCCTTGAGCCAGCCGGTGATGCGACCGTCGTGGCCCTTCCAGAACAAGCCGTGGTGCACCAGGATCGCGTCGGCGTTCGCCTCGATGGCGGCCTCGATGAGCGCGAGACTGGCCGTCACGCCCGAGACGATCTTGAGAACTTCGGGTTTGCCCTCAACCTGCAGACCGTTCGGCCCATAATCCCGGAAACGGCCGACGTCCAGCATCGTCTGCAGGTGAGATTCGATCTCGGTGCGGTGGACCATCTTCGGGCTTTCAGGGTGTTTCGATGCGCAGAACCTGGCTGATTTTCTCGCAAGCGGTGACGGTTGCCGTGGCGATGCTCTTCGTGGTGTCCACGCTGAAGCCGGAATGGCTGCCGCGCCGCGCGGGCTCGGCGCCCGTCGTCACGCTGCCTCCCGTGTCGCAGGCGTTGCCCGCTCAGCCGGTGGCCCTCTCGCCCACGGCGGCCGTGAGCAGCTATGCCGGCGCAGCGCGGCGCGCCACCCCGGCGGTGGTCAGCATCACGGCACGCAAGGCGCCGCAGCGCTCCGCGCAGAGCAACGACCCCTGGTTCCGCTTCTTCTTCGGTGACGGCGCCCAGCCGCAGCAGCCGCAGGTCGGCCTCGGGTCGGGGGTGTTCGTCACGCCCGACGGCTACCTGCTGACGAACAACCACGTCATCGAGGGCGCCGACGACATCGAGGTGCAGCTCGCCGACGGCCGCACGGCCACCGCGCGCCTGGTGGGCACCGACCCGGAGACCGACGTCGCAGTGCTCAAGGTGGAGCTCGAGCGTGTGCCGGCGATCAGCTTCGGCAACACGGACAACCTGCAGGTCGGCGACGTGGTGCTGGCCATCGGCAACCCCTTCGGCGTCGGCCAGACAGTGACCTCGGGCATCGTCAGCGCTCTGGGCCGTGACCAGCTCGGCATCAACACCTTCGAGAACTTCATCCAGACCGACGCGGCGATCAACCCCGGCAACTCCGGCGGCGCGCTGGTCGACGCCAACGGCAGCCTGGTGGGCATCAACACCGCGATCTATTCGCGCAGCGGCGGCAACATGGGGATCGGCTTCGCGATTCCCGTCAACACGGCGCGCCAGGTGATGGAAGGGCTGATCCGTGACGGCCAGGTCACGCGCGGCTGGATAGGCGTGGAGCCGCGCGACCTCACGCCCGAGATCGCGCAGACGCTGAACCTGCCGGTGCGACAGGGCGTGCTGATCACCGGCGTGCTGCAAAGCGGCCCCGCCAGCGCCGGCGGCGTGCGGCCGGGCGACGTGGTCACGAAGGTCGGCGACAAGCCGGTCACCAACACGGCGCAGTTGCTCAGCGCGGTGGCGGCCCTGAAGCCTCGCGAAACGGCGGCAATCGCGGTGCAGCGCGGCGACAAGGCCCTGGAGCTCAACGTCACCGTCGCCCAGCGGCCCAAGGTGAGGGCCAGACAGCCGCAGTGACAGCGGCTGTCAGGTCGGCGTGCCGCTGCCTTCTTCGGCCGGTGCCTGGGTGTGCTTGATGAAGATCTGCGCTGCCCAAATGCCGACCTCGTAGAGCAGGCACATCGGGATCGCCAGCGCGAGCTGCGACACCACGTCCGGCGGCGTGATGACGGCCGCAATGATGAAGGCGATGACGATGAAGTAGCTGCGGAACTCGCGCAGCTTCTCGACGCTGACCAGCCCCATGCGGGCGAGCACGACCACCACCACGGGCACCTCGAAGGCCGCGCCGAAGGCGATGAACATGGTCATCACGAAACTCAAATAGGCCTCGATGTCCGGCGCTGCCGTGATGCTCTTGGGCGCGAAGCTCTGGATGAACTTGAAGACCTGGCCGAACACGAAGAAGTAGCAGAACGCCACGCCGATGAAGAACAGCAGCGTGCTGGAGATGACCAGCGGCATGACCAGCTTCTTCTCGTGCGTGTACAGGCCCGGCGCCACGAAAGCCCACGCCTGGTAGAGCACCACCGGCAGCGCCATCAGGAAGGCCGCCAGCAGCGTGATCTTCAGCGGCACGATGAACGGCGAAATGACGTTCGTCGCGATCAGCGTGGTGCCTTTGGGCAGGTTGGCCACCAGCGGCGCGGCCAGCAGGTCGTACAGGCCGCTCGGGCCGGGCCACAGGGCGAGCACGCCGAAGCACACGGCCACTGCGATCGCCGCGCGGACCAGCCGGTCGCGCAATTCGATCAGGTGCGTGACAAAGGGCTGCTCGGTGCCCGCGAGTTCGTCGGGCTTGTCGTCGGATGAACTCATCGGGTCAGGCCTGCGGCCGGGGCGGCCGGAACCGGGCCACGCGCGCGGCGCCCGACTGCGCCTTGCCGCGGATGCCGTGGCGCTGCTTGTACCACTGCGGCATGGCGCCGCGCTTGAGGCGCCAGTTCTTCTTCGGATGCTTGTACTCGGGCACCGGCGTGCTCAGGCCCTCGTGCTGGCCGCTGTCCGTCGGCAGCGTGTAGGTGCCTTCCGACCAGCTGCGGTCGAGATCGGAAGTGGTCTGCTGAATCTCGCTGTTCACCGTCTTCTCGACATCGTGCGCCGCCTCCTCGAAGCTGCTCTTCATCTTCTTGAGCTCTTCGAGTTCGATCGAGCGATTCACCTCGGCCTTCACGTCGGCGACGTACCGCTGCGCCTTGCCCAGCAGGTGGCCGACGGTGCGCGCCACCTTCGGCAAGCGCTCAGGACCGATCACGACCAGCGCCACGGCGCCGATCAGGGCGATCTTGTCGAAGCCGAAATCGATCATGCGGGAATGCGCGCGCCCACGGGCACGCGGGGGTCGATCACGACTTGGACTTGGCTTCCACGTCCACCGTGTTGGCGTCGGTGGCCTTGTTGGCGGTCACTTGCTGCGCAGCATTGCCCGCATCGGCGGTGCCGGCGGAGCCGTCCTTCATGCCATCCTTGAAACCCTTCACGGCGCCGCCCAGGTCGGACCCCATGTTCTTGAGCTTCTTGGTGCCGAACACCAGCAGCACGATGACCAGCACGATCAACCAGTGCCAGATGCTGAATGAACCCATGACTTTCTCCTGTCGACTGCGACGAGCGTTTGATTCTAGGGGAGCGGCCGGGTTCAACCCGGCCCAAGGCCTTGGATCAGCCCTTGATCCAGGGGCGCGGCCCGCCCATGACATGCATGTGGACATGCTGCACTTCCTGCATGCCGTCACGGCCGGTGTTCACCACGATGCGAAAACCGTTCGTGACGCCGAGGTCGCGCATCAGCTTCGGCGCCATCGCCATCATGCGTCCCATCAGCGGCGCGTGCTCGTCGGTGGTGTCATACATCGTCGTGACGTGCTGCTTCGGGATGATCAGCACGTGCACCGGCGCCCAGGGCGCGATGTCGTGGAAGACGAGCAGTTCATCGTCTTCGTGGACCTTGCGGCAGGGGATCTGCCCGGCCACGATCTTGCAGAAGATGCAGTTGGGATCGGCGCTCATGGTCTCGTGGGATCGAAGTTCAGACGGGCATGGGTTTGCGATCGCTCAGGGCCAGCCAGCCACGGACGACGCGGTAGAGGAACCAGACCGAGATCAAGGTCCAGGCGATCCAGCCCGGCACGAACAGCAGGATCCACAGCCAGGAGGTGACCAGGTACAGGCCACCGGCCCACAGCACGGTGCGGATGCGCCATGAGAAATGCGACTCCTGCCAGGTGCCGGCGGCATCGCTCCTCTTCACCATGTCGAGGATGAAGGCCACAAGCAGCAGCAGCACGCTCGCCTGCACACCGGGCAGCACCGCGCTGACCGCCACCACCGCATGCAGCCCGTAGCTGATGTGGCCGATGGTGCGCAGCGAACTGTCACGTTCGGGGTCCATGCCATCCTTCGGTGCGGCCGGGGAAACGTCGATCACGTCGTTCATGTTCCGTCTTCCTCTCTTGAACGGGCCTTGCGGGCCGCAAACTCTTCCAGCCCCGACAGGCCTTCACGCCGGCGCAATTCCGCCAGCACGTCGGCCGGTTCGAGCCCGAAGGCGCTGAGCGCCAGCATCGAGTGGAACCACAGGTCGGCCACTTCGTACACGATCTGGGTGCGATTGCCGTCCTTGCAAGCCATCACCGTTTCGGTGGCCTCTTCGCCGATCTTCTTCAGGATCGCGTCGTTGCCCTTGGCGAACAGGCGCGCCACGTAGCTCTTGTCCGGGTCGCCGCCCTTGCGGGACTCGATCACGGCCGCCAGGCGGGCCAGGGTGTCGTCGCTGGTCGTGGTCATTTGTAGATGTGTTCCGGGTCCTTGAGCACGGGCTCGACGGCCGTCCAGCGCCCGTCGTCCAGGCGCTGGTAGAAGCAGGAATGGCGCCCGGTGTGGCAGGCGATGCCGGGTTCGTGGCCGAGCTGGGTCACCTTCATCAGCACGACGTCGTTGTCGCAGTCCAGGCGCAGCTCGTGCACCTTCTGGAGGTGGCCCGACTCCTCGCCCTTGTGCCACAGCCGCCCGCGCGAGCGGCTCCAGTACACGGCCTCGCCGCGCTCGGCGGTCAGGCGCAGCGCTTCGCGGTTCATGAATGCGAACATCAGCACGTCGTTCGTGCCGACTTCCTGCGCGATCACGGGCACCAGGCCCTGCGCGTCCCATTTCACCTCGTCCAGCCAGTCCATGCCGGCAGTGTATCGAGTGCTCAGGCCCCGGTGTGTGTCGCCCCCGTGAAGCCGCGCTCCTCGGCGAACCAGTGCAGCACCGGCACGGTGCCGGGCAGCACCGGCGCAACCTGCACCGGCAGCGTCTGCCAGGCCATCGCCTGGCGCTCGCGCATCTCGAACTCGCCGGCCCAGTCGTAGACCTTGCAGAAGTGCAGGCGCACGCGGGCGTGCGGGTAGTCCATCAGCTCGACCCTCCACGGGTGGGCCGCGCCGATGGTGATGCCGAGCTCCTCGTGCAGTTCGCGGCGCAGCGCCTGTTCGACCGTCTCACCGGACTCGAGCTTGCCGCCCGGGAACTCCCAATAGCCGGCGTAGACCTTGCCCTCGGGGCGCGAAGTGAGCAGGAAGCGACCGTTCGCATCGATCAGCACGCCGACGGCCACGTCCACCGGCGTGCGCTCGGTGGCGGCGCTCACGCGTGGTGCCTTCCCGCATAGTCTTTCGCGAACTGGAAGGCCACGCGACCCGAGCGCGAGCCGCGCTCCAGCGCCCACACCAGGCTCTCCTGCCGCGCCGCGACGATGGCGTCTTCCGGCACGCCGAAGCCACGCAGCCACTGGGCGGCGATCGCCAGGTACTCGTCCTGCGTGAACGGGTAGAAGCTGACCCAGAGGCCGAATCGCTCCGACAGCGAGATCTTCTCCTCCACCACCTCGCCGGGATGCACCTCCCCGTCCTCGGTGTGCTGGTAGGTGAGGTTCTCCTTCATGTACTCGGGCAGCAGATGGCGGCGGTTGCTGGTGGCGTAGATCAGCACGTTGTCGGAGGCCTGCGCCACCGAGCCGTCGAGGATGGACTTGAGCGCCTTGTAGCCGGGCTCGCCTTCGTCGAAGCTGAGGTCGTCGCAGAACACGATGAAGCGCTCCGGCCTCGACGCGACCAGGTCGACAATGTCGGGCAGGTCGACCAGGTCGGCCTTGTCGACCTCGATCAGCCGCAGCCCCTGCGGCGCGAACTCGTTGAGCACCGCCTTGATCAGCGAGCTCTTGCCGGTGCCGCGCGCGCCGGTGAGCAGCACGTTGTTGGCGCCATGGCCGGCGACGAACTGCGCGGTGTTGCGCAGCAGCCGCTCCTTCTGCGGCTCCACCTCGACCAGCGCGTCAAGGCGAATCGTCGCCACGTGGCGCACCGGTTCGAGCACGCCCGAAGCACCGCGCTTGCGGTAGCGAAAGGCGATGGACGCCGCCCAGTCGGGCGCCGCCGGCGGGTGCGGCAGCACCGCTTCGAGACGCTGCATCAGTCGCTCTGCTCGAGCGAGAACGGATTCGAGATCGGCCATGGCCGAAGTTTACGTGGGCAGTTCGCGCACTGCGTCGTCGGCCACCGCGAACACCCTGTCGCCCGGTGCCACCTTCGCCGGGTGCATGCCGGTGAAACTGCCGAAGGCCGGCAGCACACCGACCTGCGAGCCGAAGTGGAAGCACGGCAAGCGCAGGCTCTCGCGTGCGCGGCCGTGCACCGAGACGCAGGGGTGCAGGTGGCCGGCGAGCACATAGGCGCCCGCCACCGGCTCCGGGTGGTGGCACAGCGCGAGACCTTCGTCCATCAGCGGTTCGTCGACCACCGTGAAGCCGAGGGATGCCGGCGGATCGCCAGCGCGGTCGTCGTGGTTGCCGCGCACGAGCACGATTTCGAGTGTCGGATGCTGCGCGCGCCACAGCGCCACGGCGTCCAGCGTGGCCACCACGTGCGACCGCGCCGAATGCAGGAAGTCGCCGAGGAAGACGATCCGCTTCGCTCCGTGGCGAGCCACCAGCTCGCCGATCAGCGACAGGGTCTCGCTCGTCGTGCCGCGCGGCACCGGCACGCCCAGCGCCCGAAAGCTCGTCGCCTTGCCGATGTGGGCATCGGCGATCAGCAGGGTGCGGGTGTCGCGCAGGAAGGCCGCCTTCTGCGGCAGCAATGTGATGGCCCGGCCGGCCACCTCGATCGTGACCATGAGGCCCCGGCAGCGCGCGTCAGGCGACGAGCAGGTTCAGCGCGGCGTCGAGGTGCTCGGTCGGGCTGCGCTTGAAACCCGAGCGGGCGTAACGCTGCAGCCGACCCACCGCGAAGGCGGTGAGCACCGAAGCCTGCGCATTGGCGTCGACGGTCGGCGTGGCCGAGCCGGCGGCTTCGGCGGCGGCGCGCAGGCTCTGGCGCAGCTGCGACTCGATGCGGTCAAAGAACTGATTCATGCGCGTGAGCAGGCGGTCGTTCTCGAACACCAGCGCATCGCCGACCATCACGCGGACCATGCCCGGGTTCTTCTCGCCGAACTGCAGCAGCACGGTGAGCACCTTGCGCACCTGCACGGCCGCGTCGCTCTCGCGCTCGTTGATCTGGTTGACCAGCGTGAACACGCTGCTCTCGATGAACTCGATCAGGCCTTCGAACATCTGGGCCTTGCTGGCGAAGTGGCGGTACAGCGCGGCTTCGCTGACGTCGAGCTTGGCGGCCAGCGCGGCCGTGGTGATGCGCTCGGCGCCAGGCTGCTCGAGCATGCCGGCCAGTGTCTGCAGGATCTGGATGCGCCGCTCGCCCGGCTTGGGGCGCTTGCGCGCCGGCGTTGCGGACGGCGCGTCGTCGGCCGGGGCCACCTCGGGTGCGTCGGTCTCGGCGGGAGTGTCTGACGCAGGGTGATTGGAGTGGCTCATCGAAGGGCGCGTAACGTCTTCAGCGAATTGATTCTGGCATATACATAGGGGGGGATGTGGCAAGGGTGAACACCAACTTTCGTGACCTTGCGCCCGCTGTTGATTCCATCACGCAAAGTGCCGCGGAAGCGTCCGTCGAGGTAGCGCCGCATCCACACCGTGCGCATGCCCAGGCCGTGCGCGGCCTTCTGGTGCATCAGCGTGTCCTCCACCAGCACGCACTGCTCGGGCCTGAGCTTCAGGCGCGCCAGCACGTGGCGGAACATGCGCGCATCGGGCTTGGGGCGATGCTGGCCGAACATCGTCATGTCCTCGATGCTGAGGATGCCGTCGAATTCGCCGAGCAGCCGCAGGCCGCCCATCACGCGCAGCGTGTAGTCGCGCGGTGCGTTCGTCAGGATGAACTTGCGCCCGGGCAGCCGGCGCAGCACCGCGCGGTCGTGCGCGCTCATGCGCAGCTTCGATTCGAGTTCGGGCAGGCGGTGCGTCTGTTCGAGGAAGTGCGCCGGGCGCACACCGTGGTGGCGCACCAGGCCGAGCAGCGTGGCGCCGTAGTGGTGCCAGTAGTGCTGGCGCAGCGCCGAGGCGGCGTCGAAGTCCATGCAGAGATGCTCGACGATGTACTCGGTCATGGCGCGGTTGGTCGCGCCGAAGGCCGCGTGGCTCGCGTCGTGCAGCGTGTTGTCGAGGTCGAAGAACCAGACCGGCGACTTGCCGCGCATCAACGCAGCTCCGCGACGAAGTGGTGGCCGAGCGCCGGGGCGCACTGGCGGATCTCGTGCACCGCGACGAGTTCGTGCGCCACCGGTCGCGCGAAGCGCGGGCCGTCGAACACGAAGGTGTGGAACTCGCCGTTCTCGCCGCAGGCATCGACGCCCTCGGGCAGGTCGGCGAGGAAGGCTGCATCGAACTCGCGCCCGCAGAAGCTCGCATCGAGAAAGCGCGCATCCACGCAGACCACCCGCGCGCGGTAGCCGAGTGCGAGCAGTTCATCGACCAGCGCGCGGCGCGGCTCCTGCCACAGCGGCAGCTCCGCGCGCAGGCCGGCGGCGGCGCAGACCTTCTCTTCCCAGTCGCGATGAGGCTGCAGGTCGATGTCGCCGAACAGGCCGTGCGTGATGCCACGCGCCGCGAACTCGCGCAACCGCGCCGTGAACACGGCCTCGTAGTCGGCCCAGCCGGCGAGGCCGATCACCAGCTCGATGCCCAGCGCGTCGGCCTGCGCCCGCATCAGATGCGGCGGGATGGCGTGCGAGCGCGAGCGTTCGCCGCCTTCGTCGAACATCGCCAGCAGCACCTCGACGCGCACACCCGCAGCGAGCGCGCGGTGCAGCGCGAGCATCGAATCCTTGCCGCCGCTCCAGGAAAAGAAGGCGCTCATCTCGGGTCCTCAGGCATGCGGCACGATGCGCCGGCCGAGGCCCCAGATGCTGCCGAGCAGCAGCGCCGCGCCGATCCACTGCGCCAGGCCGAGTTGCTCGCCGAGCAGCACAGCGGCCAGCACCACCGCCGTCAGCGGCTCGACCAGCGTGGCCACCGTCAAGGCCGTCGGGCTCAGCCGCGCCGCGCCCCAGCTGAAGGCGAGCAACGCCAGCGCCGCGGTGACCACGCCGAGGTAGAGGAACCAGGCCTGCGGCGGCACGTCGGCAGGCCAGGCCAGCGGCCGATACAGCCCCGACAGGCCCATCGCCACGGCAGCCACCAGAGTCAGGCAGGCAGCGGCCGGCCCCGCACCGAGGCTCTGCGACAGGCGGCCGCTGACCAGCGTGAAGCCGGCATAGAGCATGGCCGAGGCAACGGAGAACGCGACACCGGCGAGCATCGCGCCGCTGCCGGACGCATCGCTCGCGCCGCCATGCCGCAGCACGATGAGCACCGTGCCGCCGAGCGCAGCGGCCAGCACCACCAGCAGCTGCAGGTCGAGCTTCTCCTGGCCGCGCAGCAACGCCACGATCGTCACCAGCACCGGCGGCAGGCACAGCGCGATCAGCGTCGGCACCGCCGCACCGATGCGCTCGATGCCGAGGAACCAGCACAGCACGTACATGGCCATGCAGGTGCCGGCCATCAGCAGCAGCGCCAGCTGCACGCGCACCGCCGGCCACAGCGAACGCCGCCCGAACACCGCGAGCAGCACCACCGCGCCGACGACGAAACGCCAGAAGGAGATGTTCTCCGGCGTGAAGCCGTGGCGCGCGATCAACACGTTGACGACCAGCGCGCCGGTGCCCCACAGGAAGCCCGCACCGCAGGCCGCGGCCAGCGCGAGGCGCGCGACAGGGCGCGAGGGCATGGCCAGGCTGCTCAATGCGAGCGGATCATCGTTCCGTAGGCCTGATCCGTCAGCACCTCGAGCAGCATCGCGTGCGGCACGCGGCCGTCGATGATGTGCACGGTGTTGACGCCGTTCTTCGCCGCATCGAGCGCCGAGCCGATCTTCGGCAGCATGCCGCCGCTGATCGTGCCGTCGGCGAACAGCTCGTCGATCTCGCGCGCGCTGAGATTGGTGAGCAACTGGCCGCTCTTGTCCAGCACGCCCGGCGTGTTGGTCAGCATCATCAGTTTCTCTGCTTTCAGCACCTCGGCGAGCTTGCCGGCCACCACGTCGGCGTTGATGTTGTAGTTCTCGTTGTCGGCGCCGAAACCCAGCGGCGAGATCACCGGGATGAACTGGTCGTCCTGCAGCGCCTTGACGACGCTCGGGTCGATCGACTCGATCTCGCCGACATGCCCCATGTCGTGCTCGACCTTCGGGTCCTTCAGGTCGACCATCTTCAGCTTGCGCGCACGGATCAGCCCGCCGTCGCGGCCGGTCAAGCCCACGGCCTTGCCGCCGGCCACGTTGATCAGGCCGACGATGTCCTGCTGCACCTGGCCGGCGAGCACCCACTCGACCACTTCCATGGTCTCCTCGTCGGTGACGCGCATGCCCTGGATGAAGGTGCCCTTCTTGCCGATCTTGGCCAGCGCCTCGTCGATCTGCGGGCCGCCGCCGTGCACCACCACCGGGTTCATGCCCACCAGCTTGAGCAGCACCACGTCCTCGGCGAAGTCCTGCTGCAGCGCCGGGTCGGTCATGGCGTTGCCGCCGTACTTGATGACGATGGTCTTGCCGTGGAACTTGCGGATGTAGGGCAGCGCCTGCGCCAGGATCTCCGCCTTGTCGCGGGAGCCGATGTGGGTGAGGTCGTGGTCGGCGGGTGCCGCGGGAGGCTTCGCGCTCATGGCAGGGGCCTTTCGGTGAAATGGTGCAACGCCGCAAATTGTAGGGTGCGGCCTCGCACCGGCCCGTGCTTCTTCGCGATCAGAAGTGGATGCCGCGCATCATCTGCGCCATCGCGATCGCCTCCGGCGACAGCGTCGGCTTGGGCGCCTTCTCGCCCTTGGCCGCCGCGCTGTCGGGGAACATGCGGAAGGTCGTGTTCATGATGATCTGCGTGACACGCGGTGCGGCGGCATGCAGCACCTCGCCGAAGATGCCCAGGCGCGTGGCCACGCGCACCGGCTTCTCGATGCAGGCCTGGATGACCATCGCCGCGGCCTCCTCGGGCATCAGCAGCGGCATGCTCTCGTAGATCTTCGTCGGCGCCGTCATCGGCGTGCGCACCAGCGGCATGTTCACCGTCGTGAAGGTGATGCCCTGGTCGGCGAACTCGCTGGAAGCGCAGGCCGTCCAGGCATCGAGCGCGGCCTTGCTGGCCACGTAGGCCGAGAAGCGCGGCGCGTTGACGAGCACGCTGATCGAGCTGATGTTGACGATGTGGCCCTTCTTCTTCGCCACCATGCCGGGCAGCAGCCCCATGGTGATGCGCAGCGCGCCGAAGTAGTTGAGCTGCATGGTGCGCTCGAAATCGTGGAAGCGGTCGTAGCTCGACTCGATGGCGCGGCGGATCGAACGGCCGGCGTTGTTGATGAGGAAGTCCACGCCGCCGTGCTCGGCCTGCAGCTTCTGCACGAACTCGGCGCAGCTGGCCTCGTCGGCGATGTCCACCGAGTAGCTGTAGACCTTGGCGCTCTTGCCGGCGAAATCCTGGATCTCCTTCACCGCGGCGGCCAGCTTGTCTTCGCCGCGGCCGCAGATGATGGTGATCGCGCCGGCCTCGGCGAAGCGGCACGCGGCCGACAGGCCGATCCCCGAAGAGCCGCCGGTGACCAGCACCACCTTGCCGCCCACCGTGCCCTTGAGCGAGCGGTCGACGAAGAGGGCCGGGTCGAGGTGGCGCTCCCAGTAGTCCCACAGCCGCCAGGCGTAGTCGTGCAGGTTCGGGCACTCGATGCCGCTGCCCTTGAGCGCCGCGTCGGTCTCGCGGCGGTCGAAGCGCGTCGGGTAGTTGACGAAGTGCATCATGTCCTCGGGCAGGCCGAGGTCCTTCATCACCGCGCGGTAGATGCGCCGCACCGGCGCCAGCGCCATCAGCCCCTTCTTGACACTCTTCGGGATGAAGCCGAACAGTGCCGCGTTGATGAACAGGTTCATCTTCGGCGCGTGCGCGGCCTTGCTGAAGATGTCGAGCACGTCGCCGACACGGTAGCCGCGCGGGTCGACCAGGTGATAACACTTGCCGCTGGCGTGGTAGTGGTGGCTGATGTGGTCGAGCGCGGCGACGACGAAGTCCACCGGCACGATGTTCACGCGCCCGCCCTCCAGGCCCACGGCCGGCATCCACGGCGGCAGGATCTGCCGCATGCGCTGGATCATCTTGAAGAAGTAGTACGGGCCGTCGACCTTGTCCATCTCGCCGGTGGTCGAGTCGCCCACCACCATCGCCGGCCGGTACACCGTCCAGGGCACCTTGCACTCCTTGCGAACGATCTTCTCGCTCTCGTGCTTGGTCATGAAGTACGGGTGATCCAGGCCCTCGGCCTCCTCGAACATGTCCTCGCGGAACACGCCTTCGTACATGCCGGCCGCGGCGATCGAGCTGACGTGGTGGAAGTGCTTGACGTCGATCGCCTTGGCGAACTCGACCGCCGCGCGCGTGCCGTCGATGTTGGTCTTGACCTGCGACTCCTCGTCGGCCGAGAGGTCGTACACCGCGGCCAGGTGGTACAGGTGGTCGACCTGGCCCTTCAGCGCCTTGACCGCGTCGGCGGCCACGCCGAGCTTCTTGGTCGTCAGGTCGCCGAAGACCGGGATCGCGCGCGTCTTGCCGACGCCCCAGTACTCCAGCAGCGCGGGCACCTTGCCCTCCGACTCGGGCCGCAGCAGGAAGTAGACGACCGATCCGCGCCGGGCCAGCAGGGTCTTGACGAGGCGCCTGCCGATGAAGCCTGTGGCGCCGGTGACGAAGTACTGCATGCGGATCCTCCTGGGAGTGAACGGGTTTGCCCCTATTCTTGTCCAAGGGCCTTGGAGCGACGCTGCGCGCTTACCCGGAGCGGGCCACGCCCGGCGTAGAGCCCTCGCCCTAGACTTTTAGGCTGCCCCCTCCAAGGGGGGTGCCTATAGTGCCAGCCATACCCGCACACCTCAGAGGACACGCACCATGGTCAAAAAACTCAAGCAAATGGCGAGCAAGAAGGCCGCCTCCGGCGCCAACCTGATGGACAGCGCGCTCGCCGGTTCGGTGAAGGACTCGGCACAGCAGATCTGGCTGGCCGGCATGGGCGCCTTCTCGAAGGCCCAGGAAGAAGGCGGCAAGGTGTTCGAGGCGCTGGTCAAGGAAGGCATGTCGCTGCAGCGCAAGACGCAGGCCGTGGCCGAGGAGAAGATCGGTGCCGTGACCAGCAAGATGAGCAACATGGCCGGCGACGTGCAGAGCAAGGCCGGCCAGCACTGGGACAAGCTCGAGACCATCTTCGAGGAGCGCACCGCCAAGGCGCTGAACAAGCTCGGCGTGCCCTCGGCGAAGGACGTGGAAGCGCTGATCAAGCGCATCGACACGCTCAGCGCTCAGGTCGCCAAGCTCTCCAAGGGCACGGCGGCTCCGGCCAGGAAGGCGGCTGCCAAGGCCAACGGCGCAGCCAAGCCGGCGGCCAAGCGCGCCGCCGCGCGCAAGTCGACTGCGGCCTGACCGGCTTCGGTTCGGCCACGCACGGGGCACCTCGGGTGCCCCGTTTTCATTGAGCGAACTCAAGCGACTCTAGACGCCGCGCCCCAGGCACGCCGCTGTCGCGCGCCCTAGACTGACCGCATGGTTTCACGATCACGCATCGGTGTCGCGCTGGCCGGCGGAGGGCCGCTCGGCGCCATCTACGAACTCGGCGCGCTGTGCGCGCTCGACGAGGCCATCGACGGCCTCGATCTGGCCGACTGCCATGCCTACGTGGGCGTGTCCGCGGGCGGCTTCATCGCCGCGGCGCTGGCCAACGGCATGAGCCCGCGCGAGCAGTGCGCCTCGTTCATCGAGAACGAAGGCGCAGCGCACGACATCTTCGAGCCCTCGCTGCTGGTGCGCCCCGCCTGGGGCGAGTTCGCTCGCCGGCTGGCCTCGCTGCCGCGCGTGGCGGCGCAGGCGCTGTGGGTTGGCGCGCTGCAGCGCCGCTCGGCCAGCGTCACGCTCGAGCACCTGGCCCGCGCGTTGCCCACCGGGCTGTTCTCGAACACCGGCGTGGAAGCGCAACTGCGCCGCCAGTTCGCGCGGCCCGGCCGCAGCAACGATTTCCGCGAGCTGCGCCGCAAGCTGGTGCTGGTGGCCACCGACCTGGACAGCGGCGAGAGCGCGCCCTTCGGCCAGCCGGGCTGGGACACGGTGCCGATCTCGCAGGCGGTGCAGGCGAGTTCCGCGCTGCCGGGGCTGTTTCCGCCGGTGGAGATCGGCGGGCGCTTCTACGTCGACGGCGCACTGAAGAAGACGCTGCATGCGTCGGTGCTGCTCGACGAAGGCGTGGACCTGCTGCTGTGCCTGAACCCGCTGGTGCCCTTCGACTCGACGCATTCGCCGCGGCACCGCGTTCTGTCCAGCGGCGAGCCGCGCATCCCGAAGCTGGTCGACGGCGGCCTGCCGGTGGTGCTGTCGCAGACCTTCCGCACGCTGATCCATTCGCGGCTCGAGCTCGGCATGAAGGGTTACGAACGCAGCCACCCGGGCACCGACATCCTGCTCTTCGAGCCTGACCACCGCGACGCGGAGATGTTCCTGGCCAACACCTTCGGCTATTCGCAGCGGCGGTGGCTGGCCGAGCATGCCTACCGCCTCACGCGAGACCAGTTGCGTGCGCAGCGGCCCGCTCTGGCGGCCAAGCTGGCGCGCCACGGACTGGCACTGAACGACGCCGTGCTCGACGACCACCACCGCAGCCTGCTGCGCAGACAAACCCGCCGCCCGACGCAGCGCTTGCCCTCGGCGGTGGCGGTGAAGCGGCTCGAACAGGTGCTCGACGAACTCGAAGCGGCGCTCGCCCCGGGCTGAAGAGGGCGTCGTTCAGAGCCCGCCCGGGAACCACCACAGCAGCGCTGCGGTCATCGTCAGGTAGCGCGCGAACTTGCCGATCGCCATGTAGACCACGCAGGGCCAGAACGGCAGGCGCAGCCAGCCGGCGACGGCACACAGCGGGTCGCCCACCACCGGCAGCCAGGCGAGCAGGCAGGCCTTGGCGCCGAAACGCTCCAGCCACTGCAGTGCGTGCAGTTCCATCGGCTTGTGCTTGACACGTTCGTAGGCGCGTTCGGCGCCGTAGCCCATCGCCCACGACAAGGCACCGCCGAGCGTGTTGCCCGCCGTGGCCACGAGGATGGCGCTCCAGAACAGCTCGGGGTTGAGCTTGACGAGGCCGAAGACGAAGGGCTCCGAGCCCATGGGCAACAACGTCGCCGACACGAAGGCGACCAGGAACACGCTGCTGAGCCCGAACTTCGGCAAGGCCAGCAGCGCCAGCACGGACTCGAACCAAGCCTCCATCGGCGCCGATTATCCGCATGCATCCATTGATGCAGCGCACGAAAATCGCCCGGGGCGGCGTGGCTATACTGCTGCCTCTCTTTTCAGCACCCCACTCCCCCGCCCTCCCATGCGCATCGGCCACATCACGCTGGCGAACCGGCTGTTCGTCGCCCCGATGGCCGGGGTGACCGATCGGCCGTTCCGCATGCTGTGCAAGAAGCTCGGCGCGGGTTATGCGGTCAGCGAGATGGTGACCTCGCGCAAGGAACTCTGGAACAGCCTGAAGACGAGCCGCCGCGCCGACCACACCGGCGAGACGGCGCCGATCGCGGTGCAGATCGCCGGCACCGACGCGCTGATGATGGCCGAGGCCGCGGCCTACAACATCGACCGCGGCGCGCAGATCATCGACATCAACATGGGCTGCCCGGCCAAGAAGGTGTGCAGCAAGTGGGCCGGCTCGGCGCTGATGCAGGACGAGCCGCTGGCCGCGCAGATCATCGAGGCGGTGGTTGCCGCCTGCGCGCCGCGCAACGTGCCCGTGACGCTGAAGATGCGCACCGGCTGGTGCGACAGCGAACGCAACGCGGTGCGCATCGCGCGCCTGGCCGAGTCGGCCGGTGTCGCGATGGTCACGGTGCACGGCCGCACCCGCGAGCAGGGTTACCGCGGCGCGGCGGAGTACGAGACGATCGCCGCGGTCAAGGCGGCACTGGCCATTCCCGTGGTGGCCAACGGCGACATCGACTCGCCGCGCAAGGCGCGCGAGGTGCTCGCGGCGACGCAAGCCGACGCGATCATGGTCGGCCGTGCCGCGCAAGGGCGGCCGTGGATCTTCGCGGAGATCGCGCACTTCCTGGCCACCGGCGAGGAGCTGGCGCCGCCCGACACGCTGCAGGCCAAGGCCTGGCTGGTCGAGCACCTGCACGACCACTACGGCCTGTACGGCGAACTCGCCGGCGTGCGCAGCGCGCGCAAGCACATCGGCTGGGCCGTGCGCGCCCTGCCCGGCGGCGAAGACTTCCGCGACCGCATGAACCGCATCGACGACTGCGCGGCGCAGTTGCGCGCAGTGCACGACTGGTTCGATGCGCTGGCCGACACCCATCCCCGACTGCCGGCCACGAGCCGCGCAGCCAACGACGACTTTCTCGCACAGCAGGCATGAGCAAGAAACACATCGAGGAATGCATCCGGGAGAACCTGGAGGGCTATTTCAAGGACCTGCGCGGCGTCGAGCCCGCGGCCATGTACGACATGATCCTTCGCGTGGTGGAGAAGCCGCTGCTCGAGGTCGTGATGAAGCAGGCCGAAGGCAACCAGAGCCGCGCCGCCGAATGGCTGGGCATCAACCGCAACACCCTGCGGCGCAAGCTGCTCGACCACAAGCTCATCAAGTAAGACGCCCATGACCACCGCACTGATCTCCGTTTCCGACAAGACCGGCGTGCTCGAGTTCGCCCGCGGCCTGCACGCGCTGGGCGCGAAGCTGCTGTCCACCGGCGGCACCGCCAAGCTGCTCGCCGACGCCGGCCTGCCCGTCACCGAAGTAGCCGAGCACACCGGCTTCCCGGAGATGCTCGACGGCCGCGTGAAGACGCTGCACCCGGTCATCCACGGCGGCCTGCTGGCGCGCCGCGACCTGCCGGCGCACGTGAAGGCGCTGAAGGCGCACGGCATCACGACGATCGACGTGCTGGTGGTGAACCTCTATCCCTTCGAGGCCACCGTCGCCAAGCCCGGCTGCACGCTGGAGGACGCGATCGAGAACATCGACATCGGCGGTCCGGCGATGGTGCGCTCGGCTGCGAAGAACTGGAAGGACGTGGCGGTGCTCACCGACGCGTCGCAGTACGCCGGCGTGCTCGCCGAGCTGCAGGCCGGTGGCGTCAGCCAGGCGACCAAGTTCGCGCTGTCGGTGGCGGCCTTCAACCGCATCAGCAACTACGACGGAGCGATCAGCGACTACCTGTCGTCGCTGCAGCCCGACGGCACGCGCAGCGCCTTCCCGGCGCAGTCGAACGGCCGCTTCGTCAAGCTGCAGGACCTGCGCTACGGCGAGAACCCGCACCAGGGCGCCGCCTTCTACCGCGACCTGCACCCCGCGCCCGGCTCGCTGGTGACAGCGAAGCAGCTGCAGGGCAAGGAGCTCTCGTACAACAACATCGCCGATGCCGACGCGGCGTGGGAATGCGTGAAGTCGTTCGACACGCCCGCCTGCGTGATCGTCAAGCACGCCAACCCCTGCGGCGTGGCGCTCGGTGCGAATGCCTTGCAGGCCTACGAGAAGGCCTGGAAGACCGACCCGACCTCGGCCTTCGGCGGCATCATCGCCTTCAACTGCGAGCTCGATGCAGTGGCGGCGGAACTGGTGGCCAAACAGTTCCTGGAAGTGCTGATCGCACCGTCGTACACGCCCGAGGCGCTGGCCGTGCTCGGCGCCAAGAAGAACGTCCGCGTGCTGCAGATCGCGCTGCCGCCGGGCGGAGCCACGCCCTGGCTGCAGGGCCGCAATGCCCATGACGTGAAGCGCGTCGGTTCGGGCCTGCTGATCCAGGACGCAGACAACCACGAGCTCGCGCGCAGCGAACTGAAGGTGGTGACGAAGAAGCAGCCGACGCCGGCGCAGCTCGACGACCTGCTGTTCGCCTGGAAGGTGGCCAAGTACGTGAAGAGCAATGCCATCGTGTTCTGCGGCGGCGGCATGACGCTGGGCGTTGGCGCGGGCCAGATGAGCCGCATCGACTCGGCGCGCATCGCCTCGATCAAGTCGGAGAACGCCGGCCTGTCGCTGAAGGGCTCGGCGGTGGCCAGCGACGCCTTCTTCCCGTTCCGCGACGGGCTGGACGTGGTGGTCGACGCCGGCGCCGCCTGCGTGATCCACCCGGGCGGCTCGATGCGCGACGACGAGGTGATCGCCGCGGCCGACGAACGCGGCATCGCGATGGTGCTCACCGGCGTGCGTCACTTCAGGCACTGACCTCGTCTCGTGAAGCTGCCCGAGGTCGCAGGCCTCTGCCTCGCCTTCATCGCGCGCCTGATCACCGGCGCGCAGGGCCACTGGTATGGCAGCCCGCCGAAGGCAGAGCAGCGCATCTACTTCGCCAACCACCAGAGCCACTTCGACTGGGTGCTGATCTGGGCGGCACTGCCGGGCGATCTGCGCGCCGTGACGCGGCCGATCGCTGCACGCGACTACTGGACTTCGTCGCCGCTCAAACACTGGATCACGCGCGAGATCTTCAACGCGGTGTACGTGAGCCGTCAGCGCACCGATGACGAAGACCCGTTGGAGCCGCTGATGGAAGCGCTGCGCCATGGCGACTCGCTGGTGATCTTCCCGGAAGGCACGCGCGGCAATCAGGCCGACCCGGCCAGCTTCAAGGCGGGGCTGTACCACCTGGCCGAGGCCTTCCCGGAGGTGCAGCTGATCCCGGCCTGGATCGACAACGTGCAGCGTGTCATGCCCAAGGGCGAGGTGGTGCCGGTGCCGATCCTGTGCTCGGTGACCTTTGGCGCGCCGATCCAGCTGCAGCCGGGCGAGGACAAGCGCATCTTCCTCGAGCGTGCGCGCCAGGCCGTCATCGCACTGCGGGACGTCGACTGATGGGTGCCTTGCGCAATCTCAGCGTCAGCCAGCAGGTCGGCCTGCTGTTCGTGGTCCTGTTCGGCCTGCTGACCATCGTCAGCATCGTCGCCTACACACGCTCGCTGCGCGAGCGCCCGCCCGAGATGCAAGCGGTGTTCGACCGCTTCCTGCACGACCTGCGCGCCGTCTGGCTGGGCTCGGTGCTGTTCTGGATTTCCTGGGCCTCGGGCACCTTCATCTCGACGCTGCTGTTCGGCGTGCTCTCCTTCGTCGCACTGCGCGAGTTCGTCACGCTCACCCACACGCGGCGCGGCGACCACCGCAGCCTGCTGCTCGCCTTCTTCGTCGTGCTGCCGGTGCAGTACCTGATCGTCGCCACGCAGCACTTCGACCTGTTCAGCGTGTTCATTCCGGTCTATGTGTTCCTCGCCATCCCGGTGGTCAGCGCCTTCGGCAACGACCCGCAGCGCTTCCTCGAACGCACCGCGAAGATCCAGTGGGGCGTGATGGTCTGCGTCTACGGCATGAGCCACGCGCCGGCGCTGCTGCTGCTGGATTTGCCGCGCTACGAGGACCGTGGCGCCTTCATGGTTCTGTACCTTGTGGTGGTGGTGGCCGCGGCGCAGATTGCCCAGGAGGCCGCCAGCCGCTGGCTGCGCCGCCGGCCGGTGGCACGCGCGATCAGCCGCTCGTTCTCGTGGCGGGCGTGGTGGACCGGCGCGCTGGCCGCCGCCATCGTCGGCGCGGCGCTGTACTGGGCCACACCCTTCAAGCCGATCCCGGCGCTGGTGATGGGCTTCATCGCCGGCGGCAGCGGCACCTTCGGCGAGTTCGTCATGAAGGCGCTGAAGAAGGACGCCGGAGTGCGCAACTGGGGCGGCAAGGCCTCGGTGACCGGCGCCGTGGGCTTGCTGGACCGCGTGGCGCCGCTGTGCTTCGCGGCACCGGTGTTCTTCCATTCCGTGCGCTGGTACTTCGGCTTCTGAGCCCGACATGGCCAGCCTTCGCATCCTCGGCATCGACCCCGGCCTGCGCACCACCGGCTTCGGCGTGATCGAGGCCGAAGGGCCGCGGCTGCACTACATCGCCAGCGGCACGATCAAGACCGACGCCGTCGCCATCGGCGAGCTGCCGGCGCGGCTGAAGATCATCTTCGAGGGCGTGCGCGAGGTCGCGGCGCGCTACCAGCCCGACTGTGCCTCGGTGGAGATCGTCTTCGTCAATGTCAACCCGCAGTCCACGCTGCTGCTCGGCCAGGCCCGCGGTGCCGCGCTGGCGGCACTGGTGTCGGGCGACCTGGCGGTCTCGGAATACACCGCGCTGCAGATGAAGAAGGCTGTGGTCGGCCACGGCCAGGCGCGCAAGGAGCAGGTGCAGGCGATGGTGGCGCGGCTGCTGGCGCTGCCCGGCGAGCCCGGGAAGGACGCCGCCGACGCTCTGGGACTGGCGATCTGCCATGCCCATGCCGGGGCCTCGTTTGCCGCCATCGCGCGCGGCGGCACGCTGTCGCGCAAGGCCCACGCCCAGTACAAGAAGGGTCGCAGTTACTAGGGCCAGGCGGGTTCAGGCGACAATCGCCCCTCCTATGTATGCCCTCTACGAAGACGCCGGGAAGTTCCACGCCGGCCGCGTCATGACCGAAGCGGACAGCTCGATGCAGATCGAGCTCGATTCGGGCAAGCGCGTGAAGGTGAAATCCGCCAACGTCCTGCTCAAGTTCGACAAGCCGCTGCCGGCCGAACTGTTCGCGTCGGCACAGACGATCGCGCGCGACATCGACCTCGACCTGGCCTGGGAATTCGCCCCCGAGCAGGAGTTCGGCTTCGCGGAGCTGGCGCGCGACTACTTCGAGGCCAGCGCCGGCGTGGAGAAGCAGGCCGCAGCGCTGTTCCGCCTGTTCGAGGCGCCGCACTACTTCCGGCGCCTGGGCAAGGGCAACTTCCGCAAGGCGCCCGAAGAGACGGTGAAGGCAGCGCTGCTGGGCATCGAGCGCAAGAAGGCGCTGCAGGCGCAGATCGAGGCCTGGGCCGGCGAGCTGGTCGCGGGCCAGTGCCCGGCGCCGGTGCGCGAGCAGCTCTACAAGATCCTCTTCAAGCCGGACAAGAACGCACCGGAGTACAAGTCGGTCGTCGAGGCGGCCCGGCACGCGCAGAAGCCGCCGCTGGAGCTGCTGAAGTCCGCCGGCGCGATCGACTCGCCTTACCAGTTCCACTGGCGGCGCTTCCTGTTCGACAACTTCCCCAAGGGCACGGCGTTCCCGCCCCTGCAGGCGCCGCCGATCAAGGACGATCTGCCGCTTTCCGCCGCGCAGGCTTTCTCGATCGACGACTCGGCCACCACCGAGATCGACGATGCACTGTCGGTGCAGGGGCTGGGCAGTGGCACGGTGGTGTTCGGCGTGCACATCGCCGCGCCGGGCCTGGCAATCGCCGCCGACTCGACGATCGACAAGGTCGCGCGCGACCGCCTGTCCACCGTCTACATGCCGGGCTGGAAGCTGACCATGCTGCCCGACGAGGTGGTGCAGGCCTACACGCTGACCGAAGGGCGTGACTGCCCGGCGGTGTCGCTGTACGTCACGCTCGACGAGGCCACGCTGGCCGTGAAGGCCAGCGAGACGAAGCTGGAGCGCGTGCACATCGCCTCCAACCTGCGCCACGACCAGCTCGACGCGGTCATCACCGAGGCCTCGCTGCTCGGAGATGCGCCGGCCGAGTACGGTCACGCGGCCGAACTGGCCTTCGCGTTCCGCCTGGCGCGACACCTGAAGGCGCAGCGCGAGGTGGTGCGCGGAAAGCCGGAGAACTTCAACCGGCCCGACTACAACTTCCGCCTCGCCGGCACCGAGGGCCGCGAGCCGCAGGGCCACGAGCAGGTGCTGATCTCGACTCGCCAGCGCGGCGCGCCGCTGGACCTGATCGTCGCCGAGGCGATGATCCTGGCCAACAGCACCTGGGGCGGCTGGATCGCCGAGTGTGGCGTGCCGGGCATCTACCGCAGCCAGGCGAGCCTGGCGCCCGGCGTGAAGGTGCGCATGGGCGTGAAGCCCGCGCCGCACGCCGGCATGGGCGTGGCGCAGTACACCTGGGCGACCTCGCCGCTGCGCCGCTACGTCGACCTGGTCAACCAGTGGCAGATCATCGCCTGCGCACGGCATGGCCGCACCGCCGCGCTGGCGGCGCCGTTCAAGCCCAAGGACGCGGCGTTGTTCTCCATCATCTCGGCCTTCGACGCGGCCTACGGCGAGTACAACGGCTTCCAGTCCGGCATCGAACGCTATTGGACGATGCAATACCTGGCGCAGCAGGGCATCACCGAGCTCGACGCCGCAGTCATGAAAGACGGCCTGGTGCGCGCCGACGAACTGCCGCTGGTGTTCCGTGCGCTCGGCGCCGAGGGCCTGCCGCGCGGAGCCCGGGTGCGCGTGCGGATCACAGGCAGCGACCTGCTGACGCTGGACCTGCATGCCAGCGTGGCAAAGCGCATCGACGATCCGGCGACGACGGCCGACGACGCGCCGGTGGACGAAGCCGATGCCGAGGAAGCCGCCGAGAGCGCAGGCCCGCTGACGCTGGCCATCGACGTGGCCGCCGAGGGCGAGGCCGCGGAGCCGGCCACCGACGCCGCGAGCTGACATGGCCCGGCGCCGCAAGCTCTCGACCCTGCAGCTCGCGCTGCTGTTCTCGGTCGGCGTGCATGCCGCGCTGCTGGGCGTGCGCTTCGTCGACCCGGAGGGCTTCAACCGCGTCTTCCAGGACACGCCGCTGGAGGTGATCCTGGTGAACTCGCGCTCCGGCGAGGCGCCCTCGGTGGCCGCCGCGATCGCGCAGGCCAATCTGCAAGGTGGCGGCGACGCCGAGCGCGGCCGCGCCACCTCGCCACTGCCGCCGGCGGCGACCATCGAGATGGGCGACTCCAACGAGGACGCTCGCCGCCAGGTCGAGCAACTGATGGAGACACAGCAGCAGCTGCTCGCGCAGATGCGCCGCGAGCTTGCGCTGCTGCCGCCGCCCGATCCGCAGCGCGACCAGGGTGCACCCGAGGAGCGCTCGCTGGAGGAGAAGCGCCGCCGCCTGGTGGAACTGCTGGCCGAGATCGAGAAGCGCATCAACGAAGAGAACGCGCGGCCGAAGAAGCGCTACATCAGCCCGGCCACGCGCGAAGAGGTCTATGCGCTCTACTACGACCAGCTGCGCCGCAAGATCGAGGAGCGCGGCACGCGCAACTTCCCCGAGTACCAGGGCAAGAAGCTCTACGGCGAGCTGGTGATGAACGTGACGGTGGATGTGGAGGGCCGCGTGATCGACACCGAGGTCGTGCGCCCGTCGAGCTCGAAGATCCTCGACCGCCGCGCCGTGGCCATCGTCAAGGCGGCTTCGCCCTTCGGGCCTTTCAGCGCGGCGATGCGCCGCAAGGCCGACCAGCTGGTGATCACCTCGCGCTTCAAGTTCACCCGCGAGGACGGACTTGAAACGACGCTGAGCGCGCAATGAGCGCGCCGCACGCGGACCGCTATGCGGTGGCCGGCAATCCGGTCGAGCACAGCCAGTCGCCCTTCATCCACGCCGCCTTTGCGCGGCAGACTGACCAGGCGATCGACTATGGCCGACTGCTGTGCCCGCTGGACGGTTTTGCCGACGCGCTGCGGCGCTTCGCGGCCGACGATTCGGCCGGCCCGGTGCGCGGCTGCAACGTCACCGTGCCGTTCAAGTTCGAGGCCTTCGAACTGGCGACCCGCCACACGCCGCGGGCCACGCTCGCCCGGGCAGCCAACACGCTGCGCTTCGACGCCGAAGGCTGGCTGGCGGACAACACCGACGGCATCGGCCTGGTGCGCGACATCGAGCGCAATGCGGGCGTGCGACTGGCCGGCCGGCGGGTGCTGCTGATGGGCGCTGGCGGCGCGGCCGCCGGTGCGATCGGCCCGTTGCTCACGTCTGCGCCGGCGGCGCTGGTGGTCGCCAACCGCACGGTGGCCAAGGCGCAGGCACTGGTCGAGCGGCATCGCGCCGTGGCGGGGCAGACCGAGCTGGTGGCCCGTGCACCGGCCGACTGCGGCAGCGGCTTCGAGGTCGTCGTCAATGCGACCGCCTCGAGCCTTCAGGGTGCCGACATCCCGGTCGGTGCCGGTGTGCTGGCTCCGGGTGCACTGGCGCTGGACATGATGTACGGGCCGGCAGCGCGAGGTTTCATCGACTGGGCGCAGGCCCATGGGGCGCGCGGCCGCGACGGGCTGGGCATGCTGGTCGAGCAGGCCGCCGAGGCCTTCGCCTTGTGGCGCGGGGTGATGCCCGACACGGCCCCGGTGCTCGACGCGCTGCGTGAGCGGCTCGCCGCCTCGCGATGATGCGCGTGGTCTGGAGGGCGTTGCTGCGCCTGGCGACGCTGCTCGTGCTCTCGACGATCGCATTGCAGCTCTACTTCCTCGTCCGCGTCGCGCTGATGATGGTGGTCGACCCGCAGTCCACCACCTTCCAGCGCTCCGAGGCCTGGCGGCTGCTGGTCGACAAGGGCGAAGTCCTGTGGAGCCAGCAGTGGGTGGACTACGAGCGCATATCGCCGAACCTCAAGCGCGCGGTGATCGCTTCGGAGGACGCCGCCTTCGCGGAGCACAGCGGTGTCGACTGGGACGCGATCGAGAAGGCCTGGGAGCGCAACCAGCGCGCCGAGGAACGCATCGAGCGACTGAACCTGCTGCAGGAGCGTCGCACGTCGAAAGCGCCCGCGGGCAAGCCGGCGCCGGCCGCGCCGGCGCCGCGCGCGGCCAAGGTGGTCGGCGGCTCGACGATCACGCAGCAACTGGCCAAGAACCTGTTTCTCGGCAGCGAGCGCAGCCTCGCCCGCAAGGGCCAGGAGTTCGTCATCACGCTGATGCTGGAATCGCTGCTGAGCAAGCAGCGCATCCTGGAGATCTACCTGAACAGCGTCGAGTGGGGCGAGGGGCTGTTCGGCGCGCAGGCGGCGGCGCGGCACTACTTCCGAACCGATGCCGCATCGCTCGGGGCCATGCAGGCGGCGCGCCTGGCGGTGATGCTGCCGGCGCCCAAGCGCTTCGAGAAGCGCCCGAACTCGGCCTATGTGATCGGCCGGGCGGGCACGATCACGGCGCGCATGGGCGCGATCGACCCGCCTTGAATCAGGGCTGGGGTGGCTGCCTAGAATGCCGCGATGTCTGCCACGCTGACCGAAGAGATCGCCGCCACCGCCGCCCGCCTGGTGGTGGAAGAAGGCATGGAGTACGGACCGGCCAAGCGCAAGGCCGTCAAGGCGATCGGGCGCAGCAACGTGCGGCCCGCCGAGATGCCCGGCAACGATGCCGTCGAAGACGAGGTGCGGGCCTATCTGGCGCTGTTCTGTGCCGACACCCAGCCGGGCGAACTGCGCGCGCTGCGCGAGGCGGCCGTGCACTGGATGGAGCGCCTGGCGTCCCTGAGGCCGCACTTGACCGGCGCCGTCTGGCGCGGCACCGCCACACGGCTGAGCTGCGTGCACCTGCAACTGTATTGCGATGATTCCAAGCAGGCGGAGATCACCCTGCTCGACCAGGGCATCGACTTCGACGTCGGCAGCCGCCCGGGGCCACGCGGCCGTGACGTGGACGTGCTGAGCGTCTCGGGCCTCAGTCGCGCGCTGGGCGAGCCGGTCACGGTGCACCTGAGCGTGCTGGACCACAATGACCTGCGCGGCGCCCTCAAGCCCGATGCACGAGGCCTGACATCCTGCGGCGACCTGGCCGCGCTGCGCCGGCTGATGGCGTCTGAAACCGAGGATCCGGCATGAACCGGCGGACCGTGCTCATCGGCGGCGTGGCCGGCGCGGCGGCGCTGGCTGGTGCCGGCGTGGCCTGGTGGCGGCTGCGTATCGAGGAACTTCCCCTGCCAGCGGGCTTCTGGGACAGCCGCTTCGAGCGGCCCGAAGGCGGCGAGCTCGTTCTGGCCAGCCTGCGTGGCAAGCCGATGGTGCTGAACTTCTGGGCGACCTGGTGCGCCCCCTGCGTCACCGAATTGCCGCTGCTCGACCGCTTCCATCGGGAGCAGAATCCGCGTGGGTGGACCGTGGTCGGCCTGGCCGTCGACAGCCCCACGCCGGTGCGAGAATTCCTGCGCCAGCGCCCGCTGGCCCTGCCCGTGGGGTTGGCCGGTCTGGAGGGCGTGGAGTTCGGTCGACTGCTCGGCAACACCCAAGGGGGCTTGCCCTTCACGGTGGTGATCGATGCCTCAGGTCAGGTCCGCTCGCGCAAGCTCGGCGCACTCAAGCCAGCCGATATCGAAGCCTGGACGGCCACCCCGGCCTGAGAATCTCAAGCACCAACGGCCGCGAAAGTCAATTGCTGGCAAGTCGCAACAAAGCGCGTAAAGTCGCGGGCTTCGTGCATCAAAGAAGCGCTGACGAAACTTTCGAACCTGTCTGTTTCGATCCACCAGCCCCGCATGAAGCAGGATGTTGGCTGCCGGACATCGCGACAAATTGGGCGCCGATCGCCGCCAGATGAGGGCGACAAGACGCATCGAGAGGCATCAGACCTCGAATCACCGTTGGAGAGAGCATGGACCTTCGCAAGCTCAAGACACTGATCGACCTGGTGTCGGAATCGAACATCTCGGAGCTCGAGATCACCGAGGCCGACGGCAAGGTGCGTATCGTGAAGTCGGAACCGGCCGGTGCCGTGATGGCGCCGACGGCCCACATGCTCCAGATGCCGGCGCCCGCCGCGGCACCGATGGCCCCAGCGGCCGCGCCGGTCGCCGCCGCGCCGGTCGTGCCGGTGGAAACCGGGCACGTCGTCAAGTCGCCGATGGTCGGCACCTTCTACCGTTCCTCCAGCCCGGGCGGCAAGGCTTTCGTCGAGGTCGGCAGCGCCGTGAAGGAAGGCGAGCCGATCTGCATCATCGAGGCGATGAAGATCATGAACGAGATCGAGTCCGACACGACGGGCACGGTCACCAAGATCCTCTGCGAGAACGGCCAGGCGGTCGAGTTCGGCCAGCCCCTGTTCATCGTCGAGTGAGCCTGACTCGATGTTCAAGAAGATCCTGATCGCCAATCGAGGCGAAATCGCCCTGCGCATCCAGCGCGCCTGCCGCGAGATGGGCATCAAGTCGGTCGTCGTCTATTCCGAGGCCGACCGGGATGCCAAGTACGTCAAGCTGGCCGACGAGGCAGTTTGCATCGGCCCTGCGGCGTCGGCGCAGAGCTACCTCAACATGCCGGCGATCATCTCGACGGCCGAGGTCACCGACGCCGAGGCCATCCACCCCGGCTACGGATTCCTGTCGGAGAACGCCGACTTCGCCGAACGCGTCGAGCGCAGCGGCTTCACCTTCATCGGCCCGACGCCGGAGTCGATCCGCCTGATGGGCGACAAGGTCTCGGCCAAGCAGGCCATGATCAAGTCCGGCGTGCCGTGCGTGCCGGGATCGGAGGGCGCCCTGCCCGACGACCCGAAGGAGATCATCCGCATCGCGCGCAGCATCGGCTATCCGGTGATCATCAAGGCGGCCGGCGGCGGCGGCGGCCGGGGCATGCGCGTCGTGCACACCGAGGCCGCGCTGATCCATGCCGTGCAGACCACCCGCGCCGAGGCCGGCGCGGCGTTCAGCAACTCGGCCGTGTACATGGAAAAGTTCCTCGAGCGCCCTCGGCACATCGAGATCCAGGTGATGGCCGACCAGCACAAGAGCGCCGTGTGGCTGGGCGAGCGCGACTGTTCGATGCAGCGTCGCCACCAGAAGATCATCGAGGAAGCGCCGGCGCCGGGCATCCCGCGGCGCGTGATCGAGCGCATCGGCGACCGCTGCGCGGCTGCCTGCAAGAAGATCGGCTACCGCGGTGCGGGCACCTTCGAGTTCCTCTACGAAGACGGCGAGTTCTACTTCATCGAGATGAACACCCGCGTGCAGGTGGAGCACCCGGTCACCGAGCTCGTGACCGGCATCGACATCGTGCAGATGCAGATCCGCGTGGCAGCCGGCGAGAAGCTGCCCTTCACGCAACGCAACATCCAGATGCGCGGCCACGCCATCGAGTGCCGCGTCAACGCGGAGGACCCGTACAAGTTCACGCCCTCGCCCGGCCGCATCACCATGTGGCACCCGCCGGGCGGCCCCGGCGTGCGCGTCGATTCCCACGCGTACACCAACTACTTCGTGCCGCCCAACTACGACTCGATGATCGGCAAGATCATCGCGCACGGCGATACGCGCGACCAGGCGCTGGCGCGCATGCGCATCGCGCTGTCGGAGACGGTGGTGGAAGGCATCCTGACCAACATCCCGCTGCACCGCGAGCTGATGGTGGACGCCAAGTTCATCGAAGGCGGAACCAGCATCCATTACCTCGAGGGGTGGATGGCAGAGCACAAGCGCTGAGCGGTCCGGCATGTTTGAACTGTTGCTGCTGGCTCCCGAGGAAGCGGTCGAGCCGGTCTCCGATGCGCTGATCGACGAACTCGGCGCGCTGTCGGCTTCCGTCGAGGACGCCGACGCGGACACCGATGCGGAGCACGCCCTGTTCGGCGAGCCCGGCATGCCGGCGCCGGTCGGCGGCTGGCGCCGCTCGCGGGTGATCGCGCTGTTTGCCGACGAGGCGGCGGCCACCGAAGCCGCCACGCTGCTGCTGGCGCAGGACTGGGCCTGTGACGTGTCGCTGGTGGCCATGCGGCCGGTGGCCGAGCAGGATTGGGTGCGCCTGACGCAGTCGCAGTTCGCGCCGGTCGAGGTCGCGCCGGGTTTCTGGATCGTGCCCAGCTGGCACGAAGTGCCGCCGGATGCACGCCAGGTGATCCGGCTCGACCCGGGCCTGGCCTTCGGCACCGGGACGCATCCGACCACGCGCATGTGCCTGCGCTGGACGGCACGCGAGGCACCGCACCGGGCAGCCGGCTGGAGCCGCGTGCTCGACTACGGTTGCGGCTCAGGCATCCTGGCCATCGGCGCCGCCCTGCATGGCGCGCGCGGCATCGATGCGGTGGACATCGACCCGGCGGCGGTGGAATCCACACGTGCAAATGCGCAGGCCAACCACGTCAGCGTGAATGCCGGCCTGCCCGAACTGGCCCAGGGCGCCTATCCGCTGGTCTATGCCAACATCCTGGCCACCCCGCTGAAACTGCTGGCACCGCTGCTGAGCGCCCATGTCTCGCCGGGCGGGTCGCTGGTGCTGGCGGGCATCCTCGAGCGGCAGGTCGAAGAGCTGCGGTCGGCCTACGCGCCGTGGCTCGACCTTCAAGTCAGCGATGCTCAGGAGGGATGGGTGCTGATGACGGCCTTGCGCGGCGCCGAAGCCGGGATGGCATGATTCGGCCATGAGCCTGGCCACCCGATGCACTTCCTGTGGAACCGTGTTCCGCGTGGTGCAGGATCAGCTCAAGGTGTCCGAAGGCTGGGTGCGTTGCGGTCGTTGCGACGAGGTGTTCAACGCCCTCGAAGGACTGTTCGACCTGGATCGCGATTCGCCGCCGGACTGGTCCGAGCCAGCTCGCAGTTCGGGCGGCGCCTTGCAGCCGACCGACGACGGCCCGATGGAGACAACCGACCCCGATCTGGTTGATCGCATCGACGAGCAGATCTTCGGCTCACCGCGTCGCACCGGCTTCGGCGCGCTGACCGGACTGGGCAGCGGCGATCGCAAGGGGCCGGACTTCGCCGACGCGCGTTTCGATACCGATGTGCCGGCCGATGCGATCGAGCCGGTGATGCTCGATCCGTCGACGCAGGGGCAGGACAGCGAGGCCCATGACGGCGCGGAGACGCCGGAGTTCGTGCGCAGCGCGGAGCGGGAAGCGCGCTGGCAGTCGTCTGGCGCGCGAAAGATGCTGCGACTGATGGTGGTCGTGCTCGCCCTGTTGCTCGCGGGGCAGGCCGCACACCACTTCCGCGACGGCATGGCCGCGCGGTTGCCCGGCACGGTGGCTGCGCTGCAGGCCTGGTGCAGGCTTTCGGGCTGCCGCATCGAACCGCCGCGGCGCATCGAGGACATCGTGGTGGAGAGCACTGCACTGGCAAAGGCCTCGTCGGGCGATGGGTTCCGCCTGAGCGTGACACTTCGCAATCGCGCGACCACGGTCGCGGCTTTGCCCTGGATCGACTTGTCTCTGACCGATGCAAACGGGCAGCTGGTGGCTAGGCGGGCGCTGAGCCCGCAGGACTTCCGCAGCCAAACCGCGACGATGGCAGCCGGCAGCGAGACCTCGCTACAGGCGATGATGTCCACGGGCGCGGTTCGCATCGCGGGCTACACCGTCGAAGTCTTCTATCCCTGAGCTGGCGGTAGCCCGCGCTGCCAACGCCCCACTTTCACCCTTGGAGTCCCTATGCCTGCCCTGATCTGCGGATCGCTCGCCTTCGACACGATCACCACCTTTCCCGGCCGCTTCTCCCAGCAGATCCTGCCGGATCAGGTGCACATCCTCAACGTCTCATTCCTGGTCCCGACACTGCGGCGCGAGTTCGGCGGGTGCGCCGGCAACATCGCCTACAGTTTGAAGCAACTTGGTGGCGAGCCGCTGATCATGGCGGCGATCGGCACCGATGGGCAGGACTACCTGGCCCGCGTGCGCTCGTGGAATGCAAGCACCGAGTACATCCGCGTGGTGGACGACAGCTACACGGCGCAGGCCATCATCATCACGGACATCGACAACAACCAGATCACTGCGTTTCACCCTGGCGCGATGCAGTCGGCCCATCTGACGGCCGTGCCCCACCGCGACGACATCAGTGTGGCAATCATCGCGCCTGACGGCCGCGACGCCATGCTTCAGCACGCACAGCAGCTGACCGATGCCAAGATTCCGTTCATCTTCGATCCCGGCCAAGGGCTGCCGATGTTCGACGGCACCGAACTGAAGGACTTCATCTCGAAAGCCACTTGGGTGGCGGTGAACGACTACGAGGCGAAGATGCTGTGCGACCGCACCGGTCACTCGCTGGAATCTCTGTCGCGCTCTCACTTGAAGGGCGTTGTCGTCACATTGGGCGCCGACGGTTGCGACATCTGGCAGCAGGGTGAGCGAACTCACGTGCCTGGCGTCAAGGCAGAACAGATCGTAGATCCAACAGGCTGCGGCGACGCCTTCCGAGCAGCTCTGCTATCCGGTCTTGAAAGGGGATGGAGGTTGGAAGATTCAGTTCAATTGGGGAACCGTGTGGGAGCACTCAAGATTGCTAGTCGAGGCGGGCAGAATCATCGCTTAGAGTGCTAAACGCGAGCGTGGCGATTCATCGAATTTTTGTCATGAGCAACGACTCTCGATGATCCATAAATGCTGCCGCCCGAACTCGCATCTCGTTCTGGAGCGCAACAAACGCCGCCCACGCTTGGTCAGCCAATATTCTGTAGTGAGTCGCCAATTCTGTCTTCCCAAGAACAGCCATTCCTTCTGAAAGCCTGGTGAATGTAGCGGCTCGATCATCCAGATGATGATATTCTGAGAGTGTTTCCAGAGAGCGAGAAAAACCCGTCTGAGCGTCTTCGATGTGGCCCACCCGAAGGTTGCACAAAGCCATATCTGAAATAATCCACGACTGCCATCCGCCAAGGGACTTTAGCGCTAATTTTGGAACAGCCGATTTGTAGATCAATAGAGCTTCTTCGTACTTGGAGTTGAGGGATAACATTTGCGCCTTCATCAATGGCGTCAATATATCAAGACCCGTTGAACCAATTATTGTATCGTAGTTCTTTGTTGAATCCGCGGCCACCCATGCCACTTCAGATCTGTCGCCAGTTTCTATTCCTCCAAGTTCGCAATTTCTTAGGTTCACGAACCAGATCGATGCCATGTTGTGAAGAATAGCACTCATTGATGCATCGTCAGCTACTTCATTGGCCAAGTAGCGCGCCTTCTGATACCACTTCTGGGCAAGATCAAATCTGTTTGCCAAGTGGAGCGTTTGCCCGAGAATCATACATACTCTGCACAAGGTTTCTCTATCAGCCAGAGATAACAGCCTTGTGGCGTCATCGAGATGCGCGAACATCTGCTCAAATCGATGCTCTCCGTAAGCCAATAGTGCAATATATGAGTCCACTCTCGCTTGCAGGTCCATCTGGCTAGTTGCTACTGCCAGCGCGCGGGCTCTTTGATATCTATCGCTGGCCTTTGGTGACATGTCTTCATAGTAATGACAGAGACCATCAGCAATATTGATTAGTATGGAAACCCGGACGTGCGGCTCCGAATCATTCTCACCTTTTATTATTGCCAGATCATTTCTGGACAATTCAATACAACCTAGACGCGCCTGGTATGCCGCACGCTCAGCCAGCAGACATCGGCGACTGAACCTGTCAGTCGAAGCTGATATTTTCGACTCAAGGCGATGTAGAAAACGCGATTTCATGCTTCACCCCAGCAGTCTTTGCATCGCCTCTTGATACTTCGCAGCAGTTCTGAGAACCACTTCAGCGTCCAGGGGCGGAGCGGGCGCTGTCTTGTTCCAAGGCTCTCCACGGACTGTGGCCCGCTCCAGCCAGTCACGGACAAACTGTTTGTCGTAGCTCGGTGGATTGACGCCTTCGGCATACCCTTCAACGGGCCAGAACCTTGATGAATCAGGCGTCAGGATCTCGTCCATCAGAGTCAATGTTCCGTCTGCGTCCAGACCAAACTCGAACTTGGTGTCCGCGATGATGATCCCGCGCTGCAAGGCGAAGGCAGCGGCCTCGGCATAGAGACAAACGGAGGTCTCCCGCACCTTCTCTGCCAGAACGTCGCCAACGATCTGCTTCATCCGATCGAAACTGATGTTCTCGTCGTGCGAGCCCATCTCGGCCTTGGTCGCCGGCGTGAAGATGGGTGCAGGCAACTTGCTCGCATTCTTGAGCCCGGCAGGCAAGGCCACACCGCAGACGGCCTGTCCCTCCTGGTACTCCTTCCAGCCGCTACCGGCCAGATAGCCACGCACCACCGCCTCGACCGGCAGCGGCTTGAGCCGCTTGACCAGCATCGAACGCCCGCGCACCTGCTCACGCTCTTCGGGTGCCACCACGCTCTCCGGATCCTGCCCCGTCAGATGGTTGGGCACGATGTGGCCCAGCTTGCCGAACCAGAACAGCGCCATGCGCGTCAGCATCTCGCCCTTGCCCGGAATGGGTTCACCCATGACCACGTCGAAGGCGCTCAGGCGATCTGTCGCCACCATCAGCAGCCGGTCTGAGCCCACCGCATAGTTGTCGCGCACCTTGCCTTTGGCAACGAGAGGCAACGAGCGAATGGTGCTTTCGAGCAGGGCGGCAGTCATGGAGATCCTTTGTCGCCGCGAAGGCGTTCGTTGCAGGGTGATCGCGAATTCTAGTGAGCGGCCCCATGAAAAAACCCGGCCGAAGCCGGGTCGTCGCGTGGCCGCCCAGGTGGCTCAGACCACCGTCTGCGCCAGTTCGCCGCTCGCGTAGCGCTTGGCCACTTGGCTCAGCGTCTGGCCCTTGATCTTGCCCGCCTGCCCTTCGCATCCAAACTGCTGGTAGCGCTGCTTGCAGATCTGCTTGGCCGCCTCGCGGGCTGGCTTGAGGTAGTCCCGCGGGTCGAACTTCTCCGGGTTCTGCACGAAGTACCTGCGGATCGCAGCCGTCATGGCCAGGCGGATGTCGGTGTCGATGTTGATCTTGCGGACGCCGTGCTTGATGGCTTCCTGGATCTCCTCGACCGGCACGCCGTAGGTCTCCTTCATCGCGCCGCCGTACTGGCGGATCTCGGCCAGCAGGTCCTGCGGCACGCTGGAGCTGCCGTGCATCACCAGGTGGGTGTTCGGGATGCGCCGGTGGATCTCCTTGATGCGGTTGATCGCCAGGATGTCACCCGTGGGCTTGCGGGTGAACTTGTAGGCGCCGTGGCTGGTGCCGATGGCGATGGCCAGCGCGTCGAGCTGCGTGCGCTTGACGAAGTCGGCCGCCTGCTCGGGGTCGGTGAGCAACTGGTCCATCGTCATCGTGGCTTCGGTGCCGTGGCCGTCTTCCTTGTCGCCCTTCATGGTCTCCAGTGAGCCCAGGCAGCCGAGTTCACCTTCGACGGTGACGCCCAGCGCATGCGCCATGTCGACCACCTTGCGCGTCACATCGACGTTGTAATCGTAGCTGGCGATCGTCTTGCCATCGGCCTGCAGCGAGCCGTCCATCATCACCGAGCTGAAGCCCAGGTTGATGGCTCCCTTGCAGACGTCCGGGCTCTGGCCGTGATCCTGGTGCATCACCAGCGGGACGTGAGGCCACTGCTCGAGCGCGGCCTGGATCAGGTGCTTGATGAACGGCTCGCCCGCGTACTTGCGCGCGCCGGCGCTGGCCTGCAGGATCACCGGTGCCCCCACCTCGTCGGCGGCGGTCATCACGGCCTGCACCTGCTCGAGGTTGTTGACGTTGAAGGCAGGGATGCCGTAGCCGTTCTCGGCGGCATGGTCGAGCAGTTGACGCATCGAAACGAGAGGCATGGTCGTTCTCCGGGAGTGAGTCGTTCGGTTTGCCACGCACCATCGTCGGTAACCTGGCGGTAACTCATTCGATTCTAGCCAGCCGGGGTGGCCCCTTCCGCGCTGCAACATGCCCGCATCCGGGGGATTCGCCTGTGAAACTGGCGGGCGTTCACCCGGCTTTTCGCGGCCCATCGCTTCGCGCGGCGGCCGACACTCGGCGTTCGGACGGCCTTATGCCGACCAAAAGGATCTGCCATGTCGCGCATTGCCTTGACGGCCATCACTCCCTGGGTCACCGCAGCCGCACTCGCCCATCCGCACGACCTGGTGTCGCACCTCATGCAACGCCTCTCGGTCAGTCGCCGCACGGCAGTCAAGACGATCGCCCGCCTGGTCGACACCCAGTGGATCATCCAGCAGGGCACGCCGCGCCGCCCGCACCATGTGCCCGGGTTGCTGAGGCAGGTCGTGCAGCGCTACCCGCTGGCCGGGCTCGACGAAGCTCTGCCCTGGTCTCGCGACTTCGCGCCGCACTTCGCCCTGCCCACCCCTGTGATTCGCATGGCCCAGCACGCCTTCGGCGAATTGCTGAACAACGCCATCGACCACAGCGGCGGCACGAATGTCACGGTCTCGATGCGGCAAACGCCGGCACATCTTCAGATGCTGGTCTCCGACGACGGCTGCGGCCTGTTCGACAAGGTCGCGCAGTCGTTCCAGATCGTCGACCCTGCATTGGCCATGCTGGAGCTGAGCAAGGGAAAGCTCACCAGCGATCCCGGGCGGCACACCGGCCGCGGCCTGTTCTTCACCTCGCGCATCGCCGACGTGCTCGACCTCCACGCGAACGACACCGCCTTCCAGCACCGCGCCTGGCAGCGCCACCGCTGGTCGCGCACCACGCCCGCGGCCCGGCACGGCACCTCGGTGTTCGTTGCCATCGCGCTGGACACGACGCGCACGCTCGACGCCGTGCTGCGCGAATGCAGCCACGACGGCCAGGGCTATGCCTTCGAACGCACCGTCGTGCCGCTGCAGTTGCTCACCGCACCGGGTTGCGCGCTCGATTCGCGCGCCCAAGCCCGGCACGCCGCGCAGCGCCTGCAGCAGTTCCGGCACGCGCAACTCGACTTCTCGGGCGTGACGGACATCGGCCACGGTTTCGCTGACGAACTCTTCCGCGTCTTCGCGCGCAGCCAGCCCGAGCTCGCGCTCGAACCGGTGAACATGTCGCCCGGCGTGCGCGCGCTGGTCGACAGCGTGCGTGCCGAAGCGGCCTGAGCTGCGCCGGCCTCAGCGCCGTTTGGCCTCGATCTCCGCCAGTGCGCGCATCGTGCGCAGCACGGTATCCGGCGTCAGGCTGATGCTGTCGATGCCGAGCTCGACGAGGTACTTGGCGATCTCCGGATGGTCCGACGGCGCCTGGCCGCAGATGCCGCTGTGCCGGCCATTGCGCTTGGCGCCTTCGACGGCGAGCTTGAGCATCTTCAGCATGCCCGGGTCGCGTTCATCGAAGGACTCGGCGACGATCGCGCTGTCGCGGTCCACGCCGAGCGTGAGCTGGGTCAGGTCGTTGGAGCCGATCGAGAAGCCGTCGAACAGCTCGGAGAACTCGTCGATCAGCAGCACGTTGTTCGGGATCTCGCACATCACGTAGACCTGCAGGCCATTCACACCCCGGCCGAGCCCGTGGCTGGCCATCGCCGCGAGCACACCACGGGCCTCATCGAGCCGACGGCAGAACGGCACCATCACCTTCAGGTTGGTCAGCCCCATCACGTCGCGCACGCGTTTGAGCGCCTGGCACTCGAGCGCGAAACCTTCCGCATAGGCCGGGTGGATGTAGCGCGCCGCGCCCCGGAACCCGATCATCGGGTTCTCTTCGTGCGGCTCGAACACGCGCCCGCCCAGCAGCGCCGCGTACTCGTTGCTCTTGAAGTCAGACAGGCGCACGATCACCGGCCGCGGGAAGAAGGCCGCGGCGATGGTGCCGATGCCCTCGGCCAATCGCTCGATGAAGTAGCTCGCGCCGTCCGGAAATCCAGCCCACAGCGCCTGCACCTGCGCACGTTCCTTCTCGTCGACGATGCGCTCGGGGTGCAGCACCGCCATCGGGTGCACCTTGATGTACTCGTTGATGACGAACTCCATGCGCGCCAGACCCACGCCATCGCAGGGCAGCATGCTGGTCTGGAACGCCAGTTCCGGGTTGCCGAGGTTCACCATGATCTCGGTGCGCGGCTTCTTCAGGCCAGCGATGTCGCTCACCTCCCGGTGGAAGGGCACCGTGCCCGCATAGACCTTGCCCATCGCGCCCTCGGCGCAGGACACGGTCACGCCTTCGCCGTTGGTCAGCGCCGTGGTGGCGTGCTCGGCGCCCACCACCGCCGGAATGCCGAGTTCGCGCGCGACGATGGCGGCGTGGCAGGTGCGCCCGCCGCGGTTGGTGACGATCGCCGCGGCGGTCTTCATCACCGGCTCCCAGTCGGGCGTGGTGGTGTCGGCCACCAGCACCTCGCCGGGCTTGAACTCGGCCAGGTGGCGCGCATCGGCCACCAGTCGCACGGCGCCGCTCGCGATGCGCGCGCCGACTGCGCGGCCACGCGCCTTCACTTCACCCTGACCGTCGAGCACGAACTCCTCGATCTGGGTGGCCGATCGCTGTGACACCGCGGTCTCCGGCCGCGCCTGCACGATGTAAAGGGGGCCATCCGGGCCGTCCTTGGCCCATTCGATGTCCATCGGCCGCAGCGTTCCGGCCTGGCGGCTGTAGTGGTCCTCGATCTTGATGGCGGCGCCGGCGAGCTCCAGCACATCGGCATCGCTCAGGCAGAAACGCACGCGGTCGGCCTTCGGCGTCGGCCGGTTCACCACCGGCTCGCGCGTGCGGCCGCTCGCATAGACCATCTGGATCTGCTTGTCGCCCAGCGTGCGGCGAAGCACGCTGCGAAATCCCTGCCGGTAGGTCGGCTTGTGCACGTAGAACTCGTCGGGGTCGACGGCACCCTGCACCACGTTCTCGCCCAGGCCCCAGGCGCCGGTGATGAACACCACATCGGGGTGGCCCGATTCGGTGTCGATGCTGAACATCACGCCGCTGGACGCAAGGTCGCTGCGCACCATCTGCATGACCGCCACCGAGAGAAACACCTTGAAGTGGTCGAAGCCGTTGTCGATGCGGTACGAGATCGCGCGGTCGGTGAACAGCGAAGCCTGGCAGCGCTTCACTGCATCGAGCAGGGTCTCCTCGCCGCGGATGTTCAGGTAGGTGTCGTGCTGGCCGGCGAAGCTGGCGGTGGGCAGGTCTTCCGCGGTGGCCGAACTGCGCACGGCCACGCTGAGGTCTTCGCCGAAACGCGCCTTCATTTCGCGCCAGGCTTCGCGGATCGTCGTCTCCACATGCTTGGGCATGGGCGCGCCGTAGACGATCTCGCGCGCCTTCGCGCCCGCGCGAGCCAGCGCCGTGACGTCGCGCTTGTCCAGGCCGTCGAGCGCGCGATGCAACTGCACCCACGCGTCGGATTCGTCGAGCGCATCGCGGTAGGCCTCGGCGGTGACCGCGAAGCCGTCGGGGATGCGCACGCCCAGCGGCGTGAGCTGCTGGAACATCTCGCCCAGCGAGGCGTTCTTGCCGCCCACCAGCGGCAGGTCGGTGAGCGACAGGTCACGGAACCAGCGGATGCAGCTTGTCGGCGCGCTCGTCATGGCAGTCTCCCGGATCGGTTCGATCCGGATGCTCCGCCCGCTGCGCCGACACTGGCTTGAGCGGCATCAACCGACGCGTTCGGCCCGGTAATCCTGTTCGCGCAAGGCCTCGAGGATCTGCTCGATGTGGGCGACGCCGCGCGTGCGCACCACCACCTCGATCTGCGCACGCTCCACCGACAGCGAGGTGAAGGCACGCTGGTGCTGCACCTCGTCGATGTTGGCGCCGAGCCGGCCGAGCAGCGTGGCCACGTCGGCCAGCGCGCCGGGCACGTCGCGGATGTCCAGGCGCAGCCGCGCGAGGCGCCCCGACTTCACCATGCCGCGCTCGATGATCTCGGCCAGCACCAGCGGCTCGATGTTGCCGCCGCAGAGCACCAGCCCGACCTTGCGGCCGGCGAAGCGCTCGCGGTGCTTCATCAAGGCGGCCAGGCCCACGCCGCCGGCGCCTTCGACCACCGTCTTCTCGATCTCGAGCAGCATCAGGATGGCTTGCTCGATGTCGTCCTCACTGACCAGCAGCACGTCCTTGACGCGCTCTTCGATGATCGGCAACGTCAGCGCTCCCGGCGACTTGACGGCGATGCCGTCGGCGATGGTCGCCTGGCCGCACTCGCGGTGGCCGTGGTGGACGGCGTTCCATACCGCAGGGAAGCGCTCGGTCTGCACGCCATAGACCTCGATGCCCGGCTTGATCGCGCGCGCCGCCGTGGCCATGCCGGAGATCAGACCGCCGCCGCCGATGGCGACGATCAGCGTGTCGATCTGCGGCTGCGCCGCCAGCATCTCCAGCGCGATCGTGCCCTGGCCCGCCGCGACGGCGAGATCGTCATACGGGTGCACGACCGTCAGCCCGCGCTCCTTCGCCAATGCCAGGCCATGCGCGCGCGCATCGTCGAAGGTGTCGCCCTCGAGCACGACGGTGGCGCCGAAGCGTCGCGTGTTGTCGACCTTCACGGCCGGCGCGAAACGCGGCATCACGATGGTGGCCGGGATGCCCATGCGCTGCGCGTGGTAGGCGACGCCCTGCGCATGGTTGCCGGCCGACACCGCGAGCACGCCGGCGGCGCGCTCGGCCGCGCCGAGCTGCGCCATCTTGTTCAATGCGCCGCGCTCCTTGAAGGACGCGGTGAACTGCAGGTTCTCGAACTTGAGGTAGACCTCGCAGCCCGCCAATTCGGACAGCGTGCGCGAAACCAGGCAGGGCGTGTCGACCACCTCGCCGCGCAGGCGCTGCGCAGCGGCCTGGATGTCCTGCAGGGTCAGGTCACTGGCCATCACGCCACGCGGCAGACCTTCAGCATGTTGGTGCCGCCGGGGTAGCCCATCGGCTCGCCGCAGGTGATGGCGTAGGTGTCGCCGGGGCGCAGTACGCCACGATCGACGAGCAGCTTCTCGGCAGCCGCCAGTGCCTGGTCGCGGTCGGTGAACACCGGCATCAGCAGCGGGCGCACGTTGCGGTACAGCGTCATCTTGCGCTGCGAGACCAGCTGCGTCGTCAGCGCATAGATCGGCACCTTGACGTTGTGGCGGCTCATCCACAGCGCCGTCGAACCCGACTCGGTGAGCGCCAGGATGGCCTTGCAGCCCAGGTGGTGCGCGGTGAACAGCGCGCCCATGGCGATCGACTGGTCGATGCGGCCGAACTTCTTGTTGGTGAAGTCGGTCTCGATCGACACGTCGTCGGCGGCCTCGGCCTCCAGCGCGATGGCGGCCATCTGCGTGATCGTCTCCACCGGGTACTTGCCGGCGGCCGTCTCGGCGCTGAGCATCACGGCGTCGGTGCCGTCGAGCACGGCATTGGCGACGTCGCTCACCTCGGCGCGCGTGGGCACCGGGTTGACGATCATCGATTCCATCATCTGCGTCGCGGTGATGACCACCTTGTCCATCTCGCGCGCCATGCGGATCATGCGTTTCTGCAGCGCCGGCACGGCGGCGTTGCCGACTTCCACCGCCAGGTCGCCGCGTGCGACCATGATGCCGTCGCTCGCCTTGAGGATCTGGTCGAGCACCGGGATCGCCTCGCTGCGCTCGATCTTGGCGATCAGCGCCGGCTTGTGGCGCCACGGTTCGCCGGCCACGTTCGCGAGCTGGCGCGCCATCTCCATGTCGGTGGCGTTCTTCGGGAAGCTCACTGCCAGGTACTCGCACTGGAAGGCCATCGCGGTCTTGATGTCCTCCATGTCCTTGGCCGTCAGCGCCGGTGCGGTGAGGCCGCCGCCGGCCTTGTTGATGCCCTTGTTGTTGGACAGCTCGCCGCCGATCACCACCGAGGTGTGCACCTCCTCGCCACGAACGGCCTCGACGGTCAGGCGCAGCAGGCCGTCGTTGAGCAGCAGCGTGTCGCCGGGCTTCACGTCGCGCGGCAGGTCCTTGTAGTCCAGCCCGACACGCTCGTTGTTGCCCAGTGCCGTCAGCGCCCCGTCGAGGATGAACGACTGGCCGGCCGTCAGCATCGTCGCGCCGCCGTCGAACTTGCCGACACGGATCTTCGGGCCCTGCAGGTCGGCCATGATGGCCACTTCCTTGCCGGAGCGCGCCGCCACCTCGCGCACGAGCATGGCGCGGTCGATGTGGTCCTGCGCCTTGCCGTGCGAGAAGTTCAGGCGCACCACGTCGACCCCCGCGCGCATCATGCGCTCCAGCACCTCGGGGGAGCTGGAGGCGGGGCCGAGGGTGGCGACGATCTTGGTGGCGCGGGGCATGGAGTCTCCGTTGTCTTTGTCTGGGGATTATCGAAGTGCCGCGACGCGCCGTCCCCTGCCTGCCGGCATGACTGTCATGCCTGCGCGCGCTTCGCGAGGATCTCGAAGGCCGGCAGCGTCTTGCCCTCCAGCACTTCGAGGAAGGCACCTCCGCCGGTGGAGATGTAGCCCACCTGCTTTTCGATGCCGTACTTGGCGATGGCCGCCAGCGTGTCGCCACCGCCGGCGATGCTGAAGGCGGAACTGGCGGCGATGGCCCGGGCGATCGCCTCGGTACCGTGCGAGAAGGCCTCGAACTCGAACACGCCCACCGGGCCGTTCCAGACGATGGTGCCGGCGGCCTTGAGCTGGGCCGCGAGCTGCGCCGACGTCTGAGGGCCGATGTCGAGGATCAGGTCGTCGGCCTCGACGTCCTTGGACAACTTGACCGTGGCCTTGGCATCGGCCTTGAATTCCTTGGCGGTGACCACGTCGACCGGGATCGGCACGGCCGCGCCGCGCGCCTTCATCGCCTCGATGACCGCCTTCGCTTCCTCCAGCAGGTCGGCTTCGACGAGGCTCTTGCCGATGGGCAGGCCGCTGGCCAGCATGAAGGTGTTGGCGATGCCGCCGCCGACGATGAGCTGGTCGACGTTGTTCGCCAGGCTCTTCAGGATGGTCAGCTTCGTGCTGACCTTGCTGCCGGCCACGATGGCCACCAGCGGCCGCTTCGGGTGGGCCAGCGCCTTGGTGATGGCGTCGATCTCGGCGGCCAGCAGCGGGCCGGCGCAGGCGATCTTGGCGAACTGCGCGATGCCGTAGGTCGAGGCCTCGGCGCGGTGCGCGGTGCCGAAGGCATCGTGCACGAAGATGTCGCACAGCGCGGCCATCTTCTTCGCCAGTTCTTCGTTGTTCTTCTTCTCGCCCTTGTTGAGGCGGCAGTTCTCCAGCATCACCACCTGGCCGGGCGCGACCTGCACGCCATCGACCCAATGGGACACGAGCTTCACTTCACGGCCGAGCAGTTCGCTCATGCGCGCGGCCACCGGAGCCAGCGAGTCCTCGGGCTTGAACTCGCCCTCGGTGGGGCGGCCCAGGTGCGAGGTGACCATCACCGCGGCGCCGGCCTTCAGCGCCATCTCGATGCAGGGCACGCTGGCGCGGATGCGGGTGTCCTCGGTGATCTTGCCGGCGTCGTCCTGCGGCACGTTCAGGTCGGCACGGATGAAGACACGCTGGCCCGCGACCTTGCCGGCAGCGATGAGATCGGTGAAGCGAAGAACGTTCATGATGAAACTCAAGAGTTGATGATAAGGTAACTTGGTTACGAAGGCGAATCGGAAATCAGCCGTGGGCCCTGCTCACCAGCCCCACAGCAAACGCAAGGGCAGGAAGACCGCCAACCCGGCGAGCAGCGGCCCCAGCACACCGGGGCGCCACAGGTAGAACAGCGAGGCAGCGGCGACGGCGGGTAAGCGGGCGTCCTGCCAGGTGGCGATGAGCTTGCCCTGGGTCATGAGCACCTCGGGCACCACCACCGCGGCCAATGCCGCCAGCGGAGCCACTTTCAGGCCCCGCTGCAGCCATGCCGGAATCTTGACCTCGCGGTCCGGAAAAAGAAAGAAGTTGCGCGCAACGAAAGTGACCACGGCCAGGCCGAGGATGGTCGCGGCGCCGAGCCAGCCATCGGTCATGTGCCGCCCTTCATCCGCTGGCCGGCGCGCTCGGCCTGGTCGATCAACAGCCCGGCGGCCACGGCCGCGGCGATGGCGACGACGATGTTGAGCTTGAGCGGCAGCGCGAAGGTGGCCACGGCGGCCGCCCCGGCGACGGCGGCAGCCGTCCAGGTGCTGCGGTCGTTCAGCAGGCCGTAGGTCAGACCCAGCATGGCCAGGGTTCCGGCGAAGCCCAGTCCCCACTGCGTGGGTATGGCCTCGGACAGGAAGATGCCGAACAGCGAGGGGATCTGCCAGGTGAACCAGATCGTCGCGATGCCGCCGACGATGTAGTGCACCTGCCCGGGTTCGCGTTTCGCGCCGGGCCAGGCGCGCTGGAAGGCGATCAGGTTGAGGTCGGCCAGCAGGTAGCCGATGGCCATCCGCCGCCCGCGCGACAGATGCCCCATGTGCACGCGCCACTGCGCGCTGAAGATGACGAAGCGCAGGTTCACGCAGAAGGCGGCGGCCCACACCACCCACATCGGCGCACCGGCGGCCAGCAAAGGCAGAGAGGCGAGCTGAGCGCTGCCGGCGTAGACGGTGAGCGTCATCAGCACCGCCAGCGGGATCGACAGGCCGCTATTGGCCATGGCCACGCCGGTGACCAGGCCCCAGGCGGCGATGCCCGGCGCGAAGTCGAGCATGTCGCGCGCGCCGCGGCGGAAATGGGGGTCGTTCAGCAACGCGCGCAGCGAGGTCATCCTCGCATTGTCGTCGCTCGATCGGAGGCGGCTTCGGCCGCGCTCAGTTCAGGACTCGCGCGCCTTCGGCTTGTCCTTGGCCTTGGCTTCGCCGCCCTTGGCCGGGCGCTTTTCGACGTGGGCGTCGGCGACCTCTTCGGCTGCCGGCTTGGCGGCCACGCCGGCGATCTGCGGCGGCACTTCCTCGATCTTGTTCTCGCGCATGTAGTCGTTCATGTCGCGCCAACCGGCAAACACCGCGGCCCGATCGGCCTTCTTGTTGAGCGCGTAACAGTCCTCGATGGCCCGGCCAGCATGGCGGCAAGCGCCGCCGACGGCCTTGCCGTCGGCCTCGCGCGTGGCAGCGACCTTCTCGGGCGACTCGATGCCCAGCATGTCGCAACCGGCGAGCAGGGCAAGGGCGAAGATGGCGAGATGGCGTTTCATGGCAGTCCGGCCCGACAGGGGCTCACCGCTGTATCGGCCGCCGGCACGGCGACTTGAGCGCCGCGCCGGCCGCCGCCGGACTTACTGGGCGCCGGGCGCCATCGCCAGCAGGCGCTGCACGCGCTCTTCAGTTGCCGGGTGGGTGGAGAACAGGCCGCGCAGCCCGCCGCCGGACAGCGGGTTCATGATCATCATCTGCGCCGTCTCGGGGTGGCGCTCGGCGGCGGCCATTGGGATGCCGCGCGCGTAGGCATGGATCTTTTCCAGCGCCGAAGCCAGGGCGCGCGGATCGCCGGAGATCTCGGCGCCGCCGCGATCGGCCTCGAACTCGCGCGAGCGGCTGATGGCCATCTGGATCAGGCTGGCGGCCAGCGGCGCCAGCAACATCACCAGCAGGCCGACGATCGGGTTGGCCGGGCGGCCTTCGCTGTCGCGGCCGCCGAAGATCATCGCGAAGTTGGCCAGCATCGAGATCGCGCCAGCCATCGTGGCGCTCACGGTGCTGATGAGGATGTCGCGGTGGCGCACGTGGGCCAGCTCGTGGGCCATCACGCCGCGCAGTTCACGCTCGCTGAGCACGCGCATGATTCCGGTGGTCGCTGCCACGGCGGCGTGCTCGGGGTTGCGGCCGGTGGCGAAGGCGTTCGGGGCGTCCTCGTCGATCACGTAGACGCGCGGCATCGGCAGGCCGGCGCGCTGCGCCAGATCCTGCACCATGCGGTAGAACTGCGGCGCCGACGTCGCGTCGACTTCGCGCGCGTTGTACATCTTCAGCACCATCTTGTCGGAGAACCAGTAGCTGAAGAAGTTCATGGCCACCGCCACCGCGAGGGCCAGCATCATCCCCGTCTGCCCGCCCATCAGCGAGCCGATGGCCATGAACAGGGCGGTGATCGCCGCCATCAGGATGGCGGTCTTCATCAGATTGAACATGTTGCGTGGTCCTCGTGAAACTGGAGTGCCGTAGATGCGGACGGCGCGGCGGAGTTCAATCGGCCGGCGTGTCGAAAGCCATGCCCGGCGCGACGCGGTGGCCCTGCAGGAAGGCGCTGGCCTGCAGCCGCTTGCCTCCCGGCCGCTGCAGTTCGACCAGGCGCAGCGCACCCTCGCCACAGGCCACCTCGATGCCGGCCTCTCCGACCGCGAGCACGTCGCCGGGTCGACCGGCCCCCGCGCAGGGCTCGGCGCGCCAGACCTTCAGCGTCTCGCCGGCGAGCACGCCGGTGGCGCCCGGGAACGGGTCGAAGGCGCGCAAGCGGCGTTCGATGACGGCGGCACCCTGGCGCCAGTCGATGGCCGCCTCGGCCTTGTCGATCTTGTGGGCGTAGGTGAGGCCCTCGGCGGGTTGCTGCTGCGGCTTGAGTCCGCCGCAAGCCGCAAGTTCGAGGGCTTCGACGATCAGGCGCCCGCCGAGTTCGGCCAGCCGATCGTGCAGCGAGGCGGTGGTGTCATCGGGCCGGATCGCCACGCGCTCGGCGAGCAGCATGTCGCCGGTGTCCAGGCCGGTGTCCATCTGCATCACGGTGATGCCGGTCTGTGCATCGCCGGCCTCGATGGCACGATGGATCGGCGCGGCGCCACGCCAGCGCGGCAGCAGCGAGGCGTGGATGTTCAGGCATCCCAGGCGCGGCAGTTCGAGCACCCAGGCCGGAAGAATCAGGCCATAGGCCGCCACGACCATCACGTCGGGGCGCGCCGCGATCAGGGCCGCGCGAGCCGCCGCAGCGTCGTCGGCGTACTTACCGTCGAGCCGCAAGCCGCGCGGCTGTGCAACCTCGAGGCCCTGCGACACCGCGAACGCCTTCACCGGCGACGCGTGAAGCTTCATGCCGCGGCCGGCGGGCCGATCGGGTTGGGTCAGCACCAGCGGAATCTCGAAGCCCGCCGAGCGAAGCCGCTGCAAGGCGACCGCGGCGAACTCCGGCGTGCCGGCGAAGACGACGCGCATGCCGGCTTCAGCCGCGGATCTCGTCGCGCGACTTCTTCAGCATCTTGGTCTTGATGCGGTCGCGCTTGAGCGGGCTGAGGTACTCGACGAACACCTTGCCGAGCAGGTGGTCCATCTCGTGCTGGACACACACCGAGAGCAGGCCCTCGGCGTCGAACTGGTAGATCTCGCCCGAGCGGTTCAGCGCGCGAACGGTGACCCGCGCATGGCGCGACACCTTGTCGTAGATGGTCGGCACCGACAGGCAGCCCTCGTCGCCGAAGACCATCTCGTCGCTGCGCGCCACGATTTCGGGGTTGATCAGCACGCGCGGCTCGTCGCGTCCCTCGGAGGTGTCCATGACGATCACGCGTTCGTGCACGTCGACCTGGGTGGCGGCCAGGCCGACGCCTTCGGCGGCGTACATGGTTTCGAGCATGTCGTCGACGAGGCGGCGGATGCGCGCGTCGACCCGGTCGACGGGACGAGCCACCGTGTGGAGACGGGGATCGGGGTAGCGGAGGATGTTGAGTTCGGCCATTTGTATCCATTCGATTCTGCCGGAACCGCTTGTGGAGTGCACACAACGGGCTGCTCCGTGACAGGCCTCACACCTGCGCCTACCGCGGACCAGTTTCGTTGCGATATCAAGGGTTTACAGGCAGAATCTTCGAAACTGTATGAGCATTTTCGCCGAATGCGGGCCGGGCACGGAGCGTTCGGCTCAGCAACCCTAGAGCGCGACTGTCCACACCCGCGCCGCCGGAGAATCGACCCCATGAAGCGTCGCCAGCCCACTGCCTCCCCTGCCCGCCGGGCCGCTGCGCTCGGGACAGCCATCGGTGCCATGCTGCTTGCCGGCTCGGCCCTGGCGGTCGACTACCCGGTGACCTCGCAGCAACGCAGCACGGCCAAGCAAGTCGCGCAGACGGGCGTGCCGCTGTCTGAACTGTCGCCCAACGCACCCGACTCGTACACGGTGAAGACAGGCGACACGCTGTGGGACATCTCCAAGCTCTACCTGAAGAGCCCGTGGCGCTGGCCGGAACTGTGGGGCATGAACCTCGACCAGATCCGCAACCCGCACCTCATCTACCCGGGCCAGGTGCTGCTGCTGGACAAGAGCGGCGGCCGCGCTCGCCTGCGCGTGGGCCAGCAGATCGGCCCCGATGGCACCGTGAAGCTGTCGCCGCGCATCCGCTCATCGGCACTCGGTGATGGCTCGATCCCGTCAATCCCGTTCCACCTGATCGAGCCCTTCCTGAACGAGGCGCTGATTTTCCAGGGCAACGAACTCGAGACCGCGCCGCGCATCGTGGCGACCCAGGAAGGCCGCGTCCTGCTCGCGCGCGGTGACACCGCGTACGTGCGCGGCGAGATTCCGCAACAGCGCGAGTTCAGGATCTTCCGCGAGGCCAAGCCCTTGCGCGACCCGACCACGAAGGAAATCCTCGGCTACGAGGCCAACTACGTCGGCTCGGCCGAGTACGTGCGCCAGGGCGAGAACCGCACCGGTGCCGACGGCAAGCCCGAGATCGTCCCGGCCACTTTCTCCGTCACCTCGATCAAGCAGGAAGCCGGTGTGGGCGATCGGCTGGCGCCAACGCCCGCGCGCGAGTTCAGCAACTACGCCCCGCACGCGCCGCAGAGCCCGCTGTCGGGCCAGATCGTGTCGATCTACGGTGACGCCCTGACGGCCGGTCAGAACCAGATCGTCTCGTTGAACAAGGGCGCCGCCGACGGCATGGAGCGCGGCCACGTGCTCGCGCTGTGGCGCACCGGCACCCGCGTGATCGACAAGACCGATGCGTCGCGCCCGACCATCAAGCTGCCCGACGAACGCCACGGCATGCTGTTCGTGTTCCGCGTCTTCGACCGCATGTCCTATGCACTGATCCTGTCGGTCAAGGATCCGGTCAAGGCGGGCGACGGGTTCACCCAGCCCTGAGGCCAGCGCGCGCATCGGCGGCGCCTCGCTCACATGCGCGCCGTCGACTGCGACGCGGATGAGATTGCTGCCTGGCTGCGGCTCCTCGAGACCCCCCAGGTCGGACGCGAGTCGGCGCGGCGGCTCCTCACCGCCTTTGGCTCCCCTCAGGCCGTGCTCGCCGCCAGCGAAGCACGGCGCAAGGAAGTCATCGGCGCGGTCGCTGCACGTGCGTTGTCGCAGGCAGGAGACGGCCACGATGCGCTGCTGCGGCTCACGCTCGAATGGCTGGCGAAGACCGATGGTCCGCAGCGGCACCTCGTCGCACTGGGAGATCCTGACTACCCCGCGGCGCTGCTCGAGACGGCCGACCCACCCCTGCTGCTGTACGCGATCGGCCGGGTCGAGTTGCTTCGCGGCGAATCGCTGGCCATCGTCGGCAGCCGCAATCCGACGCCGCAAGGCCGCGAGAATGCGCAGGCGTTCGCTGCGGAGCTGGGGCGAGCGGGGCTGACCATCGTTTCCGGACTGGCCCTGGGCATCGATGGAGCCGCCCACACCGGAGCCCTGGAGAACGCCGCCAGCACCGTCGCGGTGGTCGGAACCGGGCTCGACCGCGCCTATCCGAAGAGCCACCTCGCCCTGGCGAGGCGCATTGCTGACGAAGGCTTGATCGTCAGCGAATACTCACTCGGAACCCCGCCGCTGGCTGAGAACTTCCCGCAGCGCAACCGCATCATCGCGGGCCTGTCGCGGGGCACGCTGGTGGTCGAGGCCGCACTGCAGTCCGGGTCACTGATCACTGCGCGCCTGGCCGTCGAGGCCGGACGCGAAGTGTTCGCCATTCCCGGCTCCATCCACTCGCCGCAATCGAAAGGCTGCCACGCCCTCATCAAGCAGGGTGCCAAGCTGGTCGAAGCAGCCCGCGACATTCTCGAAGAGCTGCGCTGGCCAGGCCTAGACGACGCGGTCGCCAACACGAAGACCACCACGCCCTCGGCCGAGCACCCCATCGTCGAGGCGATGGGATATGACCCGATCAGCCTGGACGAACTGGTCAATCGCACCGGCTGGAGCGCAGCGGAGCTCAACGTTCGCCTGCTCGAACTCGAGCTCGACGGCGTGGTGGCGAGGCTGCCGGGCCAGTGCTTCCAGCGCATCGGCCAGGGCTGAAGCCTGCGGACGATTCTTCACGCTCCCTCGTGCAGGGCGCTGGGGTATAGTGGATTCATGTTCGACGTGCTCGTCTACCTGTACGAAAACTACTGGCGGCCCGATGCGTGTCCCGACCACGATCAGCTGACACGCAAGCTGTCGTCGGTGGGCTTCGAGTCGGACGAGATCCAGGAGGCGCTGAGCTGGCTCGACGGGCTCGCTTCGGCGTCCGAGTCCTACGTCGGCGACCAGGGCCCCAGTGCCTTGCGCGTCTATTCGCCGCAGGAGCAGGATCACCTCGGCGAGGAGTCGATCGGCTTCATCAGCTTCCTCGAATCCGCCGGCGTGCTGCCGCCGCCGATGCGCGAGATGGTCATCGACCGTGCCAGCGCGATCAACGGCGGGCCGATCGACCTGGAAGACCTGAAGATCATCGTGCTGATGGTGTTCTGGAGCCTGGGCGAAGAGCCCGACGCGCTGATCCTCGACGAACTGTTCGTGGCCGCCGAAGACCGGCTGATCCACTGACGCCGGCGGCCGAACCGCTCAGTTCAGCAGGCGCGCGGGATCGACGTCGAGCTTGGCCAGCGCACTGCGCGTGGCCTTCACCGTCAGCGATTCGTCCTGGGCCGGCACCAGCAGGCCCGCTTGCAGGAACGCCGCCAGCCGATGCTGCTGGAACAGGATGCCGCGGCCCTGCGGTGACACGAACAGCGTGAGCTGCTTGCGAAGCCCCTGCCAGGCGAGTTGCACCGCTTCGTTGCGATTGCGGTAGTCCAGCATGTACCAGCTGCCCACCTGGAGCTCACGGGCCCAGGCGACCATGGCCGGCGTCGGCATCGAGCCGCCCTCGCCCACCACCTCGAGCTCGGAGCTCTCGTGGCCGGAGAGATCGAGCACCATCGATTCGTCGATCTCGACGTCGGCCGCCTCGGGCAGCAGTTCCTCGAGCGTCTCGAGGCGGCCCATCAGTTCCTCGAGCCGCTCGTGCGGGATGACCGCGGCCTTGGCCGTGAACGCCGCCGCCAGCGAGTTGTTCAGCCGCTGGATGTGCTCGTCCTGCTTGTCGACCGGCACGCCGGCGTTCTCCATGCCCTCGCGCAGCGTCTTCAGAAGCGGCGGCAGGCGCCGGATCACCTCCGCCCGCTCCTCGCGCGACACCTTGGCGCTGGCCGACCAGATGAGGTCGGCGGCCACGCGCTTCATGGCCTTGGTCTGATCGCTCTGGATACCGGCCTTCACCGCGGTCATCGCCATCACGTCGGCCCAGACCTGGAACAGGAACTCGCGAACGCCCTCCTGCACCGGCATCTCGTTGAGCATCTTGCGCAACTCGATGGTGTACTGGATCGCCAGCGTCTCGCGCTGCTCGACCTGCTGTGCCAGCGAGACGCCCTTGCGCGACGCCTCGTTCTGGTTCTTGAAGTAGTGCTCGAGAAACTTCTCGAATTCGGTCAGCACGGTCTGGAAAACGCGGCGCCCGGTGTCCGGGTAGGCCTCGACGACCTGCACGACACGCTTGATCTCCTTTTCGAGGAGGTCCGCCACGGCCCGTCCAGTGGCGTCGAAGCCCATCACGCAGGCCCCCATGCGGTCAATCAGCTTGCGCGCCGGATGGTCGACGGTGGCGAAGAAGTCGGGCTCGCTGACCGCCACACGCAGCACCGGCATCTGCAGCCGTGCGAACCACACGCGCACCGACGCCGGGATGCGCTCTTCGGTCAAGATGCTCTGGAACAGCAAGGCCACGATCTCGATGGTGGCCCGCTCCACCGGCGTCGCTGCCGCCTGCTTCAGCGCCTGCTTGCGCTGGTGCAGCTCTTCCAGCATCGCCGGCGTGCTGACCGCACCAACGTCGGTGCGCGCGCCACCGGCCGGAGCCAGCCGACGCGCGATGCCTTGCTGCGCGTCGGAGATCGCCGCACGCAGCGCCGGCGAGGCCACGGCCGCGGTGGCACCGGCCTGCTGCGTGGCCACGAACTCCGGCAGCTGCCGGCCGATGAGCTTGTTCAGGCGGCCGAGCACCGCCTCGGCATGGTCGATGCCGCGTGCCAGCGCGCCGGCACGCGTCATCAGGCGGGTTTCCTCGCCGACACCCATGCGACCGTGGCCTGAGGTGTGCACCCCCGACAGGCTGTGCACGCCAGAGGCGACCGAACCCACCCATGCCGAGTTGGCCGAGCGCTTGATGAACGGCCGCAGATCGACATCGGGCATCACCCGGCGCTGGATCAGCCAGGCGTTGATCTCGTGATAGCCCTCCTCGACGAACTGCGCGAACTCGTCGTGGAGCACCGTCTGCAGAAGCCGCCAGGTGTCCAGGCCCAGGCCCGCCGCGCGCCACGAGGCCGTGGCGATGCGCGCCAGCACATGCGGCCGCAGCGCGTCGTTGGGGTCCAGTTCTTCGCGCTTTTCGAGCTGGCCGATGCGCGAACGCAGATCGCTGAACTCCCAAGAGGCGCGGTCCATCATGGCCAGCGCCAGGCGCGAGCTGAGAATCTCGTGCTCGATCGTGTCGTCGTCGACCAGGCTCAGGTTGTTGCCGCGGTTGGAGGGGTGGGGCAGATCGCCGGGGCGGGAGGCCGACACCATGCCGCTGCTGATCGCGCTGCGCAGCATGGAAATCATTCCCTGCTGCCAGAACGGCGCCGCCTTCTGCAGATCGAGCACCATGTCGCGGCGCTTCATGGCCACGGCGGGCTCGGCGTTCTGGCTGGCCAGCGCCTTGGCTCCCCGCTCGACCGATTGCACCAGCCCGGGAAGGCCGCGCAGCGCACCCTCGACGTAGGCGCGCCGGGCCTGCTGGGCCAACGCGTTCTGGGTCGCGGGCGTCATCGCCATTGGGTGGTGGGGTGGGCGGGCGTCGTGGACTGTCTACGGCACTCTACACCACGGCCCCGGCATTCGGATCGTCGGGGTCGGTTTCCTTCGGCCCCTGTCGCACCAGATCCTCACGCTTGACACCCAGCCACATCGCGATGGCGGCGGCGACGAACACCGACGAATAGATGCCGAACAGGATGCCGATCATCAGCGCCAGCGCAAAGTAATGCAGCGTCGCGCCGCCGAAGATGTACATCGACACCACCATCATCAGTGTGCTGCCATGGGTGATGATGGTGCGGCTGATGGTGCTTGTGATGGCGTGGTCGATCACCTCGCGCGAGTTCAGCTTGCGGTACTTGCGGAAGGCTTCGCGCACCCGGTCGAAGATCACCACCGACTCGTTGACCGAATAGCCCAGCACCGCCAGCACCGCGGCCAGCACCGCCAGCGAGAACTCCCACTGGAAGAAGGCGAAGAAGCCGACGATGATGACCACGTCGTGCAGGTTGGCCACGATGCCCGCCACCGAGAACTTCCACTCGAAGCGGATCGCGAGGTAGAGCATGATGCCCACCACGGTGGCGATCAGCGCGTAGGCGCCGTCGCGCGCCAGCTCCGAGCCCACCGACGGCCCGACGAACTCGCTGCGCTGCAACCGCACCGGTTCGGCGCCGTCCTTGCCGCACACCACCTTGCTGATGGCCTCGCCCTTGTCACTGGTGGTCTGCACGTTGCTCGTGCTCGCACCTTCGGACTTGCACAGAGCGTCGAACACCCGCGACACCACCTCGGCCTGCTTGACGTCGCCGCGCACCGGCAGGCGGATCAGCACGTCGCGCGAAGTGCCGAAGTTCTGCACCTGAACCTCGCCGAAGTTCAGCGTGTCGACGGTGGCGCGCACCTTCTCGAGCTGCGCCGCCTGCGGGTACTCGACCTCGATCACCGTGCCGCCGGTGAACTCGATCGACAGGTGCAGCCCGCGCGTGGCGATGAAGAACACCGCGGCGAGGAAGGTCACGGCCGAGATCACGTTCAGCACCAGCGCATGGCGCATGAACGGGATGTCGCGGCGAATGCGGAAGAATTCCATGGTCTGTCCTCCTCAGGCCTTCGTCGCGGGTTCGCTGCCGGGCTCGGCTGCAGGCTTCCACACCTGGCCGATCGACACGCCCTTGAGCTTCTTCTGGCGGCCGTACCAGAGGTTGACGAGGCCGCGCGAGAACATCACGGCCGAGAACATCGACGTGAGGATGCCCAGGCAGTGCACGATCGCGAAGCCGCGCACCGGGCCGGAGCCGAAGGCGAGCAGTGCCACGCCGGCGATCAGCGTGGTGACGTTCGAGTCGAGAATGGTCGCCCAGGCCCGCTCGTAGCCGGTGTTGATGGCCACCTGCGGCGAGGCGCCGTTGCGCAACTCTTCGCGCACCCGCTCGTTGATCAGCACGTTGGCGTCGATCGCCATGCCCAGCGCCAGCGCGATGGCCGCGATGCCCGGCAGCGTCAGCGTGGCCTGCAGCATCGACAGCACCGCGATCAGCAGCAGCACGTTGAAGGCCAGCGCCAGCGTCGAGAAGACGCCGAACAGCAGGTAGTACAGGCACATGAACACGCCGATGGCAGCGAATCCGTACAGCACGCTGTTGAAGCCCTTGGCGATGTTCTCGGCGCCCAGGCTCGGGCCGATGGTGCGTTCCTCGATGATCTCCATCGGCGCAGCCAGCGAGCCCGAACGCAGCAGCAGCGCCGTGTCGTTGGCTTCCATCGTGGTCATGCGCCCGGAGATCTGCACGCGGCCGCCGCCGATCTCGCTGCGGATCACCGGTGCGGTGACGACCTCGCCCTTGCCCTTCTCGAACAGCAGGATGGCCATGCGCTTGCCCACGCTCTCGCGCGTGACGTCGCGGAAGATCCGCGCGCCCTTGGCGTCCAGCGTCAGGTTGACGGTCGGCTCCTGCGTCTGGCTGTCGAAGCCGGCCTGCGCGTCAACCAGGTTCTCGCCGGTGAGAATGACCTGCCGCTTGAGGATCAGGCCCGAGCCGCCGCGCTCGACATAGCGCTCGGTGCCGAAAGGCACCGGGCCGCTGCCCACCGCGGCCGCGGCGGCCTCGGCGCTGTCTTCGACCATGCGCACTTCCAGCGTGGCGGTGCGGCCGATGATGTCCTTGGCCTTGGCGGTGTCCTGCACGCCGGGCAGCTGCACGACCACGCGGTCCAGGCCCTGTTGCTGGATCACCGGCTCGGCCACGCCGAGCTCGTTGACACGGTTGTGCAGCGTGGTGATGTTCTGCTTGACCGCCGTTTCCTGCACCGCACGCGCGGCCTCCGGCTTGAGCACGCCGGACAGCTTGAAGTCGCTGCCGTCGGGCGCCTCGGTCCAGGCCAGGTCGGGCAGCTGGTCGGCCAGCAGGTTGCGGGCGGCCGTCAGCGTATCGCGGTCACGGAAGCGGATGTCGACGTTGTTGCCGTCGCGCGTGATGCCGGCATGGCGCAGGTTCTTGTCACGAAGCAGCGTTCGGATGTCGCCGGTCAGCGCCTCGGCCTTCTTGGTCAGCGCCGCCTTCATGTCGACCTGCATCAGGAAGTGCACGCCGCCTCGCAGGTCCAGGCCCAGGTACATCGGCAACGCGTGCATCGAACTGAGCCACCGCGGCGAGCGCGAGAGCAGGTTCAGCGCGACGATGTAGCTCGGGTCGTTGGCATCGGGGTTGAGCGCCTTGACGATGGCGTCCTTGCCCTTGATCTGGTTGTCGGTGGTGTCGAAGCGCGCCTTCACCGAGTTGCCGTCGAACTGAACGAAGTCTGCCTTGACCCCGGCGGCGCTGAGCGCCTGCTCGACACGCGGCACGAAGGCGGCATCGATCTTCAGGGTCGCCTTCGCGCTGCTGACCTGCACGGCCGGCGCCTCGCCGAAGAAGTTCGGCAGCGTGTAGATCAGTCCGACGATCAGCGCGACCACGAGGATCGCGTACTTCCACAACGGGTAGCGGTTCATGACGACTTCCTTGACGGCCCGGACCAGCTGCTCGTGGCAGGCGGGCCGCACGGGGCGGAGCGCGCTGTCACGCGTTCGCCCGGCACTCGCTTACTTGAACGTGCCCTTGGGCAGGACCTGGACGATCGCCGTGCGCTGCACCTGCAGCTCGACGCCGCTGGCCACCTCGACGTGCACGTAGCTCTCGCCGATCTTCGAGACGCGGCCGATCATCCCGCCGCCGGTGACGACTTCGTCGCCCTTGGCCAGCGCGTCGATCATGGCCTTGTGTTCCTTCTGCCGCTTCATCTGGGGGCGGATCATCACGAAGTACAGCACCACGAACATCAGCAGCAGCGGCAGCATGCTGCCCAGGCTGCCGAGGAAGGAGTCGGGGGCGGCGGCAGGCGCCGGAGCGGCCTGCGCGTAGGCTTGGGAAATGAACACGGGTGGCATCCTCGCAAGTACGCCCCCGGCCACGCCGGGGGCAAAACCTGTGGATTGTACGGGTGAGCCTCAGCCGGCCTGCATGGCCTTGCCGACCTCGTTGGTTCCCTGTGCGGCGCCACTGTCGGGCACGGTCTCGCCGTCGCGGTCGGAAATCTCGTCGAAGCGCGCGGCCACCCGCTCGGCCGCATCCGGCCCCGAGCCGATGTGCACCCCCTGGGTCATCGTCACGTGGGCGCGCTCGAAGGTGCCGGCACCTGCGCACAGGATCGCGCGCGTGGGCGCGTCCTGCGACACCAGGTACAGCAGGCCCGGGGTGACCGATTCCGGCGTCAGCCTGTCCAGCACCGCCGGCGGCAGCAGCCCTTCGGTCATGCGCGTGGCGGCCGTCGGCGCCAGGCAGTTCACCCGTATCCCGTCCTTCGCGCCCTCGAGCGAGAGCGTCTGCATCAGCCCGACCAGGGCCATCTTCGCGGCGCCGTAGTTCGACTGGCCGAAATTGCCGTACAGGCCCGACGACGAGGTCGTCATCACCACGCGGCCGTACTTCTGCGCGCGCATGACGGGCCACACCGCGTGGGTGCAGATCACTGCGCCCATCAGGTGGACGTCGAGCACCAAGCGGAAGTCGGCCAGGTCCATCTTCGCGAAGCTCTTGTCGCGCAGGATGCCGGCGTTGTTGACGAGGATGTCGATGCGTCCCCAGCGCTGCATCGTGTCGGCCACCATCGCGGCCACGCCCGCCTCGTCGGTGACGGAGGCTCCGTGGGCCACCGCCATGCCGCCGGCCGCCTCGATCTCGCGCACGACGGCCTCGGCAGCCGTCAGCGACTGCCCCTCGGCGGCCCGGCCGAAGTCGTTGACCACCACCTTCGCGCCGCGCTTGGCCAGCGCCAGCGCATGCTGGCGCCCCAGGCCACCACCCGCGCCGGTGACGATGGCCACCTGGCCGTCGAATCGAATGCTCATTCCCGTGTTCCCGTCATTTGGCCGCCAGGCCGAGGCGCTCGATCAGCGCCTTGTCCCTGGCAAAGGTTTCGACGGCCCATTTTGCATAGTCTTCGCCGCTGCGGTACCAGAGGTCCTGGTTGAGCTGCTCGATGAGCTCGAGATGCTTGGGGTCGTCCATCGCCTTCTTGAAGGCATCGTGAAGGGTCTTCAGCACCGCCGGGTCCATGCCCTTGGGGCCGACCAGTCCGTAGGGCGAACTCGACACGACGCCGTAGCCGAGGTCCTTCGCCGTGGGCACGTTGGGCCAGCGCTTGGTGCGGTTTTCGCCGAAGGTGACGAGCAGGCGCATCTGCCCGCCATCGACGAACTTGTCCCAGCCGGTGGCGTCGCTGGCCGCCATCACGTGGCCGCCCAGCAGCGACTGCATCAGGTCGGCGTTGCCCTTGTAGGGCACGTGCGTGAGCTGTGCCTTGGCGGCGGCGGCCACCTCTTCCATCAGCAGGTGCGGCGACGTGCCGTTGCCGGTGGAGCCGTAGTTGACCTGGCCAGGCGCCTTGCGCGCCGCCTCGATGTAGTCGTTGAAGCTCTTGTGTGGCGAGTCGGCCTTGACGACGAAGCCGAAGGTGTAGCCCGAGACGCCCAGGATGAAGCTGAAATCGTTGATCGGATGCCACTGCTGCTTGCTCATGTGCGGGATGCGCAGCATGCCCATCGGGAACTGGGCGATCGTGTAGCCGTCGGGCCTGGCATTGAGCGCCATGTTGCCCGGCCCCAGCGTGCCGCCGGCGCCCGGCTGGTTGGAGACGATCACCGGCTGGCCGAGGTGGCGGCCGGCGATCTCCGCGAGGCCGCGCAGGTGGCGGTCGGTCGAGCCGCCGGCCGGCCAGGGCACGATCAGCGTGATCGGCTTGTTCGGGAAGGCCTGCGCCGCGGCGGGCGCAGGCAGGGCCAGGCAGGCGGCCGCGCCGGCCAGGGCGACGGCGAGCAGGCGGCGGCGCGACGGGTGCAGGGTGGCATTGGACGGCATGGTCATCTCCAGCGCAGGGGCGAGGCCGGCATGATCTCCATCAACCGGCGAACCCGCCATTGGGGACAATCCGTCGCGGCTGTCGCACCCGCGACAGGCGGGCCGGCCGACGCGAACCTAGCGTTTCCACCAATCTGCGCGAGGTCAAAGGATCTGTATATTCTTACTTGCTTATATACAGATTCTCAGCCCGACTCTCCTCCCTGGAGCCCCCGTGGATCGGAACCCCTCAGACCCCGGCCGCCTGCAGCGCGCCCCCGAAAGCTTCGTCGACCGCGACGGCGTGCGCACCGTGTTCGCGCAGGCGCGCCACGGCCGACGCGACTTCATCCGCAGCGCCTTCGCGGCCGCCGCCGCCGGCGCCGCAGCGCCGCTCGCCTTCGGCCAAGCCAACCCCGTGCCGGCGGCCGGTGGCGACCCGAACATCCTCGAGCTGCCCGAGCACAGCAAGGGCCTGGGCCAGCCGGTGGCCACCGACGGCTACGGCAAGCCCTCGAAGTTCGAGGCCAACGTGCAGCGCCGGCCCAGCCCGGGGTTGACGCAGACCTCGCAGTCCTCGGTGTCGTTCGCGCCCTTGCAGTCGTTGTTCGGCATCGTCACGCCGGCTGGCCTGCACTTCGAGCGCCACCACCAGGGCTGGTGGGACATCGATCCCTCCAAGCACCGCCTGATGCTCAACGCCTCCGACCCGTCGTTGCTGAAGAGGCCGATGGTCTTCGCGATGGACGAGCTCATGCGCCTGCCCAGCGTGTCGCGCTTCCACTTCATCGAGTGCGGGGCCAACACCGGTATGGAGTGGGGCAACGTCGCCGTGCCGACGGTGCAGTACACGCACGGCATGCTCTCGTGCAGCGAGTTCACCGGCGTGCCGCTGCGCGTGCTGTTCGACCTGGCCGGCGTGGACTACAAGCGCGCCCGCTACGTGCTCGCCGAAGGCGCCGACGGTTCGTCGATGACGCGCACGATCCCGATGGAGCTGGTCGAGTCCGGCGAGGTGCTGGTGGCCTACGGGCAGAACGGCGAGATGCTGCGCCCCGAAAACGGCTATCCGCTGCGCCTGGTGGTGCCCGGCGTGCAGGGTGTGAGCTGGGTGAAGTACCTGCGCCGCATCGAGGTGGGCGACAAGCCCTACGGCACCAAGGACGAGACCATCCACTACATCGACCTGCTGCCCAGCGGGCTGCACCGCCAGTACTCCAGCACGCAGGAAGTCAAGAGCGTGGTCACCACGCCCTCGGGTGGCCAGGTGCTGCTCGACAAGGGCTTCTACAACATCTCGGGCCTGGCCTGGTCGGGCCGCGGGCGCATCCGGAAGGTCGACGTCTCCGTGGACGGTGGGCGCAGCTGGCGAGCGGCGCGGCTCGAAGGGCCGGTGATGGCCAAGTGCCTCACGCGCTTCAACATCGACTGGGTCTGGGACGGCAAGCCGGCCATCGTGCAGAGCCGCGCCACCGACGAGTCCGGCCATGTGCAGCCGACCTACCGGCAGAACCGTGCAGTGCGCGGCACGCGTTCGATCTATCACAACAACTCGATCCAGTCGTGGCTGGTCCAGGAAAGCGGCGAGGTGAAGAATGTCCAGCTGTCGTAGCCTCGTCGCCGCAGTGCTGTTCGTGGCCGCCGGTGGGGCGCTCGCGCAGACGGCGTACCCCGGCATCGGCCGCGCCGCCACCGCGCCCGAAGTGGCCGCCTGGGACATCGACGTGCGCCCCGACTTCAAGGGCCTGCCCAAGGGCAAGGGCTCGGTCTCTCAGGGCCAGGACGTGTGGGAAGCCAAGTGCGCGTCGTGCCACGGCATCTTCGGCGAATCGAACTCGACCTTCTCGCCGCTGGTGGGGGGCACCACGAAGGACGACGTGAAGTCCGGCCGCGTGGCGCGGCTGACCGACCCGGCCTACCCGGGCCGAACCACGCTGATGAAGGCGTCGACCGTCTCGACGCTGTGGGACTACATCAACCGCGCCATGCCCTGGACGGCGCCGAAGTCGCTCTCCACCGACGAGGTCTACGCCGTCACCGCCTTCCTGCTCAACCTGGGCGGCGTGCTGCCCGACGACTTCGTGCTCAGCGACGCCACGATGGCGCAGGCCCAGTCGCTGCTGCCCAACCGCAACGGCATGACCACCGATCACGCCATGTGGCCCGGCGGCAAGCCGCGCAAGCCCGACGTGCAGGGTGCGTCGTGCATGAAGGACTGCCCGGTCGAGGCCGGCCACGCATCGCTGCTGCCCGACCACGCGCGCAATGCCCACGGCAACCTGGCCGAACAGAACCGCCTCGTCGGCGCGCAGCATGGCGCCGACACCACGCGGCCTGCCGGCACGGCCGCTCCCGCGGCGGCACCGGCGCCGAAACCGGAGCCGCCCGTGGCACTGGCCCTGTTGAACAAGAACGGCTGCAATGCCTGCCACACCGTCGATGCCAAGCTGGTCGGCCCGGCCTTCCGCGACATCGCGAAGAAGTACGCAGGCCAGGCCGACGCTGCCAGCTACCTGGGCGGCAAGATCCGCGCCGGCGGCAGCGGCGTGTGGGGCGCCATCCCCATGCCCGCTCAGACGCTGTCGGAGGCCGACGCCCGTGCCATCGCGCAGTGGCTGGCCGAAGGGGCAAAGAAGTGAGCGCCGAAGCCACCCGCTTCGCTGTGCTACACCAGCGCCCTGCGCGACAAGGGTAGTCACGGCTGTGCCTGCCCCGAGCTCTTCCATAACATCCCTTTATTCCGTAGGAGTGGACATGCAAACCCGTCGAGAAATGCTGACGCGCAGTGCGTCCGTGGCTGCCGCGCTGGCAGGGCTGGGGCTGCTGCCCCAGGTGGCGCAGGCGGCCTGGTCGCAGGCTGCGTTCGATGCCAAGACCATGGGCGACCTGATGAAGGCGCTGGGCACCTCGGGCCCCGCCGAGAGCAAGGACGTCACCATCACCGGCCCCGACATCGCCGAAAACGGCGCCGTGGTGCCCGTGGGCGCGTCGACCACGCTGGCCGGCGCCAAGCGCATCCTGCTGCTGGTCGAGAAGAACCCGTCGATGCTGGCGGCACTGTTCGACGTCACCGATGCGGTGGAGCCCAACATCTCCACCCGCGTGAAGATGGGCCAGTCGTCCAACGTGATCGCCGTGGTGATCACCGCCGACAACAAGGTGCTCTTCGCGCAGAAGGAAATCAAGGTCACCCTGGGCGGTTGCGGCGGCTGATCGTTCAGCACCCCGCCTCAACCCCCAACCGAATCGAAGGAGATAGAACATGGCAGATCCGATGCGCATTCGCGCCCAAGCCGCCGGTGACAAGACCACCGTGCGCGTGCTGATGAGCCACGAGATGGAAACCGGCCAGCGCAAGGACGCCGCCGGCAAGGTGATCCCGGCCTGGTTCATCCAGGAAGTCACCGCCAACCACAACGGCAAGCCGGTGATGACGGCCCAGTGGGGCCCGTCCGTCGCGAAGAACCCCTTCCTGCAGTTCGTCATCAAGGGCGCCAAGGCCGGCGACAAGGTCGCGATCGCCTGGAAGGACAACAAGGGCGACTCCCGCACCGATGAAGCTACCGTGAGCTGAACACCATGCGCCGACTCCTTGCCACCTCCCTCCTGGCTGCCCTCTCGGCCGCCGCCTTCGGCCAGAAGAGCGCCGCCGACGGCATTGCCGAGTACCGCGCGATGCTGGCCGACGGCAATCCGGCCGAACTGTTCGAAGCCAAGGGCGAAGACCTCTGGAAGAAGAAGCGCGGGCCGAAGAACGCATCGCTCGAACAATGCGATCTGGGCAAAGGCCCCGGGGTGGTCAAGGGCGCCTGGGTCGAGATGCCGCGCTACTTCGCCGACACCGGGCGCGTCCAGGACCTCGAATCCCGGTTGCTGACCTGCATGGAGACGCTGCAGGGCCTGAGCGCCAAGGAGATCGCTGCCACGCCGTTCGGCAAGGGCGAGCAGGCCAGCATGGAAGGCCTGGTGGCCTGGATCTCCGCCGAGTCGCGCGGCAAGAAGCTGAACCTGCCGCAAGCCCACGCCGAAGAGCGGCGCATGTTCGAGATGGGCAAGCGTGCCTTCTTCTTCCGTGGCGGGCCGATGGACTTCTCTTGTGCCTCGTGCCACGGCGAAGAAGGCAAGCGCATCCGCCTGCAGGATCTGCCCAACCTGACCAAGAACCCCGGAGACGGAATCGGCTTCGCAGCCTGGCCCGCCTACCGCGTGTCCAGCGGCGAACTGTGGAGCATGCAGCGCCGGCTCAACGACTGCTATCGCCAGCAGCGTTTCCCGTACCCGGGCTATGCCTCCGACGTGACCATCGCTCTGGGTGTCTACATGGGTGTCAATGCCAAGGGTGCCGAGTCGATCGCACCCGCCATCAAGCGCTAACGACCGGAACAGCACATGAAGAAGACCCTCCTCATCGGCGCCGGACTCGCCAGCGCCGCACTGCTCGCCGGCTGCGCCAACGCGCCCTCGCCGGCCGAACTCGACCAGCAGACGCTGGCCATGCTGAAGGCCTCGTTCCGCGACCAGGGCATTGCCAAGGTCGACCGGCTCGAGCAGGACCTCGGCCAGAAAGCCTGCTCTTCGGACAAGCCGCCGGCGGAGTCGGTGGCCAAGCAGATCGAGGCCGAAGCGCTGGCCAGTATCAAGTGGCCCGAAGGCGGCCGCTACATTGGTGACTGGCGCGAAGGCGAGAAGCTGGCGCAGAACGGTCGCGGCATGACCTGGACCGACGCCTCGGCCGAGGCGAAGGCCAACGGCGCCAACTGCTACAACTGCCATCAGATCGACAAGAAGGAGATCTCTTACGGCACCATCGGCCCGAGCCTGTGGAACTACGGCAAGACGCGCGGCGTGAAAGACGTGGCCGACCCGGCCACTGCCGCGATCGTGCAGTACACCTGGGGCAAGATGTGGAACAGCAAGGCCTACGCGGCCTGCTCGAACATGCCGCGCTTCGGCCACGCGAAGTTGCTCAACGAAGACCAGCTCCGCCATGTGATGGCGCTGCTGCTCGATCCGAAATCCCCCGTCAACCAGTGACGGCCGAAAAGCCCGCAGCCGCGGGCTTTTTGCGATTCAAAACATAAGTCAACACTTATCATGAGCCTGAGCAAGCGAGAGTTCCTGCAGGTGCTGGGCGCCGCCGGCGTGGCCGGCATGGGCCTGGCGCGCCACGCCGATGCGGATGCCGCCACCGCCGAGCAGGCGCTGTACGACGTGCCGAAGTTCGGCCAGGTGTCGCTTCTGCACATGACCGACTGCCACGCGCAGCTGCTGCCGATCCGCTTCCGCGAGCCCAGCGTCAACCTGGGCCTGGGCAGCATGGCCGGCGAACTGCCGCACCTGGTCGGCGAGCACCTGCTCAAGAAAGCCGGGCTGCGCCCCGGCACCTCGCAGGCGCATGCCTACACCTTCCTCGATTTCGAGACCGCCTCGCAGCGCTACGGCAAGGTCGGCGGCTTCGCCGAACTGGCCACGCTGGTCAAGCGCCTGAAGGCCAGCCGCCCCGGCGCGCTGCTGCTCGACGGCGGCGACACCTGGCAGGGTTCGGCCACCTCGCTGTGGACGAACGCGCAGGACATGGTCGACGCCTGCAAGCTGCTCGGCGTGGACGTGATGACCGGCCACTGGGAGTTCACCTACGGCATGGAGCGGGTGAAGGAGATCGTCGAGAAGGACTTCAAGGGCAAGGTCGACTTCGTCGCGCAGAACGTGAAGACCACCGACTTCGGCGACCCAGTGTTCGCGCCCTACGTGATCAAGCCGATCAACGGTGTGCCGGTGGCGATCATCGGCCAGGCCTTCCCCTACACGCCGATCGCCAACCCGCGCTACATGGTGGCCGACTGGAGCTTCGGCATCCAGGACGACAACCTGCAGAAGATGGTCGACGAGGTGCGCGGCAAAGGCGCGCAGGTGGTCGTGGTGCTGTCGCACAACGGCATGGACGTCGACCTGAAGATGGCCTCGCGGGTGCGCGGCATCGACGCCATCCTCGGCGGCCACACGCACGACGGCATGCCGGTGCCGGTGCTGGTGAAGAACGCCGGCGGCACGACCATCGTCACCAATGCCGGCAGCAACAGCAAGTTCCTCGGCGTGATCGACTTCGACGTGAAGAACGGCAAGGTGGTCGACTTCCGCTACACGCTGCTGCCGGTGTTCGCCAACCAGATCCAGCCCGACGCGGAGATGGCCGCGCTGATCAAGAAGATCCGCGCGCCCTACGAGAGCAAGCTGGCCGAAAAGCTGGCCGTGACCGACGGCACCCTGTACCGCCGCGGCAATTTCAACGGCAGCTGGGACCAGCTCGTCTGCGACGCGCTGATGGAGGTGCAGGGCGCGCCGATCGCCTTCTCGCCCGGCTTCCGCTGGGGCACCAGCCTGCTGCCCGGCGAAGCCATCACGCGCGAGTTGATGATGGACCAGCTGGCCACCACCTACTCGTACGCCACCGTCACGCCGATGAGCGGCGAGATGATCAAGACCGTGCTCGAGGACGTGGCCGACAACCTCTTCAACCCCGACCCCTACTACCAGCAGGGCGGCGACATGGTTCGCGTGGGCGGCCTGACCTACGCCATCGAACCGGCGGCGAAGATGGGCTCGCGCATCACCGACATGCGACTGGACGGCAAGGCGATCGACGCTGCCAAGACCTACAAGGTGGCCGGCTGGGCACCGGTGGCCGAAGAAGCGAAGAGTGCCGGCAACAAGCAGGTCTGGGACGTCGTGGAACAGTGGCTCAAGGCCAAGGGCCGCGTCACGCCGCGTCGCATCAACACGCCGAGATTGATCGGCGTGCAAGGCAACCCCGGGCTCGTCTGAGCCTACCCACCAGGAGCCACCCATGCTGATCCGCCGACTACTTGCCGCCTTCGTGCTGTCCGTTAGCGCTTTCGGCGCCATGGCGCAGGACGGCGTCGTCTACCACTTCGACGACTCGGGAACGCAGGCACTCAAGGGCCTTCGGAACATGAAGAATCACCTCGACGTGGACCCCGGCGCGAAGCTCACCGCCGTGGCGCATGCCAACGGCGTGGACTTCCTGATGACCGATGCGAAGGACCGCAATGGCAACCCTTACGAGGTGGCTGTGCAGGAGCTGGTGGCGCGCGGCGTGAAGTTCGAGGTCTGCGAGATCACGCTGAAGAACCGCAGCCTTCGCAAGGAAGTCTTCATCCAGGAGGCGACGTTCACGCCTTCGGGCGTGGTGCGTCTGGCCAAACTGCAGAAGCAGGGGCTCGCCTACATCAAGCCCTGACCGGCACGCTGCGGCCATGAGCCTCGAAGCCCTGCTCGACCGATTCGGCCAGGCGCCGCTGCTGGCGGCGGGCGGGCTGCTCATCGGTTTCGTGTTCGGCTTCTTCGCGCAGCGCTCGCGCTTCTGCCTGCGCTCGGCGGTGATCGAGTTCGCGCGCGGCATGCCCGGCGGCAAGCTCACCGTCTGGCTGTTCGCCTTCGCGATCGCGCTGCTGGCCACGCAGTCGCTCATCGCGTTCGGCGCGATGGACGTGAGCACCGCGCGCCAGCTCGCCGCGCGCGGCAGCCTGTCGGGTGCGGCGATCGGCGGCGCCCTCTTCGGCATCGGCATGATCCTGGCGCGCGGCTGCTCGAGCCGGCTGCTGGTGCTGGCCGCGCAGGGCAACCTGCGCTCGGTGCTCTCGGGCCTGGTGTTCGCCGTCACCGCGCAGGCTGCCTGGCAGGGCGCGCTGGCGCCGTGGCGCGAACACATCTCGTCGTGGTGGACGGTGGAAGGCGGCGCCTCGCGCGACCTCACCGTGCTCACCGGCCTGGGGCGCGGCGGCGCGCTGATCTTCGCTGCAGTGTGGCTGGTCGCGGCCATCGTCTGGGCTCGCCGCCAGAAGGTCGCACCCTGGGGCTGGGCCGGTGCCAGCGCCGTCGGCCTGGCCATCGCCGGGGCGTGGTGGTTCACCGCTGCGGTGGCGGCCACGTCGATGGAAGCGGGCCTCGCACCGATCCAGGCGCTGAGCTTCACCGGCCCGTCGGCCGAGGTGCTCAGCCGCGTTCTGTTCGCGCCCGACCGGCCGCCGACCTTCGACTTCGGCCTGGTGCCCGGCGTGTTTCTCGGCGCCTTCGTCGCCGCCGCGCTGTTCCGCGAGTTGAAGCTCGAGGGCTTCTCGGGCGCCGCGTCGATGCGGCGCTACCTGATCGGTGCCGTGCTGATGGGTTTCGGCGGCATGACGGCCGGCGGCTGCGCCGTCGGCGCCGGCCTCTCGGGCGCCGCGGTGTTCACGATCACGTCCTGGGTCACGCTCAGCGCGATGTGGGCCGCCGCCGCGCTGACCGATCGTTTCATCGACCAGCGCGGCCTCGAAGCCGCCCAGCCGCACCTGGGCGACCAGCCGGTGCCGCGCAGCCGCGCTTTCACCTGAACCACCGACGCGAGAACCTGCGATGCGCCGACTTCCTGTTGTCTGTCTCACCCTGGCCCTGGCCGCCGCGCTGCCCGCTGCCCGCGCGGCCGACCTGTCACGCGCCGTCGAGATCGTCGAAGGCAAGTGCTTCATCTGCCACGGTATCGAAGGCGAGAGCTCCAGCCCGGTGTTCCCGCGCCTGGCTGGCCAGCACGCGGGCTACGTGGCCCGGCAGCTGGCCGACTACAAGGCGGGCAAGCGCAAGAACGACACGATGCAATCGATGGTCACCGACCTGTCGGCCGACGACTTCCGGCTGCTGGGCATGTACTTCGAGTCGAAGCCCGCGCACAAGCATGCGGTGGCCGACTCCGATCTCGCGCAGGTGGGCCGCTTCATCTACCAGCGTGGCAATCAGTTCTCAGGCGTGGCTCCTTGTGCCGACTGCCACGGCGCGGCCGGCCACGGCACCGAGAAGATGCCGCGGCTGGGCGGACAGCATGCGCAGTACGTCGAGAACCAGCTCAAGGCCTTCAGCCGCCGCGAGCGCACCAACGACAACGCGGTGATGCACTCGGTGGCCTCCAAGCTCACCGAGCTGGAGCTGAAGGCGGTGTCTTCCTACGTCAGCGGGCTTCAGTAGCCCGCCGGCGAATCAGGCACCGAGGGCATCGGCCCAGATGTTGTCTGCCCAGGAGAGCGCGTAGCGCCCTTCCACCTGGTTGGCGGCGGCCGAGACGCCGCCCGAGCCCTGCACCGGCAGGAAGGTCTTCTGCTCGGCGTTGTACTGGTGCACCGAGGCCACGTGGATCACGTCGCGGCCGGTCACGAAGCTGTAGCAGGTGTTCATCACCACCGGCGTGGCGTTGACCGCCTCGCCCCTGAGCAGCTGGATGATCGCCGCCGCCGCCACCTTGGCATGCTGGTTGGCCATGTGGCCCGACTTGGGCATGGTCGGCGCCGGGAAGGTGGCGTCTCCGAGCACGTGCACGCCGGGCACCGCGGTGGACTCCATGGTCAGCCAGTTCACGCCGACCCAGCGATTGTTGACGTTGACCAGGCCGGCCGCCTTGGCGATGTCACCAGCGCGTTGCGGCGGGATCACGTTGAGCACGTCGGCCTTCACGTCCTCGAACTCGAGGCGGGCCGTGCCGCTGTTGGCATCGACTTCCTTCAGCTCGGCATTCGGCCGGTATTCGAGGATGCCGTCGTAACGCTCCTTGAAGGCCTTCTCGAACAATGCCTTCTTCGACTGCACTTCGGGGTTGGCGTCGAGCACCAGCACCTTCGACTTCGGCTTGGCCTGCTTCAGGTACGAAGCGACCAGGCAGGCGCGCTCGTAGGGCCCGGGCGGGCAGCGGTAGGGCACCTTCGGAATGGAGATCGCGAACACGCCGCCGTCGCGCATCGATTCGAGCTGCTGGCGCAGCGCCACCGTCTGCGGCCCGGCCTTCCAGCCGTGCAGGATCTTCGATTGCGCCGCCGTCGTGGCCAGCCCGCCCACGGACTCGGTCATGAAGTCGACACCGGGCGAAACGATCAGCCTGTCGTAGGGCAGCGTGCTGCCGTCGGCCAGACGCACGGACTTGCCGGCGGCGTCGATCGCGACCACTTCGCCCTGCACCACCTTCACGCCGGCGGCCTTCAGGCCGTCGTAGCCGCGGGTGATCTCGCCGATCTGCTTGTAGCCGCCGACCACCAGGTTGGAGATCGGGCACGATACGAAGCTGGCATTGCGCTCCACCAGCGTCACGTCGACGTTGCCACCCCACAGGCGCAGGTAGCGTGCGGCGGTGCTGCCGCCGAAGCCGCCGCCGACCACCACGACACGGCCGATCGACGGGCCGCCGGTGGTGGCGCAGCCGGCCAGCGAGAGTGCGCCCAGAGCGGCGCCGGTGCCGAGCAGACGCCGGCGCGAGAACATCGTTGCATTCATGGCGCGGCTCCTCAGGGGGCGGGTTTCTGTGCGGCGAAATACGCGGCGATCAACTTGAGCTGCTCGTCGGTGTAGCCCTTGCTGATCTGATGCATGATCGTCGCGGGCTGCGCGCCGCTCTTGAAGTCGGCGATCTGCGCGAGGATCTTCTCGGCGGCCACGCCAGCCAGCGGCTTGACGTCCTTGCCGCGCACGTTGCCGTTGGTGCCGTGGCAGTTGGCGCAGGTGGCGGCCAGGTTGCGCGCCAGGTGGGCATCCTGGGCCTGTGCCCAGGGAGCGGCCAGCGCCAGCAAGGCAGCGGCCAGGGTCAGTCGGACAGGCATCGGGAGTCTCCTCGGCGGGTGGGTGGCGCGAATTGTGGTCCAAGCTCGGCCCGCTGCACCCTGCGGGTTTATGCACTTGCCAAAGACGCTTCTGCGGGATTCAAATATCACTCAATGCGAATGTACTGTTGCTTGCCGTCGTCCGCGATCGTGAAAACCCTGGCTGCCTGCTTGATGTCCGTCGTGCTGCTGCTCGCCGCGCCGGCCCGCGCGCAGGACACGCCGGTGCCCGTGCCGGTGGCGCCAAGCGCGTGGATGGTGCAGGGCAGTTCGGCCCTGGGCTCGTCGGCCAACCGAAACTACATCTCCAACGCCGGCTTCGTGGTCACCGGCGACAGCGTGGTGGTGATCGATGCGCTGGGCTCGCCCGCGCTCGCCGAGGAGCTGCTGGCGCAGATCCGCCGCATCACCCCGCTGCCGGTGCGCCACGTGATCGTCACCCACTACCACGCCGACCACATCTACGGCCTGCAGGCCTTCAAGGCAGCGGGCGCCGCGGTGATCGCGCAGCGTGCGGCCGGCAGCTACCTCAACTCCGACACCGCCGTGCAGCGCTTGAAGGCGAGCCGCGAGGAACTGTTCCCGTGGATCGACGAGACCACCCGGCTGATCCCGGCCGACCGCTGGATCGACGGCCCGACCACCTTGACCATCGGCGGCATGGAGTTCCGGCTGCAGCCGGTCGGCCCCTCGCACACGCCCGAGGACCTGGTGGTCTACGTGCCGAAGCTACGCGCGCTGTTCGCCGGCGACCTGGTGTTCCGCGGTCGCGTGCCCTTCGTCGGCCAGGCGGACAGCGGCCACTGGATCACCGCGCTCGACGAGCTGCTGGCCTTCGACATCGACGTGGTGGTGCCCGGCCACGGCCCGGCCTCGACGACGGCCCGCGCCGACCTCGAGATGACGCGCGACTACCTCGTGCACCTGCGCCGCACGATGGGCGAGGCCGCGCGTAACATGGAGCCTTTCGAAGAGGCCTATGCGAAGGTCGACTGGTCGCGATTCGACAAGCTGCCGCTGTTTCGCGCCGCCAACCGCATCAACGCGTACAACACCTACCTGCTGATGGAGCACGAGGCGAAATGACCCTCACCCGCCGACACCTGCTGGGCAGCCTGGCTGCCGTGGCCGCTGCACCGCTGCAGGCCGCGCCGGCGGCACCGGGCGAGCCCGTGCGCTGGCCCGAGGTGACGCTGCTGGACGGCGCACGCTGGGCACCCGCAGCCGATCGCGCGCAGGTGGTGGTGTTCTGGTCGGTCACCTGCCCGTTCTGCAAGCGCCACAACGCCCATGTCGACAAGCTGTACCGTGCCGCCGGCGACGGCGGGCCGCAGGTGTTGACGGTCTCGCGCGACCGCGAGGCCGCCGCGGTGCGCCGCTACCTGGCGGCCAACGGCTATTCGTTCCCGGTCAGCCTGGACCAGGACGCGATGGCCGCCGCGCTGAGCACGCGCCGCATCATCCCGCTGACGATGCTGATCGCTCGCGGCGGCCGCCTCAAGCAGGCCATCCCCGGCGAGATGTTCGAGGAAGACGTGATGGAACTGCTCAAGTTCGCCTGAAGGTGCACGAAGGAGCCGACATGAAGACACTGACGTCCGCACTGCTGGCCCTGTGGCTTGCCGCGCCCTCGGTCGCCTTGGCGCAAGGCACACCGATCTTTCGCGACGCCGACCTGCCGCTGGGCGAGAAGCTGATCCAGGAACACAAGTGCAGTGCCTGCCATGCGCGCAAGATGGGCGGCGACGGCAGTGCGATCTACCGCCCCAAGGGCCGCATCAACAATGCCGGCGCACTGCGCGGCATGGTCGAGTACTGCAATACCGAACTGAGCCTGAGCCTGTTTCCGGAAGAGGTGACGGCGATGGCCGCCGTGCTCGACCGCGACCATTACCATTTCGAGTCGCGGCCTCGCTGAAGGCGGCGCGCTAGACTTTGCCCATGTCCACCCCCCCCGAGCCCTCCACTCCGAGCGCCGAAGCCGACGAAGTGTTCGAGTCGGCCGCGGAGCTGTTCTCGCTGCTGTCGACGCCGATCCGGCTGAAACTGCTGTCGGCGCTATGCCACGGAGAGCGCAATGTGTCGGACCTGCTCGCGCAGATCGACACCACCCAGCCCAACCTCTCGCAGCACCTGGGCACGCTGTACCGCGCGCAGATCCTCGGCCGCCGGCGCGACGGCACGCAGATCTACTACCGCATAGCCAACCAGCGCGCCGTCACGCTGTGCCGTGCCGTTTGCACGCAGATGGCGCTCGAGATGGACGGCGACGCCGAACTGCCCGAGCAGGAGCGCCTGCTGCCGTCCCGGCGCCGCGCTGCGAGCTGAGGCACCGCGGACGCGGGATGCGCCCCGGCCCGGCCGGGGGCAGAATCGCCGGCTTGCACTCCCGCCGGGCGCCACGATGTCCCCTTCCTACTCCACGCCGCGCAGCGTCGCGATGGCCCTGCTGGCCGCGCTGGCCGTGCCGTGCCTCGCCGCGGGGAGCTCGGCCGAGCAGATCGTCGGCGGCATCGAGGCGATGGTGTTCGTCTGCCTGCCGATCGATGCCAAGAGCGTCAAGCCCGGGCAGGAGATCCTGCAGCGCGCGGTCGAGCAGCGCAAGCTCGACCTGCCGGCGATCCGCAAGACCGAGGCCTACCGCAACACCTACAACTCCGAGGTGAACCGGATGCTTTCGCTGCCGCAGCGCGAGCGCCTGACCGCCTGCCAGAACGCCTGGTAGGGGGTGTCCCCAGTCCACCCGAAGCGCGGGATTGCCGCGTCCCGCGGCGGCGGCGAGGATGCGGTCAACAGCACTCGGGACCACCTCGCCATGCCCGCCGCACCCGACCCCCACCCGCCGCGCCAACCCTCCAGCTCCGACGCGCAGGAGATGCGCTGGCACGAGCTGCTGCAACGGCTGCAATCGCTCAACGCGCAGCTCGAGTACCTGAAGCTGATGATGAAACTCGGCGTTCACTGAACGCCGGGCTTCACGTCGTCAGTCGTCGCCGTCGTCGTCGCGGTCGCGGCTCTTGCGCGGCTTCAGGCCGATCACCGTGCCTTCGCGGCGCGGGTCGGCGCCGCCGTACTGCCGGCCGCTGCGCAGGTCGATCACCACGCCCTGCACCGAACCGATCGGATTGATGCAGCCGTTGCCACCCGCCGCGCCCAGGCCCAGGTGGCCGAGGCTGCGCAGCGCGTCCTGCGTGGCGATGCTGAACTTGGGCTGCATGAAAGCCTCGGTGCCCTCGCAGGAGATCGTGCCGGTGGCGCTGGTCACCGACAGCCGCGGCGCGTTGATCGCCTGCTGCATCGACATGCCGTGGTCGATCAGGTTCAGCGTCACGTTGAACACCGAGTTGATGATCGTCGCACCGCCCGGCGAGCCATAGGCCGCCACCGGCTCGCGGCCGCGGAACACGATGGCCGGCGCCATCGAGCTGCGCGGGCGCTTGGCCGGAGCAACGTCGTTCGCGCCGGGGTTGCCGGTCGCGGCATTGGCGGCCGGGTCGAAGTTGAAGTCGGTCAGCTCGTTGTTGAGCAGGAAGCCGTAGCCCGGCACGGTGATGCCGGTGCCCCAGGTGGCCTCGATCGTCGTGGTGTAGCTGACCACGTTGCCCCACTTGTCGACCACCGAGAAGTGCGTGGTGTGCGAAGGCCGGTGCTCGGTGTCCTCCTTCTCGGCCGTGAAGCGCGTGTTGCGATCACCCTTCACCGTCGTGTCGTAAGGCAGCGGGTTGCCGGCGGCCGGCGTGGCCATGCGCGCGGTCGTGTTGATCATGGCCGAGCGCGTGGCCACATAGTCGCGGTCGAGCAGGCCGACCTTGGGCACAGGCACGAAGTCCTCGTCGCCCATCCACACCGCGCGGTCGGCGAAGGCCAGTCGCATCGCCTCCGTCATCACGTGCAGCGTGGTCGGGCTGCCGAAGCCGAAGCCCTGCGACGCATCGCCGATCGGGAAGCGCTCGACCATCTCGAGCATCTGCCCGACGGTCAGGCCCCCGGAGGACGGCGGCGACATCGCGGCGACCGTCCAGCCGCGGTAGTTCACGCTCACCGGCTCGCGGATCACGACGCGGTAGTCGGCCAGGTCCTGCATCGTCATGCGGCCCACGCCTTCGGCCGCCACCGGCGTGCGGCTGCGCTGCTGCGCAGCCACGATGGCCTGGCCGATCTCGCCGCGATAGAAGACGTCGGGGCCATGCTTGGCAATCAGCCGGAAGGTTTTCGCCAGATCCGGGTTCTTCAGCACGGCGCCGGTGGCCAGCGGAACGCCGCCCGGCCGGTACAGCGCCGCCGTCTCGCCCTGGAAGCCGGTGCGGCCGCCGTCGCCGGCGATGTTGGCGGCCAGGAAGCGGTTGATCGCGAAGCCGTTCTCGGCGACGTCGATGGCGGGCGCGATGGCCTCGGCCAGGCGGATCGTTCCCCAGCGCTTGAGCGCGGTGTCCAGCGCCGCGAGCGTGCCCGGCACGCCCACCGCCAGGCCGCTGGTGGAGGCGATGGTGAAGCGCTGGGCCGGCGCCACGCCGGTCAGCACGAATTGCGTCGGCGTGGCCGCGGCCGGCGCCTTCTCGCGCGCGTCGATGGCGAACGTGCGGTGGTGCCGCGCCAGGTGGACCATCATGAAGCCGCCCCCGCCGATGCCGGAGAACTGCGGCTCCACCACGTTGAGCATGAACTGGATCGCCGCGGCCGCATCGATGGCATTGCCCCCGCGTGCAAGCACGTCGGCACCGGCCTGCGCGGCCAGCGGGTGCGACACCGACACCACCCCGCCCTTGTAGGCCTGGCCGTCCCAGGCCGGTGCCGGGGGCACCGTCTCGGTGGTCGGCGGCAGCGTGATGCCCGGCGGCGTGCCGATGCTGTGCGGCTTGTCGTGCGCGAACGCCGGCACCGCGATCGCGGCGGCCAGGCTGGCGGCGAGCAGGCCCAGGCGCCAAGGCGCCGGGCGGTTCGTTGCGGTCATGGGTGTCTCCTCTTGTTATGGGGAGCCCATCATGCGGCGAGAAGGCCGACCCTGGCAACCGCGTTGCCGAGGCGAGTGGCCGCGCGGACCTCGGCTAGACGCCGGTGAGCACGCGCAGGTGAGCGGCCACACTGCGCGCCAGAGCGCTGAGGTTGTAGCCGCCTTCGAGGCAGGAGACGATGCGGCCCTTGGAATGGCGCTCGGCTATCGCCTTGATGCGCAGGGTGATCCATTCGTAGTCGGCCTCGACGAGGCCGAGCTGACCGAGGTCGTCTTCCCGGTGCGCGTCGAAGCCGGCCGAGATGAAGATCATCTCCGGCTTGAAGGCCTCGAGCGCCGGCATCCACTGCGCGTCGATCATCTCGCGCAACTCGCCGCCGCGCGTGTAGGGCGGGATCGGCAGGTTGACCATGTTGGTGCCCTTGGGCACGGCGCCGCTGTACGGGTACAGCGGGTGCTGGAAGAAGCTGACCATCAGCACGCGGTCGTCGCCGGCGAGGATGTCTTCGGTGCCGTTGCCGTGGTGCACGTCGAAGTCGATCACGGCCACGCGCTTGAGGCCGCGCACGTCCAGCGCATGCCGCGCTGCCACCGCCACGTTGTTGAAGAAGCAGAAGCCCATCGTCTCGTCGCGCGTGGCGTGGTGGCCGGGCGGGCGCACGGCGCAGAAGGCGTTCTCGGCACGGCCATCGATGACGAGGTCGGTCGCCGCCACGGCCGCGCCGGCGGCGCGCAGCGTGGCCTTCCAGGTGCCGGGGTTGGCGGCGGTGTCCGGGTCCAGCGCCTTCGAGACGCCGCTGGCCTCGACCTGTTCGAGCAGGTCCTTCAGCTCCGAAACGTAGTGGTGCGTGTGCGCCAGTTCCACGTCCTTCAGGTCGACCAGCGGCGCGTCATGGCGCGTCAGCGCAATGTCGAGGCCGGTGGCGAGCAGATGGTCGTCGATCGCGTCCAGCCGCTGCGGGCACTCCGGGTGGCCGGCGCCCATGTCGTGGCGACGGCAATCGGGGTGGCTGTAGAACGCTGTGCTCATGTCTCGGGGTCTTCTTGTTTCGGTTATGGTCTTGCCATGAAATCAGCACTTGCCGCACAGATCGACCGCCTGATTGACCAGATTAGCACGATCATCGTCGGCAAGCGGCCGCAGATCGAGGACTGCGTGGCCTGCCTGCTGGCCGGCGGCCATCTGCTGATCGAGGACGTTCCCGGTGTCGGCAAGACCACGCTGGCCCATGCCCTGGCGGTCTCGCTGGGCCTGCGTTTCTCGCGCAGCCAGTTCACCGCCGACCTGATGCCGTCGGACCTCATCGGCGTCAGTGTCTACGAGCGCAGCAAGGAGGCGTTTGTCTTCCATCAAGGCCCGGTCTTCGCCCAGGTGCTGCTGGCCGACGAGATCAACCGCGCCGGCCCGAAGACGCAGAGCGCGCTGCTCGAGGCGATGGAGGAGCACCAGGTCAGCGTCGAGGGAGAGACGCGTGCGCTGCCCGAGCCCTTCTTCGTGATCGCCACGCAGAATCCGACCGACCAGCTCGGCACCTACCCGCTGCCCGAGTCGCAGCTCGACCGCTTTCTCATGTGCATCACGCTCGGCTACCCCGATGCGAAGAGCGAGCGCGCGCTGCTGGCCGGGCAGGACCGGCGCGAGGCCATCCACGCCCTGGCCACGGTGATGACGCCCGAGGAACTGGTGGCAGCGCAGAAGGTGGTGCAGGCGGTGCACGCCTCGGATGCATTGCTCGACTACCTGCAGGCCGTCATCGCCGCCACGCGCTCGGGGCGCTGGTTCGTCGACGGCCTGTCGCCGCGCGCGGGCATCGCGCTGCTGCGCGCCGCCAAGGCGCGCGCGCTGATCAACCAGCGCGACTACGTCGCCCCCGACGACGTGCAGTCGGTGCTGCCGCAGACGGTGGCACACCGGCTGGTGCCGGTGGCCGGCGCCGGGCGCGGCAGTGTCGAGCAGGTGCGCGCCATGATCGACGCGGTGCCGGTGCCGTGACCGCTGCGACGGCCGCTTCGCCGCGACGCCGTGCCTGGCCCGGCTTTGCCGAGCTGGTGCGCGGGCGCTTCCGCCGCTGGTGGCAGGCCCGCCTGCCGCGCAGCGACACGGTGCTGCTCACGCAGCGCAACGTCTACATCCTGCCCACGCCGGCCGGGCTGATGTTCGCGGCCACGCTGATGGTGCTGCTTCTCGCCTCGATCAACTACCAGCTCAACCTCGGCTACCTGCTGACCTTCCTGCTCGCCGGCAGCGGACTGGTGTCGATGCACGTCACGCACAACACGCTGCGCGCGCTGACGCTGCGGCTGCGCCCGCCCGCGCCGGTGTTCGCCGGCGAGCCGGCGCTGCTCGAGGCGGTACTGACCAGCCCGGGCGCGGCACGCTACGGCATCGGCATCAAGCTGGTCGAGGCCGATGCCTCCACGCTGACCTGGATCGACGTGCCCGCGCAGGGCCAGGCGAGTGCCCACGTGGGTTTCGTGCCGGCGCAACGCGGCCTGCACGAGCTGCCCACGTTGAGCATCGAGACACGATTTCCTCTCGGCCTGTTCCGCGCCTGGGCGATCTGGCGTCCGGCTTCGCAGTTGCTCGTCTACCCGGCGCCGGAACAGCCGGCCGCGCCCTTGCCTGCGGCACGCGCACTGCCCGGCGGTGCTCTGCGCGGCCGCGCGGCCGACGGCGGCGAGGTCGAGGGGGTGCGTGCCTACCGCCGCGGCGACCCGCTCAAGCTCGTCTACTGGAAGAAGGCAGCCAAGTCCCTGGCCAGCGGCGGCGAGCTGGTCAGCCGCGACACCGCCAGCGCGGCGCAGCAGCAGCTGTGGCTCGACTGGCAGGCTTGCGGGAGCATCGCGCCCGAGGAGCGCCTGTCGCGTCTGGCCGCGTGGGTGATTGCGGCGCAACGCGCCGGCGCTGCCTATGGCCTGTCGCTGCCCGCGCAGAGCATCGCCCCCGGCGAAGGCGAAACGCACCGCCGCGAATGCCTGGAGGCGCTGGCGCTGTGGCGCTGAGCTTGCCCCGCGGATCGGCCTGGAAGCTGCCCCGCTGGCCGGGCTGGTCGCGCCTGCCGCGCGAGGGCCGCGACACGCTGTTCCTGCTCGGCGTGATCGCCTGGACGGTGCTGCCGCACCTGTCGCACCTGCCCGCCTGGTGCATCGCGCTGACCACCGTGGTGCTGGCCTGGCGCGCTGCCCTGGCGGTCGGCAATGGCGCGTTGCCCAGCCGCTGGCTGCTGGTCGTGGTGCTGGCGGTGGCGGCCGGGCTCACGTACTGGAGCTTTCGCACGCTGCTCGGCAAGGAGCCGGGCGTCACCATGGCGGTGGTGCTGATGGCGCTGAAGACGCTGGAGCTGCGCGCGCGGCGCGACGCCTTCGTGGTGTTCTTCCTCGGCTTCTTCCTCGTGCTGACGCACTTCCTCTACTCGCAGTCGCTGCTGGTGGCGGCGGCGATGCTGGTCTCGGTATGGGGGCTGCTGACGGCGCTGGTGCTGGCGCACATGCCGGTGGGCCAGCCCAGCCTGCAGCAGGCCGCTCGGCTGGCCGGCCGCACCGCTGCGCTGGGCGCGCCGATCATGCTGCTGATGTTCCTGCTGTTCCCGCGCATCGGCCCGCTGTGGGGCGTGCCGCAGGACGGCCTGTCCAGCACCGGGCTGTCCGACCGCATGCGCATGGGCACCGTGGCCGAGATCGCGCAGGACGACCGTATCGCGATGCGCATCCGCTTCGACGGCGAGGCGCCGCCGCCCGAGACGCTCTACTTCCGCGGCCCGGTGCTGTCGCGCTTCGACGGCACGGAATGGCGCGCGCTGACTCCGAGCTTCCCGCCGCGCCTGCAGCCGCAGGCGGATCTGCGCGTGTCCGGCCCGCCCTTGCGTTACGAGTTGACGCTCGAGCCGCTGCGCCTGCCGACGCTGCCGCTGCTCGAGGCGAGCCCCAGCACGCCGCAGATCGAGGGCCTGCGTGCGCGAGGCACGGCCGACCTGCAGTGGCTGATCGACCGGCCGGTGGTGGAGCGCCTGCGCTTTCGCGCCGAGGCCCACCTGCGTTTTCAGCACGGCCCGCTGCAGACGGTGCTGGGGCTGCAGGACTTCGTGGACCTGCCTCCCGGCTTCAACCCGCGCACGCTGGCCTGGGCGGCCGAACTGCGCCGCGACCCCGCCCTGGCGCGCGCCGGCGCGCGGGAGCTCGCGCAGCACCTGATGAAGCACATCCGCGACGGCGGCTTCAGCTACACGCTGGCCCCGGGCGAATACGGCCGCAACGCCATCGACGAATTCTGGTTCGATCGCAAGGAAGGCTTCTGCGAACACTTCGCCGCAGCCTTCGTGGTGCTGATGCGCGCGCTGGACGTGCCGGCGCGCGTGGTCACCGGCTACCAGGGCGCCGACCCGCTGCCGATGGACGGTTTCTTCATCGTGCGGCAGAGCGCGGCGCACGCCTGGGCCGAGTACTGGCAGGCCGGCGTCGGCTGGGTGCGCGCCGACCCGACGGCCGCCGTGGCGCCCGACCGCATCTCGCGCAGCCTGCGGCTTTTGCCCGCACCCGGCCTGGTGGCCGGCGCGCTCGACACCATGAGCCCAGCGCTGCTGCAACAGTTGCGCGACGCCTGGGAGGGCATGAACAACCGCTGGAACCAGTGGGTGCTCAACTACTCGCGTGGCCAGCAGTTCGATGTGCTCAGGAACTCCGGCTTCGAGTCGCCGAACTGGCAGGACCTGGCCAAACTGCTGGTGATCTCGTTGAGCACGCTGGCGCTGGCCGGCGCCGGCTGGGCCTGGTGGGACCGCCACCGCGTCGACCCCTGGACGCGCCAGCGCGAAGCCCTGCTGCGCGCGCTGCGCCGCCTGGGCGTGCCTGCGACCCCGCAAGACGCGCCGGGCACTTTGGCGCGGCGCGTGCGGGAGCGCCACGGCGCCGCCGGCGAGGCCCTGGCCGCGTTGCTCGACACGCTGCAGGCGCAGCGCTATGGCCGCTTGGCGCGTCGCCACCCCGACTCGGCGCTCACACGATCCTTCTTGGCTGCCGCCCGCGGCCTTGCTCCCCTTCCCGACCGATGACCACCATCCCTCTCTTCGCGCTGCGGCGCGCCACCCTGGTCTCGCTGGCATTGGCCCTCTCCGCGCCGGCAGCGTTGCATGCGCGGACCAAGCAGCGGCGCGCCGCCGTGCAGGCCGCCGACACCGCGACCGAGCCCGCTGCCTACGGTGCGCGCGAGGACGTGATGCGTTTCGCCGACGAGGCCGCACAACGCCAGGGCCTCGAGGCCGACTGGGTGCGCGAATCGCTGTCGCGGGCGCGCTTCGTGCCCACGGTGGCCCGGCTCATCATGCCGCCGCCGGCCGGCACGGCGAAGAACTGGGCGGCCTACCGCGGCCGCTTCGTCGAGCCCAAGCGGATCCGCGCCGGGCTGGCCTTCTGGCAGGACAACGAACGCTGGCTGCAGCTCGCCGAAGAGCGTTACGGCGTGCCGCCGGCCATCGTCGTGGGCATCGTCGGCGTGGAGACCATCTACGGCCAGCAGACCGGTGGCTTCCGCGTGCTCGACGCGCTGGCCACGCTGTCCTTCGACTTCCCCACCGGCCGGCGTGACCGCAGCGCTTTCTTCCGCAGCGAGCTGGAGAACTTCCTGCTGATGTGCCGCAAGGAATCGCTGGACCCGACCCTGCCGCTGGGCAGCTATGCCGGGGCCATGGGCCTGCCGCAGTTCATGCCCTCGAGCGTGCTGAAGTACGGCATCGACTTCGACGGCGACGGCCATGTCGACCTGCATTCGAGCGCGGCCGACGTGATCGGCAGCGTGGCGAACTACCTCGCCGCCTTCGGCTGGGAGCGTGGCGGGCCGACGCACTTCGGCGTGGCCGCGCCGGTGGAGGTGCGCGACCGCGCGCTGCTGCTGGTGCCCGATATCCTGCCGAGCTTCAGCCGCGACGAGTTCGCCGAACGCGGCGCCGTGCTCGACGAGCCCGGGCGCGCCTGGGACGGCAAGCTGGCCCTGGTCGAACTGAGCAACGGCGACGCAGCGCCGAGCTACTACGCGGGCACCGGCAACTTCTACGCCATCACGCGCTACAACTGGTCGAGCTACTACGCGATGGCCGTCATCGAACTCGGCGAAGCCGTCCGCCGCCAGCGCCGCTGAATCCCGGCACCGCATGCCTCACGAAATATCGCTGATCACCACCATCGCCGCGGCGCTCGGCCTGGCGCTGGTGCTCGGCTTCGTCGCCGCGCGGCTGAAGCTGCCGGCACTGGTGGGCTACCTCGCCGCGGGCATCGTCATCGGCCCGTTCACACCGGGCTTCGTGGCCGACAGCGCGCTGGCCGCGCAGCTCGCCGAGATCGGCGTGATGTTGCTGATGTTCGGCGTAGGCCTGCATTTCTCTCTCGACGACCTGATGGCCGTGAAGCGCGTGGCCGTGCCCGGCGCCGTGGTGCAGATGGCCGCGGCCACCGCGCTGGGCGCCGCGCTGGCCACCGCCTGGGGCTGGGGCCTCGGCGCGGCGCTGGTGTTCGGGCTGGCGCTGTCGGTGGCCAGCACGGTGGTGCTGCTCAAGGCGCTGGAGGCACGCGGCGCCATCGATTCGGTCAACGGCCGCATCGCGGTGGGCTGGCTGGTGGTGGAGGACCTGGCCATGGTGCTGGTGCTCGTGCTGCTGCCCGCGCTGGCCCCGATGCTCGGCGGCACCGACAACGGAACGCCGGAGGGCCGCGGCCTGTGGGCGACGCTGGCCATCACGCTGGCCCAGGTGGCGGCCTTCGTGGCGCTGATGCTGGTGGTCGGGCGGCGCCTGTTCCCGTGGCTGCTGTGGCAGGTGGCGAAGACCGGCTCGCGCGAGCTGTTCACGCTGTGCGTGGTGGCCGCGGCGGTGACCATCGCCTACGGCGCGGCGGGCCTGTTCGGCGTGTCCTTCGCGCTGGGCGCCTTCTTCGCCGGCATGGTGCTGCGCGAATCGGAGTTCAGCCACCGAGCCGCCGAGGAGTCGCTGCCGCTGCGCGACGCCTTCGCGGTGCTCTTCTTCGTCTCTGTCGGCATGCTGTTCGATCCGCTGGTGCTGGTCGAGCGGCCGCTGCAGGTGCTGTCGGTGGTGGCGATCATCGTGGTGGGCAAGTCGATCGCCGCCTTCGCGCTGGTGCTGCTGCTGCGCTACCCGCTGAACACCGCGCTGACGGTGTCGGCCAGCCTCGCGCAGATCGGCGAGTTCTCCTTCATCCTGGCCGCGCTGGGCCTGTCGCTGAAGCTGCTGCCGCCCGAGGGCCAGAGCCTGATCGTGGCCGGCGCGCTGATCTCGATCGCCGTCAATCCGCTGCTGTTCTCGCTGGCCGAGCCGGCGCAGCGCTGGATCCTGGCGCGCTCGTCGGCCGCGCGGCGCCACGCGGAGCGCGACGACCCGCTGGCCGAGCTGCCGGCGACCACCGAGCCGCGCTACCTCGCACGCCAGGTGGTGCTGGTGGGCTATGGCCGCGTCGGCCGGCGCCTGGCAGGGGCTCTGCGCGAACAGGGCATCGCCTGCGTGGTGGTCGATCGCAATCGCGAGCGTGTCGAGGAGGTGCGCGCGCAGGGCCTGCCGGCGGTGATCGGCGACGCGGCCGAAGCCGCCGTGCTGATCCAGGCGCACATCGCGCAGGCCGCCATGCTGCTGGTGGCCACGGCCGATGCCGTCGGCGTGCGGCAGATGATCGACACCGCGCGCCAGCTCAACCCGCAGGTGCAGGTGGCGGTGCGCACGCACAGCGACGAAGAGGCGCAGTGGCTCACTGGCGAGGGCGCGCGCACCTTCGGCGGCGAGGACGAACTCGCCCAGGCGATGCTGCGCCACGTGCTCGGCACCATGCAGGCCCGCCCGGCCTGAATCACCCTGCCGCGCGCATTGCCTACACTGCGCGACAAACACAAGAAGAAGTCAGCCAGGGAGGCCCGTTCCCATCGACCGAGGAATCCCATGAAAGTCAGAGACGTCGTCATCTTCTCCGGCGAGCGCTTCGAGGTGCCGCAGGGCATCCAGCGCATCGACCACCGCGCCACGCACGGCTGGCAGCTGCGTTATGGCGGCACCAAGCTGTTCTCGGACGGTTCGCCCGACGGCACCGGCGCCAGCGATGCGCTTGCGCACGCGACTCGAGAGCTGCTCGCGCGCATCGCCCGGCTGCCCGCGCCCTCGCGGCTGCAGCGTGCGCCCAACGAGAACAAGACCTCCGACCTGCCGGTGGGCATCTCCGGGCCGATCGTGCGGCTGCGCCGCGAGGCCGGCGTGCGCGACTGCAGCCTGGCGGTGTCGCTGCCGCGCTTCGGCGATTCGCCGCGCCGGCGCAGCGTCTACATCGGGACCGAGAACACCTACACGCCCGAGAAGTACGAGGCGGCGCTGGCCCAGGCCATCAAGCTGCGCCTGCAGGCCGAGACGGCCTACCAGCGCGCGGCCACGCGCGCCAAGCGCGCTGCGGCCAGCGAACTGACGACGCCTGCTCCGCAGCGCCGCGCGAAGCGTTAGGCTTCGCGGGCCGCCCCCGCATCCGGGACGCTCGTGCGCGGGCGGCTGCCCTGTGCAGCGTCCGATCGTCCGGGAGTAACGCATGAAACATCCGATCCGCCTGGCCGCCGTGGCGGCTGTCGCCCTGGCCGGCGTGGCCGCCCTCGTGGTTCCACCGCTGGCGCGCTCGCAGGTGCAGGTCCAGGCCACGCCGGTCTACCTGCCCATCGGCGTCGCCTCGGCAGGCAATGCCAGCATGGTGTGGTTCCACGAGCCTTCGTCGGGCCGGTTGCTGGCCTGCCAGGCCTCGGCCGGCGCGGGCGGCGCGGTCTCGCCGATCCAGTGCGCGTCGGCGAAGATGCCGTGATCGCGCTGCGGTGATCAGCTGATCGGCTCGACCAGGTGGGCGCGGTTCGCAGCCGGTGCGAAGGGCTCCGGCCAGAACTCCACCTGCCGCACGATGCGGCCTTGCGAAACGGTCGAGAAGGTGATGGCGCGGCCGCGCTGCACGCCGTCGGTCACGCTCACGTCGGACACCGCCTCGGCATCGTTGCCGACGATGCGGTGCACCTCGAAGCGCCACGGGCCGTGCGCCGGATAGCCGCTGTTCATCGCCACGAAGCGCTCGGGGCCGCGGATGCGCTCGTTCGACTGCGGCCAATCGAGCGTGTACTGCGGTGCCAGCAGATCGGCCACCGTGGCGAACCGGTTGCTGGCCATGCGCGCCCAGAACTCGCGCACCAGCCGCACGGCGGCCGGCTCGGGCACGGTGGGCGATCCCGTCACGGCCGCTTCGCGCTCAACGGGTCGGCGCGTTGAAGCGCCGCGTCTCGGCCCACAGCGCCTGGCACTGCTGGTCCAGCCGGTTGCCGGCCGAACTGGCCGCACTGGCCGCCACGGCGGGCGCCTTGGCGGCCAGCGCCGCCTTGCGCTCCTTCTGGTACTCGGGCGTGCGGCGCAAGGCCGCCAGGCGGGCCAGCGATTTATCGTCGGGCTTGACGCGGTACACCGCGAGGTAAGCCTCGTCGCGGTGGCCCTTCATCGGTGCGAACTTCGCCTCGCATCGCGCATATCCGACGTCGAAGCGTGCGACGCCCCGGCTGTCGAACGACGCGGCGTTCGCCACGCCCGCCTGCAGCGCGACACCGGCGAGGAGCAGGGCGACCCGCTTCATGCTGCCGCCGATGCCGGTGCCGCAGGCGCGGCAGGCGCCGTGCAGCCTCGCGCCTGCCCGAGGCCCTTGAGGTAGGCGCGGCGCACGGTGCCGGCGGCGATGGCCGCGGCCACCTCCCGCGAGTAACGCTCCGCGCCGCTGAGCTTGCGCACCCAGCCCCGGAACGGGATCACCCCCTCGGCCGCACCCCGAAGTGCGCCCACCGCGGCATCGCCGACGGCGCCGCTGCCGCGCTCGATCAGGCTGGGGCGCGCCGCCGTGGGCGGCACGTCCAGGTCGGCGCCGAGCACGGCCTCGAGCGGCGTCACCTCGGCGGCCAGCGCGGCACAGCCCGGCTCCGCCGGCGGCTTGTAGGGCGCCTTCTGCGCCTCCAGAAGCACCGGCGGAATGCTGGCACGCACCACGTTCAGGTCGGACAGCGGCGTGGTGGCGGCATCGCTCACGCGCGCCGTCCCCGAGGGGCCGCCACCGTCCGTTTTCGACGCACAAGCGGCCAGGCCGAGGGTGAAGCTGAGGAGCAGGAGGGACAGTTTCATCGGCGGCGAGGATAGCAGCCCGATCGGGCACCGCAGCGGATACGACCGGACACAATCCCACGAACAGACACCCCGCTTCGGACGGCTTGATTTAAGGTGGCACAAGGAAGCGCATCAACAATGGCGCTGGCGTCCATCTCGCACAGCACCGCCACCCTGCCATGCCCACCCCTCCCGAGCCCCGCGCCGGCATCGCCGCCATGGCGCAGCCCGTCAACGACGCGCCCGCCTGGGCTCACGCCTCGGGTTGGGCGCAGCTGTCGGGTGCACGCCAGACGGTGTCGTGCGTGCTGCCTTGCGAAAACAGCGCACGCACGTTGTCCAAGCTGCTGCCCATCCTGAGCGACACGCTCACCGAGTGCGGTTACCCCTGGGAACTCATCGTCGTCGACGCCGGCAGCACCGACGGCACCGACGGCCTGATGCAGGCCTGGTGCGAGCTGCCGGGCTTCCGCTTCCTGCCGCTCGGGCAGCCGGGAAGCCTGGCCGATGGCTTCGAGGCCGGCATCCTCGCCTCCCGCGGCGACGCCGTGATCCTGCTCGATCCGGCCCTGCACCACTCGCCGGAGCTGATCCCGCAAATGATCCTGCAGTGGGAGTCGGACGCACGGCTGGTCTATGCGCAGACCTCCGTCGAGCCGGGCCACAGCCGGCTGCGGCAGTGGGACGACACGCAGATGCGTGAGCAGTTGTCGCGGCCCGACTTCGTGCTGCCTGCGCAGTGCATGGAACTCGGTCTTCTCGACCGCCGCCTGGTCGACGGACTGCTTCAGGCCGGCTGAGGGCGCAGGCTGCGCAGCGTCTGCAGCGCCTGTTCGTAGTCGAAGCGGCCCAGGCTGGCTTCGGCATCGTCGATGGCGGCACCGTACTGCCGGTGCAGACGCGGCGCAAGGCGGCGCAGCAGCGGCAGGGCCTCGTAGTCCGCCGCGGCCAGCAGTTCCAGCAGCCGGTCCAGCGTCTCCTCGTGCACGTCGCCGCTGTCCAGCGGCATGGGCTGTGTCTCGCCGCTGGACAGGCCGTCGCGGATGGCCTGCAGCAGCATCTCGAGCTCGCGCTGCACCGCGTGCTGCGCGGCGTGCACCTCGTCGTCGCCGCGGCGCTCGGCGACAGCCGCCTCCAGCGCGGCCGCCAGGGCCGGCAGCCGCAGCGCGCCGATCGACGCCGACGAGCCTTTCACCGAATGGGCCAGTTCGCGCAGCGCCTGCCGTTCCGCGAGCCGCACCGGGCTGGCCAGCTTCGCCGCGTCGTCGCCGTGGTGCTGCGCGAACTGGCGCAGCACCCGTCGGTACAGCACCACCTGTCCACCGAGATAGCGCATCGCCAGCGCCGCATCCAGGCCATCGATGTGTGGCAACGCGGCCATGTCGACGGACTCCGTCGGAGCCGCGGCCTCCGCCGCCACCGCAGGCACGGGCGACTCGCCGCGCGACAGCCAGCGCAGCAGCGCCGCATACAGGTTCGGCGGATCGACCGGCTTGGCGACGTGGTCGTCCATGCCTGCCGCGAGGCAGGCCGCGCGGTCCTCGCCGAAGGCATTGGCAGTCATGGCCACGATCGGTGTCGTGGCCCAGCCGGTCATGGCACGCAGCCGTCGCGTCGCTTCCAGACCGTCCATCAACGGCATCTGCACGTCCATCAGGACCAGGTCGAATGCCCCGTCTCGCGCACGCTCGAGCGCTTGCTGCCCGTCGCCGGCGACTTCGACCCGCAGCCCCACGGCATGCAACAGTTCGACGACGACCTGCTGATTGACCGCGTTGTCCTCGGCGAGCAGCACGCTCGCGCCGGCGTGCCGGCGTCGCAGCGCAGCTTCGGCAAAGCGGGCATCCGGCAAGGGATCGGCCGCCACCGGCCGGCCCGATTCGAGCCGTGCGGTGAACCAGAACTCGCTGCCCGCACCCGGCTCGCTGCGCACGCCGACTTCGCCGCGCATGATGGCTGCCAGGCGCTGCGTGATGGCCAGGCCCAGTCCGGTGCCGCCGAATCGGCGCGTCATCGACGTGTCGGCCTGCACGAAGGCGCTGAACAGTTGCGGCATCTGGTCGGCCGCGATGCCGATGCCGGTGTCGCTGACGGTGAAACGAAGTCGCACCCCGGCGGCGTCGTGATCGAGCAGCGCCACCCGCACGCCGATGGCGCCATGCTCGGTGAACTTGACCGCATTACTCAACAGGTTCAGCAGGGCCTGCGACAGCCGTGTCGGGTCACCATGCAGCGCATCGGGCACATCGGCATCCACCGCGACATCCAGGGCCAGCCCCTTGGCCTGCGCCCGCTGGCTCACCAGCGAGCGGGTGCGCTCCAGCAGCCGCGCCAACGAAAAGTCCGTGCGTTCCAGTTCGAGCTTGCCGGACTCGATCTTCGACAGGTCCAGGATGTCGTTGATCACCTGCAGCAGGTGGCCCGCAGCCTCGGAGACCTTCTCCAGCCGTTCGAGCTCGATCGGGTCGTCGGCGTCGCGATGCAGCAGATGCGTCAGGCCGATGATCGCGTTCATCGGCGTGCGGATCTCATGGCTCATGTTGGCCAGGAAGGCGCTCTTGGCCCGGTTGGCCGCCTCGGCGCGATCGCGCGCCAGCATCAGCTCGGCATTCGTTTCCTGCAGTCGGCGCTCGGCCTGCTTGATCTCGGTGACGTCGGAGACGAGCACGAGGAAGCCGCGCACCGAACCCTCCACCAGATCCGGAATCCAGCTGGCCAAGCCATGCATGCTCCGGCCCGTGTTGCCGCGCAGCTCGCTCGTGTACTGCTGCGCCCGCCCGCGCAGCACCTCGCCGACGTGGCCTTGCAGCATCTGCATCCTCTCGTCACCGAGCAGCTCGGCCAGCGGGATGCCGTCCATGTCGGCCTCGCTGCGGCCATACCACTCGCGGTAGGCGCGGTTGGCGAAGCGGCAGCGCAGGTCGGCGTCCCAGTAGGCCAGCAAGTTCGGCTGGTTGTCGGCGATGGTGCGGATGAAGCGCTCGCTCTCGAGCAGCGCACGGTTGAGCTCACGCAGCTGCCCTGTTCCCTCGTCCACCAGCTCCTGCAGGCGGTGGCGGTGGCGGTCGAGTTCGGCGCCCACGCGCTTCTTCTCGGTAACGTCCTCGTCGATCGACAGGTAGTGCGTGATGCGTCCGTCGGGCTGCCGGATCGGAGCCGCATGCACGAACTCCTCGTAGGCCGAGCCGTCCTTGCGCGTGTTGCTGAACTCGCCAGTCCAGGTTTCGCCACGGGACAGCGCCTCGACCATCTCGGTCTCGCGCGCGGCCGGACTGCGCAGCGGCTGAAGCACATGGCGGAACTGCCCGATCGCCTCGTCCTTGGAGAAGCCGCTGATGCGCGCGAAAGCGTCGTTGACGTACTCGATGCGCCCGTCGACGTCGCGGATGACGATGCCGATCGGGCACTGCTCGACCGCCATCGACAGCTTGCGCAGTTGCTCCTGTGCGGCGTGGCGCTCGGTGATGTCACTGAACGAGACCACCACCGCGTTGAGTTTGCCGCTGCTCGCGTCGTGCACCGGTTGCGCGTTGACCATCAGCCAGCGCAACGTGCCGCCCGGCGGCACCACGCCAATCAACTCGTCGCGACTGGGCTCGCCGGTGCGCAGCGTGCGCGAGGCCGGCAGGTCGGCGTAGCGCAGCATCGAGCCATCCGCTTGCACCGGGCGCCAGCCGCGCAGCACCTGCGGGTCCTGCAGCGCCGCGAAGTCCAGGCCGAAGAAGCGCTCGGCCCGCACGTTGCATGCCTTGAGCTCACCCTGAGTTCCGAACACCATGATGCTCTCGTCCAACGCGAGCACCATCGACCGGTACTGCGCCTCGCTTTCGCGCACCGCTTCCTCGGCGCGGCGACGCTGCGTGACATCGGCATGCACGACCACGGCGCCGCCGGACTGCGTGCGCAGCGGCAGCACACTCATGTGGAACCAGCGCCTGACCTGCGGGCCGTCGCAGGCGTACTCCAGCGTGTAGAGCTCGCTGCGTCCGGCGAGAATGGCCGCGATGCCGTCGGCGGCCTGCCGGGCGCTCTCACCGCCCGGGCCAGTCGCAGCCCGGCAGACGTCGAGATAGTTGGTGCCGATGTCGCTGCGCACGGGCGCGCCGGGGCTGCAGTCGGCGTTGTCGGAGGCGAAGCGCTGCCAGGCCGCGTTCACGTTGACCACCACGCCGTCGCGGTCGAGCACGGCCATGTGATCGAGCACCGAGTCCTCCACGGCCTGCACCAGCTCCGACACCTCGCGCAGCGCCTGCTCGTTGCGGCGGCGTTCGGTGATGTCGCGCACCAGGCCCAGCACGGCGGGCCGGCCGCGATACTGCGAGCGGCTGGCGCGCAGCTCCAACCAGATCGCGCTGCCGTCCCGGCGCAGGAACTGCACCTCGTAGTGACCTTGCGGCTCGGGTCCCGTGCCGATGCGCTGCTCGAATCGCTGTGTCCAGAGGGCCAGGAACTCCGGCGCCAGCACCGCCGCGAAGGGCAGTCCGATGAACTCTTCGTCCGTGTGGCCGAGCAACCGCGGCAGCGCCGCATTGGCGAACACGAAACGGTGATCCTGAGCGACGAACATGCCATCGGCCATGGAGCCGATGAGCGTGCGCACCGTCGCCTCGCTCTCGCGCAGCGCGAGCTCCGAACGCTTGCGCTCGGTGATGTCGCGCGAGATGCCGAACATGCCGGCCACCCGCCCTTCGGCATCGTGCAGCGGCCCCTTGGTGGCCAGCACGGTGATCAGGTGCTCACCCGAGCCAACCTCTTCTTCGTAGGAGCTGAGCCGGTCCTGGGCCATCACCTGCGCATCGTTGGCCATCAGCACCGCGGCCTGCTCGGGCTCGAACAGCGCTCGGTCGTCGCGGCCGAGCACTTGCTCGACGGGCTTGCCGATGATCTCGCTGGCGGCGCGGTTGCACAGCACGTAGCGGCCCTCGCGGTCCTTGGCGAAGATGGCGTCGTTCGAGCCTTCGGAGATCGCCTGCATCAACGCCAGCGACTGCAGGCGCTGGCGCTGCTCGGCCTGCTCGCCGCGCGATCGCTCCAGCGCACGGTGCTCACGCTGCAGGAAGGCGACGACGAAAGCGCCGAGCAGTGCCAGCGCGCCGGCGGCGATGATCCAGATCGCGTTCTTCATCGACTCGGCACGCAGTTCGGCGCGGTCGATCTTGGCCACCAGGTACCAGCTCGTGCCGGGCACCGGCTGCACGGTGCCGAGCACGGCCTGGCCGCGGAAGTCGACACCGGTGGCGATAACCCCGAACGGCACCTGCCCGTTGACGAACTTCGCCGCCAGCAGGTCGGGGGTCGACAGCGGCTTGGCATTGCGGCCGAACACGCCGAGCAGCTGGTCGCCATCGCGCTGCACCAGCAGCGTGGCCGCGCTTTGCTGCGCGGAAGGCCAGCCCTGCAGGGCCGACTGCAGCAACTGCTTCGGGTCGATGCGCAGCACGGCAGCCGCCTGCGCGCTCGCCCCGCCGCCCGCCAGCGGCGCGATCACGTCGAACCACAGCGCGCCGGGCACCACCCCCGTGGTGAAGTCGCCCGTGTGCAACGCCTCGCCCCTGGCCATGGCACGCAGCGCCGTGGCACGCAGTGCCGGCGAGACCGTCACGTCGTGGCCCGGTTCACCGAGCACGAGTTCGCCGCGCGAATCGAGCACCATGACGCTGCTGTTGCCGAAGGCCTTGCGAAGTTCGACCAGCCGTTCCATCAGCTGGTCGCGCGCCTGGACGTCGCCACTGTCCTGCCAGCGCCGGAACAAGCTGGCCCACAGCGCGCTGCTGCGTGCGAAGCGGGCCTGGGACAGCCGGTCCTGCATCCAGGCGCCGACCTGCTTGGCACGCAAGTCCGCCGTCGCCTGCAACTGCCGTGACTGCTGACCGACACGATCCTGGTGCTCGTACCACAACGCTGCGCCGGTGAGCAGCACGATGCTTATGGCAGCGAACAGCAAGGGGCTGCGCGGCAGCCCTGTGTCGGCAGCGGACTGCGGCGGCTCGGGCACCGCGCCCGCGGTCGACCGCACCAGGCGGCCCACGAGCAGGTACAGCAGCACGGCCGTCACGCCGACGAAGGCCCAGCCCTTGAAAGCGCCGATGCGCACCAGCCATTGCGGGTCTGCCACCAGCACGCCGAGCAGCCAGTCGGAGCCGAAGATCCACAGCGAGGCGAACAGCGCGTAGACGAGCGCGACACGCATCGGGCCCCTGCCCGGCGGTGGCGCCGGCATGCCGTGAGCGGCCGGTTCGCGCATGCGCGGGAGCTCCGGGGATCTCAGGCGGCCCGCCGCTGCCCCGCAGGCAGTTCCTGTGCGGCCTCGTCGGGGTAGCGCCGGGCGATCGCGCAGAAGTCGTCGATGCCGGCCAGGAAGATGTCGAGCAGGTCGGGATCGAAGTGCCGGCCGCGCTGCTCCGTCATGATGGCCATGGCCTCGGCCGGCGTCATCGGCGCCTTGTACACGCGGCGCGAGATCAGGGCGTCAAACACGTCGGCCAGCGCCATCAGGCGGGCGGCCAGCGGGATGGCGTCGCCGGCCAGGGCATCCGGATAGCCGCTGCCGTCCCAGCGTTCATGGTGGTGCAGCGCGATCTGCCGCGCATAGGCGAGAAACTCCACCGGCTCGTGCGTGTCTTCGACCGCGCGCGCGATGGCCTCGGCACCCAGCCGCGCATGCGTCTTCATGACCTCCCACTCGTCGGGCGTCAGCTTGCCCGGCTTGAGCAGCACCTGGTCGGGGATGCCCACCTTGCCGATGTCGTGCAGTGGCGCCGACTTGGCGATCAGCGCGATGGCATGTTCGTCCAGCGCCGTCGCGAAGCGCGGATGTCCGCATGCGCGGCGCGCCAGCGTCTCGACATACTCCTGCGTGCGCAGGATGTGGTTGCCTGTCTCGTTGTCGCGCGTCTCGGCCAGGCGCGCCAGCGCGCGGATGGTGACGTCCTGGATGACCTGGTTCTCGCGCATGCGCCGGGCGATCTCGGCCTCGAGCGAGGCGTTGTCACGCTGCAGCCGGTCGCGCGCGCGCTTCAGCTCGAGATGCGTGTGCACGCGCGCCAGCACGATGGCCGGCTTGAGCGGCTTGGTCAAATAGTCGACCGCGCCGAGCACCAGGCCATGCTGCTCGTCGTCGGTCCCGCTCATCGCGGTGGTGATGATCACCGGAATGTCGCGCGTCAGCGATTCGGAGCGCAGCTGCTCGAGCACCTCGAAGCCGCTCATGCCGGGCATCATGATGTCCAGCAGGATGAGGTCGGGCATCGGCGCCAGCACCGCCAGCTGCAAGGCGCGCGGCCCGGAGTTCGCGGCACGGACCTTGTAGCGCTCGCGCAGCAACTCGCCGAGAAGCGTGAGGTTCTCGGGGTTGTCGTCGACGATCAGGATGGTCGGCTGTGGCAAGGATGTCCCCCGTGGGTCGACTGGACTGCGTTGTTATCGACCTCGCCGAGGAGGAATGAACCTGCAAGGCAGTCACGAGTCTGTGATTGCACCTTCGCAGCTTGCTTGACGGTGCGCAAGTGCATCAGACCCTCGCTGGACATTCGTCACGGTTCGTCGATCACGCGGTGAGCGTGCAGCGAATGAGTGAGCGCTGTCAGCGTCGCAGCGCCGCCAGCGTGACCGGTCGTTCGGTGGCCATCACCACGCTGCAGCCCGGGCTGCGGTAGCAGATCGTGGCGCGCGCGAGCTGCGCGACGAACTCCATGTCGCTGGGCGGCGTCCACAGGTCGACGCTGTACTGGCGCCGCGTGTCCAGCGGGAAGCTGGTGCCGGCGACCATCGCCGTCGGTTGGCTCTGCGCGGCGGTCGGCAGGGTCGGGTCGGCGTCGGCCACGCAGACCAGGCGCACGGCATCGTCGCTCAGGCCGCACACCCACAGGGCCTGTGCAGCGCACAACGGGGAGGCCAGGGCCAGCAGGCAGGCCAGGGCAGCACGCGGGAGTTGGGGCATGGGCGTCTCCAGACGCCTTGCCTTCGGCAACCGGCCGCCGAACCTGAGGCGCACGCCGCGCGGCGGCGTGACTCACTGCACGCCGCGCCTCAGACCGTGGCGATGCGGCCGCGCCAGCTGGGGCTGGCGAACTGCAGGCGCGGTGCCAGCGCCCCGCTGGCCATGCCGCGGCCGTCCGGCCCGATCGCCAGCACCTGCGTCACGCCCATGCGCTGCGCCACCTCGCGCCAGCGCCGTGGCCCGGCCACCAGCAAGGCGGTGGCCGCCGCATCGGCCAGTGCCGCGCAGCGGTGCAGCACCGTCACGCTGACCAGCCCCTGGGCCGGCGCGGCGCTGGACGGGTCGAGGATGTGCGTGCAGCGCTCACCGTCGAGCACGCGGAAACGCTCATAGCTTCCCGAGGTGACGACCGCCTCGCGGCCTCGCGTCGCCAGGCTCGCCACCAGGCCCTCGCCGAAAGGATCGCGGATGCCGATCTGCCATCCGGCCGTGCCCATCGCCCCGAGGTTGCCTCCGAGGTTGACGAGCGCCTCGCCCTGGCCGCGCGCCGCGAACTCGTCGAGCGCACGGTCGATGGCCACACCCTTGGCATAGGCGCCGAAGTCGAGTTGCAGGCGCGGGTTGCGGCTCGCCAGCGCATCGCCGCGCGTCTCGATCTGCGCCAGGCTGGGGGCCGCCTCGCGCCAGCCGGCCAATGCGGCTGCCGCGGGCCGGTCACCGGGGCGCATCACGTCGTCGTGGAAGCCCCAGGCCTGGACCACGCCGCCGATGCCGGGGTTGAAGAAGCCGGCCGAAGCCCGCTCGAGCCGCGCCGCCGAGCGGATCATCGCCAGCAGCGCCGGCGTGACGCGCGCGCTGCGCCCCTCGCGGAAGGCCTGGTTGATGCGGCCCAGTTCGCCCGGCTTCCAGGCGTTCCACTGCGCGTGGATGTGCTGCAGGCCGCGCATCACCCGATCGAGCGGCGCCTGTACCGCCTCTTCCGGCGCGTGCCGCAGCATCACGTCCACCGGCGAGCCGAACAGGAAGTGACGCTCGTGCCGCACCGAGGCCGCAGCCGGACCGGCAAGCGGCAACAGCACCGCGCCGGTCAGCGCGGCCAGCGCCTGGCGCCGGCTCAGCGGCATGTCGTGCGTGGCCATCACTTCACTCCGGGCTCAGTAGCGCATGCGCACGGCCAGCAGCGCGGCGTTGACACGTTCGTGCTCCTGCGCCAGCGCATCGGTGAGCTCGCCCACGCGGTCGATCTCGCCGAGCCTGCACAGCCGCTCGATCTCGACGCACAGGGCGGACATGCGCGGCGCGCCGATGTTCTGCGTGACCGACAGCAGGCGGTGCGCAACGCGGCCCAGGCGCGCTGCATCGGCCGCGACCAGTGCCTCCACAAGCGCGCCCAGGTGCCCTGGCGTGTCGGCCACGAACATGTCGATCAGCTCGCGCACCAGGCTCGGCTCGCTGTCGAGCTGCATGCCGCGCAGGTGCTCCAGGCGCGAAGTGTCGAGCACCTCCTGCTCGTCCACCCGATCCGCGGCCGCGCCGCCGCGAGCGATCATCGCCACGCGCGTCATCGCCGCGGCGAGGTCGCCCATCTCGATCGGCTTGGCCACGTAGCCGTCCATGCCGGCGGCCATGTAGGCCTCGCGGTCGCCGGGCATCGCGTTGGCGGTCATCGCGACGACACGTGGCAAGCCGCCGGCGCCGCGCCGCTGCACGATCCAGCGCGCCGCCTGCAGGCCATCCATCTCGGGCATCTGGATGTCCATCAGCACCACGTCGTAGTGCTGTCGCTCGACCGCGTCGATCACCTCCAGCCCGTTGGCCGCCACGTCGGCGCGGTAGCCCAGGCGCTGCAGCAGGCGCAGCGCGACCCGCTGGTTGATGGCGTTGTCCTCGGCCACGAGCACGCGCAGCGGCAGGCTCGCGGCGAGCACCGGAATCTGCGGCGCCGGCGCCGGCGCGGGCGGCTGCGGCGCCGTGCGCTGGCCCTGCACCACCGCCACCAGCGTGGCGAACAGCTGGCTCGCCTTGATCGGCTTGGCGAGGTAGGCCGCCAGGCCGGCGCCGTGTTCGTCTTGCAGGGCCTGGCGCTGGCCGAGCGAGGTCAGCATGACGATGGGCAGCTCGTCGGGGCTGCGCCGGCGCCGGATCTCCACCGCCAGCTCGAGGCCGTCAATGCCGGGCATGCTCATGTCGAGCACGGCGACGTCGTAGCACTCGCCGTGGCGGATGCGATCCAGCGCCTCCAGCGCCGAGGGCAGCGTCGACGGCACCATGCCCCACAGCAGCGCCATGCGCGTGAGGATGCGGCGGTTGGTCAGGTTGTCGTCGACGATGAGCAGCCGCTTGCCGGCCAGCGCCGGCGCGTTGCGCTGCAGGAACTCCGCCGGCGCCGCCGCCTCGGCCACCGTGGCCAGCACCGTCACCTGGAACAGCGAGCCCTGGCCCGGCTCGCTGTGCACGCTGACCGTGCCGCCCATCAACTCGGCCAGCCGCTTGCTGATCGCCAGGCCCAGGCCGGTGCCGCCGTACTTGCGCGTGGTCGAGGCATCCACCTGCGTGAACGACTGGAACAGCCGCGGCAGGTGCTCGGCCGAGATGCCGATGCCCGAGTCCTGTACCGAGAAGCGGATGCGGCAGGTGTGCTCATCCACCGGCTCGCTGTCCACCGACACGAAGACCTCGCCCTGGTGGGTGAACTTGACGGCGTTGGACAGCAGGTTGACGAGGATCTGGCGGATGCGCGTGGCGTCACCCACCAGCGACTCGGGCGTGCCGTCGTCGATCAGGTAGGCCAGGTTGAGGTGCTTCTCGAGCGCGCGCGGCGCCACCAGGTCGAGCGAGTCTTCCACGCAGCGGCGCAGGTCGAAGGCCTGCTGCTCGATCTCGAGCTTGCCGACGTCGGCCTTCGAGTAGTCGAGGATGTCGTTGATGATCTCCAGCAGCGTCTCGCCGCTGCCGCGGATGGTGCGCGCGAAGTCGCGCTGGTCCTCCGACATCGGCGTGTCCAGCAGCAGCGTGGTCATGCCGATCACCGCGTTGAGCGGCGTGCGGATCTCGTGGCTCATGTTGGCCAGGAACAGGCTCTTGGCGCGCGCTGCCGCCTCGGCCTCCGACTTGGCGCGCTCCAGCGCCAGCGCCTGGTGGTGGCTCTCGGTCACGTCGGTCACGGTGCCGAGGAAGCCGCTGGTCGAGCCGTCGGTCTCGCGGCTCTTCACGGCGCGGCCCACCACCCAGGTCTCGGTGCCATCGGGCCGCAGGAAGCGGTAGCGCAGGTCGAAGGGCGCATGGCCTTCGACACCGGCCAGCCAGGCCTGCTGCACGCGCGAGCGGTCGCCGGGGTGCACGGCGCGCATCCAGCCGCTGCCCAGCGCCTCGGCGGGCGCCATGCCGGCCATCGTGCACCAGCGTTCGTTGACGTACACGCACAGGCCGTGCGAATCGGTCTGGAAGATGCCCACCGGCGCGGTGGTCGCCAGCTCGCGAAAGCGCGCCTCGCTGCGCGCCACGGCGCGTGCGGCTTCGCGCGACTCGCTGACGTCGCGCAGGATGGCGGCGAAGAACAGCGCGCCGTCGAGTTCGACGTGCGAGATCGAGGCCTCGGCATCGAACAGGCTGCCGTCGGCGCGGCGGCCGTGGATGTCACGCCGGTCGCCCATGCGCCTCGCCGCCAGTGGCGAGACGGCGAACTCGCGCAGGTGCCGCTCGTGCAGCGCGCGCGTCGTCTCGGGCAGCAGCATTGCGAGCGGCTGCCCCATCACCTGAGAGATGCGGTAGCCGAAGATGCGCTCGGCGCCGTCGTTGAAGAGCACGATGCGCTGCGCCGCATCGGCCACGATCACCGCGTCGTCGGCGATGGCGAGCAGCCGCGCGAGCAGCGGGCCGAAGTTCTCCGGCGCGAGTTCGTGCAGCAGCGAGCGGTCCATCGCGCCTATCGTCTCAGGAAGGCTTGATGCGCGCCACCCCGCCGAAGCTGCCGACCCACAGCGTGCCGTCGCGCGCGGTGGTCATCGAGAACACGGCGTTGTTGAACAGGCCGTCCTGCGTGGTGAGCACCTTGAACTTGCCGTCCTGCATCTTCGCCAGGCCGTTGTTGGTTCCGACCCACATCACGCCCTTCGGGTCGATGTGCAGCATGAAGACGTGGTTTCCGGGCAGGCCCTCGGCCACGGTGTACTGGGTCCAGGCCTTGCCGTCGTAGCGCGACAGCCCGCCGCCCCAGGTGCCGGCCCACACCACGCCCTGCGCATCGACGGCCAGCGAGACGATGTAGTTCGGGTTGTAGGCGACGTCGATCTTGTCCAGCCCCATCTCCTGCTTCTGCTTGGCGTGGTGCTCGGAAACCTTCGACGGGTCGTTCTTGTACTGGATGTCGTTCTTGACCTTCTCGTAATCGGCACCCAGCCCGCGCGCATGGTTCCAGTTCTCCCAGCGGCCTTCCTTGAAGTGCGCGAGGCCGCCTTCGGTGCCGAGCCAGATCTCGCCGTTGCGGCCTTCGGCCAGCCCGTAGACCCAGTCGTTGGGCAGGCCGCCCTTCGTGCTCTCGACCGTGTGCAGCTCCCACTTCGAGCGGTCCTTCAGGTCGCCGCCCCTGACGCGGTTCACGCCCGACCAGGTGGCGATCCAGACGTCGCCGTTCTTCGCCTTCAGCACGTCGTAGACGAAGGCGTCGCCCAGGCCCTCGGGGATGTTGTAGGTGTCCCATTGTTCGGTCTTCGCATCGAGCAGCGACAGCCCGCCGCCGTAGGTGCCCACGGCGATGCGCTCGCCGACCTTGCCGACGTGGAACACGCCGTTGGACAGCAGCCCGCTCTTGGTGTCGAACAGCTTGTACTCGTCGGTGCGCGTGTCGTAGCGCACCGCGCCGCCGGAGGTGCCCACCCACACGGTGTCGCCGTCGACGAACAAGCGCTTGACGTTCTTGTTGCCGACCCGGAAGTGGGTGAACTTCTGCGTCGGGTCGGGCGCGAGCTTGCCTTCGCGCTGCGGCTCGGCAGCCGCCGGGTGGCCGGCCGGCAGTGCGCCTGATGCGGCTGGTGCTGCGGGTGCCGCCGGTGCAGCAGCCAGGGCCGCCGGCGCGGCGGCTCCCGCCGCCACGCTCGCGGCACCGCCGCCGTTGCTGCGCCCGAGCTGGTAGGCCCCGGCGAGCGCCGTGCCCAGGGCGATCGCGCCGATGCCGGCGGCCCGCAGTGAAATGGCCATCACGCTTCCTTTCATGAGACTGTTCAGCGGGCGATGCGGGCCACGCCCTTGCGCGTGCCGACCCAGATGTCGCCGTCCGGTGCCACGGCGACCGCGTAGACGTTGCGCTCGAGCAGCCCCTCCTTCATGCCCAGGCTGGCGAAGGCCTTGCCGTCGTAGCGCGACACGCCGTTGTTGGTGCCGAACCAGAGCGCGCCGTCGGCGTCCTGCGCGACGCTGTAGACGATGTTGCCGGCCAGGCCGTCCTTCGCCGTGAAGTTCGTCCAGGCCTTGCCGTCCCAGCGCGCCGCACCGCCGCCCCAGGTGCCGGCCCAGACCGAGCCGTCCTTGGCCGACAGGATGGAGAACACGTAGTTCGGGTTGTAGGTGGCCGGGCCCTCGCTGCTCACCGACAGGTCGTGCCGCGTGCGCGTGCCCAGCCCGGTGTTGGCGCTGAACGGCAGGTTGTCGGTGTTGGGCGCGCCCAGGCCGTCCTTGTGTGTCCAGCTGACCCAGCGGCGGCCGTCGAACATCGACACGCCGCCCTCGGTGCCGAACCACACGCGGTCCTGCGCATCGACGCTGATGCCGTAGACCCATTCGTTGACCAGCTCCTTCACGTAGGTGCTGAACTTGCCGGTCTTGCCGTCGACCTTGTTGACGCCGGCCCAGGTGCCGATCCAGAAGTCGCCGTTCTTCTGCTGGGCGAAGGAATAGATCCAGTAGTCGGCCAGGCCGTGCATCGGGAAGTAGGTCTTCCACTTGCCGTCCTTGTAGCGTGACACGCCGCCGGCATTGGTGCCGAACCACTTGTAGCCGTCTCGGTCCAGCCCGACGGCGAACACGTACTCGTTGGCCAGGCCTTCCTTGCGCGTGAAGGTGTTGCGCAGCTTGCCGTTGGCGAGGTCGACCTCGTGCACGCCGGCCGAGGTGCCGACCCACAGTGCGGCACGCGCCTTCTCGACGGTCAGCGCACGCACGTAGACGGTGGGGCCGACCTCGTAGACATCCTTCACGCGCGGGCCGCCTTGTGCGGCTGCCAGCGTGGCGGCAAAGGCCAGGACCGCGCCGATCAGGGCGCGTCGGGAGAGTCGAGGTGTCATCGGAAGGTCCGCAGGTGGGCGACGATGTCGAGGATGTCGCGGTCGCGCAGCAGGCCCTGGTAGGCCGGCATCGCGCCGCGGCCGGCACGCACGGCACCGAGCAGCGTGAGATCGGGCTTGAGCAGCGAGGTCGGGCGCGAGAAGTCCGGCGCTCCGGGCATCACCGGACGCCCGTCACCGCCATGGCATCCGGCGCAGTGCTGGCGGTACAGGTCCGCGCCATGCGAGGTGTCGGAAGCCCGCGCTGCAGGCAGCAGCGCGGCCAGTGTCCACAGGCCGATGGTGGCGGCGCGCTTCATGGTTTCGCCTTGTTCGCCGGCGCGGCGCGCGGCGGGCGGATCTCGGCCAGGCGGGCCTCCCAGCGCGCCGCCTGCGCGGGGTCGCGCGGCAGCCCGAAGCCACCTTCGCGGTGTGCCTGCGCCAGCACCTGCATGGCCAGCACATGGCCCTGCTCGGCCGCTTTCGAGAAATACGCCAGCGCCTGCTTCTCATCTTTGGCAACGCCACGCCCGCTCAAATAGAAGTTGCCCAGCGCCGCCTGCGCCTCGGCGTCGCCCTGGGCGGCGGCCAGGCCATACAGGCGCGCGGCCTCCTCGACGAAGTCGCCGCGGTCGAGGATGAAGGCGAGCAGCGACTGCGAAGGCGCATGGCCGGCGTTCGCGGGAGCCCGCAGCACCGCCATGGCAGTGGCGACGTCGCCGGTGTTGTAGGCCTGCAGGCCGCGGCGGTGCTCGTCTTCGGGCGCGGCCATGGCCGCGGCCAGCGCAAGGCACTGCAGCACTCCAGCCCACCACCACCTCGTCGCCTGGACCACGCCAGCACCTCCGGAACCCCATGTCCCTGGGGCCGAAGGGAGCGATTTCCATGCCAAATGGCTCAGGGCAGATACCGCTTGCGGCCCTTTACTGAAGTTCGCGGGAGTCTGCTTTCGTGCCAGGTTCGTGCATCGCGGCAGGCGCTGCCCGCGGGGGGCTCATGCTGTGGCGGTCGGCGCGTTGCGCCGACTGCACTGCGATGCTCGCGCCGGGGTCGTGCCGCAGAACTCACTCCGCGACCTGCGGTCGCTGCGTTCAGACAGCCGCGGCAAGTCAGTTCACGAAGCGCGCTTACGCGCGCCGACCCCGGCGCTGCGCTTCTCGTCGCCACAGAAATCGCCCCCCGCGGGCAGCGCCTGCCGCGAAGTCCACCACTGGTTCTCTTCCATCGGCACGCCACCACCGGTTCAGCAAAGGCGCGCTCGGGCAGGCGAAGGCGCGCCTCTGAGGTGCCGAGAAGCGCAGGGCTCGTGGCCGCGCGCGCAGCGCGCAGCGTCTTCTGACTCGTCGACGCTGTCCGAACGCAGCGACCGCAGGGAGCGAAGTGAGTTCGGCGACGGGGCCGCGAGACCGAGCATCGCAGGGGAGTTGGTGCGCAGCGCCGACCGCCGAGGCGAAGCGCCGTAGCCTGCCCGGGCGTGCCTTTGCCGCGCCCAACGCAACCCGCACAGCAGTCGTCGAACTTCAGCAAAGGGCCGCAAGCAGTCTGCGACGGCTCAGGCCGCAGTCGGCGTATCGCCCTGGAACTCCTCGAGCTTGCGGTACAGGCTGGACAGGCCGATGCCCAGGCGCGCCGCGGCCACGCGGCGGTCGCCACCGGCATCGTCGATCGCGCGCTGGATCAGCGACACCTCGAAGCGGCGCACGCGCTCGCGCAGACTCAGTTCACCGCCTTCGCTGGGGGACGCCGCGGTCGAACCCGGCGCGGTGCGCGACACCTCGGGCGGCAGGTCACCGGCGCGGATGCAGCCGCCGTCGGCGAGGATGGCCGCGCGGTGCAGCACGTTCTCGAGCTGGCGAACGTTGCCCGGCCAGTTGAAGGCCAGCAGCATGTCCTGCGCTTCCGGGTCGATGGTCAGCGCCGGGCCCGAACCGGCCGGCGCGATGCGCTGCGACATCAGGTGCTGCACCAGCGCCGGAATGTCGGCGCGCCGGTCGCGCAGGGGCGGCATGCCGATCTGGAACACCGACAGGCGGAAGAACAGGTCCTCGCGGAATCGCCCGGAAGCCACCATCGCCGGCAGGTCGCGGTTGGTGGCGGCGATGATGCGCACGTCGACCTTACGGCTCTGCTCGGAGCCCAGGGGCCGCACTTCCTTGGCCTCGATGACGTGCAGCAGCTTCGTCTGCATCGAAAGCGGCAGTTCGCCGATCTCGTCGAGGAAGATGGTGCCGCGGTCGGCCTGCGTGAACAGGCCGCGGCGCGGCCGGTCGGCGCTGGTGAAGGCGCCCTTGGTGTGGCCGAAGAGCTCGCTCTCGATCAGGTTCTCGGGGATCGCTCCACAGTTCACCGCGACGAAGGGGCCGTCGCGCCGCGACGAGAGTTCGTGGATGCGCCGCGCGCTCACGCCTTTGCCGGTGCCGCTCTCGCCGGTGATGAGCACGGTGCTGTCGGTCGGCGCGACGCGGCTGACCAGCCGGTCGATCGCCTGCATGGCCGGCGAGGCGAACTGGAAGGCCGGCTGCGGCCCGCCCATCACCAGCGTGCGCAGCGCGCGGTTCTCCTCGCGCAGGCCCTGCATCGCCTCGATCTGCTCGAGGCGATGCAGGATCTCCTCGTTGCGCACGGGCTTGGTGATGTAGTCCCAGGCGCCCGCCTTGATGGCGTCGATGGCCGAGTCGACCGAGGCGAACGCGGTCACCATGATGAAGGTCGCGGCATGGCCGCGCGAGCGCGCCTGCTTGAGCAATTCGATGCCGTCGGTCACCGGCATGAAGACGTCGCTGAGCACGACGTCGAACGGCGCCTTGTCCAGCCGCGCCAGCGCCTCGGACGCCGAGGCCGCGGTCTCCACCACGTAGCCGGCCTTGCCGATCGCCGCCGCGAGCACCTGCCTGACGGCCGGCTCGTCGTCGACGACCAGCACATTCAAATCGGGCATCGCGTACATCCTTGTTCACGCCTTTGCCGGATCGGCAGGCCACGCCAGCTTAATGCGCAGCAGGGGCCCGCTGTCTTGACCGAACGCAAGCCGCGCACCCAGCGGCTCGATCATGGCACGGCTGAGCAACAGCGCCCGCTGCACGTCGGCGCGCGTGAAGTCCAGGCGCACCGGGAATTCGAGCAGCACCTCCACGCCCAGCGGCGCGCGGCTCGTCGTCACGCGCACCGAGCCCGGCGCAGGCGCTGCCGGCGGCATCGCGTCGCAGCCGAGCGACGCCATCTGCATCAGCACCTGCTGCAGTGCGGCGGCCGGCGCCTGCACCGCGGGCAGCTCGCCGTCGAGCTGGCTGTGGAAGCCGATGCTGCGATAGCGCCGGTCGTAGCCCATCAACTGCAGCACGCGCCGGACCATCGCATTGACGTCGACCCAGTCGAACTCGGTGGGCTGCGGCGCGGCCAGCTCGGCCAGGTTGCGCGAGGCCTGCGAGGCGCGCTGCGCCTGCGACAGGATCAACTGCGCCGCTTCGGCCACGCGCGGCGCCGGCACGCTGCCCTCGAGCGCGCCGAGGTCCTGCGCCACGCCGGCGATCACCGCCAGCGGGTTGTTGACCTCGTGTGCCACGCCGGCGGCCAGCGCCCCCACGGCCATCATCTTGTCGCGGTGCGAGCGGCGCTGGCCGTCGAGTTCGATCTGCTTCTCGCGCTCGTCCAGATCGGCCGACATGCGGTTCACCGCCATCATCAGCCGGCCGAGCTCGTCGTCGCGGCGCACCGGCAGGTCGACGCCGCGGCCGCCGTGCACGATGCGGTGGGCGTGCGCCTCGAGCCGGCGGATGTCGCCGGTCAGCCGCGCGAAGAACCACGCGACGATGGCGCCGAACACCACGATGCCCAGCAGCGATAGCAGCAGCGACTCGACCGTCACCGCATCGAAGTGGCGCTGGTAGTCGGTCGTCATCGCCTCGCGCCGATCGATCAGGCTGCGGCGGCGGATCTCCAGTTCGTCGGAGGCCCGCGCAAGCGACTCGCGCAGGTGGCGCCAGTTGCCGCCGATCGGCTCGGCCAGCAGTTCGCCGTAGCTTCGTTCGATGACGCGCTGGATGTGGGCGTAGGCCGCATCGAATTCGTCGAGGGCGCCGAACAGCGCCGTGCTCGATGCCATGTGCTGCGCGAAGTCGGGTGAGAGCGGAGCATTTCCAGGCAGCGCCGCACTCGCAGCCAGGTTGACATCGACCAGCGCACCGTTGACCGCCGCCTCGGCGAGGGCCAGCACCTTCTCGTGGCGCAGCAGGGCCTGCAGTTCTTTCACGTTCTCGTCGATGCGGCCGCGCTCGGCCGCCACGTAAGCCACCGAGCCGAGCAGGTACAGCAGCAGCACCACGGTGGCCAGCAGGCCCTTGGCGCGCAGCGACTTGCGCAGTGGCAGCGGCGCGGGCGCCGCCGGTGCGACCGCCGAGTTCATGGCCGTCCCCGGCCGGCGCGCTGCGCGCGACACGTGCGACACAGGGCGACGGGTACAGCGCTTGCATTGCGCCCGTGGTACGCCCGGAGCCCGCCCATGTCGATCGCCAGACCCATTGCTGCCCTGACCCTCGCTGCCTTGATGTTTCCCGCGCTGGCGGAACCCCTGCAGGACGGCATCGCCGCCATGCACCGCAAGGACTACCCCGCCGCCCTGCAACTGCTGGAGCCGCTCGCCCGCGCCGGCAACGCCCAGGCCCAGTTGCGCATGGGGCTGCTGCACTACCACGGCCACGGCGTCCGCGAAAGCGACGCGCAGGCCGTGCAGTGGTTCGAGCGCGCTGCGCGCCAGGGGCTGGCCGAAGCCCAGTTCCAGCTAGGCAATATGTATGCCTATGGCCTGGCCGAACCCGGCGCCGATGCCGACCCCAACCGGCTGGCTGCGCAGTGGTACTTCGAGGCCGCACGCCAGGGGCATGCCGAGGCGCAGTACAGCCTGGGCATCCTCTTTCTCAGCGGTTCGGGCGTGGTGCAGGACGATGCCGAGGCGACACGCTGGATCGGCCGTGCCGCCGCGCAGGGCCATGCCGATGCCAGCGCCTACCTGAAGGGCAAGAAGCCCTGACGCCTAGTCAGGGCTGCACCGCGTCGATGGCGATGCGCAGCCCCTGAACACCCGGCGCCACCGGCGCGCTCTGGCCGATCAGGTCGCCAGGCTGCGGCGTGGCGTTGCCGCTGCGCGAGATGCGCGCGCTCACCACCACCTGCGCAAAGCCCGACAGCTTGAGGTTCGGCGCCATCGCCATGCTGTCGTCCAGCGTGAAGGCGGCGGGCCACTCGCCGACCGGCCGGCGCACGATGGCCAGCGGCATGCGCGGCCCCTCGGCCGCGCGCGCGAAGACGAACAGCGTGTCGCCTGCCGCCACGCGTGCGGCCAGCGCCGGGCTCAGGCTCACCTCGCCGCCGATCGCACCGGCCACGGTGGCCGGCGCCGGCGATGCGGGAGACGCCGCCGCGCTCAGCGCCGCTTCGAGCCTCGTCGCCTGCGCGATGCTGCCCTGCACGGAGCGGGCGATGTCGGAATCCGGCGGCACCAGCGCGAGCACACGCTCCCAGTAGCCGCGCGCAGCAGCGGGGTCGCGCGCCTCGAAGGCGGCGCTGCCGGCCAGCGCCAGCGCTTTCACGTGGCGCGGATCGGCGTCGAGCGCCTGCTGGATCAGCCTGGCCGGCTCGCCGGCCAGCCGCTTGCCTTGCGCCATCGCCGACACGTCGGCGAGATCGGCCAGCAGCGTGGCATTGGCCGGCAACAGGTCGGCAGCGCGCCGCCAGGCGGTGGCGGCATCGCGGTAGCGGCCGAGCACGACATACGAGCGGCCCAGCATCACCCAGCCTTCGGCGTTGCCGGGTTCGGCTTTGAGGCGCTCAGACAGGGCCGCCACGCGCGCCTGGATCTGCTCCGGCGTCAGGCTGTGACGGGCCTCGCCGGGCGCGGGCGCGGCGGGCGGCGCCACCGGCACCAACGAGCCCGGCTCGCCCAGCGCCAGATAGGTCAGCACGCTGGCCAGCGGCAGCAGCAGGCCGAGTGCGATGGCACTGCGACGCGCGGCCCGCGGCGCCGCTGGCAGGGCCGGCGCCAACGCGGGCGTGGCCGGTGCGGCGGCATCTTCCAGCCAGCGGCGCTGGATGTCTTCGCGCACCGGCTCGATCTGGTCGGGCGCGAGCAGGCCCTGGCCGAGGTCCTGCTCGGCTTCGCGCCACTGGTCGCGGTAGACGGCCAGGTTGGCCGCACCGCGCGTCACCGGCTCGGCCGCGGCACGCGACCTCCACAGCGGCGGCAGCAGCATCAGCAAGGCGCCGCCGAGCAGCAGCGCGACGACGCTCCAGAACACCGTCATGGCCGCGCCTCGCGGACCGATTCCCCCCACGAACGGGAATGGCTTCCCGGAATCGGGAACGTCAGCGACGATGCAGCCGTGGGGTGTGCAGGCATGCACTGCCATAGCAAGAGCGTTGCCACGGGCCGGTGCATCACGGCTTGCCGGAAGCACGGCGCTGGCCGATCTGCGTTTCCCACTCCCACACGGCGGCGCGGGCGCGGCGCAGGTGCGCTTCGCCCTCGCTGCGCGCGAGATGCAGGTAGCTGCGCATGGCGCCGAGCGCGAGTTCGAGGTCACCGCCGGCTTCGTGTGCCAGCGCCAGGCCGTAGTAGGCATTGGCCTGGTCGGCCTTCAGCGCGATGGCACGCTCGAAGGCAGCGCGCGCAGGTACCGCCTGCTGCAGGCCGAGCAGCGCGAATCCCATGTTGGCATGGGCCTCGGGCAGCTGCGGCGCGAGGTCGAGAACCCGCTGCAGCGAGGTCTGCGCGTCGCGGTACTGGCGCGAGTGCAGCAGCAGCACCGCGGCGTCGAAGTGCCGGCGCAGTTCGCCGCCCTCCTGCACCGGCGCCTCGGCCGGGTGCGTGGGCTCGAGCCGGGCGAACCAGGCGCCGCCCAGCAGCACGACGGCGGCCGTCAGCACGAGGCCGAGCCAGCGGCGATCGCGGCGCACGGCGGCTTTCACACCGCCCCCTTGTGCGGCGCGGTGGAGATGAAGGGGACGCCGAAGAAGGTCAGGAAGGCGAGCACGAACACGCCGGCCAGCCAGAGACCGAAAAGCGCCGGCGCCGGCCGCAAGCTGGCGCGTGCGTGCAGCGCCGCGGCCAGCGCGAGCCAGCTCGCGAAGGCCCAGGTCTCCAGCGGATCCCAGGCCCAGTAGCGGCCCCAGGCATCCTGCGCCCACACCGCGCCGACGATCAGCATCAGCGTGTCGAACACCAGCGCGTACGCTGCGAAGCGGTGCGCGAGCTCGTCGAAGCGGCGGTCGTCGGGCAGCCCGGCGCAGCGTGCCGCGCCCCAGGCCGTGCGGCGCAACGCCGGCACGAGGCCGAGTGCCATCGCCACCAGCAGCAGGCCGAGGTAGAGCTTGCCGACCAGGGTGTGCAGGTACAGCAGCGGCGTGGCGTAGGTGGGTGGCAAGTGGCCGGGCCGCGCGTCGGCCATCAGCAGCCACACGGCCAGCGTGGCCAGCACCGGCATCACCAGCAGCAGTGCGCCACGCAGCTCGCGCACCGCCCACCAGGCGAGCGCGAAGACCAGTGCCAGGCTCCACAGGTTGCTGCTGAGGATCTCGTGCATGGTCGTGAACGGGCCGTGGCCGAGCGCGCTCCAGCGCAGCCCCAGCGACAGCGTGTGCAAGGCGAGCGCGGCGACCAGCGCGAGCGCGGCCATGGCCTGCGCGCGGCGCGTGCTTGGCTGCCACGGCACGCCCATCGCCGGCACGGCCATCAGCGCAACCATCGCGTAGCCGGCCAGTGCCGCCCAGAGCACGAACGCGTCGGGCATTGCGTCGGGCAAAGCATCAGGCATCGACGGCTCCCTGCAGCGCGGCCCGCGCGGGCGCGGCCACGCGGGCCGGGAAGAAGAAACGCTGCGTGTAGTGCCAGGCCAGCGACAGTGCCGCCAGCAGCGCGGCGGCCAGCAGCCAGGGCAGCGTCGGGTCGTAGGAGACACGGTAGCCCATCCAGCTGCGCAGGCCGACGTAGGTGAGCGTGCCGCCCTCGATCTGCACACTCTGGCCGGGCCGCATTTCGGCGCGCATCGGGTCCATGCGCAGCACCAGGCGGTGCTGCTCGGGCACGCGAAAACGCGCCGCTGCGGCAGGGTCGATCAGCGTCTCGTCGATCTGCAGCAGCACCCAGGCGACACGCCCGTCGGGCAATGTCCATTCGCGCGACTGGCGCAGCTCGTGCATCGGGAAGGCCGGCAGGTGCACCGTGCCGCTGACCGGCTCGCCTTGCTTCGGCGTCCAGGTCAGCATCGGCGCGAAGCCCTTGTTCGGGCTGGTGTAGATGCGGTAGCCGTCGATCAGCAGCGGCCGGTGGTCGCCGATCACCGCGTTGCGGGGCGTACCGTCTTCGTCGTGCCAGGTGACGCGGTTGCGCGTGGCGCCGCGTTTGCGGCCGGGCGCGTAGTCGATCTCGAAGCCGTCGTGTCGGAACGCCAGCTTCGCCAGCCCGTCGCGGTGCCAGGCGCCGGCGCTGGACTCGATGAGCCGGCCGTCGAAATCGACGCCCTGCGCCAGTTCGAAGCGGCCGTCGAGCGAACTGAGCCGCCCGATCCCCACGAGCACGACCAGGGCGAGCAGCGCGAGGTGGAAGACCAGCAAGGGCAGCTGACGCCGGAAGGCCGGGTGCACCACCAGCGCGGCGAGCAGGTTGACCGCCAGCAGCGCGATCGCGGTGGACAGCGCCACCACACCGAACCCACCGCCGGCCTGGCCGGCGAAGGCCGCCGCGCCGAGCAGGCCCATGCAGACCAGTGTCGTGCGCAGCGAGCCGAAGTGCGCGATCAGTGCGCGGTGTGTCGCTGCGTGGTTCATGGCGGGTTGCTGCACACGTCGCGCATCCAGTCGCGGCCGTTCGCCGTGCTGTTGCCGTTGGTGCCGAAGGTGGTGGCCGAATTGTTCGAGCCGCAGTTGGTGTCGACCCAGTTGCCGCTGGTGGCGAAGTTGCGCACCTTCAGTTTGGCGTTCAGGTAGTAGGGCTCCTGGTTGAAGGCCTGCGCGGAGGCGTTCTCGCGCCACTCCTCGTTGCCCGCGCGGCCGGCCTCGGGGCCGACGTCGTTGAGGTTCACCAGCAGCGCCTTGTTCTTCCAGCCATGCGGCACCGCCACGTGGCACCAGTTGCAGCGGATGCGCTCGATCTTGTCGGTGTGGTACGCGTGCAGGTTGCCGCGGTCGCCGTTGAAGAAGCCGGTGGTGCCGCTGCCGTTGCGGTTGGCGTAGGTGTTCGGGTTGTGGCACTTGAAGCACAAGCCGTTGGCGTTGGGGCCGTTGTCGCCGCGGCTGTCGGCGCCCACCGTGCTGTTCCACACACCCTTGAGCAGGAAGTTGTTGTTCGAGCCGTGCGGCCCCCAGGGCGTGCCGTCCTCGCCGCCGGGCGGCACGACGCTGTTGTCGGCGGTGTTGCTGCCGTGGCAGTCGCTGCAGTACATGGTCTGCGTGCCGATCGCATTGCCCCAGGGCGCTCGGAAGGCCGCCGCGTTGGCGCCGTTGCGGCCGGTGGCGTCCATCACCGGGTGCCAGGAGCGGTGGTTGTTGGTCGCGTAGTTGCTGCCCGCGCCGCTGTTCGCCTTGGTACCTTCGCCGCGGTGCGTCACCGGCGCCTGGAACTCCTTCGCCTGGTTGGTGTAGACGGTCAGGTTGTTGCTGCCCGGCGGCGTGCCGCCGCTGCGCCCGAGCGCGGGCCGGGTGCCCAGCGGGTAGACGTTGTTGTCGGTGTAGCCGTAGTCGCTGTGGCACTTCAGGCAGATCTGGTATTCGCGCGTCACGTAGCTCGCGCTGACCGAGGTGTCGACGCTCGCGCCCGGGTCGCCACGCTTGACGGTGTAGCCGCTGGGCAGGCTCTGGAACGAGGTGGACGCGTAGCTCGGCTCGACGCCGAATCCCCCGCGCAGCACACCCGAGGCGATGTTGGTATGCGTGTAGCCGGTGGTCTCGTCGTGGCGGTGCGTGCCGGCCGCATCCGGCGTGCCGGAGATGCCGGCGGCGCCGCCGGTGAAGGAGCGGAACTTCACCACGCGGTGCGGGTTGTGGCAGTCGGTGCACTCGGCATGGCGCTGCGCGAGCAGGTTGCGCGACTCCAGCATGTCGGCGCCGCAGCGGTTCGTCGGGCCGCTGCAGTCCAGCGAGCCGTCGCTGAAGTTGCCGCCGATGTCGTGCACTTCCTGCGTGCTGCCGCCCTGCTCGGCGGTGGTGATGGGCATGCGCACCGCGAGGTTGAACTCGCTCTCGATGTTGGGCACCTGCGTCACGGTGTTGAGCACCGCCGAGGCCGAACTCGTGTGGCACTGGTAGCAGGTCTTCTCCAGCGCCGGGTTGCCGCCCTGCTTGGCGGCCAGCGGGTTGCCCGGCGGCAGTGGCGCGTCGGTGCCTTCGCGCGTCAGGCGGCGTGCGCCCTGCACGGTGTGGGTGTCGTGGCAGTTCAGGCAGGAGGCCTTCCACACCGGCGTGCCGGCCGGGAACTCGCGCAGCGCCGCGGCCGCGTCGCGGTAGGTCTCGTTGGCGACGTCGGGCCGCGCGTGCGCCGAGAAGGCCCACACGCCCAGGCCCGAATTCTTGTCGTGGCAGGACAGGCAGATGATGTCGGCGGCGGCGTTGTGCGCACCGGTCGGCGTCGCCTCCTGGAAGCGCTGGGTGCGCAGGAACTTCTGGTTGCCCTTGGCCGGGTCGAGCTCGCGCACGTGCGGATCGTGGCAGGTGGCGCACTGCACCTGCCCGGCGCCGTTGTTGCCGGTCGGCTCCAGTGGCAGCAGCGGCTTCACGCCGGGCGAGCGCACGCCGATCACGCTGCCGCTGCCGGCCGGCCAGCGCTGCGCCGCATCCACCGGCCGCAACTCGCCGTCGCGCGCGGCCAGCGCGCTGCTGTAGGTGACCGAGATCGGGTGGTCGTTGCGCAGGTCGGTGCCGAGGAAGCGCGTGAAGCCGCTGGTCACGCCTTCGCCGGCGGGCATCACGCCGCCCGGGCCTGTGCCCGTCATCGGAATCGACACATTGGCATTGCCGTTGAGCACGTTGACGTTGCCGATGGCCAGCGTGCCGTCGTGGCACGACAGGCACAGCTTGGAGCTGCCGCCGGGCTGCGCGCTCAGCCCGTCGAGGATGGCCTGCGCGTCGAGCGACGAGGAGGTGTAGGGCGTGTAGGTGGCGCCGTCGGGCACGCGCCGGTTCCACAGCGGTGCGCGCATCGACGCGCCGCCCAGGTCCTGCTGCGTGGCGCCGTGCGGCGTGTGGCAGAACACGCAGACCTCGCTGGTGCCGCCGCTCGCGGCATGCGTGCCGCCGGTGCCGCTGGTCGACAGGTTGTGCCGCGTGCCACGCACGTCCGACACGCGCTGCGCGAGCGAGGGCGCGGCGAGCAGCAGCACCAGCAGGACCGAGGCGAACCGGCGCGCGAGCATCAGCTGCCCCCCAGGAACTGGAACAGCACCACGCGGCCGTTGAACATGTCGGCGATGTGCACGCGGTTGCGCGCATCGACCCACACGCCCGAGGGCAGGTAGAAGCGCCCGGTGGAGGTGCCGGTGCCGCCGATGGGCAGCAGGAATTCGCCGCGCGCGGAGAACACCAGCAAGCTGTCGTAGTAGGACTCGACCACGTAGACGTTGCCCTCGCCGTCCACCGAGACGCCCTTGGGCCGCACCAGGTTGCCCAGGTACAGGCCACGCTGGCCGAACTTGCGCACCAGCACCTCGCCCTCGGCGCTGAACACCTGCACGCGGCTGTTCAGCGTGTCGGTCACGTAGAGCTCGCCGTTCGCCCAGGCCAGGTGGGTGGGGAAGTTGAATTCGCCGTCGCCGCCGCCGCGCTGCCCGATCACCCGCACCAGCGCGCCGTTGGCGTCGAACACCTTGATGTCGTGCGCATAGGTGTCGGCCACGAACAGCAGGCCGGTCGCGGCGTCGCGCGCCAGACCGGTGGGCCGCTGCAGCAGGCCGCGGCCGATGCTCGCGCGCGGCTCGCCCAGCGCATCGAGCCGCACCACGATCCCGAGCTCGGCATCGGCGACGAACAGCCCGCCCTGCGGCGCCAGCGCCAGGCCCGAGGGTGCGACGAAGTTCGCCAGACCCTCGGCACGCTCCCACACCTGCAGCTCGCCGGCCTTCTCGTCGAACACGAACACCGCCTGCCGGCTGGTGTCGCTGACGAACAGGCGGCCCTGCTCGTCGCCGATCACCGCCGCCGGCCGCTGCAGCACCACCGGCGCCTCGCCGCGCCCGTCCAGGCCGACCAGCCAGCGGCCGAAGGCCTTCAGGCCAGTGTCGGCCTCGGAGCGGCGGAAGTTCTGCTCGCCGGTCAGCGTGCCGGCGTAGAGGAAGCGCGGCACCTCGGGCGCCTGCGGCCACAGCAGCCGCTGGCCCTCGGGAGCATCGGCCATGCCGTAGTGCATGCTGCCGCGCACGGCCTGCGGGCCGGCGCAGGCGCCCAGCACGACGAGCGCGGCGAGAATCGGCCCCATGAGCAGGCGCCGGATCACCGCCGCACCTCGTCGCCGAGCACATGGATGACGACCTGCCCGGTCAGCCGGTCGCTGACCGCGAGCAGCCGTTCGTCGATGGCGAATCCGCCGATCTGCTGCACACGCAGCGCGGCCGCCTCGAACACCTGCGCCGGTCGTCCCGCGGCGAGCAGCTTGACGGCGCGATCCTGCGCGTCGAGCACGAAGACACGCGAGAAACGATCGGCAGCGATCGCCACCGGCTGCTTCAGTTCGCCCTGGCCGAGCCGGCCGGCGAGTTGCCCGCCGCGGCGCACCACATGCACCACGCCGGCCAGGCGATCGAGCACGAACACGCTGTCGCCGCCGACCGCCAGGCCATCGACGCCGCGCACCGCGTCGTCCTGCGGCATCGGTGCGGCGAAGGCGCCGGCAGGCCGCACCTCGATCCACTGGCGCAGGCTGTCGTCGGCCACCAGCAGCGTCGTGCCGCCGTCGGCCAACGCCATCGCCACCGGCGACGGCGACACGCTGCCGCCGCGCCAAGTCTGCATGAGTCGCCCGTCGCGCGAAAAGCGCAGCACCTGCCGCGAGGCGCCGTCGAGCACCCAGGCCGACAGGTCGGGCCCGATCGCCACTGCGGTGGCGGGCGTGGCCGGCGCGCCGGCGATCGGCGTCAGCGTGTTCAGGCCGAGGTCGGCACGCCAGACGCGGCCGGCCGCGCTGTCGACGATCAGCAGGTCGTTGCCGCGCAGCGCCAGCGCCGTGGGCGCCATCAACTTGACGAAGGCGCCGGTGCCCGGCCGAGCCGGCATGCCCAGGGCCGAGCCCGGGGGCGACAGGAAGCCGCCCTGCAGCGTGCGATAGGGGCTCAGCGACACCGGCCCCGAGGGCGGCTCGATGGGCGCGCGCGGCGTCGGCGCCGTGGCAACGCAGGCCGCGAGGGCGGCCAGCACCACCAGTGCGATGCCGACACTGCAGGCGCGCAGCAGGGGTCGTGCGAGTCTCATGGCCTCACCACCGCCCCGGCCCGGAGGTCTGCGCGCCGCCGGCGATGCCCGGCAGCAACCTGGGCAGGCCTGAATGGCACAGGTCGCAGCGCTCCGGGCCCCAGGCGACCTGGCCGTTGTGGCACATGCCGCAGAACTTGCCGTCGATGATGTCGCTCATCAGCACGTCGTTGGCGCCGGCGCGCATCTTGAAGCCGAGCTCCGAGTGGCAGACCTTGCAGCGATAGCGGATGCGGTGGAACCAGTGCGGGAAGATCACCGGCCGCACGCCCTCCTTGTCGGAGCGCTTGTTGATCACCACGTCGCCGTATTCCGCGAAGGGCGTGGCCACGGGCAGCGCACAGGCCAGCGCCAGCAGGACGAGTTGCACCGGGCGGCGCCATCTCATGGTGCCGCCGACTGCTTGCGCAGCGACTCGTTGGGCACGCTGTGGCAGCGGTTGCACTCGGTCAGCGGGAAGGCCACGGCGCCATGGCACAGGCCGCACTGCTCGCCGTTGAGGATGGCCACCATGCTGAACTTGTTGGCGCCGATCTTGTCCTTGAACAGGGCGTTGTGGCAGTTGCTGCAGTCCAGCCACAGCGTGTGCTGGCGGTGCGGGAATTTCACCGCCGGCATCGAGCCGAACTTGGAGACGATGATGTCCTGGTCGAGCACGCGCACCTTCGTCTCGGGCAGGATGTTGGTGCGCGGGTTGATCGCGCCGCTGTCCAGCGCCTGCACCCAGCGCACCTGGTTGCCGGCGGTGTCGCGCGGCAGCGGCGCCAGCGCCTCGGCGGGTTGCTGCAGCAGCTTGATGGCGGGGTTCGCCGGGTCGTGCAGGCCGTCCTTCTCGAGCGCGACCCACAGCGCCGGCGCCGCGGCCAGGGCGGCGGCACTCACGATGCTGCCCCCCCAGACGAAGAGCTTGCGCCAGACACCGGTCACGCCCCGTCATCCCGGGATGTAGATGCCGCCGGAGCGGATCGCGCGCACCAGTTCGCGCGTCGAATCCTCCAGCAGCTTGATACCGGCCGCGTGGTCGCCGCGCCGGGCCTGCGCCTCGGCCTCGACGCGCAGCGCGGCGGCCTTCTCGGTGAAGGCCTGCATGCCGGCGGGCATCGCGCCGGAGGCATCCTTGCGATCGGCCAGCAGCACCTTGATCAGCATCGCGTGGGTGTCGTTGCGGTCGATCTCGTAGTCGTACTCCTCGCGCTTGGAGGCGAAATTCAGCGATCGCACCAGCGTGTCGCCGCGTCGCATCGCCTCGATGGACACGCGCGCGGTGAGGTAGGCGCGGTCGAGCACCGGCCGTGCCTCTTCATAGCGGCCCTGCGCCGCGATGGCCTGCGCCTCGCCGATCTGCCGCTCGATGCTGCGCGTGGCGTCCTGCGCCTCGCGGCCGGCCGACTTCTCCAGGGTGATGCGCTGCTGCGCGGCGAGCAGCGCGCGCGCGCTCTCCAGCCGCGTCTCGAAGTCGCGCTTGTGCTTCTCGCCGGCCACCTGCTCGGGCTTGGCCAGGCGCGCGCCGTTCATCATCTCGCGCGCGGCCTGGTCGAGCAGCTTGGCGGCGCTGCCCAGGTCGTCGGCTCGCAGCGCGGCAGCGGCTTCGCGATGGATCAACCGTGCGTTGTCGCGCCGCTCGCGCGCTGCGGCCACGCCGCTGGACTCGATCTGCTTGGCGGCCGACGAACTCTCGATCAGCGTGCCGACCGACTGCACGCGGCGCTCGATCTGCTCGCGGTCCTGGGCCGCGGCGAACACGGCGAAGCTGCTGAGCACGATGGCCGCGAACAGCCGGGACATCAGGTTGGGTCGTCTCTTCATGGCGGGTTACCGGTGGGCTGCGGCGCGACCAGTCCGGCCGCCAGCAGGGCCCGCTGCACGTACAGCGTGGCGTTGCGGAGGTGGGTGAGGGCCTGCGCGATCTCGCCGGCCTGGAACTGCTGCAAGGCCTGGCCGTGCAGCTGGGTGCTGGTCTCGCCGTAGCGGTCGATCAGTGCCATCGCGTCGGGCCGCGGCCGCAAGTCGCGCACGGCCAGCGGCACCAGTTCGGCCAGGCCCTTGTGACGCGCCAGCTCGTTCTGGAATTCCTCGACCGGGCTGGCGGCGCGCACCGTGTAGTCGAGCGTGGTGGCATTGAGCGTGCGCGTCATGCCCGCGAGCACGTGGCGCTCGGCCTGCGCCAGCGCCTGGTTGGCTTCGTCGTAGCGGCCTTCCTGGGCATGCTGGCGCGCCACGCTGAGCAGGCCGATCGCCGACGTGAGGTCGGTCGCCTCGCCGTTGCTCGTGCGCGCACGCAGCGCCTCGACGAGCCGCTCGACGCTGGCCAGCAGCTGGTCGTGGCGCTGCCGGGCGGCCTCGCGCCGCGCCGGCGCGTCAGGCGCGCTGCGCCGCGCCATGCTCAGGTGATGCAGCGCGTGATCGGCCGCCTTGCGTGCGCCGGCCAGGTCGCCCTTGGCGAGCAGGTCGGCGGCCAGCGCGTGGTGGACGCGGCCTTCGTCGAGATGCGCCACCGCCTCGGCATTGCCGCTGGTGGCGATGCGCTGCGCCGAAGGCGAGTCGGACACCAGCCGCGCGACCAGCTTGAGCTTCTGCTCGAGCTGCGCACGCGCGGCGTCGTCCTCGGCAGCACGCGCGCCCGGCACGCCGAGCAGCAGCGCGGCCGCCAGCGCGGCACGGGCGAAGTGCCGCTCGCGCATCAAGGCTTCTTCTCCCCGGCGACCACGGCTTCGGCCTTCTTCTTCGAATGGCACAAGCGGCATTCCGACACCGGGAAGGCCACCTTGCCGTGGCACACGCCGCACTTCTGGCCGAGCAGGATGGACGCCATGCTGATCTGGTTGGCGCCCTTTTGCGGAATGAAGATGGCGGGATGGCAGTTGGAGCAGTCGAGCCATTCGGTGTGCTGCTTGTGCGGGTAGACCACATCGGGCATCGAGCCCTTCACCTCACGCACGATGTTCAGGTCCATCACCACCGCGGCGGCAGCCGGATCATTGCGGTCCCAGCGCGGGGTGATGGCCTTGGCGTCCAGCGACTTGACCCAGTCGACATGGTTGCCCGCCAGGCTCTTGGGCATGGCGACGAAGGCCGCCGACGGCGGCTGCAGCTGCAGCGTCATGTCGTTGCTCGGGTCGTGGATGCCCGACTCCACCGCCGGCCGGTTGAAGCGGCCCACCGGCTTGAGCAGCCGGTTGAAGGCGTTCACTTCGGCGGTGGCCGGCGGATTGGGCGCAGCAGCCCGCGCGGCGGCGACGGTGGCGGCACTCGGCGCCGCGGCAGTGGCCGGCGCCGGAGCCGCCGCAGGTGGAGGTGCGGGTGCAGCCTCGGCCGGTTTTGCAGCCGGCGAAGGAGCCGCAGCCACCGGCGTCGGCTTGGCCGCCGCTGCTGCCGAGGCGGCCGGCCGCGCGGCGGCCGGCTTGGCCGCGGCGACTTCGGTCGCCTTCGCGACGGCCTTGCCGCCACTCATCATGTACTCGATCACCGAACGCAGTTGCGCCGCGTTCAGGTCGGCGCGCCCGCCCTTGGGCGGCATGCCCTTGGCGGTGCCGGCGGTGGCACTCTTCACCAGCGCATCGATGCCGGCCTTGGCGCGCGGCGCCCAGCCCGCGGCGTCGCCGAACTTGGGCGCGCCGAGCACGCCGCTGCCGTGGCAGCCGGCGCAGGCGGATTCGTAGATCGCCTTGGCGCCGGACGCATCCTGCGCGAAGCTGTCCATCGCCGCCGCCATCAGGGCCGCGGCGGTGAGTGATGCCAGAAGCAGTCGTCGCATGGCGGTGCTCCTACTTCTTCGCCGGCACAGGCGGCGGTGCGGAGGTCGCCACCGAGGCGGCGGCGGCCGGCGGCGGCGGCACGCCGAGCTTCTGCAAGGTGCTCTCGTGCACCAGCGTCGGCGTGCCCGGCTTGCCCGAGTGGCACAGGTTGCAGTTCTCCGCCGACCAGGCCAGCTCGCCGTTGTGGCAGGAGCCGCAGTACTGGCCGTCGATGATCTTCAGCATGTTGATCTGGTTGCCGCCGGCCTTGAACTGGAAGCCGAGGTCGGCATGGCAGACCTTGCAGCGAAAGCGCACGCGGTGGAACCAGTGCGGAAACACCACCGGCCGCATGCCCGCCGCGTCGGAGAAGTTGTTGATGACCACGTCGCCGTATTCGGCGTGCACCTCGCGCGGCGCCAGGCTCCACAGCGCCAGGGTGGCCAGCAGGGCCAGCAGCGCGCCGCGCCAGGGCACTCGCAGGGTTCGAAGGATGTTCAAGGGGCTCTCCGGTGTCGAGGCAATGGATGGATGAAGGGCTGCATGAATTGCGGGCGGCCGTCAGTAGCGGCGCTGCACGCGCGCGAACAGCGCGGCGACCTTGCGGCCGTCCACGCGCGCCAGCCGCGCGCTCAGACGCGCCTCGAGCCGGCCGATGCTGTAGTCGAATCGGCTCTCCAGCGATTCGCTGATGCGTTCGACCGGCGCGTCGATGTCGCCGGCCAGGCGGCTCTCGAGCTGCTGGCTGTTCACCGACAGGAGCGTGGTGAAGCGCAGCCGCGGCACCTCGAAGACACGCTGGTTCTCGTAGCCCAGCGTGCCGCTGTAGAAACGCTGCCAGCCCGGGCTGGCCTCGCGAAGCGTGCCGGTGAAGGCGTCGAGCTGGGTGGTGTCGGCGCGCGTGGCCTGCCAGGTCAGTGCGCCCGTCCAGCTCGAATGGCGCGACAGCTGGGTTCGCCGCGTGACCTGGGCGTTGATCAGCTGGAAGTGCCCGGTCTCCTGCGCCCAGGTGCGCGAGTCGCTCGCCGACAGGCCGACGTAGCTCTGGCTGCTACCGTCGCCGGTGCCCTGCCAGAACAGGCTGGCCGAATGCGCCAGCGCCCGCGCCACCTCGGCCGTCTGCGACTCGCGCAGCGCGCCGGCGCTCTGCGTGAGGTTCAGCGACAGGCTGTCGGTCTCGCCCAGCACGAAGCTGCGCGATACGCCGTGCGCCGCCTGCGCGCCCAGCGTGTGCCGCGCGCCGGCCTCGGTGCTGCGGCTGCTGCCCACGCTGGCGCCCAGCGTCGGCGTGTAGCGCCACTGCGCGAAGCTCAGCCCCTCGGGCGACCAGGTGACACCGGCGTTGGCGGTGGCGCTCAGGCTGCGCGCAGCCGCGTCGGGCTCGACCACGCTGCCCGACACCGAGCCAGACAGACGCCACTCCCGCGTCAGCTCCTGGCTGGCACCCAGCGAGGCATTCATCGCGCGCACGCGCTGCTCGCCGAAATCCGTCTCGGCACCGGCGTCGACGACACGCGCGCTGCCGGTCAGGTACAGCGGCGACTCGGCCGAGTACAGCCACTCGCCCTCGCGCGGCCGCCAGGTGGCGAAGCTGGAGATCTGCCTCACGTCGGATCGGCCCTCGAAACGGTCGGCGGCGTTGCCGCTGCGCAGGCGCACGTCGTTCCAGCTGGCCAGGGTGTCGACGTGCAGCGCCGTGGCCGGGTGGAAGGTGTGGCGGCCGCTGATCAGCGTGATGCGGCTCGCGTCGTCGCTTTCGCTGCGGTCGTTGCGGCTGAGCTGCGCCGACAGCTCGAAGCTGTGTTCGTTGAACTGGCGCAGCGCCGTGCCGCGCAGGCTGGTGAGGGTGTCCTCGCTGCCGTCGCCCGCCTGCAGCCGGCTGTACTCGAGGTTGAGGTTGTAGTTGTCGCCGCCGGTCTCGGGCCGCCAGGCCTGGCTCATCGTCAGTCGGTGCGAGCGGTAGTCGGTACCGAGCGTGTCGCCGCGCACGCGGCTGTCGCTGACCTCGCCGCGCAGCTCGAACGGAAAGCGGCTGACCGGGAACACCGACACCGAGAAGCGCCCGGTCAGTGCGCCACTGTCGGTGCCGACCGATTCGCCGCCGGGGCTGCGCGAAGCGTCGTGCGTGGCCAGCGCCCCGAGCCCGGCGCGCAGCTGCACGAACCAGGGCTGCCAGACGTAGCTGGCGAACTCGATGTCGTTGAAGACCAGGCCCTGCGTGGTGCGGGTGCCGTCTTCGAGACGCAGCCAGCGGCCGTCGAGCGACACGGTGCCGGCATAGCGCAGCGGCGCGAGCTCCCAGCGGATGCCGCCGCCGGCGTGCAGCACCTGCACGGGCTCCTCGCGGCCGGTCGCACCGGTGGGCTGGTCGGCCTCGGGCGGACCTGGCACGAACGCGGCCGCCCCCACACCGGCCGAGCGCAGCACCAGGGCGGCGGCCAGCAAGCGCACAGGCAGGCGCAAAGGCAGGCGTCTCCCCGTTTTCATGGGCAGCCTGCGCACGCGCCGGCGTTCAGCCGGCGCGCACCTTCTCCGGGGTCGCGGGAAGCGGCACATACTGGCTTTCGTCGATGCGCACGGGCGTGGCTCGGCGCAGCTCGGCGATCAGCTTGTCCCAGCGCGCCTGCGATTCGTCGCGCTGCCACAGGTCGGCGGCACGCGGCTTCACCTCGTCGAAGGCGCGCTGCTTGGCCGCGCGGCGATCGTCCAGGCGCATGATGGCCACGCCCTCGAGCAGCTGCACCGGCTCGGCGAGTTCGCGGGCCTTGAGCTTGTCGACCACGCTGTGCACCGCCTCGGGCAGCATGCCGCGGTGGGTGTAGTCCATCTGGCCGCCCTGCGCCGCCGACTTGTCGCCCGAATGCAGCTTGGCCATCTCGGCGAAATCGGCGCCGGCCTTGAGCTTGCGGTGGATGCCCCGCGCCTCATCCAGCGCGCCGTTCCACACCGCCTGCGGCGAGCTCGGGTCGACCTTCAGCAGGATCACGCTGAGCTTGACCTGCTCGGGCTCGACGAACAGGTCCTTGTGCTTGTCGTAGTAGGCGCGCGCCACCGCCTCGCTCGGCTCGGGCACGGCCTTGACCAGCTTGCCCAGGCGCTCGAGCAGGCTGTCGCTCTCGAGCTGCGGCACCACGGCCGCCAGCATCTTGTCGCGGTTGGCCTTCCAGTTGGCGCTGCCACCGTACTGCTTGTCGTAGCCGGCGACGGTGGCGTCGATCATCGCGCGGTCGGGCTGGATGCCGCGGCGCTTCGCCTCGGCCAGCAGCAGCACGCGGTTGACGACCTCGTCGCCGACCTCGCGCTGGAACTTCGCGTACTCGCCTTCGGGCGGCTTGGCATGGTAGTACTTCTTGCGCATCGCCACCGCCAGCGCACGCTGGTAGTCGGCGGCGCTGACGACGGTGTCGCCCACTGTCGCGAACGTCGCGGTGGCAGGCTGGGCCTTGGCGGCCGCATCGGCGGCAGCGGCCGCAGGTGCAAGGTTCAGCGCAGCCAGCAGGGCCATCAGGCCGATCGCTGCTCGTGAAGCCGAAGACATGGCGCTCATCCTCGATACGTGGTGGAGTGGTCCGGAAGAAGGACGGGGCCAGGCATGCGATGCCCGGCCCCGTGGTCTGTTGCGCGTCAGCGCGTCACTTCACGTGGCAGGCGGTGCACACGGCGCTGTTCGCATTCGAGACTCGCAGGAAGGTCTCGCCGGCGACACGGCCGGTGCCGGTCGGGCCCGCCTGGCCGGTGGACACGTGCGGGTCGTGGCAGCTGCCGCACTCGACCAGCGGGCCGGTGGCGGTGGTCTCGCCGGGCCGCACGTACAGCGGCAGGTCGGTGCGCTGCTTCGTGCCGGGTGCGCCGGTGTCGATCCAGAACACCTGGTTGCCGTTGATGGTGGCGGTGGTCGCAGGGTTGAAGTCCTGGTCACGGCAGCCGGTGATGGCGCCCGTGTTGTCCATGCCGCCACCGCAGTACTGGATGCCGATCGGGTGGTCGTTGGACAGGTCGGTGCCGATCAGCGCCGCGCCGCTGCTCAGCGCGCCGGCTGTATTGACGGTGCCGCCGACGTTCCAGGTGAAGGCCTGGCCGTTCGGGCCACCGCCGTCGGCGGCCAGACCGCCGGAACCCGGCGAGTTGATGATGTTGTCCATCGCCTGCGTACCGTCATGGCACGACAGGCAGGCCAGCGAGATGCCGCCCACCGCGGCCACCGCGCCGTCCAGCGAAGGCGTCTGCAGCGACGCGTAGGTGGTGTACGCGCCACCGCCGGCCGGCGTGCCGTTCGCGCCCAGCCGCTTGTTCCACAGCGGAACCGGCGCGGTGGTGCTGCCACCGTGCGGCGTGTGGCAGAACACGCAGACCTCGGCCGTGTCGGTGACCTGGTTGCGCCCGGCGATGCCGGTGCCTGAACCCAGGTTGTGCCGGGTGTCGTTGATGCCCGCCGAAGCGGTGCCGCTGAGGCCGAAGAACAGTGCCGCCAGAACCGCTGCGGACGCTGCCCCCCACCTCCCTCGGCCGGATAGCCATGTCGTCTTCATGTCGCCCCTCTCGAAGGTTGTTGGTTGAACAGTCGTCAGGCTGCGCACTCCCCAATGCCTCGCTTGACTGAACCTGTTTCTGCAGTTTCTGTGCCATTTGTCCGGCTGCGCCGCGAGCCCGGCAAGGGCTGCGAAACACGGCTGGCAGGGGCCTCGAACCTCCCGCTTCCGGGAAGCGGCGTTCCCGCGATCGGGAAGCAGGGTTCAGCGGGCCGGCAAGGCCGGGCGCGCGAGGAAGCCGCCTTTCTCGGGCAGGCCGACGGGGCGGTAGACGTCGATCTTGCGGAACCACTGGTCGACGACGAGCACGCGGCCGTCTTCGTCGACCGCGATGCCCGAGGGCAGCATGTAGCGCGCCGGGCCGTCGCGCTCGGAGCGCTCGCCGACGAACAGCAGCAGCTCGCCGTCGGGGTTGAAGATCTGAAAGTTGCCGAAGGCCGTGTCGACGACGTAGACGTTGCCATCGCGGTCGATCGCCACCTCCTTGGGGCGGGCGAACTGGCCGTACTGCTTGCCCACGCTGCCGAAGCTTTGCAGATAGCGGCCGTCGCGATCGAACACGACGACGCGGAAGTTGCCGCCGTCGACCACGTACAGCCGGCCGTCCTTGCCGATGGCCAGGTCGCGCGGCAGGTTGAACTCGCCCGGGCCGCTGCCGCGCTTGCCGATGTCCTGCAGGTGGGCGCCGCTGACGGCATCGAACACGCGCACCTGGTGCTGCTCGGAGGTGACGCCGCCGAGGTCGACCGCGTAGACGCGCGTGCCGGCCGGATCGACCGTGACGCTGGACAGGCGCGAGAACCATTTGTCGCTGCCGACGCGACGCAGGAAGCGACGGTCGGGGCCGTAGACCATGATGGCCTTGGCGCCGATGTCGGCCACGTAGAGGTTGCCGGCGGCGTCGATGTCCAGCCCGACCGGCTTGATGAGCTGGCCCACGCCCTCCTCTTCGCCGATCTTGAACTGCTTGCCCTGCGGCACGTCGAACACGCGCACGAAGCGCGAGACCGTGTCCGAGACGAAGATGCGGCCGCGGTGCACCGCCACCGCATAGGGCTTGGACAAGGTCTCGCCGCTGGCCTGCTCGCCGGTGACCAGCTTGCGCAGTTCGCTGGCCGATTCGGCCGGCAGGATGTCGGCGCTGGAGCGGATCGTGCGCTCGAACACGAAGCGCGGCTCGTCGGGCGCCGACGGGAAGAACAGCTCGCGCGGCGCCTCCCGCGCCGCCGGCGGCACCTGCATGCAGGCCTGCAGCAGCAGCATGGCCGCCGTGCCGGTGGCCATGGCGAGAACGGGCCCGATCCGCGTCATGGGCAGGCCTGTCGAGGGTGGGCCAATGCGGCTACTTGGACGCGCCGACCATGTAGTCGATCGCGGCCTTGATGTCGTCGTCCTTCAGGTCGGCGGCACCGGCCTTCGGCGGCATCGCGCCCTTGCCCTTGACGACGGACTGCAGCAGCGCGTCCTTGCCGGTGGCGATGCGTGGCGCCCAGGCAGCCTTGTCGCCGAGCTTCGGCGCGTTGGCCACGCCACTGGCGTGGCACACCACGCATGTCTTGTCGTAGACGGCCTTGCCGTCGGCCGCCATGGCCGTGCCGGCCAGCGTCGCGATGCCGAAAGCGAGAAAGCCCAGTCCCGTTCTTGCGAAATCCATCGTCGTTCTCTCCGTGGTTCTGAAGTCCGTGCCGCTGGAGTGCAAACGCCGTGCCAGTGGCAAGGAAGTTGCAACGATGCGCCCACACCATGGACCGAGCACCGGGAGAGCATCGATGAATCCGCCCCTCGCGCCACGCCGCGTCGCCACTTGGCGGCGCCTGCTGGCCGCCGCCGCCGCGATGCTGTTCCTGCAGTGCCTGCAGTTTGCACAGGCCGCGACGCCGGCGCCCGCGGGCAGCTCGCGCGGCGCGCTGCTGTACCACAACTACTGTTCGGTCTGCCATGGCGACAAGGGCGATGGTCGCAGCCGCGCCACCGGCTCGCTGTCGACGCCGCCGCGCGACTTCACCACCGAGACCTCGCGGCAGGAACTCACGCGCGAACGCATCGTGCTGGCCATCACCCACGGCCGGCCCGGCACGGCCATGGTGGCGTGGAAGACGCAGCTTTCCGAGTCCGACATCACGGTGCTCGCCGACCACGTGCTGAGCACCTACGTCAAGCGCGACCCCGGCACGCAGGCCAGTCCCGGCACGCCGGGCATCTCCGGCACGCGGGCCCACGGCGGGCGTGAAGCCGACACCGGTTCCACCCCCGTGCAGGTCGACATGACGGCCGGCCTCCCCAACGGTCTGAAGGGAGACTTCAAGCGCGGGGGTGCTTTTTATCTGGCCAACTGCGCCGCCTGCCACGGCGCGCGCGGCGACGGCGCGGGCCCGCGCGCCTACTTCATCAACCCGAAGCCGCGCAACTTCGTCGAGCCGGCGTCGCGGGCGCGCTTCAACCGCCTGGCGCTGTACGCCGCGGTGAGCGAGGGCCGCAACGGCAGCGAGATGCCGGCCTGGAAGCAGGTGGCCACGCCGCAGCAGATCGCCGACGTGTCGGAGTACGTGTTCCGCAGCTTCATCGCTGCAGCACCGGCCGCGCAGGCCACCGCCGCTCGCCCATGAAGCCCGTGGCGGCGCTCGCGCTGGCCGCGGGGCTGCTCGCGCTGCCTGGTTGCGGCGAGCGTGCCGCCGAGGCCGCCGCGCCACGCGCCGCCACGACGGCGGCGGCCGACCCGGCCACGCTCGAACTAGGCCGCAAGGTCTACAACTACCGCTGCTACTTCTGCCACGGCTACTCGGGCGACGCGAAGACGCTGGCCGCCACCTACCTCGCACCGCCGCCGCGCGACTTCACCCGCGGCGCGCCGCTCGATGCGCCGGCCATCCTGGCCACCGTGCGCGAGGGCCGCGGCGGCACGGCGATGAAGTCCTTCCGCGGCATCCTCGACGAGCGCGAGATGGCGGCGGTGGCCGCCTTCGTGGCGCGCGAGTTCGTGCACGACAAGGCGCCCAACACCGCGTACCACACGGCCGAGAACGGCTGGAGCGATCACGGGCGATTCGCCGCCGCATTCCCGTTCGCCACCGGTGCAATCAAGCTCGATGCGCCGGTCGAGTCGCTCGAGGCATCGCAGCGCGCCGGGCGGCAGCTGTTCCTGTCGGCCTGCGTGTCATGCCACGACCGCGCCCATGTCGCCGACGAGGGGACGGCCTGGAGCTCGCGCCCGCTGTCCTACCCGCGCATGGGCTTCGTGCCGGGGCAGGAGAACACGCCGCCGATCGATGCGGTGTCCAGCGCGAGCGTCTACGCCAAGCACGAGGTGGTGCCGCGCATCGACGGCCTCAATGCGCAGCAGCGGCGCGGCGAGACGCTGTTCCAGGCCAACTGCGCGTTCTGCCACGGCGCCGACGGCACTGGCAAGAACTGGATCGGCCAGTTCATGGAGCCCAAGGCGCGCGACCTGACCCTGTACTCGGTACAGGACATGCCGGCCGCGCGGCTGCGCAGCACGATCCGCGACGGCCTGCCCGGCACCTCGATGCCGGCCTGGCGGCACGTGCTCGGCCGTGCCGAAATCGACGCGGTGGCAGCCTACGTGACGCGCGCCTTCTTCCGCCGCGAAGGCAGTTGAGCCGCCGGAGCGAGGCACCTGTGCAACTGCGCAGCGCAGGCGGCTCAGCTCAGGCCGACGCTGGCCAGCTTCGCAGGGCCTTCGCTTTGGCCTGAGCCGCTTCGATCAGCCGCTCACTTCGTGTGGCAGGTCAGGCACACCGCGCTGCCGGCATTGGGCAGTCGCAGGAAGGTCGGGTTGAAGTTGCTGCCCGGCCCGGCGGAGGGCACGCCGTGCGGATCGTGGCAGGAGGCGCATTCCACCTCGTAGCCTTCGCCGCTGTTGTACAGGCGGATCTCGTTGCCGTCGGCGCGCGCGTTGGCGTTGCCGTCGAACCAGGCCAGCCGCGCCTCCTTGCGCGAGGGGTCGTTGAAGTCGGTGCCCGGCCCGGCGGCAGTGGGAAAGCGGATGCCCACCGGATGGTCGTTGCGCAGGTCGGTGCCGATGGCGAAGGCCGAGAAGTCGTACGCGGTCGGGAAGGCCGCGCCGGCGCCGTTCGGGTTGTGGCAGACGAGGCAGCCCTGGTCGGGGCCCTGAAGCCCGACGTGCGTCACCGAGGCATTCGGCCATTCGTTGAGCAGCGCCGGCGCGTCCGAGCTGATGCGCGCCGTGTTGTAGCGCCCCGAGCCCGGCATGTTGACGATCGCGTCGACCGCGGTCGTGCCGTCGTGGCAGCTCAGGCAGGTCAGCGAGCTGGCGCCGGGCTGCGAGACCGGCTGCGTCAGCGACGCGGTGTTGAGCAGGTCGTAGGTCTGGTAGGTGTTGTTCTTGGTCGTGCGGTTCCACAGCGGCGCGGCGATCGTCTGGTTGGCGCCGTGCGGCGTGTGGCAGTAGACGCACACCTCGCCGTAGTTGTTGCGCTGCGTGTCCATCAGCGCCGCGTTGATCGGCCCGCCCGGCCCGACCTCGTTGGGCCGCTGCGTCAGGTTGTGGCGCGTGTTGGCGACGCTGCCCCGGTTGCTGAACTTCGAGGCCGTGCCCGGCGCCGGGTCGGGGCCGGCCCAGGCGCCGGCCTGCAGCAGCGCCGCCAGCGTGAACACAGCGCCCAGGCGCCAGACCTTGCAGATGCTTTCGTGATCCATCGTGAGCGCCCTCCCTGCCCTTCGCGTCGTGCGCGAGTGCGGACTTCGCTGCAATACCCGTACCGGCGCTGAACACCTCGCGGAAGGGGCTGGAATTTCCCGATATCGAGCCGCCCATTCCCGCATTCGGGACGGCCGGGAACCCTCGATGACACCGAGGCGTGATGCAAGTCAAGCCGCGGTGTGCGCTTCGCGCAGCCGCTGCTGCCCTTCCGCGTCACCGAGCCGGCGCAGCACCTCGACCTTGTGGAAGAACTGGTCGACCACGTAGACGCGGCCGGTTTCGTCGCAGGCCACGCCCGAAGGCAGCGAGAAGCGGCCCGGCCCGTCCTGCGCGGCGCGCGAGCCGAGCGCCAGCAGCAGCTGCCCGTCGGCCTGGAACACCTGCACGTTGCCGAAACTCGCGTCGCTCACGTAGATCAAGCCCTCGCGGTCGATCGCCAGGCCGCGCGGCCGGCCGAACTGGCCCAGGCCATTGCCGGGCGAACCGAAGGCGCGCACGAAGCGGCCCTGCTCGTCGAAGGCCTGCAGGCGGAAGTTGCCGGCGTCGAGCACCCACAGCAGGCCATCGGGTGCGAGCGCCGCGTCCACCGGCAGGTTGAACTCGCCGGCCGCCTCGCCGCGCCGGCCGATGCTGCGCAGAAGCCGGCCCTGCGCGTCGTAGCTGAGCACGCGGTGCGCATCGCTCTCCACGCCACCGGTGTCGACCACGTGCAACCGCGCGCCGTCGGCGCTCACCGCCACGCCGGTGGGGCGCACCCACTCTGCCGTGCCGTCGATGGCACGCTGGAACAAGCCGATCGCGTCGTAGACGACGAGCCGGCGCGCGCTCGCATCGACCACGTGCACGAGCCCGTTCGCATCGATGGCGATGCCCGCGGGCTTGCGCAACTCGCCCTCGCGCCGCGTCCCGAAGGCGAAGCTGCGCCGCCGCGCGAGGTCGAACACGAAGATGCGCCGGCCTTCGGTGTCGCCGACGTAGACGCGGCCGCGTGACACGGCCACCGCCGCCGGCTTGCCGAAGCTGGCCGCCTCACCCTCGCCGGTCAGCGACTGGCGCAGCCGCGTCGCCGGCGAATCGTCGGCCGCACTGGCAGCATTGCGCAGCGTCGCCTCGTAGGCATAACGCGGCTGCTCGGGCGGCACCGGCCACACCGGCGAGGGACTGGCCTGCCGGCGCGCCGGCGGCGCGGCGCAGCCGGCCAGCGCGCTGCCGAGCAGCCAGAGGGAGAGATCGCGTCGTGAGGGCATGGGGGCGCTGCGCAAGGGCCTGCGCCGCTGCAGCATGCGTGCCACCCCGTCGCCCGCAGCGCACGGGCATGGCGATTGCTGACCACGCAGGTCATGCTTCCCGAACTCGGCCATTTCGCGCTCATCGTCGCGCTGTTCATCGCGCTGGCGCTGGGCACCCTGCCCATCGTCGGCGCGGCCCGCGGCGACGTGGCCAGCATGTCGCTGGCGCGGCCGGCGGCGCAGGCGCAGTTCCTGTTCGTGGCAATCGCCTTCGGCTGCCTGATGGCCTCGTTCGTGGCCAACGACTTCTCGGTGCTCAACGTCGCCTCGCACTCCAACAGCGAGCTGCCGATGGCCTACCGCATCGCCGCCACCTGGGGCAGCCACGAAGGATCGATGCTGCTGTGGGTGTTCATGCTGTCGCTGTGGATGCTGGCGGTGAGCCTGTTCTCGCAGCGCCTGCCGCTGGACATGGTGGCGCGCGTGCTCGGCGTGATGGGCTTCGTGAGCATCGGCTTCCTGCTCTTCATCCTGCTCACCTCCAACCCTTTCCAGCGCCTGGTGCCGGCAGCGCTGGACGGCCGCGACCTCAACCCGCTGCTGCAGGACCCGGGCATGGTGATCCACCCGCCGATGCTCTACATGGGCTACGTCGGCTTCGCGGTGGCCTTCGCCTTCGCCATCGCGGCGCTGCTGTCGGGCCGCTTCGACGCGGCCTGGGCGCGCTGGTCACGGCCCTGGACCACGGCCGCCTGGCTGTTCCTCACCCTGGGCATCGCCATCGGCAGCTGGTGGGCCTACTACGAGCTGGGCTGGGGCGGCTGGTGGTTCTGGGACCCGGTCGAGAACGCCTCCTTCATGCCCTGGATCGTCGGCACCGCGCTGATCCACTCGCTGGCAGTGGCCGAGAAGCGCGGCGCCTTCAAGGCCTGGACGGTGCTGCTGGCGATCGCCGCGTTCTCGCTGAGCCTGCTGGGCACCTTCCTCGTCCGCTCCGGCGTGCTGACCTCGGTGCACGCCTTCGCCACCGACCCGGCGCGCGGCATCTTCATCCTCGGTTTCCTGCTCGTCGTGGTCGGCGGCTCGCTGGCGCTTTTCGGCTGGCGTGCGGCGAGCGTGGGCTTCGGCGGCCGCTTCGACCGCGTCTCGCGCGAGTCGCTGCTGCTGGTCAACAACCTGCTGCTCGTCACCGCCGCGGCCTCGGTGATGCTGGGCACGCTGTATCCGCTGGTGCTCGACGCGCTGGGCCTGGGCAAGATCTCGGTGGGCGCGCCCTACTTCGAGACGGTGTTCGTGCCGCTGATGGCGCCGGTGGTGCTGCTGATGGGCGTGGGCCCGCTGGCGCGCTGGAAGTCGACGCCGGCCGCCGAACTGGCGCGCAAGCTGCGCTGGCCGGCGCTGGCGAGCGTCGCCGCGGCGGTGGTGCTGCCGCTGTGGGCGGGCCGCTGGAGCGCGGGCACGGCGCTGGGCCTGCTGCTCGCGTCGTGGGTGTTCGCCAGCACCGCGGTACTGCTCGCGCAGCGGCTGCGCGGCGAGCCGGGCGCCGGGTTCGGCTCACGCTTCGCGCAGCTGGGGCGCTCGTCGCCCAGCTTCTTCGGCATGGTGCTCGCGCACCTGGGCGTGGGCGTGTTCATCGTCGGCGTGACGATGGTGAAAGGCTACGAGGTCGAGCGCGACGTGAAGATGCGCCTGGGCGACAGCGTCGAGGTGGCCGGCCACCGCATCGTGTTCCAGGGGGCGCAGGAATTCAGCGGCCCGAACTACGTCGGCGTGCGCGGCACCTTGCAGGTTCAGCACGGCAGCGCCGCGCCCTTCACCATGCATCCCGAGAAGCGCCTGTACAAGGTTCAGCAGATGCCGATGACCGAGGCCGCCATCGACACCGGCCTCACGCGCGATCTCTACATCTCGCTGGGCGAACCGCTGTCCGAGACCGAATGGACGGTGCGCGTCTATCACAAGCCCTTCGTCGACTGGATCTGGTTCGGCGCGCTGGCCATGGCACTGGGCGGCGCGCTGGCCGCACTCGACCGGCGCTACCGCGTGGCGACGCGGCGCGAAGCCCTGCCGGCCGGCGCCGGCGCGGCGCTGGCGGCGCTGTGCCTGCTGCTGCTGTGCGCGCCGGTGTTCGCCGCCGAGGCGCAGCCCACGGTGGCCGACCCGGCGCTGGAACTGCGCGTCAACCGGCTGGCGGCCGAGCTGCGCTGCCTGGTGTGCCAGAACCAGTCGCTCGCCGACTCGCATGCCACGCTGGCCATCGACCTGAAGAACCAGGTCCGCGAGCAGCTGCAGGCCGGCCGCAGCGACGCGCAGGTGATCGACTACATGACGCAGCGCTACGGCGACTTCGTGCTCTACCGCCCGCCGGTGAAGGCGACCACGCTGCTGCTGTGGGCCGGGCCGCTGCTGCTGCTGGTCGGCGGCTCGCTCGCGCTGTGGCGCCTGCTCGGCGCCGGCGCACGCCGCGCGCCGGACGCGCCGCTGCCGGCCGACGCCGCAGCGCGCAGCGCCGAGCTGCTGGAGGCCAAGCCCTCACCGGAGCACTGAGCGCGCTCCCGCATGGACAATCGGGGCACCGCTCCCCGACCCCATGCCCACCACCCCTACGCGCGTGCTGTCCGTCATCGCCCCGATGACGCAGCTGAACACGCCCTACCCGTCAACCGCCTACCTGACCGGCTTCCTGCGTTCGCGCGGTGTCGCCGCGGTGCAGGAGGACCTGGCGCTGGCGCTGGTGCTTGAGCTGCTCAGCGCGAAGGGCCTGCGCGCCGTGCGCGAATGCATCGAGGCGATCGCGCCGAAGCAGCGCAGCGCGAACGTCGCCGCCTTCGCCCAGCGCTTCGACGACTACCTCGGCACCATCGAGCCGGTGATCGCCTTCCTGCAGGGCCGCGACGCCACGCTGATGCACCGCATCGTCGGCCGCGCCTTCCTGCCCGAGGGCGCGCGTTTCGCCTCGTTGGAGGCCTACGTCGATGAAGACGGCGGTGACCCGATGGCCTGGGCCTTCGGCGCGCTGGGCACGCATGACCGCGCGCGGCACCTGGCCACGCTTTACCTCAACGACATCGCCGACGTGCTGCGCGAGGCGGTCGATGCGCGCTTCGAGTTCGTGCGCTACGCCGAGCAGCTGTCGACCAGCCAGCCGAGCTTCGACCCGCTGGCCGAGGCGCTGGCCGCGCCGCCCAACCTGATCGACCGCACGCTGCAGGCGCTGACCCTCGATGCGGTTGAACGTCACGCGCCGACGCTGGTGCTGATCTCGGTGCCCTTCCCCGGCGCGGTGTACGCGGCCTTCCGCATCGCGCAGGCGATCAAGGCGCACGACCCGCGCATCGTCACCGTGCTCGGCGGCGGCTTCGTCAACACCGAGCTGCGCGAGCTCGCCGAGCCGCGCGTGTTCGACTTCTTCGACTGCGTGACGCTCGACGCTGGCGAGCGCCCGCTGCTGGCGCTGATCGAGCACCTCGAGGGCCGACGCTCGGCTGAACGGCTGGTGCGCACCTTCATGCGCCCGGCCGGCTCGCCGCAGGTGCGCTACGTCAATTTTCCCGAGCCCGACGTTCCCTTCGACGAGACCGGCACGCCCACCTGGGACGGCCTGCCGCTGCAGCGCTACCTGTCGCTGCTGGACATGCTCAACCCGATGCACCGCCTGTGGAGCGACGGGCGCTGGAACAAGCTCACCGTGGCGCACGGCTGCTACTGGAAGAAGTGCAGCTTCTGCGACACCAGCCTCGACTACATCTCGCGCTACGAGGCGGCCAACGCGCAGACGCTGGTCGACCGCATCGAGGCGATCGTCGCCGAGACCGGGCAGACGGGCTTCCACTTCGTCGACGAGGCCGCGCCGCCGAAGGCGCTGCGCGCGCTGGCGCAGGAGCTGAAGAAGCGCCGGCTCGCGATCTCGTGGTGGGGCAATATCCGCTTCGAGAAGAGCTTCACGCCGCAGCTGTGCGAAGAGCTCGCCGAGAGCGGCTGCATCGCCATCTCCGGCGGGCTGGAGGTGGCGTCGGACCGCCTGCTCACGCTGATGAAGAAGGGTGTGTCGGTCGAGCAGGTGGCGCGCGTGACGCGCGGCTTCAGCGACGCCGGCATCCTGGTGCACGCCTACCTGATGTACGGCTTCCCGACGCAGACGGTGCACGACACGGTCGACGCGCTGGAGTACGTGCGACAGCTGTTCGCGGCCGGCTGCATCCAGTCGGGCTTCTTCCATCGCTTCGCCTGCACGGTGCACTCGCCGGTGGGCAAGGACCCGGCGGCCTACGGCGTGACGCTGCTGCCGCTGCCGCCCACGACCTTTGCCAAGAACGACGTCGGCTTCGTCGACCCGACCGGCGTCGACCACGATCGCCTTGGCCTCGCGCTGAAGAAGGCGATCTACAACTACATGCACGGTATCGGGCTGGACGCAGACGTGCGCAGCTGGTTCGACATGAACGTGCCGAAGCCGCGCGTGGCGCGGCAGTTCATCGAGCGGGCGGTCAGCGCGCGCTGAGCGGCGGCACCGGGCGGCGCAGGCGTGTCAGCATCACCGCCGCGAAGGCCAGGACGGCCAGCGCCTGCAACAGCCCGGCGCCGGCGCGAAGCGGCGTGGAGGCGAGCGCGTCGCCCAGCCCGCGCAGCGCCACGCCGGCGCTCATCGCCAGCACCGGCGCGAAGCTCCAGCGTGACGGCGCCGAGATGGCACGGCGCAGCAGCGCCGGCAGCACGATCGGCGCGTGGCCGAACACCATCGCGAAGACGAAACCGAGCAGCAGCATGTGCAGCGGCCCGGGCGCATCGAGCGGCATGCCGCGTAGCGCGTGGGCCACGCCCCAGACGCCGGCCAGCGCCAGCCACGCATAACCGAGGCGCAGGCAGCGCGCGGTGTGCAGCGCCCAGCCGCTGCGCTCGAGGCCGGGGCGGCAGGCGAGGTCGAAGCGCAGCAGCCACAGCGCGAGCAGCGCCATCGAAGCCCACCAGGCACTGGCGGCGAACGGATGGTCGTGCCAGGGCACGGCCAGCACCCCCAGCGCCGCAGCCTGCAACGCCAGCACGGCGAGGTAGCTGCGCCGCGCAAAGGCCGACAGCGGCACGAAGCGCGCGAGCTCGCGGCGCTCGCCGGCGATCGTGAGCACGAGGAATGAGCCCCACCAGGCGACAACCACCGAGAACGGCCGGTCGAGCATCCACAGCAGCGTACCGCCGGCCCAGCACAGCGCGCCCGCCCCTTCCACCGCGACGTGCAGCACCGGCGTGCGGCGCAGCACACCCGCATAGGCCAGCGTGAGCACGGCGCCGGCGGCCAGCCAGGCGATGGCGGCCGCGCCCGGCTGCAGCGCCAGCGCGGCCAGCGTGCCCGCCGCGGCCAGCAGCGGCGCGGCCCAGACCCAGCGCTGGTGCAGCGCCGCGGCGCGTTCGAGCGCGATCACGAAGCCGAAGAAGCCGCACACCATCAGCGCGCCATGCAGCGCCACGGGCGCCAAGGCGCGGTCGGGCAGCAGCGGCCAGCCCAGGCGCACCAGGCCACCGGCCAGGCCGGAGAGCAGCGCGAGCGCAGCGCCCAGCGCCAGCAGCGGCGCGGCGGCCGCGAAGCGGCGCGGCCTCGCGGGCTCAGGCTGTCGCATCGTCCCACCCCAGGCGCTTGCGCGCGGCAGCGCCCATGCGCTGCGGCGACCAGTCGACCTCGTGCGCCTCGCTCACCTGCACCTCGCGGCCGGGGAAGGCGTGTTGCAGCGCCTGCTGGGCGTCGTCGATGATCGCGTCGCCCATCGGGCAGGTCGGGCTGGTAAGCACCAGCGTGAGCTCGATGCACGCGGGCTCGATCCGCAGCCGCTCGACCAGCCCGAGCTCGACGATGTTCTCGCAGATCTCGGGGTCGACCACCTGCGTCAGTGCGCCCATCGCCTTGCGGCGGTCCGCGTCGACGCTGTCGTTGATGTCCATGGCGCCATGGTCGGCAGGCCGGCCTCGCCCGGGTTTGATCGACATCAACTTAAAGGTGCATTCTGAATATTGCTTATGAGGCGATGTCTCGCTAGCATAGGTGCATTGCCGATATACCTTCAAATCCGAGCAAAGGAAGACCATGTCCGCCAACACCACCACCGTCGACGTGCGCGCCATCGCGCCGCGCGAGCGCCATCCGCTGATCTTCTCGACCTTCCGCGCGCTGCTGCCCGGCGCCGCGCTCGAACTCGTCAACGACCACGACCCACGCCCGCTGTACCTGCAGTTCGAGTCCGAGAGCCCGGGCGCCTTCGACTGGACCTATCTCGAGTCCGGCCCCGACACCTGGCGCGTGCAGATCACCAAGCGCGCCGCCGCCGGCACCTGCTGCGGCGGCTGCTGCCACTGAGCCTGCACCGGCCCCGCCCATGAAACTCACCAGCTTCACCGACTACAGCCTGCGCGTGCTGATCTACCTGGCCTGCGAGCCGGGCCGGCGCGCCACCATCGCCGAAATCGCCACGGCCTTCGGGGTCTCCGAGAACCACTTGACGAAGGTGGTGCACTTCCTCGGCCAGGCCGGCTGGCTGGCCACGGTGCGCGGCAAGGGCGGCGGCATGCAGCTGGCGCGCGAGGCCGGCGAGATCGTCGTCGGCGAGGTGGTGCGGCAGACCGAGGGCGCGGACCTGCCGGCCGAATGTTTCGACCGCGACGGCGGCAACACCTGCACGATCGCTCGCGTGTGCCGCCTGCACGGCGTGCTGCAGGAGGCCGCCGACGCCTTTCACGCCGTGCTCGACCGCTACACGCTGGCCGACCTGGTGCACAACCGCGACGCGCTGTCGCGCATGCTGTTCATCGGGCGCGAGCGGCCCAAGGCGTCCGCGAGGAGCGCTTCGTCATGAGCACGCTGATCCTGAACATCGAGGAGCCGCATCCGCAGCCGGCGCGCGGCTTCGCGCTGTGGCAACTCGGCTTCCGGCCGTTCTACCTGCTGGCGAGCACGTTCTCGGCGCTGTCGGTGCTGCTGTGGTCGCTGCAGTTCAGCGGCTGGCTCGGCCACGCCTACCTCGCCGGGCCGCTGTGGCACGCGCACGAGATGCTGTTCGGCTACGGGCTGGCCGTGGTCGTCGGCTTCCTGTTCACCGCCGGGCGCAACTGGTCGGGCCAGCCCACGCCCACCGGCTGGCCGCTGGCGCTTCTCGCACTTCTGTGGGTGGCTGGCCGCGTGCTCGTGCTCACGCCCTTCGGCATGGCCGCGGCGATCGTCAACACCGCCTTCCCGCTGGCTGCGGCGGCCGGCCTGGCCGTGCCGCTGGTCCGCGCGAAGAACCGGCGCAACTACTTCTTCGTCGGCCTGCTCGTCGCGATGGGCGCAGCGCAGCTCGGCCTGCACCTCGCGCAACTGGACGTGATCACGCTGCCGGGCTGGGTGGGCGTGCGGCTGGCGCTGGACATGATGCTGTTCATCATGGCCGTGATGGGCGGCCGCGTGATCCCGATGTTCACCAACAACGGCGTGCCCGGCGCGAAAGCGCGCCGCCACGAGACGCTGGAGCGCTTGGCGCTGGGCAGCGTGCTCGCGCTGATCGCGGCCGACCTCGCCGGCGTGCACGGCGCGCCACTGGCCGCCTTGCTGCTGCTGTGCACCGCGGCGCATGCGGCGCGCCTGACGCTGTGGCAACCCTGGCGCACGCTGCGCACGCCGCTGGTGTGGGTGCTGCACGCCGCCTATGCGTGGATCGTGCTGCACCTGGCGCTGAGAATGCTGGCCGAACTCGGCTGGATCCTTCCGTCGGTGGCCACGCACGCGCTGACCGCCGGCGCGATCGGGGGGCTGACCCTCGGCATGATGACGCGTACCACGCGCGGCCACACCGCGCGGCCGCTGCTCGCCGACCGCTTCGACGTGGCCTGCTACCTGTGCCTCCTGATCGCGGCACTGGTGCGCGTGGGGGTGCCGCTGGTGGCGCCGGGCGCCAGCGCCGGTGCCGCACTGGTGTCGGGCTGGCTATGGGCCTGCGGCTTCGCGCTCTTCACGCTGCGCTACGCGCCGATGCTGCTGCGCCCGCGGCTGGATGGCAAGCCGGGCTGAGCCTGCGCGATGGACTACGCGACCCTCAAGCTCGTGCACCAGGGCGCCGTCGCGCTGTCGATCGCCGGATTCTTCGCCCGTGGGCTGGGCTCGCTGGCCGGCGCAGCCTGGGTGCGCGCACGCGCGGCGCGCACGCTGCCGCATGTCGTCGACACCGTGCTGCTCGGCTCGGCCGTCGGTTTGGCCTGGCTGCTGCAGCTCAACCCGCTGACCACGCCGTGGCTGGCGGCCAAGATCGCCGGGTTGCTGGCCTACATCGGCTTGGGGTTGGTGGCACTGCGGCCGCAGCGGCCGCCGGCTCAGCGGGCGCTGGCCTGGATCGCCGCGCTGCTGTGTTTCGCGCAGATCGTCGCGGTGGCCATCACCAAGCAGGCCAGCGGGCTGTTCTCGCTGCTCTGACGCCGCAGAAGGTGCGGCTCAATCGAGCCGCAGCGTCACCAGCAGCGAGGTGTCGGTGATCGCGCGCAGCCCGTGCGGCTCGCCGCCGGCCAGCAGCACGAGCTGGCCGGCGCCGAGCAGGCATTCGCGCGTCGGTGTGCTGAGAGCGGCCTCGCCCTCGAGGCAGTGAATCGTGATCTCGCCGGGCACCCGGTGCTCGGCGAAGGTTTCGCCGCGGCGCAGGACCACGCGCATCAGCTGCAGCGCAGCGGTCTTGATCAGGCTGGTGCTCGGCGTGGCCGCGAGCGACTCGCCGAGCGGCCGCAGGTCGATGGTGTCCAGGGGATGTGCGTGCGGCAGGGCCATCGACCCATTGTGCGGCGTGTCCCCCTGGCCGGGCGGCTAGACCTTCCCGCGACGTGGGGCAAGCGTGAGCGGGCCGCTCAGAACTCCTTAATGCGCGTCACCGATGCTGTGGGTACCGAGTCATCCACCGAAAGGACCGACATGCACACCCAACTCCAGAGCTTCCTGCGCCGCTACCTCGGCGTCGTCGTGATCACGCTTGCCCCGGTGATCTTCACCGCCTTCGTCTCGATCCCGTTCAACCTGGAGCGCCACCCCGGCGAAGTTGCCGCCGCGCAGCAAGAGGCGCCGGTGCGCCACATGAGCTGAATCGCGAGGCGACTCAGCGGCAGGCCTGGAACTTCGGCGTCACGGCCGAGAGCACCTGCATCTCCTCGCGCGGCATGTCCTTGCTGAAGAAGTAGAAGGCCTGCTGCCACTCGCCGCGCGTGACGTTGTCGCGCAGCGTCTTCATCACGCAGCCGCAATAGGCTTCGATCTTCGCCGGCGAGTCACCCCGGCGCAGGCCGCTGCTCCTGCAGCCGGCCTCCAGGCCGAGCTGGTAGTCGGCGAGTTGCGCGTCGGTGACCTGGGCGGCGGACTCCTGCGCCGGCGCGTGCAGCGGGCACAACAGCAGGGCCAGGGACAGGGCGAGCGCTTTCATGCCCGCCAGCTTAGCGCGATTCTCCCGAAGCCTCGAACTCGCGGGCGGTGAGCCACAGCCGCACGTCGAACTCGAGCTGGTGATAGCCCGGCTCCATGTGCTGGCATAGCGCGTAGAAGGCCTTGTCGTGCTGGCGCTCCTTCAGGTGCGCGAGCTCGTGCACGACGATCATCTTCAGGAAGGGCTCCGGCGCCTCGCGGAACAGGCTGGCCACGCGAATCTCGCGCTTGGCCTTGAGGTTGCCGCCCTGCACGCGCGACACCGCGGTGTGCGTGCCCAGCGCCTGCTGCACGAGCTGCAGCCGGTTGTCGTACGCCACCTTGGCCAGCGGCGGCGCGCTGCGCATGTGCTGGCGCTTGAGTTCGGTGACGTAGTCGTACAGCGCCGGGTCGCTGCGCACCTCGTGGGCCTGCGGATAACGCTCGAGCACGCTGCGGCCGAGCCGGCCCTGCGCGAGCAGCTCGGTGGCCCGCGCCAGCAGATCGGGCGGGTAGCCGAGCAGGTACTTGCCGACGCTCATCGCTCCCTCAGGCCACGCCCATGCGCAGCCGGCGCGCGGCTTCCTCGTCGCGGGCGTCGTCGATCTCGCGCAGGATGCTGCCCAGGTCCACCGAGCCCTGCACCGGCTCGTAGCGGCCGGTGAGCACCGTGTCCACGCGCAGCAGGCCACGCTGGTACAGATCCCAGATCTCGGCGCCGTAGCTGGTGGCCAGCAGCTCGGGGGCCGACTGGCCGAAGAAGGCGCGCAGGTTGGCCACGTCGCGCAGCAGCATGCGGCTGGCGTGGTTGTTGCCGGCGGCATCCACCGCCTGCGGCAGGTCGATGATCACCGGCCCGTCTTCGGCGAGCAGGATGTTGAACTCCGACAGGTCGCCGTGCACGACGCCGGCGCACAGCATGCGCACCACTTCCTTGAGCAGCGTGGCGTGGTGGGTGCGCGCCTCCTCGGGCGTGAAGGCCACGTCGTTCAGGCGCGGCGCGGCGTCGCCGTTCGCATCGGCCACCAGCTCCATCAGCAGCACGCCGTCGTGGAAGTTGTACGGCTTGGGCACGCGCACGCCGGCTGCCGCCAGGCGGTACAGCGCGTCGACTTCGGCGCTCTGCCAGGCCGCTTCCTGCGCCTGCCGGCCGAACTTCGTGCCCTTGGCCATGGCGCGCGCCTGGCGCGAGTTCTTCACCTTGCGGTTCTCGGTGTAATCCACCGCCTGGCGGAAGCTGCGCTGCGTCGCCTCCTTGTAGACCTTGGCGCAGCGCGTCTCGCCGCCGCAGCGCACGACGAACACCATCGCCTCCTTGCCGCTCATCAGCTGGCGCACGACGGTGTCGATCAGGCCCTCTTCGATCAGCGATTGCAGGCGCGGGGGAGCCTTCATGCCCGGGGCCGCCCACCGCCGCCGCCGGGGCGGCCGCCACGACGCATCTGCGACAGCGGGCGCTTGCCGCCGAGCTGGCGCTCGATGCCGTCGTTGAGCAGGCTGCGCAGCGCCTGTACCTCGTCGACATGGCCGTAGATGCCGGGGAAGCGCAGGTCCAGCCACAGCCACAGCGTGCAGGCGCGCAGCGCCTGCTCCATGCGGTCGAGCCGGCTGTGCGCATCCACTTCGTCGAGGAACCAGGGCCGCCCGGCACGGCCGGTCAGCGCATGCGCGCTGGTCCAGCCGAGGAAGGCCTGCAACTGCGTGTCGGTACGCGTGTCCACCGGCGCCTGCGCGTAGATGAAGCGCTCCTTCAGCGTCAGCTTCGGCGCGCTGTCGTCCAGCGCCTCGGCGAGCTGCAGCATCTGCTCGAGCTCGGCGACCTCGAAGTGCGCGTCGTCCAGCCGCAGTTGCTCGACGAACACGCCGAGCACCTCGCGCAGCTTGCTTCGGTTCAGCCGCGTGGCGATCGTCTCGACGTGCCAGGGGTTCGGCGCCACCGGTGCCTTGAAGTCGCGCGGCGCCTTCGCCTGCTTGACGATCAGCTCGCGCAGCTCCCGCGCGGCAGTCGGCTCGGCGGTGTCGAGCACGCCGGCGAAACCCTCGTCGTGCATGCCGAAGCGGCCGGCGCGGCCGGCGATCTGGTGCACCTCGGTCTCTTCGAGAGGGCGGTCGCCCTCGCCGTCGAACTTCTCCAGCGTGCTGAACAGCACGCGGCGGATCGGCAGGTTCAGGCCCATGCCGATCGCGTCGGTGGCCACCAGGATGTGCGCCTCGCCGCTGGCGAATCGCTCGGCCTCGCGGCGGCGCACCTCGGGCGGCAGCGCACCGTAGATCACCGCCACTGGGTGGCCGGCGGCCGAGATCTGGTCGCGCAGCATCAGCACGTCGCGGCGGCTGAACGCCACCACCGCGTCGCCGAGCTGCAGCGAGGCCAGCGGCACCGCCTTCGGCAGCAGCTGCACATGCTGCTTGCGCTCGAAGCGGCGCACCGTGCAGCGCTCGCCGCACAGGCCGAGCAGCTTCTCGATCGCCGGCACCGCGTAGTCGGAGCAGATGACGATCACCTCGTTGGCCGGCACGCCGACGATCGCCTGCGTCCAGGCCCAGCCGCGCGAGATGTCGAAAAGCATCTGCGCCTCGTCGATCACCGCCACGTCGATGGCCTTGCGCGTGTTGACCATCTCGATGGTGCTCGACACCACGCGGGCGTCGTCGGCCGGCACGTTCTCCTCGCCGGTGAGCAGCGAGCAGGGCACGCCGCGCGCGACGAGCCGGTCGCGGCCTTCCAGCGCGAGCAGGCGCAGCGGCGCGAGGTAGGCGCCGTCCAGCGCCTGCGCCAGGCGCTCGAAGGCGGCGTGCGTCTTGCCGCTGTTGGGCGGGCCGACGTAGAGCGTGACGCTGCGCTGCAGGTGGCGCGCGGTCTCGAAGCTGTCGGGGTAACGCTGGAAGGCGAGTTCGCTGTTCAGGCCCTCGAGCATGTCGAGTTCGGTGACGCGGTGTTCCCAGCGGTCCTGCGCACGCGTGCAGGCGGCCTTCATCGCCGGCAGCGGCACCGGCGCGGCGCACTCGGCCTGCAGGCGCGGCAGCAGCAGCTCGAGCCGGCGCGGCTGGTAGTCGTGGCTGCGCGCCACCAGCGCGGCCAGGTGCGATCGCAATTCTTCGGCCTGCGGGTGCGGCGGCGGCGCGCCCAGCGCGGCACGCAGCGCGTCCAGGTTGCCGCTGCGGTGGAAAGCCCAGGCCAGCTCGGCATCCACCGGCACGCGGAAGGCGACCGTGATGTTCCACGGCCGGCCTTCGGGCACCGGCACAGCCAGCGGCTGCTGCACTTCGCGCACGAAACCGCCGCCTTCGCGCACCACGCCGTTGGCCTCGAGCGCGGCGCGGCGCTCCAGCATCTGCGGCAGCGTGGTGCCGGCGCTGCCCACGGCCTCGAGGTGGGCCAGCGCGCTGTCCATCAGCCCGGGGTCGATCCAGCGGCTCGGCCGCGCGCCGGCGGCGGCCTTCTGCAGCAGCACCAGACCGAGGCGGTCGAGCTGCACCGTGGGGTTGCCGGCATCGTCGCTGTAGTCGGCCGGCGTCACCACCTGCGGCAGCAGGAAGGCGGCACGGCGGATGCGTTCGAGCTGCGCGCGGCCGATGTGCGGCGGCACGCGCTGCGCATGGCGGGGATCGGGCAGGTTCAGCGTCTCGCCGTTGCGAGGCGTGGCGGGCGCCGTGGCGCTGGATGGGGGCGAGACAGGCATGGAAGGGGCAGAGTCGAACCGCCGACTCTAACCCCTGGCACCTTCGGCGGTGCCGCGGCGGCGCGCGCTAGCGGCGCGTCACCACCACTTCGAGGTACTCGCTGGGTGCCACGAAGGACGCCGCGCCGGCCCGGTTGGCGGGCTCGAACAGCTCGATCATGTCGCGCTCCAGCGCGGCCGCCTTCTCTGGCGGCAGGGCGCCGAAGGCCTTGTGCACCGGGCCGTACCAGGTGCGGAAGACCTCGACGAAGTGCGCCGGCGAGCGGTAGCGGAAGGTGAACTGGCGCGGCGTGATGGCGATGGCCGCGGCGCGGTCGCCGAAGAGTGCCTTGAGGTGCGTCTCCGATCCCCACAACGAAGGCGATTGCACGCCCGCGGGCGGCGGCACATGGCGGCCCAGCACCTTGAACAGGCGGCCGATCAGGCTGTCGGGCGTCCAGTTCGCCATGCCGATGCGGCCGCCCGGGCGGCACACGCGCGCCATCTCCGCCGCGCTGCGCGCGTGGTCGGGCGCGAACATCACGCCGAAGGTCGACAGCACGGCGTCGAAGCTGGCGTCGGCGAAGGGCAATGCCTCGACGTCGGCGACCTTGAACATGACATCGAGCCGCTCGGCGCGAGCGCGCTCGGCGCCGCGGTCGAGCAGGCTGGCCACGTAGTCGGTCGAGGTGACGCGGGCGCCGCGCCGTGCGGCCGCCAGCGTCGCGTTGCCGTTGCCGGCGGCCACGTCGAGCACCTGCTCGTCCCAGCGCAGGTCGCAGGCTTCGGCGAGCTGTTCGCCCACCCATTGCAGCGTGGTGCCCACCACGGCATAGTCGCCCGACGACCAGGCGGCCTGCTGGCGCGCCTTCACGGCGGCGAGATCGGGCTGTGCGGGATGGCTGCTCGTGGCGGCCAAGGTGGATGCTTCGTTCATGAGAGTGCTCCGTTCATTGCCAATCGGTCAGCCCTCGCGGTACGGGGGGCTGAGCCAGAGCTTGCGTGCCGGGCGTGGCAAGCGCCGTGGATGAGCGCGTGGAAACCGGCGTGGAAATCCGCCTGCTCGGGCCGCTGTCGCTATGGCGCGGCGGCGCGGCGATCGCCCTGCCGCCCTCGCGCAAGCTGCGCGCGCTGCTCGCCCACCTGGCGCTCGCACCGCGGCCGTTGTCGCGCGACGCGCTGTGCGAGTTCCTCTGGGATCTGCCGAGCGACCCTCGCGCCGAGCTGCGTGGCAGCCTGAGCAAGCTGCGCGGCCTGCTCGACGAGCCGGGGCGAGCACGCGTGCAGGCCGAGGGTGATGCGATCCGGCTCGACCTCTCCGACGTGTCAGTGGACGTGCTCGAACTCGACCGCGCCGCGCACGCCGGCCTGGCCTCGCTGGATGCTGCGGCGCTGCGAGCGATGGCCGCGCGCTTCACGGATGAGTTCCTGCAGGGGCTGGAGATCGCCCGCAGCGCGCCCTACAGCGCCTGGCTGGTCGGCCAGCGACGCCGCCTGCGCGCGCTCCATGTCGCCGTGCTGGAGCATCTCGCCGCTGCGCTGCCGCCGGCCGGCGACGAGGCGCTGGCCTGCCTGGCGTTGTGGCTGCAACTCGCCCCCTTCGACCGGCGCGCGCACGAGCGCCTGTTCGATGCGCTGGCGGCACGCGGCGAGCTGCGCGCCGGCGACGAGCACCTCGCCGCGGCGAGCCGCCTGTTCGAGGCCGAGGGCCAGGACGCCGGGCCGCTGGCCCACGCCTGGCGCAGCGCCCGGCAAGGCCACGCGTCGCCCCGTCCGGCACGGCCGGCGTCGGCCACCGAGCCGGCGGCCGTGACTGCCGGCCCACCGCGTCGCGCCTCGATCGCGGTGATGCCGTTCGCCGATGCCTCGGGGCCATTGGCTGCCGCCGGCCTGGGCAGCGCCCTCGCGCACGACGTGACGATGCGCCTGGCCAAGCTGCGCAACATGTTCGTGATCTCGCAGGGCAGCACCGCCGCGCTCGATTCGCGCGGCCTGGGTGCCGAGGAGGCGGCGCGCGCACTCGACGTCGACTACGTGGCCAGCGGTTCGCTGCGCCGGCGTGGCGAGCAGCTGAGCCTGGAGGTGCAGCTCACCGAGACGCGCAGCGCACGCATCCTCTGGGCCGACGTGCTGGAGGCGCCTCGGCGCGACGCGCTGGCGGTGCTCGACGAACTCGGCAACCACCTCGTCGCGGCGATCGCCGGGCAGGTCGAGATGTCGGAGCGCAACCGCGCGGTGCTCAAGCCGCCCAGCCAGCTCGACGCCTGGGAAGCGCACCACCGCGGCCTGTGGCACATGTACCGTTTCCATCGCGAGGACAACCAGCAGGCACGGCACTTCTTCGAGACTGCGATCCGCCTGGACCCGACTTTCGCGAGGCCCTACGCGGGGTTGTCGTTCACGCATTTCCAGAACGCCTTCCTCGGCTGGGGTGAACGGGGGCACGAGACCGAGCAGGCCTACCGCAGCGCCGCGCAGGGCGTGCTCGCCGATGACCAGGACCCGGCCGCACGCTGGGCGCTGGGCCGCGCACACTGGCTGCGCGGGCGCATCCCGGAGTCGATCGGCGAGCTCGACATGTCGGTGGCGCTGAGCCCGAACTTCTCGCAGGGCCACTACACGCTGGCTTTCGTCAACGCCCAGTCGGGCGATGCACAGGCGGCCATCGTCTCGTCGGATCATGCCCGCGAGCTGAGTCCCTTCGACCCACTGCTGTTCGCCATGCTGGCCTCGCGCGCGCTCGCGCTGATGCGCCTGGGCCGCCACGGCGAGGCGGCCGACTGGGCGATGAAGGCCGCAGCGCGGCCGAACGCCCATGTGCACATCCTGGGCATCGCCAGCCACTGCCTGGCGCTGGCCGGCCGCCATGACGAGGCGCAGCGCGTGATGGCGACGATCCGCGCCAGCCTGCCAGGCTACGGGCTGGACGATTTCCTCGGTGCCTTCCGCTTCGATGCCGAAGGCACGGCGCTGATCCGGCGCGTGGCGCCGCAGCTCGGGCTGGCCTGATACCAATCCGCGTTCGAAGACTCAGACATATGCGCGAGCCGACAGCGGCTTGCGGCCCTCTGCTGAAGTTCGACGTCTGCGGTGTGCGCTGCGGTTGGCGCGGCAAAGGCACGCCCGGGCAGGCTACGGCGCTTCGCCTCGGCGGTCGGCGCTGCGCGCCGACTCCCCTGCGATGCTCGGTCTCATGGCCCCGTCGCCGAACTCACTCCGCGACCTGCGGTCGCTGCGTTCGGACAGCGTCGACGAGTCAGAAGACGATGCGCGCTGCGCGCGCGGCCACGAGCCCTGCGCTTCTCGGCACCTCAGAGGCGCGCCTCCACCTGCCCGGTCGCGCCTTTGCTGAACCGGTGGTGGCGCGCCGATGGAGGAGAACCAGCGGTGGACTTCGCGGCAGGCGCTGCCCGCGGGGGGCGATTTCTGTGGCGACGAGAAGCACAGCGCCGGGGTCGGCGCGCGCCAGCGCGCTTCGTGAACTGACTTGCCGCGGCTGTTCGAACGCAGCGACCGCAGGTCGCGTAGTGAGTTCTGCGGCACGACCCTGGTGCGAGCATCGCAGTGGAGTCGGCGCAACGCGCCGACCGCCACAGCATGAGCCCCCCGCGAGCAGCGCCTGCCGCGATGCGCGAACGAAGCACGAAGCGGACATCCCCGAACTTCCGCAAAGGGCGGCGGATACTTCACTCAAGTCGGGTCCCAGATCCTTGTCGGTATCGCCGGGCTCCGATAATCCGGCATGAGCACCTCCCCCATGCCGGCCGACGCCGGCCCCGCCTTCGCCACCCTGCCCCTGCCGCCCGCCACGCTGGAGAACCTGCAGCGCCTGGGCTACGAGGCCATGACGCCGATCCAGGCGGCCAGCCTGCCGCTGGCGCTGGCCGGGCACGACCTGATCGCGCAGGCCAAGACGGGCAGCGGCAAGACCGCGGCCTTTTCGCTCGCGCTGCTGGCCAACCTGAACCCGCGCCGCTTCGCCATCCAGGCGCTGGTGCTGTGCCCGACGCGCGAGCTGGCCGAGCAGGTGACGCAGGAAGTGCGCCGCCTGGCGCGCGCCGAAGACCACATCAAGGTGCTGACGCTGTGCGGCGGCAGCACCATGCGCCCGCAGTTGGCCAGCCTGGAACACGGCGCGCACATCGTGGTGGGCACGCCCGGCCGCCTGATGGACCACCTGGAGCGCGGCAGCCTCGACCTGGAAGCGCTGAACACCCTGGTGCTCGACGAGGCCGACCGCATGCTCGACATGGGCTTCTTCGACGACATCGCCACCGTCGTCAAGCAGTGCCCGAAGCAGCGCCAGACGCTGCTCTTCTCGGCCACCTACCCCGAGGGCATCGCCAAGCTCGCCGCCGCCTTCATGCGCGAGCCGAAGGAGGTGAAGCTGGTCGAGCGGCACGCCGCCACCAAAATCCGCCAGCTGTTCTTCGAGGTGCGCGAGGACGAGCGGCTGCACGCCGTCTCGCTGCTGCTCGACCACTACCGGCCGGTGAGCACGCTGGCCTTCTGCAACACCAAGCAGCAGTGCCGCGACCTGGTGCAGGTGCTGCGCGCGCAGGGCTATGCGGCGCTGGAGCTGCACGGCGACCTCGACCAGCGCGACCGCGACCAGGTGATGGTGCGCTTCGCCAACCGCAGCTGCAGCGTGCTGGTGGCCACCGACATCGCCGCGCGCGGACTCGACATCGCGCAGCTCGAGGCGGTGATCAACGTCGACGTCTCGCCCGAGATCGATACGCACACCCACCGCATCGGCCGCACCGGCCGCGTCGACGCCGAAGGCTGGGCCTTCACGCTGGCCAGCATGGACGAGATGGGCCGCGTGGGCATGATCGAGAAGGCCGGCGGCTTCGAGTCCGAATGGAAGAAGCTCGCCGAGCTGGCGAGCGCCGGCAAGGAACCGTTGCACCCGCCGATGCGCACGATCCAGATCGTCGGCGGCCGCAAGGAGAAGATCCGCCCCGGCGACGTGCTGGGCGCGCTGACCAAGGACATGGGCTTCGCCGGGACGCAGATCGGCAAGATCAACGTCAACGAGTTCTCCACCTACGTGGCGGTGGAGGCGGGCATCGCCGCCGAGGCGATGAAGCGCCTGTCCGCCGGCAAGGTGAAGGGGCGCAGCGTGAAGGTGCGGCTGCTCGACGACTGAGCCGGCGCCACGCGCCTACAGATCCAGGTCCACCCAGACCGCGGCGTGATCCGAGGCGACTTGCCGCGGCAGGGTCAGCTCCGGATAGACATCCCATTTCACGGGCCTGACACCGGGCCACATGCCCTTGCGCCAGACGCCGCCGCCCGTCACGCGCGCCCACGCCGCAGGCGACAGCAGGATGTAGTCGATCTTGTTCGATGCGGTGCACGACCCGAAGGTGCCCGGATGTCCGCCGTCGTCGAACGCGGCATGCGTGAAGACATCCCGGAGATCGGTGTCGTGGAGCAGGGGCCGAAGCGCGTCGCTTCCGGGTGTGTCGTTGAAGTCTCCCACGATGGCGACCAGATCCTCGCCTGCGGCCCGCTTGGCCTCGTAGAGGGACCGGATGCGCTGTGCCTGCAAGAGTCGGCGCGCGGTGGAGTCCTTCGTCGAACCGAAGCCTTTGCTCTTCAAGTGGTTGGGCAGCACCCACAGCACCCGTCCATCGTCCAGGCCGATCCCGTATTCCGGGCAGTCGCGGGAGAAGATCCGGCTGCCCTTCGCATCGCGATCGTCGACATGGCTTCGCATGGGGCCGATCTGATACGGCGGGCGCGTCAGCAGGCCGACGTCGATGCCACGCGGGTCGTTCCCGTCGATGAGCATCACGCCGGGGAACGACGAGCCGCCCAGGGCCCGGATGATCTCGTCATTGAAGGCGGCGAGTGCGGGCCGGCTCTCGGCCTCGACCACCGCCAGGACGTCGGCCTCGATGTCCATCATGACCCGTGCCGTGTTGCGCATGGCCTCGTCGTCGACCGGCTTCTCGATCAGTTCCAGCGAACCCGACCAGTCCGCGCGCCCGTTGGCGACGATCTCCACCGGGCCTGCCTTGGGTCGCTTGAGCAGGTCGCCCCTGTTCTGCCGAAGCCTCACGAACGGCCCCTCATCCGACTTGGCCAGGCCCAGGCTCGTGAGCAGTTCGACCATGCGCGACTTGCGGGCCGCGGTGTAGTTGATCTCGCCGAGAAGCGCGCTCAGCCGTGCGAACTTGTCGAGCACGGGCTTTCCTTCAGCCCAGCTGTCCAGGTTCATGGCCTTGGGGCGATCGAAGAGATTCTCGACGTTGAACGTGGCGAGTCGCATGTGTCCTCCTTGATTCGAAAGCGGCGCCCCCTATTCGAGGTAGCAGCTCACCGTCAGCTGCACGTCTGCAGCCAGTTCCCTGAGCCCCGGGTCCGTGCTGCATGCCAGCAGGCCCTCGGCCAGCAGATCGCTTCGGTGCGTGTTTCGCCTGGCGTAGTCGAAGCGCGTCTCGACGATCTGCCCGGGCTTGATCTTGGTGAGGAACTTCGGGTACCAGCGCCGGACCTTCTGCAGGATGTCGTTCTCCTGGAACACCGCCAGCCGCCGGGCCGCCTTGTTCTGGTTCCGGGCACCGTCGAAGACCCTGGGCGAGGTGTTGAAGGCGACTGCGTCCACGCCCTCCCAGAACGACACCGACAGCGCCAGACCGCCGCCGAGCGAGTGCCCCGTCACGGTCACCAGCCTGTCGGGGTGGGCCGCCATGTACTCACGAACGTGCTTCTTGGCACTCTTGTACGGGATGGAGATCCCGACCATCAGGTCGCCTGTCAGCCAGTCGACCTTCTCCTTCGTGCCCTTGAAGGCGAAGACAGTCCGCTTGGAGTTCGAGTCCTCCCAGATGTCGAACTGCAGGTTCGAGAACATGTCACCGACAACGGTCCTGGGCTGGTAGGAGTTGCTGGATTCGGGCACCGGCTGCCCCTGCAGATCCACCTTCTTCCATCCCAGGCGTTCGAGAGGGAATCGGGTCTTCTCGCGGTCGCCGGCATAGGCGTTCGAGGCCATCATCGAATACAGCGCGACCTCGTTGGCGATGTCCCGCGTCAGCGGCCGGGCCACATCGGCCTGCGCAGACGCGGCCAGCGCGGCCAGGGCGACGAAGCAGGCTTTCGAGATCTTCTTCATGGCGGCCCCGCGAAGGCGGATCCCTTCTTGTCCTTGAAGTAGCGCACCGACAACCTGCAGGCCATGATGTTCATGGCGTGCTGGCGCAGCGCACTGCCGTGGCTGAGATCGACACCCTGGCACAGGGCGACCGGCCCGCCCTCGGAGCCCCACTCGGGGCCGGAGAAGCACGGTGCGATCTCCGTCAGTGCATCGCCCTTCTCGTGCAGGAAGAACATGCTCGGCAACTCGCTCGGCAGGGGCGCACCGGGAGCGACACAGAACTTGCCCGGATCCTGGCGGCGCCCCTGCGAGAAGCGTTCGCGTGCGGCAATGGGAAAGAGCGTGTGGCCGCCGTCGACAGGGGAGGGGTTGAATCCGACCACCCGCGTCGCTTCGGGGACGCGCAGGTACGCATAACGTGCCAGTCCTGCTCCGAGAGAGTGGCCGACCAGGGTGATGAGCGGCAGTTCGATGGCGTCGCTGCGCGGTGGCGGGCCCACCCCTGCCTGCGCCTGGCCGAGCTGCCATTCGTAGCGAAGGAACTCGATCATGTAGATCTGCTCGACGATGCGCCGCGCGCTCGCCTCGGCCTGCCTGTAGTGATCCCAGAAGCCGGGAAGCAGCGCCGTGATGGGCCGCAGGTTCGAGAACCATCCGCCGTATCCGGCCGTACCGCGAAACACGATGGCATATTCCTGCTGGCCCACGGCGGCCGGGTCCTTGCGGATGCGGCGCCAGACCTCGATCGCGAAATCCGGCACGAAGATGCGCCACTCGCGAGTGAAGGCATATTTCTCGAGTTCCCGGGCCCGTTCCCAGCCGAACTCCCACGCCGCCTCCTTGATGGGCACCTTGGGCCTGGCGCTCGATCGGTCGTCGCACTGCGAATCCTGCTGGGGAATCGCATCCTCGAAACCTTCGTCGCCGGCGTTGAAGATTTCCTTGACCTTGTCCGGCTCGCGAATCTCGCCCAGGCAAGGCTGCGAAGCCTGGCATTGCTGAGCGCGTGCCCGGCTGTACAGGCTGCTCACTTCCTCGCGCGTGATGCCCTTCCCGTTCGTGATCCGCTGGATGAGATCGTCGTTGACGACCAACTGCAGCCGCTCGATCGCCGCGCCCCGGGTCCTGTAGACGTCGGCCGCCAAGGCGGCATACGGCAGGTAGAAATCGGCGATGCACTGGCCCTCGGGTTGCGGCGCAGCGGGCGCTTCCGGAGATTGACCGACGTGAAGCGTGCTGCATGCCGTCAGCAGCCCCACGATGAAAGCGGCGTTCACCGCGCGAACCGTTCGAGCCCGTTCCATCTCAGCCTCCCGAGGCTTCATACTGAGCCGGACGCCATGCGAGCGCATTGATCCGGTGCAACAAGCCTGCCTGCATCAGAATGCGAGCGCATCCCCAGACTGAACCATGTCAAGACCGATCTGCGCCGCGGCTGTCGCCGCGGCTCTCGCCGTGCTGCTCGCAGGCTGCGCCGTGCCGGGCCGCATGGCGGAGCCGGCCGGCATGGGCCCGACCGAAGCGCGCGAAACGATCGTTCGCCTGCTGCCGGCCGGCACGGAGGATCGCGCCGGCTGGGCCGCCGACATCCACGCCGCCCTGGCCACGCTGGAACTGCCATCGACGCCGGCGAACCTGTGCGCGGTGCTGGCGGTCACCGAGCAGGAGTCGGGCTTTCGTGCCGACCCGGCGGTGCCGGGCCTCGGCGCCATCGCGCGCAAGGAGATCGAGCGCCGCGCCGACGAGGCCGGTGTGCCCAAGCTCGCGCTGCGCGCCGCGCTTGCGCTGAGTTCGCCGGATGGCCGCAGTTACGCCGAGCGCATCGACGCGGTGAAGACCGAGCGCCAGCTCAGCGAGATCTTCGAAGACTTCATCGGCATGGTGCCGCTGGGCAAGACCTTCTTCGAGAGCCGCAACCCGGTGCGCACCGGCGGGCCGATGCAGGTGAGCATCGCCTTCGCCGAGGCGCAGGCCAAGGCGCGGCCCTACCCGTACCCGGTGCGCGAATCAATACGGCGCGAGGTGTTCACGCGCCGCGGCGGCCTGTACTTCGGCGCGGCGCACCTGCTCGCCTACGACGCACCCTATGACCAGCCGATCTACCGCTTCGCCGACTTCAATGCCGGCCGACTGGCCAGCCGCAACGCCGCGTTCCAGAACGCGCTGGCCGTGGCCTCGGGGCTGCCGGTGGCGCTCGACGGCGACCTGCTGCCGCGAGGCAGCGGCGGCCCGCGCGGCGAGACCGAGCGTGCCGCCGGGACGCTGGCCGGCCGGCTCGGCCTGAGCGAGCCGGCGATCCGGCGCGACCTCGAGAAGGGCGAAGACGCCACCTTCGAGAACACGGAGCTCTACGAACGCGTGTTCGCCTATGCCGAGCGGCTGGACAAGCGAACGCTGCCTCGCGCAGTGCTGCCGCGCATCGACCTGCACAGCCCGAAGTTCACGCGCAAGCTGACCACCGAGTGGTTCGCCCGCCGCGTCGACGAGCGCCACCGCCGCTGCCTGGATCGCATCGCGGCGCTGCGCGACGGCTGACTTCGCACACCCTGCGCCCTCAAGTCGCCGCCGCGCCGGCCGATCTTGAGGTGTAAACACGAGAGGTGATGCGAATGGGCGATGTATGGAGCCAGGCCACGACCGCCTGGATCGCGGCCGCCGTGCTGCTGGCCTTGGGGGGCCTCGCGCTTGCGTGGCGCCGCCGCTCCGCAACGCCGGCCGCTGCAGTGGCGCCGGCCCGAGCGGTAGACGTGCAGCGTGACCCGCTCACCGGCCTGATGACGCGCGCCGCCTTCGAGGTGGCGCTGCAGCACGGCCTGGCGACCGCCGAGAAGACCGGCAGCGACAGCTGCGTGCTCTACGTCGGCCTGGAAGGCTTCCGCATCGCGCACGACGGGGCGGGCGCCGGCGCCAGCGAGCACCTGCTGGCCGCTGCCGCACAGCGGCTGCAATCGGTGTGCGGCGCCTCGACACCGATCTGCCGCGTGGCGGGCGAGGAGTTCGCCGTCTGGCTGAATGCTCCGCGCGAGGCCGGCGAGAAGCTCGCCCGGCACCTGTGCGAAGCGTTCGTGCAGCCGCTCGACCTGGCCGGGCGCGACGTCTGGCTCGGCCCCTCCGTCGGCCTGGCCCTGGTGCCGGAGCACGGCAGCAACCTGCGCGTGGTCGGCAAGGCCGCGGCCGCGATGTACTCCGTGCAGCGCAGCGGCGGCGGCGGCCATGCCCTGTTCGACCCGCGCATCGAGGCCGAGCAGAGCGAGGAAGTCATGATCGCCCGCGAACTGCAGCAGGCCATCCTGCAGAAGCAGCTCGAGCTCTTCTACCAGCCCAAGATCGACGCGGCCACGCTGCAGGTCACCGCCGTCGAGGCGCTGCTACGCTGGCGGCACCCGGCGCTGGGCCTGGTCAGCCCGGCGCGCTTCATCCCGATCGCCGAGCGTCAGGGCCTGATCGAGCCGATCGGCGCCTGGGTGCTGGAGCATGCGATCAAGCAGGCCGCCACCTGGCGCGCCGCCGGGATGCGCCTGCGCGTGGCGGTCAACGTCTCGGGCTTCCAGTTCCGCCAGGACGACTTCGCCGCGAAGCTGGGGCGCGTGCTGAAGACCCACGGCCTGCCGCCCGACGCCCTGAGCTGCGAGATCACCGAGACGGTGGCGGCCGAGAACACTGAAGCCACGCGGCGCGCCTTCATGACGCTGGAGCAACTCGGCGTGCATGTGTCGATCGACGACTTCAGTGCCAGCCCGCCGGCGATGGCCGCGCTGCGTCAGCTTCACCTGCACGAGCTCAAGATCGAACGCGCGGCCCTGGCGGGTTGCGTGCGCGATGCGCAGGCGCGCAAGCTGCTGGAGAACGCCGTGAAGGCGGCGCATTCGCACAAGCTGCGCGTCGTCGCCGCCGGCGTGGAAACCGTCGCCCAGCGCGACCTGGCCGTGCACCTGGGCTGCGACGAACTGCAGGGCTACCTGTTCGCCAAGCCGATGAGCGCACGCGCCGTGATCATCTGGGCCGCCGACGCGCCGGCCGCGCTGGCGCAGACCTTCCGGCCGACGGCGTTCAAGGACACATTGCCGCTGGACGCGCTGCCCACGCAGGTCGCGTTCCAGCCGACGCGGATCTCGATGCAGCGCTAGCGATCGGTGGCGTCGCCAGGCGGCCTCAGGCCGCCGCGAACGCGAAGTCCACCTCCGGCTTCAGGCCGCTGACGATGCGCGCGATGCTCTTGCCCGAGCCGCAGGAGTGCGTCCAGCCCAGCGTGCCGTGCCCGGTGTTGAGGAACAGGTTGGCCAGCTTCGAGCGGCCGATGATCGGCACGTTGCTCGGCGTGGCGGGCCGCAGGCCGGTCCAGAACTGCGCCTGGCTCGCGTCGCCCGCGCCCGGGAAGAGCTGTTCGACGCGCTTGACGATGGCCTCGCAGCGCACGCGGTTCAGGTCGCGGTCGTAGCCGTTGAGCTCGGCGGTACCGGCGATGCGCAGGCGGTCGCCCAGCCTCGAGAACACCAGCTTGTACTCGTCGTCGGTGAGCGAGACCTGGTGCGCCATCGCGGCGTCCTTCACCGGCATCGTCACCGAGTAGCCCTTGGCCGGGTAGATCGGCAGCGAGATGCCCAGCGGCTGTGCGTACAGCGGGCTGAGGCTGCCCATCGCCAGCACGTAGGCGTCGGCGCGCAGGCGCTGGAAGCGGCCTTCGGCATCGGTGGCCTCGACATGGTCGATCTGCCCGCCGGCCTCGCGCAGCGCGGTCACGGTGTGGCTCATCAGGAACTGCACGCCGTCGGCCTCGCAGCGCTTCACCAGCTCGCGCGCGAACTGGTTGGCGTCGCCCGATTCGTCTTCGGCGGTGTAGGTGGCGCCGGCCAGCTGCGGCCGGATGTGGCGCAGCGCGGGCTCGAGTCGCACCGCCTCGTCGGCCGAGATCACGCGGCGGTCGCAGCCGAGCGCGCGCATCTGGGCGGCCGGGCCCTCGGCGCCGTCGAACTCCTTCTCGCTCGTGTAGAAGTGCAGGATGCCCTGCGTTCGTTCGTCGTAGGCGATGCCGATGTCGCGGCGCAGCTGCTGCAGCGTGTCGCGGCTGTAGGTGCCCAGGCGCACGATCTGCTCGATGTTGTGGCGCGTGCGTGCCGGCGTGCATTCGCGCAGGAACTGCAGGCCCCACAGCCACTGGCGCATGTCGGCGCGGATGCGGAACAGCAGCGGCGCGTCTTCCTGGCCCAGCCACTTCAGCACCTTCAGCGGCGCGCTCGGGTTGGCCCAGGGCTCGGCGTGGCTGACCGAGATCTGCCCGCCGTTGGCGAAGCTGGTTTCCGCGGCGGGCGAGGCCTGGCGGTCGACGACGGTCACGTCGTGGCCCTGCTGGCGCAGGAAGTAGGCCGAGGTGACGCCGAGCAGGCCGGCGCCGAGCACGATGACTTTCATGAGAGAGAGCTCCAGGGAAGGATGGCGCGCGCATCGACCGTGGTCGACGTTCGCGGGCCGCTCCCCCTGTCCTTGGTGCCTGAGAGATTCAGCCGGGCCTTGCGGGCCGGGCCTTGCTCCTTCGGCGCTTCACGGGCGTGAAGACTCTCCAGACGGCGATGGTGATGTGCAGTACGGTACCTGAGCGTTCATGGGAGTTTGCGCCTTCGGTGGCTCCGGCCGGGGCCGGAGCGCTCTCCTGCAGGGTCGGGATTCTAGGTGGCCGTGGCAAGCCCTTTCGCGGAAAGGAAACGCTCGGCCAGCAGCACCCAGTAGGCGCTGCCGATGCCGATGTTGGCGTCGTTGAAGTCGTAGCCCGGGTTGTGCACCATGCAGCCGCCCTCGCCGGCGCCTTCGCCCGTGCCGTTGCCGATCAGCAGGTAGCTGCCGGGCACGCGCTCGAGCATGAAAGCGAAGTCCTCGCTGCCGGTCAGCGGCGGGCCCTGCAGCGTGACGCGTTCGGCGCCGACCAGTTCGACGGCCACCTCGCGTGCGAAGGCGGTTTCGGCCGGCGTGTTGACGAGCACCGCATAACCCGGCTTCCAGTCGACTTGCGCCGTCACGCCGAAGCTCTCGGCCTGCGCCGCCACCAGCGCCTTGATCCGCCGCTCGATGGTCGAGCGCACCTCGCGGTCGAGCGCTCGCACGCTCAGCTCCAGCGTGGCCGAGGCCGGGATGACGTTGTTGGCCTTGCCGGCATGCAGCGCGCCGACGGTGACCACCGCCGCCTGCAGCGGATCGATGTTGCGCGAGACGATGGTCTGCAGCGCCATCACGATGCTGGCTGCGGCGACGATCGGGTCGGCCGCGCGGTGCGGCATCGCGCCGTGGCCGCCGAAGCCCGTCAGCGTGATGGTGGCGTAGTCCGACGAGGCCATCGCCGCGCCCTCGCGCAGCACGAAGCGGCCCTGCGCGATGCCCGGCATGTTGTGCATCGCAAACACGGCATCGCAGGGGAAGCGTTCGAACAGGCCATCGCCCATCATGCGCAGCGCGCCGCCGCCACCTTCTTCGGCGGGCTGGAAGATCAGCTGCAGCGTGCCGTCGAACGAACCCTGTTCGGCCAGGTGGCGCGCCGCGGCCAGCAGCATCGCCGTGTGGCCGTCGTGGCCGCAGGCGTGCATGACGCCGGCTCGGGCGCTGGCCCACGCGGCGCCGCTGGCCTCGTCGATCGGCAGCGCGTCCATGTCGGCGCGCAGGCCCAGGCGCCGCGGGCCTGACCCGCGCACCAACGTGCCGACCACGCCGGTGCCACCGATGCCGCGCTCGACGGCGTAGCCCCAGCCCTCGAGCTTGTCGGCCACCAGCGCGGCGGTGCGGTGCTCCTCGAAGGCCAGCTCCGGGTGTCGGTGGATGTCGCGGCGCAGGTGGATGAACTCGCCGGCGCGCGCCTGCAGGGCCTGCAGCAAGTAGGTCACGACCGGCTCACTGCGGCTGCAAGTTGATCTGCTTCGCGATGGCGCGGTAGCGCGCCGTCTCGGCGTCGAAGAACTTCGCCGACTCGGCCAGGGTCATCGGTGCCGATGCGACCTGCGTCTGCGCCGCGAGCTGCGCGCGCACCGACGGATCCTGCAGCGACTTCCCGATCGCGGCATGCAGGCGCACCACCACGTCCTCGGGCGTGCTCTTCGGCACCATGTAGCCGGTCCAGATCTTGTACGAGAAGTTCTTCAGCGATTGGCTCTCGCTGACCGTCGGCAGGTTCTTCAGCAGCTCCGAGCGCTGCGCGCCGAGCTGGCCAATCACCTTCAGCCGGCCCTGCTCGGCCAGCGCGCCCATCGCCGCGCTGTAGACGAGCACGGCGAAGTCGACCTGGCCGCCGCCGATGTCCTGCAGCAGCGGCGCGTTGCCCTTGTAGGGCACGTGCGCCAGCTTGACGCCGGTGGAGGCCTGCACGTTCTCCAGGATCAGGTGGTACAGCGAGCCGATCCCCACGCTGCCATAGCTCAGCGGCTTGTCAGACGACTTGCGTGCCAGCGCGATCAGTTCGTCGACGTTGTTGACCGGCAGGTCCTTGCGCGTGACGAACACCATCACCGCATCGGCCACCGGGTGCACGAGGCGGAAGTCCTCCGTCTTCAGCTTGACTGCGGCATTGGCCAGCGGCGACAGGATCACCTCGTTGGGCGAACCCTGGAACACGTAGTAGCCATCGGCGGGCGCTGCCAGCACCTTCTGCGCGGCCAGCGCTCCGCTGACACCGCCCAGGTTCTCGACCAGCACCTGCTGGCCGAGCTCCTTGCCGAGCGGGTTGAAGAAGATGCGCGCGATCGCATCCGACGGGCCGCCCGCCGGGTACGGGACCATCAGGTTGACCGGCTTGGCCGGGTAGGCCTGCGCGAGGGCCAGGCCGGCGCCGAGCGCGAAGCCGGCCGACAGGACCAGGGACCGGAGAAGCGTGAGCTTGGACATGGGGGACTCCTTGAAGGGCGCGCCAGGCGGCCAGGGCGGGTGGGCGAGGTCAATGTAGGAGCGGTCAGAAGCAAAGTCCAATGCATTGTTCTTTGGATTACCATGAGTTCGAAGCACACTTTCCCGGCCGCCTGCCCATGACCCTCGTCCAGCTTCGCCACCTGATCTCGCTGGCCCGGACGGGCTCTTTCAGCCAGTCGGCCACCGCGCTGTTCCTTACGCAGCCGGCGCTCAGCCGCAGCATCCGCGCGCTCGAGGACGAGCTCGGCCAGCCGCTGTTCGACCGCATCGGCCGCCGCAGCGAGCTCACGCCCTTCGGGCGCGATGCCGTCGAGCGGGCGCGCGAGCTCGTGCTGGCCGCCGACGACCTGCGCGACAGCGGCCGCCTCGCCGGCGACGCGCAGGAAGGCGTGCTGCGCATCGGCATGGGCTCGGGCCCCGGCGCGATGCTGATGACGCCGCTGCTCCTGAAGATGGCACAGGAGCGGCCGCGCCTGCGCGTCGAGATTGCACGTGCAGGCACCGAGCTGCTGGTGCAGGCCTTGCGCGAACGTGCGCTCGACGCGCTGGTCGTCGACGCGCGCTCGCTGCGCCCGGCCCCGGACCTGAACGCGCAGTTCCTGCACGACATGCGTGGCGCCTTCATGGTGCGCCGCGGGCACCCGCTGGCCAAACGGCGCGGCGTCCCGAGCTTCGACGACCTGCTGGGCTACCCGATCGCCTCGACGCCGCTGTCGGACGAAGTCGCCCGCATCCTGGTCGAGCGCTACGGGCCGCGCGCTCACCCGGGCGAGTGCGTGACGCTGCGCTGTGAAGAGATTCCCAGCCTGGTCGAGGTGGCCAGGCAAAGCGACACGGTGCTGCTGGCGATCCGCGCGGCCGCGCCCGACCTCGTCGAACTGAAGCTGCAGCCCGAGCTCGCCGCCACCGCGCGCTTCGGTCTCGTGACGCTGAGGCGGCGCACCCTGCCGCCAGGGCTGGAGGTCGTGCGAGAACTCATGGCGCAGTGCCTGCGGGACCCGCCGGCGCGGAGCGCCAAGCCTGCCTGATCATGAACCACTACACCGGCCGCAGCCGATCAAAACCGAGGTGGAACAGGTAGGCGTAGGCGGCATACACGAGCGAGAGCACCACGTCCGCGAAGAGGGCCTGCCACCAGCCCATGCCGGTCATCCAGACGATCACCGGCCAGCTGACGATGGTGGCGCCCAGTTCGTGCCCCAGGGCATGGACGAGGCGTGCGGCGGTCGGGCGCGCGCTGGCCACACGCTGCTTGCGGTGTGCCTCGACCCGGTCGAAGGCGGCGTTGAAAGCGGCACTCCAGGCCATCACCACGATCGACAGCGCAACGATGAGCTTGAACGAGTCCGAGCCGCTCGCGCCGCTCACGAACCCGTACAAGGGTGCGATGAGCAACACGCCCAGCACCTCGAAGGCGAGCGTCTGGATGATCCGCTCGCGCAGGTCGCGGACGCGAACCGGGGCCTCGCTCACCACGGTGCGCTGGCGTAGACCGCCACCACCAGGGCACACACCGGCTCGCCATGGCAGGTGGCACTGGCCACCTCGGTGTGCACTGGCCCGAGCCGCAAGCCCCGGTTCGTCTGCATCGTCTCCAGCGTCGCGGCCAGATCGTTCAGCAACTGATCACGATGGCCGTCGTGGAGTTCGACGAACAGGCCTCGGCCGCTCGCTTCGTCCTGCACCCAGCCGATGCCCGCGTGCGCCGTGTACCCAGGGCGCTCTTCGCGCATCTGCGACATCACCACATAGAGCCGCTGGCCGTACTCCTGCGGCGGCGTGACGAAGCGCCGCCGCTCGAGGCGGCTGCCCGGCGGGATGACCGACGACAGGCAGATCAGGTTGTAGTTGGCCACGCCCGCGTCCAGCAAGGCGGCATCGAAGGCCGCCAGCGCGGTCGGCCCCACGCCGAGGCCCGTCGACAGCACGATGGTTCCGAACGCCGCCGGCGTGGCCACGCCGCCGGAGCGCTCGCCGGTCGAGTCGCTCACAGCGTGCATGGCTGGCCATCCTGCTGCGATGCGGCAGCGGCCGGCGCATGCCCGCGAGGCGTGAAGCTGCCGCTGGAGGCTTCCACCTCGTAGCGCTGAAGATAGTCCGTGTGCGCGATGGTTTCCAGCGCATCGACCAGCATGTCGATCTCCTCGAAGCTGTTGTAGAGGCCGAAGCTCGCGCGGACCATGCCCGGCAGACAGCTTCGATCGCCACCTGCAATGTCCTTGCGGTAGCGTTGCGACGCGTCCCGCGACATGCCGAGCAGGTGGCTCACGTAGGGTTGGGCGCAGAAGCAGCCATTGCGCACGCCGATGCCGAACTCGGCGCCGAGCACGGCAGCCACCAGCGCATGCGGGTGCCGATCGAGGTTGAAGGCGACGACGCCGAGCCGGTCCGCGGCATGCCGGGGGTCGGCGTCGCCATAGAGCCGGAGGCCGTCCACGCGCGAGAGCCGCTCGAGCGCGTGGGCGCACAGCGCCGCCTCGTGCGCAGCGATCGCGTCGAAGCCGATCTCGTCCAGTTCCTGCATGGCACGCGCCAGCGCCAGCACGCCCAGCACGTTCGGCGTGCCCGCTTCGTCGCGCTCCGGTGCCGCCGCCCAGTCGACCGACTCGGTCGAGACGAAGTCGATGGTGCCGCCGCCGCGATGCTCGGGCTCGCCGAGCTCGAACACGTCGCGCCGCCCGATCAGGGCGCCGGTGCCGAAGGGGGCGTACATCTTGTGCGCGGACAGGGCCACGAAGTCCAGGTGCGCAGGGTCGTCCAGCGCGCCGATGTCGATGCGCCGGTGCGGCGCGAGCTGGGCGGCATCGACCAGGATCTGCGCACCGGCACCATGGGCCTTCACGGCCAGCCGGTGGACCGGCGGCATCACGCCGGTGACGTTCGAGCCGCCGCTCACGCACACCAGCTTGACGCGGCCGGCATGCTGGCGCAGCAGGTGCTCGTAGTGATCCTCGTCGAGGCGCCCCTGCGCATCGGCCCCGATGTGGGCGACCCGCGCCCGCGCGCGCCACGGCAGGTCGTTGCTGTGATGCTCGAGCAAGGAGACCAGCACCACGTCGTCGCCGGTCAGCGGCAGGCGGTGCGAAAGCTTGTTGATGGCCTCGGTGGCGTTCTTGCCGAAGATCACGGTGTGCTCACCCGGCCGGCCACCGACGAAGCGCGCCACGGCCTCGCGCGCCTGCTCGTAGGCCAGCGTGGTGCGTTGGCTCTTGAAGCCGCTGCCGCGATGCACCGACGCGTACCAGCCCAGGCACTGGTTCACGTGGTCCAGCACGTCCCGGAGCACCGGGGCCGTGGCCGCGTTGTCGAGGTTGACGTAGGGCCGCATCGAGCCGCCGAGCAGCGGTGCCAGCTGGTCGATGCCCACGATGCGCGACCGATGCGCGGCCATCGTGGGCCCGAGGGGCAAAGCGCCGGCGCTCATGAACGCCGATCCGCGCGGCCGTCGCCGGCGCAGGCCCCGTTGGAACAGACCTCGATGGCCGGGTCCCGGCCGATCCAGCCGCGCCGGCGCAGCGCGGCGTAGATCTCGCAGCCCAGGCACAGGCCGAGCACCGCCTCCAGCCACATCAAGACGAGGCAGACCAGGCAGATGCCCAGAGGCAGACTGCCGCGGATGCCCGCATTGGTGATCAGCATCATGGCGAACGACATCACGAGGCCCATGCTCCAGGCGAAGCGCTTGGGCTTGGCCGACACCCACTCGGGCAGCTGCCCGCGCGTCAACAGGCGCGACAGCACGCCGAACGGGCTGTACTGCAGGCCCGCCGCCACCCTGATCGCGAACTCGACGAAGAACAGCGAGGTGACGACCTGGATGGGCAGGTAGACACGGGCCAGCGCGGCGTAGGCGAAAGCCACGGCGCCTGCCGCCAGCGTCAGGCCGGCGGCGACGCGCACCTGGCGTTCGTCGAACACGCCGGCCGCGAACGCGGTGCCGCTGGCCGGCAGGGCCGGCACGATGTGGCCGTAGGGTTTCGGATTCATGTGGCGTGACTCCTGGCGAGTGGTCCTGAATGTCGCGCCAAGCCCGGGCGCGGTGCATCCCCAGGTCCGCCCCCCTAGGTCCACGGGCGCGATGCCGATGGCCATGGAGGCGGATGAGAATGTGCAGCGTAGAGACCAGGGCAACGCGTGTCCTGAACCTTCGCCGAAAGAAGACCGAAAGCACGCATCCAGCGAGGCGCACGCAGCATGGAGCGCTCACCACCACCGCCCGCCCCGGATCGGGCCTGTCTGCGGATTCGCGGCTTCGAGCTCGACCTCGAACGCCGTGAGCTGCGCTCGCCATCCGGCGAACAGGCCCTGCTGCGCCGCAAGGCCCTCGAAGTCCTGCTCGTGCTGGCGCAACAGGCCGGCCATGTCGTCAGCAAGGACGAACTGATGACACGGGTGTGGTCGCCGGCCGTGGTCACCGACGATTCGCTGACGCAGGTCGTCAACGAGATCCGGCGCCTGCTCGGCGACACCGATCGAAGCGTCATCCGGACCCTGGCCCGCCGGGGCTATGTGCTGGTGCCGGGCGCGCAGGCGCAGGCGTCCGAACTTCCGCGCCGCGCCGCGGCCGCGGCGCATCGTGTCTCCAACCTTCCGGCGACGGACCCCACCCTGTTCGGGCGCGACGATGACGTCGCGGCGGTCGCCTCCTCGCTGCGAGAGCAGCGCCTCTTGACCATCGTGGGGGCCGGTGGCATCGGCAAGACGAGCCTGGCGCACGCGGTCGGGCGCCGGGCCGTCGGGCTTTTCGAACACGGTGTCTGGTGGATCGACCTGGCAACCCTGTCGGAAGCCTCGCAGGTGACGCCGGCCATCGCGGTGGCGGCCGGCATCGAGCTGGTGCCGGGCGATCCGCTGCAGCGGCTCGTCGGCGGACTGGGCGAGCGCGAGCTCCTGCTCGTGCTCGACAACTGCGAGCACCTGGTCGCCGCGGTCGCCGCGGTCATCGCCGCCGTTCTGGACGGCACGCGCCGGGTCCGCGTTCTCGCCACGTCGCAGGTGGCGCTCAAGCTGGACGGTGAGCATCTGCACCGCCTGGGCGTACTCGGTGTTCCGCCGCTGGATGCATCGCCGGCGGAAGCCGCCGCCTTTGGCGCATTCCAGCTGCTCGTTCGGCGCATCGCCGAGGCGCGGCAGGATTTCGAGCTGGCCCCGGCGGCCGTACCGCCGGCCATCGACATCTGCCGGCGGCTGGACGGCGTGCCACTGGCCATCGAGATGGCTGCCGCCCGCATCCCCACGCTGGGCGTGAACGGGGTGCACACCCTGCTCGGCGAACGCCTGCGCATGCTGCGCAACGTGCGGCGCATGGTCCCCTCGCGGCAGGAGACCTTGCGCGCCACGCTGGAATGGAGCTGCTCGCTGCTCAGCCCGGCGGAGCTGTCGGCGCTGCGGCGCCTGTCGGTCTTCGCCGGGCCGTTCGAGCTGGCCCACGCCAGACGCGTGATCACCGCACCGGATCTCGACGAGTGGGCCGCGCTCGATGCGCTGTGCGCGCTGGTGGACCGGTCACTGGTGCGGGCCGAGGGGGCCGAACCCGTTCGCTACCGCCTGCTCGAGACCACCCGCGTGCTGGCCCGCGAGATGCTGGTCGAGGCCGGCGAAGCCGATGCGGCCCTGCAGCGCCACAGCCGCGCGATGGCCAGCCTGTGGTGGCAGATCCGCAAGGCGTTCATGTCATGCAGCGACGATGAGTTGCTGGATCGTTTCGTCGGCAGTTATGCCGACATGGAGAAGGCCTACGAGTACGCCTGCGAACGTGCCGATGCCGACACGGCCGCGGCCGTGCTGATCGGGCTGCGATCGCTCGATCAGCTCAGTGGCGACACGCTGAACACGCCGGCGCGGCTGCCGGCGGCGCACGCGCTGCTGCCGCATGCCACCGGCGTCACGCGGGCGCGGCTGCTGACGACGATCGCCACCTGCGGCTGGGTCCGCGACGAACGCCTGCCGCCCAGGCTGGCCGCCGAGCTGGCCGTCGCCGAGTGGCTGCGACTGACGCCGCCCGAGCCGATGTCGCGGTCGCACACGCTGCTGCTGCTGGCAACCGAGCTCGCCAAGGACGGCGAAGCCGAACGGGCCCGCGAGGTGCTGGCACAGGCGCGGGCCGTGGCGCAGACGATGGCGCACCCCAAGGTCGACATGATCACGGCCATCCATGCCGGGCATGTCGCGATGTACTGCGGCGACGCGGTGGACTTTCTCTCGCACATGCGCGAGGCGCTCGACCTGGCCCGGAAGCACCAGGCGACGCGCGTGGCCTGCTACGTGCAGGCCTACCTGCCCCGTGCCGCCGTCATGGCCGGCGACTGGCCTGCGGCGGTGGCGCTCGGTGCGAGCGCGCTGGCCGAGCTTCGTGCGCTCGGCCAGCGCGCCTTCCTCGCGCAAGCGAGCGAGGCGCTCGTTCGCGCCCTGGTCGAGGCCGACGAGATCGAGCGGGCCCGCGCCGAAGCAGCGCAGGCGATTGCCCTGGCCTGGGAGTTCGGGCTCGACGCGGAGATGTCCGCCGACATGGCCCTGCTCGCACTGCGCCTCGGGCAGCATGGGCAGGCCGCCGCGCTGGTCGAGTACGCCCGTCCGCGTGGGACAGGCCCCCGCAACGCCTTGGACCGTCTGCGTCAGGCGCTGTGTGATCGCGTGTGGAGCGACCTCGAGGCCGGTGCGCCATCGATCGCGACGAGCGGCCGCGGTTCGCAGACTCGAATGCCGAGCAGTGCCGAGGCACGCCGGCTCGCCTTCGAGGCGGCCGGGTGCGTGAACGCTTGAGGCCCGGGCCCGGCCCTTGAAGCCGCCAATGGCCGCACGGGCCGGGCCGCCGCCGGAGTTCAGGCGGCAATCAAGCGCGACACGTTCGCCATCGCCGCCACCGCCTGCTGCTTGTAGCGCGCCAGGATGGCCAGCTTCTCGGCGTCGGCCGGGTCGATGCCGGTCATCAGCTTGCCGAAGCCGTCGAGCCGGCTGTCGCGGATCCACTGGCGCAGCACCTTGTCCTGGCCCCACTGGTACTGGTTCCACATGCTGGCCGCCATGGCGCGCGGGTAATCGTCCAGCGTGTGCGGAAAGGGCACCGTGCCGCACAGGCGGTTCTTGTCCTTGTCGCTGTCGTAGTGCGCCTCCACGTAGGCGGTGAGCGCGGCGCTGAACGCGGGCTGGGGCAGGCGCAGCATCTGCAGCACGATGCGCCCGCCCTGGAAGACCGGCTGCATCGGCCGCGGCTCCACCGCGGAGGCGGTGCAGTCGACAAAGAGCGTGCCGGGCACCACCGGCACGCGGCCCTGGTCGAGCTCCATGGCGTCCGGAGAGAGGCGCTGCACGCGGCCCAGCCGCACCACGTCGCGGATGCGCCGCAGCACCTCCACCTCCCCCGGCGAGATGGTGGCCAGGTGGAACATCGCCGGCATCCGCTCGCGGTCGATGCGCAGCAGCGCGCCGCAGGCCTCCAGGCGCAGGAAAAGGTCCTCCGTGGACGTGGCCAGGGCGAGCGCCTCCATCTGGTCGGCCTGCCGCCGATGGCCTCCTTTGAAGAACTCGACGGCAGGTTGCGTGGTGATGCGGTTGACCAGCCACGAGTCGCGCGGCACCACCCACTGGATGGCGTCGGCTGGGGCGCCGGCACCGATCAGCCACACCGCGGCATCCATCGCCGTCTTGCCGGCGCCGAGGATGACGAAGCGCCGCGGCAGGCCGCCCTTCGCCTGGCCAAACCACAGCTGCGGCAGCGCGTTCGGCGGCACCAGCCGCACGCCCTCGCCGACCTCGAAGCGCGGCGTGTGCGTGGACGGGATCGATGGGCCCATGTAGTTCGCGTCCACCACCTTGCGGCGTACGTTCACTTGCGAGATCTCACCGGACAGCAAGTTCTCGATGCGGCCTTCGCCGAGGTGGTTGCACATCGGGTGGTAGGCCACGCGGCCGCTGGGCAGCAGCCTGTGGTTCATCACGCGGTCGAAGTAGCCGCTGATCTCGGCGCCCGAGGCCAGCTCGTACAGGCCCTGGTTCAGGCCGACCGTGTCCTTGCGGCGGCTGCCCAGCTCCATCGAGTTGACGCCATAGAAGGCCGAGGGCTGGTGCAGCGTGACGAACGAGTAGGCATCGTTCCAGTGGCCGCCGGGCTTGCCGCGGCGGTCGACGATGGTGACGTGCGCGTCGCTCTCGTCGATCAGCGTGTCGGTGAAGGCCAGGCCGGCGGTGCCGCTGCCGATGACCAGGTAGTCGGTGTCGATGTGGTTCACGAGGCGGCACTGCGGTGTTGGCGTGGCCCATGTTCCCATCGCGGCCGCGATCAGGCAATCGGGACTGCCCGCAGCCGGCACGTCGGCATGTACGCCGTCGAACAGACACTCGGCGCGGCAATGGCCAAGCTCCTCGCATGGCGAGACCCCTCGGTCGCGCCGAAGAGACTTCGATGCACATCCTCCTCCAGGCCACGCTCGCGGCCGCTGCACTGACGCTCGCGGCGCCGGCCGTCGCGCAGATCACCTTCTACGAACACGAGGGATTCCGCGGCAGTGTCCACACCACCCGGGGCGCGCTCGACAACTTTGCGGGCTGGGACTTCAACGACCGTGCCTCGTCGGTGGTGGTCGACAAGGGCCGCTGGGAAGTCTGCGAAGGCGTCGGCTTCAACGGGCGCTGCGCGGTGCTTCGCCCGGGCGCCTACGACCGACTCAGCACCATGGGGCTGAACGACCGCCTCTCATCGGCGCGCCCGGCCCCGACCCGCGCCAGCTACGAGAACGAAGCCTCGCCACCGATGCGCCGCCCCGACTATGCCTACCGCCAACGCCCGAGCGAGCGCTTGTTCGAGGTGCCGGTGACTTCCGTGCGTGCCGTGCTCGGCGCCCCCGAACAACGCTGCTGGGTCGAACACCAGCCCGAACAGCGCGGCGGCAGCAGCGCGGGCCGCGGCGTCCTCGGCCACCAGATCGGCCGCAGTGTGGTGCGACGTTGCGAGCAGGTCCGCAACGACACCCCCGCCTTCTGGGAGGTGAGCTACGCCTTCCGCGGCCGCGCACACCGCATCCAGATGAACGAGCCGCCGGGGCGGACCGTCACCGTCAACCGCGCCGGCGAACCGCGCATGTGAGGCCCGGCGCCTGCACCGTCCCCGGGACCGGTTCAGCGCAGCAGTTTCATGTAGGCCACCATGTCGGCCTGGTCTTCGGCGGTGAGCACGATCGGTGACACCACGGAAAAGAACTTCGCGTAGTGGCGCGCCACGTCTTCCAGCGTCCTGGCAGAGTTGTCGTGGAAGTACGGCGCGGTGCGCGCAGCACCCCACAACGACGGGATCTTGAACGCGTTCAGGCTCTCGAAGTCCTGCGCGTTGCCGGTGATCAGCGCACGGCCGGGGTCGGCGCTGGAGATCGTGGTCGTGCTGCCGTCGGCGTTGCGGAACACGTAGTCGAGCACCGGGTTGCCGGCGACGTTGAACTCGGACACCCCCACCGACTGGAAGCGCCCGCCGCGGCGGAACGGCGGCGCGGGGATGAACTCGTTGGTCTCGTTGAGCATCGGCCCGCTGTGGCAGCCCGAGCACAGGCCGGTCTTCAGGTCTCCCTGCAGGGGCGCGTCGACGAAGAAGCGGCGTCCGCGCTTCTCGGACTCGCTGTGCCCCGGCGGCAGCGCGGGCTTCACCCCGAGGTAGGCGTACTTCATCGTCGTCGTCGAGCTGAAGAAGCCGGGCGTCTGCTGGAAGGCCGCGATGTGCGCCAGCTCGTCGGGCCGCGGTTCGCGCGTGGCCCGGGCATGGTCGGCGATCGCACCGCGGGCCTGCGCGAGCAGGTCGGGCTGGCGGCCGTCGAGCATCAGCACCTCGTCGAGCGCCGGCGTGTTCAGCGTCGACGGGATGCCACGGCGCAGCACGACGCTGCGCGCCGACGGGTCCTGGGCCAGGCTGACGTTGTCGGGCAGCGCGATGCGCACCAGCACGGTCGCATCCTGCTGCATGCGCGTGGCGCCATGGCCCAGCCCGTCGTCGCTGCCGTCGCCGAGGAAAAGCGGGTCGGCCGGGTTGGCGGCGAAACGATGCTGTGCGTCCTGCGGCGAGACGGTGCCCGTCTCGCGCGAGTGGCAGGTCAGGCAGGTGCGGCCGTTGCCGCCGAAGGTCTCGCGCTCGAACAAGCGGCGCCCCTTGAGGAAGTCGAGGAAGGCGAACTGCGGCTTGCGCGGGGCGATCAGCGCCGGCAGGTTCGGGTCGGCCAGCACGGCATCGGCCGCACCGGCCTCCTTGAGGGCATCGATGGCCGCGAAGTTGTCTTGCGCTGCGCCGTCGTCGCCGCCACCGCCGCAGGCGGCGAGGGCGATCGTGGCGGCGGCGAGCAAGGCGCGCGGGGTGAGTTTCGAGAATGGCATGGCCTATCCAATGGCGTGTCAGGGGTGGACGAACGCACGCCGACTCTCAGCGGTGCGCGCGGGGCTTGCGATGCCCCGCGGGGGGCGATCGCATGGGCCTGAATGCTCGGCCCGGGCGCCGTGCCTGCCATCGCCCGGACGGGCCATCGAAGCTCCGGCCCGAGAGCCATGCGAGGGCCATGGCCCTGCGCTTGCAGGCGAGCGTCAGCGAGTCGAGGCCGCGTCTTCCGGCGTCGCCGCCTGGAACTGCCCGATCCACGCGGCCCAATGGTCGATGCAGGCGCGGATCTTCGGCAGGCGCTGGCGGGCGCCGGCGATCACCGCGTGGATCGGCACCGGCTGCGGGTCGACGAAGCCGGCCAGCACCGGCAGCAGCCGCCCTTGCCGCACCAGCGGCTCCGCCGCGATCGTGGCCAGGCGCCCGATGCCCAGGCCCTGCAGCACCATGTTGGCAGCCATGCCGGTGTCGTTGCTGCGCCAGTAGCCTTCGATCGGCAGCTTCACGGAGCGGCCGTCGATGATGAAGGGCCAGTGGTTGAGCTGCGTCGCGGCGCTGTTGGCAACGAGCCGGTGCGAGCCGAGCTCATCGGGATGCGCGGGCAGGCCCGCGCGCGCCGCGTAGGCCGGCGAGGCGTAGAGGCCGCGGCCGAGCGTGCCGATCGGTCGCGCCACCATGGTGTCGGCCAGCGACGAGGTGGTGCGGATGGCGATGTCGATACCGCCGCGCGCCATGTCGACGAGCAGGTCGCTGACCTCGAGCTCGACACGCAGCCGCGGGTGCTTCTCGCTCAGCGCGTTCAGGCTGGGCAGCAGCAGGTACTGCGCGATCACCGTGCTCGCCGCCACGCGCACCAGGCCGCTGGGCTCGCGCGACTGCGCGTCGAACTCGCCCTCCAGTTCCTCGAGGGTGTGGCCCAGGCGCTGGCAGTAGCCGAGGAAGGTCTCGCCTTCGGCGGTGAGTGCCAGGCCGTGCGTCGAGCGGTGGATGAGCCGCGCGCCGCAGGCCTTCTCGATGCGCGACAGCGATCGCGACACCTGGCTCACCGGCACGTCGCGCTCGCGCGCCACCGCCGACAGGGTGCCCAGCGCCGCCACGCGGGCGAACAGCTTCAGATCGTCGAAACCCAGACCGTCCATGGGCGCGATGGTAGAGGCGCCGGCTTTGCGGTGTGCGCAAGACCGATTTGCCGGGCGTGCCGTTTCCGCCGCGAGGGCGGCTGCCTAGAGTCGACGCACCGATTCAACGGAGCCTGCCATGAACGCCTCGCCTTTCGATCGCCCGCTCTCGCCTCTCGAGCGGGCCGCTGTCATGGATGCCGCGAAGCATCGCGCCCTCCAGGCCCGCCGCGAAGCCATCGACGCCTTCTGGGCTGCGGCCTTCCGCCACGTGGCCTCGGCATGGCACGCAGTGGCACGCGCCGCGCATCGGCCGGCCGCGTTGCTGCGCGCGAAGGAGCCGGCATGCCGACCCTGATGCTGAAGACCTGCCCGCCGCAGGGCGCGCCGCGCCAGCGCGCGCTGGCCGAGGCGCTGACCCGCATCACCGCGCAGACGCTCGGCAAGCGCCCCGAGGTCACGGCGGTGATCATCGACGGCCTGCCGCCAGGGCAGTGGTTCATCGGGGCGCAACCGGTGCAACGCCCGACCGCGTGGCTGCAGATCTGCATCACCGCCGGCACCAACACGGCCGTGCAGAAGGCCGCGTTCGTCGAGGCCGCCTTCGCGGAGCTGCAGCATCAGCTGGCGCCGGGCGAGTCGCTGGAAGCCACCAGCTACGTGATCGTGCACGAGTTGCCGGCCAGCGACTGGGGTTACGGCGGCCGCACGCAGCAGGCCCGGCGGCCGGGCTCCCCTACACTCGCCACCCCACCACCCTGACCGTGCGCCGCCGCCCCGACCCCGACATGCTGAAGAACGCCCTGATCTACCGCATCGAACACTGGGACCAGCCGAGCCTGGCCGAGATCGCGCAGCGCCTGTCGGGCTCGCCCTTCGTCGAGTGCGGGCTCACGCAGCCCGAGTCGGCCGGCTGGGTGGCGCCGCGCGGCGACAAGCACGATGCGCTGGCCGAGATCGTCGGCGGTCAGCTGGTCGTCAAGCTCTGCGCCGAGCGGCGCGCCGTGCCGGGCAGCGCGGTCAAGCAGCAGCTGCAGGCGCAGCTCGATGCGATCGAGCAGCAGACCGGCCGCCGCCCGAAGGGCAAGCAGCTCAAGGAGCTGAAGGAGGCGGTGGTGCACGCGCTGATGCCGCGCGCGTTCCCGAAGCGCACCGACACGCTGGTCTGGATCGACCTCGCGGCGCGGATGGTGTGGGTGGGCGCGGGCAGCACCAAGCGCGCCGACGTCGTGGTCACGCGGCTGATCGAGTGCCTGGGCGGCGGGCTCAAGCTCGCGCTGCTGCAGACCGAGCTGTCGCCGGCCACCGCGATGTCGCTGTGGCTGTCGGAGAAGGAAGCGCCGTCGGGCTTCAGCATCGACCGCGAGTGCGAGCTCAAGCAGCCCGACAGCGAGAAGGCCACCGTGCGCTACGCGCGCCACACGCTCGACATCGACGAGGTCGGCGAGCACATCCGCCAGGGCAAGCTGCCCACGCAGCTGGCGCTCACCTGGGCCAGCCGCGTCTCCTTCGTGCTCACCGAGGCGCTGACGCTGAAGAAGATCCAGCTGCTCGACGTGGTGCTCGAAGGCGCCGGTGTCGACGCCGCCAACGCGGGCAAGGACGACAACGGCTTCGATGCTGATGTGGCCATCGCCACCGGCGAGCTGCGCCTGATGCTGCCGGCGCTGATCGAGGCGCTCGGCGGCCTGCACGAACGGCAGGCTGCCGCGGTGCCCGCGGCCTTGCCGGACGCGGGCGCGGCAGACGCGGCGCCGTGGGAGATCGCCGCCTGAGCTCAGGCCAGAGCGAAGGCCCTGCGAAGCTGGCCAGCGTCGGCCTGAGCTGAGCCGCCTGCGCTGCGCACTTTCAGAAGCGCCTCGCTTCGGAGGCTCAGCGCGCGCGGCGCTGCTCGCGCAGCATGAACAGGTAAAGGCCTTCGACCTTCTCGCGCGCCCACGGTGTCTTGCGCAGGAACTTGAGGCTCGAGGCCACGCTGGGCTCGCTGGTGAAGCAGCGCAGCGCGATGCGCTCGGCGAGGCCCTGCCAGCCGTAGTGCTCGGAGAGCTGCGTGACGATCTGCTCGAGCGTCACGCCATGCAGCGGGTTCTTCGGCTGCGTTGGCGCAGTGGGCGGCAAGGGCTCGGTCATGGCGGCATTTTCGCCGCACGGCGGCGCCGGGTTAGCCTCTCGCCATGGACTCCCTGATCGCCGCCGCCGCCCGCGCCCTCGTGGCCGGCGACGCGCTCGGCGCACTCAAGCACGTGGCGCTGCGCGAGGACGCGCAGGCGCTCGCGCTGCGCGGCATCGCCATGGCCCAGCTCGGCGAACACCCGCGCGCCCGGGAGCTGCTGCGTCGTGCGGCGCGCGGCTTCGCAAGCCGTGACGAGCTGGCGCACGCCCGCTGCGTGGTCGCCGAGGCCGAGGTGGCGCTGGCCATGCGGGACCTGCGCGGCGGCCCGCGTTCGCTGGCAGCGGCATCGGCCACGCTCGAGGCCCGCGCCGATCGAGCCAACGCATTGCAGGCCCGCCTGATCGCGCTGCGCCGCGCCCTGCTGCTCGGCCGGCTCGACGAAGCCGGGGCCGCGTTGGCGGGCCTGGAACTGGCCGGCGCGCCGCCCTCGCTGGTGGCGGTGGCCGAACTCGCCACCGCCGAGCTGGCACTGCGCTCGCTGCACACGGCGCCCGCGCGCGCGGCGCTGGCTCGCGCGCAGGCGGCGGCCACCCGTGCGCGCGTGCCCGCGCTGCTGGCCGAAGTGGGCGAGGCCTGCGCCGCGCTCGAACGGCCCGCCGCGCGCCGCTTGCAGGCCGGGCACGAACAGATGCTGCGCCTGGATGAAGTCGAGGCGCTGCTCGCCAGCGGCACCCTGGTGATCGACGCCTGCCGCCGCGGCCTGCATGCCGGCAGCCTCTGGCAGCCGCTGGCGCGCCGGCCAGTGCTGTTCTCGCTGGCCCGCGCGCTGGCCGAGGCCTGGCCCGGCGACGTCGAGCGCAACGCGCTGATCGCGTGCGCCTTCCACACCCGCCGCCCCGACGAGACGCACCGGGCGCGACTGCGCGTCGAGATCGGCCGCCTGCGCGCGCTCGCCGCACCGCTGGCACGCATCGAGGCCAGCGCGCGCGGCTTCTTACTCGAGCCGATCGGCGCCCCTGCGGTCGTCGTGCTGCTGCCGCCCATCGACGGCGATCGGGCCTCGCTGCTGGCGCTGCTGGCCGACGGTGCCGCCTGGTCGACCTCGGCGCTGGCACTCGCGCTCGGCGCCAGCCAGCGCACCGTGCAGCGCGCACTCGCCGAGCTCGAAGCTGCGGGCCGCGTGCGCTCGGTCGGGCAGGCGCGCGCGCAGCGCTGGCTGGCGGCGCCGCTGGCCGGATTCACGACGAACTTGTTACTCCCTGCCGCGCTGCCGCTCACGTAGATTCGGTATCTACGGCGCCGCATCGACGTGCCGAAGGGAAGCAGACCATGACCGCCACTTCCGCCCGAGCCACGCGCCCCGCAGCGCAGGCCACCGTGCGCCCCGCCGAGATCGTGCGCGAGTACGGCCCCTTCGGCGACTCGCAGCGCATCCACGGCGTCAGCCACGACGGGCAGCGCGTGTGGGCTGCCACCGGCGCGACGCTGGTCGCCTTCGATCCGGCCAGCGGCCAGACGGTGCGCACGCTCGATTGCGCCAGCGATGCCGGCACCGCCTTCGACGGCACGCACCTCTACCAGATCGCCGCGTCGCGCATCGACAAGATCGATCCGGCCAGCGGTGCGGTGGTGGCCTCGATCCCCGCGCCCGGGAACGGCGGCGACTCGGGCCTGACCTGGGCCGAGGGCAGCCTGTGGGTCGGGCAGTACCTCGACCGCAAGATCCACCAGATCGATCCGGCCACCGGCGCCATCCTGCGCACCATCGAGTCCAACCGCTACGTCACCGGCGTGACCTTCGTCGATGGCGATATGTGGCACGGCACCTGGGAAGGCGAGGAGAGCGAACTGCGCCGCCTCGACCCGGCCAGCGGCGCCGTGCTCGAGCGGCTGGCCATGCCTGCCGGCACCGGCGTCAGCGGGCTCGAGTCCGACGGCGCCGATCTGCTGTACTGCGGCGGCGGTCCGAGCGGCAAGGTGCGCGCGGTGCGGCGGCCGAAGGCTGCGGCTTGACTCGCCGGGATGCTGGTGTCCTGTTTCCGTCAGCGGCCTCGAGCCAGTGCCAGCACCTTGCTGACGTCGAGCCCGCGTGCCTTCTGCTGCATCGCAGGCAGGTAGCGCGCCTGCAGGCCTTGGGCTTCAGCGACGACGCCACTGTAGGCCTCCCTCAACATCTGCGTCGACAGGGTGCGCCCGCCGGCGTAATAGCGCTTCGCGACGTGGCCGAGCGCATAGGTCGTAGCGAAACTCATGCTCGAACTGACCGCCTGCCGGCCCAGGCCACCGAGCAAGCCTCCGCCCACTTTGCCCAGCAGTCCGCCCAGCAGCTTGCGGCCGGCCTGTTCGAGGTACTGCGAGGTCAGGCCCACACCGACGGTCGCGATGAAGTCCTTCACGTGCCCACTGTCGAGCTGATAGCCGTGGGCCTGGCCGATGCCGTACACCAGCTTCATCTGCAGCGGGATGATCGCCATCGTCGACAGCGTCTCGGGCAGGAGCTCGAGGGCGCCGTTGAGGATGGCCGCATTCAGGATGGCCTGGTCGAGGGCGGCGTCGTCGACCGCCGCCGCCTTGGCCGGCAACACGTTTTGCTCATCGATGGGCGCGGCTGCGATCTCCTCGGCCTGCGCATTGAAGTCCCGGGCCGACGTGCCCAGACCGAGCTGGCTGAGCAGGCTGGCCAGGAACCGAGCCTCCGCCTCCGACTGGGCGCCGTCGGCGTCGCAGACGCAGACGGCCATCTCGTAGGCGAGCTGTCGCGCTTCGGGGCTGCCGAGCGCGGCGACGGCCGAAGCAATGTCGACGCGTTTCATCAACACGTCTTGGTAGAGGGTCGGCAGACGCACGGCATCGGCTTGGCCCAGGCCTTCGGCAATGCGCTTGAGTTCGTCTCGCTCGCGATCGTGCTTGTTGCCGTCCGCGAATGCGGCGAGCACGGCGAGGGTGGCGATGGCCTGGGTTTCGGCAGGGGTCATGTGGCAGTCCGGGTGGGTGGGCAAGGCGAATTCGGTCGCCGCAGCGTCAGAAGGTTCCCACGTCCGAGCCCGGCCTTGCCGCCGGGCCGCCTCCTGGCCGATCGCCCACCCTTCGAACCTGCCGACGACCCATCGCGCCACCGTGGCCCGCACAGCCGAGTCCGGGCATGCTCGTCGTAGGGGTTTGGACATCTCCGGGCGCTTGAGCGAGACTGAGCCGGTGGGCCCCGTGCACGGTCCATCGGAGGCCGTCGTGACCACTCCTATCATCGTGTTCTTCCTTGTCGGTGCCCTCTTCGGCCTGGCGACAGGGTCGGTTCAGCATCTGTTCAGCGAAGGCCGCGCCCGGCCCGCCGAGCCGGGCGAACCCGTCTCGCTGGCCAGCCGGGCTTTGTGGGTGCTGATCAGCAGCTGCCTGTGGCCGATCCTGCTGCTGGCCGGCGTACCGACGCTGTACCGGCTCGTCGCCGTGCGCGTGCGTGCCCCACGAGGCCAGCCACCCCGGGAGTGAACGGCAAGGCCGGTGCGCTATCGTTGCGCGCCGCGTCGGTCGACCCGCGCCGCGGTCGACCCATGTTCACCCTGACCCGACTCACCCTGCGCCGCGCGCGGCAGGAGCGCCTGCCGCAGATCGCCGGCACGCTCGCCTTCACGACCCTGCTGTCCGTCGTGCCGCTGCTCGCGGTGAGCTTCGCGCTGTTCACGCGCTTCCCGATCTTCAGCCGCTTCGAGGCGGCGCTCGAGGAGCATCTGCTCAAGAGCATGCTGCCGGCCGACATTGCGCGCACGGTGCTCAGGTACCTGCACCAGTTCGCCGCCAACGCGAACGGCCTCACCTGGGCGGGCTCGCTGTTCCTGCTCGGGGCCGCGATCGCGATGCTGCTGACGGTGGAGAACGCCTTCAACCAGATCTGGAACGTCAAGCGCAAGCGCCCCTTCCTCAAGCGCGTGGGCCTGTACCTGCTGATTCTCGCGTTGGGGCCGCCAGCCCTCGGCGTGAGCCTGTGGGCCACTTCGTACGTGCTGGGGATGTCGATGGGTTGGCTCGGTCCGCTGCCCCGCGAAGCGCAGTTCGTGCTCAACCTGGGCCCGGCGGCACTGGCCTGGGCCGGCCTGGCCTGCCTGTTCTACTTCGTGCCGAACACGAAGGTGCGGCGCCGCGACGCCATCATCGGCGGGCTGCTGGCCAGCATCGCGATCGAGCTGGGCAAGCGCGGTTTCACCGCCTACCTGTTGAAGATCCCCACCTACAAGGCGGTCTACGGCGCCTTCGCGGTGTTCCCGGTGTTCCTGCTGTGGGTCTACTTCTCGTGGCTGGTGACGCTGGCGGCCGCGCTCGTGGCGGCCAACCTGGCGCGTTCGGCCTCAGCGGGGCCGGCGGCGCAGCGTTGAACCGCGCCGCCGGGCCATCACATCGTCGGGTTCACTTGCCCGAGATCGGCGTGCACTGGCTCATGCAGCGCGTGGCCGCGGTGTCGGGCCGGTCGTCGACCATGAAGCCGTTGCGGTTGGGCATCTGCACGGCCGTCAGGCTGGCCGCCGTCATCACCGCATCGGCCGCGACCAGGCCGTTGAGCTGCAGGACGTAGCCCGTCACCGCATAGGCCTCGTCGTTGCTCAGCGACTGTGGCGCGTTCATTGGCATGGCACGCCGCACGTAGTCGAACAACACCGGTGCATACGGGTACATGCTGCCCGGGGTGAGCACGCGGCGGTCGGTCTTGAACGAGCCGATGCCCCCGACCATGCTGCCGAACACCGGCCCGCCGGCCGCTGCCGCACCGTGGCACGAAGCGCACTTGGCGTCGAACACCGCCTTGCCCGCCGCGACCGAGCCGGAGCCCGGCGGCAGGCCCAGCCCATCCGGCGTGCGCACGTCGATGTTCCAGGCCAGCAGGTCGGCCTCGCTGACCGCCTGCCCGCGCGGCTGCGCGGGGCTGCCGCCGGCCGTCGACTTGGTGGCCGCACAACCGGCCAGCACGAATCCCGCGGCAAGCGCGAGCCAGAGAAACTTAGGCGATTGCATTCTTCACCTCCCCTGCGGCATTGATGGACCACGGGAACACGCCGTTGTGGTGCTGCACGAATCCGGTGATCGCGCGGACCTTCCTGATCTCTTCCACGGTGGGCTGCACGTAGCCGGTGGAGTCGACCGCGCGGCTGGCGATCGTCGCGGGCGTGCCGTCCCACTGCCATCGCAGCCGGAAGCGCGTCAGGCACTTGTCGAGCACCGGCTCCTCGAGCGTGGCCTCGCGCCAGGTGCGTCCGCCGTCGAGCGTGACGTCGACCGTGCGGATCTTGCCAAGGCCCGACCAGGCGAAGCCGAGGATCTCGATCTCGCCCGGGCGCACGTTCATGCCGCCCGACGGCGAGGTGATCACCGACTTGGCCTCCATCGCGAAGCTGAACTGCCGCCACTTGCCGTCGGGCATCGGGTCGGTGTAGCGCGCCGTCTCGCTGCGCAGGTGCCAGGGCTGGTCGCCGAGCTTGATGCGGCGCAGCCACTTGATGCTGACGTTGCCTTCCCAGCCGGGGATGAACAGGCGCAGCGGGTAGCCGTTCTCGGGCCGCAGCATCTCGCCGTTGGAGGCGTAGACGATCATCGCGTCCTCGAGCAGCTTGGCCATCGGGATGCTGCGCGCATGCGCCGCGCCGTCGGCGCCTTCGGCCAATGCCCAGGTGGCTTCGGGTCGCACGCCGGCTTCGTCGAGCAGGGTCGACACCGGCACGCCGGTCCACTGCGCGCACGACAGCAGGCCATGCGTCTGCTGCACGGTCTTGGAGCTCGCCTTGAGCCAGTCGGTCAGGCCGTTGCCCGAGCACTCCATGAAGTGGAAGCGCGTCACCGACGGGTACTTCATCAGGTCGTCCATCGTGAACAGCAGCGGCTTGCGCACCATGCCGTGGATGGCGAAGCGGTGCTGCTGCGGGTCGATGTCGGGCACGCCGCTGTGGTGGCGCTCGTAGATCAGGCCGTTGGGCGTGAGCGTGCCGTGCTGCTGGTGCAGCGGCGTCATGCTCCAGTCGGAGAAGTTCTGCCGGTTCACGAGCACATCGGTGCGCCGTCGCTTGACGTGCGCCTCGTACTTCGATGGCATGCCGTACTCGGTCTCGGGCAGGGCGCGGCCCAGCGCCAGGTTCGACGCCGGCACGGGCACGGGGGCCGCGGCGGCGCGCCCGCCCGCCAGTGCGGCCACGCCGCCGGCAGCTGCGGCCGCCGTGCGGCCGAGCATCGCGCGCCGCGACGGGTCGTGCGTGATCGACCCCGCCGCCTGCAGTTCCGATCTCGCCGCGCTGACGAGCCGGGAGCTCTTGCTGTCTGTCATGTCGTCCTCCAGGGTTCATGGTTGTGGCCGCGAGACGGCGATCCGCCTTCCGGGCCGTTGGCCGCCGCGCCTGCTGCGCGCCCGGTTTCGGTCATTCAGTCGCCGGCGCCGGCGGCAGGGCCGCGACGCACACCTGATCCCGCACGTAGCGGCGCCCGCGCGCCAGCGCCACGGCCAGCGCCTCCTGCGGTGTCGGCCAGCCCTGCCCGCCGTTGATCGCGCGGTCGCAGAACATCTCGATCTGCGAGGGCAGCTGCCGCACCACCACCTTGGCCGCGTAGCAGGTGCCCGAAGCCAGCGGCACGGAACTCACGTCGATCGCGAAGCCGCCGCCGGCCTCGTCGATCGCGTCCACGGTGACGTTACGGCTGTCCGGCTCCATCAACCGCCTCCGGGTCGATGAGGAAGCTGAAGCCGTGCTTGCGGAATCCCAGGCCCTCGTAGAAGCTGTGCGCCCGGTCGCGCTGCAGGTGGCTCGACAGCACGAGCTTGTAGCAACCGCGCGCGGCGCATTCGCGCATCGCGAAGTCCATCATCTTCTTGCCTACTCCGGTGCCGCGCAGCAGCGGCGCGACGACGACGTCCTCGACGATGCCGGAGTCGCGCGCCGAGTGGGCCAGGCCGCCGACGAAGTTCAGCGCGAAGGTGCCCACCACCTGCCCCTGTTGCTCGGCGACGTAGATGCGGTGCCGGTCGCCGGCCGTCAGCGCCTCGAAATGCGCCTGCGCCTGGCGATCGCTCAGCGCGGGCTCGCCGGGCAGGTCGAGCTGCCGGCACAGGGCCAGCACCTGCGGCAGGTCGGCTGGCAGGGCCGGGCGGATCAGAAGGTGCACGGCGGGGCCCGTCGCGCGCTCAGACCGCCAGCTTCAGCACGCGCTTGGCGTTGCCGTACATCACGTCGTCGATCACGCCGTCGTCGAAGCCGAGCATGCGGTAGTCGTTGATCGATTGCGCCATCGGCCGGAACGGGTAGGAGCTGCCGAACAGGATCTGCTGGCGCATCGCGCCGTTGGCCGCCTCGACGTACAGGCTGCCGCCCGGCGCAAAGATGTACATGTCGGGCACGATGAAGACGTTCTCCCAGCGCAGCGCGACGCCGAGGATCTCGTTCACGAACGGGTAGAAGCCGTGGTAGCAGACGATGGCCAGCTTCGGGAACGCCTTGGCCACGTGGCCCACCGCGGCCGGGCGCACGAAGTCCAGGCTCGGCGCCGTCGGGCCCGACATGATCGACACCGGCACGCCGAGCTGCTCGCAGGCGTCGTAGACCGGGAACAGCATCGGGTCGTCGGCGCTGCGCAGCGGGCTGCCGAAGCCGGGCTCGACGTTGATCGCCTTCAGGCCGAGCACCGTGATCGCGCGCTCCACCTCCTGCACGGCGGCGCGGGCGCCCCAGCGGTGCGGGTCGATCGAGCCCACGCCCACCAGCTCCTTGTGGCGGCGCACCATCTCGTGGATCTCGTCGTTCGAGTGCTTGATGCCCGGCGTGTCGCGGCCCACCACCACCGAGGCCGCGATGCGCGTGTCCTTGATCTCGCGGACGAAGGACTCGATGTCGCGCGAGGCCGTGAAGTGCTCGACGTTCTTCGAGCCGACGCGGCCGTTGAGCCACTTGACCACCTCGAACTCCGGCGTGCCACGGGTCTTGCCGTAGAAGTCATGCAGGAACGACGGCCGGCTGCGCATGTCGATCACTTTTTTTGCCATGTTCTGTTCTCCTGGTTGGAATGGGGTTCAGGCCGGCTTGGCGCCGTTGGCACGGTCGCCCGTGCGCCTGGAATAGGCCTCGACGAAGTCCGCGGCGGCGCGGCTTCCGCCGGAGAAGGACTTCATCGCCTCCTCGTGCAGCAGCGAGAGGGCGCGCATCTTCACTTCGTTGGCATGGTCGTTGTCGAAGATGTTGACGAGCCGCCGCGGGCGCGGGATGTCCACGTCGATCACCGCGCGCACCTTGGTCGGCGTGTTCGTCATCACGATCAGCCGGTCGGCCAGGAAGATGGCCTCGTCGATGTCGGTGGTGACGAAGAAGTTGGTGCGGTGCGACTCCTCGAACAGGCCCGCGTAGTACTCCCACATCAGTTCCTTGGACATCGCGTCCAGGCCGCGGAAGGGCTCGTCGAGGATCATCACGTCGGGGTTGTTGATCATCGCGCGCGCCAGTTCGGCGCGGCGCTGCATGCCGCCCGACAGCTGCGGCGGGTACTTCTTGCGGAAGGCCTTCAGGCCCACCTTCTCGAGCAGGAACTCAGCCTGCGCGCGGCTTTGCGGGTTGTCCTCGCCGCGCGCCCGCGGGCCGTACATGATGTTGTCGAAGGTGGTCATCCAGGGGAACAGTGCCGACTCCTGGAACACCACCAGCCGGTCCTTGCCCGGCCCGGTGATCGGCTTGCCGTCGATGGTGATCGTTCCGCTGGTGGGCTTCTCGAACCCGGCCAGCAGGCGGATCAGCGTGCTCTTGCCGCAGCCCGAGGGGCCGATCATCACGGTCAGCTTGTTGCGCGGAATGGCGAACGAGCAGTCGTTGATCACCGTCTTGGAGAACAGGCCGGTGCCGTAGGCCTTGCTGACGCCCTCGACGCGGATCTCGCCGGCCGTCGTCGGCGCCTTGCCGTTGGTGCCGGCGGGCCGGTCGCTTGCGATGGGGTTGCTCATGCTCGTCCTTCAGCGCTTCTGCAGCCAGGGGGTGGACAGTCCGCCGAGCGCGCGCAGCACCTCGCTGCAGCCGAAGCCCGCGATGCCGATGCTGATCATGCCCACCACGATCTGCTCGTACGAACCGCCGACGTAGGAGTTCCAGATGAAGAACCCGAGGCCGCCGCCCGATCCGCTGCCGCCGCCGCCGGAGATCATCTCGGCGGCCACGACCACGTTCCAGGTGATGCCCATGCCCACCGACGAGCCGACGACGATCGACGGCAGCGTGGCCGGCAGCACGACGCGGCGGAAGATGTCCCACTGCGAGGCGCCCATCGCCTGCGCCGCCTGGAAGAAGCGGCCGTCGATCGACTTGGCCCCACCGACGACGTTGATGACGACGGTGAAGAAGGCGCCGAGAAAGGTCACGAACGCGATCGACAGCTCCTGCGTGGGCCAGAAGATGATCGAGATCGGCACCCAGGCCAGCGGCGGGATCGGCCGCAGGATCTCGAAGCTCGGGAACGACAGGCCGTAGAAGGTCTTGCTCACCGCCATCAGCAGCCCGAGCGGGATGCCGATCACCATCGCCGCGATGAAGCCGGCCAGCACGCGCAGCAGGCTCAGGTACCAGCTCTGCCAGTAGCCCGCATCGGTGATCAGCGTGGACCACACGCGCAGCACGCCGCTGGGCGCGGGCACCTGGCCGATCCAGGGCAGCGAGAAGCCCAGCCACTGCTTGGAGCGCGAGCCCAGCTCCCAAAGGAGCACGAACACCAGCAGCGAGATCATCGCGCGCAGGCTGGCGCGGCTGAGCAGCTTCTTTCGCAGTCGGGTCAGCGACTTTTCCATGGCTCAGCCCTCCCTCTCGCCGGCGGCGAAGGACTTCTTCGCCTCCTCGTGCACGACGGCACTGGTCTCTTCCATCAGCTCGCGGAAACGCGGGCTGGTGAGCACGCCGTAGTCGCGCGGGTGCGGGATGTCCACCGTCAGGATCTTCTTCGGCTTGCACGGCCGCGAGGTCATGATGACCAGGCGGTGGCCGAGGAAGATCGCCTCCTCCAGGTCGTGCGTGATGAAGAAGATGGTGACCTTGTTCTTGTAGTAGATCTCCAGCAGCGCCTCGTGCATCACCGACTTGGTCAGCGAGTCCAGCGCGCGGTAGGGCTCGTCGAACAGCAGCACCTTCGGGTCGTTCATCAGCGCGCGCACGATCTCCACGCGCCGGCGCAAACCCGACGAGACCTCGCCGGGGAAGTTGTTCTCGGTGCCGCTGAGGCCCGCGTCGGCCATCATGCTGCGGGCCTTGTCGTAGATCTCCTTCTTGCTCAGCTTGCCCTGCATCAGCGGGCCGAAGGCGACGTTCTCGAGGTTGGTCTTCCACGGGAACAGCGCGCCGTTCTGGAACACCACGATGCGGTCGGAGCCGGGCTCGGCCATCGGCTTGTCGGGCCCGCACAGCAGCTTGCCGTCCATGAAGATGCGGCCCGAGGTGATGCTGTGGAAGCCGGCGATGGCGTTGAGCAGCGTCGTCTTGCCGCAGCCCGAAGGCCCGACGATCATGCAGATCTCGCCGGCCGGGATGTCCAGCGAGCAGTGGTCCACCGCCATCACCGCCGCGCCGTCGGGGTCGTAGATCTTGACCACGTCCTCGATGCGGATCGCCCCTTGCGTCGCGGCCTGCTGCGACATACGGCCTGTCTCGATCATGTTGTTCATCACCGGCCGCCCAGCGCGAGTTCGCGCACACGCCACTGCATCATGTAGTCCCCCACCATCCGCACCAGCGCGCTGGTGCCGTAGCCGACCGCGCCGAGCGTGGCCATGCCGATCACGATGGTCGGGTAGCGCACCATCGTGTACGAGGTGTTGATCACGTAGCCCAGGCCGAACTCGCCCGACACCATCTCGCCGGCCACCAGCGAGAACCACGCGACACCCACCGAGATCTGCAGCCCGGTGAAGATGAAGGGCATCGCGCCGGGCACGATGACCTCGCGGAACACCTGCCACTTGCTCGCGCCCAGGCAGTAGGCGGCGCGGCTGTACGACTCGTCGATCGACTCGACGCCGAGCATCGTGTTCAGCGCGGTGGCGAAGAACGAGGCCAGAAAGGTCAGGAAGATCACCGGCGTCTCGGCGCCCGAGAACATCAGGATCGCCAGCGGCACCCAGGCCAGGATGGGGATCGGCCGCAATGTCTCGAACACCGGGAACACGTATTCGCGGAACTTCTTCGACCAGCCGAGGAACAGGCCCAGCGGCACGCCCAGCACGGTGGCCAGGAAGAAGGCGATCGCCACGCGCCGGACGCTGGCCCAGATGTGCTGGTAGTACTCGGGCGTGTAGACCGACAGGCCGTACACCGGGTTGGTGCTGAACAGCTCCTTGACCACGGTGGTCAGCCCCGGCGTGTCCTTGAAGCGCGGCAGCTTCCACACCTCCACCGTCAGGTACCAGAACGACAGCAGGATCGCGAAGCCGCCCAGCATCAGGTAGGGCTTGGGGCTCTTGAGCCACTGCGACAGGCGGAACGCGGTGAGCGCCCAGCCGCTGCCCACGCCGTCGCCTTGCGCGGGCATTGCAGCGGTGCCGGCGGCCTGCCCGAAGTGAGGGATGCGCGCCGCCACTGCATCGGGCGCGGCGAACTCCTTGGTGATCATGGTCGCGAAGCGGCTCATGATCACGTCGCCCGTCTGCGGCGAGCGGGCGATCAGCGCCATCAGCTCCTCGCCGTCGATCTGCAGGATCTCGGTGCGCTCCAGGCTCTTCGTGCTGGCCAGTCGGCCGCGGGTGCCGTCGAGCACGGCGGCCCAGCCGAACACGTCGCCGCTGCGCATCACGCGCTCGATGTCGCTGCCCTGGGCGCCGACCTTGAGCACGTGCTCGACCGCGCCCGAGGAGACGATCTGGATGTTGTCGGCCACGTCGCCGGCGTTGTAGATCACGTCGCCGCGGGCGTACGACTTCAGCTTGGCCAGCTTGCCGATGTCGGCGAGCAGCTCGTCCGACACCGTCTGGAAGGGCATCGCCCGTCTGAGCAGGGCGTTGGTCTGGTCCATGCAGTGGTTTCCTCTGTCTGGGCACGGGCGGCACCGGTCCCGGCGACGACATCGTTGTCGCCGCCGGCAGCCGGCACCGGGCGATGCGACTACTTCGACTTGTAGGCGCTGTCGGGCTGGGCCATGACCTTGCCGACCGGCGCGGACAGGCCTCGCTCCTTGAGGATCTGCTGGGTGAACTCGGGCATCACCGCATCGGCGCGCAGCGTGTCGACGTTGATGCTCTTGATCGAGTGCAGGAACTTCGCCGCCGTGGTGACCAGGTTCATCACGTCCGGGGTCAGCGCGAAGGGCAGCGTGAGCCGCGTCGTCGCGCCGCCGGATTCGGCCGGGTTCTGGCCGTACATCGACGACCACAGCATCTTCTCGGTGAAGCCGGTGGTCTGCGCGGTGGCCATCGCCGCCACCTCCATCGCGTTCTTCGGGTCGGCCAGGAACAGCTGCGCGTCGAGCTCGGCGTTCAGCCAGGCCTTGACGATGTCGGGGCGCTGCTTGATCAGGTCGGCCCGCATCGTCAGGAAGGCGCCGTCGTTCTCGTTGACGGTGGCGCCGGAGGCGATGCGCTTGGCCAGCCCTTCCTGCACCAGGCGCGAGGCCGTGGGCTCCCAGATCACCGCGGCGTCGAGCTTGCCGGCGCGGAAGCCGCTGGTGATGACCTCGATGTTCTGGTTCAGCACCGCCTCGGGCTTGACGCCTTCCTTCCTGAATGCTTCCTGCGCGAAACGGTCGGCGCAGCTGCCCAGCGGGATCGCGACGCGCTTGCCGTCGAGCCACTTGATGCCTTCCTTGCCGCTGGCGAACTTCGGCGCGTCGGGGCGGGCGAGCAGCACGTTGCACGCGTCGGTGCCCAGGCCCACGGAGGCGATGATGCGGATGTCGGCCACGTCCTGCTTGGTGGTCGAGACGATGCCCGGCATGTCGCCCACGTAGCCGATGTGCTGCTTGCCGGCGAGCATGGCGTTGACGATCACCGCGCCCTGCAGGCCCACCGAGAACTCCACCGTCGAGCCCTTGGGCAGGTACTTCTCGTAGAGCTTCTTGCCGCGCATGATCACGCCCGACCACGACTCCGTGTAGTACGGCTGGTAGCCGATGACGAGGTTCACCGGCTCGCCCGGCTTGCCGTACTCGAGGTCGCCCGCGAGCGCGGCCGACGGTGCGATGAATCCGAGCCCGGCTGCGGCGGCGACGGCCGCCAGCGCGGTGCGCACGCCCTTGTAGATGCCAAACGTCATGTCTGTCTCCTGGTTTTGTAGTCGAGATACCGCGACGCCGATCAACCCTTGCTGCCTGTCCTCCCAGCGGAACGAACGACTCGGCGCCGTGCCGTTCCAAGCGACTCTTGTTCGGTCTATTTGCCCCCCTGCGACCAGAGGTGCTTCGTGATCAGCGACGAGAGCTGCCGCATCACCAGGTACCCCGAGGCCGGGTCTTCGGCGAGCACGCGCAACACGTCCTCGCCCTTCAGGCGCAGCAGCGTCGAGGTCTCGGCGCAGGCCGCGCGGGCGATGCGCTTCGGGTGGTTCTCGAGCAGCGCCGCCCAGCCGAACACCTCGCCCTTGCGCAACATGAAGCCGGCGGGGCTGGTGCGCTCGCCGCGGCCGATGATGAATTCGACGCGGCCCGACTCCAGCACCCACAGGTCGTCGGCCGGGTCGTTCACGTCGTACAGCGTGGCCAGGCTCTGGTGCGTTTCGCGGCGCGCCAGCGCATCGAGCTTCGCGATGGCCGCGTCGGAGGCGCCCTTGAACAGCTCCGACACCTTCAGCGCGCTGGACTGCAGCACGAACAGCTCGTCGCCCTCGTGCTCGATGACGAAGCGCTCCAGCGGCGCCTCGGCCAGGCCGACGGCCTCGCCGGTGGTGATGTCCCACTGCCACAGGTGCTGGTGGCAGGTGAGCGTGGCGCCGTCGAAGAAGCCCTCGTCGAGGCAGACGTCCTGGTGCGGGCACATGCCCTGGTAGCCGTAGTAGGCGTCACCCGCGTTGGCGATGAGCACCTTCACGCCGAGCGCGGTGTCGTAGCTCTTCATCCCGTTGGCCGGGATGTCGCTCGCCTTGCAGATGGGGATGCGCTTCATGTCCCGGCTTTCAGCTGAACTTGTCGTAGCGGATGTTGTCGCCCGAGACGCGCGACATCAGCAGCAGCCTCACGCTGGCATCCACCGCCGGTGGCGGACCGGCCAGGTAGGCGCGCACGCCCTGGAAGCGGCCCTGCATGCGCCGGCCGGCTGCCTCGTGCACGAAGCCGGTGTCGAAGGCGAGCAGCGGGTACGCGGCCTGCTCGGCCGCCGTGGCCGGCTGGTCGGACAGCACCACGGTGATGTTCAGCCGATCGCCGCCGCGCGCCTTCTGCGCCGACAACTCGTCGAGGTAGAAGGCGTCCTTCATCGTGCGCACGCCGAAGAAGACGTCGCCGTCGAAGCGCGCGAAGTGCTGCGCCGCGATGGCCCGCTCGAGGATCGACATCATCCCGGCGATGCCGCTGCCGCCGGCGATGCACACGATGTTCTTCGCGATGTCGGGGTAGAAGGTGGCGCTGCCCAGCGGGCCGAACAGTTCGACGGGAACGCCGACGCGCGGCTCGGTGAAGAGCCATTCCGACAGGTGGCCACCGGGCTTCTTCTTGACCACGAAGCGCAGCATGGTCGCACCGCGCGCATGGTTCACCATCGACCAGCCGCGCGAGCCGGCGATGCCCGGCATCTGCACGAGCACGAACTGCCCGGCATCGAAGTCCATCGGTGCCTCGAGCGCGATGTCGATCTCGACCACGTCGTGCGTGAGCAGCGTCATCCCGTGGATGTGCCCCTTCAGCGCGGCGGGCACGCACACCGCCGGGTCGAAGGCCTCGACGAAGGCGGTGACCTCCAGCGACAGGTCGCTGGTGGCGGTGCACTGGCACATCAGGAACTCGTCGGCCGACTTCAGCGACTTGCGCCCTGGCGCCTCCGGCCAGCCTTCCTCGATCGTGCCCGAGACGAGCCGCGCACGGCAGGTGCCACAGGTGCCGCTGCCGCATTCGTAGGGCAGTCCGACGGACTGCGCCAGGCCGGCGCACAGCACCTTTTCGCCGGGCGCGGCCTCGAAGTGATGCGCGCGGTTGCGGGCGTTGATCTGGATCTTCATGGGGAGGGCCACCGGCGCTGCGCTCAGAAGGGGATGTGGTAGCCGATGCCCAGCATGCGCGTCTGCAGGCGGACGTTGCGGTCGAGCAGCTTCGGGCCGGCGTCGGTGAGCGCGATGTCGTCCTCGATCTTGCCCACCGCGTACAGCTCGGTCGCGCCGCCGTCCAGCGTGGTCTTGAACACCTGCAGCGCGCTGACCACTCTGGCGCGGCCTTTCGCGTCGTCCTGGTCGACGGTGTAGACGGTGACGTGACGCGTCAGCGGCGACTGGTCGCTGTTGTGGCGCGGCAGGTTGGTGAACAGCGTCTGCATGCCGGGCTTGTCGTGCTCCAGCCAGGTCATCTCCTTGCGGATCTCCGGGCTGTAGGCGGTGATGCGGTAGCGATAGGCCGGGTCGCACAGCTCGAGGTAGGCGCCGAAGGCGCGGTCGTCGAGCGTCATGCACGAGCGGCAGACGAGTTCGGTCAGGGCGTGTCGTTGGTCCACGGGCATCCTCGCGTCGGTGGGGTGGGCAGCAGCGCTCAGGCGGCTTGCGTCGAGGCGGTGGACGGCAGCGGCTCGCTGGCCGGGCGGCCCATGCGACGGCTCCACTCGGCGTAGAAGTGCCGCATGCCGCCTTCGTCGTGGATGGTCATGTTCTCCTCGCGGCCGTGGATCACCCACTGGCTGTCGGTGCCCTCGCGCATCGCCTGGCCCTGGCCCTTCACGCCGAGCAGGTCTTCGTGCAGGTTGCGGCCGAACGGGCCCCAGATGGTGTTGTGGTCGCGGATGCGCTCGGCACGCTGCTCCGGCGTGTCGCTCTTCAGGCCCAGGCCGCGGAACTCGATGAGCAGCTTGTTCGGCCCGAGCGGTATCGCTGTATCCATGCGCAGCACCGAGGTGCGCAGGTTGAAGGTCATGCCGGGGAAGATGTCGATCAGCACCCAGCCGCCGGGGGCCAGGCCCGGCCAGCCCACGCCGCGCGCCTGGCTGCCTTCATAGGCGTCGTACTTGATGGACATCGAGCCCACCGACGCGTGGCCGTTCGGGTAGCCGGTGTACTTGCGATCGAAGTAGCCGGGCTGGATCATCCCGGTGATTCGATTGAAGTAGTGCATGTAGTCGTGATAGAACTCGCTGTTCGTGTCGTGCCACAGCTTGTAGTTCGTGTCGACCACGGCCTTGTGGTAATGGAAGACCTCGAGCGGCATGTTCAGGTTCTCGTCGAGCAGGCCCATCGCGTCGCCGATGTACTCCTGCAGCGAGCAGCAGTCGTCGTCGACGTTGACCCACACGAAGCCGCCGTAGCCGATCGAGGTCTTCACCTCGCGCAGGCCGGCGTCCTTGCACTCGTAGCGGTCCTGGTAGCCCTGCTTGGCGCGCGAGATGTCGATGCAGTCGCCCTTCGCGTTGAACGACCACGCATGGAAGATGCAGGTGATGCGCTTGGCATTGCCCACCGGGTCGTACAGCAGCGTGTTGCCGCGGTGCGGGCAGATGTTGTAGAAGCTGCGCACCGTGTTGTCTTCGCCGCGGATCACGATCAGCGGCGCGCCGCTGGGGTGGTTGAAGGTGCGGAAGTCGTACGGGTTGACCAGCTCCGACTCGTGGCACGCGATGATCCAGACCTTGCCGAACACCTTCGCCTGCTCCTCGCGGAAGATCTGTTCGCTGGTGTAGATCTCGGTGCTGACGTAGTGCGTCTGCGGGAACTGCGGGCGCTCTTTCCACTCGTTCGAATTGCGCGACATGGCCTGTCTCCGTGGGTCGATGGGCAGGCCTGTCTTTGCATGCTTCGTGCCCACACCGCAAACACGGCGAATCGAGGCGATTGAAGGCCTTCGAGGGCCTCGCGGGGCCACTTTCCTAGGGTTTGTCTCGACGTTTCGCATCGGGTCGCGTTTCGATCCGAAACCAACCTTCGTTTCCGATCGAAACCGCTGCGCAAGGCGCTGCGCGAGCCCGCCTGCGCGCTGCGAGTGAGCGGCCTGCGCAAGGGGCGCGTGGCATCAAGCTTGCAAACCGGCAGCGGGTACCGAACGCCGCAAGAGGAACATGGCAACACCCGAGGGTCGGCTAGCGAGAGTCCTGCCGATGCTGCGCTGGTGGCCGCAGGTCGATGCACGCAGCCTGCGCGCGGATGCGCTGGCCGGCCTGACGGGCGCGATCATCCTCGTGCCGCAGGCGGTGGCCTATGCCAGCATCGCCGGGCTGCCGCCGCAGTACGGCCTGTACACGGCGATCGTGCCGGTGATCGTGGCGGCTCTGTTCGGCTCGTCGATGCACCTGGTGTCGGGGCCGACCGCGGCGCTGTCGCTGGTCATCTTCGCCACCATCAGCCCGATCGCCGAGCCGGGCAGCGCGGCCTACATCCAGCACGTGGTGACGTTGAGCTTCATGACCGGCGTGCTGATGCTGGCCATGGGGCTGGCGCGGCTGGGCTTCATTGTCAACTTCATCTCGCACACCGTGGTGATCGGCTTCACCGCCGGCGCGGCGGTGCTGATCGCGGCCAGTCAGTTGAAGAACCTGTTCGGCCTGAAGACGCCGGCCACCTCGTCCTTCGTCGAGACGCTCGCCGGATTCGCGCGTGAGCTCGGCCACACCAACCCGTGGGTGCTGGCCGTCGGCGGCGTATCGCTGCTCGCGGGCCTGGTCACGCGGCGCCACCTGCCGCAGGTGCCGTACATGATCAGCGCGATGCTGGTGGGCAGCGTGTTTGCGGCCGCGCTGCAATCGATGTTCGGGCCCGACCTGGGCATCGCCACGGTCGGAGCCATTCCGCGCAGCCTGCCCCCGCTGTCGATGCCGGACTTGTCGGCGCAGAGCCTGCGCGAACTCGGCGCGGTGGCCGTCGCGTTGACCATGCTGTCGCTCACCGAGGCGATCGCCATCGCGCGCGCCATCGCGCTGAAGTCGGGCCAGCGCATCGACGGCAGCCAGGAGTTCATCGGCCAGGGCCTGGCCAACCTGTGCGGCAGCTTCGCCTCGAGCTATGTCTCCAGCGGCTCGTTCACGCGCAGCGGCGTCAACTACACGGCCGGCGCGGTGACGCCGCTGGCCGCGGTGTTCTCGGCTGGGCTGCTGCTGCTCACGCTGGTGGCGCTGGCGCCGCTGGTGCGCTTCCTGCCGATCGCCTCGATGGCGGCGATCCTGCTGCTGGTGGCGTGGTCCCTGGTCGACTGGCACCACATCGCGGCCATTGCTCGCACCAGCCGCGCCGAGCTCGCCGTGCTCGTGGTCACGCTGCTGGCCACGCTGTTCATGCAGCTGGAGTTCGCCATCTACGCCGGCGTGCTGCTGTCGCTGGTGCTGTTCCTCGAGCGCACGGCGCGGCCGAGCCTGCGCGACGCGAAGCCGGCCCCCGGCGTCGGCGCCTACCACTTCGTCGACCGCGCTGCCGAGCCCGAGTGCCCGCAGCTGAAGATGCTGTTCGTCGACGGTCCGCTGTACTTCGGCGCCATCGATCACGTGCAGCGGAACCTGCGCGCCGTCGATGCCGACGCGCCGGCGCGCAAGCATCTGCTGCTGCTCGCGCCGGGCATCAACTTCGTCGACAGCGCCGGCGCCGACCTGCTCGCGCAGGAGGCGCGCCGCCGCAAGGCGCTCGGCGGCGGCCTGTACTTCCATCGCCTGCAGCCGCAGGTGGTGGACACGCTGGAGCGCGCCGGCTGCCTCGACGACATCGGCCGCGCCCAGCTGTTCGCCATCGGCGACGACGTCGTCGACCGCATCTTCCCGAAGCTCGACCCCGAGGTCTGCCGCCGCTGCACCGTGCGCGCGTTCAGGCTGTGCCGCACCGCGCCCTCCCCAGCCTGAGCCCCCCATGACGAGCGAACAGCGACTTTCCAACCCGCAGTCCGAGGACATCGGCAGCCTCGAGGTCAAGAAGACCACCTGCTACATGTGCGCCTGCCGCTGCGGCATCCGCGTTCACCTTCGTGACGGCGAGGTGCGCTACATCGACGGCAACCCCGATCACCCGCTGAACCAGGGCGTCATCTGCGCCAAGGGCGCCTCGGGCGCGATGAAGCAGGTCTCGCCCGCGCGCCTGACGGCGCCGCTGCTGCGCCGTGAAGGCACCGAGCGTGGCGCCGGCGTCTACGACGAGATCTCCTGGGACGAGACCTTTTCGCTGCTCGAGAAGCGGCTGGCACACCTGCGCGCCACCGACCCGAAGAAGTTCGCGCTGTTCACCGGCCGCGACCAGATGCAGGCGCTGACCGGCCTGTTCGCCAAGCAGTTCGGCACGCCCAACTACGCGGCGCACGGCGGCTTCTGCTCGGTGAACATGGCCGCCGGCATGATCTACACGATCGGCGGCTCGTTCTGGGAGTTCGGCGGCCCCGACCTCGACCGCGCCAAGCTGTTCATCATGATCGGCACGGCGGAAGACCACCACAGCAATCCGCTGAAGATCGCCATCTCGAAGTTCAAGCGCGGCGGCGGGCGCTTCGTGTCGATCAACCCGATCCGCACCGGCTACTCGGCGATCGCCGACGAATGGGTGCCGGTGCGCCCCGGCACCGACGGCGCGCTGCTGCTCGCGCTGATCCACGTGATCATCGACAAGGGCCTGTACGACCGCGAGTTCATCGCCCGCTACACCAACGGCGGCCAGCTGGTGAACCAGATGCCCGGCGACGGCGAGTTCGGCCTGTTCGCGATGGACGCCGATGGCGAGGTGCTCAACCCCGACTACCCGCACAACAAGTTCTGGTGGGACCGCCACACCGACAGCGCCGTGGCCACCCACACGCCCGGCGCCGACCCGCGCCTGCGCGGCGAGTACCTGATGCCCGATGGCAAGGCGGTGAAGCCGGCCTTCCAGCTGCTGGTCGAGCGCGTGGCCGGCTACACGCCCGAATGGGCCAGCGGCATCACCGGCATCCCGGTCGAGACGATCTACCGCCTCGCCCACGAGATGGGCGTGACCGCACGCGACCACAAGATCCACCTGCCGATCGCCTGGACCGACTCCTGGGGCGTCGAGCACCAGACGGTGACCGGCAACCCGGTGGCCTTCCATGCGATGCGCGGCCTGGCCGCGCACAGCAACGGCTTCCACACGGTGCGCGCGCTGGCCATCCTGATGTCGCTGCTGGGCACGATCGACCGCCCCGGCGGCTTTCGCCACAAGGCGCCGTTCCCGCGCGCCATCCCGCCGATCGCCAAGCCGCCCAAGGGGCCGCAGGACGTCAAGCCGAACAGCGTGCTCGAAGGCATGCCGCTGGGCTTCCCGGCCGACCCGAACGACCTGTTCGTCGACGAGCACGGCGGGCCGGTGCGCATCGACAAGGCCTTCTCGTGGGAACACCCGCTGTCGGTGCACGGGCTGATGCACAGCGTCATCACCAACGCCTGGCGCGGCGACCCCTACCGCATCGACACGCTGATGATCTTCATGGCCAACATGGCCTGGAACTCGAGCATGAACACCTCGCAGGTGCGCACCATGCTCACCGACAAGGACGCCGACGGCGGCTACAAGATCCCCTTCCTGGTGGTGTGCGACGCCTTCCAGTCCGAGACCACCGCCTTCGCCGACCTGGTGCTGCCCGACACCACCTACCTCGAGCGGCACGACGTGATGTCCATCCTCGACCGGCCGATCTCGGAGTTCGACGGGCCGGTGGACGCGGTGCGCATCCCGGTGGTCGAGCCACTCGGCCAGTGCAAGCCCTTTCAGGAAGTGATCGTCGAGCTCGCTTCGCGCCTGAAGCTGCCGGCCTTCACCGCCGCCGACGGCACGCGCAAGTTCAAGGGCTACACGGATTTCGTCGTCAACTACGAGACCGCGCCGGGCTCGGGCATCGGCTTCCTCGCCGGCTGGCGCGGCGCCGACGGCAGCAAGTCCATCGTCGGCGAGCCCAACCCGAACCAGTGGGAGATGTACGCGCAGAACAACTGCGTCTTCCACCACGAGTTGCCGCCCGCCTACCAGTTCATGCGCAACTGGAACCAGGGCTACATGAACTGGTCGAAGAGCGTGCGCATGCGGCGCGACGCCGATCCGATCCTGATCCACCTGTACTCGGATGTGCTGCAGAAGTTCCGCCTCGCGGCGCAGGGCAAGCGCGCCGGCAAGCAGCCGCCCGCCCACCTGCGCGAGCGTGTCGCGCGGCACTTCGACCCGCTGCCCTTCTACCAGGCGCCGCTGGAGATGCAGGCCACCGACGGCGAGCGCTACCCGCTCGCCGCGGTGACGCAGCGGCCGATGGCGATGTACCACTCCTGGGATTCGCAGAACGCCTGGCTGCGCCAGATCCACAGCCACAACTACCTGTTCGTCAACCCGCTCGCGGCACGCGCGCAGGGCATCGCCGACGGCGACTGGATCTGGGTCGAGTCGACCTGGGGCCAGGTGCGCTGCATGTGCCGCTTCAGCGAGGCGGTGGAGCCCGGCACAGTGTGGACCTGGAACGCCATCGGCAAGGCCGCCGGCGCCTGGCAGCTCGGGGCCGCCGCCGACGAGGCGAAGAAGGGCTTCCTGCTCAACCACCTGATCAGCGAGGTGCTGCCGCAGGCCGGCGGCGCGGCGCCGCTGTCGAACTCCGACCCGATCACCGGCCAGGCCGGCTGGTACGACGTGCGCGTGCGCATCCGCAAGGCCGGCGCCGACGAGCCGGCCGAGACCTCGCCGCAGTTCGCGCCGATGACACCGGTGCCCGGCATGGGGCCGGCGCGGCGGCTGTGGCAGGCCTACTTCGCCGGCCGAAAGCAGCCTTCCGAAGGGGGTGCGTGATGACCCAGCTCGCCCTGGTGATCGACCTGAACGTGTGCGTGGGCTGCCAGGCCTGCGTGACCAGCTGCAAATCGTGGAACACCTCGGGCAGCGCCGGCGCGCTGACCGACGTGCGGCCCTACGACGAGAACCCCGCCGGCACCTTCTTCAACCGCGTGCAGACCTTCGAGGTGGGCGAGTTCCCGTCCACGCAGACGGTGCACTTCCCGAAGAGCTGCCTGCATTGCGAAGACCCGCCCTGCGTGCCGGTGTGTCCCACCGGCGCCAGCTACAAGCGCGCCGAGGACGGCATCGTGCTGGTCGACTTCGACAAGTGCATCGGCTGCGGCTACTGCGCCTGGGCCTGCCCCTACGGCGTGCGCGAGCTCGACGAGCAGCGCCAGGTGATGACCAAGTGCACGCTGTGCGTGGACCGCATCCACAGCACCGAACTGCCCGAGGCCGACCGCCGCCCCGCCTGCGTGATGGCCTGCCCGACCAACGCGCGGCTGTTCGGCGACGTGCACGACCCCGAGTCCGAGGTGTCCACCGCGATCCGCGAGCGCGGCGGCTACACGCTGATGCCCGAATGGGGCACGCAGCCGTCGAACCACTACCTGCCGCGGCGGCGCACCGTCATCAACATCCGCGACGACGAGCTGGTGCGCGCCGACAACCCGCAGCAGATCGACGTGGTGCCGCCCGCGCCGGGTGCCAAGCCGCGCAGCACGCTCGACGACGCGATCAACTTCTCCGGTTGAGCGTTCGCGCGCCCGGCCCACACCACTCCCGACGGATTCGACGATGCATCCTGGCTTCTCGGTGATCTTCCTGACCACGCTGATCGGCGCCGGCCAGGGCCTGTTCCTTGCGCTGTACGCGACCGAGCTCGCCGCGCTCGCGCAGGTGTTCTCGCCGCGGCCCGACGCGGCCTTCTGGGTCGGCGGCAGCATCGTCTCGCTGCTGCTCGTTGCCGCCGGCGCGGTGGCCTCGCTGTTCCACCTCGGCCACCCGGAGCGGGCCTGGCGTGCGATGGCGATGTGGCGCACTTCGTGGCTGTCGCGCGAGGGCATCGCGCTGATCGCCTTCGGTGGCGTCGTCTTCGCCTACGGCCTGGCGCACGGGCAGGGCTGGCCGGGCAGCGTGGCCATCGGCGCCGTGGGGGCGCTGCTGTGCATCACGCTGTTCGTGTGCACCGGCATGATCTACGCCTGCATCCGCTTCCTGCAGGAATGGGCCAGCCCGCTGACGGTGGCCAACTTCGTGCTGCTGGGCTGCGCCTGCGGCCTGACGCTGGCCAGCGCCTATGCGGCCTTCGCCGCGGCACCGCTGGCCGGCGCCTACGCGGTGGCGGCGATGGTGTTCACTGTGCTGGGCCTGGCCACGCGCTCGGCCTCGCTGCTGCGCAACGCACGGCTGAAGCCGAAGTCGACGCTGCAGTCGGCCACCGGCATCCACCACCCGCGCATCGTGCAGAAGTCGCAGGGCTTCACCGGCAGCTCGTACAACACGCGCGAGTTCTTCCACCGGCGCAGCGCCGCGCTGCTTCGCCAGATCAAGTGGGCCTTCCTCGTGCTCGCCTTCGCCGTGCCGCTCGTGCTGCTGGCGCTGGGCCTGCGCAGCGGCTCGGGCGCACTGCTGGCGACGGCCTTCGTGGTGCAGTACGTCGGGCTGATCGCCGAGCGCTGGTTCTTCTTCGCGCAGGCCAACCACCCGCAGAACCTCTACTACCAGGCCGTGTCCTGAGTTCGCGGCCGGGGAGCGGCCGACACCGATGTCGCTCGTCGCCATGGCCTGCGTGGCCGCCATCGCCCTGGTCGTCGGCCTGTTCATCGGCGCCGTCGGCGTGGGCGGCATCCTGCTCATCCCGGCGCTGCACGCGCTCACGCCGCTGTCGCTGCAGGCCTCGATGGGCACGGCGCTGTTCACCTTCGTCTTCACCGGCATCGTCGGCACTGCGATGTTCCAGCGCCGCGGCAGCATCGACTGGGGCATGACGCTGCCGATGTGCGCCGGCGGCCTGGTCTTCGGTGCCGTCGGCGCCTGGGCCAATTCACGACTGGACGCCCAGCCGCTCGCGCTGGTGCTGGCCTCGCTGATCGTGCTGGCCGGGGCCTACACGCTGTTCGGCGGCCGCGGCCGGCAGCAAGCCGCCTTCGCCGGGCGGCCGCGGATGCAACGTGCGCTGCTCGTGCTGATCGGCGCGCTCACCGGCTTCGGCTCGGGCCTCACCGGCGTGGGCGGGCCGGCCGTGTCGGTGCCGATCATGGTGCTGCTGGGCTTTCCGACGCTGGGCGCCATCGGCGCCAGCCAGGTGATCCAGATCCTCGCCGCGCTGTCGGGCAGCGCCGGCTACCTGGCGCGCGACCTGGTCGACCTGCGGCTGGCCGCGGGGCTGGTGCTGTTCGAGATCGCCGGCGTGTGGCTGGGCGTGCAGCTCGCCCACCGCGTCGATGCTCGACATCTGCGCAGCTTCGTCGGCGTGCTGTGCGTCGTCGTGGGCAGCGCGCTGCTGCTGCGCGCGCTGTGAGGCGGGTCGAGCCGCTCAGCCGCCCGCGAAAGCCGTCAACGTGCCGGTGATCAGGCTGCTGAGCTGCGTCATCAGCCGGTAGCCGAGCGTGTGGTCCCGCTCCATCAGCTCGAGCAGCCGTTCGCCGTTGATCGACAGGAAGGTGCAGGGCGTCAGGCAGGTGGCCGTGGCGAGGCGGCGGTTGCAGCTGGGCGTCAGCGCGGCCCAGCCGAACACGTCGCCGCGGCGCAGCACGTCGCCGGCACTGGCGTTGCGTCCGCCGTAGCCCACCGCCATGCGCACCATGCCGCGCACCAGCACGTACATGTTCTGCGCCGGCTCCCCGTTGCGGTAGATCGGCTCGCCCTCGCCGCACTCGTGGATCTCGCCCAGCGCGGCCACCTTCTGCAGCTGGGCAGCGCTCAGGTCGCCGAAGAAACGGGTCTGCGACAGCACCTCGGCAGCCGTGATCACGGGCATCGGCTCGTTCGTCATGGACGGTCTCTCCTCACAGTTCGCGGACGCGGCCGCCTCGCTCGTCGTCGTGGGCGGCCACCGGCTCCGAGCCGGGCCCGGTGCGGTCGCGCTGGCGGAACAGGCCCCAGCGATGGCGCCGCTCCCACAGCGCCTTGCGGCCGATGCCCAGGATGGCGGCGAGTTCGGCCTCGCCGTATTCGTCCTGGTACAGGCGGATGATTTCCTTCGTGTAGTCCTCGATCGACAGCGGGATGCCGCCGAGCTTGGGCTTGGGCATCTCGGTGGCGGGCACCGAGATCATCTCTTCCAGGTCGTTGACGGTGAGCAGGTCGGTGTCGGCCAGGATCACTGCGCGCTCGATGACGTTCTGCAGCTCGCGCACGTTGCCCGGCCACGGGTGCCGGTGCAGGAAATCGACGAAACCCTTGTCCATTCCGACCACGCGGCTGTCGAACTTGCGGCAGAAGTGGCGCACGAAGTGGCGCGCCAGCAGTTCGATGTCGTCGCCGCGGTCGCGCAGCGGCGGCACCTGGATGGTGATGACGTTCAGCCGGTAGTACAGGTCGGGGCGGAACAGGCCCTGCTCCGCGCTCTCCTTCAGATTGCGGTTGCTCGCCGCGAGGAAGCGCGTGTCGGTGATGTAGCTCTGGCTCGATCCGAGCGGCCGCACCTGCCGTTCCTGCAGCACGCGCAGCAGCTTGACCTGCACGTTCAGCGGCATCTCGGAGATCTCGTCGAGGAACAGCGTGCCGCCGCTTGCCTCGCGGATCAGGCCCTCGCTGGCCGCGGTGGCGCCGGTGAAGGCGCCCTTCTCGTGGCCGAACAACTCCGACTCGATCAGGTCGGCCGGCATCGCGCCACAGTTGACGGCCACGAAGGGCCGGTGCGCGCGCTTGCCGCCGAAGTGGATGGCCTGCGCGACGAGCTCCTTGCCGGTGCCGCTCTCGCCCTGGATCAGCACGTTGGCCTCGGTGGCGGCAACACGCTGGATCATCGCGCGCAGTCGCTTCGCCGCCTCGCTCTCGCCGATGATGGTGTTCTGCGGGAAGGCGTTGCGCAGGCTGCGCTTGAGCGCCGCGTTCTCCATGCGCGTGCGGCGCTCGCCCAGCGCGCGCTCGACGGAGAACAGGAAGTCGTCGTTGTCGAAGGGCTTGATGACGTAGTCGTTGGCGCCGCGGCGCAGCGCCTCGATGGCGCTCTCCACCGACGAGAAGCTGGTCATCAGGATCACCTGCGTCTCCGAGTGCGCGGCCTTCGCGCGGGCGACGATGTCCAGCCCGCTGGCGTCGGGCAGGCGCAGGTCGGTGATGACGAGGTCGAACTCGCGGCTGTCCAGCGCCGCCAGGCCGTCGCTGCCCAGGTGCGTGACCACGCAGGCGTAGCCGGCGCGGGCGAGCAGCATCTCGACGCACTCGCAGATGCCGCGGTCGTCGTCGACCACCAGCACCTGCTCCAGCACCTGGCAGTTGGTGATCTCGGCCGGCTTGCGGGCGGTCATGCCGGCGCCCTCGGCAGCACCACGCAGAAGACGGCGCCGCGACCGCTCTCGCGCAGCTCGATACAGCCGCCATGCTCGAGCGCGATCTCGTTGCTGATGGCCAGGCCCAGCCCGGTGCCGCGTGCATCGAGCTTGGTGGTGAAGAAGGGCTCGAAGATGCGCGAGCGCAGCGCCTCGGGAACGCCCGGCCCGCTGTCGGCGACCGTGACTTCCACGCCGGTGCCGTTGCGGCGCGTGGCCACCTGCAGCACACCGCGCCCGTCCATCGCCTGCAGCGCGTTGACGAGCAGGTTCAGGAAGATCTCGCGCACCTGCCCGATGCTGCCGAACACGACGGCGGCAGCGTCCGCCTGGCGCTGCAGCTCGACGTGCTGCATCAGTCCCTCGTGTCGCACCACGTAGAGGGCTTCCTCCACCGCCTCGTCGACCGCGAAGCGCGCACGCGGCTCGTCGCCCACGCGCGAGAAGGTGACCAGGCGGCGTGAGATGTCGAGGATGCGCTTGACGTTGACGGCGATGTTGTTCAGGCCCTTGTCGAGCAGTTCCTGGCTGGGCTGCCGCTCGGCGCGCAGGATCTGCACGATCGAGTGCAGCGAGGTCAGCGGGTTGGTGACCTCGTGGCAGACGCCGGCGACCATGAAGCCCAGCGCCGCCAGCCGCGCCGTCTGCGCATCGGCCGGCGGCGGCGTTTGCATCTCGCTGCGGTCGATCACCGCCAGGCAGGCGCCCCACTCGGTGCGGCGCAGGTGCAGGCGCTCATGCACCAGCGCCCCCGAGGCGAGCGTGCGCACGCTGTCCACCGCCTGCGGCGTCAGCCAGGGCACCGCGCCACGCAGCAGGCCGAGGTAGTGACGTGCACGGTCGCGCAGCGGCATGTCATCGCCCGCCGCCGGCTCCGCATCGCTGCGGTCGTCGCTGGCGCCGAGCAGTTCACCCTCGGGGCCGAGCATCAGCATCGGCCATGGCGACGCGGCGTAGATCTGCTCGAACAGCGCGGCCCGATCGCGCATTTCTCGCGGCGAGGCCTGCGGTGGTGATCGTTGACAGAGTTGTCCACTCATGGCCGGTCGTCAGGGCCGCGGCGCGAGTGGCGCGGCCAGGCCGTAGGGTGCGGGCGTGAGGGTCGCGATCAGCTGGAACAGCTCGGCGTACACCGCATCGGGCGCATGGCCGGTCAACGGATCGCGGTTGCTAAGGAAGGCGGCGTCGATCTCCAGCCAGTCCTGCTCGCTCAGCACCTGTTCGGCCAGCGGCAGTACCTCGCGCTCCTCGGTGCGCATGTGCTCGAAGTAGAAGCCTGCGTAGCGTTCGAGCGCCGTGCTGTACTCAGTGCGCCGCGACGGCCCGATCAGCTCGTAGGCCAGCAGTGCATGCTGCAGATCGCGGATGGCGGCCTCGCCGCGTTCGTGCTCGCGGTCCAGACGGTCGAGCACCGTCGCGGCCAGCGGTGCACGCTGGCGCAGCCGAGTGAACAGCACCTCGCTCTCCTTGACGTGATGCAGCCGCTCGGGGAATTCGTCGATGTACAGCAGCATCGCGCGCCAGGGCTTGAAGTCCGCCGGCGCGGCACGCCCGGGTTCGTTCAGAGCGAGCAGCGTGGTCAGCACGGCGCCGAGCGCCTCGTGCTCGGCGCGGATCACATCAAGGGCTTCGTGCATCGGGCGGGCTCCGGCAAGGGGTTCAGGCGCCGCTGGCCTGGCGATAGCGCGCGATGCGTTCGTGCAGCCCGGGTCGGGCCACGCTGCGCACCAGCTCGGCGAGGTCGGCGTCGTGTTCGGCCGGGTCGGTGATGCGCAGCAGCGTGCGCAACGCGGTCGGATCGAGCCCTTCGATCAGCCTCGCCAGCTCGGCCGGCCGCGGCGCGAAGCTCGGTTCATCCATCACCTCGGCGAGCAGCCCCCATTCCTGCGCGCGCATGGCATCGATCGGCTCATTGCGCGACAGCACCTCGCGCGCGTTCTGCTGGCCGATCAGCGCCATCAGCCGGCGCGTGCCCAGCGCCACGCCGAACTGGAAACCGGGGAAACGAAAGCGCGCACGCATCGTGCCCAGCCGGTAAGCGCAGGCGCAGGCGATGTCGGCGCCGGCGCCGAAGGCCGCGCCGTGCACCCAGGCCAGCGTGGCGTAGGGCGCCTGGCGCAGGCGCGCCAGCAACTCGTTGATCTGCACGAAGCGCAGCAGCAGATCGCCTTCGGACAGCGCCTCGTGGCCGTCGAAATCGAAGCCGCCGCAGAAGTGCTTGCCGGCGCCGGCGATCACCAGCACACGCGTCTCTTCGCCGATCTGGTCGAGCAGTTCGTGCACGCGCCGCACCAGGCTGTCGCTGAGCGCATTCGCCTTGTCGGGGCGGTTCAGCGTCAGCGTGCGCACGCCGCGCGGGCCGACTTCGCCGAGCAGCGCATCGCCAGCGTTCACGACAGCCATTGCGTGTAGACCTCCTCGGTGTGCTCGCCCAGCCGCGGCGGCCGCACGCCGGTCTCGAAGCTGTAGCCCTTGAGCTTGACCGGGTACACGAGCGTGGGCGTGTGCACGCCGTTGGGCAGCTCGATGTCCTGCACGATGCCCATCCCGGCCACATGCTCGTCGGCCAGGATGTCGGCGAAGCTGTTCACCGGCGCGCAGGGCACGCCGCGGCGGTCGAACTCGGCCAGCCAGTCGGCCGCGTCGCGCTGTTCGAAATGCGGCTGCAGGATGGCGGCCAGCGCCTGCTGGTGCTTGGCGCGCAGCGTCTGCGTCGAGAAGCGCTCGTCTGCCTTGAGCTGCGGCATGCCCACCGCGGCGCAGACTTCTCCCCACAGCTTGTCGTTGCCCGCGGCGATGGCGAAGGGCTTGTCGCGCGCGTCGAAGGCCTGGTAGGGCGCGTTGCGCGGGTGCGCCGAGCCCAGGCGCTTGGGCGCGTTGCCGGTGCCGAAGTACTCGCTGATCTGCAGCGCCGAGATGCCCAGCATGCAGCCGAGCATCGAGCAGTCCACGTGCGTGCCCTGCCCGGTGCGTTTGGATTGCTCGTACGCCGCGAGCGACGAGTACGCGGCATACAGGCCCGCCGTGAAATCGGCCACCGGCACGCCGCATTTGACCGGCGGGCCTTCTTCCTCGCCGGTGACGCTCATCACGCCGCTGATCGCCTGCACGGTGACGTCGAAGGCGCCCTTCTTCGCGTACGGCCCGGTCTGGCCGTAGCCGGTGAGAGAGCAGTAGATCAGCCGCGGGTTGCGCTCGCGCAGCGCCTCGTAGCCCAGGCCCAGCCGATCCATCACGCCGGGGCGGAAGTTCTCCAGCACGATGTCGGCGCTGGCGCACAGCTCGCGCAGGCGCTCGACCTGCTGCGCGTCCTTGAGGTCGGCCACCAGGCTGCGCTTGTTGCGGTTCAGCGAGGCGAAGTTGCCGCTGAAACGCTCCCCGCCCTCGCTCTCCTGCATCAGCGGCGGCCATTGGCGCATGCCATCGCCGCCCTCGGGGTTCTCGACCTTCACGACGTCGGCGCCGAAGTCGGCCAGCAGCAGCGAGCAGAACGGCGCAGTGACGATCTGCCCGAACTCCAGCACGCGCACGCCGGCCAGGGGTCGGAAGGTGGGGTCGGACATCGGGCGGCTCCCTGTACTTTCTTGGTGATTCATCTCAGACGCTCAGGTAGCGGCGCTGGGTCTCTCGGTCTTCGCGCAGGTCCGCGGCGCGGCCCTCGTAGACCACCTGGCCATTGCTCAGCACGTAGGCGCGCTGCGCCAGGCGCAGGCAGACCTCGACGTTCTGCTCGACGATGACGATGGTCTGGCCATGCCGCGCAAGATCGGCCACGACGGCGAGCAGCGCCTGCACGATGATCGGCGCGAGGCCCTCGAAGGGCTCGTCGAGCATGAGCAGGCGCGGCTTGCGCACCATCGCCCGCGCGATCGACAGCATCTGCTGCTCGCCGCCGGAGAGGAAGCGGCCGAGCGAGCGGCGGCGCTCTTCCAGGCGCGGGAAGATGCGGTAGATCTCGGCGATCGGCATCGGCTGCTCGCAGCTCAGCGCGGCGATCACCAGGTTCTCCTCGACGCTCAGGCTGCCGAAGATGCGCCGGTCTTCCGGCACCAGCTGCACGCCGCGGCGTGCCAGGTCTTCGGGGGTCGGGTCGGTCAGCGTCTCGCCGCCGAAGCGCAGGCTGCCGCTGCGCGGCGGCAGCACGCCCATGATGGTCTTCAGCGTCGTGCTCTTGCCGGCACCGTTGCGGCCGAGCAGCGCCACCACTTCGCCCTCGCCCACATGCACCTGCACGTCGTGCAGCGCGTGCGACTCGCCGTAGAAGGTGTTGACGCGATCCAGCTCAAGCAGCGGGGCGTTCATCGCGCGCTCCCAGGTAGGCGGTGTGCACCGCCGCGTTGTCCCGGATCTCGGCCGGCGTGCCGGTGATCAGGTTGCGGCCCATGTGCAGCATGGTGATGCGGTCGGCCAGCTCGAACACCGCGTCCATGTCGTGCTCGACGATCAGCACCGTGCGGCCCTCCGCGGCGTGGCGGATCACCTGCACCACCTGCACGCGCTCGGCCGGGCTCAGGCCGGCCAGCGGCTCGTCGAGCAGCAGCACGCGCGGCTCGGTGGCCAGCGCGATGGCGATCTCCAGGCGGCGCTTCTCGCCGTAGGCCATCTCCGAGACCATCACATCGCAGCGCTCGTGCAGCTCCATCACGCGCAGCGCCCGCTCGACCTCTTCCTCCATCGCCGGGTTGCCGCGCAGCGTGCGCAGCACGTCGAAGCGGAAGGCGCCGCGCTGGCGCGCCAGGATCGGCACGTACAGGTTCTCGCGCGCCGTCAGCTCCGGGTAGACCTGCACGATCTGGTAGCTCTTGCTCACGCCGATGCGGCAGGCCTCGCGCACGCCGATGCCGGTGATCACGCGTTCGCCGAAGACCACGTCGCCGGCGGTGGGCCGCAGCTCGCCGGTCATGATCTTGAACAGCGTGCTCTTGCCCGCGCCGTTCGGGCCGATCAGGCCCATGATCTCGCCGCTGCGCACGGCCAGGTTGACCTGCTCGAGCGCCACCAGGCCGCCGAACTGCATGCGGATGTCGCGTGCCTCGATGGCCACCGGCGCGTCGGCGCCGGGCGCGACGCGCGTGGCGACGGCGCTCGCGCGGATCGGCTGCACCTTTTCGGCGGCCGGGCCAAGGTCTCGCGGCCGCGCCGCCGCAGCGCCCGCAATGGCTCGCGCCGTTCGCTGCTGGTGCCAGTGGCGGATCTCGCCGACGATGCCGCGGCGCATCACCGTCACCGCCAGCACGAACAGCGCGCCGAGGATCAGCTTCCAGGCGCCGCCGATGCCCGGGATCTGCTGCAGCACGTCGCGCAGGAAGATCCAGATCGCCGCACCGACCAGCGGGCCGACCAGCGTGCGCACGCCGCCGATCACCGTCTGCATCACGACCTGGCTGGAGGTCTCGAGCGACACGGCATCGGGCCCGATGTAGCTTTGGAAGACGCCGAGCATCGCACCGGCCAGGCCCGAGTAGGCCGCCGAGACGACCAGCGCCGCCATCTTGTAGCGCTGCAGGTGGTGGCCCACCGCCAGGGTGCGGTCGGGGTTGATCCGCATCGCGTTGAGCACGTGGCCGAAGGGCGACTGCACGAGGCGCCGCGCGAACCAGAAGGTGGCCACGAAGATCACTGCCAGCATGACATACATGCCCCAGCCCGGCGCGATCTCGACCAGCCGCTCGCCGACCTTGAAGCGCGGGTAGGGCACGCCGGGCAGGCCGTTGTCGCCACCGGTCCAGCGCGACAGCACCGAGTTCTGCATGAAGTGGGCGAGCTCGCCGATGGCGAAGGTGATCATCGAGAAGTAGATGCCCACGCGACGCAGCGAGACCCAGCCGACCAGCACGCTGAGCGCCATCGCGACGGTGATGCCGATCAGCGTGGCCAGCAGCACGCTGCTGACCGCGCCGCTGATGAGCAGGTAGGCCGTGACGAAGCCGCCGGCGCCGAAGAAGGCCGCCTGCCCGAACGACAGCAGGCCGGCGTAGCCGAACAGGATGTCGAAGCCCAGTCCGAACAGGCCCCAGATGAGGATGCGGATCGCGGTGTCGACGGAGCCGCCGGTCTGCAGCAGCACGAAGGGCATCGCGGCCAGCGCGAGCACGATCCAGGCCTCCGGCGCGAGCGCCAGGCGCGGCGAACGCGCGCGCGCTGGAATCGCCCGGGCCTGCGCGTCGTCGGTCATTGCCGCCCCTCCACACCGAGCAGGCCACGCGGACGCACCGCCAGGATGATGACCATCACGAGGAAGAGCATCAGGTCGCTGTAGGCCGGATCGAAGATCGAGGTCAGCGTCTGGATCTGCCCGGCGACGAAGCCGCCGAGGATGGCGCCGGGGAACGAGCCCAGCCCGCCGATCACCACGACGACGAAGGAGTGCACCATGAAGCGCGCGCCGACGTCCGGGTAGATCGAGACGATCGGCCCGAGCGCCACGCCGGCCACGCCCACTGCCAGCACGCCCAGGCCGAACACCATCGAGCGGATGCGCGAGGCGCGCAGTCCGAGCATGCGCACCATCACCGTGTCCTCGATCGCCGCCCGCACGATCAGGCCCAGGCGCGAGTGGTAGAGCAGCAGGTAGCAGCCCAGCAGCGCCAGCGCGGCGATGCCGAACACTGCGAGACGGTACTCGGGGTAGATGATCGGCCCGACACGCAGCGCGCCCGACAGGAGCTCGGGCACCGGCATGGTCTTGCCGACACCGCCGAACTGCCAGCGCAGTGCTTCGGTGATGACGATGCCCAGGCCGAAGGTGAGCAGGATCTGGTCTTCGTGGGGGCGCTGGTAGAAGCGGCTGATCAGCGAGCGTTCGATGACCAGGCCGAGCGCGCAGGTCAGCAGCGAGCCCAGCACCAGTGCGACGAGGTAGGAGCCGGTCTGTTCGTAGACGATCCAGCCGGCGTAGGCGGCGAAGGTGAAGAAGGCCCCGTGCGCGAAGTTCACCAGCCCGAGCGTGCCCAGGATGATCGTCAGCCCCGAGCCGACGAGGGCGAGCATGCCGCCCAGCACGAGGCCGTGGAAGACTTGCGAGAGGATCAACCCGGTGGGCGGCATGCTCGGGCTCCCGCTCAGGCGAGATCGCCCATCTTGCAGTTCGTCTCCTCGAGCGGCGGCACGGCGTCCTTGCCGGCGACCGTCTGCACCAGCTCGTAGTAGTCGTCGGGGGACTTCATCTCCGAAGGCTTCTTGCCGCGCATCACCGGCACGGGGCGGATCAGCTGGTGGTCGCCGGCGCGGTAGTACACCTCGCCGAGGCTGGTGGTCATCGGCTTGCCGGATTCCAGCTGCTTGATCACCTCGATCGGGTTGAACGACTGGGCCCGTTCCACCGCCGCCGCCCAGATCTGCATCTGGCTGTAGGCGATGTGCGCCGGCCAGTACGGCTTGTACTTGTGCTTGGCGAGGAAGTCATCGACGAACAGCTTGGCGATCGGGTTGTTGGCGCCCATCGTCCACCAGAAGTCCATCGCGCCCCAAAGGCCCTGCGTGACCTCGGCGCCGAGCTGCTGCGCGAGGAAGGGCTGCAGCGTGGGCACCACCAGCGCGGTGTTCTTCAGCACGCCGAAGGTGCGCGCCTGCTTCACCGACAGCGAGCAGTCATTGCCCACCGTGCAGTTGACGAACACGTCGGCGCCGCTGTTGGCGATGTTCAGCAGGTAGGTGCTGTAGTCGGCCGTGCCGATCGGGCAGACCTGCTTGGTGGCCACCGTCCAGCCCATGCCTTCGGTGAAGCGCACCATGGCGTTGAACTGCGTGTGGCCGAAGGTGTAGTCGGGCACCAGATAGGCGACCTTGCGGCCCTTGCCGAGCTTTTCGGCGAGCACCGGCGCGAGCGCCTTGGCCGCCATGTAGGTGCTCGGCTGCGAGCGGAAGCTGAATCGCTGGCAATCCTTGCCAGTCACGTCGTCGGAGCCGGCCGGGCCGGCCATGTAGAGCACCTTCTCGCGCGTGGCCAGCTTGCCCAGTGCCACCGTCACCGCGCTGCTGTAGCAGCCGGTCATCAGGATGGCCTTGTTGTTGCGCAGGAAGCGCGTCTGCGCCTGGATCGCCGGCTCGGGCTTGGCTTCGGTGTCGGCGACGCCGAACTCGATGCGCTTGCCCAGCACGCCCTTGGCCTTGAGCTCGGGCACGAGCCCGACCCACTTGCCGGAGTTCAGGTGCTCGAAGGCGAGTTCGAAGCCGAGCTGCTGGTCCTTGCCCTCGGCAGAGAACGGGCCGGTCAGTGGCACCGACACGCCGACGAAGGCGGTGTCGCCCTTCACGCCGTCCGGGAAGTTGCCCACCGACGTCTGGGCCATCGCTTCGCGCAGGCCGCCGGGCAGGGCCAGCAGCCCGGCGTTCAGGGCCGCGAACTTCATCAGCTCGCGCCGTTGCCGGCGTGAGTCCTCGTCTTGGTGTCCGTTCATGTCGGGTGTCTCCATTGTTTTGGAAGGGCCCCTGCCGTGGGGATGGTCGGTCCGCGGCAGGGGAAAAGTCTCCAGGCGACGGGTGCTCTCAGGCGCCCTCGATGCGAACCATCTCGAACTCGGCCTTGGCCGCCCCGCACTCGGGGCAGCCCCAGTCCTCGGGCACGTCGGCCCAGCGCGTTCCCGGCGCGATGCCGTCTTCAGGCAGGCCCAGGCTCTCGTCGTAGACGAAACCGCAGATGACGCACAGCCAGACGGCGGGCGGCGAGTCGTCGGCCATGCCTCAGGCCGCCGCGGTGTCGGCGGCCGGCGCGGTCTCGGCCGCCACCAGCTCGCGCACGATCTCGCGCGCCTTGAGCAGCGCCGTGTCGGAGCGCAGGTGCATCTCGCCGGGGTAGCGCTCGTCGCCGAGGTCGAACATCGACTGCTGCTCGACCAGGGCCCACAGGTCTTCGGCCACGACACCGGGGAACTGCGTGGCCACGCGGCGCGCGGTGGAGATGCTCGGGTCGGCGGGCCAGCGGTGGTCGGCCTTGCAGGTCACTCCGATGCGCCAGTTGTGGTGCTTCTCGTCGATCGGCGTGATCATGTGGGTAAGGATGTAGCCGCGCTCGGCCTCGGTGCCGAGCTGCCCCGGCGGTGCGCAGCGCAGGTCGACCCGCACGATGCCCGGCGAGACCATCGCATGCGTGTGGTAGCGGTCGACCAGCTCGTAGCCGAAGAAGTCGGCCAGGTAGGGCGGGTGGTGATAGCTCTTGGCCTGGCGGATGCACTTGATCGAGCGGTTGCCATCGATCGAGGCAAAGTCGAATTCGACCGGGATCTCGCTGTGCGCCGCGTCGCCGATGTTGCCGTCGTGCAGCGGATAGAAGTGGCTGATGTCGAGCAGGTTCTCGATCAGCAGCAGGTAGTTCGCGGCCACCACGTTGTTGGGCTGGTGGATGCATTCCCAGTCGGCGCTCTTCATCTCGGGCACGCGCGGGGGCGCGGCGGCCGGGTCGGCATCGCCCATCCAGACCCACACGAGCCCGTCCTGCTCCAGCACCGGATACGGGCGCACCTTGGCGCGCTTGGGGATCGGACTGCCGGGTTGCGAAGGGATCTTCACGCACTGGCCGGTGCTGTTGAAGCACAGGCCGTGGTACGCGCATTCGAGCGTGCCGTCGGCGAGCAGCTTGCCCGAGGCCAGCGGCATGCGCTTGTGGCAGCAGCGGCCCTCCAGGGCCACCACCTGGCCGGCATCGCTGCCGCTCTCGACACGCCACAGCACCACGGGCAGGCCGACGATGGTCTGCCCAACCAGTCTGCCGGCCGCGAACTCCTCACTCCAGCCGGCGACGTACCACATGTTCCTGATCAAGGTCCCTGCCACGCCTGTCTCCTGTTGCGACCGATCGCAGATTTCGCTTGTTCTATATATTGATACGCTGTATCATTACCTGGTACGAACTTTAGGCGCCGGCGCTTGCCCCTGTCAACGTGTGGCAGGCGGGTGCTTACCCGTAGCATTTGCCCCGCCTGCCGCAGCCCAGGAGATCGAACCTCGCCATGACAGCCTCGACCTCAGGCGCTGCCGCGCCCGCCGCACCGGCGGGATCCCCGATGAACACGACCTTCGTCAACGGCCTGGCGCTCCTGGAGGCGCTGGCGCGCGCCGGCGAACCCTGCGGCGTCAGCGAACTCGCGCGGCAGCTGCAGCTCACCAAGAGCAACGTGCACCGCCTGCTGCAGACGCTGAACGAACAGGGCTACGTCCAGAACGTCGGCGCCACGGGCCGCTACGAGGTCACGCTCAAGCTCTGGGAGCTCGGCGTGGAAGTGCTCGACAAGCTCGACGTGAAGCGCGTGGCCTTCGAGCCGATGGAGCGGCTCGTCGCGCTGACCGGCGAGACAGTGCACCTGTCCATCCTCGACCACGGCGAGGTGGTCTACATCGACAAGGTCGACAGCCCGCAGCCTGTGCGCGCGTATTCCAAGGTGGGCGGGCGCGCCCCCGCCTACTGCGTGGCCACCGGCAAGGCGCTGCTCGCTCATGCCAGTGCAGCCGTGGTCGACGCGGTGGCGCGCGAGCTGCGTAGCCACACCGCCAACACCATCACCGACCCGACCGAGCTGCGCGCCGAACTCAAGCGCGTGCGCGAGGCCGGCTACGCCATCAACCGCGGTGAGTGGCGCGAAGGCGTGTGTGGCGTGGCCGCGCCCATCCGCGACGGCCGCGGCAGCGTGATCGCGGCGATCGGCATCTCCGGCCCCGTCGACCGCCTCAAGTCGCGCGTCGTGAAGCAGTTCGCGCCGGCGGTGGTGGAGGTGGCACGCAGCATCTCGTCGCGCCTGGGCTGGACGGGCAGCGCCGGCGCATAGGCGTGCCCACCCGTGCCGGCGGCGCTGCGGCTATGCTGCCGCCTCCACCCGCCACGCGACCAGGATCTCCCATGCGCTACCGCCCCCTCGGCAAGAGCCCGCTGCAGGTGTCCGAGCTGTGCCTCGGCACGATGATGTTCGCCGACCAGACCGATCTGCCCGAAGCGCGCAGCATCGTCGCCCACGCCAAGGAGCACGGCGTCAACTTCATCGACACCGCCGATGTGTACTCGACCGGGGGATCGGAGACCATGGTCGGCGAGTTGCTGAAGGGCAGCCGGCACGACTGGGTGCTGGCCACCAAGGTGGGCAACAAGATGTCGGAGCGGCCGAACGAATCGCACTACTCGCGCGCCTGGGTGCTGCGCGAATGCGAGGCCAGCCTGCAGCGGCTGGGCACCGACCACGTCGACATCCACTACCTGCACCGCGACTACAACGGCATGGACCTGGAGGAGCCGCTGCGCGCCATCGACACGCTGCTGCGCGACGGCAAGATCCGCTACTGGGGCGTGTCGAACTTCCGCGGCTGGCGCATCGCCGAGATGGTGGCCCTGGCGCGCGCGCTGAACATGCCCGCGCCGGTGGTTTGCCAGCCGTACTACAACCTGCTCAACCGCCAGCCCGAGGTGGAGGTGCTCGACGTCTGCGCGCACCACGGCATCGGCGTGGTCCCGTACAGCCCGATCGCGCGTGGCGTGCTCGCCGGCAAGTACGCGCCGGGCAGCCAGCCTGCGCAGGGCACGCGCGCCGGGCGCGGCGACAAGCGGATGCTGCAGACCGAGTTCCGCGACGAATCGCTGCAGATCGCGCAGACGCTGCAGGCGCATTGCGCGGGCAAGGGTCTGTCGCTGCTGCACTTCGCCACGGCCTGGGTGCTCGCGCATCGCGCTATCAGTTCGGTCATCGCCGGCCCGCGCACGCTCGCGCAATGGCAGTCGTACCTCGGCGCGCTCGACATCGCCATCGACACGGCCGACGAAGCGCTGGTCGATTCGCTGGTCTCGCCCGGGCACCCGTCCACGCCGGGCTACAACGACCCGGCCTATCCGCTGTCGGGCCGCCGCTGAGCGGGCTCACGCGTCCAGGGGCAGCAGCACGATGCCTGCGCAGCGATCGCGCATCACCGTGCCGGCATCGGTGGTGCCGCGCTCGAGTTCGAGCAGGGTGACGCGGTCGATCTCGACGAACATGAAGTCACCCGGCTCGCCAGGCCCGTTGCTCACACCCACGTAGCAGCGGTTGGCGGGGTCCTGCGCGATGACGACGTGCTCGCCGGCGCCGCGGTGAAGGGTCTTCTCGATCCGGATGGCCTGCATGGGGGGCTCCTGCGCTGGGTGAATCGATGCACCCAGGCGAAACCGGGCCGGCCTCGCGTGCTGGGCAACCCCGCTGTCGTGGCCCGTTGCCAGGGCGGTAGACCGGAAGCTTTGCGACCCCGGCTTTCGCACGGGTGTGCCTTTGTCTCGCGGGCAACTGTATCCAGACGCAACCCGACGGCAAAGACTTCGTTACCAGTTCCCGCCTGCAAGCGTGTCGAAGTTCGCGGCTTGCGCCGATCGACGCCCTCGCTGCGCGGCGCCCACTCAGCCGACGCGCACCGGCGTGATGTGCGCCGAGATGCAGCGCCAGCCGCCCGGCTGCTTCTGCCAGATGTCGGTGTAGCGGGCGGTGCCGGTGCGGCCGTCCTTCATCTCGTACGGGTTGTCGGCCTCGATCAGCGCCAGCTCGCCGAAGCGGCGGATGTTCACTTGCTCGACCGGGAAGCTGCGGAAGTGCGTGGCGAAGGTCGGCCGCGCGAATGCGGCCAGCGCGCCGGCGCGGTACTCGAACGCGCCGTCGCCCTGGGTGACCATGTAGTCGGACGCCAGGTGGGCTTCATACCAGGCCACGTCCGCCTCGCGGAAGGCGCGCACATACTGCTCGTTGAGCTGGCGCAGCACGTCGGTGTCGTCGCCGACCGGATCGCGGCCAAGCCAAGCCGCGACCTGCGGCGGCGGGTTGCTCTGCCGAACCGCCGTCGCGACGCCCTCGCGCAGCGGCGTCGACTGCGCAGCCACCAGCAGCCAGCGATCGGCCTGCCAATGGAACACGTGGGTATAGCGCAGCCGCAGCGGAGGCTGGCCGTCATCGAGCGCCTCGACCACGCCGTGCACCAGCGCCACCGCGCCGAACAGCCGCACGCGCACCTCCTCGTGCGACAGCCTGCCGGGGCGGTTCGGCCGCACCGACGCGGCGAGGAAGGCGGACCGATCGACTCGGGCGCCGTCGTGTCCGACCATGCGGAAGTCGTTGCCGACCAGCTCGCCCAGCGAACCGGCATCGCGTGCAGGCCCGGCCCCGACGATGACCCGGTCGATGGCGAGCAGTTGGGATTCCGCCAGCGCTTCGGCCGGCACCGCTGCGGCCGCGCCGGCCCGGGCGCCGAAGGCCAGCAGCGCGGCGGCGCAGTTGGCCACGATCAGCGGCGCAAAGCGGCCCTTCATGGCACTCAAGGGCGCACCGCCTCGACGTTGTTGCCGTCGGGGTCGATGACGAAGGCCGCGTAGTAGGTATCGCTGTAGTGCGGCCGCGGGCCGGGCGCACCGTTGTCGCGCCCGCCGGCCTGCAGCGCGGCACGGTGGAAACGATCGACTGCAGCGGGGTCGGCGGCGCGAAAGGCGATGTGGCTGCCTGGCCCGACCGGCGTGTCGCAGGCGTACAGCCACAGCGAGGGCGCCGCGGCGGGGCCGAAGCCGACGCTGGCTTCGTCGGCGTAGCCCAGTTCATGACCCAGTGGGCCGAGCACCGCCGCGTAGAACGCCGCGCTCGCCTGCAGATCGCGGACCTTGATGCCGATGTGATCGAACATGCTCACCTCCAGGGTTGGTGGCGGCATGCTCCGCGCAACGCGGCGGCGGCGCTTGGAGAAACTTGCGATGCGGGCCGGTTCAGCGAAGCTCGGCGATCGGCGCGCCCAGGCGGTCGCGCAACGCCCGCCGCTCGCCCCGGGCCAGGCGGCGAAACTGCGTCGGCGACATGCCGGCCGCCTGCCCGAAGCTGCGCACGAAGTTCGACAGGTCGCCGAAGCCGACGTGGAAAGCCAGGTCGGTCACCGGCATCGTGTCGTCGGCCAGCAAGCGCGCCGCGTGGCCCAGTCGCCGGCGGACCAGGTACTGGTGTGGCGTGAGCCCGAACACGCGCGAGAACACGCGCAGGAAGTGAAAGCTGCTCAGGCCGGCCTGCGCGGCCGCAGCGTCGAGGTCGATCGGATCCTGCGAATTCGATTCGATCCACAGCGCCGCACGCATCGCACGCCTGCGGTCGGCGGCGGAGGCGGCCGGCGCCGGTGCCTCGCGGCCGGCAACCAGCTCGACGAAGCGCCGCACGAGCCGCAGGCCGGCCTCGTCGACACCGATGTCGGTGCGGCCCCGGGCCGCGGCCTGCGCCAGTTCGCCCAGCACCACCAGCGCCGGCACCGGCGCCAGCGCACCGACGCGCCAGGCCATCGGCGGAGCACCGATCTCGTCGGCCAGCGCGGGCTCGACATGAAAGGACAGGCATTCGTCGCCGCCGGCATGGTGATCGTGCGTGCAGGTGTATTCGTCGCCGGGGTGGCCGACGAACATCGAGCCGGCCACCAGGTCGAACTGCCGCCCGCGGCAGCGGCAGCCGAAGCCGCCGCGGCGCACGTAAGCGAGCACATGCCGAGTGTGCAGTTCGGTCACGGCCGGATCGCCCTGCGCGGCTGTGCAGCGGTAGTCGACGACCGACAGGCCCTGGCTGCGCAGCAGCACCTGGCGTGGCGGGCGCGGTGCGGATCCGATAGAACTAACCCTCATGCAGGTTAGTTTCGATCCGAGCGGCCGGCGTTGTCAACCGCCTGGGGGGTTAGTAGGATGCCGCATGAGTTTCCCCACGGAGGGCGGCACCCCTTCTCGCCTGGTGGCCGCGCCGGCGCCGACGCTGTGCCTGGACTTCGCCAACACGCGCTACTGGCGCGGCAGCGGGGCCCCCACCGAATCGCTGGTCGACTTCACTGCGCTGGAGCGCTGGCTCGAAGGCGCCGGCGTCGTGGACGCCCGCACGGGCGCGAGCCTGCAGGCGCTGCGCCGCACCGATCCCGGCGTGGCGCAGCGCCTCTTCGACGACGCGCTGCAGTTGCGCGAGTTGCTCTACTGCCTGTTCGCCGCGCTGGCCGGCGGCACGCAACCCGCGGCCGAGACCCAGGCCCTGGGCGACTGGCTGGCCGGCACACCGCCGCGCCGCCACTGGGTGCTCGAGGGCCAGCGCGCCGGCTGGCGCGTGCCCATGGTCTCGCCCGTCGCGAGCGAGGTGCTCGCGCCGGTGCTGTGGTCGGCGGCCGATCTGGCACTGGCCACGCAGCGCGTGCGCCTGCGCCAGTGCGCGAACGAGAAGTGCCGCTGGCTGTTCGTCGACGACAGCAAGGGCGGCAGCCGGCGCTGGTGCTCGATGAGCACCTGCGGCAACCGCGCCAAGGTGCAGCGGCACGCGCTGCGCAAAGCGGGCCGCTCGCTGCCGTGAGCGCGCCGCCGGGCCGCCGTCAGTGCGTCGCCGCGCGGCGTGCCTGAACGTCGGCCTGGAGCAGGGAGTCGATCAACGCATCCTTCTCGGCCCATTGCGCGTCGATCCAGGCGCCGATGCGCTGCCGATAGGCCTTGTCGCCCATCGGGTCGCCACCGAGCAGATCGGGCGGGATGGCGCACTGCCGCACGCGCACGGTGACCGCATCGATGCCGCCGCACAGCAGGTGCCAGAAGGTCGGCGCGCCATGCGGGTAGACGATGGTGACGTCGAGCAGCGCCTCGAACTGCTCACCCATGGTGGCCAGCGCGATGCCCAGGCCGCCGATCTTCGGCTTGAGCAGGTGGCGGTAGGGGCTGGCCTGCGCGGCATGCTTGGCCGGCGTGAAGCGCGTGCCTTCGACGAAGTTCATCACCGTGGTCGGGATGCGCTTGAACTTCTCGCAGGCCTCGCGCGTGGTGCGCAGGTCGTTGTGGCGCGCGCCGCGGCCCTTGCCGCGTTTCATGAACGGGAAGTCCAGCGCCCACCAGGCCAGCCCGATCACCGGCACCCAGATCAGTTCGGCCTTGAGGAAGAACTTCAGGAAGGGCACGTGGCCGTGCAGCACGCGCTGCAGCACCAGGATGTCGACCCAGCTCTGGTGGTTGCTCGACACCAGGTACCAGCCGCGCGGATGCAGGCTCGCCACGCCCTGGACGTCCCACACCGCGCGCGGGTTCACCGCGGTGATCCAGGCGTCGTTGTTGGCCACCCAGCGCGAGGCCAGCGCATTGAGCATCCGGTCGCAGACGGTGCGCACGCCGGGCAGGGGCAGCACCAGCTTGACGAGAGCCGGCGGCACCATCAGCAGCGTGAAGATCAGGGTGTTCAGGCCGAGCGCGAGCCCGGCAAGGGCACCACGCAGGCCAGCAGGCAGGAAGGACAGCATCGGCGGCATTGTCGCCTCCGGCGTCGGCCACGGGGCATGACCTGCCGCAACACCCCCGGCACGGCTGCGCCAGCGACGGCCTAGGGGGATGGCGTCCCCCAAGGGAGCGGATTGCCGCATCGCCGGGCTCGTGGCCTGATGCGAACGCCTCGACGAGGAGCACCCATGCCCGCACCCACACCGATCCGCGCTCACCGCACGCAGCACCTGGCCCTGCAGCCCATCGTGCTGGCAGGCCGCCTGATGCTGCAGATCGTCGGCATCGGCCTGCGCGGGCTGTTGTTCGCCGGCGCGCACCGCTCGGTGCCTCCGTCCATCCGCGTGCTCAGCCCGGGGTTCCTGGCCTGCAGCGCGTTGTTCTTCGTCGCCGCCTGGCTGCGGCACGGCGTGGCCGGGCATGAACCCGGCGCTCAGGTGCTGTTCGGCGCGGGGCTGGCCTATGCGGCGCTGATGCTCGTCTCGCTGACTCAGCGCATGGCGGAGTGCACCCTGTGCCTGTGCATCTCGCTGGCCGCTGACCTGCTGGCCGCGGCACTCGTGGGGGCGGGTGTGTTGACGATGGACCGCGAGATCGTGCGCACGGTGCTGCTCGTCTGGCCGCTGGCCGCGGTCTTCGTCGCGCTGGTCCAGTTGCGCCTGGCCCGCTCCGCGCAGCCGACACTGCCGGCAGCGTGACGGCGGGCCGGCGGCTCAGTCGCCGCGCTCGTTGTCCTCGATGTCGAGGCGGCCGCGCGCCGCGTTGACGACCAGTGCATTCCAGCGCATCTGCTGCGCCGGCGTGGCGAACCAGTCGCTGCCGAACAGCGCCGGGCCGTGGCGCACCATCAGCAGCGCAACCTGTGCCGAAGGAGCATGTCCTGCGTCGGCCAGCGAGGCAAAGCGGGCATAGGCCGAGGCGTAGCGGCCCGCTCGGAAGTCGTGCTCGGCGCGTGCCTGGCGGGCCGACTGCGCGGCGCCGCGCAGCTCGGCCTTCACGGCCTGCGCCGGCACCGCCGGGCTGATCGTGGCCATGGCCAGGCCGAGCAGCGGCGCGGCAATGAAGGTGAATCGCATGGAAAGAGCTCCGGTGGGTTGAGGTGCACGGGTGCGCCTCGCACCCTGCTCACCCTGTCCCACGCGATGCGTTCGGCGATCCGGACAGGCCGGCCGCATGCCAGGCGCGGCGCAGCTGCAGGTCGGAGTGGAAACCGGCCGCTTCGGCCGCAGCGCCGACGCTGCTGCCGGCCTCGAGCGCGGTGCGCGCCAGTGCCAGGCGAATGCCGCGCAGGTAGGCCAGCGGTGTGGTGCCGGCGTGCTCGCCGAACAGGCGCGTCAGCGTGCGCGGCGTGGTGTGCACGAACTCGGCCATGCGCGCCACGCTCCAGGGCTCGCGCGGCGCGGCCGACAGCGCGTCCTGCACGCGATGCAGCCGCGCATTGAAATGCTGGCGGTGCGCGAGGAAGGGCGAGAGCTGCGGATCGTCGGGCCCCCGGCGCAGCGCCACCGCCATGCGCTGCGCCACCCGCGCGGCCACCACCGGACCGCAGTGCGCGGCCACCAGGTGCAGCGCGAGGTCGATGCCTGCGGTGACGCCGGCACTCGACCAGATGTCGCCGTCGTGCACGAAGACGCGGTCGGGCACGACGGTGGCATCCGGCGCTCGCCGTGCCAGTTCGTCGAGGTCGCCGTGGTGCGTGGTGACGCGCCTGCGTGCGAACAGTCCGGCCGATGCGGCCAGCAACGCGCCCGAGCACACGGTCACCAGGCGCACGCCGCGCTCGCCCGGCTGCACGCGGCGCAGCCAGTCGACGACGAGACGGTCCTCGCGGTCGGTGCGGTGATCGTCGCCGCGGCGCTGCGAGTTCGACGTGCGCCCGACCAGCACCACCCAGGCCGGCGCGTCGACACGTTCGGGCAGCGGCGCCAGGCCGGCGACCATCGCACCGACCGAACTCTGCGACGTGGCTTCGGGCGCCACGAAGTGCAGCACGAAGGCCGGCCGGCGCGGCGGCAGCTCGGTGTTGGCGAAACGCAGCGCCTCGGCCGGGCCGGCCCAGTCGAGGATCAGGCTGCCGCGCGGCAGTACGAAGTAGACGTCGATGGGCTCAGTCGGCGCGGACATGGGCGAGAGTGTCGTCCACCCCCAGCACGCGGGCAAAGCGCCCCTGCAGCACGCTGGCCGTGCGCGCGCGGATGTCGGCGGCGCGGAACGGGCTGCCGTCGGGCAGTGTCATGTCGAAGGTCAGCGTGGCCTCGGGCACGAACACCACCCGCCAGCCCAGGTCGCTGGCGTGGCGCGTGGTGGTCTCGCAGCACTGCTCGGTGCGGATGCCGCTGACCACGACCTGCCCGATGCCCTGCTCGGTGAGCCAGACGTCCAGGCCGGTACCCACCAGGGCGCTGTGGCGCGTCTTGTGCACCTCGTGCGCCGGGGTGAAATCGCGCAGTCCCTCGAGCGGCTTGACCTGGCCGCTGGCCACGGTGAAGGGGTCGCTCGCATCGCCACCGGGCGAGACGTGGAACACACGAACGATGGGCAGGCCCTGCGCCTCGAAGCCTTCGATCAGCCGGTTCTGCGCGGCCAGGTAGGCCGGCACGTCGGCCGCGGAGAAGTAGGGACGCCGGGTGAACGATTCCTGCACGTCGATGACGATCAATGCGCTCTTCATGGAGGGCTCCTTTTCAGTCGGGTAGGGATGCCCGGACTGTGCCCCCGCCGCCCTGCGGCGGCCACGCGCTCAGCGACGTTCGCCGATCACTTCCGGACAGGCGGCGTCAGCGCCACCACCTCCACCGGGTCCATGCACACCGACTTCAGGTAGGCGAGCAGAGCGTCGCGCCCGCCGGACTTGCCGCTGTGCCGCCATCCCGCCGGCAAGGGCCGCGCGCTCGGCCAGACGGCGTACTCGCGGCGGTCGTTGACGACGATCTCGTAGGTGGGGGCACGGGCGACTTTCGGCATGCGCCCAGCTTAGGAGCGCAGGCCCCGCGGCCGCCAGTGGGTGCGGCGGCCGCAGCGGCAAGTTTTCACACTCCTATCGCGCACGACCCACAGCCTGGGCGCGCTCGGCGAGCCTGCTACCCTTGCCGCGATGCCGCGCCACGCCCCCGTGTTCTCCCTGCAGGACCTGCTGCTCACCGAGGCCGTGAAGGACCTCGAAGCGGCCACGCCGCTGCAGGACGAGCGGGCGATGCGCGCGGCGGTGGCCGCATCGCCGCAACGCGAGGCGCGCATCGTGCAGCGGGCACTCACCCTCGCCGCCGACACCGGCCTGGACGCCGACGCCGCCTGGCTGCGCCGCGCACTGCCGATGCTGGGCCTGACCGCAGTGGCCGCCGGCGTGCTGTTCGCCGCGCTGGTGACGATGTCGCTGCTCGGTGATGGCCGGCGCATCAATGCGCTCGCGGCACTGGCGCTGCTCGTGCTGCCCAACCTCGCAGGCATCGCGGCCTGGGCGCTGTTCGCCGCGCTGCCGGGCCGTGGCGGCGCCGGCGTGCTCGGCCACGCAGCGGCCTGGCTCGGGCGCCGCGGCCCGTGGCAGCGCCGCTCGGCGCGCGTCGCGCCGGCCGCGCTGCGCCTGCTCGACGCAAGCCGCCTCGCACCCTGGCTGCTCGGCGGGCTCAACCACCTGCTGTGGGCGGTGGCCTACCTTCTGGCGGCGCTGGGCCTGGTGGCCGTGCTGTCGCTGAGCGAATACCGCCTGGGCTTCGAGACCACCATCCTGTCGCCGCAGGCGCTGCACGAGACGGCGCGCGCGATCGCCTGGCTGCCGGCCCAGCTCGGTCTGCAGGCGCGGGTGCCGGATGCCGCGGAAACCGCCGGCGCCTCGCATGCGCTGGGCTGGTGGCTGATCTCCGGTACGCTGGCCTACGGCGCGTTGCCTCGCCTGCTGCTGCTGGCACTGTGCGCCGTGGTGGCCCGCGCGCGCAGCGCGGCGCTGGCGCTGGACACGCAGGACCCGTACTACCGCACGCTGATCAACCGCTTCGAAGCGCTCGCGCCGACGCAGGTGATCGACGCCGAGCATGCGGTGCCGCAAGCGCGGCGCGATGCGATGGCCGCGCCGGCCCTCGGCGGCACGTTCGCACTGGTCGGCTTCGAACTGCCGCCGGAGTCCGAGCTGCCGCCGTCGCTGGCCGCCGACGCGGCATGGAGCGAGCGCATCGAAGGCCGCGGCGACGAGCGCGCCGCGCTGCTGCAACGGCTGGCCGCGGCACCGCCGGCGCGGCTGCTGCTGGTCTGCCATGCCGTCTCGACACCCGACCGCGGCACCGGCCGCATTCTCGACGGCGCGCGGCCGGTGCCCACAGCGCTCCTGCTCCTGCCCGCCGCTCTGGCATCGACCGCCCTGCCCCGCTGGCGCGCCTGGCTGGACGCCGCCGGCCGCGCCGATGTGCCGGTGTTCGCCGAGGCCGGCGAGGCACGGCGCTGGAGCAGCCATGGCTGAGCCGCTGGCCATCGCGGTCGTCGGCCACACCAACGCCGGCAAGACCTCGCTGCTGCGCACGCTGACGCGCAGGCGCGATTTCGGCGAGGTGTCGGACCGGCCGGGCACGACTCGCCACGTCGAGTCGGTCGACCTGGCCATCGACGGCCGCGCCGTGCTGCGCTTCTTCGACACACCGGGCCTGGAAGACCCGACCGGCCTGCTCGCCGCGCTGGGCCCGCTGCGCGCCGACATGACGCCGCCGCAGCGCATCCGCGCCTTCCTCGAGACGCGCGCCGCGCGCGAGGACTTCGAGCAGGAGGCGAAGGTGCTGCGCGCACTGCTGGACATCGACGCCGCGCTGTTCGTCATCGACTGCCGCGAGCCGGTGGTCGCCAAGTTCCGCTGCGAGGTGGAGATCCTCGCGTCCTGCGGCAAGCCGGTGCTGCCGGTGCTCAACTTCGTGCGCGACCCGCAGTCGCGTGAGGCGCAGTGGAGCGCCTTGCTGGCCGATTTCGCGCTGCATGCACAGGCGCGATTCGACGCAGTGGCACCGTTCGAAGGCGGCCAGGCACAGCTCTACGCCAGCCTGCAGGCGCTGCTGCCGCAGCAGCAGGAAGTGCTGCAGCAGGTGGCTGGCTTCCTCGATCGCGAGCGTGCCGAACGGCACGAGGCCGGCCTGCGCCTGATCGCCGATGCGCTGCTCTCGCTGGGCGCACTGCGCGTGACGCTGTCGCGCGAAGAGGCGAGCTCGGCGGCGCTCAAGGCGCAGATCGTCGAGCGCTTCCGCGCCGACGTGCTGCAGCGTGCGCGCCGCGCCGTGCAGTCGCTACTCGACGTGCACGCTTTCGCGCATGACGACGCCGAGCTCGCCCTGCTGCCCTGGCTCGACGGCCGCTGGGCGGCGGACCTGTTCCACCCCGAGACGCTGCGCGATGCCGGCGTGCGCCTGGGCAAGGGCGCGGCCATCGGCGCGGGCATCGGGCTGGCCGCCGACGTGGCGCTGGCCGGGCTGTCGCTGGGCAGCGCGGCGGCGCTAGGCGCCACGATCGGCGGTGCCGCGAGCCAGGGTTTCGGCACGCTCGGCCGCCGCGTGGCGGACGCACTGCAAGGCCGCGAGGCACTGTCGCTGGAAGACGCGGTGGTGATGGTGGTGGTGCAGCGGCTGCTGGTGCTGCATGCGTCACTGAGCGCGCGCGGCCACGCCGCTCATGGCCGCGTCGACCTGGAACACGCGGCGCTGCCGGTGGAGCGGCTGCAACCGGTGCTGCGAGCCGTGCAACCGGCCCGCGCCCACCCGCAGTGGGCCGAAACCGATTCGCCGCGTCGCGAGGCGGCGCAGCGTGCGCTGATCGCCGAGTTGCGCGCACTCGGCTGATCGCGCGGATCGCATTCAGGGATTCAGGAAGTGGCGCGTGGGCCGGAGAGCGCATACCCGAACCACCTGCCCCACAAGCACCGAGGACTTTGTGACGGCAGGCCACCGCGGATGCCGGCAGGGCGGCGGTGGTGCCCGCGGGCGCAGGCCCCATTCGCGGTCGCCCTGGCGAGGGCATGGCACACCCGGTGTTGATGCGACCACGGTGGCGGCCCTCGGTGGCCGCCCGCGAGCGTGGGCCGGAGAACGCGGGTACCGCCGTTGACCTGCGACCATGCCCGTCGCACGAACGCAGACCCAGGAGGACCCTCGAAGACCGCGACGGGCTCAGCCCTCCTGCAACGCTCCGCCCTGCGCCCGCGGCGAGGCGAGCACGCCCTGCAGCCAGGCGCCCGCGGCCAGCCCACCGAGCACCCACAGCAGCTGCAGATTGCCCGTGCCCAGGCCGGCGATGGCCGGCCCGGGGCACACGCCGCTCAGGCCCCAGCCGACACCGAACAGCGCCGAGCCGATGAAGGTGTCGCGGTGCATCCGCGCCGTGTGCGCTTCGTAGGCCCCCCCGAGCAGCGGCGTGCGGCGCCAGCGCGGCGCGAGCTGGTAGGCGAGCAGCGTGACCGTCAGCGCGCCGCCCATCACCAGCATCAGCCCCCAGTCGCGGAACTGCAGGAACGACAGGATCACTTCCGGCCGGACCATCCCCGACAGCGCCAGGCCGAAGCCGAAAAGCGCGCCGGCGGCAACCGTGGCAACCGTGGCCTTCGTCATTCGGGCGCCGCTCATGGCGCCACCCCGAGTGCCGCCAGCAGCTGCGCCGTGGCGAAGCCGGTGGCCATGAAAGTCAGCACCGCCAGCAGCGACGGCATCTTGAGCGAGCCGATGCCGCAGATGCCGTGTCCCGAAGTGCAGCCGCCGGCCAGCCGCGCGCCGAAACCGGCGAACAACCCGCCGAGCAGCAGCCGCCACGCCGGCACGGCGGTGGACAGCGGCTCGGCCGGCCCGAGCGTCAGCCACCACAGGGCGGCGCCGAGGACCAGCCCCAGCGCGAGCTGAAGCCGCCAGCCACGGCTGCCCAGCCAGCGTGGCTGCTGGAAGAAGGCCCGCGCGCTGACGTACGACCAGGTCGAGCTGAATACCGAGCTCATTCCGGCCAGGCGGCCGGTGGCCAGGTACAGCAGCGCCACGCCGAGGCCGATGCACAGGCCGCCAGCCAGGTAGTGCTGCCAACCGAGGGGGAACAGAAGAGACGACACACAAACTCCGGGCTCATGCTGATCAGGGGATTGTCGGCCTCCGGGCAAGATGCCGCTTAGCATCGCGCGCTTATCCCCGAAGGACCCACGTGATCGAACTGCTCACCTCGCCGGAGGCCTGGATCGCCTTCGCCACCCTCACCGCCCTGGAGCTGGTGCTGGGCATCGACAACATCATCTTCATCTCGATCCTGGTCGACAAGCTGCCGCACGAGAAGCGCGAGCTCGCGCGCCGCATCGGCCTGGCGATGGCCATGCTGATGCGCATCGGCCTGCTGCTGGTGCTGGCCTGGATCGTCGGGCTGGTGGCGCCCTTGTTCACCGTGCTCGGGCAGGCGATCTCCGGGCGCGACCTGATCCTCATCGTCGGCGGCCTGTTCCTCGTCTGGAAGGCAACCACCGAGGTGCATGGCGCGCTCGAGGGCGAGGAGGGCCACGCCAGCAGCGCGGTGAAGGCCACCTTCGGCGCGGTGATCCTGCAGATCATGTTGATCGACCTGGTGTTCTCGCTCGACTCGATCATCACCGCCGTGGGCATGGTCGACGACGTGCGCATCATGATCGCCGCGGTGATCGCCTCGGTGGCGCTGATGATGCTGTTCGCACGCGCCATCGGCGAGTTCGTCTCGGCGCACCCGAGCATCAAGATGCTGGCGCTGTCCTTCCTCGTCGTCGTCGGCGTGGTGCTGATCGCCGAAGGCTTCGACAACCACGTGCCCAAGGGCTACGTGTACTTCGCGATGGCCTTCTCGGTGACCGTGGAGCTGCTCAACATCCGCGCGCGCAAGAAGCGCGCGGCCAAGCCGGTGGAGCTGCACAGCCCCTACCGCGAGGCCGGACCGACGGACGCCACGCGCTAGCGCAGCCTAGCGCCAGCCGCCGCCGAGTACCTTGTACAGCGTGGCCAGGTTCTGCGCCGACTGCGCCTGGCCCTGCACCAGCGCCTGCTGAGCCGCGAACAGCGAGCGCTGCGCGTCGAGCAGCTCGAGGTAGCTGCTCGCGCCGTTGCGATAGCGCAGCTCGGCCAGGCGATTGCGCGTACGCTCCGCCTCGAGCTGGCGCTGCTGCGCGCGCACTTGCTCGGCGAGCGTGGCGCGGCCGGCCAGCGCATCGGCCACCTCGCGGAAGGCCGACTGCACCGCGCGCTCGTACTGCGCCACGGCGATGTCGCGATTCACCTGCGCGAGCTGCAGGTTGCCCTGGTTGCGGCCGGCGTCGAAGATCGGCTGCAGCAGCTGCGGCGCGAAGCTCCAGGCCGAGGCGCCCGACTTGAACAGGTCCGACAGGTGCCCGCTGGCCAGGCCGGCGCTGCCGGTCAGCGTGATGCGCGGGAAGAAGGCCGCGCGCGCCGCGCCGATGTTGGCGTTGGCCGCGATCAGCTGCTGCTCGGCCTGGCGCACGTCGGGCCGGCGCGTCAGCACCTCGGAGGGCAGGCCCACCGGCAGCTCGGGCAGGCCGGCGGCCACCTCGACCGCCAGGCCCGCCGGCAGCTCCCCCGGCAGCGGTTGACCGACCAGCAGCACCAGCGCGTTCTCGTCGAGCGCGCGCTGGCGCGTGGCCTGCGCGAGGCTCACGCGCGCCGCCTCGAGCAGCGACTCGGCCTGGCGCAGGTCGAGCTCGGAGCTGGCGCCGTTGTCGAAGCGCAGCTTGATCAGCCGCAGCGAGTCCTCGCGCGTGGCCACGGTCTGCTGCGTGACGCGCAGCAGTTCGTCGTCGGCGGCCAGCGCGATGTGGGTGGTGGCCAGCGCCGACACCAGGCTGATCTGTACCGCCTTGCGGGCTTCCTCGCTGGCCAGCACCTGGGCCGCCGCGGCGTCGCTCAGGTTGCGCAGGCGGCCGAACAGGTCGATCTCATACGCGGTGACTTGCAGGCCGGCGGTGTACAGCGAGTTGATGCCGCCGCTGGCGGTGGGCTGGCGCGAGCCGGTCAGGCCGGCGTTGAGGGTGGGCCAGCGGTCAGCGTCGCGCACCTGGGCCTGCGCGCGCGTGGCCTCGATGTTCAGCGCGGCGATGCGCAGGTCGCGGTTGTTCTGCAGCGACAGCGCGATCAGGCGCTTCAGGCGCTCGTCGCCGAAGAAGGCCTGCCAGTCGAGTTCGGCGGCCGGCGTGGCAATGGGTGCCGAGGCGGCGGCGGCCGGGAACTGCGCCGCCACGGGGGCGGCCGGGCGCTCGTAGCTCGGCGCCAGGTTGGCACAGCCGGCGAGCATGGCGGCGGACGCGATCGCAGCGAGGATCTGGCGCGGGTTCATGCGTCCTCCTTGCCGGCGGCCGGCGCGTCGGCGCCGATCGCGTGGCCATGCGCGGCGTCGAATCGGCGCTGCCGCTCGCTGCCCTTGAAGATGCGGCGCACGACGACGAAGAACACCGGCACGAAGAACACCGCCAGCGTCGTGGCGGTGATCATGCCGCCCATCACGCCGGTGCCGATGCTGTGCTGGCTGGCCGAGCCGGCGCCGCTGGCCAGCACCAGCGGCAGCACGCCGAGGATGAAGGCCATCGAGGTCATGATGATCGGCCGGAAGCGCAGGTGCGCCGCCTCCAGCACGGCATCGACCAGGCTCTTGCCCTGCGCCGCCAGGTCCTTGGCGAACTCGATGATCAGCACGGCGTTCTTCGCCGACAGGCCGATGATGGTGATCAGGCCGACCTTGAAGAACACATCGTTCTCCAGGCCGCGGATGTTGGCGCCCAGGATCACGCCGAGAATTCCCAGCGGCACCACCAGGATCACCGACAGCGGGATCGACCAGCTCTCGTACAACGCCGCCAGGCACAGGAACACCGACAGCAGCGAGAAGCCGAACAGGATCAGCGCCGTCGAGCCGGAGAGTTTCTCCTCGCGCGACAGGCCGGTCCATTCGTAGGCGAAACCTGCCGGCAGCTGCGCGGCCAGGCGCTCCATCTCGGCGATCGCCGCGCCGCTGGACACGCCTGGCGCCGGCTCGCCGGCGATGCGCATGGTCGGGTAGCCGTTGTAGCGCACCGTCTGCATCGGCCCGGTGATCCAGCGCGTGCTGGCGAAAGCCGACAGCGGCACCGGCGCACCGGCGCCATTCAGCACGTTGATGCGCAGCAGGTCTTCGGGCTGCATGCGCGTGGGCGCATCGGCCTGCACCACCACGCGCTGCAGCCGGCCGGCGTTCGGGAAGTCGTTGACGTAGGCCGAGCCCAGCGCCGTCGACAGCGCGCTGTTGATGGCGGCGAAGCCCACGCCCAGCGCACTGGCCTTGTCGCGATCGATGTCGAGCTGCAGTTGCGAGGCGTCTTCCAGGCCATCGGGGCGCACGGCCACCAGTAGCGGGCTTTTCGAGGCCATGCCGAGCAGCTGGTTGCGCGCCGCCAGCAGCGCGTCGTGGCCGGCGCTGGCGCGGTCCTGCAGGCGCATTGCGAAGCCGTTGGCGCGGCCGAGATCACGGATCGCCGGCGGGCTGACCGGGAAGATGATCGCGTCGCGGATCCTGCCGAGCGCGCCAAAGGCCCGCCCCACCAGCGCCTGGGCCGACTGGCCGGGGCCTTCGCGCTCGCCCCAGTCCTTCAGCGTGACGAAGGCCAGCGCGGCGTTCTGCCCGCTGCCCGAGAAGCTGAAGCCGAGCACGCTGACCATGTTGGCCACCTCGGGCTGGGCGGACATGTAGGTCTCGACCTGCTGCATCACCGCCAGCGTGCGGTTCTGCGTGGCGCCCGGCGGCAACTGCACGTTGACGAGGATGTTGCCCTGGTCCTCGTTGGGGATGAACGAGGTCGGCAGGCGGCCGAACAGCACCACGACGGCGGCGACGATCGCCGCATAGATCACCAGGTAGCGCGCGGCGCGGCGCAGGATGCGCGCGACCAGGCCCTCGTAGGCCTTGGCGGTGCGCGAGAAGCCGCGGTTGAACCAGCCGAAGAAGCCGCGCTTGGCGTGGTGGTGGCCCGCCTCCACCGGCTTGAGGATCGTGGCGCACAGCGCCGGCGTCAGCGAGAGCGCGAGGAAGGCCGAGAAGGCCACCGCCGTCACCATCACCGCAGCGAACTGGCGGTAGATGTTGCCCACCGCGCCGCTGAAGAAGGCCAGCGGCACGAACACCGAGATCAGCACCACGGTGACACCGACGATCGCGCCGGAGATCTGCCCCATCGCCTTGCGCGTCGCTTCCAGCGGCGGCAGGCCCTCGGTGCTCATGATGCGCTCGACGTTCTCGACCACCACGATGGCGTCGTCGACGACGATGCCGATCACCAGCACCATGCCGAACATGGTCAGCACGTTGATCGAGAAGCCCAGCGCGAGCAGCGAGGCGAAGCTGCCGAGCAGCGCGATCGGCACCACCAGCGTGGGAATGATCGTGTAGCGGATGTTCTGCAGGAACAGGTACATCACCAGGAACACCAGGATCACCGCCTCGATGAGCGTCTCGACCACCTGGCTGATCGACAGGCTGATGAAGGTCGAGCTGTCGTAGGGGATCGTCGCCTTCACGCCGGGCGGGAAGTAGGGGCGCAGCTCCTCGAGGCGCTTCTTCACCAGCTTGGCGGTCTGCAGCGCGTTGGCGGTGGGCGAGAGCTGGATGCCGATGCCGGTGGAAGGTTCGCCGTTCAGCCGCGTGCGCACGCTGTAGGCCTGCGCGCCGAGTTCAATGCGGGCGACGTCCTTCAGGCGCACGGTGGAGCCGTCGACGTTGGCGCGCAGCACGATCTCGCCGAACTGCGCCGCCGTCTCGCGCTGGCCCTTCACCACCACGGTGGCGAAGATGCCCTGGTCGCGCGTGTTCGGCAGGTCGCCGATGGTGCCGGAGGAGACCTGCGCGTTCTGCGCCGCGATGGCCGCGTTGACGTCGGCAGCGGAGAGCCGGTAGCCCACCAGCTTGGCCGGGTCGATCCACACGCGCATGGCGCGCTCGGTGCCGAACAGCTGAGCCTGGCCGACGCCGGGCACGCGCTGCATCTCGGGCACCACGTTGCGCGAGGCGAAATCGCCCAGCGCCACCGGATCGAGCACGCCCTTGTCGCTGGACAGGATGACGAACAGAAGGAAGTTGGGATTCGCCTTGTCCACCCGCACGCCCTGCTGCACCACCGCCTGCGGCAGGCGCGGCGTGGCGCGGGAGAGGCGGTTCTGCACGTCGACCTGGGCGAGATCGGGGTTGGTGCCCGGCTCGAAACTCAGCGTGATGCTGCCGGTGCCGTCGGCCTGCGTGACCGACTCGAAGTAGGCCAGGCCGGGCGATCCGTTCATCTCGCGCTCGATGACGGCGATCACGCTGTCTTCCAGCGTCTGCGCCGAGGCGCCGGGGTAGCCGACGTTGACGACGATGGACGGCGGCGCCACCGGCGGGTACTGCGACACCGGCAGCTGCGTGATCGAGACGCCACCCACGACGAGGATGAACAGCGCGATCACCCACGCGAAGATGGGCCGGTCGATGAAGAACTGTGCCATGCGCCGCTGCTCCTCAGCGCGCGGCCGGCGTTGAGGCGGCGGCGCTCGCCGCCGGTGTCGCCGTTGCGGCCGGGGCCGCGGCGCCGCTGGGGGGGGCCAGCCACGGCACCGGCTTGACGACGGCGTTCGGGCGGATCTTCTGGAAGCCCTCGACCACCACCTGCTCGCCTGCGGCCAGGCCGTCGAGCACGACCCACTGCCTGCCCTGCCCGAGGCTGACCTTCACCGGCCGCGCGGCGACCTTGCCGTCGGCGCCAACCACCATCACCGTGTCGCCGGCACTGCCGCGCTGCACCGCCTGCTGCGGCAGCAGGATGCCCGAGGGCACCTGCGCCTGCTCCAGGCGCACACGCACGTACAGCCCCGGCAGCAGCGCGCCCTTCGGGTTGGGCACCTCGGCACGCAGAGTGATCTGGTTGGAGCTGGGGTCGACCGACAGGTCGCTGAACAGCAGCTTGCCGCGCAGCGGGTAGACGCTGCCGTCTTCCAGCAGCACCGTCACCGCCACCGAGCCGGCGCTGCCGGCGCTCGTGTAGGCACCGCTGGCGATCGCCGCGCGCAGGCGCATCACCTCGCCCGCGGGCTGCGTGAAGTTGACATACAGCGGGTCGATCTGCTGCACCACGGCGAGTTGCGTCGCCTCTCCCTGGCCGACCAGCGCGCCCTCGGTGACCAGCGCGCGGCCGATGCGCCCGGAGATCGGCGAGGCGACGGCGGCGTAGCCGACGTTGATCTGCGCCGTCTGCATCGCCGCCTTGGCCGAAGCCACGTCGGCCTCGGCCTGCTTGAAGGCGGCCTGCGCCACGATGAACTCCTGCTGGCTGATCGCGTTGGCTTCGGCCAGCGGCTTGTAGCGCTCGGCCTGCGCGCGCGTCTGCATCACGTTGGCCTCGGCGCGCGCCAGCGCCGCCTGTGCGCTGGCCAGCGTGGCACGGTAGGGCGCATCGTCGAGGCGGAACAGCGGCTGGCCGGCCTTCACGTCGCTGCCTTCGCGGAACAGCTGGCGCTGCACGATGCCGGCGACCCGCGCGCGCACCTGTGCAATGCGCGAAGCCTCGGTGCGGCCCGGCAGTTCGGTCACCAGGCCGACGCTGGCCGGCTCGGCCTTGACCACGCCCACCTCAGCCGGCGGCGGCGCGGCTGGCGGCGTCGCTGCCGGCTTCGGGCCGCAGGCGGCCAGGGGCAGCGCGAGAGCGATCACCAGGATTTCGACACCGAACCGCCGCCACGCTGACATGTTTTCCCCTTGTTTCGGTCGGCGCCTCCCGGCGCCGCACGCGGTGCAGCTACTATACATACGTGAGTGAATGTATGTCGCCGACCCGTTGAAATCCCGATGGCTCGCAGCACCAAGGCCGATGCGCAGCGCACGCGCGAACGCATCCTCGACATGGCGGAACGCGAGTTCCATCGCCGCGGGGTGTCGCGCACCTCGCTGGAGCAGGTGGCCCGTGCCGCCGGCGTGACGCGCGGCGCGGTGTACTGGCACTTCCGCAACAAGGCCGACCTGTTCAACGCGATGATGAACCGCGTCACCTTGCCGCTGGAAAGCGAGATTCTTCGCAGCGGCGAGCGCGCGCTCGACGACCCGGTGGCACAGATCCGCGGCAGCTTCCTGGCCGCGCTGCGCGCCACCGTGAAGGACCCGCAGGCGCGCCGCGTGTTCGAGATCGCGCTGTTCAAGGTGGAGCACGGCAATGCGCTGCGCGGTGTGCGCGAGCGGCGCCTGAACGGGCTGCGCGGCCGCGTCGACAACGTCGAGCGCGGCTTTCGCAGCGCGGCGCGGCGGCATGCGTGGACGGGCTCGGTCTCGCCGCGCGTGGCGGCGCTGGGCATGCAGTCGCTGATCGACGGGCTGATCAGCAACTGGATGCTCGACCCGACGGCCTTCGACCTCGCCCGCGTCGGCGAGCAGGCGATCGACGCCTATCTGCGCGGCGTTCAGGCGAAGGCCTAGCTGGCCTGGATCGCCAGCGGCTTGTGGAAGTAGGTCGTCGCGCAGGGCCGGCCATCGGGCATCAGCGCGTAGTTCGGGATCACGCCCACACGCTGCCAGCCGCCACGCGCATACAGGCGCTCGGCGTCGCCTCCGGTCACGGTGTCGAGCACCAGCACGGTCTTGCCTTCGCGGCGGGCTTCGTCTTCCAGTGCCGACAGAAGGCGCTGCGCGAGTCCGCGGCGCCGGGCGCGGCGGTGCACCAGCATCTTGGCCACGTCGGCGCGGTGCGGCTGGTTGTCCGGCTGCGAGAGGATCAGCTGCGCCGTGCCGACGATCTCACCGCCCTGATCTTCGGCCACCAGCAGCGCGCGTTCGCCGCGCGCCACGCCCTCGGCCACGCCGCGCCAGAAGCCCTGCGCGCGCTCGCGCGGCAAGGGCCACATGAAGCTCACAGAGGCGCCGCCCTCGACGCAGTCGAGCAGCACCTCGGCGAGCGGCTCGATGCCTCGGAACGCCTCGTCGGCGCCGACGCGTCGCACGCGGTAGCCGTCGGTCAGTCCAACCTTCATGCGGGCCTCCTGTCGGGAACGAAAGGCAGCGTGACGAGCGCCACGAGGTAACGCGCGTCACGCTGCGTCGGGTTGCGGTAGACGATCGGCCGGTCCAGCCGCATCGCCAGGCAGTCGCCGGCGCCCAGACGCCACTGCGCATCGCCCACCGTGAGCTCCATCACGCCGTCGATCATCCAGACCTGCTGGTGCACCTCGGTCTCGCGCGCGCCGGTCTCGTAGGCCACGCGCTGCCCGGCCGGGAAGACCACGTCGACGAGCTGCAGCGGCGAACGCAGCGGCGGCGAGACATTGCGGCGCCGGTAGCCGGAGGCGGGATCCGACCACAGCGGCTGATCGGCCACGCGCGCCACCGGCGAGGGATCGGCCGAGCGCGCCGCGGCGCCTTCGAACAGCGACGCGAGGGTGACGCCCAGCCCGGCGCTGAGCTTGTCGAGCACGGTGGCGGTGGGGCTGCTCTGGCCGCGCTCGATCAGCGAGATGTTGGAGCGACTCACGCCGCTTCGTTCGGCCAGCGCCTCGAGCGACCAGCCACGGGCTTCTCGCAGTTCCTTCACGCGGCGGCTGATGCGGGCATTGACGTCCATGCTTCCAGTTTACTGGATTCTCGCATCCAGTCTACTGCCGAGCTGGCGCAGCGGCCCCTTGATCCAGCTCATGCGGCGCCGCGATGCCCCCGGGATGTGCCCGGGCAAGGCTGGCGCCCCAGGGTCTGCTCGGAGATGATGGGTCGTTAAGGCTCCGTCAAGCATCGCCTGAGACAGTCCGCCCATGTTGCTGCACCCCCGAGGCCCGGTTTGAGGCATCGCCCCGTGTCTCGTCTTCGTTCGCTGATCCTGGCTGCGGCGGCAGCGTTCGGCGCGGCTTTTCCCGCGATGGCGGGCGAGCCGACGGCGCCGCTGCCCTCGTTCGCCGAACTGGAGGCCGCCGGGGCGCGCATTGGCGAGATCCGCATCGCCGTGCGCGACATCTTCGACACCAGCGATCCGAAGGAAGACAACTGGCTGTTCCGCACGGCCAACAAGCTGCACATCCTGACGCGCCCCAGCGTGATCGAGCGCCAGTTGCTGTTCAAGACCGGCGAGCCTGTGTCGGTGCGGCTGATCGAGGAAACCGAGCGCCTGCTGCGCAGCAACCGCTACTTGTACGACGTGCATTTCCTGCCGCTGGCGGTGCACGACGGCGTGGTCGACATCGAGGTCGTCACGCGTGACACCTGGTCGCTCGACCCCGGCTTCAGCGCCGGGCGCTCGGGCGGTACGAACACCGGCGGCCTGAAGCTGCGCGAGTACAACGTGCTCGGCACGGGCACCTCGATCAGCCTGGGCCGATCGAAGGACGTCGACCGAACCAGCACCGAATTCCAGTTTGCCAACTCGAGGGCCTTCGGCACCTTGGCGGCTGTGAACTTCGAACATGCGTCGAACAGCGACGGCAAGCGCACGGCGCTGTCGGTCACGCGGCCCTTCTATGAACTCGACGCCCGCTGGGCGGCCGGTGTCAGCGCCTCGAAGGACGACCGCATCGACTCGGTCTACAACGCCGGCAACGTGGCCAGCGCCTACCGGCACCGCGAGAACAAGGCCGAGGTGTTCGGCGGCTGGTCGGCTGGGCTGGTCGACGGCTGGGTGCAGCGCTATTCGCTGGGCCTGAGCTATGAGAACGACGGCCACGCGTTCGAGCCCGGCCAGGTGGCGCCGGCGCAGCTGCCTGCCGACGAGAAGCTGGTCGCACCCTTCGCTCGCTACGAACTGGTCGAGGACCGCTTCGACCGCGCCATGAACCGCAACCTGATCGGCCGGCCGGAGTTCTTCGCGCTCGGCCTGGCGTCGAAGATGCAGATCGGCCGCGCCTCCACCGCGCTGGGTTCCACGCTGAATGCCTGGCTGTACTCGGGATCGATCAGCCGCGGCTTCGAGCCGCTGCCGGAGCACACGCTGATCGCGGCGGCCTCCATCTCCGGCCAGGTGGCCGAGGGTCGCGTGCGCCGCCATCGCCTGGGGGCACAGGCGCAGTACTACCTGCCACAAGGCAGGCGCTGGCTCTTCTACGCCGGCGCCTCGGGCGACTCGCTGGTGCGCCCCGACCAGCCCGACCTGCTGCAGCTCGGCGGCGACAACGGCCTGCGCGGCTATCCGCTGCGCTACCAGAGCGGCACGCGGCGCGCGCTGTTCACCGTCGAGGAGCGCTTCTACACCGACCTGTACGTCTGGCAGCTGTTCCGCATCGGCGGGGCCGCCTTCTTCGACCTGGGCCGCGCCTGGGGCGGCGACAACATCAACGCCGCCAACCCCGGCTGGCTGAGCAACGCCGGCGTCGGCCTGCGCATCGTCAGTGCCCGCTCGGCGTTCAGCAACGTGTTGCACATGGACCTGGCCTTCCCGCTGAACACCACGCCCGACATCAAGAAGGTGCAGTTCCTCGTCAAGACGAAGACGAGCTTCTGACGCGGCCGCTCAGCGCGCCGTCGGATTGCGTCCGAACACGCCCGCACCGGCGAACCGCGCCTGCGTGCCCAGCCGCTCCTCGATGCGCAGCACCTCGTTCCACTTGGCCAGGCGCTCGCTGCGCGCGAACGAGCCCACCTTGAGCTGGCCGGCGCGCCAGCCGATGGCGAGGTCGACGATGCTGGTGTCCTCGGTCTCGCCGGAACGCGCCGAGACGACGGTGGCGTAACCCCGCTCGCGCGCCGCCTCGCGGCAGCGCAGCGTCTCGGTGAGCGTGCCGCGCTGGTTGGGCTTGAGCAGCACGGTATTGGCGGCCCCGGCGGCCGACGCTTCGCGCAGCAGCGCGGCGTCGGAGACGAGGAAGTCGTCGCCGACCACCTGCAGGCGCTGGCCCACGGCACGCGTGAAGCGCGCGAAGGCGACGGGGTCGTCCTCGGCCAACGGGTCCTCGATGCTGGCGATGGGGAAGCGCTCGCACCAGCGCAGAAGCATCTCGATGAGGCCGTCGCTGTCGAGCTCGCGGCGCTCCAGGCCCAGGGTGTAGCGGCCGCCGCGACCGAAGTCGCTGGCCGCGATGTCCAGCGCCATCGCCACCTGCGCGCCCGGCACGAAGCCGGCGGCCTCGATGGCGGCGAGCAGCGCCTCGAGGGCCTGTTCGTTGCTGTCGAAGGCCGGCCACCAGCCGCCCTCGTCGGCCACACCGGCCAGCGCACCGCGCGAGCGCATCAGCGCGCCGGCATGGCGGTAGACCTCGGCCGTCCACTCGATCGCCTGTGTGAAGCTGCTGGCGCCGGGGCACACGACCATGAAGTCCTGGATGTCGACGCGCCGGCCCGCGTGCGCACCGCCGCCGAAGATCTGCACCTGCGGCATCGGCAGCAGCACCTCGCCCTCGCCGGCCAGGTGCCGGTACAGCGGCAGGCCGCGCGCCGCAGCCGCCGCATGCGCCGCCGCCATCGACACCGCCAGCGTGGCGTTGGCGCCCAGGCGCTGCTTGTTCGGCGTGCCGTCGAGCGCTATCAGCCGCTCGTCGAGCACCACCTGCTCGTCGGCGGCCAGGCCCATCACCGCGTGCGCGATCTCGCCGTTCACGTGGGCCACGGCACGCTGCACGTCAAGGCCGCCGAAGGCCTCGCCGCCATCGCGCAATTCGAGCGCCTCGCGCGTGCCCTTGCTGGCGCCTGCAGGCACGATGGCGCGGCCGATCGCACCACCTTCGAGATGCACCTCGGCCTCCACCGTCGGGCGGCCGCGGCTGTCCCACACGCGGCGGCCTTGCACGGCGCGGATGCGGTTCGTCGTCATCGTTCGATCTCCCGGCGCCAGGCGGCGCCCACGTCGGCCAGGCGCGAAACGGGCGCCTGGATCAGCGCCCTGGCGCAGCGCCGCACGGCCTCGCGCTGCACGTCCGTGGTGATGTATTCCGCAGGTGACTTGCCGTCGACCCGCGCGAGCAGCAGGCCGGGCAGCAAACGCGCGGCGCGCTGCTCGATGGCCTCGCGCGGCTCCCAGTCGACGCCAGCCAGGTATGCAGAGCCCAGCGCGTCGAAGCAGGCCAGGAAGGCCTCGCGGGCCGCCGGGGTCCACAGGCACTTGAGCAACAGGTGGTTGAGGCAGAACGCCAGGTCGAAGGCCGGGTCGCCCCACCAGGCGCATTCGGCATCCAGCAGCACCGGCCCCTGCGGCCCGACGAGGATGTTCTTCGGGCTCACGTCGCCATGCACCAGCGCCACCGCATGCGACTGCGTCTGCGCCACCAGCGCGTGCAACTGCGGCGCGAGGTCCGGGTGCTTGACCGCGGTGGCCACGAGGTAGGGCTCGAGTCGGATGTCGTAGAAGATGCGGTCGGTGTCGAACTGTGCCGCCAGCTCGGGCCGCGCGGCCGAGAACGCATGGATGCACGAAAGCATGCGGCCGACCGCCTGCGCCGTCGCAAGGTCGCCATGGCCCTCGCGGAGCTGCTGCTTCCACAGCGCGTGGTCGGCCGGCGGCAGCCATTGCATCACCAGCACGCCCAGCCCCGGGTGCTGGCCGAGCAGGCGCGGCGCGCTGCCGGGCGACGCCTGCTGCGCCACCGCCATCCAGCGCGCCTCGTACTGGTTGCGCACGATGGGCGCGCGCCAGTCGGCGGCCACGCGCAGCTTGGCCAGCGCGCGCTTGGCGCACACCGGGCCGCGCGCCGTGTCGATGCGCCAGATGTCGGACGAGACGCCGCCGGTCAGCGGTTCGCCGGTCAGCGGTTCATCATCGGCCAGGCCCAATTCGCGCAGGGCCTGCACGAACTCGTCGGGCAGCGGCTGGCCGGCGTCGCTCATGCCGCCGACGCGGCGCGCCCGGCCTCGACCAACTTGACCAGCGCATGCAGCGTCTGGTTGACTGGCGTGGCGATGCCGAGCTCGGCGCCGCGCCGCGCGACGTAGCCGTTGAGGTGGTCGATCTCTGTCGGCTTGCCGCGCGCGAGATCCTGCGCGGTGGACGAGAACTGCGCCGGCATCGCGACAGCGATGCGCTCCATCGCCTCGAGCGCGGCCGGCAGCGTCAGCGACTGGCCATCGGCCTGCGCCACCGCCACCACCTCGCGCACCACCGCGTGCTGCACCTCGCGTATGGCCGGCAGCGCCGCCATGCGTCCATAGGGCTGCTGAGCCAGCGCCGAGATCGCGTTGTAGGCGCAGTTGACCATCAGCTTGCTCCACAGCTCGCCCGTCACGTCCGGCGAAATGCGCACGGGCACCTGGGCGGTGGCGAACAGCTCCGCCACCGATTGCAGTCGCGCCTGCAGCGCGGCGTCGTGCGCGTCGCGCGCATTCAGCGGGCCGATCACCAGATCGCCGCGGCCGAAGTGCTGGACCACGCCCGGCTGCGGCATCGCAGTGGCCACGTAGACGACGGCGGGCACCACCGTCTGCCGCACCTGGCGCGCGATGCTCGCCGCGTTGTCCACGCCGTTCTGCAGGCTCAGCACCAAGGCGTCGTCGGCCAGCAGTGGCGCGATCTCGCGCGCCACCGCTTCGGTGTCGGTGGACTTCACGCAGAACAGCACCAGATCCGCATCGCGAACGGCGGCGAGTTCGGTGGTCGCGGCCATCGGCACGGACTGCACCTGCCCGCCCATGTGCAACTGCAACCCGTCGCGAACGATCGCCTGCACGTGCGGCGCACGGCCGATCAGCGTGACGCGATGGCCGGCGCGCGCCAGCATCGCGCCGAAGAAGCTGCCGACGGCACCGGCGCCGACGACCACGGTGGAACGGATCGTAGGGTTCACAGCTCGAGAGGCCCCGAAAGGCTGGAGGAAAGGGATCTGCAGTATGCAATGCGCTCGAGGTCGAAGCACAATGATCAGATCGAAGTTCGGCGTAACGCCAACCACCCAGGAGAGCATCTTGCCGACCCGTCTCAGATCACTCGCCGGAATCGTGCTGGCGTCTCTTCTTGTGCTCCCCGGCTGCGGAGGCGGAGGGGGCGGGCAGACATTGGCCGTCGAGTTCAACTACAGCGGCGCGGTGGTGCCCTTGTTTCAGGCTCTGGCCATCAACCCTCTGCTCAACGGACTCGGGGCCAACACCCCCACCTGCGCCGTTGCCTCCGGCGCTTTGCCTCCTGGAGTCTCCATCGGTCCAGGCTGCACCCTCATCGGATCACCCTCAGCCGTAGGGACGTACAACGCCTCGATTGTTCTGACGGTCAGCGGTTACAGCGGTTCCGTCAGCGCACCCGTGACGCTTCAGGTGGCAGCACCGGCACTCTCCGCGGTCACCGACAACGTCGCTGGAGCCGATCAGACCGTGCCGCTGGGCCGTGTCTTGAATGGCCTGACAACCGTGCGCGCGAGCACCTCGCCTTTTGCCGATCTGTATGTCGCCCCTGCTGGCGACGTCGTGCAATACCGGATCGTGTCGGGTGCGGTGCCGCAAGGCACCAGCTTCGATCCTGCCACCGGCAGGCTCAGCGGCACGCCGACCGTCTTCGGCATCTCAACCTTCCAGGTCGAACTGAGCATCACGCATCAGGGCACGACCTTCATCACCGCGGCAACGACTGTCCGTATCGCGGCGGTGGAGCCGGCACTGACTCTCGACTACGGCAGTTGCTGCAGTTCCGTACTGGGAGACGTGGTGTCGCTCGCGGCCAACTCGAACTATTTCCCGGTTGCCGGTGCAACTGTCACGTACAGCCTGCTGGGAGCTCCACCCGGCGTCACCATCGACGCGCAGACCGGTACACTTTCGGGTCGGCCGACGACGGCCGGCCAGTACACGCCATCGGTGACGCAGACGGTTCAACTGCCTGACCAAAGCACCGTCTTCGCGTTTTCTGGCACGCTGAACTGGTCCGTCACAGGACCCTACTTCAATTATCAGGACGCCAACTACAACGTGTTCGACGGCATGGCGTTTTCGATATCGCCGCTGCCAGTCAGCGATGGGCTGACCGGTGACCAGTACTCCTACAGCATGATCCCGACACCCGGCTCGGGTACCGTGATTCGCGCCTGGATGAACATCGATCCGGCGACCGGACGGCTGTACGGAACGGGTGGCACTCCGCTGACGTTCGGTGACCAGATGGATATCACCGTGGTGCTGACCACCCGACGCAACGGCTTCGACTACACCTCGACCACTCGTGTCGACATCGTCGTCAACTGAGTCTCTTGCGCGTCGGCCCCGCGTCGGTTCGCCTCAGCCCTTCTCTGCCGCCGCCTTCAGGTTCGCCAGTCCGGCCTCGAAGTCGGGACCGACCATCCTGTCCATGCTGACGAAGCTCGTGATCAGCTTCGACAGGTAGGGCATCGGGCCGCTCATCGCCCAGGTCACTTCGGTTTGCGCACCCATCGGCTGCAGACGGAACTCGACGCGGTTGCTGGCCTTCATCGGCTTCTCAAAGTCCAGCCGCATCGCCACGCGGCTGGGCGCCGCGGCCTCGATGATCTCCATGCGGCCGGCGCCGACGGTTTCGCTCTCCCAGGCGTAGGCGGCTCCCGGGCCGCTGGGCGGGCCTTCGTAGCGCAGCTTGATCGCCGGGTCCTTCAGCGCGAAGGGGTTCCAGGTGTTGAAGGCCTTCACGTCGTTGATGAGCGCATGGATCTTCTGCGGTGGCGCGCTGATCGTGGTGCTGCGCTGCAGGCTGAAGCTGTCGGGCCGGGTGGCGGCGTACAGCAGCACGGCGGCCACGGCCGCGGCGATGACGAGCAGGAGGGTCTTGAACATGGGGTTCCTCGGTCGGAAATGATCGCAGTGGCGGGGCTGCCGGGATTGCAGCCTGTTGCGACGACGAACGGCGGGCCCGAGAATCGACACCGATGCTCGACAGCCTGCCGCTTCTGGTCTGCCTGGGCGCCGGCCTCATCGGCGGCGTGTTCCTGGCCTTCTCGACCTTCGTGATGAAGGCGCTGGCGCAATTGCCGCCCGAGCAGGGCGTCGCCGCGATGCAGCGCATCAACGTGGTGGTGCTCAACCCGCTCTTCATGGGCCTGTTCGTCGGCACGGCGGTGCTGGCCGGGGTGTGCATCTTCGCCGGCTTCTGGCCCTGGGGCGCGACACGCTCGCTGCTGCTGTTCGCGGCAGGCATCGCCTACCTGCTCGGCTCCTTCGGCGTGACCGCGGCATTCAACGTGCCGCGCAACGAGCGCCTGGCCCGTCTGGACGCCGAATCGCGGGGGGCGGCGGCGTACTGGCCGGTCTACGTGCGCGAGTGGCTGCTCTGGAACCACGTGCGCACGCTCGCCTCGCTGGCGGCAGCGGCCTGCGCGGGCCTGGCGCTGACGGTCTAGGCGATCCACTTTTGGCTACCCGCCCGCGAGCGAAACGCCACCATCACCACGTCTACGTGGTCGAGTTGTCCGACCGCGTGTGGAACGAACCCCGCTTCCGCAAGGCCAATCCCGAGCACCGCCTCGAGAAGCCCTGCGTCTACGTCGGCATGACGGGTCTGGACCCGGACCTGCGCTTCGACAAGCACAAGGCCGGCATCCAGGCCAACCGCTTCGTGTTCGAGTACGGCGTGCGGCTGCTGCCGGCGCTGTACGAGGTCTACAACCCGATGCCCTACGAAGCCGCGAAGGAGATGGAGGTCGAACTCGCCATCGGCCTGCGCGAGGCGGGCTATGCGGTGTGGCAGGCGTGATCGAGGCTGCCGCGCTAGGATGCCCGCGAACCCTCCCTGCCGACACCATGGATGACGACACCGCCCGGATGCTGCGCCGCCTGCTCGAGAGGCGGCCGGTGGCCGCGCTGTGCACGCTGCACCGCGGCGAGCCGGCCGTGTCGATGGTGCCCTTCGTGCTGCCGCGCGGCGGCACCTCGTTGCTCATCCACGTCAGCGCACTGGCGACGCACACCCGCGACATGCAGGAGCATCCGCGCGTGAGCCTGCTGGTGATGGCCGAGCCTGACGACGCGATGCCGCAGGCTCTGCCGCGGGTGGCGCTGCAAGCGGATGCGGCGATGCTGCCTCGCGAGGGAGCCGCTTACGAGACGGCCCGTGGCGCTTACCTGGCGCGATTCCCCGAAGCGGCGCCGATGTTCGAGCTGGGCGACTTCTCGATCGTCACGCTGCAGCCGGTGTCGGCGCGCCTTGTGGCGGGCTTCGGGCGCGCCTACAGCCTGGTCGGGCCGGCGCTGGAGGATTGGCTGCGCGCATGAGCGGCGCATTCACGCTGCGCATCGAGCCGCTCGGCCGCACGCTCACGGTGGCCCCCGGCCAGAGCCTGCTCGAGGCCTCGCTGCGCGACGGCGCGGCGCTGCCCAGTGCCTGCCGCAACGGCACCTGCCGCAGCTGCATCGCCCGCGTGTTGCAGGGCCGCGTGCACCACCGCATCGACTGGCCGGGACTGTCGGCCGAGGAGAAGGCCGAGGGCTGGGTGCTGCCCTGCGTGGCGCTGGCCGACAGCGACGTGGTTCTCTGGCAACCGCTATCCTCGCCCCCATGCACGACATCCTCCGCGTAGCCGGCGTCTCCAAGACCTACGCCTCGGGCTTCCAGGCGCTCAAGGGCGTCGACCTGGCCATCCGTCGCGGCGAGATCTTCGCGCTGCTCGGCCCCAACGGTGCCGGCAAGACGACGCTGATCAGCATTGTCTGCGGCATCGTCACCGCCAGCACCGGCAGCGTCGCCGTCGACGGCCACGACATCGTGCGCGACTACCGCGCCGCGCGCTCGCTGATCGGCCTGGTGCCGCAGGAGCTGACCACCGACGCCTTCGAGTCGGTATGGAACACCGTGTCGTTCAGCCGCGGACTGTTCGGCAAGGCGGCGAATCCGGCGCACATCGAGAAGGTGCTGAAGGCGCTGTCGCTGTGGGACAAGAAGGACAACAAGATCATGACGCTGTCCGGCGGCATGAAGCGCCGGCTGATGATCGCCAAGGCGCTCTCGCACGAGCCGCGGCTGCTCTTCCTCGACGAGCCGACCGCCGGCGTCGACGTCAACCTGCGGCGCGACATGTGGCAGCTGGTGCGCGAACTGCGCGCCACCGGCGTGACGATCATCCTGACCACACACTACATCGACGAGGCCGAGGAGATGGCCGACCGCATCGGCGTGATCAACAAGGGCGAGCTGATCCTCGTCGAGGAAAAGGACGCGCTGATGCGCAAGCTCGGCCGCAAGCAGCTCACGCTGCAGCTGGCGACACCGCTCGCGCAGCTGCCACCCTCGCTCGCCTCCGACGGGCTCACGTTGTCGGCCGACGGGTCCGAGCTGACCTACACCTACGATGCGCAGGGCGACCGCGTGGGCATCGTCACGCTCATGCAGGACCTGGGTGCGCTGGGCATCGTCTTCAAGGACCTGCACACCACGCAGAGCTCGCTCGAGGACATCTTCGTCGGGCTGCTGAAGGAAGAGGCTGCCGCATGAGCATGAACCTGCACGCCGTGCGTGCCATCTACCGCTTCGAGATGGCGCGGGCCTGGCGCACGCTGATGCAAAGCATCGTCTCGCCGGTGCTGTCCACCTCGCTGTACTTCATCGTCTTCGGCGCGGCCATCGGCTCGCGCATCCCCGAGGTCGGCGGCGTCAGCTACGGTGCCTTCATCGTTCCGGGCCTGGTAATGCTGTCCCTGCTCACGCAGAGCATCTCCAACGCCTCGTTCGGCATCTACTTCCCCAAGTTCACCGGCACCATCTACGAGCTGCTGTCGGCGCCGGTATCGACCTTCGAGATCGTGCTGAGCTACGTCGGCGCGGCGGCCACCAAGTCGGTGCTGCTCGGGCTGATCATCCTGGCCACGGCATGGCTGTTCGTGCCGGTGCGCGTCGAGCACCCGGTGTGGATGCTGGTGTTCCTGGTGCTCACCGCGGTGACCTTCAGCCTGCTGGGCTTCATCATCGGCATCTGGGCCGACGGCTTCGAGAAGCTGCAGGTGGTGCCGATGCTGATCGTCACGCCGCTGACCTTCCTGGGCGGCAGCTTCTACTCGATCGACATGCTCCCGCCCTTCTGGCAGAACGTGGCGCTGCTCAACCCGGTGGTGTACCTGATCAGCGGCTTTCGCTGGAGCTTCTACGGCGTGGCCGATGTCGGCCTCGGGCTGAGCGTAGGAATGACGCTCGCGTTCCTGGTGGCCTCGCTGGGTGTCGTGGCATGGATCTTCCGCACCGGCTACCGCTTGAAGGCCTAGCGGCAAGCGGGCTAGCGGTAGAAGGCCTCGACCTTGCCCTTGAGCTGGATGAGCAGGGGCTGGCCCTTGCGATCAAGCGTCTTGCCCGAGGGCACCTTGACCCAGCCTTCGCTGAGGCAGTACTCCTCGACGTCGAAGCGCTCCTTGCCGTTCAGGCGGATGCCGATGGCATGCTCGAACACCGCGGCCACGTGATATGGGCTGCGCGGGTCGGTCGACAGGCGGTCAGGCAGCGCGGGGCGCTCGGTCGGCGGAGTCGCCGGGGTGGTGTCGTTCATCGCGGAGTCCGTCCTCGAAAGGCCTGCACACAAAGCAAAACGCCAACCTTCCGGTTGGCGTTTCACTTCGGCTCTTCCGGCCCGTGGTCTCTTGTATTCGGTGGTTGCGAGGGCAGGATTTGAACCTGCGACCTTTGGGTTATGAGCCCAACGAGCTACCAGACTGCTCCACCTCGCGACTGAGCCTGCAAGTATAGCACAGCCGAGAGTCGCGCAGGGCCGCTGAGCCTGCACGAATCAGAATCAGGCCTGATCGGGCCCGGCGGAAGGTACGCGCCGGTGCCGCACGACCATCAGCGGCGGGTAGTTCACGTGCAGCTTGCGGGCGTGGAATCGTTCGAGCCGCTCGATCTCCACGCGCACCCGCTCTGAGAATCCCTTGCGCTGCCCGCGGCGGTCGTGCAACAGATCCTCGAAGATCTGCTCGACCTTCGACTTGTCGCCCCAGCTCAGCGCCAGCCGGTTGGCGATGCGCGGGTAGTAGCGGCACAGGTGCTTGGGATGGATGGCCGAGGGGATCTTGCGCAGCCACACGTGCGTCTGGCTCTGCAGCACACGGTCCTGGTCCTTGGCGGGGCTTCGCACGCGGGTCCACTCGGCGGGATCGGCCGCGCGCGCCGGCTCGGCGCTCGGCAGGGGATCAGGTGCGTCCATGACACTCATGAAGGACATTCTGCCGCCGGACGCCCGCAAGTGCGCGTGACATATTGCGCTGACCACGATGCCTCACAGCGTGCCCACCTGGTAACCCACGCCGCGAACGGTCTGGATCAGCTCGCCGGAGATCTTGCGCCGCAGGTGGTGGATGTGCACCTCGATGGCATTGCTGCCCACGCTTTCGTTCCAGCCATAGATCTCGGCCTCGAGCTGCTGGCGCGTCACGATGCGGTTCTGTCGTTGCAGCAGCGCCTCGAGCACGCGGAACTCCTTGGCCGTCAGAACGACGGTGTTGCCGTGCCAGAGCACCGAGTTGCTGGCCGGCATGAGCGTCAGCGGACCGAAGGACTGCTGAGTCTGTGCCGGCGGATTCACCACCTGGCTCCGGCGCACGATCGCCTTGACGCGGGCGGACAGCTCCGCGAGGTCGTAAGGCTTGACCAGGTAGTCGTCGGCGCCGAGGTCGAGCAGGTGGATGCGGTGGTCGCGAAAGCCCTGCGCCGTGGTCACGATCACCGGCGTGGTGAGCTCGCGCGACCGCATGTTGACGAGGCAGTCGCGCCCGCTGAGCTCGGGCAGGCCCAGATCGAGAAGCACGCAGTCGTAGTCGAACTTCCCGGTGAGCTCGATCAGCTGGTTCCCGTTGGTGACCCAGTCGACGGCATGCCCATCCCGCATCATGTAGACGCAGGTGGCGCGGCCGAGTGCCGTGTCGTCTTCCGCCAGCAACAAGCGCATTTCGGTTCGGATCTCGGGGTTAGTGACAAGATGTATTAGACCAGCCGCGATCCAGCCCGGCACCGCCCAGGCCGGGGAGACCCCGCCCGCAACCCGCCCCCTGGATGCAGGGGGCGAGGGGCAGTCCCCAGTGCATGCGGGGACGCATCCCCGTTGGGGCGCCAGGCGCCATGCGCTTCAATGGGCCTCCACCATGTCCACCCACCGCGCAGCGCGCCGCCCCGTGCTCCATGCCTTCTTGCGTCAGGTCATGACGTTCGGAGCCGGTCTGAGCTGTGTGCTGGCCCAGGCGCAGATCTACACGGGCGCAGGCGATGGCGGCAGCGTGGTGCTGAGCAATCACTCGTCCGGCGAGACACCCCTCCTGCTGATCGCTGCCGAGGCGCCGCCGAGCCCGCCGCTCGCGCCGCAGCCGTCCGCACCATCAACGCCGGCCCGAACGATGCCGGCCGCGCGGAGCACGCCGCCGACCCTGGCACCCGTGATCCGTGAAGCGGCCCGGCGCCACGATGTCTCGGAGTCGCTGCTGACCGCCGTCATCGCCGTCGAGTCCGGCTTCGATCCGCGCGCCGTCTCGCCCAAGGGCGCACGCGGCCTGATGCAGCTGATGCCCGACACCGCGCGGCGCTTCGGCGTGAAAGACGTCTTCGCGGTGCACGACAACCTGCATGGCGGCGCCGCCTACCTGCGCCAGCTCATCACGCTGTTCGAGAACGACCTGTCCCTCGCCCTGGCCGCCTACAACGCCGGCGAGGGCGCCGTGATGCGCGCGGGGCGCCGCATCCCGGCCTACCCCGAGACGCGCGAATACGTCGCGAAGGTGCTGGCCCATGCCGCACGCGGCGCGTCGCCAGGCGCGGCGAATCCCTGATCGGACAGACCCTCCCCCGCGCTTCAGGGGTTCCCCATCGCGGTAGGGTGCATCGGACTTAAGCGCTGGTTAAGCCCTGCCCCAAGAATCGTTTTGCACAGGCGAGGCAGTCATGGCGACTGCCGCCTCGCAACACGAAGGGGTGCGGCGATGACGGGTCCGGAGCAGGCATCGAAGGCGGCGATCGCGCGCGGCTTCACCTTGCTGGAGCTGCTGGTGGTGATGGTCATCATCGGCCTGCTGGCGGGCATCGTGGCGCCGCAGTACTTCGCGCAGATCGGCAAGTCGAACGCCAAGGTCGCGCGGGCGCAGATCGAATCCTTCGGCCAGGCGCTCGACCAGTACCGGCTCGACGTCGGCCAGTACCCCAGCTCCGAACAAGGCCTGCTGGCGCTGCGCAGCGCGCCGCAACAGGCCGCGCGCTGGCAGGGCCCCTACCTGAAGCGCGACGTGCCGGACGACCCCTGGGGCCGCGCCTACGTCTACAAGCGCCCCGGGCAGCATGGCGAATACGACCTCGTCAGCCTGGGTGCCGACGGCCAGCCCGGTGGTGAGGGCGAGGCCGCGGACGTGGTCTCGTGGTAGCGGCATGATCGAGCTTCCGACTCCCCGCGCCGGCGTGCCTGCGGCGCCGAACGCGCCGGTGCCGGCAGCGCGCGCCGCAGTCCTTGTCGACGAAGAGCAGTTCGCGCACGACCTGAGCCTGATGCTGCGCTCGGGCCTGAGCCTGATCGAGGCGCTGCGCACGCTGTCCGAGCAGGGCGCGGGCAACGCCGCCGAACCGGTGCGCGAGGTGCTGCAGTCGCTGCAGCGCGGCGAATCGCTGTCACGCGCGATGCAGGCCACCGGAGCCTTCGGCGTGCCGCTGCTGGCCTGTGCGAAGGCGAGCGAGCTCACCGGCGACCTCGGCGACAGCCTGCAGCGTTTTGCCTCCAACGCCGCGCGCATCCGCGTGCTGCGCAGCCGGCTGGTGTCGGCCTGCGTCTACCCTGCGCTGCTGATCAGCGTGACCTTCGTCGTCGTGCTCTTCCTGCTCGTCTACGTGGTGCCGCGCTTCGCGCTGGTGCTCGACAACGCGGCGCAGGACATCGCACCGTTGTCGCGCGCGCTGATCCACCTCGGCAAGGCGATGCACGAGGTCCAGCTGCCGATCTGGCTGACCCTGGCCGCAGCCCTCGGCACGCTGGCCTGGATGCTCTGGCGCCAGGCGCGCGCCGGCCAGCTGGCCGGCTGGGTGCTGCAGCAGACCGTGCGGCTGCCCTGGATGCGGCCTTACGTGCGCAGCTTCGGCCTGTCGCAGCTCGCGCGCAGCGGCGCCATGCTGATCCGCTCCGGCGTACCGGCGCTGAAGGCGCTGGCCATGTGCCGCGAACTGGTGGCGTCGTCCGACCAGCCGCGGCTCGACCGGGCGCTGGCTGCCGCCTCCACCGGCACGCCGCTGGCGCAGTCGCTGCACGACGCCGGCCTGCTCGACACCCTGGCCTGGCGCGTGCTGCGCGTGGCCGAGGAGACCGGCCAGCTGCACGCCGCGCTCGATCGCGTGGCCGACGTGCACGACGCGCTGCTCGAGCGTGGCCTGGAGCGCCTGGGCCGGCTGATCGAACCGATCCTGATGCTGACCATCGGCGTGGTGGTCGGCGGCATCGTCGTGCTGATGTACGTGCCGATCTTCCAGATGGCCAGCAGCATCCGCTGAAGGGCAAGAGGCACCGACCATGAGCGACACATCCACCACCGCCCCGCCCGACAGCGACGCCGCACGCCTGGCCCAGGACATGGTCGCGCGGCTCGGCCAGCGTTTCGCCGCAGCCCGCAAGCTGCTGAAGAACGAGCGGCCCGAGGTTCGCGACGTGGCGATGAAGCGCTGGCTCAGCGAGGGCAGCGGCCTGACGCTGGCCGACCTCACGCACTGGAAGCCCGATCAGGCCGACACGGAGCTGGTGCCCTTCAGCCAGGGTCAGCAACGCCTGTGCGTGGTGCTGCGCGACGGCAGCGAGCTGCGCCACGTGGTGCTGGCCGATCCCTTCGACGACGGCACCCGCATGTGGCTCGAGTCGCGCATCCGCGCTGCCGGCCACCCGCCTTCGGTCTGGTACGTGGCAGGCGCCAATGACGTTGCGGCCTTCTACGCACGCCTGGAACGCGAGACACGCGCACTCGATGGCTCCACCCAGGCAGCGAACGATTCAAATCACGGTGTCGCGGACGCGGAAGACGTGCTCAAGCTCTCGCTGGCGGGCATCAGCACCGACGAGAGCCCGGTGGTTCGGTTCGTCAACGGCACGCTGTACGACGCGCTGAAGGCGCAGGCCAGCGACATCCACCTCGAATGCGCTGCGAAGGGCCTGGCGGTGAAGTACCGGCTCGACGGCGTGCTGCAGGCCGTGGCCCGGCCCGAAGGACGCGACTTCGCCGACCGCGTGGTCTCGCGAATCAAGGTGCTCGCGGATCTCGACATCTCCGAGCGCCGCGTGCCGCAGGACGGCCGCCTGAAGCTCAGCTACGGCGGCCGGGCGATCGATGTGCGCGTGTCCATCATGCCCAACCTGTACGGCGAAGACGCCGTGCTGCGCATCCTCGACCGTTATCAGCTGTCCGCCGACGAGACGCTGAACATCGAGCACCTGGGCTTCGATGCCGACAACGCGCGATTCATCCGCAAGCTCGGCGCCATGCCCTACGGGCTGCTGCTGGTCACCGGCCCCACCGGCAGTGGCAAGACCACCACGCTGTACGCGGTGCTGTCCGAGGTGAACACCGGGCAGGAAAAGATCATCACGATCGAGGACCCCGTCGAGTACCAGCTGCCCGACGTGCTGCAGATCCCGGTCAACGAGGCCAAGGGCCTGACCTTCGCGCGCGGCCTGCGCTCCATCCTGCGCCACGACCCGGACAAGATCATGGTCGGCGAGATGCGCGACGCCGAGACGGCGCAGATCGCCATCCAGGCCGCGCTGACCGGCCATCAGGTGTTCGCCACCGTGCACGCGAACAACGTGTTCGACGTGATCGGACGCCTGTCGACGATGGGCGTGGATCCCTACAACCTGGTCTCCGCGCTCAACGGCGTGGTGGCCCAGCGCCTGGTGCGCATCATCTGCCCGCAGTGCAGCGCGCCCGACGAGCCCGATGCCGAGCTCATCGAGGCCAGCGCGCTGCCCGACATCCTGCTGGGCTGGAACTTCCGGCGCGGCATCGGCTGCGCGCACTGCCGCGGCACCGGCTACAAGGGCCGCCATGCGATCGCGCAGACCCTGGCCATGGACGTCGGCCTGCGAAGCCTGATCGCCGAACGTGCCAGCCCGGCCGTGTTGCGCGAGGCCGCCCGCGAGCGCGGCCTGCGCACGCTGCGCGAAGCCGCGCTCGAACTCGTGGCCTCCGGCCAGACCACTCTCGAAGAGGCCAACCGTGTCACAGCCGTGGAAGAGTGAACTGCTGCTGCGCCTGACACGCGGCAGCTGCGTCGCGCAGGTGCTGGCGCCCTGGTCTCGCCGCGTCGTGCACGAAGCGCATGCCGAAGGCTCGATCGGCGTGGCACTGCCGCAGGCGCTCAAGGCACTGCAGGAAGACGGCGCGGCCGCGCTGCCACGCCAGGCGCGCCTGCTGGTGCCGGACGAACTCGCGTACCTGTCGCTGCGGCCGGCCAGCGCGGACTGGCCGACGGCACAGCGGGAAGCGCAAACCCACTTCGTGCAGACGCTGGGCCGGCAGGACCTGGTGGTCCAGGTGGTGTCGCTGCCCGGTCGCTCCGGCTGGCTGGCCGCGGCCATCGAGCCGGCCGACCTCCAGGCCTGGCAGCAGGCGCTGGCTCAGGCCGGCGTGCGGCTGGCCCACGTCGAGCTGGCGCTGCTGGACGACCTTCAGGCGATCGCGGGCCATGTCGGCGACGACGCGGTCATCGCGGTGCTGCGCGACGAGGGCATGACGCTGCTGCGCGTGGCTGGCGGCACGCTGGAGGAGTTGATCTGGGACCGCTGCGACACGCGCGCGCAGCGCCTCGTGGAGCAACGCCTGCTCGCATTCCAGGGCGGAATCCACAGCAGCAGCCCGGAGCCGCTGTGGCTCGTCTGCCGCTCCGCGGCCCAGTGCGAACTCTGGCAACGGCTTGCGCGCGGCCACCAGTGGACGCTGCTCTCGCGCGAAGCCGTGGTGCCGCAGGTCGCGGCGGCCTCTGATGCGGCGAGCCCTGCATGAAGCCGCTGCCCCGCCTGGACTTCCTGGCCCGTGCGCCGCGCCCCTGGGCCGGCATCGCCTTGTGCACGATCGCTGCCGTGGCACTGGCGGCCGCCGCGGCGTCGGCCTGGCAGTTGCAGCGCGACAACCGCGACCGGCTCGCGCAGGTCAACGAGCGTGCGGCGCGCCTGCTTCCCCCTGCCCCACGCAAGCTCACCGAGGCCGAGCGTGTGCGGCTGGCACAGGCCACGCGCGTCGCGGGCGAGCTGCGTGCGCCCTGGGCCGACCTGCTCGCCACCTTCGAGGAACATGGCAAGAACGACATCGGATTGCTCAAGCTCGAACCCGACGCCAAGGCCGGCCTGGTGCGCGTCACCGGCCAGGCCCGCAACACCGCGGCGCTGTTCGCCTACCTGCGCGAACTCGAGGCAGACCCGCGCCTCATGCACGTGGCCCTGACCACGCAGCAGTCCGAGCGCGACACGCCCGGCCAGCCGCTGCGCTTCGTCATCCAGGCCGGATGGCGCACCACGGCCAGTGCGGCGAAGGAGGTTTCGTGATGAAGCTCCGGTTCGACTGGCTCCGTGGCAGACAGCGTCTTCTGGTCCGCGCGCAGACGCTGGCCTTCGCATGGCGCCGGCACCTGGGCTGGCCGGCCTGGGCCGGGCTGGCGCTGCTGGCCGGTGCGGTGCTCGTGCAATGGCAGCTGCGCCCCATGCTCCAGCGTGATGCACAGCGACTCGAGGCGCGCTGGGCCGCACTGGCCAGCGCCCCGGCGTCGCGCGCCGTCGAGGCTTCGGCTCGCCCGCCCCTGCCCAGCGGCGAGTTGCCGTCCACGCGGCAGCGCGGGCGTGATCTCGAGTGGCTGGTCAGCGCCGCGCAGCGCGCCGGGCTGGGCCTGGAGCGAGCCGACTACTCGCTCGGTGCGGCCACCGCCGGAGCGCTCACGCGCGTGGAAGCCACGCTGCCGCTGACCGGCAGCTATGCGGGCGTGCGGCGCTTCGTGGCGGAAGTGCTCAACGAGTTGCCGCACTCGGCACTCGAGAGCCTGCAGATCGAGCGCGCGACGGCGCAGGCCAAGGAACTCCAGGCCACCGCACGCCTGGTGCTCTTCTACAGCGAGGAGACACCGTGAAGCGCCGCCCGCTGCTGTTCGCCAGCGCGGCCGCGGTCGGCCTGTGGTCGGCCTGGATCATGCTGAATGGCGGGCCCGATGGGTCCGCGCGCGCGGTGGCCCCCGGCATGGCGCGCAAGCCGGCGCCCCCGCCTGCAGCCGCGACGGAGTCCGGCGCTGGGGCGATTTCCCAGGTCACCCCGGCGACCCGGGTGGCCGATGCCAGCCCGGCACCTCGTCCGCGCATCGAAGCCGCTCCGGGGGACGACGCCTTCGCCGCGCGCGAATGGTTCAAGCCCCCACCGCCCCCGCCCCCGCCCCCGCCGGCACCGCCCCCGCCGCCGCCGCCGCCACCACCGCCTCCGCCGCCACCCACTCTGCCTTACCGCTTCGTCGGCATGCTCGACGAAGGCACGAAGGCGAAGCCGCGCGTCTTCCTGTCGCTCGGCGACAAGCTGCTGGTGGCCGGCGTCGGCGACACGCTCGAAGGCGGCTACAAGCTCACCGCGATCTCCGGGCAGGAGCTCGTCTTCACCCACGTCCAGAACAACGTCACGCTCAAGCTCGTCGTGGCGGGAGGAACTTCCTGATGTCACCCGCACACCGATTCATGGCGCGACGCCTCGTCGCCCTGGCCGCAGCCCTGCTGCTGGCCGGCTGCGCCGCCCAGTCGATGCACTCCGATGGCCTGCAGCAGCTCCACGAAGGCAAGGTCGCGCAGGGCCTGCAGAACCTGCGCAAGGCCAGCGAGATGGACCCGGGCAATGCCCGCTACCGGATCGACTTCCTGACCCAGCGCGAGTTGGCCACGCAGGCCGTGCTGCGCCGTGCCGACGATGCCCGCACCGCGGGCCGGGTCGACGAGGCCATCCAGCGCTACCGGGAAGCACTGCAGCTCGACGAAGGCAGCGAGCGCGCCCAGCGCGGCCTGATGCAACTCGACGATCAGCGCAAGGGCGAGGCGGCGATCCAGCAGGCCGAGCGCATGCTCAAGGCCGGCCAGACCGACCCGGCGCGCGACGTGCTGCGCCGGGCGCAGAAGGACCTGCCCGGCAACGCCGCCGTGGCCGCGCAGCTCAAGGCGCTGGACGAGCGCCTCGAGGGCGAACGCGCCGGGCGCGAACGCGCGCAACTCGCGCAGAGCGCCTTCCGCAAGCCGGTGACGCTGCAGTTCCGCGACGCCAACCTGAAGATGGTGTTCGAAGCGCTGTCGCGCACGGCGAACGTGAACATCATCCTCGACCGCGACGTGAAGAGCGACCTGAAGACCACGATCTACGTGAAGGACGCGTCGGTGGAGGACACCATCGACCTGATCCTGCTGCAGAACCAGCTCGAGAAGCGCGTGCTCAACCAGAACACGTTGTTCGTCTACCCCGCGGTGGCGGCCAAGCAGAAGGAATACAACGAGCTGAAGGTGCGCAGTTTCCAGCTCAGCAACATCGACGCGGCGCACGTGGCCAACATCATCAAGTCGCTGCTCAAGACCAAGGACATCGTCACCGACGCGCGCACCAACACGCTGGTGATGCGCGACACCGCCGACGCGATCGCGGTGGCCGAGAAGCTCGTCGCGGCCAACGACGTGCCCGACCCCGAGGTGATGCTCGAGGTGCAGGTGCTCGAGGTGTCTGTCGACCGCATGTCCAACCTGGGCATCAAGTGGCCCGACGCGTTCAGCGTGGCCACGCCGGCCAATGCCCGGACCATCGGCGACCTGAAGGCGCTCACGCGCAACGACCTCGTCACCTCGCAGCTCGGCGTGGCGCTGAACCTGATGCTGCAGGACACCGAGACCAACATCCTGGCCAGCCCGCGCATCCGCACGCGCAACAAGGAGAAGGCGCGCATCCTGGTGGGCGACAAGGTGCCGGTGATCACCAACCTGATCACGCCGCAGCAGGCCGGGCAGTCCTCGGTGATCACCGGCTCGATCCAGTACATCGACGTCGGCATCAAGCTGGAGGTCGAGCCGCAGGTCTACGCCGACGGCGACGTGGGCATCAAGATCAACCTCGAGGTGAGCAACATCGCCAAGACGATCACCACCGACTCGGGCCAGGCCTACCAGATCGGCACGCGCAGCGCGCAGACCTCGCTGCGCCTGAAGGACGGCGAGACCCAGGTGCTCGCCGGCCTGATCAACGACCAGGACCGCAGCACCGCGAGCAAGGTGCCGGGCCTGGGCCAGGTGCCGGTGGCCGGGCGGCTGTTCTCGTCGAACAACGGCAACGCGACGAAGAGCGAGATCGTGCTGTCGATCACGCCACACATCATCCGGCCGCAGACACTGCCCGAGGCACGCAACGGCGACGTCTGGTCGGGCACCGAGAACATCGTGCGCGAGAAGCCGCTGCGCCTTGACCCGATCGGCGCGGCGCGCGGCGGCAACGCAGCCGACATGCCGGCGCTGGCGCCCTCCAACGGCGCCGCCGGTAGCGCGGCCGCGGCCGCTCAGCCGGCCACCGGCCCGAAGGCCGGCGGGGCCGGCGGCAGCACCATCCTCAACGCCAGCCGCGCCCCGATGGAGTTGTCGACTCCGCCGGCGGGCGGCGCCGCGCCAGCGGGTGCGGGAGGCGCCACCGCAGCAGGCCAGGGCACCGGCACGGTGACGGCCGCCACGACGGGCGCAGGCACCGGCGTCGGCAGCGGCCTGCCCCTGGTTGGCGGCACCGGCAGCTCGCCGCCACCGGGCACCAACCAGCGACGCCCCGCACCTGCTTCCGTCCAGCCGGGCCGCGCAATGGCGCCTTCTTCGCCCAGCGCCCCCGCCGGCACCGCACCCCCGCCGCCGCCGCCGGTGGCACCGGACGAAGGCTGAGCCGCGATGGCACGAATCCACGCGCACCGCGGCTTCACGCTCATCGAGCTGGTGGTCACGCTCGCCCTGCTCGGCGTGCTGGCCATGCTGGCCGCACCGTTGACCGAGACGGCCGTGCAGCGCAGCCGCGAGCAGGCGCTGCGCGCCTCGCTGCGCGAGATCCGCGATGCGATCGACAGCTACCACGCGGCCGTGCTGCAGGGTCGCATCGTGCGCAACCTGGGCGAGTCGGGCTACCCGCCCTCGCTGGCGGTGCTTGTGACCGGTGTGGCCGATGCGCAGGACCCGAAAGGCGGCCGCCTCTACTTCCTGCGGCGCCTGCCGCGCGACCCGTTCTTCGCCGACGCGCGTGCCGATGCGGCTTCCACCTGGGGCCTGCGCAGCTACGTCAGCCCACCCGACGACCCGCGCGACGGCGACGACGTCTACGACGTCTACTCCACCGCCACCGGCATCGCGCTGGACGGCACGCCCTACCGCGAATGGTGACGCCGATGCGCTGCGCCAACCCACGCCGCTGCCGCGGCTTCACGATGATCGAGCTGGTCATCGTGATGGCCATGCTCGGCCTGCTGCTCTCGCTGGCGCTGCCGCAGTACATGGCCACGCTGGAGCGCGGTCGCGAGCAGGTGCTGCAGAGCAACCTCGCCGCGCTGCGCGAGGCGATCGACAAGTTCCACGGCGACCGCGGCCGCTACCCCGACAAGCTGGAAGACCTGGTCACGCAGCGCTACCTGCGCGCGATCCCGGTCGACCCCTTCACCGAATCGCCGACCTGGGTGGTGGTGGCGCCGCGCGACGCCGACAAGGGCGGCGTGATCGACGTGCAGAGCACGATGACCGACCTGAACGGCGAACCGCGCCGGGCCGCCGCCGTGGCCACCGATGCGGCGGCCGATGCCCTGCCCAATCGGGTGGCGCGCGAGGGTGGCTCCAGCATGGTGGTCACCGCGACGGCGGTGGCCGCGTCGGCGCCCGAGGCGGGAGGCGCACGATGAATCGCGTGCGAACCTCGCGCGGCGTGGTGCTGATGGGCCTGGTGGTGCTGCTGGCGCTGGGCGGGCTGGCCGCGGTGCAGTTCGCCGAGTCGGCCGTCACCGCTCGCCAGCGCGAACGCGAGACGCAGTTGCTGTGGGTGGGCCAGCAGTTCCGCGCCGCGCTGGAGTCGTACCACCGCGCCACGCCCGGCCCGGTGAAGCACCTGCCAGTGTCGCTGGACGAACTGGTGCGCGACTCACGCTTCCCGAACCCGGTGCGCCACCTGCGCCGCATCTACGCCGACCCGATGCAGCCCGAGCTGCCGTGGGGCATCGTGCGGCGCGGCAACCAGATCGTCGGCGTCTACAGCCAGGCCGACGGCGAGCCGCTGCGCCGCACCGCCTTCGCCCCCGGGCTCGAAGCCTTCGAGGGCGCCACGCAGTACGCGTCGTGGCGCTTCATGTTCGTTCCCCGTGCCAACGCGACGCCGGCACCGCCGGTGCCGCCGCGCGCCAGCCCCTCCACCGTCACCTCGTCAGCAGCCACGCCATGAGCTACCGCATCCTCGTTGCCGAAGACCACCCGCTGCTGCGCCACGGCCTGCGGGCGCTGCTTGCCACCCATCCCGACTACAGCGTCGTCGACGAAGCCGTCGACGGGCGCGAGGCGGTGGTCAAGACCCTCCAGCTGCAGCCCGACCTGGTGCTGATGGACCTCACGCTGCCCGGCACCAGCGGCATCGATGCCACCGCGCAGATCCGTCGCCGGCTGCCGCAGCAGAAGGTGCTGGCGCTGAGCGAGTACGACTCCGAGATCCACGCCAGCGAGGCGATGCGCGCCGGCTGCGCCGGCTTCCTGCGCAAGGATTGCCCCGCCGAGGAGATGCTGCTGGCGGTGAAGACGGTGCTCGCGGGCCGGCGCTTCCTCGGCCAGGACCTGGCCAGCCTGCTGCTCGACGGCATGCTGCACCCGCAGAAGTCGCGCGACACGAACCCCTGGGACACGCTGTCCAGCCGCGAGCGCACGATCTTCAAGCTGATCGCCGAGGGCGGCACGAACCGCTCCGCCGCCGCCTACCTGAACCTGAGCGCCAAGACGGTGGAGAAACATCGCGCCAACCTGATGCGCAAGCTGCGCCTGAACTCGGCGGTGGAGCTGGCGTTGCTGGCGGTCGAGCTCGGCCTGGTACAGCGTCCGCAGATGCCGTCGCGCTCGGCGATGGCCTTGGAGTCGGGCGTGCCCGGCTGATCGCGCGCAGCCGCGCGGCGCGCCCCGTCAGGGCAACGCCTGCCACTGCCAGTCGACACGCCCCTCGCGCACCTCGCCGACCCAGCTGCCCTTGGAAGCGATGCGCTGGTCGGGCCCGATGGCCAGGCGCGGATAGGGGCTCCAGGGGATCACGTTCTCCAGCCCGTGCTCGAGCAGCTCGAGCAGGTATTCCGGCGTGAAACCGAAGTCCAGGTGCACGAGGCCCTCGCCGAGCACGGTGGCGGCCTGCAGCGTGCTGGCCGCCACGTCGGCTGGAACACTCTCGAGCCCCTGGCCGCGCAGCCACAGGCGCGTGCGCAGCAACTGGCGATCGAGCGGCTCGCCAGTGCGCATCGGCGTGACGATCCAGCCGCGCGGCGTCCGCGGCAGCGACGCATCCAGCTCGGCCTGACCGAGCGCGTGGGTACCGGGCAGCCAGGCCACCGCCCGATCACCGTGGTCGCCCTCGCGCAGGCGCGCCGCGTGGGCCGCTGGCGGCAACAGCGAGACGATCGCCTGCGCTTCCTGGTCGCCGTCGACCAGCGCCACGCCCTGCCCTGCGAACACGCCGCGCACGCGATCGGCCAGCGGGCCCGGCGTGCCCCAGAGCGACGCGCGGCGCAGCCCCTGCGCCTTCAGGCGCGACGCCGCCATCGCGGCATCGGCATCGATGCCGGCATGGAAGTGCAGGCTGTAGAAGCCCGGCGCGCGCCCGCCGCCCGCCTCGGCCAGCGGCAGCAGGCACGGCAGGCGGTGGCGCGCGCAGAACGCATCGACCGGTGCCCACTGTGCGCCGCCCATCCCCGCCACCAGCGCATACACCGGCTGGCGCGACTGCCGCGCATCGAGCTGTGCGGCCCAGGTCGAAGGCTCGCCCTGCAGCGCCCAATGCTCGAGCTGCCAGACGCGGAACTTGCGGTACATGACCATCTCGCGCGTGCGCGAGGACTGCACCGAGCGCTTCGCCTCGTGGCGCGACTGGCCGTTCTTCTGCGCGACGAAGTGCTGCAGCGTGGCCAGCATGGCGTCACGGCGCTGCGGGTCGGCATCGGGCGTGGTGACGGTGGCCACGCGCACCGTGTCGGCGTCCAGCCCCGGCGGTGTGCCCTGCGACATCGTGCGCAGGTAGGCGCTCAGGTCGGCGAGATCGGCATCGTCGAGGCGGTAGCGCGGCATCGCGGCAGGCAGCGTCACGCCGTCGGGCGAGACGCCGCTGCGCAGCAGATGGCCGAGAGAGGCCTCATCGTAGGCCGGCCGCACGCGCCAGCGCGCCGACGCCGGAAAGAAGCGCGCCGTATCGCGGTCCAGCGGCTTGAACAGCATCGCGCCGGCAATCGGCGGCACGGCCAGGCCGCCCTCGAAGTTGCCCATGCCGCTGGGTCGGTGGCAGGCCGCGCAGGCAGCCGACATCGGCGAGGCACCCACAGTGTTCATCGCCACGCGGCCTTCGTAGAGCGCCCGGCCGCGCTCGGTGTCGGCCGCACGTGCCGAGGGCAGGGAATGGGCGAGCACCAGCGCCCACAGCGCAAGCACGGCTCCGCGCAGCCGCACGCCGATCACCCCGCGGCCGGCAGCGATTCGATCAACGCCACCAGCTCGGCCGCGTCGGGAAAGCCTTCGACGCGCAACCAGGGCGCGCGCGCGCTGCGCCGCATCAGCAGCACCGGCGGGTGCGAGGCCTTGCTGCCGCGATAGACGTCGAAATACTTCTGCACGCGCAGCAGGTCGTCGAAGCGGCCGGTATAGAACTGCCAGCCGGGCCCGGTGCGGAAGCTGCTGGCGAAGCGGCGCAGCTGCTCCGGCGTGTCGTTGTCGGGATCGATGGTGATGCTGGCCAGCTGCAGCTTGCGGCCGCGGCCGTCGAGTTCGCGCTGCACCTGCGCGAGCACCGCGGTCTGCAGCGAGCAGCTGGTCGAGCAGGTGGTGAAGACGAAGTTCAGCACCAGCGGCACGGCGTTGTCGAGTTCGCTGTCGAGCCGGCGCGACTCGCCCCGCATCGTGGTCAGCGCCACCGCCGGCACCGGCGCGAGTTTCGGATGCAGCAGTTGCGTCTGCCGCGCCGCCGCCGTCGCGCCACTGCGGCGCGGCACGAGGGCGGACAGCCCCGCGCCGAGCAGCAGGGCGAGGCTGCGGCGTCGCTCGGGGGAGCTGGCGCGATGCATCGTCAGGGCGCGGTGCGCGGCGCCAGGCCCAGCGCGCGCAGCAGCGGCGGCCGGGTCTCGCCCGGCACGGCGCGCAGCAGTGCCTCGCGCTCGGCCATCGGCATGTCGGGCCGCGCCTGCAGGAGCAGCGCCAGCTCGCCGCTGACCAATGCGGCGGCGTACGAGGTGCCAGTGGCCACGGTGGTGATCGGCATGCTGCCGGCGGCGAGGTCGGTGGTGCGCAGCAGCTCCCCCGGCGCCATCACGTCGGGGTAGGGCCGCGCATCGCAGGCAGACACGCCGCGGCTGCTGAACATCGCCATCTGGCCCTCGCCGTCGAGAGCACCCACCGCCAGCGCGCCGGCGTTGTTGGCCGGGCTCACGCTGGAATTCTCCATCGGCCCGCCATTGCCCGCCGCGAACACCACGTGCATGCCGGCCGCGCGCAGCCAGCGCAGGTCGCGCGCGAACTCGTCGTCGCAGCTGCCGGGCCGGTCGCCCAGGCCCCAGGCATTGAGCACCACCTGCGGCGCATCCGGCGTGGCTGGCTTGCCGTCGGGATCGAGCAGCCAGGCGGTGATGCGATGCAGTTGCGACAGGCGGCCGATGTTGCGGTCGTTGTAGATGCGTGCGGCGATCCAGCGCGACTGCGGCGCGACACCGACCGTCTGCCCGCTCGCGCCGGTACCGCTGACCAGGCCGGCGATCTGCGTGCCGTGGCCGTGGCGATCCATCGGCCGGGCATGTTCGCCATGCACGTCGAACCAGTCGGCCGCGCCACCGCGGAAGCTGCCGGCCAGATCGGGGTGCGAGGCGTCGATGCCGGTGTCGACCACCGCCACCGTCACGCCCTTGCCGGTGTAGCCGGCCTGCCAGGCGGCCGGCGCGCCGATCGCCTGCAAGGCCGCCGAGGCGGGCAGCTGTGCATCGAAGCCGGCCGCCTGCACCGCGGCGGGCGCTCGGCCTTCGTTGCGGCACGACTTGGGCAGGCGCTGGCGCGGCGTCGGCCGCGCCGGCTTGCAGGGGTCGGCCACCGGCCGGCGCGACGGCGCGAGCAGGCCGATGTCGTAGCGGATGCTGGCGATGTCGCTGCGCTTGGCGAGCTCGCGGATGTCCTTGGCCGGCAGAAGCGCGGCGATCGCGTTGAGCGTGACCAGCGGCACCACCTGTTCGGCATGGCGCGCCTGAAGATCGAGCACCAGGGGCGCCTGCAGCGGCGCGTTGAAGGCCTTCAGCGCCTCGAGCAAGCGGCCGCCCCGCTGCCCCTGCGGCACGGCGGCCACGCGCTGCGCCATCTCGTTCGCATCGGGCTGCTGCGCCAGGCGCAGGATCACCGGATAGCGCTGGGTGCCCTGGTCGCGCGCCAGGCGCGCGGCCAGATCCGGCTCGAGCGTGGCCGCACCGGCGGCCGACACGCCCAGCGCTGCGGCGGCCAGTGCCGCCAGCCGCCTACTGGACCACGAGTCCCTTGACCATCGAATCGCCTGCATGGAGCGTCACCTTCTCGCCGGCCCGGAGCTTGCGGTCCGGGTTGGCAAACAGCATGAAATAGACCTTGTCCAGCTGCGCCGGCTGCTTGGCCGTCGCCGACTGGCGCAAGGAACCCACCTTCGGAACCTGCGGTACGTAGAAGCGGTCGCCGGTGGCCTCGTTGACGAGCACCGGCTGGATCTTTCGTTCGAGCAGCATCTGCGCCTTGGCGACGTCCTTCACGCGGTAGCGCAGGTCGATCAGGAAATCGGCGCCCGACAGGCGAACGCCGACGAGTTCGACGCCGAAGTCCTCGATGCGCTGTGCCGCAGCGGCGCTCGCGGCAGGCGCGGCTGGGGCCGGCGCCGTGTCGCCCGCCGCGTGCAACGGCCCACACGGCATCAGCCCAGCGACCATGGCGATCACTGCAAGCGGGCGGTACCTCGTGGCCCTGGATAGGGTGTCGACCATGGCGGCTCTCCTTGAAGACGATGGTGGCACCGCGCCTGCCGCGCCGCGACCCCATGGCTGCGTGTCACTGCGGCACGCCCGCTTAGCCACCATTAAGAAACGGGGCCGAAGCCCCGTTTCGCTTCGGGAAGCGAGAGATCAGTTGACCGTCACCCGCACCGGCACGGCGTTGGAGACCGCAGTCTGTTCGTCGCGCACGGTGTAGATGAACTCGTAGGTGCCGGCGACGGGGACCTGCAGCGCCGCGATGTTCGTGTTCGGGATGCGTGGCGTGAAGCGGAAGGTGCCACCGACGATCGTCACCGTGGCTTCGCGCTGCGCAACGAGCGCGATGGTGGCCCCCGTGGTCGGGTTGATGCGCCGGACGCTCCCCGCCTGGACGGCCATGCTGCCCGGAACGATGCTGCCGCCATCGGGGTCGACGTCATTGCCGGTCAGGGTCGGATCGATCGGCCTCGTCATCGCGGTGATCTGCGCCGCGTTGCCGATGGCGAGCGGCAAGTTGAACAAGCCTCCACGAGCCAGCGTGATCGTGTACGCATCGCCGGCCGCCACCGGCGCCACGTTGGCCGCCACGTTCAGCGTCACCGTTGCCGGCGCCGACTGCAGGCCGAACGGGTCGCGCGAGGCGACACTGAAGGTCACCGGCGCGCTGCCCGTGGCGGGCTGCGGGCCCGTCCAGGTGTAGGAGCCGTTGGCGTTCAGCGAGAGCGTGCCGGCGCTCGCCGCCACGGTCTGCACGCTGCTCAGTGCGTCACCGTCCGGATCGGTGGCCCCCGCCAGCACGCCAGGCGCGGCGATCGTCACGCTGCCGTGCGCCACCGCGATCGGGCCGGTCGCCGCGATGCCCGGGGTGTGGTTCACGCGCACGTTGAAGGTCTGCGCCACCGTCGTGCTGCCATCGCTGCCACTGACGGTCGCGTCGTAGGCCGTGGGCACGCTCGTGCCCAGCGGTGCAGCCCAGGCGATCAGCCCGGTCGGCGAGATCGTCATGCCCGGCGCGGTGGTGCTCAGCGTGTAGCCGCCGGTGATGTTGCTGCCCTGCACCTGCAGCGCGAGGCTCGTGCCTTCGTTGACCACCTGCGACCCGATCGGCTCGATCGAAGGCCCGACCGGCGCGGACTGCGCGACGCGCGCCACCTGTCCGCCGAGGGCCGAGCCATCGGCGTTGTCGGTCCCGCCACGGCGGTCGAACAGCGCCACGCTGCGGTTCACGCCGGTGGCCGGAACGTTGGCGATGATCTGCGCATCGGTGGTCTTGCCGGCAGGCACCAGCACGGTCGCCTGCTCGCGCGGCGCGGCATACGGGTAGCCATCTTCGCCGAGCAGCTTCCAGGTGCCGTTGGTCAGCATCAGCGTGCGCGACTGCAGACCGGCATTGGCGATGCGCAGGCCGATGCGCGAACCGTTGGCCGCAGCCACCGGCAGGTCGGTGGCGGCCGCGCCGCTGGCGTCGATCCCCGTGAACACGCGGCCGTTGATCAGGAAGAAGCGTGGCGCGTAGTTCAGCGTGCTGTTGTTGCCCGCCTTCCAGCTGCTCGGGTCGGCACTGCCCAGCGTGCTCGCGATGCGGCCGTGCATGTCGGCATCGACCTCGCTGAGCAGCACCGGCGTGTCGCGGTCGAAGCCCGCATCGCCGGCGCCGACGACGCGCGCCAGGCCGGCCAGGCCCATCTGCACCTGCACCTGCGGGTGCGTGCCGCTCTGGTAGAGGAAGCTGCCGGGGCGCAGGTTGGTGAACGTGTAGGTGCGGCTCGCACCCGGATCGGTCTCGCCGGTGAACGAACGCACGCGGCAGGCCAGCCGTTCGGCCACCGTGCCGGTGGACGGATCGCACGAAGGCCCGATCAGGTCGACCGCCATGACCGGCGCACCGCCATCGCTGGCCAGGGCCTGCGCCGACAGCACCACCGAGGTCGGCACGGTCAGCCGGTTGACCAGCGTGATCGCCAGCGTGGTGTCGCCCGCAGGTACCGTGAGCACGGGAGCGTCGGCCGCACTGCGCGTCGCGCTGGTGGCGCTGCACAGGCTCGCGTCGCTCACCTGCCGATAGCCCCACATCGGCACGCCGGGCGCGCCCGGCAGGTCCACGGTGTACGGCTCGGCGCACAGGGTGACCGAAGCCGCCGTCGCCTGGCCCGCGGCGATCGCCAGCAGCGCCGCCGCCGCCGTTTGCAGCAACACCGTGGTGTGGCCGCCAGTTTTGCATGCGCTGTTCATGATCGCTCCCTGCTGCCGCTCAAGGCTGACCGACGTCGATCGTCACGCCGTGGGGCTCGATCACCAACATGGTCATCATGCCGCCGGGGAAGATGCCGCCATTGACCACTTCGCGCTCGTTGTGCGAGTGGAACATGTGGAAATAGCCGCCCGAAGTGTTGGCCGCGCCGGCACCGACCGGGCGGATGCCGAAGTCACCGAGGTAGGGGCTGCCGCTGTAGAACTCGCCGTAGGCCAGCTCGAACTCCGAGGGCAGCTTCACCGGGATCGGCTTGCCGATGTCGCTGGCGAGCTGGTGGCGCTGCTGCGCGGTGTGCGTGCAGTAGTCGGCTGCCGCCGGGTTGGCCTGCGCCGGGTTGCACAGCTTGCCGTAGACATCCCAGCCCAGGCCGGCACCGGTCCAGCTCCACAGCGCGTCGAGCGTCTGTCCGGGCACGACCTTGATGGTGTAGTCCGAGAAGGCCAGGTTCGGGCCGGCCGCGGGCGTGCTGCCGAGCATGCGGCCGTCGCGCGCGATGGCCCACGAGTTGTTGCCGTGGTGATGCATCGGGTGCAGGTCGGTGCCCGCGCCGATCATGCGCAGCAGCATCTTCTCGCCCGGGTGCAGGCGCGGCAGCGTGTTGTACGGCTGGTGCGGCAGTTCACCGGCGAAGTTCTTCGCGAACACGTCGGGCGAGGTGCGGCCGTTGAGCGTCCAGTACTTCGGGAAACGCTTGGACAGGTCGGCCGTGAAGAGCCCTTCCGACGTCGCCGTGTAGCCCGGCAGGGCCCTGAATGCCCGGACCTGCTCGTCGATGGCGGCGTGGATGTCGGAATCGATGTCGCCGACGACGAACAGCGACTCGCGGTCGTAGGCGGTGCCGATGTGGTTGTAGGCCCACTTCGACCCGGCCGGGTTGCCGCTCGGGTAGACGATCAGCGCGCCGACCATGCCCATCTCGACCTGCAGGCCCGGCTGCGATCCGCTCTGGTACAGGTACGTTCCCGGTTGGCCCGCGGTGAAGGTGTAGGTCACCGTCTGGCCTGGCGCGGCCTCCTGGGCCAGCACGCCCGCGGTTCCGCCGCTGGCCGTCACGCCGACCTGGCCGGGAAACAGCATCGAGCTGCGCGTGGGCAGGTTGTTGGTGAAGCTGATGCTCACCGTCTCGCCCTGCTGGACGAGCAGCGTCGGGCCGCTGATCTGCATCAGCCCGGTCCCGCCGGAGGCCGTGCTCGCCCCATAGCCCCAGGAATAGATCTGCACGCCGTCGGCCATGCTCGGATAACCCTCGCCGGCGAACATCTCGAAGCTGCGCGTGCCCGCCGAAAGCGTGCCGCTGGCGCCGACGATGGCGGCCTGCGCCTGCACGCCGGCCATCGCCAGCGCGGCGGCCAGCAGCCAGCGACCGGCGCGGTGAAGGATCTGGTTCGGGCTCATGGTGGTGGTCCTCCCGGTGGCTCGGCTCACTGCAGCACGAAGGTGGTCATCAGACCGCCCCGGTCCTCGTTGGCCCCGTTGCTCAGAAAGTTCAGGTTGGTCGTGTACAGGTAGTAGGTGCCCGGCGCGACGCCGCGCGTGTCGATCAGCAGGTCGACGCCGTCGCCGCCGCCCAGCGTCACCGAGGCCGTGTTGTGCGCCCAGCTGTCGCCCGCCGGGCCGCGCGCGATGGCGGCGCCACGGCCGACGATGCGCATCGGCAGGCCCATCGCGGTGAGGGTGTAGTAGGCGTCCACGCTCAGGTTGGTCAGGCGCAGCAGCACGCGGTCTCCGGCCGTCGCGCGCAGCACCGAGTGCAGCTGCTGCGACAGCGCCGGCGCGTCGGCACCCACCGGCATGTCGGCCTGGTTCTCCAGCGTCGTCATCGGGTAGCCTCGGCCGTTGAGCTGCGTGAAGTCGCCCTTCAGCTCGAGGAAGGGCAGCGGCTGCACCAGTTCGTGGAGCTCATGGAAGTTGGAATCGACCGCTCCCATCTGCAGCGAGAACTCGCGGTCGTAGCCGGTCGAGCCGTCGCCGTCGTTGTAGGCGAAGCGCGTGAAGGTCTTGCCGTCGTTGGTGCGCGCGCTGCCGTTCTGCCGCGGCAGCACGTTGAGCATGCCCAGCATGCCCATCTCCATGTGCTCGGTGGCCTCCACGTGGCAATGCCACATGAAGGTGCCGGGGTCGTTCACCTTGTAGTAGTAGGTGAAGGTCGATCCCATCTGCACGGTGGCCGAGGCCTGCGGCACGCCGTCGAAGATCGCCGAGGCCTGCGGGTAGCCGTGCCAGTGCACCGAGTGCTGGTCGAACAGGTCGGGCCGGTGGATCATGCCGACGTTGGTCAGCGAGAGCCAGACCTCGTCGCCTTCCTGGAAGGTGATGGTCGGCGCCGGGAACTTCGCCGCGGCGATGCCGTTGATCATCACCTCCTCGTCACGCCCTTGCGCCGGCGCGAAGCCGAAGCCGTAGGCCTGGCGCCCGTCGCCGAGCACCTGCCAGCCGTCGCCGGCCACCACGTGCAGGCAGACCTTGCGGTTGCCGCCCGGCGGCGTGTAGGTGCGCAAGGTCAGGCCGGTCGCCGGATCCACGCTGTCGGTGCCCAGCGCAGTGACGTCGCTGGGGCACTGGGGATACACGCCGGCCATCGCTGCCGGCAACGCCAGCGTGCCGAGCAGGGCTGCGAAGAACTTGCTGAGCTTCATGATGGTTGCTCTCCCTGCGGGTTACTGAGCCAGCGCACCGCGTGCGAAGTTGCCGTTGCTGCGCGGCACGCCGTTGAGGTCGTTGGCCAGCTTCGGCCAGGCCAGGATCACGAGGCTCTGGCCCAGCGAGAAGTGGCCTCCGGGCGCGACCGCGGCGGCCGTCGGGTTGTAGGTGCCGAAGTCGACCCAGTTGCCCGTCACCGTCGCACCGCGCGTCAGCGGGCCGAAGCGCACGTCGATGAAATTGCCGCCCTCGTCGAACGCCGCCGCGGTGGTCACCACGGTGGGTTCCTGCACCTCCAGGACCGGCGCGCCACGCACCACCGATTGCTCCAGCGCCGCGAGCAGCTGCCGCAGGCCGCCGTTGCTGCCGATCTCGTAGGCACTGCGGAAGTCGACGCCGGGCAGCGTGATGTCGCCCTGCGCGTTGCCGCCGCCGCCCGCCGTGCCGTCGCCCGCGTTGATCGCCGAGAACACCGAGTAGGAGCTCGTCAGCGTCGGGTCGGGCGTGGCGGCCGGCGCGAACAGCACCGCCACGTCGTTGCCGCTGCGCGCCTGCGGGGCCTGCGCGCTCAGCCCGAAGCAGGGGCTGCCGTTGGCGGTGTTGTACGAGCAGGTGGTCTGGTCGATCGAGTAGTCGATGCGCCAGTTGAAGCTGCGGTTGCCCAGCACGACGCTGTTGATGATCTGGCCGTCGGAGAACCAGCGTGCCTTGCCGGCCAGCGCCTGGTTCAGCGCAGTGAAGGCGCCCAGCCGCGCCAGCAGGCCGCCGGAGTGGCCGTAGCCGACGACACCGGCGCCGTTCTGCACGACCGATTGCGAGATCACCAGGCAGCCCGGGTCGCCCAGCCCCAGCGCGCAGTTGGACGCCTGTGTCGGGCTCGTGCCGCCCTGGAAGGCGCGCGCCGCTGTCGCGTAGCTGTCGTTCATCGCGATCGTGTTGTTCACGATGTTGACGTTCGCCGCGTCCTGCATCGAGATGCCGCCACCGGCCACGCCCGCGCCGTTGTTGACGATCACGTTGTTCAGGATGTCGACGCGGTTCCACAGCAGCCGCAGGCCGTTGTTGACGTCGCCCGAACCGTTGACGCCGACCATCGCGATGCCGCCGCCGTCGCCCGCGCCGGCCAGGTTGCCCTGGAAGACGTTGTTGATGACGGTGACGTTGCCGGTGCCCAGCGCAATGCCGGTGCCCGCCGGGTCGACGATGCCGACGATGGCCAGGCCGCCGCCCTGCACCGACTTCGCCTGGTTGAACGACTGGTTGAAGCGGAACTGGTTGTCCGACACCGTGCTGGCGTACGTGACCGCGTTCAGCAGCACCGTGCGGTTGTCCTGATCGACCATCCGCGCCCGCACCGCGGCGTTGCCGTTGGCGGTGTAGCTGCTGCTCTGGCCGAAGTGCGCCATGCCGCCGCCGTCGCCGGTGGAGAAGTTGCCGGCCACGTAGTTGTGCGCGACGCGGTAGCCGCGCGCCCCGGTGTAGATCGAGATGCCGCCGCCGCCGCCGACCACTTCACCGGCTGTGTTGCCGTTCTTCAGGATCTCGTTGTGGTGGATGTTGACCAGCAGGTTGTTGGCATCCACCGGCAGGTCGGCCTGGTTCAGGTCGGCGTGGCCGATGCGGATGCCGCCGTTGTACAGACCCTGGTTGCCGATGATCCGGTTGTTGGAGATCTGCAGCTGGATCGCGTTGCCGTTGGCGACGATGCCGCCGCCGGTGTCCGCACCCGAGACGGTGAAGCCGTCGATCTGCAGCGCACGCACCGGGCGCAGGTTGTTGTTCGCCGAGGCCGGGATGAACGGCCCGTTGGCCAGGCTCGCGGCGTTGCCCGCCAGCGGCCGCTGCAGGATGAAGAAGCCGGAAGACTCCTCGGTGGCGAACAGCGGCGGCGCGTTGTCCACCGTGTCGCCGGTGAGGCAGGCAGCCATGTTGGCCGGCACCGCCTGCCCCGGCAGCAGGGCGGCCGACATGCCCTGGTTCAGCACCAGGTCGCAGACCTTGCCGCGCCACCCGGCCAGCCGCACCGGATCGGCGCCCATCGAGGCATTGATGATCGTCACCGGCGCGCCGTAGCCCTGCACCCGCACGCGCTTCCAGACGATCGGCGCTTCCTCGTACAGGCCGGGCGCGACGGTGATGAGATCGCCGTCGACGGTGCCCGGTGCATCGATCGCCGCCTGGATGCTGGCGAAGTCGTAGCCGCCGCCCTGGCCGACGGTGACCGGGCGCACGCGGCCGGCCGCCATGTTCACGGTGCCGGCATGCAGCGTGGCGCCGCGCACGGACTTGCGGCCGTTCGCATGGACCACCTCGACCGTGCCGCTCACCCCGCTGGGCACGTTGACGGTGATGACGTCGTCGGCCCAGCTCACGTTGGCCGCGGCGATGGCGGTGCCGCCGATGATCACCTGGCCGGCGCTGGCGCCGAAGCCGTAGTTGCGGTCGATCGTCTTGGGCACCGCGTTCGTGCCGGGCGTGCCCAGGTCGTTCTGGTCGTAGGCCGGGTTGTGTACCTTGGTCAGGCCCATCGACACGATGCGCACCGTGCCGCCGGCCGCGGGCACCCACGGGCCGACGTCGTTGGCGTTGAACTGCCCGGTCACCATCTTGATGCCCGGCGTGCCGTCGGGCTGCTCGGTGTCCAGCGCGTACTGCGACGGGCCGGCGAAAGCCGCGATCGGCAGCACCGGCGTGTCCAGGTAGGTCGTCTTGCCCGGCAGGTACTGGAAGGTGTAGCAGAACTGCGTGTACTGCGGATTGAAGTGCGGGTCGATCACCGTGCCGCCGGTCACCGGGTCCTTCATGGTCGGCGAGTTCAGGCACACGTTGACCATGTTCGGCGCCACGCCCGAAGGCATCGGCACGTTGAAGGCGAAGCTCGAGGGCACCAGCGCGTTGTAGGTGCCGTAGCGGTCGGAGTAGACGCGGTTGATCTCGTTGCCGGCGTAGTCGCGGATCGAGACCGGCATGAACGGCGGCGCGTACTTCTCGCCGAAGCTCGGCGCATACGGATCGAACTCGTTGGCCAGGTCGTCCAGGATCATGCCGACGATGTGCCCGGCCACCGGCGTCTTGGTGAACATGTGGAAGTCGGCGAACGGGTTCAGCCCCGGCGCCAGCACCACCAGCTTCTTGTTGCAGTAGGGCCGCCGCGCCAGCACCGTGGTGTTGTCCGCCGCGTAGGTGTCGCGGAAGCGAGCCGGGATCTCGACGCCCTCGAACAGCGTCAGGGACGAGGGCACGAGGTTCGGCGTGGTGCCGTTGAAGTAGGGCTGGCCGTTGTCGTCCAGCGCCTCGTCGCGCGAACCCAGGCACTCGGCCGGGTTGGCCAGCGTGCCGGGCACCAGCAGGTCGCCGAAGTCGACGTTCTTGTCCTCCTCCTTCTGGTGCTCGTAGCCGTAGGGCGCCACGCCTTCGAGCATGTAGCGCCCGGGCGGCAGCGGCACCGGGTCGATGCTGCTGGCGCGCGCCGGGTCGGGGTTGCAGCTGCCGTCGGCAGCCAGGCCGGCCGGGCAGTAGTCCACGAAGCCGAAGCCGCCGTCGAACACGCCGTCACGCACCTGGTTCCAGATGCGCATGCCGTCGTAGCAGCGGCTCTGGTTCGGGCCGGTGGCGAAGCTGTTGCCGGCGCGGTCGGCGTACGGGTTCGGGTCGACGCAGTTCGCCGGCATGGCGTTGTCGAAGCTGTCGGTCGTGGCCAGTTGCACCGCGTGGCTCAGGTTGGCCGCGCTCGGCTCGACGATGGCCCCGTTGGGCGCCACCACCTTGTTCTGGTTGTTCAGGCGGTACAGGCGGATCTCGACGTTCGGAACACCCGGTTCGTTGTTCTCGGGCGTGGCGAACTTCGGGTCGTTCTCGGCCCGCGTCGAGGCGTAGTGCACGACGCCGGTGATGCCGCCGTGGTCGTTGGCATCGGCCGGGTTGTATTCGCTCTTGCCCCAGTGGATGACGTTGGTCTGGCCGAGGAAGCCCTGGAAGTTCTGCAGCAGGTTGGCCGAGCTCGGCGCGACCGGCGAGCCATCGGCGTTCTTGCCGCCGAAGATGCGCCAGGGCTGGTTGGCGTTCTCGGGCTGCAGCTGCGGCGTCAGCGTGTTGGCGGGCCACAGGTCGGCCAGGTTGGCCGGCGGGTTGAGCACCGCACCACCGTTGTCCGCGATGATGGTGGCGCCGGTGGCCTTGAAGCGGGTGAAGTCCGTCTCGGCGACCAGCCAGTTGAAGAAGGGGAAGACCTCGGCGAACTGGTAGTTGCCTTCGTCGTCGGTGACGGTGGAGTTGTAGATCGAGCCGTCGCGGAAGCGGATGTTGACCACCGATCCGGGAATGCCGGGCTTGGCCGCGCCGGCCGCGTCGTACGGGAAGCCGGTGCCTTCCTTGTCGTAGAAGACCTTGCCCTGCAGGTTGCTGAACCAGCTGAACACCGGCACGTCGTTCAGGTTGAGGTTGCTGCCGTCGGCGGGCATCACGAACTCGTAGTTGGCGATGACGTTGTCGAGCGGTTCGTCCCACACGGCGAGCTGGTAGCGCTGACCCGGCTTCAGCCCGGTGATGCTGAACATGCCTTCGCGGCCGGCCTGGTCGTCGCAGGAGTTGGCGTACAGGGTGCGCCCCAGTCCCACGCCGGCGGCGATTTCGTTCAGGCCGATCCAGCAGGCAGCGACGGGCGCGCCGGAATAGAAGCGCACGCCGGGGGGGCGCGACATGTGGGTGCTGACGACCTTGCCGCTCACCGAAGCGGGCCCGCTCAGGCCGGTGACCGACGTGTCCTTGAAGCGGCGCACGAAGCCGTGCCACACGTGGTGGCCCGGGGGGCCGAACTCCTTGAAGAAGCTCGGTTCGCCGGACTTGACCCAGGCGTCGACACCCCAGGTGCCCTCGATGGTGGTGGTCTGGTGCCACTTCGACTGGTCCTGGCCGCTGATCGCCGGCGTGATCTCGAAGCCGTTGTCCCACACCACCTGGTCGACACGCGTGCGCTGTGCCTCGGTGGCGATCCAGATCGGCACGTTGGTCGCGTTGCCGTTCGCATCGGCGAAGTTGCAGCGCTGCACGCTGGGCATCACCGGCGGCGCGATGGAGAAGATCGTGTACTTGGCCGGCGACAGGTTCTTGATGCGGACCACGCCGTTGCGATCGGTCCAGAGCTGGTTGGCGCCCAGCTTCGAATACATCAGCGAGCCATCGGGGTTGTAGCGCGGCGAGCCATCAGCATTCAGTGCGTACTCGGTGCCCAGCGGGTTGCCGAAGGTGTCGGTGGACATGCGCCCGCCCGAAGCACCATAGGTGCCGCCGGCCTCGAAGAGCTGCACTTCCCAGCCGCACAGGGGCGACTCCTGCACCCCGGGTGCATCCGCCGCTCCGTTGATGGGGGCGTTGTCCTCGAACACGAAGACCGAGATCTGCGAGGTCTTGAACGGCAGCGGGTTGACGGGCACGACGACGTCGGGGAAGGCACCGCTGGCTGCCGCGCGGATCGGCATGCCGTTCATCGTGTAGCCGGTGGCGGTGGTGCCGAAGCTCGCGTTGTCGGGCAGCACCGACACGTAGTAGCGCTTGCTCGGATCGGTGGCGGGGAAGTTGACCACGCCAGCGCCATCGCTGTGGCCGACCTGCACCACCCTCGTGTGGCTGCGGTGGAAGCCGAGCGACAGTGTGGGGTCGCCATTGAGCCCGGTGACGTCGGGGACGACCTGGTAGGTCGCGTCTTCCTCGATGGTGTAGCGGTAGGCGGTGACGGCGACGCCGTCGGTGCCCCTGACGCGGATCTCCACCGCCTGCGCGGAGACGAATCCCAGGCACGTCAAGCCGAGCATCAACCGGGCGATGCCGGCACCGGCATGGTTCCAAAGCGCGCGTACGGTCGGTGATTCCATGATTCCCCCTGCTGACCACGAACCGACGCTCGACACGAGCGCGGCTCCTTTGCCATGGGGGTCACTCTATGGACGTGTCGAACTGTTGCTGCGGGTGGCGGACCTGCTCTTCACGGTAGGGTCGACCCCCAGCACCCCGCGATCACGGGGTGCCCGGCATCGCCGCGCCGGGTGCGCCTTAGGCAGGCTTAATCGCGTGACGAGTTCACGGCGCTCCGTCGGGTCCGGGGGTCGCGGTCGGCGCTTCGATTGGCGAAAATGGTTTGGCGGAGGTCAAGCTGCAGATGCGCATCCTGATGGTGGAAGACGACAAGCTGTTTGGCGCAGCCATGCAGAAGTCGCTGCTGCGCGCCGGCTACGCGGTGGACTGGATCGAGCTCGGCCGCGACCTTGTCGGCGCGATGCGCGCCGCCGAATACGACTGCGTGATGCTCGACCTGAACCTGCCCGACGCCAGCGGCGAAGATTGCCTGAAGACGATCCGCGAGCGCAGCCCGGGCATGTCGGTGATCGTCGTCACCGCCCGGGGCGGCCTGATCGACCGGGTGCGCCTGCTCGAGATCGGCGCCGACGACTATCTCGTCAAACCGGTCGACCTGGACGAGATGAACGCACGGGTGCGCGCCATCACCCGGCGCGTGCAGCACGCGCAGGCGGGCGGCACATCGGCCGTGCTCTCGCACGGCGCGCTCAAGCTGCAGCCGGCGCGGCGCACGGCCACCTGGAAGGGCCAGCTGGTGCCGCTGACGAACCGCGAGTTCTGGCTGCTCGAGACGCTGGTGCGCAAGAAGTCGCAGATCCTCTCGCGTGAACGCCTGGAAGAAACGCTGTACGGGTGGGGCGACGAGATCGACAGCAATGCGGTCGAGGTGTACATCCACCACCTGCGGCGAAAGTTCGAACCCGGCCTGATCAAGACGGTGCGGGGCGTGGGCTACCAGCTGGGCGCGGAGACGATCGATGATTAGCAAACCGAAAGACTGGTCGCTGCGCACGAGGCTGCTGGTCATCGCGGCGCTGGCGAGCCTGACCACGCTGCTGGCCGGTGGCGGCGCCATGTACTGGGCGGCCCAGCACGAAGACCAGCGATTGCTCGACTCCCGGCTCGAGGACCTGGCGCGCACGGTGCTGTCGTTCGCGGAGCACGAGATCACCGAGATCCTCGGCGAGGGCCGCACCGAGCTGATGCACACCGAAACCGCCGCGACGCTCGGCTCGCGCTACCGCTACCAGATCTGGACGCGACACGGCAGCATGCTGCTGCACAGCTACAAGGCTTCGCCCAGCGTTCCGATGATGCCGCTGCGCAATCTCGGCTTCGGCACCGTGGCGATCGAAGGCGATGACTTTCGGGTCTTCTCGATGGAGGGCAATGGCGGCGAGATGGTCATCCAGGTGGCCGAATGCCTGGATGAGCGCGAATCGGCCATCGGCATCGTCAGCCTCTACTTCATCGGCTTCCTGCTGTTGCCGTTCGGCATCGTGTTTGCCGTCACCTGGTGGCTGCTGCGCCGCTCGCTGCGCTCCATCGATGCATCCGCCGCCCAGCTCAGCCAGCGCAGCCCGATCGACCTGACCCCGGTGGTCGCCGAGAACCCGCCGGTCGAACTCAAGCCGATGATCACCTCGATCAACGCGCTGTTCGAACGCATCAACAAGACGCTGTCGCTGGAGCGTGGCTTCACCGCGGTGGCCGCGCACGAACTGCGCACGCCTTTGGCCGGCCTGCGCGCGCATGCCCAGATCGCGGCCACGGCCCGCTCCCCGGAGGAGCTCGCCGAGTCGCTCGCCGCGGTGATGGTCGGCGTGGACCGCGCGGCCCACCTGCTGGACCAGTTGCTTGATCTGGCCCGCATGGAGAGCGTCGCCAGCGACACCGACCGTCTGCGCCAGTCGGTGGACATCGCCAGGGTGTACGAAAGCGTCGTCAGCGATCTGGGCAGCCTGGCGTCGCGGCGGGGGCTCCGCATCGAGTCCGACTTCATGGAAGAGCGCATCGTGGCGATGGAGCTGGGCATGTTGCTGCTGCTGCGCAACCTGCTGGGCAATGCGATCCGCTACACGCCGGCGGGCGGCCGCGTGAACGTCAGCACACGCCGGGAGGGCGCGGCCATCACCTTGACGGTGGACGACTCCGGCCCAGGCATCCCGCCGGAGTCGCGCGAACGCGTGTTCGAGCGCTTCGATCGGCTAGGCGCCATCGGCGACGAGGGCGTCGGCCTGGGGATGTCCATCGTCCAGTCCGTGGTGGTGGCGCATCAGGCCATGATCCGGCTGCTGGAGTCGCCGCTGGGTGGCCTGCGCGTGCAGGTGCATTTCCCGCTGAATCGGGTCTGATCCCGGTTTCTTCATCGTCGGTTAAGGCACCGTCGCCAGACTCCATCGCAGGCGCCAGGAGCGGCGCGCGATGTGGTCGTGCCCGCTCCTGGCATTTGTCCAGCAATCTGCCGGCGCGCGATGAACGACGACTGGAACGGCGCAGCGCGCCAAGGTTTCGAGTGGGGCGTGCCACGGGCTGCGGGTCGCAGTGCCCGACCCGGCCTGCCCCGGAGGCCGGGCAGCCTTCCCGAGGGCGCCGTGCGACTTCTCCTGGTGACCGAAGACGAAACCCTGGCTGCGGCGCTGATGGCGCGGCTGCAGTCGTGTGGCCATGGCGCACGCTGGCAGCGAGAGTGGCCCGCGCCCGCGCCGGGCAGCGACCATGAGATGCTGGCCATCGATGGCGCGCTGTGGCGCGCCGCCGAGGCCACGGGCTTCGCCGGCGGTGGCGAGTCGGTTCCCACGATGCTGCTGGAAGAACCGGGGTTGTCGCCCGCCGGCTCCGCGGCGCGGCTCGAGGCCCTGGTGGAAAGCGTTCTGGCCTGGGCCGAACGCACGGCCCTGGGCGCGGCGCAGCGTCTGATGGGCGGCGAGCTGCTCGTGGACCTCGACCGCCCTTTCATCCAGCTCAACGGTGCAGCGGTCGAGCTGACGCCTCTGGAGTGGCAGGTGATCACGCTGCTCGTCAGGCGCCCGGATCGCGTCGTGTCGCGACAGGAAATCGCGCAGCTCATCGGCGGCGATGCCACGGCCAGCGACAACGCCGTGGCCGTCCATCTGTACAACCTGCGCCGCAAGCTCGGCCGCCACGCCATCGAGACGATTCGCGGCCGCGGCTTTCGCCTGCGGCCATGAAAAAAGCCGGCTGACGCCGGCTCTTTCGTTCACGCCGCGGAGCGTGTCACTCGGCCTTTTCGGCCGCTTCCTCGGCCACCACGGGCTCGGGGCGGTCGACCAGCTCGACGAAGGCCATCGGCGCGTTGTCGCCGAGGCGGAAGCCCATCTTCAGGATGCGGGTGTAGCCGCCCGGGCGCGCCTTGTAGCGCGGGCCCAGCTCGCCGAACAGCTTGGAGACCACGGCGCGATCGCGCGTGCGGTCGAAGGCCAGCCGGCGGTTCGCCAGCGTGGGCTCCTTGGCCAGCGTGATCAGCGGCTCGACGACGCGGCGCAGTTCCTTGGCCTTGGGGACCGTGGTCTTGATCGCCTCGTGCGTGAGCAGCGAGTTGCACATGTTGCGGAGCATCGCCAGGCGGTGTTCCGAGGTGCGGTTGAGTTTGCGAAGTCCGTGACGGTGACGCATGGTGCTTTCCTGTCTTTATTGAACCCCAGCCGGATCAGGTACTGGGGGTTGCACACAGCGCTGAGTGATCTCAGCGCTTGTCGAGGCCCTGCGGGGGCCAGTTCTCCAGCCGCGCGCCGAGCGTGAGCCCGCGCGAAGCCAGCACTTCCTTGATTTCGTTGAGCGACTTGCGGCCCAGGTTCGGCGTCTTCAGCAGCTCGGTCTCGGTGCGCTGGATGAGGTCGCCGATGTAGTAGATGTTCTCCGCCTTCAGGCAATTGGCCGAACGCACGGTGAGCTCGAGCTCGTCGACCGGGCGCAGCAGGATCGGATCGAACTTCTGGTCGCTGCGGTCGCTGCGGCCGGCGTCGAAGATCTGGTCGACCTGGCCTTCGAGCTGCGCGAACACCGCGAGCTGCTCGACCAGCACCTTGGCCGAGGAACGGATCGCCTCTTCCGGCGTGATGGCGCCGTTGGTGACGATCTCCATCACCAGCTTGTCGAGGTCGGTACGCTGCTCGACGCGGGCGCTTTCGACCGTGTAGCTCACGCGCGAGACCGGCGAGAACGACGCGTCCAGCACGATGCGGCCGATCGACTTGGTCGGCTCGTCGCCATAGCGGCGCAGCGTGCCCGGCACATAGCCGCGGCCCTTCTCGACCTTGATCTGCATGTCGAGCTTGCCGCCTTGCGACAGGTGCGCGATCACGTGATCGGGGTTGATGATCTCCACGTCGTGCGGGGTCTGGATGTCGCCGGCCGTGACCGGGCCTTCGCCTTCCTTGCGCAGCACGAGGGTGACCTCGTCGCGGTTGTGCAGGCGGAACACCACGCCCTTGAGGTTCAGCATGATGTGAACCACGTCTTCCTGCACACCGTCCACCGTCGAGTACTCGTGCAGCACGCCGGCGATCGTCACTTCGGTGGGCGCGTAGCCGACCATCGACGACAGCAGCACGCGGCGCAGCGCGTTGCCCAGCGTGTGGCCGTAGCCGCGCTCGAACGGTTCGAGCGTGACCTTGGCGCGATTGCCGCCCAGCGGCTCCACGTTGATGGCTTTGGGTTTGAGCAGATTGGTTTGCATTGAGTCCTGTTCCTCTGGATGCCCTCGGCTCGTTACACCGATAAGGCTGGCGGACATCGCCGGGCGGGTGAACCAACGCTTCGTGCCGGCACGCGAAGCATCACCGAGAAGGGGAGTCGGCCGCCGGCCGGCACCCCGTTGTCGTGCTGGGGCTTAGCGCGAGTACAACTCGACGATCAGCGCTTCCTTGATGTCGGCGCCGAACTCGTCGCGGTCGGGGGCCTTCTTGAACACGCCTTCCAGCTTGTTCGCGTCGACCTGCACCCAGTTGGGCATGCCCTGGCCTTCGGCGAGCTTGACGGCGTCGGTGATGCGCAGCTGCTTCTTGGCCTTCTCGCGCACGGCGACGGTGTCGCCGGCCTTGACCGAGTACGACGCGATGTTCACCACCTCGCCGTTGACCGTGATGCCCTTGTGCGAGACGAGCTGGCGTGCCTCGGCGCGCGTGGAGCCGAAGCCCATGCGGTAGACGACGTTGTCCAGGCGCGACTCGAGCAGCAGCAGCAGGTTCGAGCCGGTGTTGCCCTTGCGGCGCTCGGCCTCGGCGAAGTAGCGGCGGAACTGGCGCTCCAGCACGCCGTACATGCGCTTGACCTTCTGCTTCTCGCGAAGCTGCAGGCCGAAGTCGGAGGTGCGCGAGCCCGAAGTGCGGCCGTGCTGGCCGGGCTTGGAGTCGAACTTGGCCTTGTCGCTGATCGGGCGGCGGGCGCTCTTCAGGAACAGGTCGGTGCCTTCACGGCGGGAAAGTTTGGCCTTGGGGCCGAGGTAGCGTGCCACTTTGGTGTCCTTCGTTCAATCTGACGCGACGTCTAGACTCGCGCGAGCCTGGCGGGTGTTGTTATGGGTGCTCAGGCGGTGGGCTTCTTACAAGCGAAAAAGTCGGCGAGGCCTCGAGGGCTTCGCCGACCGCGGAAAACAGCGCTCAGATGCGGCGGCGCTTCTGCGGGCGGCAGCCGTTGTGCGGAACCGGCGTGACGTCCGAGATCGAGTTGATGCGGATGCCCAGCGAGGCCAGCGCACGAACCGACGACTCGCGGCCCGGGCCGGGGCCCTTGATCCGCACGTCGAGGTTCTTGATGCCTTGTTCCTGGGCGGCGCGGCCCGCCACTTCCGCGGCCACCTGGGCAGCGAACGGCGTGCTCTTGCGCGAGCCCTTGAACCCCTGGCCACCGCTGCTGGCCCAGGCCAGCGCGCCACCCTGGCGATCGGTGATCGTGATGATCGTGTTGTTGAACGACGCGTGCACGTGCGCAATGCCGTCCGCAACGTTCTTGCGGATCTTCTTGCGCACGCGTTGAGCGGCGGTATTGACGGGTGCCTTGGCCATGGTCGTGTCTTTCTCTAATGCTTCACTGGGTCAGGAAGGAACGGCAGTTCACTTCTTGACGAGCGCGCCGGACTTGCGCGGGCCCTTGCGGGTGCGCGCATTCGTCTTGGTGCGCTGGCCGCGCACGGGCAGGCCGCGGCGGTGACGGAAGCCGCGGTAGCAGCCGAGGTCCATCAGTCGCTTGATGTTGATGGACATCTCGCGGCGCAGGTCGCCCTCGATCGTCATCTTGCCGATTTCTTCCCGGATCTTCTCCAGGTCGCCGTCGGTGAGATCCTTGATCTTCTTCGAGTACGCCACACCCACCGTGTTGCAGATCTTCTGCGCGGTCGTACGGCCGATGCCGTAGATGTGCGTCAGGCCGATCTCGGTGTGCTTGTGCGGCGGGATGTTGATGCCAGCAATGCGTGCCATGTCTCTTGTCCTTCAGTTCAGCCTTGACGCTGCTTGTGGCGCGGATCGGTGCAAATGACTCGCACCACGCCCTTGCGGCGAATGATCTTGCAGTTGCGGCACATCTTCTTGACCGATGCGGCTACTTTCATGGTCTTCTCCTAAGCCTTCGTCAGGCAACTCACTTGGCCCGAAACACGATGCGGGCACGACTCAAATCGTAGGGCGTCAACTCGACCGTCACCTTGTCACCCGGAAGGATGCGGATGTAGTGCATGCGCATCTTTCCGGAGATGTGGCCGAGCACGACGTGCCCGTTTTCCAATTTCACGCGAAACGTGGCGTTCGGGAGGTTTTCGAGAATCTCCCCCTGCATCTGGATGGCATCGTCTTTCGACATCTCAGCTCGCCTTGAAATTCGCCTTCTTCAGCAAAGACTCGTACTGCTGACTCATCACGTAACTTTGAACCTGGGCCCAGAAGTCCATCGTCACCACGACGATGATCAACAGCGAGGTGCCCCCGAAATAGAACGGCACGTTGTACTTGAGCACGAGGAACTCGGGCAGCAGGCACACGGCGGTGATGTAGATCGCACCGGCCAGCGTCAGGCGCGACAGGATGCGGTCGATGTGCTTGGCGGTCTGTTCGCCCGGGCGGATGCCCGGGATGAACGCGCCGCTCTTCTTCAGGTTGTCGGCCGTCTCGCGGCTGTTGAAGACGAGCGCGGTGTAGAAGAAGCAGAAGAACACGATCGCAGCGGCGTACAGCATCACGTAGATCGGCTGGCCCGGCGAGAGCAGCGACGCCAGGTCCTTCAACCAGCGCAGGCCATCGCCGGTGGCGAACCAGCCCACCACGGTGGCCGGCAGCAGGATGATCGACGACGCGAAGATCGGCGGGATCACGCCCGACATGTTCAGCTTCAGCGGCAGGTGCGAAGACTGGCCGCCGTAGACCTTGTTGCCGACCTGGCGCTTGGCGTAATTGACGAGGATCTTTCGCTGGCCACGCTCGACGAACACGACGACGAAAGTCACCAGGATCACGATCGTGATGATGAACAGCGAAGCGACGATGCTCATCGCACCGGTGCGCACCAGTTCGAACAGCCCGCCGATCGCGCTGGGCAGGCCCGCGGCGATGCCGGCGAAGATCAGGATCGAGATGCCGTTGCCCAGGCCGCGTTCGGTGATCTGCTCGCCCAGCCACATCAGGAACATCGTGCCGGCCACCAGGCTGACGACGGCCGTCATGCGGAAGCCGAAGCCCGGCGCGATGACCAGGCCCGGAGAGCCTTCCAGCGCGAGCGCGATGCCCAGCGACTGGAACAGCGCCAGGCCGAGCGTGCCGTAGCGCGTGTACTGGGTGATCTTGCGGCGGCCGGCTTCGCCTTCCTTCTTCAACGCCTCGAGCGTCGGCACCACGTAGGTCATCAACTGCATGATGATCGACGCGGAGATGTAGGGCATGATGCCCAGCGCGAAGACGGTGAAGCGCGACAGCGCGCCGCCCGAGAACATGTTGAACAGGCTCAGGATGCCGCCGGCCTGCCCCTTGAACAGCTGTTCGAGCTGCTGCGGGTCGATGCCGGGCACGGGAATGTGCGCCCCGAGGCGATAGACCACGAGCGCGAGCACCAGAAAGACGAGCCGGCGACGCAGGTCGCCGAACTTGCCGCTCTTGGCCAGTTGATTCGCGTTGGTTGCCACTGAGTTCCGTTCTGCGTCTTTGCCCTGCGGCCGATCAGGCCACGGAGCCGCCGGCCGCCTCGATGGCAGCCTTGGCGCCGGCGGTCGCGCCGATGCCCTTGAGCGAGACCTTCTTGGTCAGCTCGCCGGTCTTGATGACCTTGACCGTCTGCGCGATCTGGCCGACCAGCTTGGCCGCCTTCAGCGTCAGCAGGTCGACTTCCTCGACGCCCAGCGCCTCGAGGTCGGCCAGCGTGATCTCGTCGTTGTACTTGAGCTGGTGCGACTTGAAGCCGCGCTTGGGCAGGCGACGCTGCAGCGGCATCTGGCCGCCTTCGAAGCCGACCTTGTGGTAGCCGCCGGCACGGGACTTCTGGCCCTTGTGGCCGCGGCCGGCCGTTTTGCCCAGGCCCGAACCGATGCCGCGACCGACGCGACGGCGGTTCTTCTTGCTGCCTTCGGCAGGCTTGATGGTGTTCAGTTCCATTACAGCACCTTCACCAGGTAGGAGACCTTGTTGACCATGCCGCGCACTGCGGGCGTGTCTTCCAGGGTCGACTGGCTGTTGAGCTTGCGCAGGCCGAGGCCGCGCACCGTGGCGCGATGCGATTCGCGCGTGCCGGCGATGCTGCGAACCAGCTTCACCGTGAGGGTTTTCTTGTCTGCCATGACTCTTCTCCGCGTGCCGGTCAGCCGAACAGCTGCTCGACGGTGAGGCCGCGCTTGGCTGCCACTTCGGACGGCGTGGTCGAGCTCTTCAGCGCGTCCAGCGTGGCACGCACCATGTTGTACGGGTTGGTCGAGCCGTGGCTCTTGGCCACGATGTCGGTCACGCCCATCACCTCGAAGACTGCGCGCATCGGGCCGCCGGCGATGATGCCGTCACCCGGCTTGGCCGGCGCCATCAGCACCTTGGCTGCGCCGTGGCCGCCGATCACCTTGTGGTGGATCGTGCCGTCCTTGAGCTGGACCTTGAACATGTTGCGGCGGGCGGACTCCATCGCCTTCTGCACGGCGACCGGCACTTCCTTGGCCTTGCCCTTGCCCATGCCGATGCGGCCGTCGCCGTCGCCGACCACGGTCAGCGCCGCGAAGCTCAGCGTGCGACCGCCCTTCACGACCTTGGTGACGCGGTTCACCGCGATCATCTTTTCCTTCAGGCCGTCGTCATTGCCTTCGGTCTGCTGGCGGGGTTGAAACTTTGCCATTGTCGAATTCCTTCTCGTCGCCGATGCGTGGGGCGCTTAGAACTGCAGGCCGGCTTCGCGGGCTGCCTCGGCCAGCGCCTTGACGCGGCCGTGGTAGGCGAAACCGGCGCGATCGAACGCCACCTTCTCGATGCCGGCGGCCTTGGCCTTCTCGGCGATGCGCTTGCCGATCATCGTGGCGGCAGCCACGTTGGCGCCCTTGCCCGCCACGCCGAGTTCCTTGCGGACATCGGCCTCGGCGGTGGAGGCGCTGGCCAGCACCTTGGTGCCGTCGTCGGAGATGACGCTGGCGTAGATGTGCAGGTTCGTGCGGTGCACCGTCAGGCGCGCGACGCGCTGCGTGGCGATGCGGACGCGCGTCTGGCGGGAGCGGCGGATGCGCTGATCTTTTTTGTTCAGTGACATGGTCGTCGCTCCTTACTTCTTCTTGGTCTCTTTGATCGTGACCTTCTCGTCCGCGTAGCGGATGCCCTTGCCCTTGTAGGGCTCGGGCGGGCGGATCGCGCGCACTTCCGCGGCGATCTGGCCCACCACCTGGCGGTCGGAACCCTTGATCACGATCTCGGTCTGCGTCGGGCAGGTGACCGTGATGCCAGCGGGCATCTCCTTGGCCACCGGGTGCGAGAAGCCGATCTGCAGGTTCAGCTTGGAACCGGTGGCCGCGGCACGGAAGCCCACGCCGACCAGGTTCAGCTTCTTCTCGAAGCCCTTGCTGACGCCGTTGACCATGTTGGCCACCAGCGCGCGCATCGTGCCGCTCATCGCATCGGCCGCGACCGATTCGTTGGCGGGAGTGAACAGGACCTTGCCGCCCTCGTTCTTGACCGTGACCAGTTCATTGACGGGGCGCACCAGCGTGCCCATCGAACCCTTGACGCTGATCTTGTCAGCCGTCACCGAGACGTCCACGCCTTTCGGCAGGGCGATCGGCATCTTTCCAACGCGTGACATTGCTATCTCTCCCTTAGGCGACGTAGCAGAGCACTTCGCCGCCGATGCCGGCCTGGCGCGCCTTGCGGTCGGTCATCACGCCCTTGGGCGTGGTGACGATGGCCACGCCCAGCCCGTTCATGACGTTCGGGATGTCGTGGCGGCCCTTGTAGATGCGCAGGCCAGGACGGCTCACGCGCTCGATGTGCTCGATCACGGGGCGGCCGGCGTAGTACTTCAGCGCGATCTCGAGTTCCGGCTTGGCGGTTTCGCCGCGGATCTTGAAGTCCTCGATATAGCCTTCGTCCTTCAGGACCTTGGCGATCGCGACCTTCAGCTTGGACGAGGGCATCGCCACAGTGGTCTTCTCGACCATCTGCGCGTTGCGGATACGCGTCAGCATATCGGCGATGGGATCACTCATGCTCATGTGAATTGCTCCTTTGCGCGCCGATTACCAGCTGGCCTTGACGACACCGGGGATGTCGCCCTTGAAGGCCAGTTCGCGGATCTTGTTGCGGCCCAGGCCGAACTTGCGGAACGTGCCGCGCGGACGGCCGGTCAGTTCGCAACGATTGCGCTGGCGGGTCGGGTAGGCGTTGCGCGGCAGCTTCTGCAGCTCCAGGCGCGCGGCGTAACGCTCCTCGTCGGACTTCTTGGCGTCGTTGGCGGTGCCCTTGAGTTCGTCGTACTTCTTCTTGTACTTGGCGACCAGTTGCGTGCGCTTGAGTTCGCGCTGGATCAGGGATGTCTTAGCCACGGGCCACCTCAGTTCTTGAACGGGAACTTGAATGCGGCGAGCAGCGCCTTGCATTCGTCGTCGGTCTTCGCGGTCGTCGTGATGCTGATGTTCAGCCCACGCAGCGCATCGATCTTGTCGTAGTCGATCTCCGGGAAGATGATCTGTTCCTTGACGCCGATGTTGTAGTTGCCACGGCCATCGAACGCACGGCCCGAGATGCCGCGGAAGTCGCGCACGCGGGGCAGCGCGATGGTCACGAAGCGGTCCAGGAACTCGTACATGTGCACGCCACGCAGCGTGACCATGCAGCCGATGGGCACGTTCTCGCGGATCTTGAAGTTCGCGATCGCCTTGCGCGACTTGGTGACCACCGGCTTCTGGCCGGCGATCTTGGTGAGGTCGCCGACGGCGTTGTCCATCACCTTCTTGTCCGACACGGCCTCGCTCACGCCCATGTTCAGGGTGATCTTGGTGATGCGCGGAACCTGCATCGTGGACTTGTAGCCGAACTTCTTGACGAGTTCGGGCACGATCTTTTCGCGGTAGATCGCCTGCAGGCGAGCGGCGCTTTGCTGTTGAGCCATTCTTGAACCCCTTAGGCCTTGATCTCGTCGCCGCTGGACTTGAAGACGCGAACGCCGTTGTCCTTGGTCTTGCGCGACTGCTTCTCGGCGTCGCTCAGAAGCTTGATGCCCACCCGATCGGCCTTGCCGGTCGCCGGGTTGTAGATGGCGACGTTGCTCTGGTGGATCGACAGCGTCTTCTCGACGACGCCGCCGGTGGTGCCCTTCATCGGGTTCGGCTTGACGTGCTTCTTCACCACGTTCACGCCTTCGACGAGGATGCGCTCCTCATCGACGCGCTGCGTCACGGTGCCGCGCTTGCCCTTGTCGCGCCCGGTCAACACGATGACCTGGTCGCCTTTGCGAATCTTGTTCATGGCCTGTCCTTCTTGCGCAGCCGCTCAGAGCACTTCCGGTGCGAGCGAGACGATCTTCATGAAGCGCTCGGTGCGCAGTTCGCGCGTCACCGGCCCGAAGATGCGGGTGCCGATCGGCTCGAGCTTGGCGTTCAGCAGCACGGCGGCGTTGCCGTCGAAGCGAACCAGCGAGCCGTCCTGGCGGCGCACGCCCTTGGCGGTGCGCACGACCACGGCGCTGTAGACCTCGCCCTTCTTGACGCGGCCACGCGGCGCGGCTTCCTTGATGGAAACCTTGATGACGTCGCCGATGCCGGCGTAGCGGCGCTTGGAGCCGCCCAGCACCTTGATGCACATGACGGACTTGGCGCCAGTGTTGTCCGCGACGTCGAGTCGCGATTGCATTTGAATCATTGTCTGTCCCCAACTTGAACCCGCGGTTGCCCGCGCGGTCAGTCTTGGGCCCGTCGTTCCGCCGGGGCGTCATGGACGCACCGGCAGCCCGTTGTGGGCGGATCCGAGGGCAGCTGCTCCGTGACGAAGCGGCCGCCTTTTCGGCGAAGCTGCGGATTATCGGGCAAAACCCGAGCCGCTGTCAAACATCTTGTTCTGACTTGCGCGGGTGGCCTGGGCGACCGCCCGCGCGGCCCGCTCAGCGCAGGATCTGCTGGGCCTGGCCGAGCAGCGTGCCGGCATCGCTGACCTCGAACTTGCCGGGGCCCTCGATGTTCAGCGTCTTCACGACACCATCGACCACCAGCATCGAGTAGCGATTCGAGCGCAGGCCCATGCCGCGCGCAGTCAGGTCCAGCGTCAGGCCGGTGGCCTTGGTGAAGTCGGCACTGCCGTCGGCCATCATGCGCACCTTGCCGCCGGTATGCTGGTCACGGCCCCAGGCGCCCATCACGAAGGCGTCGTTGACCGACACACACCAGATCTCGTCGACGCCGGCCTTCTTCAGTTCGTCGAACTTCTCGACGTAGCCAGGCACGTGCTTGGCCGAGCAAGTCGGCGTGTAGGCGCCGGGCAGGCCGAAGATCGCGATCTTCTTGCCGGCGGTCGACGCCTCGACTTCGAACGTGTTCGGGCCGAGCGAGCAGCCATTGCCCTCGACCTCGATGAATTCCTGCAGCTTGCCCGCGGGCAGCTTGTCTCCGACCTTGATCATCGTTGCACTCCTTCTTGGTGGACCAAAGAAAAACGGCCGGCCGCCAGTATCCCAGCGTTCCGGCCGCTCCGTGCGAAGCCCGTCAAAGGCCTCGCCGGTTCGGTGCCTTAGACGATCTCGGCCTTCTGGACCAGGCGCGTCACGACCCACGACTTGGTCTTGGAGATCGGCCGGCTCTCGGCGATCTCGACGACGTCGCCCATCTTGAACTCGCCCTTCTCGTCGTGCGCGTGGTACTTGCTCGACTTGCCGACGATCTTGCCGTACAGCTCGTGCTTGGTGCGGCGCTCGACCAGCACGGTGATGGTCTTCGCGCGTTTGTCGCTGACCACCTTGCCGATCAGGGTGCGGGTGTTCTTGGCCTTGGCCTGGGTTTGCACTTCGCTCACTTGGCAGCTCCCTTCTTCTTCTCGGCCAGGATGGTCTTGGCGCGGGCGATGTCACGGCGGGTGTTGCCCAGCTGCGAGTGGTTGTTGAGCTGTTGGGTGGCCTTCTGCATGCGCAGGCCGAAGTGCGCCTTCAGCAAGTCGGTGACCTCTTTCTCGAGGCCAGCGACGTCCTTGGCGCGCAGTTCTGATGCTTTCATGGTCTTGCTCCTCAGGCGCCGATCGCGCGGGCCACGAAGGTGGTCTTCAGCGGCAGCTTGGCCGAGGCCAGCTGGAAGGCCTCGCGCGCCAGCGCTTCAGGCACGCCGTTGATCTCGTAGAGCACCTTGCCGGGCTGGATCTCGGCCACGTAGTACTCCGGGTTGCCCTTGCCGTTGCCCATGCGGACTTCAGCGGGCTTCTGCGAGATCGGCTTGTCCGGGAAGATTCGGATCCAGATGCGGCCGCCACGCTTCACGTGACGGGAGATCGCGCGACGCGCGGCCTCGATCTGGCGCGCCGTCAGACGGCCGCGCTCGGTGGCCTTCAGGCCGAAGTCGCCGAACGACACCGCTGCGCCACGCGTGGCGATGCCGGTGTTGCGGCCCTTCTGTTCCTTGCGGTATTTTCTGCGTGCGGGTTGCAGCATGCTTATTCTCCTTTGCCCTCGCTGCCAGGCGCGACGGCTTTGCGCACGCGCTTGACGGCGGGGGTCTTCGGCGCGTCAGCGGCGACGGCCGGCTTGTCGCTGCCATCGGCCGGCGCACCGGCCTGACGCGGTGCACGATCGGTACCCGGACCACGGCCACGGCCGCCCGGGGCGCCCGGACCGCCAGGGCCACGCGGGCCGCTGCGGCGCGGACGGCGATCGTCCTCGGCCTGCTCGGTCTTGGCCGCCGGCGCCTCGCCGTGACCCAGACGGTCACCGCGGTAGACCCAGCACTTCACGCCGATCACGCCGTAGGTCGTCTTGGCTTCGGAGAAGCCGTAGTCGATGTCGGCCTTCAGGGTGTGAAGCGGCACGCGGCCTTCGCGGTACCACTCGCAACGTGCGATCTCGATGCCGTTCAGGCGGCCCGACGACATCAGCTTGATGCCCTGAGCGCCCAGGCGCATCGCGTTCTGCATGGCGCGCTTCATCGCGCGGCGGAACATGATGCGCTTCTCGAGCTGCTGCGTGATGCTGTCGGCGATCAGCTGGGCATCGATCTCGGGCTTGCGCACTTCCTCGATGTTCACGGCGACCGGCACGCCCAGGCGGCGCGTCAGCTCGGCCTTGAGGTTTTCGATGTCCTCGCCCTTCTTGCCGATCACCACACCCGGACGGGCCGAGTAGATCGTGATGCGGGCGTTCTTGGCCGGGCGCTCGATCAGGATGCGCGAGACGGCCGCACTCTTCAGGCGCGCCTTCAGGAACTCGCGAACCTTCAGGTCTTCGGCCAGCATGGTGGCGAAGTTCTGGTTCGACGCGTACCAGCGCGAAGCCCAGTTGCGCGTGACCGGCAGACGGAAGCCGACCGGATGAATTTTTTGTCCCATGGTCTTCCTTGAGGCCTCAGTTGCCGACGGTGACGAAGATATGGCAGGTCGGCTTGCTGATGCGGTTGCCGCGGCCCTTGGCCCGTGCGGAGAAGCGCTTCAGCGTGGCGGCCTGTTCGACGTAGATCGTCTTGACCTTCAGCTCGTCGATGTCGGCACCGTCGTTGTGCTCGGCGTTGGCGATGGCCGACTCGAGACACTTCTTGATGATGCCGGCAGCCTTCTTGGGCGTGAACGTCAGGATGTTGATCGCCTGGTCCACCTTCTTGCCGCGGATCATGTCGGCCACCAGCCGACCCTTGTCGGCAGACAGGCGGACGCCGCGAACGATTGAACGGGTTTCCATCGTCGTCATCCTTACTTCTTGTTGGCCTTCTTGTCGGCCGGGTGCCCCTTGAACGTGCGCGTCAGCGCAAATTCACCGAGCTTGTGGCCGACCATCTGGTCCGACACATAGACGGGCACGTGCTGCTTGCCGTTGTGCACGGCGATCGTCAGCCCGATGAACTCGGGCAGGATCGTGCTGCGGCGCGACCAGGTCTTGATGGGCTTCTTGTCCTTGATGGCGGCGGCCTTCTCGACCTTGGCCATCAGGTGGTGGTCCACGAAGGGACCTTTCTTGAGCGAACGGGTCATGTCGTCAGCCCCTTATTTCTTGCGACGCGAGACGATCATCGTCTGCGTGCGCTTGTTGTTGCGCGTACGGTAGCCCTTGGTCAGCGTGTTCCACGGCGACACAGGGGCCTGACCCTCGCCGGTGCGGCCTTCGCCGCCGCCGTGCGGGTGGTCCACCGGGTTCATCGCGACGCCGCGGACGGTCGGGCGGATGCCCTTCCAGCGGATCGCACCGGCCTTGCCGTACTGGCGCAGGCTGTGCTCCTCGTTCGACACTTCGCCGATCGTGGCGCGGCAGTCGATGTGGATCTTGCGCACTTCACCCGAGCGCAGGCGCAGCTGGGCGTAGGTGCCTTCACGCGCCAGCAGCGTCACCGAGGCGCCGGCCGAGCGGGCGATCTGCGCGCCCTTGCCCGGCAGCATCTCGATGCAGTGGATGATCGAACCCACCGGGATGTTGCGGATCGGCAGCGTGTTGCCGGCCTTGATCGGCGCTTCTGCGCCGGACAGGACCGTCGAACCCACTTCGAGGCCGCGCGGGGCGATGATGTAGCGGCGCTCGCCGTCGGCATAGCACACCAGCGCGATGTGGGCCGTGCGGTTCGGGTCGTACTCGACGCGCTCGACCTTCGCCGGAATGCCGTCCTTGTTGCGCAGGAAGTCGACCACGCGGTAGTGGTGCTTGTGCCCACCGCCCTTGTGGCGAATCGTGATGTGGCCGTTGTTGTTGCGGCCGGCATTCTGCATCTGCGGCTCGAGCAGCGACGCCTCCGGCTTGCCCTTGTGCAGGTGCGCGTGCACCACCTTGACCACGGCGCGGCGGCCGGGAGAGGTTGGTTTGACTTTGATGACGGCCATTACGCGGCCTCCCCGGAGAAGTTGAGCTCCTGGCCCGGCTTCAGGCAGACATACGCCTTCTTGACGTGGTCGCGGCGGCCGATGGACTTGCCGAAGCGCTTGACCTTGCCCTTCTGGACCACGGTCGACACCGACTTCACCTCGACCTTGAACATCAGCTCCACGGCTGCCTTGATCTCGGGCTTGGTGGCGTCGCGCAGCACCTTGAACAGCACCTGGTTGTGCTTCTCGGCAGCGGACGTGGCCTTCTCGGACACGATCGGCGCCACCAGCACCTGGGCCAGGCGGCCCTCGTCGAATTTCATGGCGCTCATGCGAACATCTCCTTGAGCTGCTCCATCGCCGCCTTGGTCACCAGGATCTTCTTGTAGAAGACCAGCGACAGCGGGTCGGCGTAACGCGGCTCGACCACCAGCACGTTGGCCAGGTTGCGCGAAGCCAGCGCGAGGTTGTCGTCGACCTGGTCGGCGATCACCAGCACCGAGTCCAGGCCCATGGCCTTGAACTTGTCGGCCAGCAGCTTGGTCTTGGGCGCGTCGACGCTGATCGAGTCGACCACGGCCACGCGGCCTTCGCGAGCCAGCTGCGAGAAGATGGCGGCCATGCCGGCGCGGTACATCTTCTTGTTGACCTTCTGCGTGAAGTTCTCGTCCGGGCTGTTCGGGAAGATGCGACCGCCTCCACGCCACAGCGGCGAGGAGGTCATGCCGGCGCGAGCGCGGCCGGTGCCCTTCTGGCGGAACGGCTTCTTCGTCGAGTGCTTGACCATCGCGCGGTCAAGCTGGGCACGGGTGCCCTGGCGCGCGTTGGCCTGGAAGGCCACCACGACCTGGTGCACGAGCGCTTCGTTGTAGTCGCGCGCGAACACGGTGTCGGGCGCGTCGACCTTCGAGGTCGCCTGGCCTTGTTCGTTCAGGAGCTCGAGTTGCATCACTGGGCTCCCTTCTTGACCTTGACCTTCACGGCCGGGCTGACGACCACGTGGCCGTTCTTCGAGCCCGGGACAGCGCCGCGCACCAGCAGCAGCTGGCGGGCTTCGTCGACGCGCACGACGTCGAGGTTCTGCACCGTCTTGGTCACGTCGCCGCGGTGGCCGGACATCTTCTTGCCCGGGAACACGCGACCCGGATCCTGCGCCATCGAGATCGAGCCCGGCACGTTGTGCGAACGGCTGTTGCCGTGCGACGCGCGCTGCGAGCTGAAATTGTGGCGCTTGATGGTGCCGGTGAAACCCTTGCCGATGGACGTGCCCTGCACGTCGACCAGCTGGCCCACGGCGAAGGTGGTCACCGGGATCTGGGCGCCGGGCGCGAAGCCTGCGGCCACGTCGGCGGCAACACGGAATTCCTTCAGGATCTGGCCGGCTTCGACGCCCGCTTTCGCGAGGTGCCCGGCTTCAGGCTTGTTGACGCGGGACGCCTTGCGCGCTCCGTAGGCCACCTGGATGGCCGTGTAGCCGTCGGTTTGGTCGGTCTTGACCTGGGTGACGCGGTTGTTGGACACGTCAAGCACCGTCACGGGGATGGCGTCGCCATCGTCCGTGAAGATGCGCATCATGCCCACCTTGCGGCCCAGCAAACCGAGACGGTTGCTCAGACTCATGTGTTTGCTCCAATGCCCCACATCGATTGGCAGGGCTGATGAGTTTGGCAGCGCACATCAGGTGCGCCACCGGGAAAGCCTGCGATTCTACTGCAGCTTGATTTCCACGTCCACGCCGGCCGGCAGATCGAGCTTCATCAGCGCGTCCACGGTCTTGTCGGTCGGGTCGACGATGTCCATCAGGCGCTGGTGCGTGCGGATCTCGAACTGGTCGCGGCTCGTCTTGTTGACGTGCGGCGAGCGCAGGATGTCGAAACGCTGCATGCGCGTCGGCAGGGGCACCGGGCCCTTGACGATGGCGCCCGTGCGCTTGGCGGTATCCACGATTTCCAGAGCCGACTGGTCGATCAGCTTGTAGTCGAATGCCTTGAGGCGGATGCGGATCTTCTGCTTGGTGGACATGTCCGCTCCTTATTCCATGATCTTCGCGACGACGCCGGCACCGACGGTGCGGCCGCCTTCGCGGATGGCGAAGCGCAGGCCTTCTTCCATCGCGATCGGGGCGATCAGCTTGACGGTGATGCTGACGTTGTCGCCAGGCATGACCATCTCCTTGTCCTTCGGAAGCTCAACAGCCCCGGTCACGTCCGTCGTGCGGAAGTAGAACTGCGGCCGGTAGTTGTTGAAGAACGGCGTGTGACGACCGCCCTCTTCCTTGCTCAGCACGTACACCTCGGCGGTGAAGTGCGTGTGCGGCTTGATGCTGCCGGGCTTGCACAGCACCTGGCCGCGCTCGACGTCTTCGCGCTTGGTGCCGCGCAGCAGGATGCCCACGTTGTCGCCGGCCTGGCCCTGGTCGAGCAGCTTGCGGAACATCTCGACGCCGGTGCAGGTGGTCTTCTGCGTGGCACGGATGCCGACGATCTCGATTTCCTCGCCGACCTTGACCACGCCGCGCTCGATACGCCCGGTCACCACGGTGCCACGACCGGAGATGCTGAACACGTCCTCGACGGGCATCAGGAAGGCGCCGTCGATGGCACGCTCAGGGGTCGGGATGTAGCTGTCCAGCGCATCGGCCAGCTTCATGATGGCTTGTTCGCCGAGCTCGCCCTTGTCGCCTTCCATGGCGAGCTTGGCGCTGCCGTGGATGATGGGGGTCTTGTCGCCGGGGAAGTCGTACTTGTCGAGCAGCTCGCGCACTTCCATCTCGACGAGCTCGAGCAGCTCGGCGTCGTCGACCATGTCGCACTTGTTCAGGAACACGATGATGTACGGCACGCCCACCTGACGGGCCAGCAGGATGTGCTCGCGGGTCTGGGGCATGGGGCCGTCGGCGGCCGAGCACACCAGGATCGCGCCGTCCATCTGCGCCGCACCGGTGATCATGTTCTTCACGTAGTCGGCGTGCCCGGGGCAGTCAACGTGCGCGTAGTGCCGGTTGGCCGTCTCGTACTCGACGTGCGCGGTGTTGATCGTGATGCCGCGCGCCTTCTCTTCGGGCGCCGCGTCGATCTGGTCGTACGCCTTGGCTTCACCACCGAACTTGGCCGACAGCACCGTCGTGATCGCCGCCGTCAGCGTCGTCTTGCCATGGTCCACGTGTCCAATCGTCCCCACGTTCACGTGCGGCTTGGTCCGCTCAAATTTGCCTTTTGCCATCTCGAAATCTCCGTTATCAAAGAGCGTTGTCCAGTGCTCGGTTTAAGGTCTCCGGCAGCTCGCTGTGTCGCCTGCCACTGGCAGCAGACGGCGGCATGCCGAAGACCGGCTTGTTTCTTACTTGGTGCGCGAGGTGATGATCGCGTCGGCCACGTTCTTCGGAGCTTCGCTGTAGTGCTTGAACTCCATCGTGTACGTGGCGCGGCCCTGAGACATCGAACGCAGCGTGGTCGAGTAGCCGAACATCTCCGACAGCGGCACTTCGGCCTTGATGACCTTGCCCCCGCCGGGCATGTCGTCCATGCCCTGCACCATGCCGCGGCGGGACGACAGGTCGCCCATCACGTTGCCGGCGTAGTCTTCCGGCGTCTCGACTTCCACGGCCATCATCGGCTCAAGGATGACCGGACTGGCCTTGCGGCAGCCGTCCTTGAAGCCCAGCGAGGCGGCCATCTTGAACGCGTTTTCGTTCGAGTCGACCTCGTGGTACGAACCGAAGGTCAGCGTGACCTTCACGTCGACCACCGGGAAGCCGGCCAGCACGCCGTTGGGCAGCGAATCTTCCACGCCCTTCTTGACGGCGGGGATGAACTCGCGCGGCACCACGCCGCCCTTGATGGCGTCGACGAATTCGAAACCCTTGCCCGGCTCCTGCGCCTCGATGGTCAGCACGACGTGGCCGTACTGGCCCTTGCCGCCGGACTGGCGCACGAACTTGCCTTCGATGTCCGACACGTTCTTGCGGATCGTCTCGCGGTAGGCCACCTGCGGCTTGCCGACGTTGGCTTCCACGCCGAACTCGCGCTTCATGCGATCGACGATGATTTCCAGGTGCAGCTCGCCCATGCCGGAGATGATGGTCTGGCCCGATTCCTCGTCGGTGCGCACGCGGAACGACGGGTCTTCCTGCGCCAGGCGGCCCAGGGCGACACCCATCTTTTCCTGGTCGGCCTTGGTCTTGGGCTCGACGGCCTGCGAAATGACGGGCTCGGGGAACACCATCTTCTCGAGCGTGATCATCGATTCGGGATCGCACAGCGTTTCGCCGGTCGTCACGTCTTTCAGGCCCACGCAGGCGGCGATGTCGCCGGCCAAAATTTCCTTGATCTCTTCGCGCTGGTTGGCGTGCATCTGCAGGATCCGGCCGATGCGCTCCTTCTTGCCGCGGATCGGGTTGTAGACGGAGTCGCCCGACTTCAGCACGCCGGAATACACGCGCACGAAGGTCAGCTGGCCGACGTACGGGTCGGTCATCAGCTTGAACGCGAGCGCAGCGAACTTCTCGTCATCGGCGGCACGGCGCACGGTCGGCTTGTCGTCGTCATCGGTGCCCGGCACCGGCGGGATGTCGATCGGCGAGGGCATGAAGTCGATCACGCCATCGAGCATGCGCTGCACGCCCTTGTTCTTGAACGCGGTGCCGCAGAACATCGGCTGGATCTCGGCCGCGATCGTGCGCTGGCGGATGCCGGCCTTCACCTCGGCCTCGGTCAGCTCGCCCGATTCCAGGTACTTGTTCATCAGCTCTTCGCTCGCCTCGGCCGCGGCCTCGACGAGGTTCTCGCGCCACTTCTGAGCCTCCACCAGAAGCTCGGCAGGAATGTCCATGTATTCGAACTTCATGCCCTGCGAGGCTTCGTCCCAGATGATCGCCTTCATCTTGATGAGGTCGATCACGCCGGTGAAGTTCTCTTCCGCGCCGATGGGGATCACCACCGGCACGGGGTTGGCCTTCAGGCGAACCTTCATCTGGTCGTAGACCTTGAAGAAGTTCGCGCCGGTACGGTCCATCTTGTTGACGAACGCAAGGCGCGGCACCTTGTACTTGTTGGCCTGGCGCCAGACGGTTTCCGACTGCGGCTGCACGCCACCCACGGCGCAATAGACCATGCAGGCGCCGTCGAGCACGCGCATCGAGCGCTCGACCTCGATGGTGAAGTCGACGTGGCCCGGGGTGTCGATGATGTTGATGCGGTGCTCTGGGTAACCCAGCTCCATGCCCTTCCAGAAGCAGGTGGTCGCAGCCGACGTGATCGTGATGCCACGCTCCTGCTCCTGCTCCATCCAGTCCATCGTCGCCGCGCCGTCGTGAACTTCACCGATCTTGTGGTTCACGCCGGTGTAGAAGAGGATGCGCTCGGTCGTGGTCGTCTTGCCGGCGTCGATGTGCGCCGAGATGCCGATGTTTCGATAGCGCTCGATGGGGGTCTTGCGGGCCATGGTGTCACTCCAAATACTTGGGCCGCCCGCGGGTCAGTGTTAACCCGAGGAGCGGCCGAGAGAAAGCTGCGTGCTGGTCGGTCAGAAGCGGAAGTGCGAGAACGCCTTGTTGGCTTCGGCCATGCGGTGCACTTCGTCGCGCTTCTTCATTGCGCCGCCGCGGCCTTCGACGGCCTCCAGCAGCTCGTTGGCCAGGCGCTGGGCCATCGACTTCTCGCCGCGCTTGCGGGCCGATTCCTTCAGCCAGCGCATCGCGAGCGCGACACGGCGGACGGGGCGAACTTCCACGGGAACTTGGTAGTTCGCACCGCCGACGCGGCGTGACTTCACTTCGACCATCGGCTTGATGTTGTTCAGCGCGACGGTGAAGATCTCCAGCGGATCCTTGCCCGACTTCTTCTCGACCTGGTCGAGGGCACCATAGATGATGCGCTCGGCGATGGCCTTCTTGCCGGACTCCATGATCACGTTCATGAACTTGGACAGATCGACCGAGTTGAACTTCGGATCGGGGAGGATCTCCCGCTTGGGTACTTCGCGACGACGTGGCATGTCTTTCTTCCTTCTGCTTCAGTTGGCCCGGGCTTGGGCCCGAACCGCGAAGGGCCAGCAGACCCTTCACTTACTTTGCCGGCCAGAGGGGCCGGCGACGAGGACCCGGAGGTCCAGAATGGCTTAGGCCTTCTTGGGCCGCTTCGCGCCGTACTTCGAACGCGATTGCTTGCGGTCCTTGACGCCTTGCAGGTCCAGCGAGCCGCGCACGATGTGGTAGCGCACGCCCGGCAGGTCCTTCACGCGGCCGCCGCGCACGAGCACGACGCTGTGCTCCTGCAGGTTGTGGCCTTCACCGCCGATGTACGAGATGATCTCGAACCCGTTGGTCAGGCGCACCTTGGCGACCTTGCGAAGCGCGGAGTTCGGCTTCTTCGGCGTCGTGGTGTACACGCGCGTACAGACGCCGCGGCGCTGCGGGCTGTTCTGCATCGCAGGCGACTTGGACTTCGTGACCTCGACCTGACGGCCGTGGCGCACGAGCTGGTTGATGGTTGGCATGGCTTGACTTGTTCCCGTGTGAAGTCAGATTCGGTTCGTTTCCGGGAGAAGCCGAGCGCTTCGATGCGAAGACTGGCCCGAGGCCGTGGTTTGGGAGAGTCCCCCACGGTGAGCCGCCCGACAAAGAGCGCAGCAGAAACTGCCGAAAAGCCTGCGATTATATTCGGGTGAACCCAGGCCCGCAAGATCGAGGGCTGAATGAGATGCCACTCGCTCCCACCGCCTTGCCGCTCGTGCTCGACACCAACGTGGTGCTCGACTGGCTCGTCTTCCGCGATCCCTCGAGCCGGCCCGTGGAGGCTGCCATTCGATCGGGGCAGGTGCGCTGGTGTGTCACGGCGGCCATCCGCCTGGAGACTGAGCGTGTACTTACTTTTAAGCATTTCGCCTCGCACGCGGTCGACCCAGTGGCGGTGTTTTCGACCTGGGAGACTTTCGCCGAAACGATCGAGTCCTTCGCGGCCCCGCTGGCGCATCCCCTGCGCTGCAGCGACCCCGACGACCAGAAGTTCATCGACCTGGCGCTGCGGCTCGGCAACAGCACACTGCTCAGCCGGGACCGGGCCGTGCTCAAGCTGGCTCGCCGTGCGCGTCCGCTCGGGCTGACGATCGCCACGCCGGAAGCCTGGGCCGGCAGCTAGCGGGCAAGCGCCTCCAGCAGGTGGTTGGCGCTCGAGAGGTTGGTCGCGCAGGGCACGTTGTGCACGTCGCAGGCGCGCACCAGCGCGTTGATGTCGGGCTCGTGCGGCTGCGGCGTCATCGGATCGCGCAGGAAGATCACCGCGTCGACTTCGCCTTGCGCCAGCCGCGCGCCGATCTGCAGGTCGCCTCCCCGCGGCCCGCTGAGCAGGCACTCGACGTCGAGCCCGACCTCGCGCGCCAGCCGGCCGCCCGTGGTGCCGGTGGCGATCAGGCGGCAGCGGCGCAGCAGCGCCTCGTGCGTGCGCGCCAGCGCCACCATGTCGTCCTTCTTTTGGTCGTGTGCGATCAGAGCCAGGTTCATGACGCTCTCCTGAAAGAAAAAAGGGGCGGCTCGCGGCCGCCCCCTTCACTCAGCCCGTGAGGGCCTCGTTCACTCGCCAGATTCGCCCGCAGCCGCCGCCGCAGCGGATGCCGCGTCGACCTGCGCCATCTGCACGGCAGCCAGTTCCTCGGCCTCCTGCATGGCGATGGCACGGCGCTCTGCGTCGTCCATGGCTTCCTTGGTCTTGCGTGCGTCGTGGAACGCCATGCCGGTGCCCGCCGGGATCAGGCGGCCGACGATGACGTTCTCCTTCAGGCCACGCAGCTCGTCGCGCTTGCCCATGATGGCAGCCTCGGTGAGCACCCGCGTGGTCTCCTGGAAAGACGCCGCCGAGATGAAGCTGTCGGTCGACAGCGACGCCTTGGTGATGCCCAGCAGAACGTCGGCATGCGTGGCGGGCACCTTGCCCTCGGCCAGCATGCGGTCGTTGGTGTCCAGCAGTTCCGAACGCTCGACCTGCTCGCCCGCGATGTAGGCCGTGTCGCCCGAGTTGGTGATCTGCACGCGGCGCAGCATCTGGCGAACGATCACCTCGATGTGCTTGTCGTTGATCTTCACACCCTGCAGGCGGTAGACGTCCTGCACCTCGTCGACGATGTAGCGCGCCAGCTCCTCGATTCCCAGCAGGCGCAGGATGTCCTGCGGGTCCGCCGGACCGTCGACGATCGACTCGCCCTTGTTGACCACCTGGCCTTCGTGCACCAGGATGTTCTTCTCCTTGGGCACGAGCTCCTCGTACACCTTGCCGTCCGGGTCGGTGATCTGCAGGCGAACCTTGCCCTTGGTCTCCTTGCCGAACGACACCGTGCCGGTCTGCTCGGCCAGCGTGCCCTTGTCCTTCGGCGAACGTGCCTCGAACAGCTCGGCCACGCGCGGCAGACCGCCGGTGATGTCGCGGGTCTTCTGGCCTTCGACCGGGATGCGTGCGAGCACCTCGCCCGGCATCAGGTCCTGGCCGTCGCGGATCTGGATCAGCGAGCCGACCGGGAAGCCGATCGTCACCGAGTGGTCGGTGCCGGGGATCTTCACCTCGTTGCCGCCGGCGTCGAGCAGCTTGACCTGCGGGCGCACGACCTTCGCTGCGCCGCGGCGCTTCGGGTCGATCACCACCAGGGTCGACAGGCCGGTGACCTCGTCGAGCTGCTTGGCCACCGTCACGCCTTCCTCGACGTTCTCGAACCTCGCCTTGCCGGCGAACTCCGTGATGATCGGGCGGGTCAGCGGGTCCCAGTTGGCCAGCACGGTGCCGGCCTTGAGCTGCTGGTCGGGCTTGACCGACAGCAGCGCGCCGTACGGCACCTTGTGGCGCTCGCGCTCGCGACCGTGCTGGTCGGAGATGATGATCTCGCCGGAACGGGAGATCACCACCAGCTCGCCCTTGCCGTTGGTCACGTAGCGCATCGTGGCGTTGAAGCCGATGATGCCGTCGCTCTTCGCGTCGACACTCGATGCCACCGCCGCACGCGATGCCGCACCGCCGATGTGGAAGGTGCGCATCGTCAGCTGCGTGCCCGGCTCGCCGATCGACTGCGCCGCGATCACGCCGATCGCCTCGCCGCGATTGACGACGCCGCCGCGACCCAGGTCGCGTCCGTAGCACTTGGCGCACAGGCCGAAGCGCGTGCCGCAGGTCAGTGCGGTACGAACCTTGACCTCGTCGACGCCCGCCGCTTCGAGCACGTCGAGCGTGTCCTCGTCGAGCATGGCGCCGCCGGGCAGCAGTTCTTCCTGCGTCTCGGGGTGCAGCACCTCGATGGCCGTCACGCGGCCGAGGATGCGGTCACGCAGCGACTCGATCACCTCGCCGCCTTCGACCAGCGCGCGCATGTTCATGCCGTTGTGCGTGCCGCAGTCGTCTTCGGTGATCACCAGATCCTGCGTCACGTCGACCAGGCGACGCGTCAGGTAGCCGGAGTTCGCCGTCTTCAGCGCCGTGTCCGCCAGGCCCTTTCGGGCGCCGTGGGTGGAGATGAAGTACTGCAGAACGTTCAAGCCTTCGCGGAAGTTCGCCGTGATCGGCGTCTCGATGATCGAGCCGTCCGGCTTGGCCATCAGGCCGCGCATGCCGGCCAGCTGGCGGATCTGCGCGGCGGAACCGCGCGCGCCCGAGTCGGCCATCATGTAGATGGAGTTGAACGACTCCTGGTCGACTTCCTTGCCATGGCGGTCGAGTACCTTCTGCTTGGCGAGCTGGGCCATCATGACCTTGCCCACTTCGTCACCGGTCTTGCCCCAGATGTCGACGACCTTGTTGTAGCGCTCGCCGGCGGTCACGAGGCCCGAGACGTACTGCTGCTCGATCTCCTTGACTTCCTTTTCCGCGCGTTCGATCAGGCCCGGCTTCTCCTTGGGCACCAGCATGTCGTCGATGGAGATCGAGATGCCGGCGCGCGTGGCCAGACGGAAGCCCGCCTGCAGCAGCCGGTCCGCGAACACGACCGTGTCCTTCAGGCCGCACTTGCGGAACGAGGTGTTGATCAGGCGCGAGATCTCCTTCTTCTTCAGCGCCTTGTTGATGTTCGAGAACGGCAGGCCCTTGGGCAGGATCTCGGACAGCAGCGCGCGGCCGACCGTGGTGTCGACGAGCTTGGTTTCCGACGTGAACTCGCCGGTCTCCTTGTTCTTGACCCACTCGGTCAGGCGCACCGCCACCTTGGCGGTGATCTCGACCTGGTTGTTGTCCAGCGCGCGCTGCACTTCCTGCACGTCGGAGAAGATGATGCCTTCCCCGCGGGCGTTGGTGCGCTCACGTGTCGCGTAGTACAGGCCCAGCACCACGTCCTGGCTCGGCACGATCGACGGTTCGCCGTTGGCCGGGAACAGCACGTTGTTGGTCGCCAGCATCAGCGTGCGGGCTTCCATCTGCGCCTCGATCGACAGCGGCACGTGGACGGCCATCTGGTCACCGTCGAAGTCGGCGTTGAACGCCGAGCACACGAGCGGGTGCAGCTGGATCGCCTTGCCTTCGATCAGCACCGGCTCGAACGCCTGGATGCCCAGGCGGTGCAGCGTCGGCGCGCGGTTCAGCAGGACCGGGTGCTCCTTGATGACTTCCTCGAGGATGTCCCAGACCACCGGCGTGCCGGATTCGACTTCCTTCTTCGCCGCCTTGATGGTGGTGGCGATGCCCATCGCCTCCAGGCGCGAGAAGATGAAGGGCTTGAACAGCTCGAGCGCCATCAGCTTGGGCAGGCCGCACTGGTGCAGCTTGAGCGTCGGGCCCACCACGATGACCGAACGGCCCGAGTAGTCGACGCGCTTGCCCAGCAGGTTCTGGCGGAAGCGGCCGCTCTTGCCCTTGATCATGTCGGCCAGCGACTTCAGCGCGCGCTTGTTCGCGCCCGTCATCGCCTTGCCCCGGCGGCCGTTGTCCAGCAGCGAGTCAACAGCTTCTTGCAGCATGCGCTTTTCGTTGCGCACGATGATTTCGGGAGCCTTCAGCTCGAGCAGACGCGCCAACCGGTTGTTCCGGTTGATGACGCGCCGATACAGGTCGTTCAGGTCGGACGTGGCGAAGCGGCCGCCATCCAGCGGGACCAGCGGACGCAGGTCCGGCGGCAGCACCGGCAGCACCTCCATCACCATCCAGCTCGGCTTGATGCCCGACTTCTTGAAGGCTTCCATCACCTTCAGGCGCTTGGAGTTCTTCTTGACCTTCAGCTCGCTGCCGGTCATGTCGTTGCGCAGCTTGTCGATCTCGACGTCGAGGTCGATCTCCTCGAGCAGCTTCTTGACGCCCTCGGCGCCCATCAGCGCGACGAACTCGTCACCGAACTCGGTGCGCTTCGCGTCGTAGTCGTCCTCGGACATGATGCTGAACTTCTTCAGCGGGGTCATGCCGGGGTCGACGACCACGTAGGCTTCGAAGTACAGCACGCGCTCGATGTCACGCAGCGTCATGTCGAGCACCAGGCCCAGACGGCTCGGCAGGCTCTTCAGAAACCAGATGTGCGCGCAGGGCGCGGCCAGGTCGATGTGACCCATGCGCTCGCGGCGCACCTTGGTCTGGGTGACCTCGACGCCGCACTTCTCGCAGATCACGCCACGGTGCTTCAGGCGCTTGTACTTGCCGCACAGGCACTCGTAGTCCTTGATCGGGCCGAAGATCTTGGCGCAGAAGAGGCCATCGCGCTCCGGCTTGAAGGTGCGGTAGTTGATGGTCTCCGGCTTCTTGACTTCGCCGAATGACCAGGACCGAATTTTCTCGGGCGAAGCCAGTCCGATCTTGATGGCATCGAAATGCTCATCAGGCGTGAACTGGCGGAACAGATCAAGCAAACCCTTCATGTTCTGTTTCCTTCCTTCTTAGTTGCGCTCGAGCTCGATGTCGATACCGAGCGACCGGATTTCCTTGACCAGCACGTTGAACGATTCCGGCATGCCGGCCTCGATCGAGTGCTCGCCCTTGACGATGCTCTCGTACACCTTGGTGCGGCCGTTCACGTCGTCGGACTTGACGGTCAGCATTTCCTGCAGGATGTACGACGCGCCGTAGGCTTCCAGCGCCCACACTTCCATCTCGCCGAAGCGCTGGCCGCCGAACTGCGCCTTGCCGCCCAGCGGCTGCTGGGTGACCAGGCTGTACGGGCCGGTCGAGCGGGCGTGCATCTTGTCGTCCACCAGGTGGTGCAGCTTGAGCACGTGCATGTAGCCAACGGTGACGGGGCGTTCGAACGCCTCGCCGGTGCGGCCGTCGTGCAGCGTGGCCTGCGTGCGCGTCGCCGTCAGGCCCTTGGCCTTGGCGATGTCGTCCGGGTAGGCGAGCTTGAGCATGCCGCGGATTTCTTCTTCCGCCGCACCGTCGAACACCGGCGTCGCGAACGGCACGCCCTTGCTCAGGTTGCCGGCCATCTCGAGGATCTCGGCGTCGGACAGGTTGTCCAGCTTCTCGGTCTTGCCGCCCGACTTGTTGTACAGCTCGTCGAGGAACTTGCGCAGGTCGGCCACCTTGGCCTGCTCCTGCAGCATGTTGCCGATGCGCTGGCCGATGCCCTTGCCGGCCCAGCCCAGGTGCACTTCGAGCACCTGGCCCACGTTCATGCGCGAAGGCACGCCCAGCGGGTTGAGCACGATGTCGCACGGCGTGCCGTCGGTCATGTAGGGCATGTCCTCGACCGGAACGACCTTGGACACGACACCCTTGTTGCCGTGGCGGCCGGCCATCTTGTCGCCCGGCTGCAGGCGGCGCTTGACGGCCAGGTACACCTTGACCATCTTCAGCACGCCGGCCGGCAGCTCGTCGCCCTGCGTCAGCTTCTTGCGCTTCTCTTCGAAGGCGAGGTCGAAGCTGTGGCGCGTCTGCTCGAGCGAGTTCTTGATCGACTCGAGCTGGCTGGCCACGTCTTCATCGGCCGGGCGGATGTCGAACCAGTGGTACTTCTCGACGCTGGCGAGATAGGCCTTGTCGATGGCCGTGCCCTTGGCGATCTTCTGCGGGCCGCCGTTGGCGAGCTTGCCCACCAGCAGCTTCTCGATCCGGTCGAACGCGTCGGCCTCGACGATGCGCAGTTGGTCGTTGAGGTCCAGGCGGTAGCGCTTGAGCTCGTCGTCGATGATCTGCTGGGCGCGCTTGTCGCGCGGGATGCCTTCGCGGGTGAACACCTGCACGTCAATGACCGTGCCGTTGGTGCCCTGGTCCACGCGCAGCGAAGTGTCCTTCACGTCGCTGGCCTTCTCGCCGAAGATGGCGCGAAGCAGCTTCTCTTCCGGCGTCAGCGTGGTCTCGCCCTTGGGCGTGACCTTGCCGACCAGCGTGTCGCCCGGGTTCACCTCGGCACCCACGTAGACGATGCCCGACTCGTCCAGGCGAGCCAGTTGCTGCTCGCTCAGGTTCGGGATGTCGCGGGTGATTTCCTCGGCACCCAGCTTGGTGTCGCGCGCCATCACCACCAGTTCCTCGATGTGGATCGAGGTGTAGCGGTCTTCGGCGATGACACGCTCCGAGATCAGGATCGAGTCCTCGAAGTTGTAGCCGTTCCAGGGCATGAACGCGACCAGCATGTTCTGGCCCAGGGCCAGCTCGCCGATGTCGGTGGAGGCACCGTCGGCGATGATGTCCTCGGCCGCCACCACGTCACCGCGCTTGACGATCGGGCGCTGGTGGATGTTGGTGTTCTGGTTGGAACGCTGGTACTTGATCAGGTTGTAGATGTCGACGCCGACTTCACCGGCCACCGTCTCGTTGTCATTGACGCGGATGACGATGCGGTTGGTGTCGACGTAGTCCACGACGCCGCCGCGGCGGGCCGCCACGACCGTGCCCGAGTCCTTCGCGGCCACGCGCTCCACGCCCGTGCCGACCAGCGCCTTTTCGGGGCGCAGCGTCGGGACAGCCTGGCGCTGCATATTGGCACCCATCAGCGCCCGGTTCGCATCGTCGTGCTCCAGGAAGGGCACGAGCGAAGCGGCCACCGACACGATCTGCGTCGGTGCGACGTCCATGTACTGGATGCGCTCCGGCGAGGTCAGGATCGATTCGCCGTTGTCGCGCGCCGAGACCAGCTCGTCGATCAGCTTGCCGTCCTTGTCGAGCGTGGCGTTGGCCTGCGCGATGACGTACTTGCCTTCCTCGATGGCCGACAGGTAGTCGATCTGATTGGTCACCTTGCCGTCGCGCACCTGGCGGTACGGCGTCTCGAGGAAGCCGTACTCGTTGAGCTGCGCGTACAGGGCCAGCGAGTTGATCAGGCCGATGTTCGGGCCTTCCGGCGTCTCGATCGGGCAGACGCGGCCGTAGTGGGTGACGTGCACGTCACGCACTTCGAAGCCGGCACGCTCGCGGGTCAGGCCGCCCGGGCCGAGGGCGGAGACACGACGCTTGTGCGTGATCTCCGACAGCGGGTTGGTCTGGTCCATGAACTGCGACAGCTGGCTCGCGCCGAAGAACTCCTTGAGCGCCGCGGAGATCGGCTTGGAGTTGATCAGGTCGTGAGGCATCAGCGCCTCGGTCTCGGCCTGGCCGAGACGTTCCTTGACGGCCTTCTCGATGCGGGCGAGGCCCGAGCGGTACTGGTTCTCGGCCAGTTCGCCCACGCAGCGCACGCGGCGGTTGCCCAGGTGGTCGATGTCGTCGACCTGGCCGCGGCCGTTGCGCAGCTCGACGAGGATCTTCACCACGTCGAGGATGTCCTCGTTGGACAGCGTCATCGCGCCTTCCGGCGTGTCACGGCCGACGCGGGCATTGAACTTCATGCGGCCCACGCGCGACAGGTCGTACGTGTCCGCCGAGTAGAACAGGCGATGGAACAGCGCCTCGACGGCGTCTTCCGTCGGCGGCTCGCCGGGGCGCATCATGCGGTAGATCGCCACGCGGGCGGCGAGCTGGTCGGCGGTCTCGTCGGAGGTCAGCGTCTGGCTGATGTAGGCGCCTTCATCGAGCTCGTTCGTGTACAGGCACGGGATCTCCTTGATGCCCGCGGCACGCAGCTTCTTCAGCAGCGCTTCGGTCAGCTCTTCGTTGGCCTTGGCGATGATCTCGCCAGTGTCGGCATCGACGACGTTGCGCGCCAGCACACGGGCGAGCAGGAAGTCTTCCGGCACGCTGATGAACTGCGTCTCGGTCTGCTCGAGCGTGCGCACATGGCGGGCCGTGATGCGCTTGTCCTTCTCGACGACGACGTTGCCGTTCTTGTCGGTGATGTCGAAGCGAGCGACTTCGCCGCGGATGCGGTCGGCGACGAACTCCATCTGCGCGCCCGAGTCCATCAGGCGGAAGTTGTCGAACACGAAGAAGTGAGCCAGGATCTGCTCAGGGTTCAGGCCGATCGCCTTGAGCAGGATCGTCACCGGCATCTTGCGGCGGCGGTCGACGCGGAAGTACAGGATGTCCTTCGGGTCGAACTCGAAGTCCAGCCACGAGCCACGGTACGGGATGATCCGCGCGCTGAACAGCAGCTTGCCGCTGGAGTGCGTCTTGCCCTTGTCGTGCTCGAAGAACACGCCCGGCGAACGGTGCAGCTGCGAGACGATCACGCGCTCGGTGCCGTTGACGATGAACGAGCCGTAGTCGGTCATGAGCGGAACTTCGCCCATGTAGACCTCCTGCTCCTTGATCTCCTTGACGGTCTTCGCCTGCGGCGACTCCCGGTCGTAGATGATCATCTGCAGCTTGGCGCGCACCGCGGCGGCATAGGTCAGCCCGCGCTGCTGGCACTCCCGCGTGTCGAACGCGGGCTTGGCCATGTTGAATTCGATGAACTTCATCTCCACGAACCCGTTGTGCGAGACGATCGGGAACGCGGACAGGAATGCGGCTTGCAGCCCCTCGGGCTTGCGTTTTTGCGGAGGCACGTCCTTCTGGAGGAAGGCGACGTACGACTCCTTCTGCATCGTCAGCAGATAGGGAACGTTGAGGACACTCTCGCGCTTGCCGAAACTCTTGCGAATCCGCTTGCGCTCGGTGTAGCTGTAGGGGGTGGTTTGCTGCGCCATAAACACTCCGTCTCAGGAACCCCCACCCGGCCGTGGCAGGTGTTCCGTCGGCGACTGCCTTTCGAACCTTGCGTTCGAAGCTTGGTGGCAGGCCACTACCTGCCGCTGGCGGACAACCCCGGCATTGCACCGGAGTCCGACCAAACCCGTTCTCTGCAGTCGGATCAGAGAACTTTTCGAGATCACTTGGGAAGGCCCCGATTGTCGGGCGAGACCCTTTCAAGTGCTCTCCAGGGGCCTTTGCGAGCAAAGCCCTGGAAGTGCAAGGGCTGGGAGCCGTTTTCCGGCTCCCAGCCCCGCAGGCTGAACGCTGAATTACTTCAGTTCGGCCTTGGCGCCGGCTTCCACCAGCTTCTTCACCGCGGCTTCGGCGTCGGCCTTGGCGATGGCTTCCTTGACGGGCTTCGGAGCGCCGTCGACCAGGTCCTTGGCTTCCTTCAGGCCCAGGCCCGTCAGTTCGCGCACGGCCTTGATGACCGACACCTTGTTCGCGCCGGCTTCGAGCAGCACGACGTTGAACTCGGTCTTCTCTTCCACCGCAGCGGCGGCAGCGCCACCGCCACCAGCGGCCGGGGCGGCCATCGAAGCGGCGGACACGCCGAACTTCTCTTCGATCGCCTTGACCAGGTCATTGAGGTCCATCACCGACATGCTGTCGAGGGCGGTCAGGAATGCGTCTTTGTCGAATGCCATTTGAGGCTCCTAGATTTCGTTGGATTTCAGTTCTGGGGTCGGATCGTTCAGGCGGCAGGGGCGGCTTCCGCCGCCGGCGCTGCAGCACCTTCACCACGCTTTTCGGACAGCGCGGCCAGCACGGCGGCCATGCGCTGCACCGGCGACTTCAGCAGGCCGGCGATCTGGCTGAGCAGGACTTCCTTGCTCGGCACGGAGGCCAGTGCTTTCACGCCGTCGGCGTCGAGCGCCTTGCCGGCATAGGCGCCAGCCTTGACGATCAGCTTGTCGTTGCCCTTGGCAAAGTCAGCGATGACTTTGGCCGCGGCGACAGCGTCTTCGGAAAAACCGTAGATCAGCGGACCGACCATGGCACCCTGGGCCACCTCGAAGGGCGTACCGGCAACGGCGCGACGAGCCAGGGTGTTCTTCAGTACATGAAGGTACACGCCCTTTTCGCGCGCCTGCTTGCGCAGTGCGTCCAGGTGAGCCACGGTGAGGCCACGGTACTCGGCCAGCGCGAGCGTCTGCGAGCGGGCCACCTGGGCCGCCACATCCGTCACCACGGCTGCTTTCTCGTTGCGATTGAGACTCAAGGTCTGCTCCTCACATCACGTGCGGCTCGGGCTCTCGCCCTCCCCGCACACCACGTTCAGCGACCTGCCAGATCCGGAACTGCTTCCATTTCCAGGCGGGACCGCCATCTGCGCTGGCGATTAAGCGACCCCCGAAGGAGCCGCACCAGCGGTCTTGGATGACCCGACTGCCGCTTGCGCGGCCTCCGGCCCACCAATTCACCGGGTCGCCGCCAGACTCAGCGGCGACCCTTTTTCTCTCGTCAGGCCTGGGTCGGCGCGGCGTTGATCGTCGCGAGGTCCACACGGGCACCCACGCCCATGGTCGAGGACACCGCCACCTTGCGCAGGTAGATGCCCTTGCTCGACGGCGGCTTGGCCTTGTTCAGCGCCTCGATCAGCGCGCGCAGGTTGCCGCCGAGCTTGTCGGCGTCGAACGAGCGGCGGCCGATCGTGGCGTGCACGATGCCGGCCTTGTCGACACGGAACTGCACCTGGCCGGCCTTGGCGTCGCGCACGGCCTGCGCCACGTTCGGCGTCACGGTGCCGACCTTCGGGTTCGGCATCAGGCCGCGCGGTCCGAGGATCTGGCCCAGCGTACCGACGACGCGCATCGTGTCCGGCGAAGCGATCACGACGTCGAAGTCCATCTTGCCGGCCTTGATCTCGGCGGCCAGGTCGTCCATGCCGACGATGTCGGCACCGGCGGCCTTGGCTTCCTCGGCCTTGGCGCCCTGGGCGAACACGGCGACGCGCTTGGTCTTGCCGGTGCCGTTGGGCATCACGACGGCGCCGCGCACCACCTGGTCGGACTTCTTGGCGTCGATGCCGAGCTGCACGGCCACGTCGATGGATTCATCGAACTTGGCAGTCGCGCATTCCTTGACGATCGCCAGCGCGTTGTCCAGCGGGTACAGCTTGTTGCTGTCGACCTTGCCCGCGAGGGCCTTCTGTCGTTTGGTCAGCTTGGCCATGCTCAGACTCCTTCCACGGTCACGCCCATCGAACGGGCGGATCCGGCAATCGTGCGAACCGCGGCGTCCAGGTCGGCAGCCGTGAGGTCCTTCATCTTGGTCTTGGCGATTTCCTCGACCTGGGCGCGCGTCAGCTTGGCGACCTTGTCGACGTGCGGACGCGGCGATCCCTTGTCAAGCTTGGCGGCCTTCTTGATCAGCACGGTCGCCGGGGGGGTCTTGAGAACGAAGGTGAACGACTTGTCCGCGAACGCGGTGATCACCACCGGCAGCACGAGGCCGGGTTCCATGCTCTGCGTCTGGGCGTTGAACGCCTTGCAGAACTCCATGATGTTCAGACCGCGCTGACCCAGCGCCGGACCGATCGGGGGAGACGGGTTCGCTTTGCCCGCCGGAATCTGCAGCTTGATGAAGCCGACGATTTTCTTGGCCATGTTTCTCTCCAGTTCAGGTTCCAGCGGCCAGGCCGGATCCTGTTGAGTTCAAACGCACAGGGCTGGTTACCTGTGCTCCTCGTACCGGTGTCTCGTCACCGGCATCAACGGGCGCGGAAGAGAGTCCGCGCCGGCTCGAATCAAACCTTTTCGACCTGCGAGAAGTCGAGCTCCACCGGTGTGGCGCGGCCGAAGATCGTGACCGACACGCGCACCTTGGACTTGTCGTAGTTGACGTCCTCGATGGCGCCATTGAAGTCGGTGAACGGACCTTCCTTGACGCGCACCAGTTCGCCGACCGACCACTCGACCTTCGGGCGGGGCTTCTCCACGCCTTCCTGCATCTGGTGGACGATCTTCAGCACTTCGGCTTCCGAGATCGGCGAGGGGCGGTTCTTCGCGCCGCCGACGAAGCCGGTCACCTTGCCGGTGTGCTTGACCAGGTGCCAGGTGTCGTCGGCCATTTCCATCTCGACCAGCACGTAGCCCGGAAAGAAACGCCGCTCGGTGACGGACTTCTTGCCGTTCTTGAGCTCGACGACCTCTTCCATCGGCACCAGGATGCGACCGAACTTCTCCTGCATGCCGGCGCGGTCGATGCGCTCGCGCAAGTTGCGCTCCACGGCCTTCTCCATGCCGGAGTAGGCATGCACCACGTACCAGCGCTTGTTGGTCGCCGGCGCCACGGTCTCGGGCGTGATCACGGGGGTTGCTTGGTCGCTCATGGCTCGTTCCTCAACGCTTCCAGCCCAGGATCAGGTCGTACAGCGCCCATTCGAGCGTCTTGTCGGTCAGCCACAGGAACAGCGCCATCACGAACACGAAGGCGAAGACGTAGCCGGTCATCTGGATGGCCTCCTTGCGGGTCGGCCAGACGACCTTGCGCACTTCCTTGACCGAATCCTGACCGTAGGCGATCAGTTGCTTGCCGGCCTCGGCGGTGAAGAACACGCCGAGGGCCGCCGCCAGCAGCACCAGCAGGGCGATCACGCGCACCCACAGGTCCTGCTTGCCCAGCGCGTAGAACGCCGCCACCGCGCTGATGACCAGCACGCCGGCCACGGCCAGCTTGGCCTTGTCGGCTCCGGTGGAGACAGTTTCGACTTGAGGAGTAGCCATTGTTCGTTTCGCTTCGCGGCAGACATGCCCAGAAAAAGCAGCGCCGCCTTTCAGCAGCAAAGCCCGCAGGGACTTTTCGTCGCCTCGCGGGCTGCTGTGACCAGCCAGTCTCGGCCCATCAGGGCCTTCGTCTGGCAGGGGCAGAGGGTCTCGAACCCCCAACCTCCGGTTTTGGAGACCGGCGCTCTGCCAATTGAGCTATGCCCCTGTGGCCGTTCACATCACTCCATGATCTTCGCGACGACGCCGGCACCGACGGTGCGGCCGCCTTCGCGGATGGCGAAGCGCAGGCCTTCTTCCATCGCGATCGGGGCGATCAGCTTGACGGTGATGCTGACGTTGTCGCCAGGCATGACCATCTCCTTGTCCTTCGGAAGCTCAACAGCCCCGGTCACGTCCGTCGTGCGGAAGTAGAACTGCGGCCGGTAGTTGTTGAAGAACGGCGTGTGACGACCGCCCTCTTCCTTGCTCAGCACGTACACCTCGGCGGTGAAGTGCGTGTGCGGCTTGATGCTGCCGGGCTTGCACAGCACCTGGCCGCGCTCGACGTCTTCGCGCTTGGTGCCGCGCAGCAGGATGCCCACGTTGTCGCCGGCCTGGCCCTGGTCGAGCAGCTTGCGGAACATCTCGACGCCGGTGCAGGTGGTCTTCTGCGTGGCACGGATGCCGACGATCTCGATTTCCTCGCCGACCTTGACCACGCCGCGCTCGATACGCCCGGTCACCACGGTGCCACGACCGGAGATGCTGAACACGTCCTCGACGGGCATCAGGAAGGCGCCGTCGATGGCACGCTCGGGGGTCGGGATGTAGCTGTCCAGCGCATCGGCCAGCTTCATGATGGCCTGCTCGCCGAGCTCGCCCTTGTCGCCTTCCATGGCGAGCTTGGCGCTGCCGTGGATGATGGGGGTCTTGTCGCCGGGGAAGTCGTACTTGTCGAGCAGCTCGCGCACTTCCATCTCGACGAGCTCGAGCAGCTCGGCGTCGTCGACCATGTCGCACTTGTTCAGGAACACGATGATGTACGGCACGCCCACCTGACGGGCCAGCAGGATGTGCTCGCGGGTCTGGGGCATGGGGCCGTCGGCGGCCGAGCACACCAGGATCGCGCCGTCCATCTGCGCCGCACCGGTGATCATGTTCTTCACGTAGTCGGCGTGCCCGGGGCAGTCGACGTGCGCGTAGTGCCGGTTGGCCGTCTCGTACTCGACGTGCGCGGTGTTGATCGTGATGCCGCGCGCCTTCTCTTCGGGCGCCGCGTCGATCTGGTCGTACGCCTTGGCTTCACCACCGAACTTGGCCGACAGCACCGTCGTGATCGCCGCCGTCAGCGTCGTCTTGCCATGGTCCACGTGACCAATCGTCCCCACGTTCACGTGCGGCTTGGTCCGCTCAAATTTGCCTTTTGCCATCACATCGCTCCTCGACAACGAGAATGAATATCAAGACTTGGTGCCCATGGCGCGGATCGAACGCGCGACCTCTCCCTTACCAAGGGAGTGCTCTACCACTGAGCCACATGGGCCGATCAACTGACCGTCGACACAGGCTTGGATCCGGTCGGGACATCAAGCCTCTGGCGACATGGAGCGGGAGACGGGAATCGAACCCGCGTCATCAGCTTGGAAGGCTGGGGTTCTACCATTGAACTACTCCCGCTCGGGAGACAACACGATTCACTGGATCTTTGGTGGAGGAGGCTGGATTCGAACCAGCGTAGGCGTAAGCCAACAGATTTACAGTCTGCCCCCTTTAGCCACTCGGGCACCCCTCCACGCAGAGCCCGCGATGATAGCACAGGCCCGAATGGCTTCGGCGCCCTACAGGGCCCACCAGTCGACCAGGGCGGCCGTCTCCAGAAAGTGCCGGCCCTCGGCCATGAAGCGGCGCTGGAAGTCGTTCGACGGGTGCCGCGTCACCAGGGTGCGCACCGAGGCACCAACCGGCTGCGCCTCGACGAAGAACTGCCTCGCCTTGTCACCCCACAGCATGAACACCGGCGGCTGCGGCATCTTGCACAAAACCTTGACAATATCGGATGTGAGCGCCTGCCAACCACAACCCATGTGGCTACCGATGCGGCCCACCTCGATGGTCAGCGTGGGATTGAGCAACAGTGCGCCCTGGCGTGCCCAGCCATCGAGTTTCCACACCGGCGGCGGCTTGAAACCAGCCCGGTCCTCCGCCAGCACCTGGAATACGCGGCGCAGCGAAGCCGGCTTGCCGTGACCGGCCGAGAAGGCCAGGCCGTCCGCATGCCCGGGCTTGGGGTAAGGGTCCTGGCCGAACACCACCACCTTGACGCCCTCGGGGGGCTGGAAGCGCAGGGCGCGGAACGGGTCGACCGGCGCGATCTCGCTCGTACCGGAGATGGCGCGCACCCGGTCGATCACCTCGGCAAAACGTTGCGGCGTCCAGCCCGGCAGCACCTGCGCCCAGGCCGGTGGCAGGCTCGCGCAGGCCGCGACCAGATCGTCGGCGGTCACGCGAACAGGCTCGCCAGCGCGGCGCCCGGGTCGGCGGCACGCATGAAGGCCTCGCCGACGAGGAAGGCATGCACGTTCGCGTCTCGCATGCGCTTCACGTCGGCCGGGCCGAGGATGCCGCTCTCGGTGACCAGCAGCCGGTCCTTGGGCACCTCCGGCAGCAGGCCCAGCGTGGTGTCCAGCGTGACCTCGAACGTGCGCAGGTTGCGGTTGTTGATGCCCACCAGGGGCGTCTTGAGCCGAAGCGCGCGGTCGAGCTCGGCGCCATCGTGCACCTCCACCAGCACCGCCATGCCCAGCGCCAGGGCCTGCGCCTCCAGGTCGACCATCAGCGCGTCGTCGAGGCAGGCGGCGATCAGCAGGATGCAGTCGGCGCCCATCGCGCGCGCCTCGAACACCTGGTAAGCGTCGACCATGAAATCCTTGCGCAGCACCGGCAATCCGCAGGCCGCGCGGGCCTGCTGCAGGTAGTCGGCGTGGCCCTGGAAGAACTGCGCGTCGGTCAGCACGCTCAGGCAGGCGGCGCCGCCGCGTTCGTAGCTGGCGGCGATGTCCGCCGGCACGAAGTGCTCGCGCAGCACGCCCTTGCTCGGGCTGGCCTTCTTGACCTCGGCGATCACGGCCGCGCGGCCCGCCACCACCTTGGCGCGCAGCACGCCGGCGAAGTCGCGCTGCCCGCCCAGCGACTCGGCATCGCGGCGCAGCGAGGCCAGGTCGCGCCGACGCCGCGCCGCAGCGATCTCCTCCCGCTTGACCGCAACGATCTTGTTCAGGATGTCACTCATGCCGCCGCCAGCTCCTTCGTGCGGCCGACGAACTGGTGCATCTTGGCCAACGCCTTGCCCGAAGCCAGCGCCTCGCGCGCCAACGCCACGCCGTCGGCCATGGTCGTGGTGACGTTGGCGGCGTACAGGGCCACGCCGGCGTTGAGCAGCACGATGTCGCGCGCCGGGCCGGGCTCGTTGTCGAGCACCGCGTGCAGCATGGCCTTGCTCTGCTCGGGCGTCTCGACCTTCAGCGTGCGGTTGCTCGCCATCGTCAGGCCGAAGTCCTCGGGGTGGATCTCGTACTCGCGGATGCCGCCGTCCTTGTACTCGCCCACCAGCGTGGCGGCCCCCAGCGAGACCTCGTCCATGCCGTCGCGGCCGTAGACCACCAGCGCATGCTCGGCGCCCAGGCGCTGCAGCGCGCGCACCTGGATGCCGACCAGGTCAGGGTGGAACACGCCCATCAGGATGTTCGGGGCATCGGCCGGGTTGGTCAGCGGCCCCAGGATGTTGAAGATGGTGCGCACGCCGAGTTCCTTGCGCACCGGCGCCACGTTCTTCATCGCCGGGTGGTGGTTGGGCGCGAACATGAAGCCGATGCCGGTGTCGGCGATGCAACGCGAAATCGCCGCCGGCGGCAACGACAGGCTCACGCCGAGCGCTTCCAGCACGTCGGCGCTGCCCGACTTGCTGGAGACGCTGCGGTTGCCGTGCTTGCTGACGCGTGCGCCGCAGGCCGCGGCGACGAACATCGAACAGGTCGAGATGTTGAAGGTGTGCGAGCCATCGCCGCCGGTGCCGACGATGTCGACCAGGTGCTTGCGGTCGGCCACCTCGACCTTCGTGGAGAACTCGCGCATCACCTGCGCGGCGGCGGTGATCTCGCCGATGGTTTCCTTCTTCACGCGCAGGCCGATCAGCAGCGCCGCCATCATCACCGGCGACATCTCGCCGCCCATGATGCGGCGCATCAGCGCGAGCATCTCATCGTGGAAGATCTCGCGATGCTCGATCGTGCGGGTCAGGGCTTCGGTGTTGGTGATGGTCATGGTCAGGCTCCTGGGATTCGCCGGCTCACTGCAGCGCCTGGCGCAGCACGGCAATGGCGGTGTCGATGTCCTGGTCGTTCACATCGAGGTGGGTGACCAGGCGAAGCTGGTACAGGCCGGTGCTCAGCACGCCCTGCTCGCGCAGCGCCGCCACCGCGCCCGCGGCGCGCTCGCGCGGCAGCTCGATGAACACCATGTTCGTCTGCGGTGACTGCACGTTCACGCCGGGCAGGCCTTGCAGCCCGTCGGCCAGGCGCCTCGCACGCACGTGGTCGTCGGCCAGCCGGTCGATGTGGTGGTCCAGCGCGTGCATCGCCGCCGCTGCCAGGATGCCGGCCTGGCGCATCGTGCCGCCGGCCATCTTGCGCACCCGTTTCGCCCGGGCGATCAGATCAGCGGAGCCGACCAGGGCCGAGCCGGCCGGCGCACCGAGCCCTTTGCTGAAGCACACCGAGACGCTGTCGAACAGTTCGGCCATTGCCCTCGCGTTGGCGCGCGGATCGCCTCCCAGCCCGACCGCGGCGTTGAACAGGCGTGCACCGTCGAGGTGGGTCGCCAGGCCATGCCGCCGGGCCAGCGCGGTCGCATCCTGCAGATAGGCCATCGGCATCAGCCGGCCGCCCAGCGTGTTCTCGAGGCACAGCAGGCGCGAGCGCGCGAAGTGCGGGTCGTCGGGCTTGATGCTGGCCTCGATGTCGGCCAGCGCCAGCGTGCCGTCGGCCTGGTGGGCGATCGGCTGCGGCTGGATGCTGCCGAGCACCGCCCCGCCGCCGGCCTCCCAACGGTAGGTGTGGGCCATCTGGCCGACGATGTATTCGTCGCCGCGCTGGCAGTGGCTCATCAACGCGCACAGGTTGCTCTGCGTGCCGGTGGGCATGAACAGCGCCGCCTCCTTGCCGAGCATCTGCGCCATGCGCTGCTGCAGCGCATTGACCGTCGGGTCGTCGCCGAACACGTCGTCGCCCACTTCGGCGCGCGCGATCGCCTCGCGCATCGCGGCGGTGGGTCGGGTCACGGTGTCGCTGCGCAGGTCGACGAACGGCATGGCTTTGCCCCGGATCAACAAGTCTGGAAGAAGGCACGCAGTGTATCGAGCGTCGGGTAAAGTGCCCGGCACCAAGAAGAAGTCTGCCGCTGGCGAAGGAGTATGTGAGCCGCGAACCGACCCCGCTGGAGCGCGCGCTGGCGGAATGCGCCTCCGAACCCATCCACCGGCTCGGCCGCATCCAGGCGGCCGGCTTCCTTCTGGCCGTCGATCCTGGCGGCCACATCGCGCACGTCTCGGCCAATGCCGCCGCCTGGGTCGGCCGCACGCCGCAGTCGCTGCTGGGCGCGGGTGCCGAGTCGGCCCTGCCGCGCCAGGCCCTGGCCGCCGCCGCCGCGCACGCCCGCGTCTCGCTCGCCCACGACGCCGCACAGCACCTGTACGGAGTCGCGTGGCCCGGGCGTGCAGACCCGGTCGATGTGTCGATCCACGACAGCGGCGGCCTGCTCGTGATCGAGGCCGAGCCGGCCAGCGCCGAAGACACCCTGCGCGACATCGTCTGCCTGGGCCACTGCGCGGAGCATCTGGCCCACTGCAACGAGATCGGCGAATTGGCCGCCGCCGCTGCCCGCGGCATCGCCGAGCTGGCGCGCTACGACCGGGTGATGGTCTACCGCTTCTCCGCCGACGGCAGCGGCACGGTGATCGCCGAGCAGGTCGCGCCCGGGCTTCCCACCTACCTCGGGCTGCGCTACCCGGCCAGCGACATCCCGGCCCAGGCGCGCGCGCTGTACCTGCGCAGCCCCTCGCGCATCATCTGCGACGTGGCCGACGATGGCGTCGACGTGCTCGGCCACGACACCGCCGCGCTGGACCTGTCGCTGGCCACCCTGCGCAGCGTCTCGCCAGTGCACCTGCAGTACCTGCGCAACATGGGCACCGCGGCAACGATGTCGATCACGCTGCGCGTCAACGGCCGCCTCTGGGGCCTGGTCGTCTGCCACCACGGCGCACCGAAACGGCCGGCGCTCGCCTGCCGCGCGATCGCCGAAACCCTGGGCCGGCTGTTCGGGCTGGCCATCGGGCGTCTGGAGAGCGAGGAACTGCAGCACGACATCAACGCCCTGCTGCTGAGCCAGCCAGGCGTCGAGCCGCTGGTGGATCACGAGGCGCCTTCCGCGCAACGCGAGGCCGTGCTGGCCACGATCTGTCACACCCTGCGCGCCACTGGCGCTGCGCTGCACCTGGACGGCCGCACGCTGCGCTGGGGCGAGGGGCCGCCGCCGCGCAAAGTCGCGGCGCTTTGCGAACTGCTGGCCGACACGCCCGTGCCGGAGGCGGTGGTGGTGGATTCGCTCGCCCAGCGCTGGCCGTCCACGGCTGCGCTGGCACCGCGCGTGGCGGGCATGGTGGCGGTGCCGCTGTCGCAGCCGTCGCGCGACTGGCTGCTGCTGTTCCGCGACGAAGTCCGTCGCCATGTCGTGTGGGCCGGCAACCCGAACAAGTCGCTGGACGGCGAACGCGGCAACCTGACGCCGCGTGGCAGCTTCGCGGCCTGGCGCGAATCAGTGCGGCTGCATGGCGAGCCCTGGACGCCATTGCAGGTCGAGCTGGCGGAGGTGTTGCGCGTGCGCATGCAGGGATTGCTGGCGGCGCAGCGGGAGCAACGCGACCTGCGCACGCTGCGCCGCGACAGCCAGCGGCAGGCTTTGCTGGTGCGCGAGCTGAACCACCGCATCCGCAACATCCTCGCGCTGGTCAAGGGCCTGGTGCAGCAGAGTGCGGCACGCTCGGACAGCGTCGAGGAACTGGCCACCACGCTGCAGAACCGCGTCGGCGCGATGGCGCGGGCGCACATGCAGATCGAGCAGACGCGCTGGGGCCCGGCGCCGTTGCTGGGCCTGATGGAAGACGAGATCCGGCCGTTCAGCGACACGGGCCAGTCGGCGCTGTCCGGCCCGCCGATCCAGCTGGAGCCGAACGCCTACATGTCGCTGGCGCTGGTGGTGCACGAACTCGCCACCAACGCGCGCAAGTACGGCGCGCTGTCGCAGGCCAGCGGCCGGCTTGCCGTGCACTGGGAGGTCGACCGCAATGGCGCACTGTGCATCGACTGGCGCGAATCCGGCGGCCCGGCCACCGCCGAACCCACGCGCATCGGCTTCGGCTCGCGCGTCATCGCCGAAGCGCTCGCGCACGAGCTGCAGGGCCGTACCGAGGTGCAGTACCTGCCCGGCGGGCTGCAGGCGCGGCTGGTGATCCCGCGCGGCTTCGAGCGCGCGGCCGGTGCCGCCGTGGACGGCGCCGGCTTGCTGGCGGTGGAAGCGCTGCACCGTGGCGCGCCGGCCAGCGTGCTGCTGGTCGAAGACGATCTGGTGATCGCCCTGACGGTGGAGGCCATGCTGGCGCAGCTGGGCTGCACCGACGTCATTCGCGTGGGCCGCGCGCCCGATGCACTGGCACTGCTGGCCGAGCGGCGCTTCGACATCGCCATGATCGACGTCGACCTGGGTGACCACACCAGCGAGAGCGTCGCCGACCGGCTGGCCGAGCTCGGCATCCCGTTGGTGGTGGCCAGCGGCCACGCCCAGACCGACCACCTGCCCGCGGCCTTGCGCGGCCACCCGAGCATCTGCAAACCCTACGGTGCGCTCGACGTGCAGCGCGCCTTCGCGAGCGCGCTGAAGCGCTGAGTGCCGGCGCTCAGCCCGCGTCGCTCTGGCGCAGGAAGTTGCGCAGCATGGCGTGGCCGTGCTCGGTCAGGATCGACTCGGGGTGGAACTGCACGCCTTCCATCGGCGTTTTCGTGCCCGCCAGGGCGGTATGGCGCACGCCCATGATCTCGCCGTCCTGCGAGGTGGCAGTGATCTCCAGTTCCCTGGGGCGCGTGGCCTGCTCGATCACCAGCGAGTGGTAGCGGATCACCGTGAACTGCCGCGGCAGGCCGGTGTAGACACCGCGTTCGTCGGTGGTGATGACGTCGGTCTTGCCGTGCATCTGCGTCTTCGCCCGCACGATGTTGCCGCCGAGCGCAGCGCCGATCGCCTGGTGCCCAAGGCACACGCCGAGGATGGGCAGCTTGCCGGTGAAGGCACGGATCGCCTCGACACACACGCCGGCCTCGGCCGGTGAGCACGGGCCCGGCGAGAGCACCAACCTGTCCGGCTTCATCGCCGCGATACCCGCGACGTCGATCTCGTCGTTGCGCAGCACGCGCACCTCTTCGCCGAGCTCGCCGAAGTACTGCACCAGGTTGAAGGTGAATGAGTCGTAGTTGTCGATCATCAGCAGCATGATCAGAACCCCTCTTCCACCAGTTCGGCCGCGCGGATCAGCGCGCGGGCCTTGTGCTCGGTCTCCCTCCACTCCATCTCGGGCACGGAGTCGGCCACCACGCCGGCCGCCGCCTGCACGTAGAGCGTCTGGTCCTTGACGATGCCGGTGCGGATGGCGATGGCCACATCCATGTCGCCGGCGAAGCTGAGGTAGCCGCAGGCGCCGCCGTAGATGCCACGCTTGCTCGGCTCGAGCTCGTCGATGATCTCCATCGCGCGGATCTTCGGCGCACCGGTCAGCGTGCCGGCCGGGAAGGTGGCCCTGAGCACGTCGAGGTTGGTCATGCCGTCCTTGAGCAGGCCCTCGACATTGCTGACGATGTGCATCACGTGCGAGTAGCGCTCGACCACGAAGGCCTCGGTGACCTTCACCGTGCCCGTCTTGGCGATGCGGCCGATGTCGTTGCGGGCCAGGTCGATCAGCATCACGTGCTCGGCGCGCTCCTTCGGGTCGGCGAGCAGTTCGGCCTCGAGCGCCTTGTCCTGCTCGGGCGAGGCACCGCGTGGTCGCGTGCCGGCCAGCGGACGGATCGTCACCTTCTCGCCCTCGGGCACATGCTCGTGGCGCACCAGGATCTCGGGGCTGGCGCTGACGATCTGGAAGTCGCCCATGTCGTAGAAGAACATGTAGGGCGACGGGTTCAGCGAGCGCAACGCGCGGTAAAGCGACAGCGGGCTCTCGGTGTAGCGCTTGCGCAGTCGCTGGCCGATCTGCACCTGCATCATGTCGCCGGCCGCGATGTACTCCTTGCCCTTGAGCACCGCGGCCACGTAGTCGTCCTTGGCGAACTCGCGCTCCACGCCATGCGCGGCGACGCGCTTGACCTGCGGCGCGGTGACGCTGTACTTGAGCTTGTCGCCCAGCTCCGCCAGGCGCCGCTTGGCCTTGAAGTAGGCCTCAGGCTCTGTCGGGTCGGCATAGACGATCAGGTACAGGCGCCCCGACAGGTTGTCGATGACCGCCAGTTCCTCGCACTGCAGCAGCAGGATGTCGGGCGTGTCGATGCCGCCGTCCTTCCAGGTCTTCGCCAGCTTGGGCTCGATGTAGCGCACCGCGTCGTAGCCGAAGTAGCCGGCCAGGCCGCCGCAAAAACGTGGCAGGCCGGGCCGCAACGCCGCCTTGAAGCGCTTCTGGTAGGCATCGATGAAGTCCAGCGGGTTGCCTTCGTACGTCTCGACGACGACGCCGTCGGTGACGACCTCGGTCTTGAAGCCGGTGGCCCGCAGCAGGGTGCGCGCCGGCAGCCCGATGAAGGAATAGCGCCCGAAACGCTCGCCGCCGACGACGGATTCGAGCAAGAAGCTGTGCTTGCCGCCGCCGTTGCCGTAGGCGAGCTTGAGGTACAGCGACAGCGGCGTCTCCAGATCGGCGAAGGCCTCGGTGAGCAGCGGGATGCGGTTGTAGCCCTGGGCGGCCAGGCTCTTGAATTCGAGTTCGGTGATCACGGGTCAGGGCCCTCCACGGCCCGGCGCACGGCGATGCGTGCGCGTGACGGTTCGATTCGGTGTATCGGGCCGAAAGCGGTTCCGGCGGGTGGAGCCGAAGGGCGCGGATCCATGTCGGTCCGGGCGCGCAACGGCAGGCAAACGGGGCCGGGTCAGCGCCCGGCGCGAAGGCAGGAGCGGCGCCAGGGCCAGGCTCCCCGGTCGTGCGACCTTTCGGTTTGCTTGCGCGTCGAAAACATGCGGCCGCAGTGTAGCAGCGGCGCCAATCGGGCTGGAGCGCCCTCTCCACTCGTGCAATCCGTCATGGACACGGCGGGCCCGGCTTTGTCACACTGCGCTGCCTTGCGGGCTCATCGGCCTGCTCAACTCGACATCGGAGAGCGTCGTGATCCGTCGCACCATCCTTCTGGGCGCCACCCTGGTGGCACTTCTTTCCACGCCGCTTGCGCAGGCACAGACCACCGAGGTCGGCGGCGTGAAGTACGAGCAGTCCGCCCAGATGGGCAACGCGAAGCTGCTGCTCAACGGCGCCGGCGTGCGCTACAAGGCCATCTTCAAGGTCTACACCGCCGGCCTGTACCTGGGCAGCAAGGCTGCCACGCCGGAAGCGGTGCTGGCCGCACCCGGTCCAAAGCGCATGCACATCGTGATGCTGCGCGACATCGACGCCAACGAACTGGGCAAGCTGTTCACCCGCGGCATGCAGGACAACGCGCCCCGCGAGGAGTTTTCCAAGTCCATCGCCGGCACCCTGCGCCTGGCCGACCTGTTCTCCGCCAAGAAGAAGCTCACCGCCGGCGAGTACTTCTTCGTCGACTACGTACCCGGCCAGGGCACCACGGTGCTGATCAACGGCAAGGCCTCTACCGAGCCGATCAAGGAACCCGAGTTCTTCTCGGCGCTGCTGAAGATCTGGCTCGGCCACTCGCCGGCCGACGCGCAGTTGAAAGAAGCGCTGCTGGGCAAAGGCGCGCCCGTTCGCGATCCCTTCGCGAACTGACGGACCGGTCACGGCGACGCGCAAGCCGTCATAAGTGACTATCTTGATACTTGATTGCCGCAGAGGCGCCATTTTTCTCAGTTTGCGTGGCATTTGAGGCTCTTTCAGCCCTATTGCCCGATCTTGGAATGCCGACATTGAGGTGAGGGATCGCGCTGCGCTGCGCCGCGATGCCCGCAACCACCTCACGACATGTCCACCTCTTCGAACAGTGCGGCCGGCAGCGTCGCCCACGACGGGCCCGCGCACGGGGCGCCGGCACGCCAGCCATGGCTCGCACGCGCCCTGGCTTTCCTCACCGGTGCGGCGTCGACGCCGGCCCGCGACGCCAGCCCCGCCAGCGCCGAGTTCGGCCACCGCCTGGCCGAAGCGGCACAGACCTGGACCACACACATCGGCACCGCCCAGGCGCAGATGCGTGAAGCCACCGCCCATCTGCTGGAAGGCTTCTCGGCGATCCTGTCCGAGCTCGACCTGATCATCTCGCCGCCTTCCGCATCGGCGACCAGCCACGCCGAGCTCGACGAGCGCGCCGCGGTGCTCGCGCAGTGCGAGCAGCGCCTGCTCGGCCTGCTGCAATCGCTGGAGCAGTCGGTTCGCTCGCGAGAGCAGGTGCTCGGCTCGGTGCGCGAACTCTCCGGTGCCTCTGCCAGCCTCGGTGACATGGCCGAAGACGTCGGCAAGCTCGCACGCCAGACCAACCTGCTGTCGATCAACGCCGCCATCGAGGCGGCTCGTGCCGGGGACAGCGGCCGCGGATTCGCCGTCGTTGCCGCCGAGGTGCGCCGCCTGTCGGCCGAGTCGGGCGACACAGGCCGGCGCATCGGCGAACAGGTCAACGGCTTCGGCGAGCGCATGCGCGGTGCTCTGAAGCAGGCCGACGAGCATGCGCAGCACGACAACGCCGGCATCCGGCGCTCCGAGGACACCATTCGCGCGGTGATCGCCGACGTCGACGGTGCGGTGACACAGCTCAACGAGCGCGCCGCGCAGCTTCGCGCCCGCGGCGAGTCTGTGCGCGGCCAGGTCGAGCAGTTGATGGTGGCCTTCCAGTTCCAGGACCGCGTCAGCCAGATCCTCGACCAGGTCAGCGCTTCGATCCACACCGCGACACAGCGCCTGCAGACCACCATGGCCAACGGGCAAGCGCCCGATCCGGGCGAGTGGCAGGCGCTGCTGAGCGCCGGCTACACGACCGCCGAACAACGCGCGATCTCCGCCCCCGAGTCGCCGGATGCAGCGACTGCACCGTCGACCGGAACCACCTTCTTCTGAACCAGGCGCTGTCATGGCCAAGACCATCCTGATCGTCGACGACTCCAGTTCGCTGCGCACCGTGGTGAAGCTGTCGCTGGCACGCGCCGGCTACGAGGTGCTGGAAGCCGGCGACGGCAAGGAAGGGCTTGCGCAGCTCGACAAGCTCGCCAAAGTCCACCTGATCGTCAGCGACGTGAACATGCCGAACATGGACGGCATCACCTTCCTGACGCACGTGAAGCAGCACCCGCGCCACAAATTCACGCCGGTGATCATGCTGACCACCGAAGGGCAGGACGCGAAGAAGGAACAGGGACGCGCCGCCGGCGCCAAGGCCTGGATCCTCAAGCCCTTCAATCCACCGCAGTTGCTGGACGCGGTCTCCAAGCTGATCCTGCCCTAGGAGCGCGCATGCCTTCCGCACTGGCCCTGCCGGCCGAACTGACCATCTACACCGTGGGCGAGACGCGCCCGCAGTGGCTTGCCTGGCTCACGGCCGACGACGCCGAAACGTTGCGGGCCGACGCCAGCGGCGTGACCGAGGTCGATGCCGCCGGGGTGCAGCTCCTCGTGGCGCTGGCCCGTGCCCTGCAGGCGCAACAGCGCAGCCTGCTGATCGAGCGGCCGAGCCCGGCCCTGCGCGGCGCCTGCGAACGCCTCGGCCTGACGGGCCTGCTCGAAGCCGAGCGGACCGCGGGAGCCGGCGCATGAACCAGAGCGAACAAGACAACAGCTTCATCGCCGAAGCACTGCCCGCCTTCATCAGCGAAGCGCAGGAGCAGATCGCTTCCATCGAACAGTTGCTGCTGCAACTGGAAGACGCGCCGGACGACCGCGAACTGCTCGACGCTCTGTTCCGCTGCGCCCACACCGTGAAGGGCTCGGCGGGCATCTTCGGCCTCGATGCGGTGGTGGCCTTCACGCACCATGTCGAGACGCTGCTCGACCGGCTTCGCGAAGGCGAGATCGCCTTGACGCCCGAGCTGTCGACCCTGCTGCTGCAGAGCAACGACCAGATCCGGCTGCTCGTGGCCCAGGCCAGCGGCGACAGCGACGACGCGCAGGGCGCCGCGGCCCGCGCCGCGCTGGTCACGCGCCTGGGCGCACTGGCCCCGTCACGCAGCACGGCCGCAGCGGGTCAAGCTTCCGCGTCACCGGCGGCCGGTTCCCGCCGCTGGCACATCTCGGTGCGCTTCGGTGCGGACACCTTCCGCAACGGCATGGATCCGCTGGCGATCCTGAGCTATGTCGGGCAGCTCGGCAGCATCCTGGCGGTCGGCTGCGACAGCGCCGCCGTGCCGGCACTGGACGCGCTGGATCCCGAGCAATGCCACCTCGGCTTTGTCTTCGAGCTGCAGACCGACAAGCCGCGCGAGGCCATCGAGGACGCGTTCAGCTTCGTGCGCGACGATGCCACGCTTCACGTGATCGGCCCCGACGCCACGCCGCAGCGCCTGGTCCAGCTGATCGACGAGCTGCCGGACAGCCCGCGTCTGGGCGAGATCCTCCTGTCCATCGGCGCGGTGAACTACGAACAACTGGAGCGCGCCCTGCACAAGCAGCGCGAGGACGTGAGCGCCGAAGGCGCGCCGCGCCTGGGCGAGTTGCTACAGGCCGACGGCGTGCATCCGCAGATCGTCGAGGCGGCGCTCGGCAAGCAGCAGAAGAGCCGCGAGTCGGCCCCGGGTGCGCAGGACGGCAACCGCTACATCCGCGTGCAGGCCGACCGGCTCGACGACGTGATCAACCTGCTGGGCGAGCTGGTGATCGCGGGCGCCGGCGCCGCGCTGCTGGCACGGCAGACGCGCAACGGCGCGCTGATGGAGGCCAACTCCGAGATCGGCCGCCTCATCGAGGAGATCCGCAACGGCACGCTGCAGTTGCGCATGGTGCCGATCGGCGAGACCTTCGCCCGCTTTCGCCGCGTGGTGCGCGACACCGCGTCGGAGCTCGGCAAGGACGTCGCACTGGAGATCGTCGGCGGCGAGACCGAACTCGACAAGGCCGTCGTCGAACGCATCGCCGACCCGCTGATGCACTTGGTGCGCAATGGCCTGGACCACGGCCTGGAGACACCCGAGCAGCGCCTTGCCACCGGCAAGCCGGCCCAGGGCAAGCTGACCCTGTCGGCCTGCCACGAATCCGGCAGCGTGCTGATCCGCATCATCGACGACGGCCGGGGCATCCAGCGCGACAAGGTGCTGCAGCGCGCCTGGGAACGCGGCCTGGTCGAGCGCGGCGTGACGCCGCCCGACACCGAGATCTTCAACCTCATCTTCGAGGCCGGTTTCTCCACCGCCGAGAAGGTCACCAACCTGTCGGGCCGCGGCGTCGGCATGGACGTCGTGCGCCGCAACATCGAAGCGCTGCGCGGCACCGTGACGATCCACAGCGTCGAGGGCCAGGGCAGCACGATCGAGATCCGCCTGCCGCTGACGCTGGCGATCATCGACGGCTTCCTGGTCGGCGTGGGCGCGAGCAAGTTCATCTTCCCGCTGGAATCGGTCGTCGAGGTCATCGAGGACCGGCCCACCGCCACCGCGCTGGACGCGCGCGGCCGCAGCGTGGTCGAGCTGCGTGGCCGTGTTCTGCCGGTGCTCAGCCTGCGCACGCTGTACGCGCTGGACACGCCACCGCCCGAGCGCTGCAGCGTGGTCGTCATCCACTCCGGCACGCAGCGCTACGGTGTCATGGTCGATGTGCTGCTTGGCCAGCACCAGACCGTCATCAAGCCCCTGGGCCGCATGTTCCGCAGCCTGCGCGGCATGTCCGGCTCGTCGATCCTCGGCAATGGCGAGGTCGCGCTCATCTTCGACGTCGCCTCCCTGAGCCAACTGGCCGCCGAACCCGCCGCCCGCGGGCAGCAACAACCCACTGAAAGACTGTCATGAACCAGCCCAGCCCTTCCTTCCTGGCCCGCCTGTTCGCGGGCATGGAGCTCCAGCAATCGGCCCAGGCGCTGGCCAGTCTCGAGAGCGAACGTGCGCGCATCGAGGCCGAGCGCGCGACGCTCGAGCGCGAACGCACCGACGTATCCGCCACGCTCGGGCAGGTCCGGGCTCGCCTGGACGAGGTCGAGGCCGAGCTGAAGGTGCGCACCGACATCATGAACGAGACGAGCATCGTCTCGGAAGCCGACAAGAAGGGCGACATCCTCAGCATCAACGAGAAGTTCATCGAGGTGTCGAAGTATTCCCGGGCCGAGCTGATCGGGCAGCCGCACAACACCACGCGGCACCCCGACATGCCCAAGGATGTCTTCAAGCAGATGTGGGCCACCATCGGCCGCGGCCAGATGTTCCGCGGGATCATCAAGAACCGCGCGAAGGACGGCACACCGTACTACGTCGATGCGGTGATCGCGCCGATCCTGGGCGAAAACGGCAAGCCGATGAAGTACCTCGGCGTGCGCTACGACATCACCGCCTCGGAGATCGAGCGCCAAAACGCGCGCGGCATCGTCGAAGCGATCAACAACTCGTCCGCCTTCGTCGAGTTCAAGCCCGACGGCACCGTGACCAGCGCCAATGGCAACTTCCTCGGGGTGATGGGAGCCTCCGCCGACGAGGTCGTCGGCCGCCACCACCGCATGTTCGTCGACCCGGTCGACGCGGCGACGCCGGCGTACACGGAGTTCTGGCGTCAGCTCAATGACGGCAAGTCGCAGAACGGCACCTTCCGCCGCGTCGCCAAGGGCGGCCGCGAAGTCTGGATCCAGGGGGTCTATGCGCCGGTGAAGGACGAGATGGGCCGGGTGATGAAGATCGTCAAGATCGCCACCGAGGTCACCGCCGAGGTGGTGGCCGCGCGCATGCTGCGCGAGGCCGTCGAACAGGCACAGAAGGTCACGGCGGCCGCGATGGCCGGCGACCTGGCGCAGCGCATCCCGATGGAGGGCAAGTCCGGCCCGATCGCCGAGCTGTGCTCCGGCGTCAATGCGCTGCTGGAAACCAGCTCGGTCATCTTCGCGGACGTCGGCAGGGTCTTCGGCGCGCTCGCCGAGGGCGACCTGAGCCAGCGCATCACGCGCGACTACGCCGGCACCTTCGGCCAGGTGCGCAGCGACGCCAACACGACCAGCGAGGCGCTCGCCGGGATCATCGAGGACGTGGGCCGCGTGTTCTCCGCACTGGCCAATGGCGACCTCACGCAGCGCATCACCCGCGAGGCCCGCGGCACCTTCGACCAGGTCAAGCAGGACGCCAACTCGAGTAGCGAGAAGCTCGCCGCCATCATCGACGAAGTGCGGGCCGCGGCCACGGCGCTCACCGGCGCCGCCAGCCAGGTCAGCGCCACGGCGCAGTCGCTGTCGCAAGCCGCGAGCGAGCAGGCCTCGTCGGTGGAGGAGACCACCGCCTCGATCGACATGATGTCGGCTTCGATCACGCAGAACAGCGACAACGCCAAGGTCACCGACGGCATGGCCACCAAGGCCAGCAAGGAAGCCGGCGAAGGCGGCCAGGCGGTCAGCCAGACCGTGACTGCGATGAAGCAGATCGCCGCGAAGATCAGCATCGTCGACGACATCGCCTACCAGACCAACCTGCTGGCGCTGAACGCCGCCATCGAGGCGGCGCGTGCCGGCGAGCACGGCAAGGGCTTCGCAGTCGTCGCCGCTGAAGTGCGCAAGCTCGCCGAGCGCAGCCAGGAGGCGGCCAAGGAGATCGGCGACCTGGCGGCCAACAGCGTGTCCACCGCCGAGCGTGCGGGCAAGCTGCTCGACGAGATCGTGCCGTCGATCCAGAAGACCAGCGAGCTGGTGCAGGAGATCGCGGCGGCCTCGCAGGAACAGAGCCAGTCGGTCACGCAGATCGGCGGAGCGATGGGGCAGCTGAGCAAGGCGACGCAGCAGAACGCGTCGGCCTCGGAGGAACTGGCCGCGACGTCGGAAGAGCTGTCCGGCCAGGCCGAGCAGTTGCAGCAGTCGGTGTCGTTCTTCGCTGCCGGCGGCGGAGCCTCGCGCCCGGCACGCGGGGAGAGCACGGGAAGCTCCGAGCGCCGTGCGCCGAACTCGCCGATGCGCGGCGCGGCCGCCCGTCCGGCAGCCGGCGCGCCGTCGCGGCCGGCAGCCACCGGCACGCACGGCAACTTCCGCCCGTACTGAGAGCCTGCCATGCAGCAGGACCACAACGCCCAGTACCTGACCTTCCACCTCGCGGCCGAGGTGTTCGCCATCGACATCCGCAGCGTGCGCGAGATCATCCAGTACGGGGCCATGACCACCGTGCCGCTGATGCCTTCGTTCGTGCGCGGCGTCATCAACCTGCGCGGCTCGGTCGTGCCGGTGATCGACCTGCACGCCCGCTTCGGCCGCCCGGCCGCCCAGGTCGGCAAGAAGACCTGCGTGGTCATCTTCGACGCGATGCGCGAGGGTGAACGCGTCGAGCTCGGCCTGATGGTCGACGCGGTCAGCGAGGTCGTCGACATCGCCGCCGACGCCATCGAGCCGCCGCCGAACTTCGGCACCTCGGTGCGCCGCGACTTCATCCGCGCCATGGGCAAGCGAGGCGATCGCTTCGTCATCATCCTCGAGCCCGACCGCGCCTTCGACGTCGACGAGATGGCGAACCTCTGCGAGGCCTCGCAGGAGGCGCTGGCGGCATGAGGGGCACGACGCGCAAGCCATGACCGCCCTTCACGACAAGACGTTCCGCGCCATCGCGGAGCTGATGCATTCATCCATCGGCCTGTCGTTCGCCGCCCACAAGAAGCCACTCGTCGCGTCGCGGCTCGCACCGCGCCTACAGCGGCTGGGCATCGACGGCTACGAGGACTACCTCGCGCTGATCGCGGGCGACGACGACCAGGGCGAATTCCAGGTCGCGGTGGACCTGCTGACCACCAACGAGACCTACTTCTTCCGCGAGCCGGCGCACTACGAGCTGCTCGAGCAGGAACTGGCGCGCAGGCGACCCGCTTCGCTGCGCGTGTGGAGTGCCGCCAGTTCCTTCGGCGACGAGGCCTACAGCACGGCCATGCTGCTGGCAGACCTGCAGACGCAAGGGCGCATCGGCGACGACTGGTCGATCCTGGGCACCGACATCAGCGACCGCGTGCTGCGCAGCGCGAGCCAGGCGATCTATCCGCAGGAGCGGCTGCGCAACGTCTCGCCCGAGCGGCTGAAACGCTACTGCTGGCGTGGCGAAGGCGAGGCCGACGGTCTGAGCCAGATGCAGCCCAAGCTGCGCGAGCGTGTTCGCTTCGGCCAGCTCAACCTGTGCGTGCCTATCGAGAACATCGGGCCGTTCGACGTGGTGTTCCTGCGCAACGTGCTGATCTACTTCGACCCGCCCACGAAGGCTGAGGTGGTCGACCGCGTGCTGACGCAGCTTCGCCCCGACGGCATCCTGTTCCTTGGCACCGCCGAGGGCCGGGTGCCGTGCCGCACCCCGCTGAAGGTGCTGGCGCCGGGCGCATTCCGCAAGGTCGCGGGATGACGGTGGCCGAGCACCCACACGCGCCGGGCGGCCTGCTGCACGTGCTGCACCCCGGCGGCGTGGCCTGCGGCGAGCGCGGTGATCGTTTCGAGACACTGCTCGGATCGTGCGTGGCCATCGTGCTGACCGACCCGCGCCGCACCGTCGGCGCGATGTGCCACATCGTCCATGCCATGCCGGCACCGGCCGGGCGCCACGACGACGCCGCCTACGCCGACGTGGCGCTGCGCCAGATGAACGAGCTGCTGCGCGAGCGCGGGCTGCAGCCCGGGCAGTGCGAAGCCTACTTCTACGGCGGCGGCAACATGTTCCCGCAGGTCTACCCGCAGCAGGCGATCGGTGCGCGCAATACGGACTGGGTGCGCGACGCCCTGTCCGAGTGCGGCGTGCGCGTTCTGCAGCACGACCTCGGCGGCAATACCTACCGGCGGCTGCGCTGGACCGTGGGCCCCGACGCCCCGCACGTGGCGGCCATGCCGATCTGAGGAGCAGGAATGACAATCAATGTGTACGTGGTCGACGACTCGGCGGTGGTGCGGCAGACGCTGCAGCACCTGCTGCAGGGCGACCCCGAGATCCGCATGGCGGGCAGCGCACCGAACCCGCTGCTGGCCGGCCCGGCCATCAAGAAGAACCGCCCCGACGTGCTGCTGCTGGACATCGAGATGCCGGGCATGGACGGACTGACCTTCCTGCGCCAGGTGATGGAGACCGACCCGATCCCCACGGTCATCTGCTCGACGCTGACCACCGACGGCAGCAAGGCCGCGCTGGAGGCCCTGGCCGCCGGCGCCGTGGCCGTGGTGGCCAAGCCGCGCCTGGGGCTCAAGCAGTTCCTCGAGGAGTCGCGCCGCGAGCTGGTGACGGCCCTGAAGACCGCGGCACGCTCCCGGCCGCGCGCCCGTTCGGGTGCCGCCTCGGCAGCACCCATTCAGAAGGCGGCGGCTCGACCGGTCATCGCAGGCCTGCATGCGCTGTCGATGAACAAGCCCATCGTGATCGGCAGCTCCACCGGCGGCACGCAAGCGATCGAGAGCGTGCTGACGCAGCTGCCCGGCGACAGCCCGGGCATCGCCATCGTGCAGCACATGCCGGAGAAATTCACTGCCATGTACGCGCAGCGCCTGGACGGCCTGTGCGCGATGAACGTCCGGGAAGCCAAGGACGGCGATCGCCTGGAACGCGGCGTGGTGCTGATCGCCCCGGGCGGGCGCCACATGCAGCTGCGCAAGGCCGGCGGCCAGTACTTCGCCGTGGTGGCCGATGGCCCGCCGGTGAACCGCCACAAGCCGTCGGTGGACGTGCTGTTCCGCTCGGCCGCCGAATGCGCCGGGCGCGACGTGCTGGCCATCATCCTGACTGGCATGGGCGACGACGGGGCGCGCGGCATGAAGGCGCTGCACGAGCGCGGCGCCCGCACCATCGCGCAGGACGAGGAGAGCTGCATCGTCTTCGGCATGCCCAAGGAAGCCATCGCGATGGGCGGCGTCGATGACATCCTGCCGCTGCAGCGCGTGGCCGGCGCGATCTCTGCCTTCGACGCGCGGGGCTGAGCGCCCCGCCGAGCCGCGTCGCTATTCGCCCTTGAGCAGCGGCAGCAGCGCCGTGCCGCCCGAGGGCAGCAGGCCGACCTGCGAGTAGGTGGCGAGCTTCTCGCGCGTGTCGACGATGTCGAGGTTGCGCATGGTGAGCTGGCCGATGCGGTCCTGCGGCGAGAACATCGACTCGCCCTTTTCCATCGTCAGCCGCTCGGGCTTGTAGGTCAGGTTGGCCGACTCGGTGTTGAGCAGCGAGTAGTCGTTGCCTCGGCGCAGTTCCACCGTCACCTCGCCGGTGATGGCGCGCGCCACCCAGCGTTGCGCGGTCTCGCGCAGCATCAGCGCCTGCGGGTCGAACCAGCGGCCCTGGTAGAGCAGGCGGCCCAGGCGGCGGCCGTTGTCGCGGTACTGCTCGATGGTGTCTTCGTTGTGGATGCCGGTGATCAGCCTCTCGTAGGCGATGTGCAGCAGCGCCAGGCCTGGAGCCTCGTAGATGCCGCGGCTCTTGGCCTCGATGATGCGATTCTCGATCTGGTCGCTCATGCCCAGGCCGTGGCGGCCACCGATGCGGTTGGCCTCCATCAGCAGCTCGACGGCGCTGGCGAAGGTCTTGCCGTTCAGAGCGACGGGCTGGCCTTCCTCGAAGCGCACCGAGACTTCCTCGCGCTTGACTTCCACGTCGTCGCGCCAGAAGGCCACGCCCATGATGGGCTGCACGATCTTCACGCCGCTGTTCAGGTGCTCGAGATCCTTCGCCTCGTGGGTGGCACCGAGCATGTTGGAGTCGGTCGAATACGCCTTCTCGGCCGACATCTTGTAGCCGAAGCCGGCCTTCGTCATGAAGGCCGACATCTCGGCGCGGCCGCCGAGCTCGTCGATGAAAGCCTGGTCGAGCCAGGGCTTGTAGATCTTCAGCGACGGATTGGCGAGCAACCCGTAGCGGTAGAAGCGCTCGATGTCGTTGCCCTTGAAGGTGCTGCCGTCGCCCCAGATGTTGACGTCGTCCTCCTTCATCGCGGTGACCAGCATCGTGCCGGTGACGGCGCGCCCGATCGGCGTGGTGTTGAAGTAGGTGACGCCGGCAGTGGAGATGTGGAAGGCGCCGCACTGCAGCGCGGCGATGCCCTCGGCCACCAGCTGCGCGCGGCAGTCGATCAGGCGCGCGCGCTCGGCGCCGTATTGCATCGCGCGGCGCGGGATCTCGTCGTAGTCGGGCTCGTCGGGCTGCCCCAGGTTGGCGGTGTAGGCGTAGGGGATCGCACCCTTGAGCTTCATCCAGTGCAGCGCGGCGCTGGTGTCCAGGCCGCCGGAGAACGCGATGCCGACTTTCTGGCCGGCGGGAAGGTGTTGGAGGATGGTTGCCATGGTCTGAGGAGGTGCGGGCCGTCCGGCGGGGCCGGGCGTGCCAAGGCGCGTATTTTCGGGCCAATTGATGGGGCCGCCGCGCACTCGGCCCGGATCGGGGTCGTTGCGGCTTGATTTGCGGCAAGCTTGATGTATTCTGTATACAGAGTCATCTGCTGCTCAATGCCCGCCCTTCCATGGCTGTCCACCTCGTCAAGCTGCACGCCGCGCCCGACCTGGTCGAGCGCGTCTACCAGGCGCTGCTGGACGCCATCAGCGACGGCTCGCTGCCGCCGCTGGCACGCATCACCCAGGAAGAGATCGCCCAGCAGCTGAACGTGTCCCGCCAGCCGGTGCTGCAGGCGCTGCGCCTGCTCAAGCAGGACGGCCTGGTGCTCGACGCGCCGGGGCGCGGCGTGCAGGTGGCGCCGCTGGACGCCGCCGGCATCAACGCGGTCTACCAGGTGCGCGGCGCGCTCGATGCGCTGGCCGCGCGGCTGGCGGCGCAACAGGCGCAGCCGCTGGACCCCGCACTGATCGAGCGCGGCCGTGCCGCGGCGCTCGGCCGCGACGTCAACGCGCTGATCGACGCCGACATTGCCTTCCACAACGCCGTCTACGCGGCCTCGCGCAACCCGCTCATCCAGCGCAGCGCCCACCTGCACTGGAGCCACATCCGCCGCGCCATGGGCGCGGTGCTGCAGGCCTCGACGCTGCGCGAATCGGTGTGGGATGAACACGAGGCCATCGCCCGTGCCATCGCGGCGGGCAATGCGGATCTGGCCGAACGACTGATGCGAAGGCACGGCGAGCGTGCCGGCGAGCACATGACCCGCCACCTGGACGCCGCCGCGCGGCGCACCGGCGGCACCGAGATATCCACCGGAGACAACCCATGAGACTGACCCCCGAACAACTCGCGCAATTCGACCGAGACGGCTACCTGTTCTTCCCCGCGCAGTTCAGCGCCGATGAAACGCGCGTGCTCACCGAGGCGGTGCCCGACCTCTACGCCCGCCGCGAGGCCTACAACGTGCGCGAGAAGGGCTCCGACGCGGTGCGCACGAACTTCGCCGCGCACATGTACAGCGAGCCCTTCGCGCGGCTGGGCCGCCACCCGCGCATGATCGAGCCGGTGCAGGACCTGTTCGGCGGCGAGCAGCTGTACATGCACCAGTTCAAGATCAACGGCAAGATGGCCTTCGAGGGCGACGTCTGGCAATGGCACCAGGACTACGGCACCTGGAAGAACGACGACATGATGCCCACCGAGCGCGCCATGAACGTGGCCATCTTCCTGGACGACGTCAACGAGTTCAACGGCCCGCTGATGTTCGTCCCGGGCAGCCACAAGAAAGGCGTGATCGATGCGAAGCACGACCTCACGACCACCAGCTACCCGCTGTGGACGGTGGACCACGAGCTGATAAGGCAGTTGGTGGCGCGCGCCGGCGGCAAGAACGGCGGCATCGTCTCGCCCCAGGGCCCGGCCGGCTCGATGATCCTGTTCCACTCCTGCCTGGTGCATGCCTCGACCAGCAACCTGAGCCCCTGGAACCGCGTCAGCGTCTACCTGAGCCTGTGCGCCGTGAGCAACCACGTGCGGCGCTTCAAGCGGCCGGAGTACATCGCACACCGCGACTTCACGCCCATCGAGTGCCTGCCCGACGACTGCCTGCTCAAGCCCTACCCGGTCGAGCTGCCGTGGAAGAACGGCATGCCGGGCAGCGCGCTGGTGACCTCGTCCGAACCGATCGCCGACACCAGGAAGGCCGCCTGACATGAACCTCTTCGCCAAGCTCCAGCAGCGCGCCGCCGAAGGCCGGCCGGTGCGCATCGGCCTGATCGGCGCCGGTAAGTTCGGGTCGATGTACCTCGCACAGATTCCGCGCACGCCGGGCGTGCACCTGGTGGGCATCGCCGACCTGTCGCCCGCCGCGGCGCAGACCAACCTCGCCCGCGTGGGCTGGGAGGCGCAGCGCACCCAGGCCGGCTCGCTCGACGAAGCGCTGAAGACCGGCGCCACCCATGTGGGCGAGGACTGGCGCGCGCTGGTGCGCCATCCGGCGATCGACGTGATCGTCGAGTGCACCGGCAACCCGATCGCCGCGGTCGACCACTGCCTGGAAGCCTTCGCGCAGAAGAAGCATGTGGTCAACGTGACCGTCGAGGCCGATGCGTTCTGCGGCCCGCTGCTGGCGCGCAAGGCCGCGGATGCCGGCGTGGTCTATTCGCTGGCCTTCGGCGACCAGCCGGCGCTGATCTGCGACCTGGTCGATTGGGCCCGTACCTGCGGCTTCCCGGTCGTCGCGGCCGGCCGTGGCCACAAGTGGCTGCCGCACTTCAGCGAATCGACGCCCGAGACGGTGTGGGGCAACTACGGCCTCACGCCCGAGCAGGCAGCGCGCGGCGGGCTGAACCCGAAGATGTTCAACAGCTTCCTCGACGGCTCCAAGCCCTCGATCGAATCGACCGCGGTGTCCAACGCCACCGGGCTGGCCGTGCCGAGCAATGGCCTGCTCTACCCGCCGGCCAGCGTCGAAGACATCCCGTTCGTCACCCGCCCGAAGAGCGAGGGCGGTGTGCTCGAGCAAAAGGGCATGGTCGAGGTGATCTCCTCGCTGGAGGCCGACGGCCGCAAGATCCCCTACGACATCCGCATGGGCGTGTGGGTCACCGTCGAGGCCGAGACCGACTACATCAAGAACTGCTTCGAGGAATACAACGCCCACACCGACCCGAGCGGCCGCTACTTCACGCTCTACAAGCGCTGGCACCTGATCGGGCTGGAAGTCGGCGTGTCGGTGGCCAGCGTGGCGCTGCGCGGCGAACCCACCGGCGTGGCCACCGGCTGGAACGCCGACGTGGTGGCCACCGCCAAGCGCGACCTGGCCCCGGGCGAGATGCTCGACGGCGAAGGCGGCTACACGGTGTGGGGCAAGCTGCTGCCGGCCGCCACGTCGGTCGCGATGGGCGGGCTGCCGCTCGGCCTGGCGCACAACGTCAAGGTGGTGCGGCCGGTGAAGAAGGGCCAGAGCCTGAGCTGGGCCGACGTGGCGATGGACACCACGACGCACGCCTACCGCACGCGCCGTGCGATGGAAGACCTGTTCGCGCAACCGGCGCGCCGAGTGGCCTGACATGGCCGACGACCTGCTGATCCGCGGCGCGCGCCTGTACGACGGCATCGGCGGCGAGCCCTTCGATGCAGACCTGGCGGTCAAGGACGGCCGCATCCGCGCCATCGCCCCCTCGCTGCCGGTGGATGCCGAGACGGTGATCGACGCGCAGGGTCTGGCCCTGATGCCCGGCATCATCGACAGCCACACCCACTTCGACGCGCAGATCACCTGGGACCCGTACGTGCGCCCCTCGCCGGCGCTGGGCGTGACCACGGCGGTGATCGGCAACTGCGGCTTCACCATCGCGCCGTGCCGCCCGGCCGACCGCGAGCGCACCATGCGCAACCTCACGCAGGTCGAGGGCATGTCGCTGGACGTGCTGCGCCAGGGCATCCGCTGGGAGTTCGAGACCTTCGCCGAGTACCTGGCGCAACTGCGGCGCAGCCGCAGCGCCGTCAACCTGGCCTGCTACGTGGGCCATTCGTCGGTGCGCACCTGGGTGATGGGCGACGACGCGGCGCGGCGCGAGGCCACGCCCGACGAGATCGAGCGCATGGCAGCGCTCACTCGCGAGGCCATGGACGCTGGCGCGGTGGGTTTCGCCAGCTCCACCAGCCCGGCGCACAACGGCGAGGGCGGCGTGCCCATGCCCTCGCGCCTGGCCAGCGACGCCGAGCACCTGGCGCTGATCGAGGCGATGGCGCACCGAGGCGGCGGCGTCTACATGGTCACCAAGGGCGGGCAGATGCCGGTGGCGCTGCTGGAAGAGATGGCAGCGCGTGCCGGCCGGCCGGTGATGATCGCCGCGCTGCTGCACAACGGCACCAACCCCGATGCGGTGTTCGCCGACCTCGACGCGATCAGCGCCGCCAACACGCGCGGCCGCAAGCTGCTCGGGCAGGTGTCGTGCTGCCCGCTGACGATGGAGTTCACGCTCGCCTCGCCCTACCCGGTGGAGGGGCTGCAGAGCTGGCAGCCGGCGCTGTCGCTCAAGGGCGCGGCGCTAGAGGCGCTGCTCGCCGATCCGCAATTCCGCAAGCGCGTGCGAGCCGAGCTGGCCGCGCCGGCGACCTTCCGACTTTTCAATGGCGAATGGAGCAAGGTGCACGTGGTGCAGGTGTCGCAAGAGCGCCACCGCGCGCTGGAGCAGAAGAGCATCGCCGAGCTGGCCGCCCGCGCCGGCAAGGATCCGCTGGACACGATGCTCGACCTCGCGCTCGACGAGGACCTGACGACCATCTTCACCGCCCAGCTGCTCAACAGCGACGAGCAGGCGGTATCGCGGCTGCTGACCCACCCGCACAGCATCGTCTCGCTCAGCGACGCCGGCGCGCACCTGACCTTCTTCAATGATGCGGGCTTCGGCCTGCACCTGATGGGCCACTGGTCGCGCGACCGCGGCGTGATGAGCCTGGGCGAGGCCGTGCGCCGGCTCACCTTGCAGAGCGCGCAGGTGTTCGGCTTGCGCGGCCGTGGCCTGCTGCGCGAGGGGTATGCGGCCGACCTGCTGCTGTTCGACCCGGCCACGGTGGGCCGCGCGTCGCAGCGGCGCGTGCACGACCTGCCTGGCGGCGCGGCCCGGCTGACCACCGACGCGCGCGGCGTGCATGGCGTCTGGGTCAATGGCCACCTGGTCGCGAATGCGGCGGGCCTGCTCGATGGCGCCCCGCTGGCCGGCGAACTGGTCACCGAGTTCGAGCGCTGAATCTCAGACTTGCGGCCGGCGGCAAGGGCCGAGACCGGCCGGCAAGTCAAGTGCCGGCTGCGTCTGCATGCATTTGAAACATCTGCTCGCACGCCGGAACACGCCGCTGCCGTTTCTTCTGCGACCGGTTGTAAGGTCATCGCGGTTTGCCAACTTTTGACGCAATTTAGCCCCCGCAAGGCTTGAAGATCCGCCCGCAACGCAGCAATGAGGCTGCCCGTCGACAACCAGCCAAGGTTGCGGCGGATCAAACGGGAGTGGAATCTTGGCCTTGCTCGACCTGTCGTTCGTCAAACGTGCCGCAGCCCGCGGCGCGGCGCCCGTGCGCGCGGCGAACGACGGCTGGCACCACCGCGACGAAGCCATCATGGGCACGGCGATCCGCGTCGAGCTCTGGTGCGAGGACGCCCGCGCCGCGCAGGCCGCGATGGCGGCGGTGATGGACGAGATGCACCGCATCGACCGGGCAATGAGCCCGCACAAGCCCGATTCCGAACTCTCGCGCATCAACCGCGACGCCGGCCGCACGGCCGTGCCGCTGAGCGACGAGATGTACGGCCTGATCGAACGTGCGCTGGTCTTCTCGCAGCTGTCCGACGGCGCGTTCGACATCACGTTCGCCAGCGTCGGCAACCTCTATGACTATCGCGAAGGCACCGAGCCGGACGCGCAGGCCTTCGAACGCGGCCGTGCCGCCATCGGCTGGCGCCACCTGGTGCTCGACCCGAAGGCGCGCACGCTGCGCTTCGCCCGCGAAGGCATGCGCATCGACCTGGGCGGCTTCGCCAAGGGCCATGCCGTCGACAACGGCGCCGCCATCTTGGCGCGGCGCGGCATCACCAACGCCATCGTCACGGCCGGCGGCGACAGCCACATCCTGGGCGACCGCCGCGGCCGGCCCTGGACCATCGCGATCCGCGACCCGCGCCGCGAAGGCGGCGTGGTGGCGGTACTGCCGCTGGAAGACACCGCGATCTCGACCTCGGGCGACTACGAACGATTCTTCGAACGAGATGGCGTGCGCCGCCATCACGTGATCGACCCGCGCACCGGCCTGTCGCCGGACCGCATCCACAGCGTCACCATCCTGGCCGACGACGGCCTGACCACCGAAGGCCTGTCAAAGAGCCTGTTCGTGCTGGGCCTCGAGCGCGGCATGCAACTCGTCGAATCGCTCTCGGGCGTGGATGCCGTCGTCGTCGACGCGGCAGGCGCCCTGCATTACTCGTCCGGGCTGCTCGGCAGCAGTCCGAATGCGGTCGAAAGGGCTCGGCCTTGAACCATCCGAGATCAGTGGAGGCACAGATGAAAAAATTCACAGCACAACCCGGCCGCGTCGCGGCACTCAGTCTGCTCGCCCTGGCCGCCGTCATGGCGGGTTGCAGCGGCAGCGATTCCGGCACGGTCACGGTGGCGGGCGACGTGCCCATCGCCTACGTGCAGCGGTCCACCGCGATGCGGCTGAACCCGACCAACGGCTCGCCCAGCGCGCCCGGCGGTGACCTCATCATCCGCGAGAAGTCGTCGCCGAGCGCGCCCGAGCACAACATCACCTCGCGCTTCACGCGCGATGCGGCCGGCGTGCCCAATGGCGACGCATCCGACCCCGAGGTGTCGTACGACGGCAAGAAGCTCGTCTTCTCCATGAAGTGCCCGGCGTCGAACCCGGCCACGATCGAAGGGGTTCCGGCTTGCACGGGCCGCTGGAACATCTGGGAATACGACATGAGCACCGGTGGCTACACCGGCGGCAGCTTCCGGCGCCTGACCGCGTCGACCACGGACGACGACGTCGATCCGGCCTACCTGCCGGGCGGCCGCGGCTTCGTGTTCACCTCGAACCGCCAGGGCAAGACCAAGACGGTGCAGGGTGGCCAGACCTTCTACGCGCTCGACGAGTACGAGCGCGAGCGTGTGCTTCAGCTTCACACGATGGACGCCACGGGCGGGGCCATCACGCAGATCTCCGTCAACGCCAGCCACGACCGCAACCCGGTGGTGCGCCCGAACGGCGAGATCATGTTCTCGCGCTGGGAGCACGTGGGCCAGCGCAACCGCTTCGCGGTCTTCCGCGTCAAGCCCGATGGCACCGACATGTTCGTGCTCTACGGCGCGCACAGCCCGGGCAACAGCTTCCTGCACCCGCGCGACATGGATCCGAAGGGCCAGTACAAGGGCTACCTGTCTTCCGACCTGATGGCGCTGTCGCGCACGCAGGAAGGGGGCTCGCTGATGCTCATCGATGCGGCCAACTACTCCGAGCAGAACACGCCGGCCACCAAGACAGTGGCGGCCGCTGGCGGCCAGGTCGAGGTGACCGACAAGCCGATCAACCAGAACCGGGGCCTGTCACCCTATGGCCGCATCACCACGCCGTACCCGCTGTGGGACGGCACCGACCGCGTGCTGCTGGCCTACCGCCCCTGCGAGGTCACGCGCAACGGCGTCGTGATCCCGTGCGCCAACCTGACTGACGAGGAACGGGCACGGCTGGAAGACGACACCATGTCCCGCGCCGAGCGCGCAGCCGATGCGGTGCAGGACAACGCGCCTGCGGCCTATTCGATCTACATGTTCGACCCGGCCAAGCAGACCTTCCTGCCGATCGCTTCGCCGCCGCCGGGCTTCATGTACAGCGACCCTGTCGCGATCGAGGTGCGCCCCGAGCCGAACGCCACCGACCCGACCAGCGTCGATGCGACGCTGGCCGGCCAGGGCCTGGGCGAGATCGAGGTGCGCAGCGTCTACGACACCGACGGCCTGGACCGCAACGGCGAATCGATGATCGCCGCCGCCGACCTGCCCGCCGGCTGCACCAGCGGCATCGCCAAGGCGGCGCCGCTGAGCGCCACCGACACGCGAGCCCAGGTCGCCGACATCTCGCGCCTGAAGGACCCGGCCGACCCGGCTTACCACTGCTCGCCGATGCGCTTCGTGCGCGCCACCCGCGTGGTGGCTCCGTCGGCTGGCAGCACCGGCATGCGCGAGGCGATCGGCGAGACCGACTTCGAACCGCAGCAGATCCTGGGCTACGCGCCGATCGAGCCGGACGGCTCCTTCAAGCTGCGCGTGCCGGCCGACACGCCGCTGGCACTGACCGTGGTGGACTCCAAGGGCCGCGGCATCCAGACGCACCTGAACTGGATCCAGGTCCGCCCCGGCGAACGCCGCACCTGCCTGGGCTGCCACAGCCCGCGCCGCGGCGCTTCGCTGAACTCCGGCACGGTGGTCGACACGCAGCCGGCCGCACTCACCCCGGCGCTGGCCAGCCAGCACCAGGCCGGCGAGACCCTGGCCTCGCTGCGCACGCGCCTGGACAACTCGCGCTTCGCGCTGAACGCCGACATGGAGTTCACCGACGTGTGGGCGGACACCTCGCGCAGCGGAGTGACCGCTCGTGCACCGATCTCGATCCGCTACACCGGCAACACCAATGCGGCCGACAACCTGGCCACGGCGGTGCCGACCAACGGCTTCATCAACTACCCCGACCACATCCAGCCCCTGTGGACGCGTGATCGCGGCGCCAACACCTGCACGACCTGCCACGCCGACCCGGCCAAGCTGGACCTGCGCGGCACGATCGCCGGCACCGGCCGCGTGGTGTCGTACGAGGAACTCCTGCTCGGCGACCCCGAGATCGATCCGGCCACCGGCCTTCCGGTCACGCGCCTGCGTGACGGCGAGCCGGAGATCGTGCGCGGACCGGCCCTGGTCGAGAACATGGCAGGCAATGCCGCGGGCATGGCACGTTCGAGCCGCCTGACCGAGATCATGTTCGGCGAGACGCTGAAGTCCAGCGCCGGCGCGCGCACCGTCCACCCGAACCCGCCCGGAACGGCGCCGAACCACGCCGCCATGCTGAACCTGGCCGAGAAGCGCCTGATCAGCGAGTGGATGGACCTGGGTGGCCTCTACTACAACAACCTCTCGGCCAACGGCAGCCCGGTGCGCCTGACCACGCTCAGCGAAGCGTCGTTCGAGGCGAACGTGTTCCCGATCCTGCAGTCGCAATGTGCAAGCTGCCACCAGCCGGTGGGCAGCTCGGGTGCGGCGCAGACGGCGGCCTCCTTCGCCAACAATCGCTTCGTGCTTGCCGGCAGCGTGGAAGGCGACTTCAACGTCAGCCTCACCATGATCTCGGACGTCTGCAGTGCGCCTTCGAATGCGCTGCTGCTGCGCCCGTCGACGGTGCCGCATCCTTCCGGCGCGACGGCGCAGGGCACGGCGCTGCTGCCCGCGGGCAGCGCCAACTACAACACCATCGCCAACTGGATCGCCAGTGGCTGCCCGACGCAATGACGAAGAAGCGACTTGCCGCGATCTCCGCCGCCGCACTGCTGGCCAGCTGCGGCGGTGGCAACCCGCTGTCCAACCCCGACTCGATCTCCAACCCGGGATCGACGACGGGCCAGAAGCTGTCGTTCATCTACTTCCAGCAGTGCATCAACGGGATCTACGACACCAGCCTGCAGGTCAACCAGGGTGGCGTGATCTCGACCAACACCTGCTCGAGCGGCGGCTGCCATGACACCAGCACCGGCACCGGCGGCGCGCTGCGGCTGATCCGCGGCGCGGCGCAGGTGCCGGTGGCCGACCCGCCGGACGCGGACGCGATCCGCGCGACGGACATGTACAAGAACTTCTATTCCTCGCAGGGCGCGACCGTGATCGGTTCGCCCGCGCAGAGCCGCCTGCTGGCCAAGCCGCTGCTCACCGTGCTGCACGGCGGCGGGCAGATCTTCACGAACGCGCAGGACAACAATGCCGCGCGCATCGCGTACTGGATCAGCCGCCCGATGCCGCAGGGGCAGGACGAATTCAGCGTCGCGGGCAACAGCATGTTCACGGCCGGCGTGTGCAACCAATGAGGATGCCGACGCCCAGATCCATCCGCGTCCTGTGTGCCCTGGTACTCAGCCTGAGCGCCGCGCTGCCTGCGGCCGCCGCGGACGAGGCTCCGGACACCCAGCGCCTGCAGGTGACCGACCCCTACATCGAGTTGCGCACCGGCCCGGGCCGCGGCTACCCGATCTTCTTCGTCGCCGCGCGTGCGGAATGGATCGAGGTCCACCTGCGCTACACCGACTGGTACAAGGTGCGCACCGACGGCGGCAAGGAGGGCTGGGTGCATCGGCGCCAGTTGGTGACCACGCTCACCGAGGCAGGCGCCAGCCGCTCGTTCCGCGACATCGCCTTCGATGACTTCCTGCAGCGCCGCGCCGAGTTCGGTGCCGGCTGGGGCCACTTCAAGGCCGAGCCGATGCTCAAGTTCTGGGCCGGCTACAAGCTGTCGGAGTCGATCGGCATCGAGGCCACGCTCGGCCAGGTGCAGGGCATCTTCTCGGGCACCAACTTCTGGCATGTCAACCTGCAGCTCGAGCCCTGGTCGGACCAGCGCATCTCGCCGTTCTTCGCAGTCGGGGTGGGCAACTTCAAGAACATCCCGAACACCAGCCTGGTGGCAGCCACCCCCACCGATGCCAAGCTCTCCAACGCCTCGCTCGGCGTTCGCTACTACCTGACCGAGCGCTTCGTGCTGCGCGCCGACTACTCCATCTACACAGCGTTCCTGAACGACACGCGCTCGGGCGAATACCGCGCCATCACCGGCGGTATTTCCTTCTTCTTCTGAGCGCCACAACCACAAGATCGACCCATGCGACAGACTGCCCTCACCTTCGCCGCCCTGCTGGGCATCGGCCTGGCCGCCCCCGTACTCGCACAGAGCACGGCGGCGCAGCAGCCCGCCAACGAGCAGGTCATCGTGCCGGAGGTGCAGCGCCGCGAGGTGCCGCTGCCGAAGTTCCCGTCGAAGGACTTCGAGATCAGCGCGCTGGTGGGCACCTACGCGACGCAGAGCTTCGGTGCCAGCACCGTCGCCGGCGTGCGTCTGGGATACCACCTGAGCGAGGACTTCTTCGTCGAATCGGTCTACGCACGGAGCAAGGTCACCGACAAGACCTTCGAAGAGATCTTCCCCGGCGCCGGCCCGCTGGCCGACACCGACAAGAAGCTGAGCTACTACAACGTCTCGGCCGGCTACAACGTCTTTCCCGGTGAGATCTTCCTGGGCAACAAGTACGCCAAGGCTTCGTCGATCTACCTGATCGGCGGCGTGGGCAGCACCAAGTTCGCCAACCAGCGCCGCCAGACCTTCAACGTGGGCTTCGGCTTCCGGGTGCTGTTCAGCGATCGCTTCGCCATGCGCGTCGACGTGCGCGACCACATCTTCAGCTACGACCTGCTCAATGTTCGCCAGAACACGCAGAACCTCGAGCTGACCACCGGCATCGCCTACTACTTCTGATGCACGCCATGAACAACGGCCCGAGCTCCCCGACTTCACACCAGCGCCGCAGCCTGATCGGCGCGGCCCTGGCCGCCTGCACCCTGGGCACGGCGCGCGCCGCCATCGGCAGCGGCAAAGCCCCCGACTTCACGCTGCGCACCACCGAGGGCGGCAACATGCGCCTGCAGGAGCAACGCGGCCGCGTCGTGATGGTCAACTTCTGGGCCACCTGGTGCGGCCCGTGCAAGATCGAGATGCCGCACCTGAACAAGATCTACGAGAAGTACCGCAGCTCGGGCTTCGTGCTGCTGGGCGTGAACATCGACGACAACCCGGCCAACGCGGCGAACACGGCCACCAAGCTCGGCGTGACCTTCCCGGTGCTGCTCGACGGCGACAAGAAGGTCAGCCGCCTGTACGACCTGAGCACCATGCCCACGACGCTGCTCATCGACCGCGACGGCCAGCTGCGCCACCTCCACAAGGGCTATCGCGAAGGCTACGAGCAGACCTACGACCAGCAGATCCGCGAGTTGCTGAAGTCATGAACATGCCCCGTGCATTGCCGCTGGCCTTGCTGGCCTGCAGCGCCGCGTTGAGCGGTTGCTCCTCGTTCTCGCTGCCGAAGATGCCCGAGCCCTGGGTCAAGCCCTACGAGCGCGAGCGTCTGGCCGATCCGATCATGAAGGGCTCGGCCGACCCGCTGTCGGGCCGCCACCGCGAGCACGTGCTCGTCGTGCGCGAGGCGGCACGCGGCGCCAACAGCGCGCAAGGAGGCGGTTGTGGCTGCAACTGAAGTGCGCTTCACGTCGCGCCTGCCTGGCCTGCTCCGGCGCGTGGCCGGCCTGCTCGGCAGCCTGCTGGCGGTCGGCGGCGCCAAGGCCATCGAGCTGCCCGAGAACCGGGCCGAGGCGCTGTACCACGTCTACAAGGGCGGCGGCGTCACGGCCGACGGCCCGGCGCTGCTGGTGCGCAAGAGCCTGGCCGACAAGGTGTCGCTGTCAGGCTCGTACTACGTCGACGCGGTCAGCAATGCCTCGATCGACGTGGTCACCACGGCCAGCCCGTTCAAGGAAAAGCGCACCTCCTATGACCTGGGCATCGACTACGCGCACCGCGATTCGCTGATGTCGCTGTCGGTCTACCAGAGCAAGGAGCCCGACTACGTCGCCGACGCGTTCAGTCTCGACGTCTCGCACGAGTTCTTCGGCAACATGACCACCATCGCGCTGGGCTACACGCGCGCGCTGGACAAGGTCTCCAAGAAGAACGAAGCCAGCTTCAGCGACTACGCCAAGCACTGGCAGTACCGGCTCGGCCTCACGCAGGTGCTGACGCCCTCGATGCTGGCCAGCGCCAACCTCGAAGTGGTGTCCGACGACGGCTACCTCGGCAACCCCTACCGGGCGGCGCGCGTGTTCGGCGCCACCGTGCCGGAGCGCAACCCGCGCACGCGCACCAGCCGTGCGCTGAAGTTGCGCGTCATCGGCGACCTGGGCGACCGCAACGCCGCCCGCGCCGAATACCGCTACTTCTGGGACACCTGGGCCATCAAGGCGCACACGCTCGAAGTGGGCTACAGCCGCTACGTGGGCAGCGACTGGCTGGCCGACGGATTCACGCGCCTGTACAAGCAGAACGACGCGCTCTTCTACAGCGACAACGCGACGTCCGAGACGACCTACATCTCGCGCAACCGCCAGCTCAGCGCCTTCCGCAGCTTCGGGCTGGGCGGCAAGCTCAGCTACACCGCCAAGCGCGTGCCGGGCCAGTACGAGATGAAGATCGTCGGCTCCATCGAGCGCATCCGCTTCGACTACAAGAACTTCACCGACATCCGCACCGGCGAGGCGTACAAGTTCAACGCCAACCTGCTGCAGCTGTACGTGACGGCCACCTACTGATCTCGAAAGAACCGGCGCCATGTCGTTCATCCATCGTTTCCACCGGTCGTTCGCCGCGGGCCTCGTGCTCGCGCTGGCGGCACTGCACTGCGCCGCCCAGACGGCAGCTCCGGCCGCAGCGGCTTCGGCACCGCCCCCCGCGACGGCTGCCGCACCGGCTGCGGCGGCCAGCGCGCCCGCACCGAGCACGCTCGACGGCCGCATCCAGGAGGTCAAGGGCGACGTGATCCGCCTGAACCGCGACCTGCTGGTGCTCGAGGAGGAACTGCTGTTCCCGGCCAACACGCAGGTGGCGCTGTTCGTGTCGATGGACGTGGGCAAGCTGTTCTCGCTCGACTCGGTGCAGATCAAGCTGGACGACAAGGTCGTCGCCAACTACCTTTACACCCCGCTGGAGGTGCAGGCACTGCACCGCGGCGGCGTGCAGCGTGTCTACCTGGGCAACCTGCGAGCCGGCACCCACGAGATCGTGGCCTTCTTCACCGGCCAGGGCCCGCACGTGCGCGACTACAAGCGCGGCGCCACCGTCAAGTTCGACAAGGGCACCGATCCGAAGTACATCGAGCTGCAGATCAAGGACTCGTCCGGCAAGCTGCAGCCGGAGTTCGACATCAAGATCTGGCAGTAGCCGTGCGCATGTTCCCCAAGCTTTCGCTGCGCAAGGCGGGGTGCCTCGGCGCCGCCGCGCTGCTGGCGGCCGCCTGCGGCACGGCCGTGGCCGGCACGCCGACCTTCCCGGCCTACTCGGACGTGGCGCCCAACGAGAAGGCGCGCGCCATCGAAGCGCCCTACTACGGCGACGCGCTGTTCCACTTCTTCCAGGACCGCTTCTTCACGTCCATCACCACGATGATGGCGTCGCAGCACTTCGATCGCGTCGCGCAGCATGCCGACGAGGCCGAGATCCTGCGCGGCGGCATGCTGCTGTCGTACGGCCTGCACAAGGAGGCCGGCGAGATCTTCGCGAAGCTCATCGAGAAAGGCGCCGCGCCGCCGGTGCGTGACCGCGCCTGGTTCTACCTGGCCAAGATCCGCTACCAGCGCGGCTTCATCGCCGAGGCATCGGATGCGATGTCGCGCATCGAGAAGAACCTGCCGCCGGCGCTCGAAGAAGATCGCCTGCTGCTGCAGGCCAACCTGCTGATGGCCAGCGGCGACTACGCCGGCGCGGCAGCGCTGCTGGAGAGCGTGGCCAAGGACAGCCCGATCGGTCAGTACGCGCGCTACAACCTGGGCGTGGCGCTGATCAAGAGCGGCGACGCCGCCCGCGGCACCGAGATGCTCGACGCCATCGGCCTGGCACCGGCCGAGACCGAGGAGATGCGCTCGCTGCGCGACAAGGCCAACGTCGCGTTGGGCTTCACCGCGCTGCAGAACGACCGCGCGGAAGATGCGCGCCGCACGCTCGAGCGCGTGCGCCTGACCGGCGTGCATGCCAACAAGGCGCTGCTCGGCTTCGGCTGGGCCGCGGCTTCGCTGAAGGAGCCGCAGCTCGCGCTGGTGCCCTGGAACGAACTCGCCACGCGCGACCCGAGCGACGCCGCGGTGCTCGAGGCGCGCATCGCCGTGCCCTACGCCTACGCCGAGCTGGGCTCCTTCGGCGAAGCGGCCGAGCAGTACAACGCCGCGCTGGCCGCCTACGATCTGGAGACTGGCAACATCGACGAGTCGATCGTCGCCATCCGCGCCGGCAAGCTGCTCGACGGCCTGCTCGAACGCAACCCCGGCGAAGAGATGGGCTGGTTCTGGAACATCCGCGAACTGCCGGAGATGCCGCATGCCAGCCACCTGAACCAGGTGCTCGCCGGCCATGAATTCCAGGAAGCCTTCAAGAACTACCGCGACCTGCGCTTCCTGTCGCAGAACCTGAAGGACTGGGAAGACAAGCTCGGCGTGTTCGGCGACATGCTCGACAACCGCCGCCGCGCCTACGCCGAGCGGCTGCCGCAGGTGCGCGCCAAGGTCAGCGCCGTCGACCTCGATGCGGTGGGCAAGCGCCGCGATGCCGTCGCCGGCGAGATCGAACGTGCCGAGCGCGAGCAGGACGCCGCCGCTTTCGCCAATATCAAGGACCGCGAACTGATCGACCTGCTGGCCAGTGTGCAGGACGGCATCAAGTCGCTCGGCACCGATGCCGACGCCGAGCGCACGCGCCAGCGTGCCCGGCTGGCAGCGGGCGCACTCACCTGGCGCCTGGCACAGGAGTACCCGGCGCGCGTCTGGGAAGCGCAGAAGGACTTGAAGATCATCGACAGCGAACTCGCCCAGGCCCGGCTGCACGACGCGGCCGTGGCGCAGGCGCAGCGCGACGAACCGGCGCGGCAGGAGGCTTTCGCCAAGCGCATCGCCGAGCTGGCGCAGCGCATCAAGGCGCTGATCCCGCGCGTGGCCGCGCTCTCGAAGGACCAGCAGCAGGAAGTTCAGGAGCTGGCCGTCGCCGAGCTTTCGCGCCAGAAGGACCGCATGGTCGCCTACTCGCAGCAGGCGCGCTTTGCCGTCGCGCAGATGTACGACCGCGCCACGGTGCCCCCCCGGAAGGAAGACGATGCGGCCAAGTGACCACGCGCTGCTGCCGCTCGTCGCGCTGATGCTCGCCGGCCTGGCTGGCTGCGCCACGAGCCAGAAGACCGCCAGCGCCGACGACCAGCCCACACTGAAGAGCCTGGGCGGGCGCACCGTCGAGGTCGCCAAGGACAAGAAGGTCGAGGCGAACGAAGAGAAGACGATCGCCGCCTACCGCAAGTTCCTCGACGTGGCGCCGAAGGCGCCGCAGCGCGCCGAGGCGATGCGCCGCATCGGCGACCTGGAGATGGACATCGCCGACGCGCGCTCGGCCGACGGCAAGGGCCCGGCGAACGGCCCCGACTACCGTGCCGCGGTGAAGCGCTACGAGGACTTCCTCAAGACCTACCCAGACGACAAGGGCAACGACCGCGTGCTCTACCAGCTCGCGCGGGCGCAGGAGCAGGCCGGCGAGCTCGAGACTTCGCTGAAGACGCTGGACCGGCTGGTCGCCAGCTACCCGGCCACGCTGTACCGCGACGAGGCGAACTTCCGCCGCGGCGAGCTGCTGTTCACGCTGCGCGACTACCCGAAGGCCGAGAAGGCCTACGCCACCGTGCTGGCCTCGTCGCAGCGCACGCAGTACCACGAGCGCTCGCTGTACATGCAGGGCTGGTCGCGCTTCAAGCAGGGCCGCCTCGAGGAGGGCCTGCAGTCCTTCTTCGGTGTGCTCGACCTGAAGGTGGCCGGAGTCGATGGCGACGGCGGGCTGGACACCATCGTCGGCCTGTCGCGCGCCGACCGCGAACTGGTCGAAGACACCTTCCGCGTCACCAGCATCAGCCTGGCGAACCTGCAGGGCGCCGAGTCGATCCCGGCCTACATCACCGACGAGAAGCGGCGCTCCTACGAGTACCGCGTCTACGAGCAGCTCGGCGAGCTCTATCTCAAGCAGGACCGCGTCAAGGACGCCGCCGACACCTACAGCGCCTTCGCACGACGCCAGCCGCTGCACGCGCAGGCGCCGCAGCTGCAGGCCCGCGTGATCGACATCTACCAGCGCAACGGCTTCCCCGTGCTGGCGCTGGACGCGAAGAAGGACTATGTGTCGCGCTACGGCACCGGCAGCGAGTTCCGCCGCGCCAACCCGGCCGGCTGGGAGAAGGCGCAGCCGCTGGTAAAGACGCACCTGACCGAACTGGCACGCCACTATCACGCCACTGCGCAGAAGAGCAAGGCCAGTGCCGACTACCAGGAGGCGGTGCGCTGGTACCGCGCCTACATCGCCTCGTACCCGAACGACCCGGAGACGGCGCAGAACAACTTCCTGCTCGCCGAACTGCTCTACGAAGACAAGCGCTTCGCCGAAGCCGCCGTCGAGTACGAGAAGGTGGCCTACCAGTACCCGAACCATGCGAAGGCCGCCGACGCGGGATACGCCGCGCTGCTGAGCTACACCAACCAGGAAAAGGGTGCGGCGCCTGCCCAGGTGCTGGTGCTGCAGCGCACCGGCGTGGAGAGCGCGCTGCGCTTCGCGAAGGCCTTCCCGAAGGACTCGCGCACCGGCACCGTGCTGACCAACGCCTCGGAGAAGCTGTTCGCGCTGCGCGACGGCGACCTGGCCGCCGATGTGGCGCAGCAGGTGATCAAGCTCGACCCGCCGGCCGCGCCGGCGCAGCGCCGCGTGGCCTGGACGGTGGTGGCACACAACGCCTTCGACAAGGGCCGTTTCGACCAGTCCGAGAAGGCCTATGGCGAGGTGCTCGCGCTGACGCCCGACAAGGACCCGGCGCGCAACGACCTCACCGAGCGGCTGGCCGCTTCGGTCTACAAGCAGGGCGAGCAGGCGCGCGCTGCCGGCGACGCGAAGGCGGCCGTCGGCCACTTCACGCGCGTGGCCGCCGTGGCGCCCACGTCCACGGTGCGCGCCACGGCGCAGTACGACGCCGCCGCCGCGATGATCGGCATGAAGGACTGGGACGGCGCGACGCGCGCGCTGGAAGACTTCCGCCAGCGTTTCCCGAACCACCCGCTGCAGGCCGACGTGGGCAGCAAGCTCGCGCTGGCCTACCTCGAGAAGCAGCAGTGGTCGCAGGCCGCTGGCGAGTTCGAGCGCGTGGCCGCGACGCAGAAGGATCCGCAACTCGCCCGCGAGGCGCTGTGGCAATCCGCCGAGTTGCACGAGAAGGCCGCCGACGCCAAGAGCGGCTCGCGCGTCACCGCTGCGAAGGCTTACGAGCGCTACCTGAAGCAGTACCCGCTGCCGCTCGAGCGCGGTCTCGAGGCCCGCTACCGCATGGCGCGTTTCGCCAAGGCCGACGGCGACGTGAAACGCGAGGCCGTGCTGATGAAGGAGATCTACCAGGGCGACCTGGCCGGCGGCGGCGCCCGCACCGACCGCACCCGTTACCTCGGCGCGACCGCGGCGCTGACGATGGCCGAGCCGGTGGTGGCCGAGTACCGCAAGGTGGCGCTGGTCGAGCCGCTGGCGCGCAACCTGAAGCTCAAGAAGGCGAAGATGGAAGATGCGCTGAAGGCCTACGCGGTGGCCGCCAACTACGGCGTGGCCGACGTCACCACCGCAGCGACCTTCCAGATCGCCTCGCTGTACCAGGACTTCGGGCAGTCGATGATCAAGTCGGAGCGGCCGAAGAAGCTCTCCAAGGCCGAACGCGAACAGTACGACGTGCTGCTCGAGGAGCAGGCTTTCCCGTTCGAGGAGAAGGCCATCGAGCTGCACGAGACCAACACCAAGCGGGCCGCCGACGGCATCTACGACCAGTGGGTGCGCAACAGCTTCACCGCGCTGGGCAAGCTGCGCCCGGCGCGCTATGGCAAGACCGAACGTGCCGAAGGGGTGGTCGATGCGATCCGCTGAATTGCTGATCCGCTCGACCGCCGTGGCGGCATTGGCTGCGCTGGCGGGCTGCTCGACGCTCGGCGACGGCTTCAAGGCGATCCAGGACACCGTGGTCACGCCGGTGGCCAAGGCGATCACCCCGGCGGCGCCGGCTTCGGCCGCCTCGGCTGCCGCCGCGCCCGCGCCCGTCAAGGTCGAGGCCCCGGTGCCGCCGGCGGCGCAGCGCAGCTTCGACGAAGCCCTGCGCGCGCTGCGCGCCGGCCGCACCGACGACGCCGAGCGCGGCTTCAAGGCGCTGGCTCAATCCAACCCCGAGCTCGGCGGGCCGCACGCCAACCTCGGCGTGATCTACCGCAACGCCGGCAAGCTGCCCGAGTCGGCTGCCGCGCTGGAGCGCGCGGTGAAGGCCAGCCCCGAGCAGCCGGTGTACTTCAACCAGCTCGGCATCACCTACCGCTACCAGGGGCAGTTCACGAAGTCGCGCGCGGCCTACGAGCGCGCCATCGAGCTCGACGCGAACTACGCGGCGGCGCACCTGAACCTGGGCATCCTGTTCGACCTGTACCTGCGCGACAGCGCGCGGGCAATGGAGTCCTACGAGCGCTACATGGCGCTGTCCGGCGGCAAGGACGCCACCGTCGCCAAGTGGGTCGCCGACCTGAAGAACCGCAAGCCGCCGGCTGCCGCCGCGGCCAAGAAGGAGCAGTCATGAACTTGCCCATCCGCTGGGCGCTGCTGGCGATGACGGCCTGCGCCGCCACCGCTTCGCAGGCCCAGGACCGCGCAGACATCGACCGCACGCAGATCATCGGCAACCGCGAGCTGCCCAAGGTGCTGTACATCGTGCCCTGGAAGAAGCCGCTGCCCGGCGACCTGGCCGGCCGGCCCGGCGCCAGCATCCTCGACGAGGCGCTCGCGCCGGTCGACCGCGATGTGTTCCGCCGCCAGTTGCAGTACGACGCCCAGCTGCAGTCGAAGACCAGCGCCCCCCCGGCCGCTGCGGCACCCGCGCGGCCCTGAATCCGAATCACCCCAAGTCAGTCGTCACAGGAGAAGCCCATGAGCGTCCTCGATTTCGCCGTCAAGTTCTTTCAGGACAGCGGCGTTGCCATTTACTTCAGCATCGCGATCATGGCCGTCGGCCTGGCCATCGCCATCGAGCGCTGGGTCTTCCTGAACAAGGCCCGCGCCCAGAACCGCAAGCTGTGGGCGAAGGTGCTGCCGCTGCTGCAGAGCGGCAAGTTCAAGGAGGTGCACAACGTCGCCTCCGGCTCGGATGCCGCGATCGGCAAGATCGTCGCCAACGGACTGGAGCGCATGCAGAGCCCGGCGCGCCGCGAGGACATCGACAACGCGATGGAAGAAGGCATGATGGAAATCGTGCCGCGCCTGGAAAAGCGCACCCACTACATCGCCACGCTGGCCAACGTGATCACGCTGGTCGGCCTGCTGGGCACCATCATCGGCCTGATCAAGGGCTTCACCGCGGTGGCAGCCGTCAACCCGGCCGAGAAGGCCGAGCTGCTGTCGGCCTCGATCTCGATCGCGATGAACAACACCGCCTTCGCGCTGTCGGTGGCGATCCCGTTCCTGCTCATCCACGCCTTCCTGCAGGCACGCACCAGCGAGATCGTCGACGGCCTGGAGGCCGCGAAGATCAGCTTCCTGAACCTGGTGCAGCGCATCAAGGCCGAATCCACCCCGGCCGCGAGGTAAGCCACCATGCGCGTCCGACGCCTGCGCAAACACGCGGCGGCTCTGGAGGTCACCGCGTTCATCAACGTGATCGTGGTGCTGGTGCCGTTTCTCCTGTCGACGGCGGTGTTCACCCGCCTGTCGGTGATCGAGCTGTCGCTGCCGGCGCAGAACTCCGGCGTCGAGCAGCTCAAGGTCGACGACCTCAAGCTCGAGGTGGTGATCCGCCCCGACGCGCTGGACGTGGGTGACCGCATCGGCGGGCTGATCCAGCACATCCCGAACACGCCCCAGGGCTACGACCTGGCCTCGCTGTCCACGCTCATGCAGCAGGTCAAGGCGAAGTTCCCGGAGACCAAGACAGCCACCGTGCTCGCCCAGCCCGACACCTCGTACGAGGTGCTGGTGCAGGTGATGGACTCGGTGCGCGAGACCAAGGTGCCCGGTGCAGCCACGCCTGCGAATCCAACGCAGGCCGAGCTGTTCCCCGACATCTCGATCGGCGACGCGCCCATCAGCGTCGCCAAGAAATAGGCGGTCTGCATGAAACTGACCCCGATCCAGAAGCGCGCCGAACGCAAGGCGCGCAACCACTCCGACCTGGACATGAATCTGGTCGCGCTGATCGACATCTTCACGATCCTGATCTTCTTCCTGATGTCCAGCACCGGCGTCGAGGTCCTGTCGACCGCGCAGGCCGTCAAGCTGCCGCAGTCCACCGCCGAGAAGAGCCCGCGCGAGATGCTCGTCGTGACCGTCAGCGCCACCGACATCCTGGTGGGCGGCCGCAAGGTGGCGACGGTGGCCGAGGCGCTGGCCACTCAGGGTGACCTGATCGCGCCGCTGAAGGCCGAGCTCGACCTGCAGGCCACGCGCACCGTGCTGCGCAAGGAGAACGAGCCGCAGAACCAGTCCGTCACCATCATGGGCGACAAGAGCATCCCGTACAGCCTGCTGCGCAAGGTGATGTACACCGCGGCGCGCGCGAACTTCAGCGACGTGTCCTTCGCGGTCTCGCAGAAAGCGAGCAAGGCGTGAGTGCCGCCGCCATCTCGTTCCGCGCCTCGGTGCTGCCTTGGGCGATCTCGCCCGAGGACGAGGCGCGCTTCAAGCGCATCCTGCGCAGCGTGCTGGCGCTCAGCGCCATCGTCTGCATCGTGCTGCTGCTGATGCCGCGGCCGAAGGAAGACCGCGCCGCGCCGGTGGAACTGCCGCCGCGGCTGGCCAAGCTGGTGCTGGAGCAACGCGAGCCGCCGGCACCCAAGCCGGTGGCCAAGACCGAGCAGGCCAAGGCGGAGACGCAGGCCAAGACGGATACCAAGCCGGAAGTGGCCAAGCCGCTGCCCGACGCCAAGCCGTTGCCCAAGGCAGTCGCGCCCGAGGCCCGCCGGCCGATCGCCGGCAAGCCGCCGGGCGAGATCGAGGGCGCGCGCCGCAAGGCCGCGGGCGTGGGCCTGCTGGCGATGAAGGACCAGCTCGCCGAACTGCGCGGCGCGCCGGTCGCGGTGCAGCTCAACCAGAACATCAAGGCCGGCCCCGGCGTGGGCGCTGGCGTGGGCGTGGGCGTCGGTGCCGGCACCGACCCCGGCCTGCCCGCACGCAACATGATCACCTCCAACGCCACCGGCGGCAGCGGTGGCATCAACACCGCGGCGTACAGCCGCAACACCGGCGGCGGCGGCCTCGCGGGCCGTGCGACCACGCTGGTCGAAGGCGTCGCTGGCGGCGGCGGCGGCGGTGGCCCGGGTGGCGGCGGCAGCTCGGGCAAGGGCGGCACCGGTACCGGCGTGGGCGGTGGCGGCGGCTCCGGCGGCTCGCTCGCCAAGGGCGGCAGCGGCAAGGCCGCACGCTCGCTGGAAGACATCAAGCTCGTCTTCGAGCGCAACAAGGGCGCGATCTACGCGATCTACAACCGCGCACTGCGCGACGATCCGTCGCTGCAGGGCAAGGTGGTGCTCAAGCTGACGATCGCTCCGTCGGGTCAGTTGACCGACGTGCGCATCGAGTCGAGCGAGTTGAAGGCCTCGGACCTGGAAGGCAAGCTGCTGGCCCGAATCCGCCAGTTCGACTTCGGCGCCAAGGACGTCGACCAGATGGTCGTCACCTGGCCGCTGGACTTCCTGCCTTCGTAGCCGCGAGCTTCTTCGATCAGGCGCGCAGGAACACCACCTGCGCGCTGTGCCTCGGCAGCGACGGCGCGGCGCGCCGCGCCAGACGCGGCGCCAGCCAGTCACCCAGGCGCGCCAGCAGCCCGGGCTGCGGCACATGCACCGTGGGCAGCGGCGTCGGCGCCGGCATGCGGCGCATGGCCGGCAGTTCGGAGATGACCACGGAAGCGTGCACGGTGTCGGTGGGGCGAGGCAGCATGGCGGTGTCCTGAGGGTTATCGGGACAGTAACGACAAGTTACTCTACCGCCCATCCCCTGAAACGGGGTAGGAACCACATCACGCCCCGCCGCAACCCGCTGCCAGCGGCTGGCGCGCCGACTGCAGCGTGATGTGGCCGATGCCGAAGCGCTCCTGGAGCGTCTGGCCGGCCAGGCGCAGGAAGTCGTCATCGGCCGGCCCGTCCGGCATCACCAAGTGAGCGGTGAGCGCCACCTCCGACGTACCCATGGCCCAGACGTGCAGATCGTTGACCTGCGCCACCCCGGCCATGGACTGCAGGCATTCGCGCACCTCGACGAGGTTCACGTGCGCCGGCACGCCGTCGAACATCAGGTGCAGCGACTGGCGGAAGAGCCTCCAGGTGCCTGCGACGATGACGGCGGCGATGACGAGGCTGGCCACCGGGTCGGTCCAGGCCCATCCATAGAACAGCGTCAGCAGGCCTGCCACCACCACGCCGGCCGAGACCAGCGCATCGGCGGCCATGTGCAGGAAGGCGCCGCGCAGATTGATGTCGCTGCCGCCGCGCAGGAACAGCAGTGCGGTAGCCCCGTTGACGACGATGCCGACGGCCGCCACGAGGATGACGGTCAGCCCCTGTGTGGCGTGCGGTGCCTGCAGGCGGGCGATCGCCTCCCAGGCGAGCGAGCCCATCGCCAGCAGCAGCAGCAGCGCATTGGCGAAGGCGGCCAGGATGCTGGCGCGCTTGAAGCCGTAGGTGTGGCGCACATCGGGCCGCAACCGGCCGGCGGCCGCGCCGGCCCACGCCAGCACCAGCCCGGCGACATCGCTGAGGTTGTGGCCCGCATCGGCCAGCAGCGCGAGCGAATCGACCTTCCAGCCGTAGAAGGCCTCGATGGCGACGAAGCCGGCGTTCAGCGCGATGCCGATGGCGAACGCGCGGTCGAAGTTGGCCGGCGCATGGGCATGGCCGTGGGAATGATCATGCCCGTGCCCGTGCCCGTGATCGTGATCGTGATCGTGATCGTCGTGGGCGTGGGCGTGGCTGTCGTGCGTGCTCATCGGGGTTCGGCGGTCGGCAGGCGCCACATCCAGGTCGCAACGATCAGGCAGATCAGCGGCGGCAGCCAGCGCCAGGGCGATGGCATCACCCACCACGACCAGCTGCTGCCCAGCGCCATCATCACCCAGGCCAGCTGCTTGGCGCGCATCGGGATGGCGCGGCGGGCCCGCCAGTCGGCCACCATCGGGCCGAAGCGCGGGTGCGCGAGCAGCCAGGCCTCGACCCGATCGCTGCCGCGCGAGAAGCAGAACGCAGCGAGCAGTACGAACGGGGTGGTGGGCAACAACGGCAGGAAGATGCCCAGCACCCCGAGCGCCAGGCTGGCTGCCCCGGCGGCCGTCCAGCCGGCACGCTGCCAGAGCGGGCGGTGCGGTACGGGCGCGGGCGTCATGGCGCGATTCTCGCCGCTGCGCCGCGACACCGCGCCGGCATCAGGGCGAAGCGCGCCGGCGCTGCTGCATCTCGCGGCCCATCGCGTCGATCTCGGCCGCGTCGCAGCGCGAACGCGCAGCAGGAAAGACCAGTCCCTCCTCGACGGGCAGGTGCGCGGCGTACAGCGCCAGGAAGGCCTCGGCCTGCGCACGCATCGGCGCACCGGCCGGGCCGGTGGCACCCGCTTCGGCCCAGGGGGCCAGGCCCGGCCTCAGCGCGGCCCAGCACAGCGACATGCGTTCGTGGTCAGCGCGCAGGCGCTGCACTGCCTGCACGAGCGCGTCGTCGCCGCTGGCCAGCAGGCGCGGGAACACGTGCTGCTCTTCGTCTTCGTGGTGGTGTGGCGCGGCGAGGTCGAAGTAGCGCAGCACGTCGCGCGCCGCCGAGCGGCTTTGCGCGTCGTGGCCATGCCGATCGACATGGACGAGCAGCCTTGCGAGCAGGTCGAGGCTGCGGCGCACACGGTCGTGGCAGGCCTCGAGCATCTCGAAGGGTTGCTCGAAGCCGACGGCCGGGGCGCTGTGCAGCAGATCCTTCGTCGACACCATGGCGCTGTGAGCATACGCGCTCAGCGCGGCGGAGCCAGCGGCTCGCCGAGCGTGCGCCGCCACAGCCAGGGCAGGCCGCGTGACAGGTCCAGGCGGGTACCCACCTGCACCGGCGGGATCGTCGGCACCGGCGCGCTGTGCCGACGCGCCACTTCGAAGGTGAAGATGTAGTTCGGCTCCTGGCCCATGCGCAGGTCGCTGAGCAGCACACGGTCGCCTTCGAGCCGCAGCTTGTAGAAACCCTTGCTGAAGGCGGCGATGCGCTGCACCGCGTCCAGCCCCTTCAACTCCTCGGCCAGCGCGGCGCCGCGCTCGAAGCGGTCGAACGCCATCAGGGGCGTCGTGTCGAGCAGCGATCGGAAGCCTTCGTGGAACTGATCGCCGGAAACGGCCACCACGCGCCACAGCACCGAACTGAAGGCCGCCGGCGTGACAAGCACGCGCTCGGCCTGGATGCCCTGCGCCGCCAGCGACGCGCGCGCGACGCGCTCCACCTGCTGTTGCGCGAAGACGCCCCACGCCAGATAGGCCGTGCTGAGCACCAGGCCGGCAACATTGGCTGCCAGGCCGCGGCCCGTGCCGCGCGTGGCCAGCGCCCAGCCCGCTCCGGCGAGCAAGGGCAGCGTGTACAGCGGGTCGATGATGAACACGCTGCCCACGGCGAACGGGTGGTTCGACCAGGGCAATGCGAGCTGCGTGCCGTACACCGTCATCGCATCGAGCAGCGGGTGGGTGACCAGCGCCAGCCAGATGGCCAGCCACCAGCGCCGCCACTGTGCCCACTCGCCATGCAGTCGGGCGATGCCGGCGGCCAGCGGCAGCGAGAAAAGCGTCAGCCAGAACGGCGCGTGCGTCTCGGCGCGGTGCAGCACCATGTTGCGGACAGGGTCGCCGTGGTCGATGAGCACGTCGAGATCCGGCAAGGTCCCGGCGACCGCGCCCCACAGCGCCGCCTTCCACACCGCCGTGCGGCGGCCCATCGTGGCCACGCCGACGGCGGCCCCCAGGGCGATCTGCGAGAGCGAGTCCATGGAGGCGCATTCTGCGTTGCCTGCGCGCGGCTTGTCGCCGCACCTAGAATCGCAAGGCCTTTGCCGGGCACGCCCTCGAACGAATGGAATCCTGCCGTGGACCTGAAGCTACCGATCACCATCATCAGCGAGCTGAGCGAGGGCGAGGTGCGCGCGACCGGCGAACTCGACCTGGCCAGCGGCGAGATCCGCAAGGTGCAGTACCAGGACTACGACCTCGAGGCCCAGGGCCTGCCCGCCGAGCGCGAGGACTACGAGTTCACGCTGGGCGTGCTGAGCAGCGGCACGCGCGAGGTGGAGTTCCGCGTCGAGGTCGATGCGATGGCAGGCACCTACTCCGTCACGCCGAGCGAACTGCTCGAACTCAAGGGGCGCGCGGCCAAGCTCTTCACGCAGGCCCCGCCGCGCCACACGCACTGAGGCGAGCGGCGAGCGGGTACGCCCGCTTGAAGCCGGCGCGCTGCCTCGATGCCCGGCACGCGCCGACTTGTCGCGCAACCGTCATCTGGCCGTCACGACACGTCTAGATGATCGCTCCGTCCACCAACGGAGCGTGCCATGGGTCCCTGTGCGATCGAGGTCGAATCGCTGCGCAAGAGCTTCGGCGGCCAGCCGGCACTGCGCGGCGTGTCGCTGCGCGTCGAGCACGGTGAGATGGTGGCGCTGCTCGGCGCCTCGGGCTCCGGCAAGTCGACGCTGCTGCGTCACCTGAACGGCCTGCATCGCGCCGATGCCGGCTCGGTCAGCGAGGTGCGGGTGCTCGACCGCGTGGTGCAGCGCGGCGGCGTGCTCGCCGCGGACATTCGCCGACAGCGCGCCGACGTGGCCGCCATCTTCCAGCAGTTCAACCTGGTCGATCGCCTGCCGGTGATGGTCAACGTGATGGCCGGTGCCTTGCACCGGCTGCCGCTGTGGCGCGCGATGACGCGGCGCTTCCCGCCCGCCGAGTGCCAGCGCGCCTGGCAGGCCCTGCATCGCGTGGGCATCGAGCGCTGCGCCTGGCAACGCGCCTCGACGCTGTCCGGCGGTCAGCAGCAGCGTGCCGCCATCTCGCGCGCGCTGGTGCAGGAAGCCAAGCTGATCCTGGCCGATGAGCCGGTCGCATCGCTCGACCCGGCCTCCAGCCGCTGCGTGATGGAGCTGCTGGCTGGACTCAACCGCGAATTGGGCGTGACCGTGCTGGTCTCGCTGCACCAGGTCGAACACGCGTTCGCCTTCTGCCCGCGCACGATCGCGCTGCGCGCCGGTGAGGTCGTCTACGACGGGCCCACCACCGCGCTGAGCGCGGAACGCCTTCGCGCGCTTTACGGCTCGCAGAGCGACGAGCTGTTCGCCCCCGCCGAACGCCAGCTGCCGCTGGCCGTGCCCGCGCTGCGCGCGGCCTGAATCCGCTTCCAGACAACCCGAGGAGTCCCACATGAAGACCTGGATCACCACGCTCGGCCTCGCGGCCGGGCTCGCCTTCGCCAGCACCGCCGGAGCACAGCAGAAGGAACTCAGCTTCGGCATCATTTCGACGGAGTCGTCGGCCAACCTGAAGAGCACCTGGCAGCCGCTGCTGGACGACATGCAGAAGGTCACCGGCTACAAGGTGAACGCCTTCTTCTCGACCGACTACGCCGGCATCATCGAAGGCATGCGCTTCAACAAGGTGCAGGTGGCCTGGTTCGGCAACAAGTCGGCCATGGAAGCGGTGGACCGCGCCGGCGCCGAAGTTTTCGCCCGCATGACCCAGCCCGACGGCGGCACCGGCTACTGGAGCCTGATGATCGTCCACAAGGACAGCAAGCTGCAGACCCTGCAGGACGTGCTGAAGGACCGCCAGCAGCTGACGCTGGGCTTCGGCGATCCGAACTCGACCAGCGGCGCGCTGGTGCCCGGCTACTACGCCTTCGCCCAGAACGGCGTCGACCCGGTGAAGGACTTCAAGCGCACCGTGCGCGCCAACCACGAGACCAACATCCTCGCGGTGGCCAGCCGGCAGATCGACGTGGCCACCGTGGCCAGCGACGGCGTCGACCGCATGAAGATCAAGCTGCCGGAGAAACACGCCGAGTTGCGCGTGGTCTGGCGCTCGCCGCAGATCGCCAGCGACCCGATGGCCTGGCGCAAGGACCTCGACGCCGACGCCAAGCAGAAGGTGAAGGACTTCTTCCTCGCCTACGGCAAGGAAGCGCGCGAGAAGGAGATCCTCGCCAAGCTGACGATCGGTGGTTTCATCGCCTCCAGCAACGACCAGCTGCTGCCGATCCGCCAGCTCGCCCTGGCCGGCGAGCGCGGCAAGGTGGAAGCCGACACGACGATCTCGGCCGAGGAGAAGGCGCGCAAGCTCAAGGACATCGACGCCCGCTTGGCCGAACTGGGCCGCCAGGTGGCCAGCGCCGCGAAGTGAGGCAGCGGCCAGCATGAGTTCGACCAGCCTGCCGACGCTGCCGCGCAGCGTCACGCCCGCCCAGCCCGGAACGCAGTGGCCGGCGCTGCTCGGCTGGGGGCTTCTGCTGGCCATCCTGGCAGGCAGCTGGCGCGGCGCCGACATGCGCCCGCTGGACCTGCTGCGCGATGCCGGCAACATGGCGCAGTACGCGCAGGGCTTCTTTCCGCCCGACTTTGCCGACTGGCGCCACTACCTGTCCGAGCTGGTGATCACGCTGCAGATCGCTCTGTGGGGCACCGCGCTGGCCATTCTCTGCTCGGTGCCGTTGGCGCTGCTGGCGGCCAGCAACATCACGCCCTGGTGGATCCATCAGCCGGTGCGCCGGCTCCTCGACGCCTGCCGCGCGATCAACGAGATGGTGTTCGCGCTGCTGTTCGTCGTCGCGGTCGGGCTCGGGCCCTTCGCCGGCGTGCTGGCGCTGTGGATCCACACCACCGGGGTGCTCGCCAAACTGTTCTCCGAGGCAGTCGAGACGATCGACCCGCAGCCCGTCGAAGGCATCCGCGCCACCGGCGCGCACCCGCTGGCCGAGATCGTCTTCGGCGTGATCCCGCAGGTGATGCCGCTGTGGATCTCCTACGCGCTGTACCGCTTCGAATCCAACGTGCGCTCGGCCTCGGTGGTGGGCATGGTCGGCGCGGGCGGCATCGGCATGGTGCTGTGGGACGTGATCCGCGGTTTCCAGTACGCCGAGACCGCGGCGGTGCTGATCATGCTGGTGGTGTCGGTCTCGGTGATCGACGTGCTGTCGGCGCAGGTGCGCAAGCGCCTCATCTGAACCTCAGGAGCCAGGCCATGGATCTCACCGGGCGCATCGAGCAGCTCTTCGCGGCCCATGGCCATGTGCCCTACGAGGGCGCGCGGCGCGAGGCCATCAGCGCACTCGCGCACGCGCTGCAGTGCGCGCAGCTCGCCGAGTGGGCGAATGCGGACGAGTCGCTGGTGGCCGCCGCGTTTCTGCACGACGTGGGGCACTTCCTCGCCGCCGAGGCGATCGCCCGCTCGGACCGGGTCGATGACCGCCATGAGCTGCTGGCCATCCCCTTTCTCTCGGCGGGCTTCGACGAGTCAGTGACCGAGCCGGTGCGCCTGCACGTCGAGGCGAAGCGTTTCCTCGTTCGCGTCGACCCGCACTACGCCAGGCAGCTGTCGCCCGCGTCGTTGCATTCGCTGGCCTTGCAGGGCGGTGCGATGAGCGACGACGAGATCGACCGCTTCGAGGCGCTGCCTTTCGCCCGTGATGCGGTGCAGTTGCGCCGCTGGGACGACCTGGCCAAGCAGCCGGGCAAGCCGACGCCCTCGCTGGCGTACTACCTCGCGCTGCTGGAAGACGTGCGCGAGCGGCCCTTCACCGACTCGCTGACCGGCATCGGCGCCACCGACCTCGCCTGACCCTCGATCAGTCGCCAGATCAGGCGACACGCTCGCCGGCGACGAAGACCGAGCGCACCACCGGGTGCGCATCGAGTTCGCGCACGCGCACCAGGTCGCCGCGTTGCCCCGGCTCGATGCGGCCGCGGTCGTGCAGGCCGGCCGCCTCGGCCGGCCCGCGGCTGACCACCTGCATCGCCTCCGGCAGCGAGAACCCGGCGTCGCGGTGCAGGCACCAGGCCGCCTGCAGCAGGCTGCCCGGCACGTAGTCCGACGACAGGCCGTCGAGCACGCCTTCACGCGCCAGCGTGATGGCCGCCACGTTGCCCGAATGCGAACCGCCGCGCACCACGTTCGGCGCGCCGGCGATCGTCTTGAGGCCATGGCGATGCGCATGGCGCGCCGCCTCCAGCGTGGTCGGGAACTCGCTCATCGACGCCCCCATTTCGCGTGCCTCGTCGACATGCGCCAGCGTCGTGTCGTCGTGCGTGGCCAGTGCCACGCCATGCTCGCGCGCGAAGTCGGCGAACCAGGCCCGGTGCGGCTGTGCATACTGCGCCTGGCGCTGCGGGGCGATGCGCATCTCCTCGGCGAACTTCGCGTCGCTCCAGCCCTTCTTGCCGGTGTAGTAGATTCGCGCATGCTCGATGTCGGTCCACTGGCGCTGGCCCGGCGTGTGGTCCATCAGCGAGATCAGGCGCAGCCGGCGGTGGCCGGCGAAGGGCTCGAACAGTTCCAGCGCATTCGGTGCCGGCAGCTCGCAGCGCACGTGGATCAGGTGCTGGCTGCGCAGCGCGCCGGCCGCCTCGAGCTGGTCGAGCACCTCGAGCAGGGCGCTCTGATCGCGCGAGCGGAAGCCGTCGCCGTACGGGTCGCCGACGCCGATGGCGTCGAGCACCGTGGTGATGCCCGCCGAGGCGAGCTCGGCATCGTGGGCCTGCATCGCCGCGCGCATCGGGAAGCTCACCTTGGGGCGCGGCATCACGTGGCGCTCGAGGTTGTCGGTGTGCACCTCGACGAGCCCGGGCAGCAGCAGGTCGCCCTCGAGATCGATCGCCCCGGCCACCTGGCTGGCGCCGGCATCGACCGAGGCGATGACGCCGTCGACCACGCGCACCGTGCCGCGCGGCAGGACCTCGTGGCCGAGCACCACACGGGCGTTGGTGAAGATCTGTTCGTTCATGCTGGCTTTCGTGGCCGGTCAGGCGGTGCCGAAATCGACGCGGCGGTCGGCCACGGCGTCCCGGACCTCCTCGTCGTGGAAGATGCCGACGATGGCGCTGCCGCGCTGCTTGGCCTCGCGGATCAGCTCGATCACCACGCGGCGGTTGGCCGCATCCAGCGAGGCGGTGGGCTCGTCGAGCAAGAGCAGCCGCGCCGGCAGGATGAAGCCGCGCGCGATGTTCACGCGTTGCTGCTCGCCGCCGGAGAAGGTCGCCGGCGGCAGGCCCCACAGCCCGGCGGGCAGGTTCAGCCGCGAGAACAGCGCGCGCACCTGTTCGCGTGCGGCTTCAAGCGCTGCCATGTACGGCGTGTCGTCGAGCGGGTCAGCATCGGCCTCGGGATCGGCGGGCTCCGCCTGCAGCAGCCGCTCGGCCACCGCATCGAGCGCCGCCTGCCGCGGCAGCGCGCGCAGGAACTGGCTCACGTAGGCGATCTCGCGCCGGCGCAGCGCGATCAGTTCGCGTGGCGCGGCGGCGGCGAGGTCGACGCGCTGCCCGTCTTCGCGCTGCAGCCAGAGTTCGCCCGCATCGACGGCGTAACTGCCGTACAGGCACTTCATCAGCGTCGACTTGCCGCGGCCCGAGGGGCCGACCAGCGCCACGCACTCGCCGGCATGGACCTGCAGGTCCATGCGGTCGAGCACCGGCAGGCGCAGGCCGTCGCGCAGGTGCAGCGTGAAGTGCTTGTGCACGCCTCGGGCTTCGAGCACGGGCGCGGCCATCGGGGCGCCGTTCATGCCGACACCACCGACGAGACGAGCAACTGCGTGTAGGGATGCTGCGGGTCGTCGAACACCCGGTCCGTCAGCCCCTGCTCGACGATGCGGCCCTGGCGCATCACCAGCGTGCGGTGCGCCAGCAGCCGCGCCACGCCGAGGTCGTGCGTCACGACCAGCGCCGACAGGTGCAGCCGGCCGACGAGCAATCGGATCAAGTCGAGCAGGCGGGCCTGCACCGAGACATCCAGCCCCGACGTCGGCTCGTCCATCAGCACCAGGCGCGGGCGCGTCACCAGGTTGCGCGCGATCTGCAGGCGCTGGCGCATGCCGCCGGAGAAGTCGCGCGGCGAGTCGTCCAGCCGCGCCGGGTCGAGCTCGACGCGGTCCATCCAGCGCATGGCCGTGTCGCGCAGCGTGGCGTAGCGCCGCTCGCCCTGCCCCATCAGGCGCTCGCCCACGTTCGCGCCGGCGCTCACGTTCATGCGCAGGCCCTCGTGGGCATGCTGCGCGACGAAGCCCCATTCGGTGCGCGCCAGCTCGCGGCGCTCGCGTTCGCCGGCGGCATGCACGTCGAACTCGCGGCCGTCGCGGCGCCGGTAGAGCACGCGGCCTTCGGTGGGCTGCAGCCGCCCGGCGATGCAGTTCAGCAGCGTGGACTTGCCCGATCCCGATTCGCCGACGATGGCCAGCACCTCGCCGGGGTGCAGCTCGAGCGAGGCCTCGCGCACCGCCCACGGTGTCTGGCCGGCCGCGTCGCGAGCGCCGGCAAAGCGGTGGCTGAGCTGCTGCACGCGCAGCAGAGGCTGAAGTTCGTTCATGCGCGCGTCTCCTGCTGCTCGCGGCAGTGGTCGGTGTCGGAGCATGTCCACAGCGTCGTGCCTTCGTCGGTCGCCACCTCGTCGAGGTAGCTCGTGGTGCAGCCGCACAGCTCGCAGGCATGCCCTTGCGGCTCGATGCGGAAGGGGTGGTCCTCGAAGTCCAGGCTCTTCACGTCGGTGTAGGGCGGTACGGCATACAGGCGCTTCTCTCGCCCGGCGCCGAACAGCTGCAGCGCCGGCATGCGGTGCATCTTCGGGTTGTCGAAGCTCGGGATCGGCGAGGGCGACATCACGTGCCGGCCATGCACCAGCACCGGGTAGTCGTAGGTGGTGTCGATGCGCCCCCACTGCGCGATGTCTTCGTACAGCTTCACGTTCATCAGGCCGTACTCGGCGAAGGCGTGCAGCTTGAGCGTCTCGCGGCGGCGCGCCTCCAGCTTGAACAGCGGCTCGGGCTGCGGCACCTGGTAGACGATGATCTGCGCCTCGGTCAGCGGCCGCTCCGGGATGCGGTGGCGCGTCTGGATGATCGTCGCATCCGCCGTGCGCTCGGTGGTCCGGGCCTCGGTGGTGCGGGCGAAGAAGCGGCGGATGTTGACGGCGTTGGTGGTGTCGTCGGAGCCCTGGTCGATCACCTTGAGCACGTCGTGCTGCCCGATCACCGCTGCCGTGACCTGGATGCCGCCGGTGCCCCATCCGTAGGCCAGCGGCATCTCGCGCGAGCCGAACGGCACCTGGTGGCCCGGAATCGCGACGGCCTTCAGCAGCGCGCGGCGGATCATCCGCTTCGTGCCCTCGTCGAGGTAGGCGAAGTTGTATCCGTTCATCGTGAGCGCTCCTCGCGCAGCGCGCGCACCAGCAGCAGTTCGGATTCGAAGGTCACGTAGTGCGGCAGCTTCAGGTGCTGCACGAAGCCGGAGGCCTCGACGTTGTCGCCGTGCGAGAGCACGAACTCGCTGTCCTGCGCCGGGCTGGTGAGCTGCTCGTCGAACTCGTCTGCGCGCATCACGCGGTCCACCAGCGACATCGCCATCGCCTTGCGCTCGCCATGGCCGAACACCAGGCCCTGGCCGCGGGTGAACTGCGGCGGCTGCGTGGCGCTGCCGGCGAATTGGTTCACCATCTGGCAGTCGGTGAGCTCGATCTCGCCGATCTCGATCGGGAAGCCGAGTTCGTCGGGCACGATCTCCAGCGGCACTGCGCCGTGGCGGATCTCGCCGGCGAACGGGTGCGTGTAGGCATAGCCGCGCTGCGTGGAGTAGCCCATGCCGAGCACCCAGCCTTCGTCGGCGCGGGCGAGCATCTGCAGCCGGGCGGTTCGCGGCATCGGGTGCGAGGGCGGGTCGCGGGTGATGTCGGGCGGCTCGGGGTCCCCGCCGCTGGGCACACAGGGTTCGATCAGGCCTTGTGCTGCGAGCTCGTCGATCGGGCTGCGCAGCGGGGCATTCGGGTCGGCCTCGAAGGCAACGCGTGTCACGGGCTCGACGGCGGTACCGGCGCGGGCCAGCTCGAAGTCGAGCAGGCGCTGCGTGTAGTCGAAGCTGGGCCCGAGCAGCTGCCCGCCCGGCACGTCCTTGAAGATCGCCGACACCCGGCGCTTCACGCGCATGCGGGCGGTGTCGACCGGCACGCTGAAGCCCAGGCGCGGCAGCGTGGTGCGGTAGGCGCGCAGCAGGAAGACGGCCTCGATGGTGTCGCCGCGTGCCTGCTTGAGCGCCAGCGCTGCCAGGTCCGGGTCGTACAGCGAGGCCTCGGCCATCACCCGGTCTACGCCCAAGCGCAACTGCTCGCGCAGCTGGTCGGCACCGAGCTCGGGCACCTCGGTGTCGCCGCGGCGTGCCGAGGCCAGCAACTGCAGCGATGCTGCGATCGCCTGCTCGCCGCCCTTGACTGCGATGTACATGCGATCAGCCTTCGACGGTGACGCGCGTGGTGCGCGGGATCGCGGCGAGGGTGTCGCCGCAGCACAGGATCAGGTCGATGCCGCGCGGGTAATCGGCCTCCATCGCGGCGCGAGCCCGCCAGAACGGCGCGTCCAGGCCGCTGACGACCAACACCTGCGTGCTCTCGATGCCGGGGCCTGCCAGTCGCAAGCGCGTGGACGAGGACGCCGCGCCCTGCGCCTGCAGCGATGGCACTTCGACGAGCAGCGTGGCGCCGGACTGCGGCACTTCGTCGGTGCCGGCGCTGAGTGCCGACCAGGTCGCGGGCTGTGCCCGGTCGGCAGGACACACCACGAAGGCTGCGTCGCCCACGTTGGCCAGCGTGCGCACACCGGTGTGGAAGCGCAGGTAGTTCAGGCCCTCGGCCCCGGCCAGCGCGGGATCGATCCACAGGCTGGTCTCGGCGTCGAGCAGCGTCAGCAGCAGCGCGGTCATGCCGCGCGCCAGCCCCGGCGGCTCCATCCCTGCGAGCACCGGCTCGGGCAGCGCCTGAATGCAACCCGGCCTCGACATGGCCTCGAGCAGCGCACGAAACGCCTGCTGCGCTGCGTGCACCGGTTGCGCGAAGCCACGGCCGACGGTGGCCAGTCGATCCGCTGCGGGGTGGCCCAGCACCGCGCTCATGCGGCCTCCGGCTGCAAGGTGAAGAAGCGCACACGGCTGGCTTCGGTGCGTGCCCGCTCGTCGCGGTCGATCTGCGCACGGCATTCGCGCAGCGGCTCCACCACGTTGCGGCACAGCAGCGCGTGCAGGGCCTCGACCTGCAGCAGCGCGTCGAGCTGCGCCACGCGCTCGGCACGCGGCGCGTCGAGCCCGAGCACGTGGCCGACGCCGGCCACCTGCTCGCCGCCGATGGCGCGGTGCCGTACGGCGCAGCGCGTGACGGTCGCTTCGCCGATGTTGAAGCGGTCGCCGGCATTGCCGATGCGCGCGCGCACCATCATCAGCCCCTGCTCTGGCGCGCGCAGCCATTCGAAGCGGTACTCGCCGAGCACCGGCGCCGCCAGCCGCGCGAGTTCGGCGGATGGTGCGCGCGCGAGGACGCGCAGCCAGTCGGCCCGGCGGGCCTGCGGCGAAGAGGGAGGGTGGGTCATGCGGATGTCATCTAGACGACTCAAGATGACGGCCAGTGTCTGCAGGACCCATGACAATTTGTTGACCATGCTCGACGACAACACCCTCTCGCTGACCACGCACGACGTGCCTGTCCCGCCGACGGCACGCTGGTCGCAGATCGCCGCTGCGCTGCGCGCGGACATCGCCGCCGGCCGCTTCGCGCCAGGCACGCGCCTGCCCAACGAATCGGTGCTCGCGGAGCGTTTCGGGGTGCACCGGCACACGCTGCGTCAGGCCGTGCGACAACTGGTGCACGAAGGGCACCTGCGCGTCGAGCAGGGCCGCGGCACCTTCGTGCGCGAGCTCGTGCTCGACTACGCCTTGAAGCGCCGCACGCGCCTGAGCGAGAACCTCGCCGAAGCGGGCGAGCGTGCGCAGCGTGAACTGCTTCGCCACGAGACGACGCTGGCCGGCGAATGGTCCGATCCGCTGCGCCTGTCGCCGAGTGCCGAGGTCGAGGTGCTGCACACGCGGGCCACGGTGCGCGGCCGGCCGATCGGCCTGTCCACCACCGCCTACCCGGCGGCTCGCCTGCGCGGCATGGGCGATGCGTTCCGACAGGCCGGTTCGATCACCGGCGCCCTGCAGCGCCTGGGCGTGCACGATTACCAACGCGCCGGCAGCACGGTATCGTGTCGGCTGCCCAGCGCGCAGGAAGCGGATGCGCTCGCCCGCGCGGCCACCGAGCCGGTGCTGGTCGTGCAGTTCCACAGCGTCGACAGCGATGGCGTGCCCGTCGAGGCCGGCCGCACCCTCTTTGCGGCGGACGCCGTGCAACTCACCGTCTCGCACGAAGCATGACGATCGACGCCGCGACATCGCGCCACGCGGTCTATTTCGCGCCGCCGCCGGGGCATCCTCTGTGGCGCCTGGGCTGCCGCTGGCTGGGCCGCAACGACAGCGATTCAGGCCCGGTCGGCGCGCCAGCGCATTCGCTGGTCGCCACGCCGTGGCGCTACGGCTTCCACGCGACGCTGAAGGCGCCGATGGCGCTGGCGGCCAACGTGCGCGGATCGGACTGGCTCGCGGCCGTGCGCGCCCTGGCGGCGCGGCACGCGCCGTTCGAGATGCCGACGCTGCGCGTGGCGCTGCTGTCGGACTTCATTGCCTTGCGACCGGTCGAGCCGCTCGAGCCTTCGCACCCGCTGAGGCAACTGGCCGACGACTGCGTGATCGCGCTGGACCCGTGGCGGGCGCCGGCCACCGCGGCCGAGCGAGAGCGGCCCTCGCGCGCGCCGCTGGACGCTCGCCAGCGCGAGAACCTGGATCGGCTCGGCTACGCCTTCGTGCTCGACGACTGGCGCTTCCACATGACGCTGAGCAGCAGCCTGGCCGGGGTCGATGCCGACCGCATCGCGGCACTGCGTGCCTCGGCCTCGCGGCACTTTGCGCCGGCGCTGGGGCAGCCCCTGATGTGCGAGCACTTGTGTGTCTTCGTCGAGCCCGCGCCGGGCGAACCGTTCGAACTGCGCCATCGCTTCGCGCTGGGAACCCCATGAACCTGCTTCAAGGACATTCGCACCGCTTGCTGGTGATCGTCGGCGCCTCCGGCGCCGGCAAGGACAGCGTGCTGCGGGGCTGGCTCGCGTCGCTGCCGCAGGAGCTCCGCCCGCACCTCGCGCGGCGCACCATCACACGCGCCGGTGGCGATTCGAGCGAGGCCCACGAGGCCATCGACGAAGCCGGCTTCGGCGCGGCGCGGGCGGCCGACGCCTTCGCCTTCGCGTGGCAGGCGCATGGGCTGCATTACGGCGTGCGCTGGTCCGAGCTCGCGCCCCTGGGCCAAGGCCGCTGGGTGGCGATGAACGGATCGCGCGCCCACCTGGGCGCGCTGCGCGCTGCGGCACCGCAGGCCCATGTGATCGAAGTCGTCGCTGCCGACGTCGTGCGCCAGGCGCGCCTGATGAGCCGCGCCCGGGAAGCCGGCGCGAGCATCCTGGATCGGCTGCAGCGCAGCGTGCCCGCAGGGTCCCTCGACCAACGCATCAGCAACGACGGAGATCTCGCCACGGCTGTCGCCCAGCTCGGCGGCTGGTGGCAAGGTCTTTCCGCGCCGGTTCAGCTGCCATGAGGCCCCGCATCCTCGTCACCCAGCCGGTGCATGCGGACGTGGCCGAGCGGCTGGCCCAACTCGGCTCGCTGGACATGCATGCCGGCCCCGAGCCCCTCGGCCGGCAGGCGCTGGCGCAGCGCCTGGTCGGCGCCACGGCCGTGATCGGCTTCATGACCGACCGCATCGACGCGGCGGTGCTGCGCGAGGCACGCGAGCTTCGCGTCGTCGCCTGCGCACTCAAGGGCTTCGACAACTACGACGTGGAGGCCTGCACGCGCGCCGGCGTCTGGGTGTCGATCGTGCCGGACCTGCTGACCGCGCCGACCGCCGAACTCGCCGTCGGCCTGGCCATCGGGCTCGGCCGGCACCTGCGCCACGGCGACACACTCGTGCGCGAGGGCCGATTCCGCGGCTGGCGCCCCGTTCTGTACGGGCACGGCCTGTCCGGCAGCACGGTGGCGGTTCTCGGCATGGGCTGCGTCGGCCGGGCCATCGCCGAGCGGCTGCGCGGCTTCGGCTGCCGCCTGCTGGGGGTGGACCGGATCAGCGCGATGCCAGCCGGCGTCGAGGGCGCAACGCTCGACACGGCGCTGGACCAGGCCGACCTGCTGATCCTGGCCTTGCCGCTGACCGACTCGACGCTGCACCTCATCGGCGAACACGAGATCGCTCGGGCGCGGCGCGGCGCGCTGTGGGTCAACGTCGGCCGGGGCAGCGTTGTCGACGAGGCCGCCATGGCACGGCACCTGGCCAAGGGCCAGGCCGGCGGCTACGCCGCCGATGTGTTCGAGTGCGAGGACTGGGGCTTGCCAGCGCGGCCGGCCGAGGTGAGCGTGGCACTTCGCGCGCACGACCGAACCCTGTTCACGCCGCACCTCGGATCCGCCGTCACCGACGTTCGCCGAGCCATCGAGCACCGCGCCGTCGACAACGTCGAGGCCGTGCTCAAGGGCCTGGCCCCGGGCGACGCGATCAATCGCGTCGGCCTGCGGGCCTGAGAGGCTGGCTCAGTCGGCCTTCTTCGGCCGGCCCGGCTTCAGCGGGGCGAGGGCGTTCAAGGCCGCTTGCAGCGACGCGTCGTTGAGCCCGGCCAGTGCCTGCAGGCCCGCGCGCAGCAGTTCGCTCTTCTTGGTCGGTCGCTTGAAGCCGATCGCGCGCTCCTTGAGCACGGCGATGAGGGCGAAGTCCGATTGCGGCATCGTGAAGCTGTCGCGCACCAGCTTGGCCTTCAGCTTGGGCGGCTTGGCGGGTGCCGCGGCCTTCGGCGCGGGCGCGGGCATCTTCACCGCGACGCGCTTGGCCGGCGCAGGTGCCGGCTTCTTCGCGGCCGGCTTGGCCGACGCCTTGGGCGCGGGCTTGGCGGGCGGTTTCGCCGCCGCACGAGGCTTGGATGCAGGGGTTCGGGTGGCCATGGAGGGGCTCCTTGTATTGGTGTAAATGATTTATACCATATCGAATCACCGTCACGCTGCTGCCACATCCATGCGCCAGACTCGCGCGCATGAACATGCTGATGGATCCTGCTCTGAACGCCGTGCCCGCCTCCGGCTGGGACGCCCCGCTGTGCACCGCCCTCATCGACGAGCTGCAGGCGCTGCGCAGCGCGATGCTCGCGCACGAGAGCGCGCTCGCCCCGTGGATCGCCGCGGCCCACCCGGAGCGCAGCGCCAGCGCGCGCAACCTGGCCCACTACCTGGCCATGCGCAGCATCGATGCGCGGGCGCTGCAGGAGCGCCTTTCGCGGCTGGGCCTGTCGTCGCTGGGGCGCGCCGAGACGCATGTGATGGCCAACCTCGACAAGGTGCTCGGCCTGCTGCACGTGCTGACCGGCCGGCACTGGGACAACCATGACCCGGACGAACCGACCGGCTTCGGCAGCGGCCGCGAGCGTCTCGAGCGGCACAGTGCCCGCCTGTTCGGCTCCCCCTCGCCGCACCGTCGCGTGCGCATCATGGTGACGCTGCCGTCGGAGGCCGCCCACGATGCGGCGCTGGTCGGCGCCCTCGTGCATGCCGGCATGGACGTGGCACGCATCAACTGCGCGCACGACGAAGCGCCGGCCTGGGCGGCGATGGCCTCGCACGTGCGCCGCGCTGGCGGAACCAGCGGCCGCGCCGTGCAGGTGCTGATGGATCTGGCCGGGCCGAAGATCCGCACCGGCGCCATCATGGCGGGGCCGGGCGTGCTCAAGGTGAAGCCGGCCCGCGACGAGTATGGCTTCGTCACGGCACCGGCGCTGCTGGGCCTGCGCGCGCTCGGCTCGAGCGCGCCGGTCGACGGTGCGGCCGAACTGATCGAGGTCGATCCGGACTGGCTGGCGCAGCTGCGGCCCGGTGACCGCATCGATTTCACCGATGCGCGTGCGGCGACGCGGCGGCTCACCGTCGTCGACGAACGCACCGGCGGCGTGCTCGTCGAATGCAACCGCACCGCCTACCTCACCGCCGAGACAAAGCTGCGACTAAACGGCCGCGACGTCGAGGCGCCGGAGTCTGCGGTTCGGGGCCTGCCCGCGACGAGCGGGCGCATCCGGCTGTTCCGCGGCGACACGCTGCGGCTCACGCCCGAGGGCATCGGCCATGCGGCCACCCATGGCTCGCACGCACGCCGGGTGGCGCCGGCCACCGTCTCCTGCACGCTGCCGCAGGTGCTCAAGCAGGTGAGCAAGGGCGAACATGTCTGGTTCGACGATGGCCGCATCGGCGGCGTGATCACGCGCGTCGCGGCGCGCGGCGTGGACGTGGAGATCACCGACGTGGCCGACGGCGGCCAGGACCTCGGCGCCGACAAGGGCATCAACTTCCCCGACAGCGAACTGGACCTGCCCGCGCTGACCGACAAGGACCGCGCCGACCTGGACGTGGTGGCGCGCCATGCGGACCTGGTCGGCCTGTCGTTCGCGCAGTCCGCCACCGACGTGCGCATGCTGCGCGAGGAGCTTGTGCGGCGCGACGCAGCGCAGCTCGGGTTGATCCTGAAGATCGAGACGCGACGCGGTTTCGAGCACCTGCCCGAACTGCTCTTCGAGGCCCTGGTCTCGCCGGCGTCCGGCGTGATGATCGCGCGGGGCGACCTGGCGGTGGAATGCGGCTTCGAGCGCCTGGCGGAGGTGCAGGAAGAGATCCTCTGGGCCTGCGAGGCAGCCCACATGCCGGTGGTGTGGGCCACGCAGGTGCTCGAGTCGCTGGCCAAGAAGGGGCTGCCTTCGCGCGCCGAGATCACCGACGCCGCGATGGGCGAGCGTGCCGAGTGCGTGATGCTCAACAAGGGCCCGCACATCCTCGACGCGATGCGGACGCTCGACGACGTGCTGCACCGGATGCAGGAGCATCAGTCCAAGAAGCGCCCGCTGCTTCGTGCGCTGAAATCCTGGAACCGCGTGCGCGGCTGAGGTGCAGGCCCCGCCGGAGCAAGCCGACCGCATGCCGGCGGGCTTCCATCGCCTGATCGCGGCGCAGTTCTTCTCGGCCCTGGCGGACAACGCGCTGCTCATCGTCACCATGGCCCTGCTGCAGGCCCGCGGCGCACCGGCCTGGTGGGCGCCGCTGCTCAAGTTCGGCTTCACGCTGTCGTATGTGTTCCTGGCGCCGCTCGTGGGGCCGCTGGCAGATGCCATGCCCAAGGCCCGCTTGATGGCGTGGATGAACGGCGTCAAGGTGCTGGGTGTGATCGGCCTGCTGGCGGGCATCAACCCGATCGCCGCCTTCGCGGTGATCGGCTTCGGCGCGGCCGCCTATGCGCCGGCCAAGTACGGGTTGGTCACCGAGATGGTCACGCCGGGCCAGCTCGTCGCGGCCAACGGCTGGCTGGAGGTGACCGTGGTGTGCGCGGTGCTGCTCGGCACGGTGCTGGGCGGCGCGCTGGTCAGCCCGGCGCTGCAGGCCACGTCGCTTTACGCCCTGCTGGCCGATGGCACGCAGGAAGCCGGCGTCGTGTCCGCGGGCGCTTCGGCACCGGCGTTGCTGATGCTGCTGGGCGTCTATGCGCTCGCCTCGGCGCTCAACCTGGGCATCCCCGACAGCGGCGCGCGTTATGCGGCGCGCTCCATCCACCCGGTCGCGATGCTGCGCGACTTCGCCGGCGCCAACCTCACGCTGTGGCGCGATGCGCAGGGTGGCTTGTCATTGGCCGCCACCACGCTGTTCTGGGGCGCCGGGGCCACGCTGCAGTTCGCCGTGCTGCGCTGGGCACAGGACCATCTCGGCCTGCCGCTGCACCAGGCGAGCTACCTGCAAGCGGCGGTGGCGGTCGGCGTCGTCGCCGGCGCGGCGGCAGCCGGCCGCTGGGTGCCGCTCGCCCGTGCGCGACGCATGCTCGCCTTCGGCGTCGGGCTCGGTCTGCTGCTGCCGGTGGTGGCGCTGACGAACAGCGTGTGGCTGGCTGTGCCACTGCTGATGCTGGCCGGCGCCGTGGGCGGGCTGATGGTGGTGCCGCTGAACGCGCTGCTGCAGCACCGCGGCTGCGAGCTGCTCTCCGCCGGCCGATCGATCGCCGTGCAGGGTTTCAACGAGAACGCCAGCATCCTGGTGATGCTCGGCGTCTATGCCGCGATGGTCGCGGCCGATGTGCCCATCGTCCCCTTGTTGTGCGGCTTCGGCGGCCTCATCGCCGTGGCGATACTGCTGCTGATGCGTCGCACCCGGCGCATGGCGGAGTGAGCCGAGCCGAGCGCCTCGATTCAGGCCGCGCGGCGCAGTCCGGAGGTGAGCGGCACTCCGCTCGGCACCGCACCCTGGCGGATGGCACCGGCAAGCACGCCCTCGAAGCGCTGCACGATCGACTCCCAGTCGAGCTCCTTGGCACGCTCACGGGCGGCCTGGCCGAGTCTGTGACGGCGGGGCCCGTCGAGCGCCAGGGCGACGGCGGCTCGCACGAAAGCCTCACTGTCGCCGAACGGCACGCGCACGCCCTGCTCTTCGGCCGCGATCACCTGCGCGGCAGCGGCATAGTCGAAGGCCACGATCGGCAGGCCGCTGGCCAATGCCTCGGTCGTAACGTTGCCGAAGGTCTCGGACAGGCTGGGGAAGAGGAACAAGTCCGACGAGGCGTAGTGCGCGGCGAGATCGTCGCCGGTGCGTTGCCCCGCAAAGATGGCCTCAGGGCAGCGGGCTTCGAGCTCGGCACGCAGCGGCCCTGTGCCGACGACAAGCAGGCGGGCCTGCGGCCGTTCGCGCACGATGGCCTCGAAGGCCGCGAGCAGCACGTCGAGGTTCTTCTCGCGGGCGAGCCGGCCTACGCAGCTGACGACGAGCGTATCTCTGTCGACACCCCACGCGCTGCGCAGCGTTTCGCTGCGGCGGGCCGGGTCGAACTGCACGGTATCCACCCCGCGGGTCACCACCGCCAGATTGTGAAAGCCCGCTCGCGCGAGTTCGCGCCGCAGTGCCTCGGTGGGCACCATGGTGCACAGCGTGCGGTTATGGAACTTGCGAAGGTAGGCCATGATCGGCTTGTACAGCCAGCCCACGCCGTAGTGCTGGCTGTAAGTGTGGAAGTTGGTGCGGAAGTCCGAGCACACCGGCAGCTTGAGCTGCAGCGCGGCTTGCAGCGCCGACCAGCCCAGCGGACCCTCGGTGGCGATGTGCACGACGTCGGGCCGGTGGTGCGTCCACAGCTGGATCAAGGTTCGCTTGGATGGCACGCCCATGCGCAGGCTGGGATAGCGAGGGATCGGCAGCCCCTTGAGCAGCACCTCCTGGAAGCGGCCCGCGCTGTCCGGGTCCGCCTCGGCCGCCTGGCGCGGCCGCACCAGCTGCACGTCGTGGTTGCGCCGGTGCAGGCCTTCGACCATGCGCGCCACGGTGAGCGACACGCCGTTGACCTCGGGCGGATAGGTCTCCGTCACGCAGGCGATGCGCATCGAGCGCCACGCCGCCGGGAAGTGGTCGACGATCAGATCGCTGTCGGTGGTCGCATCCATGGTGGCATGGTGAAGCGCTCGCGCAACAGTTCGATGACAGCGGTGCGACACGGCGATGTCGGCGCACCGTCACGCGGCTTTCACGCACGGTGGTCACCATCCCGTCACCCAAATCCGCCAACGAGGTGACACGTGACCGCTTTCCTGCAGGAACTCCGCACCCAGCGCTGGGACGACCACCGCTACTACCACCACAGCCGCATCAACCAGAGCCTGCATCTGCTCAGCGCGATCAGCTTCCTGGTCGCCTACGCGCTGCTCTTCGTCGATCCGGCGATGGCTGCCCTGCTCGCCTGGTGCGTGTCGATGACGAGCCGCCAGGCCGGACATTTTTTCTTCGAGCCGCGCGGCTTCGACCAGGTCAACCAGGTAAGCGACGAGTACAAGGAGGAGATCAAGGTCGGCTACAACATCCGCCGCAAGATCGTGCTGCTGGCCGTGTGGGTGCTGATCCCGGCCGTGCTGTGGATCGAGCCCTCGCTGTTCGGCTTGATCGTGCCGGCGGTGGGCTTCAACGCCTTCGTGCATGACGTCGGCATCGCCTGGCTGGCGCTGGGCGTCACCGGCCTGCTGTTCCGCGTGCTGCAGCTGTGGATGCAGCAGAGCCTGGCCACCGGGCTGGTGTGGGCGGCGAAGATCCTCACCGACCCCTTCCACGACATCCTGCTTTACCACAAGGCCCCGCTGCACCTGCTGCGCGGCGAGCTGATCGACCCGATGCCGCACGTGCGGCACCCGTCCTGAGCGCTCGCTCAGAAGCGCTGGCGCAGCATCTCGCGCAGGATGCCGCGCCGGATGCCGCGGTCGGACTGCGCGGGGTCGTCCCACCACCAGCCGTCGGCCTGCATGTCCAGCGCAGCGTCGACGAATCGCTGGCGCACGTTGCGCATGTCGTCGTCGCTGAAGTTCAGGCTGAAGATCAACCGCCCCGTCCCGACCCAGCTCAGGGCCAGCCCGTGCGCACGCAGGTAGAACTGCAGCATCCAGTTGTAGCGCGACGGCTTGGTATACAGCACCGTCCAGATCGACGACAGGTTGGCCACGCGCACCGGCACGCCGGCTTCGGCGAGGGCAAGGTTGAATCCTTCGGCGTGCGCGTTCCAGCGCTCGTCCAGCCCGTCGTAGAGCGATTGCACCTCGGGGCGCTGCAGGCGCTCGAGGAAGGCGCGCATCGTCGTCATCACGTAGGGGTGCGCATTGAAGGTGCCGCGCGCGAAACAGATGTCGACCGGGCGCTCTTCGCGGAATCGCTTCATCAGGTCGCGCTTGCCGCACACCACGCCCACCGGCAGGCCGCCACCCAGCGTCTTGCCGTAGGTGACCATGTCGGCGCGCACACCGAAGTACTCCTGCGCGCCACCCATCGCCAGGCGGAAGCCGACGAAGACCTCGTCGAAGATCAGCACGATGCCGCGTTCGCTGCACACCGCGCGCAACTGCTTCAGCCACTCGGTGTAGCGCGCGCGCTCGAAGCCGGCGCGGCGCGTGCTGTCCACCAGCGAAGAGTCCCCCGGGGCCGAGGCGTTCGGGTGCAGCGCCTGCAGCGGATTGACCAGCACGCAGGCGATGTCGCGCCGGGTGCGCAGCACATGCAGGCTGCGCTCGTCCATGTCCTTGAGCGTGTAGGTCTCGCGCGGCGGCAGCGGGTTGCCCGGGCCGGGCTGCACGTCCTCCCACCAGCCGTGGTACGAGCCCGTGAAGCGCACGAGGTGCGTGCGCTTCGTGTGGTAGCGCGCCAGCCGCACCGCCTGCATCACCGCTTCGGTACCCGACATGTGGAACGAGACCTCGTCGAGCCCGGAGATCTCACGCAGGCGCTGCACGTTGTCGAGCACCGCCGGGTGGTAGGCGCCGAGCACCGGCCCGAGGGCCTGCGCAGCCGCCACGCCGCGGGCGATGCACTCCTTGTACGCGTCGTAGCCGAGCACGTTGACGCCGTAGGAGCCGGTGAGGTCGTGGAAGACGTTGCCGTCCAGGTCCTGCACCGTCACGCCCGACGAGGACTGCAGGAAGCCGCCGATCTTCAGGTGCTCGCGCAGGTAGGGGCTGTACTGAAAGGGCACACGGTAGCTGCCGGTGAACTGCAGGTCCGACAGGCCCTCGCGCGCCTGCGCCGTCATCGCCGCACTGCGTTCGAAACGCTGCGCGAAGTCCTCGCAGAGGCGGCGGAAGGCGGCGCGGCGGCTGGCCTGCACCTCCAGCGGCGCGTCGTCGGAGCCGAAGAAGCGCTCCTCGTCGTAGGCGTAGCCGGGGATCAGCCCGGCAATGCGCTTGGCCATGCGCGAGTGCCCGGCCAGCGAGCGGTGCTTGGCACGCGAGAGTTCGAGCCGGCGTTTGGCGCGCGGCAGCGTCCAGGCAAGCGCGCCGAGCGCGAGGGCGGAGAGAGCGAATGTTTCGTCCATGGTGGGGTCCGGGTGCGACCGTGCCTGTCTAACAGCCTTGATTGACAAGTTCATGAAACTGACTGCCTTGCGCCGATTCTTTCAACAGGAGGATCTCAACTTCCTGCTCACCAACCGCGTACCGCGCATCCTGCTGACTCGCCTGACGGGCCGCTTCAGCCGCATCGAGAACCGATGGCTGGCGCGCGTGTCGATCGCGGTGTGGCGCCTGTTCACTGACCTCGACCTGAGCGAGGCGAAGCAGCAGCGCTTCGACAGCCTGCACGACTGCTTCACCCGCGAACTGGTCGAGGGCGCGCGGCCGATCACCACGGACCCGGACGTGCTGATCAGTCCCTGCGACGCCATCGTCGGCGCCTGCGGCGAGGTGGCCGGCACGCGTGTGTTCCAGGCCAAGGGCTTCCCGTACGAGATCGGCGAGCTGTTCGGACCGACCCAGGACGCGACGCCGTTTCACGACGGCGTCTACGTCACGCTGCGCCTGACTTCGGCGATGTACCACCGCTTCCATGCGCCGCACGACGGCCGCATCGAGCATGTCACCTACCTCAGCGGCGACACCTGGAACGTCAATCCCATCGCACTGGCGCGGGTGGAACGGCTGTTCTGCCGCAACGAGCGCGCCGTGCTGCGACTGCGGCTCGCCCGCGGCGGGCATCAACTCGCCATCGTGCCGGTGGCCGCCATCCTGGTGGCGAGCCTGCGCCTGCACTTTCTCGACGTGCTGCTGCACCTGCGCTACCGCGGGCCCAACGAGATGCCCTGCGACACCGCCGTCGCCAAGGGCAAGGAGCTGGGCTGGTTCGAACACGGCTCGACGATCATCGTGTTCGCCCCGCGGGGCTTCTTGCTGGCCGAAGGCATCGGCAGCGGCACGCACATCCGCATGGGTCAGCCTCTGATGCGCATGCCGGCGGTCCGCTGAGAGTCACGAGACTGTCGCGCGAACTTCATGGCCGGGTCATGCACGGCACCGAGCATCGGCCACGCCATGACGACGATCGATCTCGTGTACTTCAACGCCGGCGGCGGCCACCGCGCTGCGGCGCTGGCGCTGCAGGAGGTCATCCGTGAACAGCGCAGACCCTGGACCGTGCGCCTGGTCAATCTGACCGAGGTGATCGATCCGGCCGGCCGCTTTCGCCGCGTCACCGGCATGGACCCGGAAGACCTCTACAACAAGCGGCTCGCGCGCGGCTGGACGCTCGGCCTCGCGCAGGAGCTCAAGCTGCTGCAGGGCATGATCCGGCTGGCACATGCCTCGCTGATGCGCACGCTGCAGCAGCACTGGCTGTGCAGCGAGCCCGACCTGGTGGTCTCGCTGATCCCGAACTTCAACCGCGCGCTGTACGAGTCGCTGGCGTCAACCTTGCCCGGGGTGCCTTTCGTCACGGTGCTGACCGACATGGCGGACCACCCGCCGCATTTCTGGATCGAACCCGGCCAGCAGCAGCACCTGGTGTGCGGCAGCGAGCGCGCGCTGCAGCAGGCCCGCGAGGCCGGATTCGGCGACACGCAGCTTTCGCTGACCAGCGGCATGATCCTGCGCCCCGCCTTCTACCGCGGCGCGCCGGTCGATCGCGAGGCCGGACTCGGCGCGCTCGGCCTGGACCCGTCGCGGCCCACGGGCCTGGTGCTGTTCGGCGGTCAGGGATCGATGCAGATCCTCAAGATCGCCCGGCTGCTCGGCGAGCAGCAGCTGATCCTGATGTGCGGCCACAACGAGGTGCTGGCGCAGCGCCTGCGCAAGCTGCGCCGCGGCGCCCCGCACGCCGTTGTCGGCTTCACGCCCGAGGTGGGCCGCCACATGGCGCTGGCGAACTACTTCATCGGCAAGCCCGGCCCGGGCAGCCTGAGCGAGGCGGTGCACATGGGCCTGCCGGTCATCACGTTCTCGAATGCCTGGACGATGCCGCAGGAGCGCTTCAACACACGCTGGGTCGTCGACCAGGGTGTGGGCCGCGTCGTGCGCTCGGTGGCGGCCCTGCCGGCGGCGGTGGATGCCGTGCTCGCCGAGCTGCCTGAACTGCGCCGGCGTGTGCGGGCGATCGACAACCGCGCGGTGTTCGAAGTCCCCGAGATCCTGTCGTCTCTGCTGGTGCACGCTGCCGTGCCGCAGCGTCTGCCCAGCCTCCCCCAACCCTCTGGAGCGCTCTCATGAAGGTCTCGGTCTTCGGTGCCGGCTACGTCGGTCTGGTCACGGCCGCCTGCCTGGCGGAGATGGGCAACAGCGTCGCCTGCCTCGACATCGACGCAGAACGTGTCGCCGGCCTGCAGCGCGGCGAGATGCCCATCCATGAGCCCGGCTTGGCCGAACTGGTGCAGCGCAACGCGGCCAGCGGCCGCTTGCAGTTCACCACCGACGCAGCGATGGCGGTCGAACACGGCACGATCGTGTTCATCGCCGTCGGCACGCCGGCGGCCGAAGATGGCTCGGCCGACCTGGAACATGTCCTGGCGGCTGCCGCGACGATCGGGCAGCACATGCACGACTACAAGGTGGTCGTCGACAAGAGCACGGTGCCGGTGGGCACGGCCGAGCGCGTACGCACTGCGATCGAAACGGAACTGCGCCGGCGCGCGGCCGTGCTGCCCTTCGCCGTGGTGTCGAACCCGGAGTTCCTGAAGGAAGGCGCGGCCATCGAAGACTTCATGCGCCCCGACCGGATCGTGGTCGGCGCGGACGACGAGCAGGCGACCCTGCTGATGCGTGCGCTCTATGCGCCCTTCCAGCGCAACCACGAGCGCCTGTTCCTGATGGACGTACGCAGCGCAGAGCTCACGAAGTACGTTGCCAATGCGATGCTGGCCACCCGCATCAGCTTCATGAACGAGATGGCTGCGCTGGCCGAGCGACTGGGCGCCGACATCGAGCTGGTCCGCCAGGGCATCGGCAGCGATCCGCGCATCGGCACGCACTTCCTGTATGCCGGCTGCGGCTGGGGCGGCTCCTGCCTGCCCAAGGACGTGAAGGCCTTGCAGCGCATGGGACTGGAAGCCGGCTTGGACATGTCTCTGCTCGGCGCGGTGAAGTCGGTCAACGACGGCCAGCGCCGGTTGCTGTCGGAACGCGTCGTCGCACGCTTCGGCGCCGACTTGCGCGGCCGCGCCTTCGGGTTGTGGGGTCTGGCATTCAAGCCCGGCACCGACGACCTGCGCGAGGCGCCGAGCCTGGTGCTGATCGATGAGCTGCTGGCACGCGGCGCCGTGGTCAGGGCCTTCGATCCCGTGGCCATGCCGGCCTACGCGGCTCGCCACGGCGTGCCGGAAAGGCTCCAACTGGTCGACTCGCCTTACGCCGCAGCCGACGGTGCCGACGCGCTGCTGGTGGTGACCGAGTGGCGCGAGTTCCGCAGCCCGGATTTCGAACGGCTCCGTCACGCCATGCAGACACCTATAGTCTTCGACGGACGCAATCTTTTCGAGCCGGAGCTGATGGCACGCCACGGCTTCGAGTACCTCGGTATCGGCCGGGGCGAGAACCGTCTGGCGGCACGTATCGAACCCCGCGACGAGCCGCTCGCCGCCTGAGGAAACTCGGCGGCAGCCCCCCCTGAACGCAGCCCCGTCAGGGGAGCGCGCTTCGGACGACGGCCGGTTCGGGCAGCTCGACCGGCTCAGGGCGACGCGCCGGCTCCACGGCCGCCGACGAGGCCGGCCGCCACACCGTGTCGCCGCGATCGATGATCTCCAGCCGCCCGTCGGCGTGCTCGACCAGCGCCGTCAGGCTCTCCACCCAGTCGCCGTCGTTGCAGTAGAGGATGCCGTCGATCTCGCGGATCTCCGCATGGTGGATGTGGCCGCAGACCACGCCGTGCACGCCGCGCTTGCGCGCCTCGCGGGCCACGGCCATCTCGAAGTCGCCGACGTAGCTGACCGCGCGCTTGACCTTGAGCTTGAGGTAGCGCGACAGGCTCCAGTACGGCAGGCCCAGGTGCGCCCGCGCGCGGTTGAACCAGCGATTGAGCTTGAGCGTGAACTCGTAGGCCACGTCGCCGGTGTAGGCCAGCCACTTGGCGCACTGGATCACGCCGTCGAACAGGTCGCCGTGGGTGACCCAGAGCCTGCGGCCGTCGGCGGTGACGTGGATGCACTCCTCGGCCACCTCGACGCCGCCGAAGCTGTGCGTCACGTAGCGCCGCGCGAACTCGTCGTGGTTGCCGGGCACGAAGATCACGCGCGTGCCCTTGCGGGCCTTGCGCAGGATCTTCTGCACCACGTCGTTGTGCGCCTGCGGCCAGTACCAGGAGCGGCGCAGCTGCCAGCCGTCGATGATGTCGCCCACGAGGTACAGCGTCTCGCAGTCGACATCGCGCAGGAAGTCCATCAGCGCACGCGCCTGGCAACCGGTCGTGCCCAGGTGCAGATCGGAGATCCACACCGTGCGCACGTTCAGGTGGCCGGGCGGGTCGTCGGGGTCCATGCGGGCATTCGCGGTCGGCATGAGCCCGGATGCTGATGCCGGCAGGTGACGCCCGTGTGACCCTGTCGCGCCGGCGCTGCGTCAGCCGAATCGCGGCGCCAGCGTCTTGCTGAACACCGACGCCCCGCCCAAGTCGCGCAGGTCGACGGTGAGCGCGGCGCTGCGGGCGTCGATGTTGACCTCGCCGAAGAACTGCAGCCCGGCCAGCGGCGACAGGTTCACCTGCCCGGCCGGCGGCGCCTTCGAGAACACCACCTGCGGCCCGAAGGTGCCGTCCAGCGTATTGGGCCCGAAGCTGCCGGCATTCAAGGGGCCGGACACGAACTCCCAGAAACCCTCGAAGTCGTTGAAGGCGGCCCGCTGCGGGTCGTAGTAGTGGGCGGCGCAGTAGTGCACGTCGGCGGTCAGCCACACGGTGTTGCGCACGCGCTGGTGGCGTATGAATCGCAGCAGCTCGGCGATCTCGAGCTCGCGGCCCAGCGGCCCGCTGGCGTTGCCGTTGGCGATGGCCTCCCAGCGCGGCAGGCCAGAGAGGGTGTTGCCGTCGCCGATGTTCAGGCCGATCGGCATGTCGGCAGCGATCACCTTCCACACGGCGCGCGAACCGTCCAGCCCGCGCTTGAGCCAGTCGAGTTGCTCGCGGCCCAGGAAGGCGGTGTCGGCGCCCGGCACCGGCTGCAGGTTGTCGGTGTTCGGGCCGCGGTAGGAGCGCATGTCGACCACGAACACGTCGAGCAGCGGGCCGTGGGAGAAGCGGCGGTAGACACGCTGCGCCTCGCGCGCATCGAAGGGCCGCATCGGCGCGTAGTCGAGGAAGGCGCGCGTGCCGCGCGCCACCAGCAGCGGAACGTTCTTCTCGGTGTAGCGCGTGTCGGCCGACAGGTCCTTCGAGCCCGACCAGTTGTTGACGATCTCGTGGTCGTCCCATTGCCAGATCTGCGGCACCTCGGCGTTGAAGCGGCGCACGTTGTCGTCGATCAGGTTGTAGCGGTAGCGGCCGCGGAACTCGTCCAGCGTCTCGGCCACCTTGGCGACCTCGGGCGTGACGATGTTCTGCCAGGGCTGCCCGTTCTCGGCCACGACCGACTCGCGGATCGGGCCGTCGGCGTAGATGGTGTCGCCGCTGTGGATGAAGAAGCGCGGCTGCCGGCGGCGCATCGCCTCGTAGATCTTCATGCCACCGAAAGCCGGGTTGATGCCCCAGCCCTGCCCGGCGGTATCACCGCCCCAGACGAAGCGCAGGTCGGTCGCGTGGCGATGGCCGCGGTGCCAGCCCTCGTCGCCCTCGCGCCCGAAGGGCGGCGTGACGAAGCGGCCGACGACCGGCTCGGACAGGGCGCGCGAGTTGGCCAGCGACTGGAAGCTGACGCGAACGAAGACCTCGCGGTTCTCGGGCAAGCCGGTGATGTCCTGCCGCGCGGTGAAATCGGTGACCTCCAGCGCATCGGGGCCGAGCAGCCGCGTGGCCTGCTGGAACTGCCGGTCCAGGCTCCACTCGACGACCATGCGCGAGGGCCGGTCGGCGCGGCTCCACACCAGGGTCGCGCCCTGCGAGGGGTCGCCGAACTGCAGGCCCTGCATGGCGGCGGGGCGCGTGGCGTCCGATGCGATGAGGCCCGGTGCCGACTGGGCCACGGCCCAATGCGGCAAGGTGGTGCCGCCGAGTGCGGCGGTACCGAAGCGGATGAAGTCGCGGCGGGATGGGACGATGGGTCGTGACATGGCGTGCGCTCCTGCGTGGGGTGACAGGCCCCGAGCGTAGGAAGCGCAGATGGCCGGATCGTGACCGCGGCGGGTCAGCCCGGTGTCAAGCGGCAGCGATCAGGGCGCGTTCCAGCGCGACAGCGCGGCGTCCGGGTCGTCGACGTCGCGCGGCTGAGGTGCCCGCGTGGGCGTGCCGATGCAGATGAAGGCGGCGAGCTGCTCACCCTCTTCGCAGAAGGCTTCGCGCACGCTCGGGTGCGTGCACTTGCGCCCGGCCAGGGTCTTGGCGCCGAAGCCCATCAGGTGCAGCGCAGTCAGGAAGTTCGTCAAGGCGCCGCCCGCGCTCATCCACTGCTCGTGCCGCGGCACCTCGGGCGCCTCGTCGGTCAGGCGAACGATCCAGGCCACCAGCACCGGCCCGTTGTAGGCACGCTCGCGCTCGGCAGCCACCTCCTCGTCCGGCTTGCCGACCGCACGCGCGAAGGCCTCGAAACGATCGGCCAGCGCGTCGCGCTGATGCGCGTCGATCAGCACTGCGCGCCAGGGCAGGAGCCGGCGGTGATCGGGTGCGCGCAGCGCGGCCTGGAGGGCCAGGCGCAGCTGCTGTGCAGACGGGCCGGGCTCGGCCATCCAGCGCAGCCCGACGGAGTGGCGTGACAGCAGGCCCTGCAGGGCGGGCGACAGGGACGGATCGAAAGCCATGGCCGGAGTCTGCCTCAGACCGCGGCGCGATCAGTGCGCGGCGTGCGGCATGCCGCCGAAGCCCATCACGGCGGGGTCGAGCATGCCGAAGATCATCGCCACGTGCGCGACGACCAGGAAGCCGGCGACCGCCATTGCGTGCCAGGTCAGCCGGGTGTCGTCGGACCACGCGGCGCCCACCCAGCGAAGATCGATCAGCGCGATGGCACCGAGCGGCAGCACCCCGGCCAGGTAGAAGCCGACTGCGATCACGTCGGCCGGCCCGCGCCACTGGCCCGAGGTGGTCAGCGGCACGACGGCGCTGGACATCAGGTAGACGAAGACGCCGAGGAAGTAGGCCCCGACCAGAATGCCGGCCACGCGGCTGACCGCGCGCAGCATGCCGCCGCTCGGGCGGCGCAGCAGGATGAAGAGTTCGCAGACGGCGACGGTCTCGGCCAGCACCACGGGGATGGCCATGAAGAGCAGCAGGTTCCACGGCTGGTTGTCGGCCAGCAGTTGCATGTAGTGGGTCATGTTCATGATGTACTTTCGGTCGTGCCTGCAGCGCACGCAGCGGCGCGCAGGCGGAGTTCGATGGAGGCGCGAGGAAGCGCGGCAGATGACAGCAAGGGGCGGCGGCAGGGCCGCGCCGCGAGCGTCAGGCCTTCGGCGGCGGCTTATCCGGCCCCGCGGCGCGCCCGGCCGGAACGGCGACGGCGCAAGCCGCGAAGGCCAGGCCGTGGGCGTCGCCTGCCAGGCGAAAGAGCGGCGTCACGACCGCGAGGCAGGCACTGCAGCAGGCGCCGTCGGGGCAGCTTGGCGATGAGAGGTCTTCGGCGTCATCAGCCGTGCCCGGCGTGTTGTCGCCCATGTGCATCGCATGACCCGCGTGAACCGCGTGCGCGGCGGGTGGAGTCAAGGCAGCGAGGGGCTCGCCTGCCGGCTGAACGCAGCGCGCCTGGGCCATCGATGCGCTCACCACCAGCATCATCACCAGCAGACCCGCCACGAGCGACGATCCACGCCACCGGTTCGACCGGAGGCCGGCGAAGACACTGGGGAGATCGAGGAACGCGCTCACCGGCACAGCATAGTCAGCACGCACCCTGTCCGGAGCGCCGTGATGGCCGTCCGTTGATGCCGGTCAACCGCGTCGCGGATCGAGCGCTCGTTCAGGCCGCGGCCAGCCGTGCGGCGAAGTGGGCCGCCGGCGCCTCGCGGCGCGCCGGCGTGTGCCGCCAGACTTCTTCGCCGGCCTCGTAGACGCGCAACTCGCCGGCGGCGAAGGGCCGCCACGGCTCGTTGCGGGTCAGCGGCTCGGTGGCGATGAGCACCATGCGGTCGTCCGGGCCGTTGGCTTGCGCGAGATCGAGCACCAGGTCGTGGTCGACCAGCTGCGCCTGCGCGAACGGATGCTGGCGCTGCAAGGCATGCAGACGCGTGCTCGCGTGGGCGTAGAGCACCTCGCCGTCGGAGAGCAGGAAGTTGAAGTTGCCGAAGCGCGCCACGCCGCCGGCCAGTTCGGCCAGCAGCGGCGCGACGTGCCTCCAATGCGGCACCGCGCGGCGGCGGAAGTTGCGGCGCAGCTCCTGCAGCAGGAAGCAGAAGGCGCGCTCGCTGTCGGTGTCGCCCACCGGCAGGTGGCTGCCGTTCAGGCGCGGTGCGAAGCCTTTCAGGTCGCCGTTGTGGCAGAACGACCAGTGACGCCCCTGCCACTCGCGCACGAAGGGGTGGCAGTTCTCCAGCGTCACCGGGCCCTGCGTGGCCTTGCGCACATGGGCCATCACCGTGCGTGCACGGATCGGGTGGCGGCGCAGGAAGTCGGCCAGTGCCGCGTCGCTGGCGCGCTGTTCGTCGATGAAGACCCGGCAGGAGCGGCCGTCGTGGAAGGCCAGGCCGAAGCCGTCGACATGGTCGCCGGTGGCCCCGCCGCGGGCCGACAGGCCGGTGAAGGAAAAGGTGGCTGCGCTCGGCGTGTTGCTGTTCAGGGCGAAGAGCTGGCACATGGTCCGGGTGGGGCCTCAGTCGTCGATGGGCTGCGGGCAGCGCAGCTGTTGCTCATGGATACAGAACGCGCTCGCCCCGAAGGGGCAAGCGAGCTCCATGCCATGTCTGCATTGAACCGCATGCATTCGCGCACGAAGCGGCGAACAGCATGCGGAAATCGACGTTTCAGGCGAGATCCGCGGCCAGGCGCGTTCAGCTCCCGCTCAGCCGCACTGCCCCACGTAGCCGCAGGCAGTGCAAAAGTCGCAGCCGTCCTTGTGGATCACGGTGGGGTTGCCGCATTCCGGGCACACCGCGCCCGCCTGCACCGCCGGCGTGGTGGTGGCGCCGCCCTTGGGCGACTCGAGCACGCCCATGTCGCGCAGCGGGAAACCCTGCTCGTCGAGCACGCCGAGCATCGCGTAGCGGTGGATGATCAGCCGCGCCAGGTAGGCCACGGTGGACGGCCAGGTCTGCTGGCGGCGCTCGCCGTGCGGCAGGCCCGGCACGAAGGCCATGAAGTGGCCCAAGGGCTCTGCGTAGTTGAGCAGCTTGCGCAGCTTCATGCCGATCCAGGCCGGGTCGATGACGCGCATGTCCAGCGAGAGCAGCCGCGCCAGGCCGTCGAGCGCGCGCGGGTAGTTGCCGCTGAAGCCGACGGCGCAGGGCCGCGTGACGGTGCTGCCGTCGGGGCCGGGCAGCGTGACTTCCTTCAGCGTGAGCGTGAAGGCCTCGCCGGTGGCCGGGTTGTCGATGTCGACCGCCCAGGCCAGCGTGCCCGACGGGCCGGTGTGCGGCTCATCGCGGCTGAACATGGCGTCGATCACCGGCGTGGGCGCCTTGCTGCCCAGGCGCGGCAGCGCCTTTAGCTGCTCGCAGCGCCAGCGCACCACGGCCGCGGTGGCGGCCACCACGCCGGGGAACAGGCGCTTCTCGCCGTGCGGCGGGAAGGGCATCTCGAAGGCGCGCTCCTCGGCCACCGTGGCCAGCGCGTCGAGCTTGAGCTGCAGCCAGGCCGGGTCGTTGGCACGCAGGTCCATCGACAGCGTCTTGGCCATCGCACCGAGCCCGCGCGGCTGCTCGGCGCCGTTGACCCACACCTCGAAGGGCTGCGGCGCCCCGCCACTTTCCGGCGCGAGCTCACCGACGAACAGCGCAAAGCTGCCGAACGGGTGGTTGACCATGAAGGTCCAGGCCGGGTTGCCTCCGGGCAGGTCGGGCCGGCCGGGCCAGCGCAGCGACGACAGCACCGGCGCCGGCAGGCGCTCCAGCGCGAGGCGGCGGTTCTTGTCGTCGATCTGCAGCGGCGCCGCGGCCGCGGGTGTGACGCTGAGCACCGAGCCCAGCACCGAGTTCGGCCGGTAGGTGGCCAGGCCCTTCAGGCCCGACTGCCAGGCCTCGAGGTAGAGGTGCTGGAATTCCTCGTACGGGTAGTCGGCCGGCACGTTGACGGTCTTGCTGATCGCCGTATCGATGCACGGCGCGACGGCCGCGACCATCGCCTCGTGCGCCTTCGCGCTCATCTCCAGCGCGGTGACGAAGGCATTGCCGAGCGGCGCCTTCTCGCCTTTCAGGTGGCGGTACAGGCGCCAGGCGTGGTCCTCGACCGCGTACTCCTTGAAGTTGCCGTCGGGCATGCGCTTCTTGCGCGTGTAGGTCCAGCTGAAGGCCGGCTCGATGCCGTTGCTGGCGTTGTCGGCGAAGGCCAGGCTGATGGTGCCGGTGGGCGCGATCGACAGCAGGTGCGAATTGCGCAGGCCCTGCGCGCGGATGCGGTCTTTCACAGGCTGCGGCAGCCGCGAGGCGAAGGTGCTGCCCGACAGGTACAGGTCGGCGTTGAACAGCGGGAAGCTGCCGCGCTCGCGCGCCAGGTCCGCCGAGGCCTCGTAGGAGGCGTCGCGCATCACCTCGCTGATGCGCCGCGCCATCGCACGCGCCTCGGGCGTGTCGTAGCGCAGGTTGAGCATCACCAGCGCGTCGCCCAGGCCGGTGAAGCCCAGGCCGACGCGGCGCTTGTTGCGCGCTTCCTGCTGCTGCTGCGGCAGCGGCCACACCGTCACGTCGAGCACGTTGTCGAGCATGCGCACGGCCACCTTGGAGACCTTGGCGAAGCTGGCCTCGTCGAAGGCGGCGTTCGGCTCGAAGGGATCGCGCACGAAGCGCGTCAGGTCGATCGAGCCGAGGCAGCAGCAGCCGTAGGGCGGCAGCGGCTGCTCGGCGCAGGGGTTGGTGCTGGCGATGGTCTCGCAGTACGAGAGGTTGTTGTCGCGGTTGATGTGGTCGAGGAAGAGCACGCCGGGTTCGGCGTGGTCGTAGGTGGACCGCATGATCTGGTCCCACAGGTCGCGCGCGCGCAGCTTGCGGTAGACCCACAGGCCGCTGCCGTGCGCGCCGGCGACGCTCTGCTGGTAGGCGCCGGCCGCCTTCTGCGCCACGCCGGGCTCGGCCTTGTGCACCAGCTCGATGTCGGTGTCGGCCTGCACGGCCTCCATGAAGGCGTCGGTCACGCCCACCGAGATGTTGAAGTTCTTCAGGTCGCCGGCGTCCTTGGCATGGATGAACTCCTCGATGTCCGGGTGGTCGCAGCGCAGCACGCCCATCTGCGCGCCGCGGCGCGCGCCGGCGCTTTCGACCGTCTCGCAGCTGCGGTCGAACACGCGCATATAGCTCACCGGGCCGGAGGCGCTGCTCTGCGTGCTGCCCACCCAGGCGCCGCGCGGGCGGATGCGCGAGAAATCGTAGCCCACGCCACCGCCGCGGCGCATTGTCTCGGCGGCCTCGGTCAGCGCGGTGTAGATGCCGGGGTGGCCCTCGTCGTCCTGCGCGATCGAGTCGCCCACCGGCTGCACGAAGCAGTTGATCAGCGTGGCCGACAGGTCGGTGCCCGCGGCCGACTGGATGCGCCCGGCCGGCACGAAGCCGGCGTCGAGCGCGGCGGCGAAACGTTCTTCCCAGACCTTGCGCTGCTCGGCCGGCTCGGCCTGCGCCAGCGCCCGCGCGACACGCGCATGCACCGCGGCGATGCTGCGCTCGTCGCCCTTGGCGTACTTCTCGATCAGCACCTCTTCGCTGATCGGCTGGGCGGGCAGGTTGTGCGCGGTGGGCTCGGCGGCGGGGGTCTTGCGGGTCTCTTGCATGTTGCGTGTCTCCTGTGGGAAGCGCGCACGGTAGCGGCGCGGATCCCACCTGCGTTTGACCTGGATGAAAAAACAGGGTGCATGGTGCCCGATGAAGAAAAGATTGATCCCCGGCAAACCCCCACTGGCGCAAGGCACATCGGGTGAAACCCGCATTTGGTTGCTATATCAACTGGTTGACATATCAACTTGTTTTGACGACCATTGCGACAGATCAACACGCGCCCTTGACGTCCTGCGGCGCACCCACCGGAGACACCCCCATGAGCCACAGCCCCCGCCGCGCCGCGGTGACGCTGACCGTCAGCGCCGCCATCACGCTTTGCCTCGCCCCGTTCGGCGCCGCGGCGCAGAGCGTCAAGATCGGCATCGTCGGCCCGTTCTCGGGCCCCTTCGCCCACTACGGCACGCTGTTCAAGAACGGCGCCGAGGCCTACATCGCCTCGCAGGGCGGCAAGCTCGCGGGCAAGGAGGTCGAGCTGATCTATCGCGACACCGGCGGCCCCAACCCCGGCCAGACGAAGACGCTGGTGCAGGAGCTGATCGTCAAGGACAAGGTCGACTACCTCGGCGGCTTCGTCTTCACGCCGAACGCCTTCGCCGTCGCGCCGCTGATCCAGCAGTCGCAGACGCCCACGGTGATCTTCAACGCCGCCACCTCGGCGATCACCGACAAGAGCGAGTTCTTCATCCGCACCAGCTACACGCTTTGGCAGGTGACCGTGCCGATGGCGCAGTGGGCGGCGAAGAACAACATCAAGAAGGTCGTCACCGCGGTCACCGACTACGGCCCGGGCATCGACGCCGAGACCGCCTTCAAGAGCGAGTTCGCCAAGCAGGGCGGCACGGTGGTGGAGTCGATCCGCATGCCGATCTCGACGACCGACTTCGCGCCCTTCGTGCAGCGCATCAAGGCCAGCGGCGCGCAGGCTGTCTACACCTTCCTGCCCGGCGGCCCACCGAATCTCGGCTTCGTGAAGGCCTACAACGAGAACGGCCTGGCCAAGGCCGGCGTGCAGTTCCTCGGCACCGCCGAGATGGACGAGTTCGACCTGCAGAAGTTCGGCGACTCGGCGCTGGGCCTGACCACCGCCTTCCACTACTCGGCCGCGCACGACTCGCCGGCGAACAAGAAGTTCATCGAGGCGCTGAAGAAGAAGGACCCGAACGCCATCGCCAACTATGCCTCCGTGGGTGCCTGGGACGGCATGTTCGTGATCCACAAGATGATCGAGGCCACCGGCGGCCAGAAGGACGGCCTGAAGGCGATCGCCGCGGCGCGTTCGCTTCAGTGGGAGAGCCCGCGCGGCCCGGTGCGCATCGACCCGAAGACGCGCCACATCGTGCAGAACGTCTACCTGCGCAAGGTCGAGAAGGCCGGCGCGCTGCTGGTCAACAAGGAAGTGCAGAACTTCGGGCCCCAGATCGACTTCGGCCTCGACAAGTAAGCCGGCCTACAGGTCGACACCCCGGGCGCTGCAATGCAACTGCTGGCCAACGTGCTGATCGACGGCCTGGCCTACGGCATGGTGCTGTTCATCATCGCCGTGGGCCTGTCGGTCACGCTCGGGCTGATGCGCTTCGTGAACCTCGCGCATGGCGCCTTCGCGATGATCGGCGGCTACGCTGCGGCGCTGCTCACGCGCGAGGCGTCGTGGAGCTTCTGGATCGCCGTGCCGGTGGCGGTGGCCGGCACCGCCGCGCTCGGCGCGTTGATCGAGGCACTGGTGCTGCGCCACCTGTACCGCCGCACCGAACTCGAGCAGGTGCTGTTCACCATCGGCCTCTCCTTCTTCCTGATCGCGCTGACCAACGCACTGGCCGGCCCGCAGGTGCAGCTGATCGTGCTGCCGCCGCTGCTCGCGCAATCGGTGGACCTGGGCTTTCGCACGCTGCCGGCACAGCGCCTGCTGGTCATCGCAGCCGGGCTGCTGGTCGCCGCCGCCGCAGCCTGGACGGTCACGCGCACGCGCTTCGGCATCTGGCTGCGCGCCGCCGTCGACCACCCGGACACCGCCGCCACGCTGGGCATCCCGATCCGCACCGTGCAGTGCGCCAGCTTCGCGGCCGGCGCGGCGCTGGCGGGCCTGGGCGGCGTGCTCGGAGCCGAGCTGATGCCGCTGGAGCCCTACTACGCGCTCAAGTACCTGGTGCTGGTACTCGTGGTCGTCGCGGTGGGCGGCATGGGCAGCCTGCCCGGCTCGCTGCTCGCGGCGGTGTCGCTGGGCATCGTCGAGACGGCGAGCAAGTACCTCGCCTCCGACTGGGGCGGGCTGTTCTTCTTCCTCGCCATGGCCGTGCTGCTGGCCTGGCGGCCCAATGGCCTGCTGAAACGATGAGCACCGATTCGTCCGCACCGCGCGTGGCCCCGGCCTGGCGCGCACCGCTGCTCGTGCTGGCGATCGGCCTGATCGCCTGGTGGGCGCTGCCCGAGCAGCTCGGCCTGCTCACGCGCATCGCCATCACGGCGCTGTTCGTGCTCTCGCTCGATCTGGTCGTCGGCATCGCCGGCCTGGCCACGCTCGGCCATGCGGCGCTCTTCGGTGCCGGTGCCTACGCGGCCGGCCTGTTCGCGCTGAAGGCCAGCGGCGAGCCGCTGCTCGGCCTGGCCGTGGGTGCCGGCGCCGGCGCGCTGCTCGCGCTGGCCTCGGGCGCCTTCCTGCTGCGCTACCACGGCTTCACCTTCCTGATGCTCACGGTGGCGGTGGCGCAGATCGCCGCCAGCCTCGCGCAGAAGGCGCGCGACTGGACCGGCGGCGACGACGGCCTCTCCGGCTTCACGATGGGCCCGCTGCTCGGCCGCTTCGCCTTCGACCTCGAAGGCAGGACGGCGGCGCTCTACGCCATCGCCGTGCTGGCGCTGGGCCTCTTCGTCGCTCGCCGGGTGGTCGACTCGCCCTTCGGCCTGGCGGTGCGCGGCATCCACGAGAACCGCGCGCGCATGGCAGCACTCGGCACGCCGGTGCTGCGCCGCCTGCTGGCGATGTACACGCTGGCCGGCGCGCTGGCCGGCGCGGCGGGGGCGCTGTCGGCGCAGACCAATGCCATCGTCGGCCTGGACAGCCTGTCCTTCGCGCTCTCCGCCGAGGCGCTGGTCATGCTCATCCTCGGCGGCGCAGGCCGCCTGCACGGCGCGCTGATCGGCGCCGTGGTGTTCACGCTGCTGCACCACACGGCGGCCTCGATCAACCCGTACCACTGGCTCTTCATCATCGGTGCCGCGCTGATGGCGGTGGTGCTGCTGCCGCCGCAGAAGGCCTGGGCTTGGCTGCGCTCGCGCTGGGGGGCGAAGGCATGAGCATCGTCATCCTCGAGACCCGCGCGCTCGACAAGCACTACGGCGGCCTGCACGTCACGCGCAGCGTCTCGCTGCAGCTGCACGCCGGCGACCGGCTCGCGCTGATCGGGCCGAACGGTGCCGGCAAGACCACGCTGGTCAACCAGATCAGCGGCACGGTCGCGCCGAGTTCGGGCAGCGTCTGGCTGGCCGGTGAGGACGTGACGCGGCGTTCGCAGTCGCAGCGCGTGCGTGCCGGCCTGGCACGCACCTTCCAGATCACCACGCTGGCGCCGCACCTGCCGGTGCAGCGCCAGATCGAGCTGGCGCTGTTCGAGCGCGAGGGCCTGACCGGCCGCTTCTGGCGCTCGATCGACGGCTACCCGGTGCTCGCCGCCGAGGCCCAGGCTCTGCTGCGCGAACTGGGGCTGGGTGAGCACGCCGGCTGGCCCACCGAACGGCTGGCCTACGGTGAGCAGCGGCTGGTGGAACTCGCGCTCGCGCTGGCGCTGCGCCCGCGCGTGCTGTTGCTCGACGAGCCGATGGCCGGCGTACCCCAAGGCGAAGGCGCGCGCCTGCTGGCCGCGCTGGCCGCCCTGCCGAAGGAGCTGGCCGTGCTGATCATCGAGCACGACATGGACCTGGTGTTCCGCTTCGCGCAGCGCATCGTCGTGCTCGCCGATGGCGCGGTGCTGGCCGACGGCACCCCCGAAGCGATCCGCAGCGACCCGCGTGTGCGCGCCGCCTACCTGGGGCAATGAGATGACGACGCCGCTGCTCGAACTGCAGGACGTGGTGGCCGGCTACGGCCCGGTCATCGTGCTCAACGGCCTGAGCCTGTCGGTGATGCCGCAGGAGAAGCTCGCCATCATCGGCCGCAACGGCGTGGGCAAGACGACGACGCTGGCCGCCGTGATGGGCCTGGCGCAGCTCACGCGCGGGCGCATCGTCTTCGACGGCGAAGACCTCGCCGGCATCGCACCGCACCAGCGCGCGCAGCGCGGCCTCGGCCTGGTGCCGCAGACGCGCGACATCTTCCCCACGCTGACGGTCGAGGAGAACCTGCTCGCCGGCTGCAAGCGCCGCCCGCGCAGCGCGCTGGACGAGGCCTACGCGCTCTTCCCGCGGCTGGCCGAGCGGCGGCGCAACGGCGGCGCGCAACTCTCCGGCGGCGAGCAGCAGATGCTGTCGGTGGCGCGCACGCTGCTTGGCCAACCGCGCCTGCTGCTGCTCGACGAGCCGCTCGAAGGCCTGGCCCCGCTGATCCGCCAGGAGCTGCTCGCCGCCTTCGCGCGGCTGAGCCGCGAAACCGGCATCACCGTGGTGATCGTCGAACAGCAGGTGCAGGAGGCGCTCGGTTATGCCGACCGCGCCCTCGTGCTGGAGCGCGGCGCCGTGGTGCACGCCGCAGCCGCGCAGGCACTGCGCCACGACAGCGCCACCCTCGAACGCCTGGTCGGCATGGCCGTGCACTGAACGAATCGAAAGGACGAACGATGAACGAGACCGCGAAGCTCCCCGAACTGGACATCGACCCCTACTCGGCCGAGAACCTCGTCGACCCCTACCCGATGCACGAACGCCTGCGCGAGGCCGGGCCGGTGGTGCGCCTGACGCCTTACCCGAGCGTGGTGGTCTGCGCACGCCACGAGCAGGTGCACGCGGTGTTCAACGACCACGCCACCTTCATCTCCGGCGCCGGCGTGGGCCTCACGAACTTCAACCTCGAGACGCCGTTCCGCCCGAAGAGCCTGATCCTCGAGGCCGACCCGCCGCTGCACACGCAGACGCGCACCGTGCTGTCGCGCATCCTCAGCCCGAAGGCAGTGATGCAGATCCGTGCCACCTTCACCGCGGTGGCCGAGCAGATGGTCGATCGCTGCGTCGAGAAAGGCAGCATCGACGGCATCCACGACCTGGCGCAGATCTACCCGCTGAAGGTCTTCCCCGACGCGGTGGGCGTGGGTGACGAGGGCCGCGAGAACCTGCTGATCTACGGCGACCTGATCTTCAACTCGATGGGACCGCGCAACGCGCTGCTGGCCAAGGCCGCCGAACGCATGGGCCCGGTGACGCAGTGGATCATGGCGCGCTGCCAGCGCGAGAACCTGCGCCCCGGCGGCTTCGGCGACCAGATCTACCAGGCCGCCGACGCCGGCGAGATCAGCCACGAGCAGGCGCCGCTGCTGGTGCGCTCCTTCCTCTCCGCCGGCGTGGACACCACCATCAACGGCCTGGGCAATGTGCTCTACGCGCTGGCGCACCACCCCGAGCAGTACGCCAAGCTGCATGCCGATGCCTCGCTGGCCCGCCCTGCCTTCGAGGAAGGGCTGCGCTGGGAGTCGACCGCGCAGACCTTCTTCCGCACCGCCGTGCGCGACTGCGAGATCGCCGGGCTGCCGGTGGCCGAGAACACCAAGATCCTGTGCATGCTCGCCGCCGCCAACCGCGACCCGCGCAAGTGGCCGGACCCGGACCGCTACGATATCGAGCGTCGCCCGAGCGGGCACGTGGCCTTCGGTGCCGGCATCCACGGTTGCGTGGGGCAGGCGGTGGCGCGGCTCGAGGGCGAGGTGGTGCTGACGGCGCTGGCCAGGCGCGTCAAGCGCATCGAAGTCGCCGGGCCGCACACCCGGCGCCTGAACAACACCCTGCGTGCACTGGACACCCTGCCGCTGCGGCTCATTCCCGCCTGATCACCGTTCGAGACAGACGACCATGCCCGACATCACCTTCATCCTGGCCGACGGCAGCGAACACGGCCTCGAGGCGCCCGAGGGCGTCAGCGTCATGGCCGCGGCCACCGGAGCCGGCGTACCGGGCATCGTCGCCGAATGCGGCGGCTCGGCGATGTGCGCCACCTGCCATGTCTACGTCGACCCGGCCTGGGCCGAGCGGCTGCCGGCACCGCTGGCCAACGAGTTGGAGCTGCTGGAGTGCACTGCCGCCGAGCGCGGCCCGACCAGCCGGCTGTCATGCCAGCTCAAGCTGACTGCCGCGCTGCAGGGGCTGATCGTGCGCATCCCGGAGCGGCAGCAGTAGGCGATGGCCACGTCCAGGCGCAAGGCCGTTTCGGCAACTTCAGCGGACCCAGCGCCGCAGAACGTCGACCTCGAACGCTACGTCCCGGCCTTCCTGACCTGGATCGCCAACAAGCTGTCGCGCGGCGCGTCGCAGCATTACCTGAACGTGTTCGACGTCGGCATCGAGACCTGGCGCTGCCTGGTGCTGCTGGCCATCCACGGCTCGATCTCGGCGCAGCAGGTCTCGCGCATCATCGGCATGGACAAGGCCTCGGTGAGCCGCTGCTTCAAGGGCATGCAGTCGCGCGGCCTGGTGACGATCGGCCTGGATGCCGGCGACGGCCGGCTGCGCATCGCCACGCTGACGAAGAAGGGCCGCGAGCTGCACGACCAGATCCGCGGCATCGCCCTGGAGCGCGAGCGGGCCTTCCTGTCGGTGCTCGATGCGGCCGAGACGGAGACGTTGATCGGCCTGCTCAAGCGCCTGCACGAGAATCTGCCCCAGGTGGAGGCCGCCACCGCACGCTACGTGACGCAGCGTTATCCCGCCGCCGCGGCAAAACGGCGCGGCCGCACCGACAGCCCAGAGGACATGGACGATGAGTGAGCAGGGACCGATCGTGATCGTCGGCGGCGGCCATGCCGGCGCGCAGCTGTGCCATGCGCTGGCCGGCGCCGGGCTCGGTGCGCAGGTGCACCTGGTGTGCGACGAGGACGAGCTGCCCTACCAGCGCCCGCCGCTGTCCAAGGCCTTCCTGAAGGACACGCAGCAGGCGGTGCAACTGCACCGCGCCGAGCCCTGGTTCGCCGAGGCGGGCATCACGCTGCACCGCGGCGATGCCGTGGTATCCATCGACCGCGCAGCGCACAGCGTGCGCCTGCGCTCCGGCGCCGTGCTGCCCTATGCCCAACTGGTGCTCGCCACCGGCGCCGTCGCCCGCACGCTGCCTGCACTGCCGGTCACGCTGGTCAACGTGGCCGCCTTGCGCAGCGCCACCGACGCGCTGCGTCTGCGCGGCCTGCTCGACACGGCGCAGCAGGTCACCGTGCTCGGCGGCGGCTTCATCGGCCTGGAGATCGCCGCCACCGCGCGGGCGCTGGGCAAGCAGGTCACGGTGCTCGAATCGGCGCCGCGGCTGCTCTCGCGCTCGGTGTCGCCCGACATCGCCGAGCACGTGCTGGCCACGCACCGCGCCAGCGGCATCGATCTGCTCCTGGGCGTGAAGGTCGGCGACTTCAATGTCGAAGGCGACCGGCTGGCCTCGCTGAACATCGACGGCCAGCCGCACGCGGTCGAGCTGCTGGTGATGGGCATCGGCGCCGCGCCGCGCACGCAGCTCGCGCTGGACGCGGGCCTGGCCTGCGACAACGGCATCGTGGTGGACGAGAACCTGCGCACTTCCGACCCGACCATCCTTGCCATCGGCGACTGCGCCTGCTTCCCCGAGCACGGCAGCGGCCGGCGTCTGCGGCTCGAATCGGTGCAGAACGCCAACGACCAGGCGCGCACTGCGCTGGCCACGCTGACGGGCCAGCCCGCGCCCTACCGCGCGCTGCCGTGGTTCTGGTCGGAGCAGGGCAGCCTGCGCCTGCAGATGGCCGGCCTGATGCCCGCCGACGGCGTGCGCCATCGCCGCACCGGCGCCACGCCGGCGAGCTTCTCGATCCTGCACTACGTGGGCGAACGCCTGGCCTGCGTGGAGAGCGTCAACGCGCCGCTCGATCACATGGCGGCGCGCAAGCTGCTCGAAACCGGCAAGAGCCCGGCGCCGGCCGTGGCCTGCGATCCGGCGGTAGCGCTGAAAACGCTGGCCTGAACGACGCGGCGGCGCGGGCCGCTACAGCCCGCGCTTGGCGCGCGTGAGCAGCGTGCAGACCTCGTTGGAGACGCTCGCGAAGCGCGAACCCGAGCCGATCAAGCGCTCCGCGTCGGCATAGTCGCCGGCGTTGATCTTGCGCGCCACGGCGCCCGCCTCGCTGTGGAACTCGGCATGCTTGCCGAGCAGTTCGCTGAAGGTGGGGCGGCTGCCCCAGCGCTTTCCGCCCGGGCCGTGGATCCAGCGCCCCAGCGGGCAGCGGTCGTCCAGGCAGATCGTCTGCGCGTCCAGTGTCTCGTGGCCGGCGATGGCCTTGCGCAGCTTGACCTTCCATTGCCGGTGTGCGCCGATCGCCGCGTCGAAATCGAAATCGTCCGACACCACTGTCTCGGCGACGGCCGCCGTCGCTGCGGCGGCCGGCAGGCGGAAGCGGTCGACCTCGTGCGACAGGGACTGCGCCTGGTCCTTCATCGCATCTGCTGCGGCGGCCGTCTGCTCGACCAGCGCAGCGTTCTGCTGGGTCATGCGGTCGAGGTCCTGCACCGCGGCGCCGATCTGCCCGATGCCCAGGCTCTGCTCGCGTGCGCCGTTGGCGACTTCGCCGAGCAGTTCGTTGACCCGCTGCGACGCGGCGACGATCTCTTCCATCGTTGCGCCGGCCTTGTGCACGATGCCGGTGCCGGCCTCGACCTGCTCAACGCTGCTGCCGATCAGCGCCTTGATCTCTCGCGCTGCGGCGGCACTGCGCTGCGCCAGGGTGCGCACCTCGCTGGCCACCACGGCGAAGCCGCGCCCCTGCTCGCCGGCGCGCGCGGCTTCCACGGCCGCGTTGAGCGCCAGGATGTTGGTCTGGAACGCAATGCCGTCGATCGTGCCGATGATCTCGCTGATGCGCGCCGACGAGCCGCGGATGCTCTCCATGGTGGCCACCACGTTGCGCATCACGCGGCCGCCTTCGCTGGCCACCTCGGCGTTGTGGCTGGCCACGCGCGAGGCCTCGGCGGTGTGCTCGGCGCTGTGCTTGACGGTCGACGAGATCTCCTCCATCGAAGCGGCCGATTCCTCCAGGTTCGCGGCGGCCTGTTCGGTGCGGGCCGACAGGTCCATCGCGCCCGTGGCGATCTCGCTGCTCGAATGCACGATCTCGTCGCTCGATCGGCGCACACGCAGCACCATGTTGCGCAGCGATTCCTGCATGTTGCGCAGTTCCAGCATCAGCTGCGCGGCCTCGTCGTTGCCCCAGGGCGAGGGCGAGGTCGTCAGGTCGCCGTCGGTCATCGCGCGCAGGTGGCGGCGTGTTTCCCTCAGGCCACCGTCCATCACGCGATAGAAGCTCAGGAACAGGTAGCCCGCCAGCAGCAGTGCCAGCGCGACGACGCCGGCATCCCAGGCGATCTGGCGCAGCATCGCCTCGCGCAGGTCGCCGATGTAGATGCCCGAGCCGACCACCCAGCCCCAGGGTTCGAATCCCTTCACGTAGGAGATCTTGTCGACCGGCTTCTCGCTGCCCGGCTTGGGCCACTGGTAGGCGACGAAGCCCTGGCCGTGCTGGCGCACCGTGGCCACGAAGGCGTTGAAGAGGGCGAAGCCGTTCGGGTCCTTGAAGCCGGCGAGGTCCTGGCCGTCCAGATCGGGCTTGATCGGATGCATGACCATGCGCGGCTGCATGTCGTTGATCCAGAAGTATTCGCTGCCCTCGTAGCGCAGCGAGGCGATGGCCTGCCGCGCGAGCTGCTGCGCCTGGGTGCGGTCGAGCTTGCCGGAGGCTTCCTGCGCATGCGCCCACACGACGATGCCGTGCGCCACCTCGACATGCTGGCGCGTCGAATCCTGCCGCGCATGCCTTGCCTGGTCGGCCTGCACCTTCAGCTGCCAGGCCAGCAGGCCGAGCAGCGGCAGCACGAAGGCCAGCGAGATGATGGCGGCCTTGGAAGCGAAGCGCAGCGTGCGGAACAGGCGCACACCGGGCGCCCAGACGCCGTGGTGGGCAAAGAAGCCGGCATCGCCGGCCGCGCTGCGCGGTGAATTGGAAACGGTGGCGGAGGCGCCGGGCAGGAGGATCGCGGACATCGTCGGTTTCTCTCGCAGGGGTTACGACAGGGTGGGCCCGCGCCGCTGCAAGGCGGCGCTGCTTCTCCTTATCGACCGCACCGACATGGTGCTTGAGCGCTGTCACCGGCCCAGATGTCTCCACTTGATGCGCGTCAAACTCCTCCTGCCCGCCCGCCGGTCAGCGCTGCATGCCCTTGAGCTGCTGTGCCTGCTCCATGCCACGCGAGGCGCCCATGTCCTTGTTGATGGCGTTGCGCTCCATGCCGTTGCGGTTGAGCGCCGCGCCCTGGGTCTGCGCGCCCAGCGCCAGGCCCTTCTTGCCGCCACCCTTGTCGCCGCCGTCCTTGAAGGCCAGCGCCGAGTTCTTCTTGCCGCCGCCCTTGTCTCCGCCTTCCTTGTAGGCCAGCGCCGAGCTCTTCTTGCCGCCGCCCTCCTTCTCCTTGAACATCAGCGCGCCGCCGCCCTTGGGGCCGGCCTGCCCGGCGCCTTCGGTCTGGCCGCCCCCCTCGCTCTGGCCTGCCTGGGTGCCCCTGACGGTCGGCATCGCGCCCTGCTTGCCCGGCAGGGGCGTCTGTTGCGCCATCGCCCCGATGGGCAGGCCGAAGACCAGCAGCAGCGCTGCGCTCAGACGAATCGACTTCATGACGAACCTCTCTTGGTGTGAATGGGAAGGCTGCCGCGCGCGAACTTGAACCGGCCCCGGCGCGCGCGGCGCCGCCGGAGCCGGACAGGATCAGCGCGGCATGCCTTGCCGCGGGTCGATCACCATGCCGTTGGGCAGCTGGATCTGGCCGGGCTGCATGCCGGCGGGGCAGGCACCCTGCCAGCGCATCTCCATGCTGAAGCTGCCCTCGCTGCGGCCCTTGCGCGGCGGGTCCATGCGCATGCTGAAGTCGGCCTTGACGTTGGTTTCGAAGTTGCCGGTGAACACCGCGCGCGTGATCGTCGTGCGCCCCTGCGACTGGCAGCTCGACTCGACCACGACACGATCCGCCGCCTCGCGCGTGACCCGCGCAGCACTGCATTGCCCGCGCCCGGTGGCGCCGGGCTGCGCCTGCATCAGGTCGTCGGAACCGGCGCCGACGCAATGGCGCATCGTGGCGCCCTGGCGGGCATCCGTCTTCGTCTCCCACAGGCCCGGCTTGCGCAGGGGCACCGCGGTCTGCGCAGCGCAGGCCAGCGACATCAGCGCGGCGAACGCGCCGATCGACAACTGCTTTCTCATGGTCGTTCTCTCCCGGAGTCCGGCACGACACGCACCGGCACGAAGCCATCGTAGGAACGCCAGCGCGCCGGCGGGGTGCACCACTGTCCCCTTCGTGAGGGACAGCACCACGCGAAGTGGGGGATGGGCCGTGCACATGTCGCAGGTCGTGCCCACGCCGCGCCCGCGCCTCGATAGACTGGGGCCCCGCTCCGCAGGGACTCCCCATGCAACCGCCCCGCATCGGCATCGTCGAAGACAACGAGGCGTTCCGCCAGGCGCTCGCGCAGGCCATCGAGGCCGACACCGGCCTGCAGCTGGCCGGCAGCGCGGCCGATGTGCGCGGCGGCATGGCGCTGCTCGCGCGGGAGCGTCCCGATGTCCTGCTCGTCGACCTGGGCCTGCCCGACGGCAGCGGGCTGGCGCTGATCCGCGAAGCGGCACGCACGCTGCCCGACTGCGACGTGATGGTGATCACCGTGTTCGGCGACGAGCGCCATGTGCTCGAGTCCATCGAAGCCGGCGCGACCGGCTACCTGCTCAAGACCGGGCTGCCGCTGGACCTGTCGGCGCAGGTGCGCGCGCTGCGCGAAGGCGGCAGCCCGATCAGCCCGGTGATCGCGCGGCGGCTGCTGACGCGCCTGGCGCCATCGCCCAGCAGCCCGCCCGAGCCGGCCGCGGGCGACCCGGGCCTGTCGCAGCGCGAGATCGACGTTCTGCAGTACGCCGCCAAGGGTTTCAGCTACGACGAGATCGCCGGGCTGCTCGACGTGACGCGGCACACCGTGATGACCTACGTGAAGCGCAGCTACCGCAAGCTGCAGGTTCACTCCCGAACCGAGGCGCTGCACGAGGCGCGCCTGCTCGGCCTGCTGCGTGACTGAGCGTGGCTGAACGCTGGCTGGCGCTCGGCCTGTCGCTGCTGCTCGCCGCGGTGGTGTCGGCCACGCTGCTGCTGGACTTCAACGCGCCGCAGCGTGCCGAGCAGGCCGCGCCCGTGGCCTATGAGGAGGCCATGCTGGCGATCGCGCCGCTGGGCGAGCAGGAGCTGCAGCTCGGCCGCCATCTGCCGGAGTCGGCCATCCTGGCGCTGCCGCCGGCGCAGCGGCAGCTGCCGCCGGCCGACGGCGCGGCCTGGCAGCCGGTCGTGCTGCCCGACCACGCCACACGCGAGGCGGCGCTGCAAAGCGGCCGCCGCTACGCCCTGGAGATGCGCTGGTACCGCGTGCAGCACCGAGTGGCCGAAGGCGAGCCGCTGCCGCAGGCGCTGCACATCGCACGTGCCGTCGGCGGCCCGGTGCTCGTGATGGCCCGGCGCGACATCGCCGAAGCGCCCTGGCGGCTGCTGCTCGACAACACCCCGGACTGGCTCTCGCAATGGAACCGGCCTCTGTACGTGGCGCTGCCGCCGGAGCTGACCACGCCGGGTGCCGTCGTGCAGGTCGCCATCGGCCTGCCCACGGTGCACGGCGTGCAGTACGGGCTGGCCGCGCCGCTGATCGGCCCGGCGTCCGCGGTCGCCTGGCAACAGCAGCGCCGCCAGTTCTGGCAGGTGACGGCGATGCAGTTGCTCAGCCTGAGCGGGCTCGTGCTGGGTGCTCTCGCGCTGGCGCTGGCCTGGCGCCGCCAGCAGCCCGGCTCGCACCTGCTGTTCGCGGCCATCACCTCGGTGTGGGCGGTGCGCAACCTGCACTACTTCGTTGCGCCGCCGGGCGAGCGGGTGGCCTACGAATGGTTCTGGTGGGCGACCAACAGCTCGATCAGCTGGCTGACCCTGCTCTTCTACCTGTTCGTACTGCGCTTCCTGCCGCGCCGCTACGTCGCCCTGGAGCGCGCGCTGCTCGGCTTCTGCGTGGTGCTGTCGCTGCTGACCATTCCGCTGTGGCCGCTGCAGGCCGAGGCGCTGGTGATGCAGCACGCGCTGAACGTGGCGGTGGCGCTGGGCGTGTGCCTGTTCCTCGCGGTGCTGGCACTGCGCGGCGCCGGCACCGAGTTCAGCCTGCTCGTGGGCACGCTGTTCGTCGGCATCGTGCTCGCCACGCACGACCTGCTGCTGCTGTCGGGCCGGCTGCCGCCCGGGCATCTCTACCTGCTGCCCTACTCCTGCCTGCTGCTGCTGTTCACCTTCCAGCATGCGCTGGCACGCCAGCATGCCGCGGCCTTCGCCGATCTGGCGCGTGCCAACGCCGAGCAGGAGTTGCGCCTGGCCGCGCAGCAGGCTCAGCTGGAGGCGCACCACGTGACGCTGGTCGGCTTCGAGCGCGAGCAGGCGCTGCTGCGCGAGCGCCAGCGCCTGATGCGCGACATGCACGACGGCCTGGGCTCCGCGCTGCTGAGTTCGCTGGCGCTGGTGCAGGGACGCGAGCTCTCGCAGCCGGCGCTGGCCGGCATGCTGCGCGAATGCATCGACGATCTGCGCCTGGTGATCGACTCGCTCGAACCGATCGAGAACGATCTCGCCACGCTGCTGGGTACCTTGCGCCTGCGCCTGGGCGACCGGCTCGCGGCCGCCGGGCTGCAACTGCACTGGGCGGTCGACGACGTGCCGCCGCTGGCCTGGCTCGACCCGCCCAGTGCGCTGCAGGTGCTGCGCCTGGCACAGGAGATGTTCACCAACGTGCTCAAGCACGCCCGGGCGCACCATGTCCACGTGAGCCTGCGCCGCGTGGGCGACGACGTGCAGGTGGAGATCGCCGACGACGGCGTGGGCTCTCCGGCAGCCTCGTTCGAGGCCCGCGACGCGAGCGGCAGCAACCCCGGTGGCCGCGGCCTGCGCAACATGCGCGCGCGCGCGGAATCACTCGGCGCGCGCGTCGAGTTCGACTCGCGCCCGGGAGAAGGCACCCGCGTGCGGCTGTCGCTGCCGATCGTCCGAGCGCAGTGATCGTTTGCACGGCGCGGGCCGGCGCGTGGCGCTCATGGTTGATCCGATGGGCACGCGAGACGGCGCCGCACGACAATGGGTGCGCCCAGCTTCACTGAAACGCCTGCATGTCCTCGTTCCCCAGCGCCTTGTCCGGCGACGCCGCCTCTCGGCTGGCGGCGCATGTCCGGCTTCGGCGCCTGCGCAGCCTGAACGCCCAGGCCGAGCAGGCCGCCGACGTCGACCCCCCTCAGGCGCGCGCGCTGGCGCTGCAGGCCGAGGAGCTGGCACGCGAGCTGGGTGCCAACGGCGAGCTGTCACTGAGCCTGATGTTCCAGGGCAAGGCGAGCTTCTATGAACTGGCGATCGACGAGGCGCTGCAGCTCACGCAGCGCGCCGCGACGCTCGCCGAGAGCGACGGCAACCTTGCCGTGCGCGCCAAGGTGCTCACCGGGCTGGGCGGCATGTGGGCCAGCCTCGGCATGGGCGAACAGGCGCTGCCGCACCTGGAGGCGGCGTCCGAATACCTCGCCGGCGCGGCCGATCCGCCCGGCGTGGCGCTGGTGCAGTCGCTGCTGGGCGGCGTGCTCGCACAGACTGGCCATGCCGAGCGCGGGCGCGAGCAGCTCGAGCAGGCACTGGCCGCCTTCACGCAGCTGCGCATGGACAAACGGGCGCGCGAGGCGCGCCACAACCTGGCCTGCCTGGCCAACGTGCAGTCGCGCTTCTCGATCGCGCTGGCCCTGTCGGACATCTCCAGTGCCGAGGCCGCACGGGAGAGCGACTGGATGCTTGCGCATATCGAGGCCACCGCCGCCGAGGCCCTGATCGGCCTGGGCAGGGCGGACGAGGCGGCGCAGCGCGCTCGCCGCGCACTGCCGAGTGTCGCCGGGCACTCGCATGGCGCCTACGATCTGCTGCTCACTCTCGGCCGCGCCGAGTTGGCTGCGGGCAGACCCGACGCGGCGGGCGCGGCCTTGACGGAGGCCCTGGACATCGCCCAGCGCGGCCGCCGCCCGGACGACCCGACCCTGATGGACGCGCTGGCGAAGTGGTCCGATCAGTGCGACGACTCCGCCGCGGCCACCGGCTGGCACGAACGCGCAGCGGCTTCACGAGCCAGCGGAGCCAGCGTCGAGCAACTTGGCTGGCGGCTCAAGGCACTGCAGGCCGGCGTGGAGCTGCAGACGGTGCGCCTGCGCTATGGCCGCGTGGCCGCCGAGCGCGCGCGCCTGTCGGCCCAGCTCGAACACAGCCGCCGCCTGCTCGCGGCCGAGGCGCCGACGGGCACGCCGACGCACTCGCTGCTCGACGACCCGCTGCACGCCAGCCACCCGGGCTTCGACCCGCACTTCGATGGCGAGGCCGCCGGCTACGGCCTGCGCTACCAGCCGGTGGTGGACCTGGCCGACGGCCGCGTGCTCGGCTTCGAGGCTCTGCTGCGCCTGTCGACCAAGCCCGGCGGCAAGGTGGCGCCGCTCGAATTCATCCGCCGGCTCGAGGGCAGCGGCGAGATCGGCTCGGTGGGCCACTGGGTGCTTCGCCGCGCCTGCCTGGACCTCGTCACGCTGCAGGCCGCCGCGCCGCGCCCGATGCGTCTGGTGATCAATGTGTCGCACGTCGAGCTGGCACGCGGCGAGTTTGCCGCCGACATGCTCGAGACGATCGCGATGGCCGGGCTGCCGCCGGCGCGCGTGGAAGTCGATATCGACGGTTTCGACGACCGCACCCAGCTGCCCGGGGTGATGCTGCAGTTGCAGCGCCTTCGCGAGGCCGGCATCGGCATCACGCTCGACAACTTCGGCGCCGGGCACTCGCCGCTGTCGATGCTGGTGGAGCTGCCGCTGTCGCGCCTGAAGATCGACCGCGGCATCGTCGCCGCCATCGGCCACGGCGGGCGCCATGCCCTGCTGCTCGAATCGATGATGCAGACCGCAGGCAACCTGGGCCTGCCAGTCAGTGCCGTGGGCATCGAGACGAACGCGCAATGGGAAAGCCTGCGCGCGCTCGGCTGTGCCGAGGGCCAGGGCTTCCTGTTCGCCACGCCGCTGCCGCTGGACGCGGCCCTGCACTTGCCGCTGTGGCTGCCGGTGCCCGCCTGAGCACGCGAGCGTTGCAGCTCAGGCCGGCTGCAGCTCCACGCGGGTGAGCAGCCGCTCCATCAGCTCGCGCACGCTGCGGATCTGCTCCCCGAAGGGCAGCGCACCGACGCCGCGGAAATACAGGCCCTTCTTGACGTCGCCGCGCAGCGCCGCGGCGAGCTGGTTGTCGATGCAGAACTGGCCCCAGCCCTTCAAGCCGTCGCGCAGGCCGCACTGGGCCAGGCAGTCGAAGGCCTTCGTGCAGCGGGTCTTGGCATGCGACACAGCCTGGAGCTTGTCCTCGATCTTCAGGTAGGCGCGCAGCCAGGGCGTGCCCACCGCGCGCGCCGGCAGGCCGGCAACGCTGGTGAATTCGATCATGTCCTCGTCCTTGGCCGAGGCCAGCACATGCTTGAACTCGTCGCTCGCATCGCCTTCTTCGCAGACCGCGAAGGGCGTGCCCAGCTGCACGCCGGCGGCGCCGAGCGACTGCAGGTGCGCGATCTCCTCGAAGCTGCGGATGCCGCCGGCGGCGATCAGCGGGATCTCGCGCTCGATGCCGGCGCTCTTCAGGAAGGCGCGCGACTGCGGAATGACGTTCTCGAAATCGAAGCGCGGGTCGTTCAGGTCGGCGATCTTCGCCGCGCCGAGGTGGCCACCGGCCAGCCGCGGATGCTCGATGACGATGGCGTCGGGCAGGCGCTTCTTGCGCTCCCACTTCTTGACGATGAGCTGCACGCCGCGCGCGTCGGACAGGATGGGCACGAGCAGCGCATCGGGATGGTCGGAGGCGAGGTCGGGCAGGTCCAGTGGCAGGCCGGCGCCCACCACCACGGCGTCGATGCCGGCCTCCAGCGCCTTCTTGACCGAAGCGGCGTAGTCGGCCACCGCGCGCATCACGTTGATGGCCAGCAGGCCGCGGCCTTCGGACAGCACCCGTGCCGCACGGATCTCGCGGCCGATGGCCTCGAGGTTGGCGGCGTTGATGACCGCCTTGGTGTCTGCGTCCATGCCGGGGCGCGAAGCCAGGCCCTGCGTGCGCTCCATCAGGTCGGGATGGTGGCGCCGCAGGTCGACCGAAGAGATCGTGCCCACGCCGCCCAGCGAAGCCACGCTGCCGGCCAGCTTGTGTGCGGACACGCCCACGCCCATGCCGCCCTGCACGATGGGCAGCAACGCACGGCCACCCAGCCTCAGGGCCGCCAGCCCGCTGCGCTCGAAGAACGGCCGCATCAGCGGGTCGATGGCATCGGCGGCGTCGGTTCTCTGCAGCATGAACAATCCTCCAGGCTGCGACTGTCGTCGCCCGCGAGCGCGCAACGGTTGACGCCGATCAAGCGCAGGCCGATCCGCGGCTCAGTCCCGGGCCAGCGAGGCCAGTTGCCACAGCGCGAACGCGGCCAGCACGGCGGCGCTGAACCGATTGACGCGCCTGCGCCAGGTGGCGTCGAAGCGCTCGCGCAGCCGGCCCACGGCGCTGCTGAGCAGCAGCCACCACAGTGCCGAGCCGATCAGCACGCCCAGCACCATCAGCGCCGGCGAACTGCTGCCCGCGCGGCCGGCCATCGAGCCGAAGATCGCGATGAAGGAGAAGATGGTCGCCGGGTTCGACAGCGTGAGCACGAAGGTGCTGGCGAAGTACTGCCAGCCGTTGCGCGCCGGCGCAGTCATCGCCGCCTGCCCAGCCACCGGCGCACGCAGCAGTTGCCATGCCATCCAGAGCAGGAACGCGCCGCCGAACAGCGCCAGCGGCACCCGCGCGGCCACCAGGGCGTCGACCAGCCAGCTCACGCCATAGGCGCCGATGGCCCCGTACACCGCGTCGGCCGCCGCCGCGCCCAGCCCGGTGGCCAGGCCGGCGCGCGGGCCATGTTCGAGGCTGCGCTGGATGGTGAGCAAGCCGATCGGGCCGACCGGCGCGGCGATCGACAACCCGATCAGCAGGGAGGACAGGAAGGTCTCGACCGGCGACATGCCAATCACTCTAAGCCATGGCCAATGCGGCCGAAGGGCGCGATTTCAAGTCGGAGATGTGGAGTGATCACCCGGCCCCGGCTCGCCTGGATCTTGTGATTCGTCAACATGCCCAGGGTGGTATGTCGAACAATGGCTTGGCGAGGCACGCGAGTGTGCCGATGCACCACCATAAGGAGATAGGTATGTCTTTCAAGAAATCTTCGTTGATCGTTGCGGTGCTGGCCGCGTTTGCCGCTCATGGCGCCTTCGCCGCCGACGACAAGACCCGTGCCGAAGTGAAGGCCGAGGCCAAGGCCGCGACCAAGTCGACCGAATGCGCCGAAGCGGCCACCATGCCCAAGGCCCAGTCGGACAAGACCCGTGCCGAGGTGAAGGCTGCCGGCAAGGGCACCAGCCGCGAGTGCGAGGCCAGCCCTGCACAGGCGGCCAAGTCCGAGAAGAGCCGAGCCGAAGTGAAGAAGGAAGTCAAGGACGCGGTCAAGTCGGGCGAGCTCTCCAAGAGCGACGCGATGGAGAAGCAGAAGAAGTAAGCCGTCCCCACGGCACTTCGACGGCGGCAGGGCAACCTGCCGCCGTTTGTCTTTGGGCCCCGATCACAATCGCGGCATGAACGTCTTCGGCATCGCTGGCCACTCCGGCATGGGCAAGACCACGCTGCTCGAGCGGCTGGTGCCCGAACTCACCTCGCGCGGCTTGAGCATCTCGCTGGTCAAGCACAGCCACAAGGCCATCGAGATCGACCGGCCGGGCAAGGACTCGTACCGCCTGCGCGAAGCCGGCTGCCAGGAAGTGCTGCTGCTGGGCCACGAACGCTGGGCGCTGATGCACGAGCTGCGCGGCGCGAGCGAGCCCCCGCTGGACTACCTGCTCAGCCGGCTGCAGCACTGCGACCTGGTGCTCGTCGAGGGATTCAAGCAGGGCGACTTTCCCAAGCTCGAGGTGTGGCGCCCGTCGCTCGGCCGCCCGATGCTGTGGCCGACGTGGCCCGGCATCGCCGGCATCGCCTCGGACGCGCCACGGCCGGGCGGCGACGAGGTGCCGCCCGCCTGGCTCGATCTGCACGACATCGGCGCGATCGCCGACTTCGTGCTCGGCCGGGCGAACCCGCCCTCAGCGTGAGGCCGCCGAGGCGGCCGGGTTCGACGCCGCCGGCAGCTGCGCCGGTTCGTCCTTCGGGGCGCCGATGTGCTGCTCGATCGGCGGCAGCGTGTGCGCGATGCCCTTGTGGCAGTCGATGCAGGTCATGCCCGCATTGAAGGCCTTCTGGTGCGTGTCGGCCGCGCGCCGGTTCTGCTCCGCATAGTCCATCGAGTCGAAGTTGTGGCAGTTGCGGCACTCCTGGCTGTTGTTCCGCTTCATGCGGTCCCATTCGTGCTGCGCCAGCGTGGCGCGCTTGGCGTTGAACTTCTCCGGCGTGTCGATCGAGCCGAGCACCTTGTGCAGCACCTCGTTGCTCGCCTGGATCTTGCGGATGATCTTCGGCCCCCACTCCTTGGGCACGTGGCAGTCGGGGCAGGTGGCGCGCACGCCGGTGCGGTTCTGGTAGTGGATGGTGTTGCGGTACTCGACGTAGACGTTGTTCTTCATCTCGTGGCAGGAGATGCAGAACGCCTCGCGGTTGGTCCATTCCATCGCGGTGTTGAAGCCGCCCCAGAACAGGATGCCGACCACGAAGGCGATGCCCAGCGCTCCGGTGGCGGCGCCCCAGACCCACACGCCCAGACGGCGGATGCGGCCAGCCGCGGGGGTGTCTTGCCTGTTGTTGTTGTCAGCCATGTCGCTCGCCCCTCACTGCAGCCCGCGGGCGCGCTTGAAGCCGTTTTCCACCAGCGGCTTCGCATCCGTCTGCGCCACGTGGCACTGGGTGCAGAAGTAGCGGCGCGGGCTGATGTTGTCGAGCTCCTGGCCGTCGCGGGTGCGGAAGTGCGTCACGCTGACCTTGGTGGCACCGGAGTACTTCGCCTTCTGCCAGGCATGGCAGTCCATGCACTTGTTGAAGTTCCGCGTGATCTGGTAGCCCGACGTGGTGTGCGGGATCAGCGGCGGCTGCTGCACGAAGTCGCGGTCGGAGACCGGGTGGTCGCGCTCCTGGTGCGAGGCGGTCGGCAGGTTGTCCAGGTTCACCGGTGTGCCGCCGCGCAGTGCCTTGATCTGCACCGGCGCCTCGTCGGCCGCCGGAGCGAGCTGGGTGCCGAGTGCGAAGATGCCGATGGCCAGCGCGAACTTGAGGAAATCACGGACTCTCATGGTCAGTCCCTTCGGGGGTCGAAACGTGGGGTGAATCGGAAGACATCGGGAGCGCAGACGTCGATGCAGCGGCCGCAGTTGCTGCACTCGCGGTCGGTGATGACGGGGCCCGCACCGTCCTTGCACTTCAGCGGCAGCACGATCACCTGCGGCTCGGGGCACACGGCATAACAGTCGGCGCAGTCGTTGCAGCGGCTCGAATGCGCCGCGCTGACGCGCAACAGGCTCTTGCTGCCGATCAGCGCATAGGCCGCGCCGACCGGGCAGAGGTGGCCGCACCAGCCGCGCGGCGCGACCAGCAGGTCGAACAGGAACACCGCTGCCACCGCGCCCCAGGCGAGCGTGCCGCCGAAGATCAGCGCGCGCTGCGTGATCGACACCGGGTTGACGCTCTCCCACACGGCTTGGCCCGCGATCGCGCTGGCCACCAGCACGGCGCCGAGCAGCCAGTAGCGCAGGCCGCCGCGCGGAGCGCGCCCACTGGTGATGCGCAGACGCCGGCGCAGCCACGAGGCCGTGTCGGTCACCACGTTCACCGGGCACACCCAGCTGCAGAAGACACGCCCGCCGACGAACGCGTAGAAGGCGATCACGATCGCCGCGCCGGTCAGCGCGGTCGCTTCGGGCCAGTGACGCGTGGCCAGCGTCTGCGCTAGCACGAAGGGGTCGGTCAGCGGCAGCGCGCCCAGCGTGACGCTGCTCGACAGGTTGCCCTTGACCACCCACACCCCGGCCAGCGGGCCGAGCAGGAACAGCGCGAAGATGGACAACTGCGCGAGCCGGCGCAGCACGAGGAATCGGTGGGCGAGCCACCAGCCCTTGACGCGCACGGCATCGCGGCCAGGCATCTTGGCGGCGCTGGCGCGATGCAGCCCGAACGAGCGGCTGGTGACGCCTGAACTGCTCACTTCGAAGCCCCCGAAGCCGGCGCGGCGTAGGGATCGCGCCCCGAGCGCAGCGGCACCAGGTCGCCCGGCACGGCGTGCTCGGGCAGGTTCTGCACCGGCTGGTCGAAGTGCGGCCGGCCGGCCTGGTTGCCGGCCTCCCAGCCCTTGCGGTAGTGGTGGCCGAGCTCGCCGCGGGCGATCGCCAGCGGCAGTACCTTGATCGCGGCCTGCTCGAGCACACAGCTCTTCTCGCACTTGCCGCAGCCGGTGCAGTCCTGCGCATGTACGGTGGGCAGCAGCATCGCGTGGCGGTCGCTGCGCGGGTTGGAGAACTTCTCCAGCGTGATCGCCTTGTCGATCACCGGGCAGACGCGGTAGCAGACATCGCAGCGCAGGCCGAGGAAGTTGAGGCAGTTCTCCTCGTCGATCAGCACGGCCACGCCCATCTTCGCCTGATTGATGTCGGTGAGCGCGTGGTCGAGTGCACCCGTCGGGCAGGCCTTCACGCAGGGGATGGCCTCGCACATCTCGCAGGGGATCTGGCGCGCCTCGAAGTAGGGTGTGCCGATGGCCACGTCGCGCGCGATGCCGTCGCCCCAGGTCGACAGCTTCAGGTTGCCCGGCGGGCAATCGCGCACGCACAGGCCGCAGCGGATGCAGGCGCCGAGAAAGCGCTCCTCCGCGATCGCGCCGGGAGGCCGCAAGGCCTGCGCCGGCCGCGCCAGGGCGGGCCGGCCGAGCAGCGCCGCGCCGCCGGCGATCAGCCCGGCGGTCGTGGCACTGGCGGCGCCTTGCAGCACCGTGCGACGGGACAAGTCCATGATGCGAAGGACGGCCTCAGGCGCGCACGACCTTGACGGCGCACTTCTTGAAGTCGGTCTCCTTGGAGATCGGGCAGGTCGCATCCAGCGTCAGCTTGTTGACCAGCCGGCCCTCGTCGAAGAAGGGCACGAAGATCAACCCGCGCGGCACCTTGTTGCGGCCCTTGGTCTCGACGTGCGCGGTGATCTCGCCGCGGCGCGAGGCCACCTTGATCTGCATGCCGCGCTGGATGCCGCGGTCCTTGGCGTCGTCGGGGTGCATGAAGACCACCGCCTCGGGCACGGCGCGGTGCAGCTCGGCAACGCGGCGCGTCATCGAGCCGGTGTGCCAGTGCTCGAGCACGCGGCCGGTGCACAGCCACAGGTCGTAGTCCTTGTCGGGCACCTCGGCCGCCGGCTGGTAGGGCAGCGCGAAGATGTTCGCCTTGCCGTCCTTGAAACCGTAGAAGCGCACGCCCTCGCCCTTCTTCACGTACGGGTCGTAGCCCTCGCGGAAGCGCCACAGCGTCTCCTTGCCGTCGACCACCGGCCAACGCAGGCCGCGAACCTCGTGGTACACGTCGAAGGGCGCCAGGTCGTGGCCATGGCCGCGGCCGAATTCGGCGTACTCCTCGAACAGGCCCTTGTGCAGGTAGAAGCCCAGCGCCTTGCTCTCGTCGTTGCTGTAGTCCTTGATGTACTTGGCGTTCACCTTCGTCAGGTCGGCCATCGGGTACTTGTTGACCTTGCCGTTCTTGTAGAGCACGTCGAACAGCGTCTTGCCCTTGAGCTCGGGCTTCTTGGCGATCAGCTCGGCCGGCCAGACTTCCTCGACCTTGAAGCGCTTGCTGAACTCGATGTACTGCCACAGATCGGACTTCGATTCGCCCGGTGCGCTGACCTGCTGGCGCCAGAACTGCGTGCGCCGCTCGGCGTTGCCGAAGGCCCCTTCCTTCTCGACCCACATCGCCGATGGCAGGATCAGGTCGGCGGCCATCGCGCTGACAGTCGGGTAGGCATCGCTGACGACGACGAAGGTCGCCGGGTTGCGCCAGCCGGGCAGGATCTCGCCGTTGATGTTCGGCCCGGCCTGCATGTTGTTGGTCGTGCTGGTCCAGTAGCACTTGAGCTTGCCGTCCTTGAGCGCGCGGCTCTGCGCCACGGCGTGCAGGCCGATCTTGTCGGGGATGGTGCCTTCGGGCAGGCCCCAGATCTCTTCGGTGTGCTTGCGGTGCTCGGGGTTGGTGACCACCATGTCGGCGGGCAGGCGGTGCGCGAAGGTGCCGACCTCGCGCGCGGTGCCGCAGGCACTGGGCTGGCCGGTCAGCGAGAACGGGCTGTTGCCCGGCTGGCTGATCTTGCCGGTCAACAGGTGGATGTTGTAGACCATGTTGTTGGCCCAGGTGCCGCGCGTGTGCTGGTTGAAGCCCATCGTCCACAGCGACATCACCTTGACCTTCGGGTCGGCGTAGATCTTCGCCAGGTCCTCGAGCTGCTTGACCGGCACGCCGGAGAGCTTGCTGACCTTCTCGGCGGTGTACTCCGAGACGAACTTGGCGTACTCCTCGAAGCTGCTCGGCGTCGAGTCGTTCGGGTTGCCCTTGGGCTTGCCGTCCGCGCCGGCGTAGCCGTTGCTCTTGGCGTCCTTCTCGAGCGCGTGCGCCGGACGCAGGCCGTAGCCGATGTCGTCGGCGCCCTTCTTGAAGTTGACGTTCTTCTTGACGAACTCGGTGTCGACCTTCTTGTTCGTGATGAGGTAGTGGGCGATGTAGTTGAGGATCGCCAGATCGGTCTGCGGGGCGAAGATCATGCCCATGTCGGCCAGGTCGAAGCTGCGGTGCTCGAAGGTCGACAGCACCACCACCTTGGTGTTCGGATTCGACAGGCGCCGGTCGGTGATGCGGCTCCACAGCACCGGGTGCATCTCGGCCATGTTGCTGCCCCACAGCACGAAGGCATCGGCCTGCTCGATGTCGTCGTAGCAGCCCATCGGCTCGTCGATCCCGAAGGTGCGCATGAAACCGGCCACCGCGCTGGCCATGCAATGGCGCGCGTTCGGGTCGAGGTTGTTGGAGCGGAAGCCCGCCTTCCACAGCTTGGCGGCGGCGTAACCCTCGAAGATGGTCCACTGGCCGGAACCGAACATGCCCACGCCGGCCGGCCCGTCGCTCTTCAGCGTTTCCTTCCACTTGGCGGCCATCAGGTCGAAGGCCTCGTCCCAGCTCACCGCCACGAACTCGCCGTTCTTGTCGTACTTGCCGTCCTTCTTGCGCAGCAGCGGCGTGGTCAGGCGGTCCTTGCCGTACATGATCTTGGACAGGAAGTAGCCCTTGATGCAGTTCAGGCCGCGATTGACCGGCGCATCGGGATCACCCTGCGTGGCGACGACCCGGCCTTCCTGCACGCCGACCATCACCGCGCAGCCGGTGCCGCAGAAGCGGCATGGCGCCTTGTCCCAGCGCACCGCGGTGTCGACGGCGGGTGCCGGCGCGGGCGCGCCGACGGCCACGATCGGGATGCCGGCCGCAGCGGCGCTGGCGGCCAGGGCCTGGGTCTTCAGGAATTCACGGCGATTGGCTTGCATCTTCGGTTCTCCATGTGGCGCGAGGTCGCGCCTGGTCGTCTTCTGGCTCGCTTCACATGCTGCGCGAGGGGCAGGTCGCTGTCGTTGAAGCAGTTCAAGAACCCGGCGTCGGTTCGGCGCCAGAGGATCCGGCCCAGTCCTTCAGGCTGCCGCGCCAGGCGCGGTAGTCCTCCACCGCTCCGCCGCCGGTGGGCGGCGCATCGGGGCCGGAGTATTCGTAGACCAGCGAGGTGTTGAGCACCTCGGGCCACAAGGCGATGGAGGCCAGCGTGGCCGCGGCGCCGTGCACCACGCCGTCGAGTTGCGCGTCCTCGATCACCAGCACGAGCCGGCCATCGCCGGGGTTCAATGCCAGGTCCGCGCCGGGCAGGGTCGCCAGGCGCGGCACCACGGCAGACAGATGTTCCGGCCGGACTCGCACGACTGCACCGAGAATGCTCATGCCTTGTCTCCTGTTCCATTTCGGTGCGCACTGTGGGCCTGCCGAGTCCCAGCCCGATTGACAAGCATCAACCCGGAGCCCCGTCATGGTCGATCCGCGCCGACGCTCATTTCTGCGCGGTGACGTGCGCGCAGTGATGAGCAGCGATGCCTCCACCTCGCCGCGGCCACCGTGGTCGCTGCGTCCCGACACCGACTTCACCGACCACTGCACACGCTGCGGCGATTGCGTGCGCGCCTGCCCGCGCGGCGTGCTGGGCAACGGCGATGGCGGCTTCCCGCTGATCAGCTTCGCGGCGAACGGCTGCAGCCTGTGCGGCGACTGCGCGAAGGCCTGCGCCAGCGGCGCGATCGATCCGGCGGCGAGCCCCGTCGCCTTCAGCTGGCGCGTGCGGATCGACGAGCGCTGCCTGAACCGGCGCGGCGTCGAATGCCGCGTCTGCGGCGATGCCTGCGACGCCCGCGCGCTGCGCTTCGCGCCGGCACGCGGAGGCATCGCCCAATTGCAGGTGGACACCTCCGCCTGCACCGGCTGCGGGGACTGCGTCGCCGTCTGCCCGGTCGGCGCGATCGATCTTCGTTGAGCCGGCTCAAGTCGGACCTGCGCCGACCGATACGACGGTGAGGCGCCCGTTCGGGTGCCGCAGCTCCGTCACGCGCCGTCATCCGGATCACCCATGAGCCTCTTCACGCATCCCGCCGTCGTCCTGTTCATGAAGCCCGGCATGAAGCTGATGCGGGAGCTGAAGTTCCCCGCCAAGATGACGCTGATGGCGGTGGTGCTGCTGCTGCCGCTGTCGTGGTTGACGGCGCAAGCGCTGTGGTCGGCGCACGGAGATCTGCAGGCCACACGCACCGAGGCCGAAGGCGTGCCGCTGATCGGGCTGACGCTCGACGTGGTGGTGCAGACCCAGAAGCACCGTGGCCTCGTCAACCGTTCTCTGGCCGGCGACACCGCCGCCGACGCGGCACTCGCCGACACCCGTGCGGCCCTGAAATCGGCGAGCCAGGCGCTGAACTCCCGCTTGCTGACGCAGCCCGGCAGCGGCCTGCTCGCACCCTGGCAGCCGATCCACCGCGTGCTTTCGCAGCTGGCCGACGGCGACGTGCCTCGCGATGCCGCGGCGAGCTTCCGGCTGCACTCCGAACAGGTGAGCGCCTTGCGCGAGCTGCTCGCCCGGAGCGCTGAATCGAGCGGCCTGCTGCTCGAACCCGAGTCGACGCCCTTCCACCTCATGCACCTGGCCGTCGAGCCATTGGTGCCCTGGTCGGAATCGCTCGGCCAGCTGCGCGGCCGTGGTGCGGCGCTGCTGCGCCGCGGCCAGATCGACCCGGTCGAAGCCGGCGAGCTGGTTGCGCAGATGCGGCTGCTCGAGCACACCAGCGCCACCGCGCAGCAGATGGTGCAGGCCCTGGGCCGCAGCGGAGAGGCGGCCCCGCCGGGTTTTGCGCAGGCGCTGGCGTTGTCGAAGTCGTTCGCCGATCGCACCCAGGCGCTGGTCGCCACGGGCAGCGGCGGCGGCCATACCGCCGACTATTTCGAGTCCGGCACGCAGGCCATCGAGGCCGTGGTCGGCGTGGGCCGCGCCAGCTCGAAGCGGCTGCAGACGCTGCTCGACGAACGCGCGCAGCGTTTGCAGCGCATCTGGCTGATGGCTCTGGCGGCCGGCATCGCCGCGGTGTTCGGCGTGGCCTACCTGACGCTGGTGTTCTTCCGCACCTCGTTCGGCGCGGTGCGCGTACTGCAGGGCTCGGTGGCCCAGCTGGCGGCCGGCGACTTCGCCACGCGCATCCGGCTGCGCGGCACCGACGAACTCTCGGTGGTCGGCCAGTCGCTCGATGCGATGACCGGCCGCATCTCCGAGATGGTGTCCGACATCCGCAGCAACTCGTCGATCGTGGCGCAGGCCGGCTCGCGACTGGCCGAGGACACCAAGGCCCTGTCCGAGCGCACTGAATCGCAGGCCTCCAGCCTGGAGCAGACCTCGGCCAGCGTGCAGGAGATCAGCGCTGCCGTGCGCAGGAGCGCACAGGGCAGCGAGGCCGCCGCACAGATGGCCGCACGCATGAGCCGTGTCGCCGAGCAGGGCGGGCAGTCGATCCAGTCGGCGGTGGCCTCGATGCAGGACATTCAGGCCAGCTCCAAGCGCGTCAACGACATCGTCGGCGTGATCGAGGGGATCGCGTTCCAGACCAACATCCTCGCGCTCAATGCCGCCGTCGAAGCAGCGCGTGCCGGCGAGCAGGGCCGTGGCTTCGCCGTGGTCGCCTCCGAGGTGCGCTCGCTGGCGCAACGCAGTTCGTCGTCGGCACGCGAGATCAAGTCGCTCATCGGCGCGTCGTCCGGCCACGTCGAGACCGGCGTGGTGCAGATCGCCGGCGCGAGCCGCACCTTCGAGGAGATCGTCGCCGGCATCCGCGAGATGGCCGACAGCGTGCGTGCGATCCACACCAGCACCACCGAGCAGAGCAGCGGCCTCGCGCAGATCGCGCAGGCGGTGCAGCACATCGACGAGCTGACCCAGCAGAACGCGCAGATGGTCGACTCGGCCTTGCACAGCTCCTCGCAGCTGAGCGAGCGAGCAGCCAAGCTGGCCCAGGCGGTGGCCTCGTTCCGGCTGCGCCAGGGCAGTGCCGACGAGGCGCTCGCGCTGGTGCACAAGGGCGTCCAACTCTATGCCGCGCAGGGGCAGGCTGCGCTGGCCACCATCACCGACCCGGCCAGCGGCCTGGCCGACCGCGACATGTACGTATTCGCCTTCGATCGCCAGGGCATCTACCGCGCCTTCGCCGGCAAGCCGGAGCGGGTGGGCACGGCGGTGCGCGACAACCCCGGCGTCGACGGCGACAAGCTGGTGCGCGATGCCTTCGAGCAGGCCGCACGCGGCGGCGGCTGGGTCGACTACGACTTCGCCAACCCGCAGACCGGCGCGGTCGATCTGAAGACTTCGTACGTCGAACCGGTGCGCGACGACCTCATCGTCGGCTGCGGCATCTACAAGTCGCGCGGCAGCGCTGCCGCGGGACAGGCCGCATTGCACCGCGGCCAGCGCGACGAGCAGAAGAAGCATCTCGTCGGCGTCACGAAGCGGGCCGCAGCGCCGGCCTGAAGCGGCCTGCAGCGCTACGCGCCTGAAGCGCCGCCGCCGTCGCGGCGGGTACGCCGTGCCGCCGCGTCGGCCAGGGCACGGGTCACGCCGTCGCGCACACGCTCGACGGTCAGCGGCTTGGGCCAGTAGTCGTGGGCGCCGAGGCTCATCGCCTTGACCACCTCCATCGAGAACGATTCGCCGGTCAGCAGCACGACGCGCAGTTGCTCCTGCGAGATGAGCTCGCTGAGTTCGCGCACCACCTCCAGGCCGCCGATGTCGGGCAGGCGCATGTCGAGCAGCACCAGGTCGGGCAACTCGGCCTGGGCCAGCCGCACCCCGTCACGCCCGTTGAAGGCCTTCAGCAGCCGCACACCGGCCAGCCCGGCGAGCATGGCCTCGACGAGCTGCATGTTGACCGGGTGGTCCTCGATGCACAGCACGGTCTGCGGTGCAGCGGCCCTTCGGGCGGAGTCCATCGTCGTCCTCCTCGTGCAGCGCAGCGGCGCCGCGGCGCCGGCCGATCAGCCGGCGAGCCGCGCGCGCATCGCGTCGATCACCACCTTGTAGTCTCGCTGGCCGAAGATCGCACTGCCGGCCACGAAGGTGTCGGCTCCGGCGTCGGCCACGGCGCGGATGTTGTCGATCTTGATGCCACCGTCGACCTCGAGGCGGATGTCGCGCCCGCTGGCGTCGATGATCTTGCGCGCGCGCTCGATCTTTTTCAATGCCGCCGGGATGAAACTCTGGCCGCCGAAGCCGGGGTTGACGCTCATGATGAGCACGAGGTCGACCTTGTCGATCACCCAGTCGAGCACATCCAGCGGCGTGGCCGGGTTGAACACCAGCCCGCCCTGGCAGCCCTCGGCCTTGATGAGCTGCAGCGTGCGGTCGACATGCGCACTCGCCTCGGGGTGGAAGCTGACCAGATCGGCGCCCGCCTTGGCGAAGGCGCTCGCCAGCGCATCGACCGGCTGCACCATCAGGTGCACGTCGATCGGCGCCTTGTGGCCGTCGGGCTTCACCGCATGCTTGCGCAGCGCCTCGCAGACCATCGGTCCGAAGGTCAGGTTGGGCACGTAGTGGTTGTCCATCACGTCGAAGTGGATCCAGTCGGCGCCAGCGGCGAGCACGTCGCGCACCTCCTCGCCGAGTCGGGCGAAATCGGCGGAGAGGATGCTGGGGGCGATGCGAAAGGTGCTCATGGCGGGGCTTCGGGCCTTCGGATCCGCGGGATTCTAGGTGGCCTCCTAGAATGGGCCGCATGGCCAAACCCGAGTTCACCAGCAGCGTCGTCGTGCGCCCCCTGCCCGAGCAGTCCGACCCCGGCAACGGCGAGCATGCGTTCGCCTACACCATCACCATCCGCAACACCGGCGACGTGACGGCCCAGCTCATCGCGCGCCACTGGGTGGTCACCGACGCCGACGGCCACGTCGACGAGGTGCGCGGCCTGGCCGTGGTGGGCCACCAGCCGATGCTCAAGCCGGGCGAGAGTTTCGAGTACACGAGCTGGACGCGCATCGCCACGCCGCACGGCACGATGCGCGGCGAGTTCTTCTGCATGACCGAGGACGCGCAACCTTTCGACGCGCCGGTGCCCGAATTCGGGCTGACCACGGCGTCGGCGCTGCATTGAGTTTGCCGATGGCCCGCGCGGGCTCGGGCTGGGACCTGACGGCGCTGCTCAACGCGGCCGACCCGAAGGCGCCGCTGGCCGAGCGCCACCTGTGGCTGGTGCGGCTGATGGAGTGGCTGCGCCGCGCGCCGCTGGAAGGCGAAGCCGAGCGCAGCACGCCCACGCCGGTGCTGCGACTGAAGCACCTGCTCAACGTGCTGCAGCGCAACCCGCCGCAGCGCGCCGCGGTGGGCGCCATGCTGGCGCGCATCTGGCGCGAGGTGGACACGGTGGCGCTGTTCGCCGACTTCGGCTTCGCGCCGCGCATGAACCTCTTCGGCGAGCTCGGCCAGCGGCTGCGCCTGCGGCTGCTGCCGATCACGCCGGAGACGCTGGACCTGGGCGAGCTGTTCGCCCTGCTCTTCCCGCGCGATCGCGACGCGCAGTGGCTCGATGCCATCGACGACGACACGCTGGCGCGGCTGGTCGAGGCGCTCGGGCCGATGCTCGCCCAGGGCGACGGCTGGCGCCGGCCGCTGGCCGACGGCATCGTCTACCTCGCCGCGGCAGTGCGGGCGTCGGGCCACTCGGGCGCCCTGCGCCAGCGCATGAGCCCGGAGCTGCTGGCCGACGACCCGTTCCGCCAGCTCGCCAGCGCCGCCGAGCGGCTGGGCGCCCGGGCGGCCGACGCCGACAACACGCTGCTGCTGCAGGAATCGCAGTACCTGCGCGCGCTGCTCGATGCCTGCCGGCGCTGCGCCGACAGCGTGCATGCGCACCTCGAGCAGTACGGCGTGTCGGTGAACGTGGTGTTCGAGGTCGACCAGCTGCGCGAGCGCTGCGACCGCATCGAGGCCGTGCTCAACACCCTGCTCGCGCCGCAGCCGGCGCGCGAGTTGCTGCACCTGATCGCCGGCCTGGCCCGGCAGGCGGAAGAGCGGCGCGGCATCCGCAGCCTGTTCGCGCGGCACTACTCGCTCCTCGCGCGCAAGGTGGCCGAGCGCAGCGCCGCCACCGGCGAGCACTACATCACCCGCGACCGCGCCGCGTACCGCGCGATGCTGCGCGCGGCGGCCGGCGGGGGTGCGGTGATCGTCGGCACCACCTTCGTCAAGTTCCTCGTCGGCGCGCTCGGCCTGGCTGCGTTCTGGGCCGGGCTGCTGGCCGGCGTCAACTACGCGGGCAGCTTCGTGATCATCCACCTGCTGCACTGGACGGTGGCGACCAAGCAGCCGGCGATGACCGCGCCGGCGATGGCCGACAAGCTCGGCGACCTGGCCGACGACGCCAAGGTGGAGGCCTTCGTCGACGAGGTCGCGCACCTGATCCGCTCGCAGGCGGCCGGCATCTTCGGCAACCTGATGGTCGCCGGGCCGGTGGTGCTGGGGGTGCAGCTCGCCTGGCAGGCGGCGTTCGGCGCGCCGCTGGTGGGCAAGCCGCAGGCCGAGTACGTGCTGCATTCGCTGACGCTGCTCGGCCCCACGGCGCTGTATGCGGCCTTCACCGGCGTGCTGCTGTTCGCCAGTTCGCTGATCGCCGGCTGGGCGGAGAACTGGTTCGTCTGGCACCGCCTGGACAGCGCGATCGCCTGGAACCCACGCTCCATCGCACTGCTCGGCGCCGCGCGCGCCCGGCGCTGGGGCGCCTGGTGGCGCGCCAACGTCTCGGGGCTGGCCGCCAACATTTCGCTCGGCCTGATGCTCGGCCTGGTGCCGGCGGTGGCCACGTTCTTCGCACTGCCGCTGGAGGTGCGCCACGTCACGCTCTCCACCGGCCAACTGGCCGCGGCGCTCGGCGCACTGGGCGCCGAAGTGCTGCATGACAGCGCGTTCTGGTGGTGCGCGGCCGGCATCGCGGTGACCGGTGTGCTCAACCTCACGGTGAGTTTCGTGCTCGCCTTCAAGGTGGCGCTGCGCTCGCGCGGCATCCGCCTGGCCGACCGCAGCCGCATCTATCGCGCCATCCGCGCGCGGCTGCGGCACGCGCCGGTGTCGTTCGTGCTGCCGCCGAAGGATTCAGCGTGAGTCGTCGTCGCGCCGCTCGCCGCCTTTGCGGCCGGAGAACATCGTCCACCACACGATGAGCAGCAGGATCACCAGCGCGCCCAGCGCCTCCAGCAGAATCAATGCCATGAAGATGTCCCGTAGCCGAGGGCTCGTTGCCGCGGCGATTCTAGGAGCGCTCGCCGGCTGCGGCCTGTTTGTCCCTGACGCCGCACCGCCGGACGAGACCGGCCGGGCGCCGCCGCCGCAGGCCGCGCCGGCGCCTGCACCGGCTGCGGGAGCGTCCCTCGTGCGCGCACGCTCGCGCTGGGTGCCGGCGAACTGGGCCGACCTGCCCGGCTGGCAAGGCGACGCGACACGCGAGCTGTGGCCCGCGCTGCTGCGCGGCTGCGACAAGCCGGCGCCGGGCTGGGAGGCGATCTGCGTGGCCGCGCGCGGCTTTGCACCGGCCAGCGATGCCGAGGCGCGCACCTGGCTGCAGCAGCGGCTGCGCCCCTACCGCGTCGAGTCGCCCGACGGTGCGACCGAGGGCCTGGCGACCGGCTATTTCGAGCCGCTGGTGGAGGCGCAGCGCCAGCCGCGCGCCGCCTTCCGCGTGCCGCTGCACGGCCTGCCCGACGACTTGGCCACGCGCAAGCCCTGGTGGACACGCCAGCAGATCGACACCCTGCCTGCCGCCCAGGCCGCGCTGCGCGGGCGCGAGCTCGCCTACGTGGCCGACCCGCTCGACGCGCTGCTGCTGCAGGTGCAAGGCTCGGGGCGGCTGATGCTGTCCGAGGCCAACGGCGCGCGGCGCCAGCTGCGCGTGGCCTACGCGGGCCACAACGACCAGCCCTACAAGTCGGTCGGCCGCTGGCTGATCGAACAGGGCGAGCTCAAGCCCGAACAGGCCTCGTGGCCGGCCATCAAGGCCTGGGCGCGCGCCAACCCGAAGCGCCTGAACGAAATGCTGTGGAGCAACCCGCGCTATGTGTTCTTCCGCGAAGAGCCGCTGCCCGACCCGACGGTCGGCCCCAAGGGCGCGCAGGCGGTGCCGCTGACACCGGGCCGATCGATCGCCGTCGACCCGCAGTCGGTGCCCTACGGCACGCCGGTGTGGCTGGACACCACCGAGCCGCTGTCGAGCACGCCGCTGCGCCGCCTGGTGATGGCGCAGGACACCGGCAGCGCCATCACCGGCGCGGTGCGTGCCGACTACTTCTGGGGCTGGGGCGAAGACGCCGAGGCACAGGCCGGGCGCATGAAGCAGCCGCTGCGTTTGTGGGTGCTGTGGCCGCGCTGAGCCTTCAGCTCAACCCGACACCACTTTGTTGCGCCCCTGCTGCTTGGCCTGGTAGAGCGCCCGGTCGGCACGGGCGATCGAATCGACCACCGATTCGCCGGCCAGGTGCTCCACGACGCCGGCCGACAGCGTGAACGACAGCGGCCCGCTGGCGTGCTCCACCCGCATCGCCGCCGCCCGCGTGCGGAGCCGCTCGACGCCCAGGCGTGCCAGGGTCAGGCGCGTGTCGGGCAGCATCAGCATGAACTCCTCGCCGCCCCAGCGCGACAGCACGTCGGCGCTGCGCAGCGTGGCCATCGCCTCGCGCGCGAAGTCGCGCAGCACCGCGTCGCCGGCCGGGTGGCCGTGCGTGTCGTTGATGCGCTTGAAGCGGTCGATGTCGATCACGGCCAGGCAGAAGCTGCCGCCCGAGCGCACGCAGCGCTCGCGCTCCAGGTCGATCAGGGCCTGCATGTGGCGGCGATTGGCCAGGCCGGTGAGTTCGTCGCGCAGCGCGAGCTCCTGGATGCGCGACAGGGCCTCCTGCAGTTCGGCCTTCTGGCGGCGCAACCTGTCGCGCAAGCGGCTGAGCTGGCCGGCCAGCATCGACACCGCCGGCAGCATGATGGCGATGACGAGGAAATGCGCGAACTCCACCTCGGGCCGGTAGATGGCCGGCGAGAGCCACGCCATCAAGGCCATCGCACTGCCGAACAACACCAGCGCCAGCAGGCTCATGTGCCGCACCTGCCGCGGCTTGAGCGAGTACAGGCCGAACATCAGCACCACCATCATGATCGGGAACACTGCGCCGCGGCCGCGGCCGGCGAGCGTGTAGGCCACGGCCCCGACAGCCAGCGCGAAGCTCATCTGCACGCCGGTCAGCGAGGGGTCGGCCAGGCGCAGGTTGGCCCCGCTGCGGATCACCGCGAAGCAGGCGCCCATGCCGCCCAGGCCGACCAGTGCCAGTGCGGCCACCGGCCCGGCCGAGGCCATGCCGACCCAGACGAAGTAGCCCATGCTGGCGATGCTGTAGAGCATCAGGCCGCAGGCGAGGCCGCAGCGCGCCGCACGCACGCGCTGCTGCGGCTCGGTGCCGAGCAGCCAGTCGGTCAGCGAGGCCCAGCGCGCGTTCATCGCGCCCCCGGCGTGCCGGCCTCGACGGCGCCGCGCAGGTGGCCCAGCGGCAGCGCGCCGCCGGACTTCACCTCACCCAGCGAGAAGCTGGTGTGCAGGTCCTTCACGTGCGGCAGGTTGAGCAGCACGTCGAGCGCGAAGCGCGAGAAGGCATCGAGGTCGGTGGCCATCACCTGCAGCTCGAAGGTGCCCGAGCCCGAGATGTAGTGGCAGGAGATCACCTCCGGGATGCGGCGGATCGCCTCCTCCAGCTCGCGCGTGGCGGCGGCGGTGTTGCGATCGGCGTCGATGCGCACGAAGGCGAGCACCCCCAGGCCGATCTTGCGGCGGTCGATCTCGGCGCGGTAGCCGGTGATGAAGCCCTGCTCCTCGAGCCAGCGCACGCGCCGCCAGGTCGGCGCGGCCGACAGCCCGATGCGCGCGGCCAGCTCGGCGTTTGACAGGCGTGCGTCTTGCTGCAGGGCGCGCAGGATGGCGATGTCGAAGCGGTCCAGGCTCGCGCCATGCGCATCCTGCACGTCCGTGGGTGGCTCTGGGGTTTTCCCTGAAGTGGCCATTTCGGGCGTGATTCTGATACGAATCGAGTATCTGGAGCAAGAAGCTTTCTCATAGAGACCATAACCCGGCAACGAAAGAAAGCACTTCCTGCCCCTGAATCTCTACACTCGTGCTCGCCCTATCACGGAGCGCCTGCCATGAATGCACCCCTGCCCGAGTCGATCCGCAAGGCGCTCGAGAGCGCATCGCTGGACGACAAGTACAGCCTCGACCACGGCCGCGCCTTCATGAGCGGCGTGCAGGCGCTGGTGCGGCTGCCCATGCTGCAGCGCCAGCGTGACCTGGCCGCGGGGCTGAACACCGGCGGCTTCATCAGCGGCTACCGCGGCAGTCCGCTGGGCACCTACGACCAGTCGCTGTGGGCGGCGAAGAAGCACCTCGAGGCCAACCACATCGTCTTCCAGCCCGGCGTGAACGAGGAACTCGGCGCTACCGCGGTGTGGGGCACACAGCAGCTCGACCTCTACCCGCAGAGCAAGAAGTACGACGGCGTGTTCGGCATCTGGTACGGCAAGGGCCCGGGCGTGGACCGCTGCTCTGACGTCTTCAAGCACGCCAACATGGCCGGCACCGCGAAGCACGGCGGCGTGATCGCCATCGCCGGCGATGACCACGTCGCGAAGAGCTCCACCGCCGCGCACCAGAGCGACCACATCTTCAAGGCGTGCGGGCTGCCGGTGTTCTTCCCGTCGTCGGTGCAGGACATCCTCGACATGGGCCTGCACGCCTTCGCGATGAGCCGCTACGCCGGCGTGTGGGCAGGCATGAAGACGATCCAGGAGGTGGTGGAGTCGTCCGCCTCGGTGTCGGTGGACCCGGACCGCGTGAAGATCGTCATGCCGGAAGACTTCACCATGCCGCCGGGCGGCCTGCACATCCGCTGGCCGGACGGGGCGCTCGACCAGGAGGCACGCCTGTTCGACCACAAGTGGTACGCGGCGCTGGCCTACGTGCGCGCCAACAGGCTCAACCGCAACGTGGTCGAGGGCCCGAACGATCGCTTCGGCATCATTGCCAGCGGCAAGGCCTACAACGACACGCGCCAGGCGCTGGCCGACCTGGGCCTGGACGACGACACCTGCGGGCGCCTGGGCATCCGGCTGCACAAGGTCAACGTGGTGTGGCCGCTGGACGCGACCATCACGCGCGACTTCGCGCAGGGCCTGCAGGAGATCCTCGTCGTCGAGGAGAAGCGCCAGGTCATCGAGTACCAGATCAAGGAAGAGCTCTACAACTGGCGCTCCGACGTGCGGCCCAACGTGCTGGGCAAGTTCGACGAGACCGAGGGCGACTTCTCCGGCGGCGAATGGTCGATGCCGAACCCGAGCGACAACTGGCTGCTGCGCGCCAAGGCCGACCTGACGCCGGCGATCATCGCCAAGGCGATCGCCAAGCGGCTGAAGAAGCTCGGCCTCGCACCCGAAGGCAGCGATGTCGCGGCGCGCATGGACGAGCGTCTGGCCGTGGTCGGGCAGCGCGAGCGCGCGCTGCTCGAGCTGAAGACCGACACCGGCGAACGCGCCCCGTGGTTCTGCAGCGGCTGCCCGCACAACACCAGCACCCGCGTTCCCGAAGGCTCGCGTGCGATGGCCGGCATCGGCTGCCACTTCATGTCGGTGTGGATGGACCGCAGCACCAGTACCTTCAGCCAGATGGGCGGCGAGGGCGTGGCCTGGGTCGGCCAGGCGCCTTTCACGAAGGACACGCACGTGTTCGCCAACCTTGGCGACGGCACTTACTTCCACAGCGGCCTGCTGGCGATCCGCCAGAGCATCGCCGCTGGCGTGAACATCACCTACAAGGTGCTCTACAACGACGCCGTGGCGATGACCGGCGGCCAGCAGGTCGGCGAGCGGCCCGAGGGCCACTCGGTGCTGCAGATCCAGAAGAGCCTGATCGCCGAGGGCGTGAAGAAGCTGGTCATCGTCACCGACGAGCCGCAGAAGTACGCCGGTGTGTCGCTGGAGGCCGGAGTCACGGTGCACCACCGCGACGAGCTCGACACGATCCAGCGCCAGTTCCGCGAGCTGCCCGGCTGCACCGCGATCATCTACGACCAGACCTGCGCCACCGAGAAGCGCCGCCGCCGCAAGCGCGGCAAGCTGGCCACGCCGGCCAAGACGGTGGTCGTCAACGAGCTGGTGTGCGAAGGCTGCGGCGACTGCTCGGTGCAGTCCAACTGCCTGTCGGTCGAGCCGGTGGAGACGGAGTTCGGCCGCAAGCGCCGCATCAACCAGAACACCTGCAACAAGGACTTCTCCTGCGTGAAGGGCTTCTGCCCGAGCTTCGTCACGGTCGAGGGCGGCAACTTGAAGAAGGCGAAGAAGGAAGCGCGCAGCGACCTGTCGTCACTGCCACCGCTGCCCGAGCCGAGCCTGCCGCTGGCCGAGACAGCTTGGGGCATCGTGGTCGGCGGCGTCGGCGGCACCGGCGTCATCACCATCGGCCAGCTGCTCGGCGTGGCCGCGCACCTGGAGGGACGTGGCGTGGTCACGCAGGACGCCGGCGGCCTCGCGCAGAAGGGCGGCGCCACCTGGAGCCACATCCAGATCGCCAACCGGCCCGAGGCCATCCACACCACCAAGGTCGACACCGCCAAGGCGGATCTCGTGATCGCCTGCGATGCCATCGTGGCGGCCAGCAAGTACACGATGAGCGTGATGCACGGCGGGCGCACCTTCGTGGCGCTCAACACGCACGGCACGCCGACCGCCGCCTTCGTGCGCAACCCCGACTGGCAGTTCCCCGGCGGCAACTGCGAGACGGCGGTGGCCGGCGCGGTGGGCATCGACATGGTGGGCGCCTTCGATGCCGAGCAGGCCGCGGTGCAACTGGTCGGCGACTCGATCTACACCAACCCGCTGCTGCTGGGCTACGCCTGGCAGAAGGGCCGCGTGCCGCTCTCCCACGCCGCACTGATGCGCGCCTTCGAGCTCAACGGCGTGCAGATCGACAACAACAAGGCTGCCTTCGAATGGGGCCGCCGCTGCGCGCACGACCTGGCCTCGGTGCAGGCGCTGTACAAGGCGGCCGCGGTGATCGAGTTCGTCAAGAAGCCGTCGCTCGACGAGATGGTCAGCAAGCGCGTCGAGTTCCTCACCGGCTACCAGGACGCCGCCTATGCTGCGCAGTACAAGGCCTTCGTCGAGAAGGTGCGCGCGGCCGAGGCGCCGCTGAAGGGCACCAAGCTCAGCGAGGCGGTGGCACGCTACCTGTTCAAGCTGATGGCCTACAAGGACGAGTACGAGGTGGCGCGGCTGCACACCGACCCGGCCTTCACGCAGAAGATCGCCGGCATGTTCGAGGGCGACTTCAAGCTGGTGCACCACCTCGCGCCGCCGCTGCTCGCGAAGCACAACGACCGCGGCGAACTCGTGAAGCAGCCTTACGGCCCCTGGGTGCGCAGCGCCTTCGGTGTGCTGGCGAAGCTCAAGGGGCTGCGCGGCACGGCCTTCGATGTGTTCGGCCGCACCGAGGAGCGCAAGACCGAGCGCGCGCTGATCGTCGAGTACCGCGCCTGTGTCGAGGAATTGCTGGGCACGCTGAACGCCGGCAACCTGGCGCTGGCGGCCGAGATCGCGCGCATCCCCGAAGAGATCCGCGGCTTCGGCCACGTGAAGGAGCGCCACCTGAAGGCAGCGCGGCCGAAGTGGGCCGCGCTGATGGCACAGTGGCGAGGCGGCGCGGCGCGGCAGGCCGCCTGATCGCCAGCGCTAGAAGAGGTCGCTCCAGAGCACGACCTTGCTCGCGTCGAACACGCCGTTGCCATCGGCGTCCAGGTCGATCTGCACCTGCGTGGTCGACAGCACGGTGGCCTGCAGCGAGCCGGTCTTGCCCACCGCCTCGAATTGACCGGAGCGCGGGTTGGCGTCGACGTCGTACTGCAGCATCGGCTGCAGCGTGCGCACGGTCACGTAGCCCGCGGCATTGGCCGACGCCACCTGCCCGGAGGCCGTGGTCGAGGTGAGGCCCGCCACCGTGCCGCCGGGCGGCAGGATCGTGCTGTCGTACACCGAGTCGGTCGTGTAGCCGGCGCGCAAGGTGATCGTGTCGCTGAAGCGCGGCGTGGTGACCGCCATCGCCAGAGCCTGACCCACCGCAAGATGCAGTGTCTCGCTCGTCACACTGACGAATCGCAGTTGCAGGCTGAAGTCGCCCTGCGCGGTCACGCTGCGCGTGCTGGAGACCGACGACATGTCGCTCGTCGTGACGTTGGCTGCGATGGTCAGCGTCGCCGGGTTGATCTGCGTGTAGGTCGCGATGAAGGTTCCGTTCGTGACCTCGCCGGCGACCTCGACACAGTCGTTGTAGGTCATCGTCAGTACGTCGCCGACCGTGGCGGCACCGCTGTTGTCGCGGTCGTCGAGCGTGCTGCTGGTGCTGCCCGACACGAAGCAGGCCTCGACCTCCGGGCCGATCAGCGCGGCGATGCGCTTGCGAAGGCCGCTCGCCAGCGGCGCTGCGCGCCCCGGGCTGGCCGCCACGCCCAGCGCACCGCCGATCACGTCGCCCTGGATGGCGATCACACCGGCACGCACGAGCAGGTCCTGGTTGGCTGCACTCACGTCGATGCTGCCCGGCGGCCCGCCGCCGTCATCTCCGCCACCACCGCCGCACGCGGCCAGCAACACACCCAGCACGCCCGGCACCAGCCATTGCCGCAGAAGGCGCCTGCAAGAAGCCGCATTCATCGCCCACTCCTGTTTTCATTTTGAGACAAACACACTGTAGGCAGTGCGCGCCCGGCGCCGTTGAGTGAACGCAACGGGCATCGCCGGGTCGGAACCGGGTTGGTTCACCAGTTTTCTTGAACGCTCACGTCAAGCCGCATGAAGCGCCGAGCCGCCACCGCCACCTACAGTGCGGGCCTTGCGCCCCTTCGGAACCCCATGAGCACTGCATCCCGCGAGCGTTACACCGGCCCGGCCATCGCATTGCACTGGCTGCTGGGGCTGGCCATCGTCGGCTCGTTCAGCGTGGGCGTGTACATGACCGAGCTGCCGATCTCGCCGCAGCGCCTGAAGCTGTACAACTGGCACAAATGGGCCGGCATCTGCATCCTGACGCTGTCGGCCCTGCGCCTGCTGTGGCGATTGACGCACCGGCCCCCGGCCGACGTGCCGATGCCGGCCTGGCAGCAGCGCGCCTCGCACGCGGTGCACGGCCTGCTCTACCTGCTCTTCTTCGCCGTGCCATTGGCCGGCTGGGCCTACAGCTCGGCGGCGGGCTTCCCCGTCGTCGTCTTCGGCGTGTTGCCGCTGCCCGACTTCGTCTCGCCCGACAAGGCGCTGGCCGAGGCCATCAAGCCGCTGCACAAGATCCTGGCCTTCACGCTGGCCGCGCTGGTGCTTGCCCACGTGGGCGCAGCGCTGAAGCACCACTTCGTCGACCGCGACGGCCTGCTGGACCGCATGCGTCCGGGCCGCGCCTGAAAGAACACCGACCCATGAAGACCTACCTCGTCGTCAGCGCCCTGTCGGTGGCCGCCTTGTTCGCCGCGCCCGCCTGCGCGCAGCAACTCGTGCCGGCCGGCAGCGAGATTGCCTTCACCAGCAAGCAGATGGGCGTGCCGGTGGACGGCAAGTTCCGCAAGTTCGAGGCCCAGGTCAGCTTCGATCCGAAGAAGCCCGAGGCCGCGAAGATCGCCTTCACCATCGACCTGGCCAGCGTCTCGCTGGGTGCGGCCGAGACCGAGGCGGAAGTCGTCAAGCCCGACTGGTTCGACACCAAGAAGTTTCCTCAGGCCAGCTTCCAGAGCGCCGCGGTGAAGCCTGCCGGCGCGGGCAAGTTCGAGGTCACCGGCAAGCTCACGATCAAGGGCGCGAGTCAGAACGTCGTGGTGCCGGTGGCGCTGTCGCAGGCCAGCGGCATCACCACGGCCACCGGCGGCTTCGTGCTCAAACGGCTCGATTACAAGATCGGCGACGGCGACTGGAAGGACACCTCCATGGTCGCCAACGACGTTCAGGTCAAGTTCAAGCTCGCGCTGACGGGTGTCGGCGCGCTCTGAGTTCCACCCCCACACACCCGAATCCACTTTCCGACAGGGACACGACGATGAAGAAGACACTGATTGCCTCCGCACTGATCGCCGCCGCCGGCTTCGCCCAGGCGCAAAGCGCCACCTACGGCGTGGACCCGACGCACACCTTCGTGACCTTCGAGGCGCAGCACTTCGGCACCTCGACGCTGCGCGGCCGCTTCGACCGCAAGGAAGGCACCGTGCAGTTCGACCGCGCCGGCAAGACCGGCAAGGCCGAGATCACCATCGACATCACCTCGGTGAGCACCGGCGTGGGACCGCTCGACGGCCACCTGAAGAGCAAGGACTTCTTCGACGCCGCCACCAACCCGAGCGCCAAGTTCGTCGGCGACAAGTTCAGCTTCAACGGCGACAAGGTCAGCGAAGTGGCGGGCACGCTCACGATGATGGGCAAGACCCTCCCGGTCACCCTGAAGGCGAGCAACTTCAACTGCTACCAGAACCCGATGCTCAAGCGCGAGGTGTGCGGCGGCGACTTCGAGACCACCATCGCGCGCAGCCAGTGGGGCATCGTCTACGGCCTGCCGGGCATCCCCGACAACATCCGCCTGCTGATCCAGATCGAAGCCGTCAAGCAGTAAGGGAAATCTCAGCCGCCACCCAGGTGGCGCTGCAGAAGAAGGGCCAGTTCGGCCTCGCCGAAGGGCTTGGCGAGGTGGTCGTCCATGCCGGCCTCCAGGCTGCGCTGGCGGTCACCTTCCAGCGCGTTGGCGGTCAGCGCGACGATGCGCAGCGGCTCGCGGCGCTCGGCGCGCTCTTCGGCGCGAATGCGTCGGGTCGCCTCGAAGCCGTCCATGCCGGGCATCTGGCAGTCCATCAACACCAGGTCGTAGCGGCGTTCGCGCACGCGCCGCAGCGCCTGCTCGCCGTCCTCGACGCACTCCACGTGCAGGCCGACGCGCTCGAGCATGGCCTGCGCCACCAGCGCGTTGACCGGGTTGTCCTCCACCAGCAGCACCTCGCCTTGCAGCGTGCTCGAGAGCTCGGGGTCGGGCGCCGATTCGGCGGCCTCGGCCAGCGGCAGCGGCAGACGCAGCTCGAAGCAGGCCCCTGCGGCAGCTGCGGCGTCGGCGCAGCTCACGTCGCCGCCCATCGCGCGTGCCAGCTCCCGCGAGATCGCCAGCCCCAGCCCGGTGCCGCCGTGGCGCCGCCCGAACGAGGCATCGCCCTGGTGGAAGGGCTGGAAGATGCGCTCGCGCTCGGACATCGGCACGCCCTCGCCGCTGTCGATCACCGTGAACACCGCGCGGCCGCCGACATCGCAGCGCACGCGCAACTCGATCCGCCCGGCGTCAGTGAACTTGACGGCGTTGCCGGTGAGGTTGAGCAGCACCTGGCGCAGGCGCACCGCGTCGCCGGTCACCCAGAAGGGCCGCGGCAGCGCCAGATCGAGACGGAAGACCAGGCCCTTCTCAGCCGCCGAGACACGCGTGAGCTCGGCCACTGCGGCAACGAGTTCGGCCAGGTCGAAAGGTCGCGGCGCGAGCTGCAGGTAGCCACTCTCGATCTTCGAGTAGTCGAGCACGTCGTTGATCAAGCCGAGCAGGTGCCGCCCGGTGTGCTCGAGCATGCCGAGGTAGCGGTCGGCCTCGGGCGAGCCGGCACGTGCCAGCGAGGCCAGCCCGAGCATGCCGTGCAGCGGCGTGCGCATCTCGTGGCTCATGGTGGCGAGGAACTGGCCCTTCACCGCGCTGTGCCGCTTCGCCAGGTCGAGCGCCTGCGCGCGCTGGTCGGCGACGATGGCCATCTCGAACCGCAGCCGCAGCATGGTGCGCGTGGTCGCCGCAGCACGCCGCCCTTCGCTGACGATGAGACCGAGGAAGACCGTCATCGCCAGTGCCGTGTAGAACGACAGCCTCGTCCCCACCGACAGCTGATAGAGGATCGGCGGCAACAGCACCGGTACGCAGAACCCCAGGCAGGCGAACGGCCGCACCGACAGCACGATCAGGCCGATCGCCGCCACGCCGATCACGGTGGCGTTCAAGAGCGCCGCGGCTTCGGGATCGCCCGGTGGCAGCAGCAGCGTGGCGATCAGTCCGTAGACCGTGCCGTCGACGACCAGCGCCCACTCGTAACGCCGCCCCCAGCGCGCCTCGTGGGCCGGGCCGTCGCGCCGGTAGCGCCAGGCGATGCCCAGGCGAACGAAGGCCACCAGGTACTTGAGCGCCAGCCAGCCCAGCAGCGTCGTCTGCGGCACGACGTTCCACAGCAGCCAGCACAGCAGCAGCCCGACAGGAAAGGCGATCCAGTTGGACGTGCGCGTGCGGTCGAACAGCAGGGCGATCTCGGCGCGATCGATGCGCGAGTCGAGCCCGGCGGCGTCGATCGCGTCGAGGTCGGTGGCCCCGGGGGGGCGGGATTCGCTGAGCGGACGCATCGGCGGGCAGGATGCTGGTCGCGAATTCTCACACTGCACTGTGGGAGCCGGCAGACAATCCGGCGATGAAACGTCGAGCAGTTCTCGCGATCGGGCTGGCCGTGGCCGCCGGCCTTGCGGCGGCTCAGCCGGCGAACTACCGATTCGACCCGTCGCACAGCTTCGTGCACTTCGAGGTGATGCACTTCGGCACCGCGACGCTGCGCGGGCGTTTCGGGCCGCTGGACGGCCTGGCCGCGCTCGACATGCGCGCCGGCACGGGCCAGGTGTCGCTGAGCGTGCCGACCCAGGCCGTGAGCACCGGGCTGGCCGTGCTCGACAGCCGGTTGCGGCAGGACGACCTGCTCGCCAGCACGGCGCATCCGCAGGCCTACTTCGTCGCCGAGCGATTCGTCTTCGAGGGCCAGGCGCTGCGCGAGGTGCGCGGCGAGTTCACGCTGCGCGGCATCAGCCGGCCGCTGACGCTGCGCGCGCAGCGCTTTGCCTGCGGCACGCACCCGGTCGTCCAGCGGCCCTGGTGCGGCGGCGACTTCGAGGCCGAACTGCTGCGCAGCGACTACGGGCTGACGTTCGGCCTGCCGCTGGTGGCCGACCGCGTGCGGCTGCTCGTGCAGGTCGAGGCCATCCAGGACCCCTGATCAGCGCGTGGCCGCCCAGGCGGCGACGAAAGCGCGCGCCATTCGGTCGATCTCCGCCAGCGCCATGCCCGGCTTGAAGAGCTGGCTGCCGATGCCGAAGCCGGTGGCGCCGGCCCGCACCCAGGGCGCCAGGCTTTCCGGCGTGATGCCGCCCACCGGCCACAGCCCCGTGCCGGCCGGCAGCACCGAGGCCATCGCCTTCAAGCCCGCCGGTCCGATGACCTCGGCCGGAAACAGCTTGAGCACGCTGGCTCCGGCCTCGAGCGCCGCGAAGGCCTCGGTCGGCGTGGCCACACCGGGCGCGGCGAACATGCCGCGCTGGCGCGCCTGCGCGATCACCGCCGGGTTGCAGTTCGGCGAGACCATCATGCGGCCGCCGGCGGCGTGCACCGCGTCGACGTCGGCCGGCGTGAGCATGGTGCCGCCGCCCACCAGCGCGTCGGCGGGCGCGACGCGCACGATGGCGGCGATGCCATCGATCGCGCCGGGCCGGTTCAGCGGCACCTCGACGATGCGGAAGCCGGCATCGAACAGCACCCGAGCGACCTCGGCGGCGCGCTCGGCTTCGAGGCCGCGCAGGATGGCCACCAGGGGCGGCTGGGAGTCGGTCGTCGTCATGGCGGGGTCGGCTGGCATCGGTCGAGGAAAATACTGTATTACAAATCGAGCCGGCCCGGCCTAGACTGAGCGCCATGTCGAAGGTCACCCACATCGGCGCCACCTACCGCGGCCCCAGCCTGCACGGCCAGGTGGTCCACGAGCTCGGCGCTCGCATCGCCGGCGGAAACTACGCCCCCGGCACGGTGCTTCCCAGCGAGGAAGATCTGTGTGTGCAGCTGCACGTCAGCCGCACCGCGCTGCGCGAGGCGATCAAGGTGCTTGCGGCGAAGGGGCTTCTTGAATCGCGGCCTCGCATCGGCACGCGGGTACGACCGATCACCGAATGGAACCAGCTCGACCCCGATGTGCTGGCGTGGCGCTGCCGCACCCTGCCCGATGCGCGATTCATCGAGCAGCTCGCCGAGATGCGGGAGATCATCGAGCCGGCCGCCGCGCAGCTGGCTGCCAGGCACCGCAGCGACGAGCAGATGGCGGAGATCCAGGACGCGCTGGCGCGCATGGGTGCGGCGCGCAGCATCGAACGGTGGGTCGAGGCCGACGTCGACTTCCACCGCGCCGTCCTCAGCGCCACCGGCAACGCGCTGCTGATGCCGCTGGCCGCGCTGATCGGCTCCACGCTGGAGTCGTTGCTGGTGTTGACCGCCAGTCATGCGCAGGACTTCCGCATCGCGTTGCCCGACCACGCCCGCGTGAGCGAGGCGATCCGCACCCGCGACACGCTGGCCGCGGGGCAGGCGATGGCGCTGCTGCTGGCCGATTCGCGGCGGCGCCTGCTGCCGCCGCCGGCCACCGAACCGCCGGCGCGCGCCTCCCGCCGACATCGGGGCTAACCCTGCGGCGCCGGCGGGCGCTTATTTGTATGATGAAATCACTGAAGTAGCGCAGTTTCGCCCACGCCCATGACCAGCATCGTCTTCCAGGACGTCCACAAGGCTTACGGCGACCTGCCCGCGGTGCTGCGCGGCGTGAACCTCGAGCTCAGTGACGGCGAGTTCGCCGTCTTCATCGGCCCCTCGGGTTGCGGCAAGAGCACGCTGCTGCGAATGATCGCCGGCCTGGAAGAGATCACCTCGGGCGAGTTGCGCATCGGCGGCCGCCGTGTCAACGAGGTGCCGCCGGCGGAGCGCGGCATCGCGATGGTCTTCCAGAGTTATGCGCTGTTCCCGCACATGAGCGTGTACGAGAACATGGCCTTCGGACTGGAGCTGGCCAAGCGCCCCAAGGCCGAGATCGACGCCAAGGTGCGTGCCGCAGCCAAGACTTTGCAGCTCGATCATCTTCTCGATCGCCAGCCCAAGGCGCTGTCCGGCGGGCAGCGGCAGCGCGTGGCCATCGGCCGGGCCATCGTGCGCGAGCCGAAGGTTTTTCTCTTCGACGAGCCGCTGTCCAACCTGGACACCGCGCTGCGCGCACAGACCCGCATCGAGATCGCGCGCCTGCATGCCCAGTACGCCCATGCCAGCATGGTCTACGTGACGCACGACCAGGTCGAGGCCATGACGCTGGCCAGCAAGATCGTGCTCTTGCACACCGGCAAGGATGTCGCCGAGAAGGGCTCGCTCGCGCAGGTCGGCACGCCGATGGAGCTGTTCCATCGCCCGCGCAACCTGTTCGTGGCCGGCTTCATCGGCTCGCCGCGCATGAACTTCCTGCCGGGCAAGCTGGTGTCAGCCGAACCTGCGCAGGCGGTCGTCCAGCTCGACGGTGGGCCGGTGATTCGCGCCAGTGTCGACGCCAGCCGCCTGGCCGCCGGCGCCGCCGTCACCGTCGGCATCCGGCCCGAGCATGCGGTCGTGGGCCAGGAGAACGGTCAGTCGCTCCAGGGCGGCGTGTCGCTCGTCGAACGGCTGGGAACCACGACCTACCTGTACCTTGACCGCGGCGGTGCGCAGGAGTTCGTGGCCCAGGCCAGCGCCGACAGCCACGCCAGGCCGGGCGACCGGCTCGCCCTGGGCCTGCCCGCGCAGGCCCTGCACGTCTTCGACGACCGCGGCGACGCGCTGCCGCGCTGCGTGGACCTGCCCGCCTGAGGCCTGCGATGAAGCTGGGCGTCTGCTACTACCCCGAGCACTGGCCGGAAGCCCTCTGGCCCGACGACGCGCGGCGCATGGCCGAGCTCGGCATCCGGCATGTGCGCATCGGCGAGTTCGCCTGGTCGCGCATCGAGCCGAGCCCGGGCGAGCTGCACTGGGACTGGCTGGACCGCGCGGTGGAAACGCTGGCGCGCGCCGGTCTCGAAGTCGTGATGGGCACGCCCACGGCCACGCCGCCGAAGTGGCTGGTGGATCGCCACCCGGGCATGCTCGCGGTCGACGCGCAAGGCCGCGAACGCCGCTTCGGCTCGCGCCGCCACTACGACTTCTCCAGCGACGCCTACCTCGAAGAGTCGCGGCGCATCGTCACGCTGCAGGCGCAACGGTACGGCCGCCACCCGGCAGTGACCGCCTGGCAGACCGACAACGAGTACGGCTGCCACGACACCGTGCTGAGCTGGTCGGCCCAGGCCGCGCAGCGCTTCCGGCTGTGGCTGCGCAAGCGCTACGGGAACATCGCGCGATTGAACGAGGCCTGGGGCAACGTGTTCTGGAGCCAGGAGTACCGCAGCTTCGATGAGATCGACGCGCCGATGCTCACGGTCACTGAGTCGAACCCGGCGCATCGTTTCGACTTCCGTCGCTTCGCCAGCGACGAAGTGGTGCGCTTCAACCGCATGCAGGTCGAGATCCTGCGCGAGCATGCGCCGGGCCGGCCGGTGTCGCACAACTTCATGCTCTTCTTCACCGAGTTCGACCACCACAAGGTCGCGGCCGACCTCGACTTCGTCGGATGGGACAGCTACCCACTGGGTGCGCTGGAAATGTTCTGGTTCAGCGACGAAGAGAAGCGTCGCTGGCTGCGCACCGGCCACCCGGACTTCGCCGCCTTCCATCACGACCTGTACCGCGGCATGAGCCGGCTGCCCTTCTGGGTGATGGAGCAGCAGCCCGGCCCGGTGAACTGGGCCCACTGGAACCCGTCGCCCAAGGACGGCATGGTGCGGCTGTGGACCTGGGAGGCCTTCGCGCACGGCGCGGGCGTGGTCAGCTACTTCCGCTGGCGGCAGGCGCCGTTCGCGCAGGAACAGATGCACGCCGGCCTGAACACGCCCGACAACCAGCTCGACGCCGGCGGCATCGAGGCCGCGCAGGTGGCTGACGAACTGGGCCGTGTGCCGGTCGTCAAGAGTGAGCGGGCCCCCGTGGCGCTGGTCTTCGACTACGAGGCGCGCTGGGCCATCGAGGCGCAGCCGCAGGGCGCCGACTTCAACGCGCTGCGCCTGGCCTTCGAGTGGTACAGCGCGCTGCGGGAGCTGGCGCTGGACGTCGACATCGTGTCGGCGCAGGCTCCGCTGGAGGGTTATGCGCTGGTCGTCGTACCGACTCTGCCTCACCTGCCCGACGGCTTCGTGGCGCGGCTGCGCGACAGCGGCGCGCAGGTGGTGCTCGGCCCGCGCTGCGGGTCCAAGGTCGAGACGCTGTCGATCGCCGATGGCCTGCCGCCAGGCGACCTGCGCACGCTGATGCCGATTCGCGTGCGCCGCGTCGAGTCGCTGCGCCCTGGCATCGCCGCCCCGGTGGTGCTCGGCGAACACCGCGGCGGGTGCATCCGCTGGCGCGAGCACGTCGAACTGGGCAATGACAGCGTCGGCGAGGCCCAGTTTGCCGACGAGTTCGGTGGCCCGGCCGTCGTTCGCTGCGGGAGCGTGCGCTACCTCGCCGGCTGGTTCGACGCGCCCACCCTCAGCGCAGTGATGCATCGCGCCGCCGTCGACGCCGGCCTCGAACCCTACGCGCTGCCCGCGGGCGTGCGCATTCGCCAGCGCGGCGAACTGATCTTCCTCTTCAACTACGGCGACGAGCCCGCGACGCTGCCCACCGAATCGGTGGACTGGCTGATCGGTAACGACACCGTGCCTGCACAGGGCGTGTGCGTTGCACGCCTGCGCGGCGACTGAGCGCAATTTCCCGTCAACCACAACCACGCTGCAGGAGACTCCCGATGAAGTACCCCACCCTCACCCTGCTGGCCGCGGCCGCGCTGCTGGCCACGGCCGGCGCCCAGGCCGGCACGATCACCTACAACGCCAGCATCCACGGCCCGAACCAGAAGGCCGCCTTCCAGGCGCTGATCGACGACTTCGAGAAGGCCCACCCGGACATCAAGGTCAAGGTCAGCTACATCGACGCCGAAGGCTACAAGGTGCAGTTGCCGAACTGGCTGTCCGCCGAGTCGCCCGACCTGATCAACTGGTACGCCGGCGAACGCATGCGCTACTACGTGCGCCGCGGCCTGCTGGAGGACATCTCGGACCTGTGGAAGAAGAACGGCTGGGAGAAGGAGTTCGCCAGCACGACCAAGTCGGCTTCGCTGGGCGGCAAGTTCTACGCGCTGCCCTACATGTACTACTCGTGGGGCGTGTTCTACCGCAAGGACCTGTTCGACAAGGCCGGCGTGAAGGCCGAGCCGAAGAACTGGGCCGAGTTCACCGACGCCTGCAAGAAGCTCAAGGCTGCAGGCATCGCGCCGGTGACCGCCGGTGGCAAGGACGGCTGGAACCTGGCCGGCTGGTTCGACTACATGAACCTGCGCACCAACGGCTACGAGTTCCACATCGACCTGACCGACGGCAAGGTGCCGTACACCGATGCCCGCGTGAAGAAGACCTTCGCGAACTGGAAGAGCGCGATGGACGTCGGCTGCTTCGTCGACAACATCACCAGCTACGACTACCAGACGGCTCAGCCGCTGCTGTACACCGGCAAGGCCGCCATGTTCCTGATGGGCACCTTCATGGCGCCGGGCTTCCCCGCCGACGTGAAGGACAAGATGGGCTACATGCAGTTCCCGGAGATCGACGCCAAGGTCAAGCGCGCCGAGGACGGCCCGACCGACACCTTCCACATCCCGGCCAAGGCGAAGAACAAGGCCGACGCGCGCAAGTTCCTCGAGTTCGCGGCCAAGCCCGAGAACGTCGCCAAGCTCGCCAAGGGCATGGGCTCGCTGCCGACCAACAGCAAGTCGTCGCCGCCCACCGACCCGCTCGAGAAGACCTCATTCGACATCCTGTCCGGCGCGGCCGGCGGCGTGGCGCAGTTCTACGACCGCGACGCGGTCAAGGAGATGGCCGACGAGGGCATGAAGGGCATGCAGGAGTTCCTCGCCAAGCCGGAGCGGCTGGATGCGATCCTGGCCAAGCTCGAGAAGGATCGCCAGCGCATCCACAAGGCGAAGTGAGCGGGCAGTGAAGGCACAGCCTCCCCGGTCGCCGATGGCAGCGCGCAAGCGGCGCGCTGCGTTTCTGTTCCTCGCGCCGGCGGTGCTGTTCTTCACCGTGTACGTGCTCTGGCCGATCGGCCAGAGCATCGTGCTGAGCTTCTACGAGTGGGACGGGCTCGCGCCCAAGGTGTTCGTCGGCCTGGCCAACTACCGGGAGCTGCTCGACGACGACACCTTCTACAAGGCGCTGAAGAACAACGTCATCTGGCTGGCGCTGTTCCTGCTGGCCCCGCCGATCGGGCTGGCGCTGGCGTTGTTCCTGAATCAGCAGATGCGCGGCATGCGTCTGGCGAAGTCGCTGTTCTTCATGCCCTTCGTGCTCTCGGGCGTCGTCATCGGCATGGTGTTCAACTGGTTCTACGAACCGACCGCCGGGCTGCTGGCCTTGATGGTCGGCCACGCCATGCCGGTGCTCGGCGACGAGGACACGGTGACCTTCGGCATCATCGCCGCGGCGCTGTGGCCGCAGACGGCCTACTGCATGATCCTGTACCTCACCGGGCTGACCGCGGTCAGCCCGGAGCTGATCGAGGCGGCGCGCATCGAGGGCGCGAAGGGCTTCACGCTGCTGCGCAGGGTGATCCTGCCGCAGCTGCGGCCGGCGACCTTCATCGCCATCGTCGTCACCGTCATCGGCGCATTGCGCAGCTTCGACCTGATCTCGGTGATGAGCGACGGCGGCCCGTACGGCAGCTCGACCGTGCTCGCCTTCTTCATGTACGAGCAGGCGATCAAGTACTACCGGCAGGGCTACGGCGCCGCCATCGCCGTGGTGCTGATGCTGATCATGCTGATCTACATCGCCTACTTCCTGACGCGCATGATCCGGCAGGAACGCGAGGGCGGAAGGTAGCGCCATGTTCCCCACCCCCATCGCCAAGTGGCGACCGCTGAACCGCAACCTGTACCGCATCGCGGTGCCGGTGGTGCTGATCCTGTGGCTGCTCCCGCTGATCGCGGTGCTGGTCACGTCGATGCGCTCGGCGGACGAGATCATGGCCGGCAACTACTGGGGCTGGCCGCGCGATTTCTCGATGTGGGCCAACTACAAGGAAGTGCTGACCGGCTCGCCGATGCTGAAGTACTTCTGGAACAGCTGCCGCATCACCATTCCCGCGGTGCTGCTGGCGCTGGTGCTGGCCAGCATGGCCGGCTTCGCGCTGGCCACCTACGACTTCAAGGGCAACACGCTGCTGTTCGCGATCTTCATCGCCGGCAACTTCATCCCCTTCCAGATCCTGATGATCCCGGTGCGATCGCTCACGCTGGACCTCGGGCTGCTCGACACGGTCACCGGCGTGGTCCTGTTCCACATGGCCTTCCAGACCGGCTTCTGCACGCTGTTCCTGCGCAACTTCATCAAGCAGCTGCCCTACGAGCTGATCGAGGCGGCGCGGGTCGAGGGCGCGAGCGAGTGGACGATCTTCCACAAGGTGGTGCTGCCGCTGATCCGCCCGGCGCTGGCGGCACTCGCCGTGCTCGTCTTCACCTTCGTGTGGAACGACTACTTCTGGGCCCTGACGCTGGCCCAGGGCGACGAGGCCCGGCCCATCACGGTGGGCGTGGCACAGTTGAAGGGCACCTGGGTGGCACGCTGGAACCTGGTCTCGGCCGGCGCCATCGTCGCGGCGCTGCCCGCGGTGCTGCTGTTCTTCGCGATGCAGAAGCATTTCATCGCCGGGCTGACGTTCGGCGCGACCAAGGGTTGAGGATTCCATGGCCACCGTTCCCCACATCGAATACGCCGGCGTGCGCTTCAACAGCCTGGCCGGCCAGGGCGTGATCGTCACCGGCGGCGCCGGCGGCATCGGCGCCGACATCGTGCGCGCCTTCGCGCAGCAGGGCTGCCAGGTCGGCTTCGTCGACCGCGACGAGGCCGCCGGCCGCGCGCTCGCTGCAAGCCTGCCGGACACCTTCTTCGAGGCCGTCGACGTGACCGACGTGCCGGCGCTGAAAGCGGCGATCGAACGCCTGGCCGTGCGCACCGGCGGCGTCGACGTGCTCGTCAACAACGTCGCCAACGACCAGCGCCACAGCATCGACGAGATCACACCGGAATACTTCGACGAGCGCATCGCCATCAACCTGCGGCCGCATTTCTTCGCGACGCAGGCGGTGCTGGCCTCGATGCGCGGCAAGGGCGGCGGCAGCATCGTCAACATCGGCTCGGGCAGCTGGAAGAACAAGACGCCGAACCTGAGCGTCTACGCGACTGCCAAGTCGGCGATGCAGGGCTTCACGCGCTGCCTGGCGCGCGACCTCGGCCGCGACGGCATCCGCGTGAACTGCGTGGTGCCGGGCTGGACCATGACCGAGCGGCAGGTCTCGCTGTGGGTCGACGCCGCCGGCGAGGCCGAGATGGACAAGCAGCACTGCATCCCCGGGCGCATCGTCGGCATGGATATCGCCCACATGGTGCTGTTCCTGGCTGCCGACACGGCGCGGATGGTGACGGCCCAGGAATTCATCGTCGACGCCGGCTGGGCCTGACTCCGCGCGAACGATCTTTGCGCGCAGGTCGAAACTGAATCGACCGCACCGCCGCAATCGGCATCCTCGCCTGGGCGCGCCGACGCGCCATGGTGCAGTGCGACAAAGTGTCGGAGGGTTTTACCCACTTGCTCGCAAATGGGCGGCATAGAGACATTAGGGGGTCCGCGTCAATCGCCCGGTACAGGGTGGCACGCGAGCAATCCACGTTGTCGTAACGCCCTACCGGAGACTCCCCGATGAGCAAGCCCTCGCCCGCCCCGCGCCGCCGCTTCCTGAAGACCGCCGCCACCAGCACCGTGGCCGCCGGCGCGATGGCCGCGCCGATGGTCTCGAATGCCCAGACCACCTCGCTGCGCTTCCAGAGCACCTGGCCCTCGAAGGACATCTTCCACGAGTACGCCACCGACTTCGCGAAGAAAGTCAACGACATGGCGGGTGGCCGCCTGAAGATCGAGGTGCTGCCGGCCGGTGCCGTGGTGCCCGCGTTCCAACTGCTCGAAGGCGTTTCCAAGGGCACGCTGGACGGCGGCCACGGCGTGGTGGCCTACCACTACGGCAAGAATTCGGCGCTGGCGCTGTGGGGCTCCGGCCCGGCCTTCGGCATGGACCCGAACATGGTGCTGGCCTGGCACAACTACGGCGGCGGCAAGGCGCTGCTCGACGAGATCTACAAGACGCTGAACCTCGACGTCGTGTCCTACCTGTACGGCCCGATGCCGACGCAGCCGTTCGGCTGGTTCAAGAAGCCGGTGGCCCGCGTCGAAGACATCAAGGGCATCAAGTTCCGCACCGTCGGCCTGGCGGTCGACATGTACACCGACATGGGCGCCGCGGTGAACCCGCTGCCCGGCGGCGAGATCGTGCCGGCCCTGGACCGCGGCCTGATCGACGGCGCCGAGTTCAATAACGCCAGCTCGGACCGCCTGCTCGGCTTCCCCGACGTCAGCAAGAACTGCATGCTGCAGAGCTTCCACCAGTCGGGCGAGCAGTTCGAGATCCTGTTCAACAAGGGCAAGTTCAACGCCCTGCCCGCCGAGCTCAAGTCGATCATCGACTACGCCGTGCAGGCCGCCAGCGCCGACATGAGCTGGAAGGCGATCCAGCGCAACTCGCAGGACTACATCGAGCTGAAGAAGGCCGGCGTCAACTTCTACAAGACGCCCGACGCCATCCTGCGCGCGCAGCTCGCGTCGTGGGACAAGATCATCGCCAAGAAGAGCGAAGAGAACGCGATGTTCAAGAAGATCCTGGAGAGCCAGAAGGCCTTCGCGCAGCGCGCCGGCGCCTGGCAGAACGACTACATGGTCGACTTCACGATGGCCTACAACCACTACTTCGGCAAGAAGTAAGCGCGACCCGGGCCGCACGGGCTGCCGGCCGGCACCATCGGCCGGCAGCCCTTTTACTTTGTGCTGCCCTCGCGAGGAAACTCAATGCAGAAACTGCTGTTGGCGGTCGACCGCCTCTCCACCTGGCTCGGCCAGCTGTTCGCCTGGTTCATCGTCGTGCTCACGTTCCTGATCACCTACGAGGTGTTCTCGCGCTACGTGCTGAACAACCCGCACGACTGGAACCTGAACGTGCAGATCATGCTGTACGGCACGCTGTTCATGATGGCCGGCGCCTACACGCTGAGCAAGAACGGCCATGTGCGCGGCGACGTGCTCTACGGCTTCTTCCGGCCGCGCACGCAAGCCACCATCGACCTGATCCTGTACGTGATCTTCTTCCTGCCGGGCATCGTCGCGCTCACCTACGCCGGCTGGGGCTACGCCAACGAGGCGCTGGCGATCCGGGAGCAGACCTTCTCGGCCACGGCGCTGCCGCTGTACCCCTTCAAGTTCGTCATCCCGGTCGCCGGCGGCATGCTGCTGCTGCAGGGCATCGTGGAGATCGTGCGCTGCATCACCTGCCTGCGTGACGGCGAATGGCCGTCGCGCGAACACGATGTCGAGGAAGTCGACGTCGACAAGCTCAAGGAGATGGTCCACGTGAAGGACGAAGACATCGCCGCGCTCGACAAGTACGTTGCTCCCGCGAACTACGTGCAGGGGGGCAAGTCGTGAAGATCCGCAGGGAACTCTGGTTCGGCTTCATCATCATGGGGCTGATCGTCGCCGGCACGCTGGTGATGCTGGTCTCGGCGCCGACCATCACCAACGGCCACCTCGGCCTGATGATGCTGGCGCTGGTCGTCGTGGCGATCATGCTGGGCTTTCCCACCGCGTTCACGCTGATGGGCATGGGCATGGTGTTCACCTGGCTCGCCTACGAGGAAGACACGACGAAGACACTGGACCTGATGGTGCAGTCGGCCTTCAAGGTGATGAGCAACGACGTGCTCATCTCGATCCCGCTGTTCGTGTTCATGGGCTACCTCGTCGAACGCGCCAACCTGATCGAGAAGCTGTTCAAGTCGCTGCACCTCGCGCTGGCCCGCGTGCCGGGCTCGCTGGCGGTGGCCACGCTGTTCACCTGCGCGGTGTTCGCCACGGCCACCGGCATCGTCGGCGCCGTGGTCACGCTGATGGGCCTGCTGGCTTTTCCGCAGATGCTCAAGGGCGGCTACGACGTACGCCTGTCGGCCGGCGCCATCACCGCGGGCGGATGCCTGGGCATCCTGATCCCGCCCTCGGTGCTGCTGATCGTCTACGGCGCCACGGCCGGCGTGTCGGTGGTGCAGCTGTATGCCGGCGCGTTCTTCCCCGGCATCATGCTGGCCGGCCTGTACATCGTCTACGTGATCATCCTGGCCAAGCTGAAGCCGGAGATGGCGCCGCCGCTCTCCGCAGAGGCGCGCTTCGTCCCGTTGCCGCCGATGACGCAACGCATCTCGGACGCCGTGTCCAACCGCGCGCTGCCGGCGCTGCTGACAGCCCTGAAGGGCTCGCGCAACGCCGGCGTGCCGGCCGACTACATCCTCAAGCAGCTCGGCATCACGCTGTTGCCGGCGATCGTGTTCGTGCTGGTGGCCGGGCTGTCGTACCGCTCCGCCACCGAACCGCTCGACCCGGTGGCGGCGATGCAGTCCGGCGGCCTGGCCGAGCCCGCAGGCAGCCTGCGCGAAGGGCGCGGCGCCAGTGGCGGCGTGCAGGAGCCTCCGGGCTCTTCGGGTGGCTTGCAGGAGCCGCCGAGCGCCGGCGGGCTGCAGGAACCTCCCGCCGCCAGCGGCGGCTTGAAGGAGCCGCCGGCAGCCGGTGGCGTTCAGGAGCCTGCGGGTGCCAGCGGCGGACTCAAGGAGCCACCCGGGTCTGGCGTGCAGGAGCCTCCCGGCGCCGCCGGCGGCGTGAAGGAGCCGCCGAGTGCCACGACAGGCAGCAACGCCAATGCCGCACCGCAAGCCGCACCCGAACGTCGCAGCGCGAGTCGTGGCTTCTGGATCGGGCTGGGCGTGGGCGCGATCGCGTTGTTCGGCCTCTACGCGATGCTGAGCTTCCAGCGCCTGGAGGTCTTCAAGATGCTGCTGGCGAGCTTCTTTCCGCTGGTGATCCTGATCCTCGCGGTGCTCGGCTCCATCGTCTTCGGCCTGGCCACGCCCACCGAGGCAGCGGCGGTGGGGGCCTTCGGCGGCTTCATCCTCGCGGCGGCCTACCGGCAGCTGAACCTGACCATGGTGAAGGAGTCGGTGTTCCTCACCGCCAAGACCAGCGCGATGGTCTGCTGGCTGTTCGTCGGCAGCGCGATCTTCTCTGCCGCCTTCGCGCTGCTGGGCGGTCAGGAACTGGTCGAGCGCTGGGTCATGTCGATGAACCTGTCGAAGACGCAGTTCCTGCTGCTCAGCCAGGCGATCATCTTCGTGCTCGGCTGGCCGCTGGAGTGGACGGAGATCATCGTCATCTTCATGCCGATCTTCATCCCGCTGCTCGACAACTTCGGTGTCGATCCGCTGTTCTTCGGCCTGCTCGTCGCGCTGAACCTGCAGACCGCGTTCCTCAGCCCGCCGGTGGCGATGGCCGCGTTCTACCTGAAGGGCGTGAGCCCGCCGCACGTGACGCTGAACCAGATCTTCGCGGGGATGCTGCCGTTCATGGGCATCCAGGTGCTGGCGATCTTCCTGCTGTACATGTTCCCGGCCATCGGCTTGTGGCTGCCGCAGGTGCTCTACAAGTGATGCCCTGAAGCTGCATCAAGTCGGGGGCGGCGTGAATCGCGCCAGAATGCGCGCATGAATGCCGCCCTCACCGACCGCGCGCGCTGGCGCGCGCTGGTCGCACAGCTCGAACTGGGCCTGCTCGAACGCGATACCGCGGTGCGGCTGGCGCTGCTCGCCGCGCTCGCCGGCGAACACGTGCTGCTGATCGGCCCGCCGGGCACGGCCAAGAGCGAACTGGCGCGGCGGCTGCACCGCGCCTTCGGTGGCGCACGCTACTTCGAGCGGCTGCTCACGCGCTTCTCGACTCCCGAGGAGCTGTTCGGCCCGCTGTCGCTGAAGGCGCTGGAGCACGACCGCTACGAGCGCCTGGTCGACGGCTACCTGCCCACGGCCAGCATCGCCTTCCTCGACGAGGTGTTCAAGGCCAATTCGGCGATCCTCAACGCGCTGCTCACGCTGCTCAACGAGCGCGAGTTCGACAACGGCAGCGCGCGCGTGCGCACGCCGCTGATCTGCGTGGTCGGGGCGACCAACGAGGTGCCGGCCGAAGAGGCGCTGATGGCCTTCCACGACCGCTTCCTGGTGCGGGTGCCGGTGGCCGGCGTCAGCGATGCGGCGTTTGCCGCTCTGCTGACGCTGCAGCCCGGCGCGCCGGCCGCCGCCGTGCCGGTGTCGAACGACGAGCTGCGCGACGCGCTGGTTCAACGCGAGCAGGTAGAACTGCCCGCCGGTGTGCTGGAGGCGCTGGGCGCGCTGCGTGGCTTCGCTGCGTCGCAGGGCATCACGGTGTCGGACCGCCGCTGGCGGCAGCTCGTCGCCCTGCTGCGCAGCGCTGCGCACACCGAAGGCCGCGCCGCCGTCGACACGCTCGACCTCTGGCTCGTGCCTTATGTGGTGGCTGCGCAGCCGGCGCAGGTGCCGGCGCTGCACGAGTGGTTCATCGCCGAGGTGGCGCAGGCCACGGTGCACGAGGCGCCTTGGCTCACCCGCGCCGTCGAGGCCTTCGAGAAGCAGCTGGAGATCGAGCTCTCCATGCCGGCCGACGGCGCCGACGACAGCGCCGGCAAGCTCGCGCTGGCGCGTGCCATCGGCGGCGCCGGCGAGACCGGCATGCTGCGCATGGTCACCACCTCGCTGGAAGACGCGATGCGCCGCCGCTGGAGCCCGGTGCACGTGGCCGCGCGGCTCGCCCAGGTCGATGAGGTCACGGCGCGTGCCGCCGAACCCTTGCCCGCGTTGCGCGCGGCCTTGGCCGAACTGGAGCGCGCTCTCGAGGGCCGCGTCTGGCTGCCCCCCTCGCTCGCGGCCACGCTGACCGGCAACCGCCGCCGCACGATCGCCATCCTCGACTCGCTGCTCGCCCGTCTGGCGCACGCGCGCGAAGGCTTCGCTGCGCTGCCGATCGACGAGGCCCTGCCGCAGCAGGCGCCGGAGCCCATCGCCATTGGCGCCTGAGTCCATGGGGCCGATCGACGCGCCCTACGACCGGCTCGCCGCCCTGCCGCGCGAGCTGTGGCTGCCGGGGCTGGTGACTGCCTGCGGCAACAGCGCCGCGCGGCTGGCCGACCTGCGCGGCTGGCTCGACGCGCTGGAGCGTGGACAGCTGCCTGACGAGAGGCTGGACTTCGGCGATGCGCAGGCGCTGATGCCGCTGCGCACGGCCATCGGTGAACTCGACCTGCCGCAACTCACCCACGGCGTCCCTGCGCTCGCCGAGCAGGTGCTTCGCACGATGCTGTGGCACCTGGATCGCATCATCGACCTGCAGCCGCGGCTGACGCGCACCCAGGCCATCGCGGCGAGCGCGCAGGGCTTTCGCGAGGAGTGGGCCGTCGAGAAGAGCGGCTGGGAAGAAGCGCTCGCGCTGATGCAGGGCCTGGGCGACCTCGCCCACCTGCGCTGGGACGAACTGCGCGGCCGGCTCACGGCGCGCGAATGGCGCGAGGCCCAGCGCATCAGCGCGCTGCTGGCGCACCTGCAGCCGCTGGCCGAGCTGATCCGCAGCCTGGGCCGCGCCCACCATCATCCCGATCGTCCGCCCGCCCTGGCAGCGCAGGCGGCGCTCGACACGCCGCTGCCGCTGCACGAGCGCGAGACGCGCCTGCCGGACGCCCCAGGCGAACTGATGGGCATCCGCCATTCCGACCGCATCGAGCGCATGCTGGGCAGCGAGGCCCTGCAGATCCGCCACCCGGTGCTGCACAAGCTGTGGCGTGCGCGGCTGGCCGAGAGCCGGCTGCTCACCTACCAGAGCGAAGCCGTGCTGATCGAACACGTGCCCGATCCCGAAGGGCGTGCGCGGCAGCGCAGCGTGTCGCAGCCGCAGCGGCTGGAACGCGGGCCGATCATCCTGGCCGTCGACACCTCGGGCTCGATGCAGGGTGCGCCGGAGAACATCGCCAAGGCGGTGGTGCTGGAGGCGCTGCGCACCGCACATCGCGAGAAGCGCGGCTGCCTGCTCATCGCCTTCGGCGGGCCGGACGAAGTGATCGAGCGCGAGCTGCGCCCGGCCGAGCGGCCGCAGGACGGCCTCGATGCGCTGCTCGAGCTGCTCGGCCAGAGCTTCGACGGCGGCACCGACGTGCAGGCGCCGATCGAACGCGCGGTGCAGCGTGTGCGCGAGGCGCGCTGGAGCGGTGCCGACCTGTTGATCGTCAGCGACGGCGAGTTCGGCTGCACGCCGGCGACGCAGGCGCACCTGGAGGCGGCGCGCAGCGAACTCGGCCTGCGCGTGCAGGGCATCCTCGTCGGCGACCGCGAGACGCTGGGCCTGCTGGAGACCTGCGACGCCATCCACTGGCTGCGCGACTGGCGGCGCTTTTCCGGCGACACGCCGCAGCGCGAGGGCTTCGTGCCGGTGCACACCGCGAGCCTGACGGCGCTGTACTTCCCCAACGCGCTGAACGCCCGGGCCTCGGCCACCGCGGCCCGGCGCGGCTCGTGAAGACGTCGCGCCGACGCGAAACATCCCGCCCAGCTGTGACAAGCTGAAGCGCCGAGCGCTCGAAGCGCCGTCGGGCGACACGTTTGGTCACTGCGTAGCACCTCCGCTCGGGCATCGTTCACCGCTCAAGCCGCGACATGACGGCAAAGGGAGTTCGATGCGCAAGGCAGTACATACGGCGAGCACCCTGCGCTCGCTCTTCGCGACGGTGGGCGCGACCGCACTGCTCGCCGCGTGCGGCGGCGGCGCGACCGACAGTGCATCTCCGCCCACGGGCGGCACGCCCGCACCAGCTCCTGCGCCCGCGCCCGCGCCCGCGCCAGCTCCTGCGCCCGCACCAGCTCCTGCGCCCGCACCAGCTCCTGCGCCCGCGCCAGCTCCTGCGCCCGCGCCAGCTCCTGCGCCCGCACCGGCCCCTGCGCCCGCACCGGCCCCTGCACCCGCACCGGCCCCCGCGCCGGCCCCTGCACCCGCACCGGCCCCCGCGCCGGCTCCTGCACCCGCGCCGGCTCCTGCGCCCGTCAGCGTTCGCGACGCGTTTCGCCTGGCCGACCAGGCCAGCTTCGGCGCCACCGAATCACTGATCGCCGACATCCGCACCCAGGGCCGCTCCGCCTGGATCGCCGCGCAGATGGGCGTCTCGGCCTCGCGCTACACCGCGGGCAGCGGCGACGCGATCCACAAGAACACCAGCAACACCTTCTTCTGCGACCTGCCCGCCTACGCCGGCGCGAACTGCTGGCGCGACTGGTTCTCCAGCCAGCCGCTGACCTGGGACTTCTACCGCAACGCGACGCAGAACGCCGACCAGCTGCGGCAGCGCGTGGCTTTCGCGCTGCAGCAGATCGTCGTCGTCAACAACCTCGACGTCGAGGGCACCTACGGCCTGCGCAACTACCACAACACGCTGCTCGACAACGCCTTCACCAACTACCGGCAGGTGCTGAAGAAGGTGACGCTGTCGCCGGTGATGGGCGACTTCCTCAACAACGCCAACAACGACAAGGCCGCCCCGAACGAAAACTATGCGCGCGAGCTGCTGCAGCTGTTCTCGATCGGCACCTGCGAGCTCAATGCCGACGGCTCGCTCAAGGGCGGTGCCTGCTCGCCGACCTACAACAACGAGACGGTGCGCAACTACGCTTATGCGATGACCGGCTGGACCTACCCGGCCGGCGGCACCACCGCCTACGGCTGCTGGCCCACCGGCGCGAACTGCCAGTACTACGGGGGCGACATGGTGCCGGTGACGCGCTACCACGACACCAGCGTGCGCCCGCTGCTCGGCGGCGTCAGCAAGCCGGCCAACAGCACGCCGGCGACGGCGCTCGAGCTGGTGCTCGACAGCGTGATGCAGCATCCGAACACCGCGCCCTTCATCGGAAAGCAGCTGATCCAGCACCTGGTCAGCAGCAACCCGAGCCCGGCCTACGTGCAGCGCGTGGCCGCGGCCTTCATCGCCGGCAGCTACGCCGCCGAGGGCCGGACCTTCGGTGCCGGCACGCGAGGCGACCTGGCCGCCACCGTGGCGGCCGTGCTGCTCGATGCCGAGGCGCGCGGCGACACGCCCGCGCGCCGCGCCGGCAAGCTGCGCGAGCCGACGCTGATGTTCACCGGCGTGCTGCGTGCGCTGAACGGCCGCAGCGACGGCGAGGCGCTGGCCTGGTGGTGGGGCGAGGTGCTGCGCCAGCATGTGTTCCGGCCGCCCTCGGTGTTCAACTTCTACCCGCCGGACTACCCGGTGCCGGGCAACGCCACGATGGTCGGCCCGCAGTTCGGCATCCACAACGCCAACTCGGCGCTGGAGCGGCTGAACTTCCTCACCTACCTGCTTTATTGGGGCGGCTCGACGGCGGAGGCCGGCGTGCCTGGCGCCTTCGGCACGGCGGTGAACACGGCGCCCTTCGAGGCCGATGCGGCCGATGCCGCCAGGCTCGTCGACCGCCTCTCGGTGCTGGCCACCGGCGCCGCGCTGCCGAGCGCGACGCGCACGCAGATCATCACCGCCGTCGAGGCCTTCAACGCCTCGACCAGCAGCACCTGGCAGAGCGAGCGCGTCAAGCAGGCCGCCTACCTGGTGTTCGCCACCCCCGCCTTCCAGGTGCAGCGATGAAAGCCCGCGCCATGACGATGAACCGCCGCCACTGGCTCAAGCTCGCCGGCCTGATGGGCGCCACCGCCGGCGCCGGCACGATCGGCAACCTGCTGCTGCCGGGCGCGCCGGCGCGCGCCGCCGACTACAAGGCGCTGGTGTGCATCTTCCTGTACGGCGGCAACGACGGCCTCAACACCATCGTGCCCACTGACGCCACGCGCTACGGCCAGTACAGCGCGGTGCGCAGGGCACTGGCGCTGCCGCAGGCCAGCCTGATCGGCCTGGGCAGCAGCGGCTACGGGCTGCACCCCTCGCTGGCGGCCCTGGCACCGGCCTGGGCCGAAGGCCGGCTCGCACCGGTGTTCAACGTCGGCCCGCTGTTCCAGCCGATGACCAAGGCGCAGTTCCGCGCCGCGCCGGAGAGTTCGGACCTGGTGCCCGACAACCTGTTCTCGCACAGCGACCAGCAGGTGCTGTGGGAGAGCGGCAGCACCGATGCGCTGACGCGCACCGGCTGGGGCGGGCGGGCCGCGCAGACGCTGGCCACCGCCAACCCGGTGATCTCGGTGGGCGGCAATGGGCGCTTCGGCCTGTCTGCGCTCTCCGCCCCGCTGGTGCTGCCCGAGCCGGGCGCTACCTTCGGCGCCTATGAACTCGGCACCGAGAGCTGGCGCACCGGCTACGCGCCCCTGGTGGCGCGCGCCACGGCGCTGCGCGGCATCTACAGCCAGGCGCAGGACAACGACCTCGCCGAGGTCTACGCGGGCATGCAGCGCGACGCCTTCGCGATGTCGGACCGGCTGGCCGCGCTGATCAAGGTGAAGCCGGGACAGGCCGGCTCGGTGGCGGCAATCGACAACGCCTTCGCGCCGCTGATCGCCAATGGCGACGTGGCCGACGGGCTGCCGCGACAGCTCTACCAGATCGCCAAGCTGATCGCCGGCAACGCCACGGTGCAGGGCAACCGGCAGATCTTCTTCGCGCAGCTCGGCGGCTTCGACACCCATGCCAACCAGATCGGCGGCACCGTGCTGGTGGGCAACCACGCGAACCTGCTCAAGGAGGTGGGCGATTCGCTCGCCTGCTTCCACAACGCGATGAAGGCGATGGCGCTGGCCGACGCGGTCACGGCATTCACGCAGAGCGACTTCGGCCGCACCTTCACGCCGAACAACAGCAGCGGAACCGACCACGCCTGGGGCAGCCAGCACCTGGTGATCGGCGGCGCCGTCAAGGGCGGGCTGACCTACGGCACCTATCCGACGCTGGCCCTGGGCGGCCCCGATGACGTGGGCGTGGACAGCTGGGAACTGCAGGGCCGCTGGATCCCGACCAGCTCGGTCGACCAGTACGCGGCCACGCTGCTCTCGTGGTTCGGCACCACCGACGCGCAGCTCGACACGGTGCTGCCCAACCTGCGCAACTTCGGCAGCGCGCGCACGCTCGGCTTCCTGTAGGAGCGGCGGGGGCCGCCGACGGACTGTCGCCGGCGTATGCGGGCTGTCCGCCCGGGGCGGCGGGCTGTCGCACGGCCCGCGCAGCGCCGGTGCGGCGACCGTACAGTTCGGGCGTCTTGCCGAAAGCCGCCCATGTCGATCCCGCCCGTGCCACCCGCCCCGCCCATCCCCCCGCTGCCGCCGCTGCCGCCGCGGCCGGTGCCGCCCGGGCGCTGGCAGGCCTTCAAGGCGACCGCGCTGAGCGCCTTCCATGCCTACGGCAACTGGCTGGTGGGCATCAGCTGGTGGCGCTTCGCGCTGCTGGCGGTGCTGCTGCTGATCATCACCGGCATCGCGCAGAACATCCCGCCGTTCAGCTGGCCGACGCCGCAGTGGTTCGCGACCGAGGCGCCGCAGGCCAAGGCGCCCGCGCCGCCGAAGTCACCCGTCGTTCGGCTGGAGGGGCCTCAGCCCGCGGACACGGCCGCCAGCGGCGCCAAGAGCGGCGTCGAGATCTCGATCAGCGGCAAGGGCATCATCGTGCGCCCGAACGCCGAAGTGCCCGCCGGCGCGGCCTCCGACCCGACCGTGCACTTCGGCAAGAACAGCATCGAGATCAAGGTGCCGCCAGGCGCCGACAGCGAGGAAGTGCGCCAGGCCATCGAGGACGCCCGCGCGGAGATCGCCGACGCCATCGAGGATGCCCGCGACGCCAAGTCGGACGCGAAGAAGGCTGCCGACGTCACCGTCAAGGTGGCGCCCAAGCGCAAGCCGCGCCGCGCCACCTTCGGCGACTCGCTGCCGGAGCTCGCGTTCCTGTGGATCGCCATGTCGATCATCCTGAAGATCACCTACAAGGGCCGCCTGCAGGCCGAGGTGAAGGCCGCGCAGGCCACCGAGACAGCCGAGGCCGAGTCGCTCAAGCGCCAGGTGGTGGAAGCGCGCATGGCGGCCATGCAGGCGCAGGTGGAGCCGCACTTCCTGTTCAATACGCTGGCCTCCATCGACCACCTGATCGAGACCGACCCGAAGCGCGCCTCGGTGATGCAGAAGAACCTGATCGCGCTGCTGCGCGCGAGCATGCCGACGATGCGCGAGACGGCGGCCAACGGCGTGCGCGACCTCGGCCGCGAGCTGGCGGTGATCGCGCCCTACCTGGAGATCCTCAAGGTGCGCATGGAAGACCGCCTGAGCACCCTGATCGACGTGCCCGAGGGCCTGCGCTCGGCGGAGTTCCCGCCGATGATGATCCAGAGCCTGGTGGAGAACGCCATCAAGCACGGCCTGGAGCCCAAGCCCGAGGGCGGCTCGCTGGCCGTGAAGGCGGAGATCGTGCACGGCAAGCTGGCGGTGACGGTGGCCGACTCCGGCCTGGGCTTCGGCAAGGCCGCCACCGCCGGCACCGGCATCGGGCTGAACAACATCCGCGAGCGCCTGCAGCTGCTGTATGGCAACCGAGCCTCGCTCAGCGTGGGCGAGAACCTGCCCAGCGGCACGCGGGTGACGATCACCGTGCCCTACGTGGCGCAGGCGCGCGACGGCGCTACGATGGCCGCATGAACACGCCCAGTGCCCTGCGCGCCGTCATCGCCGACGACGAACGGTTGATGCGCGAGCAGCTGCGCGCCCGCCTGGCCGAGGTGTGGCCCGCGCTGCAGATCGTCGGCGAGGCGAAGAACGGCGACGAGGCGCTGCAGCTGGTCGAGCAGCATCACCCCGACATCGCCTTCCTCGACATCCGCATGCCGGGTTTGACCGGCGTGGAGGCGGCGCGCGCAATCGCTCAGCTGCCCTGTGGCGATGAAGTGGAGGATGGCTGGGCCGGCTGCGAGATCGTCTTCATCACCGCCTACGACGAGTACGCGGTCGAGGCCTTCGAGCAGGGCGCGGCTGACTATGTGCTCAAGCCGGCCGAGCGCGAGCGGCTGGCCGTGACGGGCGAACGCATCCGCAAGCGCATCGCCCAACGCGGCAGCGCCGAAGGCCCGGCGCAGGCGGGCATGCAGCAGATGCTGCAGCGCCTGGCGCAGCACATGAACCCGGGCGGCGCGCCGAAGCTCAAGTGGATCCAGGCCACGGTCGGCCAGAGCATCCAGATGATCCCGGTGGACGACGTGCTGTTCTTCATCTCCGACGAGAAGTACACGCGCGTGCAGACGGCGACGATCGAGGCGCTGATCCGCAAGCCGATCAAGGAGCTGATCGAGGAGCTCGATGCCGAGCTGTTCTGGCAGATCCACCGCTCGACCCTGGTCAACGTGAAGGCCATCGCCGGGGTGAGCCGCGACCTGCGCGGCCGGCAGCTGGTCGCCGTGAAGGGTCACCCGGAGAAGCTGGAAGTCAGCCGCAGCTTCACCGGTCTCTTCAAGGGAATGTAGGCGTGGCGCGCTCGCGCAGCGAGCCGACGATGAAGAACTGCGCCGCCCAATAGGTCGAGAGCACGAGCAGCGGCGCGAGCGGCAGCGGCCCGGCGAACTTGTTCGTGGCCAGCAGCGCGTCCGAGGCGACGAACAGCGCGCCGCCGATCGCCGCGGACCGTGTCAGCGCTTCGTCGGCCGTGCCGCGTGCGGCGAGCCACACCGCCGCCGCCTGCGCCGCCATCGAGGCCAGGCACAGCACGTACAGCAGCACCGGCACGCGCAGGGCCGCCGGCACGCCCGGCCACAGGTGCATCAGCACGGCACCGGCCACCACGGCATAGACGGCGAAGGGAGTCCGCCGCGACAGGAACTTCGCGCGCGTGCAGAACGCGGCGATGTAGGCCAGGTGCGCGAGCAGGAAGGCGATCAGTCCCGGCAGGAAACCTTCCTTCGGCCACATCAGCGCCACGTCGCCGGCCAGCGAGAGCACCAGTCCGACCAGCACGAGGCGGCGCAGCCTCGGCGTGTCGGTGCCCCGCGGCCAGGCCAGCACCATGAGCAGCAGCGTGGCCAGCGGCTTGGCGACGAACACCCATCCTGCAGGCAGCAGGCCGAGCCCGGCGCCGATCGCCACGGCGGCCGCCAGCACGATGGCCACCGGCAGCATCCGCCTCATGGATTCACCTTCGCGTCGGCCACCACCGCCTGCGCGGCACGCGCCGCCGCCGCCTCGCGCAGCGCCTTCAGCTTCGCGCGCGGATCTTCCTTCACCTGCACCTCGTGCAGCTTCATCTCGCCGATGAAGCGGCTCGGCACGCCCTGCACGGTGTCGCGCCCGCGCTTGCGCCGGCGCAGCGTGCTCACCGCCAGCGTGGTGCGTGCGCGCGTGATGCCGACGTACATCAGCCGCCGCTCCTCCTCGAGGCGCTGCGGCGTCATCTCGTCGTCCTCGCTCCTGAACGGCAGCAAGCCCTCGTTGACCCCGGCGAGCACCACGTGCGGCCACTCCAGGCCCTTGGCAGCGTGCAGCGTCGACAGCGTCACCACGTCCTGCTCGTCGCCGCGTTCGGCCAGGCTGATGATCACCGAGATGGTCTGCGCCACCTCGAGCACGCTCTTCTTCTCGGTCTCGACCGCGAGACCACCATCGTTCTCGATCTCGCCGCCGCAACGGCGCGAAACCCAGTCGACGAAGTCCATCACGTTGGACCAGCGGGCCGCGGCGAGCTTCTCGCTCTCCTCGCCCTCGTAGAGGTGCTTCTCGTAGTCGATGTCCTTCAGCCAGCCCATCAGCAGCGCCTTCGCATCCTCGGCGCCGGTGGTGTGGCGGGCGCGGTACTCGAGGTCGTTCACATAGCGGCCGAACTCGTGCAGCGAGCCGACCGCGCGCGCAGGCAGCGCCGTGCCCAGGCTGTCGGCGAACAGCGCTTCGTACAGGCTGGTCTTCCACTTGCCCGCGAACTCGCCAAGGCTGGCCAGTGTCTGGTGGCCGATGCCGCGCTTGGGCGTGGCCACGGCGCGCAGGAAGGCCGGGTCGTCGTCGTTGTTGACGAGCAGGCGCAGCCAGGCGCACAGGTCCTTGATCTCGGCACGGTCGAAGAAGCTCTGGCCGCCCGACACCTTGTAGGGGATGCTCGCCTTGCGCAGCGCCTTCTCGAACACCTTGGCCTGGTGGTTGGCGCGGTAGAGGACTGCGAAGTCCTTGAACGCGACCTGCCCGCCCTGGCCACGCTGGCTCTGGATGAAGGCCACCGCGCGCTCGGCCTCGTGCTCCTCGCCATCGCACTCGATCACGCGCACCGGCTCGCCATCGCCAAAGGCGCTCCACAGCTTCTTCTCGAACAGCTTGGGGTTGTTTCCGATCACCGCGTTGGCCGCGCGCAGGATGTGGCCGGTGGAGCGGTAGTTCTGCTCCAGCGCGATGACCCTGAGCTGCGGGTACTCGACCGGCAGGCGCTTCAGGTTGTCGATGGTCGCGCCGCGCCAGCCGTAGATGCTCTGGTCGTCGTCTCCCACCGCGGTGAACATGGCGCGGTCACCGGCCAGCAGCTTGAGCATCTCGTACTGCGTCGCGTTGGTGTCCTGGTACTCATCGACGAGCAGATAGCGCAGCTGGTCCTGCCACTTGGCGCGCACCTCGGGTTCGCGGCGCAGCAACTGCATCGGCAGTCCGATCAGGTCGTCGAAGTCGACCGCCTGGAACGCGGCGAGCCGCTCCTCGTAGCGCTGCATGACACGCTGCGCGACGCGCTCGTCGTCGTTCGCCGGCTCGACCTGGCCGCTGCTCAGGCCCTGGTTCTTCCAGCCGCTGATGGCCCATTGCCAGCGGCGCGCCAGCGCGTTGTCGGTGCTGCTGCCGGCGTCCTTCAGGATGCCCAGCACGTCGTCGCTGTCGAGGATGCTGAACTGCTCCTTCAGACCGATGCGCTGGCCGTCGCCGCGCAGGATGCGCACGCCCAGCGAGTGGAAGGTGCTCACCACCAGCGGCTTGGCGGCTCGCGCGCCGATCAGCGCCTTGGCGCGTTCGCGCATCTCGGCGGCGGCCTTGTTGGTGAAGGTGATCGCGGCGATCTGCCCGGGCGCGTAGCCGGCCTGCAGCAGCCGTGCGATCTTGTGCGTGATGACGCGTGTCTTGCCCGATCCGGCGCCGGCCAGCACGAGGCAGGGCCCACCGAGGTGGTGCACCGCTTCGAGCTGGGCCGGGTTGAGCGAAGCGGCAGGTTCGGACACAGAGGGCGGCAGTCGATGCGGTCAGGGGCAGCCCATCATAGCGGCGCGCCGGTGCGCTCCGTGCCTCTCGGCACCCTGGGCAAATGTCACGGCAACGTGGGTTCCGGCACCACACGCAGGCCACTCGCGGTGACGTTTTCAGGCGAAGCGCCGATCGCGTGCGTGCCGCCTGTTCCGCGCCCGCGACGGCCGGCCCACACTGCCGTCCGTCGTCACCCCCACCCTGGCCGAAGCGCCGTCCCACGAAGGCAGCCCCGTCGAGCCCACCATGGTCCATCTCATGCAATCGCACTCCGACACCCGCTGGAAGCGGGCCCTCGACAGCGTCCTGAGGCTCGCCCGCCTCGAAAGGACCGAGCTTCCGGACGAGAACGGCGAGGTGGAGTTCCTCCGCCAGCTGTGCCGCTCGCTCGTGCAGGACCTGCCCGCGCCGCAGCGTGGGCCGCTGGAACTGCGCATCCTGCGCTCGCACGACCGCGGCGACCTGTGGAACCTGCGCTCGCACCTGTTCGGCGCCATCTCGCTCGCCCACGGCGAGCATGTCGCACGCGAAAGGCTGCAGCAACTGGACGCGCACTGGGACTGAGTCACCCGTGAGCCGCGGCGCGCCCGGCGCGCTGCGATACTGGCGGCCATGCAGGCGATCCTGGCCGTCACCTTCCCCTTCTTCGCGCTCGTGCTGCTCGGCTACCTCGCCGTTCAACGCAACTATCTTCCCGAGTCGGCCATCCCGGGGCTGAACGGTTTCGTGCTCTTCTTCGCGCTGCCGTGCATGCTGTTCCGCTTCGGTTCGAGCATGCCCTTCGCGCAGCTCATCGACCCGGTGCTGATCGCCATCTGGGGCGGCAGCGCGCTGCTGATGGTCGGCTTCACGATCGCGCTGACGCTGCGCCGCTCGCCCGAGGGGCCTGGCGTGTCGATGAAGGACGCCGCGTTCGGTGCGCTGGTTGCGGCCTTTCCGAACTCCGGCTTCATGGGCTTCCCGCTGCTGATCGGCCTGCTCGGCGAGAAGGTGGCCGGGCCCCTGATCGGCTGCATCCTGATCGACATCGTCGTCACCAGTTCGCTGTGCCTGGCGCTGGCGCAGCTGCGCCCGGCCAGCGAGACAGCCACGCAGCATGGCTTGTGGGCCCCGCTGGGCCGCGCAATGCGAGGCGCCTTCTCCAACCCGCTGCCCTGGGCCATCGCGCTCGGCGCCGCGGTGGCAGCGCTGTCGGTGCCGCTGCCCGGGCCGGTCAAGGAGATCGTGCGCATGCTCGGCGATGCCGCCACGCCGGTGGCGCTGTTCACCATCGGCGCCGTGCTGTGGCGCGCGCAGCAGCACGCGCACACCCGCACGCCGACGGCCGACTACCTGCCGGTGGCATTGGTCAAGCTGCTGGTGCATCCCCTGCTGGTGCTCAGCGGCGGCGTGGTGGCCAATGCGCTCGGGGCGACCATCTCGCAGTTCGCGCTGCTGGTACTGGTGCTCAACGCCGCGCTACCCAGTGCCAGCAACGTAGCCATCCTGGCCGAGCGCTACGGCGCCGACAATGGCCGGGTGACGCGCATCATCATGGTCAGCACGGCGCTGGCTTTCGTGAGCTTCTCGGTGATCGCCTGGGCTTTCGGCGTGCGCCGCGACTGACGCGCGCAAGAAAAAACCCGCCGGGCGTCGCCGCCGGGCGGGTGGTTCGCGAAGCCGAGGCGCTTACTTGCGGCGCAGCTTCTGAATCGCGGCGAGTTGCGCGGCCATGGTCGCGAACTCACTTTGCGCCGCGGCGAAGTCGATGTCGCTCTTGGCGTTCTTCATCGCTTCTTCGGCGAGCTTCTTCGCTTCCGTGGCCTTGGCCTCGTCGAGGTCATGGCCGCGGATCGCGGTGTCGGCCAGCACGGTGACGCAGTGCGGCTGCACCTCGAGGATGCCGCCGGCGACGAAGACGAACTCCTCTTCGCCGTTGTCGGCACGCTCGATGCGCACCGCACCCGGCTTGATGCGGGTGATCAGCGGCGTGTGGCGCGGCAGGATGCCGAGCTCGCCGGCTTCGCCCGGCAGCGCGACGAACTTCGCCTCGCCGGAGAAGATGCTCGCTTCTGCGGAGACGACGTCGACGTGGATGGTGGCGGCCATGGCGGCTCCTTAGTTGATCTTCTTGGCCTTCTCGAAGGCCTCGTCGATCGTGCCGACCATGTAGAAGGCCTGCTCGGGCAGCGCGTCGCACTCGCCGTTGGCGATCATCTTGAAGCCGCGGATGGTTTCCTTCAGCGGCACGTACTTGCCCGGGCTGCCGGTGAACACCTCGGCGACGTGGAACGGCTGCGACAGGAAACGCTGCATCTTGCGCGCGCGGGACACCGCCAGCTTGTCTTCCGGCGACAGCTCGTCCATGCCCAGGATGGCGATGATGTCGCGCAGTTCCTTGTAGCGCTGCAGCGTGGCCTGCACGGCGCGGGTGGTGTTGTAGTGGTCTTCGCCGACGACGTTCGGGTCGACCTGGCGCGAAGTGCTGTCCAGCGGGTCCACGGCCGGGTAGATGCCCAGCGAGGCGATGTCGCGCGACAGCACCACGGTGGCGTCCAGGTGGGCGAAGGTGGTGGCGGGCGACGGGTCGGTCAGGTCGTCCGCCGGCACGTACACGGCCTGGATCGAGGTGATCGAGCCGACCTTGGTCGAGGTGATGCGCTCCTGCAGCCGGCCCATTTCCTCGGCCAGCGTCGGCTGGTAGCCCACGGCGGAAGGCATGCGGCCCAGCAGAGCGGACACTTCCGTGCCGGCCAGCGTGTAGCGGTAGATGTTGTCGACGAAGAACAGCACGTCCTTGCCTTCGTCACGGAAGGACTCGGCGATCGTCAGGCCGGTCAGCGCGACGCGCAGGCGGTTGCCCGGCGGCTCGTTCATCTGGCCGTACACCATCGCCACCTTGGAGTCCTCGAGCTTCTCGAGGTTGACGACGCCCGAGTCGGCCATCTCGTGATAGAAGTCGTTGCCCTCGCGGGTACGCTCGCCCACGCCGGCGAACACCGACAAGCCGCTGTGCGCCTTGGCGATGTTGTTGATCAGCTCCATCATGTTCACGGTCTTGCCGACGCCGGCGCCGCCGAACAGGCCCACCTTGCCGCCCTTGGCGAACGGGCAGATCAGGTCGATCACCTTGATGCCGGTCTCGAGCAGTTCCTGCGACGGGCTCAGTTCGTCGTAGGACGGTGCCTTGCGGTGGATGGGCATCGACAGCTCGGCGCTCACCGGGCCGCGCTCGTCGATCGGGCTGCCGAGCACGTCCATGATGCGGCCGAGCGTCGCCTTGCCCACCGGCACGGTGATGGCGGCGTGCGTGTTGCTGACCATCAGGCCGCGGCGGATGCCGTCGGACGAGCCCAGCGCGATGGTGCGCACGATGCCGTCGCCGAGCTGCTGCTGGACTTCCAGCGTCAGCGCCGTGCCTTCGAGTTTCAGCGCGTCGTACACGCGCGGCATCTGGTCGCGCGGGAATTCCACGTCCACGACCGCGCCGATGCACTGGACGATCTTGCCCTGGGCTTGAGTGTTGGCCATTTGTCTTTCCTTCAATCGGTATTCGTGTGCGTGATCAGACTGCGGCCGCGCCGCCGACGATCTCGGAGAGTTCCTTGGTGATCGCGGCCTGGCGGGTCTTGTTGTAGACCAGCTTCAGTTCGGCGATCAGGTTGCCGGCGTTGTCGGTGGCGGCCTTCATCGCGACCATGCGCGCCGACTGCTCGGACGCCATATTGTCGGCCACGCCCTGGTAGACCAGCGCCTCGATGTAACGCGTCAGCAGCTCGTCGATGACGGTGGGTGCATCCGGCTCGTAGAGATAGTCCCAGCCGTACTGGGCCTTCTCGGCGGCGCTTTGCTGCAGGTGCGAAGCCGACAGCGGCAGCAATTGCTGCACCTGGGGCTCCTGCTTCATCGTGTTGATGAACTGCGTGTAGCACAGGTACACCGCGTCGAGCTGGCCCGCGACGAACGCGTCGAGAATCACCTTGACCGGGCCGATCAGCTTCTCGAGCTGCGGCGCATCGCCGAGCTGGATCGCATGCGACACGACCTTCGCGCCGATGCGGTTCAGAAAGCCGTAGCCCTTGTTGCCGATCGCCACCGCTTCGACGCTCACGCCCGCGGCCTGCAGTTCGCGCATCTTCACCGTGACGGCACGCAGGATGTTGGTGTTCAGGCCGCCGCACAGACCCTTGTCGGTCGTGACGACGATGAAGCCCACCTTCTTCGCGTTGCCGCCCTGGCGCATGTAGGGCGACTGGTACTCCGGGTTCGCCAGCGACAGGTTGGCCGTGATGTTGCGGATCTTGTCGCTGTAGGGGCGCGCGGCGCGCATGCGCTCCTGCGCCTTGCGCATCTTCGAGGCGGCGACCATCTCCATGGCCTTGGTGATCTTCTTGGTGTTCTCCACCGATTTGATCTTGCCGCGAATTTCCTTGCCGACCGCCATGACGGGCTCCTTAGGCGAAGGACTTCTTGAACGCCGCGATCGCGTTGTTCAGCTCGGCCTCGGCGTCCTTGTCCATCGCCTTGTCCTTCTCGAGCTTGGCGAGCAGGCCGGCGTGGCTGGACCTCAGGTGCTGGTGCAGACCGTGCTCGAACGGGACCACCTTCTTCACGTCGATGTCGTCCATGAAGCCCTTGTTCGCCGCGAACAGCGAAGCAGCCATCAGGCTGATCGGCAGCGGCGAGTACTGCGGCTGCTTGAGCAACTCGGTCACGCGCGCGCCGCGGTCGAGCTGCTTGCGCGTGGCGGCGTCGAGGTCGGAGGCGAACTGCGCGAAGGCGGCTAGTTCGCGGTATTGCGCGAGGTCGGTACGGATACCACCGGACAGGTTCTTGATCAGCTTGGTCTGTGCCGACGATCCCACGCGCGACACCGAGATGCCGGCGTTGATGGCGGGGCGGATGCCGGCGTTGAACAGCGAAGTCTCCAGGAAGATCTGGCCGTCGGTGATCGAGATCACGTTGGTCGGCACGAAGGCGGACACGTCGCCGGCCTGCGTCTCGATGATCGGCAGCGCGGTCAGCGAGCCGGTCCTGCCCTTGACCTCGCCCTTGGTGAACTTCTCGACGTAGTCGGCGTTCACGCGCGCGGCGCGCTCGAGCAGGCGGCTGTGCAGATAGAAGACGTCGCCGGGATACGCCTCGCGGCCCGGCGGGCGGCGCAGCAGCAGCGAGACCTGGCGGTACGCGACCGCCTGCTTGGACAGGTCGTCGTAGATGATCAGGGCGTCTTGCCCACGGTCGCGGAAGTACTCGCCCATCGTGCAGCCGGAATAGGCCGAGACGTACTGCATCGCGGCGGACTCGGAGGCCGAGGCGGCGACGACGATGGTGTACTCCATCGCGCCGTGCTGCTCGAGCGCGCGCACCACGTTCTTGATCGACGACGCCTTCTGGCCGATGGCGACGTAGACGCAGGTCATGTTCTGACCCTTCTGGTTGATGATCGTGTCGATCGCCACCGCGGTCTTGCCGGTCTGGCGGTCGCCGATGATCAGCTCGCGCTGGCCGCGACCGATCGGCACCATCGAGTCGATCGACTTCAGGCCGGTCTGCACCGGCTGGTCGACCGACTTGCGCGCGATCACGCCCGGGGCGACCTTTTCGATCACGTCGGTCATCTTGGCGTTGATCGGGCCCTTGCCGTCGATCGGCTGGCCCAGCGCGTTGACGACGCGGCCGATCAGCTCGGGGCCGACCGGCACTTCCAGGATGCGGCCGGTGCACTTGACCGTGTCGCCTTCGGAGATGTGCTCGTAGGCGCCCAGGATCACCGAGCCGACCGAGTCGCGCTCCAGGTTCAGCGCCAGTCCGTAGGTCGGCTGGCCGTCCTTGGTGGCGGGGAACTCGAGCATTTCGCCGGCCATCACGTCCGACAGGCCGTGCACGCGCACGATGCCGTCCGTCACCGACACCACGGTGCCCTGGTTGCGGATGTTCGCCGAGGCGCCGAGGCCCTCGATGCGACTCTTGATCAGTTCGGAAATCTCTGCGGGATTCAGATTCATGACTTTCTCCGTGACGACGGGGACCAGCTCAAGCGCAACGCGATGCGGTGCTCAGGCAGTCAACGCCACTTTCATTTGTTCGAGCCGGGCCGCCACCGAGGTGTCGAGCACCTCGTCGCCGACCACCACGCGGATGCCGCCGATCAGCGATGCATCGACCACCACGCTCGCATTGAGCTTGCGGCCGAAGCGCTTCTCCAGCGAGGCCACCACCCCGGGGAGCTGCGCCGCGTCGATCGGGAAGGCGCTGTACACCGTGGCGTCGGACACGCCGGAGCGCGCGTTCACCAGCGAATGGAACTGCGCCGCGATTTCCGGCATCGCCGCGAGGCGGCCGTTGTCGATCACCGTGCGCAGCAGGTTCTTCGCGGCGTCGCCGAGGAACACCTTGACGACCGAAGTCACCAGCGTGAACACCTGTTCGGGCTGGGTCTTCGGGCTGTCGGCGAACTGGCGCAGCTGGCTGTCGCCCGCCACCTTGGCGAGCTCGGCAACCTGCTCCGCCACGGCCAGGGCGTCGGCTGCGCCGACAGCCTTGAACAAGGCCTCGGCGTAGGGGCGCGCGATGGTTGCGAGCTCAGCCATGGATCACAGCTCCGTCTTCAGGCGCGACAGCAGGTCGGCGTGCACACCGGCATTGACCTCCTTGCGCAGGATCTGCTCGGCACCCTTGACGGCCAGCGCGGCCACCTGCTCGCGCAGCGCCTCGCGGGCCTTCACGGCTTCCTGCTCGGCTTCGGCCTTGGCGGCAGCGATGATCTTGGCGCCTTCGTCGGACGCGCGGCCCTTGGCCTCTTCGATCATCTGCTGCGCCAGGCGCTCGGCATCGGCCAGGCGCTGGGCGGCGTCGGTACGGGCGGCGGTGAGCTGCTCCTCGACGCGCTTGTTGGCGCTGGCGAGGTCGGCCTTCGCCTTGTCGGCGGCCGACAGGCCGTCGGCGATCTTCTGCGCACGCTCATCGAGCGCCTTCACGATCGGCGGCCACACGAATTTCATCGTGAACCACGCGAGGATGAAGAACACCACGAGCTGCGCAAACAGGGTTGCGTTGAGACTCACGGCAACACCTTTCTTGGGGCAGGTTGATCGGGGCGCCGGCGGATTACTTCAGCACGAACGGGTTGGCGAACGCGAACATCATCGCGATACCGACACCGATCAGGAAGGCGGCGTCGATCAGGCCGGCCAGCAGGAACATCTTGGTCTGCAGTTCGTTCATCAGCTCGGGCTGACGGGCGGCCGACTCGAGGTACTTGCTGCCCATGATGCCGATGCCGATGCAGGCGCCGATGGCACCCAGACCAATGATCAGACCAGCGGCCAGAGCGACAAAACCGAGAACGTGTTCCATGTTGACTCCTAGGAGGAAAGAAAAGTTGTGGTTGGTGGAAGGAAAAGCGGGAGCTCAGTGAGCGTCGTGCGCCTGGCCGACATACACGAGCGTGAGCATCATGAAGATGAACGCCTGCAGCGCCACGATCAGGATGTGGAAGATCGCCCAGCCGGTGCCGGCGATGATGTGGCCGAGCCACAGGAAGATGCCCGTGGCCGAGCCGAAGCCGGCGGCGCCCATCAGCGCGATCAGCATGAAGACCAGTTCGCCGGCGTACATGTTGCCGAACAGCCGCATGCCGTGCGACACGGTCTTGGCCAGGAACTCGATCATCTGCATCAGGAAATTGAACGGCCACAGCAGCGGGTGCGCGCCGAACGGGGCCGAGAACAGCTCGTGGATCCAGCCACCCAGGCCCTTGATCTTGACGTTGTAGTACAGGCACACCAGCAGCACGCCGATCGACATGCCCAGCGTGGCCGAGAGGTCGGCGGTGGGCACGACGCGCATGTAGGCGTGGTGCGGGTCGCCGCCGGCGGCGCCGTAGATCCACTCCCAGATTCGCGGGATCAGGTCGACGGGCAGGAAGTCCATCGAGTTCATCAGGAAGATCCAGATGAACACGGTCAGCGCCAGCGGGCCGACGAACTTGCGCGACTGCGCGTTGTGCACGATCGACTTGGCCTGGTTGTCGACCATCTCGAGCACCAGCTCGACGGCGGCCTGCAGCCGGCCCGGCACGCCGGAGGTGACGCGCTTGGCAACGCCGCGCAGCACCCACAGGCCGAGCACGCCCATCAGGATCGACCAGACCAGCGTGTCGATGTTGAAGACCGTGAAGTCGACGATGTTCAGCTGCTCTTTCGAGCGCAGGTGCTGAAGGTGATGGCCGATGTATTCACCGGCAGTGGGTCCATGTTGAGCGTCGGCAGCCATGTCGAATCGGACTCGTTATGTTGTCTTCGTCGCTACCGGTCGGCGCCGCCACAGCAGCGCCCACCAGTTCACCTTCACGCACACGACCATCGCCACCAGCAACGCTGGCCAGCTCAGGCCGGGTACCACCCTCGGAGCGGCCAGCAGCATGCCGACCGCCACCCCAATCTTCACCAGCTCCCAGAACATGAACCCGAACACGGCAGCGCCCGGATTGGAACTGGTACCTCTGGTCATCCCGCGTGCCAGCAAGGCACCCGGCACCACCACAGCGGCCGCGCCGTAAAGCGCCGACCAGGCTGCCCCGCTTCGCTCGGTGACGAGCCAGGTGACGGCCCCGCACACCAAGCCCGCCGCGGCCTGGGCCGCGACGACCCGCCAGGGCGAAACCTGCGGGATGGACGCTCTCAAGGCCTGCGCCTCTTCGCGGGACAGTGTCTTGAAAGGCGGATCCGTCGCCTCATCTGTCTCGCTGGCGATCCGCGCGCCCTGGTCGATCGTGTCGGTCATGGTGCGCGGGTTACGTCTGCTTGCAGCAAAGCCTCGGAATTATACGGGGTAACCCGGTCTGTTCGACCGACCCCCTATTCCGTCGGGTCTTGTGACGTCTCCGCGCGCATGTTCGGGCGCTTGCCTTACATCACGCTTTTGCGCGCGCGCATGGAACCTTCGCCCGCCGTCGCGAGTCGCTCCAGGGCTTCGTTGCGCTTGGCGACAACCCGGCCCGCGCAGCAACGACAATCTCCTCTTGTTCCGTCACTCGAACCTGCCATGCGGCTGCTGCGCACGCTCCTCGCGATCCTGACCCTCGGCTCGTCGCTGCCGACGCTGGCCGCTCCGGGCACCGTCGTCACGACCGACCAGGTCCGCGCCGAACTCGTCGCGCACGCGCCACAGGGCGTGGTCGCCGGCCAGACGATCTGGCTGGGCCTGTCCATCGACCACCAGCCGCACTGGCACACGTACTGGAAGAACCCCGGCGACTCCGGCCTGCCGACCACAATGCAGTGGACGCTGCCCGAAGGCGTGAAGGCCGGCGAGATCGAGTGGCCCACGCCCCGACGCATGCCGATCGGCCCGCTGGTCAACCACGGCTACGACGGCAAACTGTTGCTGCCGGTGCGCGTGGAGATCCCCGCGGGTTTCGCCGCCGACGCCTTGCCGATCAAGCTGCATGCCGAATGGCTGGTCTGCAAGGACGTGTGCATTCCCGAGTCGGGCGACTTCGCGCTTGAGTTGCCGGCCCGTGCAGCCTGGTCGGCGCAGGCAGCGGCGTTCGACGCCGCCCTCGCGTCGGCGCCGCGCGCGCTGGCCGGCGCCACGGCGTCGGCATCGCTGACCGACAGCGGCATGCAGATCGAGATCGGCGGGCTGCCCGCCGGCTGGGCCGGCAAGTCGATCGAGCTGTTTCCCGAGACCGCCGGCGTGCTCGACAACGCCGCGCCGCGCCAGGCCGCATGGAGCGGCAGCCGCTGGACGGTGACCGTGCCTTTGTCCGATCAGCGCTTCGAGAGCCCTCAGCGCATGGACGCCGTGCTGGTGCCCGCCGGCAGCGCCGTGGGCTCGCGGGTCGGTTTCGCGATCGCCGGCAGTTGGCCGAAGCTCGCGCCCGTCTCAGCAGCAGCAGCCGCGCCAACCGCCGCGCCCCTGCCCGCGGCGAACACGGCACCACCGCTCGGCCTGGCGGCCGCGCTGTTGTTCGCGCTGATCGGCGGCGCGATCCTCAACCTGATGCCCTGCGTGTTTCCGGTGCTGTCGCTGAAGGTGCTGGGCTTCGCCAGCCACGCGCACGACCGCCGGGCGCTGATGCTCGGCGGCCTCGCCTACACCGCCGGCGTGGTGCTGTCGTTCATCGGCCTGGCCGCGCTGCTGCTGGTGCTTCGCGCCGGCGGTGAGCAACTGGGCTGGGGCTTCCAATTGCAGTCGCCCGCCGTCATCGCGGTGCTGGCCGCGCTGTTCACGCTGATCGGCCTGAACCTGGCCGGCGTGTTCGAGTTCGGCTCGGTGCTGCCCAGTGGACTGGCCTCGCTGCGCGCGCGCCACCCGCTGGTCGATTCGCTGCTCACCGGCGTGCTCGCGGTGGCCGTGGCCTCGCCCTGCACTGCGCCTTTCATGGGCGCCTCGCTCGGCCTGGCGGCCACCTTGCCCGCCGCCGAAGCGCTGGCCATCTTCGGCGCGCTCGGCCTGGGCATGGCACTGCCCTACCTCGCCGCGAGCCTGTGGCCGGGCCTGGCCCGCGCGTTGCCGCGGCCCGGCGCCTGGATGGCGCGCTTCAAGGTGCTGATGGCCTTCCCGATGTTCGCCACCGTCGTCTGGCTGGTCTGGGTGATCGGGCAGCAGACTGGCATCGACGGCGCCGCGGCATTGCTGGCCACGCTGCTGGCGCTGACCTTCATCGCGTGGGCGCTGGGCACGCCGGGCATCGGGCAGGTGGCCCGGGCCGCATTCGGCGTGGTCGGCGTGGCGAGCCTGGTGCTGGCGCTGTCGTGGATGCTGCCGGCCTTCCAGGCCGCCGCATCGCCCGCACCCCGCACCGGCGAGGCCGGGCCACACTGGCAGCCGTGGAGCGAGCAACGCGTGGCCGAGTTGCGCGCGGCCGGCAAGCCGGTGTTCGTGGACTTCACCGCCGCCTGGTGCGTGACCTGCCAGTACAACAAGCGCAGCACGCTGGCCGACGCCGAGGTGATGGCCGACTTCGCCGCGCGAGGCGTGGTCCTGCTGCGCGCCGACTGGACGCGGCGCGACGCCGCCATCACCGCTGCGCTGGCCGGCTTCGGCCGCAACGGTGTGCCGGTCTACGCGCTGTACGGCGCCGACCCGGCCCGGCCGCCGCAGATCCTCGCCGAGATCCTGAGCGTGCGCGAGGTCCGCGACGCGTTGGCCCGGCTCTGACCCCGTGCACAAGGAGTCCACGATGCACACCGCCGTTCGCCTTGCCTCGATCGTTGCCACGCTCGGCGCCGCACTGACGGCACCGCTGCCCGCCTTCGCCGCTGCGGCGGTGGGCCAGAGCGCGCCGGCCTTCAGCGCCACCGACACCTCGGGCAAGACGGTGTCGCTGGCCGACTTCAAGGGCCGCACCGTGGTGCTCGAATGGGTCAACCCCGGCTGCCCCTTCGTGCGCAAGCACTACGACAGCGCCAACATGCAGGCGACGCAGAAGTCCGCCGCCGCCAAGGGCGTGGTGTGGCTGGCCGTCAATTCGACGCACGCCGGCGCGAGCGACTATCTGGCTCCGGCGGCGCTGGCGGGCTGGATGAAGGACCAGGGCGCCGCGCCGGCCGCGACGCTGATGGACGCCGACGGCAAGCTCGGCCGCGCCTACGGTGCCCGCACGACGCCGCACATGTACGTGATCGACGCCCGCGGCACGCTGGTCTATGCCGGCGCCATCGACAGCAAGCCGACGGCCAACCCGGCCGACATCAAGGGCGCGACCAACCATGTGAACCAGGCGCTGGCGGACACGCTCGCCGGCAAGCCGGTCAGCGTGGCCACGTCGCAGGCCTACGGCTGCTCCGTCAAGTACGCCGACTGATCACACCGCGCGCGGCGCCGGCCATTCAGGTCGCGAAGTTCACCGGCAGGCCGGGCACGTCGACCTCCAGCGACAGCACGCAGCCGGCCATCGGTTGTGCGATCAATTCGGCCGCCGGGCGCTTTTCACGCGAGGTGGTGATGTAGATCGTCTTCAGGTCGGCGCCGCCGAAGCAGGGCATGGTGGCGCAGCGCACCGGCAGCCGCACCTCGCGGAGCAATTCGCCCGAGGGCGACAGGCGCAGCAGCCGCTGACCCTCGAACATCGCGACCCAGTAGCAGCCCTCGGCATCGACCGCCGCACCGTCGGGCCGGCCGCCATAGCTGTCGAGCGACTGGCCGTCCTGCTTGATCGGGAAGCGCGCGAACACGCGGCGGCCGCTGAGCTCTCCGCTGGCCGGCTCGAAGTCGAAGGCGTAGATGGTGTGGGCCTTGGTGTCGCTCCAGTAAAGCGTGCGGCCGTTCGGGCTCCAGGCCAGGCCGTTGCCGACCGTGGCGTTGTCGGCTCGCTTGACCAGCTTGCCACCGACCCAGCAGTGCAGCGTCGCCTTGGCGGCGTCGCGCGGCTCGTAGATCGTGCCGACCCAGAAGCGCCCCTGCGGATCGCACTTGCCGTCGTTGAAGCGCTCCTTCGCCGGGTCGTAGGGTGGCTCGGCCAGAAGGGTGCGCGCACCGCCTTGGGGGTCGAAGCGCCACAGGCCGTCGCGCATCGCCAGCAGCAGACGGCCGTCGACACATGGGGCGCAACTGGCCAGCTCGGTGTCGAAGTCCCAGTGCACCAGCGCGCCGCTGGCCGGGTCGAAACGCTGCAGCTTGCGGTCGGGGATGTCGCAATAGAAGAGCGCGCGCTCGCGCGGGTGCCAGAACGGCGACTCGCCCAGCAGCGCCGCCGACGCGACGGCGACGCGCACCTCGCCCGAACTCATACCACCGTCACGTCCAGCTGCATCCAGGCACTCGTGCTTTCGCCGGGCGCGACACTGCGCAGGCCGTGGGCCAGCGGATCGGCCATGTGGATGGCGTTGCTGACGTGGCTGACCGGCTCGACGCAGTAGAAGTCCTTGTCCTGCGGCGTGTAGACGACCAGCCGGTCCAGCGACGAGGTGAGCTGCAGCGAGAAGCGTTCGTCGCGGATGCGCGCCGCGCCGCGCCAACCCTCGAAGCAGTTGTCGAAATCCAGGTGGGACACGTCGCTGTCGATGCCGGGCTGCGCCACCTTGCGCACCGGCAGCTGCGCGGCGTCGTTGTCCCAGCGGTCCGACAGCTCGATGTGCAGGCGGCTGCGCGCGCGCTTCGGGAAGTACGGGTGCCAGCCCAGGCCGATGGGCTGCGCGATGTCGGCCTGGTTGGTGACCACCATCTCGATGTGCAAGGCCTGCGGCGAGAGCGTGAAGTACTGCGTTGCCTCGAAGGCGAACGGCCACTCGGCATCGGGCCGGTGGCGGTAGCGCAGCACCACCTCGAGCGCGCTGGAGGAGACGATCTCCCAGGGCCGCTGCCAGCCCACGCCATGCAGGGAGTGCGGGTGGTCGCCGAAGTTGGGCTGCGTGCTGTGGTCGTGCCCCTTCCAGCGAAAGCGCATGTAGCCCAGGCGATTGGAGTACGGCACCAGCGGGTAGCTGCCCGCCTGCCGAGAGGAGGCCAACGCTACGGGCTCGGCACCGCGCAGGATCGGCGTTTCGCGATGCCAGAAGCCGGCGATGCAGCCGCCGAGGTCGGGGCGCAGCGCCAGGCGCAGCGCGCCGGCGTGGAGTTCGAAGCTGTGGGCGGTGGAGGCGTGGGCAGTCATGCGCCGATGCTACGCCCGTACGGCACCGAATCCGGCGCCGCCCCGATGCTCAGTAACCCCGAGTGCCCGACGACACCGAATGCACGTGGTCGCCGCCGGGAGTGCGCAGCGCGGCGATGGCCGACTTTGCGCCCTGCATGAACAGGCCCAGATCGGAGCCGACCGCCACGTAGTCGAACCCGGTCGCACGGTACTGCGCCACGGACTCCGGATCGCCGCCGATGGTGCCCACCGGCTTGCCGATCGCCTTGCAGCGCTGCACGGCCTGGGCCATCAGGTCCATCACCGCCGGGTGCGTGAGCTGGCCGACATGGCCCATCGAGGCCGACAGGTCGGCCGGGCCGATGAACAGCGCGTCGACACCGTCGACCGCCGCGATCGCCTCGAGCTTCTTGACCGACTGCACCGTCTCGAGCTGCACGATCACGCCCACGTGCTTGTTGGCGGTGGCGAAGTAGTTCGGCACCGTGCCGTAGCGATTGGCGCGGCTCATGCCGGCCATGCCGCGCACGCCTTCGGGCGGGTAGCGCGTGGCAGCGACGGCGCGTGCCGCTTCGGCAGCGTCCTGCACGAACGGGAACATCACCGTGGCCGCGCCGGCATCGAGCACGCGCTTGACGATCACCGCCTCGTTCCACGGCACGCGCACGACCGGCACCATCTTGGTCGAGGCCACCGCCTGCAGGAGTTGCACCACCTCCATCAGGTCCAGCGGCGCATGCTCCATGTCGATCACGCCCCAGTCGAATCCGGCGTGGCCGGTCGCCTCGGCGACCAGCGGGCTGGCCGACATGATCCAGGTGCCCACCGGCGGGTGGCCGCCGGCGGCCTTGAGCAACTGCCTGAACGCGTTCATGGCGTGGTCCCTTCGGTTCAATAGCGGCTGGGGCTGTCCAGCAGCGCCGCACGCAGATAGTGTGCGCCCGGAATCGGGTTGTAATAGTAGGGCGCCGTCTCGACGAAACCGAGCGAGGCGTAGAGCTCGCGCGCCGCCTCCATGTCGTCCAGCGTGTCGAGCAGCATCACCGAGTAGCCGCAGCGGCGGGCCTCGTCCATCAATGCCTCGGCCAGGCGCCGGCCGAGGCCGAAGCGGCGAAAGGCCGGCCTGACGTACAGGCGCTTCATCTCGCATGCGTTGGCGTGGTCCGAATCGGTCAGCGCCCGGAAGCCGCCGCAGCCGGCAATCTCTCCGTCGACCAGCGCGAGCAGCAGGTGGCCACCCGGCGCCGCGTACTCGCCCGGCAGGCCGGCCAGCTCGGCCTCGAAGTTCTGGAAGCACAGGTCCACACCCAGGCCGGCGGCGTACTCGCGGAATATGCCGCGCGTGGCATCGAGCCCCTCGGGCGATTCGGGCATGACGAGCCGGATGTCCGGTGCGAGGTCGTAGCTCATCGCCCTGCGCTCACTTGCCCAGGCTCACCAGCCAGCCCACGCCCACGGCGCAGCCGGCCACCAGCAGCAGCGCCAGGCCGCGGGTGGCCAGGCCGTCGGCCGAGGCGGGCACGCCGGGCGGCAGCAACTTGTCGCCCACCAGCATGGGCCGGACCAGATCGCGCCCCCGGCGCAGCCTGTACATGACGATGGCCGCCACGTGCAAGGCGACGAGCGTGAGAATGGTCCACTGGCCGAAGGTCTTGTGCCACGAGGTCAGCGTGCTGCTGGTGGCGCCGGAGACGAACTTGATGAGCGGCCCGGTGTTCGAGATTTCGTCGTCGGCGAACAGGCCGCTGCCCACCTGTACGGCCAGGATCACCAGCATGGCGAACACCGACAGCGCTCCCAGTGGGCTGTGGCCCACCTCGTGGTGCTCCTCGGCACGGCTGCCACCGCGCAGGTAGCGCAGCAGCGTTGCAGGCGCATAGACGAAGCTGCCGAAGCGCGACCAGCGGCCGCCGACCATGCCCCACAGCAGCCGGAAGGCAAGCAGCGTGAAGACCACGTAGCCGAAACGGAAGTGCCAGACCATCGCGTTGCCGCCGATCTTGGCGCTCACCACCGAGCCGATCACGCACGCGGCCAGCCCCCAGTGGAACAGGCGGGTGGGCAGATCCCACACCCGCACGCGCACCGCATCGTCCTTCATCCGTGCCCATCCTCCGTGGTGTCGAAGTCTGCACCATAACCGCCACGCGGGCACCCGGTGCGCGCGGGAATGAAACGGCATCCGGCGGCGTACACCCGGAAGCGTTTGCCGTCCAACCCGGTGCGACGCCCCCACCGAACCCCTCAGGAGAAACCGCATGAAGCGTCCGTCCCCGTCGATCCTGCTGACCGCCGCCGCGCTCGTCGGCATGGCCACCGCCCTGCCCGCCGCCGCGCAGTTCGCCAAGCCGGAAGACGCGATCAAGTACCGGCAGAGCGCCATGTTCCTGCAGGCACAGCACATGGGGCGCATTGGAGCCATGGTGAACGGCCGCGTGCCTTTCGACGCGAAGTCGGTTGCAGAGAACGCGGAAGTGCTCGCCGCCGTGACCAAGCTTCCGTTCTCGGCGTTCATCGACGGCACGGACAAGGGAACGACCCGCGCCAAGCCCGAGATCTGGGCCGAGAAGGACAAGTTCATGGCCGGTGCGACCAAGCTGCAGGAAGAAGTTGCCAAGCTGAACGCCGCAGCGAAGACAGGCAACCCTGAACAGGTGAAGGCAGCCTTCGGTGCAGTCGGCCAGACCTGCAAGGGGTGTCACGACAGCTACCAGAAGCCGCTGTAGTCGCCCCCCAGGAGGCGCCAAGGGGCGAGTCGGGAGATCGGGCGGCATCCGGTACCATCGCGGGCTGATCCCCCTGGGGTCGATTCGCTTGCGCCGCGCTGCGCCTGACAAGGCCTGACGCGGTGCGTCGTCCGGGCCCGCCAGTGGCGCGGGTCCACAACGAACTGCGTGGCCGGCATTCCATGATCTCCCTCCGTTTGCGCTCTGCCGCCTTCTTCACCGCCTTGATCTTCGCCGGCATCACGGCTGTCCAGGCCGCCGAGGAAGCATCGTCACCGCAGACCTTCATCACGCCGGGCTACACGCCGCCCACCGCAACGCGTGTGCCGGGCGCGGCGGGTCAGGCCGCTCCCGGGGCCGCCGGAACGACACGCGGTGCAACGACCGCACCCGCGAGTCGCCAGGCCGAGACCGGCGCCGAACGCGCCATGGATGCACAGGCGGCCATCGATCGGCCCGCCGTTCCGGTCAAACCCAGCGAGTTCCAGAAGTTCGTCGAAGGCGCCACCGGCCGGCTGCTGCCGGTATTCGGCGCCGACTTCTTCGCCGACAACCGCCGGCTGCCCTCGACGGCCGACAACGTGCCGGTGTCCGGAGACTATCTGGTGGGCCCGGGCGACGAGGTGATGATCCGCGCCTGGGGCTCGATCGATGTCGACTACCGCAGCAAGGTCGACCGCAACGGCCAGATCAACATGCCCAAGGTGGGCAGCTTCAACGTCGCCGGCGTGAAGGCCGCCGATCTCGAGCAGCATCTGCGCAGCCAGATCGGACGCATCTACACCAACTTCAGTTTGAGCGTGACGCTCGGCCAGCTGCGCGGGCTGCGCGTGTTCGTCGTCGGCCCGGCGCAGCGACCGGGCGCCTACACGCTGCCGGGGCAGTCGACCGTGCTCTCGGCGATGGCAGCTGCCGGCGGCCCGGGCGCGCAGGGCTCGATGCGCAGGGTGACGCTGCGCCGCGACGGCAAGGTCGTCTCCGAGCTGGATTTCTACGACTTCGTCGTGCAGGGCGACAAGTCCAAGGATCTGCAGCTGCAGGCCGGCGACGTGGTCGTGTTCGAGCCGGCCGGGGCGCGGGTGGCGCTGGCCGGCGCCACCGATGCGCCGGCCATCTACGAACTGAAGTCGGCTCAGGAGTCGGTGCGCGACCTGTTGCGCTACAGCGGCGGCGCCACGGTGCTGGCGAACATGAGCCGCGCGCAGCTCGAACGCATCGACCCTGCGATGCCGAAGTCGCCGCGCCAGGTCGAAGACTTCGCTCTCGATGCCACCGGCCTGACCAAGCCGCTGCGCGACGGCGACGTGCTGACCTTGCTCGCGATCTCGCCAAAGTTCGCCAACGCCGTCACGCTGAAGGGTCACGTGGCTCAGCCGCTGCGCTACCCCTACCGTCCCGGCATGCGCATCCGCGACCTGATCCCGGACCGCGAAGCGCTGGTCTCGCCCGACTTCTATCGCCGCAAGAACCTGCTGGTGCAGGTGATCGAGGAAGACGATGCGAATGGGCAGGCTGAAGGCGAAGTCATGCAGCCCGCGGCGACCAACGGCGTGGCGCCGGCCCCCGGCCAGGTGCAGCAGACCGGCAAGCGCCTCCGCACGCGCGAGCAATCCGAAGACCGCGCCGTGGCCCAGCGTGCGCGCCGCACACCGGCGGCACTGTTCGACGAGCTGAACTGGGATTACGCGGTGGTCGAGCGCCTCAGCGAAGTCGATCTGAGCACGCAGGTCATTCCCTTCAACCTCGGCAAGGCCGTGCTGCAGGGCGACGAGGCGAGCAATATCGAGCTTCGCGCGGGCGACGTGGTCACCATCTACAGCCAGAAGGACGTGCGCGTGCCGGTGGCGCGGCAAACGCGGCTGGTGTCCGTCGAGGGCGAGGTCGGCGCGCCGGGCGTCTACCAGCTGCTGCCCGGCGAGACGCTGCGTGGGCTGATCCAGCGTGCTGGCGGCTTCACGCCGCAGGCCTACGTCTACGGCCTGGAGTTCAGCCGCGAGGAGACCCGGCAACGCCAGCGTGAGAACCTCAACGAGGCGATCGCGCGGCTGGAGTCTCTGTCGGCCACGCAGGCGGCGCGCGAGGCGGCCAACCGGCGTGACGACCCGAACGCCAGCGTTGTCAGTGCCGCGGCCACGCAAGCCCAGCTGTCTCGCTTGGCGCGGCTGCAGCCCAACGGCCGCATCGCGCTCGAGCTGAACCCGAACGACAAGACCCTCGAGGCACTGCCCGACGTGCCGCTCGACCATGGCGACCGCATCAGCGTGCCGCCACGTCCGGGCTTCGTGACGGTCGCCGGCGCCGTGGTCAACAGCAACGCCTTCCTCTGGAAGCCGGGCCGCAAGGCAGGCGACTACCTGAAGCTCGCCGGCGCCGACGAGGCGGCCGACCCCTCGAACATGTTCATCCTGCGCGCCGATGGCACCGTGGTGCATGCCGGCGACCGCCGTGGTTTCTTCGGCGGCAGCAACCTGGAAGCCCAGGAGATGCAGCCGGGCGACGCGCTGATCGTGCCGAACCAGCTCGACTTCGAGACCTTCGGCCGCGCGCTGGTGCGCAACTTGAAGGACTGGTCGCAGATCTTCTCGCAGTTCGGCCTGGGCGCCGCGGCGATCAAGACGCTGAACAACTGACGGCGCGCACATGAAGAACGAGATCGACGTGGTGGGCGAGCCGTCCGAAGTCTTTGATGATGATGGCCCGCGCGTGGGCCTGGTCGACCTGCTGACCTGGCTGGGCCAGGGCAAGCGTTTCATCGCTGCTGTTGCCGGCGCAACCGCGCTTGCATCGCTGGCCTATGCGATGTTGCAGCCTCCGATCTACACCGCGCGAACGACGCCACTTCCTCCCGGTAGCCAGCAGCAAAGCGGCTCGGCGGCTGCATTGGCCGCACTCGGGGCTTTGGGCGGTCTCGCCGGCGGCCTGGCAGCCAAGAGTCCCGACGAGCTCTACGTTGCTTTGCTTAAGAGCGATTCGGTGCAGCGTGAATTGGACAAGCGCTTCGCCTTGCGCAAGCGATACGAGATCCAGACCTTTGAAACGTTGCGAAAGGCCATGCCCGGCTTCGTCCGCGTGTCTTCCGACAAGAAGGCCGGAGTGATTCTCTTGGAGGTCGACGACAAGGACCCGAAGTTCGCCGCCGATCTGGCCAACGCTCATGTCGGAGAAGTGACCAAGCTGCTGGGTCGCTTGGCCGTCTCGGAGGCGCAGTTGCGGCGCGTGTTCTTCGAGACGCAACTGCAAAGTACCAAGGAAAACCTCATCAAGGCCGAGCGCGATCTGCAGCGCGTGCAGGAGAAGTCCGGGGTGATCGTGCTCGACAAGCAGGCCGAGGCATTGATTGGCGGCGCCGCGCAGATCCGCGCGCAGATCGCCGAGCGTGAGGTCCAGCTCAAAGTCCTGCGTACCGGAGCCACTGAGCAGAACCCGGATGTCGTTCGCCTCAACTCCGAGCTGCGGGCACTGCGTTCCGAGCTGTCGCGGATGGAATCCACTCAGGGTGGTGCCCCCGGCAGTGCCGTCGACTTGCCAGTTGGCAAGATCCCGGAGGCTGCCATCGACTATGTGCGGGCACGCCGCGAGCTCAAGCTGCAGGAGACGCTGCTCGAGAGCATGATCAGGCAGTTCGAGATCGCCAAGCTCGACGAGGCCAAGGAAGGGCCGGTGCTGCAGCAGGTGGACGTGGCGCTGCCGCCGGACTACAAGTCAAAGCCGGCGCGGGCACTGATCGTGCTCGCCTCGACCTTCGTGGCGCTGCTGTTCAGCAGCCTGTGGGTCATCGTGCGGCGCTACTCGGCGCTGTCGCGACAGGACGACCCCGGGAGCGAGGAAGCTTGGCAAGCGATGCGCGCCGCCTGGCGCTCGCGCAAGGCCGGCTGAGCTCAGGTTCCGGCCAGCACGCGCGCGAACATCGGGCTGTCGACGTTGCCGCCGCTGAGGCTCAGGCCCACGCGCCGCCCGGCCCAGCGCTCGTGCTGCTGTAGCAGTGCCGCCAGCGCCGCGGCGCCCGCGCCCTCGGCCACGTTGTGGGTGTCGGCGAAGAGCGCGCGCATCGCCGCGGCGATCTCGTCGTCGCTCACCGACACGATCTCGTCCACCTCGCGCTGGATGATCGCCAGCGCCTGCGGCTCCGGCACCCGGCAGGCCATGCCGTCGGCGAGCTGCGTGCTCACCGGCGCCTCGATGGCGCGGCCAGCTTCGAAGGACAGCCGGTAGGCCGGTGCGTGCGCCGACACCACGCCGACGATGCGCGTGCGCACGCCGGCATGGGCCCGCGCTGCCGCGCAGGCGCAGATGCCCGAGCCCAGGCCGATCGGCACGAAGACGACCTCGGGTGCCTCGCTCGCCGCGAAGCTGGCGAAGAACTCCACCCAGTAGCTCGCCACGCCGCGCACCAGGTCGGCATGGAACGACGGCACCATGTGCGCGCCGCGTTCGCGGGCGAGCTGCATGGCATATTCGCGCGCGGCCTGGAAGTCTTCGCCCTGCTCGATCAGCTCGGCTCCGAGTGCCCGCATGGCGGCATTCTTCTCGACCGAGTTGCCGCGTGGCACGACGATCGTGGCCGCCAGGCCGTGGCGCGCGGCGGCGAAGGCGATCGACTGGCCGTGGTTGCCGCGTGTCGCGCTCATCACCGTGCGCACGGCCGGCTCGCGGCGTCGCAGGGCATCCAGGTAGACCAGGCCGCCGCGCACCTTGAAGGCGCCGACGGGCGTGTGGTTCTCGTGCTTCACCCAGACCTGCGCGCCGCTGCGCGCGTCGAGCAGCGGCCAGCGCTGCTGCGGCGTGGGCGGCATCACCGCGCGCACCAGCGCGAGCGCGGAATCGATGGCCTCGCGATCGGGCAGGCTCACTGGAGTACCTTCGTGCTGCGCACTCCGGAGTTCGCCCTTGGGGCGGCCCGGCGGGCTCATGCGAGACCCTCCAGGCGCACCGGCCCGAGCGGCGTGTCGAGCGTTGCGCTGAACGCCTCTTCAGTGCTCACCCCGGCCGGCAGTTGCCGCGCCACCGCCACGGGCAGTTTGCCGACCGCCAGCGCCGCGAGCCTCACCGGGCTGGCGGCCAGGCTGGCGGCCGGGTGCGTGTCGCCCCATTCGATCAGTGTGGGCAGCGCGCCGCCGGCCAGTCGCTGACCATCGCTGCGCACGCTGATGCGCCAGCGCAGCAGGCCACGCGGCGTGTCGCGCTCGGCCTGAAGCACCTCGCCGCGGTCGATGCCGGCGTCGGCCAGCGTGGCGCATTCGGCCGCGGCGTCGTCGCAACCCGCTACCCAGTGGATCAGGCGCGGGCCTGCGGCGAGCGCGGCACGCAGCGCCGGGTCGTCGAGGTCGTACCAGCGACGCCTTCCCGGTGCGCTCGCCTGCGCATCGATGGCGATGATCTCCAGGTAGGCGCGCGGAAACGCCGGCGAACCGATCGCCAGCAGCAGGTTGTGCGTGCCCATCAGCGGGTGTTTGCCGCCTGGCCCCGGCAGCACGCCCAGCGTGGCGGCGCACCAGGCGGCGCCCTGCTCCAGCGTGGCGGCGCCGATCACGAGGTGGTCGATCGACCAGCTCACAGGTTCACCTGCCCGCTCACGACGACGACGCTGTCGCCGCCGATCCAGACCGTGTCGCTGCGCTTCTCGACGAACACCCGTCCGCTGCGCCCGAGCGCCGTGCCCTGCGCCGCGACGTAGCGCTCGGGGGCGAGGCCGGCGCCGATCAGCCACTGCGCCAGGCCGGCGTTCAGGCTGCCGGTGACCGGATCTTCCGGCACGCCGAGCGAGGGCACGAAGGCGCGCACCTCGAACTGCGCATCGCCACCGGACCACGGCGCCACGACGCCGAGTTCCAGGCCACGCATCGCCGTGAAGTCCGGCTGCAGCGCCAGCACCTCGTCGCGCGAGCCGAGCATCACCGCGACCCAGCCCGGGCCGTTGTCGACCCAGTTCGAGGCGCGGATGGCGTCGGCTGGGATGCGCAGGCTGCGCACGATCTGCGCCAGCACCTCCGGTTCGACCGGGCCGCTGCGGCGCAGCGGCGGCGCAGCGAAGGCGAGGCGCGTGCCATCGCGGCGGATGCGCACCAGGCCGACGCCGCATTGCTGCACGACCTCGTCCGCGCTGTGCGGCTGGCCGCCCGCGGCCAGCCACGCATGGCAGCTGCCCAGCGTCGGATGGCCGGCGAAGGGCAACTCGCGGTCGGGCGTGAAGATGCGCACGCGGTAGTCGGCAGCGGCGTCCGTGAGCGGCAGCAGGAAGGTGGTTTCGCTCAGGTTGGTCCAGCGCGCGAAGGTCTGCATCTGTGCGTCGGACAATCCTTCCGCGCCGTGGACCACCGCGAGTGGATTGCCGCGCAGCGGCGTGTCGGTGAAGACGTCGAGCTGGGTGAAGCTGCGCTGGCTCATGCGGCCTCCTTGATCGCCTGCGCAAGCATGGCGATGCCCTGCTCGATCTGCGCCGGCGAGACGGTGACGAAGCTCAGCCGCAGCGTGTTGGCCTTGGCATGGTCGGCGAAGAAGGCGGCGCCGGGCACGTAGGCCATGCCGCGCTCCACCGCCTTCGGCAGCATCGCGGTGGCGTCCACGCCCTCGGGCAGTTCGACCCAGAAGAACATGCCGCCCACCGGCACGTTCCAGTGGCAGCCGGCCGGCATGTGCTTCTCGAGCGCCGCGCGCATCGCGTCGCGCTGCGCCTTGTAGCGGGCACGGATGGTCGGCACGTGCTCGCGCAGGAAGCCGTCTCGGATCACTTCGTGCACGACACGCTGGTTGAATCCTGGCGAGTGCAGGTCGGCCGCCTGCTTGGCCTGCAGCAACTTGGGGAAGAGTTCCGGCGGTGCGAGCACATAACCCAGACGCAGGCCCGGTGCGAGCACCTTGGAGAAGGAGCCGAGGTAGACCGTGCCCTCGGGCCAGCGCGCGGCCAGCGGCGCCGGCGGCTCGGTGTCGAACCACAGGTCGCCGTACGGGTTGTCCTCGACGATCGGCAGGCCGAGCGCGCGCGCCGCGTCGGAGACCTGCGCGCGCCGCGCCGCGCTCATGCAGCGGCCGCTCGGGTTCTGGAAGTTGGGCAGCAGGTACAGGAAGCGCGAACCGCGCGCCGCCTCCAGCGCCTGCGGGATCGGGCCGTCGTCGTCGCACTCGACCGAGACGATCTCCGGCTCGTACGGGGCGAAGGCCTGCAGCGCGCCGAGATAGGTGGGCCGCTCCACGGCGACGCCGCTTCCCGGGTCGATGAGCACCTTGCCGACCAGGTCCAGCCCCTGCTGCGAGCCAGTGGTGATGAGCACCTGCGAGGCGTCGGCCTTGAGGCCCTGTGCGGCGAGCTGCGCGGCCACCCATTCGCGCAGCGGCGCGAAGCCCTCGCTGGCGGCGTACTGCAGGGCCTCGCGGGGCGCGTCGCGCAACACCCGTTCGCTGGCAGCACGCATCGCCTCGACCGGGAAGCTGTCGGGCGACGGCAGTCCGCCGGCCAGCGAGATGATGCCGGGGCGCTCGGTCACCTTGAGGATCTCGCGGATGATCGACGGGTTCATGCGCTCGGCGCGGCGGGCCATCTGGAAGGTCATGGGGCTCTCGTTTCAGGCGGGTCGATGGGCCGGCAGTCTCTTGCCGACGAAGACGGTGGCGATCACCGCGAGCGCGAAGGCCACGGTGAGCGGCTCCAGCCGTTCGCCGAGCACGGGCACGGCGAACAGCAGGGAAAGAAAGGGCTGCACCAGCTGCACCTGGCTGACACGCACCGTGCCGCCCAGCGCCAGGCCGCGGTACCAGGCGAAGAAGCCCAGCCACATCGAGAACAGCGTGACGTAGACGAAGCCGCCCCAGGACGCGGCGCGCACCGGCTGCTCGGGCCAGCTCCACCAGGCCACCGGCAGCGTCAGCGGCAGGCTGAGCACCAGCACCCAGCAGATCACCCGCTCGGCACTCATCTGCGCAGACAGCTGCGCGCCGGCGACGTAGCCCATCGCGGTGCTGGCCACGGCACCGAGCAGCAACGCGTCGGCCAGCGTCAGGCGGCCGCTGCCCTGCACCAGCGCGAAGGCGACGACCAGCGCGCAGCCGGCGCTCGCGCAGGCCCAGAAGGCGTTGGACGGCCGCTGGCGGAACCAGATCGCCGCCGCCACGGCGGTGGCCAGCGGCATCAACCCGGTGACCACGGCGGCATGCATCGCGTCGACGTGGCGCAGCGCCAGGCCGATGAACAGCGGGAAACCGACCACCGTGCCGAGCGCCGACACGTAGAAGGTGGGCAATTGGTCTGCGCGCGGCCAAGGGGCGCGGGTGACGAGCAGGTAGACCGCGCTGAGCAGCCCGGCGAAGGCCGCGCGCCCGGCGGTGACGAACAGCGGCGGCAGCTGCGGGTCGACAGCCGGGCCGACGGCCAGCCGCGTCATCGGCAGCGTCATCGCGAAGATGACGACGCCGAGCAGCCCGAGCCACAGGCCACGCGCTTCGTCGTGCTCCGTGCGCGCCGCGTTCATGCGCCGAGCAGCCAGAAGGCGGTGGCCAGCAGCACGGCCGCCATCGCGCGGTTGAAGACGACCAGGCGCCTGCCCTGCGCCAGCCAGCCGCGCAGCAGCGAGCCGGCCAGCGCATAGCTGAAGTTGCTGGCGAGCGCGAAAACCACCATCACCGCGCAGACGATGGCCAGGCGCTCGCCCGGGTTGGCGGCGGGCTGGCTGCCGGCGCTGGTCACCCAGCCGGCGGCCAGCGCCAGCGCCAGCATCCAGGCCTTGATGTTGAGGAACTGCAGGCCCACGCCCTGCCAGAAGCCGACGTCGAGCTGCTTCGCATTGACTTCGCCGAGCGTGCGCACCGAGGCGAGCTTCCAGGCCATCCAGACGAGGTAGGCGATGCCGCCGAACTTGACTGCCAGGCGCAGCGCCGGCGCCGCCAGGATCAGCGCCGCCAGTCCCAGGCCGCACAGCAGCATCATCAGCGTCCAGCCGGCGGGAACCGCCACGATGAAAGGCAGCGCGCGCCGCAGGCCCAGGTTGGCGCCGAGCGCGGTCGACAGGGTCGTGTTCGGCCCCGGCGTGAAGCTCATCGCCGTCGCGAAGCTCAGCAGGGCGGCGAGTTCTTCTGCGGACATGCGAACAGTCTAGGTTCGTCACCAGCACAGTGGCAGTACACTTTTCGGCATCTGCTCATTCACTGTACTGGCGATCAGGCCAGCACAAGCCATGCTCGATGCCGCTGCACTCCCAGCTGCGATGCGCCTGTCCCGACAGGCCGACAGCACCCTGACCGACCAGCTCGCCGCGCGTTTTGCCGAGCGCATCCGCCAGCGCCTGCTTGCACCGGGCGCCCGCCTGCCCTCGGTGCGCGAATGCGCGCGGCGGCACGAGGTCAGCCCGACCACGGTGGTGGCGGCCTATGACCAACTGCTGGCGCAGGGGCTGGTCGAGGCGCGCGCCCAACGCGGCTTCTACGTGCGCGGGCCGGTCGCCGAGTCCGCGCCGGGACCGGGCCGCAGCGCGCCCGCGCCGCGCTCACCGGTGCCGATCAGCGCCACCACGCTGATCCGCGGCATGTTCCAGCCGCCGGGCGCGCAACCCATGCCCGGGCTCGGCACGCTGCCCGCCGAATGGCTGGACCAGCCCCTGCTCGCCAGCGCCATGCGCAAGGTGAGCGCCCAGCTCGGCCGCACCGCGCTGCAGTACGGCGAGCCGGCCGGCGAACAGCGACTGCGCCGCGCCCTCGCCAGCCGCCTGATCGAACACGGCATCAGCGCCTCCCCCGAGCAGATCATCACCACGGTGGGCGCCACCCATGCGCTGGATGTTGTCACCCGCACCCTGTGCAAGCCTGGCGACACTGTGCTGGTCGACGAACCAGGCTGGTCCGTCGAGTACGCACGGCTGGCGGCGCTGGGCATGCGCGTCCTGCCTGTACCGCGTGGGCCGGACGGCCCCGACCTGGCCACCATGCAGCGCTTGATCGAGGCCCAGCCGGCGTCTGCTCGCCCTCGCCTGTACGTCACCGTCTCCGTGCTGCACAACCCGACCGGCGCCTCGTTGAGCCTGCAGTCGGCGCACAAGGTGCTGCAGCTCGCGCAGGCGCACGACCTGGCCATCGTCGAGGACGATACCTACGCCCACCTGGCCCCTTCGCACCTGCCGCGCCTGGCCGCGCTCGATGCGCTGGACCGCACGCTCTACGTCTCGGGCTTCTCGAAGATCCTCACGCCGAGCTGGCGTGTCGGCTACATCGCCGCGCCGGCGCGGCTGGTCGATCGCCTGATCGACACCAAGCTGCTCTCCACCCTGACCACGCCTTCCATGACGGAGTTGGCGCTGGCTCACTGCCTGGAGCAGGGCCTGCTTCGCCGCCATGCCGAGCGGGTGCAGAGGCTGCTGGACGCCGCGCGCGGCCGCTCGGTGGAGCTGGCGCAAGCCCACGGCTGCCGTTTCGCCGCCGATCCACGGGGCCTGTTCGGCTGGGTCGACACCGGCGTGGACACCGAGCGGCTCGCTCAGGTCATGCATGATGACGGCTGGCTGATCGCGCCGGGCGCGCTCTTCCATGCCACGCACCGGCCGACGAATCTCATGCGCATCAACTTCGCCACCACGCAGGACGCCCGGTTCTGGCAGGCGCTGCAGCGCGCCCGAGAGACGCTGCAGCCCCTTTCGTGACCAAGCGTAACGAGCGAGAATGCCGTGGTGATGAACAGCGAGTTGTTCCAGCCCACCATCCCCATCGGGGAGCCGGAGTTGATGCGCGCGAGCGCCTACCAGCGCTACCTTGATGAACTGCACGCCGAGCCGGGCGGCATCAGCACGCGGATCTCGCAGCTCAGCCCGTCGCTGCGCGCGGACCTGCTGCGCTTCGGCCATGACGGCGGCGCCTCCGAGGTGGTCGAAGTCATGGCCGCCTGCGTGCGCCACGCCAAGCGCGTGACCATCCACCTGCAGTGCGGCGACCGCGTCGTGCCGCTGACCGTGTTCGCGCAGGAGCGCCTGGTGCATTGCCCGGTGCCGATGGAGGAGCTGATCGGCAAGCACCTGCTGGACCTGCGCGTGATGCATGTCGAGCCGGCCCTGCTGCGCCCGCCGGGCGACGAGCAGGCCGCCCTGGTCGGAGCCGAGCACATGCACCATGCGCTGGCCCCACTGCTGTGGGAGATGGCGATGCGCGGCCTGCGCCGCGAACTGCTGCCCGAGATCGCCGGCCCGGCGGTCTACCGCGTCGCACCGAGCCTGGACGCCTCCGCCCTGCCGGCCAGCGGCGCGGTGATGGCGGCCATCCAGCGGCTGGCTCGGCAGAGCGCCTCGCTGCGCGAGCTGGCCGAGTGGCCGGGCATGGACCGCGAGCGCGCCACCCGGCTGCTCAATGCGCTGTACCTGCAGTCGGGGCTGATCGTCAGCCGCTCGCACCCGGACGCGGTGCGCGACGGCTGGTTCTGAGCCCTACTTCGCGCCGAGCGCCTCCCAGCGCTCCAGGGCCGCGAGCAATTCCTCGTCGATCTGCGCGTGGCGCTTGTTGGCCTCGGCCATGTGCTGCGGATCACGCGCGTAGGCCTCGGGGTCGGCGAGCAGTTCGTTGATCACCTTCTGCTCGGCCTCCAGCGCCGTGATGCGCTTGGGCAGTTCGTCGAGCTCGCGCTGCTCCTTGTAGCTGAGCTTGCGCGCCTTGGGTACTGGCGCGGCCACCGGCGCCGGTGCGGCCGCTGGCTTCGCCCTTTCCACCGGCGCGATTCGCGCCGCCTGCTCACGCAGCTTCTGCGCGCGCGCGCGCTGGGTGCGCCATTCCTCGTAGCCGCCTTCGTATTCGCGCCACAGCCCGGGGGACTCGTCGCCCTCCCAGGCGATCGTGCTCGTCACCACGTTGTCGAGGAAACGCCGGTCGTGGCTGACGAGGAACACCGTGCCGGCGTAGTTCTGCAGCAGCTCCTCGAGCAGTTCGAGCGTGTCGATGTCGAGGTCATTGGTCGGCTCGTCGAGCACCAGCACGTTGGCCGGCAGCGCGAACAGGCGCGCCAGCAGCACGCGGTTGCGCTCGCCACCGGACAGCGTGCGCACCGGCGAGTTGGCGCGCTCCGGCGAGAACAGGAAGTCGTTCAGATAGCTCATCACGTGCTTGCGCGCGCCGCCGACCTCGACCCATTCGCTGCCCGGGCTGATGGTGTCGGCCAGCGTCGCGTCGAGATCGAGCACGCTGCGCATCTGGTCGAAGTAGGCCACCTCGAGCTTGGTGCCGCGGCGCACCGTGCCGGACGTCGGCTCCAGTTCGCCGAGGATGAGCTTGAGCAGCGTGGTCTTGCCCGCGCCGTTGGGCCCGATCAGGCCGACCTTGTCGCCGCGCAGGATGGTGGCGTTGAAGCCGCTGACGATGACCTTCTCGCCGAAGCGCATCGATACGTCGCGCAGTTCCGCGACGATCTTGCCGCTGGGCGCGCCGGTGTCCACTTCCAGCCGAACCTGGCCAAGCGATTCGCGCCGCGCCTGCCGCTGCGCGCGCAGCACCTCCAGGCGCTGGATGCGCGCGACGCTGCGCGTGCGGCGCGCCTCCACGCCCTTGCGGATCCACACCTCTTCCTGCGCGAGCAGTTTGTCGGCGCGCGCGCTGGCCTGCGCCTCGGCAGCGAGCTGATCTTCCTTCGACCTTTCGTAGGCGCTGAAATTGCCCGGGTAGCTGCGGATCGTGCCGCGATCGAGCTCGATGATGCGCGTGACCACGTTGTCGAGGAAGGCGCGGTCGTGGGTGATCAGCATGACGCTGCCCTTGAAGCCGCGCAGCAGCTCCTCGAGCCAGGCGATCGAGTCGAGGTCGAGGTGGTTGGTCGGCTCGTCGAGCAGCAGCACGTCGGGCACGGCCACCAGCGCCTGCGCCAGCGCGACGCGCTTCTTCATGCCGCCGCTGAGTTCGCCCACGATGCGCTCGCCGTCCAGGTGCAACTGGTGCAGCGTGGTGTCGACGCGCTGCTCCCAGTTCCAGGCGTCGAGCGCCTCGATGCGCGTCTGCAGCGCGTCCAGGTCGACGCCCGGCGCATGCTCCTCGTAGGCCGAGCGCACGGCCTTGGCCTCGGCCACGCCCTCGCTGACGATGTCGAACACGCTGGCCGCCGCGTCGAACAGCGGCTCCTGCGGCACGTAGCGGATGCGCAGGCCCTGGGTGAGCTGCAGCAGCCCGTCGTCGGGCTTCTCCAGCCCGGCGACGATCTTCAGGAGCGACGACTTGCCGGCGCCATTGCGGCCGATCAGGCCGAGGCGTTCACCGGACTCGAGCGAGAACGCCGCGCCGTCGAGGAGTGCGACGTGCCCGAAGGCGAGGTGCGCGTTGGAGAGGGAAAGGACTGCCATCGCCCGATTGTCGCTGCGGCGTAGGATGGCCCCATTCCCAGCCCTTCCCGCACGCCATGCTTGAACGACGCCACTGGGTGCCTGCACCCTGCGAAGACCTGGTGCAGACCGTCGCCGCACAGACTTCCAGGCTCGATGGGCCGGCGATCTTCGACGAGATCGCCCGCCTGGTCGCCGAGAACCGCCGCATCCACGACCTGCACGGCATCAACCTCAACCCGGCGAGCAACGTGATGAACCCGCGCGCCGAGGCGATGATGGCCTCCGGCCTGGGCTCGCGCGCCTCGCTGGGCTACCCCGGCGACAAGTACGAGATGGGGCTGGAGGCGATCGAGCGCATCGAGGTGATCGCCGCCGAACTCGCTGCCGAAGTGTTCGACGCGAAGTACGCCGAGGTGCGCGTGGCCTCCGGCGCGCTGGCCAACCTGTACGTCTTCATGGCGACCTGCAAGCCCGGCGACACACTCATCGCGCCGCCGGCCGACATCGGCGGCCACGTCACCCACCACGCGGCGGGCGCGGCGGGCCTGTACGGACTGAACATCGTGCACGCGCCGGTGCTGGCCGACGGCTACACCGTCGACGTGGCGGCGCTGCGCGCGCTGGCGCGCGAGGTGAAGCCGAAGCTGATCAGCGCCGGAGGCAGCCTCAACCTGTTCCCGCACCCGGTGGTGCAGATGCGCGAGGTGGCCGACGAGGTCGGCGCCAGGCTGCTCTTCGATGCCGCGCACCTGTCGGGCATGGTCGCTGGCCGCACCTGGGCCAACCCGCTGGCGCAGGGCGCGCACGTGATGACGATGAGCACCTACAAGAGCCTGGGCGGCCCGCCGGGCGGGCTGGTGGTGAGCAACGACGCCGGCCTGGCCGAGCGGCTCGACGCGATCGCCTACCCGGGCCTGACCGCCAACTTCGACGCCGGCAGGGTGGCCGCGCTGGCCGTCACACTGGTCGACTGGAAGCGCCACGGCTCGGCCTACGCTCAAACGATGTGCGACACCGCCCGCGCGCTCGCGCAGGCGTTGCAGAAGCAAGGCCTGCCCGTGTACGCAGCGGCGCGCGGCGCCACCACCTCGCATCAGTTCGCCGTCGAGGCGGCGCGCTGGGGCGGCGGCCAGGCTGCTGCGAAACGCATGGCGCGCGCCGGCCTGCTCGCCTGCGGCATCGGGCTGCCGATCGCGCCGGTGGCCGGCGACATCAACGGCCTGCGTTTCGGCGTGCCCGAGATCGTGCGCCTGGGCATGAAACCCGAGCACATGGGCGACCTCGCGTCATTGATCGTGCGGGCGCTGGGCGACCGGCCCGAGGACATGACGCGCGAGGTCGAAACCTTCCGCCACCGCTTCCGCGAGCTTCACTTCATCAACTGAGGATCACGCGAGGCGCTGCATCGCCCACTGCGCGGCGGCCATCAGGCGATGGTCTTCGCCGAAGCGGCCGACGAGCTGCAGGCCCACCGGCAGCCCGGTGGAGCCGCTTGCGAACGGCAGGTGCACGCAGGGCAGGCCGAGCAGGCTCCAGGGCCGGCAGAAGAGCGGGTCGCCGGTGTGCTGCAGGCCCTCGGGCGCCTCGTCGAGCGCGCTGGGCGCGAGCAGCACGTCGAAACGATCGAACAGCGCATCCACCTCGCCTCGCCAACGTGCCGCGCGCGCGCGATGGGACTCGATGTCTGTCGCGTCGATCGCGCGGCCCTTGTCGAGCAGCGCGATCAAGGCCGGGCTGAGCAGGTCGCGGTGGCGGCGGTGCTCGTCGGCCAGCGCGGCGGCGGTTTCGTGCGCCTGCAGCGCAGCCTGCACCGCGGCGACATCGACGAAGTCGCCCGGCAACGCCGCGTCTTCGCAGCGCTGCGCCTGCGGGGCGAGCGCCGTCACGGCACGCGTCCAGGCAGTCTGCACGTCGGCTTCGGCCTCGCCCCAGTCGGGCCCCTGCACGAGGCCGATGCGCAGCGTGTCGGGCAAAGGCTGCTGCACGAGGCGTTTGTCGCCAGTGAGCACCGCGCCGAGCAGCGCCGCATCGGCCACCGTGCGGCCGAAACCGCCCACGGTGTCCATCGAATCCGCGTTCGGCTTCACGCCGGCGCGCGGCACGCGGCCGAAGCTCGGCTTGAAGCCGGCGACGCCGCAGCAGGCCGCCGGCCGGATGAGCGAGCCCGCGGTCTGCGTCCCCAGGGACAGCGGCACCATGAAGTCGGCCACCGCCGCCGCCGAGCCGCTGGACGAGCCGCCGGGCGTGTGTGCCGGGTTGAACGGGTTGCGCGTGGGCCCGGCCGTCATGTTGGCGAGCTCGGTGGTGACGGTCTTGCCGATCACCACCGCGCCGGCCTCGCGGCACAGCGCCACGGCCGCCGCATCCACGCGCGGCCGGTGGCCGGCGAAGATCGGCGAGCCGCATTCGGTGGGCAGGTCGCGTGTGTCGAAGATGTCCTTCACGCCCAGCGGCAGGCCGTGCAAGGGGCCGCGCGGCGGCCCGGCGTCGAGCGCGCGGGCCTGCGCCAGCGCACCCTGCACGTCGAGGCAGACGAAGGCGCGCAACTCGCCGTCGCGCTCGGCGATGCGCGCCAGGCACGCCCGCAGCAGCGCCTCGGCACTCAGTTCGCGGCGGGCGATCAACGCCGCGGCCACCGTGGCATCGAGCCGGCTCGGGTCGTCCATCAGGTGCGGCGCAGAGCGGCTTCCAGCGCGTCGATGAACATCTTCGGCACGTCGAAGCCGGTCTGGTCGGTGATCTCTCGGAAGCAGGTCGGGCTGGTGACGTTGATCTCGGTGAGGCTGTCGCCGATCACGTCCAGGCCGGCGAGCAGCAGCCCGCGCGCGGCGAGGATCGGGCCGAGCGTCGAGGCGATCTCGCGGTCGCGCGCGCTCAGCGGCTGCGCCACGCCCTTGCCGCCGGCGGCGAGGTTGCCGCGGATCTCGCTGCCCTGCGGAATGCGCGCCAGCGAGAACGGCACCGGCTCGCCGCCGATGACCAGGATGCGCTTGTCGCCTTGCACGATCTCCGGCAGGTAGCGCTGGACCATCACGGTCTGCGCTCCGCCCTTGTTGAGTGTCTCGGTGATGCTGCCAAGATTCAGGCCGTCGGGGCCGACGCGGAAGATGCCCATGCCGCCCATGCCGTCCAGCGGCTTGAGGATCACGTCGCCGTGTTCGGCGTGGAACCGCTTGATCTCACCCGCATCACGCGTCACCAGCGTCGGGCCGATGAACTGCGGGAACTCGAGGATGGCCAGCTTCTCCGGGTGATCGCGCAACGCCGCCGGCTTGTTGAAGACGCGGGCGCCCTCGCGCTCGGCCTGCTGCAGCAGGTGGGTGGCGTAGAAGTATTCGCTGTCGAAGGGCGGGTCCTTGCGCATCACCACCGCGTCGAGCTCGGCCAGCGGCGTGCTCGGCGTCTCGAGTTCGGTGAACCAGGCTGTCGGGTCGCTGGTCAGCGCGATCTGGCGCAGCCGCGCGGTGACCCTGCCGCCACGCTCCCAGACCAGGTCGCGCGGTTCGCAGGCGAAGAGCATGTGTCCGCGGGCCGCCGCCTCGCGCATCATCGTGAAGCTGCTGTCCTTGGCGATCTTGAAATCTTCCAGCGGGTCGGCGACGAACAGCAGGCGCATGGCGGCTTCCGGGGATTCGAGTCTGGCGCCACTGTGGCACAAAACCCCCGAAGGTTTCCCTCCGGGGGTTTCGTGGCGAGGGCGCTCGGCAATCAGGCCGTCGCGGGCACCAGGCCGCGGCGCGCGTCGACGCTCGCCGGGCCGGCACCCAGCGCCGCGACGATGAACAGGCCGCCGGCGACCGACAGGTTCTTCATGAACATCAGTTGCTGCACGAAAGCCTGGTCGGCCGGAACGGCCCAGAACTTGTGGAACAGCAGACTCGCGGCCAGCGTGAACAGGCCCAGGGCCAGCGCCGCCCAGCGCGCCTGGAAGCCGACCGCGATGGCCAGGCCGCCCAGCAGTTCGAGCAGGCCGACGACCACGGCCAGCACCGACGCCATCGGCAACCCGCCGCTGGCGATGTAGCCGGCGGTGCCCTCGAGGTTGGTGAGCTTGCCGAAGCCGGCATAGATGAACATCAGCGCCAGCAGAACGCGGCCGACGATGACCAGGGGGGTCTTGAAGGAATCAATCATTTTCAATGCTCCGTGTTTGAAACGAGGTCCCGAGGGCTCCTCGGGTGTCTTGTGCACGGAACAGACTTTAGGCGTGCCCTGGTAACCGACCGTCGCACCTGATCTGAAGTCAACGTTCGGAAAAATTGATGCCGATCAGGCACCCAGTCCGCGCAGCACGTCGTAGCAGGCGCCCATGGTGTGGTAATCCGTCTTGCCCGCCGGGCTCTTCTCGTCGCTCAGCTTGCGGTTGTCGGGCCCGAGGATGCGGTACCAGGCGCCGTGCTCGTGGTCGACGAAGTGCTCCCAGGCGTAGGCCCAGATGCGGTCGTACCAGTCCCAGTACGCGGCGTCGCCGGTACGCAGCGCCAGCAGCGCCGCGGCGGCGAAACTCTCGGCCTGCACCCAGAAGTACTTGTCGCCGTCGCACACCGTGCCATCCGGGGCGAAGCCGTAGACGAGACCGCCGTTCACATCGTCCCAGCCGCGCGCCATCGCGGTGTCGAAGAAGTGGCGCGCGCGCGGCACGATCCACGCCGGCCGCTGCGCCTCGGGCAGCCAGCGCTCGAGCTGCATCAGCAGCTTGGCCCACTCGGTGAGGTGGCCGGTCTGGTAGCCCCAGGGGCGGAAGATGTTGGTCTTGTCGTCGCGGTTGTAGTCCCAGTCGAGCGACCAGCCACCGTCGGGTGCCACGCGGTAGTGCTCCCACACCAGGCCGTCGGCCAGCGCAGCGAGACGGCCGGTGACCGACTCGGCCAGCGTCAGCGCGCGCTGCAGGTAGCGCGGCTCGCGCGTGGCCTCGTAGGCCGCCATCATGGCCTCGCTGGCATGCATGTTCGCGTTCTGGCCGCGATAGGCGCTGAGCTGCCAGTCCGGCGAGGCCTCGTCCGCATAGAGGCCGTTGCGCGGTTCCCAGAAGCGCTGTTCCATCAGATCCCAGGTGGCTTCGAGTCCGACGCGCGCCACCTTGACGCCGGCCAGCAGCGCATGCGCATGCGCGAGCATCACGAAGGCCAGGCCGTAGCAGTGGTTGGTGCCGTCCTGCACGGTGGCGCGGCCGCCGTCCACGTCGCCCTGCCAGTCGACCTGCCAGGCGAAGCCGCCCTGCGGCTGGGCGTGCGCGCGCTTGAGGAAGTCGAGCCCGTGGCGTACCGCGGCCTGCTGATCGGCCTTGCCGAAATGGCGGAAGGCCATCGCATGGTTGAACACGAAGCGCGTGCTGCTGACGAGGTGCCGCGTGTGCAGGTCGTAGACCGTGCCGTCGTCCTTGTAGAAATGGAAGAAGCCGCCCGTCGGGTCGATGCAGCGGCCTTCGTAGAACGACAGCGTGTGGCGGACGTGGCCGAGCAGGAACTCGGGCGAGCGGAAATCGGGCATGGCCTGAGTCTAGGCGTGCCGCCGCCAGGACTGCACACCCCATGTCAAGGCCCCCGCAACGACGCCCCAGAAGGCCGAGCCGATGCCCGCCAGGCTGACGCCGCTGAGCGTGACGAGGAAGGTGATCAGCGCGGCCTCGCGGTGCAGTTCGTCCTTCAGCGCCACGGCCAGCCCGCCGCCGATACTGCCCAGCAGCGCCAGGCCCGCCACCGCGACCACGAGCTCGCGCGGAAAGGCCGTGAGCACGCCGGTGACCGCCGCGCCGAACAGGCCGATGACGATGTAGATGAGCCCGCAGGCCACCGCCGCGGTGTAGCGCTTGGCCGGGTCCTCGTGCGCCTCGCGGCCCATGCAGATGGCGGCGGTGATGGCCGACAGGTTCAGCGCGAAGGCACCGAACGGCGCGAGCAGCAGCGTCACCACACCGGTGAGCGTGATGATCTTCGAGATCGGCATCTGGTAGCCGGCGGCGCGGATGGCGGCCACGCCCGGCAGGTTCTGCGAAGCCATCGTGACGACGAACAGCGGCAGCGCCAGGCTCACCGCTGCGGCCAGCGTGAACTCGGGCATCACGAAGACCGGCACGGTGAGCGACAGCGACACGCCTTCGAGATGCAGCTGGCCGCTGGCCGCCGCGAATGCGGTGCCTGCCGCCAGCACGCCGGGCACCGCGTAGCGCGGCCACCAGCGCCGGCCAGCCAGGTAGGCCAGCAGCATCAGCAGCACCAGTGCGAGCGCCGTGCGGGCCGCGAGGAAGGCATCCATGCCGAAGCGCGCCAGCACGCCGGCGAGCAGCGCGCTGGCGATGGGCATCGGGATGCGGTCCATCACCCGCTCGAACCATCCGGTGGCGCCGGCCAGCGTCATCAGCAGCGCGCAGACGATGAAGGCGCCGGTGGCCTGCGCGAGCGTGAAGCCGCCGGCCGCCGCGGCCGTGGCCAGCACCGCGGCGCCGGGGGTGCTCCAGGCCACCATCACGGGTTTGCGCAGCACCAGCGAAGGCACGGCCGAGCACAGGCCCATGCCCAGTCCGAGCGCCCACATCCACGAGCTGATCTGCGCCGGCGTGGCGCCCAGCGCGGTCGCGGCCTGGAAGACGATGGCCACCGAGCTGGTGAAGCCCACCAGCACGGCGACGAAGCCGGCCGTCACCGCGGGCAGCGAGACGTCACGGAAGAAACCCACTCAGATCTCGACCTTGGCGCCCAGCTCGACCACGCGGTTGGTCGGCAGGTTCAGGAAGTCCGCCGCGGCAGCGGCATTGCGGTGCATGCTCGCGAACAGCTTCTCGCGCCAGAAGGACATGCCCTCGCCCAATGTCGGGATGACGATGTCGCGCGAGAGGAAGTAGCTGGTTTCCATCTCGTCGAGCATCACGCCGCGGTTCTTCAATAGGGCCAGCGCCTCGGGCACGTCGGGGTCGTTCTTGAAACCGAAGTGCAGCGTGACCTGCCAGCAGTCGTTGCCCAGCGAAGCGAGATCGCAGCGCTTATCGAAGCCGATCCACGGGATCTCGTGGTGGCGCACGGTGACGAACAGGTTGGTCTCGTGCAGCACCTTGTTGTGCTTGAGGTTGTGCAGCAGCGCGTTAGGCGTGCTTCCCTGGTCGCTGACGAGGAACACCGCGGTGCCGGGCACGCGCACCGGCGGGCTGACGAACACCGCCTCCAGGAAGCTGGGCAGGTCGATCGCGTCCTCGCGCAGGCGCTCGGCCATCAGCCGGCGGCCCTGCTTCCAGGTCATCAGCAGCAGGAACATCGCCGCGCCGATGACCACCGGGAACCAGCCGCCGTCGAACACCTTGACGACGTTGGCGGAGAAGTAGATGAAGTCGACCACGAAGAAGAAGCCGGTGGCCGCCACGCACAGCCACCATGGGTACTTCCAGCCGTAGCGGATGACGAAGAAAGTCATCGTCGTGGTGATCAGCATGTCGATGGTCACCGCGATGCCGTAGGCCGCGGCCAGCTTGCTGGAGGAGCCGAACAGCACCACCGCGAACACGATGCACACGTACAGGCCCCAGTTCACGAAGGGCAGGTAGATCTGCCCGGTGTCGCGCACCGAGGTGTGCAGCACGCGCAGCCGCGGCAGGTAGCCGAGCTGGATGGCCTGCTTGGTCACCGAGAAGGCCGCGGTGATCAGCGCCTGCGAGGCGATCACCGTGGCTGCGGTGGCCAGGCCGATGAGCGGGTACAGCGCCCAGGTCGGCGCCATCTCGTAGAACGGGTTCTTCGCGTTCTCCGGGTGCACGAGCAGCATCGCGCCCTGGCCGAAGTAGTTGATCACCAGCGCCGGCATCACCAGGCTGAACCAGGCCAGGCGGATCGGCCGCTTGCCGAAGTGCCCCATGTCGGCGTACAGCGCCTCGGCACCGGTGACGCACAGCACCACCGAGCCGAGCGCGACGAAGGCGACGCCGAAGTGCGCCGTGAGGAAATCGAGCGCGTAGACCGGGTTCAGCGCCAGCAGGATGGCCGGGTTGCGGGCGATATGGACCACGCCCAGCACCGCCAGTACCACGAACCACAGCACCGTGACCGGCCCGAAGAAGCGCCCCACGTGGGCCGTGCCGTGCCGCTGCACCATGAACAGCGCGGTAAGCACCACCAGCGTAATCGGCACGATGTAGGCGTGCAGGGCGGGCGCCGCCACTTCCAGGCCCTCGACCGCCGAGAGCACCGAGATCGCCGGCGTGATGACGCCGTCGCCGAAAAAGATCGCCGTACCGAAGATGCCGATCAGCAGCAGCCGCTGGCGCAGCACCGGCTTGTCCTTCACCGCCACCGAGGCCAGCGCCAGCATGGCGATCAGCCCCCCCTCGCCATTGTTGTCGGCGCGCAGGATCAGCATCACGTACTTCAGCGAGACGATGACGGTCAGCGTCCAGAACATCAACGACAGCACGCCGTAGATGTTCTCCGGGCTCATCGGCACATGGCCGTGCGCGAACACTTCCTTGAAGGCGTACAGCGGGCTGGTGCCGATGTCGCCGTAGACGACGCCGACGGCGCCGAGCGTCAATGCCGCGAGGCTGGACTTCGAACTGGGCTGGCTCACGTGATACCGGTGGCGGGGCTCAACCCGGTCCGGCTCGTTCTTCGAGAGAGCGCCATTGTGCGCCCCGGTTACCCTCGGTCAAACCATGTTGCAGCGCAGCAACGCGGTGTGGACGGGCGCCCCTACTCGTAGATCTCCGCGTCCGGGTCGGTCGCTTCCAGCTCATAACTGGCCGCCACCATGGCCAGGCGGGCGATCACGCCGTACATGTAGAAGCGGTTCGGCGCGCTGGCGCCCGGCTTGGCGCCCGGCCGCGGCAGATGGCCGGACTCGGCGAAAGCCAGCGGCACGAAGCTCGCCCCCGGCGAGTTCAGGTTCTCGTCGATGCCGCGCTCGGCGTTGACGCGGTAGAAGCCCCCGACCACGTAGCGATCGATCATGTAGACCACCGGCTCGGCAACGGCGTCGTTGACGCGCTCGTAGGTCGGCACGCCTTCCTGCAGGATCACCTGGGTGACCTGCTGGCCTTCCTTGATGACGCTCATCTTGTTGCGCGTCTTGCGGTTGAGTTCGGCCAGGTCTTTCGGATCGCGCACGGTCATGATGCCCATGCCGTAGGTGCCTGCGTCGGCCTTGACGATGATGAACGGCTTCTCGTTGATGCCGTATTCCTTGTACTTGCGGCGGATCTTGCCCAGCAGCGCCTCGGCGTTGCTCATCAGGCACTCGCTGCCGGTGCCGTCGCTGAAGTCGACCTCGCCGCAGTGCGCGAACATCGGGTTGATCAGCCACGGGTCCATGCCCAGCAGTTTGGCGAACTTCTTTGCCACTTCCTCGTAGGCCTGGAAGTGGTTGGTCTTGCGCCGCACCGCCCAGCCGGCGTGCAGCGGCGGCAGCAGGTACTGCTCATGCAGGTTCTCGAGGATCTTCGGGATGCCGCCCGACAGGTCGTTGTTGAGCAGGATCGTGCAGGGATCGAAGTCCTTCAGCCCCAGGCGGCCGCGCGTGCGCAGCAGCGGCTCGAGCTTCAGGCTGCTGCCGTCGGGCAGCGCGACCTCGGTGGGCGTGGTGATCGTGTCGTCCAGCGTGCCCAGGCGCACGTTCAGCCCGGCCTGCGTGAAGATCTGCATCAGCCGCTGCACGTTGGTCAGGTAGAAGGTGTTGCGCGTGTGCTTCTCGGGGATCAGCAGCAGGTTCTTCGCTTCCGGGCAGATCTTCTCGATCGCCGCCATCGCGGCCTGCACGGCCAGCGGCAGCATCTCCTCGGTGAGGTTGTTGAATCCGCCGGGGAACAGGTTGGTGTCCACCGGCGCGAGCTTGAAGCCGGCATTGCGCACGTCCACCGAGGTGTAGAACGGCGGCGTGTGCTCCATCCATTCGAGACGGAACCAGCGCTCGATGGCGGGCAGCGACTCGAGGATGCGCTGCTCGAGTTCATTGATCGGGCCGGTCAGAGCGGTAATGAGGTGAGGAACCATGTCGGGGGCCCGGGGGAGCGCTGCGGAGACGGAATTCTAGGCACTTGGGGCCGATCACGTGCCGGCACAAGCCCCGCGCCGACCATGAAAAAAGGGCCACCTCGCGGTGGCCCTTCATACCGCCCGGGGGCGGAAGCGTCATTCGACGCTCAGTTGTGATACGCCGTTTCGCCGTGCGAGGTGATGTCCAGACCCTCGCGCTCCTCGTCTTCCGGCACGCGCAGGCCGATGACCAGGTCGACGATCTTGTAGGCCACCAGCGAGACGACACCCGACCACACGATGGTCAGCAGCACCGCCTTGAGCTGGATCCACACCTGCGCACCGATGGCGTTGGAGGTGACCGTGGCCGTGACCCAGTCGCCCACCAGGCCGGGGCCGCCGAGTGACTGGGTATTGAACACACCCGTCAGCAGCGCACCCACGATGCCGCCCACGCCGTGCACGCCGAACACGTCCAGCGAGTCGTCGGCGCCGAGCAGCTTCTTCAGGCCGTTCACGCCCCACAGGCAGGCGAAGCCGGCGACGAAGCCCACGACGATCGCGCCCATCAGGCCGACGTTGCCGGCGGCCGGGGTGATGGCCACCAGGCCGGCCACCGCACCCGAGGCGGCACCCAGCATCGAGGCCTTGCCCTTCATCAGCGTCTCGCCGATGCACCAGGCCAGCACCGCCGCGGACGTGGCCGAGAAGGTGTTGGCGAAGGCGAGCACCGCGCTGTTGTTCGCTTCGAGCGCCGAGCCGGCGTTGAAGCCGAACCAGCCCACCCACAGCATCGAGGCACCGACCATCGTCAGCGTCAGCGAGTGCGGCGTGAACGCCTCCTTGCCGTACCCCACGCGCTTGCCGATCATGTAGGCACCCACCAGGCCGGCAACTGCGGCATTGATGTGCACCACCGTGCCGCCGGCGAAGTCCAGCGCGCCCCACTGCCAGATCAGGCCGGCCTTGCCGTTCATCTGGTCGACCACTTCCTTCGTGGCGTAGGCGTCCGGGCCCATCCAGAACCAGACCATGTGCGCGATCGGCGCATAGCTGAAGGTGAACCACAGCGCCATGAACAGCAGCACCGCGCTGAACTTGATGCGTTCGGCGAAAGCGCCGACGATCAGGCAGCAGGTGATGCCGGCGAAGGTGGCCTGGAAGGCAGCGAACAGCAGTTCAGGGATGTAGACGCCCTTGCTGAACGTGGCGCCCATCGCGAAGGTGCCCGCCGCGGGATCGAACAGGCCCTTCATGAACAGCCGGTCGAACCCGCCGACATAGGCATTGCCTTCGGTGAACGCGAGGCTGTAGCCGTAGATGAACCACAGCACCACGATCATCGAGAAGGTGACCATCACCTGCATCAGCACCGACAGCATGTTCTTGCTGCGCACCAGGCCGCCGTAGAAGAGGGCCAGGCCCGGCACCGTCATCATGATGACGAGCAGCGTGGCCACGACCATCCAGGCCACGTCGCCCTTGTTGGCCACCGGCGCCGGCGCGGCGGAGGCCGCTTCGGCCACGGCAGAAGCCGCCGGTGCCGCGGCCGCAGCCACGGAGGCCGCCGCTTCGGGTGCCGAGGCCGCCTGGGCCAGAACGGCCCCCGAGAAGCCCAGGACCGCGAGGCCCAGGGCAAGAGTCGCAATGAGTTTCTTCATGGTTGTCTCTTGTTGTGCTGCATCAGTCAGAGGGCGTCCTTGCCGGTCTCGCCTGTGCGGATGCGAACGACCTGCTCCAGCGACGAGACGAACACCTTGCCGTCGCCGATCTTGCCGGTGCGCGCGGCACCTTCGATGGCTTCGATGACACGGTCGACGATGGCATCGTCGACGGCCGCCTCGATCTTCACCTTCGGCAGGAAGTCGACGACGTACTCCGCACCGCGGTACAGCTCGGTGTGGCCCTTCTGGCGGCCGAAGCCCTTGACTTCGGTCACCGTGATGCCTTGAACGCCGATGGCGCTCAGGGCCTCACGCACTTCGTCGAGCTTGAACGGCTTGACGATCGCGGTCACCATCTTCATGGTCATCTCCAATGGGGTGGGTTCAGAACACGTACTTGACCGACAGCACACCCGAGGCCTTGCCCAGGAACTTCGTGCTGTTGGCGTCGGCGCCAGGGACGTAGAAATTCTTGTCGGCGTCGGTGCCGACCAGCGCGCCGCTGACCGACAGACCGGAACCCAGGTCCTTGGTCACGGTCAGCGAATAGTCGGTGTAGCTGGCGGCGTCTTCGGCCGGGCCCTTGATCTTCTGGTAGCCGATGTGCGGCACGGCGCTGAAGCCGCTGCCCAGGTCGAAGGTCGCCGAGAGGTCGAAATAGAAGCTGTTCTTGCTGTCGGCGTTGGCGAAGGTGTTGGTGACGGCGTGCGAGTACTTGCCGGTCACCGGGCCGTAGGTCAGCGCACCGTACAGCTCGGTGGTGCTGGCGCTCGGGTTCAGCTTGTTGCTCGGGTACTCGTAGCGCAGCACGCCGACGTCGAAGCCGAGGCCGGGCATGATCTCGCCCTTCACGCCGCCGTACAGGTCGATCTCGATGCTGCTGTCGCCGCCGGGAATGTCGTCGATCCACTTGATGGTCGAGGCCCATGCGCCGACGTAGAAGCCGGCCGGCAGCCCGTAGTCGACGCCGCCTTGCAGCGCCGGCTTGAGGCGCGTCTGCGAGATGCCGCGGTAGCGGTAGTCGGTCGTCAGGCCGACGTTGCCCGAGAACTGGGCGTACGAAACCGAGGGCATGGCCGTGAGGGCGACGAGCGCGGCCGCGGCAAACAGGCTTTTCTTCATGAGGTGGAGCTCCAAGGACGAGGACACGTTGGGGACGTGTCCTGATCTGCAGCTTCTGTGCCAAGCACGAAGAACCTTCCGACACACCCGGCACCCGCCCGGGCGCGGGCAAGCGTGCACCGTCGAGCACCAACTTGGTGTCCGCAGCGACATCGCCCTTCTTTGGTGCGCCCGGATCGAGCGCCCCGCTTCGCCAGCTCAGCCGATCGGCTGGTTGTCGAGCAAGAGCAGCCCGGCGGCCGTGTTCGAGATCGGGATGTGGTAGTTCGAATGCAGCCGGCTCACGCGGCCGGTGAGCGCCGCGCGAGTGACCAACCACATCAGGAGCTCGATGCCTTGCGTGCCTGCCTTCTCGACCAGCTCGGCCACGGTGTAGCGCGTCGCCCATTTCGGGTCGCGCACCAGGCTTTCCATGAAGCGCAGGTCGAATTCCTTGTTGATGTGGCCGGCCCGCTCGCCGTCGAGCTGGTGCGACAGCCCGCCGGTGCCGACGACGACGACGCGCGCGTCGCTGTCCCAGGACTCGACCGCGCGGCCGATCGCCTCGCCGAGCTTCCAGCAGCGCCCCGCCGTGGGCAGCGGGAACTGCACCGTGTTCACGCACACCGGCACCGTGCGCACCGGCCACGCACCCTGCCCGGGCCACAACAGTGCCATCGGCAGCGTGAACGCGTGATCGACCAGCATCTCCTGGCAGGTGGTGACGTCGAACTCGTCGCGCACCAGCGATTCGATCAGGTGCCACGACAGGTCGAGATCCCCCTTGAACGGCGGCAACACCGGGATGCCCCAGCCTTCGTCGGCGTTGCGGTACTCGGGTGCCGCGCCGACCGCGAAGGTGGGCATCTTGTCGAGGAAGAAGTTCAGCCCGTGGTCGTTGTAGACGACCACCGCCACGTCCGGCTTCACCTCGGCGAGCCAGTCGCGCACCGGCGGAAAGCCGTCGAACCAGGGTTTCCAGTACGGGTCGCCCTGCAGGTTGCGGGCGATGGCGCGGCCGATGGCCGGCACGTGCGAGCTCATGATGCCGCCGACGATCTTCGCCATGGTCACCTCCCGGCGGCGACGAGCCGCGCCTTGAATGCGTCCTTGGTCATGCCGGTCTGCTGCGCGCCGAGGTCCTGCACGTCCAGGCCGAAGATGCCGGCGAGCTTGGCCAGGTAGTAGACGTTGCCGCCGGCCTCGATCATCTGCAGCACGTTGCGCGCCTTCACGGCCTCGCGCTGTGCCGGCGTGAGCTGGTAGCGCGCGCAGTAGCCTTCCTCGTCGCGCAGGAAGGCCTCGCGGTTGGCGGCGTCGTTGAAGGAGAAGCACATCCTGTTCAGCGCATAGCCCTTGCGGGCCTGTGCGCCGTCGAACAGCGTGGTGCCGGGAATGGATGCGGACATGGTGGTCTCCTCACCGCCGAAGGAGCGTTGATTGAGCCGCGCCGACGCCCGAAGAGCCTTGACCTGACTCAAATCCCGTCGGGGACCGCGCGATCATCGAGCGGGCCGCCGAGCCAGTCGGCCAGCGCTGCGTTCACCGCCGCCGGCTGCTCCATCGTGCTCATGTGGCCGCAATGCTCGATCACCGCCAGCCGCGAGCCGGCGATGTGCCGGTGCATGGTTTCGTGGCGCGCGGGCGGGCTCCAGGCGTCTTCGCGGCCGCACAACAGCAGCGTGGGCACGTCGATCGTGGCGAGCAGCGCGGTCGCATCACGGCGCGCGAGCAGCGCCTCGATCTGTGCAGCGAAGGCCTGAAGCGATCCGCGCTCGAACATGTCGAGCACGGCCTCGAACACCGGCGTGCCGAGCCGGCTCGGGTGCACCATGCCCTGCGCCCATTCGCGCGCCATCGTGCGCAGGCCGTGCCGCCGTGCGATGTCGCGCAGCGCGTAGCGCCCGCTGCGTTCGCGCTCGCCTTCCGCCCCGGGGGCCAGCGGGTGGTACGAGGTGTCGAGCAGCGCCAGGCGTGCGATGCGCTGCGGCGCCTGCGCCCACATCTCGAAGGCGATGCGCCCACCCATCGAATGGCCGGCCACGGCGAGCGGGCCGGGAGGTGCCTCGCGAAGCACCTGCGCGGCCATGGCCGGCAGCGAATCGAGCGTGCCGTAGTGCGGCACGATGCACTCGAAGCACGATCCGAACGCCTCGACCTGCGGCGCCCAGGCCGCGCGGTCGCACATCAGGCCGGGCAAGAGCAGCAGCGTCGGCCGGGTCATGCGTCGGCTCAGAACTCTTCGGTGTCGACGCCGGCCTGAGCCGCCGCGTCGTAGCGGGCGCCGACGATGGTGTCTCGGTTGATCAGTGCATCGAGCCGGCTCAGGGTCGCCGCATCGAGATCGATCGCGGCGGCATCGGCGTTGTCGCGCAGATGCGCGAGCTTCGTCGTGCCGGGGATCGCCACGACATGCTCGCCGCGCGCCAGCACCCAGGCCAGCGCCATTTGCGCCGGCGTGCAGCCGCGCTCGGCGGCGATCGCCTCGAAGCCTGCGAGGCGCTGCAGGTTGATCGCGTAGTTGCCCGGCTGGAAACGCGGCATGCTGCGGCGCAGGTCCTTCGCGTCCAGCGCGGTCACGTCGCGCAGTTCGCCGCCCAGGTAACCGCGCGCCAGCGGGCTGAAGGCCACGAAGGCCGCACCGATCTCGCGGCAGGCCTCGAGCACCGCGATCTCCGGGTTGCGCGTCCACAGCGAGTACTCGGTCTGCACCGCGGTGATCGGGTGCACGGCGTGCGCACGCTTCAGCGTGGCGGCCGAGACTTCCGACAGGCCGATCGTGCGGACCTTGCCCTCGCGCACCAGATCGGCCAGCCCGCCCACGCTGTCTTCGATCGGCACCTTCTTGTCCCAGCGGTGCAGGTAGAAGAGGTCGATGACGTCCGTGCGCAGCCGCTTCAGGCTCTGCTCGCAGCTCCACTTCAGGGTCGCGGGGCGGCCGTCGACGACCCGCTTGCCATCAACACCATGCAGCCCGCACTTGCTCGCCAGCACGAACTTCGAGCGGTGCGGCGCGAGCGTTCGGCCGACCAGCTCCTCGTTGGCACCGAACCCGTACAGCGCCGCCGTGTCGAAGAAGCTGATGCCCAGGTCGAGCGCCTCGCGCAGCAGCGCCTGCGCGGCCTCGTCCGGCGGCGGTGCGCCATAGGCATGGCTGAGGTTCATGCACCCCAGCCCGATGGCCGAAACGTCGAACGGGCCGACGCGCCGCGTCTTCATCACGACTGGGCCAGTTGGCGTTCGAGATCGTGCAGCACCTCGTAGCACGGCAGCACCTGCGCGGCGCTGGCGTTGGGCTCGCGGCCCTCGCGGATGGCGGCGAAGAACTCGCGGTCCTGCAGTTCGATGCCGTTCATCGACACCGCCACTTGGCTGACGTCGATCTTCTCGTCCTTGCCGTTGAACAGGTCGTCGTAGCGCGCCAGGTAGGTGCCGGTGTCACCGATGTAGCGGAAGTAGGTGCCCAGCGGCCCGTCGTTGTTGAAGCTCAGGCTGAGCGTGCAGATCGCGCCGCTGGCCGCCTTCAACTGGATCGACATGTCCATCGCAATGCCGAGGTTTGGATGGATCGGCCCCTGGATCGCGTTCGCCTTCACGATGGGTGAGCGCGCCTGGTAGGCGAACAGGTCCACCGTGTGCGCGGCGTGGTGCCACAGCAGGTGGTCGGTCCAGCTGCGCGCCTGTCCCAGCGCGTTCATGTTCGTGCGCCGGAAGAAGTAGGTCTGCACGTCCATCTGCTGGATGTTGAATTCGCCGGCGACGATCTTCTTGCGTACCCACTGGTGGCTCGGATTGAAGCGCCGCGTGTGGCCGCACATCGCCACCAGGCCGGTCTGCTTCTGCAGCTCGACCACCGCATACGCATCGCGCAGCGAATCCGCCAGCGGGATCTCGGCCTGCACGTGCTTGCCCGCCTTCATGCAGGCGATCGCCTGCGAGGCGTGCATCTGCGTCGGCGTGCACAGGATCACCGCATCGACGTCGGGGCGCGCCAGGCTCTCGCCGAGCTCGGTGCTGCAGTGGCCGATGCCGTACTTCGTCGCCGTCTCGCGCGTCTTGTCGATGTCGCGGCTGATCAATGACGTGACCTGCACGCCGTCGATCAACTTGATCGCGTCGAGGTGCTTGATGCCGAAGGCGCCGGCACCGGCCAGCGCCACGCGGATGGTCTTGCTCATGCGTTCTCCAGGATCAGGTGGCCCACGGCCGTGTTCGACGCCGGCACGTGGAAGAAGCGATGCGCCACCTTCGGCGGCTTGCCGCTGCCTGCCACATCGCTCATCGCGCCGCGGGCGATCAGCCACATCACCAGCTCGATGCCTTCCGAGCCTGCCTCGCGCACGTACTCGATGTGCGGCACGGTGGACAGCCCGGCCGGGTCGGCGATCAGGCGATCGAGAAAGCGGTTGTCCCACTCGGCGTTGATCAGGCCGGCGCGCGGCCCCTGCAGCTGGTGGCTCATGCCGCCGGTGCCCCAGATCTGCACCTTGAGCGGCTCGTCGTAGCTCTCCACGGCGCGGCGGATCGCCTGGCCGAGCTGGAAGCAGCGCTTGCCCGAAGGCACCGGGTACTGCACCACGTTGACCGCGAACGGGATCACCGGGCAAGGCCAGGCCTGCGGCTGGCCGCACATCAGGCTCAGCGGCACGGTCAGGCCGTGGTCCACGTCCATCTTGTTGACGATGGTGAGGTCGAAGTCGTCCTGGATGACGCTCTGCGCGATGTGCGAGGCGAGTTCCGGGTGGCCGATCACTTTGGGCACCGGCCGTGCGCCATAACCCTCGTCAGCCGGCTGGAACTCGGCCGCGCAGCCGATCGCGAAGGTCGGGATCATGTCCAGGCTGAAGGCCGTCGCGTGGTCGTTGTAGACGAGGAAGATGACGTCGGGCCGGTTGTCCTTCATCCACTGCTTGGAGAACTCGTAGCCCTTGAAGAGCGGCTGCCAGTAGGGCTCGCCGGTCTTGCCCTGGTCGATGGTCGCGCCGATGGCAGGCACGTGCGAGGTGTAGACGGAAGCGGAGATCTTTGCCATGGTCAAGCCTTGTTCCTTCCAGCGGCGCCTTGCGGCTGGCGATGCGCCTGCGCGTCGCCGTCCTCGCCGACGCGGCGGTTGCCCTCGGGCGAGCGGCCGCCCTTGATCATCATCTCGCGGTACTCCGCTTCGCTCATGCCCGTCATGCTGCCGGCCATCTGCTGGAAGCTTTTGCCGTCGGTGGCGCCGATCTTGGCCAGGAAGTAGATGTTGCCGCCCAGCGCGATGCAGCGGTTCAGGTCGCGTGCGAGCACGGCGAGCTTCTGGTCTTCGGTCATCGGCCACTCTTCGAGGTAGGCGCGCTCGTTGGCCTTGAAGCGCTCGCGGTTGGGAGCCTTCATCAGCGACATGCAGAACTGGTTCAGGTGGTAGCCCTTGCGCGACTGCTCGGCGTCGAAGATGGTCGTGCCGGGCACGTCCAGGTAGGGTTTGTTCAGTGACATGGTCAGGCCTCCTCGGGCCAGTACAGGCGCATCGGGTTGTCCACCAGCAGCTTGCGCTGCAGCTCGGCCGTGGTGGCGATGTGCGGGATGAAGTCCACCAGCAGTCCGTCGTCGGGCATGTGGTGCTTCAGGTTCGGGTGCGGCCAGTCGGTGCCCCACAGCACGCGGTCGGGGAAGGTCTCGACAATGCGGCGCGCAAAAGGAATCACGTCGCGGTAGGCGTGACGTTCGCCGTTCAGCGCTGGCGGGCCCGAGACGCTCAGGCGCTCGGGGCAGCTCACCTTGCTCCACACGTTCGGGTAGTCGCGCATGAACTTCACGAACAGCTCGAACTGCGGGCCGTCGACCGGCAGGCTCACGTCGGGGCGGCCCATGTGGTCGACGACGATGGTGGTGGGCAGCGCGGTGAAGAAGTCCCACAGCTCGGGCAGGTCCACCGCCTCGAAGTAGATCACCACGTGCCAGCCGAGCTTGGCGATGCGCCCGGCGATCTCCATCAGCTCGTCCTTGGGCGTGAAGTCCACCAGCCGCTTGACGAAGTTGAAGCGCACGCCGCGCACGCCGGCGGCGTGTAGCGCCTGCAGTTCCTCGTCGCTGATCGAGCGCTTCACGGTGGCGACGCCGCGCGCCTTGCCGTTCGACGCGATGCAGGCATCGACCATCGCGCGGTTGTCGGCGCCGTGGCAGGTGGCCTGCACGATCACGTTGCGTGCGAAGCCTAGGTGGTCACGCAGCGCGAAGAGCTGCTGCTTGCTCGCATCGCAGGGCGTGTACTTGCGCTCGGGTGCGAAGGGAAACTCGGCGCCGGGGCCGAACACGTGGCAGTGTGCGTCCACGCTGCCGGCCGGCAACTGGAACGCGGGCTTGGAGGGGCCGGCGTACCAGTCCAGCCAGCCGGGGGTCTTGGTGAATTCCATCAGGGTGTCTTCTTCACGTGATCGAGGATGCGATCGGCTTCGGTGCGCCAGTCCGCGCTGCGGGCGAACGCCTTCGTGCCCTTGGTACCGAAGAGGCCAGCGTCGGCGAGGTCGGCCACCCAGGCCTGGCGCTCGGCGGTGCCGGCGGCGGACCAGGGCGTGAGCCCGGCCTCGCGCACGGTCTCGGCCACCTCGCGCACTTCTTCACTGCGCCTGCGGCCATGTTCGATGACACGCTGGAAAAAGTAGCTCGCCTGCTTCTCCCAGTCGATGCCGGGGAAGGTCTCCTTCAGCGAGGCCAGCACAGCGTCTTCCACGCCGTAGGCGCGCGCGGTGGTGAAGCTCTCGATGACCATCGCCTCCAGGCCCTTGATCATCACGCTGCGGCACATCTTGGTGGCCGAGGCCACGCCGAGCTTTTCGCTCGCCACCCTGGCCGCGAAGCCGAGCGCGTTCAGCACCGGCTCGAGCGCCGCGGCATCCGGCCCGCCGAGCAGAAGCGGCACCTTGATGCGGTAGGGCGGCACCGAGGTCATCACCGCGCCTTCGACATAACGCGCGCCGACGGCATTCACGATCTTCGCCGCGCCGATCTTCGCGCCTGGCGAGGCGGAGTTGAAGTCGAGGAAGAAGGCACCCTGCTCGAGCCCCGCCGCACAGGCCTGCGCCACCGGCACGGCCTGGCTGGCGGTGACGGCCGAGACCACCAGGTCGGCGCCACGCACCGCGTCGGCATGCGATGCGGCCAGCGCGATGCCCTGCTTCGACGCATGCTCGCGCATCGCAGCGCCGGCATCGCCGGCCAGCTTCAGATCGAAGGCGACGACGCTCTCGCCGCGCGCACGCAGGTCTTCGGCGAGGATGCGCCCCACTTCGCCATAACCGATCAAGGCGATGGTCATGGCCATCAGTCGATGTACTTCAGCCCGGCCTTCGCCAGCGGCTCGCGCATCTTGTACATGTCCAGGCCCAGCACGCCCGAAGCGAGCTTGGCGCGCTTCTCGCCTTCGAGCGCCTCGCGGGCGACGGCGGCTTCGAGTGTCTTTGCCGCCATTGCGCGCGGCACGCAGACCACGCCGTCGTCGTCGGCCACGATCACATCGCCGGGCGTCACGTAGGCACCGGCGCACACGATGGGAATGTTCACCGATCCGAGCGTCGCCTTGATCGTGCCCTTGGAGCTGATCGCCTTGCTCCAGACCGGGAAGCCCATCTCCTGCAGCGTCTTCACGTCGCGCACGCCGGCGTCGATCACCAGCGCCCGCGCACCGCGCGCCATGAAGCTGGTGGCCAGCAGGTCGCCGAAGTAGCCGTCGGTGCACTCGGCGGTGACCGCCGCCACGACGATGTCGCCCGGCCGGATCTGCTCGGCCGCGACGTGCATCATCCAGTTGTCGCCCGGCTGCAGCAGCACCGTGACCGCCGTGCCCGAGACCTGCGCGCCGGGGTAGATCGGCCGCATGCAGGGCTTGAGCAGGCCGACGCGGCCCATCGCCTCGTGCACCGTGGCGCTGCCGAGTTTCGCCAGGCCGTCGGCCGTGGCCGCGTCGGCGCGCTGGATGTTGCGGTAGACGACTCCGAGTTCGTACATGTCACTTTCCCTTCCGCTTCAGAGCAGCATCGAGCCGCGGGAACACGCGCCGCGCGTTGCCTTCGTAGACCTGCTGCTTCTGCGCGGCGCTGAGCTGCGTGCTCGCTTCGATGTAGCGCTTGGTGTCGTCGTAGTAGAAGCCCGTCTCCGGGTCGATGCCGCGCACCGCGCCGATCATCTCGCTGGCGAACAGGATGTTGTCCACCGGGATCACCTTGGTCAGCAGGTCGATGCCCGGCTGGTGGTAGACGCAGGTGTCGAAGAATATGTTGTTGAGCAGGTGGTCTTTCAGCAGCGGCTTCTTCAGCTCCTGCGCGAGGCCGCGGAAGCGCCCCCAGTGGTAGGGCACCGCGCCGCCGCCGTGCGGGATCAGGAACTTCAGCGTCGGAAAGTCCTTGAACAGGTCGCTGGTCAGGCACTGCATGAAGGCCGTGGTGTCGGCGTTCAGGTAATGCGCGCCCGTGGTGTGGAAGCAGGCGTTGCAGCTGGTGCTGACGTGGATCATCGCCGGGATGTCGTACTCGACCATCTTCTCGTAGATGGGGTACCACTGGCGGTCCGACAGCGGCGGGCTGGTCCAGTGGCCGCCGGACGGATCCGGGTTCAGGTTGATGCCGACGTTGCCGTACTGCTCGACGCACTTGACCAGTTCCGGGAGGCAGGTCTTCGGATCGACGCCGGGGCTCTGCGGCAGCATCGCGGCGGGGATGAAGTTGTCCGGGAAGAGCTTCGAGACTCGGTAGCAGAGCTCGTTGCAGATCGCCGCCCAGGTCGAGCTGACCTCGAAGTCGCCGATGTGGTGGGCCATGAAGCTGGCGCGCGGGCTGAAGATCGTCAGGTCGCTGCCGCGCTCGCGCATCTTGGCGAGCTGATTGGTCTCGATGGACTCGCGCAACTCGTCGTCGCTGATCTTCAGATCCGAGACCTTGGGCTTGGCGGCCGGGTCCTTGATCCCGGCGATCTGCCGGTTGCGCCACTCTTCCAGCGCCTTGGGCGCGGTGGTGTAGTGGCCATGCACGTCGATGATCATCGTGTTGCTCCTGCGGGTTCCATGCCCTGGCGCCGCTTGGCATCGGCGGTCTCGGGCGAGCTCATGAAGGCGAGCAGCGCACGCGCCGCCTCGGGTTGCGCCGACGCGCTGCACACACCGGCGCTGAAGGTGGTGACGATCTGCACGGCTGGCGGCAGCGCGCCGACGAGGTCGATGCCGCCCAGGTGCAGCAACTCGCTCAACTGCTGGAAGCCGAGCTCGACCTCGCCGCGCGCCACCAGCGTGCCCACCGGCACCCCGGGCGGGGCCTGCACGGTGCGGCGCGCAATCTCGTCGGCGATACCCCAGCGCTCGAACAGCTTCATCAGCTGCACGCCGCTCGGGCCGGTGGAGTAGCCGACGCTGCCGGCCCCCAGCACGGCGCGCTTCAGCGCCTCTTCGGAACCGATGTCGGGCCGCGGCGCGCCGGCGCGCACCGCCACGGCCACGCCGGAATGCACCAGATCGACCCGGCTGCCGGCCATGACACGCCCGGCTGCCACCAGCTTGTCGATCGCGTCGGCGGCCAGCACGACCACATCGAAGGATTCGCCCGCCATCACGCGCTTGGCTGCATCGACGCCGCCGACCGACTCGATCGCCACGACACGCCCGGAGAGCTGCTCGTAGGCGCTGGCCAGCTCGGCGAGCACCTGGCGGGTTGCCATCGACGAGATGCCGGTGATCGGGTGGGTCATGTCGGTGCCCGGCCCGGGCCGGGTTCAAGGGGGAAGCCGATTCTGCGGCGGCCGGGAAGGCACGCCAATCGAGGCGGGCCGCTAGCAGCTATCGCATCCTGTTATGGGCGCGCGTCGGCCCGGCGCTGGCCAGCACCAGCTCGCGCAGCATGCGCATCGCCTGCTTGACCAGCGGTGTGGCCGGCTTGTGCGCCGAGCTGGCCAGGCACAGCGTGCTCGTCAGCACACGTTCGGCCAGCGGCCGCACGCGGAACGCCGCCGCCTGCCCCGACGCAGCCACCGCACTGGGCGTCAGCACCGCGTGGCCATGGCCGCTGCGCACCAGCTCGAGGATCGAGCTGACGCTGGAGACCTCGTAGGCGATGTTCAGCTTCAGCCCGGCCAGCGCGGCCTGCGTTTCGAGCAGCTTGCGGATGGCGTGGGTGTGCTCGGGCACCACCAGCGGCAGCGTCACCAGCTCGGCGAAGGGCAGCGGCGCCGGCTTGCGCGCCACGCCCCTGGCCGCGCTGACGAGGCACAGCGGCTCGTCGAGCACGTGCAGCGTCTCGATGGCAGGGTTGGCATCGGGGTTGTGCACCAGGCCGAGGTCGACGCGGCCGGTGGAGATCCACTCGACGATGTGCGCCGACAGGCCCTCGACGATGGCCAGCCGCGCCTTCGGCAAATGCTGCTTGAAGGCATCGACCAGCGGCAGCGTGAGCATGCGCCCCATGCTGGGCGGCAGGCCGATGACGATGCGGCCAGTGGCTTCGTCGCGGTTGGCGCTCAGGTCCTCGCGCGCATGCGCCACCAGCTGCAGGATGCCCACCGCATGATCGAACAGGCGCTTGCCCGCGTCGGTGAGCAGCACGCCGCGGCCGGTGCGCTGCAGCAGCGTGACGTGCAGGTCGGTCTCGAGCAGGCGCACCTGGCGGCTGAGCGCGGGCTGCGCAACGTCGAGTTCGATGGCGGCCTTGCTGAAGCTGCCCATCTCGGCAACGCGGACAAAGTAGCGCAGCTGGGTCAGGTTCATGCGTGGGTATTCGGGGCTCGTGTCGACTGTAGCGCACCCCCTTTCGGGCGCCCTCCAGCGCCGCCCGCGCGGGGGAGCGACAGGCCGGGCCGCGCTGCGAAGAATCAGCGCATGTCACTCGCCGTCGTTCACAGCCGCGCCCTCGATGCGCTTCGTTCGCCGCAGGTCACGGTGGAAGTCCACCTGGCCAACGGCCTGCCCAGCTTCACGCTGGTCGGCCTGGCCGACACCGAGGTGAAGGAGGCGCGCGAACGGGTGCGCGCAGCGCTGCAGACCAGCGGCCTGGAGTTCCCCAACAACAAGCGAATCACCGTGAACCTGGCGCCGGCGGACCTGCCCAAGGAGTCGGGCCGCTTCGACCTGCCGATCGCGCTGGGCATCCTGGCCGCGAGCGGCCAGATCGACGCGGCGAAGCTGGCCCGCTTCGAGCTCGCCGGCGAGCTCTCGCTGGCCGGCGAACTGCGACCGGTGCGCGGCGCCCTCGCAATGGCGCTGGCCGCGGCCCACGAGGGCGCGGACCCGCCGCGCGCCATGGTGCTGCCCACCGAAAGCGCGGCGCAGGCGGCACGCGTGGACGGCGTGGCCATCCACGCTGCGGCGCACCTGCTCGAGGTGGTGCGCTCGCTGCTGCCGGGCGATTCAGCCGTGCCGCTGCCGCGCGCGGTGCCGGCGCCCGTCGCACCGCCGCCCTCGCGTGGCGACCTGCGCGACGTGCGCGGCCAGTCCGGCGCCAAGCGTGCTCTGGAGATCGCCGCCGTCGGCGGCCACAGCGTGCTGATGGTCGGCCCGCCGGGCAGCGGCAAGTCCATGCTGGCGCAGCGTTTCGCCGGGCTGTTGCCGCCGCTCACGCACGACGAGGCGATCGAGTCGGCCGCGCTGCTCAGCCTGACCGGCGCCGCAGCCGCGCACACCTGGGGCGAGCGCGTCCTGCGCTCGCCGCACCACAGCGCTTCATCGGCCGCACTCGTCGGCGGCGGCTCGCCGCCGCGGCCGGGCGAGATCTCGCTGGCGCACCACGGCGTGTTGTTCCTCGACGAATTGCCCGAGTTCCAGCGCCCGGCGCTGGAGGCCCTGCGCGAGCCGCTGGAGACCGGCCGGGTGACCATCTCGCGCGCAGCGCGGCAGGCGGATTTCCCGGCGCGCTTCCAGCTGCTCGCCGCGATGAACCCATGTCCTTGTGGCCACCTGGGCAGCGCGCTGCGCGCCTGCCGCTGCACGCCCGACGTGGTCGCGCGTTACCAGGGGCGCCTGAGCGGGCCGCTGCTCGACCGCATCGATCTGCAGGTCGAGGTGCCGGCGGTGGCCGCGACCACCCTCGCCCAAGCGCCCGGCGGCGACAGCAGCGCGGCGATGGCGTTGCGTGTGGCCCAGGCGCGCGCTCGCGCCCTGCAGCGGCAGGGCGTGCTCAACCGCGAACTCGCTGGTGAGTCGCTGGAACGGCTCTGCACGCTCGACGCCGCGGCGTCGAACTTCCTTCAGAGCGTGTCGGTGCGGCTGGGTTGGTCGGCACGCGGCTTCCACCGCGTGCTGCGCATCGCGCGCAGCATCGCCGACCTGGCCGACAGCGAGACCATCGTGCTGGCGCACGTGGCCGAGGCCGTGCAGTACCGCCGCGTGCTGGCGGTGCAGTAGCAGGCCCGCGCGAGGACGATCAGCCCTGCGAGCCCGAGATCGGACGCAGCTTGTTGCCCTCGACGGTCACGCGCTCGCCGGCGCGCGGGGCAGTGGCCTGCTCGATGGTGCGCACCGAGCCATCGTCCATGCGCACCGTGACCTCGTGCGAGGTGGTGCGCTTCTGGTGCTTCTCGATCTCGTTGCCGGCCACGCCGCCACCGACGGCGCCGAGCACCGTCATCGCCGTGCGGCCGTTGCCCTTGCCCATCTGATTGCCCACCGCGGCGCCGAGCACGCCGCCGGCCAGCGCGCCGACGCCGCTGGATTGGCCCTTGTGCGTGACCGTGCGAACGGATTCGACGACGCCGCAGTCGCGACACACCGGCGCCTGCGCCGTCTTCGTGGCCACGGGTGCCGCGGCGAGCTTCGCTGCCGGCTTGGCGGGAGTCTTGGGCTCGGGTGCCGCGGCTTCCTGCGCCGGCACCGGCTGGGTCGATGGCGCGGGAATGCCATTGCGCACCAGCATGCCGGCACCGGCGGCCAGCGAGGCGGCACCGAGCACGCCGGCGATCAGCCAGACCGTGCGCGATGGGGTGTTGCCAACGGGCACCGCGCCCGGTGAGGTCTCAACGCTCATGCTTGTTCTCCTGAAAGATTCGGGCCGCGCAGGCCATGCGCCGCCTCCACAACGACAACGCCGATTCGACCCCGGCGGCGCACCGAGGTGCCAGCGCCGATCGAATCAGGCGTAACGAGCTGTCAATGTCAGGCGGGGTTCATGAACCCGAGGTCACGCGCGCTGAAGTTGGCGAGGTTCGGGAACACGTCGAGCAACTGCGTGTCGCTCAGCCCGAACCACTTGCCCAGCGTGGCGCCGAGCTGGTCCACCGAGGTGGTGGGCAGCAGGCTGCCGTTGCCCAGCTGGTCGGGGCTGCTGTCGAAGTTGTTGTTGTTCGTGTTCTTCGCGCCATAGACGGGGAAGCTGCCGTACAGGTCGCCGCCCCGCACCGCGCCGCCCATCACGAAGTGGTGCGCACCCCAGCCGTGGTCGGTGCCGTCGCCATTGCTGGTGAAGGTGCGGCCGAAATCGCTGGCGGTGAAGGTGGTGACGCGGTCTCGCACACCCATCGCGCCGAGCGTGTCGTCGAAGTAGCGCAGCGCATGCGACAGCCGCGCCATCAGTTGCGCATGGTTGCCGTTCTGCACGTCGTGCGTATCGAAGCCGCCCATGCTGACGAAGAACACCTGGCGCTTCGCGCCGATCGAGGCGTTGCCGCTGGCGTCGATCATGCGCGCCACGATCTGGAGCTGCTGCGCGAGGTTGTTGGAGATCGTGGTGCCCGGATTGTTCGGGTCCGTGTAGCGCAGCTTCGGGTCGTTGGTGGCGCTGTAGTTGCCGGTGGCCGGCGCGGTGCCGAACAGCGGGTCGCTGGCCGGCTTGAGCGCGTTGCGCAGCAGCGACTCGGCCTGCATCGAACGCGCCGACACCGCCGACAGGTCGGCCTCGAGCACGTGGCCACCGCGCGTGGTCTGTACGATGCGCTCCATGGCGGCGCCCACCGCGGCCGAGCCGTACACCTGCCCGTTGGCGTTGGTGCCCAGGCGGATCGCGCCGTTGTTGGTGACCTGGTACTGGCGCACGTCCTGGCCCGACAGCCACACGGCGTTGCCGCCGGCGGTGATCGAGGTGAACACGGTGCGCTGGTTCATCGACGCGAGCAGGTCGCCCATGCGACCGCCCCAGCCGACCGTGGCACCTTCGGGCAGGAAGGCCTGCCAGGTGTTCTGCTGGTCGTTGTGGGAGAAGAGGCTGGCCGGCTTGCGGTGCGACGACTGGCTGTACTGCGTCTTGCTGGTGGGCAGGATCAGCGGCCCGACGTTGGGCAGGATCGCCAGCCGCCGGTCGGTGTTGAACATCGTTTGCAGCGCGCCCATCGCCGGGTGCAATGCGAAGCTGCGGCCCTGTGCGTTGGTCGGCGTGATCGGCAGCACGCCGCCCAGCCGAGCCGGCGAGCCGGCCGCCGCTCCCGCGTTGATCGCCGTGCCCGGCGCGAGCAGCGCGATGGAGTCGGGCGCCTGGCTGCGCAGCGTGGTGTAGTTGGTGAACGAGGCAGTGTCGGTCGGCAGCACCATGTTGATGGAGTCGTTGCCACCGAACAGGAAGATGCACACGATGGCCTTGTAGTCGCCGGCGGTCTGCGCCGCCGCCGTGCCCAGTGCCGAGAGGTTCAGCGCCAGCGGTGCGCCGGCCGCGCCGAGCGTGGACATCACGCCGGCGTGCCGCAGGAACGTGCGGCGGGAAGCGTCGATCTTTTTCATGGTGGTTCTCTCCCCGCTCACTTCTGCACCTGGAACTCGGGCGACACCACCGTCAGGAAGACAGCGGCATTGACGCGGTTTCGCTTGGCGGTGTCGATGGCGGCCTGATTGCTGCCGGTGCTGTTCAGCGCCGGGATGGTGATGCTCTCGACCGCCGTGCGGATCTCGGTTTTCAAGGCGTCGGGCATGCTGCCGGCCATCAGCTTGGTAGAGATCTGCTCGACCAGGTCGGCAGGCTGTCCCACCAGGGCCAGTTCGGCGCTGAAGTTCGGCTGCAGGTCGCGGCGTGTCACCGACACGCCGTTGACCATCACCGCCGCGCTGGCACCCACACCCTGCGAGACGTTGTCGCGCATGTAGTTGACGTAGCCCGCAGCGGTGGTCTCCTGCGCGAGCGCCATCTCCGGCGCCACCAGACCGGCCGAGGCCGCCTGCGTGCCCGGGGCGACGTAGCCGGGGCGGTAGAAGTTGAAGACCGTGGGCGAGCGCATCGCCGTCTGGCCCAGCGAGGTGCCGGCGTTGTCGGTGTTGCCGACGCGGAAGTTGCCGCTGTCCGAGCTGTAGCCGAAGGCGCGCAGCACGGCCGACAGGCGCAGGATCGGCTCGCGGATCTTGCCGCTGGTCGTGGTCACGACGCGCGCCTCGGGGTGCAGCAGCACCGCCTTGATCACCGCACGCAGGTCGCCGCGAACGCCGCTGCCGTTGTTGTTGAAGGCGCCCGCCACGGCCGCCACGTAACCCGGGCTCGGGTTGCTGGTGACCAGGCGCTGGATCAGCTGCTTGCCGATGAAGGGGCCGACGTTCGGGTGGTTGTACAGCGTGTCGAGCGCCGTCTTCAGGCTGGCGTTCGGGTCGGATTGCGTCTGCGCCGCGATGTTCGCCGACAGGAACACCTTCTCCTCGGTGCTGTGGTGCTGCGGGTAGCCGACCATCGGCTTGATCCAGCGGTCGGGGTCGGACACGCCACCCAGCGAGCCGTTGCTGAAGCAGCCGTTGTCGGGCCAGTCGGGGCAGGTCCAGCTGAAGCCGGTGAACACCTTGGCCAAGCCGGCGATGTCGGCCGGCGTGTAGGTCTCGAGCGCAATGCCGTTGGCCTGCCTGACCGAGCCGTCGTCGTTGAGCTGTTGCAGCCCGATGGAGAACAGCTGCATCACCTCGCGGGCGTAGTTCTCGTCGGGCACGCGGCCGGTGCGCGGGTCGGCCTTGCGGTTGCGCAGGCTCGTCAGGTAGGCGCCCATCATCGGGTGCACCGAGACCGACTCCAGCAGGTCCCGGTAGTTGCCGAAGCCCTGGGTGGCGAGCATGTCCATGTAGTCGGCCACGGCGCGCGGGTTGTCGCCCACCGTGCTGTCCTGCAGCGAGATCACGAAGATCTGCGACAGCGCGAAGGCGACCCGCTGGCGCAGCTGATCCTCGCCGCTGATGGCCTGCTTCCAGAAGCTGTTGTAGATGCCGTCCTGGCCGATGCTGTTGGCGGCATTGGCGGCCTTGACCACCGCGTCCTGTGCCTCCCACGACGCGCGGTGCGAGGCCTGCGGTGCAGCCAGTTGCTCGTCGATCCAGGCGCCGTAGCCGACCGCCATCACGCGGTCGACTGCGGCCGTCGTCGGCCCGAAGCTCGCCTGGGTGAGGAAACGCGCCGCATCGCTGCGCGAGGCGGGGATCTCGGAGACCGCGCCACCGGTCTCTTCATCTTTCGCGCCGCCGCAGGCAGCCAGGGCCAGCACGACGCTGGCGGCGAGGGCGCCGAGCGCCACACGGGTTCGCATCGCCAGGGTTCGCCCCTGGTCGATCGGGTCATGAATCATCACGGTCGCCTCCACTTGAAACCGTTTGCTGTGCCAGCGGTCACGCACTGAGCGTGCCAAGGCAAAGCGGCGATTCTTGGGGCTGCATTGATGCGGATGTGGCCAAAAATTGGCAATCCGACAAGGTCTTACACGCCGAAGCAATTCGGCCGCCGACACATCGCGGCGGCCCTGTTGCGGCTGCTTGCATCCGCTGTGAGCGAATGCAATCGAGACGGCTCGACTACAGCAGCGCGGAGAGCGAACGCCGCACTTGCGAGACGTCGAGTGCGCTGCGCTTGGCCCAGTCCGCCAACTGGTCTTCGCCCACTTTTCCGACGTTGAAGTAGGCAGCCTGCGGGTGCGCGAGATAGAAGCCGCTGACACTGGCCGCCGGCGTCATCGCCAGGCTCTCGGTGAGGCCCATGCCGATGTCCTCGCAGTTCAGCACACGGAACATGTCGCGCTTGACGGTGTGGTCGGGGCAGGCCGGGTAGCCGGGTGCGGGGCGGATGCCGCGGTACTTCTCGGCGATCAGTTCGGCGTTGCTCAGCTGCTCGTCGGCCGCATAGCCCCAGAACTCGGTGCGCACACGCTGGTGCAGGCGCTCGGCGAAGGCTTCGGCCAGGCGATCGGCCAGCGCCTTGAGCATGATCGCGCTGTAGTCGTCGTGGTCGTCGAGGAACTGCTTTTCCTTCTTCTCGACACCCAGGCCCGCGGTCACGGCGAACAGGCCCACGTGGTCGGCCACGCCGCTGGCCTTGGGCGCGACGAAGTCGGCCAGGCAGCGGTTCGGCCGCCGCACGCCGTCGACCACCGGCCGCTCCGACTGCGTGCGCAAGCCGCGCCAGGTCATCAGCACCTGCTCGCGCGACTCGTCGGCATAGATCTCGATGTCGTCGTCGATGACGGTGTTGGCCGGGTACAGCGCGATCACGCCATTGGCGGTGAGCCAGCGGCCTTCGATCAGCCGCTTGAGCATGCGTTGCCCGTCGCTGAGCACGCGCCGCGCCGATTCGCCGACGATGTCGTCGGTGAGGATCGCCGGGTAGGGGCCGGCGAGGTCCCAGGTCTGGAAGAACGGTGCCCAGTCGATGCAGGCGGCGATCTCGGCCAGGTCCTGGTTCTTGAAGACGCGCCGGCCGGTGAACTTCGGCTTCGGCGCCGCGTAGGCGCTCCAGTCGATCGGCGTCTTGTTGGCGCGCGCCTGGGCCAGCGTGACCATCGGCGTGGCCTTCTTGTTGGCGTGCTGCACGCGCACGCGCTCGTAGTCGGACTTCAGCTCGCTGATGAAGGCGGCGGCCTTCTCGTCGCTGAGCAGTTCGGAGCACACATTGACCGAGCGGCTCGCGTCGGGCACGTAGACGACCGGGCCCTCGTAGTGCGGCGAGATCTTCACCGCGGTGTGCACGCGGCTGGTGGTCGCGCCGCCGATGAGCAGCGGGATCTTCTTCAAACGGAAGAAGTCGTCTCGTTGCATCTCCGCGGCGACGTGCTGCATCTCTTCCAGGCTGGGCGTGATCAGGCCCGACAGTCCGATGATGTCGGCGCCTTCGACCTTGGCGCGTGCCAGGATGTCCTGGCAGGGCACCATCACGCCCATGTTCACGACCTCGAAGTTGTTGCACTGGAGCACAACGGTGACGATGTTCTTGCCGATGTCGTGCACGTCTCCCTTCACGGTGGCGATGACGATCTTGCCCTTCGCCCTGGCTTCGCCGCCGGCCTCCACCATGGCGAGCTTCTCGGCCTCGATGTAGGGCAGCAGGTGGGCCACCGCCTGCTTCATCACGCGGGCGCTCTTCACGACCTGCGGCAGGAACATCTTGCCCTGGCCGAACAGGTCACCGACCACGTTCATGCCGGCCATCAGCGGGCCTTCGATCACGTGCAGCGGCCGGCCGCCGCCGGCCTGGATGGTCTGCCACGCGGCCTCGGTGTCCTCGACGATGAACTCGGTGATGCCATGCACGAGCGCATGGCTCAGGCGCTCGTTCACCGTGCCGGCGCGCCAGGCCAGGCGCGCACTGTCGTCCTTGGCGGCGCCCTTGGCGGTCTCGGCGATCTCCACCAGCCGCTCGCCCGCGTCGGGGCGGCGGTTCAGCACCACGTCTTCCACGCGCTCGCGCAGTACCGGCTCGAGGTCGTCGTACACGCCCACCATGCCGGCATTGACGATGCCCATGTCCATGCCCGCCTGGATCGCGTGGTACAGGAACACGGTGTGGATCGCCTCGCGCACCGGGTCGTTGCCGCGGAAGCTGAAGCTCACGTTGGAGACGCCGCCCGAGACCTTGGCTCCCGGCAGGTTCTGCTTGATCCAGCGCGTGGCGTTGATGAAGTCGACGGCGTAGTTGTCGTGCTCCTCGATGCCGGTGGCGATGGCGAAGATGTTCGGGTCGAAGATGATGTCTTCGGGCGGGAAGCCGATCTCATCGACGAGAAGGCGGTACGCGCGCTCGCAGATCTCGATCTTGCGCTGGTAGGTATCGGCCTGGCCCTTCTCGTCGAAGGCCATCACCACCGCGGCGGCACCGTAGCGCCGCACCAGGTTCGCCTGCTGCCGGAAGGCCGCTTCGCCTTCCTTGAGCGAGATCGAATTGACGATGCCCTTGCCCTGGATGCATTTCAGGCCGGCCTCGATCACCTCCCACTTGGAGCTGTCGACCATGATCGGCACGCGCGCGATCTCGGGCTCGCCGGCGATCAGGTTGAGGAAGCGCACCATCGCGGCCTTGCTGTCGAGCATGGCCTCGTCCATGTTGATGTCGATGACCTGCGCGCCGTTCTCGACCTGCTGGCGCGCCACCGACAGCGCCTGCTCGAAATCGCCGTTGAGGATCATCCGTGCGAAAGCCTTCGAGCCGGTGACGTTGGTGCGTTCGCCGACGTTGACGAAGAGGGTGCCCTGGCCGATCTCGACCGGCTCCAGTCCGGAGAGCTTCATGGGCGGAACGGGGGCGGGCGTGGCGGTCATCGCGGCAGATCCATCAGGGGCCGCGGGCTCACCGCGACCGAGGTCGGGTGAGCGCCGTTGAACGCAGTCGCGCGGGGCGCCTGCTCCGCCCGAGCCTGGCAACCGTGGTGTGGGCCTGGCGGCCCGGGTCGTCGCAACGCTCCTCGGGGGAGCCGCGATTGTACGGTTACCGATGTACGCAAGCTCGTTCTTGCCCCGGGCGGGGGCATGGGTTGCAATCGGCGAATGACAAAAAGTACACGGAACCGCCGGCTGCGCCCGAGCAGCTGCGCCGCCCTCGGCGCCGCCTTGCTGCTCGCCGGCTGCGCGCTGCCCAAGGTGTCGACACCGGCGCTGCCGCCGCCCGTCAGCGCCGCGCCGCTGCCGGCCTCGCCTTCGGGGGCCTGGGTCTGGTCGCCGCAGATCGAGTCGGCCGGGTCGAAGCTGCGCAGCGCGCTGTTCGGCTCCGGGGCCGACGTGTCGCAGACCAGCGACCAGCGCCTGTGGATCAGCCTGCCAGCCGACAGCACGTTCGCGGCCGGGCGTTCGGCGGTGACCCCGGCCGCCGGCGCCTGGCTCGACCAGGTGGCGACTTCGTTGCGCGCGCTGCCGCGTGCCGAGGTGCAGATCGTCGGCCCGGTCGATGCCAAGGGTGGTGCTGCGCTGGCGGTGGACCGCGCCGCCAGTGCGCGCGACTGGATGGTCATGCGCGGCGTGCCGGCACGCCGCATGGCCGTGTCGGGCCAGGCACCGCGCGGGCGCAATCCCGGCGAGGGGCGGCTCGACATCCTGATCGGCGAGCGCAATATGCCCTGAGCGGCCGGGCGCGGTAGCGGCGGATCAACTCAAGATTCGGTGCAACGGTGCCGAAAACGACCCTGAAGCCCGCACCCGCCCCATGTCTTACCAACTGCTGCCCCCGGATGTTCTGCGCGTCGGACAGCCCACGCTGTTCGCCCTGCGGGACAAGACCGGCTGCCTGCTCGTGCCCAAGGGCACGATGGTGGCGAACGAGGAACAGCTGCACCAGCTCGTCACCCGTGAGCTGTACGTCGACGACCAGGACAGCGAGGCGCTGCGCCGCGCGATCGGCGGCAAGGTGCACGAACTGGTGCGCAGCAACGAGCTGCTCGGGCGCATCGCGAAGGCCCGGCCGGAGGCCTCCGACCTGCTGCCCCCGCCCGCCGCTGCCGGGCAGCGCCGGCTCGACGATGCGGTGACCGCTTGGTCGAACCTGCAGGTGCGCGCCGCCGCGCTGCTGCGCGATCCGGCCCAGCCGGAGTTCGCCGCCAAGCTGATCCAGTTGCAGCGCACGCTGGTCGACCAGGTCAACAGCGACCCGGACGACGCGCTGATGCTGCTCGTGAACGCCGCCACGCAGGAGTTCCGCGACTACAGCGCCAGCCACGCGGTGCTGGTGGCCGTGCTCTGCGAACTGGGCTCGCGCCACGTCGTCGGCATGACGCCCGCGCAGCGCCTGTCGATGCGCTGCGCCGCGCTGTCGATGAACGTCTCGATGACGGCACTGCAGAACCAGCTGGCGCTGCAGGACAGCCCGCTCACCGGGCCGCAGCGCGGCCAGGTCGAAAGCCATGCGCAGCGCAGCGCCGAGGCCCTGAAGGCGGCCGGCGTGAGCGATGAACTCTGGCTCGAGGCGGTGACGCAGCACCACAGCGCCCCGCCCGGCCCGCTGGCGGCGATGGAGCCCGGAATGCGCCTCGCGCGCCTGATCCGCCGCGCCGACATCTTCGCGGCGCGCATGAGCCCGCGCCGCGGCCGGCTGGCCATGTCGGCCACCGCGGCCGCGAAGGCGGCTTACCTGAACGAAGAGAACCAGCCCGACGAAGCCGGCTCGGCCATCATCAAGGCCACCGGTCTGTACCCGCCGGGATGCCTGGTGAAGCTGGCCAACGGCGAAGTCGGCGTGGTGCTGCGTCGCGGCCGGCGCGCCAACGCGCCGGTGGTGGCGAGCATCGTCAACCCGGCCGGTGCGGTGCTCGCCTCGCCGGCCCTGCGCAGCACGCACATGCCCGCCTTCGCGGTGACCGGCGGCGTGGCGCCGCACGAGGTGAAGGTGCGCCTGAACCTGCAGCGCCTGCTGCAGCTGACCTGAGGGCAGCGGATCAGGCGGCTGCCAGCCCCTGGAACAGACTCGCCCCGCAGCAGCGCGGCTGGTAGCGGCCCACGCGCTGGGCGATCTGCGCGATGTGCTCCGGCGTCGTGCCGCAGCAGCCGCCGGCGATGTTCAGGAAGCCCGCCTTGGCGAACTCCTCGACCAGCCCGCCGGTGATCTCGGGCGTCTCGTCGAATCCCGTCTCGCTCATCGGGTTGGGCAAGCCGGCGTTCGGGTAGCAGCTGATGAAGGTGTCGCCGGCCACGCGCGACAGCTCCTCGATGTACGGGCGCATCAGCGTCGCGCCGAGCGCGCAGTTCAGGCCGATGGCCAGCGGCTTCGCATGGCGCACGCTGTGCCAGAAGGCCGTGACCGTCTGGCCCGAGAGGATGCGGCCCGAGGCGTCGGTGACGGTGCCCGAGATGATCACCGGCAGCCGCTCGCCGGTGTCTTCCATCAGCTCGTCGAGCGCGAAGATCGCCGCCTTGGCATTGAGCGTGTCGAAGATGGTCTCGACGAGGAACAGGTCGCAGCCGCCCTCGAGCAGGCCCTCGGCCTGGTCGCGGTAGGCGGCGCGCAGTTCGTCGAAGCTGACGTTGCGGGCCGCCGGGTCGTTCACGTCGGGGCTGATGCTGGCCGTGCGCGGCGTGGGGCCGAGCGCGCCGGCGACGAAGCGCGGCTTGTCGGGCGTGCTGTACTTGTCGCAGGCGGCACGCGCCAGGCGGGCGGCGGCCACGTTCATCTCGCGGGCCAGCGGCGCCAGGCCGTAGTCGTCCTGCGCGACGCTGGTGGCGCCGAAGGTGTTGGTCTCGAGGATGTCGGCGCCGGCCGCGAGGTACTGCTCGTGGATCTGGCTGATCACGTCGGGCCGCGTGAACTGCAGCAGCTCGTTGTTGCCCTTCAGGTCCTTCGGGTGGTCCTTGAAGCGTTCGCCGCGGTAGTCGGCCTCGACGAGCTTGTGGCGCTGGATCATCGTGCCCATGGCGCCGTCGAGCACGACGATGCGCTTGGACAGGATCTCGGGCAGCGCGGCGGCGCGGGTGTAGGCGAGCGTCTTCATGGCGCAATTCTAGGCGGCGGCCTGTCGACCCGCCTCAGTGCAGGGACGTCGGCTGCGTTTCCTGGAACAGCGAAGCGCGGAATTCGATCGAGCGCGGCCCATCGTCATTCATCGCCCACAGCGCCAGCGCCTTGGCCGACATCGGCTTGGCGTACAGGTAGCCCTGCAGTTCGTCGCAGCCGAGCGATCGCAGCACGTTCGCCTGGCCCTCGGTCTCCACGCCTTCGGCCACCACCTTCAGGCCCAGCGCCTGCGCGAGCTTGACCACCGCGTCGACCACCGCGCGGGCATCGGCGCTGGTTTCCAGGTCAAGCACGAAGCCGCGGTCGATCTTCAGCTCGCCGGCCGGCAGCTTGCGCAGGTAGGCCAGGCTGGAGTAGCCGGTGCCGAAGTCGTCGATCGAGATGTGCACGCCCACCGCGGCCAGCTTCTCGAAGATGCGCATCGTGCCTTCGGCGTCTTCCATCGCCGCCGATTCGGTGATCTCGCAGGTCAGCAGCTGCGGGTTGACCTGGTGGCGCTGCAGCGCCGCGGCGATGCGCTCGGCCAGGTCCGGCTGGCGCAACTGGTGCACGGACAGGTTGATCGCCACGCGCATGCGCAGGCCCTCGTCGCGCCACGTTCGGGCCTGCCGGCAGGCTTCGTCGATGACCCACTGCCCGAGCACGCCGATCAGGCCGTGCCGCTCGGCGATCGGGATGAACACCGCCGGGCTGACCATGCCGCGCTGCGGGTGGTGCCAGCGCAGCAGCGCCTCGGCGCCGGTGATCTCGCCGGAGGGCGCGTGCACCTTCGGCTGGTAGTACAGCTCGAGCTGCTGGCGCGCCACGGCCTGGCGCAGGTCGCGCAGCAGCTCGACCTGCTCGCGCGCATCGCCGAGCATGCGCGGCTCGAAGAAGGCGAAGGTGGCGCCGCCGTTGCGCTTGGCATAACGCGCCGCGGCTTCGGCATTGACCATCGCCATGGTCAACGAGCCGTCACGCGGGTAGAGCACGACGCCGATGGAGCCGGTGATCGGCGCCGGCCTGCCCTCGATCTCGCAGGGCTCGGCCAGCACGTCGAGCAGCTGCTGCGCCATCGCCGCGGCGGCGGCACGGTCGGTGTCGGGCCCGAGCAGCAGCACGAATTCGTCGCCACCCACGCGAGCCAGCATGCCCCGCGAGGCGACCGCGGCGCGCAGCCGCTGCGCCATGGTCTGCAGCAGCAGGTCGCCGACGCGGCGGCCGAAGGAATCGTTGACCGGCTTGAAGTTGTCCAGCCCGATGAAGAGCACGGCCATCGGCGTGGGCACACCTTCGGCGCGGCGCGCTGCCGCGTCCAGCCGCAGGTCGAAGGAATGGCGATTGGGCAGCTGCGTCAGCGCATCGGTGCGGGCGGACTCCTCGACGCGCTCGATGGCTGAGCGCAAGGCCTGGCGCATGCGCGATTCCATGATCGTGAGCACCAACAGCATCAGCACGATCGCTCCCGTGCCCAGCACGGCCAGGGCGGTCAAGGTGTGGTCGCTGAGCACGCCCATGTGGTGCAGCGACACCGCACCCTGCGGCACTTTCGCTCCCAGCACGACGAGGCGTTGCGCACCGACGACCGCAACAGCGACCAGCAGCGCCGCACCGGCCCGGTAACCCATCGATGCACGGCGGGCACCGCCGGTCAGCCAGCCGCCGGCGGCCAGCAGCACCGTCAGGCCGGCCACGGCAAGCGCAGGCCACTGCCATGCCCATGACGGCTCGGGCGCCAGGCGCATGTCGTGCACATAGAGGATCTTCGAGGCGACGGTGACCATCGCCACGAGCAGCGCGGCGGGCGCGAGGCGCAGTGCGCCGATGCCGCCGGTGGCGACCCGCTTGAGCGCGGCGGCACTGGCGAGCACGCCGCCCAGCCAGCCGATCGCCGTGAGGGTTCCGCCATAGCCCAGCGGCAGCGACAGCGGCCGGACGGCGGCCGTGATGAAGTGCACGCACCAGAGGCCGGTGCCGAACGACACGGCGGCGGCGGTCAGCCACAGCGCAGCGACGCGGCCGGACGTAGCGGCCACGCGCCGCACGATGTCGAAGGCGACGTAGAAGGCCAGTGCGGACAAGCCCACCGCCGCCACCTCGAGCAGCGGAAGGAATTGCCAGGCGATGAAGGCTTCGTTGTCCAAGGGGCGCGCACGGAGATCCAGTGGGGATCTATCGGCACGCTCTTCGCACACTGGAGTCCCGCTCGGCATTTGCCGTGCGGAGCGTCACGAAGCGCGCCGTTCAGTGCACGAAACCGATGCCGCGGTGCTGGCGCACTTCCGGCTTGACGCGGTGCTCGGCTTCGAGCTGCGAGAGGAATTCGTCGGGCTCGAAAGTCTCGCCCAAGACGTCGACCTGCCGCTTGACGGCAGCGAAATCGCCCGGCGCGAGCAGCTCCAGCGCACGCAGCCGCTTGCGCTGCTCGTCGGTGAGGCGCTGCGCATCACCGCCCAGCGCCTCGGCCACGAACATGCGCTCGCGCTGATCCGGCTTCAGGCCCTTGAACTGGATCTTGAAGGTGAAGCGGCGCAGCGCGGCCTCGTCGAGGTCCTGGAACAGGTTGGTGGTGCAGATGAAGATGCCGGCATAACGCTCCATGCCCTGCAGCATCTCGTTGACCTCGCTGACCTCGTAGCTGCGCTCGGCCAGACGCCGGCTGCGCAGGAAGCTGTCGGCTTCGTCGAGCAGCAGCACGGCCTGCTCGGTCTCGGCCTCTTCGAACATCTTGGCCATGTTCTGTTCGGTTTCGCCGACGAACTTGCTCACCAGGTCACTCGCCTGGCGGATCATCAGCGGGCGCTGCAGCTCCTGCGCGATGTGTTCGGCCAACGCCGTCTTGCCGGTGCCCGGCGGCCCGTAGAAGCACAGCGTGCCGAAGCCCTTGCGGCGCAGCGCCTCGACGATCTTGGGCACCTCGAAGCGCGACTCGGTGTTCACGAGCGACAGGTCGTAGCTCGTCACCACGCGGCGCGCGCCGCGCTCGCTGCTGGTATTGCCCAGCGCCTTGTCGGCGTTGACGAGCTGGCGCTCGATCAGCGCCTCGGCGCTGTCGCTGCAGGCGTCGCCGGCCAGGCGGGCGAACTTGACCGCCGTGCGGATCTGCGCCGGCGTCAGGCCGCGGCGCTCGGCCAGCCGCGAGGCGAACTTCTCGCCCACGTCCACGCCGGCCAGTGCGCGCGTGACCAGCGCCTCGCGGGCACCGGGCGGCGGACTCTTCAGCTCCAGGTGGTACTGGAAGCGGCGGCGGAAGGCCAGGTCGATCTGCTCGATGCGGTTGGTGACCCAGATCACCGGCACCGGGTTGGTCTCGAGGATCTGGTTCACCCAGGCCTTGCCGCTGACGCTGCCGGTGGGCGCGGCGTCGCTGCTGTCCAGCCGCGCCATCAGCTGCGCGGCATCGGTGGAGATCGGCGGGAAGACGTCTTCGACTTCGTCGAACAGCAGGCCCACCTTGGCGCTGCCCTTGAGGAACACCTGGCTGATCTGCAGCGAGCGGTAGCGGTCGCGGCCCGACAGCGAGTTGCCGTCGCGGTCGGCGTACTCCACCTCGTAGAGCTCCAGGCCGGCGGCCTGCGCCGCCACCTTGGCCAGTTCGGTCTTGCCGGTCCCGGGCGGGCCATAGAGCAGGATGTTGACGCCTGGCTCCTTGCGGGCGACGGCGTTGCGCAGCAGCGCGGTCATCATGCGGCAGTCGTCGCCGACGTAGTGGAAGTCGCTTTCGTTCAGCTCGCTGCGCACCGCCGGCCGCGTGAACACCGCCATCAGGTCCGACGGGCCCTCGTAGTGGCGCATCAGCACCGGCGGCAGCTGCTCGCTGACCTTCATCAGGTCGGCCAGGTCGGTGATGTTGTGCTCGGAGATCAGGTTCTCGACCATGCCAATGCGCTCGAGCCGCGAGCCGGCCCGCAGCGCCTCGGCCACGTCGGCCTCGTTGACGCCGGCCACGCGCGCGATCGCCGCGTAGGCCTCCTGCGCGTTGCTGACCTTGAACTCGACGAGCAGGCCGCGCAGGTCACGCTGGTAGCGCGCCAGCGTGCCGTAGAGCAGCAGCGCGCGTTCGGCCGGGTTCAGCTGCAGCAGGCCGGCGAGCGCATCGATGTTCTTCTCGACGAGTGTCGATTCCTTCTTCAGGCTGCGCTCCAGCCAGTCGGCCGTGGCGCCGAGCACGGCGAGCAGGTCCTTCGGCGCGTCCTTGATGTATTCGTCGATGTAGAAGAACAGCGTGCCCTCTTCGTACGGCCCGCGCCAGGCGCCGTGGCGATCGACGAAGGCGGTGTCGGAAAGCAGCTCGTGGCCGCGCCACTGCTCGTTGGCCTTGCAGCGGGCATTGAGGAACTCGCGCAGCCGCGCCAGCACCGAGGCCGGCCACACCAGGTGCTTGCCGGTCAGCGAGAGCAGGCTGTTCCAGTCGCGCCGCGGATTGAAGCGCGCGACGTTGCGCATCGTCAGCGAGAGCACGAAGTGCGAGCACATGCGGTCGAGCACCGGCGCGTCGTGCAGGCCGGGCGAGAGGATCGGCCGGCCTTCGCCGACGCTGCGGCTGTGCTTCACCATCGATCACCTCCTGGGCGGGACCATCTTGGCGCACCCGGCGGCGCGCGGCAAGCCCCAGCGGATCGCCGGGGCCCGCAGACCATAACGCAGGAGGGCTCGCCGCGTCGACCGAAGGCCGACGAATGGCGTGGCGAAGGTCACGCGCCCGCGCGGACGCGTGCCGCTCAGAAAGGGATCAGTGCAGCACCAGGGGCTGCTGCGACATCGCGGCGTAGCGCTCGATGTACGCGTCCATCTCCTCTTCGGAAGGGTCGGTCTCGATCAGCGCCTGCACGCCCTGCTTGAAGGTTTCGGCGAGCGCGCCCTGGATGAAGATCTCCTTGCGCGCGAACTTGTCGACGATCTCGTAGCCGCCGCGCGTCAAAGGTTCGTGCGGTGCGGGCGCGACCATGTCCTCCGTCGTGCCGGGCACGTCGAACTGCACCACCGCGAAACTGTCCGAGTTGTAGAGCATCTGCATGAGGGACTCTCCTGAACCAGCACGTGAGTCCTTCAACGCAAGTTTCAAGCCCGCGGTGCACCGATGCCCCTGCGAGCCGGGGGGTCAGCCGCCGGGGAGGAGTTCGCGCAGGCGCAGTTCCAGACGGTCCTCATCGGCGGTGCCCAGGGTGGCACGGATCGGCAGGTGGTGGCGGGCCGGATCGAGCCAGACCTCGACGCGCGTGTCGTAGGGCGAGCGCGGCTCGCGCAGGAGGTGCACGGTATCGACCGCCGTGCCAAAGGTGGTGAGCGACTCCTTGCCCAGGCTGCGGAACGACCAGCTCGAGGCGTCGCCGCGCGCGCCGACCACCTGCAGCGTGATGCGCTGGCCCTCGGCGAGCAGGGCCGGATCGGCCGCTGCCACGGCGGCGAGCTGGATCATCCAGCTCAATCGGTCCTGCACGCCAGGCTGCCAGGGCACCTCGGTCGACGGCCCGGAGAATCGGATGCGCCCAGCCTCGCGTTCGAAGTTGGCGGCCACCGCGGCGCGGCGCGCTCGCTGGTCGGTGAAGCGCGTCGGCGCGAGGCCATGAGCATCGAGCACGCCCTCGCTGACCTGAGTGAGCACGTTCAGCCCGACCACCGAGCCTTCCAGGCGCAGTGCGTAGCGGCCGGCCTCGGCCTGCCAGCGCAGGTCGCCGCTGCCGGTGAGGCGGCCGCGCCGCAGCTCGTAGCGCAGCGTGGCCGACGGCGGCAGCTGCGTGGCATACAGCGGCGGCGGCGCCCCCTCGCCGGCCGCCGCGGGAGCCGACGCAGGGGCCGAAGCGGGCGTGGCGGCCACCGGCAGATCCGCAGCCGCCACCTGCGAGGCCTCGGGCATCGGCGCCGCGGCAGCGCTTTCCAGCGGCGGCGGGCTCAGCTCCGGCTCGGCGGGCGGCGCAGGCCGCGCCGACGGGTCGTCGCCGCGCAGAGCCGGCGACGCCAATGGCACCGCGACAGGCCGCGCCGGCGGGCGCGCGGGCCGGGGCGGTGCCGGCGTGGCCACGGCCACCGGCGGCGGCTCCGGCTCGGCCGGCACCGGCGCGGCGATGGTGCGCAGTTGCACCACTGCGCCGCTGGTGGCGGCTCCCGGCGCAGGCGGCGACAGGTCCACGCCACGCAGCAGCAGCACGTGCACGAGCAGCGTCAGCGCGGCCAGTGCGGCGAACGCACGATTGCGGCGCGGGTCGCTACCGGCCGACAGCATCGACAATCGCCTCCTTCGACACCCGAATCACCGCATCCCGCATGAAACTCGCCACCTACAAGGACGGATCGCGCGACGGCCAACTGGTCGTCGTCTCGCGCGATCTCTCGACCGCGCACTATGCCAGCGGCATCGCCACCCGGCTCCAGCAGGTGCTGGACGACTGGAACTTCCTCTCGCCGCAGCTCGAAGACCTGTACCAGACGCTCAACCACGGCAAGGCGCGCCACGCCTTCCCGTTCGAGCCGGCGCAATGTGCCGCGCCATTGCCGCGCGCCTTCCAGTGGGCCGACGGCTCGGCCTTCATCAACCACGTGGAACTGGTGCGCAAGGCGCGCGGCGCGGAAGTGCCCGAGAGCTTCTACACCGACCCGCTGATGTACCAGGGCGGCAGCGACGACTTCCTCGGCCCCACCGACGACATCGTCTGCGCGAGCGAGGAATTCGGCATCGATTTCGAGGCCGAGGTGGCGGTGGTCACCGGCGACGTGGCCATGGGCAGCTCGCCGGACGAGGCGCTCGAAGGCATCCGATTGCTCATGCTGGCCAACGACGTGAGCCTGCGCCACCTGATCCCGGCCGAGCTGGCCAAGGGATTCGGCTTCTTCCAGAGCAAGCCGGCCACCGCCTTCAGCCCGGTGGCGGTGACGCCCGACGAACTCGGCGGCGCCTGGAAGGGCGGCCGGGTGCACCTGAACCTGGAGTCGGTGTGGAACGGCAAGCGCGTCGGCCTGTGCGACGCCGGCGACGAGATGACCTTCCACTTCGGCCAGCTGATCGCGCACCTCTGCAAGACGCGCAACGCGCGCGCCGGCAGCATCGTGGGCAGCGGCACGGTCAGCAACAAGGACTGGTCGCGCGGCTACAGCTGCATCGCCGAGAAGCGCGCGATCGAGACCATCGAGTCGGGCGCGCCGAAGACCGAGTTCATGCGCTACGGCGACCGCATCCGCATCGAGATGAAGGGCACGGACGGCACCAGCGTGTTCGGCGCCATCGACCAGCGCGTGGCGCCGCTGCAGACCTGAGCGCCTCAGGCGTCGTAGATCGTCTGCAGCGACTCGAAACCCTTGACCTCGATCGGGTTGCCGCTGGGGTCGCGGAAGAACATCGTCCACTGCTCGCCGGGCAATCCGGCGAAGCGCAACTGCGGCTCGAGCACGAAGGCAGTGCCGGCGTCCGTCAGCCGCTTCGCCAGCGCCTGCCAGTCGTCGCGCTGCAGCACCAGGCCCAGGTGCGGCATCGGCACCAGCTTGTCGCCGACGTGGCCGGTGTCGGTGGTGCGGAACGGCTCGCCCAGGTGCAGCGAGAGCTGGTGGCCGAAGAAGTCGAAATCGACCCAGGTGTCGGTGCTGCGACCCTCGCGGCAACCGAGCACGCCGCCGTAGAAGGCGCGCGCGGCGGCCAGATCCGTGACGTGGTAGGCGAGGTGGAAGAGGGCTTTCATCGCGGACGGCCTTGGTTTTCGTGGCATCGTAAGACCATGAGCGCCGAACTGCCACGCACCTTCAAGGTCGTCACCGTCTGGCTGCTGGCGGGCGTGGTGTTGTTCCTGGGCGTGCAGTGGTGGCAGCACCGGGCCCAGCAGGCACGCTTCACCAGCGGCGACGACGTCATCGAGATCCGCCGCGGGCCCGACGGCCACTACCACTGGCCCGGCTCCATCGAGGGCCGCGAGGTCGACTTCCTGGTCGACACCGGCGCCACCGGCACCGCCATCTCGGCATCACTGGCGCGTGATCTCGGGCTGCGCGCGATCGACACCGTGCAGTCCAGCACCGCCGGCGGCGTGGTCACCGGCGAGGTGGTGCGTGCCGACATCACCTTGCGCGGCGGCTTCCGCGCGGATCGACTGCCGGTGGTGGCGCTGCAGGGTCTGAGCGACCGACCGCTGCTGGGCATGGACGTGCTGGGCAAGCTGAAATGGCAGCAGGGCGACGGCGTGCTGCGCATCGACCTGCGCTCGCTGGGCACGCGCTAAGCTGCACCCATGAGCTGGCTTCGATTCTTCCGTCGCGGGCTCGCGCTGCTGTCCCTGGCGTTGTCGTTCGGCGCCTTCGCCCAGGCGCCCGCCACCGACTGCCCGGCGCCACCCGCACCACCCGGCGCCGAGGAGATCCGCGCCGGCATGGCCCAGGCGCGCGACCGCGGCTTCCTGTGGCGCATTCAGAAAGACGGTCTGGAGTCCTACCTCTACGGCACCGTGCACGTGGCCCGCCTGCCCTGGATGTTCCCCGGCCCGCGGGTGCGAGAGGCGCTGTCCGCCAGCGCCACCGTGGCGCTGGAGCTCGATCTGCTCGACCCCGACATCCAGCGCCGCATGGCCGCCGGCGTGGCCGCCAGGGCGGGCGACGCGCTGCCGGCCTCGCTGCAGCAACGGCTGGCCCGGCGGGCGCGGGCTGAGTGCGTGGAGCCGGACCAGCTCTCCGGCATGAAGCCGGAGTTCCAGATCGCCACGCTGTCGATGCTGGCCGGCCGCCGCAGCGGCCTGGAGCCGGGCTTCGGCGTCGATCTGTTCCTGTCCAACCTGGCGCGCCGCGAAGGCAAGCCGGTGGTCTCGCTGGAGACGGTCGACGAGCAGCTGCGCGCGCTGGCCGCCCGCAACCGCGCCGAAGCGATGGAGCTGGTGGGCAGCACGCTCGACGAGCTCGACAGCGGCCGCGCACAGCTGATGCTCGCCCACATCGCGCAACTGTGGGCCGCCGGTGACCACGCCCGGCTGGCACGCTACGAGGAATGGTGCGAGTGCCAGCGCACGCCCGCCGAGGCCGCCGCGATGCGCCGGCTGCTGGAAGGGCGCAACCCGGCGCTGGCCACCCGCATCGACGCACTGCACCGCGGCGGCAAGCGCGTCTTCGCGGCGGTCGGCAGCCTGCACATGACCGGCCCGCGCGGGTTGCCGGCGCTGATGGCGCAGCGCGGCTACCGCGTCGAGCGCGTCGTGCTCGAATCGCCCGCGCCGGACCTGCTCGCGCTGTGGGACTTCGCCGACCCGGCGGCTTCCGAGGCGCGCTTTCGCGAGCGACTGGGCGATGCCTCGCACGAGGTGGGGCTCTCGCTGCGCACGCAGATCGCCCGCACGCACAGCCTGCGCGGCCAGTTCGCGCAGGCGCACCAGCTGCTCGACGGCGTCGACGCCGAACTGGCCGGCACCGGCGCCGAGCCGCGTGTGCGCTCGCTGCTCGAACGCGGCCGCACCTGGCGTTCGGCGCGCGAGCCGGCCAAGGCGCGGCCGCTGTTCCTGCAGGCGGTGCAGCAGGCGCGCGCTGCCGGGCTGGACTACCTGCACGTCGACGCGATGCACATGGTCGCGCTGGTCGAGACCACGCCGGACTTGCAGCTCGACTGGAACCGCCGTGCGCTGGCCGCGGCCCGCGAGTCGCGCGACCCCCAGGCGCAGCGCTGGGAGGCATCGCTCTCCCACAACATCGGCTACGCCTTGCACGAGGCGGGCCGCCACGGCGAAGCGCTGCAGGCCTTCCGCGATGCGCTGGCCGCACGCCAGCGCGACGGCGCCGCGGCGAGCCGGCAGCGCGAGGCACGCTGGATGGTGGCACGGGAGCTGCGCGCGCTGCGCCGCCACGACGAGGCGCTCGGCCAGCTGCGCGAACTGGAGCGGGAGCTCGCCGCCGCCGGCGCGACCGACGGCTTCGTGCCGGAAGAAATCGCCGAGAACCTGCTGGCGCTCGGCCAGGCCGACCAGGCGAAGCCCTACTTCGCGCAGGCGCATGCGCTGCTGTCGCGCGACGAGTCGGCCGACCGCCCCGACGACGCCCGGCTCGCACGGCTGCTGGAGCTGTCGCGCTGAAGGTGTGCCAACCAGCACGCGGCAGGGGCACAATGGATCGGGCACGCCGTGCCAGAACAACACCACCGACAAAGGAGACTCCATGGCCGATGCCGCCGCCTTCACCAAGCTCGTTCCCGGTTTCGACTTCCTGCAGGGCCTGGTCAAGAACGCCGGCTCCGCGCTGCCCAACATCGGGCAGTGGGTGGCGCCGACGCTGAACCCCGAGGAGCTGGAAAAGCGCATCGAGGAGCTGCGCACGGTGCAGTTCTGGCTGGAGCAGAACGCCCGCATGCTCGGCGCCACCATCCAGGCGCTGGAGGTGCAGCGCATGACGCTGTCGACGCTGAAGACGATGAACGTGCAGATGGACGACCTGCGCGAATCGCTGACGCTGCGCGTGCCCACGCCGGCGGCCGCCGAAGCGCCCCTGGGCGAACCCGAGCCCGATGCCGCGCCGCGCAAGGCGAAGGCAGCGCCACGCAAGTCGGCCGCTGCGTCCGCACAGACACCGCAGGCGGTCGACCCGATGCAATGGTGGGGTGCGCTGACCAAGCAGTTCACCCAGCTGGCGGCCACGGCGATGAAGGACAGCGCCACCGACGCCGCCAAGAACCTGGCCGGCACGATGGTCAAGCAGAGTTTCGACGCGGCCAGCCAGACGATGAAGAAGGCCGCGTCGGTGCCCGGCAAGGTGGCCCGCGGCGCCGGCGCGGCGGCGCGCACCGCGACGCGCAAGTCGATCTCGCGCAAGAAGGGCGCGCCTTGATGCGAGTCAAGCGGTAACGCGTCGATGAAGACCTTCCTGCAGGCCCATGCCACGCACCCCGACTGGCGCTACGCGCTGGCGATGGTGCAGCCGCAGCTGCAGGCACAGCAGCGCGAGCGCGCCCCGTACGAGCCGACGCTCGGCTGGGTCTACCTCACCGACCACTACGCCGCGCAGGCCGAGGCGCTGCTCGCCGAGCTGAAGCAGCACTGGCCCGGCGTGGCCTGGGTCGGCGCGGTGGGCATCGGCGTGGCGGCCTGCGGCGTGGAGTACTTCGACGAGCCGGCGCTGTCGGTGATGCTCGCCGAGCTGCCGCGAGCGCAGTTCCGCGTCTTCTCGGGCGCCACGCCGCTGGCCGGCTTCGCCGCGCACTCCGCGCAGGTTCACGCCGACCCGAACACGCAGGACCTGGCCGAGCTGGTGGCCGACATGAGCGACCGCACCGCCACCGGCTACCTGTTCGGCGGCCTCGCCTCGGCGCGCAGCCGCACGCTGCACATTGCCGACACGGTGCTGCAGGGTGGCCTGTCGGGCGTGGCCTTCGCGGCCGGCACGGCCCTGGTGTCGCGTGTCACGCAGGGCTGCCAGCCGGTGGGCCGGCTGCGCACGGTGACCAGCTCCACCAACAACGTCATCACCACGCTGGACGGCGAAGGCGCGCTCGACTGCCTGCTCGCCGACCTGGGCCTGGCCGGGCGCGAACCGCGCGAGGCCCTGCCACAGATCCGCCAGACGCTGGTCGGCCTGTCCGACCCGGCCGAGCGCGCCGACGGCGTGAGCGCCGCGCACCGCGGCGCCTTCGGCCCCGACACGCGCGTGCGCCACCTGATCGGGCTGGACCCGGCGCGCCGCGGCATCGCCATCGGCGACACCGCGCCCGAGGGCCTGCAGCTGGCCTTCTGCCAGCGCAACACCGAGGCGGCGAAGCGCGACCTGGTGCGCATCTGCGCCGAGATCCGCGAGGAGCTCGAGCCCGAGGAGATGCCGCTGGCCGCCGGCGTGGCGGACGCCGCCGCCGCGGAACCCGGTGCCGCCGCCATCGCCGGAGCGGTGTATGTCAGCTGCTCCGGCCGCGGCGGGCCGCATTTCGGCGCGCCGTCGGCCGAGCTGGCCATCGTGCGGCGGGCGCTGGGCGACGTGCCGCTGGTCGGCTTCTTCGCCGCCGGCGAGATCGCCCGCCACCACGTCTATGGCTACACCGGCGTGCTGACGGTGTTCACCGGCACCCGATGACGGTGCTTCACGGCGAGCGCGTCACGTTGCGCCCCTGGCGCGACGACGATCTCGCCCCCTTCGCCGCCCTCAACGACGACCCCGAGGTCATGCAGCACCTCAGCGGCCGCCTGAGCCGCGAGGACAGCGATGCCATGGCGGCGCGCATCCGCGAGCACTTCGATCGACACGGCTTCGGCCTGTGGGCGCTGGACGTACCCGCGATCGGCTTCGCCGGCTTCGTGGGGCTGAGCGCGCAGGTGCCGTTCGAGATCGGCGTGCCCGGCATCGCGCCGCACCCGCACGAGATCGGCTGGCGGCTGGCCCGCGCCGCCTGGGGCCACGGCTACGCCACCGAGGCGGCCACGCTGGCGCTGCGCCATGCCTTCGCACACCTGCACCTGCCGCAGGTGGTGTCGTTCACCGTGCCGGCCAACCGGGCCTCGCAGGCGGTGATGCAGCGCATCGGCTTGACGCCGAGAGGCGAGTTCGACCATCCGCGCTTTGCGGTCGGCCACCGGCTGCGCCGCCACGTGCTGTACGCGATCGACGCGCCGGACCACGCGGCGGCCGAGATTCCCTGACATGGCGCCGCCGCGCATCCCGCCGATCCACTGCCTGATGAGCTTCGAGGCGCTGGCGCGGCTGCGCAGCGTCACGCTGGCGGCCGCCGAGCTGAACGTCACGCCCAGCGCGGTGAGCCACCGCATGCGCCAGCTCGAGTCGCAGCTCGGCGTGAAGCTGTTCGCGCGCGGCGATTTCGCGCTCAGCGCGGAAGGTGCCGCCTACCTCGTCCAGGTGCGCCAGGGCCTCCAGGCCTTGCAGCAGGTACCGGGCCCCGGGGCCGGCAGCGGCACGACCCGGCTGCGCCTGGCGGTCACGCCGACCTTCTCGCGCCAGATGCTGATGCCGCGGCTGGCGCTGTTCCGCCACGCCTACCCGGACGTCGAGCTGATCCTGCAGGTCTCCATCCCGCTGATGGACACCAAGGCCGAAGACGCGGACCTCGAGATCCGCTACGGCAGCGGGCCCTACGCGGGCGTCGAGCAGGAGCGCATCCTCGTCGACCAGATCGTGCCGGCCTGCAGCCCCGAATACCTGCACGAGGCCGGGCCCTTCGAGGGCTTCGACACGCTCGAGCAGGTGGGCCGCGCCCGCCTGATCCGCAGCCCGCTGGAGCCGTGGAACACCTGGTTCGCTGCCTGCGGCATCGCGCTGCCCGAGCCGCGCGAAGGCGCGCAGTTCAACGACGTCGGCCTGATGCTCGACGCGGCGGCGGCCGGCTTCGGCATCACCTTGCTGCGCCTCAAGCTCGGACATGAATGGCTCGACAGCGGCCGCCTGGTGCGCCTGTCGCCACGCTCGGTGGCCTCGCCGCACCACCACTTCCTGTGCTGGAAGCCCGGCGCCATGCAGCGCTGGGAATGCGCCGCCTTCGCCGACTGGCTGCGCCTCTGCAGCTTGAACTGCCGAGGGCTGAAAACGCTCACGCGCGGCGCGTGAAGATTCTTCTCACGCAGCCTTCGCCATGGGTCAAAACCTAAAGTCGCGCGCGCACACCGGGCCGGCTTTCCTGCATGCGCTCCGGACGATTTTCAAACTTCGAGACAAACCATGGTCTGGCAGCAACAGGTCTACGACCCGTTCTGGCAACATGCGTTCATTTCCACCCCGCTCGGCGCGGTGCCGGTGGTGGTGATGCTCGTGCTGGGGTTTCGTTTCGGCACCTCAAGGCCTACACATCGCGGCGGGCCTCGGCCTGGTGCGGCGGCGCTGGCTTTCATCGCGGTGTTCGCCTACGGGCGGCATGCCGTGGCCTCGATGGCGCAACGCGGCCTCTACGGCGGGCTGACCGGGCTGCCGCCGATCGGCTGGATCGTGCTGAACATCATCTTCCCGCACCAGCTGACCGGAGCAGAACGGCAGGCAGCCTTCAAGATCCTGCAGGACTCATCGCCGGCATCTGCGCAGTGACCGCCGGCTGCAGCTGAAGCTGCTCATCGCCTCGCCTCGGCGCCTTCTTCGAGGGGGCGGCCGGCTTCGGCACGCCGGTGGCGGTGGTGACGGCGGGCGATCCTCACGGTGGCCTGGGCTTCTCAGCCGCTGGCCGCCTCGGGCCTGCTCGCTGATCGCCAACACGGCGCTGGTGGCCTTACGGCGCGCGCTGGGCACGCCGGTGATCACGCTGGCCAAGGTGCACGGCTACGACCTGATGGCGCCGGCCCGCGATGATCGGCCGGCAGCTGCCGCTGTTCTCGCTGCTGGTGCCGTTCTGGCTGATCTTGGCCTTCGCCGCCGGCCGCGTAAAGGCGATGTGGGAGATCTGGCCGGCCATCCTGGTGACGGGCGCGAGCTTCGCGGTGTCGCAGTTCCCGGTGTCGCACCACGACGGCCCGGAGCTGGTGTGACGTGGATCGCCGCCGTGGTGTGTCGATGATCTCGCTGGTGAGCTTCCTGAAGGTCTGCTGGCAGCCGAAGACGATCTGGAGCTTTCCGGTGTCGCTGGAAGCGCCACTGAGAAGCGACGGCGGCGAAGGCCATGCGATGACATTTCGGCACCGACGGAGCTAACCCGCGCGCCGACGTGATCCTCGCGCCTGGACGCCGTGGGCCATCCCTCACCGTGCAAGTTCGTTTTCATCTGGGGTTCTGCTTCGCCGGTCAAGGCTCCGGCTCGCGCAGTGACGCCAGCGCCGGCCTCTCCCGATCGGCGGGCTGCACAACCCGATCGAGAAGATGCCGCCGGTGGTGAAGGCGCCGCACAAGGAGGCCGCGGTGTACGTGCTCAACCTGCTGTCGGCCACCGGCACGGGCATCCTGCTGTCGGCCATCGTCGGCGGGCTGGTGATGAAGCACATCCCGCTGCAGCTCGTGAGCACCTTCGTGCGCACGATCTGGCTGGTGCGCTATTCGCTGCTGACCATCGTGCTGATGCTCGCGCTGGGCACGCTGACGCGCTACTCGGGCACCGACACCACGCTCGGCCTGGCCTTCGCCAACACCGGCGTGTTCTATCCCTTCTTCGGCACCCTGATGGGCTGGCTGGGCGTGGCCCTGACTGCCGGACACGGGCAGCACGTGCTCTTCGGCGGCATGCAGATGGGGTGGCCGAGCAGCTCGGCCTGAACCTGATGGGCGCGGCGAATGCTCGGCGGTGATGGGCAAGATGACGACGCGCAGTCGATCGTCGTGGCTCCACCGCCACGCGCTGGTTCAACCACGAAGGCGACATCCTGCGCTACGTGTTTCCATTCGATCGCGCTGGTTTGCCTGGTCGGCCTGTACGTGACGCTGCAGGCGTGCGTCTGGCCGTTCACGCTGATGGTGTGTGGGTTGTGGTGGGTGTGGGGGGGGGGGGGGCGTTGGCTGTGCGCGTTTGACCATTGTGAAACGCAACGAGAGCTGCCGAATGCCCTTCGAGCTTCGAGACCGGTACGCCCTCCACGCTGGGCGCGTCGGCCGACCGCAAGACACGCCGCGCCGAGGTGGTGGGTGAACTCTCGGCCGTGCTGCCTTCGCATGCGCTGCTGTGGCACAGCGAGGACACCGTCCCCTACGAGTGCGACGGCCTGACGGCCTACCGCGCGCAGCCGCTGGCCGTGGCGCTGCCCGAGACCGAGGAGCAGGTCGCTGCCGTGCTGCGCACCTGCCACCGCCTGAACGTGCCGGTGGTGGCGCGCGGCGCCGGCACCGGGCTCTCGGGTGGCGCACTGCCACACAAGCTGGGCGTGACGATGAGCCTGGCCAAGTTCAACAAGATCGTCTCGATCGACCGCGCCTCGCGCACGGCGCGCGTGCAGTGCGGCGTGCGCAACCTCGCCATCAGCGAAGCGGTCGCACCGCTGGGCCTGTACTACGCGCCCGATCCGTCGAGCCAGATCGCCTGCACCATCGGTGGCAACGTGGCCGAGAACTCCGGCGGCGTGCACTGCCTGAAATACGGCCTGACGCTGCACAACGTGCTGCGCGTGCGCGGTTTCACCGTCGAGGGCGAGGCGGTCGAGTTCGGCTCCGAGGCGCTCGACGCCGCCGGGCTGGACCTGATGGGCGTGCTGGTGGGCAGCGAGGGCATGCTCGCCGTGACCACCGAGGTGACGGTGAAGCTGGTGCCCAAGCCGCTGCTGGCGCGCTGCATCATGGCCAGCTTCGACGACATGCGAAAGGCCGGCGACGCGGTGGCCAGCGTGATCGCCGCCGGCATCATCCCGGCGGGGCTGGAGATGATGGACAAGCCGATGACCGCGGCCGTCGAGGATTACGTGCACGCCGGCTACGACCTCGACGCCGAGGCCATCCTGCTGTGCGAGAGCGACGGCACGCCCGAAGAGGTGGACGAAGAGATCGGCCGCATGGTCGAGGTGCTGCAGCGCTGCGGCGCCACCGCCATCTCGGTCAGCGAGGACGAGGCGCAGCGGCTGCGCTTCTGGAGCGGGCGCAAGAACGCCTTCCCGGCCTCGGGCCGCATCAGCCCCGACTACATGTGCATGGACTCGACCATCCCGCGCAAGCGCCTGGCCGACATCCTGCTGGCCATCCAGGAGATGGAGAAGAAGTACCAGCTGCGCTGCGCCAACGTGTTCCACGCCGGCGACGGCAACCTGCACCCGCTGATCCTGTTCGATGCCAACGACCCCGACCAGATGCACCGCTGCGAGCTGTTCGGCGCCGACATCCTGGAGACCAGCGTGCGCATGGGCGGCACGGTGACCGGCGAGCACGGCGTGGGCGTCGAGAAGCTCAGCTCGATGTGCGTGCAGTTCGCGCCGGCCGAGCGCGAGCAGATGCTCTCGCTCAAGCGGGCCTTCGATCCGAAGGAACTGCTCAACCCGGGCAAGGTGATCCCGACGCTGCACCGCTGTGCCGAATACGG